>NZ_JAKJHZ010000006.1 GCF_021648885.1 Nocardioides potassii | reverse complement strand
GCGGGTGCGCGCCCCCCCGGGGGGGGGGGCGGGGGGGGGTTTTCCGGCCCCCCCCCCCCCCCCCCGGCGGGGCCCCCCCCCCCCCCCCGCCCCGCTCGACCGGGTGGCCGCCGACCTCCTGCAGGTGACGATCGCGCCGACGTCGAAGATGCACGGCGTCGAGGTGGGCGAGCTGCGCCTGCCGGCAGGCGCCTCGCTCTCACTGGTGATCCGCAGCGGCAGCGTCCTGGTGCCGGAGCGTCGTACGGTCCTCCGCTCGGGCGACGACCTGCTCGTCGTCACGCCGCGCAAGCTGCGCGAGGCCACCGAGGACCGGTTGCGCCAGGTGTCGCAGAACGGCCGGCTGGCGCAGTGGCTCGGCGACCCGTCACGCCGCGAGCGCGACTGAGGCCTGTCCCGGGGTGCTACTCCGCGTCGGAGCTGGTGGCCCGGCAGTACGTCGCGGCGGACTCGGCGGTCACGGACTCGACCTGCTTCTTCTTCAGCGACTTGAACTTCTCGCCGACGACGACGGTGATCCCGTCCCCGAGGGAGTCGCCCGGGACGATGTCGGCGCGCCGGAACTGCTGCTGGACGAGGAGCACGGCGGGGTTGGTCGGCTCGGAGGACCAGATCTGGGTGGTCTTCGCCGGCTGCGGCGAGTCGCCGACCTGGCCCTCGACGAAGCCGCGCTCGGTGAGCTCGGCCATCGTCGAGCCGGCGAGCCCGGATCGCCTGCTTCCGTTGAACACGCTGACGACGACCTCGTCGCGGCGCACCTCACCGCCTGCGGCGACGTCGATGTCCTCGCAGATCGCCACCGGGTCCTCCTGGGGGAACGGCGCGGTCAGCGCCGACCAGCCCCAGGCGGCCGCGACGAGGACGAGCACCGCCAGGACGGCGAGGGTGAGGGCCGACTTCAGTGCGCCGCTCATGCGGGGTCCCCGAGGCGTTGTTCGGAGGAGCGCAGCGGGGGAGAAGAACGTCGTGGGGTGCTCATCACGCATCGGCCTTGTGGACCCGCGCGTGCAGGACGCTGCGCTGCTGGAGCGCGGCGCGCAGGGCTCGGTGGAGCCCGTCCTCGAGGTAGAGGTCGCCCTTCCACTGCACGACGTGCGCGAACAGGTCGCCGTAGAACGTCGAGTCCTCGTCGAGGAGGGTGTCGAGCTGCAGCGTGTCCTTCGTGGTCACCAGCTCGTCCAGCCGGACCTGGCGCGGGGGCAGGTCCGCCCACGCGCGCGAGGTCAGCCCGTGGTCGGGGTAGGGCCGGCCGACGCCCACCCGCTTGAAGATCACGCCGGTGACTATAACGACGGCCCGCGTGACCGCTCGTCGTCGTCTGCCGCCGTGGCTAGGCTCCGGGGCATGAGCGAGACGCCCGGGACGACGCCAGTGCCAGAGCCGACGCCGGCCGAGCCCCCGGCCGCGACCGACCCGATCTCCGAGGCGGTCGCGCCCGGGTACCGGTTCGAGGGACCTGCCCTCGAGCTGGGTGGGCTGATGCTCGACGCCGACGAGCTCAGCGACGTCCACATCAAGATCCCGCTCGGCATGCTCAACCGCCACGGCCTCGTCGCCGGCGCGACCGGCACCGGCAAGACCAAGACGCTCCAGCTGCTCGCCGAGCAGCTGAGCGCCAACGGCGTACCGGTGTTCGCCGCCGACATCAAGGGCGACCTCTCCGGGCTGAGCGCTCCGGGTGAGCCGAGCGACAAGCTCACCGCCCGTACGGCGAGCGTCGGCCAGACGTGGACGGCGACCGGCTTCCCGACGGAGTTCTACGCGATCGGCGGCCAGGGGATCGGCGTACCGGTGCGGGTGACGATGAGCGCGTTCGGCCCGACCCTGCTGGCGAAGGTGCTCGGTCTCAACGAGACGCAGGAGTCCTCGCTGGGTCTGGTCTTCTACTACTGCGACCAGAAAGGGCTGCCGCTGCTCGACCTCTCCGACCTGCGCGCGGTGCTGCAGTACCTCACCGGCGACGCGGCCGGGAAGGCCGAGCTCAAGACGATCGGCGGGCTCTCGCCGCAGACCGCGGGCGTGATCCTGCGCGAGCTGGTGTCGTTCGAGGCGCAGGGGGCGGACGTGTTCTTCGGCGAGCCGGAGTTCGAGACCAAGGACTTCCTGCGGCTCACCGACGACGGCCGCGGCGTGATCAGCCTGCTCGAGCTGCCGAACCTCCAGGACCGGCCGGCGCTCTTCTCGACGTTCCTCATGTGGCTGCTGGCCGACCTCTTCCACGACCTGCCGGAGGAGGGCGACCTCGACAAGCCCAAGCTGGTCTTCTTCTTCGACGAGGCGCACCTGCTCTTCAACGACGCCTCGGACGCGTTCCTCGACCAGATCGCCCAGACCGTGCGGCTGATCCGGTCCAAGGGCGTGGGTGTCTTCTTCGTGACCCAGTCGCCGACCGACGTGCCCGACGACGTGCTCGCCCAGCTCGGCTCGCGCGTGCAGCACCAGCTCCGCGCGCACACCCCCAACGACGCCAAGGCGCTCAAGGCGACCGTCAACACCTACCCCACCAGTGCGTACGACGACCTCGGCGAGGTCATCACCTCGCTCGGGATCGGCGAGGCCGTGGTCACCGTGATGAACGAGCGCGGCGCCCCGACCCCCGTCGCCTGGACCCGCCTCCGCGCTCCCGAGTCGCTGATGGGGGCGGCCGGGACGTCGGCGATGGAGGCCGCCGTGAAGGCGTCCCCGCTCGCGGCCAAGTACGCCGAGGGCATCGACCGCGAGTCCGCCCGCGAGCTGCTCGCCAAGAAGCTCGAGGAGGGCGCCCGCAAGGCCGCCGAGGACGCGCGGGTGAAGGAGATGGCGCGCGAGCAGAAGAACGAGCGGGTCACCGAGAAGGCGAGGAAGGCGGAGAAGCCGAAGGACTCGATGGTCGAGAGCGTCGTGAAGTCCACGGCCTTCAAGGACTTCATGCGCACCGCCGCCCGCGAGATCGCGCGCGGCATGTTCAACAGCGGCCGCCGCTGACTTCTGGAGTCACCGGACATCCGGTGACTCCTACGGTTGTCAGCCCAGATCTCGGCTGACAACCGTAGGACTCGGGCGCGGAGCCTGCCCCGGGCCGATCACATCGTCGGGTCGAGCCAGGCCAGTTGGGCGGTCTGGGTGCCGCCGTCGCGGGTGACGACGCGGGCGCGGCCCTCGGGTGCGGGCTGGGGGCGCAGGTTGCCGATGAGGATGCCCTCGTCGCGCGGGCCCGACAGCATCACGCCGGGCATCGCGAGGTCGCGCAGGGACTGGATCACCGGCTCGTAGAGCGCGCGGCTCGCGCCGCCGGTGCGGCGGGCCACCACGATGTGCAGGCCGACGTCGCGTGCCTGCGCCATCAGCGGCTGGAGCGAGGAGACCGGTGAGGACTGCGCGGTCGCGACCAGGTCGTAGTCGTCGACCACGACGAAGACCTCGGCGCCGGTCCACCAGGAGCGGCTGCGCAGCTGCTCGGGCGTCACGTCGGGTCCGGGGATCCGGCCCTCGAGGTAGGTGGCGATGTCCTTGAGCGTCGGCGTCGCCTGCGTGGCGGACGTCAGGTAGTTGAGGAGGTACTCGTCGGGGACCTCGCCGAGCAGCGAGCGGCGGTAGTCGACCAGGACGATCTGCGCCTCCTTGGCGGTGCGCGTGCGCATCACCTCGTGGACGTAGGCCCGCAGCAGCGCGCTCTTGCCCGACTGCCCGTCGCCGAAGATCAGCATGTGCGGCTCGGCGTCGACGTCGAGCCCGATCGGCGCGAGCTCCTTCTCGTTGATGCCGAGCAGGATCTGGCGCTCCGGCACCTGACGTCGTACGGCGTCCTCGCGGATGGCGGCGAGCGTGACCATCTCCGGCAGGAGGCGGAGCTTGGGCCCCTCGGGGCCGCGCCAGGCGGCGACCATCTTGTCGATGAGGTCGTCGACGCCGTCGCCGAGCGTCTCGGCGCTGCCGTCGCCGTCGATGCGGGGCAGGGCGCCGAGGAAGTGCAGCTTGGACGGCACGAGGCCGCGACCGGGACGGCCGACCGGCACCAGCGCGGCGACCTTGCGGTCGACCTCGGAGTCGAGCGGGTCGCCGAGGCGCAGCTCGAGCTTGGAGCCGAAGACGTCGCGCATCGCCGCGCGGAAGTCGGCCCAGCGGGTCGACGCGGTCACGATGTGCAGGCCGAACGTGAGGCCGCGCGCGGCCAGCTGCTGGATCTCCATCTCGAGGTCGTCGAACTCGGCGCGCAGCGTGCTCCAGCCGTCGATCACGAGGAACACGTCGCCCCAGCCGTCGTCGGCGCGACCCTGCGCTCGACGGGCGCGATAGGTCTCGATCGAGTCGATGCCGTTCTCGCGGAAGTAGGCCTCGCGGCGGTCGACGATGCCCTCGACCTCCGCCATGACGCGGCGTACGACGTCGGGCTCGGAGCGCGTCGCGACACCGGAGACGTGCGGCAGCCGGGTCAGCGGCGCGAACGCGCCACCGCCGAAGTCGAGCACGAAGAACTGCGACTCGAGCGGCGTCGTCACCAGCGCCATGCTGGTCACGATGCTGCGCAGCAGCGTGCTCTTGCCCGAGCGCGGGCCGCCGACGACGGCGACGTGGCCGGCGGCGCCGGTGAGGTTGAGCGTCATCGTGTCGCGGCGCTGCTCGCGCGGCCGGTCGACCGTGCCGAGCGGGATCACGAGGCCCGGGATCGAGCGCCACTGCTGCGAGGTCAGGCCGAGCTCGGGGTGCGGGGCGAGGTCGGGCATCAGGTCGTCGAGGGTGTCGGGCACGTCGAGGGGCGGCAGCCAGACCTGGTGCGCCGCGGGGCCCTTGCCGATCATCCGCTGCACGGCGACGTCGAGCAGCGACGGCTGCTCGCCCTGTTGCTGGGGCTGCGGCGCGACGACATCAGCGGCCTCGTCGTGGGTCGGCTCCAGCGCCTGCACCTCGGAGATCGTGAACGGCAGGATGCCGCGGATGCCGCCGCCCTCGTCGCGCGCGACCCGGGTGCGGCTCGACGGCGGCCCCGAGACGTACGCCGCCTTGAACCGCAGCAGCGTGGACTGGTCGGGCTTGAGGTAGCCGAGGCCGGGGACGGCGGGGAGCTCGTAGGCGTCCGGCACGCCGAGGACCGCCCGGGACTCGCCGGCCGAGAAGGTGCGGAGACCGACGCGGTAGGAGAGGTGGGACTCGAGCCCGCGGAGCCGGCCCTCCTCGAGCCGCTGCGAGGCGAGCAGCAGGTGCAGGCCGAGCGAGCGGCCGAGGCGGCCGATGGCGACGAACAGGTCGATGAACTCCGGCTTGGCCGAGAGCATCTCGGAGAACTCGTCGACGACGATGAAGAGTGACGGCATCGGCTCGAGCGGCTCGCCGTTGGCGCGCGCCTTCTCGTAGTCGCGGACCGAGGCGTAGTTGCCGGCGTCGCGCAGCAGCTCCTGCCGACGCGTCATCTCCCCGGACAGGGCGTCCTGCATGCGGTCGACGAGGGTGAGCTCGTTGGCGAGGTTGGTGATGACGGCCGAGACGTGCGGCATGTCGGCCATGCCGGCGAACGTCGCACCACCCTTGAAGTCGACCAGCACGAGGTTGAGCTGCTCCGACGAGTGCGTCATCACCAGCCCGAGCACGAGGGTGCGGAGGAACTCCGACTTGCCGGAGCCCGTCGCACCGATCACCAGGCCGTGCGGGCCCATGCCCTGCTGGGCGGACTCCTTGATGTCGAGGTGGATCAGGCCGCCGGAGTCGCCGATGCCGATCGGCACCCGCAGCCGGTCGCGGACGGGGCGCGGTCGCCAGGCGGTGGCGGGGTCGTAGGTGAAGATGTCGCCCAGGCCCAGCAGGTCCATGTGGTCGGGCGTCGTCGAGGTGATGTCCACCGCGCCGCCGGCCGAGGACGACTCGGCGCTGGCGGTCTTGAGCGGCGCGATGCGCCGGGCGAACGCCTCGGCCGTCGCGAGGTCGCACTGGTCGGCGAGCGCCTTGACGGGCTCGGAGCGCAGCCGGACCGCGCGGACCGGCCGCTTGCCGAGCTCGTCGGGACCGCCGGCGAACTCCAGCCGCAGCCGCGTCGAGTCCTCGAGCTCGTCCCACCGCGCCGGCAGGTCGAGCAGGGTCACGCCGTGCAGGCCGTCCGGCGGCACGATGTGGTTGCCGGGCGGCAGGTGGCCGCCGTCGATGACGAGCAGGATGTGCGGGGTCGCCGCGCGCTCGTCCGCGCCGAACCGCGGGCGGTCGCTGAGGTCGGGCGGGAGCAGGTTGCCGAGGTCGTCGAGCGAGGTGGAGACGAGTCGCATCGGGCCGACCGCGTCGGCCTCGCGGGTGCTCTGCGCGTGCGGGAGCCACTTCACCCAGTCCCAGTGGGTGAGGTTGGCCTCCGAGCTCAGCACCGCGACGATCAGCTGGTCGGGGTTCTGGAAGGCGGTCGCCGAGCAGATCATCGCCCGGGCGGTCGAGCGGGCCTCGTCGGCCTCGCCGCACAGCTCGATGCGGTCGAAGGCGCGCAGGTCGATCGACGCCGGCAGGTTGGGCTGCAGCCGGTGCACGACGAGCAGCCGGTGGAGGGCCGACGCGGCGGCCGGGTCCACCTGGTCGACCGGCGCGCTCTCCGGCGGGACCAGCTCGAGCGACAACGGCTGCGAGCACAGGCCGTAGCGCACGTGCAGGAAGTTGTCGTCCGTGCTCGAGTGCTCCCACAGCCGCGTGCGGTCCTCGGCCAGGGACGGCAGCGCGGACGGCTCGGGGTGGTGCCAGTTGAGCGCGCGGCGCTGCTGGTCGGCGGCCTCGCGCGCGACCTTGCGGATGTTGCTGAGGTAGCGCAGGTACTCCGTGCGCGAGCCGGTGACCTGCTGCGCGCGCTGCTTCCGCTGCCGGTCGATCTGGACGACGATGAAGCCGAGCGTGGCGAAGAGGAACATGCCGGCCGCGAGGAAGCTGCGACCCCGGTTGGCGCCGCCGCCCATCGTCGCGACGAGGACGATCGAGCCGAGGCTGCCGAGCATCGGGATGGCGTTCATCAGCACGCCGCTGGCGCCCTCGCCCTCCTGGAGCTCGGGCGGCGGCTGCAGGACGATCTGGCCACCCGGCATCTCCGGCTCGTCGAGCCGTTGTCCGCCTCGCAGTGTGGTGCTCACGCGTCCCCCGTTGGCTCACCCGATGAAGTCGCGACGATGATAGGTGCTCCCTCCGTCGCCGCGGGTGCGACTACTCTCCGGCGGAGAGGTGCTCGATCCACGCGAAGGGGGAGACGTGTCGGACGTCGTCGTGCCCGGCTCAGCCGACGCGACCATCGCCCTCAGCATCCACGGCCCGGCCGGCGTGCTCGACCTGGTCGTCCCGGCCGGCGCCACGCCCGTCGACGTCGCACGGGAGTACGCCAAGCAGGCTGCTGAGGCGGGCGACGGCTCCGTGCCCGGCGTCCCGCTCCTGCAGACCGCGCTGGGCGAACGGCTCAACGCCGCCGTCTCCCTCGGCGAGGCCGGCGTACAGCCCGGTGACGTGCTCGTCGCCACCGCCGGCGTGCACCGCCCGCGCAGGACCACCCTGCTCGACGCCGCGAAGAACGCCCCCGAGAGTCCGGCGCTGGCCTCGATGATCGCGTCGGTCGCCTCGGCGGCCGCCGTGCTCGCTGCGTGGTACGCCGGACGCGCGGGGGAGGAGACCTTCCGCACCGTGACGGTCGGGATCCTGCTCGCGTGCGCACTGGTCGGGGTGCTGCCGGTCGGCCGGCACCGGCGTCAGCGTGCGGCCGCGGCCCCTGCCTTCGCCGCAGCGGCCGCCTTCGCGGCCCTCTACGAGCCCGGCATCCACCTGCTGCCCGCGATCCTCGGCGCCTCCGGGATCGCGGCCGCCGTCGTCGCGGGCATCGGCCGCGCGCTCGCCGCGGAGGGCGACGAGACCAGCGTGGTGTGGATCGTCAGCGGGCTGACGGTCTTCGCGTGCTGCACCGTCACCACCATGCTCGGCTGGGACGCCCGGGTCGCCTGGACCCTCCTGCTCTTCCTCGCGATGATGGCCGCGCGCTTCGCGCCGTCGCTGGCGATCGATGTTCCCGACGAGGCGCTGCTCGACCTCGACCGGCTGGCCGTCACCGCGTGGTCGGCCCGCGACAGCCAGCGCAGGGGCCGGCGCGGTCGCATCGTCGTCAGCGCGGAGGCGATGGAACGCCTGGTGCGCCGCGCCTCGCGCGTCGTCACGGGCGCGAGCGTGGCGATCATGGTCGTCACCCTGACCGCGAGCCCGCTCCTGCTGCACAGCGCCACCATCGACCTCGACCGCATCGGCGCCCGCTGCCTCGTGCTCTTCGCCGGCCTGTCGCTGCTGCTCGCCGCGCGGTCCTACCGGCACGCCGCCGCCCGGGCCTTCCTCCGGCTGGCCGGGCTCGGCGCGCTGGCCGCACTGGCGGAGCACCTCGTGGCCGGTCCCGGCGCCGGCTACCTCGACTCGTTCTTCTACGTCGTCGTCGGCCTCGGTGCGATCGCGGTCGCCGCGGCCATCGCCACTGGACGCGGCTGGCGCTCGGTCTGGTGGTCGCGCCGGGCCGAGGTCGCGGAGTCGCTGTGCGGCAGCTTCGCCTTCGCCGCGGCCGTCGTCGCGGCCGGGATCTTCCGCCGCCTGTGGGAAATCACGTCCTGATGTTTAGGCCGTTTTCGCTCGGGTAGATGCACGTCAGCGCGGGGGGTCGGGACGTCTCCCTGAGCAGCAGATCACTTCCACACACGACACTCGGCCGGTCACACCGCCCGGGGGAGAAGGAAACTTCCATGAGCGACATGTACGGCCAGACAGAGAAGGCCCTCTCCAAGGGCGCTGACTTCGTCGACCAGGCCCGCGGTGACGTCAAGAACAAGTGCGGCGTCCTGTCCGGCAACATCCAGACCATGATGGCTGGATGGGGTGGCCAGGGTGCGACCGCGTTCAACAACCTGATGATCGCGTGGGACCAGAAGCAGGAGACCATCCTCAAGGCGCTGGACCAGCTCTCCGCCTCGATGAAGGAGACCGAGCGCGACAACGTCGCGACCGACGAGTCGCAGTCCGCCACCCACGCCAACCTCCAGGGCCGCCTCGGCTGACGCCGGGCCCGACACAGACTTAGGAGATCGATGATGAGCTTCGACGGAATCAAGGTTCAGCACGGCCACCTCGACGCCGGTGCGGCCGACGTGATGAAGGCGGCCAAGGACATCGAGGCCCGCCTCGACCAGCTCGAGAGCGAGCTCAACCCGCTGAAGTCGGACTGGAACGGTAACGCCAAGATGGCCTACGACCAGGCCAAGGCCAAGTGGGACCAGGCCATGCAGGAGATGACCCTCCTGCTGCAGCAGGCCAGCCAGGGCGTGGACTCCTCCAACGCCGAGTACAAGGCGGCCGACGCGCGCGGCGCGAACCGCTTCTGAGCGCACACCGCTCGTCCGAGGCCGGTCGTCCCTCCGGGGATGACCGGCCTCGGGCCATTTCGTCCGGCCAGTCGCCTAGGCTGCTCCCGGTTCAGAACCCCGGCCTCGTGGCCGGGACACGCTCACCAGGGGGAAGCGCCATATGAGTCAGGGGTCCTCGGTCGCCTCGGGCCTGGTCCGGGTCACCATCGCCTCGGGTTCGCGCCGCGTCGACCTGGTGCTGCCGGGCTCGATCCCGGTCGCCGAGCTCGTGCCCGAGCTGGCGCGCTCGGTCGGCCTGCTCGACGCCTCCACCGTCTACGGCGGCTACCGCCTGGTGACGCAGGAGGGCCGCATCCTCGCCGACGACGCCGGCCTGACCATGCAGGGCATCGAGGACGGCGGCCTCCTGACGGTCACCGCCGGCGTCGACGACAAGGCCCCCCGCGTGTACGACGACGTGGTCGAGGCGATGGCCGACGTCGTGGAGAACGAGCTCAAGCCGTGGGAGCCCGCCGCTGGACGCCGTACGGCGCTTGGGGCGGGCAGCGTGCTGCTCGGCCTCGGCGCGCTGGCGCTGCTCCTCCAGGGCGAGAGCCTGCTCGGCGGGGTCGCCGCCGCGGTCATCTCCGCACTCCTGGTGGTCGGCGGCGTCGTCCTGGCCCGCGCCCAGCACGAGCCCGAGGCCGCGGTCGCCGTCTCCCTGCTCGCCGCCCTCTACGCCGGCGTCGCCGGGCTGCTGCTGGCGCCTGGCGACCTCCCGGCGTGGAGCTGGCCTCTGGACGACGCCTTCTTCACCGACCCGCTGCTCGTCGCCGGGCTGGGCATCCTCGCCGTCGGACTGGTCGCCGTCGTCGGCCTCCAGGACGGCCGCCCGCTGGTGATCCCCGCGATCGTCGTCGGCGCCGTGCTGCTCACCTGCTCCGTGCTCATCCGGGTCGCCTCGCTCGAGCCCGGCCCGGTCTTCACCGTGCTGATGACCCTGGTCGTCCTCGCCGGCAGCGTCCTGCCGTGGCTCGCCCTCGGTGTCACCGGAACCCGGGTCGACCAGCTCTACTCCCTGCACGACATCACCGCCGACCCCGAGGAGATCGACCCGGACGAGGTCGCCGACGACGCGCGCGTGGGCCACGAGATCCTGCTCGCCGTCTCCGCGACCGTCGGCACGCTGCTCGTCCTCTTCGCCCCGTTCGCCGTCGATCGCGGCGTCTCGGGCACCGTGCTGGCCGCGGTGTGCTGCCTGGCCGTCATGTTCCGCACCCGTCAGTACCGCACCGGGTCGGAGGTGCTGGCGGGCCTCACCTCCGGGATCCTCGGCCTGGTCTCGGTCGCCGTCTCGATGCTGCTCATCCACGACGGCTGGCGCGCGGGTGCCGCGATCGGCCTCGCCGGCGTCGGTGCCGTGCTGCTCGCCCTCACGCTCGTCCCCGCGTCGGCCTCGGTGCGACGCGGCCGGCTGGGCGACGTCGTCGAGACGATCACGCTGCTGGCACTCCTGCCCCTGATGGTCCTGGCCGCGGGCATCGTGTCCGCGGTGGCGGGCTGAGGGGCTGAGCGGTGGCCACCAAGAAGGACCTCGTCGAGGCCCACGCGTTCAGCCGGCGACGGCTGGTCACGGCGTTCGTGTCCGGCGCCCCGGGCGGTCGCGAGGTCGAGCCGGTCCGCCCCGGCCGGGTGCTGATCGGCGGCGTCGCGCTGTCGGTGCTGCTGCTCGCGGGTGCCGCGATCGCCGGCTTCCTGCTGGGCCGCCCGCCCGCGCAGTGGCTCGAGCAGGGCAGCTTCGTCATCTCCAAGGACACCGGCGAGCAGTACGTCGTCATGCAGGGCGAGCCCGACCCGCTGCTCCAGCGGGTGCCCAACTACGTCTCCGCACAGCTGCTGCTCGGCAAGTCCGACCTGACCCCGTTCACCGTGCGGGACAAGTACATCCGCACCGTCGCGGTCGGCGAGGACCTCGGCATCGAGGGCGCGCCTGCCGGCCTGCCGACGGCCGACGAGCTCGTCGACGACGGCTGGACCGCGTGCACCGGAGACGGCATCGGGACCAAGGTCGCCGTGCAGGAGGACCCCAGCGTCGAGGACCTGACCGGATCCGCGTTCCTCGTCTCGAGCGACGGCGAGCAGTGGCTGATCGCGACCTCGCCGCCGGTCGGCGCCCAGGAGGGCCGGGCCTGGCGCTTCGCCATGCCGAAGGACGCGACGAGCGCCTCCACGGTCGGCAACCAGCTCCAGTTCGGCGCGACGCCGGTCGAGGTCGACGCGGACTGGCTCAACCTCTTCCCGACCGCGTCCGGCACGGAGCTGGAGGAGGAGTCCTTCGGGGTCACCCGTGCCGGACGGCGCGTCGGCTACGGCGACACCCGCACCGACCTCTCGCAGTTCAGGATCGGCGACCTGCTGCTGTCCGCCGAGTCGGGGCGCTACTACCTCCTCGGCGACGACGCACCCCAGCAGCTCTCGCCGTTCGCCGGCATGGTCTACGACGTCGTCGGCCGCCCGGCGACCGAGGTGCCCGACGACCTCAACGCGCGGTTCGGCAACGCGACCTTCCCGGAGGAGTGGCCCGCGACCCTCCCGACCCCGGTGGCGTCCGGAGCCCTGTGCGCCGAGCTCCACCCCGGCCCGGCGACCGCCGCCCGCGTCAGCCTCGCCACCAACCCGACGGGCGCCGCGGACCCCGGCGGTGAGGACCCGGTCAGCCCCGGTCGCCACGACGTCGACGTCGAGCCGAGCGCGGGTGCCTACGTGCTCTCCGGCTCCGACGACGCCGCCACGAGCGGCACCCCCTACGTCATCGACACCAAGGGCGAGAAGTACCAGCTCGGCCCGATGGTGCCGACCTACATCGGGTACGAGGACGTCACACCGCCGCTCGTCCCGAGCGCGTGGATGCGGTTCTTCGACACCGGCGTGCCGCTCACGACCAACAGCGCGCGCAGGGTGCCGGAGGACGCTGCCCCCGCCGACGACGAGGCCGACGCCGAGTGAGAATTTTCCCCACGACGTTCTCCTCCCCCGCTGCGCTCCTCCGGACAACGCCGCGGGGGCCCCGGAAAAACGCGTGCGTGCGTACGTCGTTCGCGGCCGCGCTGCTCGCCACCGCGGTCGTCCCGGTGTGGGCGGCTCCGGCAATGGCCGACCACGAGGCGCCCTGCATGGAGAGCGAGGTGCCGGGCTCGGAGCGGCTGGCCGACACGCACGAGAAGGACAACCTCGCCTTCGACCGCATGCACGTCGAGCAGGCCCAGGAGCTCGCCACCGGGAAGGGCGTGAAGGTCGCTGTCATCGACAGCGGCATCGTGGGCGGCCCTGGCGGTGTGGTGCCCTACGGCGGCCTGGCGATCCCGGGCGTGAACCCCGGCACCCGGCTGTCCGGGCACGGCACGATCGTCGCCAACCTCATCGCCGGCCCCCACGGTGTCGCCCGGGACGCGCAGGTCTTCGACGTCAAGGCGTTCGACGCCGAGCTCGCCGACACGACACAGGGCCAGGTGCCGCTGACGTCGGCGGGGATGGTGGCGGCCATCGATGCGGTGATCGAGGCGAACCGGACCCAGCGCTTCGACGTCGTCAACATCGCCCTCGCCGTGACCGCCAACGACCCGGCGCTCGAGGCGGCCGTGGAGCGCCTGGTCGCCCAGGACCTGGTCGTCGTCGCGGCGTCGGGCAACGTCGAGGAGGGCGACGCCTCGACCGAGGACGGGTTCAAGGGGACGCCCGGCAACGACGCCGACGTCTACCCCGCCGACTACCCCGGTGTGCTGGCGGTCAGCGCGACCACCCCCGACGGCAGCGACCCGAGCACCTACGTCAAGCCCAACATGGACACCGACGTCGCGGCTCCCACCCAGGGGGCGATCTCGGTCAACGCCACCGGCCAGGTGTGCGTGGTCGGGGAGGTCGCCACCTCGTGGGCCGCGGCGGAGGTCAGCGGTGTGCTGGCCCTGCTCCGCGAGCGGTTCCCGCGCGAGACCCCGCGCCAGCTGGTCGCCCGGCTGGAGGCCACGACCGAGAGCGGCGGCGTACCTCCGGCGTCCGTCACCGCGTCCTCCGCGTCCGAGGACGGCGACGAGCAGGACGGCACCGTCGTCGGTGACCCGTGGACCGGCGCGGGCGTCGTCCAGGCCAACGACGCGCTGACCCGCCAGCTGAAGCCCGGCCGGCAGGGGAAGGTCGTCGCCACCGAGCGTGAGGCACGGGCCGACGCGCAGGCACCTCCGGCGCCCCGGCAGGTGGACCTCTTCAGCACGCCACGGGCGATCCTGCTCTGGTCGGGTCTCGTCGCCGGCTCGCTGCTCGCGCTCGCGTTCATTGCACGTCCGCTGATACGGCGTTGAGGCGCGCTTGAGTCCCGCATGGTCAAATCACCCCATGACTGACACGTCGGACGAGCCGGTCGCCGTCATCCTCGCTGGGGGCCAGGGCTCGCGCCTGTGGCCGATCAGCCGCGACCGCCGCCCCAAGCAGTTCCAGCCGGTGGTGGGTGGGCGCCCGCTCCTGACCAGCACCATCGAGCGGCTGAGCGAGATCGTCGACCCGTCCCGCATCCACGTCTCGACCCGCGCCCGGTTCGCCGACGCGGCCCGCGCGACCCTCGGGCCGGTGCCGCCGGAGAACCTCATCCTCGAGGAGGACCCGGCCGGCCCCGCGACCGCGTTCGCCCTCAGCATCGCGACGCTGGCGGAGAAGTACGGCAACGCGCCGGCGCTCATCGCACCGTCCGACCACCTCATCACCGAGGACGACGCCTTCAACCAGGCGTCCAACGACATGCTGGACCAGCTCGGCCGCAGCCCCGACTCGATGGTCGTGCTCGGCGCCGAGCCGACCGGCTTCGACGGGACACTGGGCTACATCCACACCAACGGCGAGGGCGGAGCCGTCGAGGTGATCCGCAGCTTCTACGAGAAGCCGGACCCGGCGACGATCGACGAGCTCGGCGACGAGGGCCGGCTCTACTGGAACACCGCCTGCTACGGCGTCCGGGTGGAGAAGGCGTGCGAGGCCTACCGTGCCGCGATGCCGCTCGTCTTCGCCGCCATCGAGCGGTTCGCGGCGGACCGGCCTGACGTCAACGGCTACACCGGCCCGGCCATCGGTGGCCACGAGCTCTACCCCCTGATCGCCGCCGGGGTGGAGTGCCTCGTCGTCCCGCGGCACCTCGGCTGGAACGACATCGGCACGTGGAAGCGCCTCCAGAACGTGCTCGTCGAGCAGGACCTGCACTCCATCGGCCCGGCGCTCCAGCTCGAGAGCGAGGACGTCCTGGTCGCCAGCATGGACGGACGACCGGTCGTCGTGCTCGGCGCCACCGGGCTGGTCGTCGTCACCCACGACGACGCGGTCTACGTCATGGACAAGCAGCGCGCGATGAGCGCCGGTCCGCTGGAGCACCTCCGGGCGCTGGTCGCCGACAGCCCGCGCGGCGACCTCCTCTGACCCACGTCCCCCGCTCCGCATCTCCGCACGAACCGAAGGAACCCATGTCCCACGAGAACAGCCAGCACATCGTCGTCGTCGGTACCAAGCCCGACATCATCAAGCAGGCGCCGATCTACCACGAGCTGAAGAACCGGGGCCACGACGTGGTGCTGTGCCACACCGGCCAGCACTACGACCACAACCTGTCGCAGTCGATGCTCGACGAGTTCGGCGTGCGCGAGGACGTGAACCTCGAGGTCCGCGGCGGCGTCAACGACCTCGTCTCGGGCATCACCGCCAAGCTGGCGCTCTACCTGCGCGGCTTCGCCGAGCGCGGCGGGTTCCCCATCACCTACGTCCACGGCGACACCACCACCGCGATGGCCGGCGCGCTCGCGACCTTCGGCGAGCGCCAGGCGCTCGTCCACGTCGAGGCCGGCCTGCGCACGCTCTCGCCGAAGCCGGAGGTGCTGCAGGGCTGGCTCGAGCAGGGCGCCGACCTCGACTGGGCGGCGTTCCGCGAGCAGTCGATCGACCGCGCCAGCTGGTCCAAGGGAAGCCGCGAGCCGTCGCCCGAGCAGTTCAACACCCGCGTGGCCGACGCCGGCACCGACCTGCACGCCGCCCCGGTCGAGCTCAACCGCGAGTTCCTCGTCGACGAGGGCTTCGCGCCCGCCGCCATCGACGTCGTCGGCAACTCGGTGGTCGACGCGCTGGCGCAGGCGATCGCCGGCAGCGACAAGAACCAGGTGCTGCAGAAGTTCCCGCAGATGGGCGACGGCTCGTTTCTCCGCTTCTGCGTGCACCGTCGCGAGAACACCACGAACCGCGACCGCTTCAACCTCCTGATGGATGCGATGGAGGCGCTGCTCGAGCAGGGCCACCACGTCCTCTTCATCCGCCTCCTCGGCACCGAGGCCGCCATCGACAACTTCGGTCGCCGGCAGTGGCTCGAGGACCTCGAGGCGCGGTACGGCGACGCGCTGATCTCGACGCCCGTGTGGGACAGCTACCTCGACGTCGTCGCTGCGATGTCGATGTGCGCGGTGATCGTGACCGACTCCGGCAGCATCGTCGAGGAGGCCAACGTGCTGCAGGTGCCGTGCGTGACGCTGCGCTTCGGCTCCGACCGCTCGGAGACCTTCCTCGCCGGCAGCAACTTCCTCGCCCCGCCCATCGACAAGGCGCTGATGACGAGCGTCATCCACAACGTCTTCGAGCACCGCAAGGAGCTCACCTGGGACCGCGTCTACCCCGAGGGCGCCTCGCGGATGCTGGTCGACGCCGTCGAGAAGCGGCTCGACGAGGGGAGCCTGCTGATCTCCGAGGAGTGGCGCTACGGGCTCCGGGCCCAGCTGCGCTGAGCGCCGTACCGCACGACAAAGGCCCCGCGCCCATCAGGGCGGCGGGGCCTTTGCACCGGCGGAGGTAGGGGGATTCGAACCCCCGAGGGCTGTTAACCCAACCCGCTTTCCAAGCGAGCGCCATAGGCCACTAGGCGATACCTCCGCCGAGGAGAGTACCGGTCGGCTCTCGGCCCGGTGAAATCGCCTCCCGCGGGCCTCCCCGACCTCGACCCGGCGCCGGCCGGACCCTGGGTTTGGGCGCCGGATCGGCGCTCGCCTAGACTCCCCGGCAACCCCCCACGCGGCGTCACCTCGCCCAATCCCCCAGGGCCGGAAGGCAGCAAGGGCAAGTGAGCTCTGACGGGTGCGTGGGGGGCCTCTTCATGTCCCGGACGTGTCTCGTCCGCCTCCCGTCCGCCCGCACGCCCCGCGCCCTGTCCGCTGTGGGTGGGCCCGGTTAGGGTTCACGACGTGGAGTCACCGCTCGCGCTCTATCGCCGCTACCGGCCCGAGACCTTCCAGGAGGTCATCGGGCAGGACCACGTGACCGAGCCGCTGCGCGCCGCCCTCGCGGCCAACCGGGTCAACCACGCCTACCTCTTCTCCGGTCCGCGCGGCTGCGGCAAGACGACCTCGGCGCGCATCCTCGCCCGCGCCCTCAACTGCGCGCAGGCGCCGATCTCCGACCCGTGCGGCGAGTGCGACAGCTGCCGCGACCTGGCCCGCGGCGGGCCGGGGTCGATCGACGTCATCGAGATCGACGCGGCGTCCCACGGCGGCGTCGACGACGCCCGCGACCTGCGCGAGAAGGCGTTCTTCGCCCCGGTCCGCGACCGCTACAAGGTCTACATCATCGACGAGGCCCACATGGTCACCACGCAGGGCTTCAACGCCCTGCTCAAGCTGGTCGAGGAGCCGCCGCCCCACCTGCGGTTCATCTTCGCCACGACCGAGCCCGACAAGGTGCTGCCGACCATCCGCTCGCGCACCCACCACTACCCCTTCCGGCTGATCCCGCCGCGCCTGCTCAGCGACTACCTCTCCCAGCTCGCGGGCGAGGAGGGCGTGGCGATCGAGCCGGCCGCGCTGCCCCTCGTCGTACGAGCCGGGGCGGGGTCGGCCCGCGACACGCTGTCCGTGCTCGACCAGCTCCTCGGCGGCGCCGGCGAGGCCGGGGTGACCCACAAGCTGGCGACCGACCTGCTGGGCTTCACGCCGGATTCCCTGCTCGACGAGGTCGTCGAGGCCTTCGCCTCCCGCGACGGCGGCGCCGTGTTCTCGGTCGTCGACAAGGTCGTCGAGACCGGCCAGGACCCGCGGCGCTTCACCGAGGACCTGCTCCGTCGCCTGCGTGACCTCGTCATCGTCACCGCGGTGCCCGACGCCCCGGCCACCGGGCTGATCGACGTCCCGCAGGACGCGGGGGAGCGGCTCGTCGCGCAGGCGGCCCGGTTCGGCGCGATCGAGCTGAGCCGTGCCGCCGACATCGTCGCCGCCGGGCTGACCGAGATGCGCGGTGCCACCGCGCCCCGCCTGCTCCTCGAGCTGCTCTGCGCGCGCGTGCTGCTGCCCGGCGCCGACCACACCTCCGACGGCGTGATGGCCCGGCTCGAGCGGCTCGAGCGCCGCCTCGACGTGACCGGCGCCCCGGCCCCCGCCTCGCCGGTAGCGGCCGTCCGCGCCGCGGCCGCGCCCCCCGCAGCCGCTCCTGCGCCTGCTCGCGCGGAGTCGCCGGCACCAGCGTCGACCCCCCCGGTCGTGGAGGCTCCCGCGGCGCAGGCTCCGGCGCCCGTGCGCGACGAGCCGGCTCCGCCGCCACCGGTGCCCTCGCCCACCTCCGCGCAGGACGGCCCGCCGCCGCCCCCGCCGATGCCCACGTCGCTGCCCGAGCCCCCGGTGGTCGCCGCCCCTGCGCCCGCTGCTGCCGCTGCGCCCGCCTCCGACGAGCCCGTCGCCGAGCAGCCGGGCGGTCCGCAGGGCGGCCTCAGCCTCGTCGACGTACGACGGCTGTGGCCCGACATCCTCGAGCAGACCAAGAACCGTCGCCGTCTCGCGTGGATGGTCCTCTCCCAGCACGCCCACGTCGTCGACGTCGACGCGACCCGCCTGACCGTGGGCTTCGCCAACGCCGGCGCGCGTGACTCGTTCGTCAACGGCGGCTGCGACGAGATCCTGCGCCAGGCCTCGATCGACGTGGTCGGCATGGACTGGAAGGTCGAGTCGATCGTCGACCCCAGCGGCGCGGCTGCGCAGGCGCCGGTCGTGCACCAGGCCGCGACGAGTGCCCCCGCCACCCCGGCCGCGACCCAGGACGCCACTCCTGGTGCGCCCGCACCGGACGCACCGCCCGCCTGGGTGACCGGAGGTCCGGCGCCGGCCGTCGAGGCGCCCAACGGCGAGCCCGTCCAGCCGCCCGCACCTCCGGCGGCGCCCTCGGTGTCCGCCGACGCCGCGCGCGAGGCGCTCGAGGTGGCCCGCGCCGGCGGACCGGTCGAGCCGGCCGAGCCGGTGCGCTCGGCCGACGACGACGTCGACCGCGACGACGACCGCGACGCGGAGTCGGCGGCGCTCGACACCGAGTCCCTCCTCACCCAGACGCTCGGCGCCCGCCTGATCGAGGAGATCAGGAACGACTGACCGGCTCGACCCCCAGACCGACCACCTTCCTGGACCTCTTGGAGACCCGATGACCCAGAACCCCTTCGACGCCCTCGGCGGCGGCTTCGACATGAACGCCCTGCTCCAGCAGGCGCAGCAGATGCAGCAGCAGCTCGAGGAGGCGCAGGCCGCCCTCGCCCAGCAGACCGTCGACGGCACGGTCGCGGGCGGCGCGGTCACCGTGACCGCCAACGGCGTGGGCGAGCTGGTCGGCGTGACGATCCGCGCGGGCGAGTTCGACGGCACCGACCCCGACGACCTGTCCGACCTCTCCGACCTGATCGTCGCGGCCTACCGCGACGCGCGCGCCAAGTCCGAGGCGCTCGCCGGCGACTCGCTCGGCGGGCTCACCGAGGGCCTCGGCGGGTCCGGCGGGGGTGCCGGCGGCGGGCTCGGCTTCCCGCCGCCCTCCCTCGGCTGAGGCGACCGCGTTGTACGAAGGCGTCGTCCAGGACCTCATCGACGAGCTCGGCCGGTTGCCGGGAGTCGGGCCGAAGAGCGCTCAGCGCATCGCGTTCCACCTGCTGCAGGCCGAGCCCACCGACGTACGCCGGCTCGCCGACGTGCTGATCGAGGTCAAGGCGAGGGTGAAGTTCTGCTCGATCTGCTTCAACGTCAGCGAGGACGAGCAGTGCCGGATCTGCCGCGACGAGCGGCGCGACCCGAGCGTGCTCTGCGTCGTGGAGGAGTACAAGGACGTCGTCGCGATCGAGCGCACCCGTGAGTTCCGCGGGCGCTACCACGTGCTCGGCGGGGCGATCTCGCCGATCGACGGGATCGGACCCGACCAGCTCCACGTCAAGGAGCTGATGCCCCGCCTGGCCGACGGTGCCGTCACCGAGGTCATCCTGGCCACCGACCCCAACCTCGAGGGGGAGGCCACCGCCACCTACCTCACCCGCCTGCTGCTCCCGATGGGTCTCCGGGTGACCCGGTTGGCGAGCGGGTTGCCGGTGGGCGGAGACTTGGAGTACGCCGACGAGGTGACCCTCGGTCGTGCGTTCGCCGGAAGGAGATCAGCCAGTGACTGACGCCCAGATCGAGAAGATCAAGTTCGAGGAGCAGATCGCCGACTCGGTGACGAGCTTCCTCCTCGCGCTGCGCGAGATCGCGCGCGAGGGCAACGGCGCCCAGGCGGTGTCCCTCCTGTTGCTGGAGATCAGCCAGGTGCTCCTCGCCGGCGCCCGGCTCGGCGCGCAGACCGACTTCACGCCGCGCGAGGAGTTCCAGCCCGATGTCGGCCCCGAGGCCGACATCGACGACCTGCGCCTGCGGCTGGCCGACATGCTCGAGGGCGTCGACGCCTACACGTTCGTCTTCGACCCCTACGTCCCCGAGGTCGTCGAGAGCCGGCTCTCCGACGACCTCGCCTCGATCGCGATCGACCTGGAGAACGGCCTGCGCCACTTCCGGGCCGGCAACGTCGACGAGGCGCTGTGGTGGTGGCAGTTCTCCTACGTCAACAACTGGGGCAACCTCGCCGGGGCGGCGCTCAACGCGCTGATCACCGTGGTCGCCCACGACCGGTTCGACACCGACTTCGACGCCGACGCCGACCAGGTCGAGGTCGCCGATGAGATGCTGGAGAGCGCCCCCGCCGCCCAGCCGTAGAATCGGTCGGGTCCGCCGCCGACGGCGTCGGTGGACGCCGTTCTCGTCACATCTTCCGAGGGACTGATCGTGGGCATTGTCGTGCAGAAGTACGGCGGCTCCTCGCTCGCCGACGCCGACGCCATCAAGCGCGTCGCGCGGCGCATCGTGGACGTCAAGAAGTCCGGGCACGACGTGGTGGTCGCCGTGTCGGCCATGGGCGACACGACCGACGACCTGCTCGACCTGGCCAACGGCGTCTCGCCGCTCCCGCCGGCCCGCGAGATGGACATGCTGCTGACCGCCGGTGAGCGCATCTCGATGTCGCTCGTCGCGATGGCGATCAGCGACCTCGGGTTCACCGCGCGCTCGTTCACCGGCTCGCAGGCTGGGGTGATCACCGACTCGGTGCACGGCAAGGCCAAGATCATCGACGTCACGCCCGGCCGCATCACGCAGGCCATCGGCGAGGGCCACATCGTCATCGTCGCCGGGTTCCAGGGCGTCTCCCAGGACACCAAGGAGATCACCACCCTGGGTCGCGGCGGCACCGACACGACCGCGGTCGCGCTGGCTGCCGCGCTCGAGGCCGACGTGTGCGAGATCTACACCGATGTCGACGGCGTCTTCACCGCCGACCCGCGGATCGTGCCGACCGCCCGCAAGCTCGACCAGGTCTCCTACGAGGAGATGCTCGAGCTCGCCGCCTGCGGCGCCAAGATCCTGCACCTGCGCTGCGTGGAGTACGGCCGCCGCTACGGCATCCCGATCCACGTCCGCTCGTCGTTCAGCCAGCTCCACGGCACCTGGGTCGTCAACGACCCGGCCGCCGCCTCCGAGGGAGAGACCATGGAACAGCCCATCATCGCCGGTGTCGCGCACGACCGCAGCGAGGCCAAGATCACCGTCGTCGGCGTGCCCGACAAGGTGGGCGAGGCCGCCCGCATCTTCGAGGCCCTGGCCGACGCCCAGATCAACCTCGACATGATCGTGCAGAACGTCTCGGCCGCCGCGACGAGCCTGACCGACATCTCGTTCACGCTGCCGCGCACCGACGGCCAGACGGCGATGACCGCGCTCGCGCGCATCCAGGCCGAGGTCGGCTACGACAAGCTGCTCTACGACGACAAGATCGGCAAGGTCTCGCTGATCGGTGCCGGCATGCGCTCGCACCCCGGCATCACCTCGAAGTTCTTCGGCGCCCTCGCCTCGGCCGGCGTCAACATCGGGATGATCTCGACGTCGGAGATCCGCATCTCGGTGGTCGTCGACGAGAACGCGGTCGACGACGCCGTACGCGCCACGCACACGGCGTTCGACCTGGACGCCGACGAGGTCGAGGCCGTGGTCTACGGAGGCACGGGCCGATGAGCACGGTCAACATCGGAATCGTCGGCGCCACCGGGCAGGTCGGCGTGGCGATGCGCCAGATCCTGCTCGAGCGCGCCTTCCCCGCGGACCAGGTCCGCTTCTTCGCCTCGGCGCGCTCGGCCGGCAAGGTGCTGCCCTTCGGCGACCGCGAGATCACCGTCGAGGACGCGGAGACCGCCGATCCGGCCGGGCTCGACATCGCGCTGTTCTCCGCGGGCGCCACGACCTCGCGCGCGCTCGTGCCCCGTTTCGTCGAGGCCGGTGTGATCGTCGTCGACAACTCCTCGGCGTTCCGCAAGGACCCCGACATCCCGCTCGTCGTCTCCGAGGTCAACCCCGAGGCGATGGCCGGTGTGGTGGAGGCCGGGCGCGGCATCATCGCCAACCCCAACTGCACGACGATGGCCGCGATGCCGGTCCTCAAGCCGCTGCACGACGAGGCCGGCCTGGCCCGCCTCGTCATCTCGTCCTACCAAGCGGTGTCCGGCTCGGGCGTCGCGGGCGTCGACGAGCTCTACGACGGGGTGGCCGCGGCGGGCGACAAAGCGCGCGAGCTGGCCTACGACGGCTCCGCGATCGCCTTCCCCGACCCGGTCAAGTACGTCGAGCCGATCGCCTACAACGTGCTCCCGATGGCCGGCTCGATCGTCGACGACGGCCTCAACGAGACCGACGAGGAGCAGAAGCTCCGCAACGAGTCCCGCAAGATCCTGGGCATCCCGGCGCTGCCGGTGTCGGGCATCTGCGTGCGGGTCCCGGTCTTCACCGGCCACTCGCTGGCGATCAACGCCGAGTTCGAGCAGCCGATGTCGCCCGAGCGGGCGCGCGAGCTCCTGTCGTCGGCGCCCGGCGTCGAGCTCGACGAGGTGCCCACCCCGCTCAAGGCCGCCGGTCGCGACCCGTCCTACGTCGGCCGGCTGCGCGCCGACGAGGGCGTGCCCGACGGCCGCGGCCTCGCGCTCTTCGTCAGCAGCGACAACCTCCGCAAGGGCGCCGCGCTCAACACCGTGCAGATCGCGGAGCTGATCGCCGCCGCGCGCTGATCCGCCTCACCTGACGTCGTGGGGCTCCGCGAGGTCCGGCTCGGTCTCGTCGCTGACCACCGCGTGGGTGACCCACCACGACACGCAGTAGCCGATGACGGCGGTGACGGGTACGGCGATGCGTGCCCACGCCTCGTCCAGCGAGCCGAGCAGGAAGACCATCACCAGGACGGCCATGATGCCGACGGCCAGGAGGCTCGTGGAGCCTGACTCGGGCTCCCCGAAGCGCGCCAGCAACCACGCGCCGGCCACCGCCAGCAACGCCAGCACGGCGAGCAGGATCAGCAGGCCGGGGCCGCCGCCGCAGGACGACGTACCGCGGACCGCCTCGCAGCTGCTCGTCGCGAGCCAGGCGAGGAGCACCGCCAGGACGCCGACCACCACACCCGTGGCTGCCGCCGCCGGGAGGCCGGACAACGGCAGCTGCCGCGGCTCGCGTGCCGGCTCGTCCTCGGTCTCGTACGCCACGTCGTCCTGGTCGGCGGGCACCACGGGCACGACGGCGGTCGGTGTCTCGTACGCCGGCACGGGCGTGGGCTCGGGCTGCGCAGACGGTTCGGTGGCCGGCTCGCGGTCGGCGGCAGTCACGGTGTCGGGCTCAGGTGCCGCAACTGGCTCGGGCTCTGCGACAGCGACCGGCTCGGGCTCGGGGTCGGTCGCGGGCTCCGGCTCCGGTTGGCGCTCGGGTTCGGCGACCGGCTCGGGCCGCGGCTCGACCTCGGGCTCGGGCGCGGCGTCCTCAGGCGGTGGTGACTTCTTCTTCCGTCGGAACGAGAAGGAGGGCATCTCCAACGAGGGAGTCTCCTCCGTGCCGTCGTCGGGCTTGCCCGTGTCTGCCATGGGGGCAGTGTGCCAAATACGGGCCGCCGAGGCCGCAGCTGCCGCGTCAGCCGTCGGACTGGCCGACATGCGCGAGGCCCGCGCCCACCGACGCCGCCCGTTCGGACACGTGTCCGGGACGTGGCCCTGGGACCCGTCGATCGGAGGCCACCAGTCGGACACGTGTCCGGCACGTGGCCCTCGGACCGGCCCATCGGGGGCCATCCGTCGGACACGTGTCGACCGAGTGGCCGGACACCTCAGGTCGCGGCCATCCAGGTCAGGACGTCCTGGATCTGGGCGTCCCAGAGTCCCCACTCGTGCACGCCGGGACGGAAGTCGGTCGTCACGTCCAGCCCGCGGGCCCGAGCGGCCTCGACGAAGCGCTCGTTGGGTCCCACGAACAGGTCCTCCTCGGTGCCGCACCCGATGTAGAGCCGGGGTGCCGTCGCCGGGTCGACGGAGTCGAGGAGGGTGAAGAGGTCGTCCGACGGCGCCATCGATCCGCCGAACACACGCTCCACGATCTCGGCCCGGTCGAGGCGCCCATCCAGCTCGCGGACGTCGGCGACGCCGGAGAGCGAGGCGACGCCCGCGTAGCGCTCGGGGTGGGTGACCCCGTGCTTGAGCGCGCCGTAGCCGCCCATCGAGAGCCCGGCCACGAACGTGTCCGCCGGGTCGTGCGAGACCCTCAGGAACCGTCGTACGACGTCGGGCAGCTCCTCGGACACGTAGTCCCAGTAGCGGTGTCCCCGCTTCTCGTTGGCGTAGAACGAGCGGTCCACGGCCGGCATGACGACGGCGAAGCCGAGGGCGGTCGCGTAGCGCTCGATCGAGGTGTAGCGCAGCCACGCGGTGTGGTCGTCCGACAGTCCGTGGAGGAGGTAGAGCAGGCGGGGCGGGTCGGCGAAGCCCGTCCCGTCCACCCCGATCTGCTCCTGCGTCGGCTGCGGCAGGACGACGGTCATCGAGGTCCCGCGCTCGAGGGCGTCGGAGAAGAAGTCGCACGTCAGCAGGGCCATCGCCCCACCCTAGGGAGCGCCAACCGGATGAGAAATGACGAACGGACCCACGTCTCACGTGGGTCCGTCCCGATGTCGGGCTGACAGGATTTGAACCTGCGGCCTCCTCGTCCCGAACGAGGCGCGCTACCAAGCTGCGCCACAGCCCGCCGCCCGTACGGTCGGAACCGTCCGGGCAACGTGGGCGAGCATACCGGCTGGGTCAGGGCCGTCCGAAATCGCCCCGGGGCTCAGCCCTGCATGCGGCTGAGCGACAGGTGGACGACCCCGCTCGGCGCGGAGACCGCCTCGATGTGGAAGGTGTCCTCCAACCCCTCGAGACCCTCCCAGAGCAGCGTCCCGCGACCGAGGACGACGGGCACGACGGCGAGGTGGAGGTGGTCGACGAGGCCGGCCCGCACGAAGTCGCGCACCGTGCTGGCGCCCCCGCCGATGCGGACGTCGAGGTCACCCGCCGCCTCCCGGGCGACCGCCAGCGCCTGCTCGACCGACGTGTCGAGGAAGTGGAAGGTCGTGCCACCCTCCATCTCCATGGACTCGCGCGGTCGGTGCGTGAGGACGTACGTCGGCGTGTGGAACGGCGGGTCCTCGCCCCACCAGCCGCGCCAGTCGGGGTCGTCCTGCCACCCGGGCGGACCGAACTTGTTGGCGCCCATGATCTCCGCGCCGAAACCGACGTCGTACTGCTTGCCGAAGAGAGCGTCGACGCCACTCGGGGCGCCGTCCTGCCAGGTCGCGAACCGCCAGGCGTGGAGCTTCATGCCGGCATGGCCGAACGGCGCCTCGAGCGACTGCGGCTCCCCGGCGCCGTAGCCGTCGAGGGAGATGGCGAAGTTGGTCACGCGGACGAGCGGCATCAGGCCTCCTGGGCGGTTCCGACGGGGACGAAGGTCATCAGCGTCGCCTCGGGACGGCAGGCCACGCGGATCCGGACGTAGGGGTTGGTGCCGAGGCCGGCAGAGACGTGGAGCCACGCCGACCTCTCGTCGCCGGGTGCGGAGTCGGCGGGGTGGCGGTGCAGGCCGCGCGCGCGGGCGGGCTCGATGTCGCAGTTGGTGGTCAACGCCCGGCCACCCCCGTTGAGCAGGGGCAGGCACACCTGGCCCCCGTGCGTGTGGCCGGCGATGATCGCCTCGTAGCCGTCGGCGGCGAACTGGTCGAGCACGCGGAGGTACGGCGCGTGCGTGACGCCGATCCGGACGTCGGTCGCCGGGTCGGCCGGGCCGGCGACGCGCCCCAGGTCGTCGTACTGCAGGTGCGGGTCGTCGACGCCGGCGAACGCGATCGACGTGCCGCCCACGTCGAGGCGGCCGAAGCCGTTGGTGAGGTCGAGCCAGCCGGCGCTGTTGAAGCGGTCCTTGAGGTCCGGCCACGGCAGCTGGCGTCCGGACGTGTGCCGCTTGCCGGTGTCGGGCAGCAGGTAGAGCAGCGGGTTCCGCATGCCCGGCACCCAGTAGTCGTTGGAGCCGAGGACGTAGACCCCCGGCACGTCGAGCAGGCCGCCGAGGGCGTCCGCGAGGACCGGTACGGATCGGGAGTGCGCGAGGTTGTCACCGGTGTTGACGACCAGGTCCGGCTCGAGGGCGGCGAGCCCGCGCAGCCAGTCCTGCTTGGCGCGCTGGTCGGGCGCCATGTGGATGTCGCTGAGGTGCAGCACCTTCAGCGGCGCGTGCCCCGCGGGCAGCAGCGGCACGGTCACGCGGCGCAGCGTGTACTGGCGTGCCTCCCAGGCGGCGTACGCCGTCAGCCCCGCGCCGGCGAGGGCACCGAGCCCGATCGTGCGCCGAACGACAGGGAGGAAAGCCATTCGCCAAGGCTGCCACAATGGTCGGCATGAGTGACCTCAAGGACCGTCTCCGCGCCGACCTCACCACCGCCATGAAGGCGCGTGACGAGCTGCGCTCCTCGACCCTGCGGATGGTGCTGACCGCCATCACCAACGCCGAGGTCGCCGGGAAGGTCGCCCGCGAGCTCACCGATGAGGACGTCCTCGGCGTGCTGTCCACCGAGGCCAAGCGCCGCCGCGAGGCGGCCACGGCCTTCAAGGAGGGCGGGCGTGAGGAGATGGCGGCCAAGGAGGCCGCCGAGGGCGAGGTCATCGCCGAGTACCTCCCCACCCCGCTCACCGACGCCGAGATCAGCGAGCTGGTGTCGGCGGCGATCGCCACGACTGGCGCGGCCGACGAGGGCATGCGCGCGATGGGCAAGGTGATGGGCGTGGTGACGCCTCAGGTCAAGGGTCGCGCCGACGGTGGCGCGGTCGCCGCCGAGGTACGGCGACAGCTCGGCTGATCGGTTTCGAGGCTCGCGGAGTTCATCCTGAGGAGCCGAGGGACGAGGCGTCTCGAAGGGCTCGCACCTCGACCACCGGTTGGGGAGGTCAGCCGCGGCCCTTGCCGCCGCCCTTGCCCTTCCCCTTGCCCTTCCCCTTGCCGCCGTCGTTGGACGGCGGGGGCGGGACGTAGCCGGTCGAGGTGTAGAGCGTGACCGTGTCACCGCTGCTCAGCTGGATCCCGGCAGCGGGCGAGGTGCTCGCGACGAGCCCCTGCTCGAGGTCGGAGTTGACCTGGCCACCGTCGGCGACGGTGAAGCCGGCCGCCTCGAGGGTGGACGTCGCGGCCTCGACGGACTGGCCGGTCACGTCCGGCACGCTGGTCAGCACGCCGGCGATCTCGTCGCCCGCGGGCGCCTGGAAGTCCTCGTAGGGGAGCTTGGCCGAGATGGCCGACATCGCGTCGCCCCAGATCGGGCCGGCCACGGTCGAGCCGAACGCCTCGTAGATCGGGCTGCCGCCGACGTACTGGCCGTTGAGGCTGACCCACTCACCGAGCTGGTTGGCGCCGGCGACCATCGCCACGGTGGCGATCTTGGGGGTGTAGCCGGCGAACCACACCGACATGTTGTTCTGGTTCGTGCCCGTCTTGCCGGCCGACGGCTTGTCGATCGCGATGTTCTGGCCGAACCCTCCGGGCTCCATGACACCGCGCAGGATGTCGTTGACCGCGTCGGCCGTCGCGCCCGGCATGACCTGCTCGCACTGGCTGGAGAAGTCCTTGAGCGCCTGGCCCTGTGAGTCGAGCACCTCGGTCACGGGGCGCGGGTCGCAGTGGAGACCGCGGGCCGCGAAGGTGGCGTAGGCCTGGGCGAGCTCGAGCGGGTTGCTGTCGGAGACGCCGAGGATCCATGACGGCACCTTCTGGGCGAGCGGCACCTTGACGCCCATGTCCTTCGCGAGCTGGAGCGGCTCGCACATGCCGGTCTGCTCCTCGAGCTGGGCGAAGAAGGTGTTCACCGAGTTCTGGGTGCCGGAGTAGAGGTCGAAGGTGCCCGACCCGGTCGAGTTGCTGACCGTCCAGCCCTTGCCGTCGCCGGCGTAGGGGCCGTCGCAGTTCTCGAAGTCCTCGTCCGGGATGTTCATCTGCTCGGGCGAGCTGATCGTGGTGCTGAGCGGGATGCCCTGGTTGATGGCGGAGGCGAGGACGAACACCTTGAACGTCGACCCCGCCTGGAACCCGTTGGCGTCGCCGTACTTCTTGGGCACCACGTAGTTGAGGTAGGTCTGGCCCGCCGCCTTGTCCTTGCCCATCGGGCGCGACTGCGCGAGTGCGCGTACGTCGCCGGTGCCGGGCTCGACCATGGCGAGGCCGCCGATCGCCTGGTCGGTCGGGAAGACGTGCGCGGAGACGGCCTGGTCGGCGGCCTTCTGCATGTCGAGGTCGATCGTCGTCCTGATCGTGAGGCCGCCGTTGTTGAGCGTACGGCGACGCTCCTTCATCGTGTCGCCCAGGACCGGGTCCTTCAGCAGCCAGCTGACGACGTAGTCGCAGAAGAACGGCGCCTGCGACTGCTGGCAGCCGTTGGGCGAGCTGGTGACCTTCAGCGTGTCCCCGATCGGGGTGTTCTTGAGGCGGTCGGCCTTCTTCTCGGTGAGGATGCCCAGCTGCGCCATCCGGTCGAGGACGACGTTGCGTCGCGACTCGGCGCGCTCGGGGTTGTCCACCGGGTCGTAGCCGACGGGGTTCTTCACCAGGCCGGCGAGCGTGGCCGACTCGAGCAGGTTGAGCTTGCTGGCGTTCTTGGAGAAGAAGTGCTTGGCGGCGGCCTGGACGCCGAAGGCGCCGTCGCCGAAGTAGGCGATGTTGAGGTAGCGCTCGAGGATCCAGTCCTTGCTGTGGTTCTTCTCGAAGGCGATGGCGTAGCGCAGCTCGCGGATCTTGCGGGCGTACGTCTCCTCGGTCGCGGCCTTGCGCTCCTCGTCGGTCTCGGCCTGGTAGAGCAGGGTCTGCTTCACCATCTGCTGGGTGATGGACGAGCCGCCCTGCACCGAGCCGCCGTTGGCCTGGTTGGTGATGAACGCGCGCAGCGTGCCCTTGAGGTCGAGCGCGCCGTGGTCGTAGAAGCGGTAGTCCTCGATGGCGACGATCGCCTTCACCATGGGCCGCGAGATCGACGTGAGCGGGACGTTGATCCGGTTCTGGTCGTAGAGCGAGGCGATGAGGTTGCCGTTGACGTCGTAGATGCGCGTCTTCTGCGACAGGTCCTTGGCCTCGAGCGACTCCGGCAGGTTGACCATGCCCTTGCTGACGTCCTTCGCGGCGACGCCGACCAGGCCCGCGAACGGGATGGCGAGGCAGGCGATGAGGACGCCCATGACCACGGCGACCGCGGCCATGACGGCGAGGTGCGAGGCGATGCGCCCGGCGTTCGGGCGCCCCTGGGGGCTCCGGGCGGGCGACGGCGTACGCGAGGACATGGGCACCAGAGTACGGGGGAGGCGCTTAGCACACTCAATCCACTCGCGGGGCCCGAACGACCACCCCACTAGTCACATCGGACTATGCGAATTGAGCCACTCGGCCCCTGTCTGCACCTCGGGCAACTCGTTTACTTTTCTACTCGAGATCGGGATGGCCGCTATGGGGGCGGCTGACCGGGCTCCATTGATCGTGGGGAATGACTATGTGGGTTGAGGACTGGGCATCGCGCGCCGCTTGCAAGGCGGACACGCCCGACGCACTCTTCGTGCGCGGCGCGGAGCAGAACAAGGCCAAGCAGGTCTGCGCGGGTTGCCCCGTGCGGACCGAGTGCCTCGCCGAGGCGCTGGACAACCAGATCGAGTGGGGTGTCTGGGGCGGCATGACCGAGCGTGAGCGGCGTGCGCTGCTCCGTCGCAAGCCCGGCTCGTCGTGGCGCTCGATCCTCGAGACCGCGCGCACCAAGGTCGAGACGCCGTCCGTCTCCGTCTGACCTGACGGTCGCTCAGCCCTGGTCGGCCAGTCGTACGCCGACCTCGCGCAGGCCGTCGAGGTCGTGGACGTCGCTCGCCATGGCGGGCACGACGGCGGTCGGGACGTGCGGGTGCGAGGCGGCGAACCGGTCGCGCAGGCGCTGCTCGCGCTCGATGATGCGGACCCGGTCCGCGTGGAGCTGCAGCAGTCCGGCGGTCAGCGACGAGGAGTCCATCGCGCGCAACCGGTCGGCGGCGGCGATCGCCTCCTCGGCCGACAGGTCCGTGCGCGCCGACGGGCTCGCCCGGTTGACGACCAGGCCGGCCAGCGGCATGTCGTCGTCGGTGAGCCGGTCGACGAAGTACGCCGCCTCGCGCAGCGCGTCTGGCTCGGGAGCCGCGACCACGACGAACGCCGTCCCGTCGGCCTGCAGCAGGGCGAAGGTCTTCTCCGCGCGCTGGCGGAAGCCGCCGAAGAGGGTGTCGAGCGCGGTGACGAACGTCTGGACGTCGCGGAGCATCTGCCCGCCGAGCACCTTCGTCAGCGCTCCGGTGATCAGCGAGAAGCCCGCGGTCATCAGTCGCGCGGGACCGCGCGCCGGCGCGAGCAGCAGCTTGATCAGCCGCCCGTCGAGGAACCCGGCGAGCCGCTCCGGGGCGTCGAGGAAGTCGAGGGCCGAGCGCGAGGGCGGCGTGTCCACGACGATCAGGTCGTAGGTGCCGTCGCGCGCGGCGTCGCGGTGGAGCTGGCCGAGCTTCTCCATCGCCATGTACTCCTGGGTGCCGGCGAACGAGCTCGACAGCGCGATGTAGAACGGGTTCTCCAGGATCTGCTTGGCCTTCTCGGGGCTGGCTCCGCTCTCCACCACCTCGTCGAAGGTGCGCTTCATGTCGAGCATCATCGCGTCGAGCGAGCCCTGGTCCCCTGACAGGCGCTGCGCGCCTTCCTCGACCATCGGCCGGATGCCCGTCACCGGGCGCGGGGTGTTGTCGAGCGCCTCGATGCCCATCGCCTGAGCCAGCCGGCGGGCCGGGTCGATCGTCAGGACGACGACCTTGCGCCCGCGCTCGGCGGCGCGCAGGGCGAGGGCTGCGGACGTGGTGGTCTTGCCGACCCCGCCGGACCCGCAGCACACGATGATCCCGGTGCCCGGGTCGTCGAGGAGGGCGTCGATGTCGAGGACAGGTGGTCTCATCCGAACCCCTGGTGGCGGAGGAGCTGGGCGAGCTCGAGAAGGGCGCCGCGGTCGATCCCGCCGGAGAGGCGGGGGAGCTCGTAGGTGGGCACGCCCTCGGCCGCGACGAGCGCGCGCTGCTCGTCCTCGAGCTGACGTCGTACGGCGTGGTCGCGCCCCTCGTCGACCAGCGAGGCCACCAGCGCAGCGTCGACGTCGACCTTCGCACGCTTGAGGTCCGAGGTGATCGACGCCGGGGCGACCTCGTCGTCGCGGACCATCGCCAGCGCCGAGGTGCTGAGGGCCTGGGGCCGGACCAGGTTGACCACGATGCCGCCGACGGGAAGGCCGGCGGCACGGAGCTCGGCGATCCCGTCCGATGTCTCCTGCACCGGCATCTCCTCGAGGATGGTGACGAGGTGGACGGCGGTGCGCGGGGAGCGCAGCAGGCTCATGATGCTGTCGGCCTGGTTGCGCACCGGGCCGACCTTGGCGAGCCCGGCGAGCTCGGAGTTGACCCCGAGGAACTGGCCGATCCGGCCCGTCGGCGGGGCGTCGAGCACCACGGCGTCGTACACGACCTGGTTGCCCTTGCGCCCGCCGCGCGGTCGGTTCACCGCCTCGTAGACCTTGCCGGTCAGCAGCACGTCACGCACGCCCGGCGCGACCGTGGTCGCGAAGTCGATGACGCCGAACCGGTCGAGCGCCTTCCCGGCGCGACCGAGCTTGTAGTACATCGCGAGGTACTCCAGCAGCGCCGACTCCGGGTCGATGTGGAGCGCGTTGACCTGCCCGGAGCGGCCCTGCTCGTCCGGCGCGCCCTTGGCGATGCGCCTCTCCTCGTAGGGGAGCGGGTCGACGTCGAACATCTTCGCGATGCCCTGGCGCCCCTCGACCTCGCACAGCAGCACGTTCTTGCCGGTCGTGGCCAGGGCCAGCGCCAGTGCTGCGGCGACCGTCGACTTGCCCGTCCCGCCCTTGCCGGTGACCACGTGCAGGGCCACCTGGGGCCAGTCGGGGGAGCGGTCCGGGGGGGCGGTCACGACTCCAGCGTAGGGCGGTCGCGGAAGCCATCCGGAGGCCCGAACTGTGGCCCCCGCCCACACAGTGGCGACGCTCACACGGCCGCTAGGGTGCCGGGCATGGACAAAGTGGTCTCCTCAGCGGCCGATGCGGTCGCGGACATCCCGGACGGTGCGACGCTGGCGGTGGGGGGTTTCGGTCTGTGCGGCATCCCGTCGGTGCTGATCGACGCGCTGCTCGAGGCCGGCACGAGCGATCTGGAGGCGGTGTCGAACAACTGCGGCGTGGACGAGTGGGGGCTCGGGAAGCTGCTGTTCGCGAAGCGGATCCGGCGGATGATCTCGTCCTACGTGGGGGAGAACAAGGAGTTCGCGCGGCAGTACCTCTCGGGCGAGCTGGAGGTCGAGCTGACCCCGCAGGGCACCCTCGCGGAGCGGATGCGCGCGGGCGGGTCGGGGATCCCGGGCTTCTACACCGCGACCGGCGTCGGCACGCAGGTCGCCGAGGGTGGTCTGCCGTGGAAGTACGACGACTCCGGCAACGTCGTCGTGGCCTCGCCGCCGAAGGAGACGAAGGTCTTCGCCACGGCAGAGGGCGAGAAGGAGTACGTGCTGGAGGAGGCGATCGTCGCCGACTTCGGTCTCGTCCGGGCCTGGAAGGGCGACCGGCACGGCAACCTGGTCTACCGCCAGTCCTCGCGCAACTTCAACCCGCTGGCCGCGATGTGTGGCCGGGTGACGATCGCGGAGGTCGAGGAGCTCGTCGAGCCTGGTGAGCTCGACCCCAACGACGTCCACACCCCGGGTGTCTACGTCCAGCGCGTCGTGGCGCTGACCCCGGAGCAGGCCGCCGACAAGCGGATCGAGAAGACGACCACGCGACCGCGACCGGGCGGGCCGAGCTCCACCGAGGGTGCCCTGGTCGACGACGCGGCGACGCACGGACTGGGAGGCTGACATGAGCTGGACGCGTGAGGAGATGGCGGCGCGTGCCGCCTCCGAGCTGACCGACGGGTCCTACGTCAATCTCGGGATCGGGCTGCCGACGCTGGTGCCGAACTACGTCGCCGACGACGTGGAGCTGGTGCTCCAGTCGGAGAACGGGATCCTCGGTGTGGGGGCGTACCCGTTCGAGGGCGAGGAGGACCCGGACCTGATCAACGCCGGCAAGGAGACGGTGACCCTGCGCAAGGGCGCGTCGTTCTTCGACTCCGCCCAGTCGTTCGGGATGATCCGCGGCGGCAAGATCGACGCCGCGATCCTCGGCGCCATGCAGGTCTCGGCCGCGGGTGACATCGCGAACTGGATGATCCCGGGGAAGATGGTCAAGGGCATGGGCGGTGCGATGGACCTCGTCCACGGCGCCAAGCGGGTGATCGTGCTGATGGAGCACGTCGCGAAGGACGGGTCGCTGAAGATCCTCGAGGAGTGCGACCTGCCCTACACCGGCAAGCGGGTGGTGCAGCGGATCATCACCGACCTCGCGGTCATCGACGTGATCGACCCCGCGACCGGCGAGGTGGCCCCCTCCGGCACGGCCGGCGAGCGCGTGCTCAGGCTGGTCGAGCTCGCACCGGGAGTCACCGAGGACGAGGTCCGGGAGAAGACCCAGCCGACCCTGGTCTGACCTCGTCCCGCCTCGCGAACCACTCCTCGAGCCCGGCGAGCGTCTCGGGGTCGAGGGCGGCCTCCGGGTCGCTGCGGATCTCCTGCGCGAGGTGCTCGCGGGCGGCGTCGTACAGGGGCGGGGTGATGGCGTAGGGCAGGTTGCGGACGTACCAGGGACGGAAGACCTTCGCGCCCAGGGCCTGGAGGAGCTGGGCGACGATCCCGGGTCGGCCGCGGCGCACCCAGAAGCCGACGACCCGGCCGACGACCCCGGCGGCTGCCAGTGCCAGCAGCATCACGAAGACCGTCGAGACGATCTCGTCGCCGGCGAAGTTGTCGGTGAGCGTGAAGAAGTTGCCGTAGTAGACCGGGATGAGCACGTCCACCTGCTGCTTGAACGGCTCCACCTGGTCGGCCACCTCGGCGAGCCGCCGCAGGGAGTCGAGGTCGGGGCGCGCGTCGTAGGCGCTGCCGATGTGGCCGATCGCCTCGCGGACGTTGTCGAGCGTGCCGCTGATCCCGTCGAGCTGGAGGACGTCGCGGGCCGCGCCCACCTCGTCGTACGTCGTCTCGATCGAGCCGAGCGTGCGCAGGCTCTCGTCGGCGGTCCGCTGGAGCTCGTCCTGCGGGAGGGTGTGCTCGTTGAGGTAGGTGACCGCCGCCTGGATCTCCTCGCGGTGGTCCATGACGTAGCGCGCCTCGTGGTACTTGTCCGCGAGGTTGGGCACCGCGCGGACGGCGTCGCCGAGCTTGCCGCCGGTCGTCTCGGAGTCGCTCAGCGCGACGCTCAGCGCGGCCGCGGCGCCGTACGCCCGGATGAACAGCTCGAGCGCCGAGCCGAGCACCAGTCGCCCGGGCTCGATCCGGCGGCGGATCGTGTGCAGGTCGAGGTCGGGCATTGCAGGATCTTGCCTCACCTCGACTCGCCGAGGTGGACGCGGTTCGCGGAAGGGCAGCGGTTGTGCTTACTGTAGTAACCCAGTAGACAAATAGTTGAAAGGCTCGGCATGGAGCTCCTCTGGTACATCCCCAACCAGGTGACGCCCGGTCACCGCTCGGACACGACGGTCGAGGGGCACAACAGCCTGGACCGACTGACGGCGCTGGCGCGGCTCACCGAGGACCACGGGTGGGGCGGCGCGCTGATCGGCACCGGCTGGAAGCGTCCGGACACGTTCACCGTGTCGACGGCGCTCGCCGCGCGCACCACGACCTTCAACCCGCTCATCGCGATCCGGCCCGGCTACTGGACCCCGGCCCACTTCGCCTCGTCGGCCGCCACGCTGGACCAGCTGAGCGGTGGTCGGGTGAAGATCAACATCGTGAGCGGCCCGGATCACCAGCCGCAGTACGGCGACGACGAGGGTGACCAGGCCAACCGCTATGCCCGCACCCGTGAGTTCATGCGGCTCGTGCGCCGGTACTGGACCGAGGACGACGTCACCTTCGAGGGCGAGCACTACAGGGCCGAGGCGGCCACCCTCGAGCACAAGCCGGTCGCCCGCGAGGGCCGCCCGCACCCCCAGCTCTACTTCGGCGGCGCGTCCGAGGCGGCGCAGCGCACGGCGGCCGCGGAGGCCGACGTCCAGCTGTTCTGGGGCGAGCCGCTCGACGGCGTGGCCGCACGCATCGAGCACCTGGAGAAGCTGAGCGTCGAGCTCGAGCGCGACCTGCCGCCGCTGCAGTACGGCCTGCGGATCACGACGCTGGTCCGCGACACCACCGAGGAGGCGTGGGCCGACGCCGAGGCCAAGGTCGCCGCGATGGCCGAGGGGCAGCACGAGTGGGCCGCTGACCCCGGCCGCCGGGTCGCCGTCGGCCAGCAGCGCCTGCTCGACCTCGCCGAAGAGGGCGACGTCCTCGACGACTGCCTCTACACCGCTCCCGGGCGCGTCGGTGGCGGCGGTGCCGGCACCACGTGGCTGGTCGGTTCGCCCGACGACGTCGCGAAGGCGCTGCTCCGCTACGCCGACCTCGGCATCACCCACTTCGTGCTCAGCGACACACCGTACGAGCGGGAGATCGTCCGCATCGGCGACTCGTTGCTGCCGCTGCTGCGCTCGGCCTGACCGGTGCCTGCAGGGGTGCAGGCAACACGACGCACCATAAATGCAGTAAGTCAACCAACTTGCACTACTTTAGAACACCCGCGAACGTCCCTAGGAGAACTGTGAAGTCACGACGAGGGCTGAAGAGCCCCCTCATCCGCACCGCCCTGCTGACCGCCGCCGGCCTCATGGCGCTGTCCGCCTGCGGTGGCGACGAGGCCGGACCCAAGCTCGAGCTGACCGCCGCCCTTCCCGACAAGCCCGCCGACGGCACCGTGCTGCGCGTCGGCGACCCGGCGACGCAGGTCGCGCTCGAGACCTCGGGCGCCATCGACGACCTCGACGTCGACATCGAGTGGGCCAACATCACCGGCGGCCCGAAGACGCTCGAGGCCTTCCGCGCCGACGCGATCGACATCGGCTCGGTCGCCGACATCCCGCCGCTCTTCGCGCACTGGACCGGCACCGACGTCCGGATCGTCGCCGCCCGCGAGACGGTCGACCCGGCCGCGCACCCGACCTACGAGCTGGGTGTCGCCCCCGGTGTCGACGTGAAGTCCATCGAGGACCTGAAGGGCAAGAAGATCGCCTACAGCCCCGGACAGGCGCAGGGCGCGCTGGTGCTCAACGTGCTCCGCGAGGCCGGCCTGACCCAGGACGACGTCGAGCTGGTCGAGATGCAGAGCGTCGACGACGCCTTCTCCGTCGCCCTCGCGGGCAAGCAGGTCGACGTCGCGCCGCTCGGCCAGACCCTGGTCAAGACCTACCTCGCGAAGTACGAGCGCGACGGCGCCACCACCATCCCGTCGGGGGTCCGCGACGATGCCTGGACGCTCTACGCCCCGACGAGCGTGCTCGAGGACGCCGACAAGGCCGCCGCGATCAAGGAGTACGTCGCCGCCTGGGCGAAGGCCCAGCTGTGGATCTCCGACCACCCCGACGAGTTCGCCAAGGCCTACTACGAGGACCACGAGGGCCTGACTCCCGAGGACGCGACCTACGTCGTCGACGCGCTCGGCAAGTTCACCGTGCCGACCAACTGGGACGAGTTCATCGCCCGGCACCAGGTCACCGTCGACACGCTCGTGAAGGAGCAGCAGCAGGAGCCCCTCGAGGTCGAGACGCTCTACGACCGTCGCTTCGAGAAGGCCATCGCCGCCGCGCTCGGGGGTGAGTCGTCGTGACCACGCTGACCGCTCCCTACCGTCGCGCGATCTCGTCGGAGACCGAGGACGTCCGCCCGCTGCGCCGCCGCCTCGGCCCCGGCAAGCCGATCCGGTTCGGCAGCCTCATCGGCATCGCCGTACTGCTGCTGGCGTGGATCGTCGGCTCGGCCACGGGCCTGCTCGACGAGCGCAACCTGAGCGCGCCGTGGACCGTCATCGCGACCGGCGAGACGCTCATCGAGAACGGCCGCCTCCAGGAGAGCCTGGTGACCTCGGGCATCCGCGCTGCCCTCGGTCTCGGCCTCGGCGTGGTCGTCGGCCTGGTCCTGGCGCTCGTCTCGGGCCTGTCCCGCATCGGTGAGACGCTCATCGACGGACCGGTGCAGGTGAAGCGCTCCATCCCGACGCTCGCGCTGATCCCGCTGCTTCTCCTGTGGTTCGGGATCGGCGAGCCCTTCAAGATCCTCACGATCGCGCTCGCGGTCTTCGTGCCGATCTACATCCACACCCACAACGGCCTGCGCACGATCGAGGGCAGGTACGCCGAGCTCGCCGAGACCCTCGGCGTCACCCGTGGTGAGTTCATCCGCCACGTGGTGCTGCCCGGTGCGATGCCGGGCTTCCTGCTCGGCCTGCGCTTCGCGGTGACGTCGTCGCTGCTCGCGCTGGTCGTCGTCGAGGTCATCAACGCCACGAGCGGGATCGGCCACATGATCACGCTCGCGTCCAACTACGGGCAGACCGACGTCATCGTCGTCGGCCTGGTCGTCTACGCACTGCTCGGCGTCACCGCCGACGCAGTGGTCCGGCTCATCGAGAGGAAGGCCTTGTCATGGCGTCGCACGCTGGCCAGCTGAACACCCACCCGTCCGACCGGAGGGACGCGGCGGTGAAGGTGACGGACCTGCACCGCAGCTTCAACGAGGCGGGCGGCGTCCTCAACGGTCTCGACCTCGAGATCGCGCCCGGCGAGTTCGTGGCCCTGCTGGGCCGCAGCGGCTCGGGCAAGAGCACGCTGCTCCGCTCGCTCGCCGGCCTCGACCGGGGTGTCGCCGGCACCGGCCGGATCGAGGTGCCCGAGAAGGTCTCCGTGGTCTTCCAGGACTCGCGGCTGCTGCCGTGGAAGCGGATCCTCGACAACGTCGTCCTCGGCCTCCGGGCCGGCGACGCCGAGGAGCGCGGACGCCAGGCGCTCGCCGAGGTCGGCCTCGCCGGACGCGAGAAGGCGTGGCCACACGAGCTGTCCGGAGGCGAGCAGCAGCGTGCCGCGCTGGCGCGCTCGCTCGTCCGGGACCCCGAGCTGCTGCTCGCCGACGAGCCGTTCGGTGCACTCGACGCGCTCACCCGGATCCGGATGCACACGTTGCTGCGCAAGCTCTGCGAGGTGCACGAGCCCGCCGTCCTCCTCGTCACCCACGACGTCGACGAGGCCATCGTGCTCGCCGACCGGGTGATCGTCCTCGACGGCGGCGTGGTCCGCCACGACGCGCGCGTCGAGATCGACGGCCGTCGCTCGCAGGCCGACCCGGTCTTCGCGCGGCTGCGCTCGCAGCTGCTCAACGAGCTCGGGGTCGAGGACGACCACGACTCGGCTCCCCGCCACGTCGCGAGGGCGGCCTCATGAGCCGGTCCCTCCACCTCAACCTCTTCATCTACCCCGACGGCCACCACGAGGCGGCCTGGCGGCGACCCGAGTCGCAGCCCGAGCGGATCACCGACATCTCCTACTACCAGGAGCTGGCGCAGCGCGCGGAGGACGCCACGTTCGACGCCGTCTTCTTCGCCGACGGGCCGGCGCTGGCGGACAACATCGCGTACGCCGCCCGCGCCGGGCTCGAGCCGATCACCAAGATGACCGCCATCGCGGCGGCCACCGAGCGGATCGGCGTCATCGGCACGTCGTCGACGACCTACAACGAGCCCTACAACCTGGCCCGTCAGTTCGCCTCGCTCGACCACCTGAGCAACGGCCGGGTCGGGTGGAACATCGTCACCACCTCGTCGGCGGCCGCGGCCCACAACTTCGGCCTCGACGCGCACCCGGTGCACGCCCAGCGCTACGAGCGGGCCGAGGAGTTCCTCGACGTCGTCACCCGGCTGTGGGACAGCTGGGAGGACGACGCCGTCGTCGCCGACCGCCGCAGCGGTGTCTACGCCGACACGGACAAGATCCACCGCGTCGACCACGAGGGCGAGCACTTCCGGGTGCGCGGCCCGCTCAACGTCCCGCGCTCGCCGCAGGGTCGGCCTGTCTACGTGCAGGCCGGATCGTCGCCCGACGGTCGCGCTTTCGCCGCCCGCTGGGCCGAGGCCATCTTCACCGCGCACCAGACGCTGGAGAACGCCCAGGAGTTCTACTCCGACATCAAGGCCCGCGCCCGCGCGGCCGGTCGCGACCCCGGCCAGCTCAAGGTGCTCCCCGGGATCAGCCCGTTCATCGGCTCGACGTCGGCTGAGGCGCGGGCGCTCGAGGAGGAGTTCAACGACCTCACGCAGCCGGCGTACTCCCTCAGGCAGCTGAGCAACCTCGTCGGCGTCGACCTGTCGTCGTACGACCTCGACGGGCCGTTCCCGACCGAGGTCGTGGCGCCCGTGGGTGACCGCGCGTTCCACAGCCGCTCGCAGCTCGTCCTCGACATCGTCGCGCGCGAGAACCCCACGATCCGCCAGCTCTGCCACCGGCTCGCGGGTGCCCGCGGGCACCGGGTCGTGGCCGGTACGCCGGTCGAGGTCGCGGACACGATCCAGAAGTGGGCCGAGCAGGGGGCCGCCGACGGCTTCAACGTGATGCCGCCGTGGCTGCCGGGCGGGATCGACGTCTTCATCGAGGAGGTCGTGCCGATCCTGCGCGAGCGCGGATTGTTCCGCACGGAGTACACAGGAAGCACGCTCCGCGACCACCTCGGGCTGTCGCGACCCGCCAGCCAGTACGCACCCACCATCCGGGAGAAGACCGCATGACCTTCGAGCACTACCGTCCGTTCGGCCGCACCGGCGTCCAGGTCAGCCCGCTGACCCTCGGCGCGATGATGTTCGGCGCGTGGGGCAACCCCGACCACGACGAGTCGATCGCGATCATTCACCGCGCGCTCGACGCCGGGATCAACGTCATCGACACCGCCGACGTCTACGCGCGCGGCGAGTCCGAGGAGATCGTCGGCAAGGCGCTCCAGGCCCGCGCGGGCAGCCGCGACGACGTCTTCCTCGCCACCAAGTTCCACGGCAACATGCACGACGAGGACCCCAACCAGGCCGGCAACTCGCGTCGCTGGATCATCCGCGAGGTCGAGCACTCGTTGCGTCGGCTGCAGGTCGACCACATCGACCTCTACCAGGTGCACCGCCCCCGCCCCGAGGTCGACATCGACGAGACCCTCGGCGCGCTGACCGACCTGGTCCGGCAGGGCAAGATCCGCTACTTCGGCACGTCGACCTTCCTGCCCTCGCAGGTCGTCGAGGCGCAGTGGGTGGCGGAGAAGCGCGGCCGCGAGCGACCGGTCAGCGAGCAGCCGCCGTACTCCATCCTCGCCCGCGAGGTGGAGCGCGACATCCTGCCGACGGCGCAGAGGTACGGCCTCGGCGTGCTGCCGTGGAGCCCGCTGGCCGGCGGGTGGCTGTCCGGTCGCTACCGGCGCGGCGAGGACCCGTCGGTGACGTCGAGCCGCCTCGAGCGGCAGCCGGCGCGGCACGACCCGACCTCGCCGGAGAACAAGGTCAAGCTCGAGGCGGTGTACCAGCTGCAGGAGCTCGCCGACGAGGCCGGCCTGTCGCTGATCCACCTCGCGCTCGGCTTCGTGCTCGCCCACCCGGGGGTGTCGTCGGCCATCATCGGCCCCCGCACGCTGGAGCAGCTCGAGTCCCAGCTCGGCGTCGAGAAGGTCGTCCTGACGCCCGACGTGCTCGACCGGATCGACGAGATCGTCCCTCCGGGCACCACGCTCAACGAGGCAGACCGGGGTTACGCACCGCCGGCGCTCGTCGAGGCGGCGCTCCGGCGCCGCTAGGGGCAGCGGTGGGAGTCACCGGATGTCCGGTGACTCCCACGGTTGTCAGCCGAGATCTCAGCCGACAACCGTAGGACTGGGGTGCGAAGTGCCTCGCCCGGACGGGTGAGCGCCGGCTGTGAGGCATCTCTCGAAGGGCCCGATCCGGGAACATGGTGGGGTCCCGGGCCGCTGAGGAAGTCGTACAGACGTCAACTTCCTCAGGAGGCCCCCACCTCATGTCCCGTGCATTCGAGCCCCTCACCGTCGGCCGCTGGCAGCTCCCGCAGCGCTTCGTGATGGCGCCGCTGACGCGCAACCGCGCCGGCGCCGGTCACGCCCCGACCACCCTGAACGCCGAGTACTACGGCCAGCGCGCCTCCGCCGGCCTGATCGTCACCGAGGGCATCGCCCCGAGCCAGGTCGGGCAGGGCTACCTCAACGTCCCCGGCCTCTACACCGACGAGCAGGTCGCCGGCTGGCGTCTCGTGGCCGACGCCGTGCACGCCCGTGACGGTGTGATCGTCGCCCAGCTCATGCACGCCGGTCGCATCGCGCACGCCGACAACAAGGACGGCGCCGAGACCGTCGCCCCCAGCGCCGTGCAGGCGCCGGGCGAGATGGTCACCGCCGACGGCAACAAGCCCCACGACGTACCGCGCTCGCCCGCGGCGGACGAGGTCGCCGGTCTCGTGGCGGACTTCGTGACCGCCGCGCGCAACGCGGTGGCCGCAGGCCTCGACGGCGTCGAGGTGCACGCCGCCAACGGCTACCTCCTGCACCAGTTCCTCGACCCGACGGTCAACCAGCGCGACGACCTCTACGGCGGTACGCCGGAGAACCGCGCGCGCTTCGTCATCGAGGTCGTCACCGCGGTCGCGGAGGCGATCGGCGCGGAGCGTGTCGGCCTGCGGCTCAGCCCCGGCCACCAGTTCAACGGGATCGGCGAGGAGATCGGGTCCGACCTGACCGCGACCTACCGCGCCGTCGTCGACGGCGTCCAGCCGCTCGGCCTGGCCTACCTGAGCCTGCTCGCCAGCCCGCTCGAGCCCCTCGAGACGCTGGTGCGCGACCTGCGCGAGCGCTTCGACGGCGTCGTGCTCCTCAACGACGGCTTCGGCGACGTGACCACCCTCGACTCGGTCGAGGAGCTCCTCGCCACCGGCCTTGCGGACGCCGTCGTCGTGGGTCGTCAGTTCCTTGCGAACCCGGACCTCGTCGACCGGTGGCGGCTGGGCACCGAGCTCAACGAGCCCGACCAGGCCACGTTCTACGGCGGCGGGGCCGAGGGCTACACCGACTACCCGACGCTCGACCAGGCCTCCTGAGCGAGTCCTCCCAGATCGTCCGGCCGGCCCTCTCCCCCGGGGGCCGGCCGGACCCGTCTCGGTACCTGGGGACGTTCTGGTAGGTCGACGAGGTGGTTCTCCGACCATTTCGTCCCTAGATAGCGGGTGCCCTCGTCCGGGAGGCCGCGACGACGCCGACCACGGCCGAGCCCGCGGCGAAGAGGAAGACCGTGAGGAACGGGTCGACGCTTCCGCGCTCGGCTGCGGCGAACGCCGAGCCCGCGATGGACAGTGCGAGCGCTGCGCCGAGGGAGTCGGCGACCGTGAGGGCCGAGGAGTTGAAGCCGCGGTCCCGGTCGGTCGACACCTCGAGCATCGCCACCCCGGTCCGCGGGTAGGCGAAGCCCATGCCCGCCCCCGCGAGGACGTACGACGCCGCCGGGAGCACGGCGGACGGCCCATCTCCCCCATCGTGGAGCAGCACCGAGGTCGCGAGGGCGGTGAGCCCGGTCAGCACGACGCAGGTGCCGATCACCATCGCCCGCGTGTGCGAGACGCGGCTGCCGAGCCGCGACTGCACCTGGCTCGCGGTCGCCCACACCAGGCCGACGCAGGTGAGCGCGATGCCGGCCCGGCCCGGGCTCAGCGACCAGTGGTCCTGGAGGACGTAGACGATGTAGGCCTCCGCGCAGAAGAACGTCGCCGACAGCAGGCCGCGGGTCGCGATCACCGACGGCAGTCCGCGACGCAGGGTGCGGGTGCCGGCGGGCAGCATCCGGCCGAGGGCGAACCACACGGCCACCAGCGCGGCCACTGCCCCGAGGGCCGTCACGCCGACGGCCGAGCCCAGCAGCTCGAGCACCAGTGCCGCCGCGGCCCCGAGGACCGCCCACCAGAGTCGTGAGGCCGGGGTGGTGACGCCCTCGGCGTGCGGCTCGAGGCCTCGTAGGGCGGGAGCGAGCAGGGCGAGCGCGATGGCGACGAAGGCGACCGTGCCGAGGAAGACCCAGCGCCAGCTCCACACGTCCGCGACCAGGGCGGCCACGCCGGGACCGAAGAGCGACGGCAGCACCCACGCCGCGGCGAACGATGCGAAGACCGCCGGCCGGAGGTGGGCCGGGAAGCAGAGCCCGACCATGACGTACAGCCCGACGGTCAGCGCCCCGCCGCCGAGACCCTGCAGCACCCGGCCGACCAGCAGCACCTCCATGTCGGGCGCGAGGCCGCACACGAGGAGGCCGAGCGAGAAGAGCGCCATCGACGCGAGCAGCGGCACGACGGGACCGGTGCGGTCGCTCCACATCCCGGCGGCGACCATGCCGACCACGCCGCTCGCCAATGGTGCCGCGAACGCCAGCGCGAACAGGTCGAGCCCGTCGAGGTCGCGGGCCACCGTCGGCATCACGGTCGCCACGGCCATCGCCTCGAAGGCGACGAAGGCGATCAGCCCGAACATCGCGATCGTGGTCGCGGCGTAGGCAGGGGACAGGATGCCGTCGCGCTGCGCGGTGTCGGCGTCGGTGCTCACTGGCCCGACGGTAGGACCTCAGGTGCACGTGAGGTCAATCCGGAATACGACGAGTCCCGCGGGCGCTGCACCGACAGTGACTGCCCTCTCCGTGCTCGACCTCGTGACCGTCCGCAGCGACCAGACCACCGGTGACGCGCTCGCCGCCTCCCGGGGCCTCGCGCAGGTCGCCGACCAGCTGGGCTACCGCCGCTACTGGGTCGCCGAGCACCACAACATGCCGGCCGTCGCCTCGACCAACCCGCCCGTCATCATCGCGATGCTCGCCGCGGCGACGGAGCGCATCAAGGTCGGATCCGGCGGCGTGATGCTGCCCAACCACGCGCCGCTGGTGGTCGCGGAGCAGTTCGCCCTGCTGGAGGCGGCCTTCCCGGGTCGCATCGACCTCGGCATCGGCCGCGCGCCCGGCACGGACCCGCTCACGAGGTACGTCCTCCGCGGCGGCAGCGCCGAGTCCGCGGACGACGCGGTCGCGAAGTTCCCGGAGTACGTCGAGGACATCCGCACCCTGATGTCGACCGACGGCGTCGAGCTGCAGATCGGCCCGCGCCGCCAGCCGCTGCGCGCGACGCCGGCCGCCCGCACGATCGCGGACATCTGGCTGTTGGGCTCGTCCGACTACTCCGCGCGGCTCGCCGCCGAGAAGGGCCTGCCGTACGTGTTCGCGCACCATTTCTCCGGCGACGGGACCGGCGTGGCGCTCGACCTCTACCGGTCGTCGTACCGTCCCTCGCCCGAGTACCCGGAGCCGCGCACCTTTCTCACCGTCAACGCCGTCGTGGCCGAGACCGAGGAGGAGGCGCGCCGTCGCGCGCTGCCCAACGTGCAGCAGATGATCGCGCTGCGCACCGGCGCGCCGCTCCACCCGCAGCGGACGGTCGAGGAGGCCGAGGCCGTCGAGATGACAGCCGACCAGCGGGCGTTCGGCGAGGCGATGGCCACGCGGTGGATCGTCGGATCGGCCGACCAGGCCCGCGCCCAGCTCGAGGAGCTCGCGACGACGTACGGCGTCGACGAGGTGATGGTTCACCCGGTGGCCGGCGCATCTGCCGGCACGGACGCGACCACCTCACCCGCGCGCGAGGAGACCCTGCGCCTCCTGGCTCAGTGACGCTCCTCGAGCCCGACGGCCTCGCGGAGGTTCTCTGCGGCCTCCCGGAGCTCGGGGTCGTCCGCCGCACGTGAGTCCATGAGTGCGGCGAGGGCCTCGGCGATCACGTTGAGCTTCTCCTGCATCGACTCGGTGTTGCGCCGGCCGGCGTTCTCGAGGAGCACCAGCAGCAGCAGGGACAGCACGCCGCCGAAGGTGTGAATCGCCAGCTCCCACTTGGTGGTGCTCTTCCAGAGCGGGTAGCTTGCCGCCCAGATGACGACGACCGCGACCACGACCGCGAAGAACGGCGCCCGGCTGATCAGCTTGGTCGAGATCTCGACGAACCGCTCGAAGGGGTCGAGCCCCTTCTTGTTCTCACGGCTCTCGGCCGCCTCCGTGCGTTGCTCCATTGCCGGAACCTAGTGGGTGGACGACCCGCCGTCGCCATCCTCACGGCCCAGTCCCGCATCGCGGGCGCGGATGATCACGTCGGCCCGGTCGGTCGCCTGCAGCTTGGCGAGGATGCTGGTGATGTTGTTGCGGATCGTCTTGGGCGACAGGAAGAGCGTCTGGGCGATCTGCGCGTTGTTGCGACCGGCCGCGATGAGGTCGAGGACCTCGGTCTCGCGCTCGGTGAGCTCGGGGAAGGGCCGGTCGGGCCGCGTCGGCGGAGCGAGCACCTCGGAGATCCGCGCGGCCAGGGAGGCGCCGAAGACGACGCCGCCGGCGTGGACCGTCGACACCGCGCGGACGATCTCGTCCTGCTCGGCGCCCTTGCGGAGGTAGCCGCGGGCGCCGGCCCGCAGCGCGGACAGGACGGTGCCGTCGTCCTCTCCCATCGTGAGCACGAGCACGCCCGTCGCGGGGTGTGCGGTGACCACGGCCCGCGTGGCGTCGATGCCGTTCATCACCGGCATCTGCACGTCCATGATCACCACGTCGGGCCGGTGCTCCTCGACCATCGCCACGGCCTCGGCACCGTCGGACGCGCGTGCCACGACGTCGATCCCCGGCAGCGGGTCGAGCAGCGAGGCCAGGCCGTCGCGGAAGACCGGATGGTCGTCGGCGATCAGCAGGCGGATCGGCTCAGCAGGGGTGGTCATCGCGGCATCCTCTCTCCGTACGGCAGCACGGCGCGCACCGTCGTACCACCCTCGTCCGGGCAGACCACCTCGCAGCGCCCGCCGAGCTCCTCGGCGCGCTCGCGCAGCGACAGCAGGCCGACGCCGGCTGTGACGTCGGGGCCGATGCCGCGGCCGTCGTCGGCGACGGTGACGGTGAGGGCGGTGGGTCCGGCGTCGAGGCGTACGTCGACCCGGCCGGCGCCGGCGTGCTTGACCACGTTGGCGAGCGACTCGGACACGATGCGGTAGGCCGCCACCTCGACAGCGGCCGGCAACCCGGCGGTGCCGGCGGTCTCGACCGTGACGTCGAGCTCGGAGCGCACGCGGTCGGCCTGCTGGCGCACGGCGGCCTCGAGGCCGAGGTCGTCGAGGGCGGGCGGCCGCAGGTCGTGCACGAGGCGTCGTACGTCGTCGAGGGCGTCGCTGACCTCGGTCCGGGCCAGCCCGACGAGGTCGCGGGCGCGGTCGGGGTCGGACTCGATGGCGTTGCCGGCGGCCTGCAGCCGCAGCGCGACGCCGCCGAGGACCGGCCCGAGACCGTCGTGGAGGTCGCGGCGGATCCGGCGACGGTCGTCCTCGCGGCCGAGCACGAGCCGCTCGCGACTCTCCTGGAGCTCGGTGGCGAGCAGCCGGGCGCGGATAGCGACGGCGGCCTGCCGGACGAGGTCGACGAGGAGGCCCTGGTCGCGGCGGGACAGCAGCGAGCGGTAGCCCTGCACGGGAAGCACGAGCCGGCCGACCTGCTCGCCCTGGTAGGCGATGTCGATCTCCTGCACCTCCGCGGGCGCACGGCCGTGGGTGGCCGAGAGGATGCCGCCGTCGGGCGCGACGACCTCGACCCGCACGTGGCCGACCTTGAAGGTGTCCGCGACCGCGGAGGCGAGCGCGGGGAGCTGCTCGTCCACGGTGCCGGTGGTCTCGAGCCGGGCCGCGAGCGAGGACACGGCGCCGTACCGGTCGCCGCGCCGGCCCAGCAGCAGCCGGCGGACGAGCCCGCCGAGCCAGCCGCGCAGCGGGCCGTAGACCACGACGGCGAGCACCAGCACCAGCACGGTGACGTCGCGCTCGTCGAGGCGCTCGCCCAGCAGGGAGGTCCCGGCGGCGAGCACGGCGAGGTCGATCGCGACGACGATGGCCGCGACGACTGCGGTGGTGAGCGTCCACGCCACCAGGGCGTCGACGTCGCCGAGACCCGGGCGGACCAGGCCGATCGCGATCGACACCGACAGGGCCGCCACCGCGAGGTCCAGGAAGATCGTGGTGACCAGCCCGCCCACCGACAGCGTCGCGGCCGCCAGGACCATCAGCACGCACATGATCCCGGCCCACAGCAGCCACCGCAGCTGCATCCGCTCGTGCGCGGCGGCGCGCCGGTGGCGCACCCACACCAGGACGACCGCGACGAGGATCGAGCCGATGGTGGCGACCTGTGCGACCCGCAGCATCGCCTGCGCGGTCGCGTCGCTCACCGGGAGCGTGACGATGTCGGTCGACCCGACCGGCTCGCCGTGGGTGAACAGCACGCTGTCGGGCGCGAGGAGCAGGCCCACGGGCAGGGCGACGCAGGCGATGAGGGCGGCGTACGCCACCGGGCGGGCGCGCCCGCCGACCAGGCGACCTGTCGGGTAGAGCAGGAGCAGCGCGACCAGGCCGGAGAGCAGGAAGGCGCCGAAGCGGGCGACGAACCAGTACGAGGCGTCCGTGCTCGGCAGGTCGTGGGCGAGGGCGTAGGGGATCCAGCCGTAGAGCGCGCCGTCGACGGTCCACACGAGTGCGACCACCCCCATGAGCAGCCCGACGGTGTCGCCCGGGCGGTGCCACAGCACGGCGATCGCTGCCGCGGCGAGGAGCAGTCCCGGCAGGACGGTGGCGGCGGCGGGGTCCGTGCCGGCCGCGGCGCGCTGGGCGCCGGTGGTGGCGAGGTCGAGCCAGATCGATGCGGCCATCGCGACGAGCGACACGACGGCGACGCCGACGGGCTCGAGTACTCTGCGCACGCGAGAAGTATCACCGCGCGCGCGTCCCGTCGTCGCGGGACCGAGGTCCCTCCCTGACGGGACCAGTCGAGGGGACCGAGGTCGGGACGCCGCTCCCTGTGGGCCGGGGCAGCGGGACGGCCAACCTTCCGGTGTGCCGCAGACAGCGGCTCCACACCACTCCAGACAGGACAGGTCCGTTGACCATCTCGCACTCTCCCGCTCCCGCTCGCTCCGACGTCGCGAAGACCGCGCCGACCGGCTCGAGCCCCCGTCACCCGTACGCCGTCCACGGTCGGGTCCTCACCGCCGGCGCCCTCGCGTGGTCGGCCTCCATGGCGCTCTACGGCCTGAACCCTGAGTCCGACCTCGGTCTCGCGGTGCAGGGCGTCGGCGCCCTGCTCTTCCAGGTCGGCCTGCTCTTCCTGCTCCGCACCCTCTGGCGCACCCGCGCGCTGGGTGAGGGCAAGGTCGCCCGGGGCGTGCTGCGCTTCGAGGCGTTCCTCGTCAGCATGGCGATGGCGTCGACCTTCGTCGACGCGATCCGGGTCTCCGACTTGGACCAGGTCGGCTGGGCCATCCTGGACGCCTTCTGGCCGTTCTCGATGCTCGGGATGTTCTTCATCGGCATCCGCATCGCGATCGCCGGCCGCTGGAAGGGCACCTCACGCTTCTGGCCGATGGTCGCCGAGAGCTGGGCGGTCGTCACCATCCCGGCGCTGGGCATCTTCGGCGAGACGGTCGGCAACGCCGTCGCCTGCCTGCACCTCGTGGTCGGCTACGCCGTCCTCGGCGTGCTCGTGAGCCGCAAGACCGACTGATCGGCTCGACACCTCTTCCCCGGTGGTTGAGGTGCGAGGAGCTCCAGCGACGAGCCTCGAAACCACGGATCCGCGTGGTTTCGAGGCTCGCTCCGCTCGCACCTCAACCGCCGATGGACGGCCGAACCACCCCGAGTAGGGTGCGATCCATGACCCAGTGGGAGTACCAGGTGGCGCCGATTCCGCTCCACAACGAAGCGCTCATGCTCAACAACTTCGGCCAGGACGGCTGGGAGCTGGTGGCCATCCACACCAACGCCCAGGGCGGTCTGGTCGCCTTCCTCAAGAAGCCGAAGGCGTCCTGATGGGTGCCGAGGCCAGGCTCGCCGAGCTGGGCATCACCGTCCCCGAGGTCGTCCCGCCGGTCGCGGCCTACCAGCCCACCGCTCGCGCCGGGAACCTCGTCTTCACCGCCGGCCAGCTGCCCGCGCGCGACGGCGAGATGCTCGCCGTCGGCAAGGTGGGCGCCGAGGTCACCGAGGAGCAGGGCTACGAGTGCGCGCGCCAGTGCGCCCTCAACGCGCTCGCCGCGGTCAAGGCCGAGATCGGCTCGCTCGACGACGTGAAGCGGGTGGTGAAGGTCGTCGTCTTCGTCGCGTCGGCACCCGACTTCACCGGCCAGCCCAAGGTCGCCAACGGCGCCTCCGAGCTGCTCGGCGAGGTGTTCGGCGACGCCGGTAAGCACGCGCGCTCCGCCGTCGGCGTCTCGGTGCTCCCGCTCGACGTCCCCGTCGAGGTCGAGATCATCGTCGAGGTCTGAGCAGGTGGAGCGGCTGCCCCTCCCGGAGGCGCTCGTCGCCCAGGCCAGGTCGTACGCCGAGGGCTCGGCGACGCCCGCCGAGCCGCGGGACGCCGCGACGGTGGTCCTCATGCGCCCCGGGTCACGGGGTCCCGAGGTCTACCTCCTGCGCCGCCAGACGTCGATGGCCTTCGCCGGCGGCATGTGCGTGTTCCCGGGAGGCGGTGTCGACCCGCGCGACTACGCCGAGGAGGGCGGCGCCGACGAGCTCGTCGAGCGCGGTCTCTGGGCCGGTCCGTCGCCGACCGAGTGGGCGGCGAGGCTCGGCGTCGACGAGCCGAAGGCGCGCGCCCTGGTCTGCGCCGCCGTACGCGAGACCTTCGAGGAGTCGGGCGTCCTGCTCGCGGGCGCCGATGCCGACGAGGTCGTCGCCGACACGACCGGCGACGACTGGGAAGCGGACCGGGTCGCCCTCGAGTCGCGCGAGCTGTCGATGACGGCGTTCCTCGAGAAGCGCGCGCTCGTGCTCCGCACCGACCTCCTCGGGCCGTGGTCGGGCTGGCTCACCCCGGTCTTCGAGCCGCGCCGCTACCGCACGTGGTTCTTCGTCGCCCGGCTGCCCGAGGGCCAGGTCACCCGCGACGTGTCGACGGAGTCGTCGGCCGTGCAGTGGACCGCGGCCCTCGACGCCGTCGAGCAGGTAGAGCAGGACCGGCTGACGATGATGCCCCCGACCTGGCTGACCTGCCTCGACGTCGGCCAGCACGCCGACGTCGACGCCGTGCTGCGCGAGTCGCGCGACCGGACCGTCGAGATGTTCACCCCCGAGGTCGTGCCCGACGGTGACGGGTTCATCCTCTCGACGCCGCCGCGCTACAGCGCACTGATGGCAGCACGATGACCTGGGCAGGGGGCTCCTTCGGCACGACCGGCCAGTGCGTGCTGGCGCCGAACGCCAGCATCATGACCCTCGACGGCACGAACACCTGGGTGCTCCGCGACCCCGACTCGTCGCGGTCGGTCGTCGTCGATCCGGGCCCCCCGATCGCCTCCCACCTCGACGCCATCGACGCGGCCGCGGGCGACGTCGCCACGGTCCTGCTGACCCATCACCATGCCGACCACAGCGAGGCGGCCCGGGAGTACGCCGAGCGGCACGGGTGCGGCGTACGTGCCCTGGACCCGGCACACCGCCTCGGGTCCGAGGGCCTCGGCGAGGGTGACGTCGTGTCGGTCGGCGGGCTCGAGGTGCACGTCGTCGCGACGCCCGGCCACACCGCCGACTCGCTGTCCTTCGTCGTCCCGCAGGACCGTGCGGTGCTGACCGGCGACACCGTCCTGGGCCGCGGCACGACCGTGGTCGCGCACCCCGACGGCGAGCTCGGGGCCTACCTGTCGTCCCTCCAGCGGCTGCACGCGCTGTGCGGCGAGCAGGGCATCACGACCGTCTGGCCCGGCCACGGCCCGGTGATCGAGGACGCGCTCGGCGCGATCGACTTCTACCTCGCGCACCGCGAGCAGCGGCTCGACCAGGTACGTGCCGCGCTCGCCACCCTGCCGCCGAGCGACGACCCGGCCCGCGCCGTCGTGGAGGTCGTGTACGCCGACGTCGACCCGGTGCTGTGGGGTGCGGCGGAGCTCTCGGTCCGCGCCCAGCTGGCGTACCTCGCGGACGAACGCTAGGCGCGGCGGGCCCAGAGCAGGCTGCCGAACGCGATCACCAGCGCCACGTTGACCGGTACGGCGACCGCGGCGATGTTGCCGATGTGCGCGACCGGCCACGCCACGATGGCCACGAGCACCAACACCGCCTGCCACCGGTGACCGAGGCGCGCCAGTGCCCACGCGACGAGGGCGAACGACAGCGGGAAGAAGAGGCCCAGCGGCTTGATCAGGTTGGCCGCGCCGGGCTGGTCGACGAGCGAGACGTCCCCGAGCGACAGGTGGATGGCGTCGAAGCCGTAGGCGACGTTGCCGCACATCCCGATGACCCCGCTCAGGAGGATCGCGGCGGCGAGCCGGGACGTGCGGGGCAGCCATGACGCGATGGCCAGGACGACGAAGCCGTACGCCGTCGCGCCCAGGACGTGCAGCACCCCGGCGGTGGCGTCGTCCCAGCCGCGGACGGCGTACGTCGTGTCGGCGGCGAGGTAGAGAAGGGGTGCGACGGCGAGGGAGCTCGTGAGCAGCCGGTCGGTCGGGGTGGGTGCGGACTGTGTCGTGGCGCCGGTCTCGGCGAAGAGGATGGTCATGGCTCCACGCTCGGTCCCGGACCGGCCGCCGGGGTACGGGGCTGACCCTGGACCGCGGTCCCAGGGACAACCCTGTGCCGCGTGCGCTCGTGCGGTGCCACGATGTCGCCATGACCAGCGTCCGGCTCCCGCGCGGACTGGTGCCGCTCGTGGTGGTCAGCGGCGTCGTCCTGCTCGTGACGTGGGGGCTGGCCCGGGGCGTGTGGGTGAGCAACCTGCACAACGGCCTGCTCGCGCTCGCCTTCGCCCTCGTCGGCGCCTACGTCCTGCTGCAGCGGCGTGCCCATCGGCTGGGCGCGCTGTTCCTGGGTGTCGGCGCCGTCCAGGCGGTGCTGTTCTGGGGGCGCCAGGTCGGGCATGCCGGCGGCGACGAGTGGGCAGCCTGGCTCGGCGTCTGGCCGGTCGCGCTCAGCATCGGCCTCGTCACCGTGTCGGTGGTCGCGTTCCCGGACGGTCGCCTGCCGTCGCCGCGCTGGCGGCCGGTGGTCGTCGTCGTGGTGGTCGTGACGGCGGTGTGCGCGCTGCTGTCGCTGCTGTGGCCGGTCGAGTACGCCTCGACGGGAGTGGAGGTGCCGCACCCGTTCGCCGGCGACCCGCCCGCGGCGGTCGACGCGGCGTGGACGGTGCTCGCGCACCCGGCGTACCTGGTCTGCCAGCTCCTCTGGCCCGTGGCGCTGTGGGCGCGGTGGCGTGGGACGACCGGGTTCGTACGACGTCAGCTCGCGTGGCTCCTCCGCGGCGCCGTCGCGGCCGCGCTGGTGCTGGTCGTCGGGCTGGTCGGGTGGCGCTCGCCGACGCCCGGGCTGATCGCGGCGACGCTCGTCCCGGTGGTCGCGGGGCTCGCGGTCGTGCACGGCCAGCACGCCGCGGCGTACGCCGCCCTGACCTGGATGTCGCGCCGAAGTCCGGCCGCCGACGACCTGCCCACCGACCTCGCCCGCGCGACCTCGGAGGCACTGGGCGCCCCGGTGACGCTCTGGCTCGGGTCGCCCGCCGAGCTGCGGCCGGTGGGGGTGTGGCCGACGTCTGCGGACGATCCCCTTCCGCTCGCGCCGGCCGACCTGGCCGGGCTCGTGCACCGGCGGGTCGACCTGGACGGTGATCGCGTGGGCGCGTTGACCGTCGAGCGTCGTGAGCTGGCGCCCTCCGAGTCGCGGGTCCTCGACGACCTCTCCGCGCAGGCGGCCCTCGTGCTGCAGCACCTCACCCTCGGTGAGCTGGTCGAGCGAGAGCGCCGCGCCGGCCACCTCGACGTACTGACCCTGCGCGAGCGCGAGGTCCTCGAGCTGATGGCCGAGGGCCTCTCCAACGCGGCGATCTGCGAGCGGCTGCACCTGTCGGTGAAGACGGTCGAGCCCGCAGTGAGCTCGGTGTTCGCCAAGCTCCAGCTGCACCAGCAGCCGGACACGAACCGGCGCGTGCTCGCCGTGCTGGCCTACCTGCGCTCGGTCGAGGGGCTTGCGTCGATCCATCGGGAGGAGTGAGGTGAGGGCCATGACCGACTCTCCTGTGGACCAGCTCGCCAAGGCGCTCGACCAGGCCGAGCACGCCCTCGGCACCATCGACGACGACAACCTCGACAACCCCACGCCGTGCTCGGACTGGACCGTGCGGCAGCTCGCCGCGCACGTCGCGGCGGGACCTGGCCTCTTCGCCCGGTCGTCGGGCGGCGAGAAGGTGGACTGGGCCGCCGACTCGGACGTGCCCGACGGCGAGTGGGCCTCGACCTTCCGGGCCAACGCCGACCAGCTGCTCACCACGATGCGGGGGCTGCCGAGGACCAGCAGGGCGTCGCGGGTTTCCAGGTGGCCGAGTACGCCGTTCACTCCTGGGACCTCGTCCGGGGCACCGGGGCCTCGATCGACCTCGACGACTCCCTCGCCGAGACCGGCCTCGCCGCGATGCAGGGCGGACTCAATGAGGAGAACCGCACGGGTGCCTTCGGGTCCGAGGTCTCCGTGCCCGACGACGCGTCCGCCTACGAGCGCCTCGCCGCCTTCTCGGGCCGCGACCCGCACGCCTGAGCTCGCGCCCCGTCCGGGGTAGTCCAGTGGGTTCTTGTCGCCCGCTCGGGGTAGTCCAGTGGGTTCTTGCTGGCATCTGGCCTCGGGACGACAGAAGGCCACTGGACTACCCCAGCAACCGTCGCGGGGTGGTCCAGTGGGCTCCTGCTGGCATATGGGCCTCGGGACGACAGAAGGCCACCGGACTACCCCAGCAGGCGGCGCCAGAGCCAGCGGAGGGCCATGAGTACGGCGATCGCTGCCGCGACGCCCAGGCCGATGATCCACGACACGTCCCGCTGGCCGGGAGTGGTGTCGCCGAAGTCGTGGGTCAGCTCCTGCGACGACGTGCCGTCGAGGTCGGGAACGAGGTCGACCGCGACGCTGAGATTGGTCACCCCGGTCGCAGCGACCGAGCCGACCCGCCGTCGCCAGGTGCTCTGGTCGTCGACCTCCGGTGTCGTCACCACGAGCTCCGCGTCGGAACCGTCGACCGGCTGTACCAGGAACAGCTGGAGCCGTTCGTCGACCCAGCCGACCGGACGCACCACGGAGTCGGCGAGGGTGTCGTCCGGGAAGGGGTGCCGCAGGACCTGCCGAGTGGTCACGTCCAGGGTATAGGACTCGCGACCAGGACCCGAGGCCAACGCGAGGAGGCGGCCGTCCGGGGAGAAGGCGCCGGCAGCGCCCGGGGGAGCCGGCCGGATGCGGTCGAGGTCGGCGCCAGGGCGGTTGATGGCGAGTGCACCACCGATCCAGCTCAGCCCGAGGGAGCCGTCGTCGGCGGCGGCGAGCTGGGGAACGGTCCCGTCGACGAACACCTCGCGCTGGGTCCTGCCGCCGACGCGGATCGCGCCGACGATCCCGGTCCGGTCGCCCACGGCGGTCGATGTCCAGCCCAGCCACGTACCGCCTGGCGACCAGGCAAGAGCATCGAACTCCAGGCTGCCCGTGTTGGACGAGCCGTAGACCTGCGACTCGCCGGTCTCCAGATCGACCACCTCGATCCTCGCGAGCGTGCCGTCGGGCTCCGCGCCATAGGCCAGTCGTCGGCCGTCGGGGGAGAGTGCGTACGCCGCACGGTCGGGGCCGAACGAAGGAAGGTCGAGCACATGGGCCACGCCGTCCGATGCTGTCACCACCACCGGCTCGCGCTGCCCGGAGACGAACGCGACCGAAGCCCGGCCGACGGCCAAGTCAGACGTCGGCTCCAGGTCGGCGGGCACACCTGCGATGACCTGTGGGATGGCGCCCTCCGCGGGGAGCGTGGACGCCGTACGCGCCTCACGGTCCGGGGTCTGGAGCAGCACCGCGCTCCAGGTGATGGAGGCGATGATCGCGAGGACGGCGGCGAGGACGAGGGCTTGCCCGCGCCGGCGGGCGGCGACGCCGCGCTGCCAGAGGTCGTCGTCGACCGGGAGGGGCTCGACCGCGTCGGCGACGCGGTGCAGCTGCGAGCGGAGGTCGGTCATCGGTCTGCTCCGATCAGCTCGGCCAGCTCGGGTGCGAGGGTGCGCAGCCGGGCCAGCGACTGGCGGGTCGTCGACTTCACCGTGCTGGTCGAGAGCCCGAGCGCGCGGGCGGTCTCGACCTCGGTGAGGTCCTCGTAGAAGCGCAGCACCAGCACGGTGCGCTGCTTGGGCGTCAACCGGGCGAGCGCCTGGTCGAGCGTGAGCCGCAGGTCGGGGTCGCTCGCCGGCCCGGCGTCGTCGTACGAACCCAGACCGGTCTCGGTGAAGCGGCGTCGGCGCCACCAGGAGATGTTCTGGTGGTACATCGCCCGCCGGACGTAGGCCTCCGGCGAGGTGTGGATGCGCCGCCAGTGCTTCACCGCCTGCAGCAGTGCCGACTGGACGAGGTCCTGGGCGAGGTGGTGGTCGCCGGTCAGGAGGTACGCCGTCCGCGACAGCGCAGCGCTGCGTGCGGCGACGAACTCGTCGAAGCCTGCTGCGTCGTTCGTGGTCACGGTGCCCTCCCAGGGAATGACTCTGCACGACGTACGACGCAGGCACGCGCCGCGCCGGGTGTCAGGAGGGGCGAAGAACTTTCAGCGGGCGCGGCGCGAGAGCCGCTCGAGGTCCATGATCACCACGGAGCGGGGCTCCAGGCGCAGCCAGCCGCGCGAGGCGAAGTCGGCGAGCGCCTTGTTGACGGTCTCGCGGGAGGCGCCGACCAGCTGGGCGAGCTCCTCCTGGGTGAGGTCGTGGTGGACGTGGACGCCGTCGTCGGCGGTGCGCCCGAAGCGGTCAGCGAGGTCGAGGAGCGCCTTGGCCACGCGTCCGGGGACGTCGGAGAAGACGAGGTCGGCGACGACGTCGTTGGACTTGCGCAGCCGCGAGGCGAGCTGGGAGAGCAGGCCGCGGGCGACCTGCGGGCGGCCCTCGAGCCAGCGGAGCAGGTCGTCGTGGGACAGGGAGGCGAAGGTGGCGTCGGTGACGGCCGTGACGGTGGCCGAGCGCGGGCCGGGGTCGAAGAGCGAGAGCTCGCCGAACATCTGGCCCGGGCCCATGATCGCCAGCAGGTTCTCGCGGCCGTCGGAGGAGGAGCGGCCGAGCTTCACCTTGCCCTCGGTGACGATGTAGAGCTTGTCGCCGGAGTCGCCCTCGTGGAAGAGGACGTCGCCGCGACGGAGGGTGGTCTCGGCCATCGACCCGCCGAGAGCGGTCGCCGCCTCGTCGTCGAGCGAGCTGAACAGCGGTGCCTGCCGGAGCACGTCGTTGTCCACGTCATTCCTCCAAGATTCGGTGCGCCCCGTGCCATGCCCTGCGCTGGGCCGCGGGATCGGCATGATCCTAGCCGTGGTCTGGCTCACAAAGGCCACTACCGGGCGGGTGGGACGGTGGTCACGCGGCTCGGGCGCTGTCGGCGGCGGACCGTACGCTGGGCCCGTGCCCGCCCCGAAGGTAGCGAAGAAGGTCGCCGAGCCCGAGCCGCCGAAGCCCGACACCTCCCTCGTGCGGCGGGCCCGCAAGATGGACCGGATCCTCGCCGAGACCTATCCCGACGCGGCCGCCGAGCTCGACTTCACGAACCCCTTCGAGTGCCTCGTCGTCACCGTCGTCTCCGCGCAGACCACCGACCGCCGCGTCAACGCCGCCAGCCCGGCGCTCTTCGCTGCCTACCCGACCCCGGAGGCGATGGCCGCGGCCCCGCGCGAGCACCTCGAGCAGCTGCTCGGCCCGCTCGGCTTCTTCCGCGCCAAGACCGACTCCGTCCTCAAGCTCAGCCAGGCGCTCGTCGAGAACCACGACGGCGAGGTGCCGCGCACCCTCGAGGAGCTCGTCAAGCTGCCGGGCGTCGGCCGCAAGACCGCCAACGTCGTGCTCGGCAACGCCTTCGGCCTGCCCGGCATCACCGTCGACACCCACTTCGGCCGGCTGGCGCGCCGCTTCGGCTGGACCGAGGAGACAGACCCGGTCAAGGTCGAGCTCGCCGTCGCCGCGCTCTTCCCCAAGCGCGACTGGACCATGCTGTCTCACCACCTGATCTGGCACGGTCGCCGGCGTTGCCACGCCAAGAAGCCGGCGTGCGGTGCCTGCCCGCTCGCCAGGCTGTGCCCCTCCTACGGCACCGGGCCGACCGACCCGGAGGTCGCGGAGAAGCTCGTCACCACCCAGGGCCCCGCGTGAAGAAGCTCCTCGCCGCGCTGCTGCTCGCCGTCACCCTCAGCGCCTGCTCGTCCGACGGTGGCATCGTCGTACGACCTCCTGACGTCGAGGTCGACACCCCCGAGCTGCGCGCCGCCAAGGACAGGATCGGGATGCTCGACTGCGAGCCCGGCACGGGCGAGCCCGTCGAGGGCGGACTGCCCGACGTGACGCTGCCGTGCCTCGCCGGGGGTCCCGACATCGACCTCGGCTCGCTGCGAGGCCCGATGGTGATCAACCTCTGGCAGGCGCGGTGCGAGCCCTGCAAGCGGGAGATGCCGGCGCTGGAGGAGTTCCACCAGCAGTACGGCGACCAGGTGGCCGTGGTCGGCGTCGACTTCAACGACGTCCAGCCCGCCGCCGCGATGGCGCTGGCCGAGGAGACCGGGGTCACCTACCCGTCGATCGCCGACCCCGGTGGCGACCTGATGACGCAGGACGCCTTCGCCATTGGCCGGCGCGGGCTGCCCGCCTTCCTTTTCGTCGCGGCCGACGGGACGATCGCCGGCACCTCGTCCGGCGGCGTCGACTCCGTCGCCGAGGTCAAGGACCTGGTCTCCGAGCACCTCGGGATCTCCCTGTGACCGACCTCCCCGCCTGGCTCCAGCCGGTCGTCGAGGCGGCCTCGACCATCACCGTCCACGAGCTCACCCGGTTCATGCCGCCGGAGGACAGCGAGCCGCGCCGCGGTGCGGTATTGATGGTGTTCGCCGACCGCCCCGGCGCGCCCGAGGGGCCGGACGACCTCGCCCACCGCGGCGAGCTGCTGCTGACCGAGCGCGCCCACCACATGCGCTCCCACCCCGGCCAGGTGTCCTTTCCCGGAGGGAGCCTCGACGAGGGCGAGACCCCCGAGCAGGCGGCGCTGCGCGAGGCCTACGAGGAGATCGGGCTCGACCCCGCCGAGGTCGAGGTCTTCGGTGAGCTGCCCGAGCTGTGGCTGCCGCCGAGCAACTTCGCCGTCACCCCGATCCTGGGCTACTGGCGCCACCCGGGCGTCGTACGCATCGTCAGCCCCGACGAGGTCCACGAGATCCACCGCGTCGCGATCGCCGACCTGCTCGACCCGGACAACCGGATCAACGTCCGCCACCCCAGCGGCTGGACGGGTCCGGGGTTCCTGATCGGGCCCGACCGCGACGTCATCCTGTGGGGATTCACGGCCGGCATCATCGCCCGGCTGTTCTCCTACCTCGGCTGGGCGCAGGACTGGGACCGGGCGCGGGTGCGTGACCTGCCGGACCACATGCTGCAGGGTGTGCCCAGAGGCACCGACCTCGCAGACAATCCAGCGCAGAACACCCGGCTCGAGGAGTAGTGGAGTTGAACGTCCTCGACTGGTGCCTGCTCGCACTGGTGGGGATCTATGCCCTCTCGGGCTACTGGCAGGGCTTCATCACCGGCGCGTTCGCGACCGCAGGCCTGCTGCTCGGCGGCCTGCTCGGCATCTGGGCCGCGCCGATGGCGCTCGGCGACGCCGCGCCGTCGCTGTGGGTCTCGCTCGGGGCGCTCTTCATCGTGATCGCGGCCGCGTCGCTGGGACAGGCGCTGTTCCAGTACGCCGGCTCGCGCATCCGGGCGCGCATCACGTGGCAGCCGATCCGGGCGGTCGACGCCATCGGGGGGTCCGCCCTGAGCGCGGTCGCCGTACTGCTGGTGGCGTGGGCGCTCGGCGTCGCGGTCTCCGGCACCCGCATCGGCGGGATCACGCCGCTCGTGCGCGACTCGACCGTCCTGGCCAAGGTCAACGAGACCCTGCCGCCCGACTCGAGCAAGGTCCTGCAGGCCTTCAACAACGTGGTCGGCACGACCTTCTTCCCGCGCTACCTCGAGCCGTTCGCGCCCGAGCGGATCGTCGCGGTCAAGCCCGGCGACAAGCGGATGCTGACCGACCCCGACGTGGTGGTCGCCCAGTCGAGCGTCGTGAAGGTCCGCGGCACCAACGGCTGCGGCGGCGGCGTGGAGGGCACCGGCTTCTTCTACGGGCCCGGCCGGTTGATGACCAACGCCCACGTCGTCGCCGGCGTGACCCGCCCCGAGGTCGAGGTGGCCGGCTCGACGGTGGTCGCCTCGGTGGTGCTCTACGACGCCGACCTCGACATCGCCGTGCTCGCGCTCCCCGACGCCGGCGTTCCCCAGCTCACGCTCGACACGGGCGCAGGCCCCGACGACAACATCGCGGTCCTCGGCTACCCCGAGGACGGCCCCTACACGGTCGAGGTCGGCCGGATCCGGTCGCAGCAGCGGCTGCGCTCGCCCGACATCTACGGCGAGGGCACGGTCATCCGGCAGGTCTACTCGCTTCGCGCCCTCATCCGCCCCGGCAACTCCGGCGGCCCGATCGTCACCTCGGCCGGCGAGGTCGCCGGCATGGTCTTCGCCGCCTCGGTGAGCGACAAGGACACCGGCTACGCGCTGACCGCCACCCAGCTCAGCGAGTCGGCGGCGAAGGGGCTGACCCGCGACGCCCCGGTCGACACCGGCACCTGCGTGCGCTGACGCCGTACGTCCTCCCGCTCGGCGGTGGGTGAGGGGCATTTTCGGGCAATGGAATCCCCCTCACTCACCGCCCGTCCGTCCCGCTCAGCGGTGGTGGAGCCACATTCCTGGGGCCCGAAATGTGGCTGGACCACCGCCCCTACGGGGCGTCGTGGATGACACGCCGACGAGCGGTGGCTGAGCCACAGTTCCAGCGCGGCGAATGTGGGTGGACCACCGCTCCGGAAGAGGTCGGTCTCGATACGCCGGCTCGTTCCTCGCCGGCTACCCGACTGGCAGTAGAGCGGCTCGTCCTCGCCGGCTACTCGATCACCGGGAGGCGGAGGGTCAGCCCTTGCCCTTGAGGGCCTGGGGGATCTGCTTGCCCTGCTTGATCGCCTTCTCCGGCGCCTTGACCTTCTTGACCTGCTTGATGCCGATGAAGGCGAGCAGCCCGGCGATCAGCAGGTAGAGCGCGAAGACGATGAGGAACGCCCAGTGGAGGTCGAGACCGCTGCCGTTCCAGTGGATGAAGTAGGCGATCGAGACCGACAGCATGATGATCGCGAGGAGGCCGAGGAAGGCCGCGGCCGCGAAGAGGCCAATCCCCACGCCACCGTGCTTGACGCTGACCTTCAGCTCGCTCTTGGCGAGCTCGATCTCCTTGGAGATGAGCGTCGAGATGTCGCGCTGCGCGTCCATGACGAGCTTGCCGAGCGTGGGATCCTCGTCCTTGATCGGTGCGTGAGACATGGGGAGCGATCCTTCGGTGTACGCCGGGGGCTGACGTCAGCGACCCTACCAACGCGTCCCCGCCCGTCCGGCCACCCTCTAGAATGGGGACAGGTGAGCCGGGAAGTCTGGTCGGCCCGCGACGTGCAGTCGCGGTGATGACGTCGACGACCACCCCGGAAGGACGCACCTCCCGATGGCCTCCACCCCTCCCCGCCGCGCGCCCGACGAGCTCTGGCAGTCCGGCCCCTCCTACACCGCGAGCGACCGACCACTGGCGAGGCTGGTCGCGCGGCCGGTGCGCGAGTTCCTCCGGGTCGAGGCGGCCGGCTCGCTCCTCCTGCTGCTCGCCGCGGCGGTCGCGCTGCTGTGGGCCAACAGCCCGTGGGCGTCGTCGTACGACTCCCTGTGGCACACGCACCTCGTCCTCGACGTCGGCCCGCTGCACCTCGACGAGTCGCTGCAGCACTGGGTCAACGACGCGCTCATGGTCGTCTTCTTCTTCGTCGTCGGCCTGGAGATCAAGTACGAGCTGGTCAACGGCGACCTGCGGGACCCGAAGACCGCGGCCCTGCCGATCGTCGCCGCGATCGGCGGGATGGTCGTCCCGGCCGGGATCTACCTCGCGCTCAACCCGCCCGGCAGCGACGGCAGCGCGGGCTGGGGCATCCCGATGGCGACCGACATCGCCTTCGCGGTGGGGGTGCTCGGCATCCTGGGCCGGCGGATCCCGTCGTCCGCGCGGCTCTTCCTGCTGACGCTGGCGATCGTCGACGACATCGGCGCGATCCTCGTGATCGCGGTCTTCTACACCTCCGACCTGTCGCTCGGCTGGCTCGCGATCGCCCTGGCCCTGCTCGCCGCGATGGCCGTGGCCAAGGCGCTGCGCATCTGGACGGTCGTGGTCTACGCCGTCCTCGGCGTCGGCGTGTGGTTCGCGCTGCTCGAGTCGGGGGTGCACGCCACGCTGGCCGGCGTCGCGATCGGCCTGCTCGCGCCCGCCTCGCCGCTGCTCAAGGAGGACGTCTCCCGCAAGTACGCCCGCGAGGCGCTGCGCGACCACCACCTCGACCCCGACGAGCTCGCGAAGCTGCGGTTCCTCCTCAAGGAGTCGGTGTCCGTCGTCGAGCGGCTCCAGGCCACGCTGCACCCGGTGTCGTCGTACGTCGTCCTGCCGGTCTTCGCGCTCGCCAACGCCGGCGTCGAGCTGGGCGCGATCGGCAAGGTCTTCACCGAACCGGTCGGCATCGGCATCGTGCTGGGGCTGGTGCTCGGCAAGCCGGTCGGGATCTTCCTGGCGTCGTTCGCGGCCGTACGGCTGGGGCTCGGGCGGCTGCCCGAGGACACCACCTGGCCGATGGTCCTCGGCCTCGGCGCGGTCGGCGGCATCGGGTTCACCGTCTCGATCTTCATCGCCGGGCTGTCCTTCCCGGGCGCGGACCTGCTGACCGAGGAGGCGAAGATCGCGATCCTGCTGGCCTCGCTCATCGCCGCCGTCGTCGGCGTCGTCCTCCTGATGGCGTCCACCCGCCGTCAAGGCGGGGTATCTAGGGACGAAATGGTAGGTCCGGAGGCCGGATCGCCTACCAGAACATCCCTAGATACCCAGTGAAGGCCCGCGGTCGGGGCGGCGGATCAGGCGGGGAGGACGACCCGGAAGCGGCAGCCGGCGAGACCGGCGGCCGTCGGGACGTTCTCGACCGCGACCCGGCCGTGGTGTGCCTCGACGATGCCTTTGACGATCGCGAGGCCGAGCCCGGCCCGGGCGGTGTGGACGTCCTGCAGCTCGCCGCCCTCGGGGGTGCGCGCCGCCGTGCCGCGGTAGCCGACGTCGAACAGCCGGTCGCGGGCGTCGTCGGCGATCCCGCCGCAACCGTCGGTCACGGCGAGCTCGACGCCGTCGTCCACCGGCCGGGCGAGGACGTGCACCGAGCCATCGGCGGGCGTGTGCCGGATGCCGTTGACGATCAGGTTGGCCAGCACGCGTGACAACCCGGCGGGGTCGGCGTCGACCTGGAGGCCGTGGGGGACCTCGCCGTCGAGGCGCACGCCGCGGGCGCGGGCGACCGGGTCGGCCGCGGCGAGCGCCTCGCTGACGAGGTCGCCGAGCGACACCGCCTGCGGCTCGACGACGAGCTGGCCGGCGTGGATCCGGGAGAGCTCGAAGAGGTCGTCGACCATCAGCACCATCCGGTCGACCTCGCCACGGATCTGCCGGTGGTAGCGGGTGGGGTCGACGGCGACGCCGTCCTCGAGCGCCTCGGCCATCGCCCGGATCCCGGCGAGCGGCGTGCGGAGGTCGTGGGAGACCCACGAGACCAGCTCGCGCCGCGAGTCCTCGAGCCGCTGCTCGCGCTCACGGGCCTCGGCCAGGCGCCGGTTCGCGTCGGCGAGCTCCGTCGCCAGCCCCTGGAGCTCGGCCGGGTAGCGGCGCTCGGCGACCACCGCGCCGCCGTCGCCGACGCGTCGTACCTCCTCGCGCAGCGACTGCGACCACCGCGCCAAGGCGGCCGCCAGGCCGAGGGCGACCGCGAGCGAGACCACGGCGGCGGCGCTCGTCACGATCAGCACGACCGACCGGTCGTGGTCGGAGATCAGCATCCGCCGCGAGATGACCTGAACCCCGAGCAGGACCGTCACCGTGGTGACCACACCCACGACGAGCAGCTGCCACCGCAGCGAGCGGTGGCGCAGCGCCCAGCCGGCGAGCAGCCCGAGCAGCCCGACGGTGACGCCGCTGCCGATGGCGACGAGCCAGATCTCGGCGAGGTCACTCATCCGGGGTCCCCGCGGCGTTGTGCGGAGGAGCTTGCGGGGGAGCGGAACGTCGTGGGGTGGTCATCGGCTGCCTCCCAGCGGTAGCCGACGCCCCAGACGGTGAGCAGCCGCACCGGGTTGGTCGGGTCGGGCTCGACCTTCTCGCGCAACCGCCGGACGTGGACCGTGACGGTCGACTGGTCGCCGAACGACCAGCCCCACACCTGCTGGAGCAGGTCGTCGCGGGAGAACGCGATGCCCGGTCGGGACACGAGGAACGCCAGCAGGTCGAACTCCCGTGACGTCAGCGACGTCTCCCGGCCGTCGCGGGTGACGAGCCGGCGCGCGCGGTCGACGACGAGGTCGCCGTCGGTCAGGACGGACGGCGTGCCGGTGTCGAGGCCGGCGGAGGAGCGGCGCAGGATCGAGTCGACGCGGAGCACGAGCTCACGCGGGCTGAAGGGCTTGGTCACGTAGTCGTCGGCGCCGATCTCGAGGCCGACGACGCGGTCCTGCTCGCTGCCGAGAGCGGTGAGCAGGACGATCGGTACGTCGGAGGTGGCCCGGAGGCGGCGGCAGACCTCCAGCCCGTCGAGGCCGGGCATCATCACGTCGAGCACGACGAGGTCCGCAGGCTCGGTGCGTACGGCGTCGAGCGCGCCCGGCCCGTCGGTGGCCTCGCGCACCTCGTGGCCCGCCGCGCGCAGGTAGGAGACGACGACCTCGCGCACGGTGGCGTCGTCGTCGACCACCAGCACCCTGGACATCGGCTCACCCCTCCTCGTGCGACCGGCGGGAGCGGACGAGCCCGGCGACGGCCACGAGGACGACCACGATGCCAGTCATCGCCCACCACGTCGCGGCGTAGGGCCGGTCGAGCAGCGTCGCGTTGTCGGCACGGGCGCCCGCCCGGGTCAGCACGGGCACGGTCGCGACCGTCAGCGTGCCCCACACGACCAGGGCGATCGTCGCCGGCGCGCGCCACGGCGGCGGCAGGAACCGGCCACCGAGCAGGCACACGCCGATCAGCAGCCCCGACAGCACGACGTCGTGCGCGAGCACGCCCACGCCGAACCAGATGGCGACCTCGAGCCACTGGCGCGGGTCCTGCCGGGTGAGCAGCAGGACGGCCCCGTAGATCCCGACCAGCAGCCCGACTGCGCCGAGCGCGAGCCGCATCGCTTTTCGCGGGGTGGGCTTCATGTCGAGACCTCGAGACGGGACAACCACTTCGTCTGCAGCACGCCCGGGCGGTCGGGCGCGATCAGCCGGCAGGGGTAGCCGTGGTCGAGGGCGAGCGGCTCGCCGGACAGGTCGAGCGCGAGCAGCGTGCGCGGGTCGGCGGCGAAGTTCGCCGGGAGCGTGGTCCGGCGGTAGGGCCCCGACTCCTGCAGCGACGTGACGGCCACGTCGCGGTCCGCCGGTGCACCGGCCGAGGCGAGCAGGTCGACCAGCCGGACGCCGGACCAGGTCCCCTGCGCGCTCCAGCCCTCGACGCAGGCGATCGGGAGGTCGGCGGTGTGCTGCGGCATCGCGCGCAGGTCGTCGTACGACAGCGAGGCTGCGGTGCTCCCGTCGACGACCACCTCGAGCCGCCAGTCGGCCGACGTCGCGGACTCCTCGACGCGGGCGGCCCGCGCCGACTTGTTGATCGGTACGCCGCCGGGGCCCTCGCCGGTGCGGACCGCGAAGACCGACACCCGACGCAGCCACGGCACGGTGCTGCCGGCCGTCGCGAGCGCGGTGACCGCGGCGGCAGCGAACGTCGTACGCACGAGGGCGCGGCGTGACAGGACGCCTGGCGTGTCAGTCGCGGCCGTCGCGCGGTCGCGCGAGGTCGCGTCGATGTCGCTCGTGAGCACGTCGCGGATGACCGGCAGCTTGACCGCGACGTGCACGACGAGCGCGCCGATCGCGACCCACGCGATCGCGTAGTGGGTGGTGCGGAAGGAGAAGGCGGACCACGGGTACCACTGGGCGGCGTTGGCGAGCCCGGTCGCGAGCTGGAAGATCGCCGAGGCCACCAGGACCGCGATCGAGGCACGCTCGAGTCCGGTGAGGACGAGCGCGCGGACGTCGCGCAGCGGAAGGCCCTCGAAGAGCTTGGGCAGCACCGACCACAGCTTGACCAGGAGCAGCGGGATCGCGGCGGTCCCCGTGACGACGTGGAGGCCCTGGGTGAGGCGGTAGCCCCAGCTCGGGCTGGTCGGGAAGGGGATCGGCTGGTCCGGGAGCTGCGCGTAGTGGCTGATCAGGCCGGTGACGAAGCAGGTGCCGAAGCAGATGCCGAGCCACAGGCCGACGCGTGCGGCGACGGCGGGGGATCGGAGTCGCGACGTGAACTGGTCGGGGGACGGGGGTGCGAGTCGCATTGTCATGCCACCGCCTCCGACAGCACCGCCGCCCACCGCTCGCCGAGGCGGTGGGTGTCGACGACCCGCAGTCCGGCGGTGGCGGCCGCATGGGCGATGCCGTCGACGCCGAGCGTCGCCCAGCGGAAGGGACGGCTGCGGCGGCCGCTGGCCTGGAGCGAGGCCCAGCATTGCACCACCGCGGCGCCCGGCCCGTCGAGCTCGACGACGACGCGGCCGCCGGGCACGACCAGCGAGCGCACCCGGCGCAGCAGCCGGACCGGGTCGCCGCCGATGCCGATGTTGCCGTCGGCGAGCAGCGCCGTGTGCCAGCGACCCTCGCCCGGGAGCGGGTCGAAGACGTCGCGCTGCAGTGCGGGCACGCCCCGGTCGACGGTCATCGCGACGGCGGCGGCCACCACGTCGATGCCGAGGGTGAGGTGTCCGTGGGCCGCGAGGGCCTCGGTGAGCCGCCCGGGACCGCACCCGATGTCGAGGGTCGGGCCGTCGCACAGCGCCACGAGCGTGTGGTCGTGTGCGTCTGCCGCGCGGCTCCAGAGGTGCACCGGCAGGACGACCGGCTCGTCGCCGATCCCGACGACGACGGTGTGAGCACCGCCGAGCGCACTGGCGAAGACCTCGCTGAAGGACTGCTCGATCACGACGCCGCCCCCGCCCGGAGCGCCCGCCACGCCTCCGCGAACCGCGTCCCCGGTGCGAGCGAGGCGACGAGGTCGGCGTCGGCCACCTCGTCCACGTCGGTCATCGAGGCGCCGTGCGTCACCCGGGCGCCCGCTCGTTCGAGCGCGGCCTGGGTCTCGTCGAAGGTCCGGTCGCTCGACATCGGCACCTCCCGCAGGTGCCGTACGACGTCCGCGCGCCGGCGAGCCAGCGCCCACCAGCCGCCGTCGGTCGCGGGTGCCAGCACGGCGTCGTGGTCGGCCATCGCGTCGACGACGTCGACCAGTGCTGCGGCGGTGACCTGCGGGGTGTCCATCCCGATCTGCACCACGACCCCGTCCCCGGCGTCGCGGTGAGCAGCGACGAGCCGCGCCGCGAAGTCGTCGCCGCGCTGCGGGGTGACGGTCCAGCCTTCGAGCGCGGCCGCGACCTCGGCGCCGCGGACCGCGTCGGCGACGTCGCCGTCGAGGCTGAGGTGACCGCCGGCACCGGTCGCCCGGCACGCGTCGAGGGTGTCGAGCAGGGCGGCGGCGGCGAGGTCCGCCGCGGCGTCGTGGCCGACAAGAGCCCCCAGCCGCGTCTTCACCCGCCCGGCAACCGGGGCCTTGGCGACGAGCAGCACCTTCACCGCAGCACCCGCCAGAAGTCGCGCGCCGTGCGCGCGGTGCCGACCACCGAGCCCGAGACCTTCGACCGCGTCCCTGCGGCGCGTGGGTGGTAGTCGACGTCGTGCTCGCTGACCCGCCAGCCGGCGACGGTGATCGCCTGCAGCAGCTCGACGGGGTAGCCGAAGCGGCGGTCCTGCAGCCCGAGGTCGAGCAACGCCTGCCGCCGGCACACGCGCATGGGTGCGATGTCGTGGGCGTCCATCCGGATGCGGTGGCGCAGCCACGTCGCGATCAGCGCGTTGCCGGCGCGGGCGTGCCACGGCCACACCCCGCGTCGGACCGGTCGACGCCGGCCGATGGCGATGTCGGCGCGCCCGGAGGCGACGTCGGCGAGCAGGGGGAGCAGCTGGTCGGGGTCGAAGGAGCCGTCCCCGTCCATCACGGCGACGTAGTCGGAGGTGGCCGCCTCGACACCCGCGTGCACCGCGGCGCCGTACCCCGGCGTCGTCTCTCGCACCAGGCGCGCACCCAGGGCCCGGGCGACGTCGGCGGTGTCGTCGCGCGAGCCGTTGTCGACGACGATCACCGAGAAGGTGCGGGGGACACGCGGGAGGAGCGTGCGCAGGGCCGGTGCTTCGTCCTTGCACGGCAGCACGAGGTCGCAGGTTGTCACGTCCTCGACGCTGCCAGAGCAGCAGACGTTGGACCATCCTTCTCACCCTTACGAACCAATGACGTGTGCGTCGCCGCCGCCGTCGCCTCAGGCCGCGTCCCTAGGGTGTCGGCATGAGCCGCGACCGCCTCGCCCCACGCGCAGCGACCGGTCTGGCGGTGGCGGTCGTGGTCGTCGTCGCGTCCTTCGTCGTACCGCCCCTCACCGGGTGGGACGTCGATGCGCGCAGCGACATGGTCGGCCTGCCACCGCTCCACGGCTTCGTGGACGTGCGCTGGTCGGCGACCTCCGTGCTGGCCGTCCTGGTCGCGGTCGCGGGCGTGTGGCGAGGTGAGCACCTGGCCCGCACGCTGTCGTGGCGGCGCCTGCTGCTGACGTCGTACGTCGTCGGGCTGGTGTGGCTCGTCGCCCTCGCACTGGTGGACGGCGAGGTCGGGCTGACCCGGGTGATGACGAGCCCGAGCGAGTACATGGTCACGGCCCGCGAGATCACCGACGTCCCGGCGATGCTGCGGGAGTACGTCGACCGCATCCCCTACACCGCGCCCGACAACTGGCCGATCCACCTCGCCGGACACCCGCCGGGGGCCGTGCTGTTCCACGTCGCGCTGGTGCGGCTCGGGCTCGGCGGCGACCTCGTGTCGGCGCTGGTCATCGTCACGATCGCGGCGACCATCCCGCTGGCGACCCTCGTGACCCTCCGGCTCCTGGGTGCGGAGGGGTTCGGGCGGCTCGCCGCTCCGTTCCTCGTCCTCTCCCCGGCCGCGGTGTTCCTCGCCGTCTCGGCCGACGCGGTCTTCGCCGCCTGCGCCGCGTGGGGGCTCGCGGCCCTCGCGGCGTCCGCGACGTCGACCGTGCGCGGCCGTCTCGTGGGATGGGGCGTCGTGGCCGGGCTGCTGCTCGGCTGGTGCGTGATGAGCTCCTACGGCCTGCCGCTGCTCGGGATCCTCGCCTTGGCAGTGCTCTGGCTGGCCCGGTCGTGGTGGCCCCTGCCCGTCGCTGCGGCCGCTGCGCTCGCCGTCGTGCTGGGCTTCGCCGTGCTCGGCTTCTCGTGGTGGGGGGCCTATCCGGTGCTGCACGACCGCTACTGGGCGGGCCTTGCCTCGACCCGCCCGTTCTCCTACTGGGTGTGGGGCAACCTCGGGGCGCTACTCGTGTCCGGAGGGCCGCTGCTCGGGGCTGGCCTCGCCGTCGCGGCCCGTCGGCACATCGGGCCCTCCCGCACGGTCGCCGTGCTGGCGGGTGCGGCGGCGCTCGCCATCGCGCTGGCCGACCTGAGCCGGATGTCGAAGGCCGAGGTCGAGCGGATCTGGCTGCCGTTCGTCCCGTGGCTCACTGTGTCGCTCTCGCTGCTCCCGGGCGGGTGGCTGCGCTGGGGCCTGGGCCTGCAGGTGCTCACGGCGCTCGTGGTGGAGCACCTGCTCTACACGAGCTGGTGATCAGGTCCGCAGCGGTGCCGTCGCGAACGCCCGCAGGCCTTCCTCCGGCGAGACCGACGCGGTGAAGCCGAGCTCGGCCGCGGCCAGGGCCGGCGAGGCGACGACGTGGCGGACGTCGCCGGGCCGGAAGCCGCCGGTGACCTGCGGCGCGATGTCGCAGCCGGTTCCCTCGGCGACCCGGGTGGCGACGTCGAGGATCGTGACCGGCTGGCCGGAGCAGACGTTGTACGCCGACCAGCGCGGCGTACCGCCGGCGACGACCGCCTCGAGCGCGAGGACGTTGGCGCGGGCGACGTCGTCGACGTGGACGAAGTCGCGCACCTGCGCGCCGTCCTCGTAGACCTGCGGCGCCTCGCCGCGCTCGAGCGACGAGCGGAACATCGCCGCGACGCCGCTGTAGGGGGTGTCGCGCGGCATCATCGGGCCGTAGACGTTGTGGTAGCGCAGGGCGATGGCGGCCGCTCCGGCCTGGCGCACCCACGACGAGGCGTAGTGCTCCTGGGCGAGCTTGCTCGCGGCATAGCTGCTGCGAGGGTCGAGCCGCGCGTCCTCCGGCACCAGCTCCCAGTCGAGCGCCTGGCCGCAGGCCGGGCAGCGGTTCTCGAAGTCGCCCGCCTCCATCGCCGCGACCGGCCGCGGGGGCGGCAGCTGCGGCCCGTGCTCGGAGCAGGCGTAGCAACCCTCGCCGTAGACGACCATCGAGCTCGCGAGGACCAGTCGGTCGACCCCCGCCTCGTGCATCGCGGCCAGCAGGGCGGCCGTGCCGAGGTCGTTTTGCGAGGCGTAGTCCGGAAGGTCCGCGACCCGCACGCCGGCCCCGACGAGTGCCGCCTGGTGGCAGACCGCGTCGACACCCCGCAGGGCCTCGGCCCACTCGTCCGAGCCCGCGTCGCGCACGTCGAGCTGGAGCGTGCCCTCCGGCGGCTCGCTCGACCCGTGCGCCGAGGACAACATCAGGTCGACGCCGACCACCTCGTGCCCCTCGCCCTCGAGCCGCCGGGCGATCGCGGACCCGATGAAGCCGGCCGACCCGGTGAGCAGCACCTTCACGGGCGGAGCTCGATCCCAGGGACCTCGTAGGTCAGCTCGATGCCGTCCGACCACGTCGCGCACGTGCAGCCGGCCGGGTCGGGGAGCCCCTCGATGGCGGCGGCGAGGAGGCCGGTGAGCCGGTCGAGGTTCTGCCTGAAGAGCGCGAAGACCTCGTCCTGGCCGACCCCGTCGCCCGACTCGGCGCCGGCGTCCATGTCGGTGACGAGCGCGAGCGAGGCGTAGCACTGGCCCATCTCGCGGGCGAGCTGCGCCTCGGGGGCGCCGGTCATGTTGATGAGGTCCCAGCCCTGGTCGGCGTAGTGCCGGGACTCTGCGCGGGTGGAGAACCGCGGCCCCTCGATGACGACCATGGTGCCGCCGTCGTGGATGTCGGCGCCGGCGGCCGACAGCGCGCGCGAGACGCCCGGGCAGTAGGGGTCGGCGAACGGCAGGTGGACCGCGCCCGACTCGACGTACGACCCGATGCGGCGGTGGGTGCGGTCGACGAGCTGGTCCGGTACGACGAGGTCGCCCGGGGCCACCGTGTCCCGCAGTCCGCCCACGGCGCACGGCGCCAGCACCTGGCGCACGCCGAGCGAGCGCAGGGCCCACGCGTTGGCCCGGTAGGGGATGGCGTGCGGCGGGAACTCATGGTGCTGGCCGTGCCGAGGAAGGAAGGCGACCCGGCGTCCGGCGACCTCGCCGATCGAGACGGGCGCCGACGGGTCGCCGTACGGCGTCTCGACACGGTGCTCGACGGCGTCGGAGAGGAAGGAGTAGAAGCCGGTGCCGCCGATGACGGCGACGTCCGCGCGTGGGGAGTCAGGCACCCGGCCACCCTAGTGAGCCTGCCCGAGAACCTCTCGTGCCAGCACCTCGCGCAGCGGGGTCGTCGGCCGCTCCAGCACCTCGCCGAGCAACGGGTCGGTGATGTCGAACTCGCCGGCACGCGAGGCGAGGTGCATCGTGAGGGCGAACCGCGCCCGCCCCTCCGGTGTGCCCGCGGCGACCTGGGTGGCGACCCACTCCTCGTCGTCGACGACGCGGCGCTCGACCGCTCGCCCGGTCATCTCCGACAGGAGGGCGGCGACCTCGGTCAAGTCGAACGCGCGCTGGGCCGTGAGGGGAGCGGTGACGCCGTCGAGCCGCGGGTCACCGAGGAGTGCAGCGACCGCCGCCTCGGCGAGGTCGCCGTGGTCGGTCCACGACACCGGCCCGTCGGCAGGCGCCCGAAGCTCACCGGTCTCGAGGGCGTCCGCCACGAGCATCGGGACGGTGCTGGCGTAGAAGCCGTTGCGCAGTGCGGTGAAGGGCACGCCGGCCCCAGCGAGGTGGTCCTGGGTGGCGGCGTGCACCGGCTGGGGCGTGAAGAGCGAGGTCGGTGAGGCCGCCTGGTGGCCCGTGTAGGCCACGCGCTCCGCGCCCGCCGCCACCGCGGCGTCGATCGCCGCGGTGTTGGCCTCCACGGCCTCCGCGCCCACCAGTGGCGCCGAGACCACCAGCACGCGAACGGCGCCCTCGAAGGAGTGCAGGAGCGTCTCGGGCGCGGTGAAGTCGCCGCGCCTGACACGGACCCCGATAGCGGCGAGGCGGTGGGCCGCTTGCGGGTCTCGCACGCTCACCCCCACCTCGGACGCCGGGACGCGGGCGAGCAGCTTCTCGACTACCAGGGAGCCGAGGCGGCCGGTCGCTCCGGTGATGACGATCATGGATGTCTCCTCGATATCGATGATAACGGTTTGGCGATATCAAAGATACATCAGCGGAACCGGTCACGCGATATCGTTGGAAACATGACCGATCGTCGCGACGTTCTGGTGGAGGTGGCCGCGAGGTTGCTCCACGCCGAGGGGGTCGACGCGGTCACCACCCGCCGGGTCGCGCAGGAGGCGGGAGTCCAGGCCCCGGCGATCTACCGCGTCTTCGGGGACAAGGACGGGCTCCTCGACGCCGTCGCCGAGCACACCATGGCTACCTGGGTGGCGGACAAGACGCGCCGTGCCGCCGGCGCCCGGGACAGCGACCCCGTGTCCGACGTTCGGGCGGGCTGGATCGAGGCGGTCGAGTTCGGGCTCGCCAACCCGGCGCTCGTCTCGCTGATGATGGCGCCACGGCCGGGCGCGCCGTCCCCGGCGGTCGCGGCCGGGCTCGAGGTCCTGCGCGCCAAGGTGCGCCGGCTCGCCGAGCACGGCCGGCTCGCGCTGCCGCAGGAGCAGGCGACGACCCTCCTGCACGCCAGCGGGAACGGGCTGGTCGTCGACCTCCTGAGCCGTCCGGTCGAGGAGCGCGACCTCGGCATGGTCGAGGTGATGTGCGAGGCGGTGCTCGCCGCTGTCGTCACCCCGGACCCCGGCGACGACCGGCCCGACCCCGGTCCGGTGCCCGCTGCGCTCGCCCTGCTCGCGCACCTCGACGGACTCGACCTCACCCCGGCCGAGCGGGGGCTCATGCGCGAGTGGCTCGACCGCACCACCCGCGCCTGATCCGCGCGCCGATCACTCCTCCGACGAGGCGGCGGAGCCCTCCTTGTCCTTGATCAGGTCCATCACCGTCGAGTCGGCGAGGGTGGTCACGTCGCCCACCTCGCGGTGCTCGGCGACGTCCTTGAGCAGGCGGCGCATGATCTTGCCGGAGCGGGTCTTGGGCAGCTCGGGCACGACCATGATCTGGCGCGGCTTGGCGATCGCGCCGATCTCCTTCTGCACGTGCTTGCGGAGCTCCTCAACAATGTCGGGGCCGCCGTCACCCGCCGACTCGCGGAGGATGACGAAGGCGCAGACGGCCTGTCCGGTGGTCTCGTCGGCGGCGCCGACGACGGCGGCCTCGGCGACCTTCGGGTGCGACACGAGCGCCGACTCGATCTCGGTGGTGGAGAGGCGGTGGCCGGACACGTTCATGACGTCGTCGACGCGACCGAGCATCCAGAGGTCGCCGTCCTCGTCCTTCTTCGCGCCGTCGCCGGCGAAGTAGAAGCCCTGCTTGGGGTAGCGCGACCAGTACGTGTCCTTGAAGCGCTGGTCGTCGCCCCACAGCGTGCGGAGCATCGCCGGCCACGGCTTGGTGAGCACGAGGTAGCCGCCCGAGCCGTCGGGCACGGAGTTCCCCTCGTCGTCGACGACGTCCGCGCCGACACCGGGCAGTGCCTTCATCGCCGAGCCCGGCTTGCCGGCGGTGACGCCGGGCAGCGGGCTGATCATGATCTGGCCGGTCTCGGTCTGCCACCAGGTGTCGACGACCGGGCAGCGGTCGCCGCCGATGACCTCGCGGTACCAGACGTAGGCCTCCGGGTTGATCGGTTCACCGACCGACCCGAGGAGGCGCAGCGATGACATGTCGTAGCCGTCGGGGATCTCGCGTCCCTGCTTCATGAAGGTCCGGATCGCGGTCGGCGCGGTGTAGAAGATCGTCACCTTGTAGTCCTGCACGATCTGCCACCAGCGGCCCTTCTCGGGCGTGCCCTCGTACATCACCTGCGTCGCGCCGTTGGCGAGCGGGCCGTAGACCATGTAGCTGTGGCCGGTCACCCAGCCGACGTCGGCGGTGCACCAGTAGACGTCGGTGTCGGGCTTGAGGTCGAAGACCTCCCAGTGCGTGAACGACGTACCGGTCAGGTAGCCGCCCGTGGTGTGCAGGATGCCCTTGGGCTTGCCGGTCGTGCCGGAGGTGTACATCACGTAGAGCGGGTGCTCGCTGTCGTGCAGCTCGGCCTCGTGCTCGGCCGACGCGGAGTCGACGGCGTCGTGCCACCACACGTCGCGGCCCTCGTGCCAGTCGACGTCCTGGCCCGTACGACGTACGACGAGCACGTTGCGCACGAGGTCGCCGGTCTTCTCCACCGCCTCGTCGACGGCGGGCTTGAGCGCACTGGCCGCACCGCGGCGGTAGCCGCCGTCGCTGGTGATGACGACGTGCGCCTCGCAGTCCTCCAGGCGGGACGCGAGGGCGTCGGCGGAGAACCCGCCGAACACGACGGTGTGGGGGGCGCCGAGGCGGGCGCAGGCGAGCATGGCGACGACGACCTCGGGGATCATCGGCATGTAGATCGCGACCCGGTCGCCCTTCTTCACGCCGAGGTCGGTCAGCGCGTTCGCCGCCTTCGACACGAGGTCCTTCAGCTCGGCGTAGGTGATGTCGCGGGTGTCGTCCTCCGGCTCGCCCACCCAGTGCAGGGCCACCTTGTCGCCGCGCCCGGCGTCGACGTGGCGGTCCACGCAGTTGACCGCGGCGTTGATGGTGCCGCCGACGAACCACTTCGCGAACGGCGGGTCGGACCAGTCGAGCACCTGGTCCCACTTCTGGCCCCAGTCCAGGCGCTCGGCCGCCGCGGCCCAGAAGGCCTCGCGGTCCTCCTCGGCGCGGGCGTAGGCCTCCGCCTTGACGTTGGCGTCGGCGGCCAGGTCGGCGGGCGGCTCGAAGCGGCGCTCCTCGCGGGACAGGTTCGACAGGGTCTGCTCGGACAAGGCTCTCTCCTGGGGACGACGGAAGTTCAAACGTACTCGCGTCGCTGGTTGAGGTGCGAGGAGCGCCAGCGACGAGCCTCGAAACCAGGTGGGTGTGGTTTCGAGGCTCGCTTCGCTCGCACCTCAACCAGCGAGGTGGATTCAGTGCTTGCTGGCCTGCTCGGCGCCGGCGCCGGTGAGGGCGCGGACCTCGAGCTCGGTGTAGCGGTCCTCCGCCGACTGCTCCTTCGACGAGATGGTCCCGAGGTATCCGAGGAGGAAGCCGAGCGGGATCGACACGATGCCGGGGTTCTCCAGCGGGAACCACGAGATGTCGATGCTGGTCGGCAGCAGCGAGAGGTTCTTCCCGCTGACCGGGTCCACGCCCTTGCCGCTGACGATCGGGCTGAAGATCACCAGGCCGACGGACGAGATCAGGCCGCCGTAGATGCTCCAGAGCGCGCCGCGGGTGTTGAAGCGCCGCCAGAACATGTTGTAGATGATCGCCGGCAGGTTGGCCGACGCGGCGACCGCGAAGGCGAGCGCGACCAGGAACGCGATGTTGAGCTTCTGCGCCGGGATCGCCAGCACGATCGCGATCAGGCCGATGACGCCCGCCGCGATCCGGGACACCCGGATCTCCTCGGCCTCCGAGGCCTGGCCGTTCTTGAACACGGAGTTGTAGAGGTCGTGAGCCACCGACACCGACGACGTCAGCGTCAGTCCGGCGACCACCGCGAGGATCGTGGCGAAGGCGACCGCCGCGATCACCGCGAGGAGGACGGCGCCCCCGGTCGAGCCCGACCCGCCTCCGACGGCCTCGGCCAGCAGCGGCGAGGCCAGGTTGCCGCCCGACGCGGCCACCTCGGCGTACGAGTCCTTGTCCAGCAGCGCGGCCGCACCGAAGCCCAGGATCAGCGTGAAGAGGTAGAACACGCCGATCAGGCCGATCGCCCACAGCACCGACTTGCGCGCGTCGCGCGACGTCGGGGTCGTGTAGAAGCGGATCAGGATGTGCGGCAGGCCGGCCGTGCCGAGCACGAGGGCGATGCCGAGGGAGATGAAGTCGATCTTCGACGTGGTCGAGACGCCGTACTTCAGGCCGGGCTCGAGGAAGGCGCCGCCCTTGCCGCTGTTCTGCGCGGCGGTGCCGAGGAGCTCGGACAGGTTGAAGCCGAACTTCGCGAGCACCAGTACGACGATGAGCGCCGAGCCGGCCATCAGGAGGACGGCCTTGACGATCTGCACCCACGTGGTGCCCTTCATGCCGCCCACGGTGACGTAGAAGATCATCAGCGCGCCGACGAAGAAGATCGTCAGGTTCTTGAGCCCGTCGCTGCTGACGCCGAGCAGCAGGGCGACGAGTGCGCCCGCGCCGACCATCTGGGCGAGCAGGTAGAAGATCGAGACGACGACCGTGGAGGTCGCGGCCGCCATCCGGACCGGCTTCTGCTTCATCCGGTAGGCGAGCTGGTCGGCCATCGTGTAGCGCCCGGAGTTCCGCAGCACCTCGGCCACGAGCAGCAGCGCGACGAGCCAGGCGACGAGGAAGCCGATCGAGTAGAGGAAGCCGTCGTAGCCCGACAGCGCGATGGCGCCCGAGATGCCGAGGAACGACGCCGCCGACATGTAGTCGCCGCCGATGGCGAGACCGTTCTGGAAGCCGGAGAAGCCGCGGCCGCCGGCGTAGTGGTCGGCCGCGCCGCTGGAGTTGCGGCTGGCCCAGATGGTGATGCCGACCGTGAGGGCGACGACACCGAGGAACAGCACCGTGGTGAGGATCTGGTGGCCTTCCATGTCAGCGCTCCCGTCCGTCGTAGTAGGAGTCGCTGAGCTGCGAGGCCAGCGGGTCGAGCCGGGAGTTGCTGTAGCGGCTGTAGACGAAGGCGAGGATGAACGTCGTCGCGAACTGCAGCAGGCCGAAGACGAGGGCGACGTTGATGTTGCCGACGACCTTGGTGCTCATGAAGTCGTGGGCGAACATCGACATCAGGACGTAGAGCGCGTACCAGGCCAGGAACGCGACCGTGGCCGGGATGACGAAGCGGCGGTAGCGAGAGCGCAGCTCCGCGAACTCGGGCCGGGCCGACAGCTCGTCGTAGACGGGGTCGTGCCGTGCGGCCTGGTCGTGAGCGTCAGAGGTCACGTCAGGATCCTTCCGGGCGGGGGTCACCGAGGTGTGACCGTCGTCACCGTGGCACCGCGCGCGCCACGTCGGGGAGTGGGCCGCGCGGGGCGGTCGCCCGGTGGGCGCGGGCGAGCGACGGGCGGTCGGTGTCGTACGACGAGCGGTCGCGGCTCACCCCTGGGGGACTCCCGCTCGGCGCGCGCTGCTGGCACCCTCGGTCCGTGGAGATCAGCACCCGCACCAAGCACGCCGCCCGCACCCTGTCCGTCACCTGGGTCGTGCTCACCCTCGCCGTGATCGCCGTCGGCTGGTTGATCACCCACCCGCTGAAGTCGAGCATCGAGCCGTGGGACGACGACTTCTCGAGGTCGATCGCCGCCGACCGCACGCCGGACGGTGAGTTCCTCGCCGCGTGGGGCAGCCACGTCGCCGACACGATCGTGGGCGTCATCGTCGCGGCGGTCGTGGCCCTCATCCTCTGGCGCGTGCAGAAGACCAAGCTGCCGCTCGTCTACTTCACGGTGCTGGTCGTCGGCACGCTCGCGCTCTACCTGATCGTCACGGCGCTGATCACCCGCGACCGCCCGCCCGTGAAGATCCTCGACCCCGGCCTGGTGCCCGACCACAGCTATCCGTCGGGCCACGTGATGACCGCGATCGTCGTCTACTGCGCGCTCGCGATCTACCTCTTCCGCACCATGCCGTCGTCGCGCAAATGGGCGTGGATCCTCTTCCTCGCCCCGGTGATCGTCGCCCCCTCCCGCCTCTACGAGGGCGCCCACCACCTCACCGACGTCCTCACCAGCCTGGTCTTCGCCCCCATCTGGGTCGCCGTCGTCGCCAGGACGCTGCTGACCGAGCACTCGGTGGTGGAGGTGCGAGCGCAGCAAGCCTCGAAACCATCGACCTAGTGTGGAACCCATGACCTCCCCCATCGTCGTCGTGACCGGAGCCAACGGACTCGTGGGCAGCCACGTGGTGTCCGCGCTGAGCGAGAGGGGCGCGACGGTGCGCGCGGTCGTACGCCGAGTCGGTACCGCGCCCGACCTCACCGGCGTCGACGAGCACGTCGGCGACTTCGGCGACCCGGTGTTCGCCGCCCAGGTCGTGGCCGGGTCGGACGCGCTCGTGACCACCGTCCACCCGCTCGGCGGCGATGCCGACGAGCAGCGCCGCATCGGCCTCGACGGCACGCTGACCATCGCGTCCGCGGCGGGCGACGCCGGCGTACCGCTCGTCGTGCACATCTCGACGGCCGGCGTGTACGCCCGCACGCCTGAGGTCGGCGACGTCACCGAGGAGTCGGACTACGTCCCCGACGACGCGAACGACTACTCCGTCATCAAGCGCGACATCGACGAGGCGCTGGCCCGGCTCGGTGGTACGACGCGGGTGCTGGTGCGCCCGCCGATGATCCTCGGCCCGGGCGAGTCGTCGGTCTGGAACACGGTCCAGCCGCGCGCCATGGCCGAGGACGAGTCCCGCCGCCACGCGGTCGCCGACGCGACGGCCGCCTGGGTGCACGTCAGGGACCTCGCCGACATCACCGCCGACCTCGCTACCGGTGCGATCCCACTGCGCGACGACGTGGCGGCCGGCCCGGTGCTCGGCGGCTGCACGCCGGTCAACGTGGCCGCACCGAAGGCGACGTGGCGCGACTACCTCGGCACCGTCTGCGACGCGCTCGGCGTCGAGCCGGTCTGGGACGACAAGCCGGCGTGGACCGGTGCGATCCGCGCCGACCGGGCACAGGGCTGGGGCTGGTCGCCCCAGGTCTCGTGGGACGAGGCGATGGACGAGCTCAAGTCCGGACTGCGGTCCTGACCCGTTGACCGCCCTGCAAGAGTGAGCGGCATGGAGACGCGACCCTTCCCCCGTACCCCCTTCTCGGCCTCGGTGATCGGCCTCGGCACGTGGCAGCTCGGCGCCGACTGGGGTGACGTCAGCGAGGACGACGCCCGCGCCGTGCTCGAGGCGTCGGCCGAGGCCGGCGTGACGTTCTACGACACCGCCGACGTGTACGGCGACGGGCGCAGCGAGCAGATCGTCGGCCGCTTCGCCGCCGAGCACGCCGACGCGGGCTTCACCGTCGCGACCAAGATGGGCCGGCGCGAGGGGCAGGTGCCGGCCAACTACGTCGAGGCCAACTTCCGCACGTGGCTCGACCGCTCGCGCCGCAACCTCGGCGTCGACACCATCGACCTCGTCCAGCTGCACTGCCCGCCGAGCGCGGTCATCGACGACGACGCGACCTACGACGTCCTCGACCGGCTGGTCGAGGAGCAGGTCATCGCGGCGTACGGCGTCAGCGTGGAGACCGCCGACCAGGCGCTCAGCGCGATCGCGCGACCGAACGTCGCGAGCGTGCAGATCATCCTCAACGCCTTCCGGATGAAGCCCCTCGACGCCGTCCTGCCCGCAGCCGAGGAGGCCGGGGTCGGCATCATCGCCCGCGTCCCGCTGGCGTCCGGCCTGCTGTCGGGCAAGTACGGCCTCGACACCCAGTTCGCCGAGGACGACCACCGCAACTACAACCGCGACGGCAGCGCCTTCGACGTGGGTGAGACCTTCTCCGGCGTCGACTACGCCACCGGCGTGGAGGCCGCGCAGGAGTTCGCCCGGCTCGTCGCCGACAGCGGCCTCGACGTGACGCCCGCGCAGGCCGCGATCGCGTGGGTGGCGCAGCAGCCCGGCGTCACCACGGTGATCCCCGGCGCCCGCAACACCGACCAGGCGCGATCCAACGCCGCCGCCGGCGAGGTCGGCGCCCTGCCGCAGGAGCTCGTCGACGCGATCGCCGACCTCTACGACCGTCGCATCCGGAAGCAGGTGCACGACCGCTGGTAATGGTCCCTACGGTGACCGGGTGAGCCTCCAGCGCCTGGTCCTCGCCGTCGAGCGCGCGTGGGACTCGCGTCACGGTCACCGCACGCCCGAGCACTTCCGGATCGAGACCTACCTCGGTCACGGAGGTCCGGACGGCGTGGTGGTGCGCGGGCGCGTCCTCGACAACCGGCTCGCCCCGGAGGCCGAGGAGGGCGAGGGCGTGCGGGCCGCGACGCGTCGTACGCTCGGCCACTTCGTCACCGACGAGCTACCCGGCGTCCCGCTGCGGGTGACCGTCGCCGGCACCTCCGTCGAGGTCGAGTCCGACCAGGACGGCTACTTCCTCGTCCGGGTGCCGACGCCGGTGGGTTCGCTGACGAGCCCGTGGACGACCGGGACGGTCGCGCTGCGGGGGGCCTACCGGGGCGTGACCGACGCCGAGGCGGCTCTGGTCCAGGTGCGCGTGCCGGGCCCGGACGCGCGCTTCGGGATCCTCTCCGACGTCGACGACACGATCCTGGAGACCGGCGTGCAGCGCGCGATGCGGATGGTCGTCCAGACCTTCACCGGCTCGGCGCTGACGCGGACGGCGTTCCCCGGCGCGCCGGAGCTCTACCGCGACCTGGCCGCCGGGGCGAACCCGGTCTTCTACGTCTCGTCGAGCCCGTGGAACCTGCACTCCTTCCTGCTCGCGTTCCTGCGCCACCGCGACTTCCCGCTCGGGCCGGTGCTGCTGCGCGACCTGCTCGGCAACCGGCAGGGTCGCGAGCAGAAGCACACGCGGATCCGCGAGGTGCTCGACCTGCACCCTGACCTGTCCTTCGTGCTGCTCGGCGACTCCGGTGAGCACGACCCGCAGGTCTACGCCGACATCGTCCGCGAGTACCCCGGGCGGGTCCTCGCGGTCTACATCCGCGAGGTGCGCCTCGACCCGGGCGACGGCCGGGTGGAGAAGGTCTCGGACGCCTGGAACTCCGACGTCCCGTTCGTCCTCGCCGCCGACTCCGACGCCGTACGACGTCACGCGCAGCGGATCGGTCTGCTGCCGGCCCCTTGACCGCTTACTTGCAAAATGCAAGTATCGCTCGCATGAGCCTCTTCATCACCTGTCCGGTTGCCGACGTCGAGCGCGCGACCGCCTTCTACAGCGCCATCGGCTGGACCCTGAACGCCGAGATGTCGGACCACAACGTGTCCTGCTTCGCGATCGCGCCGGAGCAGTACGTGATGCTCGGCAGCCGCGAGATGTACGCCGCCGTCGGGGGTGTCGAGGAGCTGATCGGTGGGCCCGACACCCCGTCCAAGGTCACGGTGTCGTTCGACTGCCCGAGCCGCGAGGCCGTCGACGAGCTGGTCGAGCGCGCCGGTGCCGCGGGTGGCCGGATCGGGGACACCGACGACTACCCGTTCATGTACCAGCGCCAGTTCGACGACCCCGACGGCTACCACTACTCGCCGTTCTGGATGAAGCCGGACACCGCGGACGCGTGAGCGACCTCGCGGCGGCCCTCGGCGTCGTCGGGTCGCGATGGGCCCTGCTCATCGTGGAGCGGCTGCTCGACGGTCCGCAGCGGTACGGCGACCTCCAGCGCGACCTCGGCGTGCCGACCAACATGCTCGCCACACGCCTGCGCGAGCTCGAGGCAGCCGGCGTGCTCACCCGCCTCCCGCTGAAGCACAACACCCGGGCGTACGCACTGACCGAGCGGGGGCTCGCCCTGCGCGAGTCGATCGACGCGCTCGGCACGTGGGGGCGTGAGCACGCCGAGTGATGGCGCAAATCCGGCGACGGTCGTCCGGATCCCGCTCGCCGGTCGGACTCACGCCGGGCAACCTGAGCGCATGACGGTCGGATTCGTCGGGCTCGGCACCATGGGACTGCCGATGGCGCTCAACCTGGCTCGCGCGGGCACGGACCTGGTCGTCTGGAACCGCTCGCAACCGGCGCTCGACCTCGCCGCCGAGGCCGGCGCGACGGTCGCCTCGACCGTCGACGAGGTCTTCCGCGACGCGCGGATCGTCTTCGTGATGCTGATGAACGGAGACGTCATCGACGAGGTGCTGGGCCGCGGCACGCCGCGCTTCGCCGAGCTGGTCTTGGGCCGGACCGTCGTACCCATGGGCACGACGGCGGCGTCGTACTCGCTGGGGCTGTCGCAGGACGTCGTGGCGGCAGGCGGGACGTACGTCGAGGCGCCGGTGTCGGGCTCCCGGGTGCCGGCGGAGAACGGACAGCTCGTCGGCATGGTCGCCGGTCCAGGCTCCGCGGTCGACGAGGTCGTCGCGCTGCTCGCGCCGATCTGCGCGACCACGGTGCGGTGCGGCGAGGTCCCCGACGGGACGCGGATGAAGCTGGCGGTCAACCTCTTCCTCATCACTCAGGTGACCGGGTTGGCGGAGGCGTTCCACTTCGCCGACAGCCAGGGCCTCGATCTCGAGGTCTTCCGGTCGGTGCTGGACGCCGGGCCGATGGCGAGCGCGGTCTCGCGGATCAAGCTGGACAAGCTCGTCACCGGCGACATGAGCTCGCAGGCGTCGATCCGCGACGTGCACTACAACAGCCGGCTCGTCACCGACGCCGCCCGCGACTCGGGCACGGCGTCGCCGGTGATCGATGTGTGCCGTGAGCTGTTCGACGAGGCCGAGCGGCTCGGCCACGGCGCCGAGGACATGGCTGCGATCGTGCGGGCGATCGAGGCCCGGGACTAGCCGCGGGCGGGGTCGGGCGCGGCCCAGGGTGTCGGCGTCCCGCCGTCTGCCTGCCGCGCGACCTCCCGGCACAGCCACTGCCGCATCTTGTCGATCTCCGGCCCCGTGGACGGGCTGAGGAACCGACCCTCCCGCGCCTGCGCGATGGCCTCGCCGAGCAGCTCGTCGAGGGTCGCGAACCACGCCACCATCTCGCGCGGCACGCTCAGCACCACCTCGTCGGCGGTGATGGCCGGCCCGCCGGACGGTTGCGGGGCGGGGACCTGCTCGTGCAGGAGGGTCATGGCGGCGCTGGCGCGGGCGTGCCGCTCGAGGATGTGCTGGTCCTCCTCGAGGACGTGCAGGAGGTACTCGCGCAGGAGCGCGGTCGCGTCCTCCTGCCATCCCGCGTGCACCAGCAGGGGGACCTCCCGCAGGCGTACGTGGACGGACCCGTCGTCCGGATCGGCGGGCGCCCTGTGGTTCGTCGCTGCCAGCGCGCCCGCGTGCGTGCCCAGCTCGAACCAGACCACCTTGCCCTCGGGGCGCGGGGCGGAGCCCCACCGGTCGGCGAGCTCGTCGAGCAGCCGCAAGCCGCGGCCGGTGCCGGCGGTGGTCGTGAACCCCCGGCGGGTGGGGTGCCGGCTGGAGCCGTCCTCCACCTCGACCCGCACCGCGACCGGCGTCGCGCGCACCCGGACGGTCGCGATGCCGCCGGCGTGCACGAAGGCGTTGGTGACGACCTCCGAAAGCAGGAGCTCCGCCGGCTCCGCGAGCGCGTCGTCGAGGACTCCGTCGAGCGCGGCGCGGAGCAACCGGCGAGCCCGACCGACGTTGGCGGGGTCGGCCACCAGCTCCTCGGTGACCTCGACGGCGTCGAGGCCGACAGGTTCCGGGTCGTAGCAGGCGAGAAGGAGGGCGAGGTCGTCGTCGAGCTCGTGACCGGTCGCCCGCACCAGGCCGTCCAGCAGGTCGTCGAGGGCGGACTCGAACTCGGCCCGCTGCATCCGCGCGAGGAAGGGAGTCGGGTCGATGAAGCCGCCCAACGGCGAACGGGCCTCGATCAGGCCGTCGGTGAAGAGGAGCATCCGATCACCCGGTTCGAGCCTGCCTGTCACCGGTGTCGGCTGCACTCCGAGCCCGAGCGGCGGTTCGTGGTCGAGCTCGATCGCACGGACGTGGCCGGAAGCACGCAGGACGACGGGCGCCGGGTGGCCGCACGAGACCACGTCGAACGTGCCGTCGTACCGGATGTCGACCAGCACCCCCGTCACGAAGTCCTCCGCGTCGGGCAGGTAGGGGCGGATGCGCCGATCGATCTCACGGGCCACGTGGGCGACGTCGCCGGGGCCGGCTGCGGCGGCGCGGAACTCCCCCAGCACGACCGTGGCGGTGCGCACCGCGGAGAGCCCCTTGCCTCGTACGTCGCCCACCAGCAGGCGTACGGACGAGGGCCCCTGCACCACCTCGTAGAGGTCGCCGCCGACCTGCGCCTCGAAAGCGGCCGAGTGGTAGCGGGCGGACAGGGTGACCGGGCCGGTCCGCGCAGGTGGGGGAGCCAGGATCGCGCGCTGCGCTGCTTCGGCCACCGCCGTGACCCCGGCGAGGCGCTGTGACTGGTGCTCGAAGGTCGCCGCGGTCTCCAGCGCGACCGCCACCCGGTCCGCCACCGCCTCGAGGAACTCGACGTCCTCGTCGCCGTAGCGCCGGCCGGACTCCGCATGGATGAGGGTGAGGGCGCCGATGACGCCGTCGCGACCGTGGAGCGGCACGACCATGGCACTGGTCAGGCCGAGGCGCTGCAGGAGCTCGAGGTGCTCGGGGCCGTCGGCCGCGGCCTCGATGAGGTCCGCCGGGATGAACGGGTAGAGGACGCTCTCGCCGGTCCTGACCACCTGGGCCGCACCGGTCGGGCCGTCCATGCGGGTCGGGAAGGCGCCGCGGAGCGACTCGGCCCACGCGGTGGTCTCGGGATCGCGGTGGTTGATGGCGACGGTCTCGAGCTGGCCGTCGCGCAGCAGCTGGAGGGAGCACCAGTCCGCGAAGCGGGGCACGAGGATCCGACCGCACTCGGCCACCGTCGTGCCGGTGTCCAGGCTGCGCGACAGGCTCATCGACAGCTCGCCGAGCAGGGTCGTCCTGTGCGTCGCGGCATCCGCACGCTGCAGCTCGGCCGCACGTTCCACTGCGCTCGCCAGCGCGCCGGCGAGCGAGTGGAGGAAGCCGTCCTCGTGGTGGGTGAGGACGTCCGGCGGGAACGTGATCGCCAGCAGGCCGTACGTCCGGTCCTCGCGCCGCAGCGGCAGCAGGTGGAGGCTGCGGTCGTCGGGGTAGTAGCCGGCCAGGGCGGGGAAGGCGGCGACGATCTCCTCCACCGACCGGTAGTGGATGTCCCGGTCCTCCCTCACCGCGACGGCACCCGGGACGTCGCTGGACAGCGGCACCTCCTGGTACTGGTCCGCCCCGTTGCCCCGGCGCCCGTGCCAGGTGAGGGTCCGCAGGACGTCGTCCGAGTCGAGGGACATGACCATGGCGGACGTGGCGCCCATCGCGGCCACGGCTCTGCCGAGGAAGCCGTCGGCGACCTCGCGCACCGTGCGGGCGCCGGTGAGCTCGACGGCGAGCGCGTCGAGGACGCCCTGCGCCATCGCCGTGGTGCGCTCCAGTCGTTGCTGGCGTTTGCGGTTGGTGTTGGAGGCGATGAGCGCGAGCCCGCAGATCACGACGCAGGTGGCGAACCGGATGGCCCAGTCCCGCTCGCCGAGGTTGTCGTTCCACGCGCCCGACGCGACCGACATCGCCAGGGCCAGGGCGGACACGAGCGCCGTACGCTGGGGCGACGCGTAGATCGCGGTGAGGACCGCGGCGCCGGCGTAGGCGCCGTTGATCTGGCGCTGGAGGACGATGTCGACCGCCACCATCAGCGCAAGCAGCAGCACGCCGCTCAGCCACAACGGGCTCTCGCCAACTGCGCGCAGTCGACTGGTCACGTCAGGTCCTCTGAGTCGTTGCTGTCTGCCCGGATGGCAGTAGGCAGATGCTAGGTGGGATCCACTGGCGCCGAGCCCCGTTCGGGTGCGCGGGCTAGCCCGCTCGGTCAGGGGTGTCGACCGGGCGCTCCCGCGTCGGGCGACGTCGCCACGGCAGCGTCCCCTCGAGCTCGACCTCGAGCGAGAAGCTGAGGAAGGTCCGCACGATCACGATGAGACCGAGCGCGAGCGCGCTGTCGAGCGTGGCGTCCACGGTGATGGTGAGGACGATGTCGGCGATGATCAGCAGCTCGAGGCCGAGCAGGATGGCGCGCCCCACGCTGCGACGAGCCGTCTCGTAGGCGGTGGGGAGACCCTTGCGTCGGGCCACGAGAGCGGCGTGCACGAAGGCGCCGAGGGCTCCGAGGACGAGGACGGCGACTCCGCCGATCTCGAACCCGTGCACGACGAGCTCCATCAGGTCGTCGAACCGTTCGTCACCCAGCATTGACCCACCCTCGCACGCGCGCGGCCTGCAGGATCGCGGGCAGGACCGCGTCGGCGATGACGGCGTACCCCGCGCTCGACGGGTGGAAGCGGTCGGCGGAGAACATCGCCGGGTCGGCGGCGAACGCGGTCGACGTACGGCCGTCGGCGTCGGCCACGTGGCCGCCCTCGGCCTCGACGGCCGCGGCCTGCCGCCGGCGCAGGTCCTCGCTCGCCGCTCGCACGATCTCTCGCAGCGACACAGGGACGTGCGGCACGGCGCCCAGGTCGGGGGCCGGGGCGACGACGACCTCCGCGCCCGCCTCGCGGAGCCGGCCCACGGCCCCGGCGAGGGCGCGTACGGCGTCGGCGACCGGCTCGCGGTGGGTGAGGTCGTTGGCGCCGATGACGACGAGCACCAGGTCGGGCCGCCAGGACAGGGCCCGGTCGACCTGCGGAGCGAGCCCCCGGCTCCGGGCACCCGGCACGGCGAAGACGCCGAGCTCGAGGGCGATCCCGTGGTCCTCGAGCCCCCTCTGCAGCCGTGGCCCGAGGCGTTCGTCGTCGCGGGCGGCTCCCTGGCCCCACGCGATCGAGTCGCCGAGGACCGCGAACCGGATCGCCGAGGTGCTCAACCCTTGATGTCGCGCGGGTCGTGGCCATAGGTGCTGCGCTCGGCGATCTCGCCGTCGAGGTTGCGCACGATGTGCTCGACCTTGCGCTCGCGCGCCTCGTCACGGCCGGCCTCGACCGCCTCGTCCTTGGTGTCGTAGGAGCCGGGCAGGTCCTCGAGCGCCTCGATCCGGTTCTTCCACCTGCCGTCGGAGTGGTAGGTCTCGACGTCACCTTCGGGCATGGCGTGCTCCTTCGACGGTCCGTTGCGCTGGTCGTCGGTACCCGCCGGAAGGTGTCGTGATGTGCGGCAGGATGGAGGCGTGCCCACCGACCGCGTCTTCGACCAGATGCCCGACGGACGCGAGGTCCGGCTGCTGACGATCGGGTCCGAGCCCGGTCCCGTCGTCGAGGTGCTCACCCTGGGCGCCGCGGTCCACCGGCTGCTGGTCGACGGCCGCGACGTCGTGCTGGGCCACGCCGATGTCGCCGAGCGGCTGGCGAGCCCCGACTACGTCGGCGCCACGATCGGGCGCTACGCGAACCGGATCGCTGGCGGCCGCTTCTCGCTTGGCGGTACGACGGTGCAGCTCGCCGCCAACGACCGGGGCAACAACCTGCACGGCGGGCCGGAGGGCTTCGACGTACAGGTGTGGGACGTGGTGTCGCACTCCGACGACGCGGTCGAGCTGGCGCTGGTGAGCCCGGACGGCGACCAGGGCTTCCCGGGCACGGTGACGGCCCGGGTGCGCTACGCCGTTTCTGGCGACACGGTGACCGTCGAGCTGTCGGCGACGACCGACGCGACGACAGTGGTCGGGATGACGCAGCACTCCTACTTCAACCTCGACGGAGAGGGCTCGATCGACGAGCACGGACTCGTCGTCGAGGCGGACGAGTACACGCCGGTCGACGACACCGCGATCCCACTGGGCGAGCACGCGCCGGTCGCCGGGACGCCGTTCGACCTCCGCTCGCCCGCCCCGCTGCGGGCTTCCATTGACCACAACTACGTCGTGCGCGGCTCTGGCCTGCGCCGGCACGCGTCCCTGTCGTCGCCGCGCACGGGCGCGACCGTCGAGGTGTGGAGCGACCAGCCCGGCCTGCAGGTCTACACGGGCGACGGCTTCGACGGCAGTGTCCACGTGCGGCGGGCCGGTGTCGCGCTCGAACCGCAGGTCTTCCCGGACTCGCCGAACCACCCCGAGTGGCCCTCGCCCGTCCTCGAGCCGGGGGAGACCTACCGCTCCGTCATCGAGTGGCGTTTCGCGCGCTCAGCGCCGGTCGAGTAGCCCGCGAACACTGCGCCCGCTGGTCGAGGAGGGACGAAGTCCCGTCACGAGACCAACGCCCCACTAGACCGGCCTACCGCCGGAGTCGGACGCAGGCACATCATGACCCCATGGGCGACGCCGAGCTCCACCTCGAACGCATCATCAAGGCCCCGATCGAGGCGGTCTTCGACAAGCTCGCCGACATCGAGAGCATCAACGACTGGCAGCCCCACCGGGGCAGCATCCGTCGGAAGTCCGTGAAGACGTCCGACGGGCCGGTCGGCCTCGGCACGACCTACGAGGACTCCACGCTGTTCGGCAAGGCGCCGGGCGAGGTGTCGGTGTTCGACCAGCCGACCGCGCTGGAGTACCACTGGTGGCAGCAGGCTCCCTGGGGCGCCAAGCTCGCCGAGGGCTGGCCGGGCTACAGGCTGTCGGACGCCCGCGACGGCACGACGCGCGTCACGCACTACGCTCGCCTCAGGACGTACGGCGTCTACGCGCCGGCGACACCGGTGATGAAGTGGATCGCCGTACGAGAGCGGACCGCCGTGCTCGACGCGCTGGAGAAGTCCTTCTCCTAGTCTTCGGCGCATGCTGCCTGACGCCTTCGACCTGACCGGCCGCGTCGCGTGGGTGACGGGAGCCGGCTCGCCGGACGGGATCGGGTACGCCGCCGCGTCGCTGCTGGGTGCCCTCGGTGCTGCCGTCGCGGTCGGCGCCACCACGGACCGCGCGCACGAGCGGGCCGCCGAGCTGGAAGCCGGCGGAGTCCGCGCCGTCGGCGTCGTCGCCGACCTCACCGACGAACGTCAGGTGAGCGAGGCGCACGCCCGAGTCGTCGAGGCGCTCGGTCCGCCGACGATCCTCGTGAACAACGCCGGCATGACCAGCGTCAGCTCCCCGGCGTTCAGCACCGGGTCCGGCACAGGCGACGAGACCGGCGGCGTCGACGGACTGTCGTACGACGCCTGGCAGGCCGCGCTCACCCGCAACCTCGACACCGCGTTCCTCGCGACCCGGGCGGTCCTGCCCGGCATGCGCGAGACCGGCTGGGGTCGTGTCGTCATGGTGACCTCGGTGACCGGAGCGGTGATGGCGATGCGCGACGAGGGGGCGTACGCCGCCGCCAAGGCTGGCATGGTCGGCCTCGCGCGGTCGGTGGCGATCGACCACGCTGCCGACGGCATCACCGCGAATGCGGTCGCGCCCGGCTGGATCGCGACCGGCAGCCAGACCGACGACGAGGTGCGGCAGGGACGTCGTACGCCGGTCGGGCGCAGCGCCACGCCGCGCGAGGTGGCCGCCGCGATCGCCTTCCTGTGCGCGCCGGGCTCGTCCTACGTGACGGGTCAGTGCCTGGTCGTCGACGGCGGCAACAGCATCGCCGAGGAGCGGGGCTAGCCGCCGAGGCCGTCGAGCGTCGCCATGTCCTCGGCGCTGAGCTCGAACCCGCCGACGTCCGCGTTGGACCGGATGCGGTCGGCGTTGACGGACTTCGGGATGACGACGATCTCGTGCTGCAGGTGCCAGCGGATGATCACCTGCGCCGGCGTGCGGTCCAGCCGCTCGGCGATCTCCACGATGGAGGGGTGGTCGAGCGTCCCGCCACGCAGGGCGCTGTAGCCCTCGAGCACGACGTTGCGGTCACGGTGCTCGAGGACGGTCTGGCCGTCGAAGAGCAGCGGGCTCCACCGGATCTGGTTGATCGCCGGCGCCTCGCCGGTCGCCTCCTTGACCTCGTCGAGGAGTGCCGCGTCGAAGTTGCTGACCCCGATCTCCTTCGTCAGCCCGGCGTCGCGCGCCTCGATGAACGCCTTCCACAGGTCGGTGTTCGCCGACCCGTCGCCGGGCCAGTGGATCAGCCACAGGTCGACGTGGTCGGTCTGCAGCAGCTCGAGGCTCTTCTTCAGGGTGTCGAGCTCCTTGCCCACGTTGTCCGGTGGGCACTTGGTCGTCACGAACACGTCGTCGCGCGCGACGCCGCTCTCGGCCAGCGCCTTGCCGACCTCGCCCTCGTTGCCGTACACGGTCGCGGTGTCGAGGTGGCGGTAGCCGGCCTCGAGCGCTGCCGCGGTCGAACGCACCGCGTCCTCGCCCGTGATCTGCCACGTGCCGAAGCCGAGCAGAGGGATCCTCGATCCGCCGGAGAGGGTGAGCGTCTGGTCCGGGAGCTGGGGGGCGTCGTTGGTCATGTGTTCGACACTAGCCAGCGCCGAAAGAGCGGAGATGTGCGCAGTGCTCTACTGTTGAGGGTGTTGAAGGGACGGCCCGCGGTCGTCCTCGCCGCTCACGACGGGCGGCTCGTGTCTCGTACTCCTGGTTTTCGGTTCGCTGGACTCCATCAGGTGGATGTCTTCAGCAGCTCGGTGGCACACAGTCCCGAGACGAAACAAAGGAAACTCATCATGGCTTCAGGCACCGTCAAGTGGTTCAACGCCGACAAGGGCTTCGGCTTCATCGCGCAGGACGGCGGCGGCGAGGACGTGTTCGTGCACTTCTCCGCGATCCAGTCCGGCGGCTACAAGTCGCTCGACGAGAACCAGAAGGTCGAGTTCGACCTCGCCCAGGGCCCCAAGGGTCCCCAGGCCGAGAACGTCCGCGTCTCCTAATCCGACTCGCACAGAAGCCCTCGGCCGACTGGTCGGGGGCTTCTGTCATCTCGGGGAAGGTCATATGCGGCGGAATGCCGCAGGTTAGGTCAGTCGGCAAGGGACACCTGCCGACTAGCCGTTGTCGGAGTCGAGTGCATCCCGTCCTTGATCCATCACTAAAGACAGGTCCTCACGAACTTGATCGGCAGACTCGCCGACCGCCTCCTTGTCATCTAGCAATTTCAGGTCAGTGACAGCGTCAACTAACTTGCGCGCTCCGCCAACGACTGAATTGTCCTGCCACAAGAGTTGAACGCGGTAGAAGGCGCTCCATGCCTTCGCCCTCAAGTCGCGAAGTTCGGCGGCAGCGTCGGTTTCGTCCGGGTCGACGCCTCGGGACTTGGCTTCATGCCAATTGTGAAGCTGCGCTTTTCGGTACGACATCAGAGCGTCCGCAAAGAGCGCCAGCGCCTCTCGACGAAGATCACTGACGCGTCGGCGCTCCTCGAGGTGGCCCCTTCGATCAGCGGCTCGCGCCTGCAGCACCTGTGTCACCACCGATCCAGCCAAGGTTCCGAAGATGCCGATCGCCGCTATCCACAAGGAAGTCATGCTCGAGGGTGGCGTCGCTAGTGCCTGACGACAAGTGGAACCGCCCCCGAGACATGATCGCGGCCTGTCCTGTCCCGTCTCTTGCCGCCGCTCGGAGTCAGCCAGGCGCAGAGTGAAAGCGGGGACGGTTTGGTGAGGGTCGAAGTTGCGTCGTATTGCGGTCAATGTCCATGCGCGCGACAAACGCAGAGATTGTGCGACGTGGCATTCCGAGACCGCGCTCCACGCAGACACAACCGACCAGTGCGCGACCTCGCCCGCCTCCGCAGCTACCTCCACAGCAGGAAGCGAACGAGTTCACACGGTCGGCCAGCGACCCAGACGACCTCGCCACGCGCGAGCCGCCGTTAGGACTGAACAGTCCGCAAACCGACGACCTTAATCACGACCTCAAGCCGTCAATCCGGCCAACCAGCCACGCACTTCGAGAGACCCGCAGCGCACGGCCACGTGCCCGTGATTCCATGTTGACCACACACGCATGCGTCCAGACGGGGCGATGCAGCCTGGGGGATCACAATGCGACGTACCGGACTATTACTCGCCTTCGCAGCGACCGCACTCGCTGCCCAACTGCCTACCGCGCACGCACAAACGCAAGCCAAGGACGTCGATTGTGCTGACTTCCCCAGCCAGCAGGCAGCGCAACTCTTCTACCTCAACCACTCGCCCTCCGCTGACCCAAACAACCTCGACTCCGACGGCGACGGCGTCGTCTGCGAATCGCTCGGCGGCCCCTATTACTACGGCAGCGACCCAACCCCAGGCAACAACAACTCGCAGCCGCAACCGCCAAAGCCGAAACCGATCAAGGTCGTCAAAGTCCTCGCCGGCGACCTGCTGAAACTCCGGCAAGGCACCGACCGACCCTTCAACGTTCGACTCCTCGGCGCTCAAGTACGAGGCACCTCCTGCATCACCGCAGGCGCACGCGACGACCTGCGCTCCTGGATCAACCCCGGACTCATTGTCAGCGTGAAACTCGACAAGACCGCACCCAAACGCGACAAGCAAGGCAACATCCTCGGCGACGTCATCGCTGACCGCGCGAACGTCTCCATCGGCGCAGAACAAGTCAAAACAGGCTGGGCCACACCCGCCAGATACCAGTACAAGAACAAAGCTCGCTACCAGAAGTGGACCGGCGGTGCGTCCTACCACCGCCACGGCATGTACGGCGCCTGCATCGCAAACAACGGCAGCGAAGCCAACCCTTACATCGTCGGGACCGCCTTCGACCTCGGACCGTGGCGCTACCAAGTGGGCGCTACCGACGCTGACCCGCTCCCCGAAATGCAGGCAGAAGCCAAAGCCAAGCCCAGCAGCATCATTTACGGAACCGTGAGCCCCGGATGGGTTTACGTCAGAGTCCCCGTCACCGTCACCAATCTCGGAGCCGGAACCGCCGCCCCCAACTGGGTCAACTTTAGTCTTGCCCGCGGAGACGAGCGATACCGGAAACTCGGTCCGGGACTCTACGACTACTGCGGCGGCGGCGACGCTTACATGGGCGACAAGTACATCCCCCAAGGTCAAACCATGACTCTCTTCGTTTGCGCCACCATCCCGGGTGCGCTGCAACCAACCGACACGTGGAACGTAGACGCCGACGACTTCTCAACCGAACGATTCGTCAAGGTCATTTAGGTAAGACGGGCCAATGCCAGCTTAACCAAACAAGCATCGAGCTTCCACGCCTCCACCTGTCGACGACGTCCCAATCCAGAGGACCTGACCGAAAGCGTGAGCCAAAGTATTCAGCCGCTACGAGTACGGATCGGTCCAGCGAAGCCCGTGCGAGTTTGCAGAGGACTATCGACGGAAGGAGTTAGGCACGGTGTCGATGCATGTCGGGGTCACGACAGAGGGGTTTGCCAGCTCGGTAGCCAGTTACACCGACATGGAAGCACCACTGGTCAAGCTCATGTGGGCCGCTGCGACGGTAGGTGTCTCCCCGACTGCTCCATCGTTGGGCTCACGCTCGGTGCTTGAGTTGTGCTGGCGCATGACCCTTGTCGCGTCCACGTTGGACGTCACAGGCAACCGGTGGCGACGCAGTGACGGATACGACCGCCTCGACGGCACCGAGAAGGGGGCCGTCAGCTACTTCCATGGCATGACCATGGCGCAGCTGGCGTGCGCCGAAGTGCTCGACGTGCCGTCCTTGGTCCACCTCGACCGGGTTCTCGCGCTGATGGGTAAAAAAGCCACCCACCGCAGCCGCCCTGACTTCCTGGGCGTGCATCCGTTCCTCAAGACGACCTCGGTCGCCGTCGAGGCGAAGGGCCGATCTAACGGCATAGACCTGCCGGCGCTAAAGACGGCGAAGGACCAGGCCAAACTACTTCCCACAGTCACGGGCGTGGTCGCCACACTGGCGGTAGCGTCGATGTCGTACTTTGCCGCACCCAGTGGCTCGGATCCGGCGTGGCAGTGTCGGCTGGAAGATCCGCCTCGCCAACGCAGCGCCGATGTGATCGACCGAAGCGCGATCATTGCGTTGCACTATGAACCGCTCGTCGCAGCCGCATCTAGCCGTGATGCCGACGGCCAAGGCGAATTTCTCCGGTGGCACCTGCGAGACGTCGACGCGTGGCTGTGGCTTCCGGCCGTCGTGTTCGAGCTCGGCGTCCCACTTCTCGCGGGTGGGAGCCTCGCCATGTTTGAGGACGTAGGAGCGGCGATTGAAGCCGCACTGATTGAGCTCGTCGAGGCAAAGGACTTCTCTGAGCGCCTTGACATTGCGAGCCGAAGCCGAGATGCGGGTCGTTTCTATCTCGGCCAGAACGGTGTGGGGATCGAGCTGGGAGAGTCATGGTCCTCGGTAGAGGCGCCAGCGTGAATCTCTGGGTACCTGGAGGTTGCGCCCACGGTCAGAGGCCTCGATTGCGACGGCGCGGGGCCGTCGACCCCGACTCGCGGCGAAATGGCGCACCTCCCGACCAAACGCGGATCACGTGCATGACAAGCAGATGCGGACGCGCCTCTCACTACTGTCACTCGTCTTCGACTGCCTGCCCCCGAGGATGACGTTGGGACGACAGGCTGCGTACCCAATCGACCGTTGCGCTCGGATAGAGCGGGAGCGGCTCGTTCTCGTCGTCGATCGGGCGCCACACGACTGGCACAACGCTGCCGTCGATCTCAATGAGTGACGCGTCCGTTATGGCAGGTGAGGGATCCAGTCGGCCCGCGTAAAGGAAAACGATCTCGTGGCCGAGCGTGCCGTCAATGCGGAAGATGCTCTCGACAACGGTCAGGAACGCCAGGTCCCGAATGTTTGCGCCGAGTTCTTCGTCTACCTCGCGCACGATCGCATCGCGATGGGTCTCACCCAGTTCGACACCACCGCCGATCAGGCGGTGGTACCCGGAGGCGTTCTCCGCAGTAGGCGGGTTGAGGCTGACGGCGTGGGCCGTGAAGTCATCGTTCGGTGCGATCAGCATGGCCTTGACCCGGATGTGCGAACGGTCGACTGGCGTCATGATCGCACTCTGCCAGAGCACTCACCGTGCCTGGACGTCTCACCTCTCCCGGCAGATCCGGATGTCCCTGACACGCGGCGGAATGTGTCATGGCCACGCATAGACTGCATCTGCGGACCGGCAGCTTGCCCACCGCGCAATAGCTTGCATCCATCGCTCCCCCAGAACGTCTCCGTGGCAGGCGACGGACCTACGTCCAGCGAGTCGTCGAGGTTGCGAACAGCCACCAAGCCGTGCGAACGCCCTGGCCTTGCTCGTAGCATCAGATCGTGGACCAATACGAGTACATGGCCCTAGTCCATGAGCGTCAGGACCGGAATCGGACGATCCTCGGGCTCGGAGCATTCCTCTCTCTGGCGTTTGGGTTGATGCTTCTCGGATTCGCATCTCAGAAGACTGAGATTAAAAAGACCGGCATCATCGGCTTCAGGAAGGAAACAATAGTTCCGATCCCAGCCGAGACGCGGCTGGCCCTTCTATTCGGCGGCATCGTCCTGATGCTGGTCGCATTCGCCCTTGCCCTGATCGCTTATCGGGCGTCGCGGTGGCATGGAGCGCTCATGGGCGGCCAAGTGACAACTGGGTCGCGGGCAACGGGCAGTTCTACCTCCACCGACTCCATCTCGAGCGCCGCCGTCGCATCCGGAAGCTCGAAAGAGTTCTGGATCCAGACAACCATCGCGGTTCTAGGTCTGATCATCACGGCGGCCTCGGCGGCCGTCGCGTGGTGGGCGGGCTAGGGCTTGCGTAGGCAGAGCCGCCTGCCGGACTGTGGCCAAGCGCGTGCTTCGACCCCCTTTCCGCGGCGAGTGGCATGATCGGCGGGGCCGGCCTCGATTAGGCTGCTTTTCTCACTCCGTGTGACCCGCGCTTACGGGCGGCCCCTGTTCCCAACAGGTGGCGGAATGACTTTGTGCGTCCGAGCCGTTAGGATCGCAGCCCCTGCGGACCGACGCCCGGCCGCCTCCTCGACGCAGGGAAGGTTCGGCCCGTGCTTCCAAGAAACCGCCCGCGCCTTTCAACCATCGGGATGCGCCTTACAGCGTTGCGAGGCGTTTCGCCTCGTATGTCTGAATCAACGCGATTAGGGGCGTGAGTTGGAGAATCTGCTCGCCGTCCGACGGCCTCGTTTGCAGCTGCTTCGCTACATCCTCGAACTCCTCGACGCATTGGAGCAATGCCCTGTCGGTGACGAGCACACGGACAAGTGCCGCAGATTCCGCCAGCTTGTCGACCTCCGCGGCAAGTCGATCCTGTGCGCCAACCGCCTTGCGATCCCGGTCGACGAGCGCTCGCTGAACACGTCGACCACCAACAACTAGATCGGCGAAAGCCTTCGTGCACTGATCCTCGCGAATTGCCATGCGCTCCCGCCGGAATCGCTTCTTGTCGCTGTTGATGGCGAGGGCTTGCTGCAGCGCTACGCCGGCGAGGGCGAATCCGCCACCAGCGATAGCTCCAACTACTGCGTCGTTTACTGGCATGCGTGTCATCCTTCTGCATCTCGATGCAGGCGATCGGGACTCTGGGTCGTCTAAGTCGACCTCAAGGGCGACTCGCGGCGAGATGACGCGTGGCCGCCGGCTATGGGAGGCGTCAACAACGGAGCGTGCGCGCCGCGCTCGCTCCCTGGAGGAGGAACGTCTCTCGCCCTACGGCCTACCTCGTTGCCCTGTGCTTAAGTGACGAAAGAGAAGGTGGGATCAACGACGATCCAGCGACCGTCACGTGGCCGGGGGCGGCGGCGGGAACATCGGTGTCGCCGCGTAGGCGGCGAGCCTCGACTGTTCCAGATCCAGCATGTGGCCCCAGACCTCCTCGAGTTCGGCATCGGGGACGCCGGAGTAGTTGGCGTTGAACTCCGAGTAGTCGGCGTAGGAGTCCTCGAGCAACTGGTCCTTGGTCAAGGCCATGTCACGCCTCGCAGCCCAGTAGGCGGACTCTCCCAGCGGCGTGCCGGGAAGTGGAAAGAACTTGTAGGCGTCGAAGGCGAGCCGGTCGACGCGACCGATGAGGTCGACGGTCGCCTTCATCTCCTCCAGCGTTTCCCCAGGCCAGCCGATACCGATGGATGCGCGGATCAAGAAACCCATGTCAAGGGCGCGGTTCACCAGCGTCTCGACCGGTTCGCGAACGCTGCCCTTGCCCAAGCTCTTCCGGACGGCGGGTGAGGCGGCTTCGATGCCGAGGTACAGGCATCTGAAACCCGACGTGTGCATGCGCTCCAACGTGGCAGGGTCCGCGAGGTCGGGAAGCTGCACGTCGCAGCCGTAGACGAATGGATTTCCGTGGGACCGGTTCACTTCGATGAAGTCGTTGAGCCTGTGCTGCCCGCGGTCGATAAAGCAGTCGTCAACGAAGTAGTAGCCCGTGGTGTTAAAGGTTTCCCGCAGGTCGATGAGCCGGTCGAACAGTCGTTCCGCTCCGACATACCTGAACCGCTTTCCCGGTACATGCGTGTTGAGGTAGCAGAACGTGCACCGTCGCGTGCAACCGCGAGCAGAAGCGACGTGCATGCCGCGAGCGTTCATGTTCGGCCAGTACTCCGCCGGACGGACGTAGTCACCCAGCTCGGGCCACCACATTCCCCAGCCCACCTCGTTGAGATCGACCTCGCTGTGCGCCGAGTGGTTGGCTCCTTCGGGGTCCGTGAGCAAGGTGAGGAGCGCTGACTCTCCGTCCCCGAGGAGCAGGTTGTCGACTGAATCCCACAGCGGATGGAGCGGGTCGGGGTATGTGCTGACCAACGGCCCCCCGGCGACGATCCGAACGTCGTCGCCGCGCTCGCGTCGGACGCACTCGACTGCCTCCCGAAACCGTCTTGCGGCAAGACCGAGTTTGCACGTGAAGCCGACAACGGCTGGCGCGTGCTCGCGCAGCAACGCCGTCATGGATGCGTAGATGTCCTGCCCGTTGAGGTCAGCGACGACCGTGTTGATGTCGTGCGCACGCAGGTGCGACGCCACCGACAGCGCACCCCAAGGCGGAAAGGCCAGAGGATTGAAGTCGTTGTAAATCCCGGGGTGGACGAGAAGGACGGTCCCAACCTCAGCTGCTGTGTTCACGTCATCGCCTTCCACGTCTTGTCCGCCAAGGGCTCAATCCAGGTCCCTTCGTGCGTGAGCGCCATTTGCAGCTCGATCCCGGCAACGGCGAGGAAGCTGTCGGCGTCGAGCGGAGCCGACTTGGTGGCCTCGACACCTATCAGCGCGATCCGATCGGAGATGGCCCCACGAAGATGGGTGTCCGACGTGATGCGCAGAGCGGCCAGCCTCCCGACCGGGTTGCTCGTCCACGGATCTACAGGCTGCATGTCAGTGGTGTCGAACAGAACCAGCCGCGTGCCGTCAAGCACGGCAATGGCCTCGTGGTAGACCGACTCGCCAGTGAGCAACCAGTTCGGATCGCCGTTCCCGCTCGCCCATATCTCACGCCAAGCCGTCGTTTCCTGAGGTGTCGCGCGCAGAATCAGCTGGGCTCGGGCATGTGGAATCTGATGGGCGTAAAGCAGTCGACTCGCGAGGGCCGCGAAGACCCCGCAGTCGACCGTGTCAGCGGCGAGGAGGTCGCACAGGTGAGCGGGCCAGTGCGTGATGCCCCAATCGAAGTGATCGCGCAGCCACGTCGGCATCTCGCGCAGGGGACCTACGGGATATGCGGGCAGTCGATTCTCATGCATTGCCGTCAGCCATCTTGCGGTCGCGATGCACGCCAAGCAGTCCTCGTGCGTACGCAAGGCGGAGGGAGAGGCGAATCGCTTCGCGAGATCAGCTGCCGAAGGCATAAGCCATGCTCGATTCGTAGGCTCCCGCGTCCAGGAACGCTAGGAGAGTTCCGGGTTCGGCGGTGTCCGGTATGGCGACGCCTCGCCGCAAGATGTCGTGCTCCATGCAGATGCGTCCGTAGATGAGGTCGTCTCCGTCCGGCAGCACGTTCCACGTCTGGTACTGGTCGTCGAACGCGACGACAGTGCGAGCCACCCGAGTCAGGTCTGCCAAATCCGCCACCGACGCATCCACCACTGCGGCAAGGTCGTCGTCGGGAGAGTCCCTAAGCTCGAGAACCCGCGTTAGCAGCAGCTGCGCCGGCTGCACCAACGCCTTCCCGGGTTCGAAGAGCACCTCCTCAAGATCAGGCAGCTTGCTGCGCGCGTAGCCGGCGGCTTCGGTCCACGTCTCCCTCAATGCAGGTGTGTCGAATCGCGTCATGGCGGCCGGCCACCCGCCGCCGAAGTCGAAGGCTTTGACCGGGATGCCTACTGTGTCCGCGAGCATCGCGGCCAAGTCGATGGCGAACCGGGCGTTCGCGAGCCACTCAGTGAAGCCGATGGCGCTGGCTGCGACGTGCATGTGCGCCCCAAAGCTCTCCAGATGGCTGGCGGCCAACAGCGATGCCGTACTTGCGAACTGACGCCGGTCATGCAGCCGGATGCCGAATCGCGACGTGACCTTCGGGGCGGCAACCCTGAGGCCCACCAGGTTCGGCTGAAGGTCACCATCTGCGCTGACCCTGAGGCACCGCTTCAGGTCAGACGTGGAGTCTGCGAACAGTGCGCGTAGTGCCAGTCGAGAATCGACAGGACGGGGCCACCACTTCCCGGGTCCGTTGAGGACGATGTCCGACGGGGTAAAGCCCGCCCCGAGAGCACGTTGCACCTCGGCCATTGAGATCGCCTCCGCCTTCAACCCCGAGGCGTGCATGGCACTCAAGATGTCGGGCGAAGGGTCGGTCTTGATCGAGTAGGCGCACGTCACGGGCAATCCCGAACTGGCGGCGATCTGCAGGCGCAAGTTGTTGAGTTGTGCAAGGCGTTGCTCGACAACCCGGGGAAGGGCAAGCCGCACCGGCGTCATGAGGTCTGCCATAGCCAGCGTTTGCAGTTCATCCACCGCAGGGTGATGGCTCGCGACCGTTGAGGACCGGGCGGGCGGGCGCTCGCCGCTGACTGCGCGAGACAGATCAGGCATTCCGGACGGGTGGCCCTTGAGGCCTGCGGCGAGTTGGGACGGCATTCCGAAGCCCTGCACCGGATAGGAGTGGACGGCTGGTAGTTCGAGCACAACGCGGACGAACTCGGGGTTTCCACTACTTGACTCGGTCGGCGCAGTCGACCCGCTGGCCGCGGCGACGAGACGCGCCGGCAGGTTGAAGCCTGCGAGCGTCGCGCCGTGCACCCAGGCTGGGAACCTAGGGTTCAGGTCGATGAGGAAGCGTTCATCGGTTCGTGCTTCACGCACCAGTTCCAGCTCGCCGCCTCCCGTCCACCTGGTCTCAGCCACGAATGTGCGAAGGCTCTTCTCGTCGGCTTCGGACAGTTCCGTGACCCGCCCCGACCACGTCTTTCCCTCGGGCGTCATGCTGGTCTTGCGCATCGCGCACGCGCCAAGCAGCCGTCCGTCATGAGCGGCGAAGCAGATGGACTCCTCGGCTCCCGCCACGTCTGCTTGCAGCAGTGGCGTGCCGCCCCACGTCTTGGTGATGCGGTCGAGCGCGTGGGCGAGGGCGCCGGGATGTGTTACGGGTACCGCTTCATAGCGCTCGCCCTTGGCCCAAGCCCGCCATCCGTGTGTCTCGCAGAAGTCGAAAGCATCGGCAAGAGACGCCACCGCCATTGTGACCGGATACTGCAGCTCCAGTAGTTCAGCTGCCTGCCCGGCGCTTCCTTTGGACACACGATTGAGCGCGTCTACTGGGGGCACCAGGATGGACGGGGATGCCAGGACGCTGAGAACAGAGGCTTCGAGGTCCAGCCCTGAGATCAGCAGCCCTTGGCGCTCGGTGACCAGATCAAGAAGAGATTGTCGGCCTGTGTTGAGGTCGACCTCGCGCCAGGGCGGCAGCACCACGCGTTCGTCGAATACATCGTGTGCAAGACCGGTCGAGCGGACTGAGTAGTCGACGGCAGTTATGTGTGCGTCGGGAAACGCCTCACGTAGGGAGCGCGCTGTTCCCAACCCCGGCGACGGGTTGATTCCCGAGTGGGCACCCGTCACCACCACAGCCCCCGTGAACAACAACCTGGCCTCCCCTCTTACTCAGGTGTTCGGCGGTCATTCTCGACACGACTCAGCGCCGAAGGTGGCCAAACGGCGAAAAGAACCAGCAGGTGGGACGGCTACTGCAAACCTGCGTCGTTCGTTGACTTGTTGCGAGGTAAGGCTGCGATCAGCGCATCCAAGCATCCGACGTCAGCAGTTCCGGCGTGGTGTGCAGGCCCTTGTCGCACTCGCAAGGCGCCCCCTGCGGCCTAATTGGTGGCCCCGGGCCTGAATCGTCGCCATTCCTGCTTCTCGTGATGAACGGCTGCGCCCTGTCCGACCTGCTCCTGATGCGCGGCGCCGGAGTGCCCTACGCACTGCTCTACTCGACTCCGGCCCGAAGCGGGTGAGCCTGGCCGTCAATCCAAGCGGCTGGGCCAAAGCCCCGCCTCGAGGACTTCCGTTGCGGTGTTCGGCAGGCGGGCGAAGGCGGCGGAATGGGGCACCGGGACCAACTCCCAATCGTCGGCCAAACCGTTTGCGCATCGAATCGAGGCGGGGAAGAGTTGCATCATGACGACGACTTCTGGCGGCGCACCTCGGCCGCCCGACGATCACTATCTCTGGCTCGGCCGGGTCTCATCGAATTTCGCTGTGCTCGACATTCAAATGGGGCAGGTCGGACGAGCAGCAGCTACTGGTGAAGCATGGACCGAAGACTGGACCCTGGTCGCGGGTAAGCCTGGCCAGGCCGTGAAGTTGTGCGAACGGGCCATCACTTTGCTGAACGGAGAACTGGCGAAGGCCGTTCAGACGCTCTTAGACGACTCCCTCGAGTTGCGCGAGGAACGACATCGTCTTGCGCATGGCGCATTCGTGATGGATCCCGAGACAACCCTCGACAGCCACCCTTGGCTGTTGCGCACTGCACGCAACGAGGAACTAGCGCTTCTAACTGATGAGTCTGGTGGGCGACTTGTGAGGAGCCTCGTTGGCCTCACGCGACGGGCAGCTGATCTTCGGGCCCCGGTTGCCTTGCATGCACGTTCGGCCGGCCGCTCCAGGGACGAACGACCTCGATAGGTCATCCCGCAAGACTGAACGCGGCGGACTGACGCGCATGCCCTCCAGCATGCAAGTGTTCTGTCTCCGTCGGGCGTTAGGGGTCTGACCGGTCGCTCCGCTCCAGCTTGAGCGCCAGGTCCGCTTTCCCGAGGAGTTGGCCGGCTTCGATGTCGGCGGTAGCGATCATTCGAATCACCTTTGGTCCCGTTCCGTCTTCGACGAGGCCACGAACCCACTCGAACATTTCGTTGAGAACCGCGGCGCGCCCTTCAGCGGCCGCACGGTCCCTGTCACGGTTTCCTCGCAGATACGTCAGTCCCGATCTTGCTTCACTTAGCTCTGTTAGCAGCGTCGCGAATCTCGGATCCGTGTTGTCCAGTCGTGCCCACAGCTGATAGGTGCTTCTAACTCGTCCGTGAGTCTTGGCGTTCGCAATCTCGTCGACCGTTGGCCCATAGCTGAGCAACTCGGCCTGGGCCAGGTGTTCAGCGGCATGGAACGCGTTCTCGTAGAAGGCGTGAAAGGCTGAACTCTCAAGCGCTCCTAGGGCTGCGTCTCTGAACTCCAGGGCAGCAGCGAGGTGTTCCAGGCGGCGCGGATGAGCAACGTTGAGGTTAATCTCGAGTTGCCAGTGCTCTCCGTCGAACTGAGCGAGGATGTACCGCTCAGACCGCACATCGGAAGGTTCAAGCAACTCGACGACTAGGTCATCGGGTTCAAGGACGTGACCTTCCGTGAACGATCGAGCCGCACGCGGTTGACTCCACAAGCCGTCCTCGTCGTTGATTCGAACGCGAACGTCGGCGTCATTGTCGAGAGGGAAGACCAACTCGAAGCGCACCAGTCGGTCGGTCTGCCGCCACGTGCCGTTGCCCATCCGTGCCAGCAGGACCAGGTTGACCCAACGAGCGTAGATGTCCGCGACCATGCGCTCGCGAACGTCGTCGGTCACCTCATCTGGGCGCTCGGTGTCCTCGTCGTCCATGCCTTGTATGGTCGCAGCGCCCACGCCGCCCCGCGCTCTGCGGCTCACGGCCCGCGTAAATGGATGCTCTGCCGGCAGGGCTGGCCGATGGATGCGTGGCGATAGATGTCAGCTTGACTCGTTCGAGACGTCGAGTTCCCGGGAGGCCCTTGACACCTGTTCGTCCATGTCGACGATGCCCTGTTCGCCCAGAAGGTCCATCAACTCCCGCGCCGAGCGTCCGATTGCTTCATCGCCAGAACGCAGCCCGAGCGCGATGACCGTTGGAGCCGAGGTGACAAGACCGTGGCGTGCCAGCGTCCGAGTTTCGTCGCTTCGGAGGAGTCGGGCCATGAGGGCCACTGCGTCCCCGGCGTGAGTGTGTGCGGCTTCCTCGATGTGCTCGCCGATGAAGCTGCGGCCGTCGAAGTCGATCTGGTCGGCTACCCGAGTGAGACGGGGGAGCCACCAAGTGACGGGAAACTTGTTGCTGTGGACCCACCAGTAGAACTGGGATAGTTGTCCGGCGTCTGCGTCGCCGCGATCGACGGCATCCTGTCGAGCGTCCCAAATCGCTTCGGCGCGCTCGACGAGTTCCCGCGAAGGCTCGGCAGTGTTCATCAGACGCCAACCCACCTGTCCAAGCACGGAGGCAGCGACCTCGGTGCTGACGCGCGCGAAAAATGACTCCGTGCGCACGGGCCACGGAGACGCGGAGCCCCACATAGCCAAGTTCATCAGGTGATCGCCGACGACCTCGTCGATGGACCGATCTGAACGCCAACCCATCTCGACAGATTCGCGTGTAGAAGTGCGACCGAGAATGGCGTCGATGCTGGGCCAGAGATCGTTCAGCAGTTGGGTGCTGGTCATGTTGGTCGTCAGGGCCGTGGTGACAAAAACATCACCCCAGGTGTCCGCCGTCATGGCGCTCGGCAGCCACGAGTTCGTCCACGGCCCGTCCATCCACATCATCAGGCTCAGGCCATCCCCAAACGCGGATGAGACAGCCAGGCTCGCATCACGCGGCACCAGTCGGCTATGTAGTGCCTTTTGGACCGCAGCGATGACTGGCTCAGAATCGAACTCGTCACCGTGCGCGAGTTTGGCCGCTCTGCCGATGCGGATTAGGGTGCGAACTGCAACGGGTCGGACGGTGTTGAGCGCCCTAGTGAGGTGGTCGCTACCGATCGCGTCCTCGTCGTTGGGGTCGGGGTCGTCGATCCAGGTCGCGACGGTCGATGCAGCATCCGAGAGCAACTCCACGGGAATCTGTGTTCGCTCTCCGTTCACGGCACTCTCGATGGAGTTGCACACCTGGCGCAACGAGTAGGTGTTTCGGTCCTCCTCTCGCGCGACGGTGCTTGCGAGTACTCTGGCGCCGCGTAGGTACGACGCCCAGTCGACGGCGGCCGCATTGGACTCGGCAGCTTTGCGTATTCCGTCTAGGAACCGAGACCGATACGGATCGTCCAGTTGCATGAAGGGCTGAGCCAGCGCGCTGAACTCGGCGGGCCTGGCCTCGGCGACTTCCTGCAGCGATTCCGCCAGACCTTCCTTTGTCCCGGTCTGAGTCCTGTCGGGTTCCCAATTGCGAACGGTGGCGAGGACGTCCGCGGCAGGCATTTCGGCAAGCTCGACCCCGATCGGTGGAGCCTCTTCGCCATAGGACATCGAGTGCCAGCTCCGAAAGCCTGCGTGCTCGTACTCGCCGAGGTCTTCAACGAGTGCAGTGTGAGTCTCGAGGAGACGTTCGCGTAGCGCCCCGGCGCCGATGGCTGAGAGCAGTTCGTGGCGGCGCATGGTGACGTACTGAGCAAACGCGTCGTCCTCGGACTGCCCTTCCGCCCGGTGCTCGACGATCCGCTGACGCCGTTCCGCGCTGACCTGGGGGCCTTCGTCCACCAGCGCTTCCCACCGTCCATAGTCGGCGTCGTTGAGCCGCGGCAGAGTGGCTGCCGCGAGTTGGGTGTACTCGCGAAAGAACCAGGGATGATGAAGTAGGTCTCTATCGAGCACACGCTCTGTCGCTACCTTGAGCGCGTCGTCCTGTCGACCGCCCTGCGCAGACAGTGCATACACGGCAATTCGCATCGCGATCGGCATCCTGTCGCGTTCGAGAGTCCCCATCACCCGCTCAAGATCGACTCCGGACTCCATCTGATTTATCGCCAGATCTCTCAGGGCATCCACCAGCGCGTCTGCAATGTCATGGTGGCGATAGTTCTGTTCGTGGTCGCTGATCGACGGTCGCCAGATGCTGCTCGCATCCCAGTCCCTGTCCGGGTCCCAAGACTCGCTCAGCTCTTGTTCCAAACGCAGCCATGCGTACACAGTCCCGAGCAGGCGCGGGTCTGCACTGAGGGCAGACGTCACGCGCTTTAGGGCCTGCGCATACCAATACGAATCAATCCCGGCGCGCACGTCTCGGCGGCCGCGGCCGCCTGCGTTTGGCAGAGTACGCGGACACAGCACGGTATGGGCGAGGCGCATGGCAGGTCGTATCTCTCCAGCTCCCGCGAGCTGTTCGAGGAAAGTCACGACGTCGAGGGCGAGATTCGGGTCGAGCTCGCCGTTCAGATGCGACTGAATGGCCGATGCCATCCCTCGGGCGTCTGCGACCGGCATCCGAAGAGCTGCGTCGAGGAGGCGGACCTTGGCGGCCCATGCCGACTGAGCGTCGATGACCCGGAGAAGGATCTGCCGTACCTCAGCCGATCGGTGCTCGGCCATGCGCACCAGATAGTCCCCGGCGGGCCATGGTTGCCAGCGTTGCTCGGCGTCTGGGTCGAGCGCCGTCGGTGCCTCGAGCGCGGCAAGACGATCCAGCGGCCCGATCCACTCCGGGTTCCCGAGCTCGTCATAGAAGATCCTGCGGTGCTGAAGCCCCCCGATCCGCGCGAGGGCTGTGGACACGTCGGTTTCCGTCGGTTGCGTCCACACGCCGTCTTCTGTGCGTACGTTCGCGGCGTCAACCACATCCTGAAGCCTGTCCTTGACAGCGAAGAAGCCAAGGATCCGACTGGTGATGGCGTTCTCGATGATGCTCAGGGCGTCCCGATAGGCGGCCCGGTCCACGGGCGACTCGGAGTCCGACTTGGACGGGTGGCGGAGTCGTTCGAACGAATCAACTGCGCCGATCACGACCCTGACGCTGCTGTCCTCGATCGTCTCGGTCGTCCCCAAGACCAGCGCCGCTCGACGCGCCTGGGAGTTCTTGGTGATCTGGCTTTGCGCCCGAGCCCATGCGTCGATGGCATTCGCCACCTTGGACGGCATCAGACCGGGCGCGGCGGCCCCGGTAGCGATGTCTGCCTTGTACTCGTTCCACTCCGCCACGAGATGGTCACGGAGATCGGAATCGCGGACTCTCTCGGGAAGGTTCACGTCTCCGAGGACCGCCGGGAGCAGGTTGACCAGCTCGCGCACCGCATGACCAGCAACGACCAGCCTGCCGGTGTCGAGCTCAGGTGCCCCCAGAGCGTCAACGGCTTCTCGATACAACTGACCACAGAGCACACTTTGTGCTGTGAGCGCACTGCGGAGTTCCTCGCGCTGGGCGGTCCAGATTCCGCGGCGGCTGCCGGGGCCCGACGTGGGTGCTTCCGAACTGAGCGGAAGAGCATCCGGAGAGCCGGATTCTTCGGCTGGGGTGCCACCACTCTGCTCGGTCAAGGACGCCTATCCGGTGAGCTCGCTCTTTGCACGTACGTCTCGTTGGTGAAGAGACTAGGCGCGAATCCCGACGCTTGTCGGGAGTAGGCGGAAAGGGGCGCTTCCCGATCCATTCGACCGCGTCATAGTGGGCGGAGTGGGCTACTGCTGAGCCGAGCGCTCGCGCTGAAGTGAAACCCGCACGGTTGTCGTACCGGGCGCCGAGTCCACCCTGATCTCGCCCCCGTGCCGCTCGACGGTGATCCGGCGGGAGATGTCGAGGCCGAGGCCCGTCCCCTTCCCGACCTCCTTGGTCGTGAAGAAGGGCTCGAACATGTGGGCGGCGACATCGTCGGTGATGCCGGGGCCGGTGTCGCGGATCTCGACGACGACGTGGTGCCCGTCGGCGTACGTGCGAACGGTCAACGTGCCGCCACCGGCCATGGCGTCGACGGCGTTGTCGATGAGGTTCGTCCAGACCTGGTTGAGCTCGGCCGGGTTGGCGGTGATGGTGGGGACGGAGTCGTCGTACTCACGCACGACGGTGATGCCGCCTTCCCGCAGCTTGTGGCCGAGCATGATCAGGGTGCTCTCGAGGCCGTCGACGACGCGCACCTCTTGGAGGGCGGCGCGGTCCATCTGGGAGTAGGACTTCACGGCCGAGACGAGGTCGGAGATGCGGCGGGTCGAGTCCTGCGCCTCGTTGATCAGGGCGGTGGTCGTCAGCGACGCCGCGACCCACTCGAGTCCGGGCTGCAGGGCATGAGCCGGCAGGGTCGATGCAGCCCGCGAGAGCCACGATGGAGTGACGCCCGCCGCGGCCAGGGCAGGAGCGATCGTCCACGACTGGTCGATGTCGTGGTCCTCGAGCAAATCCGTGAGGGACTCCTCGAGGTCGGCCAGTGCGACGCCGGTCGGCGCGGCCGAGGGATCGATCGCACGGCGCAGCTCGTCGAGTGCGGCGAACTCGGCGGCGTGGATCTCCGCGCTCGCCAACCGCTGGAGGGAGGCGAAGACCTCGTCGCTGGACTGCTGGAGTGCGCCGACGGACCGTACGGCGGCCGCGGCCGGGTTGTTGATCTCGTGGGCCAGCCCGGCGGCGAGCGTGCCGAGCGCGACGAGGGCCTCGCGCTCGCGGACTCCGCTCTCGATCCGCCGGGCCGTGGCGATGAGCCCGCGAAGCAGGTGCACCGCGAAAGGGAACCAGAGCTGACCGAGCCGCTCGAGCTCGGTGGACGGCAGGCGGAAGAGCCGCGTCTCCTCCATGACCTTGGCCGTGCCCATGTAGACGCCGTTGTCGTCCCACGCCTGGAGGCCGCCCGCCCACTGGCCGACGTTGGCCATGGTCGCCATGACGACCTCCTCGTTGCCGACCGGCCGGACGAGGTCGATGCGCCCCGAGAGGAGCGCCCACCAGTCGTCGGCCGGCTTCCCTGCCTCGAACACGCGGCTGCCGGCCGCGAACGTCACCGTCTCGCCCGCCGCGGCCATCTCGGCCAGCTGCTCGTCGTTGAACCCGGCCAGGACCGGGACAGCGCGCAGCTCGGAGACGAGGCTCATGTCGCCGCCAGGTAGCGGTGGACCAGGTACACCGACATCGCGCCCTCGCCGACGGCGGACGCGACGCGCTTCATCGAGTCGCGGCGCACGTCGCCCGCGGCGAAGACGCCCGGCACGCTGGTCTCCAGCGCGAACGGGCTGCGCTCCAGCGGCCACGTGATGTCGGACGGCAGGTCGGGCCCCGTCAGCACGAAGCCCTTCTCGTCGCGGGCCACCGACGAGCCCAGCCACGACGTCCGCGGGGCCGCGCCGATGAAGATGTAGACCGAGCTGGTGTCGGCCTCCCCGGCATGACCGGCCGAGCACAGCGTGATGCCCTCGAGGTGCCCGTCGCCGCGGGTGCCGACGATCTCGGTCTGCAGCCGCACCTCGACGTTGGGCGTGGCGAGGATGCGGGTGACGAGGTACTGCGACATCGACGCCTCGAGCGACGTCCCGCGCACCACCAGCACGACCTTCTTGGCATAGCGGGCGAAGTTGAGCACGGCCTGCCCGGCCGAGTTGGCCGCGCCGACGACGTACACGTCCTCCCCGACCGTCTGCGTCGCCTCGCTGGCGCTGGCGCCGTAGTAGATGCCGCGTCCGACGAAGTCGTCGAGGCCGGGGGCGTCGAGACGGCGGTACGACACCCCGCTGGCCACCAGGACCGCGCGGGCCTCGATGTCGGCCGAACCCTCCAGCAGCACCGCGCGCACGGGGCCGCGCGTCTCGAAGCCGACGACGTCGCGCGCGAGCACCATCTCCGCGCCGAACCTCGACGCCTGCGCCACCGCGCGGTGCGTGAGGTCGGCGCCGGAAAGGCCCTTGGGGAAGCCGAGGTAGTTCTCGATCGACGCGCTCTGCCCGGCCTGGCCGCCCGGTGCGTCGCGCTCCACGACGACGACCTGCAGCCCCTCGGAGGCGGCGTAGACCGCGGCCGCGAGGCCCGCAGGCCCGGCGCCGACGACGCAGAGGTCGTAGAGCGGCTTGGTCGCCTGGGTGCTGAGGCCGAGCGCGGTGGCGAGCTCGGCGGAGGTGGGCGAGCGGAGCACCGACCCGTCGGGCAGCGCCACGACGGGGAGCTCGCCGTCGCCGGCGACCTCCAGCAGCCGTGTCGCCTCGTCGGAGGAGTCGACCTCGAGCCAGCGGTAGGGGACGTGGTTGTGGGTGAGGAACGTCTTGACCTCGTGGGTCCGGTCTGACCAGCGGTGACCGACGACGCGCACCTCGGAGTCGCGGTCGGGGTTGGCGTGCGCCCAGTCGCGCAGCAGGTCGTCGAGCGCGGGGTAGAGCCGGTCCTCCGGCGGGTCCCACGGTTTCATCAGGTAGTAGTCGAGCGCGATGTCGTTGATCGCCTGGATCGCGACGTCGGTGTCGGCGTACGCCGTCAGCAGCAGGAGCTTGGTCTCGGGCGACTGCTCGCGCACCTGCCGCAGCACCTCGATGCCCGACATGCCGGGCATCCGCTGGTCACTCACGACGGCGGCGACCGGGCGGTCCTTGAGCAGCTGGTCGGCGAGGATCTCGAGCGCCTCCGGCCCGGAGGTGGCGCGCAGGATGCGGTAGTCGGCGCCGTACTGCTGGCGCAGGTCGCGCACGACGGCTCCCACCACTGCCACGTCGTCGTCGACAGCAAGGATGGCGGGCTTCGCCATCGGCACCTCCCCGCTCGGGTGTCGTCCGCTGGGGACGCTACGCGCGGGGGAGGCGGTCGAACAGGGTGGTCGAGACCAGTGTCCGTCCGGTTTTCCGTCTGGACCCGGACGTGCGACCGCCCCGGCTCTGCGTGAGTGCCGGGGCGGTCGGGTCGTGCCGCGGTGCTAGTGCTGCGGGCGCCGCGGGACAGGGATCACGGACGCGGCCGCCTGGGCGACGGCAGCGCTGAGCATGCCGAAGACCTGGGCGAGCGACCGGACGTACATCGGGGTCACCGGGCGTGGCGGCCGTCGCCGCCCGCGAACATCGTGGCGAGGGCGACGACCATCGAGCTGAGCCGCTCGAAGGTCGTGGCGCCCGTCGTGTCGGTCCGGGAGTGCCGGCCGTAGGTCGTGGACATGTGAGCTCCTGCTTGCTTGCTGACAGCGGCCCATCGTCTTGAGCGCGGCGCACGGGGTGTGCGACGGCTCGGTACCCCCGACAGCGGTGCACATACGTTCACGCACTGTGGCCCGCATCTCTCACCAGTGCGAGTACGACGACGCCCGACAGCAGGACGAGGGCCGCCGCGAGGTCGAGCGCGGGGAGCAGTCCGACGAGCTCACCGACCAGGCCACCCACGACCGCTCCGAGCAGGCTCATCAGCCAGACCGTCGCCTGGAGCGAGCCGAAGACCCTTCCGCGGACGTGCTCGGGCGTACGTTCCTGGGCGAGGGTCTCGACGCCGACCGAGGACGCCACCGCGGTGATGCCGCCGACCGCGGACAGGGCGACCGCCACCCACAGCGACGGGACGTTGAACTTCGCGAGCAGGAGCCCGCCGGCGATCACCGAGCCCCAGCCCATCAGGGCGCGGCTGCTCAGCCGGGCGCCCACCGACCCGACGACCAGCGACCCGGCGACCCCGGCGAGCGACGACGTCACCGTGAGGATCGCGACGGCGTCGACGCCCTGGCCGAGGATGTCGCGGATCCAGGGGGCGAACAGCGGGTCGAGCATCGTGCCGCCGAAGGTCATCAGCCCGAGGACGACGAACAGGACCGCGATCGTCTGGTCCTCCCGGACGATGCGGAGCCCGGCGATCCACTCGGACCAGAAGCGGGCGAAGGCTCTCGTCGCGTCGCCTTCCTCGAGATGTGGCTGGTCCCGGTGCCGCATCGCGGCCACGAGTGCGGCCGCGACGAGGAAGGACACGGCGTCGACGACGACCACCAGTGACAGGCCAAAGGTGGCGAGCAAGACGGCCCCGAGCGGCACGCCGCCCAACCGGCCGAGCCGGTTGTTCAGCACGTTCAGCGCGTTGGCCGCCACCAGCTGCTCCTCCCGCACGAGCGTCGGGAGCAGGGCGGCCTCCGCCGGTTGGGAGAACGACGCGAACGCCGACTGCGCGGCAGCGACGGCGTACACGATCCAGAGGCTGCCGTCGCCGACCAGCAGGAGCGCGGTGACCGCCAGCCCCTGCAGGACGTTGGTGACAACGAGGACGCGGCGGCGGTCCCACCGGTCGACGAAGACACCGGCGAACGAGCTCAGCACGATCGACGGCGCGAGCTGTGCGGCGACCATGCCGGCCGTCGCGAGGACGGAGCCGGTGCGGTCGTAGACGACGTAGGGCAGCGCGGTCATCAGCACCCAGTCGCCCGCCACCGACACCAGGCCGGCGAGCCACAGGAGGCCGAAGTCGCGCCGTCGGAGGACGGCGATCACGGCTACGTCGGGGTGTCGACGTGGAGGATGCGGAGGTCGTGCTCGCGTACGACGACCGCGACGCGGGGCGTGCCGTCACTGTCGCCGAGGGCGACGACCTTGGCGGGCTGCCCGTCCCGTACGACGTCGCGCACCGGCAGGCTCCTCAGCCTGGGCTCCCGGCGGCGGGCCTCGCGGACCTCGCTGAGCGAGAGCACCAGACCGGAGACCGAGCTGCTGACCGCCTCGCCGCACCCGTCGCAGTGGGCGAGCCAGCCGGTGGCCTTCTCCCACGGGCCGGCCTCCTTGTCGTACCGCTGCTTGCTGACACCCGCTCCGCAGCGAACGCAGTGGCGCTCGTCCGACGTCCAGTAGGTGCGAGTCCAGTCGGTCAGGCGGGACTGGATGGCCGTCGGGCGCTGCAGGTGCCCGACGAGGTCGGCGTAGGTCGGCGCGCGTAGGTCGAGGCGCGAGGAGAGCTCACCGCCGTCGCACCACCGGCAGCGGAACGCGACCTCGCTCTCGTCGTGGCGCATCTCGATGGCGGGGCGTCCACAGTCGGCGCAGCTGAGCCGCGTGTGCCGCCAGCCCGACTCCTCGGACCATCCCTCGCCCTCGAGGAGGTGCTGCAGCTGTCGGCGTCCGCGAGTGATGCGCATCGAGACCGCATCCGCGCTCGTGCCCAGGCGGCCGGCGATCTCGGCGTGGCTGAGCTCCTCGACGTAGTGGCCGACGAGAGCGGTACGGGTCGCTTCGGGGAGCCTGCCCAGCGCACGGTCGAGCAGGTCGACGACCTCCTCGCGCTCGAGCGGGTCGTCATCGTCGTGCCGGCGGTCGGGCACGTTCTCGGTCGCCGTCGTCCGGTCGGCGCCGGCGCTCCGCAGGTGGCGTCGGCAGACGTTGCGGGCGATCGCACGCAGCCACGCGTCGGCGCCCGACGCGTCGACGAGCTTGTGCCGCTGCCGCCAGGCCTCGAGGAGGGCCTCCTGCGCCACGTCCTCTGCCGCAGCCGGACCGACGACAGCCACGCACAGCCGTACGACCCGGGCACGCTGCGCGGACGACCACAGGTCGTCGTGGTCGGGCAGCGGGTGCGGTGCGGTCAACGGAGCTCCTCGGGGTGCGTCGGTGACCACTGATCGCTCGCACGGGGCGTCGGCCAACGCACTTTCGGATGATTGTCCAGCACAAGGCTGTATCGCGGTCTGGTCCAGTCCAGATCACCTGTCACGGCTTCAGTAAAGTTCCGGGCCGGAGAGGGCGGTTCATGGACTGGATGGTCGTGTTGTGGCTCCTCATCGCGGCCGTGATCGTCTTCATCCTGTGGGCGCTCCGCCGCGCGGAGGGGTACCGAGGCATGCCCACGCTGCCCTCGGTCCACATCCCCCGCCAGCGCTCGGAGTCCGGGTACAAGGGGAAGCCGGTCGCGGGGAAGCGTCGCGCAGACCGCCCTTGACCTCAGGTGCACTGGAGCCGCGACGATCGGGGCATGACTGACGTCCAGGAGCTCCGGATCACGCTGACCGTCGACGACTTCGAAGCCGCCGTACGCCTCTACCGCGACGCGCTCGGCCTGCCCGAGGTGGCGGACTGGAGCGGCGACCAGGGGCGGGTGCTGCTGCTCGACGCGGGTCGAGCGACGCTCGAGCTGTTCGACGAGGCGCAGGCCGCGATGGTCGACGACCTCGAGGTCGGGCGGCGGGTCTCGGGGAAGGTGCGGTTCGCGCTGCAGGTGCCGGACGCCGACGCCGTGGCGGCGTCGCTGGTGGATGCCGGGGCGACGGCGGTCGCGGACGCCGTACTGACGCCCTGGGGTGACCGGAACGCGCGGGTCGCTGCGCCGGACGGGATGCAGCTGACGTTGTTCACGCTGTCCGACGGTGGTTGAGGTGCGAGCGCAGCGAGCCTCGAAACCACGGTGATCGCGGGTTTCGAGGCTCGTCGCTAGCGCTCCTCGCACCTCAACCAGCGACTAGCTGGTGCGCTTCGTCGGGTGGGGCTTCCTCAGGCTGTCGGGGAGGAGCTGGGCGCCGGGGCCCTGGGAGGCGGCCCAGTCACCGGCGTTGGAGAAGGCGCAGGAGCGGAGGCTGAGGCAGCCGCAGCCGATGCAGCCGTCGAGGCCGCTCTTCAGACGCTGGAGGGCGGCGATCTGCTCGTCCAGGCGGGCGCCCCAGTGCTTGGAGATGCGGTGCCAGTCGGCCTTGGTGGGGGTGCGGTTGCCGGGCAGCCGGCCCAGCTCGTCGCGGATCTCCTCGATGGACAGTCCGACGTTGGACGCCGCCCGGATGAAGGCGAGCCGGCGCAGGACGCTGCGCTCGAACCGTCGCTGGCCGCCGCCGGAGCGGTGCGCCTCGATCAGGCCCTCCGCCTCGTAGTAGCGGATCGCCGACGCGGCGAAGCCGCTGCGGCGCGAGATCTCTCCCATCGGGAGCAGGTCTCGTGCATCCACCGGAATCACCCCTTGAACTCAAGTTCACTTCAACTTGAACGATAGCGGCATGGACACCAACTACATGACACGGGTGGCACTCGTCACCGGGGGATCGGCCGGGCTCGGCCTGGCCCTGACCAGGGCGCTCGCCGCCGACGGCTGGCACGTCATCACCGACGGCAGGAGCCCGGAGAAGTTCAAGGAGGCCGAGCTGCCGGACGGGGTGACGACGATCCTCGGCGACCTGACGGATGGCGACCATAGAGAAGACCTGCGGATCGAGGTGGAGCGCCACGGACGGCTCGACCTGCTGGTCCACAACGCCAGCACGCTCGGCCCGCTGCCGATGAAGCAGCTGTCCGGGGTCGACATTGCCGACCTCACGCAGATGTGGCGCACGAACATCGGCGGACCGCTGGTCCTCACCTCGTTGCTCCTGCCGTGGCTGCGGGTCGCGGACGGCGTACTGCTCTCGATCAGCTCGGACGCCGCGGTCAACCACTACGAGACCTGGGGGCTCTACGGCGCGAGCAAGGCGGCGCTCGACCACGTCACGCTGACGTACGGCGCCGAGACCGGCCTGACGGCGTACGCCGTCGACCCGGGCGACATGCGCACCGCGATGCACCAGGACGCCTTCCCTGGCGAGGACATCTCCGACCGGCCGCTTCCGGAGACGGTCGTGCCGAGCATCCTCACCCTCCTGGACCAGAGGCCGGACTCCGGCCGCTACCGGGCGGAGGACTTCGCATGACCGCGCTCACCGAGACCCCGCACACCCGCTTCGCCGCGTCGGCCTTCGCGCCGCAGCCGGCGGAGGAGCGCGGCCTGGCCCGCGACGAGGTGCGGCTGCTCGTCGGCACCCCGGACGGCATCTCGCACGAACGCTTCCGCGACCTTCCTGACCACCTGGGTGCGGGCGACGTACTGGTCGTGAACACCTCCGCCACCATCGCCGCCGAGGTCGACGCCGAGCTCGACGGACGGCCGGTGGTGCTGCACGTCGCCCACCGGCTGGAGGACGGCGACCGCGTGGTCGAGCTGCGGACCGCGCCCGACGCAGCCCGCGCGATCCTCGACGCAGATGCCGGCGACCAGCTGCGGGTGGGCGACGTCCGGCTCGCGCTCCGCGAGCCCTGGCCCGGCGCCGCCTCCTCGCCGACCGGCGTCGGCAACCGCCTCTGGCGGGCGTCGGTGCGAGGCGACCTCGACCGCCAGCTCGACTGGAACGGACGGCCGATCGCCTACGGCTACCTCGACCGGCGCTACCCGCTCGAGAGCTATCAGACCGTCTTCGGCCGTCACCCCGGCAGCGCCGAGATGGCCTCGGCGGGCCGGCCCTTCACCGACGCGCTCGTCGCCCGCCTCGTCACCGCGGGGGTCCTGTTCGCGCCCGTCACGCTGCACACCGGTGTCTCGTCGCAGGAGGCGGGCGAGGCGCCGGGGCCGGAGTGGTTCGAGGTCCCGCCGACCAGCGCACGCACCATCAACGGCGCCCGCGAGAACGGCGGTCGCGTGATCGCCGTGGGCACGACGGCCACCCGCGCCGTCGAGTCGGCGGTGCTCGGCAGGCACGTGGTCGCGAGCAGGGGGTGGACGGCGCGCGTGGTCACGCCGCAGCAGCCGCCCAAGGTCATCGACGGTCTGATCACCGGCTGGCACGACCCGATGGCGTCGCACCTGCTCCTCGTCGAGGCGGTCGCGGGCGAGCGCCTCACCCAGGCGGCGTACGACGCGGCAGTTGCGGGGGGCTACCTCTGGCACGAGTTCGGCGACTCGGCGCTGCTGATGAGGCGGTGACTCAGACCGCGATCACCAGCAGGGCGACCGCGGGCAGCACGGACGAGGCAACGGTGCCGCGGACGCTGCCGCCCCGCGGTCGCCAGTAGCCGAGGAGGTCGGCGACGCCCATCGCGAGCGAAGACATCAGCATGTAGAGCAGCGACACGACGACCACGGTGACGCCGGTCGACTCGTCGCCGGAGTGGAGGACCCAGAGGCCGGCCAGTCCGCCGATGCCGGCCAGGGCGTTGCGGACGCCGATGCAGAACGACCAGAGGTGCACGTGCTCGATGCCGTGCGGCTCGATGGCGAGGAACCGCTGCACCCACGGCCGGTCGACCAGGAACGCCTCGAACGGGAAGACCGCGATCAGGATGACGGCCGCGACGGCGGTGCAGACCTGCGCGAGCGCATCCACGTCAGGCCCCTGGCCGGGCCTCGACGAGCGAGATCGTCGAGATGGTCGGCACCACGCGCGTCATCTGGAAGCCGGCCCGCTCGAGGAGCGAGGCAAGCTCCGCCTCGGTCCGCTCGCGACCGCCGACGAAGAGCAGCATGTCGAGGTCGAGCAGCTTGGCGAACTGCGGCTCTCCGCCGTCCGGCACCACGCTCTCCATCAGCAGCAGGGCGGCTGTCGAGGGCATGTGGCGCCGGAGGTTCGTCAGGAGGGCAACCGCCTGGTCGTCGTCGAAGTCGTGCACGACGCGGCGCAGGACGTAGAGGTCGCCGTCGTCGGGGGCGGTCTCGAAGAACGACGCACCCACGAGCCGGCAGCGGTGGAGCAGGCCAGCAGCACCGAGCTGCTTCTCGGCCTCCCCGACCATGCTCGGCTGCTCGAGCAGCACGCCCTTCGCGGCCGGTGCCGCGCCGAGCATCAGCGACAGCAGCTGTCCGTGCCCGCCGCCGACGTCGACGATGGTGCCGAACGGGGTGAAGTCGTAGACCGCGTCGACCGTCGGCCAGTCGAGAGCCGTCAGTCGGCCCATGGCGTCGTTGAAGTCCTGCGCGTAGCCGGTGTCGCGCTCGAGCAGCTCCCACATCGAGACGCCGTGCACGGCCGCCGCGCGTGGACCTCCGGTGCGGACCGCCTCGGGCAGCTGGCCCCACACCGACTGGTAGCGCGGGTCGCCGATCATCAGCACGACGGACCGCATCGATCCCGGCGCGTCCGAGACGAGAGTGCGACCGACGCCGGTGAGGGCGAACCGGTCCCCGTCGTGACGGACGATCCCGTGGGTGGCCGCGGCCCTCAGGAGGCGGTACGTCGCGTCGGGGTCCGTCCCGACCTCGCTCGCGACGTCCGGCGCCGAGCGGGGGCCGACGGCGAGGGCGTCGGCGATCCGCAGCCGCGCCACGGCGTACGCGGCCTGGGTGGCCATGAAGGCCGCGGCGAGCTCCAGCGTGCCGACCTCCGGCGGCACCATCCGCCGGGTCAGACCCTGGAGCGCTGTCCGCACCCCGGTGGCGGCGCGCGCGACGCGCAGGGGTGGGAGTCGGGTCATGGGGCGCCCCCTCTATGATCGTCAGGGATGCTGACCATATTGGTCAGGGATGCTGACTATGTCAAGGGGTGCGATGGACCTCGCCACGCTCATGTTCGTCTCCTACCGGTCCATGGACGAGCGCGTGCAGCGCGCCATGCGGGAGGCGGGGTACGACGTCACGGTGGCGCAGTCGCGACTCGCGCAACGCATCGCCGACGAGGGGTCGCGGATCACCGAGCTGGCGGACCGGGCCCAGGTGACGAAGCAGACCGCGAGCCTGCTGGTCGCGGCCCTCGAGCGTGAGGGGCTGGTCGAGCGGGTCGCCGACCCGAGCGACGGCCGCGCGCAGCTGATCCGGATGTCCGAGCGGGGCAGGGAGGCCGCGAGGCACGCGATGGGCATCGTGATGTCCGTCGAGCGGGAGTGGACCGAGCACCTCGGTCCCGAGCTGGCGGCCCAGCTGCGCGAGGGCCTGGTCAGGCTCCGCGAGATCACCGACCCCTACGCCTAGAACCCGCCCAGAACCCGCCTAGAAGTCCGACGTCCCGCGCAGCCGGGGCGGACGACCGTCGGGGTCGTAGAACCGGCGGTAGACGGGTCCCGCCCAGCGGGCGGTGCCGGTGGAGACCTCGGGCGGCTCGTGGACGGCCACCCGGCTACCGGGCTCGCCGACGCGCGAGAGCCAGAGCGAGGTCGGGTCGTCGATGTCGGCGAGGCGCGGGTCGTCCTCGGGCAGGCCGAGGTGCTCGGCCCACAGCGTCGTCCGCAGCGAGCGGTGCAGCTCGCCGTCGGGGTCGACGATCGCGCAGGTGAGCTCGGAGTCGTGGGTCCAGGAGCGGAGGTTGAGGTTGTCGGAGCCGATCGTCATCCACTCGTCGTCGACGATGCAGACCTTGGCGTGCACGTAGATCGGCGTACCCGCGTCGTTCTCGAGGTCGAACATCATGAAGCGGTCACCGCCGGCCTCGCGCAGCAGCTCCCACGCGACGCGCTGGCCGTAGTGGGCGGGCGGGCCGCCGAAGCGGCTCTCGTTCTCGCTGAATCGCGGGACGACCGCGATCACCTGGAGGTCGGGCTCACGGCGCAGCGCGTCGGCGAGCGTGCCGGCGACGACGTCGGACCAGAAGTACTGGTCCTCGACGTAGATCATCCGCTTCGCGCGCTGGAAGGCGCGGGTGTAGGCGCGCGCGATCGTGCGCTCGCCCTCGGGTGCGAACGGGTAGTGGGGTCGCTTCCACGGGTAGGTGCGCAGGACCTGCACCTGGTGGTGCCCGGCCTCCGGCGGCGGGTCCCACCGCTCGGGCAGCTGCTCGGGGCGGCGCGGCATCCGGGTGACGCGGTGCGCGACGAAGCGGTAGGGGTTGCGGTGGTCGAGCGGCGTCGTGTCGTCCCACCGCTCGGTGAAGGTGTCGAGCACGTGCGCGATGGCAGGCCCGCGGATCTCGGCCATCGCGTCGTGCCACGGCGGGGCGTCGCCGTAGCGGTCGTCGAGCGGCGCCGCCTGCGGGTCCCCGCCGTGCGCGGCGTCGTCGCGTCGGCTGTAGCAGAGGTCGATGCCGCCGACGAAGGCCACGTCGTCCTCGGGCCGGCCCTGGCGTCGTACGACGAACAGCTTCTGGTGGTGCGAGCCGCCCCACTTCACCCGCTCGTCGAGCAGCGCCTCGCCGCCGCACTCGTTGATGATCCGGCCGAGGTGGCCGTTCTCCTCGCCGTTGAGCGAACCGGGGTGCGAGCGCCACATCAGCGCCCGGACCTCCACGTCTCGCGCGGCCGCCTCGCGCAGCAGGTGGGCGACCGTCGGTCCATCCTCGCCCAGCTTCTCGTCGGCGTCGCCACGCCAGTCGGTGAAGAAGATCCGGTCCCCTGCCTCGCACGCCTCGATGACCTCGACGAGACGCGCGAAGTAGTCGGCGCCGTGGATCCGCGGGACGACGAGGTTGCCCGAGGTCCACGGACGCTCCGACTCGGGCAGGAACCACTCGCTCACGCCCCCAGCCTGTCCGACGCCACCTGATCCGTCGACAACTTCGCACGGGGCCGGCGCGTCAGACTGGCGGCCGACCGAAGGAGCCGATCCATGCGAACGACCATCTCGTTCATCACCTCGTCCATCACCGCCGCCGTCCTCGCGCTCGGGATGGGCGCGCCCGCCGAGGCGTACGTCGTCCAGTGGCGGGACTCCACCGACCTGCCCGGCAACGGCCAGGTGCTCGCCGTCGACCAGGGCGACGGGGACGTGCTGGCCCTGTCGGCGCCCTTCGAGGACGCGCAGGTGGTCCGCCGGCTCGACGGCCGGACGGGCGCGGTCGAGTGGACGACCTCGGTGGAGGGCGACCTCACCTCGATCGAGGTCGACCCGACCGACGGCCGGGTCGTGCTGGCGGGGGCGTACGGCGGCCCGTTGCGGCTGGTCGTGCTCGACCGCGCCGGACAGGTGGTGCGCAATGTCGACACCGGGGTCGCGATGGACTACGTCGCCGACCTCGAGGTCGACCCCGAGTCGGGGCTGGCGTGCACCGTCGGCGCACTGGGGCGCAGGCGGGACGCGCAGGGCTGGGTGACGAGCTGCTGGGACCGGGCGGGCGCGCCGGCCTTCTCACGGACGTGGACCTCCTCGGACGTGCGGACGATCCCCGACGACGTCGTGATCGACGCCGACCGTGGGCGCGTGTACGTCGCCGGCACCGCGCGGCGCGCCGACCGCGCCCGCAGCAAGCGTCAGGACGTCGTCGTCCTCGGCTACGACACTGGTGGCACGCTGCGGTGGAAGAAGCGTCAGCCGGGCGCCGTCGCTCCGAGCGACCTCGCGCTGGCCCTCGACGCCGGCCGCGGTCGCATCCACGTGCTCGCCGAGCCGGGCGTGATCCAGCAGCCGGTGAAGCTGTTCTCCTTCGACACGCGCGGTCGGACCAGGTTCGTCCGCAGCTGGCGCGACACCGGCAGCGTCTACGCGAGCGCGGTGGCCGTGACGCCGAAGGGCGACGTGGTGGCGGTCTCCGCCGACGGCGACCGCGCGTCCATCCGGACCTACCGTCCCTCGGGCCGGCTCCGCAGCGCCCGGATGGTGCGGATCGCCGACCGCGGCGACCACGGGGGTCTCCCGCAGGTCGCGATCGACCCCGCACGCGGTCGGGTGCACGTGGTCAACGACCGCGAGAAGGCCCGGGGCGCGGTCCTCTGGTCGTTCAACGCCGCGGGCCGACGCACGTCGTCCGTGCTGGTGGACGACGGCAAGGGTGTCTTCGCCATCTCGGTCGTGGTGCACGACGCGACGGGCACGGTGATCACGTCGACGAACCCATGGCCCGATGGCCCCGACCAGGTGGTCTCGGTGCGTCCCTGAACCTGGATCAGGAGCGCGGACGCCGCAGCGCGAGCGGCAGCGTCGCGGCGGCGATCGCCCCGCAGACGAGGAAGGCGGTGGCGAACGGCGTCAGCTCGGCGAGCACGCCGACGGCGACCGAGCCGAGCGCCGTACCGGCGTCGAAGCCGATGTTCCAGAAGGCGCTGGCGCGGTTGTGCTGGCGCGGCGGGACGGCGGCGAACGAGACGAGCAGCGTGAGGTTCTGCAGGCCGCCGTAGCAGAGGCCGAGCACCAGCATGGCTCCGAGGAAGAGTGGTGCGCTGGGCGCCGCCACCGCCCAGGCGACGCCGGCCATCGCGACGCCGGTGAGCACGACCATGGGTACGACGAACCGCTGGGCACCGTGCCGGTCGGCGAGCACCCCGGCCCGCCACCGGCTGAGCGCGGCCGCGAGGCCCATCAGGAACAGGCCGCCCGCCGCGATCGACGGGCTGTCGACGGCCTGCGGGGTGAACGTGATGACCGCGCCACCGGCGAGCGTGACGGCGAGCAGCAGCAGGATCGGCCGCACCAGGTGCCGGAGCACGGACTGGTCGACGTCAATGGGGTCGTCCTCGACGGATGGTGCCCGGAGCGTCGACCCGAGCCGCAGCGCCGCCGGGATGCCGACCAGCGGCAGGACGTCGAGGGCGAAGACCCACCCGAAGCCGAGGGTGTCCGCGATCCACGGACCGGCCGGCAGCAGGACCAGGTTGGGCAGCGCGACCGCGAGGCCGTAGACCCCGATCGCCTCGCCGCGTCGCTCGGGCTCGACCAGCACGGCGACTGCGGCGCTGCCGGTGACGGTGAGAATGCCGAAGCCCGTGCCCCGCAGGGCCGAGAGGGCGAGGATCGTCGCGAGCCCGTCGCTGACGCCGTACAGCATCCCGGGGACGCCCATCAGGACGAGCCCGGCGACGAGGACCGCGCCCCAGCCGAACCGGTCGAGCGCGCGCGGGACGAGCAGCTGGGTGAGGACCGTGAAGAGCAGCAGCACGCCGTTGACCAGGCCCGAGCCGGCGGTGCCGGCGCCACCCTCGACCGCCCACAGCGGCGCGACGGTGAGGAGCAGGGCGTAGCCGGAGAACCCGGCGCACGTCATCAGGGCCAGCGGTGCCATCCCCGGCTCTCGCCAGATCGGCCCCCGCTCGGTCACGGCCGGAGCCTACGGGGGAGCAGGTGCGATGCTCGGTGGGTGCCCACCACCCCTTCGCGCGCCCTCACCGAGGACTCCCTGGGCGCCTGGCTCATCAAGGCGCGGGGCGCCGAGCCCGCGACCCGGCTGCACGTGGAGTCGTCGTTCGCGGAGGTCGCCACGCGGTGCGTGCGACCGTCGTACCGCACCGAGCTGGTCCACGCCGGCCAGCGGGTGCTGCTGTGGATCAGCGGCAACGAGCCCGGGCTGCCCGCGGGCATCCACGCGCACGGCCGGACGACCGGTGCGGCGGCGGACGGGGTGATCCCGGTCGAGCTGTCCCCGCTGCCGGTGCCGCTGCTCCGCAACGAGCTGAGCGGGCACCCGGAGCTCTCCGCGATGGAGGTGCTCCGGATGCCCGCCGGCAGCAATCCGTCGTACGTCACCCGCGAGCAGCTGGCCGCGCTCGCGGAGCTGTGCCCCGACCTGGCCGGGTGAGGCGTCAGCGCACCCGGTGGTTCGCCAGGAACACCCCGGTGGGGTCGGCGGCGTCGCGGACCTGCTGCAGACGCGCCCAGCCCTCGGCGTCGTAGCCGGTGCTGGTGTCGACCTGCTCCTCGGTGAAGTTGAGGACGCGGGCGCTGGTGGACCACGGGGCCATCGCGGACGTGACCGCGCGGGCGTCGGCCATGCCCTGCGCGCCCATCTCCGGCGTGGCCGCGACCGCGACGCAGAACAGGTTGTAGTCGGCCCGCAGGTGGGTCAGCGCGCCGCCGGTGTCGGGCCGGGCGAGCGCACCGCCGAGATGGCGCAGCTCGGCGAAGAGCAGCGACGTCGTCGAGCCGTCGCCGACCTCGGCCAGGAACGTCTCGAGGGCCTCGTCCGTGAGCTCGCCCAGGGTCGCATGGTGCGACACCGCGGGGGTGGGACCGGGCGGGTCCATGTGGATCCCGATCAGGCCGGCGGCCGGCATCCGCCCGAAGGTGTCCATCTCCGGCGCGAGCGCCCGCAGCGGCGCGAGCAGCTCGGCGGCGCGCTCGTCGGACTCGAGGACCGCGCCGTCGATGACCACGAGCTGACGGCCGCTGAGGAACGGCGGCAGCTCGGGCAGCGGCGGGAAGCTCATCATCCGGATGGCGGTCGTCACCGACTCGGGCAGCTCGCGGGTCCAGGCCGCCCACGTGCGGAGGACCTCCGCCGCCCGGGAGCGGTCCCACAGCAGCATGCCGCCGTAGACGTCGGCCACCGGCAGCAGGCGCATCTCCATCGCCGTGACGACACCGAGGTTGCCGCCACCGCCGCGCAGCGCCCAGAACAGCTCCGGGTGGTGCTCGGCGTCGGTGCGCACCAGCTCGCCGTCGGACGTGACGAGCTCGACGGCCGTGAGCTGGTGGCTCGCGAGTCCGTGCTGCCTTGCGTACCAGGACAGGCCGCCGCCGAGGGTGTAGCCCGCGACGGCGACGTCGGGCGAGCTGCCGTGCATCGCGGCCAGCCCGTGCTCGGCCGCGGCCGCCACGACGTCCTGCCACAGGGTGCCGCCGACGACGCGGGCGATGCGGCTCCCGGCGTCGATCGTGACGCCGGTCAGCTCGGACAGCCGGACGATGACGACGTCGTGGAGCGGTCCCTGCGCGAGCGGTGCGGCGTTGTGGCCGGTGCTCTGCGGTGCGACGCGCAGCCCGGCGGCGACGGCCGCCCGGACGACGGCCTGCACCTCCTCGGCGGAGTGGGGTACGGCGACCGCTGCCGGGCGCTGGTCCACGGCGACGTTCCACGGCATCCGCGCCGCGTCGTAGCCGGGGTCGCCGGGCAGGTGGACGCCTCCGCTGCAGAGGCCACGAAGCGACTCGGCGGCGGGGGCGAGGGTGTGCTGGGTGGTCATGGCAGGTCCTTCTTCTTGTGGGTGGTCTTCGGGGTGGGTCCGTCGGGCGACGGCGTCGAGCGCGACGGTCATGCCGGCGACGGCGAGGGCGGCGACCTCGGTGATGGTCACGACGGGGTGCGCCGACGTGGCCTCGAGCCGCTCGGTGAGGACGTCGTACACACGCTCGAGGCGGGCCAGGTCGGTGGTCCTGACGTGCAGCTCGGCGAGGTCCTGCGGATGCAGGTGGGCCTCGGCGAGCCATCCCTCGACGTTGGCGAGGGCGAGGGCCAGCTGGGCGGCGTCGTCGTCCTCGTGGAGGAGGCGGCCGTCCGTGTCGAGCGGACCCTGGGGCGGCAGCCGGAGGAGGTCGGTCAGTGCGGTGGTCATGGCACAACCGTCGATCCCGACGTGGTCGCGCGACCATCCCAACCGCAGCGGGAGTTGGCGGGCGTCGCGTCTGGTGGACTAGACACCCCACACATCTGGGATGTCCGTCCGGGACGGCCTGACGGAGACTTCACGGGTGATGTCCTCCCTGACGGCCGAGCGCGTCCGGCGAGACGTCGACGTCGTGGCCCGGGCAGGCCTCGGCATCGACGACTTCCTCGACGAGTCGGTCGCCTCGCTGTCGCGGGCGGTGCCGTTCGTCAGCGCGTGCCTCGCGACCGTCGACCCGAGCACCCGGCTGCTGACCGGCACGTGGAAGTACGGCGACCTGCTCGGGCGCAACGAGCTCGACCACGAGTTCGCGCTGATGGAGTACGGCGAGCACGAGCCGACGGCGTTCACGGCGATGGCCGGCAGCGGCGTGGACGCCGCGGGGGTGCACCTCGTGACGTCGGGGAAGACCGAGCTGTCGCCCCGGGTGTCGCAGTTCATGACGCCGAACTTCGGCTACACCGACGAGCTGCGCACCGTGTGCCGGCTCGGGGACCGGGTGTGGGGGGCGATCGCCCTCTTCCGCGAGTCCGACTCCCCGAGCTTCACCGAGACCGAGGTCGACTTCATGGCCTCGCTCACCGAGGTGCTCGCCGTGGGCCTGCGCTCCGGGATGCTCGCGACGCTGGCCGGATCGACGGCGCACGCTGCCGCGACCGGCCCGGCCGTCATCATCGTCGGCGGCGACAACTCGATCCGGCAGACCAGCCTCGGCGCCGACGAGCGGCTCGCCGACCTCTTCTTCGGTCAGAGCAGTGGCGCGCCGGTGGCGCTGGTCGCCGCGCTGGTCAGTGCCGCCCGGCGGTTCGCCCGCGGCGAGACCACCGTCCCGCCCCGCACCCGGGTCCGTGGAGCGAGCGGGATGTGGCTGGTGCTGCACGCCTCGCCGCTCACCGCCCTGGGGGAGCACGACGGCGACGTCGTCATCACGATCGAGGAGGCCCGGCCGCCGGAGATCGTGCCGCTGGTCGTGGCGGCCTTCGACCTGACGCCGCGCGAGCGCGACGTGACGCAGCTGGTGCTCCAGGGCGTCGACACGAAGGCGATCGCGCAGGCGATGCACGTGTCGACCTACACGGTGCAGGACCACCTCAAGGCGGTCTTCGACAAGGCGGGCGTGCGCAGCCGGCGCGAGCTGATCTCGCTGATCTACTTCGACCAGTACGTCCCGAGGATGGGCTCGGAGCTCGGTCCCTCGGGGTGGTTCACGAGCTAGGTGGACATGGGTGGAGCCCCGGACCTGGTGGTCCGGGGCTCCACTGTCGCGGGGCTCAGGCCTGCTGGCCGACCGCGAACTCGATGTTGCCCTCGGCGTCGACGCCGCCGTCCAGGACCATCTCGTCGAGGATGACGGCCGCAGCCTCATCGACGTACACGGTGGCGCCGTCCTGCTCGAGGACCTGGTCGCCCGGAGAGGCCTGCTCGGCGGGGCTGACGGACAGCGACTGCCCGTCGGGCTCGGTGGCGACGCGGATGCCGGCGATGCCGGGCACCTCGTCGGTGAGCTGGTTCACGATCTCGGTCACGTTCTCGGTGAGAGCAAGCACAGTGGCTCTCCTTCCGACTAGCGAATGTGTCCCCTCCACCATTGCCGGGACGGGCCGCAGGATCAAACTCGCTCGCTCCGGCGGCCGGGGCGTGCCTAGGTTGGACCGGTGGCCTCCCGTCTGCACGCACTGACGATCCTCGCCGCGGACCCCGACCGGCTCGGGCAGTTCTGGCGTGACCTCCTCGACGGCAGCGACGTACCGGTCCCGCTCGTCTTCGAGCACGCCGACCTGCCGCCGCGCAGAGGCCTCAACCAGGTCCACGTCCACCTGACCAGCTACGCCGCGTCCCAGCAGGAGAACGTCGACCGCGCCCTGTCGCTCGGCGCGACCCACCTCGACGTCGGACAGCTGCCCGAGGAGGACCACGTCGTGCTCGCAGACCCGGAGGGCAACGAGTTCTGCGTCATCCCGGAGACGAACAACTGGCTCGCCGGTACGGCGTTCCTCGGCGAGCTGGCGGCCGACGGCACCCGCGAGGTCGGGGTGTTCTGGTCCGAGGCCCTCGGCTGGCCGCTCGTCCACGACGAGGACGGCGAGACCGCGATCCGCAGCCCCGACGGCCGGATGATCATCGCGTGGGGCGGCACGCCGCTCAACGAGCGTCACGGGCGCAACCGGATGCACCTCGTTCTCGCGACCGACGACCTCGAGGCCGAGGTGGCACGGCTGGTGTCCTTAGGCGCCTCGGAGGTCTCCCGGTCCGGTGGTCGGGTGGAGCTGGCCGACCCCGACGGCAACGAGCTCTGGTTGCGATCGGCGACCACCAACGCAGGCAGTTCGTCGGTGGAGGACGAGAGCTGAGCGTGCGAGCGCAGGCCTGAGGCTCGAACTGCCTTCCCGGTGGTCTCGTTCCTCGCTCGGCTGCTCGACCAGCGGTGGGATCACCGCTGGAGGTCGACGGCCTCGGGGGTGTGGAGGCGGACCATGAAGCGCCCGGCGTGGGCGGGGACGGTGGCGGCGGTCAGGCGCGAGATCACGACCATGGTGAGGAACGACGCGGGCACCGACCACGCGGCGGGCTGCCCGAGCAGGGCGGCCGCCCAACCGGACGACGCCGAGGTGCCGAGGGTCCAGGCGACCGCGGCGCCCGACCCCAAGCCGCCGACGAGCAGTCCGGCGACGGCGCCGGTCGGCGTCAGCCCCCGCCACCAGATGCCGAGCATCAGCAGGGGAGCAAAGGTCGAGGCGGTCACCGCGAAGGCCAGGCCGACGGTCCGCGCAACCGCGACGTCCTGGGCGGGCAGCGACATCAGGAGCGGTACGACGACCGCGATCACCGCCGCGACGCGGAAGGCCGCGACGCCCCCCAACCGGCGCGTGCCCCAGCGCCGGCCGGTCACGTCCTGCGAGAGGACGCCCGCCACCGCGATGGTCAGCCCCGACGACGTCGAGAGGAACGCCGCGAACGCGCCCGCGGTGACCAGCCCGGTGAGCACGGCGCCCAGCACGCCGCCGACCATCAGCGACGGCAGCTCGAGCACGAGCACGTCGGACCCGTTCTCGATCAACCTCGGGGCGTAGATGCGGCCCAGGGCGCCGTACACCGGGGGCAGGACGTAGAAGACGCCCAGCAGCATCAGCACCGCGAGCGTCGTTCGACGTGCCGCGCGGCCGTCGGGGTTGGTGTAGAACCGCACGACCACGTGCGGCAGGCCCATCGTGCCGAGGAACGTCGCGATGATCAGGGAGTACGTCGTGTAGAGCCCGATGCCCCCACCGGGACTGGCGATCGGGATCGACCACGACGGCGGACTGGCAGCTGCTGGGTCTGCGGCGCCGTCGGACATCCACACCGCCAGCAGCACGAAGACGGGGATGAGCAGCGCGGTCAGCTTGAGCCAGTACTGGAAGGCCTGCACGAAGGTGATCGAGCGCATCCCGCCGGGGCTCACCGACGCGAGCACGACCAGCGCGACGACGAGCGAGCCCGCCCACGGCGGTGCGTCGATGGTGGCGCGCAGCGTGACGCCGGCGCCCTGGAACTGCGGCAGCAGGTAGAGCCAGCCGATCGCCACGACCAGCACCGAGCACAGCCTGCGCACGCCCGCCGATCCGAGCCGGGCCTCCGCGAAGTCGGGCAGCGTGTAGGCACCCGAGCGCCGCAGCGGTGCGGCGACCAGCACGAGGAGGACGAGGTAGCCCGCGGTCCAGCCGACCGGGTACCAGAGCATCTCCGCGCCGAACGTCAGCAGCAGCCCGGCGACGCCGAGGAAGGACGCGGCGGAGAGGTACTCCCCGCCGATCGCGCTCGCGTTGAGCCGCGGCCGCACGGTCCGCGAGGCGACGAGGAAGTCGCTGGTGGTGCGGGAGATCCGCAGCCCGAAGGTGCCGATCGCGAGCGTCGCCAGCGACACCAGCACGACGGCGACGACGCCGGGAAGGATGTCGGTGCTCACTCGGGAGCCTCCGGGAGCACGGACACCAGGTCGGCGAAGTCGCGCTCGTTGTCCTCGACGCGGCGGATGTAGAGCCAGCCGAGCAGCACCAGCCAGGGATAGGTGAGCACCCCGAGCAGCAGCCAGCCCAGCGGCAGCGGCCCGACCCGCACGTCGCCGAGCGACGGGAACAGGTGGAAGGCCAGCGGCAGCAGGCCGAGCGTCAGGACGAGCGCGGCGAGCACCCGCAGAGCGAGCACGAGCTGCTCGCGCAGCAGGGACCGCATGAAGACCTCGCCGAGCGCGCTCTCCGCGTCGATCTCACGCGCCCCCGCAGGCCGTACGACGTCCGCACGACGCCGCGGCGGACCGGTCACCCGGACGCGGGGGAGGGGGTCGCTCATGGCTGCGGGCTCATTCGGGGCGCCGGGTGAGGACCGACCGGAGCTCGCGGGTGTGCCGCCGGCTGACCGGCAGCTCGGTGCCGGCGATCACGACGCTGACGCGGCCGTTCTCGCTGCGCACCTCCTCGACGTGGGGGAGCGCGACCAGGACGGACCGGTGGATCCGCACGAAGCCGGCGGGCGCCCACTGCTCGGCCAGCGACGACAGCGGCGTGCGGACCAGGTGCGAGCCGTCGGCCGTGTGCAGCCGCGCGTAGTCGCCCTGGGCCTCGACGTGGGTGATCTCGGAGCGGTTGATGAAGCGCGTGACGCCGCCCCGCTCGACCGGGATCTGCACGTCGCCGGACGGCGCCGGGCCGCCCGCCTCGACGACGCGTCGTACGGCCTCGGCCAGGCGCTCCTCGCGCACCGGCTTGAGGACGTAGTCGACGGCGCGCAGCTCGAAAGCGGCCACCGCGTGCTCCTCGTGGGCGGTCACGAAGACCACCGGCGGCGGGGCCTTGAAGCGCGACAGCACCTGCGCGAGGTCGAGCCCGGTCAGGCCGGGCATCTGGATGTCGAGGAAGACCGCGTCGACCTCCTCGGCGTGCAGCACGCGCAGCGCCTCGGTCGCGGAGTCGCTGCCCACCACCTCGCCGATGCGGGGGTCGCGACCCAGCAGGAAGGTGAGCTCGTCGAGCGCGGGGCGCTCGTCGTCGATGACGAGGACCTTCAAACCAGTCATACCTGGACTCCGGGGGCGAACTTGGGCACCCGCACGATCACCTTCGTGCCGGCGCCGGGCGCGGTCTCGACCACCAGACCGTAGTCGTCGCCGTAGGCGTTGCGCAGCCTCGCGTCGACGTTGCCGAGCCCGACCGAGTCCATCGACGCGTCCCCGGCGAGCGCCTTCCGGACGCGCTCGGCGTCCTCGCCGGCGCCGTCGTCCTCGACCTCGATGACGCACTCCTGGCCCAGGTCGCGCGCGGTGATGGAGAGCCGGCCGACGCCGTCGGCCTTGTCGGCGCTGGCCTCGAGCCCGTGGCGTACGGCGTTCTCGACGAGCGGCTGGACGCAGAGGAACGGCACGGCCACCGGCAGCACTTCGGGCGCGACCTGCAGCGTGACCTGCAGCCGGTCGCCGAAGCGCGCCTGCTCGAGGAGGAGGTAGCGCTCGACCGAGCGCAGCTCCTCGGCGAGCGTCGTGTACTCGCCGTGGCGGCGGAAGGAGTAGCGGGTGAAGTCGGCGAACTCGAGCAGGAGCTCGCGAGCCCGGTCGGGGTCGGTGCGCACGAAGCTGGCGATCGCGCCGAGCGAGTTGTAGATGAAGTGCGGGCTGATCTGCGCCCGCAGCGCCCGCACCTCGGCCTCCATCAGCCGGGTCCGCGAGAGGTCGAGCTCGGCGAGCTCGAGCTGGCCGCTGACCCACGACGCCACCTCGTCGGCGGCGCGGACCAGGCCACCGGTCGTGTGCGGGGCACCGACGACGAGCGCCCCGACGAGCGTGTCCTCGGCGACCAGCGGGCTCACGATCGCCTGCCGCACCTGGCAGCCGCCGTCGTCGCAGACCAGCGTCCGCTGGTCGACGATCATCGTCCGGCCGGTCTCCGCGACCTGGCTGATCGTCGCAGCGAGCTGGCTGCGGTGGTGGCCCCCGAGGCCGTCCCACGCCAGCAAGCCGCTGGTGTCACCGAGCCCGGCGGCCGGGGTGCCGAGCAGCGCGCGCAGGTGGCGTACGGACCGCTCGGCGCTCGCCGACGTCAGGCCCTCGCGCAGCGCCGGGCTCGCCAGCGAGGCGTTGTGCAGCGCGCGGAAGGCGGCACGGTCGGCCTCGCCGCCCAGCGACGTACGCCGCCACCTCCACCTCGCCACCCGCCTGACCCTAGGCGCTGGGCGGGGTCAGCGCTCGCAATCCTGCGCGCGCTCGGCGACGCAGCGGTCGGTACCGGCGCGGCCGTCGGCCTGGTCGCGTCCGCGGCCGCCGATCAGGGTGTCGTCCCCGACTCCGCCGACGAGCACGTCGTCGCCGCTGCCACCGGTGAACCGGGCACCTGGGGCGCTGTTGCACGTGCGCCCGTCGAACGCGATGTCCCCGTCGTACGTGATGACGTCGTCGCCGCCGCGGCCAGCCGCCACCGAGCGGCGGCACCCGCCGACGGTGATCGTGTTGTCGCCGGCGTCCCCCACGACCTCGGCCCTGCGGCCCCACACGCTGACGTCCTCGAACGACGTCGCCGACGATCGGCGCACCGTTCCCTCGAGCCGCTGCGACAGCACGCCCCTGTCGAGGTCGACGCCGAGATCGCCCCACGCCACGACGCCGATCAGGTCACGTCCCTGTCCGCCGCGGTAGTGGTTGCCCGTGGCGAGGGACGTGGTGCCCAGGACGTCGCGGCCCTTGCCCATCGATGCCCTGACCCGGGTGGCAGGTCCGAGCAGGTAGAGATCGACCTCGTCGTCACCTGCCGTGCCCGTCAGGTCGACGGAGGTCGTGGTGCCCTGGGTGTCGTCGAACCGGAACGACTCGAAGCCGGACCAATGAAGGACGTCGGAGCCGGCCGTTGCGACACCCCTGCGCAGGTCCACGGTGACGCCGCCCGCTGGGAGGTCCGCCTCGAGGTGATTTCTGTCGGTCCCGCCGACGAGCGCCGCACCGGGGGCCATCGCGCCGCGCCAGCGGACGTCGCCAGTGCCGGCCAGGTGCACGCGGTCGCCGTTGGCGACCCCGGCCTGTCCGCTGTCGATCAAGGCGCTGGCCCCGTCCACAGCGGTCACGTGCACGTCGTCCGCGCCGCTGTCCCCCGACGACGAACCGGCGTGGACACTGAGCTCCGGCGCGGCTCCGACGAAGGTGTCGTCCCCGTCGCCGAGGGTGACGACCAGCGTCGCGGGTCCGGGTTGGGTCGCGTCGACGACGTCGTTGCCGACGCCCGTCGACACGAAGGTCTCGGTCCCGGCCGTCACGCAGACGAGGTCGTCACCGCCGAGAGCATCCACGGAGTACGCACCGCTCGTCACGACGACGTCCGGGCCTTCCGTTCCCCGGATCGAGGCACCGGGGGTGCCGACGAGGGTCGCCGTTCGACCCTGGCAGGTCTCGCCCGCCGCGCTCGCCGCCGTGGTCGGTGCGAGCAGGGCCAGGCCGAGCAGGCCGGCAACGGTCATTGGCGTCGTACGACGCATGGTTCCCCCCGGAGGTGCAGTGCGACTCAGCGGAAGTCGATGAGCAACATGTCGGTGTCGGTGCCGTCGCTCACGACCGGTCCCCCCTGTGACGGCTCGTCGTCGCCGGAAGTTGTCTGCTCGTCGCGGTCGACGACGACGGCGCGGTAGCAGCGCGTGACGTAGGGGATCTGCATGCCGTCCATGCCGCGGCCGTAGTCGTCGTAGAACGCGCGCACCTCCGCGAGGTGCTGCTCCTGGTCGTCCGCGTCCATCACGAGGTACGACGACCGCGACCTGGCGAGGTCGAGGACCGAGTCGCGGTTGACCTCCTGCCAGTGCTTGAAGGAGGTCTCCTCCATGAAGCCGAAGAGCTCGCTGGTGACGAGGTGCTGCGACGACGAGGTGTTGCTGTCATGGCGGCCCAGGAGGTCGCCCATCCGGCGCACCCACGGGATCCGCTCGTCGCGGCTGTTCCACACCAGCGCGACGTGCCCGCCGGGCTTGAGGATGCGCGCGATCTCCGGCAGCGCGGCCTCGTGGTCGAACCAGTGGAACGCCTGCGCCACGACCACGACGTCGACCGAGCGGTCGTTGGCCGGGATGTCCTCCGCGGTCGCGGTGCGGGCGCTCACCTCGGGCACGCGCTCGCGCAGCACCTCGAGCATCGCCTCGTCGGGATCGGTCGCGAAGACCGCGTGGCCGGCGTCGACGAGCTGGCGGGTGAGCTTGCCCGTGCCGGCGCCGAGCTCGAGCACGACCTTGGCCTCGCCTCCGGTGAGCCACGTGACGGCCTCGTCGGGGTACGACGGCCGCCCCCGGTCGTACGCGTCCGCGACCGAGCCGAACGAGCGCGCGCGGTCGACGGTGGGCCGGGTCTCGGAGAGTTCGTCGCTCATCGTGGTCAGGCTACAAGCGCCCCCGGGCCGGCGACGTCAGCGACGTGCCTCGCAGCTCGTCACGACCTCGGCAGAGCAGGTGTCGCGGCCGCGACCGCCGTCGGCACGGTCCCGTCCGGGGCCGCCGACGAGCAGGTCGGCCCCGCCAGCGCCGAAGAGCCGGTCGGCGCCGGCACCCCCTGCGAGCAGCACGCCGCGAGCGCCGCGGCAGCCGACGCGCGACCCGCGTGGCGTGTCGACGTACGCCGACAGCGTGTCGGACCCGCCGCGTCCCTCGACGGTGCCGCGGCACGGACCGACCTCGATCGTGTTGGGGCCGGAGGTGCCGACCACGTCGACGCGCTGGGCGAGCACCGATGCGTCCTCGAACCCGCGCGCCGCGACGGGGCGCGAGCCGCGACCAAGGGTGAGCCGTCCACGGCCGAGGTCGACGCTCACGTCCGACGGCCCGTGGACGCCGAGCGCGAGCCGGTCCGTGCCGCGTCCACCGCTGAGGGAGGTCCTCGGGTGGCTCGTGCCGTAGTAGGTCAGCTCCAGCTCGTCGTCGCCGCGTCCGAGGTCGATGTCGAGCTTGGTGCGCGACGACGGGCCGTCGACGGTGACGTGCTCGTCGGCGGGGCCGCCGCCGAACACCAGGCGCTCGAGGTCGTCGGTCGCCGCGATCGCGAAGTCGGTGAAGCCGGAGAGCTCCTGGTTGGGCTGGCCCTCGACGAACATCACGTCGATGGACGCCCAGACCCACAGGCGCGACACCTCCGGCCGGAGGTGCAGGGTGCTGGCGACACCGCCGTCGAGGGTCGCGGTGCCGGTCGAGGAGCCGCTCCACCACAGCTCGACGTAGCCCGCCCGCAGCTGGTCGTCGTTGGGCCGGCCCGGCTCGCCGGAGTACACGACGTCCTGCAGCTCGCTGCGCGGTCCGGTGTCCACGACGTCCCGACCGCGGTCATCGGTCTCGCCGTCACCGGCGGCCACGACGTCGCGGTACCGGGACCCGAGGTAGGTGTCGTCGCCCTCGCCGAGGAAGGTGTTCGTGCCCGTCGCCGCGGTGGCGTCGACCACGTCGTCGCCGGCACCCGCCCGGACGACCGGGTTCGCGTGGCCGGCCGCGAGACAGACGAGGTCGTTGCCGCCCAGCGCGATGACCTCGGAGGCGGTGTCGGAGACGATGACGTCGTCCCCCTCGGTGCCGATGACCTGCGTGGCACCGCGGCCGTCGATCGTCACGGCCTTCCCCTGGCAGGGCGGTGCCTGTGCCGTCGCGGTCGTCGGCTGCAGCAGGGCCGCACCGACCAGCATCGCGGTCAGCAACGTCGAGGTCCGGCTCACGTGTCCCCCTGTGTGTCGTGGTGCAGTCGACCCTAGAGGCAAGCGCCGACGCAGAAGGCGTCGTACGCCTACGCTGTCGGCCGTGACGTCGCTCGACCGCCTCGACGCGGGACCGGTGCGGGACACGGTCGTGCGGCTCCAGGCGCGCATCGCGGCCCGGTTCCCCGACCGCGGCCTGCTGGCGGTCGCCGGCGAGCTCGTCGGGCTGACGACGCAGGTCACCCAGGTGGCGAGCGAGGTCCGCGACCGGCTGCGCTGGGTCCGCGTCGCCTCACGCGCCGCGGCGCTGCTCGTCCTCGCGGCGACGATCCTCGTCTTCCTGCTCGCCGCGCGCGACGCCGTACGGGCCGGGCCGGACCAGTCGTTCGAGTGGGTGCCGCTGATCGAGTCGACCATCAACGACCTGGTCTTCGCGGGGCTCGCGCTGTGGTTCCTCTACGCCCTGCCCCAGCGGCTGGTGCGCGGCCGGCTGCTCGCGCTGCTCCACAAGCTCCGTTCGCTGGCGCACATCGTCGACATGCACCAGCTCACCAAGGACCCCGAGCGGCTGCGCTCGGACTTCGTGCCGACCGAGGTGAGCGTCGACATCGGGGACCTCGACCGGGCCCAGATGGAGCACTACCTCGAGTACTGCTCCGAGCTGCTCTCGCTGATCGGCAAGGTCGCCGCGCTCTGCGCCGAGGAGTCGCAGGACTCACTCGTCCTGACGACCGTCAGTGACCTCGAGACGCTGACCACCAGCATGTCGCGCAAGGTGTGGCAGAAGATCTCGCTCCTGCCCCGCACCGCCTGACCCGGCACCGGGCCTCGCGGATACCGTCCTCCCATGACCGATCCGCTCGCCTGGCTGACCGAGCTCGAGGGCGTTCGCTCGGCCTATGCCGGTACGCGCGACGGCATCGACGTGATGCTGCGCGACCGTGGGCTGCGGCGCACGTCGCCGGAGATGACGGCCGAGTCGCTGCTGCGCGGTGCCCACGCCAGCGCCGTTCTCGAAGGGTCCTCGTCGTCGCTCGACGAGGTGCGGGCGGGGGAGCTCGACGAGATCGCCGCCGACGCCGTACGGCTCTCGGCGTCGATGCTCGCGCTCGCGCCGCTGCTCAAGACCGCGCCGCTGCAGGCGATCGCGCGGCTGCACGCGGTCGCCGGGTCGGCCGCGCTGTCGCCCGACGAGCTGGGCCGCCCGCGCGACGCGGCGTCCGCCGACCGGCTGCGCGGCGTCGCCGAGCTGCTGCTGTCCGGCACGGAGGCGCCCGCGCTGCTGGTCGCCGCGATCGCGCACGCCGACGTCGCGACGGCGGCTCCCTTCGCCTCGCACAACGGCATCGTGGCCCGTGCGCTCGAGCGGCTCGTGCTCGTCTCCCGCGGCGTCGACGCCAAGTCCCTCGTCGTGCCGGAGGCCGGGCACCTCGCCCACCGGGCCGCCTACGAGTCCAACCTGCGCGCCTACCGCGACGGCGGGCCGAGCGGCGTGCACGCCTGGGCGCTGTACGGCGCCGAGGCGTTCTCCGCGGGGGCCGAGGCCTCGCCACTCCGTCATCCGGTGGTCGAGTAGCCGAGCGAGGCACGAGCGAGGCGTATCGAGACGACGTGCGAGCGGCACCCGCTCACGTGGATCGGGTGCCGCCGCTGACACGTGATGCCGTGGCTACCAAGCGTGCTCTTCTCAATCGCTGGCTCGGGCTGATCCCGACCTCCAGCACCCCATCGGATGGGTGGATCGCCGCGTGGGTACCTGGCACACGTGCTGCTGTGGAGTTCTTGACTCTGTTCTAGCCCCGCCGCCCGGGACCTTCAAGGGTTGACTTTGCCGTCGGCCGGTGGGTGCGCGGGGATCTCCGCGACACGCCGGTCACGACACGCCGCGACGCTTCCGGTTGGCCCAGATGACGCTCCCGGCGGCGACCGCGCCACCCACGGCGAGGGCCGCCAGGGTCGGCCTGGCGGGCGGTAGCGGGACGCGTCGGCGCAGCGCCACGGGACGCACGAAGAGCAGCACCGGCCAGTCGTTCGCGGTCGCGATGCGCCGCAGCTCGCGGTCGGGGTTGACCGCGAAGGGGTGGCCGACGACCTGGAGCATGTGCACGTCGGTGACCGAGTCGCTGTAGGCGTAGCACTCGTCGAGGTCGTAGCCGACGGTCTCGGCGAGGTGTTCGATCGCGCGGGCCTTCTCCTCGGCGTAGGCGTAGTAGTCGATCTCGCCGGTGTACCTGCCGTCGACGATCTCCATCCGGGTCGCGACGACCCGGTCGGCGCCGAGCATCTCGCCGATCGGCTCGACGACCTCGGCGCCGCTGGCGGAGACGATGACGATGTCGCGGCCGGCCTCCCGGTGCTCCTCCATCAGCGTCACGGCCTCGTCGTAGACGAGGGGCTCCACGATGTTCGTGAGGGTCTCGTGGACGATCTCGCGCACGGTGGCGACGTCCCAGCCGGCGCACAGCTGCGACATGAACTCGCGCATCTTGTCCATCTGGTCGTGGTCGGCCCCGCCGGTGAAGAAGACGAACTGGGCGTACGCCGAGCGCAGCATCGCGCGCCGTGAGATGAGCCCGCCCGCCTGGAACTCGCGGCTGAACGCGAGCGTGCTCGACTTGGCGATGATCGTCTTGTCGAGGTCGAAGAAGGCCGCGGTCGGGCGGGACATGCCGTCATCGTAGGGGCCTTCGTCCGTGCGGGCGGGCCGTCAGACGTCCACAGGGGCCTTCGCGGACGGCTCCTCCACAGGCTCGCGGGGCACCGTCTGTCCGTCGTCGGTGGCAATGCCGAGCCTTGTCGTCATGGCCGTCCTCCTCCTCACCCGATCCGCCGACCTCCACGAGACCGTCGTCGCGCTGTGCGCGGCGGCGGGGGTGGAGGCCGACGTGGGTGCCGATCCGTCGCTCGCCCTCGGGTCCTGGTCCGGCGCCGACCTGGTCCTCGTCGGAGCTGACGTGGCGGGGGAGGTGACGGCCCTTTCCCCACCGCGCAGGGGCGGGGTCCACGTGGTCGGGTCGTCCGTCGGCGAGGGCGTCTTCCGGTACGCCGTCGGGCTGGGGGCCGCGTCGGTGGTCGACCTGCCCGAGGGCTCGCCCTGGCTCGCGGACGCGCTCGCCGACGTCGGGGAGCGGGCGTCGCCGGGTCGGGTGGTCGGTGTGGTCGGCGGCTCCGGCGGGGCGGGGGCGACGACGCTCGCCTGCGCGCTCGCGCAGTGGCACGCGACCCGCGGACCGACGCTGCTGGTCGATGCCGACCCGCTCGGCCCGGGCGTCGACCGGTTGCTCGGCCTGGAGGGCCGCGGCGGCGTGCGGTGGGAGGGCCTCGCGGACACGGTCGGACGGCTCGGCGCGCGAGCGTTGCGCGAGGGCGTGCCCTGCGAGGGCGCGCTCGGGGTGCTCACCTGGTCCGGGTTCCGTCGCCGGCTCGACGTGCCTGCAGCCAGGCGCATGCTCGACGCGGCCGTCCGCGGCCACGAGCTGGTCGTCCTCGACCTCGCCCGCCACGGCGGGCCAGCGCTGGTCGAGCTGGTCGAGCGGTGCGACGACCTGCTCGTCGTCACCCCGGCCACGGTCCCGGGGGTCGCGGCCACCGCCCGCCTGGTCGCCGACCTCCGGTGCGCCGACCGCGCCGGGCTCGTGGTGCGGCCGGGCGGCCTGAGCGATGCCGACGCGGCTCGCGTGACCGGCGTGCCGGTCGTCGCGACGCTGGGGGAGCAGCGCGGTCTGGCGGCCTCCGTCGACCGGGGCCTGGGCCCCCTCACCCGTCGAGGTCCGCTCGCCCGAGCCGCCCGCGACCTGCTGGACGCAGCGTGAAGACACCAGCCGTCCCGGCCGAGGTGGTCGACTACGTGCGCCGGCGGCTGGCCGGCACGTCCGGGGACCTGACGCCGCACCGCGTGGCCGAGGCGTTGCGCGCGTCCGGTGCGCCGGTCGGTGACGCGACCGTGCTGGCGGTCCACGACCTGCTGCGCCGCGACGTGCTGGGCGCGGGTCCCCTGGAGGAGCTGCTGCGGCTGCCCGACGTGACCGACGTGCTGGTCAACGGACCCGAGGACGTGTGGCTCGACCGCGGTCGCGGGCTCGAGCGGTCGACGGTCTCCTTCCCGGACGAGGGATCGGTCAGGCGACTCGCGCAGCGACTGGCCGCGACGGCCGGCCGCCGGTTGGACGACGCGACCCCGCACGCGGACGTGCGGCTGCCCGACGGGAGCCGGTTCCACGCCGTCCTGGCGCCGGTCGCCCGCTCGGGCACCGTGTTGTCGCTCCGCATCCCGCGCGGGCGGGTCTGGACGCTTCCCGAGCTGGTGACGGCGGGAGCGCTGCCGCCGGACGGTGCGTTCCTGCTGGAGGAGGTCGTCGACTCGCGGTGCGCGTTCCTGGTCACGGGCGGGACGGGCACGGGCAAGACCTCGGTCCTGTCGGCCCTTCTCTCGCTCGTCGACGTCGGCGAGCGGATCGTCCTCGTGGAGGACGCGAGCGAGCTGCGACCCGATCACCCCCACGTCGTCGCGCTGGAGGGGCGGCCGCCCAACATCGAGGGCGCCGGCGAGATCACCCTGCAGACGCTGGTGCGCCAGGCGCTCCGGATGCGGCCCGACCGTTTGGTGGTCGGGGAGGTGCGCGGCGCCGAGGTCGTCGGCCTCCTCGCGGCCCTCAACACCGGGCACGGCGGCGGCTGCGGGACGCTCCACGCCAACTCCGCCGCCGACGTCCCGGCCCGGATCGAGGCCCTGTCGTTGGCCGCCGGGCTGCCGCGGGAGGCCGCGCACAGCCAGCTCGCGTCCGCGCTCGACGTCGTCATTCACCTCGGGCGCGGTCGTGACGGGAGGCGTCGGGTGCTGGAGCTCGCGGTGCCGGACCGGGAGGCATCCGGCTTGGTGGCGCTGCGGACCGCCGCGACCTTCGACGCCGACCGCGTGGTCCGCGGTCCGGCCGCCGCGGCACTCGCCCGGCGCCTGGGCTCGGTGGCGTGGTGAGCGCCTGGCTCGCGGCAGTCCTACTGGCCGCGGCGGTGGCCGTGTCGTGGCCACCACCGTCGACAGGACTGCCCACGGTCGCCTCGGCCCGCTCCCGTCCTTCGTGGGGGCGGACGTGGGGAGCAGGTCGACGCCGCACGACCTCCGACCGGGCTGCGGTGCTGGAGGTGTGCGATCTCCTCGCCGCCGAGCTGGCGGCAGGACGCCCGCCCGGTGCGGCCCTGGCTGCTGCGGCCGAGCGGTGGCCGCCGCTGGTGGCGGCAGCGGACGCCGTACGGCTCGGGGCGGATGTGCCCGACGTGCTCCGGCGGCTCGCGGAGGAGCACCGCGGTGCATCCGACCTGCGGTGGGTGGCCGGCGCGTGGCAGGTGGCGGAGCGATCCGGCCAGGGACTGTCCGCCGCCCTCGAACGCACGGCCGACGGCCTGCGCGCACGTCGGCGGACGCGACGGCTCGTCGACTCCGAGCTCGCCTCGGCGCGGGCCACCGCCCGGCTGGTGACGTGCCTGCCGCTCGCGGTGCTGATGATGGGCTCCGGTGCCGGGTCGGATCCGTGGTCCTTCGTGTTGCGCACACCGGTGGGGTGGGCGTGCCTGGTGGTGGGCCTGTCCCTCATCGCCCTCGGACTGTGGTGGATCGAGCGGCTCGCCGACCGGGCGGGTGCGCCGTGACCTGGGCGACCGCGGTCGCGGCTGCGCTCGCGGTGCTGTGCTGGCTGCCCACCGACGTGCGACCGCCGAGGCGCGAGCGCCCGACGCCAGGTCTCCCTCTTCGCCCGGCGGCCGCTCTCGGCGTGGGCGCCGGGGCGTGGCTCTTCGTGGGTGGTCCGGCGGGCCCGGTGGCCGGGCTCCTCGGTGCCGGTGCTGCCTGGTGGGTGCTCGCGCGGGCCGAGTCGCCGGCCCGACGTCGTGATCGGGAGGAGGTGCAGCAGACCTTGCCGCACCTCGTCGACCTGTTCGCCTCGACCATCCGCGGCGGAGCCGATCCGACGACCGGACTGGCCCAGGTCTGCGCCGCACTGCCCGGTCCGGCTGCCGACCGGCTCCTCCCGGTCGTCGACCGGTCCCGGTGGGGAGCGTCGGGGGTGGAGGCGTGGCAGGCGCTCCTCGAGGACGACGAGCTCGCGCCGCTCGGCCGCGCCATGGTGCGGTCCCTGACGTCGGGTGCGTCCGTCGTGCAGACCGTCGAACGGCTCGCCGACGAGCTCACCCGCGAGTTCCTCGCCCGCGCCGAGGACGCGGCCCGCCGGGTCGGGGTGAGCGCGGCTGTCCCGCTGGGCGTCTGCCTCCTGCCGGCCTTCCTGCTGCTCGGCGTGGTGCCCACGGTCGCCTCGCTCGTCGGGTCGGTGGCGCCGTGAGGGCCACTCGACGTCCACAGGGCGACGCCGCGGGCGTCCGTCCACAGGTCTGCCGGCAGCCGGGTGCGGTCCCGTCCCGATCCTCCGAGGCTGGTCGGGCGACGGGGCTCAACGGGAGCCCCAGCACGAGAGGGGAAACGATGAGGCGTCACCGGATCGACCGCACCGAGCTGGGCATCACCACCGCCGAGTACGCCGTCGGGACCGCGGCGGGTGCCGGGTTCGCCGGGCTGCTCTACAAGCTGCTGACCGGCAGCTTCGGGGACAAGCTGCTGGTCCGGCTGTTCGACCACGTCATGGGCTTGCTCGGCATCGGCTGATGGGCGACCGGCGAGGGTGGCACGGGGGACGTGACCAGCGGGGCGCCGCCACCGCGGAGCTCGCGCTGGGGATCCCGCTGCTGGTCGCCCTCACGGCCGGCCTCGTGTGGATGCTCGCCGTCGGCGCCGCGCAGGTCCGGGTGGTCGACGCGTCACGGGAGGCGGCTCGGGCCGTCGCTCGCGGTGACGACGTCACCTCGGCGGAAGCCGTCGCGCTGAGGATCGCACCGGAGGACGCCCGCGTCCGGATCGCGGAGGACGAGGGCCGGGTGACCGTCACGACGAGCGCGCGCATCGACGGCCCCGGCGGTTTGCTGTCGTCCCTGCCGGGGATCACCGTCTCCGCCGAGGCGGTGGCGCTGGTGGAGGCGTCGTGAAGCGTGGGACCGAGCCCGGAGCGGCGCGCACCGATCGCGGCGGTGCCACCGTGCTGGTGGTCGCGATGGCGGGTCTGCTGGTGTTCGTGATGACCGGCCTCGGTGCGGCAGGCGGCCTGGTCACCGCACAGCGACGCGCCCAGGCGGCGGCCGACCTCGCGGCGCTGGCGGGTGCCTCGCACCTCGACGACGCCTGCGGGCGAGCGGGTGAGGTGGCGACCGCCAACGGCGCCGTCCTCGAGGGATGCCGGCTGGCCGGCGACGAGGTCACCGTCGAGGTGTCCGTGCCGGGACCGGACGTCCCGCGGCGCGACGTGCGGTTGACCGCAGAGGCGCGAGCGGGCCCCGGGTGAGGCGAGGTCAGATGCGGTCGCGGTCCGTCACGGTGCCGTCCTCCCCGCGGCGCTCGGCCTCGACGCGCTCGAGCTTGGCGTTGAGCTCGCTCAGCTCCTTGCGCTCGCGTCGGTGGGCGAGGCTGCGCTTGGTGCCCCACTTGAGGATCCAGAGGCCCCAGAGGATGGCCGCACCCGCAGCCACACCGATCAGGAACGCCGACAGGATGTTGACGTCGACCCCGAGGTAGGTGCCGCCGGTCCCCGGATCGGTGAAGGCGAAGGCGACGACGATCGCGAGCGCGCCGAGGGCGATGAGGATGAGAGCGATGACCACCATGGCGCGAATCTAGCCCTGTCGGTCCTCACGCGGTGCACCCGCAAGGAGCGCGTCGAGCAGCTGGATCGCGCCGTCCTTGTCCAGGGGGTTGTTCTGGTTGCCGCACTTGGGTGACTGGATGCACGACGGGCAGCCGCTCGAGCACTCGCAGCTCGCGATCGCCTCGCGGGTCGCGGACAGCCAGGCGACGGCGGTGTGGAAGCCGCGCTCGGAGAAGCCGGCGCCGCCGGGGTGGCCGTCGTACACGAAGACGGTGAGCACGCCGGTGTCGGCGTGCCGGGCAGTGGAGACGCCGCCGATGTCCCAGCGGTCGCAGGTGGCGAAGAGGGGCAGGAGGCCGATCGAGCAGTGCTCGGCGGCGTGCGCGGCGCCCGGTACGTCGAGCGCGGCGAGCCCGGCCTCGGCGACCACGTCGTCGGGCACGGTCCACCACACGGCGGTCGTCCGCAGGGTGCGCTCGGGCAGGTCGAGCGGCTCCTCCGACAGCACCTCGCCGCCCGGCTGCCGCCGACGGAGGAAGGAGACGACCTGGTGGGAGACGTCGACCTCGCCGAGGCTGAGCTCGCAGCCCGCCCACGACCGGCGCTCGCGGGTGCTGACGATGCTGATGTCGGTGACCTCGCGCGCGGTCGTGCTGAACGACGGGTCGTCGCGCCGCATGGTCGCGACGTGGTGCTCGACGTCGAGCTCCTCGACGAGCCAGGTCTCGCCCTGGTGGACGTAGACCGCGCCGGGGTGGGCCTGGTTGTGGGCACCGCTCGCGTCGACGGTGCCGACGACCCGGCCGGTGTCGGCCTCGATCAGCTGGACGGGCGAGCCGCCGGCGGACCGGATGTCGGCGAGGTCGGCGGCCCGACCGCGATCGGTCCAGAACCAGCCCCGCGGCCGCTTGCGGAGCAAGCCCATCCCGACGAGGTCGTCGACCACCTCGCGGGTGGTCGGGCCGAAGTGCGGCAGGTCCTTCTCCGTGAGCGGTGACTCCTGCGCGGCGGCGCAGAGGTGCGGCCCCATCACGTGGGGGTTGGACGGGTCGAAGACGGAGGCCTCGACCGGTGCCCCGATCAGGGTCTCGGGGTGCGTGACGAGGTAGGTGTCGAGGGGGTCGTCCTTGGCGACCAGGATGCCGAGGGCGTCCTGCGCGCCACGCCCCGCGCGCCCGACCTGCTGCCAGAAGGCGGCGCGGGTGCCGGGGAAGCCGGCGATGAGGACGGCGTCGAGACCGCTGATGTCGATGCCGAGCTCGAGGGCGTTGGTGGCGGCCAGACCCATCAGGTCACCCCGGCGCAGAGCGGCCTCCAGCGCTCGCCGTTCCTCGGGCAGGTAGCCCCCGCGGTAGGCCGCGACGCGGTCCGGCAGCGAGGGGTCGACCTCGGCAAGCAGGTCGGACGCCGTCGTGGCCACCTGCTCGGCGCCCCGACGCGAGCGGATGAAGGCGAGCGTGCGGACGTCCTCGGCGACCAGGTCGGCCAGCAGGTCGGCCACCTCGGACGAGGCGGCCCGCCGGACCGGAGCGCCGTTCTCGCCGGCGTGCGAGGTGAACGGTGGCTCCCACAGCAGCAGCGACACCGCGCCGCGCGGCGAGTCGTCCCGGGTCAGCGCCACCACGTCGAGGCCGGTCAGCCGGGAGGCCGTCACCTCGGGCTGGGCGACGGTGGCTGAGGCGAGCACGAACGTGGGGTGGGCGCCGTACATCGCGCACACCCGCCGCAGCCGGCGCAGCACGTGGGAGACGTGCGCACCGAAGACGCCGCGGTAGTGGTGGCACTCGTCCACCACGACGAACTCCAGCGAGCCCAGCAGCCGTGACCAGCGGTGGTGGGAGGGGAGCAGCGAGCGATGGAGCATGTCGGGGTTGGTGAGGACGTACTCGCCGTGGTCGCGGGTCCAGTCGCGCTCCTCGCGCGAGCTGTCGCCGTCGTGGGCGGCGAGGCGCACGTCGAGCCCGAGCGACGCGAGCCCCGAGAGCTGGTCGTGGGCGAGCGCCTTGGTGGGCGCGAGGTAGAGGACGGAGGCGCCGCGCTCGCCCCGCGGTCCACGGGCCGCGCGGATCGAGGAGAGCGCCGGCACCTGGTAGGCCAGTGACTTCCCAGAGGCCGTCCCGGTCGCGACGATGACGTGGTCGCCGGCGTGCGCGGCGTCGGCCGCCACGACCTGGTGGCGCCACGGCCGCGCCACTCCCTGCGCGGCGAACGCCCCTCGTACGTCGTCCGGCACCCACTCGGGCCAGTCCTCGTGGACGGCCTCGCGGGCCGGCAGCACCTCGAGGTGGCGGAGCCGGTCCTCGCGCCCCGGAACCTGCGTGAGGCGGCGCACGAGCGACTCCACCGGGGGCAGGACGTCGGGACGCGGAGTGGGCACCGGGGAAGTCTGACAAACGGCGGCGACAGCGCCCGACGAGATACCGTCCGGGAGAAGTGTTGGGGAGACCTGCGCAACCCGTGTGACTCGTGGTTTGATACCACCCGGAACAGGGGGACACACCGGGTGTCCTGCACGCGTCCAGTCCGAGCATTCGGGAACCGGGGAGCAGTTGTGGATCTGACCCTTGCGACACGCGAGGTCGATGGTCGCGCCGTCGTCGCCGTCGGCGGGGAGATCGACGTCTACACCGCACCCAAGCTGCGCGACTGCATCACCGAGCTCGTCGGCGCCGGGACCTACGACATCGTGATCGACCTCGAGGCCGTCGAGTTCCTCGACTCCACCGGTCTCGGCGTCCTGGTCGGCGGCCTGAAGAAGGTCCGCGCCCACGACGGCTCGCTCGACCTCGTCTGCACCCAGGAGCGCCTGCTCAAGATCTTCCGGATCACCGGGCTGGCGAAGGTGTTCGTCATCCACGACTCGGTCGGGCTCGCGCCCGGCGCCTGAGCGCCTCGCCCCACGCACCACATCACCCCTCTGGGCTGGCCCGGAGGGGCTTTGTACGTTCCAATCCGGTGTGCCCGTGTGGTCTGGGTCACCCCCTCCCGTGATCTGGGTCACCTCTGCGTAGACTCCGGCGCGTTCACGGATCTTTTACGTCCTAGGAGGACACGCATGACGGGGACTCTGCCCGCGGTCGTGGCGCCTGAGCTCGAAGGTGGAAACCTGGTCCTGGTCGTCGTCGTCGCCCTGATCGCGCTCGGCGCGCTCGGGATGGCCGCGATGTTCCGGTCCCAGGTGCTGGCCGCCGGCGAGGGCACCGACAACATGAAGACGATCGCCCAAGCCGTGCAGGAGGGCGCGGACGCCTACCTGCAGCGACAGTTCCGCACGCTGGCGATCTTCGCCGGCATCGCGTTCTTCGCCCTGCTCGCCCTGCCCGCCGACGACATGGCGATCCGGATCTTCCGGTCGGTGTTCTTCATCGTCGGCGCCGGCTTCTCGGCCGCCGTGGGATACCTCGGCATGAGCCTCGCGGTCCGCGCCAACCTGCGCGTCGCGGCCGCCGCCGAGACCGAGGGTCGCGAGCGCGCGATGAACATCGGCCTGCGCACCGGCGCCACGGTCGGCATGCTGACCGTCGGCCTCGGCCTGCTCGGTGCCAGCATCGTCGTGCTGCTCTTCCAGGACGAGGCGCCCACCGTGCTCGAAGGCTTCGGCTTCGGTGCCGCGCTGCTGGCGATGTTCATGCGGGTCGGCGGCGGCATCTTCACCAAGGCCGCCGACGTCGGCGCCGACCTCGTCGGCAAGGTCGAGCAGAACATCCCCGAGGACGACCCCCGCAACGCCGCGACCATCGCGGACAACGTGGGTGACAACGTCGGCGACTGCGCCGGCATGGCCGCCGACCTCTTCGAGTCGTACGCCGTCACGCTGGTCGCGGCGCTGATCCTCGGCTCGCAGGCCTTCGGCGACAAGGGCCTCGTCTACCCGCTGCTCATCCCGGCCATCGGCGCACTGACCGCCGTGCTCGGCGTCTACATCACCACGCCCAAGGCCGGTGTCAGCGGCCTGACGACGATCAACCGCGGCTTCTACCTCTCCGCGGCCATCGGCGCCGTGGCCAGCGTCGTGCTGTCGTTCGTCTACCTGCCGACGGACTTCGCCGACCTCACCGGCGTGGGCGCCAGCGTGCTCGACCAGATCTCCGCGGAGACCCCCGACGGCAATCCGGCCCTCATCGCCTCGGTCGCCGTGGTCATCGGCATCATCCTGGCCGCCGCGATCCTCGCGCTGACCGGCTACTTCACCGGCACCGAGTTCCGCCCGGTCAAGGACGTCGGCAAGACCTCGCTCACCGGTCCGGCGACCGTGATCCTGTCCGGCCTCTCGGTCGGCTTCGAGTCCGCGGTCTACACGACCATCGTGCTCGGCGCGGCCGTCTTCGGTGCCTTCCTCCTCGGCACGGGCTCGCTCACGATCTCGCTCTTCGCGGTGGCGCTGGCCGGCTGCGGCCTGCTCACCACGGTGGGCTCGATCGTCGCGATGGACACCTTCGGCCCCGTCTCGGACAACGCCCAGGGCGTCGCGGAGATGTCCGGCGACGTCAGCGAGAACGGCGCGCAGATCCTCACCGACCTCGACGCCGTCGGCAACACCACGAAGGCCATCACCAAGGGCATCGCGATCGCGACGGCCGTGCTCGCCGCGACCGCGCTGTTCGGGTCCTACGCCTCGACCGGCCTCGACCAGCTGCAGGAGTCCAACGCGGACTCCTCGGAGCTGCTGAGCCTGTTCGTCTTCGACCCGTCGGTCCTCGTGGGCATCCTGCTCGGCTCGGCAGTGGTGTTCCTCTTCTCCGGCCTGGCCATCAACGCCGTCGCCCGCGCAGCCGGCGCGGTCGTGATGGAGGTGCGCCGCCAGTTCCGCGAGATCCCCGGGATCATGGAGGGCACCGGCCGCCCCGAGTACGGCAAGGTCGTCGACATCGTCACCCGCGACTCGCTGCGCGAGCTGGTGACGCCCGGCGTGCTGGCCGTGATGGCCCCGATCGCCGTGGGCTTCGGTCTCGGCTTCAGCGCACTGGCCGGCTTCCTCGCCGGTGCGATCGGCACGGGCACGCTGATGGCGGTCTTCCTGGCCAACGCCGGCGGCGCGTGGGACAACGCGAAGAAGCTGGTCGAGGACGGCCACCACGGCGGCAAGGGCTCCGAGGCCCACGCGGCCACGGTCATCGGCGACACCGTCGGCGACCCGTTCAAGGACACCGCCGGCCCGGCCATCAACCCGCTCATCAAGGTGATGAACCTGGTCTCGCTGCTCATCGCGAGCGCGGTGGTGTCGCTGAGCGTGGGCGACGACGAGAACGACGTGCTCCGGATCGTCATCGCCCTCGTGGCGGCTGCGATCATCGTCGGCGTGGTCTACATGTCCAAGCAGCGCGAGTCGTCGATCACCGACGAGGCGCCGGCGGCGCCGGTCGGCCCGACCGTCTGACCCGCCGCCCGACCGTACGACGCCGACGGCCCGTCGCCCCTCTGGGGGCGGCGGGCCGTCCGCCGTTCAGCGCTCGTCGAAGTGCGGCCGGGTCAGCTCGGACGTCAGTCCCCCGAGAGCCGTGCGGTCGTCGGCGTCACCGACATGAGGTCCCTGCAGCCACTGGGCGAAGGACCAGACCTCGCCGAGGCGCCACTCGAGGTCGAAGAGCCGCACCATCTGCGGGTCGTGGTCGACGTCGCGGCCCTCGTGCACCAGCGTGGCGAGGTCGCGCTCGCGCGGGGCCAGCCGCAGCGACTCCCAGTCGATCAGCCACGTGCGGCCGCGGGCGACCCACTGGTTGCGCACGTGCGGCTCGCCGTGCGTGACGACGTACGACGACGGGTCGGCCAGGGCGAGCAGGCGGGCGTGCTCGCGGGTCCACGCGCCGACCCGGGCGAGGTGCTCGACCACGAGCTCCCGGGCCGCCGGACCGAGCGGACCCGACCACGGCTGCTGCAGCAGGTCGCGCAGCCGGTCGCCGAGGTCGGGCTCGACCTCGCTGGTCCACGCCAGCGCAGCGTCGGGTGCGGGCACGGCGTGGAGCCGGGCCAGCAGGTCGGGGAGCTCGGCCACGGACTCCTCGGGGCGCTGCCCGTCGAGCCACCCGGTGACGCTCGCCTTCCGCGTGCCCAGCGCGACGACGTACGGGCCTCGCGACGACGGGAGGGACGGCCAGGCGAAGTCGAGGTCGAGGGCGGCGGCCGAGGAGTACGCCGCCTCGAGGCTGGCGACCGTGTGGCGCGGCAGGTCGGGGTCGAGCGTCAGGAACAGCCTCGGCTCGCCTGAGACGTCCACGCGCCAGTGGTGGGCGCCCCAGCCGACGGGCAGGTGCTCGACGACGTCGGCGCGGGGGTCCCAGTGCGTGCGAGCCAGGTCGAGGATCTCCCCGTCGCTGACGTCCGGTGGTCGCTCGAGCACGCCACCATCCTCACATCAGGCTGGGCTGGTGGGTCGCCGCCGCAGGCCCGGGCGCCACCAGTTGCGCTCCCCGAGCAGGGTCATCGCGGCCGGCAGCAGGAGCCCGCGGACGATCGTCACGTCGAGGACGATGGCCACCGTCATCCCGACGCCGACCTCCTTGACGTTGACCAGCTTGCCGGCGGCGAAGCCGATGAAGACGATCGAGACCGCGAGCGCAGCGAGGGTGACGACCGGTCCCGAGGCCGTGATGCCGGCGAGCACCGCGCGGGTGTTGTCCTCGCGCGTGCCGCCCAACCGGTCCCACTCCTCCTTGATGCGCGCCACGAGGAAGAGGTGGTAGTCCATCGAGAGGCCGAAGGCGAACATGAACAGCAGCAGCGGCGTGGTGAGGTCGAGGCTGCCCGTCGCGGTGCCGCCGAGCAGCGGACCGCCCCAGCCGTGCTGGAAGACCAGGACGACGACCCCCAGCATCGCGGCCAGCGAGAGGACGTTGAGGACGAGCGTCTTGAGCGCCACGACCACCGAGCCGGTGAGCCGCAGGAGCAGCAGCCCCGCGACCAGTACGACGACCCCGATCGCGAGCGGCACCCGCGCGCCGAGCGCCTCGCGCGAGTCGACGAGCTCCGCGGCCGGACCCCCCACCTGCACCGTGAGCTCGTCGTCGAGCGCGCGGATGTCGGTCACGGCGCGCTGCGCCGCCTCGCCGCTGGTCGGCCCGACGGGGGTCACGATCCAGCGGCTCCAGCCGTCGGGCAGCCCGGACAGCAGCACGACGTCCTTCACGTCGGGCAGCTCGGCCATCCGGGCGGCCATCCGCTCGAGCGCGGGGTCGCCGGAGGGTGCGTCGGCCAGCACGTCGATGGGGGCGGTGGCGATGTCGGGGTAGTCGGACTCGATCACCTCGATGACCTCGCGGGCCTCGCTGCCCGGCGGCAGCGAGCGGGCGTCGGACGCCCCGAGCCGCAGCCCGAGGAGCGGGGTGGCGAGCAGGACGAGGACACCGCACGAGGCGAGCAGCACCGGCCACGGACGGGCCTGGGCGAGGCGGGCGAACCGGGGGAGCAGGGCCTCCTCGCGCGGTCGCGAAGGCCGGCCGAGCACGCCGCGGTCCGGCTCGGGCAGCCAGCGGTCGCACGCGACCAGCAGCGCTGGGCCGAGCGTCAGCGCGGTGACGGTGACGGCGAGCACGGCGACCACGCCGCCCACGGCCAGCCCGTCGAGCAGGGGGTCGCCGAGCAGGAGCAGGGCGCCGATCGAGGCCCCGACGGTCAGCCCCGAGACCACCACGGTCCGCCCGGCGGTGGCCATGGTGCGGGCGAGGGCGTCCGGTGCCGGGACCGTGCCCGCGCCGCGCTCCTCGACGTAGCGATGCAGCAGGAGCAGGCAGTAGTCGACGCACAGGGCGAGGCCGAGCACCGTGACGACGTTGACGGCGAAGTCGCTGACCGGGGTGACGCCGGCGAGCCCGGAGAGCGCGAGGAGCGCGAGCGCGACGGACGCGAGGGCGGCGCCGACGGGGACCAGGCCGGCGGCGAGGTTGCCGCGAGCCAGGACCAGCAGGGCGAGGAGGACGACCAGCGCCACGCCCTCGCCGATCGCCGCGTCGCTCACCGCCTGGTCGGTGAAGGTGCGTTCGGCCAGCAGGTCGCCACCGGCCGCCACGTGCGGGAAGGGTGCTCGGCGCAGCAGGTCGACCACGTCGTCGGCCGTGGCCAGCGCCTGCTCGTCGCTGAGGGCGGGATCGAGCTCGACCTCGACCGCGGCGCTGGTGCGGTCCTCGGCGACCAGGTCGTAGGCGTTGGTGGTCCACGGGTCGCGCAGGTCGACGACGCCCTTCACCTCGCGGAGCGCGAAGACGACCTCGGCCGTCTTCTCGCTGGTGGCGGGGTCGAGCGGGTCGGTGCCGGAGAGGACGACCAGCACCTGCTCGCCCTCGGTCTCGAGCCGGTCCAGGCGTTCGCCGACGACGGTCGACTCGGCTCCCGGGCGCGGGCCGACGTCCGCGGCGCGGTCGAAGACCGAACCGCCCAGCACGGCGCCCGCGACCACCAGCACGGCCCACAGAGCCAGGACCGCGCGGTGGTGGCGGTGGAGCCAGGGCCCCGTCCGTTCGAGCACGGCGTGACCCTACTCAGTCCACCGCGCCTACGCTGGCGCCGTGCCTGCCCCCGACCTGTCCTTCGCCGCCCCGCTGCGCGACGCGCTCGTCGCCGCCGACTTCACCTACGACCGCGTGGCCGAGGCCATCGGCGATGACGCGCACCGCGCGCTCGGCCGCAACGAGACCCTCCCCGCCCTGCGTCGTACGACGTCCGGGGGGCCGCTCGACACCCTCGTCCGGCTGTTCCTGCTGCAGACCCCGGTGGCGCGCGAGGCCGCCGACCGGGCCCTGCCGGGGCTGGTCGACCGGCTCTGCAACGCCGGGCTCCTCGAGCAGAGCGTCAGCGAGGTCGCGGCCCGCATGGACTGCCGGCCCTACGCGACCGAGACGAGCGACCTCTGGATCGTCTCGGACCTCACGCCCGGCCTCGACGGGGCGCCGGTCGCGGTCGGCCCCGACCACGTCCTCGGCATCTCGAGCGCCTCGACGAGCCTGGCCCAGCTCACGATGCGCGAGCCGGTCGGCTCGGCGCTGGACCTCGGCACCGGCTGCGGCGTGCAGGCGCTGCACCTCGCCGGCCACGCCGACCACGTCGTCGCGACCGACGTCAACGCCCGCGCGCTCTGGATGACCCGGCTCAACGCCGCGCTCAACGGCGCGGAGGTCGACGTGCGCGACGGGTCGTTCTTCGAGCCGGTCGCGGGAGAGCGGTTCGACCTGATCTCGACCAACCCGCCGTTCGTGATCTCCCCTGCCACCGGCGAGCGGCTGGTCTACCGCGACTCGGGCCTGCCCGGTGACCGCGTCGTCGAGCACATCGTCCGCACCGGCCCCGACCACCTGACCGACGGCGGGTGGCTGCAGGTCCTGGCGAACTGGTCGATCGTCGCGGGCCAGGAATGGGACGAGCGGCTCGGCTCGTGGCTGCGCGAGGACTGCGACGCGCTGGTCGTCCAGCGCGAGACCCTCGACCCGGCGGCCTACGTCGAGCTCTGGCTCAAGGACTCCGGCCACCACGGTGGGCCGGACTACACCCGGCGCTACGACACCTGGCTCTCGTGGTTCGAGGACTCCGGCATCGAGGGCGTCGGTTTCGGCTGGGTCAACGTCCGCCTCGGCGGCAGCGCTCGAGCAGGCGGTGGCACCCGCCAGCTCGTCGAGTGGCCGTACGACGTCGAGCAGCCGATCGGCCCGGCGATCCACGCCTGGGGCGACGCGGTCACCGACCTGCGGGGCCTCGGTGACGACGAGCTGCTCGCGAGCACCCTCGTCGCCCGCGAGGACGTCCAGCAGGAGACGGTCGGCCGCCCCGGGGCCGAGGACCCCGAGGCGATCGTGCTGCGCCAGCAGCGTGGGTTCCGCCGGGCGCGAACCGCCGACACGGTCGAGGCGGCCCTGGTCGGCGCCTGCGACGGCGACCTCACGGTCGGCCAGATCCTGGGCGCGCTCGGCGACCTGCTCGGGCGTGACGTGGACGGGCTCCGCACGGCGTACGTCCCGGTGGTGCGTGAGCTCGTCGCGGAGGGGTACCTCGTCTGACCCGCGCGTCATTCGGTCACCCCGACTTGTGTCGATGGGTGAGCAAAAGTTGTGAGGCCGTTGACGTAACGCTCGTCACACGCCTACGTTGCAGGGGCTCCTCGTCAACTCGGGAAACAGGAGAAACCCCCCATGACGCAATTCCTCCGCAGCGGGATCGCGGTCGCCGCCGGCGCCGCCCTCTGCCTGCCCCTGCTCGCCACCCTCCCCGCTGCCACCGCGCACGAGGGACACAGCGACACCAAGAAGGCGCCGTCGTCGCGCCAGTTCCAGAAGGTCACCCTCAACGACCGGCCCGGTGAGCCGCTCGACCTCGCCGTGCTCCCCGACGGCGACGTCCTGCACACCACCCGTGCCGGCGTCATCTGGCACTACGACGCCCAGACGGGCAACAACACCGTCGCGGGCCGGATCCCGGTCTACCTCCACGACGAGGAGGGACTCCAGAGCATCGCGCTCGACCCGAAGTTCGACGGCAAGAAGAACAGCTGGGTCTACCTCTACTACTCGCCGCCGCTCGACACCCCGGGCGACGACCCGAGCACCGCCTCGATCAACGAGGGCGACGCGCCGGAGACCGGCACCGCCGCCGACTTCAAGCGCTACAAGGGCTTCCTGCGCGTCTCGAAGTTCCGCTTCACCGGCGGCCAGGTGCGTCTCGGCACCGAGCGCAAGGTGCTCGACGTGCCGGTGGACCGCGGGATCTGCTGCCACGTGGGCGGCGACATCGTCTTCGACTCCAAGGGCAACCTGATCCTGTCGACCGGCGACGACTCGAACCCGTTCCAGTCCGACGGCTTCGTGCCGCTCGACGAGCGCAAGGACCGCAACCCGGCGTTCGACGCCCAGCGCACGGCCGCCAACACCAACGACCTGCGCGGCAAGATCCTGCGGATCAAGCCCAAGGCCAAGGGCGGCTACTCGATCCCGAAGGGCAACCTGTTCAAGCCCGGGACGCCGAAGACGCGCCCGGAGATCTACTCCATGGGCTGGCGCAACCCGTTCCGCATCGAGATCGACCCCGACACCGACGCGCTGTGGGTGGCCGACTACTCCCCGGACGCCAAGAAGGCCAAGGCGTCGCGCGGCCCCGCCGGTCACGGCAAGTGGGCCGTGGTCGAGGAGCCGGGCAACTACGGCTGGCCCTACTGCGCGACCGCGCGCCTGCCCTACATGGACTACGACTTCCGCACCGAGAAGAGCGGCAAGGCGTTCGACTGCTCGGCCCCGGTCAACACCTCGGTCCACAACACCGGCAAGCGCAAGCTGCCCCCCGTGACCCAGCCCGAGGTCTGGTACTCCTACGGCAAGTCGAAGCGCTTCGCGGGTCTCGGCACGGGCGGCATCGGCCCGATGGCCGGTCCGGCCTACCAGTACGACGCGAGCGTGGCCAAGCGCCGCAACTCGGTCGCCTGGCCCAAGCGCTACGACGACACCCCGATGTTCTACGAGTGGACCCGCGACTACATCAAGGGCTTCCACGTCGACGGTGACGACGTCGCCATCGAGTCCGTCGTGGCCGGCATCGTGACCGACAACCCGATGGACATGGAGTTCGGTCCCGACGGCGCGCTCTACGTCCTCGAGTACGGCGACGGCTACTTCGCCGAGAACCCCGACGCCCAGCTCTCACGCATCGACTTCGTCGGCACGGGCAACCGCAGCCCGAAGGCGCGGATCACGACCGACCGCGCCGCCGGCAAGGGGCCGCTGACGGTGAGCTTCTCCGGCGAGACCAGCAGCGACCCCGACGGCGACACCCTGACGTACGCCTGGGACTTCGAGAGCGACGGCACGGTCGACAGCCGTGAGGCGACGGCGACCCACACCTACACCGTCGACGGCAGCTACCGAGCGTCGCTGCGCGTCACCGACGAGGACGGGCGCAGCGTGTCGGCCGACGTCGACATCACGGTCGGCAACCAGGCCCCGGAGATCGAGTTCGTGACCCCGGTCGACGACCAGGAGTTCCGCTTCGGCGACACCGTCTCCTACGAGCTCAAGGTCACCGACGACGACCCGGTCGACTGCAGCCGCGTGACCGTGACCTACGTGCTCGGCCACGACACCCACGGCCACCCCCAGTCGACGGCCAACGGCTGCTCGGGCTCGCTGGTCACCAGCGTGCCCGGCGGCCACGACCCGGCCACCGACGACCTGGCGGCGGTCTTCGTCGCGGAGTACACCGACGCCGGCTCGCAGCCGGGGCTGACGGGGTACGCCGAGGTCGTCCTGCAGCCGGCCGGCTGACAGAACACCCGAGAAACCCCCCGAGAAAGCCCAGGAAGAGAGGCACCACATGTGTTTCGGACATGACGGCGACGCCGCGCTGCGGGAGTCGATGGAGAAGAAGGGCGCCAGCCGGCGCGGCCTGATCGCCGGCGCCGCCGCCGGCGCGGCGGGCCTCGCGGCCCTGGGGACGGCCGGTCCGGCCGCCGCCCACCCCGGCCGGGGCCGCGGCCACGGACCCCAGGGTCCCAAGGGTCGCGAGGTGGCCGAGGAGCTGATCAGCATCCAGCTCTACACGTTGCGCGCAGCCATGACCACGCGCGACAGCGTCCTGCAGCAGCTCGACCAGCTCGCGAAGTACGGCTACTCCCGCGTCGAGCGGGCCGGCCTCTACCCGGCGGCCGGCCTCGACACGGCGGCCAAGCTGAAGGCCGAGCTCGACAGTCGCGGCATCTGGGCCTCCTCGAGCCACGACGGCATCAGCGCCGACGCGGCCGCGCTGCAGAAGAAGCTCGACGACGCCAACACCTTCCGGCAGAAGTACCTCGTCGTGCCCTACCTCAACTCCGACAAGCTGAGCGACTGGCAGCTGTGGGTCGAGCAGATGAACACCGAGGCGGCGGCGGCACGCAAGCGCGGGCTGCGCTACGGCTACCACAACCACGCCCACGAGTTCACGATCGACCTGGGTGGGGGCCTGACCCCGTGGGAGGTGCTCACCGAGGGGCTCGACCCCACGCTGGTGCACCTCGAGGTCGACCTCTACTGGGCCTACACCGGTGGCGTGAACACCGGCGCGGCCGACCCGCTGGCCTTCGCCAACGAGGTCGTCCGGACGGCGCCGCAGGAGGTCCGCCAGTACCACGTCAAGGACCGCCACGGTGCCGACGCCGCGGCGCTCTACAAGCAGACGCCCGGCGACATGGCCGACCTCGGCCTCGGCGTGATCGACTTCCCGGCCATCTTCAAGGCCCACCAGGTCGAGGAGTACATCGTCGAGAACGACACCCCGGACTTCACGCCGGCGGCCACGGCCAACACCGGGTTCCGCTACCTCCAGGGGCTGCACTTCTGATCGATGCCCGGTCGCAGCACTGACCGGGCGATCACGGACCCACTGCGGTGCGGTGAGACCGCACCGCAGTGGGTACTGCCCGCGCATGGCTGACTCCGTGATCACCGACGAGCTGTGGGACGAGTTCCACGCCGTCGTCACCATGACCTCCCGCGAGCTGACCGACTGGATGCTCACCCAGTCGTCGGGGGAGGACACCGCGACTCTGGCGACGACCCCCGACCTCGAGGTCACCCAGCAGGTCGTCGCGATCCTCGGCAAGCGCCGCACCGACGTCACCCCCGACGACGCGGACACCATGGCGCTCGTCGTCGACCAGGTGCGCACGATCCGCGGCGACGAGCCCGAGCCCGAGGCGTACGACGACGACGTGCGGCACCTGCTGATGTCGTTCGGCCACGACCCGCTCAAGCCGACGGACGCGTAGCCGCCCTCAGAAGCCCCGCGCCTCGCGGTGGCCCGCCAGCCACCGGGTGACGGCCGGCAGGTCCCACTCGACGGCCTGGGCTGCGGCACGGTCCGCGACGACCGTCGCGCGGGCCGTGTCGCCCTGCACCGCGAGGGCGAGGGCGAGGTAGGCGTCGATCGGTCCCATGCACACCGAGATGCCGTAGATCGCCAGTCGACCGGCCATCGGCTCGAGGCCGGCGGCGGCCGTGCGCGCCAGCGTGACGTCGTCCAGTGCTGCGGCCGTCTCCGCGAGCCCAGCGAACAGCGGGCCGGCGGTCCAGTTCGGGGTCCACCCGGCGTAGGCCTCGGCGAGGTGCAGCCGCTCGTCGGCGTCGCGCAGGAGGTCGACGCGTCCCGAGCGGGCCGCGACGGTGAGCACGCCGCCGCGGGTCATCTCGTCCTGGCCGCCTCCGGTGGCCTGCCACATCGGGTCGAGCAGCTGGGAGATGCCGGGGGTCCAGGTGAGCTGTCCGGTCAGCACGCCGAAGCCGTGCATCTCCCGCCCGGGGATGGCGGCGTAGGCACTGCCCCGCAGCACCTTCTCGCCGTACAGGGTCGCCCGCTCGGGCTGCTCGCGCATGGCGGCGAGCGTGACCTCGACCAGGCCGAGCGCGACGTCGATGTAGATCAGCCTCCGGCGCCGCGCGACCGCCTCCGCCTCGCGCGCCCGGACGTCGTACCCGGCCACGTCGCCGAGCTCGAGCAGGATGCCCGCCAGCATCGTCAGCGAGACCGCCCGCCGGTCGTCGCGACCGGGCCCGGCCTCGGTGCGGTCCGCGGCGGCCAGGGACTCGAGCGCGAGCTCGCGACGCCGCTCGGCGTGGACCGGGCGCCAGAGCGCGAGCCACGCGGTGTTGGCCGCCCACCACGCGACGACGGGATCGTCGGTGCCGCGGGCGATGCGGAGGCCCTCGTCGACCAGCGCCTCGGCCTCCGCCTGCCCGGTCGGGTCGTAGTAGAGCTCGAGGGCCAGCACCAGCATGAGGACCGCGCGGGCCGGTGCGTCGCTCGGGTCGACGTGGGCCAGCGCCCAGCGCAGGTCGTCGATGACGTCGGGGAAGACCTCGCCGTACTCGTGGACCGACCAGACGCTGTGCCGGGTCAGCTCGGAGGCGGCTCGGGCGACGAGGAAGGGGTCGCCCTCGGTGCGGCCGAGCGCGATCGCCTCGACGACGCAGTCGACGACCACGTGCCAGTCCGCCCCGAGCTGGGCGTCGCGTGCGCGCCGCAGCAGGAGGTCGAAGAGCTCCTCCCGGCGGCCAGCCGGGTCGCGCCGGTGGGCCTCGACGGCGGCGGTGAGCAGCGCGACGGCACCGGGGTGGTCGGCGTCCGACCGCGCCTGGTCGGCCGCTGCTGCGGCCGCGCGCCACGCGCGGCCGGTGTGGGTGGGACCGGCTGCCAGCCAGTGCCGGGCGAGCTCGGCGACGCGCTCGCGGGGGTGCACCAGCGCGGCGACCTGCTCGTCGGCGTCGATGGCGTGCGCCACCTGCGCGTGGAGGCGGGCGAGGCGGGTCGGGGGGACCGATCCGGCCACGGCGTCGCGCGTCAGGGCGTGGTCGAAGGCGAGCACGCCGGCCTCGAGGTCGCGGACGATGCCCGCGGCGCGTGCTGCTGCCAGCGCGAGGTCGGTGGCCTCCGGGTCCTTCCCCGCGATCGCGGCGAGGACGTCGAGGGAGAACTCGCGGCCGAGCACGGCGGCGAGGAGCAGCAGGTCGCGCGTCTCGTCCGGCACGGTCTCGAGCCGTCGGAGCAGGACCTGGCGCACGGACGTCGGCAGGTCCTGGCCGTCCCCGCCGAGCCGGGCCAGCTCGACGAGGAAGAAGGGGTTGCCCCCGCTCCGTGCGTGCCAACGGTCGACGACGTCGTCCCCGGGGTCGGTGCCGGTCACGCCGGCGACGAGGTCGCGCGCCTCGGCCGGCTCGAGCCCGCCGAGCTCCAGCTGGGGTGCGTGGCGCCGGGCCAGCAGCTCGAGCAGCTCACCCAGTGCTCCGGACGGGGCGGGCCACGGACGTCGGCTGACGGCCAGGGCGATCCGCTGGCCGGGCGCGGCGGCCTCGGCCAGCGCCGACAGGGCGCGGAGCGTGGGGGTGTCGGCCCAGTGCAGGTCCTCGACCACCAGCAGGACGGGATCGTGCTGCGCGCGGGCGCGCACGGTGTCGCCCAGCAGCGCCCACGTGGAGAAGGCCCGGCCCTGCACCGTCTCGGCGTCGTCGAGCTGCTGCTGCAGGAGGCGTACGTCGACCGGCTCCTCGCCGTCGCGGGCCAGCCCGGCGAGGAGGGCTTGCCAGGGCCAGAGCGCCGGCGCCCCGTCGTCGGACGAGCAGCGACCGACCGCGACGCAGAAGCCCCGTTCGCGCGCGGTGGCCACGAGGTCGTCGAGCAGCCGGGACTTGCCGATGCCGGCCTCGCCGACGAGCACGCCGAAGCCCGGCGTCCCGGCCGCCGCGTCGTCCAGCAGGCGCTCGAGCGCGGCGCGCTCGCGGTCACGGCCCACGGTCGAGGTGGTCCGACCGGGCGCGGGCTCGGGACCTGTGGGGGCCGGTGCAGCGACGGGGGCTGCGGGGGCGACGGTGCGTCGCAGCCACTGCAGCGGTCCCTGGTCCTGGCGCAGCAGCGCCTGCTCGAGGTCGCGGAGCTCCTGCCCCGGGTCCAGCCCGAGCTCGTCGGCGAGGAGGGAGCGGACGTCGCGCAGCGCGGCGAGCGCGTCGGCCTGGCGGCCCGACCGGGCGAGTGCCAGCGCGTGGAGGGCGCGGGTGCGCTCGCGCAGCGGGTCCCGGGCGGCGGCCTGCTCGGTGGCGGCGACCGCCGTGGCGTGCTCGCCGAGGGCGAGGAGCCCGAGCGCGCGGTCGTCCTCCGCCCCGGACCGCAGCTGCTCGAGAGCGGTTCGCTCGGCCAGGACGTCGGGGTGGTCGAGCAGGTCGGCGTAGGCCGCCCCCCGCCAGGTCCCGAGAGCCGTCTCGAGCCGCTCGACGTGCTCGGCGACCGTGGCCGCGTCGGGCCAGTCCGCCGCGGGACCGGTCGAGAGCTGGGAGGCCAGCGGGGCGAGGGCGCGCTGCGATCGCCGTACCTCGTCCGCGAACCAGGTCGCGTCCACCTCCGCACGCGGGAGGTGCAGGCGGTAGCCCGCGTCGGCCGTGAGCAGCACGGTCGGCTTCTCCCGCGGCGCGAGCCCGGGCTCGAGGGTGCGGCGGAGACCGGAGATGTAGGAGTGCAGCGTGCCGTAGGCGCCGCGGGGCGCGTCGTCGCCCCAGACGAGGTCGACGAGGGCGTCGGCGGTGACGTCGGTGTCGAGGCGCAGCGCGAGGGCGGCGAGGATCGTGCGGGGCTTGCGCGCGCCGAGCTCGACCGGGCCGTCGTCCCCGTCCACCCGGCTCGCGCCCAGCACCCGCACCCGCACGGCGGCCAGCCTAGGTCAGCGAGGACCTCCTCGCGCGCTGTCTGGACCGGCGGTCGTCAGGGCTGGTCGGCGTAGCGGAACGTGCGGGCCTCGCGTCGCTCGAACCCGCGACGGAAGAGGGCGTGGAGGACGCGGTACGGCGCACCGGCGAGCGCGAACATCCGGTCACGGTCGGCGGGCGGCAGGCCGTGCATGGCCCAGGCGACGATGAAGGGGATGTCCTTGCCGTTGTAGGACTTGCCGATCGTCTTCTCGACGTCCATGAACTCCTCGTGGGTGAGCACCCGCTGCACGAGGGGGAGGATCTCGTGCTCCTCGTGCGACATGTGCCCGAGCAGCAGCTCGGCGAGGCCGGCCAGGCGGAGGTCGAGGGCGTTGCGGTGGTCCTCGCACGGGTGCTCGGCCATCTCGGCGAAGGCGCGGGCGCACAGGTCGAGGCACGGGTCCATCTCGGCGTGCTCGTCGGAGTTGTCGGAGACGGCGTCCAGGTCGCCGGGCACTCCTCGCTCGGCGGCGGCACGGCGCAGGACCGGCCAGTAGACGTCGTCCTCGACCGTGTGGTGGTGGTGCAGCGTGCTGGCGAAGCGGCCGTAGCGCTCGCCCAGCAACCGCCACGTGGCGACGTCGCCGATCGGGGTGTTGCGGGCCGCGGAGCGGAACCGGGCGAGGTCGCGGCGGAAGGCGTGGTGCATGACGTACATGCCGGTCTGGTCGTGCGGTCCCTCGGCGGCGTACGTCTGGCCGGGGAGGTCGACCTGCTTCTGCTGCTGGACGGTGGTGGACATGAGCGGCCCTCTCTCGGGGTAGCGGTCTGGTGGTGTGCACCACCCTCGACGGGCCCTCTTGGGTGTCACTTGGGCGCGGGTTGGACCGGCCCTGTGGACGGCGCGGAGTGGCGAAACGGGGATCGAGCGCTACGGTGGCCGCGCCGAGCAACACTCGGCGCGCATCAAGAGGGAGCAATCTGAAGTGGCAAAGCTCGTCATCGTCGAGTCCCCGGCCAAGGCCCGCACCATCGGCGGCTACCTGGGCAAGGACTACGTCGTCGAGTCCTCGATCGGGCACATCCGCGACCTGCCGAACAACGCGGCGGACACCCCGGCGAAGATCAAGGACAAGCCGTGGGGCCGTCTCGCTGTCGACGTCGACAACGGGTTCGAGCCCTACTACGTCGTGCCGCGTGACAAGAAGAGCCACATCGCCAAGCTGAAGAAGCTGGTCAAGGACGCCGACGCTCTCTACCTCGCCACCGATGAGGACCGCGAGGGCGAGGCCATCGCCTGGCACCTCCTCGACGAGCTCAAGCCGCCGAAGAGCGTCCCGGTCCACCGGATGGTCTTCCACGAGATCACCAAGCCGGCGATCCTCGCCGCGGTCGAAAACCCCCGCGACATCAACGACGACCTCGTCGAGGCCCAGGAGGCGCGACGCATCCTCGACCGCCTCTACGGCTACGAGGTCTCCCCGGTGCTCTGGAAGAAGGTCATGTCCGGCCTGTCCGCGGGCCGCGTGCAGTCCGTGGCCACCCGGCTGGTGGTCGACCGCGAGCGCGAGCGGATGAAGTTCCGGCTGGCCTCATACTGGGACATCGACGCCACCTTCGACGCCGGCAGCGGCCACGACCCGCGGATGTTCCCCGCCAAGCTCCACTCCGTCGACGACGTCCGCGTCGCGCGCGGCTCCGACTTCGACAACGCCGGAGAGCTGAAGGGCAAGGGGGAGCGCGTCCACCTCTCGCGCGCCGACGCCGAGGCGCTGGCCGCCGCCCTCGCCGACACGACGTACGACGTCCGCTCGGTCGAGTCCAAGCCCTACCGCCGCTCGCCCTACGCCCCCTTCCGCACGACCACGCTGCAGCAGGAGGCGAGCCGCAAGCTCGGGATGAGCGCCAGCGTGACGATGTCGGTCGCGCAGCGGCTCTACGAGAACGGCTTCATCACCTACATGCGCACCGACTCCACGACGCTCTCGGACGCCGCGGTCGGTGCGGCACGCGACCAGGTGCGTGAGCTGTACGGCGCCGAGTACCTGCCCGACTCGCCGCGCACCTACGCCTCCAAGGTCAAGAACGCGCAGGAGGCGCACGAGGCGATCCGCCCGGCCGGCGACACCTTCCGCACGCCCGCCCAGACCGGGCTGTCGGGCGAGCAGTTCCGCCTCTACGAGCTGATCTGGATGCGCACCGTCGCCTCGCAGATGAAGGACGCCGTCGGAAACTCCGTGACGATCCGCATCGGCGGCACCGCGTCCGACGGTCGTGACGCGGTCTTCAGCGCGAGCGGGCGCACGATCACCTTCCACGGCTTCCTCAAGGCGTATGTCGAGGACATCGACGACTCCTCCAAGCGCAAGGACGACGCCGAGACGCGGCTGCCCGACCTCGCCCAGGGTGCCGCGGTGTCCGCGGCGACCCTCACCCCGGAGGGCCACGAGACCAAGCCGCCCGCGCGCTACACCGAGGCGACCCTCATCAAGGAGCTCGAGGACCGCGAGATCGGCCGCCCGTCGACGTACGCCTCCATCATCGGCACCATCCTCAACCGCGGCTACGTCTACAAGAAGGGCACCGCGCTGGTGCCGGCCTGGCTGGCGTTCTCGGTGATCCGGCTGCTGGAGGAGCACTTCCCGCGGCAGGTGTCCTACGAGTTCACCGCCTCGATGGAGGACGTGCTCGACGACATCGCCGGCGGTCGGCGCGACCGGGTCTCCGAGCTCGGCGAGTTCTACTACGGCGCCGGCGACGTGGTCGGTCTCAAGACGCTGGTGACCGAGCTCGGCGACATCGACGCCAAGGAGATGGCCACCTTCCCGATCGGCTCGCCCGAGGACGGCATCAACCTGCGCGTGGGCCGCTACGGGCCCTACGTCGAGGGGCCGGGCGACGGCGGTGAGTCGGGTGCTCCGGTGCGGGCCAACGTGCCTGACGACCTGCCGCCCGACGAGCTCACGGTGGCCAAGGCGAAGGAGCTGCTGGCCAACCCGGCCGGCGAGGAGCAGGTGATCGGCAACCACCCCGACACCGGACTCCAGATCGTCGCGAAGAACGGTCGCTTCGGCCCCTACGTCACCGAGCTGCTGCCCGAGGACGCGCCCAAGAGCGCCAAGCCGCGCACCGGCTCGCTCTTCAAGTCGATGACCCTCGACACGGTGACCCTCGAGCAGGCGGTCAAGCTGCTCGACCTGCCGCGCATCGTCGGCACCGACGAGGACGGCACGGAGATCACCGCGCAGAACGGGCGCTACGGGCCGTACCTCAAGAAGGGCACGGACTCGCGGAGCCTCACGAGCGAGGACCAGATCTTCGACATCACCCTCGACCAGGCCAAGGCGATCTACGCCCAGCCCAAGCAGCGCGGCCGCGGCGCGGCCACCCCGCCGCTCAAGGAGCTCGGCAACGACCCGGTCTCGGGCCAGCCGGTGATCGTCAAGGCCGGCCGCTTCGGCGAGTACGTCACCGACGGCGAGTACAACGCCACCCTCCGCAAGGACGACACCGTCGAGTCGATCACCCTCGAGCGCGCCGCCGAGCTGCTCGCCGAGCGCCGCGAGCGCGGCCCGGCGAAGAAGGCGGCCAAGAAGGGCGCGAAGAAGGCCCCCGCCAAGAAGGCCGCCGCGAAGAAGACGACGGCCAAGAAGACCGCCGCCAAGAAGACGACCAAGAAGGCTGCCGCGAAGAAGTCCTGAGGCCCTACCCTCGTGGCCGGGGGTGAGGCACATGACGACGAGGGAGATCAGTCCGCAACCGCCGGGCACCATCGTTCCGGTGCACGACGAGTGGCGCGGCCGCCGCTGGCGGCTGACCGCGCTGACGTTCATCGCCATGTGGCTGACGACCGGGGTGTCGTTCGTGCTCCTGGGCGAGAAGGAGGCCGCGCTCCACGACCTCGAGTCAGCCATCGCGGAGGGCGAGGTGACCCAGGTCGAGATCGTGGGATATCCCACCGTGGGTGACTGGCGAGGCACGGCGCTGGTGACGTTGAGGTGGCGCGGCGACGTGCTGCACCGGTACGCCCTGGTCAAGGTCGACAAGCGGCGCAACGCCGGCTCCCGGATCACCGCCCACGGCGACCCGGCGGTGGTCCTCGGCGATCTCGAGGACTACCTGACGGCGATCTCGCCGGGCTACGCGCGGACGGACCCGCCGGCCCTCGAGCTCACCTACGCCGACCACCTCGAGTACCAGGAGTGGAACGGGTGGCGCGCGCCTGACGTCCCGGCAGTCCTCGGCCTGGCCACCTGGTTCGGCACCGTCCTGCTGGCCGGGGCAGGACCGCAGCCGTGGCGCGCGACGTCGTGGGCCTGGATCTGGCTGATCCTCTTCGGGGGGCCGCTGGGGAGCCTCGCCTTCTTGCTCCTCGGGGGCCCGCTGGGGCTGTGGCGTCCGAAGGACCTCGGCCGTCGCCTCACTGGCGGCTGGGCGTTCCTGATCGGCGTGGTCCTCCTCGGCCGCGCCAACGGCACCAACGGCTGACCCGCGTCTCCCAGCCTGAGGGGGGGTGTGGGCGCCCGCCCGTAGGGTGTGCGACGTGAACCCACCCGCCTACTCCGAGCACGGGCTGTTCGTGTGCTTCGAGGGCGGGGACGGCGCGGGCAAGTCGACGCAGTCGCGACTGCTGCGCGACTGGCTGGTCGACCGGGGCCGCACCGTGCTGCTGACGTTCGAGCCGGGCGACACCGAGGTGGGCAAGGAGCTGCGCCGGATCGTCCTCGACCCGGCGACCGGGCACCTGTCCGACCGCACCGAGGCGCTGCTCTACATCGCCGACAAGGCCGAGCACGTCGACCACGTGGTCCTGCCCGCGCTCGCCCGCGGCGAGGTCGTGATCACCGACCGCTACGTCGACTCCACGCTGGCCTACCAGGGCGCCGGCCGGACGCTCGAGGTCTCCGAGGTGGAGGGGGTGGCCCGGTGGGCCACGGCCGACCTGCGCCCGCACCTCACCGTCGTGCTCGACCTCGCGCCGGAGGCGGGGCTGGGACGGTTCGACGGACGCGACCGGATCGAGGGGCAGTCGCTGGAGTTCCACCAGCGGGTGCGCCAGGGCTTCCTCGACCTCGCGGCGGCTGACCCCGACCACTACGCCGTCCTCGACGCCCGGGAGCCGATCGAGGAGATCGCCGCCGCCATCCGCGCCCGCATCGAGCCGCTGCTGGAGGATCGATGACGACCACGACCGCCGGCGTCTGGGACGACCTGGTCGGCCAGCGACCGACCATCGAGGTGCTCAAGCACGCCGCAGCCGGCACGGGGATGACCCACGCGTGGCTGATCACCGGACCGCCCGGCTCGGGCCGGTCCAACGTCGCGCGCGCCTTCGCGACGGCGCTGCAGTGCGAACGACGTACGGGCTGTGGCGAGTGCGAGGCGTGCCGGCTCGGGATGAGCGGCTCGCACCCCGACATCACCTGGGTGCGGTCGGAGACCTCGGTGCTCTACGTCGACGACATGCGCGGCCTCGTGCAGTCGGCGGCCAAGTTCCCCGCCATCGGCCGCTGGCAGATCGTCGTCATCGAGGACGCCGACCGCCTCGGCACCCCGGAGAACCCACGCACCGGCAACGCGCTCCTCAAGGCGATCGAGGAGCCGACGCCCAAGACGATCTGGCTCCTGTGCGCGCCGACCGTCCAGGACGTCCTGCCGACGATCCGGTCGCGCTGCCGCACGCTGACGCTCGCGACGCCCGGCACCGAGGACGTCGCGCGGTTCCTCGCCCGCCACGACGGGATCTCCGAGTCCGTCGCCGGCTTCGCTGCCCGCGCCAGCCAGGGCCACATCGGCCGCGCCCGGGCGCTCGCGCTCGACGAGGAGACCCGTGCGCGGCGCCGCTCGGTGGTGAGCATCCCAGCGGGGCTGACCTCGCTCGGCGCGTGCATGACGGCCGCGACCGACCTGGCCGAGCTCGCCAAGCAGGAGACCGAGGCGATCACCGCCGACGCCGAGAGGCGCGAGCTCGCCGACCTCCAGTCCATCTTCGGCAGCGAGCGCAAGGACACGACGAGCCGTTCCTACCGCGCCGCGCTGGGGGCCCTGGAGAAGCTGCAGAAGCAGAAGGCCAAGCGACGCGTCCTCGACGTGATCGACCGTGCGCTGATGGACCTCGTATCGGTCTACCGCGACGCGATCGCCGTGGGCGTCGGCGCACCGGGCATGCTGGTCAACGAGGAGCTGCGCGGCGACGTCGAGGTCGTCGCCCGCGCCGCCACGCCCGACGAGCTGCTGCGGATGATCGACGCGGTCTTCACCGCACGCGAGCAGATGCTGGAGTTCAACGTGCCGCCGCAGCTGGCGCTCGAGTCGATGATGGTCGCGCTGCGACTGCCCGGAGGTCGTCGGTGAAGAAGGTCGCGGCGGTCATCGCCGTCCTCGTGCTCGCCGTGACCGCGTTCGTCGCGGTCGGGCTCGCCGTCCGCGGGGCCCTGCCCGACGAGCCCGCCGCGCGCCCCACGCCGTCGCCCACCACGCCGCCGCCGGCGACGGTGACCGAGGCGCCCGACGCCTCCCTCGCGGACTTCTACTCCCAGCGCATCGACTGGGCGCCGTGCGAGTCCGACCCCGACCAGGACTGCGGGACCCTGACCGTCCCGATCGACTACGCCGACCCCGAGGGCGAGACCATCGACCTCGCGCTGCTGCGGGTGCCGGCCAGCGGGGCACGGGTCGGCTCGATGGTGGTGAACCCCGGCGGGCCCGGCGCCCCGGGGACGTCGTACGCCGCCGCGGCCGGCCGCGTCTTCCGCCAGCCGCTCCTCGACGGCTTCGACATCGTCGGCTTCGACCCGCGCGGGGCGGGCCGCTCGGCCCCGGTCGACTGCCTCAGCGACAGCGAGCTCGACGCCTACCTCGCGGGTGACCCGACGCCGGACACGCCGGCCGAGGTGAAGTCCTACGAGTCGTCCGTCCTCGGCTTCGGGCCGAAGTGCGTCGCCAGCTCCGGCGACGACCTCGGCCACGTCACGACGATCGAGGCCGCGCGCGACATGGACGTCCTCCGCTCGGCGCTCGGCGAGGACACGCTGACCTACCTCGGGGCGTCGTACGGCACCAAGCTCGGCGCGACCTACGCCGAGCTCTTCCCCGACAAGGTCGGCCGCCTGGTGCTCGACGGGGCGGTCGACGTGTCCCTGGACGCGAAGTCGCTGGCGCTCGAGCAGGCCGAGGGCTTCGAGACCGCGCTGCGGGCCTACGTGCAGAACTGCCTCGACACCACCGACAACTGCTTCCTCGGCGACACGGTCGACGAGGGCATGACCACGATCAGCGACCTGCTCGACTCGATCGAGGAGCAGCCACTGCCGGCGGGTGATCGCGAGCTGCAGGTCGGCAACGCGTTCTACGGCATCATCACGCCGCTCTACAACCGCGACTACTGGTTCCTGCTCAGCACCGCGCTCACGTCGGCGCTCGACGGCAACGGCTCGGCGCTGATGGACCTCGCCGACGCCTACGCCTCGCGCAACGCCGACGGGTCCTACGCCGACAACTCGATCGAGGCCAACTACGCCATCAACTGCCTCGACGACCCCACGTCCGTGCCGTTCAGCCAGGTGCCGTCGCTCTACCCGGAGTTCGAGCAGGCGTCGCCCACCTTCGGCCGGATCTTCGCCTGGGGGATGACCGGGTGCCGCGGCATCGCCGTGAAGTCCACCGAGGAACCGCTGACGATCAGGGCCGAGGGAGCCGCACCGATCCTCGTGCTGGGCACGAGCCGGGACCCCGCCACCCCGATGAAGTGGGCCGAGGCGCTGGCCGCGCAGCTCGACTCCGGCGTGCTCGTCGAGCGCGACGGCGACGGCCACACGGCCTACAACTCCGGCAACGGGTGCATCGACTCCATCGTCGAGGACTACCTCCTGGAGGGGACAGTCCCCGACGACGGGACGACCTGCTAGTCAGCCCTCGAGCGCGGCGTCGAGCGTGATCTCGACGCCGGTGAGCGCCTTGCTGATCGGGCAGCCGGCCTTGGCCTTCTCGGCGGCCTCCTTGAAGCCGGCCTCGTCGAGGCCGTCGACCTCGCCGCGGACGGTGAGCAGGATGCCGGTGAGCTTGAAGCCGCCGGCCTCCTTGTCGGGGCCGAGGGTGACGTCGGCCTTCACCTCGAGCGCCTGCGGGGTGCCGCCGGCCTCGGCGATGAGGGCGGAGAGCTGCATCGCGTAGCAGGCGGAGTGCGCCGCGGCGACGAGCTCCTCGGGGCTGGTCGTGCCGTCGGCGTCGTCGGCTGCCCGCTTGGGGAACGAGACGTCGTACGTGCCGACGCCGGAGCTGGTGAGCTCGACCTGGCCGGATCCGTCCTGGAGGCCGCCGTTCCAGGCGGTGCGGGCGGAGCGAGTGGGCATCGTGGTCTCCTGCGATGTGTCGGGGATGGGTCGTCCTCGAACCTAGCCGGTGCTCCCCACCCCCGGATTTCTGTCCGGGTCCGCGTGCTCCGTATACTCGCCCGCGGTCGTCGAGCACGTCTCGACGCCGGCCGCCTTAGCTCAGTCGGTAGAGCGAGTCACTCGTAATGACTAGGTCGTCAGTTCGATTCTGACAGGCGGCTCCGACGCCCCCGGGGACCCGAGACCCCGGGGGCGTCTCTGCGTCCCAAGTCGGCATCGGGGTGCAGTGGCGCCTCGACGAGCTCATCAGCTGACCGGGGCCAGCCGCCGGGTGTCGCGCGGGCGGCGCAGGACGGCGCTGAGGGCGTCCGCCGCGATCCTCGTGACCTCCGGTGCCAGGCCGTCACGGGGGCAGACGTAGACCATCAGCGGCTCGGGCGCGGGCAGGTCGTGCACCGCGACCATCCCGGCCGGCGGCTCCTCCAGTGCCATCAGGGCCACGCCGAGGCCCGAGCTCACCGCGGCCTGCACTCCTGCGAGCTGGGTGGCCTCGGCTCCGATCGCGGCGGGTATGCCGTGGTCCGCCAGTGCCTGGAGGGCTCGGTTGCGCAGCTCGCACGGGTTGTCGAAGGCGACGACCATGACGGGGTCGGGCGGCGTCGGCAGACGCCAGGTCTCGGCGGCGTACCACGTGAGCTCGAGCTCGCCGACCGGCACGGCTCCCGGGCGGTCGGCCGCGTTGAGCAGCAGCGCGAGGTCGACCTGCCCGGAGGCGAGGCCCTCGCGCAGGCGGGAGCCGCGGTCGATGCGATAGCGGAACGTCGTGCCGGAGTCGACGTCCTCGAACGCCGCTGACAACGTCGGGAGGAGGCGCGCGGCCGCGTGCTCGGTCGAGCCGATCGTGACCTCGAGGCGCGCCCCGGCGAGATCGCGGAGCGCCTCGTCGTGAGCGGCGAGGATCCGCCTGGCCGCAGCGAGCAGCCGCTCGCCGTCGGCGGTGAACCGCGAGCCGCGACCGTGCCGCTCCACGAGCTGCAACCCGGTGGCCGCCTCGAGCCGACGCACGTGCTGGCTCACGCCCGCCTGGCTGAGGTGCAGCCGCTCCGCAGCGCGCTGGAAGCCCCCGCAGTCGGAGACCGCGACCAGGCTGCGGAGGGGGCCGATGTCGAGGGTGCGATCCATGTCGACCAGATTAGTCGACTTTGATCGCGCAGCCTGATGAGTCCCATCACAACGGCGCGTTGGATCGTTCCAGAAAAGTCGACTAACTTACTAGAGAAAGATTTTTCGCGAGAGGGAGTCGATGGCAACGAGGCAGATGCACCTGGGCGCAGTGCCCTACGGCACGGGCGGTCCGGGGAGCCACACGCTGTGGCTCGACCCCGAGATCCCCGGCGACGCGAGCGTCAACATCGACTGGTACGTCGAGATGGCCCAGCTGGCCGAGCGGGGCAAGTTCGACCTGGTCTTCATCGTCGACAGCCAGTTCATCACGCCGTTCTCGCCCCCGCACTACCTCAATCGCCTCGAGCCGCTCACCCTCCTCAGCGCCCTTGCCACCCGGACGGAGCGCATCGGCCTCGTGGGGACGGCGACGACGAGCTTCAACAGCCCCTTCAACCTGGTGCGGCGCTTCGGCTCGCTCGACCTCATCAGCGGCGGGCGAGCCGGGTGGAACGTGGTCACCACCGGGGACGCCGGCACGGCAGGCAACTACGGCCTGGACGAGCACTACGACTACGACACCCGCTACGGCAGGGCGCAGGAGTACGTCGAGCTCGCCCGGGCGCTCTGGGACTCCTACGAGGACGACGCCTTCGTGCGGGACCGCGAGACGGGGCAGTTCCTCGACGCCACCAAGCAGCACGTCCTCGACCACGAAGGTACCTACTTCTCCGTCCGTGGCCCGCTCAACATGGTGCGCTCGCCCCAGGGCCATCCGGTGATCTTCCAGGCGGGTGACTCCGAGCAGGGTCGCGACCTGGGAGCAAGCGTGGGCGAAGGGATCTTCACCTTCGCGCCCGACATCCCCAGCGGCCAGGCGTTCTACGACGACATCAAGACCCGCGCGCGCGACAGGTTCGGCCGCAACCCGGACCACCTCGTCATCATGCCGGGCGTCAAGGTGGTCGTCGGCGACACCGATGAGGACGCCCGCGAGATCGAGGCGGCCAACAACGACCGTGACCACACCTTCGGCGCCGCGCTCCGCGAGTTCGGACGTCCCTTCGGGTGGCACGACTTCACCCAGTACGACCTCGACGCGCCCTTCCCCGCCGAGGCCCTCGTCCACGGCGAGCGGTCGTTCTACACCCAGGCCAAGGCCGTCACCCAGCGTGCCGTCGACAACGGCTGGACGCTGCGGCAGGCCGTCGAGGCGACCCGCGCGTTCCGCAAGAGCGAGTTCGTCGGGTCGCCGACGACCGTCGCCGACAAGCTCGTCGAGTGGTGGGAGGCCAAGGCCTGCGACGGCTTCAACATCGGCCTCGACCACCCCGCCAACTTCCGCCGGATCGTGGACGACGTGGTCCCGATCCTCCAGGACCGCGGTGTCTTCCGCAGCGACTACGAGTCCACCCACCTGCGCGGGCATCTCGGGCTGCCCGTGCCGGAGAACCGCCACACGGCGGCCCGTCGAGCCGGTTGACCCGGCCGGCGCCAGCCCCACCACCACCCCCACCCACCCGTCGTACGACCCGAACCGAAAGGCACACGCCTCCCATGACGCGCGCCAGCACCACGCCCTCGCCCACCTTCGCCCCCTCCCGACGCGGCTTCCTCGGCCTCAGCCTCGCCGCCGGCCTCGTCCTCGGGCTGGAGGCGTGCGGCGGCACCTCGACCCTCGGCTCGGGCGGCTCCTCCGGCTCCGGCGGCACCGGGACCATCAAGTGGGCGTGGCAGCTGCCGACCACGTGGGACCCGGTCACCTCCTCCGCCGGCTCCGACGTCCAGATGCTCGCCCTCACCTACGACGCGATCACCGCCCTCGACGACCAGGGCAACGCGACGCCCTGGCTGGCCGAGAAGTGGGCGTACGACGACTCGGGCAAGGTCGTGACCTTCACGCTCCACGAGGGCCTGAAGTTCAGCGACGGGAGCCCGCTCGACGCCACGGCGGTGGCGAAGTCGATCGAACGCGGTCGGACCCAGGACGGCTCCCTCATCGCTCCGCAGATGGCCACCATCAAGTCGGTGAGGGCCGACGGCGACCTCGACGTCGTCATCGAGCTCACCGAGGTCGACTACCAGTACCCGCTCCTCTTCGCCGGCAAGACCGGCATGGTGGTCAACCCCGCCGTCTTCGAGAAGGACGTCGACTCGCTGGCCACCCAGCCCGCAGGCTCGGGCCCGTTCACCCTCACGGCGTACGTGCAGAACGACCACGCCACGTTGAAGAAGAACCCGAACTTCTCCGCGGCCGACGAGATCAAGGTCGAGAACTTCGAGCTGTACCCCCAGCCCGACCCGTCGACCGCCGTGGCCGCCGCGCGGTCCGGGCAGTTCAACCTGGTCCGCCTGGGCGGTGCGCAGCTCCAGCAGGCCAAGGACGCCGGGCTCGACGTCCAGGTCATCAGCACGATGTTCGTGAGCGTCCTCGACGTCAACGCGAGCATGGCGCCCTTCGACGACCCGGCCGTCGTCGAGGCGATGAAGTACGCGATCGACCGCGAGAAGCTCAAGGAGGTCGCGGCGTTCGGGGTGGGCGACGTCAGCTACCAGCCGTTCCCGCCCGGCTACGTCGGCTACAACCCCGAGCTCGCCAGCATCTACGCCTACGACCCGGACCGGTCGCGCAAGATCCTCAAGGACGCCGGCCACACCTCGCCGGTCAAGGCCGTCTTCACGAGCAGCGGCCAGAGCGAAGCCGCGGTCGAGCTGATCCAGGCGCAGCTCAAGGAGGTCGGGATCGAGGCGAAGATCGAGTCGATCCCGCCGACCCAGCACACCCAGCTGGTCTACCTCGAGCACTCCAAGGCGCTCACCTACGACGGCTTCGCAGGGCGCGAGTCCCCGGTCCAGGCCTTCCAGGTGCTCTTCGGCGCCGAGGGACTGATGAACCCCGCGCGCACCACCAGCCCGGAGCTCGAGGCCCAGCTGGAGAAGGTCAAGAAGACGCCGACGGACGACCCGACCTACCCTGCGCTGCTCCAGGAGGCCACGAAGATCGCCGTCACGACCTTCCCCAACACCTTCCTCACCCTCGTGCCGGCCGTCATCGCCCGCAAGGGCGTGAGCGGGCTCCCGACCCGTCCCAGCCTCCGTCGCTTCGAGGGTGTCACCGCGTGAGCCTGACCGTCGCCCCCGAAGCAGGCACGTCCCCACCGGAGATCGAGCCGCAGGCCGCTCCAGCGTCCGTCGCTCCAGCCCGAGGCCGGACCGGCCGCGTCACCTCGGCGCTGCGCGCGCTCGCCGGCGCACTGGCGGTCACCATCACGGTGCTCCTGCTCGCGTCGGTGATCACCTTCGCCCTGGGAGCGCTGAGCGACAGCAACCCCGCCGCCGCCGTGCTCGGCGAGACCGCGACGCCGGAGGACATCGCCCGGATGAACCACGAGTTCGGGCTCGACCGGCCACTGGTCGTGCAGTACGTCGCCTGGGTCGGCGACGCCGTCCAGGGCGACCTCGGCCGCTCGTGGTTCACCACGATCCCGGTCGCCGACAGCATCAAGCAGGCGCTGCCGGTCGACCTCTCCATCGCAGCCCTGGCCCTGGTGCTCGCCATCCTCATCGGTGGCGGGTCCGGCATCGCGGCCGCACTGAGCAACGGCGGCGCTGTCGACCGGCTGGTGACGCTGGTGTGCTCGGTGCTCGCCACCCTGCCTCCGTTCGTCATCGGCATGGCGTTGATCGTGATCTTCTCGGTGAAGCTGCAGCTGCTGCCCGCCGGCGGCTACGTGCCGATCGAGCAGGACCCCGCGCAGTGGCTGAGGTTCTCGATCCTGCCCTCGCTCGCGCTGAGCCTCGACGTCGCCGCGTCGATCGCCCGTCAGCTGCGCACCTCGATGGTCACCGCGCTGACGGAGAACTACGCGATCGGCGCCGAGATGCGTGGCTACGGCCGGTCGCGGGTGCTGTTCGGCCACGTCCTGCGCAACGCAGCCGCTCCGACGCTCGCGGTGATCGGACTCGCGATCCCGCTCATCGTCGGTGGGGCCGTCATCACCGAGCGACTCTTCGGGCTGCCGGGTGTCGCCCAGCTGGCGCTGCAGTCCGCCGAGCGCGGCGACGTACCGGTCGTCCTCGGCACCCTCCTCGTCACCGCCGTCGTCGTGGTGATCGCCAGTGCCGTCGTCAACGTCCTGCAGAGGGCGCTCGACCCGACGACCCGCCGGCAGGGGGGCCCTCGATGACCATCATCAGGAACCTCTGGCGGGTTCCCTCGGCCCGCTTCGCGCTGGTCGTGCTCGCCGTCATCGCCTTCCTCACCCTCGTCGGTGGAGCGCTCGCGCCCCACGACCCCCTCCGGCAGTACACCGACCACGTCCTGGAAGGCCCCTCCGCGGCCCACTGGCTCGGGACCGACTACGTCGGACGTGACGTGCTGAGCCGGCTCATGGCCGGCACCCGGCTCTCGGTGATCGGCGCGTTCGAGGCCGTGCTCATCGGCGGCGTGCTCGGTGTGCCCTCGGGCCTCGCGTCCGCATGGCTCGGCCCGCGCCTGGAGTGGATGACCCTGCGGATCAGCGACACCCTCGTCATCCTGCCCTTCACCGTCTTCGCGATCGCGGTCGCCGGCACGCTCGGCAACGGCCTGCAGCAGGCCATGTTCGCGATCGGTGTGCTCATCAGCCCGATCTTCTTCCGCGTCACCCGCGCAGCAGCACTCGGACTGCGCCGTCAGCAGTACGTCGAGGCCGCCGAGCTGATGGGCGCCACCGAGTGGTGGACGCTGCGCCGCCACATCTGGAGCAAGGTGCTGCCCAACGTGGCAGTGACCTCCGCCCAGGCGACCGGTGCGGCGCTCCTCGTCGTCGCGTCCCTGTCGTTCCTCGGCCTCGGGGTGTCCCCGCCGGCGCCGACCTGGGGCGGCATGCTCGCCTCTGACCTCGACTACCTGGCGCAGCAGCCGTGGGCGCCCGTCTTCCCGGGCCTCCTGATGATGGCCACCGTCGGGTCCCTCAACCTCCTCGCCGACGCCGTCCGCGAGGCGGCGGGCGACCCCTCGCGACGCAGGTCGCCGCGGCGCGTGACCGTCCGCCCTGAGCAGAAGGAGGCCGCTCGTGCCTGACTCCGTACCCGGTCCAGTCCTCAGTCCGGTCCTGGAGGTCACCGACCTGCGGGTCTCGGTGGGCGACCACCTGGTGGCCGTCCACGACGTCTCGTTCTCGATCGGCCGCGGCGAGTCCGTCGGGCTGGTGGGCGAGTCGGGCAGCGGCAAGACGCTGACCTGCCGCTCCGTGCTCGGCCTGCTGCCGGCGACCGGCGAGGTGGACCACGGCCGCATCGTGCTCGGCGGCACCGAGCTGACGGGAGCCACCCGGCGTACGTGGAACGAGGTACGAGGCACCCGGCTCGGCGCGGTGTTCCAGGACTCTGCGTCCTACCTCAACCCCTCGCTCACCGTCGGCCACCAGCTCGCGGAGCAGCTCCGCGTCAAGCGGGGGCTCTCCCGCGCCGACGCCCACCGCCGCGCGGTCGAGCTCTTCACCGAGGTCGGCCTGCACGACCCTGAAGGCGTGTTCCACCGGTATCCGCACGAGCTGTCGGGCGGGATGCAGCAGCGGGTGCTCATCGCGATCTCGGTGTCGTGCGAGCCCGAGCTGTTGATCGCCGACGAGGCCACGACCGCGCTGGACGTGGTCATCCAGGCCGAGATCCTCGACCTGCTCGGACGCCTGCGGGAGACCCACGGCCTCGCACTGCTCCTCGTCACCCACGACCTCGCTGTCGTCGCGGAGACCTGCGAGCGGATCCTGGTGATGTACGCCGGCGAGATCGTCGAGAGCGGCACCACCGAGGAGGTGCTCGCCCGTCCCCGACACCCCTACACGCAGGCCCTCATGGGGGTCGCCACGATCGGGACCTGGGAACGGCGCGCGCTCGAGGTCATCCCCGGCCAGCCGCCGTCCGTCGGCGAGGACATGCCGGGCTGCCGGTTCGCTCCGCGGTGCCGCTTCGCCACCTCTGCCTGCACCTCGGGCCCGGTGCCCCTGGCCGACCTGGGAGGGGGGCGCGCCGCTCGCTGTGCCCGCCTCGACGCCCTGGAAGGAGCCCTCGCATGACCGCCACTCGCGAACGGCCCGAGGTGTCGGGCCCCGAGCACACGCAGGTCGCGCCGGTGCTGCGGGTCAGCGACCTCTCGGTCTCCTACGCACCTCCCCGCAAGGGCACGCACCTCGGCACCGGCGCAGCGTTGACCGCCGCCAGCCTGGAGGTGCGTCCCGGTGAGATCGTCGGGATCGTCGGTGAGACCGGGTCCGGCAAGACCACCCTCGCGCGCGCCACGGTCGGCCTGGTCCGGCCGGCTGCCGGCCGCATCGAGCTCGACGGCCAGGACATGGGCTCCTTGAAGGGCCGAGCCCTCCGCGAGTTCCGGCGATCGGGACAGGTGCAGCTGGTCTTCCAGGACCCGTTGCGCTCCCTCGACCCGGACCTCACGGTGGCCGAGCTGGTCCGCGAGCCGCTCGACATCGCGGGCACGCTGTCCCGCGCCGAGCGCGACGTACGGGTGGCGGAGTCGCTGCGCCTCGTCGGGCTCGAGCCCGAGTCGATGCTCGGCCGTCGCCCACGCCAGCTCTCCGGCGGGCAGCGACAGCGGGTCTCCCTCGCCCGGGCGATCTCGACGCACCCCAAGCTGCTGTTCTGCGACGAGCCCGTGTCCGCGCTCGACGTGTCCAACCGGAACCTGGTGCTCAGCCTCCTCGACCGGCTGCGCAGCGAGCTCGGGCTGGCTGTGGTGATCATTGCTCACGACCTGAGCTCGCTGGCCGGGATCGCGGACCGCGTGGCGGTGTTCTACCGCAGCCGGGTGGTGGAGCAGGGGCCGATCCAGGACGTGCTCCAGCGACCCGCCCACCCCTACACCGGCCTCCTGACGGCGTCCGCCCCGAGCGTGGCGCACGTCGACCGGCTCCGCCCCGAGCAGCTCCGCCCCCAGCCGGACGCCCGAGCCTGGCCGAGCCACGGCGTCTGCGTGTTCGCGCCTCGCTGCCGGTTCGCGCACGACGCGTGCGCGGACCAGCCCGCCCCCGTCACCCTGCCCGGCGACCGCGAGGCGGCCTGCCACGTCGCAGGCGAGTGGCGGACCCACCTGACCACCACGAAGGAGTCCTGATGACCATCGAGCTCATCGGCATCACCGCCACGCAGGAGACCAGCAACGCCCCGTCGGAGCACAACCGCGTCGACGGGATCTCGGCCCAGACCGAGGCCGGCGTGCCGGTGGGACCGACGGTCAACCCCGAGTACGCCGCCCGGCTGGCGCGGGCGCACGAGGACGCGGGCTTCGACCGTGTCCTCATCGCCCACTCCTCGGCCACGCCCGACGGCTTCCTGGTGGCCTCCCACGTGCTGCAGTCGACCGAGCGGCTCGGCGTCCTGCTGGCACACCGCCCGGGTTTCCTGGCCCCGACGTTGGCCGCTCGCGCCTACGCCACCCTCGACGCCTTCCACCCGGGCCGCGTCGCGATGCACGTCATCACCGGTGGCGACGACGTCGACCAGGCCCGGGACGGGGACTTCTCCGACAAGACCACCCGCTACCGCCGGACCGACGACTTCCTGACGGTGCTCCGCCGTGAGTGGGAGTCGAGCGAACCGTTCGACCACGACGGGGAGTTCTACCGCGTGCGTGGGGCGTGGTCGGCCGTACGTCCGACACCCGGGGGCATCCCGATCTACTTCGGGGGCGCCTCCGAGGACGCCATCCGGGTGGGTGGCAAGCACGCGGACGCCTACGCCTTCTGGGGGGAGCCGCTCGACGGCATCCGCGAGCGGATCGAGCAGGTCCGGGCCGCTGCGGCGCCGTACGGCCGCGACCCCCGCTTCAGCGTGAGCCTGCGGCCGATCGTGGCCGACACCGAGGAGGCGGCCTGGGCACGCGCCGAGGCCATCCTGGACGCAACGCGCGAGCGGTGGGGCACCACCCGGCGCACGTTCGGCCTCGACGGGAGCAACGCCGTCGGCTCGCAGCGGCTGCTCGAGGCGGCCGACAAGGGCGACGTCCACGACAAGCGGCTCTGGACCGCCCTGGCCAAGGTCACCGGTGCCACCGGCAACTCCACGGCGCTCGTCGGCACGCACGAGCAGGTGGCAGACGCGCTGCTCGACTACGTCGCCCTCGGCGTCACGACGCTGCTCATCCGCGGGTTCGACCCGCTGGCCGACGCCACCTCCTACGCCCCCGTCATCGAGCTGGTCCGCCGCGGCGCGGAGCAGCGCCTCGCGCTGGCCACCGCCTGAGCCGCAGACCACCTCCCGAGAGAAGGAACGACCATGACCGTCCCCGCCCCCTACGACTCCGTCGAGATCCTCGGCATGATCGGCACCGCCGACGCCTCCGAGATCCGCCCCTCGACCGGGCCCGTCGTCGACCCCGACTACACCGCCCGCTTCGCGAGGGCCCACGAGGACGGTGGCTTCGACCGCGTGCTCATCGGCTACGGCTCCGGCTGGTCCGAGGGCACCCAGGTGGCTGCCTTCGCCGCAGCACACACCGAGCGCCTCGGCCTGCTCGTCGCGCACCGCCCCGGTGTCGTGCACCCGACCCTCGCCTCGCGGACCTTCACCACACTGGACCACTTCTCGAAGGGCCGCGTCGCGCTCAACATCGTGACCGGCGGCAACGACACCGAGCAGCGGCGCGAGGGCGACTACCTGCCCCACGACGAGCGCTACGCCCGCACCGACGAGTACCTGCAGGTCCTGCGGCAGTCGTGGGACACCCGAGGGCCGCGGGACTTCGAGGGGAGCTACTACCGCTTCGAGGGCTTCGACCCGCAGGTCCACCCCTACCAGGACCGCCACCTCGAGCTGTTCTTCGGAGGCAGCTCGACGGCGGCGTACGCGGTCGGGGCGAAGCACGCCGACACCTACATGCTGTGGGGCGAGCCGCTCGCAGAGACCGGCGAGCAGATCGCGACGGTCGCCCGCGAAGCGGAGTCCGCGGGGCGGACCACGCCGCCGCGCACCTCGGTCTCGTTCCGCCCGATCCTGGGCCGCACCGACGAGGAGGCGTGGGAGCGGGCCCACGGCATTCTCGCCACGATCAACGGCGCCGTCGGCGCGGCCTTCAAGGAGAAGGTCGGGCGGATCCACCCGCAGCAGGGGCAGGGCCCCCAGAACGCCGGGTCGCAGCGCCTGCTCGCCGTGGCCGAGAAGGGCGACGTGCACGACCGTTGCCTCTGGACGCCCACGACCACCGCCGTCGGCGGGGGCGGGAACTCGACCGCGCTCGTCGGGTCGCCCGAGACGGTCGCGGCCGCGATCCTCGACTACGTCGAGATCGGGGTGAACACCGTGCTGATCCGCGGGTACGACCCCCTGCAGGACGCGATCGACTACGGCCGCGACCTGCTGCCGCTCGTGCGCCAGGAGCTCGCCCACCGCGCGGGGACCGCCCGTGCGTCCTGACGGTGCCGCCGCCCCGACACGTCTGCCGTTGGACGGCGTCCGCGTCGTCGAGCTCACCCACGTGGCCGCCGGGCCCTTCGCCGGGATGCTGCTGGCCGACCTCGGCGCGGACGTCGTCAAGGTCGAGCCGCCGACGGGTGACCAGATGCGCGCGTGGCCACCGATCGCGCGCGACCGGGACGGTGCGGAGTTCAGCCACAACTTCGCCTCGGTCAACCGCAACAAGCGCAGCATCACCGCTGACCTCAAGGACCCATCGCAGCTGGCGGACGTGCGGGCGCTCGTCGCAGCGGCCGACGTCGTGGTGGAGAACTACCGGCCGGGCGTGCTGGACCGGCTCGGCCTCGGCTACGACGAGGTCTCGGCGGACCATCGCGGCCTCGTCTACGCCTCGATCTCGGGCTACGGACTGACCAGCCCCTACGTCAACGACGGCGCCTACGACGTCGTGATCCAGGGGATGTCCGGCCTGATGAGCGTCACCGGCGAGCCGGACGGCAACCCCGTCAAGTCGGGAGTCCCGGTCGGTGACTTCACCGCAGGCCTCTACGCCGCCTACACCATCGCCGCGATGCTGCCCCGGGTCCGCGACAGCGGAGCGTCCGTACGGCTCGACGTTCCGATGCTGGACTGCCTGATCGGTGTCTCCGCACTCCAGACCAGCGAGTACTGGGGATCCGGTGTCGAGCCGGCGCGCCTCGGAACGGCGCACCCGCGCAACGCGCCCTACCAGGGCTTCAGCGCCGCCGACGGCGACCTGACCATCGCCGCGGGCAACGACAAGCTGTGGAAGGCCGTCGCCGAGGTCGTCGGCCTCCCGGGCCTCGTCGACGACCCCCGTTTCGCCACCCAACGCGACCGCGTCGCGCACCAGCGCGAGCTCGCCGACCTCCTGGGTGAGCAGCTCGCCCTGGAGAAGCGCGAGCACTGGCTCACCGAGCTCCGGGCACGCGGAGTGCCGTGCGGTCCCGTCAACACCTTCGGGGAGGCGCTGGCCGACCCTCACGTCGAGGCCACGGGCCTGGTGGCGCACCTCGACGTGCCGGTGGCGGGGGAGACCCCCACCGTGGTCTACCCGGTCCGGATCTCGGGTCTGGCCGCGCGCCTGGAGCGCGGGGCACCAGCCCTCGGCGCCCACCCGGAGGTCGTGCAGGAGTGGACCGGGGAGCACGCCCGGTGAGCATCATCGTCGACCGCGGGTCCACGTGGGCGCTCACGCTGGATCGGCCGGAGCGAGCGAATGCCCTCTCGGCGCACCTCGTCGAGTCCCTTCACGGGGTCTTGGACGAGGCCGACGCGGCGGGGCCCGATGCCCTCGTCCTGCGCGGCAACCCCCGCCACTTCGCGGCCGGGTTCGACCTCGGCGGGCTCGCGGCGGAGACCGACGCCACCCTGGCGCTGCGCTTCCTACGGATCGGGGACCTCCTCGAGCGGCTCATCGCGGCGCCCTACGTGACCGCCGCCGTGGTCGACGGCGCAGCCGTCGGCGCCGGGGCCGACCTGGTGCTCGCCTGCGACCACCGTCTCGTCGACCCGTCGGTCACCCTCCGATTCCCCGGCTCCTCGTTCGGCGTCGCCCTGGGCGGCGTACGACGGGCTGAGCTCGGTGGACGGCTGACCACCGGCGTACCGAGCGACCTCGCCGTCGCGCTCGCCGGACCTCGCCCCGACCGTCCGCAGCACGACAGCGACGCCGAGGTGAGCGCACTCGCACGGTCGGTGTCGCTCCCGGGCCTGCACGCCCGCCTCACGACGTACGCCGACCAGACCATGAAGGCCCGAGCCAGGAAGAAGGAACCCGCATGACCACCCAGCAGGAGATCGTCCCGGTCCAGAGCGACGTGCCGGCGATCGCTGGTCTCGCCCGGACCGTCGAGGACCTCATCGGGCAGGGTCTCGACGAGCAGGCGCTCACCGCGGCAGTCCGCACCGAGCTCGAGCGCGTGCTCGCCGAGGGATTCGAGCTGCCGGCCGAGCAGGTGGCTCCCGACCCCGTGCGCTACGTGATGTACCCGCTGCACGTCGCCGCCGACGGCAGCTTCTCGATCGCCAGCGCGGTCTGGGACGTCGGCCAGGGGACGCCGGTCCACGGGCACGAGACCTGGGGCGTCGTCGGGATCTACTCCGGCGTCGAGGTCGAGACCCGCTACGAGAAGCCGACGACGCCCAACGTCCCGCTGGTCGGCCAGGGCACCGACGAGTGGGGGCCCGGCGAGGTCACCGTGTGCTGCACCACCGACGACGACGTGCACCAGGTCCGGTGCGGTGGCGACCAGCCGGTCGTCGGCATCCACGTCTACGGCGCGGACATCGGGACCCTCCCGCGCCGCAGCTACGACCCCGAGACCGGCGCCGTGCACTGGTTCACCTCGCGCTGGGCCTGAGCCCGCTCACGACCCGCTCACCACTCTTGCTCACGACTCTTGCTCACGACTAGGAGAACGACCATGACCGTCACCGCCTGGGACGAACCCACCGGCGCCACACCCCGGGGCACGCTCGTCGTCCTGCCAGGACGCGGGGAGACCGATGCGTCGTACGCCCGCTTCGGCGCGCGCCTGTCCGCCGACGCCTACAAGGTGCGCGTGGTCCCCGTGGACCTCGACGACCTCACCGCCACGCGCGAGCGGGTCGAGAAGCTGCTGGCCGACGAGTCGCTGCCCTCACCCAAGGTCCTCGTCGGCGCGGACAGCGGAGCAACGCTGGCCGCCGTCCTCGTGGGGGAGGTGGCCGCCGACGCGGCCGTGATCGCGGGCGTCGCGCTCCCGGGCTCCACAGCCGACGGCACCTGGGAGGACCAGGTCGAGGCGCGGACCGCGTGTCCGGTCCACCGCTCGGTCCTCGACGGCGACCTCCTGCTCGACCGGGAAGCGCTCGAGCAGCCGCTCCCGTGGACGAGCCTCGAGCTGGCGGCGCCCGACAAGCCGGTCCTCGTCATCCACGGCTCTGCCGACCGCATCACCTCCGCCGCCGACGCGGTCTCGTCCTACGTCGGTGCGCCCGGGGCCCGCGTGTGGCTGGTCGACGGGGGACGCCACGACATCCTCAACGACGTGTCGCACCGATCGGTGGCCGCGACGATCGTGCTGTTCCTCGAGTCGCTCAAGCTCGGTGCCGAGCTGCCTCCGGTGCTGGTCCCGGCCGGAGCCGTTCGATGAGCACCACCGCTGTCGTCGTCGGCAACCCCAAGCCGGGCAGCCGCACGCTCGCGGCCGCGACCTACGTGGCGACCCAGCTGAGCGGTGGGGAGCCCGACCTCGTCGTCGACCTGGCGACCCTGGGCCCGGCCATCCTCGACTGGGCGGACCCGACCGTGGCAGACCTCGTCAAGCAGGTCGGGGCCGCCGACCTCGTCGTCGTCGCCAGCCCCACCTACAAGGCCGCCTACACGGGGCTGCTCAAGCTGTTCCTGGACCGCTTCGCCGGGGGCACGGGCCTGTCCGGTCTCGCCGTGCCGCTGATGTTGGGCGGCAGCCCGGACCACTCACTCGCACCCGAGACGACGCTGCGCCCGGTCCTGACCGAGATCGGCGGCACGGTGCCCGGTCGTGCGCTCTACGTGGTCGACGCCCGGCACGACGACCCGACGGCGTACGCCGACTGGCTCGCAGCCACCCGTCCGCTGGTCACCACGGTCCTCGCCTCGCATCCCTTCCCCACGAACGGAGCACCATGACCACCGCACCCGGCCTCGCCACCAACCAGGACCTCGACCCCCGCCTGCTGCGCGACGCATTCGGCACCTTTCCGAGCGGCGTCGTGGCTCTCGCCGCGGAGATCGACGGGCGCCCGATAGGTCTCGCGGCGAGCTCCTTCACCTCGGTGAGCCTCGACCCGCCGCTGGTGTCGGTCAGCCTCGCCACCTCGTCCAAGACCTGGCCCGACCTCCGTCGCTCGTCCCACCTGGGTGTCACCGTCCTGGCCGATCACCACGCCGAGGTGTGCCGCGCACTCGCGGGTCCGGTGGACCAGCGCTTCGACTCCTTGGAGTTCACCACGACACCGGAGGGCGCGATCACGCTCGACGACGGCCTGGCCAGCTTCGACTGCACGATCTACCGCGAGGTGGAGGCCGGCGACCATGTCGTCGTGCTGCTGCAGCTCCACGCGGTGCACCAGGCCGAGGACAACTCCCACCCGTTGGTGTTCCACCGCAGCGGTTTCGGCACGCTGCGCACGCTCGTATAGGTCCGGGCGCCCGATCAGCGGTCAGCGGGATCCCGTGGTGTCCCGGACACGAGACCCTGGGTGCGTCCCTGCGTCAGCCGACGAGGAGCGACCTGGTCGGCTCGTTGAGGGGCAGCCGGGCGGCACGCTCGTCGGCCGTGCGCGCCTCGTCGATCCGGCCGAGCCGCCGCAGCTGGACGGCGCGGGAGGCGTGGAGGAGCGCGTAGGTGTCGAGGCCGGTGATGGCGTCGAGGAGCTTGAGGGCCGCGTCGGGACCGTCGAGCTCGCCCACTGCGACGGCACGGTTGAGCGCCACCACCGGTGACGGGTCGATCCGCTGGAGCACGTCGTACCACGAGACGATCGCGGCCCAGTCGGTCTCGGGCCACGTGGGCGCCAGGGCGTGGCACGCGCTGATGGCCGCCTGGACCACGAAGCGGTGGGGGACGTCGCCGGACCTGCGGAGCGCCTCGCCCAGGACCTCGACGCCCTCGCGGATCGCATCGCGGTCCCACAGCCCGCGGTCCTGGTCGGCCATCAGCACCGGGCGGCCCGTCTCGTCGACGCGGGCGGCGCGCCGCGAGTCCTGGAGCAGCATCAGCGCGAGGAGTCCCAGAGCGCCCGCGTCGTCGGGTTGCACCCGGACGAGGAGCCGGCCCAGCCGCACGGCCTCCACCAGCAGCGGGGGACGCGTGAGCTCGGCGCCCGCGGTGGCCGCGTAGCCCTCGTTGAACGTGAGGTAGACCGTCGAGAGCACCCCGTCCCACCGCTGCGGGAGCTCGTGGTCGGCGGGCACCTCGTAGGGGATGTGCGCCGCCTTGATCTTCTGCCTCGCCCGGACGAGCCTCTTCGCCGTCGCGTCAGGCGTGCTGAGCAGGGCTCGCGCGACCTCGGCCTCGGTGAGCCCGCAGAGCGTGCGCAGCGCCAGCGCGACCCTGCTCGGTGGCGCCAGGCTGGGGTGGCAGCAGGTGAACAGGAGACGGAGCAGGTCGTCGTCGAGCACGCTCGGCTCGATCTCGGCGGTCCACCCGGGGCGTAGCTCGGGGGAGCTGGTCACGGCTCGCTCCTCCCGTGCGCTGCGGCTCCGCTCGCGGCGGATGAGGTCGATGGCGCGTCGGCGCGCGGTTAGTCGGAGCCACGCGGTCGGGTTCGGCGGTACGCCGTCGCGTGGCCACGTCTCGAGCGCGCGGACGACGGCGTCCTGCACGGCGTCCTGGGCCAGGCCGAGGTCACCGACCTGCCGGGTCAGGCTCGCCAGCACGTCGCGGCCCGACTCCCGCACCAGGTCTGCGAGGGCAGCACGTGGTGCGGGATCCGGGCCGTCGGACGGGTGCACCGGTGTGGTCAGTCCATCTCGCGGGGGATGACGGGGCGCACCTCGACGGCGCCGTTCCATGCACCCGGGATGGTGGCGGCCACCGCGATGGCGTGGTCCAGGTCGTCGCACTCGAGGAGGAAGAAGCCGGTCAGCACCTCCTTCGTCTCCGCGTAGGGGCCGTCGGACACGACGACGTCGCCGCCCTTGCGGTCCGTACGCACGGTGGTCGCGGTCGAGGTGGGGAACAGGGCGGCGCCGCCGCGGATGATGGCGGCGGCCGCCTCCGAGAAGGCGCCGTACTCCGCCATCTCGTCGGCGTGCTCGGGCGCGGTCCAGTCGGAGTCGGTGGAGTAGATGATCGCTGCGTACTGGGGCATGTCGGGCTCCTGGGGTCGGGGTGTGCGGATGGTGGTGCTCGAGGACGACCCGTTGCCGTCCTCACCATCATCACGAAGCAAGGGCAGCCCGTCAGGACATCGCGCGCCGCATCTCTGGCGGTGGTCTGGACCGGTCGACATGAGCAGGAGGAGTGAACGGCGCCGCCGTGACGCTCGCGCCTCGCCCGCCGTTCGCGTGACGTTCGCTTGCGCGCGGTTCGCAGTGCACCCGCGGCTCCTACGTTCGTCGGGCGGAGCCGCACTCGGGCGGCGCCGACCTCGGACTCGGGATGAGGTACGTCATGCCAGCGACTGCCGTCCGCGCGCGAAGCCTCACCAAGACGTTCGGCGACGTGATCGCGCTGGACGGCGTGGACCTCGACCTGTCGACGGGCAGCATCCACGGCCTCGTCGGTCCCAACGGCGCGGGCAAGACGACGCTCCTCGGACTGCTGCTGGGGTTGTCGCGTCCCACCTCCGGCACGCTCGAGGTGCTCGGCGCATCCGTCGAGCAGGCAGCGGGATCGGCGACCGGGTTCGTCGACGGGCCCGGCCTCTACCCCTCGCTCACGGCGCGCCAGAACCTGTCCAGCATCTCGTCGCTGCGTCCGGGTCTAGCCGAGGCGGGCACGGTGGACGCACTGCTCGACCGTGTCGGCCTCGCCGACGTGGCAGACGACCCGGTTCGCGGCTTCTCGCTCGGCATGAGACAGCGGCTGGGCCTGGCCGCCGCGCTGATCGGGGAGCCGCAGCTGCTCGTGGTGGACGAGCCGGCCAACGGCCTCGACCCAGCCGGCAAGCGCCAGATGCACGCGATCCTCTGCGACCTCGCGGCGGACGGCGTGACCGTCGTGCTCTCGAGCCACCGCATGGACGACCTCGCTGCGCTGTGTGACGAGGTCACCCTGCTGACCGCCGGCAGGGTCGTGTTCACCGGCCCCCTCTCCAAGCTTGCGTCCGAGAGCGGCGACCTCGACTACCGGCTGGTGACCACCGACCCGGCGGCCACGCGACGGCTCGCGTCCCTCGTCCCTGGGCTGTGGGTCGAGGCTGACCCCGCCAACGCCCGGTACGACGACCGCGCGCTGGTCGTCCGCGGCCCGGAGCACGCCGTCGACGAGCTCGTCGGCCGTCTGGTCGCCTCGGGCACGGCGGTCCGCGAGCTCGGGCCTGTCGTACCACCGCTCGAGGCGGCCTTCCTCGCGCTGACCGGCTCGCCGTCCGACCTCCGGCAGGTGTCCGCATGACGACCGCGTTCCGGACCGCCGCGACCCCCCAGAGCCGGACGACAGCGGCGCCGCTCGGCCGGGTCTACCGGTTCGAGCTGGTCAAGCTGCTCTCGCAGTGGCGCCTCCGGCTGGTCCTCCTCGCCTGCCTCGCGGCTCCGGCCCTCTACACAGCAGTCGTGAGCCGCCAGACGTCTCTTCCCGCCGACGCGCTCTACGGCCGGTGGATGGGACAGTCCGGGTGGGCGGGCTCCCTCGCGGTGCTCGCGTTCATGGGCACGCTCGTCCTGCCGCTCCTCACCGCCCTCGTCGCAGGCGACGTGTTCGCCGTCGAGGACCGTCTCGGCACGTGGCGCCAGCTGATGGTCGCCGTGCGCTCGGCACGCGTCGTGTTCGTCGCCAAGGCCCTCGCGGCACTCACCGTCATCGCCGCACTGCTCGCCGCGATCGTCGCCTCGTCGGTCGCCGGCGGGCTCCTCTCCGTCGGCAGTCACGCCGTCCCGGGTATCGACGGACACCTCCTCCAGTCCGGCGAGCTGGCCCGGACCGTGCTCCTCGCCTGGCTCACCGTGGTGCCGGCGACGCTGGCGTTCGGGGCCGTGGGGCTGCTCGGCTCGGTCGCACTGGGCCGGTCGCCCCTCGGCCTGCTCCTGCCCGTGGTCCTGGCGCTCGTGCTGCAGGGGGTGGCGCTGCTGCCGGTGCCCGTGGCGGTCCGGCTCGCCCTCCCGGTGAACGGGTTCCTCGCCTACCGGGGGCTGCTCACCGAGCCCGTCCAGGCCGGGCCGGTGTGGGTGGGCCTGGTCGTCGGGCTGTCGTGGACCGTCCTCGCGACATACCTCGCCTTCCGCATCTTCGTCCGGCGCGACTTCACCGACCTGGCCCACGACGGTTCGGGCCGCCGCCTCGTCCTCGGCGGGCTCGTCCCGCTGCTCGTCCTGTCCGTCCTGACGACCGGCGTCCTGTCGGCGACGGGCGCGACGGGGTCAGGCATCGAGCGCACCAAGGTCGAGGCCGGCCTGGCGACGTCGTTCTCCCATCTCTACGTGCTGCAGACCGATCAGCTGTCGCGACCGGCGGTGACGGTGGACCAGCTGGAGGCGACAGCCAGCTGCGACAAGGGCGGCGACCGGGTCGAGGACACCGGTCCGGGCTCCGACTGGCGCTGCGTCGTGACGTGGACCCTGCCGGGCTCGAGCGCGACAGGGTCCGCGATCTACCAGCTCGACGTCCTCGCCGACGGGAAGTACGTCGCCGACGGCGACGGACCGAAGGAGGTCAACGGCTTCTTCCAGGTCCGCACGCCCACGGGCGACGCACCCAACCCGCTCTGGCAGTTCGACGGCTCCCTCGACCTGCTCGCGCAGCGCACTCCCGACCCTCCCCGCACGTACCCGTAACGCTCCATCCCACCTCTCGGAAGGACCCTGATGAACGTCACCCGCAACCGCGTCGTGAGACCACGACGCCTGATACCGCGCGGACGAGCGCTCGCCGCCGCCGCAGGCGCCCTCACGATCGCCGTCACCGGCGGTGTCGCCTACGCCGCGACCGTCCGCTTCGCCGATCACCAGGTCGGCACCGAGCACGCCGATGGCCTGCAGATCTCCTCGGACCAGGTGCTCAAGCCGCTCGGAGAGCGGCTGACGACTCCGTACGGCAAGTTCATGGGGACCACGGTGAGCCCGGACGGCCGATTCCTGGCGGCGACCTCCAACGATCGCTCGGTCTCGCTGCAGGTCTTCGACCTCTCGACCTACTCGCTCGTGTGGCGGGCCGGCACGGCCGCGGGCGTGAACCTGCGCCTGAGTGACAACACGGTCGGGCAGGAGAGCCCGGCCTACTCCCCGGACGGCACCACCTTCTGGATGCCGAACCGCACAGGGCTCACCCGCTTCGCCGTCAACCCGGACGGCAGCCTCGCGGCGCCGACCCGCTTCGTGCTGCCTACGGTCGGCGGCGCCAACGCCCTCACCTCCGGCCTCGCCTTCTCCCCCGACGGTTCGACGCTCTATGCCGGCCTCAACGGCCAGAACACCGTCGTCGCGCTCGACCCGACCACGGGTGCGGTGAAGCAGACGTGGCCGGTCGGGATCGCGCCGCGCAGCCTCGCCCTGGTCGGCTCGACGCTCTACGTCGCCAACGAGGGTGGCCGGCGGGCCACCTCGGGTGACGACACGCAGGACTCCTACGGCACGGCGGTGCCGGCCGACCCGGTGCTCGGGACGTCGACCACCGGCACTGTCAGCGTGATCGACACGAGCGCCGCGGACGTGCCGGTGACCGAGGTCCCGGTCGGGCTGCACCCGACGGCGATGCACGTGCAGGACGGCGTCGTCTACGTCGCCAACACCAACGACGACACGGTGTCGGTCATCGACACCGCCACCGACCAGGTGGTGCAGACCATCTCGACGACGCCGTGGCAGGGCTCCGAGGTCGGCTACGCGCCGGATGCCGTCGCCGTCCAGGACGGCCGGCTGCTGGTCAGCCTGGGTCGCGCCAACGCGGTGGCCGTCTACCGGCTCGGAGCCACCCCCCTCGACCCGGTGAGCTACGTCGGCCTCGTGCCCACCGACTACTACCCCGAGGGCGTCTTCCCGGTGGGCGACAAGGTCGTGGTCGCGAACAGGCGCGGCATCGACGCCCGCGGTCCGCTCATCACCTTCAACCAGGGCACTGGCACCACGCCGGCCACCGGTCACGGCACCCACGGGACGACGGCGTCGCTCACGCGATTCACCCTGCCGTCGGACGTCGAGGTCCGCGAAACCCTGACGCCGCAGGTCTTCAGCCAGAACGGCTGGGGCCCCGCCGACACCGACACCAAGCACGCGACAGGCAAGAGGGCGAAGGCGGTGCCGGTCCCGAAGCGCATCGGGGACCCGTCCACGATCAAGCACGTCTTCATGATCGTGAAGGAGAACCGCACCTACGACCAGGTCCACGGCGACATGCCCGAGGGCAACGGCGACCCGTCCCTCGCGCAGTTCGGCGAGACCGTCACGCCGAACCTGCACGCACTTGCCCGCCAGTTCGGCCTCTACGACAACACCTACGACGTCGGCACCAACTCCGCCGAGGGCCACAACTGGCTCATGCAGGGCGACAACCCGGAGTACACCGAGTCCAGCGCAGGAGAGTACGAGCGGTCGTACGACACCGAGGAGGACGTGCTCGGCCACCAGCGCTCGGGCTTCCTCTGGACCTCGGTGCAGGCCGCCGGCGCAACGGCACGCAACTACGGCGAGTTCATCTACACCGAGGGCAAGCCGTCCGGGACGTGGCAGCAGTACTACTGCGCGACGAAGAGCGTCGAGGAGCAGGGCGGTGACCCGGCCCTCCTGACGACGCCCGAGCTGCGCGGCAACTACGGCTCCGTCATCCCGTCGCTCAACGAGATCACCCATCCGCTCTCCCCGCCGTTCGACATGTCGATCCCCGACCTCTACCGCGCGGCGATCTGGAAGCAGGACTTCCTCGCCAACGGCCCGCAGGACTTCCAGATGATCTGGATGTCGGACGACCACACGGGTGGGCCGGTCTCGGCGCGGTCCAACGTTGCAAGCGGTGACCTCGCGGTCGGCCGGGTGGTCGACACGATCTCGCACAGCAAGTGGTGGAAGGACTCGGCCATCTTCGTCGTCGAGGACGACAGCCAGAACGGTGCCGATCACGTCGACGGCCACCGCGCGCCCGTGCAGGTGATCAGTCCGTGGGCCGTCCACGGCACGACGGTGTCGCGCTACTACACGCAGATCAACATGGTCCGCACCATCCAGCAGATCCTGGGCGCGGAGCCGCTGAACCAGAAGCTCGCCGCCGCGACGCCGATGTTCGACGCGTTCCAGAAGAAGCCGGACCTCACGCCGTACTCGGTCCGGAAGAACAAGATCTCGCTCACCGAGAACATCGCGACAGCGCCGGCGTGCGGGCTCGACACCCCCGCGAGCGGGATCACCGCACCCCGGACCGCTCCGGAGGCCGTCTCCTACACGGTCGCCTGGGAGAAGTGGAAGGACAAGCAGCACCTCAGTGGCAGGCGGGCCCGCGCGGACTACGCCAACCCGGAGCTGATGAACCGCTACACGTGGTACGACGTCCACCACTACGACGTGCCCTACCCGGGCGATCCGAAGGTGTACCTCCCTGACGAGGTCCCCGGAGCGGCCCTGCCGGGGTCGGACACCGACTAACCCCAGGTCGACGGCCGGCCCGCGTCCATCACGGACGCGGGCCGGTTGCCGTCGGCGTCACGGACGGTTCGACAGTCCCCGCAGCACGCGCACGTAGTCGCGGGCCGCATCCCCGCGCGGTTCACGCTCCCCGAGCTCCCACGCCATCAGCTCGACGACCGAGACGCCGACCGCGGCTGCCATCTCCTCCAGCGAGACGCCGGAGTGCTCGCGCGCGCGGCGACCCAGGCCGGTCCTGACGAGCTCACGGGCGTCGGCGAGGAAGGCGTCATCGGTCACGGCCGGGACAGTACGGACCGAAGGTGAACAAGCCAGCCCCCGAGGCGTCCGGAACGGCCGCTGGTCCAGACAGATCTGTTCGACCGACGACGGTTGAGCGTTGGTCCGACGTTCACCTGCGACGGCGTCGGCGTTCGACAACGACCCCAATGATCTGCGTCGTCACGACCGACACAGAGGGCACTCGGGCTCGTCGGGGATGGCAACCGTCAGCACATCTCTCGGGCCCGTTTCGAAAGTCAGTCGTGACCACACTCCCCGCCCAGGACACAGTCCTGCCCCCGGGCCAGCCGTCCCCGCGCCGCCTGGCCCGTCGCGCCACCGGCGCCGACCGCGTGTTCGAGGTCGGCGCGCGCACCGTCGGCGCGACCGTCCTGGTCATCACCGGTGGCATCGGCGCCTTCCTCGCCTGGCAGTCCGTGCCCACCCTGCAGCGCTACGGCTGGAGCTTCTTCACCGAGAGCGCGTGGCAGCCCGAGGCCGACGTCCTGGGCATCGGCGCGGTCCTGGTCGGCACGGTGTCGGTGGCCGGCGTCGCGATGACCTTCGCCTTCCCGCTGGCCCTGCTGACCGCGCTCTACATCAGCGAGTACGCGCCTGCCGGCATCAAGGCGACGCTGGTCTCGCTCGTGGACCTGATGGCCGCCGTCCCCTCGATCATCTACGGGATGTGGGGCTACTTCCTCGTCATGCCCCACGCCGCGGCGTTCAGCCTGTGGCTGCACCAGCACCTCGGCTGGATCCCCCTCTTCGACGTCGACGCCGACCCGAACGCCGCCGTGTGGGACCAGTCGCGCTACATCGGCAGCGCGTTCTGCGCCGGCATCGCGGTGGCGATGATGGTGCTGCCGATGTCGTGCGCGGTGATGCGCCAGGTCTTCTCGCAGACGCCCCCCGGTGAGAAGGAGGCCGCGCTCGCGCTCGGCGCCACCCGCTGGGGCATGATCCGCTCCGTCGTGCTGCCCTTCGGCCGCGGCGGCATCATCGGCGGCACGATGCTCGGCCTCGGTCGCGCGCTCGGCGAGACGATCGCCGTGCTGCTGATCATCTCGCCCGACTTCGTCATCAAGCCGCGCATCCTCGAGGTGGGCACGAGCTCTGTCAGCGCCCTGATCGCCGGCCGTTTCGGCGACGCCAGCGCCGCCCAGCTCTCGGCGCTGCTCACGGCGGGCTTCGTGCTGTTCCTCATCACCCTCGTCGTCAACACGCTCGCCGCGATGATCGTCGCGCGCAGCCGCTCCGGAGCGGGGACCGAGGCATGACGACGACTCGCGTGCCCACGACCCGCGTCGACGGACGTACGCACGAGGCGGAGCCCGTCGTGGCCCGTCCGCGCGCCACGACCCACCTGCCCACCCGTGACCTCGACGCCGCGCCGCCGGCGCCCCGCCCGGGCCTCGGCAAGCCGACCGCCGAGGAGCGCTTCGCCACCGTCGGTTCCTGGGTGAGCGCCTTCGCGCTGGCCTGGCTCGTCACCCAGCGGATCCTTCCGCTCGGTGGGCCGGCCTGGCTCCTGGTCGTCTGGTTCGTCCTCGGCCTGCTGATGAGCGCGGTCACGACCTCGATGTCCGGACGCCGGGTCGACGTGGTCGACCGCGTCGTCGCGGGCGTCGTCACCTCCGGTGCCCTGGTGGTCGGCGCCGCCCTGGTCAGCACCGTCGTCTTCGTGGTCTACCGGGGCTGGGAGCCGCTGCTCCACCTCAACTTCTTCGTCGACGACATGGCGGGCGTCGGTCCGCGCGACCCGTTCGACCGCGGCGGCATCGGCCACGCGATCGTGGGCTCGGCGATCGAACTCGGCATCGCCATTGCCGTCACCCTGCCCCTCGGCATCGGCACCGCGGTCTTCATGACCGAGGTGGGCGGGCGCTTTGCGGTCGTCGTACGCACGATCGTCGAGGCGATGACCGCGCTCCCGTCGATCGTGGCCGGTCTGTTCGTCTACACGGTCCTGATCGTGGCGCTCGGCTTCCCCCGCTCGGGCTTCGCAGCGGCGATGGCGCTCTCGGTGATGATGCTGCCGATCATCGCCCGCGCCGCCGACGTGGTGCTGCGGGTCGTCCCGGGCGGGCTGCGCGAGGCGAGCCTCGCCCTCGGGGCGAGCCGGTGGCGCACGGTCTGGCACGTCGTCCTGCCGACCGCGCGCCCGGGCCTCGCGACCGCGCTGATCCTCGGCGTCGCCCGCGGCGTGGGAGAGACCTCGCCGGTCCTGCTCACCTCCGGTGTCGCGACGTTCTTCGTCACCAACCCCACCGACGGCGTCATGAACTCGCTGCCGCTCTTCATCTTCAAGGGCGCCCGCAGCCCCGAGCCGATGGACATCGAGCGCGCCTTCGCCGCCGCGACGGTGCTCCTCGTCCTGGTGCTCGTGCTGTTCGTGATCGCCCGCCTCGTCGCCCGTCCGCCCCACTCGAGGAGCTCTCGATGAACCGCCCGCTCCGACTCGCCGCCGTGCTCGTGGGCGCGGTCCTCCTCTCACTGACCGGGCTCGGCGCGGCCGCCAGCGCCGACGACGGCTTCGGCAACGCCTCAGCCCGTACGGCGTACGCGCAGATCGAGGGCTCCGGCTCCACGTGGTCGGAGGTGATCGTCCAGCAGTGGATCTCCGACGTCGACGCGCTCGGCATGAAGGTCACCTACAACGGCGGTGGGTCGTCCCAGGGCCGCAAGAACTTCGCGCAGAACGTCACCGACTTCGGCATCTCCGAGATCCCCTACCCGGGCGTCGACGAGTTCGGCAACGCCGACAACAGCAACGGCCGCGAGTTCGCCTACCTCCCGATCGTCGCGGGCGGCACCGCCTTTACCTACCAGCTGAAGATCGGCAACGAGCTGGTTCGCAACCTGCGCCTGTCGGGCGAGACGCTGACGAAGATCTTCACCGGCCAGATCACCGACTGGTCGGACCCGCAGATCACCCAGGACAACAACGGTCGCGCCTTCCCCAAGCTCGCGATCACCCCGGTCGTCCGCTCCGACGGCTCGGGCACGACCGCCCAGCTGACGACGTGGATGGACAAGCAGTACCCCGACATCTGGCGCCCCTACTTCGGCAAGAGCGGCTACACGTCGTACTTCCCGCGCAAGGGCCGGATGCTCGCCCAGTCGGGCTCCGACCAGGTGATGAACACGATCTCCGGCTTCGCCGGCAACGGCACGATCGGCTACGTCGAGTACGCGTACCCGCTCAACAAGGACTACCCGGTCGTCAAGGTCCTCAACAAGGGCGGCTACTACGTCGAGCCGACGCAGTACAACGTCGCCGTCGCGCTGACCCAGGCGCGGATCAACGAGGACACGTCCTCGCCGATGTACCTCACGCAGATCCTCGACGGTGTCTACAACGCCACCGACCCGCGGGCCTACCCGCTGTCGTCGTACAGCTACATGATCATTCCGACCGGTGCCCAGGACCAGCGGATGACGACGGCCAAGCGCCAGACGCTCGGCGACTTCATGTTCTACTCGCTCTGCGAGGGCCAGGCCAAGGCCGGTGCGTACGGCTACTCGCCCCTCCCGCTCAACCTCGTGCAGGCCGGGTTCACGCAGCTGGCGAGGCTCAAGACCGCCGACCCGGCCGTGGACGTCGAGAACCGCGACGCGACCAAGTGCAACAACCCGACCTTCGTGGCGGGCAACCTCAAGCAGAACAAGCTGGCGCAGATCGCTCCGCAGCCAGCGGCCTGCGACAAGGACGGCGAGGGCCCGTGCGGTACGGCGACCGGCACCGGTCAGCCGTCCACGGACGAGGACCAGCCCGCGACCACCGGTGACGGCGGGACCACCGTCGCCGCCAACGGCAAGGGCGGCGGCAAGGGCGGCGGCGCATCCCCCACCGGCGGTGCCGACGGAGCCGATGGCGGTGGTGGCGCTGATCCGGCCACGACCGAGGTGGACCCGGTCACCGGGGAGACCGTGGCGGCCGACGGTGCCGTAGCGGCCGATGCCGCGGCAGGCGGCAGCACCACCGACCCGATCTACGCCACGCCCACCGAGCTCTCCGCGAGCCGGCCGGGCGACGGCCGCGCCTTCGGTGCGCTCGCCGCGCTGGAGCTGCTCGCGCTGGTCCTGGTGCCGGGACTGCTCCTCGCCCGGGGCGTACGACGTCGGGGTGCGGGCCAATGAGGCGCCGTCAGCTCGCGCTCGCACTCACCGCCCTCGCCCTCGCGCTGCCGGCGGCAGCCGGTGTCGGTGGCACCGCCAGCGCCGCCGCCGACGAGGCCTCGACGCCGGCGTACAGCCAGACCAAGCACCTCACGCGCTCGATCATGTTCGACGGGCAGCCGATCGAGATCGACTCCCGCGACGTCACGGTGACCGCCAACCGCACCACCGAGCTTCGGGGCCGCGAGCGCATCGAGATCAGCTGGACCGGGGCGCACCCGTCGGGCGGGCGCGCGGCCAGCCCCTTCGGCGAGCTGGGGATGCTGCAGGAGTACCCGGTCGTGATCATGCAGTGCCGTGGTCTCGACGACCCCAGCCTGCCCCTCGACCAGCAGCTCGCGCCGGAGACGTGCTGGACGTCGTCGCGCATCCAGCGCAGCCAGTCGATGGACGAGTCGCAAGCAGTGTGGACCAAGGACGCCTACGCCTCGGACGTCGACCGCGCACCCAAGAGCGGGCTCGTGCCCGCGCCGGCGGAGTGCAACGACCCGCCGACCTTCTCCACCCACGTGACCGCGTTCCGGGCGGCCAACGGCACCGTCTACCCGTCGTGCACCGCCGAGACGATGGCGCCCGAGGCGGCCGTCGGCGCCGCCTTCCCGCCCGCCGAGATGGCTGCCTTCTCCGACGCCGAGGGCAACGGGTCGGTGAAGTTCGAGGTGCGGACCAACATCGAGAACGAGTCGCTCGGCTGCTCGGACAAGGTGGCGTGCTCGGTGGTGGTCATCCCCATCATCGGCCTCTCGTGTGCCACCGACGACGGCGAGTGCTCGAAGGCCGGGCGGTTCGCCTCGGGGGCCAGCAACTATGCCAACGAGGGCGTCGACCTCACCGTGTCCCCGCAGCTGTGGTGGTCCGCCTCGAACTGGCGCAACCGCTTCTCGATCCCGCTGACGTTCGGCCTGCCGCCGGACGCCTGCGACGTGCTGGACTCGCGACCGCCCACGGGTTTCTACGGCTCCGAGCTGATGGCCCAGGCCTCGCTGCAGTGGTCACCGGCGTACTGCCTGGACAAGAAGCGCTTCAAGTTCCAGCACAACAAGATGTCGGACGACGCCGGGTTCAACCTGGCTGAGAACGGAGGCGGAGCAGCCGCGTTCGTCTCGAGCGCACACGAGACGAAGGGTGCCGATCCGGTCGCCTACGCACCCACGGCGGTGACCGGCTTCTCGATCGCCTACATCGTCGACCGTCCCGACAACGCGGGGGAGGTGAGCGACCTCCGGCTCACGCCGCGGCTGCTGGCCAAGCTGCTCACCCAGTCCTACCTCGGCAGCGAGCGCGGTCGCAGCCACCCCGGCATGGGCGACAACCCGGTCTCGATGAACCTCGACCCGGAGTTCCAGCGGCTCAACCCGGGTCTCGACACGGTCGCGCGGGAGGCCGGCGCCACGCTGCTGTCGCTGTCGGAGTCCAGCGACGTGATGACGACCCTCACGTCCTACATCGCCCAGGACAAGGCGGCGATGGACTTCGTGAACGGCAAGGCCGACCCGTGGGGCATGAAGGTCAACCCCAGCTACAAGAAGATCGCGCTGCCCACGGCGGAGTGGCCGCTCCTCGACGACTTCGTCGCGCCGTCCAACCTCGAGTGCTACCAGCAGAACCCGGCGCCGTACTTCACCCAGCTCGCGGCACCGGTGACCTCATTGCGCAAGATCGCCGAGGCGGTCCTCGACGCCTGGCCCAACGTGCAGACCAAGTGCGACCGCGCGACGAGCTCGGACCCCTGGAAGATCGGACGCGTCGACCGCCAGGGAGTCGGCGCCCGGTTCATGCTCGGGCTCGTCAGCACCGGCGATGCCGAGCGGCTCGGCCTGCAGCAGGCGCGGCTGCTCACGTCCGGCGACACCTACGCCGGCCCCACCGCGGACGCGATGACGCGGGCCGTGCGTACCGCCACGCCGTCGAAGTCCGGCGAGGAGCCGTTCACGCTCGACATGCGCAAGGTGCTCAAGGCCGGTGGCTACCCGGGCACGATGATCGTCTACACGGCGGCCCGGACGGCGAACCTCCCTGCGGGGGACGCGGCCAAGGTCGCGGAGTTCGTCCGGGTCTCGACGTCCGAGGGCCAGCGGGCCGGCTACGGCAACGGCGAGCTGCCTCCGGGCTACCTTCCCCTGCGCAGGACCGGCGTGACCGCGCCGCTCTGGAAGCAGGCGCAGGCCGTCGCCACGGCATTCGCGGAGCAGAAGGGCGTGACGGCCACCGACCAGGGCTCCGGGGGCGCGGGCGACCCGAGTACTGACGGCACCGGCGGAACCGGCACCGGTGGTACCGGTTCGGGTCAGGCCCTCGGCCCCGGCAGCGTGACGCAGGTCGGACCCGACACCCCGACCGACCCGACCGGCACCGGCGACGGCGACGGCAAAGGAACCGGCAAGGGAGCCGGAAAGGGAACCGGCAAGGACGAGGACGACGGCACACCGGACGTCGTCTCGATGCCTCCCACGGCCGCGGTGTCCTCGCCCGTGGCCCAGCGGCTGCTGCCCTTCCTGCTGCTCCTCGTCGTCGCGGGCGCGATCGCGGCCAACATCGGCCGGCTGCGCCGCATCCGCAGGAGGTCGTCGTGAACGACGACGGCTGGTCGGTCGTCTCGACGACCTCGCTCATGCTGTGCCTGGTCGCCGGCTGGATGGCCGCGCAGATGCTCTACCTCGGCGGGCTGGCCCAGGACCGGAGCCAGGACGCGCTCTACCAGGAGTTCCGCGGCGAGCTCGCCGCCGCCACCGCGCCGATCGGGCCGGTCACGCCGCTCGGAGAACCGGTCGCGACGTTGTCGATCCCCCACATCGGGGTCGACCAGGTCGTCGTCGAGGGCACCGCTTCGGGTGACCTGCTCACCGGCCCCGGCCACCTGCGCGACACCGTCCTCCCCGGCCAGCTCGGCACGTCGGCGGTCTTCGGCCGCGCCCGCACCTACGGCGCACCGTTCGCCAGGCTCGGCGAGCTGGTCGAGGGCGACCAGGTCAACGTCACGACCGCCCAGGGCACGAAACGCTTCCGAGTGATCGGCGTACGACGCGCAGGCGACCCACTGCCCCAGCCGAGGCCGGAGGGCGCCGCCCGGCTGGTCCTCGTGAGCGGTGAGGCCACCGGCGGAAAGATCCCCTCGCTGTCGCCCGGAGGGGTCGTGTACGTCGACGCGGAGGCCGACGAGGCGTTCGACACCCCAGCGGGACTCCCCCGCGCGGTCCCAGATCCGGAGCAAGCGATGGGAACGGAGTCCGGAGCGGCGATGCCGCTGCTGACGCTGTGCCTGGGGCTGCTCCTGGCGCTGACCTTCGGGGTCATCGCCGCCCGGCAGCGGTTCGGAGCCGCCCTGGTGTGGGTGGTCGCGACCCCGGTCGTGCTCGCCGTTGCCTGGCTCACGACCGACGTGGTCATGCGCCTGCTGCCCAACCTCATGTAACGCCATCACCCAACCAGCACCACACACAGAAGGAACACAACATGTCTGTTCGCAGGCTCTTTGCCGGTGTCAGCACCGCAGCCGTCGTGACTGCGTCGCTGGCTGTCGCGGCTCCGGCCCTGGCTGACCCGCCGGCCGGGTACTCGCCGGCTTCCTCCGACGTGATCGGCGTCGGCTCGGACACCTCCGAGTTCGCCCTCAACTACCTCGCCGACGGCAACAACGGCGTCCCGGGCTGGAACGCGTCCAACCCGGCCAACAAGCTCGTCAGCTGGAACGCCACCGGCACCTCGACCATCCCGCTGCCGAGCGGCTCCGCCACCCGTCCCAACGGCTCGGGCGCGGGCAAGACGACGCTCTACGGCGGCACCAACAACGCGGGCAACACCGACATCGACTTCGCTCGCTCGTCCTCACCGCTCAACGCCGCCGAGAAGCAGGCGGGGCTGCAGGCGTTCCCGTTCGCGAAGGACTCGTTGGCGCTCGCCACCGCCCAGACCAGCAACGCTCCGGCGGCGATCTCTCCCGCCCAGATGGTGCAGATCTACTCCGGTGCGGTGACCAACTGGAGCCAGCTCGGCGGCGCTCCGGGTGTGATCGCCCCGAAGATCCCGCAGAGCGGATCGGGCACCCGCTCGTTCTTCGTCGCCCAGCTGCAGGCTGCCAACAACGGCAACCCCGTGGCCCTCGCCGGCACCGTGAGCGAGGTCCAGGAGCACGACCCCTCGCAGATCCAGAACGACCCGAACGCGGTGGCGCCCTTCTCCATCGGCCGCAACGCCGTGAACGGCTCGCCGCTGCGCATCGAGGGCGGCTTCCTGGCAGACCGCGCGCTCTACAACGTCGTGCGCCAGTCTGACGTCGCCAAGCCCGAGATCCTCGCGATCTTCGGCGACAGTGGCTTCATCTGCTCGGCCGCAGCCAAGCCGCTGATCACCGCCGCCGGCTTCGAGCAGCTGCTGCCCAAGACCCAGGGCGGCGTGTGTGGCGTCCCCACCCAGGACCCCACCACGAACCTCGCGACCCAGCAGATCGCGACCACCACCACTGTCGCGGGCACCTCCGCCGCAGCCGGTGCACTCACCGTGACGGCGACGGTCGCCTCCGGCAGCTCGGTCGCCAACGGCCTCGTCTCGTTCTTCCTCGACGGCGCCGCCACCCCGACCGGCACGCCGGTCCCGCTCACGGGCGGGAAGGCCACCAAGGCCCTCACCGGCCTCTCGGCAGGCGGGCACACGGTCGTGGCCAAGTACACCCCGAGCACCAACTCGGTCTTCCTCCCGTCGCAGTCGTCGGCCACCGCTGTCACCGTGGCTGCATCGACCCCGGCCCCGCCGGTGGTCGTCAAGGCGAAGACCGTGCTCAAGGAGACCTACAAGACGTCCTACGCCAAGGGTGCGACCGTGAAGGGCAAGGTCAAGGTGACCGAGTCCGCGGCGGGCGCCGCCACCGGCAAGGTCGTCGTGAAGCGCGGCACCAAGACCGTCGGCAAGGGCACCGTCAAGAACGGCGTCGTCACGATCACGCTGAAGAAGCTGGCGAAGGGCAGGAACAAGCTCGTCGCGTCGTACGCCGGTGACGCTGCGTTCGCCGCGTCCAAGCTGAAGTTCACCATCACCATCAAGGGCTGACCCAGCCCCACGAACGGGAGGCGGGCGGCAGCTGACGGCCGCCCGCCTCCACCCTCATGACAGGACCCACGATGACCCAGACCGCCACGTTGCCTCCCGCCGTGCCCCCCTCCGAGGGCGCGCCGCCCCCGGCCGGCCCCGCCACCCTCGAGGCGCGCGACATCACCGCGTGGTTCGGCAGCCACCAGGTCCTCGACCGGGTCTCGCTCACCATGCCCGCCTCCGGCATCACGGCACTGATCGGGCCGTCGGGCTGCGGCAAGTCCACCTTCCTGCGGATCCTCAACCGGATGCACGAGCTGGTGCCGTCCGCGGCGCTCGCCGGTGAGGTCCTGCTGGACGGCGAGGACATCTACGACCCGCAGCGCAAGCTCACCGATGCCCGCCGGGCGATCGGCATGGTCTTCCAGAAGCCGAACCCGTTCCCCGCGATGTCGATCCGGGAGAACGTCATCGCCGGGCTGCGCCTGACCGGGACGCGCATGGCCAAGGCCGACAAGGAGGTGCTCGTCGAGGAGTGCCTCGTGCGCGGCGGCCTCTGGAACGAGGTCAAGGACCGCCTCGACAGCCCCGGCGGTGGTCTGTCGGGTGGCCAGCAGCAGCGCCTCTGCATCGCACGGTCGCTGGCGATCAAGCCGCGGGTGCTGCTGATGGACGAGCCCTGCTCGGCGCTCGACCCGACGTCGACCCGGGTGATCGAGGAGACGATGAAGGACCTGGCCGAGCAGGTCACCATCGTGATCGTCACGCACAACATGCAGCAGGCCGCGCGCGTGTCGGACACCTGCGCCTTCTTCCTCGCCTCGCAGGGCACGCCCGGCGTCATCGTCGAGCACGGCGACACCGAGGCGATGTTCACCAGCCCGCAGGACCAGCGCACGTCCGACTACGTCAACGGCCGCTTCGGCTGACGGGGCGGACCCACCCGGTTCGTCCCTGACCCGTCACGGCTCGTTCACCTGGTGGACCTGCCGGAGCCGCACCGGACCGATTGGCTCATGGGCATGACCTCTCGGACCTCCCTGGCCCTTGCCGGCGTCCTCGCCGCGACGGCCCTCGTCACGATCCCCACCACTTCGGCTGCCGCCACTCCCGCAGTCGAGCCGTCGCTCGTCGACCCGGTCGTCATCGGCCACCGCGGGGCCTCCGGCTACCGGCCCGAGCACACGCTGGCGGCCTACGAGCTCGCCATCGAGCAAGGCGCGGACTACATCGAGCCCGACCTGGTGTCGACCAAGGACGGCGTCCTCGTGGCGCGGCACGAGAACGAGATCGGTGGGACCACGGACGTCGCCGACCACCCCGAGTTCGCCGGTCGCAGGACCACCAAGGTGATCGACGGACGACCGGTGACCGGCTGGTTCACCGAGGACTTCACCTACAAGGAGCTGCGCACCCTCCGCGCGAAGGAGCGGCTGCCGCAGGTGCGACCGGACAACACGGCGTACGACGGCCAGGAGCGGATCCCGACCCTCGACGAGGTCATCAAGCTCGCCCGCCGCGAGGGCGTCGGCATCTACCCCGAGACCAAGCACCCGACCTACTTCGACTCCATCGGGCTCTCCCTCGAGGAGCCGCTCGTGGCCGCGCTCGAGAAGCGGCACTGGGCCGACGCCGACGACCCGGTCATCATCCAGTCCTTCGAGACCGGCAACCTGCGCGAGCTCGACACCTTGATCGACGTCCCGATCGCCCAGCTCATCGACGGCAGCGGGGCGCCGTACGACCTCGTCGCCGCCGGCGACCCGCGCACCTACACCGACCTGCTCACCCCGGCCGGTCTCGCGGAGATCGCCACCTACGCCGACGGAGTGGGCGTGAACAAGGACCGCGTCCTCCCGCGCACCGGTGGCGCCACGACCGTGCCCAGCGCGGTCGTCCGGGACGCGCACGCGGAGGGCCTGATCGTGCACGTGTGGACGTTGCGCCGGGAGAACCAGTTCATGGCGACCAACTTCCGCATCGGGTCCGACCCCAACGCTCCGGGTGACATCGCCGCCGAGGCGCGCGCCTTCCTCGACGCGGGAGTCGACGGGATCGTCAGCGACAACCCGGACCTGGTCGTGGCCGTCGTCGACGCACCCGTTCCTCACGCGGCGTGACCTGCCCGTTCACCACGGGGTCGTCCCGAGGTCACCGAGCCTCCCTACCGTCCGGCCCATGCCATCGATGCCGCGTCCCCGACGCCTCGCCGTCCTGACCACCGCCCTCGCCGTGAGCGCCGTGCTGCCGCTCGGCGCCGCCAGCGCCGGACTCGTCGCGGAGCCGGTCCAGTACTCCGCGCCGGGCGCGGCGCTGCGCCTCGACCCCGTAGGCACCTACGAGACGGGCGTGTTCGACGAGTCCGCCGCCGAGATCGTCGAGCACTTCGCCGCCGCCCAGCGTCTCCTGGTCGTCAACGCGGCGCAGGCCAAGGTGGAGGTGCTCGACGCGGCGGACCCGGCCGCGCCCACCAAGCTCTTCGACCTGCAGACCACGGGGGTCGCCGCTGCTGACGGGTCGACCGTCGACGCCGGCGCCGTCGCCAACTCGGTGGCCGTCCGCGAGGACGGCCTCGGTGTCGTCGCCGTCGAGGCCGAGGACAAGACCGACGACGGTTGGCTGGTCTTCTTCGACGCCGCCGGCACCGGTGCGGCGCTCGGCGCGGTCCGGGTCGGGGCCCTGCCCGACATGGTCACCATCACCCCCGACGGCACCCGCGCCGTGGTCGCCAACGAGGGCGAGCCGGCCGAGGACTACTCGGTCGACCCCGAGGGCACCGTGTCGGTCGTGTCGCTGCCCGACTCGGTCTCGTCCCCCGCGCAGTCGGCGGTCCGCTCGGCCGGGTTCCACGCCTTCGAGGGCGCCGGACTCCCCCAGGGCATCCGCGTCCACGGAGGCCGCGCCGACGCCGGCACCGGCACCCCCGCCTTCCCCGTCTCGGAGACCATCGAGCCGGAGTACGTCGCCGTCGACCAGCAGTCGAGGACGGCCTACGTCACGCTCCAGGAGTCCAACGGCGTCGCCGTCGTCGACCTCCGGTCGGCCACGGTGACCGACGTCTGGTCGGTCGGCACGGTGGACCGCTCGGTCGTGCCGCTCGACGCGAGCGACCGCGACGGCGCGAACATCCGCACCTACGCCAACCTCCGGACGTTCCGGCAGCCCGACGCGATCGCCGCCTACCAGGTCAAGGGCCGCACCTACCTGGTCACCGCCGACGAGGGCGACACCCGCGACTGGGACGGATACTCCGAGGAGATCCGGGTCAGCGACCTGGGCAAGAACGGCATCAAGCCCGCCTGCGACAGCGTCGGGGCCGGCGCCGGCTTCTCCGGCCTGAGCCGCCTCAAGATCACCAAGGCCAACGGCCTCAATGCCGCCGGCACCTGCTACGAGACGCTCTACGGCTTCGGTGGTCGCAGCATCTCGGTCTTCACCACCGACGGCCGGCTCGTGTCGTCGAGCGGTGACGAGCTCGAGCGGCTCACGCTGGCCGCAGTGCCGGCCTTCTTCAACTCCGACCACGGCACCTCGGCCTTCGACAACCGCAGCGACGACAAGGGTCCCGAGCCCGAGGGCGTCACGATCGGGAAGGTCGGTGGGCGTACCTACGTCTTCGTCGGTCTGGAGCGCATCGGTGGCGTGGTCGCGTACGACGTCTCGGACCCGGCGAAGCCGCAGCTCGTCACGTACGCCAACAACCGCAACTTCGCCGTGAGCGGCTCCAGCGACCTCGCGGCCGCGGGTGACCTCGGCCCGGAGGGCCTGACCTTCGTCGCGGAGGACGACTCGCCCACCGGTCGTCCGCTGGTCGTCGTCGGCAACGAGGTCTCGGGCACGACCAGCGTGTTCGACGTCGCGAAGATCCAGAAGAACAAGCGGTAGCCGACCCAGGGGGCCTGCGGCCACATCGACAGGCTAGGCCAGCGTCAGTCCGAGGACGATGCCGGCGAGGGCGCAGGCCCCCAGCGTGCGCAGCACCGACCACTTCCGCCAGAAGACCAGGGCGCACCCGAGTGCGGTGATCGCCAGGGATGCCCAGTCGAGGCTCCGCAGGACCGGGTACTCGAGGTCCCACGGCCCTGAGGTGATCGTCGCGGTGTCCTCGAAGAGGGTGTGCACCGCGAAGAAGACCGCGAGGCTCGCGATCACGCCCACCACCGCGCCGGTGATGCCCGCCAGCGCGGCGGCGAGGTCGCGGTTGCCGCGGAGGCGCTCGACGTACGGCGCCCCGAGCAGGATGAACAGGAAGCACGGGACGAACGTCACCCACGTCGTCAGGAGGGCCGCCAGGACCGCCGCCGCCCACGGGTCGAGGGTCCCGGGAGCCCGGTAGGCGCCGACGAACGCGACGAACTGGACGACCATGATGAGCGGGCCGGGGGTGGTCTCGGCGAGGGCGAGCCCGCGGACCATCTCGCCCGGCGCGAGCCAGTGGTAGACCTCGACCGCCTGCTGCGCGACGAAGGCGAGGACGGCGTACGCGCCCCCGAACGTCACCACCGCGGCGCCGGAGAAGAAGAGGCCCTGGTCGACGAAGATGCTCGAGCGCCCGAAGGCGAGCGCGGCCACCAGCACGGGGGTGAACCACACGACCAGGCCGATGGCGAGGGTCATGGCCGCGCGTCGGCCCGACGGTCGCTCGGCGTGCAGGGCGTCGTCGCTGATCAGCGGGGCCGGACCGTCATCACCGGCCGCCTTCGGTGGCGCGGTCAGGGCCGGGAACCGGCGCCCGAGCAGCCAGCCGGCGACACCGGCCACGAGCACGACCACCGGGAACGGCACGCCGAAGAAGGTGAGAGCGACGAACGACGTCACGGCGATCGCGACGAGGGCGGGATGGCCCAGACCTTTGCGGCCGACGCGGACCACGGCCTGCACGACGATCGCGATCACCGCCGGTGCGAGGCCGAGGAAGAGCGACTCGACCAGCGTCGTGTCGCCGTACGCGACGTAGACGCCCGACAGCACCAGGAGCGCGACGACTCCCGGGAGGATGAAGAGGATGCCGGCGACGAGGGCGCCGCGGACGCCGTTGAGCAGCCAGCCCACGTACGTCGCCAGCTGCTGGGCCTCCGGCCCGGGCAGCAGCGTGCAGTAGGAGAGCGCGAACAGGAACCGCTGCTGGCCGATCCAGCGCTTCTCCTCGACGAGGGTGCGTTGCATGACCGCGATCTGGCCTGCGGGGCCGCCGATCGTCTGCAACGAGATCGCGAACCAGGCCTTGGTGGCCTCACGCAGCGGGATGACGTCGTCGCCTCGGCTCACGGGGTGAATCATGCCAAAGTCGATCTGGCATGGAGACGTTGGTCGGGAAGCAGCCACGATGTCGCATGATCGAACACCTGTTCTATTCTGGACGGATGGCGCGCCAGCCTCCTTTCCACGTGTGGGTGGACCTCACGGGGAAGTGGGCCGGGCCGGCGCCGGGCGTGCTGCTGGCCTGGCGGCACAGCGACCGTCGCGGGTGGGAGGCGTGGGTGGTGCGCGCCGAGGCGTACTCCACCGGCCTCGGGCTCGAGGTGCAGCTCGCCCAGGCGTGGGTGCCGGCGGCGCTGGTGCGCCCGGCGGACGGGCGCCGCGAATGAGTCCGCGTTGCGGTGAGCGCAACCGAAAGCGTCACAGGCAACACCGCTCTTGTCCTCGACGCCCGCGAGCCCCATCATGGGCGACGGAGGGAGCGCGATGACCATCAGCGTGTTCGACCTGTTCAAGGTCGGGATCGGTCCGTCCAGCTCGCACACGGTCGGCCCGATGCGGGCGGCGTACCTCTTCGTCGACGGCCTGCGCGGGGACGGGCTGCTCGACCGGGTCGCCCGGGTCCACGTCGAGCTGTTCGGCTCGCTCGGCGCGACCGGGCACGGGCACGGCAGCGTGAAGGCGGTCGTCCTGGGCCTCGCCGGTGAGCAGCCCCACCTGGTCGACCCGGTCGCGGCCGACCCTGCGGTCCGGGCGGTCCGCGACACCGGGCGACTCCGTCTGGCCGGGACGCACGAGATCGGGTTCGACGCCGACGACGACGTCGTGCTGCACCGCAGGAAGCGTCTCGAGTTCCACACCAACGGCATGGTCTTCCTGGCGTTCGACGCGTCGGGCGGCGAGCTGCGCCGGCGCGAGTACTACTCCGTCGGCGGCGGCTTCGTGCTCGGCGAGGACGACCTCGGCAACCCCGCGGTCGTCCCGGACGACACCCCCGTGCCGTACGCCTTCTCGACCGCCGACGAGCTGCTGGCCATCACCCGCTCGACGGGGCTGCGGATCAGCGACGTGATGCTGGCCAACGAGCTGGTGCGTCGCTCCGAGGACGAGGTGCGCGGCGAGCTGCTGGCGATCTGGCAGGTGATGCGCGAGTGCGTCGACCGCGGCACCCGGGCGACCGGTGTGCTGCCGGGCGGGCTGAAGGTACGCCGTCGTGCGGGCGAGCTGAAGGCCAGGCTCGACGTCGAGTGGGCCTCCGGTGTCGCCGACCCCCTCATGGCGATGGAGTGGGTGACGCTCTACGCGCTGGCGGTCAACGAGGAGAACGCGGGCGGCGGACGGATCGTCACCGCGCCGACCAACGGTGCGGCCGGGATCGTGCCCGCAGTGCTCCTCTACTACCACCACTTCGTGCCCGGCGCGGACGACGACGGCGTCGTCCGCTTCCTGCTGACGGCTGCGGCGATCGGCCTGCTGTTCAAGGAGAACGCATCGATCTCGGGGGCCGAGGTGGGCTGCCAGGGCGAGGTCGGATCGGCCTGCTCGATGGCCGCCGCGGGTCTGGCCGAGCTCCTCGGCGGTACGCCGGAGCAGGTGGAGAACGCGGCCGAGATCGGCATCGAGCACAACCTCGGGCTCACCTGCGACCCGGTGGGCGGCCTCGTGCAGATCCCCTGCATCGAGCGGAACGCCGTGGCCTCGATCAAGGCGATCACCGCGGCCCGGATGGCCGTGCGCGGCGACGGCTCGCACCACGTCTCGCTCGACAAGGCGATCAAGACGATGCGCGAGACCGGGCGCGACATGAAGGACAAGTACAAGGAGACGGCGCGCGGGGGACTGGCCCTCAACGTCGTCGAGTGCTGAGCGATCCGCCGCCCGATCGGACGCACCGGAGGTCTTCCCCCGTAGGGAGGCCTTCCGCGAAATCGCTCCGGTCTGCGCTCTCGTCAGCATGCGACTTTAGTCGTACGTTGAGTTTCGCCATGGGGTCCACAAGACGCCGCTGGACGAGACCAAGGGATGAACCATGCCACGTCGAACCGCTCGTCGCCTCGCCCTTGCCGGCGCGGCTGTCCTGGCCCTGACGGCCACCGCCTGCTCGGGATCGCCGGGGTCGCCCGGATCGCCGGGGAAGGATCCCGATCGCGCGGAGTCTGCGGCGGAGCACCGGCTGCCGATGAAGGCGCGCGAGCTGCTCGAGTACGGCCGCGAGGGTGCCGAGAGCGAGGAGGCCGAGCACGAGATGGGCATCCAGGGCGAGGCCGGCGGCGAGTCGGTGGAGGCCCGCACGGCGTCCGAGCAGTTCGCCCAGGCTCGCACCGCCCCCGGGATCGTGAACCCCGACGGCTACCGGCAGGCGCTCGCGGCGCTGAACGCGCTGACCCCGGTCGGCGGCGCGTGGACCGAGGTCACCAACGTCCCCTACAACGCCGACGACACCCGCTTCCGCGACTACTACTCGAACTCGTCCGGCGGGTCGGGCAACGTCACCGGCCGGGTCACCGGCCTGGCGTCCGACGACGACGGCTACGTCTACGAGGGCGGAGCCAACGGCGGGGTGTTCCGCGCCCACCTCACCGGCACGGGAGCGTCCTCCGCGCAGGTCTGGACGCCTATCAGCGACCAGCTCGGCAGCCTCTCCACCGGCGACCTGCGGCTGGCGCCGAACAACCAGGGCAGCCTCTGGCTGTCCACGGGCGAGGCGAACACCGGCGCCACGTCGTACGTCGGGCAGGGGGTGTACGCGCTCTCCGACCCGCGCACCGGCACCTTCCGGCCGCAGGACAAGGTCGGCACCGAGGAGCTCGACTCCACGACGATCAACGCCCTGCGCTTCGACAAGGCCGGGACGACCGTCTACGCCGCGACCAGCCGAGGCGTGTGGAGCCACAGCACCAACCTCGCCCGCCGCAGCGAGCCCTGGACGTTCCTCTTCGCGCCCAACCCCGAGATGATCAAGAAGACGACGTCGGGCGACGGCGCGACCACCGTGATCAAGGAGGGCGCGTACGCCGACGAGCCCTACGCCAACGCTCCCTACGCCAACATCGTCAACGACATCGCAGTCGACCCGAAGGACGCGAAGCACATCGTCGCCGCGATCGGGTGGCGCAGCGGGGCACTGAGCTTCCCGGCCCCGGTGGGGACGATCTACTACAACGGCTTCTACGAGTCGCGCGACGCCGGCGCGACGTGGAAGAGGGTCAAGCTGCAGGGTACCCTTCCCGCCGACGACGTCGGCAACGTGACGCTGCAGTACTCCGCCGACTCGTCGCGGGTCTACGCGATCAACCAGTCACCGCGCCTGCTCAACAAGACCACCGGCACCGCGAACACCGTGCTCGACGGCGTCTACGTCTCCAGGAGCGGCAACCCCGCTGGCCCGTGGACCCGGATCGCGACCTCGGAGAAGCTCGCGGCATCGGGCTCCGCGCTCAAGCAGGCAGTCGGCGGCAAGGGCTACGGGCCCGGCATCCAGGCCTGGTACAACCAGTCGCTGGTCGTCGACCCGGCCGATCCCGAGCACCTCTTCGTCGGCCTCGAGGAGGTCTACGAGTCCCGCAACGGCGGATCCACGTGGAAGACGATCGGGCCGTACTGGAACTTCTACTTCAGCTGCTGGGGCACCGACTTCAGCCAGGACTTCGCCGGCTGCAGCCAGACCACCCACTCCGATCAGCACTCGGCGTCGATCGGTCTCAGCGGCGGCAAGGCGATGGTCTACATCGGCAACGACGGCGGCGTCTACCGGCGCCCGGCCAACAGCCGAGCCGCCGACAGCGAGGGACACGCCACCGACTGGCAGAGCCTCAACGACGGGTCCAACGACAACCTCCAGTACTACGCGGTGGGTGTGGGTGCCGCGAAGCCCTCCACGCTGCAGCAGGCCGGCACCTACATCGGTGGCAAGTCCCTGCCGGCGGGCGACCCGATCGTGTCCGGAGGCCTGCAGGACAACGGCGGCTCGATCACCTTCGAGGGCTCGGGCGAGATGTCGTCGAACTTCGGCGGTGACGGCGGCGACGTGCTCGTCGACCCGGGCGACGGCTGCAACATCGTCCAGGAGTACGTCTACCTGTCGATGCGGGTGACCAACACCTGTGCGGCGCAGAGCGACCCGGCCGCGTTCTCGGACACGGCGAAGGCGACCACGCGAGACATCGCCCCGCCCGACACGAACGCCCGCTTCATCGCTCCGTTCGCGGCCTCGGGCAGCGACATCAACACCTGGATCGCCGGCGGTGCGCACGTCTGGAAGCAGACGCAGGGCTTCGCGATCGAGGACGGCTCCGCCTGGACGTCGATCGCCGACCTCACGAAGTTCTCCTCCACGGCAGTCGCAACTGCCGTCGCCGCCCAGGGCAACACCTACGTCGCGGGCTGGTGCGGACCGTGCAACAACTCCGGCTTCAAGCGGGGCCTGGTCATCGGCAACCTGACGACGGGCACGCAGGACGTCGTCAAGCTGGACAACCTCCCCAACCGCTACATCGGTGGTGTGGCCGTCGACCCGAGCAACGAGAACCGTGTCCTGGTGGCGCTCGGCGGCTTCTCCCGCCGGTTCACCGAAGGACCGGGCGCCGGCACCGGCCACGTGTACGAGTACACCAAGGGCGCCGACGGCTCGTGGACCGCGACCAACATCTCCGGCAACCTGCCCGACCTCCCGGCGAACTCGGTGAAGGTGCTCCCCTCGGGCGGTCTCCTCGTCGGCACCGACCTGGCGGTCTTCTACCGGGCTCCGGGCCAGACGGGCTGGCAGCGGCTGGGGACGGGCCTCCCGCTGACGACCGTGATGGACGTCGAGGTCTACGAGAGCTCGCTGTACGTCGCCACGCACGGCCGCGGCATCTGGAAGACGGCGCTGCCGACCAGCTGACGGGTGCGGGTCGTCGGACCCGCCGGGCATATCCCGGCGGGTCCGACGGTTGGGCCAGCCGTACCGGATCCCGAGGGGAAGGACTCCTGATGCGTGCTGTGGTCTACACCGAGAGCGGCGACGCCTCCGTGCTCGAGCTGGTCGAGAGGGAGCCGGCGGAGCCCGGTCCCGGCGAGGTCCGGGTGCGGATCGTCCGCGCGGGCGTGAACCCCACCGACTGGAAGTTCCGCGCCGGCGGCATGGGTGAGCTCGCGTTCCCCGAGATCGTGCCCGGCCAGGACGGCGCCGGCGTGGTCGACGCCGTCGGCCCCGACGTCACGGACCTCGCCGTCGGCGACCGCGTCTGGACGATGCTCGCCCAGCACCATCGTCCCGGTGGCACCGCGCAGGAGCAGGTCGTCATCCCGGCCGAGCGCGTGACGGTGCTGCCCGCCTCGACGTCGTACGACGTCGGGTCATCGCTCGGCGTCCCCGCGGTCACCGCCCACCGCGCCCTCACCACCTCCGAGGACGGCCCGGACCGGCTCGCCCCCGGCGCGCTGGACGGCCACATCGTCCTCGTCGCCGGTGGGGCCGGCGCCGTCGGCAACGCGGCCATCCAGCTCGCCCGTTGGGCCGGAGCGACCGTCATCAGCACGGTCAGCAGCGACGAGAAGGGCGGCCTCGCGACCGCTGCCGGCGCCCACCACGTCGTCAACTACCGCGACGGTGACACGGAGGCGGCGATCCGCGACCTCGCGCCCGACGGCGTCGACCTCGTCGTCGAGGTCGCGCCCGCCCAGAACCTCGACCTCGACCTCGCGGTGATCAAGCCCCGCGGCACGATCGCGGTCTACGCCAACAACGGCGGCGACGAGGTGACGATCAGCGTGCGGAGGACCTTCTCGACCAACGCACGCTTCCAGTGGGTCCTGCTCTACACGGTCGGCCAGGAGGCCCTCCGTCGCGCGGCGGACGACATCACCGCAGCCTTGGCGGACGGCGCCTTCGGTGTCGGCGAGGACCACGGCCTGCCCCTCCACCACTACCCGCTCGAGCAGACCGCCGACGCGCACAGCGCCGTCGAGGGCGGGGCCGTCGGCAAGGTGCTCATCGACGTCGGGGAGGACTGAGGCGTCCGGCCTGGCGCAACGTCATGGCGGGTAGGGGACATCGGGGCCGTTCGGGCACGTCCGGACGTAGTCCCACGACCACTCGGAACCGAGCGCAACCCAACGGGACGTTCGCCCGGGCGAAACCACCCGTCAGTGCTACGAGCCCCCGACACGAGTGGGCCATCACCTCGCACACCGACGGGTTGTCCTGGGGCGCCGAGAGTCCCCCACCCGTGCGTGTCGCTCAACTGGGGCCCGCAACCGTCGACAGGTGACAACAGAACCCCCGTAACGCGCACCGCCACCACCGCCGGCCGGCCCCACGAACCGTGCACGCAGGTGCTGATCGTGTGACGCCAGCCCCGAGAGGGACCCGATGGCCCTGCTGACCACCCCCACCCGTCCCTCCGATGTCCCGACAACGCCCCGCAGCGGGGCGTCACGGGTGAACGGCCTGCAGACCTCTGCCCAGCACGGCCGGCAAGCAGTCCCTCGTCCCGCCAGGGGACTGGTCGGGAGGTTCAAGAACCTCCGCACCGCGCACAAGCTGCTGGCGGGATTCTCCGTCGTCGCCGTCCTCATGATCGTCGTCGGCGTCACGGGACTGGTCCGGCTCGCGGAGTCGGCCGACCGCATCGACGTCATGTACGAGGACAACCTCAAGGCCATCGCCTACCTCGTCGACGTGCAGCGCGACCTGGTCGTCGTCTCCGACACCGTGCACGAGGCTGCTCTCTCAGGTGAACCCGTCACCGACCAGCTCCGCTCCGACGTGGCCGACCTCGACGCCGCCCTGGACGCGTCGTGGGCGAAGTACGTCGACACAGATCCGAAGGGGATGGAGGCCGCGACGACCGCATTCACCGACGCCATCGATGACTACCGCAGCATTCGCGACGACCAGCTGCTCCCACAGGTCGGCACCGCGCCGGCCGACGAGGTCATCGCGACGATGCAGGACCGCCTCGGTCAACCCGAGAACACAGCGCTGGAAGCGCTCGCCGACATCGCGACCGGCGAGACCGCGGCGGCCGACGCGTCGATGGAGGACTCACGAGCGGCGTACCGCTCAGACCGGACCTTCACGATCTTCATGCTGCTCACCGCGACCGGGCTCGCCATGGCCATCGCCCTCGGTATCGGCCAGCTCGTCTCCCGGCCGCTGCAGCGCACCGTCGACCTGCTCGAGGAAGTCGCCGCCGGACGCCTCGACCACCGACTCGAGGTCGAGTCCGCCGACGAGGTCGGGCGCATGAGCGCAGCACTCAACGCCACCATCGCCAAGCTCGGCGCGATGCTCCAGCAGATGGACCACAACGCCCAGTCGCTCGCCGCAGCCTCCGAGGAGCTGTCCGCGGTGTCCGGTCAGATGTCCGGCACCGCAGCGGACTCCTCCGCGCAGGCCGAGATCGTGTCGGCGGCCGCCGAGGAGGTCTCCCGCAACGTGCAGACCGTCGCGACCGGCACCGAGGAGATGTCTGCGTCCATCCGCGAGATCTCCGCCAGTGCCTCCAACGCCGCCTCCGTCGCCGCCCAGGCTGTTGCGGTGGCCGAGTCCACCAATGCGACCGTCGCCAAGCTCGGCGAGTCGTCCAGCGAGGTCGGCAACGTCGTCAAGGTCATCAACGCGATCGCCGAACAGACCAACCTGCTCGCCCTCAACGCCACCATCGAGGCCGCTCGCGCGGGAGAGGCCGGCAAGGGCTTCGCAGTCGTCGCCAGCGAGGTCAAGGAGCTCGCACAGGAGACCGGCAAGGCCACCGAGGACATCAACCAGCGCATCCAGGCCATCCAGGGCGACACCGACGCCGTCGTCGACGCCATCGGTGACATCGCCGACATCATCGGTCGCATCAACGACACCCAAGCCATCATCGCCTCCGCCGTGGAGGAGCAGACCGCCACCACCAACGAGATGAGCCGCAACATCTCGGAGGCCTCCATCGGCTCGACCGACATCGCCGCCAACATCACCGGCGTCGCGCGCACCGCCTCCGACACGATGTCCGCTGCCGGCAGCACCAGCGAAGCCGCTGACGAGCTCGCCAAGATGGCCGCAGAGATGCGCTCACTGGTCGGGCAGTTCACCTACTGACCAGCATCCGCTCGCTGTGTCGATGTGGGAGCTTGCCCGTTTCGCCCCGCGTCGGTGATCTTGTGCCCCACAATGCACATGTGGGAGCGCTTGTCGGGCGGTCGGCGATCTGGGCCTTGCTGTACGCCGCTGCGGTCGTCCTGGGACGCCAGACCGCTCTTCCCGAGACGGGTCTCGCCCTGTTCTGGCCGGCAGCCGGGGTCGCGGCACTGTGGATCCAGCGATCGCCGGGTCGGCTGCTGGTGGTCAACACCGCGACGCTGTTCGTGACGACCGTGGTCGTCAACGCCGCCTCGGGCGTCGCGTGGGTCCCGGCTCTGGTCTTCGGCCTGGCAAACGTCACTGTCGGCTGCACGGTGCGGCGTGTCCTCGCGTGGGCGTTGCCGTCGTTGCGCACGGCCACCGCCCGCTCCCAGCGCGCCGAGGCCATGGGCTCCATCCACGGGGTCGTGGCGTTGGCCCAGGCATCCGTGGCGGCGGGACTGACCAGCGCGCCGTTCGGGATGCTCGCCGGCTTCCTCATCACCGATCAGGCCACGGCTGTCGGGGTGTTCGCCTGGGTGCTGCGCAACACGACCGGCGTGTTCGTCGTCGCCGGCGTCGTGCTCGCTGTCATCGCTGCCCGCCATGCGCACCGGCCGGGCGCGTCGTGGTCGAGCGTCGTCACGAACGAGGACCGGCCCAACGGCACGATCGACCTCGCCACGACGGTGGTCCTCGCTGCCGCCACGCTGTGGGTGGTCTTCGCGAGCAACCACGGCCTGCCCCTGTCGTTCGTGCTCGTCGCGGTCGGCGCCTTCGTCGGGTTCCGCTTCTCGCCGGTCATCGCTGCCGTGCTGACCACGGCGGCCGGAGTGTTCGCCGTCCTCGCGTCCCTGAACGGCACCGGCCCGTTCGGAACCATCCAGGACCCCCTCGTCCGGTCGCTGGTCGTCCAGGCGTACGTTCTCATCCAGGCGGTCATCAGCCTGACGCTGTCGTGGGCGGTGCGTGAGCGCCACGACGTGACCCTGGAGCTCTCCGAGGCGCGCCGGCAGGCCGACGAGCGGGCGCAGCTCCTCGACGCCGTCACGAACCGACTCGAGCACGGCATCGCTGTGATCGACGCTGCAGGCCACATCCTGGTGCAGAACCCCGCTGCGGTGCGCCTCGTACCGAGCCCGCAGGGCCGCATCACCCCCGACGACCATCCATCGGCCTACGGTGTCCACCGGGCGGACGGTGGCCCGATGACCCCGGAGACGATGCCCCACTCGGTCGCCCTGGCCACCGGCGAGAGCGTCACCGCCGAGCTGGTGGTGCGGCGGGACGGAGCAGCCGACTCGTACGTCGCCGTGCGCGCGGACCCCCTTGACCTCGACGGCGACCCGACGCGGCGCCTCGCGGTGGTGTCGTTGCGCGACGACACGGCGTACCGCCGGCAGGTCGACGAGCTCGAGACCTTCTCGGCCGCTGTCGCGCACGACCTGCGCAACCCGCTGGCCGCGATGCAGTCGTGGGTCGAGGTCCTCACCGAGCACCTCACCGAGCAGGCAACCCTGGACGACGGGGCCCGAGAGGCAATCGGTCGCATCGCTGCGACTGGTGAGCGCATGTCCACGCTCATCGACGACCTCCTCGCCTACGCGAGGGCAGGCAGCGCGCCACTGGACGTCAGGCAGGTCGACCTCGACGACGTGGTGGACGAGGTCGCGCAGGAGATCGTCGCTGCCACCGACCGCGGCGCCCTCGTGCGCGCGAACGGCCTCGGCACCGTCGCCGGCGACCCCACGCTGCTGCGCCAGGTGCTCGCCAACGTGATCGGCAACGCGGTGAAGTACACCGCGGACGACGTCGTCCCGGTCATCGGCGTGCAGGCCGAGCACTCTCCCGACGGCGTGGTCGTCCGCGTGACGGACAACGGCATCGGAGTCCCCGAGCACCTGCAGGCCACGGTCTTCGAGCCCTTCGCCCGCGTCTCCGGCACGTCCTCCGGCCGGACGGGCAGCGGCCTCGGCCTGGCGCTCTGCGCCCGCGCCGTGCAGAGGCACGACGGCACCATCCAGCTGACGTCCGGGCCCGGTGGCACCGGGTCCACCGTCACCATGTGCTTCCCTGCGAGGACCGGCCAGGACCTGATAGCCACCGCCTGACGTCGAGCCGGCAGGTCAGTCGGGCACGTACTCCAGGAGCGGGTCGGCGTAGAGCTCGACCCCGTGCTCGATGGCGTCGGCCATCGCCTCGGCCTGGCGGTTGGTCAGCCTGCTCGTGCCGGCGTGGTCGACGAGGTCGGTGGCGCGGTCCAGCAGCTGCCTTGCCGACAGCTCGTCGGCCGTGTGCAACGGGCGATCGAGGTGGGGAGCGGTGGACGGGAGCCGGTGCCGAGCTCAAGCAGCCCCCGCCGAGGTCGGCGGGGGCTGCTCGTCGTGCTCAGGAACTACTCGTGGGTCTTGCCCGCCGAGGCGTAGAAGGAGACGCAATCACCCTGGTTGACGAACGTGCCGGCGGTGAAGTTGGTCGCCCAGCCGTTGCCCTTGCAGTCCGCCTTGTCGAAGGCCCGGGGACCGAAGTCGTAGGTCGTCTCGCCGACGGTCAGTGAGTCGACGCCCGCGAGGAGGCCGGCGTTGCCCGAGCCGGTGCCAACGGTCAGCGCCGTGATCGTGGCAGCCGGGTTCTCCGCGATGATGGTGCTGAGCGGGACGAAGCTGTCGAAGGCCGACGTCACGCCGGGCATCGCTCTGGTGGACCACCACTTGGCGTCTCCGCCCGCCTGCCAGCTCTGCCACGTGCCGTCGACCACGGCACCCTGGTCGGTGTTGTAGACCGGCTCGAAGACGATGACCGCGTACCCGCCGGTGGCCGCGCCGTTGAAGTCGATCGTCGCCTTGATCGCAGCGGTCTGCACCGCGTTGGAGGTGGAGGATGCGGCGCGGTAGGTCCGGTAGGCGGCGTTGCTGAGGGTGGACAGGGGAGCGCCCGCGACGGTCGTCGTGGTCAGCTCGGCCTTGTCGGATGTGCCGGGAGTGTTCAGCTGCAGGGCGCCGACCCCGGCGAAGTCCGTGCCGAAGGCCACGGTGCCGCCGCTGGTGCTGGAGTTGGACCAGGTGGAGCCCAGCGAGGCCTCGTTGACGGCGACGGTCGTCGCGGCCAGGGCGGGGCCGGCGAAGGCGACGGCCGCGAGGAGAGGAAGTGCGAGCAGTGATGTGCGCAAGATGAAGAACCCCCATGTCGAGTGATCGGGCCTGGTTGCGCCCCGCGCCCCGATCGCCCGTGGCGACCAATGGATGCAGTCGGGTCTGACCGTGCCCCCGCGCCGAGTGGCGCCCGCCGAGTATGTGCCACTCCGGATCGGTGTACGCCGCCCACTTCCCGCAGATTGCGTCAAGGACGTCCTTACATTCGATGTCTGGCCACACCAGGGGGTGGGCGTGAGGGCTCGGCGTCGGCGCGGACGGCGTGGACAGCCGGCCGGCAAGAGATGTCGTGGTGCCCGGTCCTGGCGGTCAAGCCGTCGGAGTGAGACCGGGCTTGGCACCCAGTTGGACGCCGGTGAGAATGTCTGCTCGGAGAAGCCCGCCGGGGTGGTGGGCGAGCAGAGGAGTCATGTCTTGTCCGCGGAGCGCACCACCACGACGGAGTTCGCCGACCTCGCCCGGGCGCTGGGCGCGGCGGACGGGGAGAACGACCGGTTGATGCTCGCGGTCGAGGCGGCCGTCGAGCTGATCCCGAACTGCCTGCACGCGGGGGTCACGATCAACCGCGGCGGCCACTGCCACACGCTCGCATCGTCGGGCGAGCTGCTGCGGGTGATCAACGAGCTGCAGAACGAGCTCGACGAGGGTCCCTGCCACACGCCGGACCGCACGGAGGAGGTCGTGGTCGTCGACGACCTCGCCACCGACGACCGCTTCGCCACCTGGGGTGCCCGGGTGCACGCCGAGCACCAGCTCGCGACCGTCGCCTCGATCCTCGTCTTCACCGCCCGCGGTTACTACGGGACCATGAGCATCTACGGGACCGGGCCGCACGCCTTCGACGAGGACGACCTCGCGACCGCGCAGGCGCTGGCCGGTCACCTCGCCGTGGCCATCGCCGCCGGCCGCGAGATCGACGGCATGGGGGTGGCGCTGCAGAGCCGCACGGTCATCGGGCAGGCCGAGGGCATCCTCATGGAGCGGCTCGGGGTCGACGTCGACCAGGCGCTGGCCTACCTCAAGCGCGTGTCCTCGCAGACCAACACCAAGCTCGTGCAGGTCGCCTCCGAGATCGTGCGGACGCGACAGCTCCCCGGGGCCTGACGCCTCAGGTGTTGGCGCCCCGCGCGTCGACCGGCCACGTGGCGTCGCCGACGACGTACGCATCGGCGAGGTTGACCGTCGTGCAGACGTGGTTCGGTACGACGCGCACGCGGGTGCCGCGCGGGGCGTCGAAGCCCGTCACCGTCGCGTGGTGCTCGGACAGCGCGACGATCCTGGCGTCCGGGTGGTCGAGCAGGCGCCCGTGCCCGGTGGCGTACGACGCCCGGTCCGCGCCGAGGACCTTGCTGCCCGCGTCGAGGACCACCCGGTCGGGGTAGCGACCGACGACGGTCGCGACGACGGTGAGGGCGACGTCCGCAGGCGAGACCACGCCCAGCTCCCACTGCTGCGCGTCGCCGAGGGCGTACACGCCCGGCCGCACCTCGGTGAGCACGTCGCCGTCCGCGAACTCGACCGAGGGCGTCGACCCGCCGCTCACCGCGTCGCAGGTCAGACCGGCCGCGAGGAGCGCCTCGCGGGCGGCAGCCAGCTCGCGCCGCTCGTCCGCGGCGGCCGAGGCGCGGGCGTCGGGGGAGTAGGAGTGGCCGGGGAAGGTGAAGACGCCGTCGACCGTCAGCCCGGCGTCGGCGGCCGCGGTCGCCACCTCGGCGGCCGACGCGGCAGGTACGCCGCTGCGGTGGTGGCCGCTGTCGACCTCGATCCGGACGCGCAGGCCCGCGGAGGCGAGGGGTGCGAGGTGGCTCGTCGACTCGACGGAGTCGACTCCGACCGCGACCGACGCCCGCGAGAGCACGTCGCGCAGCCGAGCGGCCCGCTCGTCGTCGACCCACAGCGGGTAGGCGATGAAGAGGTCGTCGCAGACCTCCGCGAAGACCTCGGCCTCGGCGACCGTCGCGACGGTGAGACCGACCGCCCCCGCGGCGAGCTGGCGTCGCGCGACCTCGAGCGACTTGTGGGTCTTGGCGTGCGGCCGCAGCGCGAGTCCAGCACGATTCGCGGCCGCCTGCATGGCGTCGACGTTGCGGTCGAGGATCTCCGGGTCGACGAGGACGTGGGGCGTCGGTCTGCTCACGCCGCCATGCTCCCGCACCGAACCCCTACTCTTCGCGGGTGACGCACGACGTGCTGGACGAGCCCGCGCCCCGCCTCTCGACCGACGCCGTACGACGGCTCGCCGAGAAGCACTGGGGCGTGACCGGGGACGTCACACCACTCTCCAGCGAGCGCGACGCGAACTTCCTCGTCGCCGGCGGCCACGTCCTCAAGGTCGCCAACCCCGCGGAGTCGCGAGCGCTCGTCGAGATGGAGGTGGCGGCGATGGCGCACGTGGCCGCGACCGCCCCCGACCTCCCGGTGCCGCGCACGGTCCCGGCGGGTGGTGAGGACATCGTCGCGATCACCGACGACGGGGGTCGCGCCTGCCTCGCCCGGCTCATCACCACCGTGCCGGGCGAGCAGCTCGAGGGTCAGGTCGTCACCGAGGACCTCGCCGAGCAGGTCGGTGCGGCCACCGCCCGGACCGCCCGGGCACTCCGTGGCTTCTTCCACCCCGCCGCGGCGAGCCGCGAGCTCGACTGGGAGGTGACCGCACTTCCACGCGTCGCTGCGAGGTGGGGGCTCACCGCCGACGACCCGCTCCACCCGGTCGTCGAGCGCGTCTCAGCGGCGCTCCCACGGCTGGCGTCGCTGCCCTCCGGGATCCACCACGCCGACGTCACGCTGACCAACCTGCTCGCCTCGGACCGCCGCATCACCGGGGTCATCGACTTCGGTGACCTGCACTTCACGGCAGACGTCGCTGACCTCGCGGTCGCACTCACGTCGGTGCTGCGCAACACCAGCGAGACCCAGGTCGCGACCCCGTGGGAGCTCGCGGCCGCGACGCTCCGCGGCTACCAGCGCCTCCGGCCGCTCTCCCACGCCGAGGTCGAGGTGCTCGGCGAGCTCGTGCTGTCCCGGCTGGTGCTCGGCACGCTCATCTCCCGTGGCCGCGCGGCCGCCCACCCCGACAACACGGCGTACATCACCCAGTACGACGACGCCAACACGCGTACGACCACCGAGCTCGCGCGGCTGTCCCCGCCAGAGCTGGCGCGACGGCTGCACCGGCTCGCCGGCACCGGCGCGGCGGCGCCGGGCGACGACGTCGCGGACCGGCGGGCGGCAGCCATGGGTGGTGCGGTGGCGCCGCTGTTCTACGACCAGCCCCTGCAGATCGTCGGCGGTGAGGGCCCGTGGCTCACCGCGGCGGACGGCCGGCGCTACCTCGACGCCTACAACAACGTCGCCGTCGTCGGGCACGCCGACCCCGTGGTGGTGCAGCGCGTCGGCCGCCAGCTCGGACGCCTCAACACGCACTCGCGCTACCTGCACCCCGAGGTCGTCGAGCTCGCCGAGCGCATCGTCGCGACGATGCCGGACGGGCTCGACACCGTCCTGTTCACCACCTCCGGCACCGAGGCCAACGAGCTGGCGTGGCGGCTGGCCACCGAGTGGACCGGCGGGACGGGCGCGCTGATCGCCGAGCACGCCTACCACGGCACGACCCGGTGGATGGCCGACCTCAGCTCCAACGAGTGGCCGCCCGGGCACCGGCCCGAGGCGGTCGGCACCTTCCGTGCGCCGCTGGCCGGTGTCGACCTGTCCGCTGACGCGACGACCGCGATGGTCCGCGCAGCCTGGCAGGACGTGCGCGGGACGGGGCATCGGCCGGCGCTGCTGCTGGCCGACTCCGGCTTCACCAGCGAGGGCGTGCACGACGCCCCGCGGTCGTACGTCGAGGGGCTGCGCGACGGCGCCCACGCCGAGGGGGCGCTGTGGCTCGCCGACGAGGTGCAGATCGGCTACGGCCGCACCGGCCCGGCGATGTGGCGCTTCGCCGCCTCGGGCGCCGTGCCCGACCTGGTGACCCTCGGCAAGCCGATGGGCGCGGGCTACCCGATCGGTGCGGTGGTCACCCGGCGCGAGGTGGTCGACCGGTTCGCCGGGCGGTGGGAGTACTTCTCGACGTTCGCGGCGACCCCGGCCGCCGCGGCGGCCGGCAACGCCGTCCTCGACGTGCTGGAGGACCGCCGCCTGCCCGAGAAGGCCCTGGTCACGGGTTCGCACCTCGCCCGGCGGCTGCGCGAGCTGTCCGCGACGACCGACCTGCTCGGTGACGTCCGGGCGTTCGGCCTCGTCGCCGGGGTGGACGTCGTCGATCGCCCGACCGCGCGTCGACTGCTCCAGGCCCTGGTCTCCCGCGGCGCGCTCGCCGGGCTCACCGGACCGCGCGGCGACGTGCTCAAGGTGCGCCCGCCCCTCGTCTGGGACGAGTCCCACGTCGACGTCTTCGCGGCTGCCCTCGCAGGAGCGGTGGAGGACGCCAGCCGGCGCGGGTGAGGCGTCGTCCGAGCGTGTCATCCCGCGCCGCGGCTGCGGCGGTGCTACACCGAGAGGGTGCAGCTACCTGGTTCGACGCTCGACGGGGTCGAGACGGCCGCGGACGAGCGGAGCGCCCTGTGGGGGCGCCGCGCCTTCCTGTGCCTGCTTCTCGCCTTCGTGCTCGCCGGGGCGGCCGGGCTGCTGGGCGTCCGCTCGGCCACTGCGACCGCCGAGTCCGACGGCTACCGGCTCGACGTCACCTACGCCCGGGTCGCGCGGGCCGGTCTCGACGTCCCGTGGCACGTCGTGGTCACGCACCCGGGCGGGTTCGGCAAGGAGGTCACCATCGCGGTGACCGGCGACTACTTCGACATCTACGAGACGCAGGGCTTCACGCCCGACCCCTCGACGGGCGTGCGCGACGGCGACACGCTCTACCTGACCTTCGACGCCCCGGACGGCGACGTCCTCACCGTCGACTACGACGCCTACATCCAGCCCTCGAGCCAGGTCGGTCGCGACGCGACGGTCGCGGTCGTCGACGCCGACCTCGCGGCGCTCGTGTCCGTCGACATCACCACCCACCTGCTGCCCTGAGGAGTCCGACGTGGAGATAGTGGTGCGGGCGCTGGTGCTCTTCGCCTTCCTCTGGATCGTCACGCGCGCCGTGGGTCGGGCGACCCTCGGCGAGCTCAGCACCTTCGAGCTGCTGCTCTACGTGACGATGGGCGACCTGGTCCAGCAGGGCGTGACGCAGCAGGACTACTCGATCACCTCGGCCGTCCTCGCCGTCGGCACCTTCGCGCTCCTGACGGTCGCCCTGTCCTGGCTGCAGTGGCGCTACCCCCGCGTCCGTCCGGTCGTCACCGGCCGGCCGCTCCTCGTCGTGGAGGACGGCCGGCTGGTCGAGGACGCCATGAGGGCGCAGCGGCTCGCCACGGCCGACCTCCTCGTCGCTGCACGCGAGCAGGGCATCCGGCACACCTCGCAGATCGAGTACGCCGTGCTCGAGTCCGACGGCAAGCTGTCCTTCTTCACCTACGACGACTCGGACTCCGGCGCGTCGGAGAAGCCGCCGCAGGGCTAGCTGCAGGTCAGGCCAGGCGGTTGAGCACCGTCGTCATGTCGTCCTCGGTGTCGCTGCCGATCTTCTCGAAGACGACCTTCATGACGGGGTCGACCAGCTTGGCCGCACCCTTCATCTCGATGTTCGCCTCGTAGGTGATCCGGCTGCCCGGGCCGTCGGGGCTCGGCACGACGGTGATGGTGTCGGTGGAGGTCGCGGTGTCGTTGCGGCCGACCAGGACGATCGTGTCGTCGCTCAGCTGCTCGAGGGTGTAGTCGAGCTCGGTGCTGACGCCGGCGATCTTGGAGGTGTTGTGCCAGGTCGACCCGACCTGGACGGGGCCGGTGCCGTCGGTGCGGGTGCAGGACTCGGTGCCGGGGTCCCACTCCTCGGCGTTGCTGAAGTCCTTGAGGTAGTCGATGACGACGGAGGGCTGCGGACGGACGTCGAAGGTGCGGTTCACAGTGGTCATGCCCCGACGGTAGGCAGGTCGGCTGGCGTCACAGGTCGCCCGGAGGGGTGGCCCGAGCCGCGCTAGCCTCGACGGATGGCCCCCTCGATCGCGACCAACACCGACGTCGACCTCGAGCAGCTGCTGGAGTTCGTCCGCCCGCGGCACCGGATGGTCCTGATGACCCGCCGCGCCGACGGCTCGCCGCAGGCCTCTCCGGTGGCGGGGGGCGTCGACGACAGCGGCCGGATCGTCGTCGCGACCTACCCGCAGCGGGCCAAGACCCGCAACGCCCGCAGGCGCCCCGAGGTCTCGGTGCTGGTCCTGTCGGACGAGTGGGACGACGCGTGGGTGCAGGTCGACGGCACCTGCGAGGTCCTCGACGCCGCCGACGGCGACGAGGCGCTCGACGGCTTCGTGGAGTACTTCCGCAACATCGCGGGCGAGCACTCCGACTGGGACGAGTACCGCACGGCGATGGTCGAGCAGGGCAAGTCGCTGCTGCGGATCACGCCGACGCGGTGGAGCACCGTCTCGACCGGCGGCTTCCCGCCCGAGGTCGCCGCGGGCCGCTGACGGCTTGGCCCGCCTTGCGACGATGAGGGGCATGCAGACGCAGGTGAGGCAGCGCCGTGACTCGTGGCAGTCGGCCGCGCTGGTCACGGTGGTCTTCGTCGCCCTGCTGTGGGTGCTGGAGGTCGTCGACACCGCGACCGGCCACGCCCTCGACCCGTACGGCGTCCAGCCCCGCACGGAGGACGGACTGATCGGGGTCGCCGTGGCCCCCCTGCTCCACTTCGGGTTCGGCCACCTGGTCAGCAACACCGTCCCGGTCGCCGTGCTCGGCTTCCTGACCCTGGCCACGGGCGTGGCGCGCGGGCTGCTCGCCAGCGCGATCATCTGGGTCGTCGGCGGGCTCGGCGTCTGGGTCTTCGCTCAGCCCGGCAGCAACCACGCCGGCGCCTCGGTGCTGGTCTTCGGCTGGATCGTCTACCTCGTCGTGCGCGGGTTCCTCAACCGGAACGGCACCGAGATCCTCATCGGCGTCGCGGTGTTCCTGCTCTACAGCGGAGCGCTGCTCGGCGTCCTGCCCGGCCAGCCGGGCGTCTCGTGGCAGGGCCACCTCTTCGGTGCGATCGGCGGCTTCCTCGCGGCCCGGGTGCTGACCCGGCGGGTCACCGCTTCCGCAGAGGCCGGGTGGCAGGACCCTCCAGCACCTCGCCGTCGCTGGTGAACCTCGACCCGTGGAGGGGACAGTCCCACGTCTCCTCGGCGTCGTTCCACTTCAGCAGCCCGCCGAGGTGCGTGCACACGCCGACCACGCCGCACGCCCTCGCCTGCGCCGGACCCGACGTTCCGGGCAGCCGCTCGCGCACGGTCCGGGCGGCGCCCGCCGCGACGGCGGCACCGACGCCCGCGTTGATCCGCGCCAGCTCGGCGGCGTTGCTGACGGCAGCACCGCGCCCGTGCAGCACCTCCGCCCAAGGCGGTACCTCTCCGAGGATGTCGGCGGAGATCGTGCGGGCCGAGGCGACCGCGTTGGTCATGCCCCACTTCTCGTAGCCGGAGGCCACGTGGATGCGGCTGCCGCGGGTGATCGGTCCGACGATCGGCACCCCGTCGGGCGAGGAGTAGTCCTGCGCCGACCAGTGGTGGGTCTCGGTCGTCGTCGGGTACCACGAGTCCGCCCAGGAGCGGAGCGCGTCGAGGTGGGCCAGGTGGGACCTGGTGCGTCCGACGACGTGACCGCTGCCGCCGACGACCAGGACACCGCCCGGGGCGTCGCGCACGGACCGCGAGTCCGAGCCGGCCGAGAGATACATCCCGTCCATCGGCTCGGCGCCCTCCAGCGCGATGACGTACGAGCGCTGCGGCTCGAGCCGGGCGAAGTGCAGCCCCCGGTCGAGCACCGGTGTACCGGTGGCGAGGACGACGTGCTCCGCCTCGAGCTCCTGGCCGGCGTCGAGCCGGACGACGGGACTGCCGCCCTTCGACACCGACCGCACGCGGTGGCCCTGGTGGATCGTCCCGCCGTGCTCGCGCAGCTGCTGGGCGAGCGCGCCGAGCACGTCCATGGCGTCGAGCTGGGCCTGGTCGGCGAGCGTGGTCGCACCGACGTGCGGGAACGGGACGTCGAGGGAGTCGCGCCACCCGACCGGCAGCCCGAGGGCGACGGCGGCCCGGTGCTCGGACTCGACCGACGACAGCTCGCTGTCGTCGGCGGCGTACGTCACCGCCGTCCGCCGCTGCACGGGGACGCCGTGGTCGTCGCAGAAGCGCAGCAGCCACTCCATGCCCTCGCGGTTGGAGTCGACGTAGGCCGCGGCGATCTCGTCGCCGCGGTGCCGTCGGATGCGGGAGAGGTGAGTGCCCTGGAGCAGCGAGACCTTCCCGGTCGTCCGGCCGGTGGTGACCGCGCCGACCTCCCGGGCCTCGACGCACGCCACCCGGAGGCCGGCGCGGGCGAGGAGGAGCGACGTGGTCAGCCCCGTCAGCCCGGCGCCCACGACCACCACGTCGAGGTCCTCCGTGGTGGGCAGGGGGTCGTCGGTCAGCGGCTGGGCGCGGTCGAGCCAGAGCGAGGTCATGCGCCTCCGTACCCGATCGACCCGCCGGCAGTCGTCGGGGCCGGCGCGCATGCATCACGTCCCGGGGGGTACCTGTGGGGCGGTCGAGGTCCGTCGAGGACTCCCGCCGTACGCCGTGTCGTGGGGTCCTCGACGGATCTCGCAGTGCGCCGGGCTGCATGCCTGTGGCACGGCCGGGTACGGGCGGGCATGACAGACCTCTCCTGCCTCGTCCTCAACTGCACGCTCAAGGCCACCCCGTCCGAGTCGAGCAGCCAGCTCCTCGGCCAGCAGGTGCTCGACGCCTTCCGCGACCTCGGTGTCATGGGCACGATCGAGCGCGTCGTCGACCACGACGTCCGCTTCGGCGTGAGCACCGACGAGGGCGACGGCGACGGCTGGCCGGCCCTGCGCCGGAAGATGCTCGACGCCGACATCCTCGTGATGGTCGCCCCGATCTGGATGGGCCAGCCCTCCTCGGTCGCGAAGGTGGTCCTCGAGCGGCTGGACGCCGAGCTGTCCGAGACCGACGACGAGGGCCGGCTGCTGACCTTCGGCAAGGTCGCCGGGGTGGGTGTCGTCGGCAACGAGGACGGGGCGCACCACGTCAGCGCCGAGCTCTTCCAGGGACTGAACGACGTCGGCTTCAGCCTGCCGCCGCAGGCCGTGACCTACTGGGTCGGCGAGGCCATGCAGGCCGTCGACTACAAGGACCTCGACGAGACGCCCGAGAAGACCGTCGGCACGACCGAGGTGCTCGCGCGCCACGCGACGCACCTGGCCCGGCTGCTCAAGGAGTCGCCGTACCCGGCAGGTGACTGACGATCAGGGCTTGCCGAGCGGCGCGTCGTCCAGGTGGTCGAGGAGGTCGCGCGGCCCGGCGTGCACGGTCGTGGCGCCGGCGGCGAGCAGCCGCTCGGCGCTGACGCCGCCGCTGCGCAGCCCGATCGAGCTCGCGCCGGCGTTGACGGCCGACTCGATGTCCCAGGTGGCGTCCCCGATGACGACTGCGGGTCCGCCGCCCGCCCGCTCGATGGCGAGCGCCACCATGTCGGGGGCGGGCTTGGTCGCGGCCTCGTCGGAGCCGGTGACCACCGCCTCCAGCTGGTGGCCGACACCGACGATCTCCAGGAGCTGGTCGACCAGGCCGGACTCCGACGAGCTGGCCAGCACGACCCGGTGGCCGCGCTCGACGAGTCCGTCGACGAGCTCGGGGGCGCCGTCGAGCGGGCAGATGGTCCTCAGCCCGGCCTCGAAGTAGGTGTCGTGGAGACGTCGTACCTCGTCGCCCACCGCGGTCTCCGCTGAGTCCCCGGCCACCGCGGCCACCAGGCGGTCGCCACCCATGCCGATCGCCTCGTGGATCCGTACGGCGCCCACGTGCAGGCCGACGTCGTGGAAGGCGGCCTGCCACGCGACGACGTGCTGGTAGACCGAGTCGACGAGGGTGCCGTCGAGGTCGAGGACGACCGCCGGGCGTGCGGATGCGGTGCTCACGGGGGCGCCGTACCCCGATGGGCGGGTGGCATGCGCATGAGGGCCGGGACGAGGAGGGGCGGGTCCGACCGCCCGCGCGGGTGTGGTGTGCCCGGTGGGCGCGGAGGACCATCGATGACACGAGACGACCAGGACGACCAGGACTACCCGACGGCGGAGGGTGACCCCGTGGAGCTGCTGCCCCAGAGCAGGGAAGCGCTGGACGAGTACGTCACGCCGTCCGTCGACGACGTCGAGGGCCTCCTGCGCGTCATCGAGGGCTGGGCCGTGCGGACGGTCCCCGAGTGCGTCGCGCTCAGCGTGACGCTGCTCGACGACGATCTCACCTTCACCCTCGTCGACCCCGACCGTGCGGGTCGCCCGTCCGATCCGGACCCGGACGGCGAAGCCCAGCAGGACGGTGACTTCGTCCTCGACGAGCGCGAGTGGGCGGAGATGGCGCGTGAGCGCGCGTTCGCAGGGATCGCCAGCACGGTGTGCCTCCCCGTCGTCGAGAAGGGCCGGGCGGTGCTCAACATCGACCTGTACGCCTCCACCGCCCACGCCTTCCACGACCGCATCGAGGGGCTCGTCTCCGCGCTGGGCGCGTGGCAGGCCGGCGCGGTGACCAACGCGGACCTGGGCTTCGAGACGCGCCGGCGAGCGGAGGCGGCCCCGGAGCGGCTGCGGGTGCAACGCCTCGTGGACGTCGCGATCGGCCTGGTGGCCGCGCGCGTCGGGGTCACGACCGACGACGCCGCCGGCCTGCTCAACCAGGCGGCGGACAAGGCGGGGGTCACCGAGTCCCAGGCCGCGACCGTGGCGCGGGTGCTGCTGGCCTGACCGGCGCAGGACCACGTCCGGCACCCTGCAGGACCGGGTGCGTATGCGCCACGCCCATCGGGGTACCTCCGGGCATGGATCGACAGGGCACCACCGCACCCCGGCACGTCAAGGTCGCGATCATGGACGAGAGCGAGCTCGTCGTCCACGGCATCCGCGCCATGTTCGAGCCGCACTCCGCCGTCATCTCGGTCGTGCCCTACCGCACCACCGGACCGGCGCCGCTGTGCGACCTGACCCTCTACGAGCCGTCTGCCCAGCGGCGTACGACGTCCGCGCCGCAGCGCTTCCCCACCCGCATGGTCGCCTTCGGCTGGGACTGCAGCCCCGAGGCCGTGTCGACCGAGATGTCGCGCGGCGCGGCGGGCTTCGTCAGCAAGTGGCTGCCCACCCGGCGCCTGATCTGGAACCTGCTGCAGATCGCCGACGGCCGCGTCATCGTCGACGCGTGGTCGGGCAAGGGCGAGCCCGTCCGGCCGAGCGCCGAGAAGTGGCCGCTGACCCACCGCGAGACCGAGGTCCTCTCGATGATCGCCTCGGGCCTGGCCAACCGCGACATCGCCGAGCAGACCAACCTCAGCATCAACTCGGTGAAGTCCTACATCCGCGGCGCCTACGCCAAGATCGAGGTGACCTCGCGGTCGCAGGCGGTCCTGTGGGCGATCCAGCACGGACTGCTGATGGGTGGCGACGCGGACGCACCGAAGCCGCGCGTCGCGACGCCGATCGCCCGGGTCTGACCCGGTCAGAGCCGGCGGCGGACGACCTCGCGCAGGTTCGCGGCGATCCCGAGCAGCGCGCTGCCCTGCTCGCCCCGCAGCCGGTTGCCGTCCTGCTGTGAGGTGAGGACGTTGCCCGGACCGCGCACCACCGGCGCCACGAGGTCCTGCGCGACCACCGAGAACAGCGGGCCGACCAGCCGGTCGTAGACCCAGGGCAGCGCCGTGAAGCCGAAGCGGATCACGTCGTTGGAGACACCTACCTGGCCGCCGCGCCAGGTGTGGTCGGCGACCGTCAGCACGCGCCGGGCGATCGTCTCGGGCGAGCTCACTGGGAACGGCGGCCGGCCCACCGAGTCGCCGTACGTCGCGGCCTGGCGGTAGATCGGGGTGTCGACACCGCCCGGCGCGACGTAGCCGAACCGGATGCCGGGCCGGTCGCGGTTGTCGACGCGGAGCTGGCGGACGAGCCCGCGCACGCCCCACTTGCTGATGACGTACGCCGCCATCTCGGGGACGGCGATGTGGCCGATGACCGACCCGACGAGCACCACGCTGCCAGCGCCGGAGTCGCCGTCCTGCTCGCGCAGGACGGGCAGCACGTGGCGGGCCAGGTTGACCGAGCCCAGGAGGTTGGTGGCCACCACCTGGTCGAAGACGTCCGCGGGCACGTCGGCGATGCGCCCGTAGGCCACGACGCCGGCCGAGCCGACGACGACGTCGAGCCGGCCGTGCCGCGCGACCGCCGCGGCTACCGCGGCCTCGACCTGCGCGTCGTCCGACATGTCGGTCGGCACGACGAGCGCGGACGCGGCGCCGCGGGACTCGCAGTCGGCCGCCACGCGCTCCAGGGACTCGCGTCCGCGAGCGAGCAGGACGACGTGGTCGCCCCGGCTCGCCGCCAGCAGCGCGGTGGCCTCGCCGATGCCGCTCGAGGCACCGGTGACGAGGACGACGCGGGACGGGGTCTTCGGGGTCGGTGACGGCTCCATGCGGCCCCGGTACCCCTCGGCGCGTGGTTCAGCCGTCGTACTCGGGGTCGCCCTCGACGTCGGCCGGCCGGGTCTCGTGCCCCTCGCGGCCGGGGGTGCGGCGCAGCTCCTTCATCTCGGCCTCGAAGACGTGCCGCTTCCCCTCCACCAGGTCGTCGAGGGCGCGCTGGTGGAAGCCCTTCGCGCGGGCGTAGAACCCGTCGTCGAAGGCCTCGACCATCTGGAACGACCACATGCCCGGGAGCGGGTTCTGGCCGAGGATCTCGTCGTCCATGGTGTCGGCGAGGTCGGTGTGCCCGGCCTCGCGCAGCATCGCCTCGGCCTCCTCCAGGGTGCTCTCCGCGCTGCCCATCAGCCGGTGGAAGGCGTACATGTGGCCGCGGGCGTCCTCGACGTGGTCCATCGCCGCGGACAGCTTGCCGACGGCCTCCACGGTCTCGTCGGTCACGCCCTCGGGGCGACGGTGCTCGGGTGCCGGCTTGCTCATGGAGCCAACCTCACACGGGGTGTCCGCGTGCCACCACGTCCGCTCGGGCGAGCACGGAGGGGTGGGTCAGCCCTCGACGCCGGTCGCGCTGTGCGGTGCGCCGACGGCGGCGCGCCAGTGCTCCAGCCACGGTCGGTGCCCGTTCGGCAGCACGGACATGCGCAGCTCGCCCGGCACATGAACCCCCTCGACCGGGGGCACTTGTCCCGGACGAGAACGTTCGACACGACCTCGACACGGAGGAGATCACGCAGTGAAGGCAGTCACCTGGCAGGGCCGGCAGGACATGCAGGTCATCGACGTCCCGGACCCGGTCATCGAGGAGCCGACCGACGTCATCGTCCAGATCACCTCGACCGGGCTGTGCGGGTCGGACCTGCACCTCTACGACCCGCTCACCCCGTTCATGACCGACGGAGACGTCGTCGGTCACGAGCCGATGGGCATCGTGCGAGAGGTCGGGTCCGCCGTCGAGACGCTGAAGGCGGGCGACCGTGTCGTGGTCCCCTTCAACATCAGCTGCGGCTCCTGCTGGATGTGCGACCGCGGCCTGTTCAGCCAGTGCGAGACCACCCAGAACCGCGACTCCGGCACCGGCGCGAGCCTGTTCGGCTACAGCAAGCTCTACGGCCAGGTCCCCGGCGGCCAGGCGGAGCTGCTGCGCGTCCCGTTCGGTGACACGCTGCCGATCAAGGTGCCGGACGGCCCGCCGGACGACCGCTTCCTCTTCCTCTCCGACGTCCTGCCGACGGCGTGGCAGGCCGTGGAGTACGCCGACGTGGAGGACGGCGGCACGCTCGCGGTCATCGGAGCCGGTCCGATCGGCGACATGGCCTCCCGCATCGCGATGCACCACGGTCTCGACGTGATCGTGGTGGACAACGTGCCCGAGCGGCTTGCCCGCGTGCACGGCCGCGGCGGCCGCACGATCGACCACTCGCAGGTCGACGGCGTCGGTGACGCCATCCGCGAGATGACCGACGGCCGCGGCGCCGACGCGGTGATCGACGCGGTCGGCATGGAGGCCCACGGGTCGCCGGTCGCCGAGGCCGCGCAGAAGGCGCTCGCCCTCCTGCCCAAGAAGGTGCAGGAGAAGATGATGCTCAACGTCGGCTCCGACCGGCTCGCCGCGCTGATGAGCGCGATCGACTCGGTCCGCCGGGGCGGCACGATCAGCATCTCGGGCGTCTACGGCGCGCCGACCGACCCGCTGCCGATGTTCCAGCTGTTCGACAAGCAGGTGCAGCTGCGGATGGGCCAGGCCAACGTCCGCCGCTGGTCCGACGACATCCTCGACCTGCTGATGCAGGACGACGACGTGCTCGGCGTCGAGTCGTTCGCCACCCACCACCTGCCGCTCGAGGACGCTCCCGAGGCCTACCGGAAGTTCCGCGACAAGGAGGACGGCATGGTCAAGGTGGTGTTCAACCCGTGAGGATGCCCAAGCCGCGCGGCCCGCTCAGCGAGTGGACAGTCGCGCGGCTCGCCGCGACGGCGTCGGACCACGAGCTGGGTCCGGCGCCGTCGGCGGGCTCGTGGGAGGACGAGACGATCACGCTCTGGACCCTCCACGAGCTGTCCTACCGTGGCTTCGAGGACGCCGCGGACCGCGCCGAGTGGGACCCCGAGGCGCTCGCCGTACGACAGACGCTGGAGATCGCCCTCGAGGAGCGGCTCCGGGACCGCTGGGCCGGCGCCGACGTGTCGCCGGCCGACGTGCGGCCGGCCGACGTTCCGAAGGCCCTCGAGCGCGTGGTCGCCGAGGACGACGGCCCGTCCCTCGCCGACCACGTGCGGCGCCACGCCACCCTCGACGAGGTGCTCGAGCTGCTCCGGCAGCGCTCGATCTACCACCTCAAGGAGTCCGACTCCTCGGCGTGGGTCGTGCCGCGCCTGCCGGTGCGGGCCAAGGCGGCGCTGATGGAGCTGCAGTACGACGAGTACGGCGACGGCGACCCCAACCGGCTCCACTCCCACCTCTTCGCCCGCGGCCTGGTCGCGGTCGGCCTCCGCTCGGAGTACGGCGCCTACGTCGACGACGCGCTGCCGGAGACCCTCGAGATGAACAACGCCAGCTCGATGTTCGGCCTCCAGCGTCGCCTCCGCGGCGCCGCGATGGGCCACCTCGCGGCGTTCGAGATGACCAGCTCGCTGCCCTCGCGCAAGATGGTCCAGGGGCTCAGCCGGCTCGGCCTGGACGGAGCGATGACCGCCTACTACGACGAGCACGTCGAGGCCGACGCGATCCATGAGCACCTCGCCGCCCGCGACATCTGCGGCACCCTCGCCGAGGACGAGCCCGACCAGGCCTCCGAGATCATCTTCGGTGCCTTCGCCTGCCTCGACCTCGAGGCCCGCTTCGCGACGGCCGTGCTCGCCGCGTGGGACCGCGCATGAGCGAGCTCTGGGACGACGGCACCGACCAGGAGTTCGACCACCCTGACGTCGTCCTCCAGCCCCACGGCCCGATGCTGCTGCGCGGTGCGACCTCCGTGCAGGACGCCACCGGGACCGTGCACGCCGTGACCCGTCCGGTCGTCGCGCTCTGCCGCTGCGAGAAGTCCAGCCGCCTGCCGTGGTGCGACGGGACCCACAAGGTCATCCCGCGCGGCTGACCTCAGGCCGGGCGGTCCACCCGCACCAGCACCCCGCGCACGTGCTGGCGCACCTCGACCTGCACGAGCCGGCCTGAGGTGAACCACTCCTCGCGCGCGAGCGTCTCGGCCTGGGCCGCGGTGCCGAGCTGGAGCACGGCCGATCCGCCGGGGGCGAGGTGGTCGGCGACCACGTCGAGGCACGCCCGGGCGATGTCGAGGCCGTCCGAGCCGCCGTCGATCGCGGAGAGCGGGTCCTCGGGGAAGTGCCACGTCAGGTCGCGCGGCACCCAGGGCGGGTCGGCGATGACCAGCGGGAACAGCTCGTCGTCGGCCAGCGCGGTCTCGAGCCGGCCCTCGCGCACCTCGACCCGGTCGGCGATGCCGGCGGCGACCGCGTTGGCGCGGGCGTAGTCGCACGCGACCGGGTTCGCGTCCACGCACAGCAGGCTCCGTCCGGAGCCCACGGCCGCGAGCAGGCCGATGTGGCCCGCCCCCGAGCACAGCTCGAGGATCGCCCCGTCGGGAGCCCCGCCGGCGATCTCGGCGGCCCACTCGGACTGTGCGGCCGTCCACTCGCGCGGCTGCAGGACGCGCTCGTCGTAGGCGATGGACAGCGTGCCGAAGTCGATGCGGTCGGTCACCGGACCCCCCGCGCCGTACGACGTCGGGGGAGCGCGCGCAGCCGGCGCTGCCACAGCGCAGCGCGGGCGGCGTTGGCGCCGGCCGCGCCGTGGACCCCGCCGCCGGGGTGGGCCGATGCCGACCCGAGGAACAGCCCGTGGACCCCGGTGGCGGCACGACCGCGCATCGCCGGCACGGGACGGAAGACCAGCTCCTGGTGCAGCTGCGAGGTGCCGCCGTTGACGGCGCCGCCGATGAGGTTGGCGTTGCGCGCCTCCAGCTCGTGGGGACCAAGCACACGGCGGGCGGCGACGAGCCCGCCGAAGCCGGGAGCCCGCGCCTCGATCCGCGCCTGCATGCGGTCGGCGAATCGCTCGAGGTCGTCGTGGTCCCAGCGACCGGTGACCTCGTCCGCGGCGTCGCCACGCGTCCTCGACGGCTGGGGCACGTGGGTGTAGGCCCAGAACGACTCCGTTCCGGCCGGTGATCTCGTCGGGTCGCTCGTCGTCATCTGGCCGGTCAGGAGGAACGGGCGGTCCGGGATCGTGCCCGACGCGACCTGCGAGAGCGTCTCGGTCATCTCCTCGACCGAGTCCGCGACGTGCACCGTCCCCGGCGCCGCGGCCGGCGACCCCGCCCAGGGGACGGGCCCCGTCAGCGCCCAGTCCACCTTGACCGTTCCCGGGTCGAGCTCGAAGTCCTGCATCCCGCGCACCACGCGCGGGGGCAGGTCCTCGGCGCGGACGATGCCGCCGAAGAGGTGCGGGGCGGCGACGTCGGCGACCACGACGTGCGTGTCGTACCAGTCGCCGTCGCGGGTCAGCACCCCGGCGACAGCGCCGTCGCGTACGACGACGCGGGTGACGGGGGTGTCGGTCTCGACCCGGCCGCCCAGGCTGGTGAGGCGGGTGACGAGCGCGTCGGTCAGCGCCTGTGCGCCGCCGCGGGGGACCGGGAAGCCGACGGTCTGCCCGAGCATCGACATCAAGATCCCGAAGACACCCGACCCGGGTGACGCGAGGGGGAAGTCGGCGTGGCCGGCGTTGCCGGCCAGGAGCAGGCGAGCGGCCGGGCCGCCGAACTTCTCCCGGCCGAACGACGACACCGGCGTTGCGAGCTGCTTGACGGTGTCGAGCCCGCCCGCCCGCGCGAGCCCGGGGAGCAGCCGGGCCCCGGCGCGCAGCGGCGGGAAGGGGGAGGTGAGGGCGTCGACCAGCGGCCCGCCGACCCGGTCCCACGTGCGGCACAGCTCGAGCCAGGCCTCGCCGTCGCCGGGGTGGAGCTCCTCCAGCCCGGCGGCGGTGCGGTCGCGGTCGCGGTGCAGCACGGCCCACTGGCGGTCCCCGAAGGGATGGCCGAGCACCGCCGGGGCGTGCTCCCACTGCAGCCCGTGGTCCTCGAGGTGCAACGAGGTCATCGCGTGCGACGCGACGGCGAGGGGGTAGAAGGCGCTGAAGGTGTCGTGCACGAAGTCGGGGTGGACCTCGCGGTCGCTCCTGACCGCACCGCCCGGCGTGGGCTGCGCCTCGAGCACCACCACGTCCCAGCCGGCACCGGCGAGCAGGTTGGCCGCGACGAGGCCGTTGGGTCCGGCGCCGACGACGACGGCGTCCGGCCGTCGATCGGCAGCGGCCGTCACGGGAGGCGTCCCTCCTTGGCCCGCCCCTCGACCAGGAAGGCCAGGCGGCGCAGCGCCTCGACGTTGCGGAGGTGGAGCTGGGGGTCCTGGACGACCTTGGGGACCAGCGCGCCCGGGCCGCCGGTGGCCTGCTCCTTGATGGTCACGAGGGTGTCGGCGCCACGAGGCTCCAGGAGGAGCTCGACGTGGGCGTGCCCGGCGGGCCAGCCGCGAGCGAGCAGCAGCAGCCGCTGGCGCTCCTCGACCTCGAGCACCTCGGTGGTGTCGTCGATCATGAGCGGCCAGCTGCCGACGCTGTGGTGCAGCTTCGAGCCCACCGCGGGCCAGGTGTCGTCGACCTCGCGCATGCGTGCGGCGCCGACGACGAAGAGGGGGTAGAGCCAGCCGTCGGCGAGCACCGACCAGACCTGCTCGGGCGTGGCGGCGATCGTGCGGCTCGTGCTGCTCATGCGACGTCCTCCGGCATGTCGCCGAGGTACCCCCTCGCCCGTCACCCATGCGCGCGTCTCACCGGGGGTGTCGCGTTGATCCGACCGGAAACGGTTCGCTACATTCCGGTCCGACTCCAGAACACGGGTCGTTGGTGCGTTCCTTCGAGGATCAACATTGTCGTCCCACGACTCCTTGGCCGTGTTCGCGGCCCTGGCTGCGGAGCTGCAGCAGGAGCCCGACGAGGCCCTCACCTCGCGCGCGATCGTCAACCGGATGCGCGACCTCGTCCCCGAGGCGCACATGGTCAGCCTCACGATCCGCACGTCCCGGGGGCGCCACCGGACCCTGGCGAGCAGCGACCCGGTCTCCCGCCAGGCCGACGCGCTGCAGTACGAGCTCGGCGAGGGGCCGTGCCTCGAGATCGCCGACACGGGCGGCTGGTTGCGCAGCGGCGACGTCGCCTCGGACGCCCGCTACCCGACGTGGGGCCCCCGCGCCGCCGAGCTCGGGGTGGCGTCGTTGCTGTCGGTCGCCGTGACCGACCCGGACGGTCCGCTGGGCGCGCTCAACCTCTACAGCGAGGAGGCAGGTGGCTTCGCCGACCGTGACGTGGTCGACCTCGCGCTGGTGTACGCCGTCCACGCGACGACGGCGCTGTCCTCGGCGCGCCGGACCAGCACGCTGCAGACGGCGGTGAGCTCGCGCCACGTGATCGGGATGGCGCAGGGGATCGCCATGGAGCGCTACGACATCGACCAGCACCAGAGCTTCGAGCTGCTGCGGCGGCTGTCGTCGACCACCAACGTCAAGCTGCGCGACGTCGCCCACCAGATCGTGGAGACCCGCACCATCCCGCACGAGGGAGACGGCACCGCCACCGAGTGAGGGGACTCAGGCGGGCAGGCCGCCCGTGCCGAGCACGTGCTGGGCGACCTCGCCGATCTTGGTGCGCCGGCTCCGGGCGGCGCCGCGCAGGGAGTTGAAGGCCGCCACGGGGTCGATGCCCTCCTTGGCCATCAGGTAGCCGACGGCGCGCTCGATCACCACGCGGTAGTCGAGGGCGTACTGCAGCTGGCGGGCCAGCTCGCCGGCGGTGTGTGCCTGCAGCGCGGCGGTGAGCGTCGTCGCGATGACCTCGGCGTAGAGGCCGAGAGCGGCGACCTCGCTGTCGTCCCACTCGTGGGCCGACTGCCGGTAGACGTCGAGCGTCCCGACCGGGACACCGCCGACGCGGACCGGGGTGCCGAGCACGGCTCGCACGGGCTGCTCCGACATCGCCTCCGCCAGGACCGGCCACCGCTCGGTCTCGACGGAGACGTCGGAGGAGGTGACGACCGTGCCGCTCACGAACGCCTCCGTGCAGGGGCCCTGGCCCGCGGCAGCCTCGGACTGCTCGAGCAGGCGACCGGGGCCGTCGCTGGCCGCCACGTAGCGCAGGACGTCCTGTTCGTCGGCGACGAGGATCCCCGCACCGTCGACCCCGAAGAGCGTGACCGCCGCGTCGAGGACCTGCTCGAGCGCACCGACCACCCCGTCGTTGTCCTGCCCCGTGGTCGCGAGCCTGCGCAGGCTCTCGGCGAGGGCGGCGGCGTCGATGTTCATGGCGCGGATGCTACGCGGACGGTCCGGCGCTCCACCCCGAGGCAGGCAGCTGGGCCTCGAAGGTGCGGAGGACTTCCAGGTCCTCGGCGGTCGCGGTCGCGTCGTGCACGGCGACGAGGGTGCGCGCCACCGTGCGCACCTTGGTGTTGCTGTGCTGGGACACCCGCAGGATCGTGCGCCACGCCTGCTCGGTGCTGCAGCCGTACCTCGCGGACACCAGCCCCACGGCCATGCCGATCGCGCGCTGTGCCTGCACGGCCTGCTGGAGCTGGGCGATCTCCTCGCGCAGCCCGTCGGCATCGGGCTCGGGCCCGAACGCGGGCTCGCCCAGAGACGGAGGTGTCCCGGACATGCGTCTCCCTTCGAGACGTCGGTCCGCGGACACAGGGCGGAGGTCGATGTGCGGCGACCACTCTACAGGGTGGGGCGACCACCCTCGACCGCGCTGTGCGGTGGTCGCGCGGTGTCAGTGGCCGGGTCTAGAGTCGTGCTGACTCCAGCCACCGGGTCGTCAGCTCCTCGTCCAGGAGACCCCCATGTCCCCGGTCCGGTCACGTCGCGGCTCGCCCGACGCGTACGACTTCGAGGGCACGGGCGACGAGGCGCGCGACTGGCTCGACAAGGCCTACGGCACCGACCTGCGCCTGTCCGGGGAGATGGGCACCATCCGGCACGGACGCACCGACCACGGCGACGTCGCCGTCGACCACGTGGACCTCGACGCGACGCTGAGGTTCGACGCCGAGCCCATGTCCGTGCTCGTCGTCGTCGACATGCTCGACGGTGTCGTCGAGTACACCCGCGACGGACGGACCGACCAGGCGCGCGACGGCGACTCGGTGGTCTCAGCCGGCTGGCAGATGCCGTTCACCGGGCAGGGCGCCCACTACGAGCTGCGTGCCACGGCGTTCACCGGCGACGCGCTGACCCAAGCGGTCCGAGACGTCGCCCCGGGACGTACGGCCGACGACCTGAGGTTCACCTCCTACGTCCCGCGCACCCCCGCTGCGGGTGCCCGGTGGCGGGCGATCGTCGACGAGCTCGCCTCGACCTTCCCCGGTGACGAGTCCCCGATCGGGCGCCAGGACGCGGTGCGGCTCCTCGGGCACACCCTGCTCGAGACGTTCCCCAACACCGTGGTGGCGGAGACCTCCATGGGCGAGGTGCGGCGTGACTCGCGTGACGCGAGCCCGGCCACGGTCCGGCGCGCGGTGCAGGTCATCGAGGAGGAGGCCGGCCAGGACCTCTCGCTGGCCCGCCTCGCCGACCGGTGCGGAGTGACCCCACGCGCCTTGCAGTACGCCTTCCGCCGTCACCTCAACTGCACCCCGCTGGCCTACCTGCGGCGCGTGCGGCTCGACCTCGTCCGCCAGTCGCTTCGTGACGGCTCGGCCTCGACGGTGGGCGACGTGGCCTCCCGCTACGGCTTCCACAACCCCGGTCGCTTCGCCTCCGACTACCGGCAGGTGTTCGGGGAGAACCCCGCTGCCACCCTGGCGCGCAGTACTCCCTAAGGGTGTATTTCGGACACGACGTGTCCAATGTTTGTCCGTATCGCACCGCCGGGGGTTCGCTTAGCGGCTTGCGTGGTGGTCTGGACCATGGCACCTTCGAGAGGTCGTTTGCTGGAGACCACGGTGAGCGCACCTACAGCCTGGAAGGAGCGATCCCGTGGTCACCACTCAGATCGATCCCCAGCACGCCCTGCTTCCCGCCCTCCCCGTCGCGACCCATGCGGTCGACGGCCGGGAACGCGCTCGTCGTACCGACCACATCGTCGCCGACCTGCGCCTCGCCGAGTCCCAGACCGCCGACTCGCACTCCCTGATCGACCAGCTCATCGAGACCAACGCGGGCGTCGCCCGGTCGATGGCCGGTCGCTACCGAAACCGCGGCATCGACCTCGACGACCTCGAGCAGGTCGCCCTGCTCGGCCTCACCAAGGCGGCCCAGCGCTTCGACCCGGGCGCCGGTCACGACTTCCTGTCGTACGCCGTCCCGACCGTGCGCGGCGAGCTGCGCCGGCACTTCCGTGACGCGGGCTGGATGGTCCGCCCGCCGCGGCGCGTGCAGGACCTGCAGTCCCGCATCTCCCGCGCCCAGGAGGAGCTCGAGCCGCAGCTCGGTCGCTCACCGCGGCCCAGCGAGGTCGCCGAGCACCTCGACGTACCGCTCGACGACGTCGTGGAGGCGCTCGCCGCCGACGGCTGCTTCTCCCCGACGTCGCTCGACGGACCGGTCGGCGACGGCGCGTCGTCCCTCGGTGACCTCCTCGGCTTCGAGGACCGCTCGGTCGCCGCCGCCGAGGCGCGCATCGTGCTCGAGCCCCTCCTCCGCACGCTCACGGACCGTGACCAGCGGATCCTGCGGATGCGCTTCGTCGACGAGCAGACGCAGCAGGAGATCGCCGACGCGATCGGCCTGACGCAGGCCCAGGTCTCGCGCGTGCTCACGCGCATCCTGGCCGGACTCAGGTCCGAGCTCGTGGAGACGCACCCGGCTGCCTGAGCCCATCCGGCTCAGCTGTCGAAGCCGAGGCCGGCCGCGTCGAGGGCACGCAGGAACGCGTTGCGTCGCCCCCGGCGGTGGTCGGCCCGGTCGAGGGACCACCGCGTGAGGTTGATGCCGACCGACGCGAGGGGCTCCGGCGGGAACGGCAGCGGTCGCTCGCGCACCATCCGCAGCGACGTGCGCTCGGTCTGCTCGCCCGCGAGCAGGTCGAGCAGCACCTCGGCCGCGAACCGCGTCGCGCCCACCCCGAGACCGGTGAAGCCCGCGGCATGGGCGACCTGGCCGTCGTGGCTCAGGCCGTAGAACGCGGTGAACTGGGTGCAGGTGTCGATCGCGCCCGCCCAGCGGTGGCTGAACCGCACGTCCTCGAGCTGCGGGAACGTGGCCAGGAAGTGCGACGCCAAGCGCGCGTGGCTCGCGGGACGGTCCTCGTGGCGCGCCGCCACCCGGCCGCCCGTCGGGTAGATCGCGTCGTACCCACCCCACAGGATCCGGCCGTCGCGGGTCAGGCGCGAGTAGTGGAACTGGTTGGCGAGGTCGCCGAGGCCCTGTCGGCCGGACCAGCCGATCGACGCGCGCTGCTCGGCGCTCAGCGGCTCCGTCATCAGGACGTAGTCGTAGACCGGGACCGTCATCAGCCGGTTGCGGCGCAGCAGCGACGGGAAGACGTTGGTCGCCAGCACGACGTGGTCGGCGGTGACGACGGCGCGGTCGGTCGACACGGCCACCTGCCGTCCGCGACGACGTACGTCGGTGACGGCCGATTGCTCGTGGACCTCGACCCCGAGGTCGGCAGCGACCCGGGCGAGCCCGGCCGCGAGCCGCGCCGGGTGGACCAGGGCGGTGTCGTCCGGCTCGAGCGCACCGGCGAGGAACAGCGGGCTGTCGACCTCGGCGCGCACCTCCTCCCGGCCCAGGAAGTGCTCGTCGCCGCGCAGCCAGTCGACCTGGTGCTCCTCGACGGCGACCGAGAGCATGCCGGTGCGCTCCCACTCGGCGTCGATGCCGAGGTCTCGCACGTCCTCCTCGAACCCCGCGAGGTTGTCGCGGCCCAGGCGCCCGAGGGTGTCGAGCTCGTCGGGCCAGCGGTTGCGCCCGTTGTCCTCGCCGTGGGTGAGGGACGCCTCGCAGAACCCACCGTTGCGCCCGGATGCCGCCCAGCCGATCGTCCTCGCCTCGAGGAGGACGACCCGGCGGCCCGGGTCGCGACGCCTGGCGTGGAGCGCGGCCCAGAGGCCGAGGTAGCCGCCACCGACGATCGTCAGGTCCGCGCGCGTCGAAGCGGTCAGCTCGTCGTACGTCGTCGTGGCTCCGAGGTCGTCGAGCCAGAAGACCGACTGCACGCTGTCGGCGAGCGCCCGCTCCACGACGCGGGGGTCGGGAGCGTGGCGCTCGTAGGCGGTGCGCTCAGGCCGTCGCATCGAGGGCGGCCCCGAGGATCGCCAGGCCCTCACGTGCCTCGTCGTCGGTCGTGGTGAGCGGCGGGACGACGTGGATCCGGTTGAAGTTCACGAACGGGAGCAGGCCGCGCTCCTGGCAGGCCTTCACGATCGCACCCATCTCCGGGCTGGACCCGCCGTAGGGCGCAAGGGGCTCGCGCGTGGCCCGGTCCGCGACGAGCTCGATCGCCCAGAAGGCGCCGGTGCCGCGGACCTCACCGATGCGGTCGTGCGTCTCGGCGAGCGCACGCAGGCCGGGGCCGATGACGTCCTCGCCGAGTCGCGCGGCGCGGCCGACCACGTCGTCGTCCTCCATCGTGCGGATGGTGGCGACGGCCGCCGCGCACGCCAGCGGGTGTCCGGAGTAGGTGAGGCCGCCCGGGTAGACGCGGTGCGCGAAGGTGGCGTGGATCTCGTCGCTGATCGCGACCCCGCCGAGGGGCACGTAGCCGGAGTTCACGCCCTTCGCGAACGTGATCAGGTCCGGCACGATCCCACCGTGCTCGACCGCGAACCAGCGGCCCGCGCGACCGAAGCCGGACATCACCTCGTCGGCGACGAGCACGATGCCGTGCCGGTCGCAGATCTCGCGGACGCCGGCGAGGTAGCCCGGGGGCGGAACCATGATCCCGGCCGTGCCGGGGATCGCCTCGAGGACGATCGCGGCGACTGTCGCGGGGCCCTCCAGCGCGACCACCTGCTCCAGGTGCTCGAGCGCTCGCTGGCACTCCTCCGTCTCGGTCGTGGCGTGGAAGGCGCTGCGGTAGAGGAACGGGCCGAAGAAGTGGACCGTGCCGGTCGAGCCGTGGTCGCTGGCCCAGCGGCGCGGGTCGCCAGTCATGTTCACCGCGAGGTGCGTGCCGCCGTGGTAGCTGCGGTAGGTCGTCAGCACCTTGTGCCGCCCGGTGTGCAGCCGCGCCATGCGTACGGCGTGCTCGTTGGCGTCGGCGCCGCCGTTGGTGAAGAAGACGTGGTCGAGGTCGCCGGGAGTGTGGCTCGCGATCAGCCGCGCCGCCTCGGACCGGGCGCCGTTGGCGACGGCGGGCGCGATCGTGCACAGGTGCGCCGCCTGCTCCTGGATGGCCGCGACCACCCGCGGGTGCTGGTGGCCGAGGTTGGTGAAGACCAGCTGGGAGCTGAAGTCGAGGTAGCGCTTGTCGTCGGCGTCCCAGACGTGGCTGCCCTCGGCGCGGGTCACCACCATCGGGGAGATCTCGGCCTGGGCGGACCACGAGTGGAAGACGTGCGCGCGGTCGAGCTCGTAGGCGCGCGCGGCGTCGTGGGTGTCACTCAGGTCGGTGCGGGTCTGCATCTCAGTCATTGCGCGGGAATCCCAGCTCGAGGCCGCCCTCGGGGCGGTTGGCGGGGTCGATCCACCGGGTGGTGACGACCTTGCCACGGGTGAAGAAGTGAACGCCCTCGGTGCCGTGGGCGTGGGTGTCGCCGAAGAGCGAGCGCTTCCAGCCGCCGAAGGAGTAGTAGGCGACCGGCACGGGCACGGGCACGTTGACGCCGATCATGCCGACCTCGACGTCGGCCTCGAACCGGCGCGCGGCGCCACCGTCGTTGGTGAAGACCGCGGTGCCGTTGCCGTACTGGTTGGCGTTGACGAGCGCGATCGCCTCCTCGTAGGACCGCACCCGGACGACCGACAGGACGGGACCGAAGATCTCCTCCCGGTAGATGTCCATCTCCGGCGTGACGTCGTCGAAGAGGGTGGGACCGAGCCAGAAGCCCTCGGCCACGTCCTGGGAGCCACCGCGGGCCTGGACGTCGCGGCCGTCGACGACGACCTTGGCGCCGGCCGCCTCGCCGGAGTCGATGAACGAGCTGACCTTGTCGCGGTGGGCCTTCGTGACGAGCGGCCCCATGTCCGCCTCCTTCTCCGCGCCCGTCGCCTCGCGGCCGCCGTCGCCGATCAGGAGGGTGCGGGTGCGGTCGGCGATCCGGGCGACGAGCTCGTCGCCGATCGGGTCGACCGCGACGAGGACGCTGATCGCCATGCAGCGCTCGCCGGCGCTGCCGTAGCCGGCGTTGACGGCCGAGTCGGCGGCCAGGTCGAGGTCGGCGTCGGGCAGCACGACCATGTGGTTCTTCGCACCGCCGAGGGCCTGCACCCGCTTGCCGTGCCGGCTCGCGGTCTCGTACACGTACTCCGCGATCGGGGTCGAGCCGACGAAGCTGATCGACTGCACGTCGGGGCTGGTGAGGAGCGCGTCGACGGCGGTCTTGTCGCCGTGCAGCACGTTGAAGACACCGTCGGGCAGCCCGGCCTCCTTCCACAGCGCGGCGAGCCAGTTGGCGGCGCTCGGGTCCTTCTCGCTCGGCTTCAGCACGACCGTGTTGCCGGCCGCGATCGCGACGGGGAAGAACCACATCGGGACCATCGCCGGGAAGTTGAACGGGCTGATGATGCCGACGACGCCGAGCGGCACCCGCTTGGAGTGGACGTCGACGCCGGTGGACGCCTCCTCGCTGTGGCCGCCCTTGAGCAGGTGCGACATCCCGCACGCGAACTCGACGACCTCGAGGCCGCGCGAGATCTCCCCCATCGCGTCGGAGTGCACCTTGCCGTGCTCGGAGGTGATGATCGCCGCGAGCTCGTCCTTGCGGCTGTTGAGCAGCTCGCGGAAGGCGAACATCACCTGTGTACGACGCGCGAGCGAGGTGGTGCCCCAGGACCGGGACGCCTTCTTCGCCGCGGCGATGACCTGCGCGGCATCGGCCTCGCTGGCCAGTGCCACGCGACCGGTGACCTGACCGGTGGCGGGGTTGGTCACGTCGGCCCAACCGTCGGGTTCGCCTGCGAGCTCGCCGCCGTCGACCCAGTGCACGATGTCGTTCGTCATGGCCTCATCCTCGCCGCGGACCACCGGGCGCGACGGGTGTCGGATCGTAGGATTGCCGGGTTCTGGGCCGACATTCCGTCGCCCCGCCACGCGTATCCTGCGGGTCATGGCGGAGGTGACACCGGGAGTGACGCTCGAGGAGGCGCTGGGCCTCCCGGCGTTCCGCCGTGCCGTGCCCGAGGTCGTCGCAGGCCGGGCCGGGCTCGACCGGCCGATCCGGTGGGTGCACGCGACCGAGCGCCTCGACGCAGGCTCGCTGCTGCGCGCCGGGGACCTGCTGCTCACGATGGGGACCGGCCTGCCCGCCGACGACGACGAGTCGGCCCTCGACGCCTTCGTCGACGAGCTCGCGGAGTCGGGCGCCGTCGGCATCGTCGTCGAGCTCGGCCGGCGGTGGTCGGGCGACCTCCCCTCCCCGCTGGTGGCGGCCTGCGAGCGGCACGGCCTGCCGCTGGTCGTCCTCGGCCAGGAGACGCGGTTCGCTGCGCTGGCGCAGGAGGTGGGGGAGCGGGTGGTGGACCGCCAGCTCACGGAGCTGCGCGAGGCCCAGCGCGTGCACGAGACCTTCACCGAGCTGTCGTTCAGCCAGGCCGGTCCGGTCGAGATCCTGCAGGCCGTGCAGCGGATGGTCGCCGGGCCGGTCGTCGTGGAGAACGCCCAGCACCGGCCGCTCGACTACTTCGCCGGACCCGACGACGCCGGGGGCTTCCTCGACGGCTGGCCCGCCCGGTCGCGCCGTGTCGAGGTCGCCGGCCGGACGGGCTGGGACTCCGCCAACGGCTGGTTGGTCACCCGCCTGGGGACCGCCGACCAGGCGTGGGGCCGCCTGGTCATCGGGTCTCCCGAGCCGCCCTCCCAGCGCCTCGTCGCCGTCGCCGAGCGTGCGGCGGCCGCCCTCGCCCTCCACCGCCTGCACGACCGTGACCGCGGCACGCTGATGCGGCGCACGCACCTCGAGCTGCTCTCGGGGCTCACCGACGACCCCGACTCCGACGACGTGCTGCGCCGCTGCGAGCTGGCCGGCTTCCCGGTGCGGCGACGCTCCTTCGCGGGGGTCGTCGTACGACCACGCGTCGGCGCCGCATCACCCGCCGACCTCGACGAGGTCGCCGCCACCGTCGTCCGCGCCGCCCACGGGCTGCGCCTGCCCGCGCTGGTCAGCGAGGTCGAGCGCGACCTGCGGGTGCTGGTCTCGGCGGCCCCCACCGCCGACGTCGACGACCTGGTGGACCGCCTCGCGGCGCGGGTGGCGCAGCACCACGACGTCGTGCTGGCTGCGGGGCGGGTGGTGCCCGCGCGCTCCGGCATCGCGCGGTCGGTGACCGAGGCGGGCCAGGTCGCCGACGCGGCACCCCAGGTGCGCCGCGACAACGACCCCGACGTGCACCGGCTCGCCGACCTGCACCTGCGCGGGCTGCTCGCCCTCCTCGGCGAGGACGACCGGCTGCGCCTCTTCGCGGACCGAGAGCTCGCCCCGCTCAAGGGACACGACCGGGCCGCGGGCGCCCGCACCGACCTGGTCGCCGCCGTCCGCGCGCTCGTCATGCACCCGGCGAGCAAGACCGAGGCGGCCGCCAGCCTGCACCTCTCGCGCGCCGCCTTCTACGACCGGCTCGCCCGCGTCGAGGAGATCCTCGACGCCGACCTCGACGACCCCGACGTCCGCGTCTCGCTCCACGTGGCCCTGCTGGCCGACGAGCTGGGGGGTGGAGATCAGTTCCCCTGACAGCCCCGAGCCGTCGCCCGCCGGATCGTCCGCTGCGTGGCGCAACGTCCGACAGATCGTCGCCCCTGCGCACGGTTCGCCGGGGCAGGATGGCTGCCATGTTCCGCGTGCTCGACGTCGCCGCCGACGTGCCCACCACCCCCCTCGACCCCGGCACCGTCCTCGACGGGTCCCCCGAGGCGGGCTCCCGGGCGCTTGCCGCGGTCGCCGGAGTGGAGGTGGGCGTGTGGGAGATGAGCCCCGGTACGGCGACCGACGTCGAGGTCGACGAGGTGTTCGTGGTGCTGTCCGGGTCGGCCACCGTCACCTTCCAGGACGGCGAGGCCGTCGACCTCGCTCCGGGCAGCGTCGTACGACTGCGCGAGGGCGAGCAGACCACCTGGGTCGTCCGCGAGACGCTCCGCAAGATCTACGTCGCCTGAGAGGGACTGTCCGATGACTGACACGATCACGAACTTCATCGACGGCGAGGTCGTCGAGTCCGCCACGACCGACTTCATCGAGCTCGTCGACCCCACCACGGGTGAGGTCGACGGCCGCTCACCGGTGTCGACGGCCGAGGAGGTGGACCGGGCGTACGACGCTGCCCTCCGGGCGTCGGAGTCGTGGAAGCGCCTGACCCCCGGTCGTCGGCAGGCCCACCTGCTCGACCTCGCCACCGCGATCGCCGAGCGCCGCGACGAGATCGCTGCGGTCCAGGCCCGCGACACCGGGCAGCCGGTGCGCTACATCGCGAGCGAGGAGGTCGACCAGGGCGTCGACCAGCTGCGGTTCTTCGCCGGCGCGGCCCGGCTGCTCGAGGGCAAGTCGTCGGGGGAGTACCTCGAGGGTCACACCTCGAGCATCCGCCGCGAGCCGATCGGCGTCGTCGGCCAGGTGACGCCGTGGAACTACCCCTTCGCCATGGCCATCTGGAAGATCGCGCCCGCGCTCGCCGCAGGCAACACGATCGTGCTCAAGCCGAGCGACACCACCCCGCGCTCGACCGTGCTGCTGGCGGAGATCGCCGGTGCGATCCTGCCGCCGGGCGTCCTCAACGTCGTCAACGGCGACGCCACCACCGGCCGGCTCCTCGTCGAGCACCCGACCCCGGGCCTGGTCGCGATCACCGGGTCCGTCCGGGCCGGGATCGAGGTCGCCTCCTCGGCAGCGAAGAACCTCAAGCGCGCCCACCTCGAGCTCGGCGGCAAGGCCCCGGTGGTCGTCACGCCCGACACCGACCTGCCGCGGGCGGCCGAGATGATCGCCGCGGCCGCCTACTTCAACGCCGGCCAGGACTGCACCGCCGCCACCCGCGTGATCGTGCACAGCAGCATCCACGACGAGCTCGTCGACCTGCTGGTCACGGAGGCCGAGGGCACGCGTCCCGGCCCGCCGTCCGACACCGAGGCCGACTACGGCCCGCTCAACAACGCGGTCCACCTCGCCAAGGTCGAGGCGTTCCTCGCCGACCTGCCCGACCACGCGGTCGTGCGCACCGGCGGGAAGCGCCACGGTGACGCGGGGTTCTTCTTCGCCCCGACCGTCGTGACCGACGTGCGCCAGGACGACCGGATCGTGCAGGAGGAGGTGTTCGGCCCGGTCCTCACCGTGCAGTCGTACGACGACGAGGCCGAGGCGGTGCGGATGGCCAACGACGTCCCCTACGGCCTCGCGGCCAGTGTCTGGACACGCGACCACGGCACGGCCGACCGGCTGACCCGCGAGCTGGACTTCGGGTGCGTGTGGGTCAACACCCACATCCCGTTCGTCTCGGAGATGCCGCACGGCGGGTTCGGGCACTCGGGCTACGGCAAGGACCTGTCGGGCTACGGCTTCGACGACTACACGCGCATCAAGCACGTGATGACCGCCCACTACTGACCGCCCACTACTGACCGGGCTGCTGCTCCTCGGGCGCTCCCACGTCGTAGACCGCCATCAGGTCGGACAGGGTGCGGTAGTAGCCGACCAGCACGGTCAGCTCGGTGATCGTGGTGGTGCCGAGCACGGCGACCAGGTCGGCGTACTCCTCGTTGCCCAGCCGCGGTCGGCCGTCGAGCAGGCGGCGGCAGAAGTCGTACGCCGTCTGCTCGGCGTGGCTCAACGAGGTGAACGAGCCGTCGGCGAGCGCCGCCAGCTCGTCGTCGCTCAGCCCGGCGGCGCGACCCACGCGCTCGTGGGCGTAGCGCTCGAACTCGCTGCGGGTCGCGCCCGCGACCGTGAGGATCGCGATCTCCCGCAGCCGGTCACTGAGCCCCGTCGCGTAGCGCAGGGCGCTCCCGAGCTCCTGGAGGGGCCGGCCGAGGGCGGGCCCGTGGACCATCACGCCGAAGGGACCGGTGAGCGCCCCTCCCCGCGTGGTGAGCGGGAAGTGCTGCGTCCCGGTCCCGCGGGGGCCGCCGACGATGGCGTCGTACAGCGCCCGCTGCTCGGGGTCGAGGTCCTCGGGTGCCAGGTCGGGCAGTCGCACGGGACCTCCTCGGACGGACGGCTCACGCCGCGGTGTCGCTGCGGTGCGACGAGGACGATCCTCGCTCGGCGAGCTTGTGCTTGGCGAGCGGCAGGCCGACCAGGGTCAGCACCTTCCAGAAGAGCCAGCCCAGCAGGGCGAACAGGTTGCGCTTCGGTCGTGCCACGTTTCCTCCTCGTGCGGTTGCCGGACGCGGGCGGGCGTCACTTCTTGAAGGCGTCCTTGACGTTCTCGCCGGCCTGCTTCACGTCGGCGGCGGCCTGGTCCTTCTTGCCCTCGGCCTTGAGCTGGTCGTTGTTCGTGACGTCGCCCACGACCTCCTTGGCCTTGCCGGTGAGGTCCTGCGCGGTGTTCTTGGCCTTGTCGGCGATACCCATGACGGATTCCTTCCACTCGGTTGTCGTTCTCGGTGGTTGGTCGTACGGAGTCGCCGGATCGTCACGCGGGTGTGAGCCAGATCTCGTCAGGCCTCGTCCGTCGGGCATGCTGGCGCCATGCGCTTCACCGAGCACGAGCTGACCGTCGCCGTCACCGCCGCCGCGAAGATCGTCGCCGGCGGGAAGATCGGCCGTCGCGGCAAGGGTGAGGAGAAGTGGGAGGCGATGAGCAAGATCGACCGCTACCACCTCCTCGAGGCGGTCGGCGGCCAGGTGCTGCCCGTGCTCCTCGCGCTGCCCGACATCGAGGTCGAGGCCGGCACGCGGCCGACGTTCACCGACGCCCAGATCGCCGCCGCGGTCGAGCAGACGATGGGCGAGAGCGGCGTCGGCCGCATGCGGCAGAAAGTGGCCGTCGCCGCCCGCCTCACCCTCGTGCGTACGGCCCTCGCCGAGCTCCCCGTCCGCCAGGACCCCGACGCCCTGATCGTCCCCGACCACCTCTGACCCCGGGGTCTGGAGTCACCGGACATCCGGTGACCGCAACGGTTGTCGGCCGAGATCTCGGCTACGAACCGTAGGACTCGGGTCCGGAGTCCGACCCCGCCCCCTGAGAACGGCGCTCAGGAACGGTGCGTACGGTCGAGGGTGATGACTCACCTGATGCGCACCCGTACCGCCCTCGGCCTCCTGGCCGCCACCAGCCTCCTCGCCCTCTCCGCGTGTGGCGGGTCGGGCGACTCGACCTCCGACAAGGAGTCGGACGCCTCGGCGAAGGACAGTCCCAGCGCGAGCGCCGACGCCGGCTCGACCGACGGCCCCGACCTGTCCGGCATCCCCGACGTCGTGGCCGAGGTCAACGGCGAGGAGGTCACCAAGGACGAGTTCGTCCCGCTCTACGAGGCCGCCTTCCAGCAGGCGGCCGCGCAGGCGCAGACCAGCGGCCAGGCTCCCGACGAGGAGCAGATCAAGAAGCAGACCGCCGATGACCTCGTCTCGACCGAGCTCCTCACGCAGGAGGCCGAGTCGCGCGGCATCGAGGTCAGCGACGACCAGGTCGACGCCGAGCTCGAGGACATCGCGAAGCAGAACCAGCTCGGCTCCACCGACGAGCTGTTGGAGGCCATCGAGAAGAACGGCATGACCGAGGACCAGGCCCGCAACCAGGTCGAGATGCAGCTCCTCGTCGAGGGCCTCGTCGAGGACGAGGACGGCAGCACCACGCCGAGCGGCAAGGAGCTGCGCGCGATCTACGCGAAGGCCAAGGAGCAGGCCGCCGGTCAGGGGGGCCAGGAGATCCCGCCCTTCGCCGAGGTCAAGGACCAGATCGCCGCGCAGGCCGAGGACGAGCAGGTCGGCAAGGTCGCACAGTCGCTGCTGAAGGGCCTCCGCAAGGACGCCGACATCACGATCAACCTCTGACCTGCTGTTTCGTCGCACGCCGGCCGGGGCATGATGCCCGGTGGCGGTAGCGACCGGGGGGACGGTGGGACGTGACGGATCCGGAGATCGAGCACGCGCGGCTCGTGTCGGGCGACGCGGGGCTGCTGCGGCAGCGGGCGGCGACGCTCGAGGAGGCGGCCCACGCGCTGACGGGCGCGCGGTCCGACGTGGCCGACGCCCAGGACGTGGTGGTCTGGGACGGCTCGGGTGCCGTCGCCTTCGATGCCCGCATGTCCACGCTCCGCAACGGCATCACCCTGACCCGTACGACGGTGGAGCGCGCGCGGGGCGCGCTCGAGACCGCGGCCGACGCCTACACCACCGCCGAGAGCCACGCCGACCACTACATCGGCTTCTGGCGCAACCGGCCCTCCGGGCTGCCGCCGGTGGTCGAGGAGATCTTCGCCCGGGTCGTCAACGCCTTCCTGGTCGGCGTGGGCGTCGACTACAACCGCCAGCTGGCTGCCGTCTCAAGTGTCCTGACGGGTGAGGAGGTCGACCTCGACGACCTCGACGAGGAGACCCGGGAGTGGGTCGAGGAGGGGCTGCGCAAGAACGAGGAGTGGCTGGCCGGCAACGACAGCGGCCTCGGCCCGATCATCCCCAACACCGCGGCCAGCGGCGACGACCGGGGCTGGATCCCGCAGGGACTGGGCTACGACCCCGACTCGCGCACACTCGTCCAGAGCTACTACACCGAGGACGGCACCTCCTACCTCGCCCTGATCGACGAGGTCACCGGCAAGAAGGTCGGCGAGGTGCGCCTCGGCGGCGACTTCCCCGTCCCCGAGGGCAGCAGCGCCACGCCGGACCGCCCCAACCACGCCGGCGGGGTCAGCGTGCAGGGCGACCACGTGTACGTCGTCGACAACGGGAAGCTGTTCACCTACTCCCTCCGGGACCTCAGGGGCGGCACCGCCGACGACGAGGTCGATCCTGTGCGGCCCCCGCAGGACGTGCGAGGCGGCTCCTACTCCGCGATGCACGACGGCCGGCTCTACCTCGGCGACTTCGAGAACGACGTGCTCCACGTGTACGAGAAGCGGGGCGGTGACTGGGTGGAGGTGGACAGCGTCGAGACGCCGAACCAGTGCCAGGGCGTCGTCGTCCGTGACGGCCAGTACGTCTTCAGCTCCTCCTACGGTCGCGGCAACGAGAGCAGCCTGATCGTGCAGGACGCGGACACGGGGGACAGGAGCAAGCCCTACGTCATGCCCAACATGGCGGAGGGGATCGTGGAGGTCGACGGCGACGTGATCACCACCTACGAGTCCGGCGCCGGTGCCTACCAGGAGGCGGACGGCACCTCGGGCTGGTGGTGGGGCCTCGACGACAACCGCGACCTGTGGCCCAGCACCCACATGACCCGCACGCCGCTCTCGGACCTCGGCATCGGCCAGGACCTCGAGATCGAGCCCGGCTCCCTGACCGGGGCGGCCGCCGACCTCGGTGCCCCCGCCGACGCGCTGGCACGAGAGGCATCCACGCTCGGCAGCCTCCGGGTGCCCTCGCACGCGCTCGGCCGCGTGCCCGCAGCCGCCGGACTCGCCCGCGAGATCGACGAGCTCGTCGAGACGGCCGGCGACAGCCTGCGGACCGGCTCCTCCGCCGTGGCCGCAGCGGCGGAGCTGCTCGTCGCGACCGCGAACGACCACACCCGGGTCGACGACCACGTGGGCTCCGCGTTCCGCGGTGCCACGCCGCTCCCGTGATGCGGCCCCCCTGCCATGCTGCTCGCATGTGGCGTGCCGTCCCGGGTGGTGTCCTGCTCGCGCTCCTCGCACTGACCGGATGCGGATCGGACGGCACCGGTGACCTCGACGACTCGGCCGCGTGGCGGACCAGCACCGATCCCCTGGACCCGACGGGCCTCGTGTGGGCGTCCGGCCAGACCGTGCACCTCCAGGACGGCACCACCGTCGACGTCGGCGCGGACATCGCCCAGTTCGCCGTCGCCGGTGACGGCATCTTCTTCTTCGAGGCCACCGGTGACGACCGCGGCGACGACCTACGCGACGCCCCGCTGCTCTACGGCGAGGACGGCTCCGATCCCGTCGACACCGGCCTCGACGTCGACGGCGACATGGTGGCCGCGTCCCCGGACGGCACCCACCTCGCCGCCATCGTGGTGAACGACGACGACACCGGCGCGACGGTCACCATCTTCGACCTCACCTCGGGCGAGGTGGTCCGCTCGTCGGACGGCATGCGACCGGGATCGGACCCCGAGGACGAGTTCCTCGAGGCCGAGCTGAGCGTCCTGGGCATCGACGACGACGACCTCTACGGGCGGTCGCTGGACGGCGACTTCGCGTGGAGCCTCAGCACGGGCGAGGGGCGCGAGGCGGACCCGTCGGCGCTGCTCGACCCTCTGGCGAGCCCCAACGGCGCGTGGACGATCGAGACGAAGCGCGACGGCACGGTCCGCACCGTCGCGTCACCGGGCGGAGAGCGGGTGCGGCTGCAGCTGCCCGAGGGGTGGCGCAGCTACCTGTCGGCCTGGGCGGACGGCTCCACCGCCGTCGGCGTGTCCGTGAAGGGTGGGGCGAGCCCGGAGCTCGACCCGGGCGACACGGTCCGCCTGCTGACCTGTCAGGTGCCGGACGGGACGTGCGAGGTCCGCACCGACGTACCGGACGGCACCGTGCTCCTCCCGATGCGCGGTGACACGGGGCAGGCCTACCGGATCCAGACCGGCCGGACCGGGAGCTCCTGACTCAGACGTTGCGGCGGTACTGCCCGCCCACCTCGAAGAACGCCTCGGTGACCTGCTGGAGCGAGCAGACCCGTGCGGCGTCCATCAGCACGGCGAAGACGTTCTCGCCCCGGATCGCCGCATCCTTGAGCCGGGCGAGCGCCTCCTGCGCCTCGGCGCCGTGGGCGGCCTGGAAGGCGCGCACGCGGGTCAGCTGCGACTCCTTCTCCGCGTCGGTCGCGCGGGCCAGCTCGATCTCCCGGGGCTGCGCGTCGGGACCCGACTCCTTGAGGAAGGTGTTGACGCCGATGATGGGCAGCGAGCCGTCGTGCTTGCGGTGCTCGTAGAGCATCGACTCGTCCTGGATCCGGCCGCGCTGGTAGCCGGTCTCCATCGCACCCAGCACGCCGCCGCGCTCGTTGATCGCGTCGAACTCGCGCAGCACCGCCTCCTCGACGAGGTCGGTGAGATCGTCGATGACGAACGAGCCCTGGAGCGGGTTCTCGTTCATCGCCAGTCCCCACTCGCGGTTGATGATCAGCTGGATCGCCAGCGCCCGGCGCACGGAGTCCTCGGTGGGGGTCGTCACCGCCTCGTCGTAGGCGTTGGTGTGCAGGCTGTTCGCGTTGTCGTAGATCGCGATCAGCGCCTGCAGCGTCGTGCGGATGTCGTTGAAGTCCATCTCCTGCGCGTGCAGCGACCGCCCGCTCGTCTGGACGTGGTACTTCAGCTTCTGCGAGCGCTCGCCGGCGCCGTACTTCTCCTTCATCGTCACCGCCCAGATGCGGCGGGCGACGCGGCCGAGCACGCTGTACTCGGGGTCCATGCCGTTGGAGAAGAAGAACGACAGGTTGGGTGCGAAGTCGTCGATGTCCATGCCGCGCGCGAGGTAGGCCTCGACGTAGGTGAAGCCGTTGGCGAGGGTGAACGCGAGCTGGCTGATGGGGTTCGCCCCGGCCTCGGCGATGTGATAGCCGGAGATCGACACCGAGTAGAAGTTGCGCACCTGGTGCTCGATGAACCACTCCTGGATGTCGGCCATCATCCGCAGGCTGAACTCGGTGGAGAACAGGCAGGTGTTCTGGCCCTGGTCCTCCTTGAGGATGTCGGCCTGCACCGTGCCCCGGACGTTGGCGAGGGCGTACGCCGACAGCTCGGCGTGCTCCTCCGCCGACGGGTCGCGTCCCTCGCGCTCACGGAACGCGTCGACCTGCTGGTCGATCGCGGTGTTGAGGAAGAAGGCCAGCACGGTCGGCGCCGGGCCGTTGATCGTCATGGAGACAGACGTCGTCGGCGACACCAGGTCGAAGCCGTCGTAGAGCGCCTTCATGTCGTCCAGCGTCGCGACGCTGACGCCCGAGGTGCCGACCTTGCCGTAGACGTCGGGGCGCGGGTCGGGGTCGCGGCCGTAGAGGGTCACCGAGTCGAACGCCGTCGACAGGCGGGTCGCGTCGTTGCCCTGCGAGAGGATCTTGAAGCGGCGGTTCGTGCGCGCCGGGTCACCCTCGCCGGCGAACATGCGCGCCGGGTCCTCGTTGTCGCGCTTGAACGGGAAGACGCCCGCGGTGAAGGGGAAGTAACCGGGCAGGTTCTCGTTGCGCCAGAACCGCACCAGCTCGCCGTGGTCGGTGAACCGCGGCAGCGAGACCCGGGGGATCTTGTTGCCGCTGAGCGACTCCCTCGTGAGCCTCGTCGTGATCTCGCGGTCACGGACCCGCACCGTCTGCTCGTCCCCGGAGTAGGCCTCCACGACCGACGGCCACCGCTCGAGCTGGTCGGCCACCTCGTGCGGCACGGCCTTGCGCGCCTCCTCGAGCAGCTCGTGCACGCCGGTCGCGTCACCTTCTCCCAGTGCGTCGGCGACGTACTGCACGCGCTGCAGGTTGCGCGCCGCCTCGGCCAGCTCGGCCGTGCGTGCGTGGTAGCCGCGGACGGTCTCGGTGATCTCCGAGAGGTAGCGCACGCGCTTCGGCGGCACGACCTGCCGGATGCCGGAGGAGTGGCGGACGTCGACGTGGGGCAGCGTGCCCTCGACGACCTGCAGGCCCGCCTCGGCGAGCTCGGCGCGCAGGTGCTGGTAGAGCGCGGTGACGCCGTCGTCGTTGAACGTCGCGGCGCTGGTGCCGAAGACCGGCATGTCGTGCGGCTGCTTGCCGAACGCCTCGCGGTTGCGGACCAGCTGGCGGCCGACGTCGCGCAGCGCGTCCTTCGCGCCGCGGCGCTCGAACTTGTTGATCGCGACCGAGTCGGCGAAGTCGAGCATGTCGATCTTCTCCAGCTGCGAGGCCGCGCCGAACTCGGGCGTCATCACGTAGAGGGAGTGGTCGACCAGCGGCACGATGCCGGCGTCGCCCTGCCCGATGCCCGGCGTCTCGACGATCACCAGGTCGTTGCCCGCGGCCTTGAGCACGTCGATCACGTCGGCGAGGTGCTCGGGCACCTCGTGGGCGCCGCGGGTGGCGAGCGAGCGGAAGAACACGCGGTCGCCGTCCAGCGAGTTCGCTCGGATGCGGTCGCCGAGCAGGGCGCCGCCACCCTTGCGGCGGGTGGGGTCGACGGCGACGACGGCGATCCGCAGCTTGTCCTGCTGGTCGGTGCGGAAGCGTCGTACGACCTCGTCGGTCAGCGACGACTTGCCGGATCCGCCGGTGCCGGTGATGCCCAGCACCGGCACCGGACGTCGCTTCGCTGCTGCGCGCAGCTCGACCAGCATCGCCTCGTCGAGGCGGCCGCCCTCGGCCCCGGTGATCGCGCGAGCGACGGCGAACCGGTCGCCGGAGAGGACCTGCTCGGCGCTCACCGCGCCGTCGTTCCAGAGGTCGACGTCGCAGTCCGCCACGACCGAGCTGATCATCCCGACCAGCCCCATCTTCTGGCCGTCCTCCGGCGAGAAGATGGTGACGCCGGACTCGCGCAGCCGGGCGATCTCGGCCGGCACGATCACGCCGCCGCCACCGCCGACTACGCGGACGTGGCCGGCGCCCTGCTCGCGCAGCGACTGGACGAGGTACTCGAAGTACTCGACGTGGCCGCCCTGGTAGGACGACACCGCGACGCCCTGCACGTCCTCCTCGAGCGCCGCGTCGACGACCTCCTGCACCGAGCGGTTGTGCCCGAGGTGGATGACCTCGCAGCCCTGGCTCATGAAGATGCGCCGCATGATGTTGATCGACGCGTCGTGGCCGTCGAACAGCGCGGACGACGTCACGAGACGGATCGGGTTCCTCGGCGTGTGCAGGTCGGCCATGGTGAGATAGTAGGACGTCCTACTAACTACTCGCGAGTCATGTGGTGCTCCTTCTGGAGTCACCGGATGTCCGGTGACCGCAACGGTTGTCAGCCGAGATCTGGGCCGGCAACCGTAGGACTCGGGTACGAAGTCCCCGTCAGGAGCCGTCGCCGAGCCCGGTGCGGAGGGCGGTCAGCCGGTCGGTCAGCTCGCGTACGTCGGCAGCGGGCAGGCCCGGCTCCTCGAAGACGTCGGCGTTGAGGGCCGCCGTCGCCTCCTCGACCGCCCGGCGGCCCGCGTCGGTCAGCACGGCGCGCACCACGCGTCGGTCGGCGTCGCCGCGGACGCGCTCGACGTACCCCTGCGCCACGAGCCGGTCGACCGCACTCGTGACGCTCGTCGGGTGCACCTGCAGCAGGGAACCGAGCCGCGACATCGGCATCGCCTGCTCGCGCGCGAAGGACAGCAGTCGCAGCACCTCGTAGCGGGCGAAGGTCAGGTCGCGCGGGCGGAGCACGGCGTCGATCCGCTCGAGCAGCAGCTGCTGTGCCCGCACCACCGAGGTCACCATCGCCATGCCATCGGCGGCCTCGGGCCACCCGTGGGCCACCCACTGGCGGTGGGCCTCGCCGATCGGGTCGCGGGTCATGGCTGGAGGTTAGCCACCGATCGACGTCAGGACCGCGTGCGCCTCGACCATCGCGGGGCCGTACCAGGTCAGCAGCCGTCCCGACACCAGCCGCGTCGGCGTGCGCAGCGCCTCCGGGCCGTCGTCGCCGGTGAAGACGTACGGCTCGTCCGGCAGCAGCACGACGTCCGCGCCGGCGCCGTCGATGTCGTCGGGCGTGACCGTGGGGTAGCGGCCGTGGAGACCGGCCAGCACGTTGACCAGCCCTGCCCGGGCCAGCAGGTCGTCGGTGTAGGTGGAGGCGCCGACCACCATCCACGGGTCGCGCCAGATCGGGACAGCCACCCGCAGCCGGTCCGCGACGGGCCTGGCCCAGAGCGACCGGGCCTCGACCAGCCACGACGGGTCCGCCAACCCCAGCGCCGTCGTGAACAGCCGCGACATCGAGTCGAGCGACTCCTCGACGGTCTCGATCCGGGTGACCCACACGGCGACGCCGGCCTCGCGCAGCCGTCGTACGTCGAGCTCGCGGTTCTCCTCCTGGTTGGCCACGACGAGGTCGGGCGCCAGGGCGCGGATCGCCGCGAGGTCGGGGTTCTTGGTGCCCCGGACCCGCTGGACGTCGAGGTCCGCGGGGTGCGTGCACCAGTCCGTCGCGCCGACGAGCACGTCGGGCGCCGAGGTCGCCAGCGCCTCGGTCAGCGACGGGACGAGCGAGACGACGCGACGCGCCGGACCACCCGTAGGGACGTCGGCACCGAGGTCGTCGCGCATGACCCCGAGGCTAGGCCGTGTGGCGGATGGGGCTCGCGCCCCCGCTCGTGGTGGAGTTGGCCCATGTCCAAGAGGTTGCGGTCCGCCGCGGTGCTGCCCGTCGACGGCGTGGAGCAGCCGACCGCCGAGCAGCGCACGTTCACCGCGGTCGAGCCCGCCACGGGTGAGCCGCTGTGGGAGGTGCCGGACGCCGGCCCCGAGGACGCCGCGACCGCTGCGACCGCCGCTCGCCGCGCGCTGCTCGAGACCCCGTGGAGCACCGACCTCCGGCTCCGCAGCGACGCGCTCCACGCCTTCCAGGAGGCCCTGCGCGACCGCGCCGACGACCTCGCCCTGCTCGTGGCGACCGAGACCGGGGTCCCGGTGTCGCTGCGCGCGGAGCACCTCGACGCCCCGATCGCGCAGGTGCGGGTGGAGGACCGCGACCAGCGGGCCGCGGCGACCGTCGTCATCACGCCTGCCACCTCCCCGCTCGCCGTCGCGATCGAGGAGGTGGGCCGCGTGCTGGTCGCCGGCGGCACGGTCGTCCTGAAGCCCGCCGTCGAGGCGTCGAGCGCCGCCCTGGAGATCGGCCGGATCGCGCTCGACGTCCTGCCGCGGGGCGTGCTCAACGTGGTCACGACCCGCGACGTCGACGTCGCGATCGCGCTCACCCAGGACCCCCGCATCGACGCGGTGTCGTTCACCGGCTCCTCGGTCAGCGGCGAACGAGTGACGGTCGCCGCCTCGCGCGCGGGCAAGGCCGCGCGCATCGACGTCGGCGGTCCCGGCACCGCCCAGGCGACGGACGACGACCTCGAGGAGGTCGTGAGGTCCGCGGTCGACGCCGTCGGCGCCAACGCCGGCCAGGGCTGCCGGTTGCCGAGCACCGTCCTCGTCCCGCCCCACCGGTACGACGACGCGCTCGCCCTCGCGGTCGAGGCGATGCGCTCCGTGCAGGTCGGCGACCCCACCGACCCCGTCACGCAGTGCGGACCCCTGCGCTCGCGGGTCGCACGGGACCGCGTCCTGCGCTACCTCGCGCTCGCCGGCACCGAGGGCGGGACGATCGCGCTCGGCGGCCACCCGCTGGACCGGCCCGGGTGGTGGGTGGCGCCGACGGTCATCCGTGGCCTCTCGCCCCAGTCGCGGCTGGTGCGCGAGGAGGTCCTGGGTCCGGTGCTCATGGTCGTCGCGGACGAGTCATCGGCACGTGCATGATGCCGTCCTCGTCGAACTCCGGGCCCGCGACCTCGAAGCCGTACCCCTCGTAGAAGGCGGTCAGACCCGTCTGCGCGTCGAGCCGCACCTCGCGCTCGCCGCAGAGGCCCATCGCCTCCTCCATCATCAGCGCGGCCAGGCCTCGGCCCCGTGCCGACGGCGCGACCACCACGCGTCCGATGCGGGCCCGGTCACCGTCGTCGAGGACCCGCAGGGTGCCGATGACCTCCTCGTCCCCGTCGTCGTCGAGCAGCACGACGTGCCTCGTCGCGGGTTCGAGGTCGCGTCCGTCCAGGTCGGGGTAGGGGCAGTCCTGCTCGACGACGAACACCTGCTGCCGCAGCCGCCACACGTCGTACGCCGTCCGCGTCGGCAGCTCGTCGAAGGCGGCGGTGAGAAGCCTCATCCGACGCTCCGACCCTCGACGAAGGCCACGACCTGACCGAAGGCGCGGCGCGCCTCGGGGGCGAACGGGAGGATCCCGTAGACGTGGATGAGGGCGGGCTCCTCGACGGCGGTCAGGTCCCAGCCGGCCTCGGCGGCGCGGCGGACGAGCAGCCGGCAGCCGGGGTGGAGCAGGTCGCGCGTGCCGTAGAGCACGATCCCCGGCGGCAGCCCCGACAGGTCGGCGAGCGCGGGGGACACCTCCGGACGGCCGAGGTCGTCGGGCGAGCCGGCCCACCACGCGGCGTACGCCTGGAGCTTGCCGAAGAACAGCCATGGGTCGATGGCGTCCACCTCGCGCGTCTCCGGGGTCGAGGTGGTGAGGTCGACCCACGGGGCGTGCATGACGAGGTGGGTCGCGGGCGTCAGCCCGCGCTCGCGCATCGAGATGGCGATCGCCAGCGCAAGGCCGCCGCCGGCGGAGTCGCCGGCGAGGACGACGCCGCCGTCCTGCTCCGCCCAGCGCCCGGCGTCGGCGACGAGCGCGTCGTGGCAGTCGGCCCACGTGTGCTCGGGAGCGAGCGGGTAGTCGGGCATGACGACGCGGGCGCCGATCGCGTCGGCCAGCCGGGTGGCGTAGCGGACGTGCAGGGGATCGATCGGGGCCATGAACGCACCGCCGTGGATGTAGTACAGCGTGCGCGTCACGGGCCGCGTGCGCGGCGTGAGGACGTACGCCGGGAAGCCCAGGTCCTCGGTGGTGACGTCCCACCGTCGCGCGAACCGGGGCACCGCCCGGGTCGGCAGGCCGGGCGCGAGGGTGCGGTGCCAGGCCTCGACCCGGGCCCGCTCGACCTGCTCGTCCTCCAGCTCGCGCGAGCGCCGGACCCTCGGGATCACCGTCGCGAGCAGCTGGTGGCGGACGCTCGGCATGACCAGAGCGTAGGCGTCGACGCCACCGGGCTACGCTGGGACCCACAAGACAGGGGAGCACGCGCGGGCGTGCTGAGAGTGCGGGCCAGACCGCAGACCCTCCGAACCTGATCCGGTTAGCACCGGCGATAGGGAGTCCACCCGATGCACGCACCCGTCCGCGCCCTCGCGGCGACCCTCACCGCACTCTCGCTCAGCAGCTGCAGCCTCATGGGAGGCGACGCCTCCGAGCCCAGCACGCCCACGTCGGCCGCCGACGGCAGCGGCACGACCGGCGGCACCGTCGTGCTCGCCACGCACGAGTCGTTCCACCTGCCGAAGAAGCTGGTCCGGGCCTTCGAGGAGGAGTCCGGCTACACCCTCGAGGTGCGGGCCGCCGGTGACGCCGGGACGCTGGCCACCAAGCTCAGCCTCACCGCGGACAACCCGGTCGCCGACGCCGCCTTCGGCATCGACAACACCTTCGCCTCGCGCCCGCTGGACGAGGGCGCCTTCGCGCCGTTCACACCCAGCGCCGAGCCGCCGGAGCAGTACGCCCTCGACGACGGTGCCGACCGGCTCGTCCCGATCGACTCCGCCAGCGTGTGCGTCAACGTCGACACCGCCTGGTTCGACAAGGAGGGCCTCCAGCCGCCGCGGACGCTCGACGACCTCACCGACCCGGCCTACGCCGACCTGCTCGTCACGCCCGGCGCCTCGACGAGCAGCCCCGGGATGGCGTTCTTCCTCGCGACCGTCGCGGCCTACGGCGACGACTGGCCGGACTACTGGAGCGACCTGATGGCCAACGGCGCCAAGGTCGTCGACGGCTGGGAGGACGCCTACTACGGCGACTTCACCGCCGCCGCCGAGAACGGCACCCGCCCGATCGTCGTGTCCTACGACTCCTCGCCGGCCTTCACCGTCAAGGACGGCAGGACCACCACGGCGGCGCTCCTCGACACCTGCTTCCGCCAGGTGGAGTACGCCGGCGTGCTGGCCGGTGCGGACGACCCCGACGGCGCGCAGGCGCTGGTCGACTGGATGCTCACCGACGAGGTGCAGAGCGCCCTGCCGGAGTCGATGTACGTCTTCCCGGTCATGCCCGGCGCGAGCGTGCCGGACGACTGGGCGAAGTTCGCCCCGCAGCCCACCGACCCCTACGAGGTAGCCCCCGACGAGATCGCCGCCAACCGCGAGCAGTGGCTGACGGAGTGGACCGACGTCGTGTCCCGATGACGTCCTGCCCATCGGTGGTCGAGGTGCGAGGAGCCCCGGCGACGAGCCTCGAGACCACCTCGACATGAGGCGCATCCTCGGCCTCCTCCTTCTCGCCGCCGGGCCGGTCCTCGTGCTCGGCGTCCTCTTCGTCCTGCCGGTGACCGGCATGGTCGCGGAGGGCTTCGTGGCCGACGGACGGTTCGCGCCGGGCGCGGTGATGGACGTCCTGGCCCGCCCGCGCGTGCACCGGGTCGCGTGGTTCACGGTGTGCACCTCGGGCGTCGCGACGCTGCTGTCGGTCGTCCTCGGCCTGCCGGCGGCGTACGCCCTGCACCGGCTGCGGCTGCCGGGCCGCGCGACGGTCCGGGCCGCGATGCTGGTGCCGTTCGTGCTGCCGACGGTCGTCGTCGGCGTCGCCTTCCGCCAGCTGCTGGGGGAGGGCGGGCCGCTCGGCCCGCTCGGCCTCGACGGGACTCCCGTCGCGATCGTCGCCGGGCTGGTCTTCTTCAACGTCGCCGTCGTCGTGCGCACCGTCGGGGTCGCGTGGGAGTCGCTCGACCCGCGGCCAGGGCAGGCGGCCGCCGCGCTGGGGGCATCACCGTGGCAGGTCCTGCGGACCGTGACGCTGCCCGCGCTCCGGCCCGCGATCGTGGGCGCGGCCAGCATCGTGTTCCTCTTCTGCGCGACGGCGTTCGGCATCGTGCTGACCCTCGGCGGGGTGCGGCACGCGACGGTCGAGACGGAGATCTACCTCCTGACGACCACCGTCTTCGACCTGCAGGCGGCCGCCGCGCTGTCGGTGCTGCAGATCATCGTGGTGCTCGGCCTGCTCGTCCTCGCCGCTCGCCTGCGCGCCGTACCGGACCCGACCGCCCAGCGCACGGTGACGCCCGCCCGGGCCGTACGCCGCGGCGACGCGCCCGTCGTCGTCGCGACGCTGCTCGTGCTCGGCGCGATGCTCGTGCCGGTCCTCGGCCTCGTGCTCGGGTCGTTGCGCGTCGGAGGCGAGTGGGGGCTGGGCAACTACCGGGCGCTGACCAGCGCGGGCGACGACCAGGCACTGGTCGAGCCGGTGACGTCGGCCCTCGCCACCAGCCTGCGCACGGCCGTCGACGCGACCTGGATGGCGCTCCTTGTGGGAACGCTCGTCGCCGCGATCGTGACCCGCCGCTCGCACTCGCTCGCCGAGCGCCGGGTGCGCTCGACCCTCGACGGGTTCTTCATGCTGCCGCTCGGCGTCAGCGCGGTGACCCTCGGCTTCGGCTTCCTGATCACGCTCGACCAGCCGCCGCTCGACCTGCGCGACTCGCCCCTGCTCGTGCCGATGGCGCAGGCCCTCGTCGCCCTGCCGCTCGTGGTCCGCACGCTGACCCCCGTGCTCGGCGGCATCGACGACCGGCAGCGCCAAGCGGCTGCGTCGCTCGGGGCGTCGCCGTGGCGCACCCTGCTCACCGTCGACCTCCCCGTGGCGTGGAAGCCGATGCTGGCGGCCAGCGGCTTCGCCTTCGCGGCGTCGCTGGGCGAGTTCGGGGCGACGTCGTTCCTTGCCCGCGACGACAGCCCGACGCTGCCGGTGGTGATCTTCCGGCTGCTCGGCCACCCCGGTGCGATGAACTACGGCATGGCCCTCGCCGCCTCCGTCGTCCTCGCCGTCGCCACGGCCGTGGTGATGCTGGCGGTCGAGCGGCTCCGCGTCCCCGGTGTGGGAGCGTTCTGATGACCCTCGCCCTCGACCACGTGACCGTCCGCTACGGCGACACCGCCGCGGTCGACGACGTCTCGCTCGACCTGGCGACCGGCCAGGTGCTCGCGGTGCTCGGGCCGTCGGGCTGCGGCAAGTCGACGCTGCTGCGCGCGGTCGCCGGCCTCGAACCGCTCTCCGCCGGGCGCATCTCCTGGGACGGCGCCGACCTGTCCGGCACGCCCACCCACAAGCGCGGGTTTGCGCTGATGTTCCAGGACGGGCAGCTCTTCGCCCACCTCACCGTCGCCCGCAACGTCGCCTACGCGCTGCGCCTGCGCCGTACGCCGTCCGCGCGGGTCGACGCACGCGTGCGCGAGCTGCTCTCGCTGGTGGGCCTCGAGGGGTACGACGACCGCCTGCCCGGCACGCTCTCGGGCGGCGAGCGGCAGCGCGTCGCGCTGGCCCGGGCGCTCGCCGTCGAGCCGCGGCTGATCCTCCTCGACGAGCCGCTGTCGGCCCTCGACGCGACGCTCCGCGAGCGGCTGGCCGGCGACCTCCGCGGCATCCTCCGGACGGCCGGCACGACCGCGCTGCTGGTCACCCACGACCACGAGGAGGCCTTCGCGCTCGCCGACCGGCTCGCGGTGATGCGCGCCGGGCGCGTGGTCCAGGGCGGCGCGATCGACGAGGTCTGGCGCGAGCCGGTCGACGAGGAGACCGCGCTCTTCCTCGGCTACGCCCGCGTGCTGCGCGACGACGCGGCCGCCCGGGTGCTGGCCGCGGCCGGCCTGCGGTCGTCGTACGCCGTCGCGCTGCGGCGTTCGGCGCTCGTCGTGGACGCCGACGGCCCACTGCGCGCCCGCGTCGAGCAGGCCCGGGTGACCCCGGAGCAGGTGCGGCTCGTGGTGGACGTCGACAGGGTCGGAGCCGTCGACGCGGTCGCGCCGCTGGGCACCCGCGTCTCGCCGGGCGACGAGGTGTCGCTGCGGGTCGACGTGACACGGCTCGCGGTCCTTCCGATCAGGGCGACCCCTTGACCGCTCCCTAGACTGAGCCCCGTGCACCGTCCGGCCTATGCCCTTCTCGTCGGCGTCGCCGCCACCATGGGCGTGCTGGCGCTGGTCGCGTCGTTCCACATCGGCCGCCCGCTGGTCGACCCGGAGGGCTTCCTCGGCCCGTCGTGGCTGAGGCTCCCGCTGCTGGTCCTCGGTGCCTTCCTGCTCGACCTGCTCCCGCGCACGCTCTGGGCCTCGCGCTTCAAGCCGGCCCTGATGCCCGCCATCGCACGCGAGCGGATCCGTGAGCACTGGGACCGCGAGCGCATCGTCCTCGTGGTGACCGGGCTCGTGAGCTTCTACATCACCTACGTCTGCTACCGGAACCTCAAGTCGTTCCTGCCGTTCATCATGGGCGAGGAGAAGTACGACCGCGAGCTCCACCTCGTCGACCGGGCGCTGATGTTCGGCCACGAGCCGGCGACGATCCTGCACACGATCTTCGGCACGGGCATCTCCGCGCACTTCCTCTCCACGATCTACCTGTGGTTCCTGCCGCTCGTGCCGCTGGCCCTGGCCGCCTGGCTGGTGTGGTCGCGCAACATCACCTTCGGCTACTGGTTCGCCACCTCGCAGTGCCTGGCCTGGAGCATCGGCACGGCGTCCTACTACGCGCTGCCCACCCTCGGCCCTGGCTTCCAGTACAGCTACCTCTACACCGACCTTCCCTCGACCGGCTCGAGCGCGCTGATGGAGGCGCTGTCCTACGGCCGCTCCAACGTGATCCGCTCCGGCGCCGAGGGGGCCGTCCAGTCCGTCGCCGGCTTCGCCTCTCTCCACGTCGCGATCACCCTGCTCGTCGCGCTGATGGTGCAGTACACGCTGCGCCACCGGATCCTGCACGTGATCTTCTGGGCCAACTTCGCGATCACCGTCGTGGCGACCCTCTACTTCGGCTGGCACTACATCGCCGACGACCTCGCCGGCGTCGTGATCGCCCTCTTCTCCTTCTGGCTCGGCGGGCTCGCCAGCGGCCAGAAGTTCGACCGCCACGGCCTCTCGTCCCACCCCACCTCGACCACCTCCCAGGTGCCCGTCGACGCCGAGTGACCGGCGTCCGATTCTGGAGTCACCGGATATCCGGTGACCGCAACGCCTGTCAGCCGAGATCCGGGCTGACAACCGTAGGACTCGGCAGCGAAGGTCGTCAGGCGACGCCGCTGTTGCGCGCCGCCATCACCTTCCGGATGCGGGTGGCGACGAGCTCGGGCCGGGCGAAGTCGGCCCACGTGATCCGGATGCACGTCCAGCCGGTGATCTGGCAAACGAGTACCTCGCGCCTTTTCTCCCGCATCAGGAACTCGTCCAGCGACTCGCCCTCGCGACGATGGCGCTCGTACTTGATCTTGCCGTCGAACTCGAGGAACACCCCGAGGTCGGGCCACGCGAAGTCCACCCGAGCAACGAGGACGCCCTGCTCGTCCCTGACGTCGAACTGGGGCTCCGGCTTGACGAGCCCCTGCCTGAATGCAAGGTAGCTGAAGCGGTCCTCGCCGACGGACTCCAGTCGACTGTCCGCGAGGTGGGTGACGAGGTTGGTCGTCAGGCTGCCCGGCCAGTCGCGGTGGGCGGCCGCCTGCTCCGTGAACTCGTCCATGGTCATGGCCTTCGCATGAAGCAGGCGGTTGACCGCGATCAGCCCACGTTCGACGCCGCCGAGGGTGGTCACTTCGAAGGCCGACCGGGCAGCGGTGCTCACCAGTACGCCGTTCAGCTCCTCGCAGTCCTCGGCGCCGAGGATGCCGCGATGGGGGACCCAGTCCCGCCTCTTGCGTCCGGCGCGCTGACCGCTGTCCGTGCGCGTCGTGTGCACGACGTCCAGGGGGAAGCCCCACAGGGAGATGCCACGCTCGACGAGTGACGACACGTGGGTGAGGGCGGTACTGCTGTGCGCCCTGGCCCTGACGGCGCGGGCGAGCAGCCGATGGCGGTCATCGATCGACAGCGACTCCCACGTCTCGTACGCGACGTAGGCGCCGTACCTGATGCGCTTGAGGACCTTCGCCCTGACCAGCCGATCGATCTGCGGGTCGGTGAGGCCGCTCGCGAGCAGGTCGCGACGGAGCTGGACGAGACCTTCGAGGTCCACCTGTGGCGTGATCATGGATGGCGCCTGCCCGTTCCGGGTCGCCGTACTCCCGCTGAAGCCCGCCTGTGGACAACCACTCGAACTCCGAGCTTGGTGGCGGAGTTTCACGGTTCGTAGCCGAGATCTGGGCAGTCAACCGTTGTGGTCACCGGGTATCCGGAGACTCCAGCGAGCGATGGTTGCAAACTACATGCATGTAGTTTGCAAGCCGACACGCCGAGCGATGGTGAAAAAGTTGAGAAAACTGTTCCCCATGTGACGAAAGTTCACTAGCGTGCCTCGCGTTGCCCGTGCGATGGGGAAGTCGCACGGTCTCCCGAGACCCCGAGGGGAACCCCCGTGCCCGTCGCTCCGCTGCCCCACCGCGCCCCCGCGCCACGTCGTACGACGTCGCGCTGGGCGGCGGTCGTGGTCCTGGTCGCCGGACTGGGGCTGGGTCCCGCAGCGGCGTTCGCCGACGACGACAGCGTGCCGACCGAGGCCGACGTCGCCGCCGCCGAGCGGGCCGCCACCGACAAGGGGCGCGACGTGGCCGCGGTGCAGGCGGACCTGATCCGCGCGAACCTCGCGCTCGACGACGCCGGTGACACCGCCGCCCGGGCCGCGGAGGCGTGGAACGGCGCCCGGTGGCGGGCGCAGGAGTCGCGCAAGGAGGCCGCCGAGGCGCAGGCCGCGGCCGAGGACGCGCAGGACGAGGTCGTCGCCCAGCGCGAGCTGTACGCCGCCACGGTGGTGCGGTCCTACGAGGAGGCCTCGCAGATCCAGGGCCTCGCCGCGGTCGTCGAGTCGGACGGCATCGCTGCGCTGATCGACCGGAGCATCACGGTAGGGAACACCTCGCAGGTCCTCGACCAGCAGTACGACGCCTTCACCGCCGCGTCGGCCGTCGCCGAGGTGACCGCCGCCGCCGCCGACCGCGCCGCCGAGCGCGCGAGCGCGGCGGAGGCCGAGGCCGAGGCCGCCAAGGACGCAGCCGCCCGGGCCCAGGCCGACGCGGGCACCCGTGCCGCGGAGATCGCGGCCGACAAGGCCGACCTCGTCGCCGAGCTCGCCGAGCTCCAGGGCATCAGCGTGCGGCTCGCCGAGCGCCGGCAGAGCGCCCTCGAGCAGGCCGCTGCCGAGGCGGCCGCCGCCGCGGCGCAGGCCCAGGCCGAGGCGCAGGCCCAGGCCGAGGCCGCGGCGCAGGCCCAGCAGCAGGCCCAGCAGCAGGCCCAGCATCAGGCCCAGCATCAGGCGACCAGCAAGCCCACTCCGACCGCGACCCCCACCCAGGCCCCCACGCCGACCCCCACGCCGACGAGCACGCCCAGCCACACCAGCACGCCGACCCCGACCGCCACGCCCACCCCGACGAGCACGCCAACACCCACGCCGACCCCGACCCCCACCCCGACCCCCACCCCGACCCCCACCCCGATCCCCACCCCGTCGCCCAGCGGCGGTGCGTCGGCAGCGGTCGCGTTCGCGACCTCGCAGATCGGCAAGCCCTACCGCTACGGCGCGGACGGCCCCGACGCGTGGGACTGCAGCGGCCTGACCGCCGGCTCGTGGGCGCGGGGCGGCACGTCGCTGCCGCACTACTCCGTCGCGCAGTACACCCAGTCGACGCCGATCTCCGCCGCCCAGCTCGCACCCGGCGACCTCGTCTTCTGGGGCTCGTCGAGCAACCCGTCGTCGATCTACCACGTCGCGATCTACGTCGGCGGCGGCCAGATCGTCCACGCCCCGCGCACCGGCCGCGACGTCAGCCAGGAGTCCATGTACTACTGGCGCACCCCGAACTTCTTCGCGCGCCCCTGAGCCTGCCTGCAGGCGCCCGGATGGGGCCGGCAGGGGCGCGCGGAGTGGACCGGGCTTGGCACCCGAGTCCTACGGTTGTCAGCCGAGATCTTGGCTGACAACCGTGGCGGTCACCGGACATCCGGTGACTCCAGAGCAGGCTCAGCGGACCTTCCGCGCGAACCGCGCGGCGAGCTCGCCCGGGTCGAGGTCGCCGTCGAGGACCAGGCGGGTCGGCCAGGCCGACGTGTCGATGCCGGAGAGCTCCTCGAACAGCGCGAGGTCGCGGGCGTACACCTCGGCGACGCGCGCCACGTCGTCCGCGGTCGGGGCGGTGCCGGGCACCTGCTCGGCGCCGGCGTGCCAGTTGCGCAGCGGCGGCACGCGCTCGAAGCGCGGCAGGTCCAGGAAGTCGGTGGTGCGGTGGATGGTGCTCTCGAAGTCGCCGAGCATCTGCCGCATCTCGAGCAGCAGCCACTGCTGGCGCCCGAAGAGCTCGAAGCCGCGCTGCAGCTGCTCGCCGTAGAACCCGCGCGCCAGGCCGGTCATGTGCCGCCACCGCATGGTGCGTACGACGGACGGGTCGGGCACCTCGTCCGGCAGGGAGGTGTGCGGCCACTCGGTGAGGAAGTCCGGCCAGTCGGGCCAGGCCAGGTTGCGCGAGCGGAGCATCACCCAGTGCGAGAACAGCCGCTCGAGGGGGTCGCGGAAGACCGCGACGAGCGGCATCGTCGGGCCGTAGGCGCGCATGCGCTCGAGCGCGTGCGGCCAGTAGAGGTACGTCGGTGAGGCGTCCCCGACGAGCCGGTGCACGGGTGCGCGGCGGGGGGCGGTGTAGTCGCGGGCGTAGTCGGGCGCCGACCAGTCGACGTCCTCGTCGTCGAAGTAATGGCGCTCCTTGTCCGGCGGCTGGCACACCAGCCGGTGCTGGTTCAGCGTCACCGCCAGCGTCGACGTACCGCCCTTCTGCACGCCGACGATCGCGTAGTTGTAGGCCATCGTCGCCCCGCCCTCGCCCGCCGGGGTGGCCTCAGACACGTTCATCGCCGCGAACCTACCGGCAGGGCTACTTTGGGACGCATGACTGTGGAGGATGCCACCGACCAGGTGCCACCGATCGCCGACGAGATGCCGACGCCCGTGCCGGAGAAGGACGGGCCGGCGGCGGTGCCCGACCACGACACGACGCACGCCACGGACAAGGGCTATCGACAGCCTGAGGTCGACGTGGCTGCGATGCGCACGCTCCTCGACGGGAAGTACGCCGAGGTCCGCGACCTCGTGCGGGCCAACCTCGCCGAGCACGCCAAGATCCTGGTCGACGAGGAGCAGATGACCACCGCGGACTTCCGTGAGCGGGTCAAGGACGTCGTGGTGATGATGGCCGAGACCGGGCAGACCGGCATGGGCTTCCCCGAGGAGTACGGCGGTGGCGGCGACCTCGGCGCCTCGATCGCCGCCTTCGAGACCCTCGCGATGGGCGACCTGTCGGTGCTGGTGAAGGTCGGTGTGCAGTTCGGCCTGTTCGGCGGCGCCATCCTCCAGCTCGGCACGAAGACCCACCACGACGCCTACCTCGCCGACCTCGTCAGCGGCCGCACCCTCGGCTGCTTCGCGATGACCGAGAGCGGCCACGGCTCCAACGTGCAGGCCCTCGGCACCGTGGCGTCGTACGACGTCGAGGCGCAGGAGTTCGTGATCACGACCCCCGACGACGCGAGCCGCAAGGACTACATCGGCAACGCCGCCGCGCACGCGGAGGTCGCGGCCGTCTTCGCCCAGCTCGAGGTCGACGGCGAGCGCCACGGCGTGCACGCCTTCGTCGTCCCGATCCGCGAGGACGGCCGGGTCCTCGACGGCGTGCGCATCGAGGACTGCGGCCCCAAGATGGGCCTCAACGGCGTCGACAACGGCCGCATCTGGTTCGACGGCGTGCGCGTCCCCCGCAACGCGCTGCTCAACCAGTTCGCCGAGGTGACGCCCGAGGGCCGCTACCTCTCGCCGATCGACAACCCCAACCGGCGCTTCTTCACGATGCTGGGCACGCTCGTGCAGGGGCGGGTCTGCGTCGGCGGCGCCGGCATCAACGCCGCCAAGGTCGCGCTGACCATCGCGACCCGCTACGCCGTACGACGCCGCCAGTTCGAGGCGGTCTCGCCCGACGAGGAGCAGGTGCTGCTCGACTACGGCATGCACCAGCGCCGGCTGCTGCCGCTGATCGCGCGCACGTACGCCCTCCACTTCGCGCAGGAGGTCGTGGCGGGCCAGCTGCACGACGTCTTCTCCGGTCCCGGGCCCACCGAGGAGGGCGCGGACGAGCATGCCCGCCGGATGCTCGAGTCCCGGGCCGCCGCGACCAAGGCGCTCGGCACCTGGCACGCCACCCGGACGATCCAGGAGTGCCGCGAGGCCTGCGGTGGCGCCGGGTACATCAGCGAGAACCGCTTCGCCGCGCTCAAGGCCGACACCGACGTCTTCACCACCTTCGAGGGCGACAACCACGTCCTGCTCCAGCTGGTCGCGAAGGGGTTGCTCACCGACTACGCAGGCGAGTTCGAGGACATGGACCAGCTCGGGATGGCCCGCTTCGTGGCGGGCCTCGCGGTCGAGACCGTGGTCGAGCGCACGTCGGTGCACAAGCTCGTCCAGTCGGTGCGCGACCTGCTGCCGGGCGGGGAGAAGTGGGACCAGGAGGCCGGCCTGCTCGACCCCAACTACCAGCTCGCCATGCTGCGCTTCCGCGAGGAGCACATGATCGGCGGCGTCGCGCGGCGGCTCAAGCGCGGGATCGACCAGGGCCAGAACCCCGGCGCCGTCTTCTCCCGCGTGCAGGACCACGTCATCGCCGCGGCCCAGGCGCACGCCGAGCGGCTGGTGCTGGAGGCGTTCGTCGCGAAGGTGGCGGAGGTTCCCGACGGGGACCTCAAGGTCGCCCTCAACCTGCTCTGCGACCTCCACGCGCTCAGCACGATCGAGGCCGACCGGGCGTGGTTCATGGAGCACGGCAGGCTCTCGAGCCAGCGGTCGAAGGCGATCAGCCGCGAGGTCGGCTCGCTGTGCCGCAAGCTCCGCCCGCTGGCGGTCGACCTGGTGGACGCCTTCGGTGTGCCCCAGGAGATGCTGCGCAGCCCCGAGCTGCTCACCTGGACGGACACCGGACCGGCGTGAGGATCTCCGGGCTGGGGAGCTGGCGCGAGGACGGTCTCTGGTCCTACGTCTACCCCTGGCTCGTCGAGCACCCGGAGGTCGGGCGTCCGGCATGGCGCCTCGGCACCGGGAGCGACCTGCGGCTGATCGACGAGGCCGCCGCCGAGATCGGGACGCTCCCGGCAGGCGCACGCGTCCTCGACGTCCCGAGCGGGTCCGGCGTGGCCCTCCGTGGGCTGCGCCCCGGCCAAGGGGTCCAGGTCGTCTCCGCCGACATCTCCACGACCATGCTCGGGCGCACCCTGGGCACGGCCCGTGCGCGCGGTGTCGCCGACCAGGTCTCACCTGCGGTCGCCGACGCCGGCGCCCTGCCCTTCGCGGACGACGCCTTCGACCTCGTCGTGTCCTTCACCGGGCTGCACTGCTTCCCCGATCCCCGCACCGCCATCGACGAGATGGTGCGCGTGCTCGCTCGCGGTGGCGTGATCACCGGCAGCTCGATCTTCACCGACACGGGGGTCCGCTACGAACCGCTCCGCCGGGCGGGCGCGCGGGCCGGGATCCTCGGACCGATGTGCTCGACGAGCGACGCAATTCGCTGGCTGCGCGCGGCCGGGTGCGACACGGTGGACCTCCGCATCCACGGAGCGCTCGGCTACTTCCGGGCCACGAAGGGGGACGAGCGATGACGTTCGGGGGAGCACCCACCCGGTGGGAGCCGGCCGGCGCGAGCAGGGGAGTCGCGTTGGTCGCACCCGGGCGGGCGTACCCACCCTCCGCGCCGCTGCTGGAGTTCGCACGCCGAGCGCTCGTCCAGCACGGCTTCACGGTCCAGCAGATCTGGTGGGACTCGACCTCACGCGACGAGGGCGAGAACCCCGAGCAGTGGGTACGCCGCCACGTCGAGGCCGCGCACGCCGCGGAGCTGCGTTCGTCCGGGGTGGGCGACCGCGTGCTGGTGGTCGGCAAGTCGCTCGGCACCCGCGCCGCGTCGTACGCCGCCGAGCACGGGCTCGACGCGATCTGGCTGACACCCCTGCTGGTCGACCCGGTGATGGTCGAGGCGATCGCCGCCAACGCCGGACGGCAGCTCCTGGTCGGCGGCCTCCGGGACGAGCTCTGGGACGCCGCGACCGCGCGCGAGCTCGCCGGCGGCGGCTGTGACGTGCTCGAGGTGCCGGACGCCGACCACGCGATGGGCACCTACGACGCGGTTCGGACCGCCGAGATCCACCTCGAGGTCGCCCGCGCCCTCGACCTGTTCCTGTCGGGCCTCTGACCCGGACCGGCGTTACAGCGGGGAGTACGCCGTTCGCGGTGGGCGAACCGCGAACCGGAACATGCCTCCGCTTGTCCTGCGTTGAGACGGCATGACGAACAACCTCTCGCTTCCCACCTCGCTTCCAGTGGTGTTCCTCCACGACACGGTCCTGCTCCCCGGCATGGTCGTGCCCATCGAGCTCGACGAGTCCGCCCGCGCCGCGATCGACGCCGCCCGGCTCGCGCACGACGCCTCCCAGGCGTCACGTCCCGACGACGAGCCCACCCGCGTGCTCGTCGCCCCGCGCCTCGAGGACCGCTACGCCACCCACGGTGTCGTCGCGGTCGTCGACCGGGTCGGCCGCTTCGCCGGCGGCAAGCCCGCCGCCGTCCTGCGCGCCGAGCGTCGCGTCGCCATCGGTGCCGGCGTGACCGGCCCCGGCGCCGCCCTCTGGGTCGAGGCCGAGCCCGTCGCCGAGACGCAGGTGACCGACGAGCTCCGCGAGCTGGCGGAGGACTACCGCACGCTCGTCGTCTCGATCCTGGAGCGCCGCGAGGCCTGGCAGGTCATCGAGAACGTACGACGCATCGCCGACCCGGGTGCGCTCGCCGACACCTCCGGCTACGCGCCGTACCTCACCGACGACCAGAAGCGACAGGTCCTCGAGACGCCCGACGTGGGCGAGCGCCTGCGGCTGCTGGTCGGGTGGACCCGCGCCTACGACACCGAGGACGAGGTCACCGACAAGATCAGCAACGACGTCCGCGAGGGCCTGGAGAAGACGCAGCGCGAGTTCGTGCTCCGCCAGCAGCTCGCCGCGATCCGCAAGGAGCTCGGCGAGGGCGAGCCCGACGGCTCGGACGACTACCGGGCGCGCGTCGAGGCCGCCGACCTGCCCGAGGCGGTGCGCGAGGCGGCGCTGCGCGAGGTCGACAAGCTCGAGCGCTCGAGCGACCAGAACCCCGAGGCCGGCTGGATCCGCACCTGGCTCGACACGGTCCTCGGGCTGCCGTGGAACGAGCGGACCGAGGACTCCCACGACGTCGCGGCCGCCCGAGCGGTGCTCGACGCCGATCACCACGGCCTCGACGAGGTCAAGGACCGCATCACCGAGTACCTCGCCGTCCGCGCTCGCCGCGCCGAGCGCGGGCTGCAGGTCATCGGCGGTCGCGGCTCGGGCGCGGTCGTGCTGCTGGCAGGCCCTCCCGGCGTCGGCAAGACGTCGCTGGGGGAGTCCGTCGCGCGCTCCCTCGGCCGGACGTTCGTCCGCGTCGCCCTCGGCGGCGTCCGCGACGAGGCGGAGATCCGGGGGCACCGGCGGACGTACGTCGGCGCGCTGCCGGGCCGCATCGTCCGCGCGATCAGGGAGGCCGGGTCGATGAACCCGGTCGTCCTGCTCGACGAGGTGGACAAGGTCGGTGCCGACTACCGCGGCGACCCGGCGGCCGCGCTGCTGGAGGTGCTCGACCCGGCGCAGAACCACACCTTCCGCGACCACTACCTCGAGCTCGACCTCGACCTGTCCGACGTCCTCTTCATCGCGACGGCCAACGTCGTCGAGCAGATCCCGTCGGCCCTGCTCGACCGGATGGAGCTCGTCACGATCGACGGCTACACCGAGGACGACAAGGTCGCCATCGCCCGCGACTTCCTGGTGCCCCGCCAGCTCGAGCGCGCCGCCCTCACGGCTGACGAGGTGACGGTCTCCGATGAGGCGCTCGGCGAGCTCGCCGCCAACTACACCCGCGAGGCCGGCGTGCGCCAGCTCGAGCGGCTGCTGGCCAAGGCGTTCCGCAAGGCCGCGACGCGGCTCGCGACCGGCGAGGTGGAGCGGCTCGACGTCGGCCTCGAGGACCTCAAGGACCTCGTCGGCCGGCCGCGCTTCACGCCCGACAGCCACGAGCGCACCGACGTGCCCGGAGTCGCCACCGGCCTGGCCGTGACGGGCCTCGGCGGAGACGTGCTGTACGTCGAGACGTCCGTCGCCGAGGGCACCGCGGGACTCACCGTCACCGGCCAGCTCGGCGACGTGATGAAGGAGTCCGCGTCGATCGCACTGTCGTGGGTGCGGGCGCACGCCACGGAGCTCGGCATCGAGCCGTCGGCCTTCGAGCGGTCGATCCACGTCCACTTCCCGGCGGGCGCCGTCCCCAAGGACGGGCCGTCCGCGGGCGTCACGATGGTCACCGCACTCGTGTCTCTGCTCACCGGCCGACCGGTGCGCTCGGACGTCGGCATGACCGGCGAGGTCTCGCTGTCGGGCCGGGTGCTGCCGATCGGCGGCCTCAAGCAGAAGCTGCTGGCCGCGCAGCGCGCCGGACTGTCGACGGTGTTCGTCCCCGAGCGCAACCGCCCGGACCTGGACGACGTACCGGCCGAGCTGCTCGCCGAGCTCGAGGTGCGGCCCGTCGGACGGGTGACCGACATCCTGGCCGAGGCCCTCGAGCCGGTGGGTGCGGTGAGCGAAGCGACCGCCGCCTGACCCACCTGGCACCAACCGGCCAGAACGCCTGTAACGCCGGGTTACGAGCTGTGACCACCCCCATGCACGGGGGTGGGTACAGCAGCTAACCCGGCGTTACAGCGCGAGAGGCCCGAGGCTCAGGCGTCCTCGCCGAGGCTGTCGTCGGCGATGTTGTCGAGGTCGTCGCCGTGGCCCTCGGTCGTGAAGCGCTCGAAGGAGGCCTGGACCTCGGCCTCGGCCTCGGTGCGGCCGACCCAGTCGGCGCCCTCGACGGACTTGCCGGGCTCGAGGTCCTTGTAGACCTCGAAGAAGTGCTGGATCTCGAGCCGGTCGTACTTGGAGACGTGGTTGATGTCGCGCAGGTGCTCGAGGCGCGGGTCGTGGGCGGGCACGCAGAGGACCTTGTCGTCGCCGCCGGCCTCGTCGGTCATCCGGAACATCCCGATCGCGCGGCACTCGATGATGCAGCCGGGGAAGGTCGGCGACTGGAGGATCACCAGCGCGTCGAGCGGGTCGCCGTCCTGGCCGAGGGTGTTCTCGATGAAGCCGTAGTCGGCCGGGTAGGCGGTCGAGGTGAAGAGCATGCGGTCGAGGCGGATGCGCCCGGTCTCGTGGTCGACCTCGTACTTGTTGCGCTCACCCTTGGGGATCTCCACCAGCACGTCGAACGTCAGCACGTCTTCCTCCATCTCGGCACGTCATCGGGCCCTCGTCGCGCGTCCGGCGGTGGGCCCGACGCGTCGTCCTGGGGGCAGTCTCGCGCACAATGACCCCGATGCGCGAAGCGAGAGGGTCCAAACGGAGGGGACGTGAGGTACGCCACCTCGTGAGCCGCTGGCTGCCGGTGGTGCTCGTCCTGGCGATCCTCGGCGCCGGCGTCGGGGCCTACCGCTTCGAGTGGGGCCAGCGCTACCTCCCGTGGCTCGCCGCCGACCCGGCGACCGAGCCCGAGGCGGTCCCCCCGCCCGCCGGGCTGGAGCTGCCCGCGTGGGACACCGCCGTGGACGAGCCGGACCCGGTCCCGACGGACGCGGACGTCGTCCCGGACCGCGTCGCTGCCGCCGTCACCGCCGACCTCGCCGACCCCGACCTCGGCAGGCACGTCGTCGGCGCCGTGGGCTCGCTGACCCCGGGCGGGCCGGTGTGGACGACCGGCGACGGGCGCTACCTGCCCGCCTCGACGACCAAGCTCCTGACTCTCGGAGCCGCGCTCGCCACCCTCGGACCCGACCACACCTTCACGACCAGGGTCGTGCGCGGCGAGAGGCCGCGCGAGGTGGTCCTGGTCGGTGGCGGCGACCCGTTGCTGGTGAGCCAGCCGCTGACGCTCGCCGAGGCCGAGTCGACGTACCCCGCCCGGGCGGACGTGACCACCCTCGCCCTCACCGCGGCCAAGGCCCTCGGCGGGCGCGGTCGCGTCACGGTCCGCTTCGACGACAGCCTCTTCACCGGGCCGACGGACAACCCGGCGTGGCGCCGCGACTACGTGCCCGACGACATCGTCAGCCCCATCACGGCGCTGATGGTCGACAGCGGGATCGCGCCCGACCAGCTGTCCCGGTCCGACGACCCCTCGCTGGCCGCCGCCCAGGTGTTCGCCTCCGCCCTCGCCTCAGCGGGCCTGAAGGTGGTCGGCGCGCCCGAGCGGGTCGTCGTACCGCCCGGGACCGAGGAGCTCGCCTCCGTCGAGAGCGCACCCCTCTCGGAGATCGCCGAGCGGATCATCGACGTCAGCGACAACGAGGGTGCGGAGGTGGTCGGCCACCAGATCGGCCTCGCGGTGTCGGGGGATGGGTCCTTCGCCGGCGGCGCCGCCGCGGTCCTCGACACCCTCCGCGGGCTGGGCATCGACGTGACCGGCGACGAGGTGTACGACGGCTCGGGCCTGTCGCGACGCAACCGCGTCTCCACCGCCACGATGCTCGCGCTCGTCCAGCACGCCGCCGGCCCGGACGGCGAAGACCTGCGCAATCTCGTCACCGGCCTGCCGATCGCCGGCTTCACCGGTTCGCTGACCTACCGCTTCGACGAGGGCCCGGCGATCGCCCGCGGACTGGTGCGCGCCAAGACCGGCACCCTGACCGGGGTGCACGCCCTCGCGGGCATCGCCGTCGGCCGCGACGGCGAGCCGATGGCCTTCGTCTTCGGCGCCGACAAGTCGCCGGACGCGAAGAAGCTCGACGCCCAGCAGGCGCTCGACCGGGCCGCCGCCGCGCTGGCCGCCTGCCGCTGCTCGACTCCCTGACCTCTCCGGTGGTTGAGGTGCGAGCGCAGCGAGCCTCGAAACCACGTGCGGCATCGCGGGTCTCGAGGCTCGTCGCTGGCGCTCCTCGCACCTCGACCAGCGATTCTTCGCTCCCGGCTACTGTCGCAGCATGAACATGGTGGACTGGGACTTCGCGGTGACCGTCGGGTCCAGGGTGGCCGGGCCGGGGCCGGTCGTGTCCACCGACGAGGCGCTCGCGGCGGTCGCGGAGCTGCGCGATGGCGCCGACCGCTCGACCCCGCTGGTGCAGGAGTTCACCGGTCTGCGCACCGAGGCCGGGACCGCGCCGGTGCTCGTGGTCGACAGGGGCGGGTGGATCCAGGCCAACGCCGACGGCTTCGCCAAGATCCTCGCCCCGATCGTCGACCGGCTGGTCGAGAAGAAGGGCCAGCCCGGCGCCGTCGCCGGCGCGATCGGCTCACGGGTGACCGGCGCCGAGGTCGGCCTGATGCTCGGCTTCCTCGGCACCAAGGTGCTCGGCCAGTTCGACCCCTTCTACGCGCCCCACGGCCGGCTGCTCCTGGTCGCGCCCAACATCGTCCACACCGAACGCGAGATCGGCGCCGACCCGACCGACTTCCGGCTCTGGGTCTGCCTCCACGAGGAGACGCACCGGGTCCAGTTCACCGCCAACCCCTGGCTCGGTGACCACCTGCTCGCCCAGATGGACCAGGTGGCTGGGTCGATCGAGCCGAGCGCGCTCCTCGACGGCCTGCGCCGCGGTGCGGAGGCGATCAGGAGCGGCAGCGGGAGCATCATCGACCTCGTCTCGACGCCCGAGCAGAAGGAGGTCCTCGACCGCGTCACCGGCGTGATGTCCCTGCTCGAGGGCCACGCCGACGTCGTGATGGACGGCGTCGGACCCACCGTGATCCCGTCGGTGGAGAAGATCCGCAAGAAGTTCAACCAGCGCCGCCAGGGCGTCGGCACCCTCGACAAGCTGCTGCGCCGGCTGCTCGGCCTCGACGCCAAGATGGCGCAGTACCGCGACGGCGCCGGCTTCGTCCGCCACGTGGTCGACAAGGTCGGCATGGACGACTTCAACGCCGTCTGGAGCGGACCGGAGACGTTGCCGTCGAAGGCGGAGATCACCGACCCCGACGCCTGGATCACCCGCGTCCTGTGACGCTCCACCCGTCCGTCGCCGCGGTCCGGGTGCCGGTCCGCGCGACGCTGTCGCCCCTCGACCCCGGCGACGTCGTCGCCGTCGCGTGCAGCGGGGGCGCCGACTCGCTTGCTCTCGCCTCGGCCGCCGTCTTCGAGGGGCACAAGCTCGGCCTGCGGGTCGTCGGCGTCACCGTCGACCACGGCCTCCAGGCCGGCTCCGCGGAGCAGGCCGGTCGCGTCGTGTCCCATCTCGCGGAGCTGGGCGTCGACGAGACCCTGACGGCTCGTGTGCAGGTCGACGGCAGCTCCGGGCTGGGACCCGAGGCGGCGGCCCGCGAGGCGAGGTACGCCGTCCTGGAGGAGGTCGCCGACCGGCTCTCGGCCCGGCTCGTGCTGCTCGGCCACACCCTGGACGACCAGGCCGAGACGGTGCTGCTCGGTCTCACCCGGGGCTCGGGTGGCCGCTCGTTGCAGGGGATGCGGCCGGGCTTCGGGGTGTTCGCGCGACCGCTGCTCGCCGTACGACGTGACGACACCCTCACCGCCTGCCAGGTCGAGGGCCTCGAACCGTGGGACGACCCGCACAACGACGACCCCGGCTACACCCGGGTGCGCGTACGACGCCGGGTCCTGCCGGTCCTCGAGGACGAGCTCGGCCCCGGGATCGCCGAGGCGCTCGCCCGCACGGCCGACCAGCTGCGCGACGACACCGCGCTCCTCGACGACCTGGCGCGGGCCGCGCTCGACGCCGCCCGCCGGGCCGAGGGGCTCGACGTCGAGGCGCTCGCCGCCCAGCCGCCGGCCCTGCGCCACCGGGTCATCCACGCCTCCGCCCTCGCCGCCGGCGTGCCCCCGGCCGAGCTGACCCGGCGCCACGTCCTTGAGGTCGACCGCCTCCTCGTCGCGTGGCGCGGCCAGCAGTGGGTCGACCTCCCCGGGCACCTCCGCGCGCTGCGTCGTGACGGCCTGCTCGTGCTCGAGCGCCCCTGACTAGGCTGCAGCCCATGGACTCGTCCCACGTGGAGCACGACCTGGTCAACATCCTCTTCACCGAGGCGCAGATCCAGCAGCGACTGGGAGAGATGGCGCTCCAGATCACCGAGGACTACGAGGGCCGCGACCTGCTCGTCGTCGGCGTGCTGCGCGGTGCGGTGATGGTGATGGCGGACCTTGCGCGGGCGATGCCGGTCCACCTCGAGATGGACTGGATGGCCGTGAGCTCCTACGGCTCCGGCACGAAGTCGAGCGGCGTGGTGCGGATCCTCAAGGACCTCGACACCGACATCAGCGGGCGTGACGTGCTGATCGTCGACGAGATCATCGACACCGGGCTGACGCTGAGCTGGCTGGTCAACAACCTCTCGAGCCGCAACCCGGCCAGCGTCGAGATCGCCACGCTGCTGCGCAAGCCCGAGGCGTTGTCGATGCCTGTCGAGCCCAAGTACGTCGGCTGGGACATCCCCAACGAGTTCGTCGTCGGCTACGGCCTCGACTACCGCGAGCGCTACCGCAACCTGCGTGACATCGGCACGCTCGCGCCGCACGTCTACTCGTGAGCGCGGGGGACCGGTCGCCGACAGAGGGCGAAGTGGTCGCCTCGCTTCACCCCGCCTGAAAGAATGGGCTCCCGCGCGACCTGTACGGTCGCCCCACCAACTCCCAACCGGTGAAAGTTGCCTGTGAAGCGCATATTCAAGGGTCCCTGGATCTGGATCGTCGTCGCCGCCTTCGCGGTGCTGCTGGCGATCCAGTTCCTCGCGCCCAGTGACGGGTACGACGAGGTCAACACCTCCACGATGACGTCGTACCTCCAGGACGGCAAGGTCGACAAGATCGAGTTCAACGGCGCCGACTACGAGGTGCGCGCCACGCTCGACAGCGGCGCCCGCGCCGACGGTGACAAGGTCGTCGCGACCTACGTCGCCGGCGACGAGGAGCGGCTGATCGCCGCAGCCCAGGAGCAGTACGACAAGGGGACGATCGAGTCCTACAAGGCCGAGACGCCCTCGCCGAGCTTCCTCGGCTCGCTCCTCGCCACGCTCCTGCCCTTCGCGCTGATCATCCTGCTCTTCATCTTCCTGATGAACCAGGCCCAGGGCGGCGGCGGACGCGGCGTCATGCAGTTCGCCAAGTCCAAGGCCAAGCTGATCACCAAGGACATGCCGAAGACGACCTTCAGCGACGTGGCCGGCTGCGAGGAGGCCATCGAGGAGCTCGGGGAGATCAAGGAGTTCCTCACCGACCCCGCCAAGTTCCAGGCCGTCGGCGCCAAGATCCCCAAGGGCGTCCTGCTCTACGGCCCGCCCGGCACGGGCAAGACGCTGCTCGCCCGCGCCGTCGCGGGCGAGGCGGGCGTCCCGTTCTACTCGATCTCGGGCTCGGACTTCGTCGAGATGTTCGTCGGCGTGGGTGCGTCCCGGGTGCGCGACCTCTTCGAGCAGGCCAAGGAGAACCCGCCGGCCATCGTGTTCATCGACGAGATCGACGCCGTCGGCCGCCACCGCGGCGCCGGCATGGGCGGCGGTCACGACGAGCGGGAGCAGACGCTCAACCAGCTGCTGGTCGAGATGGACGGCTTCGACGTGCGTGGCGGGGTCATCCTCATCGCGGCCACCAACCGCCCCGACGTGCTCGACCCCGCGCTGCTGCGCCCCGGTCGCTTCGACCGGCAGGTGCAGGTCGACGCGCCCGACCTCAACGGCCGTCACAAGATCCTGCAGGTGCACTCGCGCGGCAAGCCGATCGCTCAGGACATCGACCTGATGAGCATCGCGCGGCGCACCCCCGGCTTCACCGGTGCCGACCTGGCCAACGTGCTCAACGAGGCCGCGCTGCTCACCGCCCGCAGCAACCAGAAGCTGATCACCGACGACACCCTCGACGAGGCGATCGACCGCGTCATCGCCGGCCCGCAGCGTCGTACGCGCCTGATGAGCGAGCGCGAGAAGCTCATCACCGCCTACCACGAGGGCGGTCACGCCCTGGTCGCCGCGGCGCTGCCGGGCACCGACCCGGTGCACAAGGTGACGATCCTGCCGCGCGGTCGCGCGCTGGGCTACACGATGGTCCTGCCCGACCGCGACAAGTACTCGCAGACCCGCAGCGAGATGCTCGACAACCTCGCCTACATGCTGGGCGGGATGGCCGCGGAGGCGCTGATCTTCCACGACGTCACCTCCGGTGCCGGCAACGACATCGAGAAGGCGACCAACCTCGCCCGCGCGATGGTGACGCAGTACGGCATGACCGAGCGCCTCGGCGCGGTCAAGCTCGGCGACAGCAACTCCGAGCCCTTCCTGGGCCGCGACATGGGCCACACGCGCAACTACTCCGAGGAGACCGCCGCCGCGGTCGACGAGGAGGTCAAGGCGCTGCTCGGCCACGCCCACCAGGAGGCCTTCGAGATCCTGGAGCGCAACCGCGACGTCCTCGACGCGCTGGTGCTCGAGCTCCTCGACAAGGAGACGCTCGACAAGGCTGAGATCGCCGCGGTCTTCGAGCCGCTTCGGATGAGCCCGGTCCGTCCCGCGTGGACCGGGTCGCCCGACCGCGTGCCGTCGTCGATCCCGCCGGTCGACATCCCGCAGGAGATCCGCGACCGCGTCCACGCGGGCGCGGTCGCCGAGGAGTCCGACGGTGGCGCCATCCTCACGCCGCCCGGTGCCGGGGGAGACGTGCACGGTGGGCCCGACGTCCACCCGGACACCCCGACGCCGCCGTCCCCGGACGCGCCGTGACCGACCCGATCACCGTGCCGGAGCGCGCGCCCGAGGAGGTGCCCGCCTTCGACCACGAGCGCGCCGAGGCGGCGGTCCGCGAGCTCCTGTTCGCCATCGGTGAGGACCCGGACCGTGAGGGCCTGCGCGAGACGCCTGCGCGCGTCGCGCGGGCCTACGCCGAGCTCACCCAGGGCCTGCGGCAGACCGCTCGGGACGTCCTGACCACCACCTTCGACCTCGGGCACGACGAGATGGTGCTGGTGCGCGACATCGAGCTGTGGTCGATGTGCGAGCACCACCTGGTGCCGTTCACCGGGGTGGCGCACGTCGGCTACATCCCGGCCGAGACCGGCAAGATCACCGGGCTCTCCAAGCTCGCGAGGCTCGTCGACGTCTACAGCAAGCGGCCCCAGGTGCAGGAGCGGCTGACCACGCAGGTGGCCGACGCGCTGCTGGAGATCCTCGAGGCCCGCGGCGTGATCGTGGTGATCGAGGCCGAGCACCTCTGCATGACGATGCGCGGCGTCAGGAAGGCCGGCGCCCGCACGATCACCTCGGCGGTGCGCGGCTCGTTCCTCACCGACCAGGCCACCCGCGCCGAGGCGATGGCGCTGATCCACTCGGGCACCAGGTGAGCCGATGACCGGGGCTGGCCACCAGCCCCGCGCGCCCCGGGTGATGGGCATCGTCAACGTGACGCCCGACTCGTTCTCCGACGGCGGCCGGTTCGTGACGACCGAGGCGGCGGTGGCCCATGGCCGGCTGCTGCTGGAGCAGGGCGCCGACCTGCTCGACATCGGCGGCGAGTCGACCCGTCCAGGTGCCATCCGGCCCGACGCCGCTGCAGAGCTCGATCGGGTCGTCCCGGTCATCCGTGAGCTCGCCGCCGCCGGCGCCGTCGTCTCGGTCGACACGATGCGGGCCGAGGTCGCGGCGGCCGCGCTCGAGGCGGGCGCCGTGGTCGTGAACGACGTCTCGGGTGGCCTGGCCGACCCGGCGATCCTCGACGTGGTGGCGGCCAGCGACGCGACCTACGTCGCCATGCACTGGCGGGCCCACGCCGACCGGATGCGCGACTTCACCGACTACGAGCCCGACGGCGTCGCGGCGACCGTGTGCCGCGAGCTGGGCGACCGGCTCGACGCCGCCGTGGCGGCCGGCATCCCGCGCGAGCGGATCGTGCTCGACCCCGGTCTGGGGTTCGCGAAGAAGCCGCACCACAACTGGGAGCTGCTGCGCGCGCTCGACGATTTCGCCGCCCTCGGCTGCCCGCTGCTGGTCGGGGCGAGCCGCAAGTCGTTCCTCGGCTCGCTGCTGGCGGGCGACGAGGGTCCGCGACCGGTCGACCAGCGCGAGCACGCCCACGCGGCGCTGGTGGCGCTCCTGGCCTCGGGCGGCGTCGACTACCTGCGCGTGCACGACGTACGCGCGACCCGCGACGCGCTCGCCGTCGTCGCCGCGATGGAAGGCGCCCCGTGACGGACGAGCTGTCGATCACCGGACTCGAGTGCTTCGCGCACCACGGGGTCTTCGACTTCGAGAAGCGGGAGGGGCAGGTCTTCGTCGTCGACCTCGTGCTGGGCATCGACACCCGGGCGGCCGCGGCGTCGGACGACCTCGCGGAGACGGTGAACTACGGGACGCTGGCGCTCGAGGTGAAGGCCGCCGTGGAGCGCGATCCGGTCGACCTGATAGAAACCGTCGTCCAGCGCATCGCCGATGTGTGCCTGAGCGACCGTCGTGTTGAATGGACGCGGGTCACGCTCCACAAGCCTGATGCACCCATCGACGCGACGTACTCGGACGTCGCGCTGACGATCACCAGAACGCGAGGCAACGCTCAATGACTGAGACCCCCAACCCGAACATCGTGGACACCGACTCGCTCACCGGCGAGATGCACCCGATCCGTCGGGTGGTCGTCGCCCTCGGCTCCAACCTCGGCGAGCGGCTCGCGGCGTTGCAGGGCGCCGTCGACGCGCTGGCCGACACCCCGGACTTCTTCGTCACCGGCGTCTCGCCGGTCTACGAGACCGAGCCCGTCGACGCCCCTGACGGCTCCGGGCCCTACCTCAACGCGGTCGTGCTCGCCGACACCACGCTCCCCGCGGCCCGCCTGATGGAGCGCGCCCTCGCGGTCGAGGACGCCTTCGACCGTGAGCGCAGCGACGTCCGCAACGCGCCCCGCACCCTCGACGTCGACCTCATCGTCGTCGGCGACCGGCGGTCCAACGAGGACTTCCTGCGCCTGCCGCACCCCCGCGCCCACGAGCGCGCCTTCGTGCTGCAGCCGTGGCACGACCTCGAGCCCGACGCGGTCTTCCCCGACCGGGGTCCGATCGCCGAGCTGCTCTCGTCGGCCGACACCTCGGGCGTCCGCAAGCGCGACGACATCTCGCTCGAGGTCAACTGAGCAAGGCTGGATGAGCGAGAACCCACCCGAGGAGCCCCCGGAGCCGCGCGGCTCGCTCCGACCGACGTCGGCCCGCGCGCTGACCACGTGCGTCGTGGTCGGGCTGGTCGGTGGCTGGGCGATCCACCCCGTCCTGAGCGCGGCCACCGGTCGCGCACCGCTCGTGTCGTGGACGCAGACGCTGGCCGTCGTGCTGGTGGCGGTGATCATGGGCTTCCTCGCGTGGCACACCTGGCAGACCGTCCAGGTGCGCGGCCAGCGGCTCGAGGTGCACCAGGCGATGAACCGGCTCGTGCTCGCCCGCGCATGCGCCCTCGGTGGCGCCCTGACCGCCGCCGGATACGCGGGGTACGCCGTCAGCTGGCTCGGTGACGACTCCCAGCTCGCCGACCGGTGGATCCTCCGGGCCGTCATCGCGGCCGTGGCGGGCGCCGCCGTGACGCTGGCCTCCCTCGCCCTCGAGCGTGCGTGTCGCACGGACGGCGGTCGTCCCCAGCCCTAGTCTGGCCGCATGCCTTCCCAGCAGCCCCAGCAGTCACAGGCGTCACGCACGCCCGCTCGCCGACGCCAGCGCAGCACGCGCCTGGTCGTCGCCATCGCCCTGCTCGCGGTCGCTGCCGCGGTCGTGCTGGGCGCCATCGCCTCCTCCTCCGTCGTCCTCACCGCGTTCGCCGCCGTCCTGGCCGTCCTGGCCGGTGCCGCCGCGACGCGCATCACCCACTCCGAGCTGATGGCCGCCCGGGTCGAGGCGGCGCAGGACCGCGCCGTCCAGGCCCAGGAGTACCGCGCCCTCACCGAGCGTCGTACCGCCGAGTCGGCCGCCTTCGCCGCCGACATGCGCCGCAAGATCAGTGAGCGCGAGGAGGCCATCGACGTGCTCGAGCGCGCCCTCTCGTCAGCCCAGAAGAACGCCGCCGAGCAGGCCATGAAGCGCGCCCAGGAGACCCGCCGCGCCGACGCCGCGGACCGTGGCCGCGACGCCGCCGAGCGCGCTCGCGACGCCGCCGACGGCCGCGCCGCCGAGGCGATCGTGACGGTCGCCGAGCTCGAGGCCGAGCTCGACGTGCTCCGCGCCGAGGTCGACTCCCTCCGCGCCGCCGCCGCCCGCCGGGACCACCGCAGCGCCTGACCTGCCGCAGCTCGTCGCACCACCGCTCCCGGCCGTGCGGAAGAATGGCCGCCCGTGATCCCCGAGGACAACCGGTTCGAGAGCCATCCCGCAGACGTGCTGCCGCACGACACCGGGCTCCCCGAGGGCTGGGCGGTCGAGACGCCCGACGGGACCCACCCGCCGACGGTGGCCCGGCTCGCCGAGCTGCTGCGAGCGCACGAGCACGCCGGCCGAGGATGGGCGGGGTCCGGTGAGGACGAGGTCCTGGTCGAGACGCTCGGGCTCGCGATGCGGGAGAACGTCGTGGTGGTCGACCCCGCCGGCGTCATCCGGGCGTGGGGGAGCGTCCACGACCGCGCCGAGGGTCGGATGCTGCTCGTCCACGTCGTCGACCGCGACCTCGACGACGAGCTCGCCGACCGGTGCAGCGACCTGCTGTTCGCATGGGCCGGGGTGCAGGCACAGTCCGTCGGTGCGGCACGCGGACTGGGCGTGCAGCAGGTCGACACCGGTGCCTTCGCCGGTGACGTCCGCCAGCAGCGCTGGCTCGCGGGCGCCGGCTTCGAGCGGGTCCGGACCTGGTGGCAGATGAGCCGCCCGGTGGAGCCGCAGGAGTCCGGGCTGGTGCCCGACCCGGCCCGCTGGGAGCGCAACGGCGTGGTCTTCAGGCTCGTCGAGCGAGGGGACGACGGCCGCCCGTCGGAGGCCGACCTCCGGGCGGTGCACGACGTGCTCGAGGGCGCGTTCACCGACCACTTCAACTCCGCGGAGGAGACCTTCGACGAGTTCATCCACCGACTGCGCGAGGACCCCGGCCACCGCTGGGACCACTGGTGGGTCGCCGAGATCGTCGACGGGCCGGAGGTCGAGGCGGCCGGCGCCCTCGTCGGCACCGTCAGCGAGTCGGACGCCGGTCCGGACGGGTCCTACGTCTTTTACCTCGGCGTCCTCGCGTCCGCCCGCGGCCGCGGCGTCGCGACCGGGTTGCTCCGCACGATCATCGCCGACGCCGCCTCCCGCGGTCGCGACCGCGTCGGCCTCGAGGTCGATGCCGACTCACCGACCGGCGCCGACGGCCTCTACACCTCGATGGGCTGGGTCACAAAGTACGTCACCGAGTCCTGGCACAAGGACGTCACGGTCTCCCGGGACTGACCCGGCTCGGGTCAGCGCAGCGACTCGCGCAGGGCGCGGTGCACGCCCGCCGGGGTCAGTACGCCGACGAACGTCGGGCCGCGACGCACCCCGACCATCGGCTTGTCGTCGCGCAGCATGGCGGCGAGGGCGTCCTCGAGCGAGGAGTCGATGTCGATCGCCGAGCCCAGGTCGCCGGTGTTGACGCCGTCGAGGGGCTCGAGGTGCTCCTCGCGGAGCCGGGTGACGGTCAGCGTGCGCAGGCCGCCCGCTCCGACGAAGTCGGCCACCTGCTCGTCGGCCGGGTGGGCCAGCAGGTCGGCCGGGGTGGCGTACTGGGCGAGGCGGCCGCCAGCAGCGAACACCGCCACCCGGTCGCCCATCCGGATCGCCTCGTCGATGTCGTGGGTCACCAGCACCACCGTCTTGCCGAGCTCGGCCTGGAGGCGGCGGAACTCGTCCTGCAGCCGGTGACGTACGACGGGGTCCACGGCGCCGAACGGCTCGTCCATCAGCAGCACGGGCGGGTTGGCCGCGAGGGCGCGGGCGACACCGACGCGCTGCCGCTGGCCACCGGACAGCTCGTGCGGGTAGCGGCGGGCGTACTGCTTCGGGTCGAGGCCCACCGTCTCGAGGAGCTCGTGGGCGCGCTCGCGGGCGGTCGACCTCGACTCGCCGTAGAGCAGCGGCACCGTCATCACGTTCTGCTCGATGCGCTGGTGGGGGAACAGGCCGATCTGCTGGATGACGTAGCCGATGCCGCGGCGCAGCTCGACGGGGTCGGCGTCGGTGACGTCCTGGCCGTCGAGCCAGATGCGGCCGGTGGTCGGCTCGATGAGCCGGTTGATCATCTTCAACGTCGTCGACTTGCCGCACCCGGACGGGCCGACGAGGCAGACCATCTCGCCGCGGGCGACGTCGAGGTCGAGCTCGTGCACGGCGACCGTGCCATCGGGATAGGTCTTGCCGACACCCTCGAGCCGGATCATCGACTCGTCGCCCCGTGTAGCGTCCATGCGGTGACCTTACTGGGGGTGGCCGACGAGCCGAGCTGCTACAGCCGCCTCGTCAATGACTGGATCTGCCTGGACTACGTCAGCGATCGCCAGCAGGAGATCGTCGACGCGACGATCCAGCACATCGGGATCACCGTCGTCTCGGTGGTCCTCGGGCTGGTCATCGCGTTCCCGCTCGCCCTGCTCGCCCGCCGGCTGCCGCGCCTCGAGTCCGCGATCCTCGCGGTCACGACCGGCATCTACACCGTGCCGTCTCTCGCGCTCTTCCCGCTCCTGGTGCCCTTCACCGGGCTGACGGCGACGACGGTCGTCATCGGCCTGGCCCTCTACGCGCTGACCATCCTCGTGCGCAGCCTGCTCGAGGGCCTGCGCTCGGTGCCCGACGACGTACGCGAGTCGGCGACGGGGCTCGGCTACGGCCGCGGCCAGCTCCTGCTGAAGGTGGAGCTGCCGCTGGCGCTCCCGGTCGTGATGGCCGGCCTGCGGGTGGCCACCGTCTCGACGGTCGCACTGACGACGGTCGGGTCGCTGGTGGCCTACGGCGGTCTCGGCAACCTCATCAAGGACGGCGTCCTCACCAACTTCCGCGCCGAGCTCTTCACCGCCTCGCTGCTCTGCGTGGTCCTCGCCTTCGCCCTCGACGCGCTGCTCGTGCTGGCGCAGCGGTTGCTCACCCCGTGGACGAGGGGGGTGCGGGCATGAGGGTCTTCGGCGACATGTGGCGCTACCTCTCCGACGGCGCCAACTGGTCGGGGGGTGACGGCATCGCCGCGCTCCTGGGCCAGCAGCTCCTGCTCACGGTGACCGCGCTCCTGATGGCGATGGTCGTCGGCCTGCCGATCGCGCTGTGGCTCGGCCACCTCGGGCGCGGCGGCTTCCTCGCCATCAACATCTCCAACGTCGGGCGGGCCATCCCGACCTTCGCGCTGCTCGCCCTGCTGGTGGTCGCGCCGTGGCCCGGCACCGACCAGCTCGGCCCCTACGGACGCGCCGGCCTCGCGACGCTGCTCGCGCTGACGCTGTTCGCGCTGCCACCGATCATCACGAACTCGTACGTCGCCATGCGCGAGGTCGCGCCGGAGGTCCGCGAGGCCGCCCGGGGCATGGGCATGACGGGGATGCAGCGCTTCTGGAGGGTCGAGCTCCCGCTCGGGCTGCCCCTCGTGGTGTCCGGGCTCCGGCTGGCCCTGGTGCAGGTGTGGGCGACCGCGACGATCGCGGCCCTGGTCGCCGGTCCCGGGCTGGGGCAGATCATCACGGACGGCTTCTTCCGCTCCAACTACGGCAAGGGCATCGCCGGCGCCCTCGTCGTGGCCGCCGTCGCGCTGGTCCTCGAGCTGCTCGCGGCACTGGTGCAGAAGGCGGTCGACCCCACCCGTCGCGGCACACCTACGGGTGGACGCACGGACGCGTTGTCGGTGACCGGGGCTACCGTGGACCCGCCCGCCGAATCCGTCGGCTGACGACGCACATCCGGACACGCGCAGCCGCACGCTGCGGGACACAGAAGGAACACCATGCACATCGCTCGCTCGCTGGCCGCGGTCCTCGCCGCCGGCGCCCTCGCCCTCACCGGCTGCGCCGGTGACGACCTCTCCAACGACAGCAACGCCTCCGACGACTCGAGCCCCTCGGCCAGTGCCGACAAGGGCTCGGTCACGATCGCGGGGCAGAACTTCCCCGAGGCGACGCTCGTCGCCTCGATGTACGAGCAGCTCCTCGAGGACGCCGGCTACACGGTCGAGACCAAGCTGGTCGACTCCCGCGACGCCTACATGCCGACGTTCCCGGGTGATGTCGACATCGTCCCGGAGTACGTCGGCGGCATCGTCAACTTCCTCAACACTCGCGAGAACGGCGACAACGCCAAGCCGTTCGAGGCCGGCGACGGCCAGCAGCTGGCCGACGACGGCGCCGACCTCCTGGAGGCCGCGGGCATCGAGCTCCTCGACATCTCCCCGGCCACCGACACCAACGCCTTCTTCGTCACCCAGGACTACTCCGACTCCGAGGGCGTGACGAAGCTGTCCGACCTCGAGGGCAAGAGCGTCGTCCTGGCGGCGGCCCCCGACTGCGAGGGTCGCCTCGACTGCGAGGGCGGCCTCTCCGACGACTACGGCATCGACGTCACCAAGGTGCTCGAGCTCGGTTACGCCTCCGACCAGACCTACCAGTCGGTGATCGACGGCGAGTCCCAGCTGGGCGAGACCTCGACGACCGACGGCACCCTGGAGTCGCAGGGCCTCGTGGTCCTCGAGGACGACAAGGAGATCCAGCCCGCGCAGAACCTCGTGCCGGCCGTCTCCGCCGACTTCCTCGCCGAGCACGAGGACGTCGCCGACATCCTCAACCCGCTGATGGCCGCGCTCACCACCGAGAACCTCACGGAGATGAACGGCAAGATGGCCGTCGACCGCGCCAAGCCGGAGGACGTGGCCAAGGAGTTCCTCGAGTCCGAGGGCCTGCTCGGCTGATCCTCGCGCTCACCTCGCTGGTCGAGGTGCGAGGAGCGCTAGCGACGAGCCTCGAGACCATGCTCCAACGGCGTGGTCTCGAGGCTCGCTGGCGCTCGCACCTCGACCACCGGCTGTGCGGTGGTCCGCGTCAGACCTCGTGGTCGCGCAGGGCGAGGGCCTCGACGGGGACCGTCGACTCGTCGAGCACGGAGGGCGGCACCGACAGCCGCCAGGTGCCGGTCGCCACGTCCTGCACGCGCGGGGCCGGGCCGTCGAGCGTGGCCACCCACTCCATGAGCGCCGTCACGTCCGCGCGCCGGTCCTCCGCGACCAGCCAGCCCGCCAGACGGTGCACAGGCGGCAGCCCGCTGTGCACGAGCGAGCGCCGGCCCCAGATCTCGAGGACGCCGGCGCGCAGCAGCCGCCACCACTCCTCGGGCGCTCCCGGCACGAGCAGGAAGTAGCGCCACAGGTCGCCGGCCAGCACCCGGTCGACGAAGACCTCCTCGACCGCGGCGGAGCCGTACGCCTGCACGGACGCGAGCGACTGCCGCTTGGTCTCCCACCGGTCGGCGAGGTCCTGCACGGACGAGGCGCGGGTCTGGGTGATCGACCCCTCGCGGATGCGCCAGTGGTAGACGACCTCGTCGAGCACGTCGAACGACCCGCGCAGGAACGACCGGGTCGTCGTCGGCTGGTCCTCGTAGCGCACGCCCTCGGGCCAGGCCAGCCCGGCGGCGTCCCAGAAGCTGCGCCGCCAGACCTTGTTCCACGCGAACACGTCACCGAGGATCTCGGGCCGGTCCTCGGCCCGCGCGCCGCGGAGCGGGCGGTGCAGCCGGCGCATCCACGGTGGCTCGACCAGCTCGCCACCCTCCCAGCGCACGATCGAGCCCGTCGCGAAGTCGGAGCCCGACGACTCGAGGGCGCCCACCAGGTCGCCGTACGCCGTCGGCGGGAGGACGTCGTCGGAGTCGAGGAAGGCGAGGTAGTCGCCGCGCACGTGCTGGAGACCGAGGTTGCGTGCGGCGCCGAGCCCGCCGTTGACGGAGTGCACCACCCGGATCCGGTTGTCGCGGCGCGCCCACTCGTCGGCGATCTCCCCCGTGCGGTCCGTCGAGCCGTCGTCGACGATGACCGCCTCCCACCGCCGGTGGGTCTGCGCGAGCAGCGACCGGACGCACGCGTCGAGGTAGTCCTCCACCCCCCACGCGGGGACCACCACGCCGAGGAGGGGAGCCCGCGCGAACAGCCGCTTCACGATCCCCGACCCTAGGGCAGGGGGCCCGGGGACGTACGCCGGTAGGCTGCCCGCCGTGACCGACCAGGCCAGAGCGATCGACGAGATGAACCCCGACGGTGTGCCGCGGAAGGTCCTCTTCGTCGCCGGGGCCGGGCGCAGCGGAACCAGCACCCTGGCCGGCATCGTGTCCCGCCTCGGCATGCACGTCCCGCTGCCCGAGGTGCCGCCGGACGACTCCAACCCGCGCGGCTTCAGCGAGCCGCAGTGGGTCGTCGACGTCCACGACGAGTGGCTGCGCGAGGCGCTGGTGCAGGTCAGCGACTCGCGGCCGAGCGCGTGGTACGAGACCGGCAGGATCTGCAGCCGCGAGCCCGCCCGCATCCGGGTCAGCGAGTGGCTCGAGCCGCACTTCGACGTGCACCCCGAGCTGGTCGTCAAGGACCCGCGGCTGAGCTGGTTCCTCGGGCTCTGGCGGGTCGCCGCGATCCGTACGGGCGCGACGCCGGTCTTCGCCACGATGCTGCGCCCGCCGGCGGAGGTCGTCGGCTCCAAGCAGAAGTACTACGCCAACAAGCTCGGCTCGGCGCACCTCGCCGCCAGCTGGGTCAACATGTTGCTCCACACCGAGCGCGCCACCCGCCCTGCCGAGGGCGAGGGCGGGTCCGAGCAGGCGCGCGTCTTCGTGCGCTACGAGGACCTGCTCACCGACTGGGTGAAGACCAGCACCGCCCTCGGGCACGCGCTCGGGCTGCAGACGATCATCCACACGCGCAGCGACCAGATCCGCGAGGTGCACCGCTTCATCGACCCGCACCTGCGCCGCGTCACCGCCACGCTCGACGACCTCGCCCTGCCCAAGCGGCTGCACGAGCTCACCGCGGAGACGTGGGAGCAGCTCAACGACCTGGCGGACGAGGGTGGCGACAACTCCCACGCGCACGCCACCTTCGACCAGCTGCGCGAGGCGTACGTCGAGCTCTACGAGGAGGCCGAGGCCATCAGCCGCTCGACCGCCGAGCACGCGCGACTCCAGGCCCGCCGTCGCGCGCTGGCCGAGACCACGAGCGAGCCGCGGTCGCTCGCCGACCGGGTCCCGCACGACGTCCGCGCCGCGATCCCGCCGTCCGTACGACGCGCCGCGCGCAAGGCGCTCGGGCGCGAGCGGGACGACCAGTGACGATCCCCATCGGCTCGGGCCACGGCCTGACCAACCTCGAGGGCCACGAGGAGTTCGACATCGTCTGGCCCTGGAACCAGCCGGGCGGCCTGTCCCGCGGCGCCACCGCGGTGCTGCGGGTGAAGAACGAGGCGCCCGGCCTGCGCTTCGTGCTGCCGCCGCTGCTGCGGGCCTGCGACCACGTCCTGCTGGTCGACAACGGCTCCGACGACGGCACCGGCGAGGAGGCGCTTCGCGTGGCGGCCGAGCACGGTCTCTCCCACCGGTTCACGCTGAAGGAGTACCCGTTCCAGGTGGCCCGCGCCGGCGCGGAGCACCTGTCGGTCAACGAGCGCTCGGTCCACTCGCTCGCCTACTTCTACAACTGGTGTTTCTCCCACGTCCGCACCCGCTACTCGTGGAAGTGGGACGGCGACATGGTCCTCACCACCGAGGGCGAGGTGTCGATGGCCGACCTCTCGTGGCAGGTCGGGATGGCCGAGGCGGTCATCCGGTTCCCGCGCCACGGCCTCTACATCGAGTCGGACCGCAAGGCGTTCCTCGACCTCGGGCTGCGCAACATCGAGGAGTGGGGATTCCCGATGAGCCCCGACTACGTCTACTCGAAGGCGCCGGAGTGGGAGATCCGCACGACGCCCGACCGGATCGAGCAGTTCGCCCTGCCGCAGGGCCTCTGCGTGGAGCTCAAGTGGCTCGACGGCGACGAGTTCGCCCACTGGACCAACCCCGAGTCGTTCGCCACCTCGATCCGCAACCGCCGCAAGCGCCGCGAGTGGCTCGTCTGGAACGCCCTCCATGACGGCGAGGTCCCCGAGGGCGTCGTCGAGATCGTCGCGCCCGAGGGCGAGCACGTCGTCGACCACGTCACCCACACCTGGCTGCCGCGCGCGCCCCGGCCGTTCGTCGTCGACGACCCCGACCACGCCCAGCTGCACCTGCGCGCCTGACGAGGCAACCAACCGACCCTCCGGTGCGTCTCTCGGGCATGAAGCGCATTCTCGGGACGCTGCTCGCCTGCGTCGCCGCCACCACCGCCCTGTCCGCCCCCATGTCGAGCACCGCCGTCGCCCCGGAGGAGAAGGCGTCGTACTTCGTCGGCTTCGGCGAGGTCGTCGTGGTCCCCTCGGGTGAGGCCGCCACGCTGTCGTTCGAGGGCCGGCGCGGCCAGCTCGTCGCGCTGCGCACCTCGGTCGGGACGGACGAGTACCCGAAGGACTGCGAGTCCATCGTGCTCACCCGCCGCGGCACCGAGATCGACCAGGTCTGGCCGGGACTCTGGCGTCTCCCCGCCACCGGCTCGTACCGCGTCGACTACGCCCACGAGTGCAGGGACGTCTACAAGGGGTTTGCCTATGACTCCGACATCTCGCTGGCGAAGGTTGTCGTGGGGCGCCTCGGAGACGCGCTCCGCCACGGCGTGCGCAGCGACGCGGCGACCATCCGGGCGATCTCCGTACGGCTGGGCGACAGGCCGCTCGTGTTGAGCGAGGCGCACGTCGTACGGGCGCGCAAGCCCGCCACGACGGAGAACGCCCGGCAGAGCTGGTGCTTCGCCACGCGTGTGGTGGCCGGCAAGCCGCCTGTGTCGTACGGCGGTGACGAGTGCTCCTTCCGCGCTCGCGCCGGACAGCGCTACCTCGTCTTCGGCGACAAGGACTCGACGGTCCGGTTCGGCCGCGGCTGACACCATCGCCTGATACCTGAGGACGGGGCGGACGTCCGGGAGACCGATTCCCGTACGTGGTGTCCTCAGGTATCGGCGGACGAGTGGGATGCGTCACGTCCGCCGATCGTTCCCACCGCGGAATCCGCGGGCGTACGCTCGATGTTGATCGCAGTAGATCGGTACCCGCGAGGGACTGAAACGAAGAGGTCGACATGAGCACGTTGCACCAGGGATTCCGGATCGGTGTCATCGGCGCAGGCCGGGTGGGCGCCGTGCTGGCCTCCGCCCTCCGCGCCGCGGGTCACGAGGTCGTCGCCGCCGCCGGTGAGTCCGACGCCTCGCGTCGTCGTATCGACGACCTGCTCCCCGGGGTCGAGGTGGCCAAGCCCACCGAGGTCGCCCGCCGCAGCGACCTCCTGCTGCTCACCGTCCCCGACGACATGCTGTCCAACGTCGTCACCATGCTCAGCGCCAGCGGCGCGATCCGCGAGGGGCAGCTCGTCGTGCACACCAGCGGCCGCCACGGCCTCGCGGTGCTCGAGCCCGCACGCCAGGTCGGCGCCCGCACGATCGCGATGCACCCGGCGATGACCTTCACGGGCACGGACGTCGACCTGCCCCGCCTGCGTGGCTGCGTCTTCGGCATCACCGCCGCGCCGGCCGACCGCGAGCTGACCGAGGGCCTGGTCGCCGACCTCGGTGGTGGCCCGATGTGGGTCCCCGAGGACCGCCGCACGCTCTACCACGCCGGTCTCGCGCACGGCGCCAACCACCTCGTCACGCTCGTCGCCGAGGCCATGGAGATCCTCTCCGCCGCCGGTGCCGACGACCCGGCCGCGACGCTGCGACCGCTGCTGACCGCCGCGCTCGACAACGCCCTCGACCAGGGCGACGCCGCGCTGACCGGTCCGATCGTCCGCGGCGACGTCGAGACGGTTCGCGCCCACGTCGCCGACCTCGTCGTCACCGCCCCGCAGACGCTGCCCTCCTACCTCGCGATGGCCCGCGCCACCCTCGACCGCGCCGTCACGGACGGTCGGCTGCTGCCGATCCGCGCGTCGAAGATGCTGCGCGTCCTCGACGCCGCCGAGGCCGGCACGCCGGTGGAGCACCACCACCGATGAACTCGAGCCCCGTCCTCGCGAGCACTCGCGAGGAGCTGACCGGCCTGCTCGCAGACGCCCGTCGCTCGGGCGAGGAGGTCGCGTTCGTGCCCACCATGGGCGCACTGCACGACGGCCACGCCAGCCTGATGCGGACCGCGCGACAGGCCACCGACGGCCCGGTCGTCGTGAGCATCTTCGTCAACCCGATGCAGTTCGCGCCGACCGAGGACCTCGACCGCTACCCGCGCACCCTCGACGCCGACCTCGAGGTCTGCGCGCGAGAAGGCGTCGACGTCGTCTTCGCCCCGTCGGTCGACGAGATGTACCCGGGCGGCTTCAGCCACGACTCGGTCCACGACGGCGTCACCGTCGCGCCGGGCACGCTCGCCACGATCCTCGACGGCGAGTCGCGCCCCGGTCACTTCGACGGCGTGCTCACCGTGGTCGCCAAGCTCTTCGGGCTGGTGCGCCCGGACGTCGCGGTCTTCGGGCAGAAGGACTACCAGCAGCTCGCGCTCGTCCGCCGCATGGTCCGCGACCTCTGCATGGGCATCGAGATCATCGGCGCCGAGACCGTCCGCGAGCCCGACGGCCTCGCCCTGTCGAGCCGCAACGGCTACCTCGACGCGGGGCAGCGGCAGGCGGCCGTGGCGCTCAGCCGCGCGCTCCGAGCGGCCCAGGAGCGGGCGTCGTACGGCGTCCCTGCCGCACGCTGGGCGGCGATGTCCGTCCTCAAGGGCGAGCCGGGCCTCGAGCTCGACTACCTCGCGCTCACCTCGCCCGACCTCGGCCCGGCGCCGGAGACCGGCGAGGGCCGGATCCTGGTGGCGGCGAAGGTCGGCACCACGCGACTGATCGACAACATGGCGATCCACTTCGACCGCATCGCCGAACCGGCGGGGACCGCGTCCGCGGCCTCGACCACCCACTAGAAGAAGCGGAAGGGACATCCTGATGCTGCGCACCATGATGACGTCCAAGATCCACCGGGCCACCGTCACCCAGGCGGACCTCCACTACGTCGGCTCGGTGACCGTCGACGCCGACCTGCTCGACGCCGCCGACCTGCTGCCGGGGGAGCTCGTCCACATCGTCGACGTGACCAACGGCGCCCGCCTCGAGACGTACACGATCGCCGGCGAGCGCGGCTCCGGCGTCATCGGCATCAACGGCGCTGCCGCGCGCCTCGTGCACCCCGGTGACACCGTCATCCTCATCGGCTACGGCCAGATGGAGACGGCGGAGGCCCGGGAGCACCGGCCGCACGTCGTCTTCGTCGACGCGGACAACAAGGTGGTGGGCACCGGGTTCGACCCCGCGGAGACGTTCGGCGACCAGACGCTGTCCCGGGGCGACCTCGTCAGTCGATAGCCTCCAGCAATGACTGCACACCGGCCGGTACCGGGCCGCCTCCGTGCGCCCGTCCCCGGTTGGACCACCCGCGCCGACGTCGTGGTGGTCGGCTCCGGCATCGCCGGGCTGACCGCCGCGCTGCGCATCCATGCGGCCGATCCCTCCCTGCACCTGCTCGTCGTCACCAAGGACGTGCTCGCCGCGGGGTCGACGCAGTGGGCGCAGGGCGGCATCGCCGCGGCGCTCGGACCGGGCGACACCCCCGAGCAGCACGAGCGGGACACACTGGTCGCCGGCGCGGGCGCGTGCGACGTGGACGCCGTACGCGTGCTGGTGACCGAGGGGCCGGACGCCGTCCGCGAGCTGATCGCGCTCGGCACCCAGTTCGACCACCACCCCGACGGCGAGCTGTCGCTGACCCGCGAGGGCGGGCACCACCGGGACCGCATCGCCCACGCCGGCGGTGACGCGACCGGCGCCGAGATCCAGCGCGCCCTGATCGCCGCCGTCGAGCGGGCGCCGGAGATCGAGGTCGTCCAGCACGCGCTGGCCGTCGACCTGCTCCGCTCCGCCGACGGCGGCGTCGCCGGGCTCACGCTCCACGTGCTCGGCGAGGGCCAGCACGACGGTGTCGGCGCGGTGCACTGCCGCGCGGTGGTGCTCGCGTCCGGCGGGCTCGGGCAGGTGTTCAGCCAGTCGACCAACCCCAGCGTCTCCACCGGCGACGGGATGGCTGTGGCCCTGCGTGCCGGTGCGCGGCTGCGCGACCTCGAGTTCGTCCAGTTCCACCCGACCGTGATGTGGCTCGGCGAGGACTCCCAGGGCCAGCAGCCGCTGATCTCCGAGGCCGTCCGCGGCGAGGGCGCCTTCCTCGTCGACTTCGAGGGCAACCGCTTCATGCAGGGCGAGCACGAGCTGGCCGACCTCGCCCCGCGCGACGTCGTCGCCAAGGCGATCACCCGCCGGATGATGGAGTCCGGCAGGCCGCACATGTGGCTCGACGCCCGCCACCTGGGGCTTCCCGCGAGCGCAGTGAGCCACCCCGGTGATCGAGGAGATCGCGAAGCGATCGTCACGAGATTCTGGGAGCGTCGCTTCCCGACGATCCTCCGGGTCTGCCGCGAGCACGGCGTCGACCCCGTCACCGAGCTGATCCCGGTAGCGCCCGCCCAGCACTACGCCTCCGGTGGCGTCGCCACCGACCTCTGGGGTCGTACGACGGTGCCCGGCCTCTACGCGACCGGTGAGGTCGCCTGCTCGGGCGTGCACGGTGCCAACCGGCTCGCGTCCAACTCGCTGCTCGAGGGCCTCGTGTTCTCCCGTCGCATCGCCGACGTCCTGCCGGGCGAGCTGCGCCCGTGGGCAGAGCCGGCCGACGACCACCGCGCCGAGGGGCTGGTGGACGGCGAGCGCCGCCGCGCGATGCAGGACGTGATGACGACCCGCGTCGGGGTGCTGCGCACCGCGACGGGCCTCGCCGAGGCGATCGACGTCCTCGGCGCGCTCGACCCGGGCGACCCTCCCGTGGGTCCGCCGGCGTGGGAGACCAGCAACCTGCTCACCATCAGCACGGCCCTCGCTGCAGCCGCGGCGATCCGCACCGAGACCCGCGGCTCACACTGGCGCGAGGACTTCCCCGAGCGTGACGACACGAAGGCGGGCCACATCGACTCGTGGCTCGACACCGCCGGAGTTGTCCGTTCAGAGTGGACCTGGGCGCCCTCGACCGACCCGTCGACCTCGGAGGTGCTGACATGACCAGCCTGAGAGACGTGCCGCCCGAGCTCCGCGCCGAGCTCACCGCCGCCGGTCTCGACCTCGACCACGTCTGGGACACCATCGCCCGCGCCCTGGCCGAGGACCTCCCCGACGGAGACCTCGGCGACCCGACCAGCTCGTCGACGGTCCCGCTCGATGCCCGCGGGGAGGCGGTCTTCGCCGCTCGCGAGCCCGGCGTGGTCGCCGGGCTCGGCGTCGCGGCCGTCACCTTCTTCATGCTCGGCGCCGACGCCGTCGTCAGCGACCGGCTGCCCGACGGCACCCGGGTAGCGAAGGGCGACGTCGTCATGCGGGTCACCGGCCTGACCCAGCGGATGCTGGTGGCCGAGCGCACCGCCCTCAACCTCGCCTGCCACCTGTCCGGCATCGCGACGGCGACCGCGCAGTGGGTGGAGGCGCTGGAGGGCTCGCCGACGCGGGTGCTCGACACCCGCAAGACGTTGCCCGGGCTGCGGGCGCTGCAGAAGTACGCCGTCCGCTGCGGCGGCGGCGTGAACCACCGCACGAGCCTCCAAGACATGGCGATGGTCAAGGACAACCACGTGATCGCCGCCGGCGGGGTCGTGCCGGCCCTGGCAGCGATCCGCGCCGCCCACCCGGGGCTGCCGGTCGAGGTGGAGGTCACGACGCTCGACCAGCTCGACGACCTCCTGGCGCTGCCCGAGCCACCGGAGCGGATCCTGCTCGACAACATGACCGACGAGCTGATGAGCGACGCCGTGCGTCGTACGGCCGGACGGGTGCCCCTCGAGGCCAGCGGCGGCATCACCCTCGAGCGCGCGGCGCGGATCGGCGCCACTGGCGTGGACTTCGTCTCGGTGGGAGCCCTGACCCACTCCGTCGTGGTCTTCGACCTCGGGATGGACCTGTCGGCATGAGCCTGCTCGCGGCGGACATCCGCAACACCCACACCTTCCTCGGCGTGCTCGACGGCGAGGAGGTGCTCGAGCACTGGCGGGTGGCGACCGACGAGCGACGCACCGCGGACGAGTGGGGGCTGCTGCTGCGCACCCTGCTGGGCGACCACCTCGACGACGTCGACGGCGTCGCCGTCTGCTCGACCGTCCCCGCGGTCCTGCACGAGTGGCGCGAGATGCTCGAGCGCCACTTCGGCGACGTCTCGGCCGTGGTGGTCGGGCCGGGGGTGAGGACCGGCATCCCGGTGATGGTCGACAACCCGCGCGAGGTCGGTGCCGATCGCGTCGTGAACGCGCTCGCCGCCGCCACCCTCCACGGCGGGCCGGCCATCGTCGTCGACCTCGGCACGGCGACGACGTTCGACGTGGTCAACGCCAGCGGACAGTACGTCGGCGGCGCCATCGCGCCCGGCATGGAGATCTCGCTCGAGGCGCTGGGGCGACGCGGCGCCCAGCTGCGCAAGGTCGAGCTCGCGCGCCCGCGCACGGTCATCGCGAAGAACACCGTCGAGGCGTTGCAGAGCGGAATGGTGCTCGGCATGGCCGCGCAGGTCGAGGGCATGGTGACGCGGATGATCGCCGAGCTCGGTGTTTCCGCCCACGACGTCACCGTCATTTCCACCGGCCACCTCGCGGCTCTGCTGGTCGACGACTGCTCGTGTTTCACCGTGCATTCACCGTGGTTGACACTTCACGGACTTCGCCTCGTCTTCGAACGCAATTCCTGAATTGCCTCGTCAGGTAATTCCTGACTGCTTTCCTTTTGCCAAGACAATTGAATTCCTGCCACACTGCATTCGACGCGTTTAGCCCCGAGCGCTCATGATTGAAAAGGAATTCGACATGGCACAGAAGGTCAACATCGTCCTGGTCGACGACCTCGACGGAACCGAGGCGACCGAGACGGTGACGTTCGGCCTCGACGGCTCCACCTACGAGATCGACCTCAACGACGCCAACGCCGCCAGCCTCCGCGAGGCGCTCAGCGGCTACGTCGGCCACGCCCGCAAGGTGACCGGTGGCGGCCGTCGCAGCGCCCGCAAGGCGAGCGGCTCCGGCTCGTCCTCGGCCTCCAACACCAAGGACGTGCGCGAGTGGGCCAAGTCCCAGGGCATGGAGGTCTCCGAGCGCGGCCGCATCTCCGCCGACGTCCAGCAGGCCTACGACGCTGCGCACTGAAGCGCTCGTCCCGCAGGCGACCCCGCCCCTCCCGGAGGGTGCGGGGTCGTTCGCTGTGAGCGGACGACCTCGATCCGTGGGTGGGAACACGTAGGCTGATCCCGGGCGTTGAGCCCAGTGTCCGCAACTCGGCGACTACGTCGTACCCGCGGACCACGCAGACGTAGAGGAGCGCACATGTTCGAGCGGTTCACCGACCGAGCCCGGCGAGTTGTCGTGCTGGCCCAGGAAGAGGCCCGCATGCTCTCCCACAACTACATCGGGACCGAGCACATCCTGCTCGGCCTCATCCACGAGGGCGAGGGCGTCGCAGCCAAGGCCCTCGAGTCCCTCGACATCTCCCTGGAGGCCGTGCGCGCCCAGGTCGAGGAGATCATCGGCCAGGGCCAGCAGGCGCCCTCGGGCCACATCCCGTTCACGCCGCGCGCCAAGAAGGTGCTCGAGCTCTCGCTGCGCGAGGCGCTCCAGCTCGGCCACTCCTACATCGGCACCGAGCACATCCTGCTCGGCCTGATCCGGGAGGGCGAGGGTGTCGCGGCCCAGGTCCTGCAGAAGCTCGGCGCCGACCTCAACCGGGTCCGCCAGCAGGTCATCCAGCTGCTCAGCGGCTTCCAGGGCAAGGAGTCGGCCGCGGCCGGCGCCCAGACCTCGGGGTCCGGCGGCGAGGCTCCGTCGAGCTCGCTGGTCCTCGACCAGTTCGGCCAGAACCTCACCCAGGCCGCCCGCGAGGGCAAGCTCGACCCCGTCATCGGGCGCGAGCAGGAGATCGAGCGCGTGATGCAGATCCTGTCGCGCCGCACGAAGAACAACCCTGTCCTCATCGGCGAGCCGGGCGTGGGCAAGACCACGATCGTGGCCGGCCTGGCGCAGGACATCGTCAAGGGCAACGTGCCCGAGACGCTGAAGGACAAGCAGATCTACACGCTCGACCTCGGCGCCCTGGTCGCCGGCTCGCGCTACCGCGGTGACTTCGAGGAGCGCCTCAAGAAGGTGCTCAAGGAGATCCGCACCCGTGGCGACATCGTGCTGTTCATCGACGAGATCCACACCCTCGTCGGCGCCGGCGCGGCCGAGGGCGCGATCGACGCCGCCAGCATCCTCAAGCCGATGCTGGCCCGCGGCGAGCTGCAGACGATCGGTGCCACCACGCTGGACGAGTACCGCAAGTACCTCGAGAAGGACGCCGCGCTCGAGCGCCGCTTCCAGCCGATCCAGGTGCAGGAGCCCTCGATCGCGCACACCATCGAGATGCTCAAGGGCCTCCGCGACCGCTACGAGGCGCACCACCGTGTCACCATCACCGACGAGGCCCTGGTCTCGGCGGCGACGCTGGCCGACCGCTACATCTCCGACCGGTTCCTGCCGGACAAGGCCATCGACCTCATCGACGAGGCCGGTTCGCGACTGCGCATCCGCCGGATGACCGCTCCGCCGGACCTGCGCGAGTACGACGAGAAGATCGGCGACGTGCGCCAGCGCAAGGAGGCCGCGATCGACGGGCAGGACTTCGAGGCCGCGGCCCGCCTGCGCGACGAGGAAAAGCAGCTCTCCGCCCGCCGTGCCGAGCGCGAGAAGCAGTGGCGCGCCGGCGACCTCGACGAGATCGCCGAGGTGGACGAGGAGCTGATCGCCGAGGTCCTGGCCGTCGCCACGGGCATCCCGATCGTCAAGCTCTCGGAGGAGGAGTCCACCCGTCTGCTCAAGATGGAGGACGAGCTCCACAAGCGCGTCATCGGCCAGGAGGAGGCCGTCAAGGCTCTCTCCCGCGCCATCCGGCGTACGCGTGCGGGCCTCAAGGACCCCAAGCGCCCCGGCGGCTCGTTCATCTTCGCCGGTCCGTCCGGTGTCGGTAAGACGTGGCTGTCCAAGACGCTCGCCGAATTCCTCTTCGGTGACGAGGACGCGCTCATCCAGCTCGACATGAGCGAGTTCTCCGAGAAGCACACCGTGTCGCGCCTGTTCGGTTCGCCCCCCGGATACGTCGGTTACGAGGAGGGCGGCCAGCTCACCGAGAAGGTGCGCCGCAAGCCGTTCTCGGTCGTCCTGTTCGACGAGGTCGAAAAGGCCCACCCCGACATCTTCAACAGCCTGTTGCAGATCCTCGAGGAAGGTCGCCTGACGGATTCCCAGGGTCGCGTCGTCGACTTCAAGAACACCGTCATCATCATGACGACCAACCTCGGCACGCGTGACATCTCCAAGAGCGTCAACCTCGGCTTCGGCCAGACTGGCGACGCGGCCGGCTCCTACGAGCGGATGAAGAGCAAGGTGTCGGAGGAGCTCAAGCAGCACTTCCGTCCCGAGTTCCTCAACCGTGTCGACGAGATCGTGGTCTTCCCGCCGCTGTCGCGCGAGCAGATCATCGCGATGGTCGACAACATGGTGGCCGCCGTCGAGCTCCGCCTCAAGGACCGCGACATGTCGCTCGAGCTGACCCAGCCGGCCAAGGACCTGCTGGCCGAGCGCGGGTTCGACCCCGTGCTCGGTGCCCGTCCGCTGCGTCGTACGGTCCAGCGCGAGATCGAGGACGTGCTCGCCGAGAAGATGCTCTTCGGTGAGGTCGGCCCCGGCCAGATCGTCCTGGTCGACGTCGAGGGCGAGGGCCCGGAGGCGAAGTTCACCTTCAAGGGCCAGAAGAACTCGGCCGTGCCCGACATGCCGCCGTTCGAGACCGCCGACCTGGCGATCGAGCCGCAGCGTGACGACGAGGGCAACCTCGAGGGACCGGACGACTCGGAGGGACCGATCGACGTCCCCCGCGACCCCGCCTGACCCAGCCTCACCCAGCCAGTCCAGATCACCCCGGGAGCGCCCAGCGCCCCGGGGTGATCTGCGTCAGGAGGCCGTCGTCGACGAGCCCGGCGAGGCAGCGCTCGCGCTGCCCGGCCTCCGGCCACGCGGCCTCGGCCTGCGCCGTCGTGACGATGTCGTGCTCGCGGGCGAGCGCCATGAGGCGTCCGCGGCACTGGCGGTCGGTGCCGGCCCACGCCTGGCCGCGGCGCGGCGGTCCGTCGTACGCCGGGAACCCGGCCGCGCGCCACGCGCACATCCGGGCGATCGGGCAGGCGCCGCAGTCGGGCTGGCGCGCGGTGCACACGAGCGCCCCGAGCTCCATCGTCGCCACCGCCCAGGTGGCGGCGGTGGCGTCGTCGTCGGGGAGCAGCGACGTGGCGACGTCGCGCTCGGTGCGGGTGACCGCCGGCGCGGGGAGCTCGACGCCCGACACCGCGCGGGCCAGCACGCGGCGGACGTTGGTGTCGAGGACGACGTGGCGCCGGCCGAACGCGAAGCTCGCGATCGCCGCAGCCGTGTAGTCACCGACGCCGGGCAACGCCAGCAGGTCGTCGTACGACGACGGCACCGCACCGTCGTGCCGCTCGACGATCGCGACGGCCGCCGCGTGGAGGCGGAGGGCTCGGCGCGGGTATCCGAGCCGGCCCCACATCCGCACGGCCTCGCCCGTCGTGTCGGCGGCCAGGTCGGCCGGTGTGGGCCAGCGGTCGAGCCACGCCTCGTGCACCGGCAGGACGCGCGCGACCGGGGTCTGCTGCAGCATGAACTCACTGACCATCACCGACCACGGCGAGGCCTGGACGCCGCGCCACGGCAGCTCCCGCGCGTGGTCGTCGTACCAGCCGAGCACCGCCTCGTGCAGCGCCGCGGGAGTGGGGGTGTCCATCGCGCCGATCGTAGGCGCGCCTCCGCCGAGACCGGCCGCCGGCTACCTAACCTGACCACATGGCGTCGACCATGCGGCCGCGGGGGCCGCTCCCGGCCCGGGTCTACTGGATCCGTCGCCTCGTCGTGCTCGCCGTCCCCGTCCTCCTCGTCGTGGTCCTCGCGCGGGTGCTCGGTGGCTCGTCCGACGGCAAGGACGCCGGCGGGACGGCGACGCAGGCAGGCGCGAAGGTCGAGACGAGCGCCGCTCCGACGTCCGGCCCGACGGCCGACGAGGACGCCGTCACCCAGGGCAAGGGCAAGGGCAAGAAGGGCAGGAAGAACCGCGAGCAGGAGACGCCGGCGCCTCCGCCGGAGCCCGTGCTGCCCGAGCCGACCGGACCGTGCGCCGACTCCGACATCGTCGCGACGCCCGCCATCACCTCGGCCCCGGGCGGCTCCGACATCGCGATCACGATCAACCTGCGGACGACGTTCGCCGAGGCCTGCACCTGGCAGGCGTCGCCCGAGACGCTGACGGTCACCATCACGTCCGGAGACGACTACATCTGGAGCACCCGTGAGTGCCCTGTCGGCATCCCGCCGCAGGACGTCGTGATCCGCCAGGCCACCGACGCCCCGGTCGTCGTGACGTGGTCGGCCAAGCGTTCCGACGAGACCTGCTCGAACCGTACGGCCTGGGCCCAGCCCGGTTTCTACCACGTCGAGGCGGCCGCCCTCGGCGGCGACGGCACCGACGTCCAGTTCGAGCTCGTCCCGCCCCAACCCGCCGTCGTCACGAAGACCGCCGACCCTCAGCCGCAGGGCGGCACGAAGAAGGGTGGCGACACCTCCCACACTCCCGGCGAGGACGGCGCAGGCAACTCGGCCGGCTGAACCGGCGCTGTGGAGCGGTG
>NZ_JAKJHZ010000005.1 GCF_021648885.1 Nocardioides potassii | reverse complement strand
CGGCTGACCACAGCCAGCTGGGCGACACGGTTTGTCGAGGTTGAAAGAGTTACGGCGGCCATAGCGAAACGGGAAACACCCGGTCCCATACCGAACCCGGAAGTTAAGCCTTTCAGCGCCGATGGTACTGCAACCGAGAGGTTGTGGGAGAGTAGGACGCCGCCGGACATACATTGTGGAAGTGGGGTCACCTTCGGGTGGCCCCACTTCTGCATTTCCGGAGCTCTGCGGGTCGTGGACGGGCCATCCAACGTCCACAGGTCTGCGCCGGACGCAGGTTTCCACAGGCTCGGGCTCGTTGGCAGTCGCACTGTCGCTCCGTGCGTCGAGAGTCCTCGCAGGAGGTGCACTGTGACCACTGCACAGAAGAACAAGCCGAGCGATCCGATCGACTCGGGCGACCTCGAGGTCGCGACCAACGACGTACGACTGGTGGGCCGGCTGTCGGCCGACCCAGTGGTTGTCGAGCTCCCGAGCGGGGACGCGCTCGTGACCTTCAGGATCTCGGTGACGCGACCCGCGCCCCGAGGATCGGCAACCGGCGCCAAGGGCCAGCGTGTCGACTCCGTGCCCTGCACGGCCTGGACGCCGCGACTGCGCCGCAGCGTGCTGGCGTGGCGTGCCGGAGACCTGGTGGAGGTGTCGGGCTCGGTCCGCTGCCGCTTCTACCAGGCAGGAGGAGCGACCAGGTCGCGCGTCGAGGTCGAGGCGGCAACGGCGAGGATCATTCGTCGGTCATCGGCCGCATGAGCGCGCCGAGGCTGGGCTTGGGCTGGAAGGAGGTCGCCTTCTCCGGCAGGAGTCCTCCCGACTCGACCAGAGCGCGGACCTGCTCGAAGTCGGGACTCGGCAGCAGGACGGCCGGCGACGAGTCGCTGGTGGCGGCCAGCGTGTCCTCGACGTTGTGGTGGTGCTCGATGCGCCTCGGGGGAACAGGCAGCAGTGGCAGCACGCGTTGGTGCAGCCACGACACCGCCGCGTCCCGGTCGAGGTCGACCGGGCTGACGGTGTGCCATGAGGTGCCGTCGGTCAGCACGAGGTGGGTGCTGTCGAGCGCCCCGAGGGCTCGGCGCCGTTCGTCGGTCGTCACGTCCGCGCCTGCCTCTCGAGCAGCTGCGACGAGGTCCTCGAGGGTCGTGCCGGGCAGCGTGCGGTGGATCGCGCCGAGGAACAGCGGTGTGTCGACCTGGTCGACCAGCATCGCCAGGCCCGCGTCCCACGCAGTCCCCGGGTGCTCCTGCTGCAGACGGAGGTAGGCGGCGTACCGGTGGTGGCCGTCGGCCAGCAGGCAGCGCGTGCCGCCCAGCAGCGTCGCGATCCGGGCGAGGACGTCGACGTCGCGGATCGCCCAGATGCGCTGGCGGTGGCCGCTCCGGTCCAGGTACCGCCACTCGGGCTCGGCGCGGGTGACGTCCGCGAGGAGCGCGCGCAGCTCCGGATCGCCGTGGTGCACGAGGAGGATGGGGGCGGGGTTCAGCTCCATCTGGTACATCCGCTCGGCCAGCTCGCCGGCCTGCTCGGGATGGATGCCCTCGTGGGGCCACACCGCCCGGTCGGCACGCGACGCCGTACGCCTCGACATCGCGAGCGCGCCGACGAGACCGCGCACGGTGAGCCCCGCGGCTGTGTACTCGTGGAGGTAGAGGGCCGGAGCACTGTCCGCGATCGCACGTCCCTGCTCGATCCACTCGGTCAGGCGGGCAGCGACGTCGCGATAGGGTCGCGCGAGCGCCCGCGCGGACGCCGGGTCGCCGACCCGGGCCGGTGCGAGCATCAGGGCGCGGAACGGCAGCAGCTCGAGGGGCTTCGCGACGTACGGGGGTACGTCGGTGGCGAAGTCCATCGGAGCATCGTAGGGGGACGCTCGTCACGATCCGGAGAAGGGGTGGAGCATGCTCGAGGAGTCGACGACTCCGCTGGCGGAGGCGCACGACCTGGTGATGTTCGACCTGGACGGCGTGGTCTACGTCGGCGACACGGGCATCGAGGGCGTACCGGAGCAGATCGACCGGCTGCGATCGACCGGGGCGCACGTCGCGTTCGTCACCAACAACGCCTCGCGGACCCCGGACAAGGTGGCCGAGAAGCTCGTGGGGGTCGGTGTCAGCGCGTCCCCCGAGGACGTGGTGACGTCCGCCCAGGCGGCCGCGAGAGTGCTGCTCGAGGAGCATGGCGAGGGCGCGCGGATCCTGGTGCTCGGTGGGGAGGGGCTGCGGGTGGCCCTCGGCGAGGCCGGTCTCGAACCGGTCGACGATCCCGACGGCGCCGTCGCTCTCGCGAGCGGCTACGGCCCCGACGTGCGGTGGCGCGACATCATGCGGGCAGCAACCCTCGTCCGCGACGGCCTTCCCTACGTCGCCAGCAACACCGACATGACCATCCCGACGCCCTACGGACTGGCGCCGGGCCACGGCGTGCTCGTGCACACCATCTCCGGCTTCGCCGGCGTCGAGCCGACGGTCGCGGGCAAGCCGGAGAAGCCGCTGATGGAGGAGACCGTCCGCCGTGTGGGCGGGGAGCGGCCACTGATGGTGGGGGACCGTCTCGACACCGACATCGAGGGCGCGCACGCGATCGACGCCCCCTCGCTGCTCGTCCTGACCGGCGTCAGCTGGCTCGAGGACCTCGTCGCGGCGACGCCCGGGCTGCGGCCGTCGTACATCTCGCCGACGCTCGAGGGGCTGTTCGAGCCGCACCCGGTGCCCGGCCGGACGGACGACGGTGCGGTCGAGCTCGGCGGGTGGACCGCACGGGTCGACGACGGCCGGCTGTCGGTGGACGGAGGCGGCAGCGACGCCGACTGGTGGCGGGTCGTCGCGACCGCGGGCTGGCTGCACCTCGACTCGTCCGGGACCCCCGTCGACCTCGGCGACACGACGCCTCCCGGGCCGGTCCGCCGGCTCGGCGCCGAGTAGGGTCGAGGGCATGGATCAGCGGCCCGAGCCCACCGAGCGAGACCACGGGGGCGATCTCGAGGGTGACGCCGAGGACCACGCCGAGAGTCAGGCTGGAGACCACGTCGAGGACCACGTCGAGGACCACGTCGAGGACCACGTCGAGGACCACGTCGAGGACCACTTCGAGGACGGCGTAGGCAGCACGACGGGCGACGGGACCACCGGCGTTGCCGAGGTCGACCGGGTCCTCGCCGACGTGGCCGCTGTGTCGGGCGCTCCAGTGTCGGAGCACGTCGCGGTGTTCGAGCGGGCGCACGACCAGCTCCGGCGTGCTCTCGACGCCGTACCGGAGCCTCGGCCCGACCGACGCCAGGACACCTGAACCGACCGTGCCGCCTCGACGACTTCGCCTCGACCAGGAGCTCGTCCGTCGCGGGCTCGCCCGGTCGCGCGAGCACGCGAGCGAGCTCGTCGCCGCCGGGCGCGTGACGGTGTCGGGCGCTCCCGCGACCAAGCCCGCCACTGGCGTGACGACGGACGTCGCGATCGTCGTGCGCGACGACCCGACGTCGGTCGACTACGTGTCGCGCGGCGGCCACAAGCTCGCCGGCGCACTCGAGGCGTTCGCCGCGCACGGCGTGAGCGTCGAGGGCAAGCGCTGCCTCGACGCAGGCGCGTCGACCGGCGGTTTCACCGACGTCCTCCTGCGCGCGGGTGCCCGTCAGGTCGTCGCCGTCGACGTCGGCTACGGCCAGCTCGCGTGGTCGCTGCAGAGCGACGAGCGGGTCGAGGTGCACGACCGCACCAACATCCGTGAGCTGACGCCCGACATCGTCGGCGAGCCGGTCGACCTCGTGGTCGGCGACCTGTCGTTCATCTCGCTCGCGCTGGTGCTGGACCCGCTGCTGTCGGTGACCCGGGAGGACGGGGAGCTCGCGCTGATGGTGAAGCCCCAGTTCGAGGTGGGCAAGGACCGCGTCGGCAAGGGCGGCGTGGTGCGCGACCTCGGGCTCCGTGCGGAGGCCGTCACCACCATCGCCGACCTGGCCGCCGCCCGCGGGTGGGGAGCGGTCGCGGTGACCGTGAGTCCGCTGCCGGGACCGTCCGGCAACGTCGAGTTCTTCCTGCTGCTGCGCCGCGGCGAACCGGCGATCGACGCCGCGGACATCCGTGCCGAGGTGGAGAGGGCGGCCTCACTGGGGGTGGCGTCTGAGAGGGTGGATCCGTGACCACCCCACACCCGTCGCCGCCCGGACGTCGCGTCCTGGTGCTCGCCCACACGGGCCGCGCCGAGGTGCGCGAGGTGGCCCGCGAGTGCGTCCAGCGACTGACCGGTCACGGGATCGCCGTACGGCTGCTGGCCGACGAGGCGGCCGACCTCGGGCTGGCGGCCGGCTCCGGCTCCGGGGGCCTGGTCGAGACCACCTTGCCCGACGACGTGCCGGGGGAGGGCTGTGAGCTGGTGCTGGTCATCGGCGGCGACGGCTCCATCCTGCGCGCGGCCGAGCTGACCCACGAGACCAGCACGCCGCTGCTGGGCGTCAACCTCGGGCACGTCGGCTTCCTCGCCGAGGCCGAGCCGGATGACGTCGAGTCGACCATCGCCGCGATCATCGACCGCGCCTACACCGCCGAGGACCGGCTCACCCTGGGCGTGCGGGTGCTGGTGGGCAAGGAGGTGCTGTTCTCGACCTTCGCGCTCAACGAGGCCAGCGTCGAGAAGGCAGCCCGGGAGCGCATGCTCGAGGTCGTCGTCGAGGTCGACGGACGCCCCTTGTCGCGGTGGGGCTGCGACGGCGTCGTGTGCGCCACCCCCACCGGGTCGACCGCCTACAACTTCAGCGCCGGCGGCCCCGTCGTGTGGCCCGAGGTCGAGGCACTGCTCATGGTGCCGCTGAGCGCGCACGCCCTCTTCGCCCGCCCGATGGTGGTCGCGCCGACCTCCCTGCTCGCCGTCGAGGTGCTGTCCGACAACGAGGGCGCCGGCGTCCTGTGGTGCGACGGACGACGGTCGGTCGACCTGCCGCCCGGCGCGCGCATCGAGGTCCGCCGCGGCGACCGGCCGGTGCGGCTGGTCCGGCTGCACCACGCGCCGTTCACCGACCGGCTCGTCGCGAAGTTCGACCTGCCGGTCGAGGGCTGGCGTGGCGCCTCCGAACGCCGGCGCCGCGAGAACGGCGAGGCCGACGGGGGAGACCGCGATGCTTGAGGAGCTGCGGATCAGCCAGCTCGGCGTCATCGACTCCTCGACCCTCGAGCTCGGACCAGGGCTCACGGTCATCACGGGTGAGACCGGAGCCGGCAAGACCATGGTCGTCACCGCGCTCGGGCTGCTGCTCGGCGGCCGCGCCGACTCCGGCGCCGTCCGCACCGGTGCCCGGCAGGCCCGGGTCGAGGGCGTCGTCTCCACCGCCGCGCTCGAGGGCTTCCGCGAGGCCGTCGAGGACTCCGGTGGCGAGGTCGAGCACGACCGGGTCGTGCTGGCCCGCAACGTCGCGGCGCAGGGACGCTCGCGAGCCTGGGTCGGCGGCGCGTCGGTCCCGGTGACCACGCTCGCCGAGCTCGCCGAGCCGCTCGTCGCGGTCCACGGCCAGTCCGACCAGCACCGGCTGCTGCGGGCGGGTGCCCAGCGCGAGTCGCTGGACCGCTTCGGCGGAGCCGCACTCGCGGAGACTGCAGCGTCGTACGCCTCCCTGTGGGCCGAGCTCGCGGCGACGGAGCGCACGCTGGCCGAGGTGCTCGGGTCCGCGCGCGAACGCGCCCGCGAGGCCGACCAGCTCCGGTTCGGTCTCGGCGAGGTCGAGGCGGTCGACCCGCGGCCGGGCGAGGACGTCGAGCTCGCTGCCGAGGAGACCCGGCTCGGCTTCGCCGACACGCTGCGGACCGCGGCCGAGACCGCGCGCGAAGCCCTGTCGAGCGAGGAGGGCGCACCCGACGCGCTGGGCACGACCAGCACCGCACGGCAGGCCCTCGACGGCGTCCGCGAGCACGACGCGACCGCCGGTGAGCTCGCCGACCGGATCGCCGAGCTCGGCCACCTCCTGGTCGACGTCGCCGGCGACGTGGCCTCCTACGCCTCCAGCCTCGAGACCGACCCGGCGCGGCTGGCGAGCGTGTCCGAGCGACGGGCGGCGCTGACGGCGCTCACCCGCAAGTACGGCGAGACGATCGACGAGGTGCTGGCGTGGGCCGAGGACGGCGCCAAGCGGCTCCTCGACCTCGAGGACACCGACGGCCAGGTCGGCGAGCTCGAGGCCCGCCGCGACCGGCTCCGCGCCGAGCTCGGCACGCTCGCGGCCACCCTCAGCAGCCAGCGCACCGACGCGGCCACCCGGCTCGGATCGGCGGTCAGCGACGAGCTCAGCTCGCTCGCGATGCCGCACGCGACCGTCACCGTCGCGGTGTCCCAGCACGAGGTCGCGGCCCCCGAGACGCCCGGCGGCCCCGTGCTGCACGTCGACGGACGCTGGCTGCGCGCCGGGTCGCACGGCGTCGACGACGTCGAGCTCCTCCTCGCGGCCAACACCGGCGCCGATGCGCGCCCGCTGCACAAGGGCGCGTCGGGCGGTGAGCTGTCGCGCGTGATGCTCGCGCTCGAGGTGTCGCTCGCCGAGACCGGCACGGTGCCGACCTTCGTCTTCGACGAGGTGGACGCCGGGGTCGGTGGCAAGGCGGCCATCGAGGTCGGCCGTCGTCTCGCCGCGCTCGCGCACACCTCGCAGGTCCTCGTCGTCACGCACCTGCCCCAGGTGGCGGCCTACGCCGACCGGCACGTGGTGGTCCACAAGTCCAGCGACGGATCGGTCACGACCTCCGGGCTGGTGACGCTCGACGAGGCCGACCGCGAGCGTGAGCTGTCGCGGATGCTCGCCGGCGTCGAGGACTCCGACAGCGCGCGCGCCCACGCCCGCGAGCTCCTGGCAGCCGCCGCGCCCGAGCGGGCGTGCCTCCACGAAGGCCCCCCGAGCGGCTGACACCATGGCGCGGTCATGAAGTTCGCCGTCCGCTCCCGCCCTGCCCCTGCCCTCCCCGGTGTCCACGGCCCCGCCCGGCTGCACCGGCGTACGGCGAGCCTGCTCGGTCGCCTGCACCCCGGCGACGTCGCGGTGCTGGACCACCTCGACATGGACCGCGACACGGCGCAGGCGCTGGTCGACGCCGACGTGGTCGCCGTCGTGAACGCGAGCCCGATGATCTCCGGCCGCTACCCCAACCTCGGCCCCGAGCTGCTGGTGCAGGCGGGCGTGCTCGTCGTCGACCGCGCCGGGCCCGAGGTGTTCGACCGCCTCAGGGAGGGCACCGACGTCCGGATCGACGGCGGCGTCGTCCACGTGGGGGAGCGGGTCGTCGCCGAGGGGCGCGAGGTGTCAGCCGACGTCGTCGACACCGAGATGACGCGTGCCCGCAGCGGGCTCGCCGCCCAGCTCGAGAGCTTCACGCACAACACCACCGAGTTCCTGCGGCGCGAGCAGGACCTGCTGCTCCACGGCCACGGGATCCCCGCCGTCGCGACCGACGTCGCCGGCCGGCCGGTCGTGGTGGTCGTCCGGACGCCGGGCTGGGAGGACGAGCTGCGCGGGATCCGGCCGTTCGTCCGGGAGCAGCGGCCGGTGCTGGTCGGCGTCGGCCGCGGTGCCGACGCGCTCGTCGAGGCCGGGCACCGTCCCGACGTGGTCGTGCTGACCAGCGGGGCCGATGACCTGCCGAGCGCGGCGGTGCTGCGCAAGGCGCGCGACGTCGTGGTGCTGGTCGAGCGCGGGTCGCCGCGCAGCGCGATCGAGCACCTCGAACGCCTCAGCATCCGCCCGCTCCGCTTCGAGACGACCGCCACCCCCGAGGACGCCGCCCTGCTGTTGGCCTCGACGCACGAGGCGTCCCTCATCGTCGGGGTCGGGCTGCACGCGACCCTGACCGAGTTCCTCGACCGTCGGCGCACCGGCCTGGCCAGCACCTTCCTGACCCGCCTCAAGGTCGGTCCCGACCTCGTCGACGCAACGGCGCTGCCGCGGCTGTACGACGGCGCCGTGCGTCCGCGCCACCTCCTGGGTGCGCTGCTCGCCGGGCTGGTCGCCGTCGCCGCGGCGATCAGCGTGACACCCGTCGGCCAGCAGTGGGTCGACGAGCTCGCACCCGCCATCTCGAGCACCACCACCGACCTCGCCCACGACGTCCGAGGACTCCTCCCGTGATCACCCTGCGCCACCACCTCCTGACCATCGTCGCCGTGTTCCTGGCCCTCGCGGCGGGCATCGTCCTGGGCGGCGGCCCGTTGTCCGGGGTCGGACCGGCCGTCACGACCGCCGCCACCGAGCGCTCGGACGCACCGCCGCAGACCACCGCGCAGGCCGACTACGACGAGGCCTGGGTCTCCGCGCTCACCGCACCGGTGCTCGGCGGCCGGCTGGCTGACCGCTCGGTCGTGCTCGTCACCGTCCCGGGCGCCGACGAGCAGGTCGTCGCCGACCTCTCCGCGCAGGTCGAGGCGGCAGGAGGCACCGTCGCCGGGCGCTACGCGCTCGGCGCAGACCTCGTCGACCCGGCCCAGAAGTCGCTCGTCGACACGCTCGGCAGCCAGCTGCTCACCCAGCAGGCCGAGGGCGTCGTGCCGGCCGAGGCGTCGACGTACGACCGGATCGGGCAGCTGATCGGCCTGGCCGTCGCGAGCAAGGAGGCGGACGGCGAGGACACCACGCGCCGCACGCGTGCCATCGCGGACGCCGTCAGCGGCGCCGGCCTGATGGAGCTGCCGGGCGACGCCCAGCGCAGGGCCCCGCTGGTGCTGCTGGTGCTGGGCACCGACGCGGGCGACGAGGGCTCCGACGCGATCCTGTCCGGGCTCGTCGACGGACTCGCGTCGCAGGCGATGGGCGTGGTCGTCGCCGGCACGCTGGCCGACGGCGACACCGGTCAGCTCGGCCGCCTCCGCGCCACCCCTTCCGCGACACGCGTCACCACGGTGGACGGGATCGACACGCTGGCCGGACGAGCCACCGCCGTGATGGCCCTGGCCCGCGCGCTGACGACGCCGAGCGGATCCTTCGGTGCGTCGGGTGCGGACGGTCCGGTCCCTCTCGGGTAGGATCGAAGCCCGTGAAGAACCCCACGCCGACCAAGCACGTTTTCGTGACCGGAGGCGTCGCCTCCTCACTCGGCAAGGGGCTCACCGCCTCCAGCCTGGGCAACCTGCTCAAGGCGCGCGGCCTGCGCGTCACGATGCAGAAGCTCGACCCCTACCTCAACGTGGACCCGGGCACGATGAACCCGTTCCAGCACGGCGAGGTCTTCGTGACCAACGACGGGGCCGAGACCGACCTCGACATCGGCCACTACGAGCGGTTCCTCGACACCGACCTGAACCAGATCGCCAACGTGACGACCGGCCAGGTGTACTCCACGGTGATCGCCAAGGAGCGCCGCGGCGACTACCTCGGCGACACGGTGCAGGTCATCCCGCACATCACCAACGAGATCAAGGACCGGATCCTCGCCATGGGCGGGCCGGACATCGACGTGGTGATCACCGAGGTCGGCGGCACCGTCGGCGACATCGAGTCGCTGCCGTTCCTCGAGGCCGCACGCCAGACCCGGCACGAGATCGGCCGCGACAACTGCTTCTTCATCCATGTCTCGCTGGTGCCCTACATCGGGCCGTCGGGCGAGCTGAAGACCAAGCCGACCCAGCACTCCGTGGCCGCGCTGCGCTCCATCGGCATCCAGCCCGACGCCATCGTCTGCCGCGCCGACCGTGAGCTGCCGGCCGGCATCAAGCGCAAGATCGCGCTGATGTGCGACGTCGACGACGAGGCCGTGGTGACGGCGGCCGACGCGCCGTCGATCTACGACATCCCGAAGGTGCTGCACCGCGAGGGCCTCGACGCCTACGTCGTACGGCGTCTCGACCTGCCGTTCCGCGACGTCGACTGGACGGACTGGGACGACCTCCTCCGCAGGGTCCACCACCCGTCCGAGGAGGTGACCGTCGCGCTCGTCGGCAAGTACATCGACCTGCCCGACGCCTACCTCTCGGTCAGCGAGGCGCTGCGCGCCGGCGGCTTCGCCCACGAGGCCAAGGTCAACATCCGCTGGGTCGCCTCCGACGAGTGCGAGACCGAGGCGGGCGCGGCCAAGCACCTCTCCGACGTCGACGCGATGCTGGTGCCCGGCGGGTTCGGCGTGCGCGGCATCGAGGGCAAGCTCGGCGCGCTCCGCTACAGCCGGACGCACGGCATCCCGACCCTCGGCCTCTGCCTCGGCCTGCAGTGCATGGTCATCGAGTACGCCCGCAACGTCGCCGGTCTCGGCAAGGCCGGGTCCACCGAGTTCGACCCCGACACCGTCGAGCCGGTCATCTCCACCATCGAGGAGCAGAAGAAGTTCGTCGAGGGTGCGGGCGACCTCGGCGGCACCATGCGCCTGGGCCTGCAGAAGGCGGCCCTCGCGGAGGGCAGCGTCGTGCGGACGACGTACGGCAGCGCGGAGATCGAGGAGCGCCACCGCCACCGCTACGAGTTCAACGACGCCTACCGCGAGACCCTGTCCGAGGCCGGTCTGGTGTTCTCCGGCATCAACCCCGAGCTCGGGCTGGTGGAGTTCGTCGAGCTGCCGGTGGACGTGCACCCCTACTACGTCGCCACGCAGGCGCACCCCGAGCTGCGCTCGCGCCCGACGCGGCCGCACCCGCTGTTCGCCGGGCTGATCGGTGCCGCCATCGAGCGGCAGCGCTCCGAGCGCTTCCCGATCGACGAGTCCGGGCTGCGCCGCAAGGACGACGCCGAGGACTGACGACGCGCTGCCCGGCTCAGAGCTGGCGGGCCTGGAGGATCCGGCCGAGGACGAAGGAGTTCGCGCCGAGCTGGTTGCGGGCGTAGGAGCTGAGGCGCTCGTCGTGGACGGCCTCCTCGGCCGCGGCGAGGAAGGAGGCGTCGCCGGCACCGAGGGGGTACATCGCCCGGATCGTCAGGCCCTGGTTGAGCAGGCCTCCCTTGAGCGTGTGCAGCTCCTCGAGGTAGCGGTGCGTGAACGGCGCCAGCAGCTCGGCCTGGCCCGGACGCCAGAAGGTCGAGCCGAGGACCAGCGTCTCGCGGCTGGCCGGGACGGCGTAGTCGACGAAGAACGCGCGCCACACCTCCTCCTTGGCCTCCACGTCGGGGCGGGCCGCGAGGACGGCGAGACGGCGCATCCCGGCGTCGGGGTCGGGGTCGGACTCGAGCAGGTGGCGGACGACGTCCTCGTCGTAGTCACCCAGCTCGGAGCGACGCGTGGCCATCCGCCACGCGAGGTCGAGGTCCGTCGCCTGCTCGGCCGCCGCCTCGAGCACCTTCCAGTGCTCAACGGTCGACGCGGACGCGGCCAGCGTGCGGAGCGCGGCCTGGCGGGCGTCGGGGATCTCGACGAGACCGACGACCGCGTCGGCGAGCCGGCGCAGCAGCTCGGGTGACTCCGCGGCCGGCGCCCACCGGTCGGCAACCAGCAGTGCCTGGGCGAGGAACGGCTCGATGAGGGCCGGGCTGGTCTCGGTCGCGAGCGCGCGGGTGAGCGCTGCGGCCACGTCGCGGGGCGCCACGTGACCCAGCAGCAGGAGCTGGCCGGCGGTGGCGGCGACGAGCGCCCGGTCGAGGGGGTCGTCGAGCTGGTCGACGCGGGTGAGCATCTGCTCCAGCGAGGTCGCGTCGGGGCGTACGGCGGCGAAGGTGAGGTCGCCCGCGTTGACCAGCCGCAGGTCGCCGGCCGGGAGCTCGACCGGCGTGCGCGTGCCGGTGACCTCGTGGGAGGACCGACCGACGGGAGCGAGCTCGTCGCCGGAGGTGTCGAAGACGGCGATGTCGAGGCGGTGCGGCCGCGGCTCGCCCCCGTTGGTGGTCTCGACGACCAGATCGTCGCCGTCGAGGGTGATGACGTCGGTCCCGGCCTCGTCGAGCCACGCGGCGGTCCACGCCGAGAGGTCACGGCCGCTGGCGCGGGAGTAGCAGTCCATCAGGTCGTCGAGCCTGGTGTTGGTGAAGGCGTAGCGGCTGAAGTAGTCGCGCAGCCCCGCGACGAACGCCTCCTCGCCGATGAAGGCGACGAGCTGGTGCAGCACGCTCTGGCCCTTGACGTAGGTGATGGCGTCGAAGTTGGCCATCGCCGACGAGACGTCCGCGACGTCGCTGCGGATCGGGTGACGGGCCGGGCTCATGTCCATCTCGTAGGCCGTGCGCTTCGAGACGGCGAGGAACGTGGCCCACTGGTCGGTGAACTCCGACGCGCCGGCCATGCCCCAGTTGGCCGCCCAGGACGCGAACGCCTCGTTGAGCCAGAGGTCGTCCCACCACTGCATCGTGACGAGGTCGCCGAACCACATGTGCGCCATCTCGTGGAAGACGAACTCGGCGCGGACGCTGCGCTGGGCGTGGGTCGGGGGAGTGCGGAAGAGCTGGCCGTCGCCGTAGGTGACGCACCCCCAGTTCTCCATCGCTCCGCCGAGGTTGGGCACGAACACCTGGTCGTAGCGCTCCTGCGGGAACGGGTAGCCGAACTGCTCACCGAAGAACGCGAGGCCCTGCCGGGTGAGGGTGACGAGCTCGTCGAGGTCTCGCTCGAGGATGGTCCTGAGCGACTGGCGGCAGTAGAAGCCGAGGTCGTAGCCGTCGTGCTGGCGCCGCACCTCGTGGAACGGGCCGGCGTTGACCACGACGACGTACGTCGACAGGCGCGGGGTGTCCGGGTAGGTCCAGACCCGCGCGTCCGAGCCCACCGAGGGATCCGCGTCCTCGACCGACTCCGGCGCACCGTTGGAGGTGACCACCCACGACGACGGGGCGGTCACCACGAAGCGGTGGGGAGCCTTGAGGTCGGGCTGGTCGAAGCAGGCCCAGACGCGTCGGGCCTCGTCGGGCTCGAGGCTGGTCCAGACGTAGACGAGCTTGTCGGTCGGGTCGACGGTGCGCAGGATGCCCTCGCCGGTGCCGGTGTTGGTCGTGCTGGCCTCGACGACCAGGACGTTGTCGGCCGCGAGCGGGGGCAACGGCAGGCGGCCGTCCGAGGCCTGCGAGACGTCGATGTCCTCGCCGTTGAGGGTGGCTCGCGCGACGTCCATCGCGACGTCGACGAAGGTGGTCTCCCCGGGGTGCCGGCAGGTGAAGGTGATGGTGCTGACGGAGGAGAAGACCTCGCCCTCGAGCAGCCCGGTCATGTCGACCGCGATGTCGTAGCGCTGGACCTCGAGGAGGGCCGAGCGGGTGGCTGCTTCGTGCTGGGTCAGGGTCGACAACGTCATGCCCGTGACCCTAATCACCGTGTCCACCTGCGTGGGCCGCTGGGTTAGCGTGCACGACATGGACACCGACCCCGGAGACGCTGCCACCCGGTCCGACGACGAACCGCTCGCCGACCGGCCGATGTCCTGGCCGGTCGTGTCGACCCACGACCTGCACCGCGACGACTGGGTGGTGGCGCTGCGCGAGGACGTGATCACCCGGCCGGGCCACAGCGAGCAGTTCAGCCGGATCAGCCTGGAGCACCCGGGCGCGGTCGTCGTCCTGGCGGTCGACGACGACGAGCGGGTGATGTGCCTGCGGCAGTACCGCCACACCAGCGGGTACGAGTTCGTCGAGCTGCCGGCCGGCCTCAAGGACGCCGGCGACGAGCCACCCGTGGAGACCGCGAAGCGCGAGCTGCGCGAGGAGGTCGAGCTCGAGGCGACGGACTGGCGACTGCTGTTGAGCACGTTCGGCAGCGCGGGCATCAGCGACGAGGTGCACGACATCTTCCTGGCGCGCGGGCTGTCCCACGCCCCGCGCGGCGACTTCGAGATGCGCCACGAGGAGGCCGAGATGCAGCACTTCTGGGTGCCCATGAGCGACCTGCTCGACGCCGCCCTGGAGGGGCGGGTCAGGCAGGGTCCACTGGTGCAGGCGGTGCTGGTGTACGAGGTGCTCCGGCAGCGCGGCACCCTCGACGGCTCCTGAGCGTGTCCGGGAGTAGTCTCGCTCCCGCTGTGAGGCGAGCCACGCCCGTGGCCCCTCTCTGACCCTAGGAGCAAGGAATGAAGGTCGGCGTACCCAAGGAAGTCAAGAACCGCGAGTACCGCGTGGCCCTGACCCCCATCGGCGTGCACGAGCTGGTCCAGCACGGTCACGACGTCGTGATCGAGAAGTCCGCGGGCGTGGGCTCGCAGATCCCCGACGAGGAGTACGTCGCCGCCGGCGCGACGATGCTCGACACGGCCGACGACGTGTGGGGCGAGGCCGAGATGATCCTCAAGGTCAAGGAGCCGATCGCCGAGGAGTACGGACGGATGCGGGAGGGCCAGACCCTCTTCACCTACCTCCACCTCGCCGCCGACAAGCCCCTGACCGAGGAGCTGATGGCCCGCAAGGTCACCGGCATCGCCTACGAGACCGTCCAGCTGCCCTCGGGCGGCCTGCCGCTGCTCTACCCGATGTCCGAGGTCGCCGGCTGCCTGGCGCCCCAGGTCGGCGCGTACTCGCTGATGAAGGCCAACGGCGGCCGCGGTGTCCTGATGGGTGGCGTCGGCGGTGTCGCCAACGCCAAGGTCGTCATCATCGGAGCCGGCGTCTCGGGTCAGAACGCCGCCAACATCGCGCTCGGCATGGGCGCCGACGTGACGCTGCTCGACACCGACCTCGACAAGCTGCGCATGTCGTTCTGGCGCTACAACAACCGGGTCCACGGCCTCGCCTCGTCCAAGCTCGCCATCGAGCAGCAGGTCATGGAGGCCGACATGGTGATCGGTGCGGTGCTGATCCCGGGCGCGGCCGCGCCCAAGCTGGTCAGCAACGACCTGGTCTCGCGGATGAAGCCGGGCTCGGTGCTCGTCGACATCGCGATCGACCAGGGCGGCTGCTTCGAGGACTCGCACGCGACCACGCACGACGACCCGACCTACGAGGTCCACGACTCGGTCTTCTACTGCGTGGCCAACATGCCCGGCGCGGTGCCCAACACCTCGACGTACGCCCTCACCAACGCGACGCTGCCCTACGCGGTGGCGCTCGCCGACAAGGGCTGGCAGCAGGCACTGCGTGACGACAAGAGCCTGGCGCTGGGCCTCAACACCCACGCCGGCCAGCTCACCAACGGGCCGGTCGGCGACGCCGTCGGCATCGACTCGGTGGGTCTCGACACCGTCCTGGCGTGAGGGCCTGTTGAATGGCGGCGTGAGCCTCGGCCGGGCCGTCCGCACCTACCTCGACCACCTCACGGTCGAGCGCGGCCTGGCCGCCAACACCCTCAGCTCCTACCGGCGCGACCTGGGCAGGTACGACGAGTTCCTCGCGGCCCAGGGCATCGACGACCTGGACGCGGTCACCGAGCAGACGGTGGCCGCGTTCCTGGTCAGCCTGCGTGAGGGCAGCGAGGCGCACCCGCCGCTGAGCGCGACGTCGGCGGCGCGCACGGTGGTGGCGGTGCGGGGATTCCACAAGTTCGCCGTCTCCGACGGGCTCGCCGTCGCCGACCCGGCCGCGGCGGTCAAGCCGCCCACCCCGGCGAAGCGGCTGCCCAAGGCGCTGCCGTTGTCCGACGTGGAGGCGATCCTCGAGGCGGCCGGCGCGCCGGACACGGTGCTGGCGCTGCGTGACCGGGCGTTGCTCGAGCTGCTGTACGGCACCGGCGCCCGGATCTCCGAGGCGGTCGGTCTGGACGTCGACGACCTCGATGCGGTCGACGGCACCGTCCTGCTGCGCGGCAAGGGGGGCAAGGAGCGGATCGTGCCGGTGGGCGGCTACGCACGTGACGCGGTCGCGGCCTACCTCACCCGCGCCCGCCCGGAGATCGTCGGTGCCGGTCGCGGCGGGCCGGCGATGTTCCTCAACTCGCGCGGCGGCCGGCTCTCCCGTCAGAGCGCCTGGGCGGTGCTGGTCAGGGCCGCCGAGCGCGCCGGCGTGACGGCGTCGGTGTCGCCGCACACGCTGCGCCACTCCTTCGCGACCCACCTGCTCGACGGCGGCGCCGACGTGCGCGTCGTGCAGGAGCTGCTGGGGCACGCGTCGGTCACCACGACGCAGGTCTACACGCTCGTCACGGTCGACAACCTGCGGGAGGTCTTCGCGACCGCGCACCCGCGGGCCCGCGACACATGATCCGGCTGCGGCTGCTCGGGCCGCCCACCTGGGACGGCGTGCCGCTGGTCGGGGCGCGCCCCCAGGCGCTGCTCGCCGCGCTGGTCCTCGAGCCGCGCGGGCTGAGCGTCACCCACCTCGTCGAGCAGGTGTGGGAGGACGCTCTGCCCGCCAACCCCGGCAAGGCGCTGCAGGTGATCGTGTCGCGCGTGCGGTCGGCGACGGCCTCGGAGGTGGTCGAGCTGACGGAGACCGGATACCGGCTCGGCCTGCCGCCCGAGGAGGTCGACGCGCTCGCGCTCGGCCTCCACGTCGCCGAGGCGCGCGAGCTGCTGCGGGCGGGCGACGCCGTACGTGCCGCCGAATTGGCCGAGGCCGCCCGGGCGCTGGCAGCGGTCGCGGACGACGAGGCGTCCGGGCCGGTGGACCGACTGCGGTCGCTGGCGGCACGGACGCTCGCCGCCGCGGACGACGTCCTCGGCCGCGCGCTCGCCCACCAGGGCCGGCACGCCGAGGCCCTGCCGCTGCTCGAGGCCGCTGCCGCACGGTGGGTCGACGACGCCGGGGTGCTCGCCGAGCTCCTGCGCACGATGGCGGCCATCGGCGGACCGGCGGTCGCGCTCGGTCGCTACGAGGCCTACCGCGAGGACCTCGCCGAGCGGCTGGGGGTGGACCCGGCGCCCGAGCTCCAGCGCCTGCACCGGGAGCTGCTCGCAGCGGACGACCCGGTGCGCACGGGGCTGAGGTACGACGGCGAGCCCCTGCTCGGGCGCGACGACGACCTCGCGCGCCTGCGGTCGGCCCTCGCCTCGTCCCGGCTGGTGACGGTGCTCGGCCCGGGCGGCATCGGGAAGACCAGCGTCGCCCAGGCGCTCGCCCGGGAGTCGGTGCTCCCGCACGTGCGGGTGGTCGAGCTCGTCGGCGTGGGTGCCGGCGACGACGTCGTCGCCGCGGTCGGTGCCGGCCTCGGCGTGCGCGGGTCGGTGACGACACGGGCCATCCTCACCCCGGCCCAGCAGGCCGACGTACGCAGCCGCATCGCGGCCGAGCTCGACGCCGGTCCGACGCTGCTGGTGCTCGACAACTGCGAGCACGTCCTCGAGCCGGTCGCCACGCTCGTCGCGTTCCTGCTCGCCACCACCCGTGACCTGCAGGTGCTCGCGACGAGCCGCGCGCCGCTGCGGCTGGCCGCGGAGCGGGCGGTGCCGCTGACCCAGCTGTCGGCCGGTGACGCGGCGGACCTCTTCGTCCGGCGGGCCACCGCCACCCGCCCCGACGCGGTCCTCGAGCCCGAGGCGGTGCGCGAGGTCGTCGAGCGCCTCGACGGCCTGCCGCTGGCCGTCGAGCTCGCCGCTGCCCGGGTGCGCACGATGACGGTGTCGGAGGTGGCTGCAGCGCTCGAGGACCGGTTCGCCGCGCTCCGCAGCCGCGACCGGAGCACCCCGGACCGGCACCGCACCCTCGAGGCCGTCATCGCCTGGTCCTGGGACCTGCTGGCCGCGGACGAGCAGCGGGCACTGGCGTGGCTGTCGGTGTTCCAGGACGGCTTCGACCGATCCACCGCGCGGAGCGTGCTCGGGGTCGACGGCCCCGACCTGGTCGACGCGCTGGTCGAGCAGTCGCTGGTCGTGATGGGGGAGGACGGCGGCAGCGCGCGCTTCCGTGCCCTCGAGACGATCCGGGAGTACGCCGCGGCGCAGCTGGTCGACGCCGGCGACCTGGACGACGCGACCGCCGCCCAGCGCCGGTGGGCCGTGGAGCTCGCGGACCGCTCGGTGGACCTCGTCGTCACCGACCACCAGGTCGACCTGCTGGACCGGCTGGTCCGCGAGCAGAACAACCTGACCGACGTGCTGCGACACGCACTGGCGACCGGCGACCGTGAGGTGACGGCCCGACTGGTGGCGCTGCTGGGCAGCCTCTGGACGGTGACGGGCGACCAGCCGCGCATCTTCGCGGTCTGCGACCCGGCGGCCGAGCTGCTCTCCGGCTGGGAGGTGCCGCCGGACCTCGTCCCGCACGCCCACGAGGCAGCGGGCGTGCTGATGCTCCACCTCAGCTGGATGCCGGGAGTCGACCTGAGCGCGCTGCGCGACCTGCTGCTCCAGGGCGGGCCGCCCGAGGGGGTGTGGGGCCTTGTCGGCCACACCGTGCACGTCGCGACCGAGCCGGCGGACGCCGCCGAGCGGCTCGCCCGCCTCGCCGCCACCCAGCCCACGGCCGTCGCCGGCGCGCTGCTGATGTGGGCGGCGATCGTCGCCGAGAACATCGGTGACGTCGAGGAGGCGCGGGCCCGGGCGGAGCAGGCGCTGGGCCTCGGACCGCTCCCGCCCTACCTCACCGCGTCGTTGCACGCCGAGCTGAGCCAGCTCGCGATGGCGACCGGTGACCACCACCGGGCGTCGGCCCACGCCGAGGTCGCGTGGCCCCTGCTGGCCCGCGTGCACTCGCTGACGGACTCCTACAGCCTGCGGATGGCGACGATCATCTCGCCGCTGCTCGATGGCGACGTCGAGCGTGCAGCGTCGATGCTGGAGGCGCTCGGCGAGCCGGAGGGCGAGTCCGCGCAGATGGGAGCGCGGCTCACGTGGCTGACGGCGCAGGCCGAGCTCGCCCTTGCCCGCGGCGACCACGCGGGTGCGATCGGTCGCTATGACGACATCGTGCGGATGGTCGTCGAGTCCGACCCCGCCGCCGGGATCAACCCGTGGCTGATGCTCGCCGCGTCCTCGGCGCTGGTGGCCCGCGTCCGCCACGGCGACCTCGACGACGATCCGCGGGCCTCCGAGCTGCGCGACCTGCTGCTCGGGGCGTCGGGCGGGGTCTCCGACTCGTTGCTCTGGTTCTCCGACCTGCCGCTCAACGGCGTGATCCTCGTCGCGCTCGGCTCCTGGGTGTTGCGCTTCGGGCCGGCCGAGCAGCACGAGGACGCCGTACGGCTGCTGGCGGTGGCGCACCGCTGGGCCTACAACCGCAGCATCCCCGTGATGGCGTGGGAGCCAGTGGTCGCCCGCGCTGACGCGGCGCTGCCCGGGCGGGTCGGCGAGCTCGTCGCGGAGCTGGCCGGCCGCCCGGGCCCGGAGCTGGTGCCCGGCGCCGCCGAGGTCGTCGACCGGCTGCGGCGCCGGTGGCTCACATCGTCTTGAAGCGCCGTACGGAGAGCGGGGCGAAGACGGCGACGACGACGGCGCACCCGAGGAGCGCCCAGCCGACGGCTCCGGTCACCTGGCCGTGGTTGGCGAGGTCGCGCAGGGCGGTGATCACCAGCGACACCGGGTTGACCTCGGCGAACGCCTCGAGGGGGCGAGGCATCGTGTCGGTGGGGACGAACGCGTTGGACAGGAACGTCAGCGGGAACATCACGAGCAGCGAGATGCCCTGCACGCCCTGGGCGTTGCGCCCGACCAGGCCGAAGAACGTGAAGATCCACGCCAGGGACCAGCCCGCGACCACCGCGAGCAGGATCGCGCCGGCCACACCGGCGAACCCCCCGCCCGGGCGGTAGCCGATGACGATGCCCACGACGAAGGTGAGCACCGCGGCGATGAGGTAGCGCAGCATGTCGGCGACCATCGGCCCGGCGAGCGGCGCGATGCGGGCGATGGGCAGCACCTTGAAGCGGTCGAAGACGCCGGAGTCGAGGTCGGTGCGCAGCTGCACGCCGGTGGCGACGCACGCCGTGAGCACGGTCTGGCCGATCAGGCCGGGGATGATGAGCGGCAGGTAGCTGCTGACGTCCCCGGAGATCGCGCCGCCGAAGATGTAGGCGAACATCGCGGTGAAGATCAACGGCTGGATGGTGACGTCGAACATCACCTCCAGGCTGCGGCGCATCTTGACGGTGGCACGCCAGGCGAGGGTCAGGGTCTGCGAGACGGTGTCGGCCAGGCTGACGCGCGGCGCCAGGTCGGTCGTCGGTCGGGTCTCGGGGGCGAGGGTGGTCATCGGGAGGCCTCCATCTGCGGGGCGGGGTCGCGGGTGTCGTCGGTGCCGGTGCCGGTGTCGGTGTCCGTGCCGGTGTCGTGACCGGTGAGGGCGAGGAAGACCTCGTCGAGCGAGGGCTTCTGGACGGTCACCGACTCGATCGCCACACCGCGGTCGCGCAGGGCGACGAGCAGGTCGACGGACTGGTCGGTGCGCTGGAGCGCGACGGTGACGCGTCGCGCCTCGGGCGTGAGGGTGGGTGTCTCGCCGACCAGCTGCTCGGCGAGCGCGGTGGCCGCCGGCAGGTCGGTGGGGTCGACGAGCTGGAGCTGGAGGGTCGAGCGGCCCACCGACGACTTCAGCTCGTCGGAGGTGCCCTCGGCGACCTTGCGGCCGTGGTCGATCACCGCGATCCGGTCGGCGAGCTGGTCGGCCTCGTCGAGGTACTGGGTGGTGAGCAGCACGGTGCTGCCCTCGGCGACGAGCTCGCGGATGGTGTCCCACATCTGGCCGCGGGTGCGCGGGTCGAGGCCGGTGGTCGGCTCGTCGAGGAAGATCAGCGGGGGACGGGTGATCAGGCTGGCGGCCAGGTCGAGGCGCCGGCGCATGCCGCCCGAGAACGCCGAGATCGGCTTGGACGCCGCCTCGGTCAGGTCGAACTGCTCGAGCAGGTGGGCCCCGCGCTCGCGTGCCTCGGTGCGACCGAGGCCCTGCAGGCGGGCGAAGAGCCGGAGGTTCTCGGTCGCCGTGAGGTTCTCGTCGACCGAGGCGTACTGCCCGGTGACGCCGAGGAGCTGGCGCACCAGGTGCGGCTCCGTGCGGACGTCGTGGCCGAAGACCTCGCCGGTCCCGCCGTCGATCGGCAGGAGGGTCGCGAGCATCTTGAGCATGGTGGTCTTGCCGGCGCCGTTGGGGCCGAGGACGCCGAAGACCTCGCCGCGGTGGACCTCGAGGTCCACGCCGTCGACGGCGCGGTGGTCGCCGAAGGTCTTGACGAGCCCGGTCGCCCGGACGGCCGTCTGGGTGTGTGGTGTCTTCATGGTGGAAGCGTGGGCCGCCCCGGTTTCACGGCGGTTGCGCGCCGCCTCCCGCGGTGAAACCGCCGGATGGTTGGATCGGGTCATGCCGGAGGCCGCCGCGAGACTCGACACCCGGATCCGCACGGGTGCCGACCCCGACGCGGTGTACGACGCCTACGCCGGGTGGGTCGTCGACCAGGGCCTGGGCCTCTACCCGCACCAGGACGAGGCGGTCATCGAGCTCCTCGGCGGCAACCACGTGGTCCTCGCGACGCCGACCGGGTCCGGGAAGTCGCTGGTCGCGATCGGCGCGCACGCGGCCGCCCTCGCGCGCGACGAGGTGAGCTTCTACACCGCGCCGATCAAGGCGCTGGTCAGCGAGAAGTTCTTCGCGCTCATCGAGGTCTTCGGCGCCGACAACGTCGGCATGCTCACCGGCGACGCCGCGGTGAACCCGGACGCGCCGATCATCTGCTGCACCGCCGAGGTGCTGGCCAACATCGCGCTGCGAGAGGGCCGGGCCGCCGACGTCGGCCTGGTCGTGATGGACGAGTTCCACTTCTACGCCGAGCACGACCGCGGGTGGGCGTGGCAGGTGCCGCTGCTCGAGCTCGTCGACGCGCAGTTCCTGCTCATGTCCGCGACCCTGGGCGACGTCTCCTTCTTTGTCGACGACCTCCACCAGCGCACCGGTCGCGACACCGCCGTCGTCGACGACGCCGAGCGCCCGGTCCCGCTGAGCTTCCGCTGGTCGATGGAGCCGCTCGACGACACCCTCGAGGAGCTGGTGACGACCGGCCAGGACCCGGTCTACGTCGTCCACTTCACGCAGGCGGCGGCCGTCGAGCACGCCACCAACCTGCTCAAGTCCCGGCTCGGCTCCAGCGGGCTGAAGGTCGACAAGGACGCGATCGCGGAGCGGATCGGCGCCTTCCGCTTCGGGGCCGGCTTCGGCAAGACCCTCTCGCGGCTGGTGCGCAACGGCATCGGCGTCCACCACGCCGGGATGCTGCCGAAGTACCGCCGGCTGGTGGAGACGCTCGCCCAGGCGGGGCTGCTGCGCGTCATCTGCGGCACCGACACCCTCGGTGTCGGCATCAACGTGCCGATCCGCACGGTCCTGTTCACCGGCCTGGCCAAGTTCGACGGCAACCGGCAGCGGGTCCTCCGGACGCGGGAGTTCCAGCAGATCGCCGGCCGTGCCGGTCGCGCGGGGTTCGACACGGCCGGCTACGTCGTCGTACAGGCCCCGGAGCACGTGATCGAGAACGAGCAGGCCAAGGCGAAGATCGCGGCGCGGCAGGCGGCCGGCAAGAAGAAGTCCAAGGTGCAGCTCAAGAAGGCGCCCGAGGGCACCGTGGTGTGGACGGAGCAGACCTTCGACAAGCTCGTCGCCGGCGTGCCGGAGCGGCTGACCAGCCGGATGAAGGTCGACAACGCGATGCTGGTCAACGTCCTCTCCCGCGAGGAGGACGCCTTCCCCGTCATGCGGCGGCTGCTGATGGAGGGGCACGAGGAGCAGCGCGGTCGCCTCCGGCTGGCCCGGCGCGCGCTGCGGCTCTCGCGCTCGCTCGTGCGCACCGGCATCGTGACCCGGCTCGACGAGCCGGACCGCTTCGGGCGCCGCTACGTCCTGACCGTCGACCTGCCGGAGGACTTCGCGCTCAACCAGCCGCTGGCGCACTTCGCGCTGGCGGCCTACGACGTGCTGGACCCGGAGTCGGAGACCTACAGCCTCGACATCATCTCGGTCGTCGAGTCGGTGCTCGAGGCGCCGCGGCAGATCCTGATGGCGCAGCAGCACGCCGCCCGCGGCGAGGCGATCGGTGAGATGAAGGCCGACGGGATCGAGTACGACGAGCGGATGGCGCTGCTGGAGGAGATCACCTGGCCGCAGCCGCTGCGCGAGCTCCTCGAGGCGCTCTACGAGACCTACCGGCAGACCCACCCGTGGCTCCCCGACGACGCGCTCGGCCCCAAGTCGATCGTGCGCGAGATGTGGGAGAACGGGATGGGGTTCACCGACTTCGTCGGCCGCTACCAGCTCGCCCGGTCCGAGGGCCTGGTCCTGCGCTACCTCACCGACGCCTACCGGACGCTGCGGCACTCGGTGCCCGAGGCGCACCGGGCGCCGGAGGTCGAGGACGTCATCGAGTGGCTGGGGGAGACGGTGCGCCAGACCGACTCCTCGCTGCTCGACGAGTGGGAGGCGCTGTCGGACCCCGACCACGTCTCCAGCGCGGTCGCCCACCACGAGCCGCCCCCGCCGCCCCGGCCGCTGTCGAAGCAGGAGCGTCCGTTCAGGGTGATGCTGCGCAACGCGATGTGGGCGCGCGTCGACGCGGTCGCGCGCGACGACCTCGACGTGCTGGTCCGCCTCGAGCGCGCCGCCGCCGACCGCACCGACCCGCCCCGGCAGGTCGTGGTCGGCCGCTCCGTGTGGGACGCGGCGATCGAGGACTACTACGCCGAGCACGACACCGTGCTCACCGACGGCGACGCCCGCGGTCCCGACCTGCTCGTGGTGGGGGAGGAGCGCACCGGTGAGCCCGTCGGCGCCGAGGACGGTACGACGTCCCGGCTGCGCGACGTGCGCCAGACGATCCACGACCCGGAGGGCCACCACGACTGGGTGATCGAGGCGACGGTCGACTGCGACGCGACCGACGAGGCGGGCGAGCTGGTGCTCGCCACGACCGCGATGCGGCGCCTGGACTGAGGTCCGTCGCGACTCCCGGCCCTGCACAGAGTTGTGCACAGGTCCGGCCGTGGCTGTGCACGGCACCGGGGCGTCGTACACAGGTTCGGACGGCTGCCTGTGGGACTGGCGCCAGGTGTTGGTGACCCCGCTCCGGCAGTCCTAGGGTCCCTGCGGAACACGACGGCGAACTGTCGACGTGTCGACAAAGTTTCGCCAGCCCGGCGTGGTGCAATCGGAGCCCAGGTCGACGAGCAGCAAGGAGCGGACATGAGTGGTGCAGGGTTCAGCGGTCCCGGGTTCGGGAGCAGCGCCTCCGAGATGCCGCCGATGTACCGACCTCGCACCTCGCCCGCACCGTCCACCTTCCCCCGAGACGAGCCCTCCGTGACCCAGCCCCTTCCCTTCGAGCGCAGCGTCGTCGAGGAGCCGATCGTGGCTCCGAGCGACGCCACCCCGCTCGACGCCCCGATGGGTCCGACCGGCCGCCCCATGCCGCACTTCCCCGAGCCGCCGCCCGTGAAGCAGCACGGCAACGCGCGCGTGATCTCGATGTGCAACCAGAAGGGCGGCGTCGGCAAGACCACCACGACCATCAACCTCGGCGCCTCGCTCGCCGAGCTCGGCCGCAAGGTCCTGCTCGTCGACTTCGACCCGCAGGGCTCGCTGTCGGTCGGCCTGGGGCTCAACCCCCACGAGATGGACGCCTCCATCTACAACCTGCTGATGGACCGCGAGACCAAGCTCGGCGAGGTGATCGTCGGGTCCGGCATCGAGGGCATGGACCTGCTGCCCTCCAACATCGACCTGTCCGCGGCCGAGGTGCAGCTGGTGCACGAGGTGGCCCGCGAGCAGACGCTCCAGCGGGTGCTCGCTCCGGCGATCGCCCACTACGACGTCATCCTCATCGACTGCCAGCCCTCGCTCGGCCTGCTGACCGTCAACGCGCTGACCGCCTCCGACAGCGTGATCGTGCCGCTCGAGTGCGAGTACTTCGCGCTCCGCGGCGTGGCGCTGCTCAAGACGACCATCGACAAGGTCCGCGAGCGGCTCAACCCCAAGCTCGAGATCGACGGGGTGCTCGGCACCATGTTCGACGGACGTACGCTCCACAGCCGCGAGGTGATGGAGCGGCTGGTCTCGGCCTGGGGCGACACCGTCTTCCACACCGTCATCCGCCGCACCGTGAAGTTCTCCGACGCCACCGTCGCCGGCGAGCCGATCACGTCCTACGCGTCGTCGTCGACCGGCGCCAGCGCCTACCGCCAGCTGGCCAAGGAGGTGCTCACCCGGTGGCCCGCCGAGTGAGCATGCCGGCCGCGGACGACCTGTTCCGGCCGACGACCGGCGCTGACCAGGCCGCGCCGGAGCAGCGGCGTCCCCGCCGCGTCCGGGCCGTCGCGGACGACGCCCCGGCCGACGCCGAGGCCCAGGAGTCCGGGCTCAAGCGCCCCAGCGGTCGCGTCCGCCACGACGAGAAGATGACGGTGTACGTCACCGCGGACGAGCTGCTCGACATCGAGCACGCCCGGCTGACGCTGCGCCGCCACCACGGCCTGGCGGTCGACCGCGGCCGCCTCGTGCGCGAGGCGCTCGCCCTGGTCCTCGCCGACCTCGAGGCCCAGGGCACCGACAGCGCCCTGGTGCAGCGGCTGCTCGACGAGTGAGCCCCGAGCCCACCCCCGCGTCGGACACCGCTGCCGGCGGCACCGCCGTCCTCGAGCCGGGGAGCGAGGCGCCGGCGTTCGCCGTACGCCTCGACAACTTCGAGGGGCCCTTCGACCTCCTGCTCGGCCTGATCGCCAAGCACAAGCTCGACATCACAGAGGTCGCGCTCTCGCAGGTCACCGACGAGTTCATCGCGCACGTGAAGAACCTCGGCGACCACTGGGACCTCGAGCAGACGACGTCGTTCCTGGTCGTGGCGGCGACGCTGCTCGACCTGAAGGCCGCGCGGCTGCTGCCGCAGGGCGACGTCGAGGACGAGGAGGACCTCGCCCTGCTCGAGGCGCGCGACCTGCTCTTCGCACGGCTGATGCAGTACCGCGCGTTCAAGCAGGTGGCGTCGGTGTTCGAGGAGCGCCTCGCCTCGGAGTCGCGCCGCCACCCGCGCGCCGTCGGACTGGAGGAGCGCTTCGCCACGCTCCTGCCCGAGGTGCTGATCGGCATCGGGCTCGAGCAGTTCGCGCAGCTCGCGGCGCGGGCGATGGAGCCCAAGCCGGTGCTCGAGGTCTCGCTCCAGCACATCCACGCCGCCAAGGTGAGCGTGCGCGAGCAGGCGCAGCTCGTCGCCGACCGGCTCCGGCGCAGCGGCACCATGACCTTCCGTGCGCTCTGCGGCGACTCGCCCGACCGGCTCACCACCGTGGCGCGGTTCCTGTCCCTGCTGGAGCTGTTCCGCGAGGGCGCCGTGTCGTTCGACCAGGTGAGCCCGCTGGGTGAGCTCACCGTGCGGTGGACCGGCGCCGAGGAGGGTGACATCGAGATCACCGACGAATTCGACGGCGCCGACGCGGCCGACGATGATGCTGGGGTGACGCAGGACGGCGGGGCAGGCGACCGCGGGGACGACCGCGGGGACGACGAGGGAGCGGACGAGTGAGCGACCGGACCGACGCGGTGGACGCGGTGGACGCGGTGGACGCGGTGGACGTGGTGGACATGGTGGACGACGTCGACACCCTCTCGATCGCCGTGGCCGAGCTCCGCCCGGCGCTGGAGGCGATCCTGATGGTCTCGGACGAGCCGCTCGGGGCGGTGCGCCTGGCCTCCGTCGTCGGGCACCCGGTCGGCGAGGTCGAGGAGGCCCTGGAGGCGCTCGCCGCGGAGTACGCCGAGCAGGGCCGCGGCTTCGACCTGCGATCCGTCGCCGGCGGCTGGCGCTTCTACTCGCGCCCGGAGTTCGCCGGGGTCGTCGAGTCGTTCGTCCTCGACGGCCAGCAGGCCCGCCTGACGCAGGCGGCGCTGGAGACGCTGTCGGTGGTCGCCTACAAGCAGCCGGTCTCGCGGGCGCGCGTGTCCGCGATCCGCGGCGTCAACGTGGACGGCGTCATGCGCACCCTCCTGACCCGCGGGCTGGTCGAGGAGGCCGGCCAGGACGAGCAGAGCGGCGCCAACCTCTACCGCACGACCTCCTACTTCCTCGAGCGCATCGGCATCACCTCGCTCGACGAGCTGCCCGAGCTCGCGCCCTACCTGCCGGACATGGACGACCTCGAGGACGAGCTCGCCAGCGTCGCGGGGCTCGACGCACCCGCGGCCGAGCCCGGGGCTGCCGAGCCGGACCCGGCGACCCCGCCCGCGGCTGCCCACCCGTCGTCGCACCCGTCCCCCCACAGCGGCCAGGGCACCGAGCCGGACGGCGGCACCGAGGTCTCATGAAGCCCCACGACGCACCCGACAACCCCCAGCCGGCCTCGCAGCGCCCCGACGTCGACGACGACGGCCTGATCCGGCTCCAGAAGCTGCTCGCCCAGTCAGGGGTCGCCAGCCGGCGCAAGTGCGAGGAGCTCATGCTCGACGGGCTGGTCGAGGTCGACGGCGAGGTCGTGACGCGCCTCGGCACCAAGGTCGACCCCCGCACCGCCGTCGTACGGGTGCAGGGGAAGCGGTTGCCGCCGATCAGCGACAAGGTCTACCTCGTCCTCAACAAGCCCCGCGGTGTCGTCTCGACGATGTCCGACCCGGAGGGCCGGCGCACCCTCGGCGACCTCGTCGCGGACCGCCCCGAGCGGCTCTTCCACGTCGGGCGCCTCGACACCGACACCGACGGCCTGATCATCCTCACCAACGACGGCGACTTCGCCCAGCACCTCGCCCATCCCTCCCACGAGGTCGACAAGACCTACGTCGCGGAGGTCGAGGGCGAGGTGCACGTGCGGACGATCCGCGAGCTGCTCGCCGGAGTGACGCTCGACGACGGGCCGGTGAGCGTCAGCAAGGCGCGCGTGGTGGGCGGCGACCCGCGACGCGAGGGCAGCAACCGCTCCATCGTCGAGCTGACCATCCACGAGGGCCGCAACCGCATCGTGCGGCGGCTGATGGAGCACGTCGGCCACCCGGTGCGGCGGCTCACCCGGACCGCGATCGGCCCGGTGACGCTCGCCCGGCTGAGGTCGGGGGAGATGCGCGAGCTGACGATGGCCGAGCTCGGTGAGCTGATGGACAGCGCGCAGCTCTGAGCGTCGGCGCCACTAACCTGTCCCCGTGGCAGTGAGAGCAGTGCGCGGGGCGACGCAGCTGGAGCAGGACACCCGCGAGCACATGCTCGACCGGGTCGCCGAGCTCGTGACCGACGTGATGGAGGCGAACGACCTCGACGTCGACGACTTCATCTCGATCATCTTCACCGCGACCAGCGACCTCGTCAGCGAGTTCCCCGCCTACGCCGCCCGTCAGCTCGGCTTCTCCGACGTGCCGCTGGTGTGCGCCCGCGAGCTCGAGATCGAGGGGTCGATGCCCCGGGTCGTCCGGTTGATGGCCCACGTCGAGACCGAGCTGCCGCGCGCCGACGTCACCCACGTCTACCTCCACGGTGCCGCCAACCTGCGCCGCGACCTCAGCCGGACCACCAGCCATGACTGACTCCGCGCCGGAGGACTCGCTGCCGGCGCTCGTCGGGCCGGTCGAGGTCGTCGGGACGGGGCTGATCGGCACCTCGGTGGCGCTCGTGTGCCGTCGCCTCGGCCTCGAGGTCCTGCTGCGCGACACCTCCGCCGAGCACGTGCGTACGGCGACCGGGCTCGGCGCGGGCCAGGCCGCGACGTCCGGCGACCGACCACAGCTGGTCGTGGTGGCGGTGCCCCCGTCGGCCATCGCGGGAGCGGTCGTCGACGCGCTCGGGCGCACCGACGCGGTGGTGACCGACGTCGGGAGCGTGAAGTCGGCGCCCCTGGCCTCGATCGCCGCTCGCGTGTCGCCGCGCGAGCTCGCCCGCTACGTCGGGTCGCACCCGATGGCGGGCAGCGAGCGCTCCGGTCCGCTCGCCGCGAGCGCGGCCCTCTTCGACGGACGGCCGTGGGCGATCACCCCGCACGCCGGCTCCGACCCCGCAGCCGTCGGGCTCGTCGAGTCGCTGGTGCTCGAGTGTGGCGCGGCGCCGCTGCGGCTCGAGCCGGAGGAGCACGACCGGGCGGTCGCCCGGATCTCGCACCTGCCGCACCTGGCCGCCGTACTGGTCGCGGGGAGGCTGGCCGCCGCTCCCGCCGAGCACCTCGCGCTCTCGGGCCAGGGCGTCCGCGACGTCACCCGGGTGGCCGCGAGCGACCCGACGCTGTGGCAGCAGATCCTGGAGGCCAACGCCGGCGCCGTGCTCGACCTGCTCGCCGAGGTCCGCACGGACCTCGACGCCCTGATGGCGGCGGTGGCGTCCGGTGCAGGCGACGACGGCGGCCTGGTCGACATCCTCGAGCGCGGCAATGCCGGCACGGCGGCGATCCCCGGCAAGCACGGTGGTCCGGCGCGTCCCACGCGGTCGGTCTTCGTGTCGGTGCCCGACCACCCCGGTGAGCTGGCGCGGCTGTTCGGGGACGCCGGCGAGATCGGCGTCAACATCGAGGACGTCCACATCGACCACGACCCGGGCCGCCCCGTCGGCCTCACCGAGCTGGTCGTGGAGCAGGCGCGCGCGGAGCACCTGCTCGCCGCTCTCGAATCCCGCGGGTGGACGACCCACCGGTAATCTTCTCGCCCGTGACCAGCTCCCTCGTGATCGCCGTCGACGGCACCTCAGGCTCGGGCAAGTCGAGCACCTCGCGGGGCGTGGCCGAGCGGCTGGGGCTGCGCTACCTCGACACCGGGGCGATGTTCCGGGCGATGACGTGGTGGCTGCTGAGCGAGGGTGTCGACGTGCACGACGTCGCTGCCGTGGCGGCCGCGTCGAGCCGACCCCGCATCGAGTCCGGCACCGACCCGCTCGCGCCGACCATCACGGTCGACGGCCGCGACGTGTCGGTCGAGGTCCGCAGCGCGGACGTCAACGCCGCCGTCAGCCCGGTCAGCGCCGTGCCCGAGGTGCGTGCCCGCCTGCTCGACCTCCAGCGCGAGGCCATCGGCGACGGCGGGATCGTGGTCGAGGGTCGCGACATCGGCTCGGTCGTGTGGCCCCAGGCCGAGGTCAAGGTCTACCTCAGCGCAGACCCCGACGCCCGCGCCGAGCGCCGCGCGGCCGAGGAGGGCGGCGCCGACCTCGCCTCCACGCAGCAGTCGCTGCTCGAGCGCGACCGGATCGACTCCGGCCGCGCGACGGCGCCGCTGACGATGGCCGACGGCGCCGTGCACGTCGACAGCACCCACCTGACCCTCGACGAGGTCATCGAGACCATCGTCGGGCTGGCCACGTCCGCGCGACCGTGACCGACCTCCCCGCCAGCAGCGCCGAGCACCCTCGCACGCGCCTGCTGCGGGTGCTGCGGCCCGTCGCGGTGCGGGTGATGGGTCGGCGCTGGCCGGTCACCGTGCACCACCCCGAGCGCGTGCCCCCGAGCGGCGGCGTGATCCTCGCCGCCAACCACATCGGGCTCCTCGACGGTCCGCTGCTCGCGGCGTTCGCGCCGCGTCCGGTGCACGCGCTGACCAAGCGGGAGATGTTCGACGGCCGGCTGGGGGGCTTCCTCCGCGGGACCGGGCAGATCCCGCTCGACCGCTACGCGACCGACATCGGTGCGGTCCGGACCGCGCTACGGGTCGTGCGCGACGGGGGAGTGCTCGGCATCTTCCCCGAGGGCACCCGTGGCGGCGGCGACTTCCGCCGCTTCCACCACGGCGCGGCCTACCTCGCGCTGGTGACCGGTGCACCCGTTGTCCCCGTGACGCTGGTCGGCACGCGCGCCCCCGGGAGCGCCCGCTCGATCCCGGAGCCCGGCGACACGATCGACGTCGTCTTCGGCCGGGCGTGGCAGACGACACAGCAGCCGTGGCCCCGCACGCGGGAACAGGTGGCCGCCACCTCGGTGTTGTTGCGGGGACACCTGCTGTCCGAGCTGGACAGCGCCCTCTCGCAGACGCGCCGATCCTTGCCCGGGCCCCTTCCTGCGGGACAATCCGAGGACGACCCCGACACCGGGCTCGTCGAGCATGGAAATGAGCATCCGCATGACTGAGTACGACGCCGTCAGCGGCGAGCCCGGAGAGTCCGTCGAGCCCGGCGAGGCCACCGGCCCGACTCCCGTCCTCGCCGTGGTCGGCCGGCCCAACGTCGGCAAGTCCACCCTGGTCAACCGGATCATCGGTCGCCGCGAGGCCGTCGTCGAGGACCGCCCTGGCGTGACCCGCGACCGCGTCTCCTACGACGCCGACTGGAACGGTCGCGTCTTCACCGTCGTGGACACCGGCGGGTGGGACCCGGACGCCCGTGGGCTCGCCGAGCGCATCGCCGGCCAGGCCGAGGTGGCCGTGTCGCTGGCCGACGCCGTCCTGTTCGTGGTCGATGCGACCGTCGGCATCACCGACGCCGACGAGGCCGTCGTACGGATCCTGCGCAAGTCGGGCAAGCCGGTCGTGCTGGCTGCCAACAAGGTCGACGACCAGCGCACCGAGGCCGAGGCCTACGGCCTGTGGAACCTCGGCCTGGGCGAGCCGTTCCCGGTCTCGGCCCTGCACGGTCGTGGGTCGGGCGACATGCTCGATGCGATCCTCGCGGCGCTCCCGGAGACGCCGGAGCAGTCCTTCGAGGAGGTCGGCGGGCCGCGTCGCATCGCGATCGTCGGCAAGCCCAACGTCGGCAAGTCCTCCCTGCTCAACATGCTGGCGAAGGAGGACCGCGTCGTCGTCGACAACGCCGCCGGCACCACCGTGGACCCCGTCGACGAGATCATCCAGCTCGGCGACCGCACCTGGCGGTTCATCGACACCGCCGGCATCCGCAAGCGCGTCAACCAGGCCTCCGGCCACGAGTACTACGCCTCGCTGCGCACCTCGACCGCCATCGACCGCGCCGAGGTGGCCGTGCTGGTCCTCGACGCCAGCGAGTCGGTCTCCGAGCAGGACATGCGGATCATCCAGACCATCCGCGACGCCGGCCGCGCGATGGTGATCGCCTTCAACAAGTGGGACCTCGTCGACGACGAGCGCCGTCACTACCTCGAGCGCGAGGTCGAGCGCGACCTCGTCCAGGTGCGCTGGGCGCCGCGGATCAACTTCACCGCCCGCACCGGCTGGCACGTCGACCGGCTCGTCCCGGCGATCGACAAGGCCCTCGAGGGCTGGGAGACGCGCGTCGGCACGGGCGCCCTCAACACCTTCCTCGGCCGTCTCGTCGCCGAGCACCCGCACCCCGTACGCAGCGGCAAGCAGCCCAAGATCCTCTTCGGCACGCAGCCGTCGGTCGCACCGCCGACGTTCGTGCTGTTCACCAGCGGGAAGCTGGAGGCGTCCTACGAGCGCTTCATCGAGCGCCGGCTGCGCGAGGAGTTCGGCTTCGTCGGCACGCCGATCGTGCTCCAGCAGAAGCCGCGGGAGAAGCGCAAGCGCTAGGGGTCCAGCCCCGCTGCGCGCAGCCAGTCCATCGGGTCGATCGGGCTGCCGCCGCCGGGCCGTACCTCGAGGTGGAGGTGCGGACCGGTCGCGTTGCCGGTGGACCCGACCGTGCCGATGGGGTCGGCGACGTCGACGGACTCGCCCAGCCAGACCGACACGGCCGTCTGGTGGCAGTACCAGACCTCGGTCCCGTCGGGCAGCGTGACGATCGTCCGCAGTCCGTAGGGGCCGGCGTACGACACCTCGGTGACGACGCCCGCGGCGACCGCGACGATCTGGTCACCGACGTACGTCCCGAAGTCCTGGCCGCCGTGCTCGGCCTCCCACAGCGGCCCGGTGAGCCCGAATCCCGCCGAGAGCGAGTACGACGCCAGCGGCAGCACGGCGACGACGTCGTCCGGGTCGCCGTGGTAGCCGTACTGCGCGAGGACGGCCTTGCGGCCGAGGAGGGCCCGGTCCCGCGCGTCGGCCTGCCGGTAGAGGGAGGCGAGCCGGTGCTGGCGCTCGCGCACCTGCGCCGCCAGCTCGACGGCGTCGGCCTCGTGGCCGGGCGCCCGGACCACGGTGTCGGGTGTTGCCGCGTCGGCGCGCGGCGTTGCGACAGCCAGGCCCGTCGCGAGCGCGACGACGGCCACCGTCAGTCCGGTGCGGCGCAGCAGTGATGACATGGGAACCCCCACAGGTCGGGGCTCCGATGCTCCCCGCGCCGCGCCCCGGTCGCAGCCGGAACGCGTGGAAATGGCCCACTCGGGCCAGCCCGTGTGGTCGACGCGCAGGCCGGGTGGCCCGATTCATGGGCAGCGCCGGTGCTGCGGTAGTGTTCCCCTCGCTCCGCGGGCCTTGCGCCGGGGGCATTCGGGCTGTGGCGCAGCTTGGTAGCGCACTTGACTGGGGGTCAAGGGGTCGCAGGTTCAAATCCTGTCAGCCCGACCGAACGACGAGGGCCGTCTCCCACCGGGAGGCGGCCCTCGTCGCCTCCCGGGTGCGACCGCGTCATACCTTCGGACCCCGGCGCATGAAAGATCAACGAATGCCCTAGATCCTCGCTAGTTTCGTCGCAGACCACGAGTGACAGGGGATGCAGGTGAGACGTGCGCGAGCGATGCTCGGTGCGGTCGTGGCCGTCTCCGTCCTCGTCTCCTCGCCCGCCGCGGTCGCGAAGTCCATGCGTGGGTCGACGAAGGCGGACGTGCTCATGGGGTCCTCCCGGTCCGACCGCATCATGGGTCTCGGTGGCGACGACGTGCTCGGCGGGTACGGCGGCGACGACCGGATCTACGGCGGCAACGGGAACGACACCATCAACGGCGACGACGGGAACGACTGGATCACCGCCCAGCCCGGCGACGACTGGGTGGCGGGCGGTGCCGGCAACGACACGATCGACGGCGGGTCGGGCAACGACACGATCTACGGCGGTGAGGGAGACGACATCGTCTCCGCCAGCTCGGGCAACGACGTCGCGTACGGCGAGAACGGCAACGACATCCTCAACGGCGGTCCCGGCAACGACCGGCTGTTCGGAGGCGAGGGGGCCGACAAGCACATTGGCGGACCCGGCGACGACTGGATCGACGGGGGACCGGGAGACGACGGTGCGATCCAGGGTGGCCCGGGCAACGACGTCCTCATCGACGGCCCGGGCAACGACTGGCTGATCAAGGGCGACGAGGGTGACGACACCTTCTTCCTCGGCCCCGGCGCCGACAAGGCGTTCGGGGAGCAGGGCAACGACACGTTCTACGTGCTGCCCGACGGCTTCGTCGACAAGATCCGCTGCGACGACGGCGGCCAGGAGAACGGCACCGCGGACCGGGTCTACTTCGTCGGGTGGCGCGACCCGCTCGACGTCGTGGATCCCTTCGGCACCTGCGAGATCGTGGAGGTGATCGACCACCTCCCCGAAGGCTGGCCCTACGGCCCGGTCCCGGACCCGTCGACGATCTTCCCGAAGGCGCGCGCGCTCGACCTGCCGCCCCGCCACCGCCGCTGACGGCGCTCCGGACTCAGACCAGCGTCGCGGGATCGGTGTTGGCGCCACACACGACGACACAGACGCGCTCGCCGACAGCGGGGGAGTAGGCACCCGACAGGAGGGCGGCGTACGCCGTCGCCGCACCGTGCTCCGACGCGATCCGGTGGTCGGCCCACAGGCGCCGGCGTGCCTCGACGATGTCGTCCTCGCCGACGAGCACGGACACGGGCGGTTCCGCCCGCTGGGCGGCGAAGGCCACGTCGCCGACGCGACGCGCACCGAGGGAGTCGGCGGCGACGCCTGAGACCTCGACATCGACGGGCTCACCCGCCCGCATCGCCCGGTGCAGCGTCGGGCAGGCCGCGGGCTCGACGGCGACCATGCGGGCGCGTCCGCGGAGCGCGGCAGCGACGCCGGCGTAGAGGCCGCCGCCGCCCACCGCCACCACGACGGTGTCGATCGACGGCTCGTCCTCCAGGACCTCCTCGGCGAGCGTGCCGGCGCCGGCGGCCACCTCGGGCTGGTCGTAGGCATGGGCGAAGGCGGCGCCGGTCGCCTGCCCGAAGTGCATCGCGGCCGCGAGCGCCTCGGCGTACTCCGACCCCGTCCGCACGACCTCGGCGCCGTAGGCGCGGATCCGCTGCACCTTGACCTCCGGCGCGGCCTCGGGCACGAAGACCGAGGCCCGCACACCGAGCGCGCGGGCGGCGAAGGCGTGCGCGAGTCCCGCGTTGCCGCCCGACGCCACCACGATGCCGGCGTCACCGAGCTCGCCGCGCTCGATCGCCGCGAGCTGGCGGTTGAACGCCCCACGGGTCTTGAAGACGCCGCAGTGCTGGAGGTGCTCGAGCTTGAGCCAGGCGGGGTCCGTGCCGGACGGTGCGAGCAGGGGCGTACGTCGCACGCGGTCGCCGACGCGGTCCCGGGCAGCGAGCACGTCGTCGCGGGTGAGGAGCATGGGAGGAGTATCGGACCAGGGCACGACGGGGTCGTCAGCGGATGGCGAGCGTCGCCGCGCCCACGCAGACGGCCGCGCACAGGGCGCCCCAGCCCGCGAGCCGCAGCAGGGGCACCCGCAGCCCGGCCGACCGGCAGCGCTGGAGCCACAGCAGGGTGGCCAGCGAGGCCCAGGGGGTCACCAGGGCGCCCGCGTTGACACCGACGAGCGCGGCCACGAGACGACGTACGTCGTCGGCGGCGGAGGGCTCGACGACCAGGTAGGCCGGGAGGTTGTTGACGAGGTTGGCCAGGACCGCCGACGCGCCGGACAGGTGGAGCAGGTCGAGGGGCCGGGCGCCGGTCCCGACCGCGGGTGCCAGCCAGTCCAGCAGGCCCTCGGCCTGGGCGGCGCGGAGCAGGCCGGCGACCACCACGAAGGCGCCCGCCATCAGCCACGGCGGGCGCACCTCGTGCAGCAGCCCCGGTGCGCGCCACAGCGTGGCGACGAGGAGGACCGCGGCCGAGGCGACGGCGACGACCGCGGGCTCGAGACCGACGGCGAAGAGCGGACCGATCGCCAGCGACACCGCGGCCGCCACGACCAGCAGCACGCTGTCGTGCGGCTCGGCCGGCGGGTCGACGTCGTACGTGCCACGCAGGGACCGACGCTGCAGGACGGCGATGAGCAGCAGGGTCGCGACGATGGCCGCGATGGCGGGCGGCGCCGCCGTCCGCACGTAGTCGGCGTGACCCGCGCCCAGGTCCTCGAAGCGGTGGACGGCCAGGAGGTTGGTCAGGTTCGACACGGGCAGGAGGAGGGAGCCGGTGTTGGCGAGCCAGAGCGTGGTGAGGGCGAACGGCATGGGCGCGATGCCGGTCTGCTGGGCGATCGCCAGGCCCACGGGGGTGAGCAGCACGGCCGTGGTGTCGAGGCTCATCACGATCGTGCTGATGATCGCCAGCACCGCGAAGAGCAGCCACAGCAGCACCACGCGGTGCCGGGCGCGGCGCGCCATCGCGTGGGCCGCGACGTCGAAGACGCCGGCCAGCTGGGCGATCTCGGCCGTCACGGTGATCGCCAGGAGGAACACCGCCACCGGCAGCACCTGCACGACGACAGGGTGGAGGACCTCGGGCACGCCGGACATCATGGCAACAGGACGCGCGACGGGTCAGCGGGCGGCGTCGGACACCGGCTCGGGCAGGGGCCCGAACTGCTGGTTGCACGTCCACCCGGCGCAGGTGACGAGCTCGGACCTGCGGAGCTCGAGGGCGGCACGCACCGGTTCGTAGGCCGGGTCGTCGATCAGGTTGACCATCTCGTCGGGGTCGAGGAGCCGGTCGTACAGGAACCCGTCCGTGCCGTCGGTGCCGTAGAGGTAGCGGTCGGTGCGCACGCCGCGGTGCGACCAGCCGTCGCCGAGCGTGCGGCCGGTCTGGATGAGCGTGGTGTCGCGGAAGCCCTGGTCCTCGCCGTGCAGCGTCGGCAGCAGCGAGGTGCCGTCGACCAACCACTGCGGCGTGACACCGGTCAGGGCGGCGAACGTCGCGGGCAGGTCGACAAGGGTGACCGGGAGGGCGGAGGTGCTGCCGGGCGCGATCCCCGGGCCCCGGACGAGCAGGGGGACCTGGAGCGCCTCGTCGGTCAGCACGTCCTTGCCGATGAACCGGTGCTCGCCGAGCGAGTAGCCGTTGTCGGAGGAGAAGACGATGTAGGTGTTGTCGAGCACGCCCTCCTCGTCGAGGGTCTCGACGAGCGACCCGACGGCGCGGTCCACGGACTGCAGCGCCTGGAGCCGCGCGGTGTTCTCGGCGGCCACCTCCTGGCGCGAGGCGGGCGCGAGGTGGCGGAGGTAGGCGGGCTGGTCGCTGACGTCGGCCTCGTTGAAGGCGGGGTCGTCGAACGACGCCGGGCGCTGGTCGAGGAACGTGTCCTGGTCCTGCGGGGCGGCGGGCGGGAGGCCGCGACCCCCCTCCGGCGTGATCCGGTAGTGCGGCGCGAGGTGCCAGGCGTAGACGACGAAGGGGTCGCCGGACTCGGCGAAGTCACGCACCGCGCGGTTGGTGTGGTCCTCGATCACCGAGGTGATGTAGCTGCCGGTGTAGCGGTGCGGGTCGCCGTCGCCGGTCATCGAGAAGTTCACGTAGTCGTAGACACCGCGGGTCAGGGCGTCCCAGCGCGACCAGCCGGCCGGTCGGACGTCGTGCGGGCCGTAGCCGTTGAGGAACTTGCCCGTGAACGCGGTGCGGTAGCCCGCGTCGCGGAACCAGACGCTGGCCTCCTCGGTCGGGTCGAGCGCCTGGAACCCGCCGTGCACGCCGCGGTTGTGCTGGACGCCGTTGTTCTGCGCGTACTGGCCGGTCGCGAGCTGGGCGCGCGCGGGGCAGCAGAGCGGGTGGGGCGAGATCGCGTCGGTGAACTCCATGCCCTGGTCCGCGAGCAGCGCGCGCGTGATCGGCATGTGGTCGAGGTCGTCGTCGCGCATGTCGTCGGTGAGGACGAAGACGAGGTTGGGCCGCTGCTGCGGAGTCGCGCTCGGCTGCTGGGTGCCCTGCACCATCCGCACCGAGCCTGCCTCGGACGCGCGGGACCCACCGTCGGCGGTGACCGTGGCGAGCGCGGCCACGAGGACCACCAGGAGAGCAGCCGTGATCGACTGTGCCCACGCTCGCATCTACAGAAGTTCCTCGCCGCCCCGGACCAGGGGAGTCCCGGATGACGAACCCCTGATGTGCGCCCAGAGTAGGTGGCCGGCAGGCCCCTCCCCAAAGCGACACGACGACTGGGGTGAAGTCCGCGCCGACCGGTAGTCTGTGGGTTCGCCGCGACCCGGACCGGCCCCGACAGAAGGAACCACCAGCAGCGCCATGGACGGCAGTCGAAGTCCCCGCACGACCGCACCGAACGTCGGGTGCGCGTCGTGACCCCCCTGCTCCTGCTCCTCGTGTCCCTGGCCCTCGTGGTCGCCTGCGGACTCTTCGTCGCCGCCGAGTTCTCGCTCGTGACGGTCGACCGCCCGAGCGTCGAGCGCGCCGCCGCCGACGGTGACGAGGGTGCGCGCGGCGTCCAGCTCGCGCTGCGCTCGCTGTCCACCCAGCTCTCGGGTGCCCAGGTCGGCATCACCGTGACCAACCTGGCGATCGGTTTCCTCGCCGAGCCGGCGATCTCCGACCTCGTCGACGGCCCGCTGGCGGCCGCCGGCGTGCCCGACGGTGTCGTCACGCCGCTGTCCCTCGCGCTCGGCCTCGCCTTCGGCACCGTGCTCACGATGATCTTCGGCGAGATGGTCCCCAAGAACATCGCGATCGCCCGCCCCCTCGACACCGCCCGCACGACGCAGGGCTTCATGCGTGCCTTCACCGCGCTGTCGAAGGGCCCCATCCGCGCGCTCAACGGCTCGGCCAACGCGATCGTGCGTCGTCTGGGCATCGAGCCGCAGGAGGAGCTCCGGTCCGCCCGCAGCTCACAGGAGCTCGCCTCGCTCGTGCAGCGCTCGGCCGACCAGGGCACCTTGGACGCCGACACCGCCGAGCTGGTCGAGCGCTCGGTGGAGTTCGGCACCCGCACCGCCGGCGAGATCATGACCCCGCGCGTGCGCACCACGACGGTCGAGGACGGCGACCGCGTCTCGGCCGTGATCGACCTCGCCCGCCAGACCGGCCACTCCCGCTTCCCGGTCCTCGACACCGAGGACACCGTCGTCGGCACGGTCCACGTCAAGCACGCCGTCGCCGTACCCGTCCACGAGCGTGCGACCACGCGGATCAAGCACGTGATGGTGCGCCCCGTCGTCGTGCCCGACAGCCTGCGGCTCGACCCGCTCCTCGCGCTGCTGCGGCAGGACGGCTTCCAGATGGCCATCGTCCTCGACGAGTACGGCGGCCACGCCGGGATCGTGACCCTCGAGGACGTCGTCGAGGAGATCGTCGGCGACATCTCCGACGAGCACGACCGCCTGGGCGCGCGCATCCGCCAGCGCCGCGACGGCAGCTGGACGCTGTCGGGCCTCCTGCGACCCGACGAGGTCGAGGACGCCACCGAGATCGAGCTCCCCGACCACGAGGACTACGACACCGTGGGCGGCCTGGTCATGCGCGAGCTCGGCAAGATCCCCCAGCCGGGGGACCGTGTCGAGGTCGCGGTGCCCGACCGCGCCGACCCCCACGAGCTGCGGGAGCGGCTGGTGACGCTGACCGTCGAGCGGATGGACGGCCTGCGCATCGACCGCCTCGACCTGCGCGTCGTGGCCGGCCAGCCCGAACCGGAGTCCGGTCCCGGGGCGGCCCCCGCCCCGGCCGAGGGAGGTACCCGGTGAACGGCGACCTCTTCGGCGTCCTCCTCGCCGTCGTCCTGCTCGTGCTCAACGCGTTCTTCGTCGGCTCCGAGTTCGCGCTGCTCGCGGCCCGCCGCAGCCAGATCGAGCCACGTGCCCAGGAGGGCTCCCGGGCCGCCCGCACGACCCTGCGCGCGATGGAGAACATCTCGCTGGTCATGGCCGGCGCCCAGCTCGGGATCACCGTCTGCTCGCTCGGCCTCGGTGCGATCGGCGAGCCCGCCGTGGCCCACCTGCTGGAGCCGCTCTTCCACGCCACCCACGTGCCCGAGGACCTGCTCCACCCGGTCTCCTTCGTGGTCGCGATGTCGATCGTGGTCTACCTCCACGTCGTGCTGGGCGAGATGGTCCCCAAGAACATCGCGCTCGCCGGTGCCGACCGCGCCGCGATGGTGCTGAGTCCGCCGATGATGGTCATCGTCACCGTCCTGCGCCCCGTGATCGCCGGGATGAACATGGCCGCCAACGGCGTCCTGCGGCTGCTGCGCATCGAGCCCAAGGACGAGGTCCACTCGAGCTTCACGCGCGAGGAGGTCGCCGCCCTGGTCGAGGAGTCGCGCGGCGAGGGGCTCATCGAGGCGGAGGAGTACGACCGCCTCGCCGGCGCCCTCGGCTTCACCGAGAAGTCCGTCGAGTCCATCCTCATGACCCCCGACACGCTCGCCACCGTCGCGCCGGGCTCGACCGTCGCCGATGTCGAGGCCGTGTGCGCCTCGACCGGCTTCAGCCGCTTCCCGGTGGCCGCGCCCGACGGCGCCCTGCTCGGCTACCTCCACATCAAGGACGCGCTCGAGTCCGACGACGACAAGCGCTCGCGGGTCATCGAGGACAAGTGGATCCGCCCGTTCGCGACGGTCAACCCGACCGACCTGCTCCACGACGCCCTCGAGAGCCTGCAGGCCAAGGGCGCCCACATGGCTCGGGTCGTGCGTCGCGACGGTGAGGTGGTCGGCCTGGTGACGCTGGAGGACGTCCTGGAGGAGCTCGTCGGCGAGATCCGCGACGCCGCGCACCACGACGTGTCCGTCGCCGACGCACGCTGAGTGCTGGATAGGGTCTGGGCGTGACAGAGGAAGCGTCGCGCGTGTGGACCGTGCCCAACATCATCAGCGTGGTGCGGCTCGCCGGCGTCCCCCTCTTCCTGTGGCTGGTGCTGGGGCCCGAGGCGGACGCGTGGGCGCTCGTGGTGCTGATGGTCGCGGGCTTCACCGACTACCTCGACGGCTGGCTCGCCCGGCGGCTCGACCAGTACTCCCGTCTCGGCGAGATCCTCGACCCGGTCGCCGACCGGCTCTACATCCTCGCCGTCGTCGTCGGCCTCTACCTGCGCGACATCATCCCGTGGTGGGTGGCGCTCGCGCTGCCGCTGCGCGACCTGCTCCTGTGGGGGCTCGTGCCCATCCTGCGCACCCGCGGCTTCTCCGCACTGCCGGTCCACTTCCTCGGCAAGGCCGCGACGTTCAACCTCCTCTACGCCTTCCCGCTCCTGCTGCTCGGTGAGGGCGACGGCATCGTCGCCAACCTCGCGCGCACCTTCGGCTGGGCCTTCGCGTGGTGGGGGATAGGTCTCTACTGGTGGGCCGGCGTGCTCTACGCGTGGCAGGTCCGCACGCTGGTGCGCGACACCCCCCGACGTACGTCGCCCGCGGCAGACCATGGCTGACCGTGGGGCTGGCACCCGGGAGCGCCCGCCGTCCGGCGCCCCGCTGCCCGAGCACGTCACCACCCCGCTGCTGACGCTCATCACCGCCCGGTCGATGGACGAGGACTACGCCCACGTCGCCCGCAAGCGGGCCGAGGCGGGGGAGGCCCCGGCGTCGGCGGGCCGCCCGCACTGGGCGAGCGTCGTCGCGGTCGTCGCCCTGGGCGTCATGGCGGCCGTCGTGGCTGCGCAGACCGACCGGGAGGCCGGGGTCAACGAGCTCAGCAGGGCGGCCCTCGTCGAGCGCATCGACGCGCAGAACGACCGGGTCGCCGACCTCCAGCACGACGTCGGCCAGCTCACCCGCGCCAACCGCGACGTGGCGAGCAGCAGCACCACCGTCCAGGGGCAGCTCGACGGCATCGCTGCCCGCGTCGACCGGGCCGAGCTCACCACCGGCTTCGCCCCGGTGCGTGGTCCGGGCGTCCGGATCACCGTCGACAACCGCGAGGGCGTCGACGTCAACAACGAGATCCGCGACGAGGACCTCGCGACCCTGGTGGACGGCCTGTGGGCCGCGGGGGCCGAGGCTGTGGCGATCAACGACCAGCGGATCAACGCCCTGGGCGGCATCCGCAACACCGGTCGGGCGGTCCACGTCAACGGCCGACCGGTGCTCGCCCCCTATGTCGTGCAAGCCATCGGGGACCCCCGCTCGCTTCAGGCCCGGCTGCTCGGCACCAGCGAGGGCAAGGCGTGGTTTCTGCTGGTCGAGGGGCTCGACATGGTCTACCGGGCGGAGAATGTCGACGACATGCGTCTGCCGGCAGCACCCGAGCGGCCGCTGCGTGATGCAATCGAGCTCAACGCCGATCCCGAAGGCGTACCGGAAGGGGAGGGGAGCGCGCCGTGATCGCTGCGCTGGGCCTGCTGGTCGGCATCGTCGCCGGGCTGCTCTTCGCCCCCGACGTCCCCGTCGGCCTGCAGAACTACCTGCCGATCGCGGTCGTGGCCGCCCTCGACGCGGTGTTCGGCGGCCTGCGCGCCTACCTCGACGGCATCTTCGACGACAAGGTCTTCGTCGTCTCCTTCGTGAGCAACGTCGTCATCGCCGCCGCGATCGTCTACCTGGGCGACCAGCTCGGCGTGGGCGCGCAGCTGACCACCGGGGTGGTCGTCGTGCTCGGCATCCGCATCTTCTCCAACGTCGCCGCCATCCGCCGGCACCTGTTCCATGCCTGACACCGCGCCGGAGCACCGCCGGCCCGACCAGGAACCGCAGGAGGGGCGGATGCGCACCGCGCTCGCCCATCCCTCGCGCCGGCAGGTCGTGGTGGCGGTCCTCCTGGCCGTCCTCGGTTTCGCGTTCGTCGTGCAGGTCCGCGACAACGCGGCCAACGACACCTACTCCGGCGTGCGGGAGAGCGACCTCATCCAGGTCCTCGACGGCCTGACCGGGACCGCTGAGCGCGCCCGGCGCGAGGTCGACCGGCTCGAGGCCCGCCGCCAGGAGCTGCTGGACGAGTCGACCAACCGCTCGGCCGCGCTCGACGAGGCCGAGCAGCGGGTGCGGACCCTCAACATCGTCGCCGGCCTGGTGCCCGTCTCCGGGCAGGGCCTGCGTGTCACGATCACCGAGTCCACCAGCCGGGTGGCCGTCAGCTCCCTCCTCGACACGGTGCAGGAGCTCCGCACCGCAGGTGCCGAGGCGATGGAGTTCAACGACTCGATCCGCCTGGGTGCCGACAGCCACTTCGAGGACGCCGTCGGCGGCATCGAGCTCGACGGCCGCCTGCTCGAGTCGCCGTACGTGCTGGACGTGATCGGCGACCCCCACCTGCTCCAGACCGCGCTCGCCTTCTCGAGCGGTCCGATCGAGACGTTGCAGACCGAGGACGGCGCCACCGTCGAGGTCGAGGAGCTCGAGGAGGTCGAGATCACCAGCGTCCGCGAGTCGTCGCGACCTGGGTATGCGGAGCTCGACGACGGCCAGTAGCCTGCCGGACAGGCGCAGCCACCCCACCTCGCGACACCCATCTCAGGAGGAGCCCCACCGTGTATCCGGACGACCTGAAGTACACCAGCGAGCACGAGTGGGTCCGTACCCCCGGTGACGCGGAAGGATCGGTGCGCGTCGGCATCACCGACTTCGCCCAGGACGCCCTCGGCGACATCGTGTACGTCTCCCTCCCGCAGGTGGGCGACACCGTCACGGCCGGTGACACCTGCGGCGAGCTCGAGTCCACCAAGTCGGTCAGCGACATCTATGCGCCGGTCTCCGGCGAGGTGGTGGCGACCAACGGCGCCCTCGACTCGACCCCCGAGCTGGTCAACAGCGACCCCTACGAGGCGGGCTGGCTCTTCGAGGTCAAGGTCGCCGACGCCTCGCAGGTCGACGGCCTGATGGATGCCGCCGCCTACGAGTCGAGCGTCGCGGGCTGACGTCCGCGCCGGCTGACTCGCACCCGGTTCGTCGGGCCGCGGCCTTGCGCGGCTGATAGGTTCGCTGCAACCGTCAACCTCATCCCTCGGCTGAGGGTTGAGCGTCGATCCCGTCGAGGAGTCCACCCATGCCGTTCTGCACCGCCTGTGGCAAGCAGAACCCCGACGACGCACGCTTCTGTGCCCAGTGCGGCACCAAGCTGCTCGCCGGGGAAGACACCGGCTCCACCGCTGTGGCCAGCCCGGTCGAGTCCACAGCGACGATCACCTTCGGCGTCCCCGACCAGCGCGAGTCGTCCGACCGCCAGCTGAGCCCGGTCGACGCCGCCGCCGTGGACGCCCTGCCGGAGGGCCACGCACTCCTCGTCGTGCAGCGCGGCCCCAGTGCGGGCAGCCGCTTCCTCCTCGACACCGACGTCGTGGGGGCCGGGCGGCACCCGGACAGCGAGATCTTCCTCGACGACGTGACCGTGTCCCGCCGGCACGCGGAGTTCCGCCGCGCGAGCGGCGGCTACACCGTCAGCGACGTGGGCAGCCTCAACGGCACCTACGTCAACCGCGACCGGATCGACTCGGTCGCCCTCAACGACGGCGACGAGGTGCAGATCGGCAAGTACCGCCTGGTGTTCTTCTCCTCCCACCCGGACAGCTGAGCCGTTGACTGCCTCGACGTCCGCCGGCGCGAGTCGCGGCGCCCGCTACAACATCGGGCAGGTCCTCGACCAGCTCCGCCCCGACTTCCCCGGGGTGACGATCCCCAAGATCCGCTTCCTCGAGGAGCAGGGTCTGGTCAAGCCCGAGCGCACCGCCGCGGGCTACCGGAAGTTCTCCGGTGACGACGTCGCCCGGCTGCGCTACATCCTGCTGATGCAGCGCGACCACTACCTGCCGCTCAAGGTGATCGGCGAGCACCTCGACGCCATCGACCGTGGGATGGAGCCGCCGGCAATCGACTCGGTCGTCCCCACCGTCCCGAAGGTGGCGCTGGCCGCAGACGGCCTGCCCAGCCCGGAGTCGTTCCGCCGGACCAGCGACCTGCGGCTCTCGCGCCGCGAGCTGCTCAAGGTGGCCGGGATATCCGAGGAGCTGCTGGGCCAGCTCGAGCAGTTCGGCCTCGTCAGCGCCCACACCGGCACCGGTCACTTCGACAGCGACGCCCTCGTGGTCGCCCAGACCGCCCGTGAGCTCGCCGACTTCGGCTTCGAGCCGCGTCACCTGCGTGCGTTCAAGACGTCCGCCGACCGCGAGGTCGGGCTCGTCCAGCAGGTCGTCGCCCCCCTCGCGCGGGGTCGCGACGCCGCCGCTCGCGGCCGGGCCGAGGACGCCACGTCGGAGATCGCCGCCCTGTCGGTACGCCTGCACGCGACGCTGGTCAAGGTCGGCCTCGACCGCGGCTGACCCCCGACCGACCGTACGGTCCGGGACGCGCAGCGGACCCGAGCCGACCGTCGGAGACAGGGATCATCATCCTCACCGCACGTGGGTAGGGTGGCTGCATGCGCGAGATGGACGTCGTCGGAGTCCGGGTCGAGATGCCCTCCAACCAGCCGATCGTGCTGCTGCGGGAGGTCACGGGTGAGCGCTACCTGCCCATCTGGATCGGCGCCGTGGAGGCCACGGCGATCGCGTTCGCCCAGCAGGGAGTGACGCCCCCCAGGCCCCTGACCCACGACCTCATGCGCGACGTCCTGGAGGCGACCGGCCAGCGACTGGTCGAGGTGCGGATCGTCGACATGCAGGACAGCATCTTCTTCGCCCAGCTCGTCTTCGACGGCGGCGCGGAGGTCGGGGCCCGCCCGTCCGACTCGATCGCGCTCGCGCTCCGCACGGGCAGCCGCATCGTGTGCGCCGAAGCGGTCCTCGACGAGGCCGGTCTCGCCGTGCCCGCCGAGCAGGAGGACGAGGTGGAGCGGTTCCGCGAGTTCCTCGACCACGTCTCGCCCGACGACTTCGAGTCCCCGTAGGACCGCTGCTCGACCCTCACTCTCAAGTAGAGGTTGAGGGTTGCGACACGCCGCGTGGCGGATGGACAACCCGAACTCACGGGCTTACCTTGAGATGTCTTCGTTGTAACTCCACCGTTGTGGTGCCAGCCCGACCGGCTCACGCGGACCCTTCCCCCAGGAGTTGCTGCTCAGCGAAGGAACCGACGTGGAGGCTTGGCTGTGGCTAGCAACGAGAACGACCCGGGCGTGGATCCCGCCGTGGCGCAGGCTGCGGCCGAGGCCGCCGGTCTGGCCGAGGAGCAGGGGCTGCTCTTCGACGACGACGTGTCCCCGCTCCCGAGCGACACCGGCTACCGCGGGCCGACGGCGTGCAACGCCGCCGGCATCACCTACCGCCAGCTCGACTACTGGGCCCGCACCGGCCTCGTCGAGCCGAGCGTGCGCGGCGCGGCCGGCTCCGGCTCGCAGCGGCTCTACTCCTTCCGCGACATCCTGATCCTCAAGGTCGTCAAGCGGCTGCTCGACGCGGGCATCTCGCTCCAGCAGATCCGGACCGCCACCGCCCACCTGCGCGAGCGCGGCACCGACGACCTGACCCGCGTCACCCTGATGAGCGACGGCGCCTCGGTCTACGAGTGCACCAGCAACGACGAGGTCATCGACCTGCTCCAGGGCGGTCAGGGCGTCTTCGGCATCGCCATCGGTGGCGTCTGGCGCGAGATCGAGGGCACGCTGGCCGAGCTGCCGAGCGAGCGGACCGCCGACGAGGCGCCCGCCACCGTCGCCGGCGACGAGCTCGCCGCGCGTCGCGCCGCCCGTCAGACCGGCTGACGCACCCACACCACCCCGCACGTCGCGGCGAAGCCGCCCGGTCACCGGGCGGCTTCGGTCATTTCTGTTGCGTATCGCTAGACTGACGGCGCCGACATCCCGTGCGGGAGAGTCGTTGCGGCGGGTCCTCGGACCGGTCGCAGTGCGCCGAAGGGGCAAATCCTCCCGGAACCTCTCAGGCACCCAGGACCGCACGGGTTGGCACTCTGGAGGCCTCCTGGCCGACAGTGGGGAGGTCAGCCGAGTGACCTCAAGGAGTGCCCGTGCCGGACCCCACCCCCTCCCACGACACCTCGAGCGACGTCTCAGGCGACAGCGCGGTGCTCGGTGAGTTCGTCGCCCGCCACATCGGGCCGGACGATGCCGCCGTCTCTCACATGCTCGAGGCGATCGGCCACGAGTCGCTGGAGTCACTGATGTCGGCCGCGGTCCCCGGCGGCATCCGGACTGCGGCGGCGCTCGACCTGCCCGACCCGCTCGACGAGGAGGCCACTGCCCGTGCCCTGCGCACCCTCGCCTCGCAGAACCGACCCGCCGAGGCGATGATCGGCCTGGGCTACCACGCGACGATCACCCCGGCCGTCATCCGGCGCAACGTGCTCGAGGACCCGTCCTGGTACACCGCCTACACGCCCTACCAGCCGGAGATCTCCCAGGGCCGGCTCGAGGCCCTGCTCAACTTCCAGACCGTCGTCGCCGACCTGACCGGCCTGCCCACCGCCAACGCCTCGCTGCTCGACGAGGGCACCGCGGCTGCCGAGGCGATGACGCTCGTGCGCCGGGCGCAGCGCAACGCCTCCGGCCCGTTCGTCGTCGACGCCGACGCGCTGCCCCAGACCATCGACGTGGTCCGCACCCGTGCCGAGGGCCTCGGCATCGAGGTCGTCGTCGCCGACCTCGCCGACGGCCTCCCCGACGGCGACGTCTCCGGCGTCCTGGTGCAGTACCCGGGTGCCTCCGGAGCGGTGCGGGACCCCCGCTCCGTGATCGACGCCGTCCACGAGCGCGGCGGCCTCGCCGTCGTCGCCGCCGACATCCTGGCCCTGACCCTGCTCGAGGCACCCGGCACGTTCGGCGCCGACGTCGTCATCGGCTCGTCCCAGCGCTTCGGCGTCCCCTTGTTCTACGGCGGACCGCACGCCGGCTTCATGTCCGTCTCGGCGGGCCTGGAGCGCCACCTGCCAGGCCGGCTGGTCGGCGTCTCCGTCGACGCCGAGGGCCGTCCGGCCTACCGGCTCGCCCTGCAGACGCGTGAGCAGCACATCCGGCGTGACAAGGCGACCTCCAACATCTGCACCGCGCAGGTGCTGCTGGCCGTCGTCGCGTCGATGTACGCCGTCTACCACGGGCCCGACGGCCTGCGTCGCATCGCCCAGCGGACCCACGACCACGCCAGCCGGATCGCGGCCACCCTGCGCGCCGGCGGCGTCGAGGTCGTCAACGACACCTGGTTCGACACCCTGACCGTGTCGGTGCCCGGTCGTGCCGCCGAGGTCGTCGGCGCCGCCCGCAGCGACGGCCTGCACCTGAGGCTGGTCGACGAGGACCACGTGGGCCTCTCGACGTCCGAGCGCACCAGCCCGTCCACGGTCGCGGCGGTGCTCCGCGCGTTCGGCGTACCGACCGGCGGCGACTCCGACACGGCGTCCGGCCTGCCGCAGGAGCTGGCCCGCACCACCGACTACCTCACCCACGAGGTCTTCAACTCCCACCGCAGCGAGACCCAGATGCTGCGCTACCTGCACAAGCTCTCGTCGCGCGACTACGCGCTCGACCGCGGGATGATCCCGCTCGGCTCGTGCACGATGAAGCTCAACGCCACGACCGAGATGGAGCCGGTGAGCCTGCCGGGCTTCGCCGACCTCCACCCCTTCGCGCCCGCGCAGGACGCGACCGGCTACCGCGAGCTCGTCGACGACGTCGAGCGCTGGCTCGCCGAGGTCACCGGCTACGACAAGGTCTCGGTGCAGCCCAACGCCGGCTCGCAGGGCGAGCTCGCCGGGCTCCTGGCGATCCGCGGCTACCACCGAGCCAACGGCGACACCGAGCGCAACGTGTGCCTGATCCCGTCGTCGGCCCATGGAACCAACGCGGCCTCCGCGGTGATGGCGGGCATGAAGGTCGTCGTGGTGAAGGCTTCCGACGACGGGTCGGTCGACCTCGACGACCTGCTCGCCAAGTGCGACCAGCACGCCGACACCCTGGCCGCGATCATGGTCACCTACCCCTCGACCCACGGGGCCTACGAGGACACGATCACCGACCTCTGCAAGATCGTGCACGACCACGGCGGCCAGGTCTACGTCGACGGAGCGAACCTCAACGCGCTGCTCGGCTACGCCCGTCCCGGCGAGTTCGGTGGCGACGTGTCGCACCTCAACCTGCACAAGACGTTCTGCATCCCGCACGGCGGCGGCGGCCCGGGCGTCGGACCGGTCGCGGTCCGCGAGCACCTCGCGCCGTACCTGCCCTCGCACGCCTCGCACCCCGAGGACTCCAAGCGCGTCGGCATCGGCCCGATCAGTGCCGCGCCCTACGGCTCCGCCGGGATCCTGCCGATCACCTGGGCCTACATGCGGATGATGGGCGGCCCGGGCCTCACCCGGGCGACCGCCGTCGCGGTGCTGTCGGCCAACTACATCGCCCACCGCCTGAGCGAGCACTTCCCGGTGCTCTACCGCGGCCACGGCGACCTCGTCGCGCACGAGTGCATCCTCGACCTGCGCGGGATCTCCAGGTCGAGCGGCGTCAGCGTCGACGACGTGGCCAAGCGGCTCGTCGACTACGGCTTCCACGCACCGACCATGTCGTTCCCGGTCGCGGGGACGCTGATGGTGGAGCCGACCGAGTCCGAGGACCTCGCCGAGATCGACCGCTTCTGCGACGCGATGATCGCGATCCGCGGCGAGATCGCTCGGGTCGAGGCGGGGGAGTGGACGCCGGAGGACTCGCCGCTGCGCCACGCGCCGCACACGGCCCGCGCGCTCGTCGGCGAGTGGGACCGCACCTACTCCCGCGAGGTCGCGGTGTTCCCGCAGGGCATCGACCCCGACAAGTACTGGCCGGCCGTGGCCCGCATCGACCAGGCGTACGGCGACCGCAACCTGGTGTGCGCGTGCCCGCCGCCGGAGGCATTCGCGGACTGAGTACTCGCGGCGACCGGCCGCAGCTAGGGTCGGTGCCGTGAGTGACCAACGGCAGCGGCTGCTGGACGTCGCGCAGGCCGACGGCCGGCTGACGTCGGTGGTCGGCGCCGTCTTCGACCGCTACGGCGCGGTGTGGGCCGGCGGCGCCGGTGACGCGCCGGGTCTCGACGGGCAGTACCGCATCGGCTCGATCACCAAGACGATGACCGCGGTCCTGGTGATGCAGGCACGTGACGAGGGGCTGCTCGACCTCGATGACCATCTGTCGGTCCACCTCGGCGAGATCGGCTACGGCGAGGTGACCGTGCGCGACGCGCTCGCACACGTCTCGGGCATGCAGAGCGAGCCGCGTGGGCAGTGGTGGGAACGCACCCGCGGCAGCGACTTCGCCACCCTGGTGGCCGCCAACGACGGCTCCGGACGCGTGGCCGGGCCGGGGGAGTGGTTCCACTACTCCAACCTGGGCTACGGCCTGCTCGGCGAGGTGGTCGCGCGGAGGTTCGGTGGCCGGTGGCGCGACCTCGTCAACGACCGGCTCTTCCGGCCGCTGGGCATGCGCTCGACGTCGTACCTGCCTCGGCCCGGTGCGCAGGCCGGCTGGAGCGTCGACCACTTCACCGGCATCCGGGTGCACGAGCCGCTGACCGAGACGGGCGCGATGGCGCCGGCGGGCCAGCTCTGGTCCACGCTGGCCGACCTCGTGACGTGGGGCCAGGTGCTTGCGGGTGTGCACCCGCAGGTGATCGCGCCCTCGACGCTGGAGGAGATGGGGCGACCGGTCACGCCGACCTACGGGCTGGGCCTGATGCTGGGCGTCCACCCCGGCGGCCGCCTCGTCGGCCACGACGGCTCGATGCCCGGCTTCATGGCGTCGCTGCAGGTCGACCCGGACAGCGGCATCGGGTCGGTGGTGCTCACCAACGCGACGACCGGCATCTCGCCCAGGGAGCTCGCGATCTCGCTCATCGAGGGCGACCCGGACGCCTCCGACGAGCGGCCGGCACCGTGGCGTCCGACCACCGCGCTGCCGAGCGAGGTGATCGGCGTCCCGGGCGTGTGGTTCTGGGGCAACACGGCCTACGAGATGCGCTGGCACAACCAGGGGCTGGAGCTGCGGCAGATGGCCCGCGGCGGGCTGCTGTGGGAGCGGTTCGAGCTCACCGGGGAGGGCGTCCTGACGGGCGTGATGGGCTACCACCGCGGCGAGACGCTCGACGTCGTACGGCGCTCGAGCGGGTCGATCAGCCACCTCGAGTGCGCGACGTTCGTCTACACGCGCACGCCCTACGACCCCTACGTCGACATCCCCGGCGGGCACCCGCGCTAGGGTCTCCGGACATGTCGTCTCGGGGGAGAACCACCATGCCTGTCCTGCCTGTCCTGCCCGTCCTGCCTGCGCGCGCCGCCGTCGTGGCCCTTGCGCTCGCCGTCTGCACCACGCTGCTCGGGGGCGGCGCCGCCCAGGCGGCGGACCGCCGTCCCGACGGCCTCACCGGCTACGCCTTCGACGCCCGCTGCGCGCCCACCCAGGAGGAGATGGACGCGTGGCTCACGTCGTCGCCGTTCTGGGGCGTCGGCGTCTACATCGGCGGTTCCACCGCCTCGTGCCAGCCGACGGCAACCGACCCGGGCCAGCCGCACCTCGACGCCACCTGGGTCGCCCAGCAGCGACGCAATGGCTGGCGGGTGCTGCCGATCTGGGTCGGGCCGCAGACCGCGTGCTCCTCCTACGCCGACCGCATCGACGCGAACCCGGCCGGCGACTACGCCGCCGCCGACGCCCGGGGCCGCGCCGAGGCCGCCGCGGCGGTGGCACGCGCGGGCGAGCTCGGGCTCCCGGCCTCCACCACGCTCTGGTACGACCTCGAGGGCGGGTGGGACGTCGCGGACACCCACTGCCGCCGCTCGGCGCTGCGCTTCCTCAGTGGCTGGACCTCCCAGCTGCACGCGATGGGCCGGCGCTCGGGCGTCTACTCCAGCGTGTCGGCCGGGATCCATGTCCTGGACAACGCGGCCAACCTCTCGCCGGGGTCGTACGAGATGCCCGACCAGGTCTGGTACGCCTGGTACAACGGCGAGGCCGACGCCGACATCGACCCACGGTGGGTGCGGGCCGACAGCTGGCAGGGCGAGCGCGTCCACCAGTACGAGGCCCACACGACGCTCGCCTACGGCGGTGTCCCGCTCACGGTCGACCGCAACTTCCTCGACCTCGACGGCGGCTCGCAGGCGCCCCGGAAGACGCTCGGATGCGGCCGGACCCGCCTCGACTTCCCGACCTACCCTCGCCTCAAGCCCGGCGGCCGCGGCGACCGGGTCACGGCGCTCCAGTGCCTGCTGCGCACGAACGCCCGCTACAAGGGGAAGCTCGACGGCCGCCTCGACCGGGACGTCGTACGTGCGCTGGAGAGGTTCCAGCGCCGCTCCGACCTGGTCGAGACGGGCAAGCCGGATGCGGCGACCTGGACGGCTCTCTTCGCCCGCGGCTCGTCGCCGCTGATGAAGGTCGGCTCGTCCGGGAAGTCGGCCCTGCGCCTCCAGCGCGCCCTGCGGGCCGCCGGCATCCGCTCGGCGAGCTCCACGGGGGTCGTCACGGACCGCACCGCCGTGGCGGTCGCCCGCTACCAGCGCCGGGTCGGCCTGGACCCGACCGGCGTCGTCACGAAGGAGACCTGGACCGCGCTCCAGACCGGGGCACGCTGAGGTCGCGAAGCACCTGCCCGGACATCGCGACGAGCGCTAGTGTGGCGGCGGTCGGGGGCGGCAGGGCACCCGCACGGGACGTTTGAGGGACGGACGGCATGGGACTCTTCCAGGCAGTGAGCGGTGCGATCGGCGGCACGCTGGCCGACCAGTGGCTCGACTTCTACACGGTGCCCGACGGGCTGCCCGCCACCGCAGCGGTCTTCCCCGCTGTGCGCCGCGACCAGAACCAGGGCCGGGGCGCCAACGCCGGCGCCTCCGACGGGGTCATCACCAACGGCTCCAAGATCGTGGTGCCCGAGGGCTACGGCCTGGTCCTGCTGCAGGACGGCGCGTTCACCGGCTTCGCCGCCCAGCCCGGCGGCTACGTGTGGGACTCCGACGAGACCGCTTCGCAGTCGGTCTTCTCCGGTGGCGGCCTGGTCGACTCGCTGATCAAGCAGAGCTGGGAGCGCTTCAAGTTCGGTGGCCGACCGAGCAGCCAGCAGACCGCGGTCTTCGTGACGCTGAAGGAGCTGCCCAACAACAAGTTCGGCACGCAGTCCGAGATCTACTGGGACGACGCCTTCCTCAACACCCAGGTCGGTGCCATCACCCGCGGCACGTACACCCTGAAGATCACCGACCCGCTGACCTTCATCCGCAACTTCGTGTCCGCCGACGTGATCACCGGGGGAGGCGTCTTCGACTTCACCGACATCGACAACCCGGCCGGCGAGCAGCTCTTCAACGAGGTCGTCGGCTCGCTCGCGCCCGCGTTCTCGATGTACACCAACGACCCCGCCAAGGGGAACCGGATAGCGCGGCTGCAGCAGGACTCCATCGGGTTCGCGCAGTCGCTCTCCGCGGCGGTCGAGGAGAACTACCGGTGGCGCACCGACCGCGGCCTGGAGATCGTCAAGACCGCGATCATCTCGATCGAGTACGACGAGAACACCCGCGAGCTGCTCAAGAACGTCCAGCGCGCCGACGCCCTGTCCGGCTCGCGCGGCAACTCCAACCTGCAGGCGTCGGTCGCGGCCGGCATCGAGGCGGCCGGGGAGAACGCCGGACCGGGCGGCCTGATCGGGATGGGCATGGCCACGGGCGGGATGGGGCTCGGCGGGCTCCAGCAGCCGACCAGCCAACCCGCGCCGGCCGCACCTGCTGCGGCGCCGGCTGCTCCCGCCACTCCGGCCGAGCCCGCCGCCGAGGACCCGGTCGCCGTGCTCAAGCGCGCCAAGGACATGCTCGACGGCGGTCTCATCACGCAGGAGGACTACGACGCGGCGAAGGCCAAGGCTCTTGGCCTCTGAGCCGTCCGACGTGTCGTCCCCGGGGTCGCCGTCCGACCCGCCTCCGCGCGACCCGGACGCCCCGGTCTTCGACGGGCCACCGCTCTCGCTCGAGGAGGAGCTGGCGGCTGCTCGCGCCGAGCCCGAGCCCGGCCCGAGCATCGAGATGGTCAACGAGTCGTTGGCCGACGGCGTCAACCGGTGCCCCAAGTGCGGGTCGACCGACGTGCGCCAGCGCGCCTCGACCGGCCGGCTGATCTGCCTGTTCTGCCGCCACGAGTTGTCCGAGGCGCGGGTCGAGGAGGAGTTCGGCCTCGGGGTCGGCATCGACCAGCTCGAGGGGACGGTCATCGCCGGGGGAGCCGGGGAGATCTCGTCCGACGAGGACGTGATCACCATGACCTGCACCGGTTGCGGTGCCGACGTCGTCGTGGACACCGCGCACGCGATGAACGCGCGGTGCCACTGGTGCCGCCACACGCTCAACGTCAACCAGCGCACGCCCAACGGCGCGGTGCCCGACGCGGTGCTGCCGTTCCGGCTGACCCACGCGGAGGCGGTCGAGAAGATCCGCGAGTTCGCCTCCAAGCGGCGGTTGTTCGCGCACCCGCGCTTCAAGAAGGAGTTCGTCCCGGACAACGTCCTCGGCGTCTACCTGCCCTACCTCGTCATCGACGCGAGCGCCGAGGCGTCGTACGTCGGCCAGGGGGAGGTGCAGACCCGCCGCTGGACCGAGAAGCACGGGGACAGCTCGACCACCTACTACGCCGCCGACGTCTACCGCGTCGACCGGTCGGTCGCCTTCACCGTCGACGACCTGACGGTCGAGGGCGCGGCCGACCGGGCGAACTTCGACGGCTCGACGACCAACAACATCGTCAACACGGTGCTGCCGTTCGACACCAAGAACGCCGTCCAGTGGAACTCCAGCTACCTCGTCGGCTTCACCAGCGAGAAGCGCGACCTCGACGTCGCGGACCTCGAGCCGGTGCTGCAGGACCAGCTGCTCTCGATCGGGCGCTCACAGGTCGAGGGCTCGCTGGGGCAGTTCGACCGCGGCGTGCGCTGGGAGGCCGAGAAGGTGGACGTGGGCGGGTCGCGGTGGGTCTCGATGTACCTGCCGGTGTGGCTCTACTCCTACTACCAGGAGAACACCAGGATGCTGCACTACATCGCGGTCAACGCCCGGACGGGGGAGACCATGGGCAGCGTCCCCGTCTCGCAGTGGCGGCTGCTCGCGGCGGCCTTCACGGTCGGCACGTTCCTCGAGGGCATCGCCGGCTGGCTCCTGGTGGCGACGTCATGATCGTCGACCTGGCCCACGTGGTGGTGATGGCGAGCGACGGCGTGCCTGCGTGGATCCTCGCGGCCGGTCCCGCGGGCGGTGCGGCGACCTACTGGGCGCTCTACCGCTACTACCGCAACACCGACAAGTCCCACGCCTACGAGCGCGACACCCTCATCGCCGCCCAGCCCGTCCGGGGCAGCCAGGAGAAGGTCGACCACATCTCCCGCACCCGCGACTCCGACATCGACGGCGACAACAAGTCCCAGCACCGCCAGCGCGTCCAGCGCCTCACCTGAGCAGGAGCATCCTCAGACGCCTTGGGAGACGCTGGACATGTTGAAGTCGGGGATGCGAAGGGCCGGGGTGGCGGTGCGGGAGAAGTAGTCGTCGCCCCACTCGCGACTGAAGCTCGGGACCGACGTGGTGGCGGCGCTGAAGCGGTTGAGCAGGTCGATCGGGCTCTCGTTCCAGCGGAAGTTGTTGGCCGCGCCGACGATCTCGCCGTCCTCGACGACGTACACCCCGTCGCGGGTCAGTCCGGTGAGCAGCATGGTCTGCGGGTCCACCTCGCGGATGTACCAGAGGCAGGTGAGCAGCAGGCCCCGCTGCGTGCCGGCGACCAGGTCGTCGATCGTGCCGGCGCCGTCGCCGACCTCGAGGACGAGGTTGTCGATCATCGGCGTCACCGGCTGACCGGTCATCCCGGCGGAGTGGCGGGTCTGGATGAGGCCGGTCAGCAGGCCGTCCTGGATCCAGTCGGTGCGCTCGAGCGCGAGCCCGTTGTCGAAGACCGAGTCGGTGTTGTCCGACGCACCCGCGATGACGAACGGCGCGCACTCGAGGCCGGCGTAGGCCGGGTCGGAGAACAGGCTCACGCCGGGGGCGGCGACCTTGTCGTGGATGCGGGTGCCGCCACCGCGCCGGCTGTAGACCGACTCGCCCTCGTGGGCGACGCGGGCACCCGCGCCCCAGTACGCGTCGATCATCAGGTCGGCGACCGACGAGGGCGGCAGGATCGTGTCGTAGCGGCCGGCCGGCAGGTCGACCCGTCGCTCCGCCCACGCGAGTCGCTGCTTGACGGTCGCGGCCATCGCGGCGGCGTCGACGTCCCGGAAGTCGCGCGTGGCGCCACCGGTCCAGGCGCTGCGGGTGAGTGAGGTGTCCTTGCCCGTGCACGCGTAGTGGCCGGTCGGTTGCACGTGGCGCAGGCGCAGCCCACGCGAGGAGCCCAGGTAGACCGTCGTGACCTCGTGGTTCACGAAGCCGTAGAGCAACCGGTCCTCGCCCGTGGCCTCGCGGAACGCCTCACCGAGGGCGGGAGCGAAGGCGTCGTAGACGCCGATGTCGGTGGTCTCCGGCTCGGTGTCCCAGTCGGGGGACGTCCGGTCGGCGACCAGCTCGGCGGCGTCCTCGGCCGGTGACCCCGCGCGCGCCGCGGCGTCGGCGGCCTCGACGAGAGCACCGACCTGGTCGGTCGTGGCCGCGCTCCCGGAGACCGATCCCGTGGCGATCCCGCCGTCGACCGAGGCGAAGCTGACCACGGTCACGGCGACCTCGGTCATCACGCCGTTGGTCGTGAGGGTGTTGTTGGCCCAGCGCAGGTTGGCGCTCGTGGAGTCGCGGACGATGACGATGCAGTCGTCGGCCGTCGAGGTCGCGAGCGCGTGCTCGACGAGCTGCTGGGGAGTGGTGCGCAGCGTGGTCATCAGTGTCCCGCCTCGTCGATCGTGTTGAGGATGTTGACCCCGCGGAACAGGGCACTCGGACAGCCGTGGCTGACGGCCGCCACCTGCCCGGGCTGGGCCTTGCCGCAGTTGAAGGCGCCGCCGAGGACCCAGGTGCCCTGGCCGCCCACGGCCTCCATCGAGCCCCAGAAGTCCGTGGTGGTCGCCTGGTAGGCCACGTCGCGCAGCATCCCGTCCAGCCTGCCGTCGGTGATCCTGTAGAACCGCTGCCCGGTGAACTGGAAGTTGAACCGCTGCATGTCGATGCTCCACGACTTGTCACCGACGACGTAGATCCCGCGCTCGACCTTGCCGATGAGGTCGTCGGTGGAGAGGCCGTCGGTCCCGGGCATCAGCGAGACGTTGGCCATCCGCTGGATGGGGATGTGGCCGGGGGAGTCGGCGTACGCGCAGCCGTTGGACCGCCCGCCGTTGAGCTCGGGCTTGAGGTGGCCCATCGACCGGTCGAGCTGGTAGCCCACGAGGACGCCGTCGCGGACGATGTCCCAGGTCTGCGTCTGCACGCCCTCGTCGTCGAAACCGACGGTGGCCAGGCCGTGTGCCTGCGTGCGGTCGCCCTGGACGTTCATCACCGGCGAGCCGTACTGGAGCGTGCCGAGCTTGTCGTAGGTCGCGAACGACGTGCCGGCGTAGTTGGCCTCGTAACCGAGCGCGCGGTCGAGCTCGGTCGCGTGGCCGATGGACTCGTGGATCGTGAGCCAGAGGTTCGACGGGTCGACGACGAGGTCGTAGGTCCCCGACTCGACGCTCGGCGCCTTGAGCTTCTCCGCGAGGAGGTCGGGCACCTCGGCGATCTCGGTGTCCCAGTCCCAGTGCGAGCCGTCGAGGTACTCCCAGCCGCGACCGACCGGCGGGGCGATCGAGGCCATCGAGTCGAAGATGCCGGTGTCGGCGTCCTCGCCGGTCGCCTCGAACCCCGGCTGGAGCCGTACGCGCTGCTGGGTCGTCCGGGTGCCGGCGAGGTCGGCGTAGTACTTGTTCTCCTGCACCTGCTGCAGGAACGCGGTGGCGTGCGCGACCACTCCCGTGCGGAGCCGATCGGTCCAGTCGACCAGCAGCGCGGCCTTCTCGCGGGTGGGCACCTCGAGCGGGTTGACGTCGTAGCCCGAGATCCAGGTGACGTCGTCGTGGACCGGCTCGGCGGCCAGCTCGACGGGCGTGGTGGTCATCGACGCGGCGACCTTGGCGACCGACACCGCGGTCTCGGCTACCCGGCGTGCCTCGTCGTCGGTCAGCACGACACCCGAGGCGAAGCCCCAGGCGCCGCCGTGCACGACGCGGACGGCGAAGCCGAGGTCCTCGGCGTCGCTCGCCGTCTGCAGGACACCGTCGCGCGCGCCGAGGTACTGGTAGCGGTTGCGCTCGAACCGGAAGTCCGCGTGGCTGGCGCCGAGCTCCTGCGCCCGGGCGAGGGCCACGTCGCCGAGCCGGCGGTGCGGCAGGTCGTTGAAGGTCGGGTCGAGCCCGGGCGCACTCATGCTCCCGAACCTAGCGGACGGGCTAGCCGAGGCTGAGCGAGGTGTGGCTGCCGTTGCGGCTGCGGTGCACGCGCAGCTGCGTCGGGATGCGGGTCTGGAGCTCGGGCACGTGGCTGACCACGCCCACGACCCGGCCGCCGTCGCGCAGCGTGTCGAGGGTGTCCATCACGTCCTCGAGGGTCTCGGAGTCGAGGGAGCCGAAGCCCTCGTCGACGAACAGCGTGTCGAGGTCGGTGCCGCCGGCCTCGTCGGTGATCACGTCGGCGAGGCCCAGCGCGAGCGCCAGGGACACCACGAACGTCTCGCCGCCCGACAGGGTCGCGGGATCCCGTGAGTCGCCGGTCCAGTCGTCGCGCACCAGCAGGCTGAGACCGCCGCGGGTCTCGCCGGCGCCGCGCTGACCGGTGTGCACGAGCGAGTAGCGCTGGCCGCTCATGGTCGCGAGCCGGAGGTTGGCGGCGTCGACCACCTGGCCCAGCCGGTGGGCCAGGACGTAGGCGGACAGACGCATCTGGAACCGGTTGTCGGCGTGCTTGCCCTCGACGAGGGCAGCCAGGTCGGCCGTGAGGTCGAGCTCGGCGCGCACCGGCGCCCAGGCGGACAGGGCGTCGTCCATCTCGTCGGACAGCCCGCGCAGGCGACGGCCCCGGTCTCGCAGCCGCATGTCGGTCTCGCGGGCCTGCGCCGCGTGCTCCTTGGCACGGTGGTGCGCTTGAGCGAGGGCCTCGAGGTCGGGCGGGTCGCTCGCGGCGGACTCGACCAGCTGCTGATCGGCGAGCAGGTCGTCGACGCGCGCCGCCTCGCGCTCGTGACGGTCGATCTGCTGCTGGAGGTCGGCGATCTCGGCGTCGGTGAGCCAAGCCGCGGCGGCCCAGGCGGAGGAGTCGAAGCCGGCCGCTGCCGCGACGCTGTCGGCGGCCTCCTGGGTGCTGGCGGCGGTGGCGCGGGCGCGGCCCAGCTCGGCGGTCTGGGCGAGGCAGTCCCGGGCAAGCTGCTCGACCTCCTGCAGGTGTGCGGTGAGGTCGTCGAGGTCCGCCGCGTCCGGGACGACGGCCCCCACCTGCTCGAGCAGCCCCTCGATCTTCGCGACCAGCACCGCGATCTCGGTGTCGAGGCGGGTCGTGGTGGCGCTCAACGCCGCCTGCTCCTGCGCCAGCGCGTCGCGCTCGGAGGTGAGCGCCTCCACGCGGGCCACCCAGGCCTCCACCGTGGAGGCCTCGCTGCGGGCGCGCTCGAGGTTGGCCAGGGTGGCCTCCTCCTCGACGAGCAGGTGCTCCACGGAGTCCCCGGACTCGGCGAGCGCGGCCGCTCGCTGCGCCTCGATCCCGCGGACCTGCTGGGCGTGTGCCTCGACCACCACCTCGAGGTCGTCGACCTCGCGTCGCGCCTCGCGCTCGGTCGCCTCGTCGGGGGCGCCGGGAGCGGCCTTGGCCGGGTGGGGGTGGTCGGTCGAGCCGCAGACCGGGCAGTCGGCGCCGACGGCGAGCTTGCCCGCGATCTCGGCCGCCATCCCGTCGAGTCGCTGCTCACGGATCTCGACCAGCGCCTCGCGCGCCAGCAGTCGGGCCTGCGTCGCCTCGGCGAGAGCCTGCTCCGCACCTCGCAGCTGGGTGGTGAGCGACTCCGCGGTGCGGGCCGCGCGCGTGCGCGAGCGCAGCACCTCGAGATCGGCGGTGAGCGCCTCGGCGAGCGCCTTGGACTCGCGCGCCGCCTGCAGACGGGGCTCGAGGGCAGCCAGCACCTGCGGGACCTCCTCCGCGCGCGTCTGCACGCGGAGGAGCTCGGTGCCGGCCTCGTCGCGCGCGCGGGTCAGCCGGCCGAGCTGGCGCTCGAGGTCGGAGGCCTGCCTCCGGAAGGGACGCACCCGCGCGATCTCGGTGAGCGTGCTGGTGGCGGCGCGTTGGTGCTCGGCGATCTCCTGGTCGTCGAGCGGGGTCACGCCGAGCATCTCGGCCAACCGGTCGCGCGCGGCGCGGCTCAGCTGGTCGAGCTGGCGCACCTCCGCGCGGGCACTGACCGCGAGCTCGTGGAGGGGGCGTACGCCAGCCGCGCGCTGCGCCTGGGTGACGCGGTCCAGACGGGTCTCGTGCTCGACCTGAGCGGCGTCGAGCCCGGCGCGGGCGCGTCTGGCGGCAGCGTAGGTGGACCGCCGTCCGGCGAGCTCGATGCCGGCCGCGGACTCCTCCGAGGCCGCGACCTCGGCCGCGGAGGCGGCGTCGACGAGGAGGGTCTGGGCGACCGAGGCGCTGACCGCAGACGTGGTGAGCTCGCCCATCCACGCGCGCAGCCCGTCTGCGTCCCCGGTCCATCCGTCGGGCGCAGCGCTTCCGGCGACCTCGCTCACCCGGCTCACGAGGTCGGCGACGACCGCCTCGTGCTGCTGCGACGTACGACGGAGCTCGACGCGGCGGTCACGCAGCCACCGCTCGATGTCGTCGAAGCGGCCGGTCTGGAAGACCTGCTGGAGCAGGTCGTGCCGCTCCTCCGAGCGCGCTCGGAGGAAGGCCTGGAAGCGGCCCTGCGGCAGCATCGCGACCTGGCAGAACTGCGGGAGCGTCATGCCGACCAGGCGGGTGACCAGGTGGCCGGTCTCGTCCAGCCTGGTGCTGAGCGGGGTCCACTCCGCGTCGTCGCCTGCCCCGTCACCAGTCCCGGCACGCCGCTCGGAGATGACGACCCGGGCCTGCTCGGTGGTCGTGCCGGACCCCCGCTTCTTCGCGCGCGTCCAGGCGGGCGAGCGGTCGATCCGGAAGCGCCTCCCGGACAGGGTGGCCTCCAGCACCACGCGCGGCACGACGTCGTCGGCGGCGTGGTCGGACCGGAGCCGCTTGGCGGCGGCGCGGTCGCCCGGCACGTCGCCGTAGAGGGCGAAGCAGACCGCGTCGAGCACGCTCGACTTGCCCGCTCCGGTCGGCCCGCTCAGCAGGAACAGGCCGGCGTCGGAGAGCGCGTCGAAGTCGACGGTGGTGGTCCCGGCGAAAGGACCGAAGGCGGTGACCTCGAGGTGGTGCAGCCTCACCCGGCCCCACCCGCCTCGACTGTTGCGGCCTTCTCGGCGACGCCGATCAGCACGTCCTGGTCGGGGTCGTGGCAGCAGCCGTCGACGGCCTCCTGGAGCAGCGCGGCCTCGGCCTTGGTGGCCTTGCTGCCGCGCACGTGGCGGACGAAGTCGAGGGCGATCGCGTGGTCGCTCGTGCCCGAGGCCGGACGCGGCGGTGCCTTCGGGTCCGCGGCGGGCGGCGGGAACTGCAGCACCAGCGTGTGCGGGAACCGTCGCCGCAGCTGCTCCATCGCGCGGGCCGGTCGCGGGACGTCGGTGAGGGTCACCTGGAGCCAGTCGTCCTCGCGGTCGGCGAGGGTCGGGTCCTTCAGGAGCTCGGCGAGCCTGCCCGTGATGCGCGAGAGCCGGCGGGGGACCGGGGCGTCGATCCAGCTCGCGCTGCCGAAGCCCTTGGCGGTGAGCTCGACCAGCCACGACCCCTTGACCTGGTCGGCCTCGGAGAACGAGTAGGCCAACGGCGAGCCGGAGTAGCGCAGGCCGGGGGAGAGGACGTGCGAGCCGTGGAGGTGGCCGAGCGCGGTGTAGTCGATGCCGTCGAAGACGCTGGTCGCCACACGGGACACGCCACCGACGCTGATGTCCCGCTCGGACTCCGACGGCTCGGCGCCGGCGACGAAGGCGTGGGCGAGCACCACGGAACGCGCCTTCGGACCGCGGGACGCGAGGTCGGCGCGGACGCGCCTCATGGCCTCGGCCAGCGCCGCCTCGTGGCTGCGGTGGCCCAGCGACCAGGGGTCGAGGAGCGCGGACGGGTCGAGGTAGGGGATCGCGTGGATGGCCACGTCGCCGTGGCGGTCCTTGAGCACGACGGGCGTGCCGACCGACGAGGCGTCGGTGCGGACGTGGACGCCGGCGTGGTCCATCAGGCGCGCGCCGAACCCGAGCCGCTGGGCGCTGTCATGGTTGCCGCTGCTGACCACGACGCGGGCACGGGAGGCGGCGAGACGGGCGAAGGTCTCGTCGGCGAGGGCGACGGCGTCGACGTGCGGGAGCGCCCTGTCGTAGACGTCGCCCGAGACGACGACGACGTCGACCTTCTCGGCCTCCACGACGTCGATCAGGTGGTCGATGAACGCACCCTGGTGGCCCAGGAGGTCCTCACGGTGGAAGGACCTCCCCAGGTGCCAGTCGGACGTGTGGAGGATGCGCACGGGGCGACCGTATGACGCGGCACCGACACCCGCGGGCCACCACGCCGCCAGCGAGGATCAAGGCTCAGCAGTAGTTCACCGAACGACCCGGCGAGGTGAAGCCCCAGAGCGCGATCCCGGCCTCGTTCGCCAGCCTCGCGGCGAGGCTCGTGGGCGCCCCGACGGCCACGATCGAGCCGATCCCGCTCGCCGCTGCCTTCTGCACCAGCTCGAAGCCCACGCGGCCGCTCAGCACGAGGCACGCAGCCGCCGCAGGCTCGCCCGCGAGCACCCGGGCACCGACGACCTTGTCGACGGCGTTGTGCCGCCCGACGTCCTCGCGCACCACCAGCAGCGTCCCGTCGGCCTCGGCCAGGCCGGCCGCGTGCACGCCGCCCGTCCGGGCGAAGAGGTCCTGTCGCTCACGCAGCGCCTCCGGCAGCCGTCGTACGACGTCCGCGTCGGGGCGCGCTCCCGGCCACGGTGCGGCGGACCGGACCTGCAGGGCCTCCGCCACGCTGTCCTTCCCGCACACGCCGCACGCCGATGAGCCCGCGGACGCGGCGGTGTGGCGGTGCGGCAGGTCGGCCGCGCCGCGCAGGGCGACGGTGACGACGTTGAACTCCTGCTCCGGGTCGAGGTCGGTGTCGGTGCAGTAGGCGACCTGCTCGATCGCTCCCGGTGCCGCCACGCCCTCGTTGACCAGCCAGCCGGCAGCGAGCTCGAAGTCGTGGCCCGGGGTGCGCATCGTGACCCAGGCCCGCCGCGGCTCGAGGCCACCGGTCCGGACGCGGATCTCGAGGGGCTCCTCGGTCACGAGCCGGTCCTCGCGCGCGATCTCGGCCGCCTCGTCGCCGTGGCCGGCGTGCTCGACGACGCGGGTCCTCACCGACGGTCCGGGCCGCCTCGCACGCTCGATGGTCACGCTCGCACCCTAGCCCCGACGCGGTCACGACCGGTGTCCGAGATCACGACGCCGGGAATGCCGGAGCGGGGCGCGCGGTTCTCTACCATGTAAGGGCCGCAAAGGAGCGGGTACTTCTTACTCCACCGTCACGCACATGAGGGCCGGAAGCCCTCGGAAGGACAGATCTCCCATGACCACGCAGCTGCACCTCGCCTTCAGCCTCGTCGACGCGCGGGCTCACTCGGCCGAGGACCGCGCGCTCCTGCGCGACGTGGAGATCGCCCGCCGCGAGGAGCGCCGCGCCCGCCGCGCGGCACGTCGTACCGCGCGCTGACCGCGGACCGACACCCTGCCGGAGCGCGCTCTGGCAGGGTGTCGTGCATGGACGACCAGACCCCGGACGGCACGACCGGCGACCCGCGCAGCGTCGAGCTCACCCGCATCGGCCCCGGACGCTTCAAGGCGACCAACGTCCGCGGTGGGGAGACGTTCATGGGCACCGGGGGAGAGGACCCCGACTTCACGCCCGTGGAGCTCCTGCTCGCCGCGATCGCCGGGTGCAGCGCGATGGACGTCGAGGCGATCACCCACAAGCGCACCACCAGCACGACGTACGACGTCCACGCCGACGGCACCAAGGTCCGCGACGAGCACGGCAACCACCTGACGGGGGTACGGGTCAGCTTCGACATCGCCTTCCCCGACGGTCCCGACGGCGATGCGGCCCGCGCGCGCGTGCGGGGCGCGATCGAGATGTCCCGCGACCGCCTCTGCACGGTCTCGCGGACCGTGCAGCTCGGTGCGGACGTGGTCTACCTCGACGCCGGCGAGGAGCTCAGCCGACCGTGACCTTCTCGATGGTCACCGGCTTGTTGGGCGCGCCCCCGCCCGCGGGGTTGGAGGCGTCGTTGCCCTCCTTGGCGATGGCCTGGAGCGTCTGGAGCCCGGCGTCGTCGATCGTGCCGAAGACCGTGTAGCTCGGCGGGAACTGCGAGTCGCGGAAGACCAGGAAGAACTGCGATCCGTTCGTGTCGGGGCCGGCGTTGGCCATCGCGAGCGTGCCGGCGGGGTAGGTCTCGTCGCCGCTGAGCTCGTCGGGGAAGGAGTACCCCGCACCGCCCGCGCCGGTGCCGGTCGGGTCACCGCACTGGAGGATGCCGAAGCCCTCCTGGTCGCCGATGCGCGGGCAGGGCGTGTCGTCGTAGAAGCCCTGGTCGGCCAGCGACACGAACGAGTTGACGGTGCACGGTGCGGACGCCGCGTCGAGGGTGAGGCCGATGTCGCCGAAGTTGGTGGTGATCGTGGCGTCGAGCGTGTCCTCGGCGGGGGCCTCGGGCTTCGGCGGGTCGACGTCGCGCGCCGGCTCCTGGCCGTCGGAGGTGTACTCGCACGTCGTGGTGTCCCCGCCGGCCTCGCTGGACTCCGAGGTCGAGGGGCTCTGGCTGGGGCTCTCGCTCGTCGTGTCCGTCGCGGTGTCGTTGCCGTCGCCCTCGTTGCCGCAGCCGGCGAACGCGAGGACGGACAAGCAGGCGGCGACGGCCGCGCCGCGCTTGAGTGCGGTGGTCTTCAGCATGCCCGCGACTCTAACGAGCGTCCCCTCACATCTCCTCGTGGGTGTCCGGATCGCCGCCGAAGAGCCGCCCGTCGTCCTCCGCCAGACCACTGATCGCGTCGATCTCGGCGCTGCTGAGCTCGAAGCCGAACACGTCGAGGTTCTGCCGCTGCCGCCCCGGATCGGCCGACTTGGGGATCGGGAGCGAGCCGAGCTGCACGTGCCAGCGCAGGATGACCTGGCCGGGGGAGACGCCGTGCGCCTCGGCCGCTGAGGTGACCGCGGCCTCGTCGAGCGGAGCGCGGCGCTTGCCCATCGGGCTCCACGCCTCGGTGCGGATGCCGAGCCGGTGGTGGACCTCGCGCATGTGGTCCTGCGGGAAGCGCGGGTGCAGCTCGACCTGGTTGACCGCCGGCACGACGCCGGTGTCGTCGATGATCCGGGCGAGGTGCTCCTCGGTGAAGTTGGAGACGCCGATCGAGCGCACCAGGCCGTCCTCCTGCAGCTGCACGAGTGCACGCCATGCCTCGACGTACGTGCCCTGCGACGGGTTGGGCCAGTGGATCAGGTGCAGGTCCGTGCGCTCCACGCCGAGACGCTCGATCGATCCGCGCACGGACGCGATCGCGTCGTCGTACGCGTGGTGGCGGCCGGGGATCTTGCTGGCCACGACGACCTCGTCGCGCGCCAGGCCGGAGCGACGCAGCGCCTCGCCGACCTCGGTCTCGTTCTCGTAGTTCACCGCCGTGTCGAGCATCCGGTAGCCCGCCTCCAGGGCGGACACCATGGCCGCGGTGCCGTCCTCGCCGCGCAGCGGATAGGTGCCGAAGCCGATCGCGGGGAGCGAGGTGCCGTCGTTCAGGTCGTACGTCGGGATCTGGGCCATGCGTCCAACCTAGGACGGCTCTCCACACAACTCCTGGCCCGCTCGCTGCGTCAGACTCTCGCTGCCCCGACCGGGGGCCCCACCTCGAGGAGAACCATGCGACGCATGCCTGCCGCTGTCTCACTGATCGCGCTGGCGCCGTTCGGTGTCGTCGGCCTGACCACCGGCCCGGCCACGGCCGAGACGACGTGCGACGGGAAGGTGCCCACGATCGTGGTCACGCCCGGTGTGCAGACCGTGGGGACGCCGGGTGACGACGTGATCCTCGGCGGCATCGCCCCCGACCGGATCGACGGCGGCGCGGGCAACGACACGATCTGCGGGTCCGGCGGCGGCGACACACTGGTCGGCGGCCCCGGCGACGACCGGATCTTCGGCGGCCGCGACGGTGAGTACGTGCCCGACGACGGCTACGACGGCGACATCATCACCCCCGGGCCCGGCGACGACTACATCGACATGGGTGACGACCCGGCGTCCGCAGAGGTCGCCGACGTCGACCGGCCGGCCAGGTACGACACGGTGTGGTTCGACGGCGCACCCGGTCCGGTCGTGGTCGACCTGTCGGCCGGCACGGCGACCGGTGAGGGCAACGACACGATCGTGGTCCCGGCGTACTCCGGCGGCATCGTCGGGTCGGCGTACGACGACGAGCTGACCGGCTCGAACGGCCCGGACCGCTTCGACGGCGGAGCAGGCGACGACCGGATCCGCGGTCTCGGCGGCAACGACGACATCCAGCCCGGAGAGGGAGACGACGTGGCGCGCGGCGGCGAGGGCGACGACCTGATCCTCTCGCGGGAGAAGGGCCGCGACCGGTTCTACGGCGACGGCGGGGACGACGGCGTGACGGCTCAAGGGAAGGGGAGCGCGATCGGCGGCGGCGAGGGCGACGACTTCCTCCTCGCGTCCTACGGCGCGAGCGTGCACGGCGGATCGGGCGACGACGAGATCAGCGCCGACCTGGTCCGTGGGAAGACGGTCGAGGTCGACGGCGGCGACGGGCGCGACGCCGTCCGGCTGCGGGCGCCGAAGCGGCAGTTCCCCCGCGGGTCGCGCTACGTCGTCAGCGTGCCGCGCAAGCACGTGACGGTCGCCGGGGTGGAGCGAGCGCGCTACGAGGGCGTCGAGCAGCTCAGCTTCTCGGGACGCCCCGGCCCGTTGACGTACGTCGGCGGCGCGGGCCGTGACCGCCTGTCGGTGAGTGGCGGCATGCAGGTGACCGCGTACGGCCGTGGCGGCCGCGACCGTCTGTTCGGCGGTGCCCGCAACGACCTACTCGTGGGTGGCCCGGGTCGCGACGACCTCGTCGGCGGCGCCGGCCGGGACCGCTGCCTCAGCGGCGAGGTCCTGCGACAGTGCGAGGTCCGTCGCTGACGCTCATCGCTCGAGGCGCAGCTCCTGAGCGTCGATGAGGGCGGACGCGCGGGCGAGCGCTCCGGTGCTGTAGGCGCCGATCGCCTGCTCCTCGTGCAGGGCGTCACGCATCAGCGAGATGTAGTGACGGTGGAGCAGCATGCGCTGCGAGGCGAGGGTGAGTGCCTCCGGTGTGGTGTCCCCACGGCGCTCCTCGATCCGTTCGAGCCAGCCCAGTTGCTCGGCCGCGACCCCCGGATCGATCCGCTGGCCGTCGATGACGATGCGGTCGATCGGTCCGAGGGCGTCGGACGCCCGACCGGTGATGTCGCCGAACAGGTCGACGACCTCGTCGCGCTCCTCGTCGGGGTCGACGCCCGAGACGCCGAGACTGCGGATCAGCAGCGGCAGCGTGCCGCCGTACAGCAGCAGGGACGCGACCGCGACGACGAACGCGACCGTGATGAGCAGGGTGCGCTCGTCGACGTCGGTGCCGATGGTCAGTGCCGCCGCGAGGGTCACCACCCCGCGCATGCCGGCCCACGACAGCACGGCGCCGCCGCGGGCCGTGATCGGCTCGCTCTCCTGGTAGTCGACGTCCGCCTGGCCGCGCTGGACGCGACGCCGGAACTGCGACAGCCGCCGTTGGCCACGCTCGCCCGCCACCCGGGGCTCCTCGGCCATCGAGTCCACGCGGTCGCTGATGAGGGAGAGCCGCTCGCGCATGGCGTCGAGCTTGGGCTGCTGCCGGCGGAAGGCCAGCACCTGGACGGCGACGAAGGCGGTGCGCAGCACGAGGAGGACACCGAGCACGAGCGCCGCGACGACGAGCACCTCGCCGAACGTGCTGTTGGACTCGTCGAGGTCGCGGAGCAGGCCCTCGACCTGCAGGCCCATGAGGAGGAAGACGCCGTTCTCGACGAGGAACTGGAGGGTCAGCCAGTTGGTGCGTTCGGTGAGCCGCTCGCGAGCGGTGAACCGGCGGGCGCCGTGGTGCCCGGTGACGAGGCCGGCGACGACGACGGCCACCACGCCCGAGGCCTCGGACTCCTCGGCGGGGAGGAAGGCGAGGAACGGCACGATGAAGCTGACGGCGGTCATCAGGACCGGGTCGGCGAGCTTGCTGCGCAGCCAGACCGTGGCATGACCCACGGCGAACCCGATGACGAGCGCGAGGCCCAGGGCGCGGAGGAAGTCGAGGACGGCGTCGCCGAGGCTGAAGCCGGCGGTGATCGCCAGCAGCGCCGTGCGCAGCACCACGAGGGCCGACGCGTCGTTGAAGAGGCTCTCGCCCTCGAGCACCGTCATCAGCCGGTGGGGGAGTCCGAGACGCTTGCCGATCGCGGTGGCCGCGACCGCGTCGGTGGGGCTGACCACCGCGCCCAGCGCCACACCGGCCGCGAAGGACACCTCCGGCACGACCAGGTGGACGGCAGCGCCGACGACCAGCGCGGAGGCGACCACCAGCGTCACCGACAGCCACGTGATCATGCCCAGGCTGCGCCGCAGGTCGACGACCGGCACCTGCACCGCGGTGGCGTACAGCAGCGGGGGCAGCGCGCCGAGCAGGATCCAGTCGGGCTCGAGCGAGAACTCCGGAGTGCTGGGGACGAGGCTGACGACGATGCCGATGACGAGCAGGACCAGGGGAGTGGCGATGCCGGTGCGGCGCGACAGCACGGCGGCGACGACGATGGCCGTCAGTGCGGCGATGGCGAGGGTGAGCAGCTCCACCGCTTCAGGGTAGGGCTTCGTACGTACCCTTGCGGGTACGTACCCGATCGGTTACCTTGGTTCCATGGACGCGGTACTGCAGGCACTGGGGGACGGGAGCCGGCGCACGATGCTGGAGATCCTGCGCGACCACCCGGCGACGGTGAACGAGCTCGCGGACGCACTGCCGATCGCACGCCCGGGCGTCTCGAGGCACCTGAGGGTGCTGCGGGAGGCCGGGCTGGTGACGGTCGAGCAGGACGCGCAGCGGCGCATCTACAGCCTCCGTCCGGAGGCCCTGGTCGAGGTGGACGAGTGGCTGGCGTCCTACCGGGAGCTCTGGGAGAACCGGCTCGACGCGCTCCACACCGAGATCGCGCGCGGCAAGCGCGCGCGGCGAGACACGAAGGACTGACGATGAAGCTCTTGGGGACCATGCGCCGGATCGACGACACCCGTGGCGCGGTGCGCGTCGAGGACGTCTACGACACCGACATCCAGGACCTGTGGGAGGCGTGCACCGATCCCGGGCGGCTCTCGCGGTGGATCGCCGAGGTGTCGGGGGACCTGCGCGAGGGCGGCACGGTGCAGCTCGTCTTCACGAGCACGTGGACGGGGCCGGCCGTCATCCAGGTCTGCGAGGCGCCGCACCACCTGCTGCTGACGACCCAGCCCGGCACCGACGAGGAGGGCCAGGTGGAGGCCTGGCTGACCGAGGAGGGCTCCGGCTGCCGGATGGTGGTCGAGGAACGCGGCCTGCCCGGCGACGAGCTGCACTACTACGGCGCGGGCTGGCAGGCGCACCTCGAGGACCTGCGCAGCTCACTGGCATCGGACGACCCGGTGCATCCCGGCGGCTTCGCGTCCGACCGACCCGCATCGGACTGGCACGCCCGGTGGACCGACCTGACGACGACGTACGAGGGCGCGCCCGTCGCCTGACGCGGGTCTCGACGCCTCCCGCGGCCGATGTCGACGAGGGGAGCTTCCCGTCTCGCGTAATGACATAATGTCAGTTATCGGCGATATGTTCACACTCGGCCGACCCCTCTCGGGCGCTGTGCGGTGATCCTGACGCGGGTGCCGCGTCGCTGTCGCCGCGCAACGCCGATGTCCGTCGGCGGCGCTAGGTTGCTGCTCATGGACATGTTGCGGGGGAACGCGATCGCCGAGGCCGACCTGACCGAGTGGCGCAAGCTCGCCCAGGGAATCCACGCCAGGTACGTCGTCGACGACTTCGGTGCGGCTGCCCGGTTCGTCACGGCGGTCGGTGAGGCCGGCGACGAGGTCGGGCACCACCCGAAGGTCTCGATCGGCTCCCAGCACGTCGACCTCAAGCTCAGCAGCGACGACGCGATCTACCGTGAGGACGACGGCACCGAGCACGTCGTCGAGTGGGTCACCCAGCAGGACATCGACCTCGCCCGCAGAATCACGGAGATCGCCGCCGACCACGGCCTGCGCGCCGACGCGTCCGCCGTGGCCGCCATCGAGCTCGGCCTCGACACGTTCGACTCCGCGACCATCGCGCCGGTGTGGGCGGCGCTGCTCACCGGCAACCCCGACGACCAAGGTCGTGGCACGCCCGGCGACGAGGTCCGCGACGGCGGCGGCCGGGTGCCCAACCTGTGGTTCGGGGACCGCGAGAAGGGTGAGGCGCCGCGGCAGCTCTTCCACGTCGAGGTCTACGTCGCGCCCGAGGTCGCCGACGAGCGGATCGCCGCCGTCGTCGCGGCCGGTGGCACGGTCCTCGAGTCCGACGACGGGCTCACGGTGATCGCGGACCAGGAGGGCAACCGGGGTGTCCTCTGCGTCGACGTGAGCGCCGTCGCCACGGACTGACTCTCCTCAGACCGGCGCGCGCACCTTGCGGAACGGCGTCGCCGCCAGTCCGGCTGCCACCAGGCCGAACGTGACGGCCGCGACGACCAGCATCGGTCGTACGCCGAGCGCGTCCGCCAGCACGCCGGCGACCGGCGCCACCACGACGATGACGGCGCGGTTGATCGAGCGCAGGGTCGTGTTCGTGCGCGCCTGCAGCTCGTCCGGTGTCACCAGCTGGCGATAGCTCATCTCGTGTGAGTTGCTCATCCCCATCGCCAGGCCGTAGAGCGCCTGCCCGAGAACGAGCAGTCCCACGGTGGCACCGCGAGACGCCAGCTCCCCCGCCAGCACCATCACGACGACACCGACCGTGATGATCGTGTGGCACAGGATGATCGTCCGGCCGGTGCCGAGCCGTCGGCCGACCGCCGTGGTCACCGTCGCCCCGAGGACCGCCCCGACTCCCCCGGCGGCGCCCACCAGGCCGAACTGGTACGCCGTCAGGTCCAGGACCAGGAAGGCGTACGGCGCGAGCACGACGCCGACGACGGCGTTGCCGACGAACCACACGTGGGTCGCGATGGCGAGCGTCCGCAGCCCGGACCGGCCGTAGGCCCAGCCCACGCCCTCGACGATGTCGGCGAGCACGCCGCGGACCGTGACGCCCGTGCGGGCGGACGGCTCGTCGAGGCTGATCCTGCGCAGCGTCATCGCCGAGTAGAGGTAGGTCAGCGAGTCGACGAGCACGGCGAGCGGTGCGCCGATCGCGCTGACCAGCGCTCCGCCGATGGCAGGACCTGCCATCGAGGCGACAGCGTCCGCCCCGTCGATGCGGGCGTGCGCCGGCTGGAGCCGGTCGCGAGGCACCAGCCGTGGCAGGAACGACATCGTGGCGGCCATGTTGACCACCGCTGCCGTGCCGTAGAGGAAGACGATGACGAGCAGGACGCCCAGTGACAGGGCGTCGAGCCACCACAGCAGCGGGATCGCCAGCAGCAGCACGGCCTGGACGAGGTCGGTGCCGATCATCAGCGGCAGCCGCCGCCGACCGTCCACCAGCGCCCCGATGACAAGCCCGAACACCAGGTAGGGCAGCCACCTAGACGCGTTGAGCCAGCCGACGTCCGACGCCGTCCCGTCGAGGGTCAGGACGACGAGTGCTTGCAGCGCGAAGAGGGTGACGTACGTGCCCATCACCGACACGGCATCGGCGCGCCAGTAGTACGAGAAGGCCCGCGAGATGAAGAACCCGCCGTCGCCCACGGCCGCAGTCTAGGTTCGACGCATGGGTCACCGCGTGCCGTACACGTCGCTCCCGATCGACCAGACGGAGGTGACGTACGAGCACGGCCCGGACTCCGGGACCCTCTCGCCGGTCCCTCGCGGACGCACGACGCAGCTGTCGATCACCGGCTCGCGGGCCTTCCCGGGCACCACGAGGAGCCTGTGGGTGCACGCGCCCGCAGCCGCGCCGACCGGTCCGCTGCCGGTGGTCGTCTTCCAGGACGGCGCCGGCTTCCTCGACCCCGACGACGAGATGCGCGCCGCGGTCGTGCTCGACAACCTCGTCGCGGCCGCCGTGATCCCGCCGGTGGTCGGCGTCTTCGTGGACCCCGGGAACCGCAACGCGGAGTACGACGCTCCGGACGCGACGTACGCCGACTTCCTGGTCGACGAGGTGCTGCCGGTCGTCGGCGAGCTGGTCCCGGTCAGCGACCGACCCGAGGACCGCGCGATCTGCGGCTTCAGCAGCGGTGGCAGCGCGGCGTTCACGGCCGCCTGGCAGCGACCCGACGCCTTCGGCAAGGTCATCGGGCTCTCCTCCAGCTTTCCGCAGGTCGCCGCCGACTACCCGCGTCTCGTCGCGTCCGAGCCGGTCCGCCCGATCCGGGTGCTCCTCCAGGTCGGCCACCGCGACCTCGGCTGGGACGAGGTCGACGACAACTGGGTGGCGGCCAACCTCGAGCTCGGGGCCGCGCTGCTGCGGCGGGGCTACGACGTACGACTCGTCGTCGGGGACGGCGCCCACGACGGCAACCACGGTGGTGTCGTGCTGCCCGACGCGCTCCGCTGGCTCTGGCGCTGACGCGTCAGCCGAGGCGGCGCAGCTGGTAGGTGCCGACCGTGGACGCGACCACCTCGCCCCGGGCGTCGGTGAGCGTGGCCTCGAGGACGAACTCGCCCTTGCCGGTCGAGAGCGCGTCCTCGCGGACCCGGGCGACGTCGTCGTCGGACAGCGACGCCTCGGCCCGTACGACGCCCAGCGCGGGCCGCCGGAACCGGATGGTCGACTCCTTGACCAGCGGCACGAAGCCGGCGAGCTCGCCCTCGAGGTCGAAGGTCGCCAGGCACAGCACTCCCCCGAGCATCTCGGCGACGCTGAAGAGGGAGCCGGCGTAGGTGACGCCGAAGTGGTTCACGTTGGGCTCGGGCGGGAGCTCGGCGACCGCTCGGCCGGGGACGACCTCGACGAGGCGGATGCCCATGGCGGCGAGGATCGGCACCGACCCCAGCGCTGCCTCCACTCTCAACGTATAGGCCATCGGGGGGCTTGCCGCAAGGCCCCGTGGGCCCCTCACACTGCACGGCGTGATGCCGCTCCAGCCCGTCCAGGACACCCATCCCTTCGACCTCCCCGACGCCCTCGCCCACAAGCTCGACCCCGCCCTGATCGACACCGACCGCGCCCACTTCGCTGCGATCGCGACCAGCCTCGAGGAGGCGATCGGGGACCTCGAGCAGTCCCTCGCCGAGACCAGGAAGGGCACCGCCCGATACGGAACGGCAGCCCTGGAGCGCGACCAGGAGGTCCACCGGCTGACCGCCCGCCTCCGCGCGCTGCGGCGCCACGACCTCGACCTCTGCCTCGGCCGGATCGTCCTCGAGGGCGTGCCGGAGCCGACGTACATCGGCCGCTTCGGCCTCGCCGACCGGGACGGCCGGCGGCTGCTGCTCGACTGGCGCTCGCCCGCAGCCGAGCCGTTCTTCGCCGCCACCCACGCCCGCCCGCACGGCCTGGTCAGCCGACGCCGCTACCGCTGGGCGGGTGGCCGCATCGTCGACTTCTGGGACGAGGCGTTCACCGAGGAGGGCCTCACCCACACCGCCGCGCTCGACGACCAGTCCGCCTTCATCGCGACGCTCGGCGGCACCCGCACCGCGCGGATGCGCGACGTCCTCGGCACCATCCAGGCCGACCAGGACGCGATCATCCGGGCGGGCTCGCGCGGCGCGCTCGTGGTCGACGGCGGGCCCGGCACCGGCAAGACGGTGGTCGCCCTGCACCGCACCGCCTACCTGCTGTACGCCGACCCGCGGCTCGGCCACCGGCGCGGCGGGGTGCTGTTCGTCGGGCCCCACCAGCCCTACCTGGCGTACGTCGGCGACGTGCTGCCGAGCCTCGGCGAGGAGGGCGTGCAGACCTGCACGATCGGCGATCTCGTGCCCGAGGTGGCCGTCAGCATGGAGGACGAGCGCACTGCGGCGCTCAAGGCCGACCTGCGGATGGTCGCGGCGATCGAGCCGGCGGTGGCCCTCTACGAGGAGCCGCCCACCGAGCCGCTGCTGGTCGAGACGCCATGGGCGGACGTCGAGATCACCGCCGCCGAGTGGGCCGAGGCCTTCCGCTCCGCGGACCCCGGCACGCCCCACAACCTGGCACGGGACGAGGTCTGGGACGAGGTCGTGACGATCCTTGTCGACAAGCTCGACTCCGACGAGCTGCCCGCGGAGGACTTCAGGGTCGTTCTCGAGCGGCACCGCGAGCTGCGCGACACCTTCGACCGTGCGTGGCCGCTGATCGAGCACACCGACCTCGTCGGCGACCTGTGGACCGTCCCCGCGTACCTCCGCCACTGCGCCCCCTGGCTCGAGCCCGACGAGGTGCAGGCGCTGCGCAGGTCCGACCCCGGAGCGTGGACGGACGCCGACCTGCCGCTGCTCGACGCCGCACGGCTGCGGCTCGGTGATCCCGAGGCGTCCCGGCGCCGTCGTCGTACCCTCGCGGCAGAGGCTCGCGAGCGGGCCCGCATGGCCGACGTCATCGACGACCTGCGGACGACCGCCCGCGAGTCCGGCGCCGACGAGTTCGGCGACGGACTGGTGTCGATGCTCGTGCACGACGACCTCCGGTCTGCGCTGGTCGACGATGCCGCGCTGCCGTCGGCCGACGTCGACCTGCTCGCGGGGCCGTTCGCCCACGTCGTCGTCGACGAGGCGCAGGAGCTCACCGACGCCGAGTGGCAGATGCTGCTGCGTCGTTGCCCCGCGCACAGCCTGACGATCGTCGGCGACCGCGCCCAGGCCCGGCACGGCTTCACCGAGTCGTGGACCCAGCGGCTCGACCGCATCGGCCTCCCGGGTGCGACGGTCGCGCCGCTCACGGTGAACTACCGCACGCCTGCCGAGGTGATGGCCGCGGCCGAGCCCGTCATCCGTGCGGTCCTGCCGGAGGCCAACGTTCCGACCTCGATCCGCGAGAGCGGCATTCCCGTGCGCCACTCCCCCGCCTCCGAGCGGGACGCGATCATCGAGGGCTGGCTCGCCGAGCACCCGGAGGGCACGGCGGTCGTCATCGGCGATCCGTCGTACGACGACGGCCAGCACGGCGCCCGCGTCCGCTCGCTCACGCCGACACTGGCGAAGGGCCTCGAGTTCGACCTCGTCGTGCTGGTCGGCCCCCAGCGGTTCGGCGACGGGATCACCGGCGCGGTCGACCGCTACGTCGCCATGACGCGTGCCACGCGGCAGCTCGTCGTGCTGACGTCATGAGATCTCCGGGTTCGCACCCCGGGCCCTCATGACGTCCCGCGCTCAGGCGCGGAGGGTGGCGCGCAGGGCGGTGATGTCCTCGGGGCCGACGCGGCAGCACCCGCCGACCAGGCGCGCGCCGGCGAGGACCCAGGCAGAGACGTCGTCGGCGTGGAAGGCCGACTCGCCCTCCCACTCGCGCGCGTCGGCGTTCCAGGCCTGCCCTGAGTTCGGGTAGACGACGGCGGTCCCGAATGCCGCCCCCGCAGTCGGTACGGCGTCGCGGGCGTCCAGCGGCGTCGTGCAGTTGATCCCGACGGCGATGACCTCGGCGACGTCCGCGGCCATCGCGAACGCCTCCGACAGGTGCTCGCCCTGACGGGTGCGACCGTCGGCGGCCGTCAGCGACAGCCACGCCGGGACCCCGGTGCCGTCGAGCTCGGCAAGCACCGCCTCCACCTCGGCCAGGCACGGGATCGTCTCGAACGCGAGGACGTCGGCCCCCTCCCCCACCGTCGACGCCAGGACGTCGAGGCGCGGGCGGTGGAACGCGCGGAGCCCCGCGACGTCGAGGTCGTAGTCGCCGCGGTACTCCGAGCCGTCTGCCAGCACGGCGCCGTACGGTCCCACCGACGCGGCCACCCAGCCGTCCGGCGAGACCGCGTCGCGGGCTGCGGCCGCCAGCGCCACGCTGCGCCGCAGCAGCAGCTCGACCTCGTCGCGGTCCACCCCGGCGGCGCCGAAGCCCTCGAAGGACACCTGGTAGGACGCCGTCGTGGCCACTTCGGCGCCGGCCTCGAAGAACTCGCGGTGCGCCCGCTCGACCGCCGCCGGGTCGTCGCGCAGCAGCCGGGCCGACCAGAGGTCGGACGCCAGGTCGTGGCCGTGCCGCTCGAGCAGGGTGGCGAGCCCGCCGTCGAGGACGACGGGGCGGTCGGCGATGGCGCTCTTCAGGTCGGTGCGGGTCACGGGACGAGTCTGGCACCCGAGGGGTGTGCCCGGCGCTTGGTCTCGTCGGCGACGATCGCCGCGTGCCAGAGGGACACACCATCCACCGCCTCGCTCGCCGTCACGCGCGGCTGCTGGTGGGCCAGCACGTGTCGGCCGACAGCCCGCAGGGCAGGTTCGAGGACGGCGCCCGGCTGATCGACGGCCGCGTCCTCGGCGCGACCGACGCGTGGGGCAAGCACCTCTTCCACCGGTACGACGACCTCTGGCTGCACGTCCACCTCGGGCTCTACGGCAAGTTCCGCGACGGCCTGCTCCCGGCTCCCGAGCCCCGGGGCGCCCTCCGGCTGCGGCTGGTCGGCGACGGCCACTGGTTCGAGCTGCGCGGGCCGACCGCGTGCGAGGTGCTCACGACTGCGGAGCGGAAGGTCCTGCTCGCCCGGCTCGGACCGGACCCGTTGCGGCGGCGACCCGACGTCGACGCGTTCGTCACCCGGGTGATGCGCAGCCGCGCCCCGATCGCCACCCTGCTGATGGACCAGTCGGTCGTCGCCGGCGTCGGCAACGTCTACCGCGCCGAGGTGCTGTTCCGGCACCGCCTCGATCCCTACCGTCCCGGTCGCGACCACGACGCCACGGTCCTGCACGCCCTGTGGGACGACCTCGTCGTGCTCCTGCGAGCGGGAGTCCGTGCCGGGCGGATCATCACGACGCATGCGGAGGACCGCGAACGACCCGCCGGGCGTCCGCGTCGCGTCGATGCCCACTACGTCTACGGACGGGCCGGGCTGCCCTGCCGGGTCTGCGGCACGCCGGTGCTCGACGCGCTGATCGCCGCGCGCCGGCTCTACTGGTGCCCGGTCTGCCAGGCCTGACGCCCGTCGCGTCAGCGACCGACGTACGCCGCCAGGTGCTTGCCGGTGAGCGTCGGCCGCTTTGCCGCCACCATGTCGGCCGGCGGTCCCTCGAAGACGATCGTGCCGCCGTCGTGGCCGGCGCCCGGGCCGATGTCGATGATCCAGTCGGCGTGCGCCATCACGGCCTGGTGGTGCTCGATGACGATGACCGACTTGCCGGAGTCGACCAGCCGGTCGAGCAGGCCGAGGAGGTTCTCGACGTCCGCGAGGTGCAGGCCGGTGGTGGGCTCGTCGAGGATGTAGACGTCGCCCTTCTCCCCCATCTGGGTGGCGAGCTTGAGCCGCTGCCGCTCGCCGCCGGACAGCGTCGTGAGGGGTTGGCCGAGCGAGAGGTAGCCCAGGCCGACGTCGGCGAGCCGTTCGAGGATCTTCGTGGCGGCCGGGATCTTCGCCTCGCCGTCGCCGAACAGCTCGAGCGCCTCGACCACCGACATCTCGTGGACCTCGGCGATGTCCTTGCCGCCGAGGGTGTGCTCGAGCACCTCGGCCTTGAACCGGCGGCCCTCGCACTCCTCGCACGGTGACTCGACGGTCGCCATCGGCCCCAGCTCGGTGAAGATCACGCCCGCACCGTTGCAGGTCGGGCACGCGCCCTCGGAGTTGGAGCTGAAGAGCGCCGGCTTGACGCCGTTGGCCTTGGCGAAGGCCTTGCGGATCGGCTCGAGCAGACCGGTGTAGGTCGCGGGGTTGCTGCGCCGCGACCCCTTGATCGCGCCCTGGTCGATCACGACCACCTCGTCGCGGCCGGCGAGCGAGCCGTGGATCAACGAGCTCTTGCCCGACCCGGCGACGCCGGTGACGACGGTGAGCAGGCCGAGCGGCACGTCGACGTCGACGTCCTTGAGGTTGTGGGTGCTCGCGCCACGCACCTCGAGGTGACCGGTCGCTGTGCGCACGGCGTCCTTGAGCGACGCGCGGTCGTCGAGGTGCGCGCCGGTGATCGTGCCGCTGCGACGCAGTCCGTCGACGTCGCCCTCGAAGCAGATCGAGCCGCCGGCGGACCCCGCGGCGGGACCGATGTCGACGACGTGGTCGGCGATCGCGATCGTCTCGGGCTTGTGCTCGACCACGAGCACGGTGTTGCCCTTGTCGCGCAGCTGGAGGAGCAGGTTGTTCATCCGCTCGATGTCGTGCGGGTGGAGGCCGATCGTGGGCTCGTCGAAGACGTAGGTCACGTCGGTCAGCGACGAGCCGAGGTGGCGGATCATCTTGGTGCGCTGCGCCTCGCCACCCGAGAGGGTGCCGGCAGGCCGGTCGAGCGAGAGGTAGCCCAGGCCGATCTCGGAGAAGGAGTCGAGCAGGTGCTGCAGGCCCTTGAGCAGCGGCGCGACGGACGGCTCCTCGAGGTCGCGGACCCACTCGGCGAGGTCGCTGATCTGCATCTCGCACAGGTCGGCGATCGACTTCCCGTCGATCTTCGACCTCCGCGCCTCGGGCGTCAGGCGAGTGCCGTCGCAGTCCGGGCACGTCTGGAAGGTCACCGCACGCTCGACGAAGCGTCGTACGTGCGGCTGCATCGCCTCCGGGTCCTTGGACAGCATCGACTTCTGGATCCGGGGGATGACGCCCTCGAAGGTGAGGTTCACTCCCTCGACCTTGAGCTTGGTCGGCTCGGCCCACAGCATCGTCTCGAGCTGCTTCTTGGTGAACGACCCGATGGGCTTGTCCATCGGCAGGCCCATGCCCTCGAACAGCCGGCCGTACCACCCGTCCATCGAGTAGCCCGGCACCGTCAGGGCGCCCTCGTTCAGCGACTTCTCGTCGTCGTACAGCGCCGTCAGGTCGATGTCGTTGACCTTGCCCATGCCCTCGCAGCGCGGGCACATGCCGCCGAGGTAGACCTCCTGCTTGGCGATGCGGCGCTCGGTGCGCCCGCCCTTCTCGGTGGTCATCATCCCGCTGGCCTTGCGGGTCGGGACGTTGAAGGAGTACGCCGTCGGCGGGCCGACGTACGGGTCGCCGAGACGGCTGAAGAGGATCCGCAGCATGGCGTTGGCGTCGGTCGCGGTGCCCACGGTCGAGCGCGGGTTGGCGCCCATCCGCTCCTGGTCGACGATGATCGCGGTCGTCAGGCCTTCGAGGTGGTCGACGTCGGGCCGCGCCAGCGACGGCATGAAGCCCTGCACGAATGCGCTGTAGGTCTCGTTGATCATCCGCTGCGACTCCGCGGCGATCGTCGCGAACACCAGCGAGCTCTTGCCCGACCCGGAGACGCCGGTGAAGACCGTCAGCCGTCGCTTCGGCAGGTCGACCGAGACGTTCTTGAGGTTGTTCTCGCGGGCCCCCTCGACCCGGATGAGCGCGTGGTCGTCGGCTGGGTGTGTGGTGGTCATGCTCGTACGTCTCCCCTGTGCTGTGGCGACTGTCCCGCCCCTCGCGGTGGCCCGTCGCATCCTGCCAGTACGACGTACGGCGAGGCGCGGACGTGACATGGGGTGAGGGGGGCCCGCCCGCAGGGATGGGGTGGAAGGTTTGTCCACCGTGCCAAGGTCGAGGCATGACGACTGACGACGACCGAGGGACCGTTGCCGAGATCATGAAGGAGACCCGCATCGCCGTGCTGACCTACGTGTCGATCGAGGGCTCGCTGGTCTCCACGCCGATGGGCATGCAGGACTTCGAGGACCCGGCGACCACGTGGTTCATCACCGAGCGCAGCAGCGACAAGGTGCGCGCGATCGAGGCGGACCCGCGGGTCAACGTCTCGTACTCCAGCAAGGCCGGCTGGGTCTCGCTCTCCGGCACTGCGCACGTCAGCGACGACCGTGCCAAGCTCCAGGAGCTGTGGGACGCCTCCGCCGGGGCGTTCATGTCCGGTGGCCCCGAGGACCCCGACAACGTCCTGCTGCGCATCGAGGGCGACACGGCCGAGTACTGGGAGAACCCGGGCAAGGTCGCGGCGGCCGTACAGATGGCGAAGGGCCTGGTCACCGACAGCGAGCTCGACCTCGGCGACAACGACACCGTCCAGCTCTAGGCTCGGGACGTGCTCGTCGAAGCCCGCGGGATCGCCTCCGCCGATGACGCGTGGCTGCGGTTCACCACGCCGGCCACCTGGCACGTCTGGGCGCCGCTGATCCGGTCGGTCGAGGCGTCCGCCGACGAGATCGCGGTCGGCACGACCGGTCGCGTGCACGGCCCTCCCGGCGTGGCCGTCGACTTCGAGGTGACCGCCGTCGACCCGGTCGAGCGCACGTGGTCCTGGCGCGCGGGCCGCGGTCCGGCCGCGGTCACCATGGACCACCACGTCGTACCCGCTGCCGGGGGCGGCAGCCGCGCCTTCCTGCGGGTGCCCGGACGCTCCGCTCCCCTGCTCCAGCCCTACCGGGTCCCAGCCGCCGCGGCGCTCCGCGGCCTGGTGCGCGACCGCAGCGGGCTCGCAGCCGAGGAGGAACCGGTCCAGGTCTTCGACTTCGCGTTCGCCCGGTCCTACGCGATCGCGGGCCGCCCGTTCGGCATCACGCCGAGGTCGACCTCGGTCGAGCTCGGCCCGACGTGGCTCTACGTCCGCTACGGGCCGTGGCGCCTGCTGACCCCGCGCAGCAACATCGCCTCCGCCGAGGTGACGGGCGACTTCTCCTTCGTCAAGACGGCCGGCCCGCCACACCTGTCGTTCAGCGACCGCGGGGTGTCGTTCACCAGCAACGGCGACCGCGCGCTCTGCCTGCGCTTCCACGAGCCGGTGCCGGCCATCGACCCGACCGCGACGATCACCCACCCCGGCGCGACGCTCTCGGTGGCCGACCCCGACGGCCTCGCCGCCGCGCTCGCGATCGCATACGACGTCTAGCCGCCACGCCCTAGGCTCCGGACATGGGAATCGTGCACCGCGCGACGCTGTCGCCGACCAAGCAGGAGATCGTCGAGGGCTGGCTGCCGAGCCGGGCGTGGGCTCGGGGGCGCACGATCGCGGAGAAGGTCGCCGAGTACCGCCTCGACGACCCCGCGGGTGAGGTCGGCGTCGAGACGATCCTGTGGCGCCTCGACGACGGTGCCGTGGTCCAGACGCCGCTGACGTATCGCGCCGAGCCGCTCGCCGGCGCGGAGGACCACCTGATCACCACCACGCAGCACTCGGTGCTCGGCGAGCGCTGGGTCTACGACGGCTGCGGGGACCCGGTCTGGGCGTCCACGCTCGCCACGGCGATCGTGACCGGTGGCCGGCAGTCGCAGATGTTCTTCGAGGACGACGACGGCAACCGCGTCGACATCCCCGCCCGGATGGAGGTGCGTGGGAGCGGCACCGACGCCGAGGGGCGCACCGTCAGCAGCATCGACGACGTGACCGACGACGGCGACACCACCGTCGTCCGGGCCGGCGACCTCGTCGTCGTGGTCGCCCGCGTGGTGGGTACGACGCTGGGCGAGGGCCCCCACCTCAGCGGGACCCTCGGTGACGGCGAGGAGACGCTCGCCGTGCTCAGGACGACCTGACGACCTCGAGGCCGAGCCACTCCCCCAGCGCGGCCAGCTCGGCGTCCACCCGGCGGCGACGGGCGGCGGACCACTCGCCGTCCTCGTGCACCGCGTCGACGATCAGCATGCCGCCCTCGCGATCAGCGGTCGCGTCGACCTTCCCGACCAGCTCGTCCCCGTCGAGGACCGGCATCGCCCAGTAGCCCCACTGGCGCTTCGCCGCCGGCTTGTACATCTCCAGCTGGTAGTCGAAGCCGAAGACGTCCTCCATCCGCTTGCGGTCGAACACCAGGCGGTCGAGCGGGGACAGGATCGCCGTACGTCCCTCGAAGTAGTCGTCGAGGTAGGCAGGATCGACCCGCCACGCCCCGCGCACGCCCTCGATCCGCGCCCCCTCGCCCACTCCCCGGACGTCGTGCTTCTCCTCGTAGTCCTCGAGCGCGCGCGGCCGCGCGATCCCCGCAGCCCTCAGGCGACGCCTCGCCAGCTCGAGGTGCGCCTCGGCGATCGGCACCGGTGGGTCACCGGGGTGGATCCGCTCGGCCAGGTCCCACCGCCGCTCGCGCCCCTCGCGCGAGGCGACCGCGACCTCCCCGCGCGCCTCCATGCACTCGAGGAGCTTCATCACGTTCTTGTCGTTGGTCCACCCCGTGGAGCGCCACGGCACCTCGCACGTGTCGGGGATGTCCCGTGCCGCGGTCGGACCCTCGGCGCGCAGCAGCGCCAGCACGTCGCGGCGGCACCCGTCGTTGGCGGCCACCCAGTCGCGCAGGTCCTCCTGCCACTCCTTGAGCGGGGGCTCGCCCGGCCACGCGGCCATGTCGCCGGCGAACAGCGCGACGTCCTCGCTGGGCCGCAGGACACCCCTGATCTCGACGAGCGCCCCGTCGCCGATGAGCTCCTCGAGGTCCTCCGCGTCGTACCGGCTGCCCAGGCGCGTCCACAGCGCCAGGTGAGCGTGCTCGGCGACCACGCGGGTCAGGTCCACCTGGAGGAACCCGAGGTGCCGTACGACGTCGAGGGCGTCGGTCGGTCGCTCCGCGTCGAGCAGCTGCGCGCGTAGGGCGATGCGGCGAGCCTGTCGTGGCGTGAGCTCGTGCACGACAGCCATGGCCCGATCCTAGGTGTCGGTCCCGACAGGCTGCGGCGATCGGGCCATCCGGCCCGTGACCCGAACGGGTCATTGGCTCACGAAATCGGGTAGATCTCGTCAATCCGGCCAAGCGTCCCGTCATGCGGTGGCACCGTCGACGTCACATCACCGAACGGGCCGAGAGCCGGCCCGACGAGCGGGCTAGTGGGGGCATCACCATGTGGGACACCGTCGAGACCAACACCGGTCGGGGGTCGGTGCACCTGTCGCACGACCTGCCGTGCTCGGAGTGCGGGCACGCGCGGCACACCTACCTGCCGTGCTCCGACACGTGCGCGTGCACGCACGACCGGGCGCTCAGCGCCGTCTGATCAGGGCTTCCTGAACCGGCGCGTGGCCTTCGAGACCACGCCCTCCTTCGGCGGCGGGTTGCCGTCGTCGTCCAGCGCGTAGTGCGCCACCTTCGCCAGCCGCGGCCGGTCGTGGTCGCCGCCCACCACCTTGCCGGTGACCCACCACATCCGCAGGCTCGGCCCCTTCAGCTGCAGGCACGCGAGGTTGTTGTCGAACCACGGCCCCTCGGCGTAGTGCCAGGTCAGCGGCGCGTCGGGCACCCGGGTCGACCTCGACGCCAGCCGCCCGATCGGACCAGCGACGCCGTACGACAGCACCGCGGTCGCGAAGCGCATGTTGCGCGAGAGCGGGTTGCGGATCGGTGAGCAGACGGCCTGCAGGATCGTGGAGCTGAGCGGCTTGTCGCGGTGCTCGCGCCGCGCGTGGCGGGTCGGTCGCGCCTCGCTGACGTAGCTGTGGTGCACGTCGCCGGACAGGAACGTCACCGTCGACGGCGCCGGGCCGCGCTCCCCCGCGGCGACCTCCATCACCTGGTGGGCGACCTCCTGGAAGCTCTTCTGGAACGCGCCCCAGTGCTCGAGGTCGACGGCCTGGCGCACCTTCTCGCCGAACCGGCCGCCGCGCTCGCCCCAGGCGCCGTCGGCGAGGGCCTCGCTGAAGGCCTCGAGGTGGTGCAGCCCGCGGGCGAGCAGGAACGGCAGCGACGTGCCGACCAGCAGGTGGTCGACCCCGCCGCGCAGCTGCTCGTCCAGCCACGCCGCCTCGTCACGGTCCAGCAGGGCGCGCGAGTCGGGCTCGAGCTCGCGGGCGGCCCGCGAGTCGACGACCACCAGGCGCGCCTGGGTGTCGAAGTCGCGGGTGTAGCTCCAGCGGTACGTCGTCGGGTGCTGGTCGACGCGGTCGGCGAACGCGTCGAGCACCTCGCCCAGGTCGTGCTCGTCATCACCGGCGTGGGCGCGCACCTGCGCCCAGATCTCGTCCTGGGCGCGCTCGGCGGGCGACAGGTTCCCGAGGTGCTGGTAGACCCAGTAGGACGCGAGACCGGCCACGATGCGCCCGTGCCACCACGACGTGGCCTCCATCTGTCGACGCCACTCCTGCGAGGTGTTCCAGTCGTCGCGGATGTCGTGGTCGTCGAAGATCATCGACGTCGGAACGGTGGACAGGAGCCAGCGATTGGCCGGGTCCGACCACGCGAGCGCGTAGAGGTGGGCGTACTCCTCGTAGTCCTGCAGCTCCTTCCACGGCGGCTGCTCGATGTCGCGCCGCGACTCGATGAAGGCTTGCATCGCCTCGGTCGTCTCGTCGGCGTAGACCTGGTCGCCCAGGAGCAGCATCAGGTCGGGCACCCGCGACGGGTCGAGGTCGTCGTCGTCCGCGTCCACCGGCTCGACCTGCCCCGCGAGCTCCAGCGCCCAGGCCCGCATCGCGTCGACACCGTGGGTCCGATTGCCCTTCTCGTCGTGCGACACCGACGTGCGGCACGACCCGAACGCCATCCGGAGCGGGCGCCCCGGTTCGAGCGTCGCGATCACCGGAGCGGGGAACGGCGAGGCGACCTGCGGCCAGACCGTGTGCCCGTCCACGCTGACCGTGTAGGCCTCGGTGCTGCCCGGCTCGAGACCGTCGAGCTCGACGAGCGCGTAGTGGTGGCCGTGCACGGCGAATGTCGGCGCGCTCCACTGCCCGGTGCCGCGGGTGACGCTGACGGTCGCCCGGTCGCTCGTCTCGACCCACACCGCGGCCGAGGTGTCGTCGACGTACCGCAGGAGCGGACCGAGGACGAGCAGGTCGTCGGTCGCGCTCACGGCTGCAGCAGTACCTTGATCGCGCGCCGCTCGTCCATCGCCCGGTAGCCCTCGGCGGACTCCGACATCGGCAGCGTCAGGTCGAAGACCTTGCCCGGGTCGATGGCACCGGTCAGGACGCGGTCGAGGAGGTCGGGGAGGTAGCGGCGCACGGGCGCCATGCCGCCGGCGAGGCCGACGTTCTGGGAGAACATCGTGCGGATCGGGAGCTCGACACCGTGCGGCACGCCCACGAAGCCGACGGTCGAGCCCGGCCGCGCGATGGCGAAGGCGGTCTTCATCGCCCCGTCCGTGCCGACGCACTCGAGCACGGCGTCCGCGCCCACACCGTCGGTCAGGTCCTTGATCCGCGCCTCGCCCTCCTCGCCGCGCTCGGCCACGATGTCGGTGGCGCCGAAGGCCCGTGCGATCTCCTGGCGCGGCTCGTGGCGCGACATCGCGATCACGCGCTCGGCGCCGAGCTGGGCAGCGGCGAGCACACCGCTCAGTCCGACCGCGCCGTCGCCGACGACGACGGCGGTGTCGCCCTTCTTCACCCCGGCGGCGACCGCCGCGTGCCAGCCGGTCGCCATCACGTCGGTGAGGGCCAGCAGCGAGGGGATGTGGTGCTCGTCGGGCATGCCGTCGGTCGCGACCAGGCTTCCGTCGGCCTGCGTGACCCGGGCGTACTCGCCCTGACCGCTCTGCGTGATCCCGACGTTGACGCACGCCGACTGCATCCCGGCCGCGCAGTGCGCGCAGGTGTTGTCGCAGTGGCAGAACGGCACGATGACGAAGTCGCCGACCTTGGTCCGCGAGACGGCCGAGCCGACCTCCTCCACGACGCCGATGCACTCGTGGCCGATCGTGCTGCCGGCCTTGATGGGGTTCTCGCCCCGGTAGGGCCACAGGTCGGACCCGCAGATGCAGCCCGCGACGACCTTGATGATCGCGTCGGTCGGCTCCTCGATCGTGGGGTCGGGGACCTCCTCGAAACGGATGTCACCGGGGGCGTGGATGGTCGTTGCTCGCATGGTCGCGATCCTGCCACGTTGAGCACAACCGGCGAACCCACGCCTTCGGGATCGTGACGGAGCGGTTGCCGAGTCGTTGATTGTCGATGTGACCCACCTCTCCGCCCGATTCGTTTCTCGAGCTCTCGTCGCGCTCGTCCTGGCCGCCACCGCGCTGTCGGTCCCCTCGGCCCAGGCAGCGCCCGCCGCGCCCGCCCAGACCCTCGACGTGCTGGTCGTAGGCGACTCCTACTCCGCCGGCAACGGCGCGACCGGCGCGACCTACGGGCCGGCCGACTGCTACCGCAACCGGACGAGCTGGGCGGAGCGGTACGCCAAGGGCCTGCGTGACCAGGGGCTCACGGTCAACCTTGCCAACCACGCCTGCAGCGGTGGTCGTACGCCGGACGTGCACACGCCGCGCGTGATGGACACCCAGTCCGGCCGGGTGGCACCCGCGCCGGCGGGCGTCACCACCACCGCACAGGCCGACGCCCACCTCCGCGCGAGCGACCCGTGCAACACCAAGGAGTTCCCGGCCGAGGAGTTCTGGACCTACCAGGCGACCGCCGTGGTCCCCGGCGTCGCGATCACCTACGACTGCACCCGCAACCTGAAGCCCCAGGCCGACTTCGTCACCCCCGACACCGACCTGGTCGTCTTCACCATGGGCGGCAACGACGCCGGCTTCACCTCGATCGTCCAGAGCTGCTTCGTCGTCGCCACGCGCACCGCCTCGGCGTGCAGGACGGCCGTCGAGACCGCCCGCTCGCGGGTGCCGGCGATCAAGCAGGGACTGCTGGACGACGTGGCCGCGCTGCGGGCCCGTGGCCTGCGCGAGGACGCCAGGATCGTCCAGCTGGGTTACCCGTGGCTCCAGCTCGACAACGGCTTCACCCTCACCGACCCGTCGGGCACCTACCCCGCGGGTGATGCCGTGCGCAGCCTCATCACCGATGCCACCGCCGAGCTCGCCACTGTCCCGGCTGCGGCCAACGTCGGTCACCCGGGCCAGATGGTCTTCGTCGGCGGGGTGACCCAGAAGTTCTCCGGCCACGAGCCCGACGCGGGCCTCACCAACCCCCAGACCTGGATCAACGAGGCGTTCAGCGGCCCCGACATCAGCCTCTGGTACCACCCCAACGACCTCGGCCAGGCGGCCTACGCCGAGCTGCTCCTCGCCGGCGGAAGCTACGGAGCGGGCGCGGGACCCACGACCTCGCCCGCAGCCGTCACCGCGAAGCTCCGGGTGCGCGCGCCGCGCCGCCCGGTCGCCCGGGACAGGGCGGTCGTGCTGCGCGTCCGCGTCGTCCGGTCCAACGGCACACGGCCCGCGGGTCGACTCGTCGTACGGCGTGCCGGTCACCGCACGGTGCTCGAGGCCAAGCGCGTGCGGCCGTCCGCCGACGGCAGGACCCGGGTCAGGGTGCGCGGGCTCCGGGTCGGCCGGACCCGCCTCGTTGTGACGTACCGTGACCGGGTCGCCCCGAGCGTGACGCAGCGCGTGACGGTCCGCGTCCGGCGATGACCGGGCGGTGACGGGACACACGCCGACGGGCTGGGTGGCTTTATCTCATATCTGAGATACCGTGGTCGGCATGGCTGACTACAAGGGTCGCATCGGCAACCTCATCCGTGACGCACGCAAGCACCGCGGGCTCACCCAGCACCAGCTCGCGGAGCTGCTCGGCACCAGCCAGAGCGCGATCAACCGCATCGAGAAGGGCCACCAGAACCTCTCGCTCGAGATGCTCGCGCGCATCGGCGCCGCCCTCGACTCCGAGATCGTCGCGCTGGGTGCCGGCCCCACGCACCTGCGCGTCGACGGGCCGACCACGCTCTCCGGTTCCATCGACGTCAAGACCTCGAAGAACGCCGGTGTGGCGCTGCTCTGCGCATCGCTGCTCAACAAGGGGCGTACGACGCTGCGCAAGGTCGCGCGCATCGAGGAGGTCAACCGGCTGCTCGAGGTGCTCAACTCCCTCGGCGTCGCGACCCGCTGGGTGGGCGACGACAACGACCTCGAGATCATCCCGCCCGCCCACCTCGACCTCTCGCAGATCGACGAGGGCGCCGCGCGCCGCACCCGCTCGGTCATCATGTTCCTCGGCCCGCTGCTGCACCGCGTGGACGAGTTCGAGCTCCCCTACGCCGGTGGCTGCAACCTCGGCACCCGCACCGTCGAGCCGCACATGTCGGCGCTGCGGCCCTTCGGCCTCGAGGTCAAGGCGACCGACGGCGCCTACCACGCCCTGGTCAACCGGAGCATCGAGCCGGAGCGCCCGATCGTGCTCACGGAGCGTGGCGACACCGTCACCGAGAACGCGCTGATGGCCGCCGCGCTGCACCCGGGCACGACCGTGATCCGGAACGCCTCGTCCAACTACATGGTCCAGGACCTGTGCTTCTACCTCCAGCGCCTCGGTGTCGAGGTGGAGGGCATCGGCACCACGACGCTCCGCGTCACCGGCAAGGCGTCGATCGACGTCGACGTCGACTACGCCCCCGCCGAGGACCCGATCGAGGCGATGTCGCTGCTCGCCGCCGCGATCGTCACCAAGTCGTCGATCACCATCCGCCGGGTGCCGATCGAGTTCCTCGAGATCGAGCTCGCGACCCTGGAGGAGATGGGCTTCCGCTACGAGCGCTCCGAGGAGTACGCGGCGCTCAACGGCGAGACCCGCCTGGTCGACATCACCACGAAGCCCTCCGAGCTGCGCGCGCCGCTCGACAAGATCCACCCGATGCCGTTCCCCGGCCTCAACATCGACAACCTGCCGTTCTTCGCGGTGATCGCGGCCGTCGCGGAGGGCCAGACCCTCCTGCACGACTGGGTCTACGAGAACCGGGCGATCTACCTCACCGAGCTCAACAAGCTCGGTGCCCAGGTCAAGCTCCTGGACCCGCACCGCGTGCTCGTCGAGGGTCCGACGCACTTCTCCGGTGCGGAGATCGTCTGCCCGCCCGCGCTGCGCCCGGCCGTCGTCCTGCTGATCGCGATGCTCGCCTCGAAGGGCCGCAGCGTGCTGCGGTCGACGTACGTCATCCACCGCGGCTACGAGGACCTCGCCGAGCGCCTCAACGAGCTCGGCGCCAACATCGAGACCTTCCGCGACATCTGAGACGCGCAGCGTCGAGATCAGCCGAAGAGGGTCTCCACCCAGGCGCGCGACTGCTTGCCCATGGCCGGCGGCGCCGTCATGTCGGCGGTGATCCGCGGCATCGGGGCGGTGTGCTGGCCGGCCTGGGCGTGCCAGTCGGTCTCGGCCTCGATGAGCACGCCGAGGTCGGCGCGCGAGAGGAAGACGCCGTGACCCTCGGGGCACTGGTGGACGGTGGCCTCACCGAGGTTCCGCTCGTCCATCTCCGCGCTGCACCGGGGACACGTCATGCTCTCCATGCCCCGAAGGTACTCCTCAGCCCCATACTTCTCGCGTGGACTCCCCGGGCTACCTCGACTCCCCGCTCCCCCTCGCCTTCGCCCACCGCGGCGGCGCCTACCACCCGGAGATCGAGGGCCTGGAGAACACGCTGGCGGCCTTCCGGCACGCCGTGGACCTCGGCTACACCTACCTCGAGACCGACGTCCACGTCACCAGCGACGGCGTGCTGCTCGCCTTCCACGACACCGTCCTCGACCGCGTCACCGACCGCACCGGCAGCATCGCCGAGACGTCCTACGCGGAGGTGCAGCAGGCCACGATCGGTGGTCGCGAGCCGGTCCCCACGCTGGCCGAGCTGTTCGACGCGTTCCCGGACGCGCGCTTCAACATCGACCTCAAGTCCGAGGGCGCGGTGGACGCGCTGGCCGACTTCCTCGACGACCGCCGGGCGTGGGACCGGGTGCTCGTCGGCTCCTTCTCCGCATCACGGATGCGCGCCTTCCGACGTCGTACGGCCGGCCGGGTGGCCACGTCCGCCCACCCGCTCGAGGTGGCGGTGTTCGTGCTCTCGCCCAGCGGCCGCCTGGCGCGCTGGCTCACGCGGCGCGGTCCGGTCGCCCTGCAGGTGCCGCACCGCCAGGGTCGGCTGGTGGTGGTCACCCCGGGACTCGTACGACGTGCGCACGAGGCCGGTGTCCACGTGCACGTCTGGACCATCGACGACCCGATCGAGATGAACACCCTCCTCGACCGTGGTGTCGACGGCATCATGACCGATCGCACGGACATACTCAGGGACGTGCTCCGCGCCCGCGGACAGTGGCACGGCGCCGACGGCGGCCGGGAAGGTGACGAAGCATGAGCGCGACGGACGGCATCGCGAACCTCAAGCCGCTCGAGCAGGCCCGGGAGCAGAAGGCCTGGTACTGGTACGACTGGGCCAACAGCGCCTACGTCACCACGGTCAGCACCGTCCTGTTCGCGCCCTACATCATCGCGATCGCCAAGGAAGCGGCGGTCGACAACCGCATCTCGCTCCTCGGCATCTCGGTCGCCCCGGGCTCGCTGCCGTCCTACCTGGTCACGATCTCCACCATCATCTCCGCGATCGTGCTGCCGCTGATGGGTCCGGTCGCCGACCGGACGGCCAACAAGAAGCGCATGCTGGCGGTCTTCGCCTGGCTCGGTGCGGCCTCCGGGTCCCTGATCTTCTTCGCGACCGGCGAGAACTGGCAGGTCGGAGCCGTCGGCTTCTTCCTCGCCAACATCTTCCTCGGCGCCTCGCTCGTCGTGAACGACTCGATCCTGCCGCTCATCTCCGACGAGGAGAACCGCGACCGGGTGTCCTCGCGGGGCTGGGCCTGGGGCTACCTCGGCGGCGGACTCCTGCTCGCGGTGAACCTCGCCGTCGTCACCATCCTGCCGTTCGGGCTCAGCACCGGCGAGGCCGCCCGGATCAGCATGCTGTCGGCGTGCATCTGGTGGGCGGCCTTCACGCTGATCCCCTACCTCCGGCTCAACGACCACGAGCCGATCCCGCTCGCCGAGAAGGACGGCGGCAACCAGGGGATCTTCGCCGAGAGCTTCGGCCAGCTGGCCAAGACGCTGCGTGAGCTCCCGAGGTACCCCGTCGCCCTCAACTTCCTCGTCGCCTACCTGTTCTTCAACGACGGCATCCAGACCGTCATCGCGTCGGCGTCGACCTACGGCTCCGAGGAGCTGGGGTTCGGCCAGTCGGTCCTCATCGGCACGATCCTGCTCGTCCAGTTCGTCGCGTTCGGCGGCGCACTGGTCTTCGGGCGGCTCGCCAAGCGCTTCGGCGCCAAGCACACGATCCTCGGCGGCCTGGTCATCTGGATGCTCATCGTGACCGCCGCGCTCTTCCTGCCGGAGAAGGGACTGATCCCCTTCCTGGTCCTCGGCGTCGCGATCGGCATCGTCCTGGGCGGCACCCAAGCACTGGCCAGGTCCTACTTCTCGCTGCTGATCCCCCGCGGCAAGGAGGCCGAGTACTTCAGCTTCTACCACGCGATGGACCGCGGCACGTCGTGGTTCGGCACCCTCGTCTTCGGCCTCGTCTACCAGCTCACCGACTCCTACCGCCCGGCGATCTTCGCGCTGATCGCGTTCTTCGTCCTGGGCGGCGCCCTGCTGCTCCGCGTCGACACCGCGCGGGGCATCCGCGAAGCCGGGAACGACGTCCCCCGAGTCATCTGACCGGTGTGATCCCGGTCACGGCGCCGGCGGCCCGTGACCGTGGGTCACTGCACCCCTAGGGGTGCAGTTGTCCTCGCGTGAGCGCCCGATCCATGCTCATCGAATCCCGGAATTCGGGGACCTTCGCTACGGTTGAAAGATCACGGAGGCGGGCCGCGCCGACACCTACGGCGTCACGGACCACGAGTTCGCCCGTCTCATGGACAACCCGAACACAAGCAACGGGGTCAGCAAACCCATTTGGAGGTGGGCACGGTGGCGGAGCGCACACTGCGTGGCGCGAGGCTCGGTGGCCAGAGCTTTGAGGACGAGCGCGGCATCGAGTTCGCTGCTCGTCAGCAGGTCGGCTATCACTGCAAGCAGGGACACGATTTCGAGGTGACGATGTCGGTCGAGGCCGACATCCCGGCGGTGTGGGAGTGCCCCCGTTGTGGGGCGGAGGCACTCAGCACGGCCGGTATCGAGCCGGAGGCCAAGGTCGAGAAGCCGGCCCGTACGCACTGGGACATGCTCCTGGAGCGCCGCTCGGAGAAGGAGCTCGAGGACATCCTCAAGGAGCGCCTCGAGCTGCTGCGAGGCGGCGAGATCGGTCCGGCACACCTGCACCGGGCGAACCGCAAGAAGCGGGTCAGCTGAGGCAGGCTGGGCTCGTCTCAGTCGACCACGTCGCCCCGGACGACCGGGCCATCAGGCCCGGCTCCGGGGCGTCTGTCATTTCCCGGCCCGAACGGCCCGCCGAACGCTCCGCCGAAGGCTCCGAACGCCGGCCCCACGACGAGCCGCCGCTCGACCGCGGTGGTGAGCAGCCGGCGCGCTACGGGACGCGTGAACGGCAGCAGCAGCAGGAGCCCGACGACGTCGAGGACGAACCCGGGGCTCAGCATCAGCGTCCCTGCGATCAGGATGAGCGCTCCGTCGGCGATCTCCTTCGCCGGCATCCGTCCCTGCTGGAGCGCCTCGCGCAGCGCGCGCCACGCACGACCGCCCTCGCGCTTGATCAGCCACGCCCCGATCATCGAGTCGAGGACGAGCAGCGCGATCGTCCACCACGGCCCGACGAGCCGGCCGACCTGGAGGATCGCCCAGATCTCGACCAGCGGCACCACCACGAAGGCGACCACGAGCGCCGGGCGCACCCACGCGCGCCGGCGCGTCGGCGTACGGCCCATCCCCCGCCCGGGTCCCGCGGGGTGGCTCACGACCGTGCCCAACGCCTGCGGAGCTGCGCGCGCCGCTCCGACAGGCCCCAGCGGGTGATCAGCTTGAGGGACTCGCTCGCCACCTGCCCACTCATCTTGGAGTCGCCGCGCACTCGCTCGATGAATTCGATCGGGACCTCGCGGACGGTCAGCCCGCGGGTCACCGTGCGGTAGGCGAGGTCGGTCTGGAACACGTATCCAGTAGACAGCACCGAGGCAAGGTCGATCGCCTCGAGCGTGGCGCGCCGGAAGACGCGGAAGCCGGCCGTGGCGTCCTTGACCCTGATGCCGAGCAGCAGGCGGACGTAGAGGTTGCCGCCGCGCGAGAGCGCGAGCCGCTGCAGCGGCCAGTTCACGACCGAGCCGCCGGGGACGTAGCGCGAGCCGATCACCAGGTCGGCGGTGCGCAGCGCGTCGAGGAGGCGGTGCAGCTGCTCGGGCTGGTGGGAGCCGTCGGCGTCCATCTCGCCGATCACGTCGTAACCGGCCTGCAGGGCGACGTCGAAGCCGTGGAGGTACGCGGCGCCGAGACCGGCCTTCTCGGTGCGGTGCACCACCGACACCGCCGGGTCGTCGGCTGCCATCCGGTCGGCGATGTCGCCGGTGCCGTCGGGGCTGTTGTCGTCCACGATCATCACGTCGACGCCCGGCTGCGCCTTGCGGAGGCGGCCGACGATCCACTCGAGGTTGTCCGACTCGTTGTAGGTCGGGATCACCATCACCACACGGCCGAGGCCCTCGACGCTCACGCTGCTCCACCCCGCCCATGGTCAGGTCTGCTACCGGCACCGACGGCGCGGTCGCCCCGTCGGCGACGACGATAGGTGATGAGCACGGCGACCGTGTGGAGGACGAGGAACGCCAGCACGGCGCGTGAGGGCCAGACACCGAGCCGCACCGCCGGTGTGATCGTCGTGCTCAGCCCGACGGTCTCGACCAGCACCTCCTGGCCGCGGGCGGGGACCGAGGCGACCACGTCCCCGTCCGGGCGTACGACGCCGGAGATGCCGTTGACGGCCGCCACCACCACCCAGCGACCCGTCTCCAGCGCGCGCAGCCGGCTGATCTCGAACTGCTGCGCGAGCTGGCCCGTCCGGCTGAACATCGCGTTGCTGGTCTGCACCGTGACCAGCTCCGCGCCGCGCGCGACCTGCCCGCCGATGCCGTCGTCGTACGCCACGTCGAAGCAGATCGCGTCGGCGACGAGGAGGTCCCCCACCCGGATCGGCTCGAGGCTGGTGCCGCGGACCATGTCGCGCGGCACCATCGTGAGCTTGCCGTAGGTCGCCGGGATGAGGCTGCCGCGGAACGGGATGTACTCGCCGTAAGGCACCGGGTGGAGCTTGGTGTAGCGGTCGCCACCGCCCACTCCCGGGTTGTAGACGATGCCCTGGTTGAGGACGCGGGTCTCGTCGAGCGGGTCGCCCGAGACCCCGCCGACGATGATCGGCACGCCGATCGCGTCGGACGCGGCGATGATGCCGGCGTGCACGCCCTCGTCGAGGAAGGGGTCGACGGCCGTCGAGTTCTCGGGCCAGACCACGAGGTCCGGTCGGCGCTCGTCCCCCGCCGCCACCGCGTCGGCCAGCTCCTCGGTGAGGCGGACGTGGTTGGCCGTCACCTCGCGGTGGTGCGCGACCACGTCGAGGCCGTCGCCCGGCACGTCGCCCTGGACGGCAGCCACGGTCGTCGTGCCGGTCTCGGTGACCGGGAAGGGCACGAGCGCCGGCGCGACCGTGACGGCGGCGAGCCCGGCCACGACCAGCACGGCCTGCCGCCGAGCAGCGCGCAGGTGCAGCACCACCCAGGCCAGCGACGTACCGGTGAGGGCGACGAGCAGGCTCACGCCCGTGACGCCGATCCACGGCAGGGCCTGCGCCCACGGGGTGTCCGCAGTGGCGAAGGCGAGGCGGCCGAACGGCATGCCGCTGAAGGGGAAGCCGCTGCGCCACACCTCGATGCCGACGAACCACACCGCCGTCCAGAGCGGCCACGCGCGCAACCGCATCGCCCAGGCCAGGCCGACCCCGAGCGGCACGAAGAACGATGCCTCGAGGGCGCACATCGCGATCCATGCGTCGGTCCCGACCGAGCGCATCCACACCATCACGGCGTAGGTGAAGGCGATGCCGAAGAGGAGCGTGGGGAACCAGGCGCGGCTCGGGCGGAGGCCGCGCACCGCGAGGACGAGGGCGGCCATCGCCGGGGGCATCAGCCACGCGAACCCGACGGGCTCGAAGGCCGCCGCCAGCACGAAGCCGCCGACGAGGGCGACGAGGCAGCGGAGCGGCACGACCCAGACCGTAGCCGACCGGGCCTCCTGCCCCGGACCTGCAGGGTGCGGGAGGAGCGCCGCGGCTTCGGACCGACGCGCGACCACCTGGCTGGTGATGACGCGAAGTTGTCTACGGCCGCGTGGCTCCTCCCGCATCCGGCTCCCGCGGGGCGCGCTCGACCCGACGTCGGACGGAGGGCATCGCTGGCTCGGCGTACCCCACGTCTGACCTCCCACTGTCGAAGGCGCCACCCACGAGCTGCACAGGCGGACCCCGGAACCCTCTCTCCGCACGGCGACAGTGTCAACACGCTCCTGACCTGCGACGATGTGCGTAATCGCAGGTCACAGCGCCGCGAGTCGGGGCCACTTTTCTCGTTCAAATTCCGCGGACATCGGCGTGTCGCCGAGGACACGCCGACGGTGTGGCGTATGGGATCAGGGCCTGGGGGGTACGACGACCGTTCCCGTCGCGGTCGTGGCGACCACCGGCGGGTCGAGCACCTCGGCGGCGCCGGGTGCGGCCTCGGTCGGAGCACCGCGCCCGACCACGCGCACCGCGAAGTCCATCACCCGGCTCCGGGTGCCCTCCCGGACCAGGGTGGCAGTGATCTCGAGGACGTCGCCGGCCCGGACGGGGGCCTTGAACTGGACGTCGGAGTAGGACGCGAACAGCCCCTCGTCGCCGTCGAGGACGATGCACATCTCGGTCGCCACGTCGCCGAAGAGGCCGAGGCTGTAGGCGCCGTCCACGAGGTTGCCGGCGTAGTGGGCGTGCGAGTAGGGGACGTAGCGGCGGTGGGTCACCACGGTGCCGACGCGAGACGTGCTGGAGCCGTCGCTCATGAGGCGGTCCTGTTCGTGAGTCGGTGGACGATGTAGGACGCGACCTCGCCGGGCGTCGTACCGCGGGTGAAGACGCGGTCGACGCCGAGCTCGCCCGCCATGGTCTCGTCGAAGCGGGGCCCGCCGACGACGAGCAGCGGCCGCTTGGCCGCCGGGTAGGCCTCGCGGAACGCGGCGGACATCTCGCGGGTGTTGAGCAGGTGGGCGTCGCGCTGGGTGACGACCTGGGAGACGAGGACGGCGTCCGCCTTCTCCTCGCGGGCGGCCTCGACGAGCTGCGGCACGGAGACCTGGGCGCCGAGGTTGACCACCTTGAGCTCGCGGTAGTACTCCAGGCCCTTCTCGCCGGCGAAGCCCTTGATGTTGAGGATCGCGTCGATCCCCACGGTGTGCGCGTCGGTGCCGATGCAGCCGCCCACGACGACCAGGCGCCGGCGCAGCGAGCGCTTGATGGCGGCGTTGGCCTCCTTCGGCGTGAGGAGCGGGTAGTCGCGCTCGACGACCTCGACCGTGCTGGGGTCGACGAGGTGGTTGACCCGGCCGTAGACGACGAAGAAGGTGAAGCCCTCCCCCATCGCCTTGGAGTGCACGACGAGTGCGGGGTCCATGCCCATCTTGTTGGCGAGCTGCACCGCGGCGCCCTCCGCCACCTTGGAGTGGGCGATCGGCAGCGTGAAGGACAGCTGCACCATGCCGTCGCCGGTCGTGTCGCCGTAGGGCCTGATCAGGCTCATCGCTTCGCTCCTCGGTCTCGAGACACTCGCAGCGCTCGCTCGTCGACCAACGGGGACTCCAGGATCTTGGTCGCGGGGTTGTAGTAGTCGGCCGACTTCCTCGCGACGCCGTCCAGGCCGCGGCCCTTGTCGGCGGGGCGCTTCATCAGGCCGAAGGTGCCGTCGGCGATCGCGGACAACAGCGGCGGCTGCCCCGGGACGCTGCGGTCGGCCTTGATCTCCTCCATCAGCCCGACCGCCAGGCCGAGCACCTCACGGGCCCGGGTGGCGATGAACCCGTCGGGCGACGGGTGGAAGTCCTCGTGCAGGTTGCCGGCGGCGTTCATCACGTAGCGGACGTTCTGCAGGGCCAGGTCGCGGTCGGAGATCCACGGCGTCACGACGGCCTCGGTCATCATCCCGACCAGCAGGATCCCCTGGCCGGTCATGGCGCCGACGAGGTTGAAGAACCCGTCGAGGAGGTAGCCCTTGAAGATGTCGCCGGTCATGTGGCGCGTCGGCGGCATCCACTTCAGCGGCGCGTCGGGGAACAGCTCGCGCGCGAGCATCGCGTGGGCGAGCTCGAGGCGGAACGAGTCCGGCACCTCCGGGTCGATCTCGAAGGCGTGGCCCAGGCCGAGCTGCCAGTCCTCGAGCCCGGCCTCCTTGGCGAAGTACTCGTTGAGCAGCTGGCTGGTCGTCACCGTGTGCGCGGCCTCGACGGCGTCGGCGGTGGTGAGGTAGTTGTCCTCACCGGTGTTGATGATGATGCCGGCGCGCGCGTGGATCTGGCGGCTGAAGCGCTGGTCGACGAAGGTACGGATCGGGTTGATGTCGCGGAAGAGGATGCCGTACATCGAGTCGTTGAGCATCATGTCGAGCCGCTCGAGGCCGGCCAGCGTCGCGATCTCCGGCATGCAGAGGCCGGAGGCGTAGTTGGTGAGCCGGACGTAGCGGCCGAGCTCCTTCGACGTCTCGTCGAGGGCGGCCCGCATCAGGCGGAAGTTCTCCTGGGTGGCGTAGGTGCCGGCGAAGCCCTCGCGCGTCGCGCCCTCGGGGACGAAGTCGAGCAGCGACTGCCCGGTCGAGCGGATCACCGCGATGACGTCGGCGCCCTCGCGCGCCGCGGCCTGGGCCTGCGGGATGTCCTCGTGGATGTCGCCCGTGGCGACGATGAGGTAGATCCACGGCTTGCTCGGGGCGTCGCCCACCTTCGCGATCATCTTCTCGCGGGCCGCGCGCTGACGGTCGATCTGCTTGATCCCGGCGGCGACCGCCTTGCGGGAGGCCGTCCGGGCTCGCGTCGCGTCCTTGCCCTCGGGCAGGCGGAACGTGACCGAGCCGGCGGCGGCCTTCTGGGCCAGGGTCAGCAGGTCGTCGCCCTCGCCGCGCAGGAGCGCGTCCCAGACCGGGAGGCTGACGCCGTGCTCGAGCCCCACGTCGGCGCGTACGGCGTCCGCGAGGCGGTTGACCCACGGCGTGCCGTCGGGGTCCGCGCCACCGAGGCCGGCCAGACGCAGGGTCGCCCGCTCGACGCTCACCGTCGTGTGCTGCGTGGCGAGGTCGACGATCGGCTTGCCGACCTGGCGGGCGAGGGTGCGCGCCCGGCGTACGTCGGCGGAGTCGATGCCGAGCTGGCTCTGCTTGTTCCTCGTCAGGGCCATCAGAGCCTCCGCTCGAACAGGCCTCGGACCCCGGCGTCGCCGCGGAGGAGCTCCATGGCGTGGGCCGCGTGGCCGGGGACGTAGCCGTTGCCGACGAGCATCCGCACGTCCGCGGCCAGCCCCTCGGCGCCGAGCGCGGCAGCGCTGAAGCTCGTGGCCATCGAGAAGAAGACGACCGTGCCGCCCTCCGCCGTCGCGAGGATCGCGCCGCCCTCGCAGCCGGGGACGTCGACGCACACGACGGTGACGTCGGCCGGGCCACCTGCCTCGGTGACGGCGTCGCGCAGCGCGATCGGGTCACGGGCGTCGGCGATCGTGACGACGTCGGCGATGCCAGCCCCCGTGAGCAGCTCGTGCTCACCTGCGTGCGGTACGACGCCGATGGTGCGGGCCGCGCCCGCCTGGCGCGCGGCGGCCAGGCTGAGGGAGCCGGACTTGCCCGCTCCGCCGACGACCACGACCACCGGGGCCTTGCCCCGGTCGACGTACTCCCCCACGACGCGCGCGGTGAGCGCCGGTGCGCCGCACACGTCCATCACGCTCAGCGAGAGCGCGGGGTCGAGGTCGTCGGGGATGACGGCGGCGATGGAGCGGCCGAAGAGCACGGCGTAGCCGTCGCACGGGACCTGCTCGCTGCGGCCGTCCCAGGCGGCGAGTCCGTCCTCGATCACGAGCGGGGTGAGCGTCAGGCTGACGAGCGTGGCGACCTTGTCACCGACCCGCAGGCCGAGGGGCGACTCCGGACCGACCTCCTCGACCGTGCCGACGAGCATGCCGCCGGAGCCGGTCTCGGGGTTCTGCATCTTGCCGCGGGTGGCCACGATGTCGAGGACCTCGGCGCGCACGGCGTCACCGTCGGTCTCGCCGTAGGTGGTGTGCGCGCGCTCGAGCTGGCGGAACGACGCGGCGTCGAGGTTGAGCCGCTCGACGCGGACCCGGACCTCGTCGGGCCACAGCTCGGCGCGGGTGTCGAGGCGCCGCGCGGCCTGCGGGAGGACCGCGGCGTCGTCGAGGACGCGGTGCAGGCCGGTGGGGTCACCGGTCCGGCGGTCCGTCTGGATGTCCGAGGGGGAGGTCATGCAGGTCATCCTTCTTGCTCACGCGGGCAAAGCCGCAAATCTTGCGGCGTGGCATTGGACTCGCCGCAGGTTCTCCGCGTACTCTCCCAGATGTGTCGCCGCACACACAACCGGCGCGCCGTCATGCCTGCAAGGAGAGCCCATGAGCATCGAGACCGCCACCCAGCTGGACGGCGCCCTCGCCACCGGACAGCCCTACCCCTACCAGCGGGTCGAGCTCGTCGAGCCCGACTGGACGCGCTTCCCGGGCTGGGCCGACGTCACCGCCGAGGACTGGGCCTCCGTGCAGTGGCAGCGCGCCCACTGCGTCAAGAACGTCAGGCAGCTGCGCGAGCTGATGGGCGACCTGCTCGACGAGCGCTTCTACGCCGACCTCGAGCGGGACCAGGCCGAGCGGGCGACCATGTCCATGCTCGTGCCGCCGCAGATGATGAACACGATGGTGCCGCACCTCTCCCCCGCCGGCCCCGGCTCGCTGACGGAGGCGTTCTACGCCGACCCCGTGCGCCACTACATGCTGCCGGTCTTCAGCGACCGTCGCACCGACTGGCCGTCGCACCCGCACGCCGCGCGCGACTCCCTCCACGAGCACGACATGTGGGCCACCGAGGGGCTGACCCACCGCTACCCCACCAAGGTGCTCGCCGAGCTGCTGCCGACCTGCCCGCAGTACTGCGGCCACTGCACCCGCATGGACCTGGTCGGCAACTCGACCCCGGTCATCGAGAAGCTGAAGTTCGCCGGCAAGCCCAACGACCGGCTCGGCGACATGATCGCCTACCTCCAGCGCACCCCGTCGGTCCGCGACGTGGTGGTCTCGGGTGGCGACGTGGCCAACATGCCGTGGCCCCGCCTGGAGGCGTTCCTCATGTCGGTCCTCGAGGTCGAGAACATCCGCGACATCCGCCTGGCCACCAAGGCGCTGATCGGCCTGCCGCAGCACTGGCTGCAGCCCGACGTGGTCGAGGGCGTGGCCCGCGTGGCCGCCGTCGCCCGCTCGCGGGGCGTCTCGCTCGCGATGCACACCCACGCGAACCACGCGAACTCGGTGACGCCGGTCGTCGCCGAGGCGGCCCGGGCGATGCTCGACGCCGGCCTGCGCGACGTACGCAACCAGGGGGTGCTGCTCAACGGCGTGAACGCCGACCCGCACACCCTCCTCGACCTGTGCTTCCGCCTCCTCGACGGCGCGCAGATCATGCCCTACTACTTCTACATGTGCGACATGATCCCGTTCTCGGAGCACTGGCGGGTCTCGCTCGCCGACGCCCAGCGCCTCCAGCACCACATCATGGGCTACCTGCCGGGCTTCGCGACGCCGCGCATCGTGTGCGACGTGCCGTTCGTCGGCAAGCGCTGGGTGCACCAGAACGCCGACTACGACACTGAGCACGGCATCTCCTACTGGACGAAGAACTACCGCACGTCCATCGAGGCCGACGACGCCGAGGCCCTGTCGCGCTACTACGAGTACTACGACCCGATCCACACCCTCCCCGAGTCCGGCCAGCAGTGGTGGGAGCAGCACGGCCGCCTCGACGAGGCCTCCCTCAAGGCCGCCGAGATGGCCGAGGCCTCCCGCCGTACCGCCGCCCTCCAGGCCTACTGAGGCCGGTCCGGATGCGGGAGTCACCGCTGGGGCGGTGACTCCTGCGCGGACTGGGCGTTGCAACGGCTAGTCCGCGCAAGACTTCCCCTACCGGACGCTCCGACGGCAAGAACTGCGCCACGAATCGTCCACAGCGGCCGCTGATCGACCTCGTCCACAGGCACTCGCCCCGAGGGCGCGCGAGCATCGCCGAGCGGGCCGACGGTGGGTCCATGACGCGGACCAGCTCCTTCCCGATCGATCTGCACGACATCAAGCTCCGGCGACAGCTCATCGCCAGTGGCTGGACAGACCGTGACATCGCGCGTGCGGTGAGGAGCGGGCTCATCCATCGGATCCGTTACGGAGCCTACGTCGATGCCTGCCTCTGGTCACGGATCGAAGGTCAGCGCGACGAGCACCGGGTGCGCGCCCGCGCCGTCCTCAGGACCGCCCACTCGAGCAGCGTTCTCACACATCAGTCCTCAGCCGCCGAGTGGGAGATCCCGCTGTGGCGTCTTTGCCTCGACGACGTCTCGTTGACCCGTACGGATGAGGTGTCCGGACGACGCGAGGCAGGCATCACGCACCACGCAGGTCGCCTGCCTCTCGACCAGATCACCGTCCGGCACGGCGTACCGGTCTCGACGGCAGGCCGTACGGCCGTCGAGCTGCTGTCGACGACAGACGCGGAGCTCGGCTACTGCCTCCTCAACGGGTTCCTCAACCTGGGGCACACGAGGCTCGAGGAGGTCCGACGCATCGCGGCGCAGACCGAGCGCTGGCCCAACACCCTCGGCACCCGCATCGCCATCGGGCTGGCTGATCCTCGTCTGGGGAGCGTCGCTGAGAGCCGGTTCATGTTCCTGTGCTTCCGCGAGGGCGTGCCGCTTCCGGAGCCGCAAGTCGAGGTGCGTGACGAGACGTCGCAGCTGCTCGGGTTCGTCGACTTCCTCTGGCGCAAGCACCGATTGTTCGTCGAGTTCGACGGTCGGATCAAGTACGAGGTATTCCGCCGGCCCGGAGAGTCGCTGGCCGACTACATCCAGCGCGAGAAGCGCCGCGAGGAACTCATCGTCCGGGCGACCGGGTGGATGTGCATCCGCATCACGTGGGCCGACTTGGCGGATCCGTCGGCCCTCGCCCGACGCATCCTTGCGATCCTTGCCTCCCGTGCGCCGACGGCGGCGTGAGCGCCGTCCGGGCCGAACCAGGTGGGGAACTCTGTCGCGGTTGGGGTGTTGCAACGCCCACGCTGCGCAGGAGTCACCGCTTCAGCGGTGAGTCCCACATCAACGAGCGGCTCAGTCGACCGGGCGGTTCTCGTAGGCCGTCGAGAGGACGATGGTCGTACGCGTGGAGACGCTGGCCACGCCGCGGATGCGGGCGAGGAGGTCCTCGAGGTCGCGGGGGGTGGCGACGCGGATCTTGAGGATGTAGGACTCGTCGCCCGCCACCGACCAGCACGACTCGATCTCGGAGATCCCGCGCAGCCGCTCGGGGTAGTCGTCGGGCTGGGACGGGTCGATCGGGGTGATCGAGATGAACGCCGTCAGCGGTCGACCCAGCTGGTCGTGGTCGATCGTGGCGCCGTAGCCGGTGATCAGCCCGCGCTGCTCGAGACGCTTGACTCGCTGGTGCACCGCCGAGGTCGACAGGTCGGTCGCCTTGCCGAGATCGGTGTAGGACATCCGTCCGTCGACCGCCAGCAGCGAGAGGATCTGCCGGTCCTTGGACTCGACCTCGGGTGCGCTCACGGGCCTCAGACTAGTGGGGGCCGGAGAGCGCCTCCACCAGTCTCACGGCCGACGAGCCGAGGCCCCACCGCTCGTCGAGCGCGACGACGGCGTCGGGGTCGGCGGGCGTCCGCGGGCGGGTGAGGTCCGGCGACCCGAGGTCCAGGTCGCGGCGTACGGCGACCACCTCGGGCGCGACGTCGAGGTAGTCCAGCGCCTGCTTGATCTTCCCCCGCGGACCGGGCCCCATGTCCGAGTCGGGGTCGCTGGCGGCGGCGACGACGGCGTCGATCGTGCCGAAGCGGTTGAGCAGGGTCGCCGCCGTCTTGTCCCCCACCCCCGCGACACCGGGCAGGCCGTCGGAGGTGTCGCCGCGCAGCGTCGCGAGGTCGGCGTACTGGCGCGCGTCGACGCTGTACTTGTCGCGCACCCATGCGTTGTCGACGCGCTCGTGCCTGCTGACCCCGCGGGCGACGTAGAGCACGCGCACCTCGGCCTCGTCGTCGACGAGCTGGAAGAGGTCGCGGTCCCCCGTGACGATGTCGACCGGCATGCCGGCGTCGGTGGCGAGGGTGCCGATGACGTCGTCGGCCTCCATCTCGGGATGGCCCACCACGGCGATGCCGTAGGCCTCGAGCACCGACAGGATGATCGGGATCTGGGTCTCGAGCGGGTCGGGCACCTCCTCGACGTCGGGCGTCGAGCCCGGCTTGGCCTGCACGACCCGGTGCGCCTTGTAGGACGGGATCAGGTCGACGCGCCACTGCGGGCGCCAGTCGTCGTCCCAGCAGCAGACCAGGTGCGTCGGGTCGTACTCCCCCACCAGCCGGCTGATGAAGTCCATCAGCCCGCGCACGGCGTTGACCGGGGTGCCGTCGGGGGCCTTCATCGAATCGGGGACGCCGAAGAACGCGCGGAAGTAGAGCGATGCGGTGTCGAGCAGCATCAAGCGGTCCGTCATGGGGTCGACCCTCTCACTCGGCCAGGACGCTGTAGGCGATCACGCCCCGCTTGAGCTTCTTCGCCGCCTCGCGGGCGGTCGTCCGCAGCGGGCTGTCGCCCGCAGCGTCCGCGACCTGACCGCAGAGGTCGAGGAGCTGCTTCATCCAGCGCACGAAGTCGCCCGCCGACAGGCCGGTCACCATCAGTACGTCGTCGAGGTCGTCGCCCTCCGCCCAGCGCCAGGCCGCCCAGGCGAAGCCGATGTCGGGCTCGCGCAGGAAGTCGAGCTTGTGCTCCCGCTCGAGGGCGTCGAGCTGCCCCCAGACCCGGACGAGCTCGCCGAGGACCGGCCGCACCTGGCCGCCGGGCATCTTGGGCGACGACGCGTCGTCGGCCCGTCGTGCCTCGAACACCAGCGCGGACAGCACGGACGCCAGCTCGGAGGAGGTGAGGTCGTCGAACAGGCCCGCACGGATCGCCTCCGCTGCGACGAGGTCCATGTCGGTGTAGATCCGGCGCAGGTGGGCGCCCTGCTCGGTCACCTTGTCGCCGTCGAGGTAGCCGAGCGCGGTCAGCACGTCGCAGACCCGGTCGAAGGTCCGCGCGACGGTGTTCGTCCGGGTCTCGACGCGCCGCTTCAGGGTCTCGGTGTCGCGCTCGAGCTTGAAGTAGCGCTCGGCCCAGCGCGCGTGGTCCTCGCGCTCGGGGCACTGGTGGCACGGGTGCGCCTTGAGGTCGGCGCGCAGGCGACCGATCTCCCGATCGGTCGGCGTGTCGCTGAACGAGTCCTGCTTGCCCGTACGGCGTTGCGGCCGGCCGTCGTCGTCGCGCGCCTTCGCCCGCAGCTGGGTGGCCAGGTCGCGCCGCATCGCGGGATTGCGGCCGTTGAAGCTCTTCGGGATGCGCATCCGGCCGATCGCCTCGACCGGGACGGGGAAGTCCATCGGGGCCAGCCGTCGTGCCTGGCGGTCCGCCGTCACGACGTAGGGCCGCGGCTCGTCGCCGGAGTGCCCCGGGTCGATCACGACGGCCAGGCCGCTGAACTTGCCGGCCGGCACCTTGATCACGTCGCCCGGCCTCAGCCGGCCCAGCGACGCCACCGCCTCGTCGCGGCGGTCCTGCCGGCGCTCGCGCGCCGCGCCCTTCTCGAGGTCGGAGATCTTCCGGCGCATGGCGGCGTACTCCATGAAGTCGCCGACGTGGCAGTGCGCCGCCTCCTTGTAGCCCTCGAGCGCCTCCTCCGCCTTGTGGACCTGCCGGGCGAGACCGACGACGGCCTTGTCGGCCTGGTACTGGGCGAAGGACTGCTCCAGCAGCTCGCGCGAGCGGGCGCGGCCGAACTGGTGCACGAGGTTGACCGCCATGTTGTAGGACGGCCGGAACGACGAGCGCAACGGGTAGGTGCGGGTCGAGGCGAGGCCGGCGACCTCCCGCGGGTTCATCCCGGGCTGGTAGAGCACCACGCCGTGGCCCTCGATGTCGAGGCCCCGGCGACCGGCGCGACCGGTCAGCTGGGTGTACTCCCCCGGCGTCAGGTCGGCGTGAGTCTCGCCGTTCCACTTCGACAGCTTCTCGATCACGACCGTGCGGGCCGGCATGTTGATGCCGAGGGCGAGGGTCTCGGTCGCGAAGACGACCTTCACCAGGCCCTCCTGGAACAGCTCCTCGACGACCTGCTTGAACGCCGGCAGGAGACCGGCGTGGTGGGCGGCGATGCCGCGGGTGAGTCCGTCGAGGAACTCGTGGTAGCCCAGGACGTGCAGGTCCTCCTCGGGCAGCGACCGGGACGCCTCCTCGACGCGGGCGAAGATCTCGTCCCGCTCCGCCGCGGTGGTGAGCCGGGTGTTGGCCTGGACGAGCTGGCTGACCGCCGCGTCGCAGCCGGCCCGGCTGAAGATGAACACGATCGCCGGGAGCAGGCCCTCGCGGTCGAGCCGCTCCACGACCTCGACCCGGCTCGGGATCCACACGCGACGGCCGTTGCCGACGGCACGCGGGTTCTTCGACGAGCCCGGCTTGCCCTTGCGAGGCGAACGACGGTCGCGCATCAGCCGCGAGCTGGCCCAGTCGTCGCGGGCGATCCGGGTGAGCTCGTCGTTGACCGGGGCGCCCTCCTTGACGAACCCCGCACTCGCGTCGACGTCGGAGGAGGCGAACAGGTCGAGCAGGCGGCGCCCCACCATGACGTGCTGGAACAGCGGCACCGGCCGCTTCTCCTCCAGGATCGTCGTCGTCTCGCCGCGCACGGTGGCCAGCCACTCACCGAACTCCTCCGCGTTGGACACGGTGGCCGACAGCGACACCAGCGTCACCGACTCGGGGAGGTGGATGATGACCTCCTCCCACACCGCGCCGCGCATCCGGTCGGCGAGGTAGTGGACCTCGTCCATCACGACGTAGCCCAGCCCGAGCAGCGTGCGCGAGCCGGCGTACAGCATGTTGCGCAGCACCTCGGTGGTCATCACGACCACAGGCGCCTCGCCGTTGACGACGTTGTCGCCCGTGAGCAGGCCGACGTTGTCCGCGCCGTAGCGCTTCACCAGGTCGTGGAACTTCTGGTTGGACAGCGCCTTGATCGGCGTCGTGTAGAAGGCCTTGCGCCCGGTCTGCAGGGCCAGGTGGATGGCGAACTCGCCGACGATCGTCTTGCCCGAGCCGGTGGGTGCGGCCACCAGCACCCCGCGACCGTCCTCGATCTCCCGGCACGCGCGCAGCTGGAAGTCGTCGAGCTCGAAGCCGTGGAGCCCGGCAAAGTCCTTGAGCATCGGGTAGGGCTTCTCGCGCTGGAAGGCCGCGTAGCGCTCGGCCGGCGTGAGCTCGTCGTTCATGCCAGAACCTCCAGTGCGCCGGGGTCGCACGTGACGGTGAGGGGCAGCGGGCCGAAGCGCTCGCCGTCGGCGTACGACACGATGCCGGGCGCCGCGACGGTGACCGAGCGGACCCGCCGGTGGACGTACTCCGCGACGCCGTCGATCCTGCCGGTGAAGAGGCGGGGGTAGGAGCGCACCAGCTTGGGCTTGCTCATCCGGGTGATGACCACGACGTCGAGCAAACCATCGTCGAGCAAGGCGCCCTCCGTGATCCGGAGGCCGCCGCCGAACGACGGGCCGTTGCCGACGGCGACGAGCATCGCCTCGTGCTCGATCGTCTGGACCCCGGCCCCGTCGTCGAGCTGCAGCACGTAGGGCAGCGGGCGGAACGTGCGCAGCTCGGCGAGCGTGGCGAGGTTGTAGCGCATCTGGCCCTTCGGCCAGGTCATCGCGTTGGCCCGCTCGTTGACGATCGCGTCGAAGCCCGCGGCCAGCACGGTGACGAACCAGCGGTCGCCGCTGCGCGCGAGGTCGATGGTGCGGCGCCGCGAGGCGATCACCCGGTCGGCGGCGGCCACCGGGTCGGTGCGCGGGAGGCCGAGGTAGCGGGCGACGTCGTTCCCGGTGCCGCTGGGGATCAGGCCGAGCGGTACGCCGGTGCCGGCCACCGCCTGCACGCCGAGGTGCACCAGCCCGTCTCCCCCGCAGACGACCAGCGCCTCGACACCGTCGGCCACGCAGGCGCGGGCCAGGTCGAGGGCCTCGTCGCCGTCGCGACCCTGGAGGTTGCGCACCACGAACCCGCTCTCCCGGAGCCGGCCCAGGGCGGCGTCACGATGGCGAGCGCCCCGTCCCCTGCCGGACGTGGGATTGGTGAGCAGGGCGATCTCGCGACCCCGGACGGAGCCGTCCGGTCCTGACGGGTCGTGCATGAGTGCGACCCTATCCCGCAGGGTCGCCGTGCAGCGGCTACCGGCTCAGGCGCAGCAACGCGGCGTAGCGTTCGGCGCGTGCACCGACGGCCCGGGCGAGCCGGCCGAGGGCGTCGAGGACGAGGTCGGGGCTGAATGCCGTGCCCGGGACGGCGAGCACCATCCGGTCCGTGCCGTCCGCGGTGGCGATGCTCCCCAGCACGACCTGCCCGTGCCGCCAGGCCTGGTGCACCCGCAACCGGGTCGCGTCGTCGACCACGGGCTCCGGGTAGGCCTCGTCGACCGCCAGCAGGTCGCACACGACCTCGGCGGGCTCAGCGTCGTCACCCGTCGCGAGGCGCCCGCGCACGTGGTGACCGGTGCTCAGGCCGGCCTCGGCGCGCCACACGACGTCGCGGGTGCCGAGCCACTCGGGCAGGTCGAACGGATCGATGTCGGAGATCGCGGCCTGCATGGAGCCACCCTCTCAGAGCGCGACGGAGCGCGGCTCAGATGGGAGACAGGTCGTCGGGTCCCAGTCCGGCGTTGGGCGCGCGGTTGGCACGACGCCGGTCGTTGAGCCGGGCGATGACCTCGGAGGCGAAGAACAGCAGCATCATCGGCACGGCCATCAGGCACATCGAGAAGGGGTCGGTCGACGGCGTGGCGGCGGCGGCGAAGATGAACGTGCCGATCACGATCCACGGGCGGTACGCCGCGAGCTGGCGCCCCTTGATGACCCCGGCGAAGTTGAGCAGCACGACGAAGACCGGGATGTTGAAGGAGAGCCCGAACACCAGCAGCGTCCGGGTGAAGAACTGCAGGTAGTCGCTGAAGTCGATCAGGTTCGTGACACCGCTCGGGTTGAAGCCGATGAGCACCTCGAGCGCGATCGGGAGCGTGAAGTACCCGAGCGCCACCCCGATGAGGAACAACGGTCCGGCGATGGCGACGAAGATGCGCGTCATCTTCCGCTCCTGGGCGTAGAGCCCGGGCAGCACGAAGGCCCAGATCTGGTAGAGCCAGTAGGGCGCGGTGACCACGACGGCCGCGAACCCGGCCAGCTTGAGCCACAGCATCAGGCCCGCGGAGGCGCCGCTCGTGGTCGCCTCGGTCGTGCCGTTGGGCAGCTGCTGCTGGGCGTCCTCGTAGGGGCCGAACACCGCGTCGAGCAGAGCGTGGCGGAAGAACAGGGCGATCGCGAACGCGACGACGAACACCAGCAGGCAGCGCAGCAGCCGGGCGCGGAACTCCCGGAAGTGGTCGGACAGGGCCATCCGCCCATCGGGTCCGACCGGGTGTCGGGGGCCGCCCCTGAACAGGCCGGCGACGGAGGTGAGCTTCACCCCGGGTCAGGCGGTGGTGTCGTCGCGCCGCTCGTGGACGACCTCACCGGTGGCGGGGTCGGTCGTCGCGCCCGTCGAACCGGTGGCCCCCGTGGCCTCGTTGCGCGTCTCGATCTCGCGCTGCTCGGCGGTGGCCTGCTTGTCGGCCTTGTCCCCGTCGCGCAGGTCCTTCGTCTCGGTCTTGAAGATGCGCAGGGCCTGGCCCGAGCTGCGGGCGAGCTCGGGCAGCTTGGCGGCGCCGAAGACGAGCACGACGATGGCGAGGATCACCAGCCACTCCGCACCCTGCGGCATGCCGATCATCGGGTTGATCATGAGACGCTCCGTCTTCGTTGAGGTTCGTGTGAGCCGAGCCCGGAAGGGACCCTACGAGTCTACGCGGTCGCCCTCGTAGAGGCGGAGGGTTGCCCGCGCGGCGGCCCTGAACGCCTCGGCGTAGTCGTCGGGGGCGAGCAGGGTCGCGTGCGGCGCGAGGCGGAACAACAGGGAGCGCACCCACTGTTCGCTGGCCACCTCGAGGTCCACGTCGATCGTCCCGTCCGGGCCGGGGCGCTGGTCGGTGACCTGGTAGTACTCGGTCACCCACCGCGCCGGCGGGGCGAGCCGCAGGGTCACGGTCCGGGTCTCGGAGTCGGTGAACCAGCCGCCGGTGAGGTCGCGGGCACGGGCACCCGGGTCGGCGACCGGCGAGTCCAGCTCGGTGGCAGCGACGATGCGGTCGACCCGGAACGCCCGGTCGCCCTGCGCGGTGTGGCACCACGCGTCGAGGTAGAGCAGGTCCTCGACGCGGGCCAGGCCCCGCGGGTCGACGACCCGGCGGGACTCCTCGTCGCGCGACGGCACGTGGTAGACGATCTCGGCCTGGTGGCTGTGCGCGATCGCCGACTCCAGCACGGGTACGACGGCGCTGGCCTCGAGCGCCGTCGGGTCGACGTGCAGCTTGAGCAGTCCGTCGCCGTCCTGGCCGGCCGCCTCCTCGAGCTTGGTCAGCGTGCGCTGGATGACGTCGCGCGCCTCCTCCGGTGCGGCCTCGGCCATCGTCCGGAGCGCCACCACCAGCGAGGTCGCCTCCGCGGGTGAGAACCGCACCGGGCGCGCCAGGTAGTCGGCGTTGTCGACGCGGATGATCCGGTCGCCCTCGAGCGCCTCGAGGTCCACCTCGATCAGGTCACCGGGCAGGCCCGGCGAGACGCCGGTCATGAAGAGCAGGCGCAGGTCGCGCTCGATCTGGTCGGCGTCGGTGCCGAAGTGGGCGGCCGCGTCGTCGAGGCGCACCTCGCCACGCGCGAGCAGGTAGGGCACCAGCGCGAGCAGGCGGGCCACCTGGTCCGGGGCGGTGTCGGCGGACTGGCTGGTCAACGCGCGCCTCCCGCGGCCACGGCGGTCAGGCGAGCGACCACCTCGTCGCGCAGTGACGCCGGACCCTCGACGACGACGGACGTGCCGTGGGTCAGCACCTCGTCGGAGATCTCGTGCACGGGGCCCTCGACGACCACGGCGTCCCACCCGTCCTCGGCGTGCGGCGTCACGGACTCCGCACGGCGGCGCAGCGCGACGGCCGTGCCCTGGCGCACCCTCAGCTCGGCCCGGACCGAGGGGAACGACGGAGCGAGCCGGCGGGCCACCGCGCGTACGTCGGTGCCCTCCGGGACGTCGTACGCTCCGGACTTGCCGCTCGCACGCACCGGGCCGACGATGCGGGACAGGCGGAAGACGCGCTCGGCCCCACGGTCGACGTCGAAGCCGACGACGTACCAGCGACCGGACGAGCGGGCCAGCCCCCACGGCTGGACGCGCCGGGTCGTCGGCTCGGTCTGGCTCGCGCGCTGGTAGGGGAAGCTGACCTGGCGGCGCTTGCCGACGGCGTCCCAGAGCGGCTCGAAGGCGGGCTCGTCGGCGGTGATGGCCGGGGCGACCACCTCGAGCCGGGCGGGATCGATCTCGACGCCCTGGCCCTTGAGCTTGGCCAGCGCCCGGGCGGTCGCCTTGGCGAGCGTCGCCTGCTGCCAGACCTGGGCAGCGAGGCCGAGCACGGCGGCCTCGTCGGACTCGAAGCGGATCTCCGGCAGCGAGGTCTGCTCGGTGGGGATGCGGTAGCCGATCTCGTCGTCGAAGAACGCGTCCGCGCTGCCGACCTCGATCACGGCGCCGATCTGGCGCAGGGCGTCCTTGTCACGCTCGAAGGCGCGCTCGAACGCCTCGTCGCCGGCCGGCCCGCGGTCGTAGTCGGGGTAGACGGCGTCGCGGATGGCGTCCTTGCCGATGAACCGCTTCGCGCCCAGCAGGAGGATGTGCAGGTTCATCAGCCGCTCTGCCCGTGGCTGCGCCATGCCTCTCCTCCCGCCCTTCTCGTGGACCGGCTCGCGCAGTCAGCTCGCGCCGAGGATGTCGACGACGAAGAACAGCGTGTCGGTGCCCTTGATCCCGGCGCCCTCGTTGCCCTCCTCGCCGTAGCCGTCGGCCGGCGGGATCTCGAGGATCACGCGCGAGCCCACGGTGCGACCGACGAGCCGCTCGTCCCAGCCCTTGATGACGCTGCCGACGCCGATCGGGAACTCCGCGGGCTCCTTGGAGTAGGACTCGTCGAAGGGCTTGTCGGCGTCGTAGACCTGGCCGAGGTAGTTCACCGTGAGGGTCTGCCCCGACTTCACCACCGGACCGTCGCCCCTGACGAGCGTGGTGGCGATCAGCTTGCCGCTGGGCTTGTGGGCGGTGGAGAAGTCGAGGCCGGTGATGACGCCGTCCTTCTCGATCAGGGTGGGCGCCCAGCTCGCGGGCTTCTTCTCCTCGCCCTTCGGGCCGTCGAGCGGCGGCACGGTGTCCTTGCGACCCATGATGTCGACGATGATCAGCGCGGCGTCGCGGTTGCCGATGTTGAAGCGGGCACCGCCGCCCTCGCCGAACGCCTTGTCCGACGGCGTCATCAGCACGACGCGGTCGCCCACCTTCTTGCCGACCATCGTGTCGGTGAGGAACGGGAGGACCTCGTCGCCGACCTCGAGGGACTGCGGCTTGCCCTTGCCGTCCTCGCCCCAGGTGCTCTGGGTCTCCTCCTCGGTGAAGCCGTTGCCGATCCACCACTGGGCCTCGACGGTGTCGCCGGAGGCGACCTCCTCGCCGTCGCCCTCGATGAGCACCTCGGACTCGGTCTTGGACCCGTCGAGGGGGCCGTCGAAGGTCACCTTCGGTGCCTTGCCCTGGTCGCCGGTGATCGTGACCGAGCTCAGCGACGCGCCGGCCTCCTCGGAGTCGCTCGAGTCGGAGCCGCAGGCCGCGAGGCCGAGCAGGCTGACGGCGAGGAGACCGCTGAGCGCAGCGGAACGTACACGGGACACAGGTTCAACCTCATCAAGTCGTCAACAGGTCACAGCAGGTATCGCGAGCTGGTCACGATGGTGCCGGGTCACCCTATCCAGCGGGCCCTACATCCCGTCGATGAGCCTCTGCACGCGCTCGTCGTGGGCCTTGAACGGGTCCTTGCACAAGACGGTGCGCTGCGCCTGGTCGTTGAGCTTGAGGTGCACCCAGTCGACGGTGAAGTCGCGACGGCGCTCCTGCGCCTTGCGGATGAACTCGCCGCGCAGGCGGGCGCGGGTGTTCTGCGGCGGGACGCTCTTGGCCTCGAAGATCTTGAGGTCGGTCGTCACGCGGGCGACGGCGCCGCGCTTCTCGAGGAGGTAGTAGAGGCCGCGGCCGCGGTGGATGTCGTGGTAGGCGAGGTCGAGCTGCGCGATGCGCGGGTCACCGAGCGAGAGGCCGTGCTTGGCGCGGTAGCGCTCGATGAGCTTGTGCTTGATGACCCAGTCGATCTCGCGGTCCACCAGACCGAGGTCGTCGGACTCGACAGCCTTCAGCCCGCGCTCCCACAGGTCGAGCGCCCGCTCGATCAGGGGCGTCGAGATCTGCCGGCGGTCGACGTAGTCGCGCGCCTTGCCCAGGTACTCCGCCTGGATCTCCAGCGCGCTCGCCTCACGGCCGTTGGCCAGGCGCACCTTGCGGCGTCCGGTGGGGTCGTGGCTGATCTCGCGGATGGCGCGGATCGGGTTCTCCATGGTGAGGTCGCGCATCACGACGCCGTCCTCGATCATCCGCAGGACCAGGTCGCACGAGGCGACCTTGAGCATCGTGGTGGTCTCGCTCATGTTGGAGTCGCCGACGATCACGTGGAGCCGGCGGAACCGCTCGGCGTCGGCGTGCGGCTCGTCGCGGGTGTTGATGATCGGCCGGCTGCGGGTGGTGGCGCTGCTGACGCCCTCCCAGATGTGCTCCGCACGCTGGCTCACGCTGTACGACGCCCCGCGCGGGGTCATCACGACCTTCCCCGCGCCGACGACGATCTGGCGGGTCACCAGGAACGGGATCAGCACCTCGGCGAGCTTGCTGAACTCCCCCGCCCGGCCGACCAGGTAGTTCTCGTGGCAGCCGTAGGAGTTGCCGGCGGAGTCGGTGTTGTTCTTGAACAGGTAGATGTCGCCCGAGATGCCCTCCTCGTGCAGGCGGTTCTCCGCGTCGAGCAGCAGGCCCTCGAGGATCCGCTCCCCCGCCTTGTCGTGCGTGACGAGGTCGACGATGTCGTCGCACTCCGGCGTCGCGTACTCGGGGTGGCTGCCGACGTCGAGGTAGAGCCGCGCGCCGTTGCGGAGGAAGACGTTGGACGAGCGACCCCAGCTGACGACCTTGCGGAACAGGTAGCGCGCGACCTCGTCGGGGCTCAGGCGGCGCTGGCCCTTGAACGTGCACGTGACGCCGTACTCGTTCTCGATGCCGAAGATCCGACGGTCCATGCCTCCACCCTAGGCGCGGGGACCACGCGCGGGCGGTCACTCGACGCGGAAACCTTGACGCGTGGCGCCTCCGCGGGTGAGCGTTCCCCCATGGGACCCCGCCACCTGGTCGCCACGGTGCTCGCCGAGCCGAGCGTCGTGGAGGACCTCGAGCTGCGGGTGATGACCGAGGACATGTGGCTGTGGCCCGTCCGCACGGCGCCCGTGGTCGTCGACGGCCCGCGGATGGAGTTCCAGCTCCGCAGGCGCCTGGTCGAGCAGCGGCGCGGCGACTGGGACGACGCGGCGACGTGGACGCCGGCGTGGATCGGCTTCGGCGACGCGTGGCACGAGTTCGGCCCCGACGGCAACGTCCAGCCGACGGGCCCGCTCCCGTGGGCCGCGCACCAGCGGCTGTGGGGAGCCCTCGCGGAGTTCGGCCCGCTCGTGCGCTACCGGCGTCGGCTCAGCGGCATCCCGACCGTGGCCACCGACGACTGGCCAGGACTCAACGTCCGCTGAGCCGCACCTTCACCTGGGCCCGGCCGGCCTGGTCGCGCCTGGTGGGACCGGTCAGACCTGACCTGGCTCGGTCGGCGGCGGCGGGCTGCCCGGGGTCGGCGGCTCACCGGCCGGGGAATCACCGGGAGCCGGCTCCTGACGCTGGGGCGCCACGGGCGGCGCGACGGGCGGCTCCCCCGTCACCGGGTCCTCGAGCGGCGGGACGGCGCCCGAGACCTGGTCGGTCGGGTCCGACGGGTCGTCGGTCCCGGACTGGTGCGGTGCCGCACCGGCGAGCGCGTCCTCGGGTGAGGCGGCGTCGGACGTCGGAGCCCCACGACCACCGAGGATCTCGGCGAGCCGGGCGGCGCGCAGGCGCAGGAACTTGCGCGGCTGGGTGCGGGTGCGGTCGAGGGCGGCGACCTCGAGGTCCCCGGCGGGGATGACGCGGTCCTCGGTCTCGGAGTGGCCCAGTGCGGCGACGGCGACCCGGAGGGTGTCCTCGAGGGAGCTGCCGGCGACGTAGTGCTCGCGCAGGTGCCCGGCGACGACGTCCGCGGCACCGCCCATCACGGCGAAACCGTGCTCGTCGGCGACCTGGCCGTCGTAGGTGAGCCGGTAGAGCTGGTCGTCGGCGGGCTCGTCGCCGATCTCGGCGACGAAGATCTCCACCTCGTAGGGCTTCTCGCCGCCCGAGGAGAAGATGGTGCCGAGCGTCTGGGCGTAGGCGTTGGCCAGGCCGCGACCGGTGACGTCGCGCCGGTCGTAGGCGTAGCCGCGCATGTCCGCGAGTCGTACGCCGGCGATGCGGAGGTTCTCGAACTCGTTGTAGCGCCCGACCGCGGCGAAGGCGATCCGGTCGTAGATCTCGCTGACCTTGTGCAGCGCCTGGGACGGGTTCTCCGAGACGAAGAGGATCCCGTCGGCGTACTGGACGGCGACGACGGACCGGCCGCGGGCGATGCCCTTGCGGGCGAAGTCGGCCCGGTCCTTCATCAGCTGCTCGGGCGAGACGTAGAACGGCATGGACATCTGGGTGGCTCCTACGTCAGCGTCAGGTCAGGGGGGCGGCGGGGCCGTCGGGACGCTGCATCCGGGAGGCGATCATCCGGTCCGCGATGGCCGACACCTCCGCATCTGGCATGCGGCGACCACCGTCGGCGGTGATCACGTGGACGACCGGGAAGATCCGGCGGGTCAGGTCGGGACCGCCGGTGGCGGAGTCGTCGTCCGCGGCGTCGTAGAGCGCCTGCACCACCGCCGTGACGGTGCCCTCCTCGTCGAGGTCCTCGCGGTAGAGCTTCTTCAGCGAGCCGCGGGCGAAGAGCGAGCCCGAGCCGACCGAGTGGAAGGCGGTCTCCTCGTAGCGCCCGCCCGTCACGTCGTAGCTGAAGATCCGGCCATGGTCGGCCGCGACGTCGTAGCCAGCGAAGAGGGGGACGACGGCCAGGCCCTGCATCGCGAGCCCGAGGTTGGCACGGATCAGGGCAGAGAGACGGTTGGCCTTGCCGTCCATCGACAGCGTCGTCCCCTCGATCTTCTCGTAGTGCTCGAGCTCGGTCTGGAACAGCCGCACCATCTCGACCGCCAGCCCGGCGGTGCCGGCGATGCCGACGACGGAGAACTCGTCGGCCGGGAAGACCTTCTGGATGTCGCGCTGGGCGATGATGTTGCCCATCGTGGCCCGGCGGTCACCCGCCATCACGACGCCGCCGTCGAAGGTCGCGGCCACGATCGTGGTGCCGTGGGGCGCGAGGTCACCGGCGTCACCCGTGGGGACGGCGCGGCGCGACGGCAGCAGGTCGGGCGCCTCGACGCCGAGGAAGTCGGCGAAGCTCGAGGTGCCGGGCGTCATGTAGGACGTGGGCAGGCGGGAGTCGCCCATCCGGACTACTCGCCGCCCTTCTGGATGAACGACTTCACGAAGTCCTCGGCGTTGGTCTCGAGGACCTCGTCGATCTCGTCGAGGATCGCGTCGACGTCCTCGTCGATCATCTCCTTGCGCTCGGCGAGGTCGCTCTCGACGACCTCCTCGGTCGCCGTCTCCTCCTGCGAGGACTTGCGCGGCTGCTTCTGCTCCTGGGCCATGACTCGACCCTATCCACTCGCACCGACGCCACAAGGAGGTTCACCCTCGGTGGACGGGCGAGTCTCAGCGGGTGATGGCGGCGACCAGCGCCTGGGCGGTGTCGGAGCGGTCGATCAGGTCGCCGACATGGGCGCGGGTGCCCCGCAGCGGGTCGATCGTGGGCACCCGCTGGAGCGACTCGCGTCCCGGGAGGTCGAAGATCACCGAGTCCCACGACGCGGCGGCCACCGCGTCGGCGTACTTGTCGAGGCAGCGGCCGCGGAAGTAGGCGCGGGTGTCGGTCGGGGGCTCGTGCATGGCGTGCTCGACCTGCTGGTCGTCGAGCAGGCGCTGGATGCGTCCCGACGCGGCGAGCCGGTGGTAGAGGCCCTTGTCGGGGCGTACGTCGGAGTACTGCAGGTCGATGAGGTGCAGCTTGGCGTCGTCCCAGTCGAGGGAGTCGCGGTCGCGGTACTGCTGGAGCAGCTTGAGCTTGGCGACCCAGTCGAGCTCGGTGGCGCACTCCATCGGATCGCGCTCGAGGCGGGTGAGCACCGACTCCCAGCGAGCCAGGACGTCGACGGTCTGCTCGTCGGCGTCGGCGCCGAGGCGGTCCTCGACGTGCTTGCGGGCGAGCTCGAGGTACTCCATCTGCAGTTGCACGGCCGTGAGCCGGCGGCCGTCGCGAAGCGTGACGAGCTGCCTCAGCGTCGGGTCGTGCGAGACCTCGCGCAGCGTGCGCACGGCACCCTCCACGGTCAGGTCGCGGTCGATGAAGCCGTCCTCGATCATCGCCAGCACGAGCGCGGTGGTGCCGGCCTTGAGGTAGATCGAGGTCTCGGCCAGGTTCGCGTCCCCGAGGATGACGTGCAGGCGCCGGTAGACCGCGGGGTCGGCGTGCGGCTCGTCACGGGTGTTGATGATCGGCCGCTTGAGGGTCGTCTCGAGACCGACCTCCACCTCGAAGAAGTCGGCGCGCTGGCTGATCTGGAAGCCGCGCTCGGGCGTCGTGTCGCGCCCGTCCTGGCCGATGCCGACACGCCCCGCACCGGTGACGACCTGCCGCGAGACGAAGAACGGCGTGAGGTGGCGCACGATCTCCGCGAACTGCGTCGAACGGCGCATCAGGTAGTTCTCGTGGGCGCCGTAGGACGCGCCCTTGTTGTCGGTGTTGTTCTTGTAGAGCAGGATCGGCGTGCTCCCGGGCACCTGCGCAGCCATCCGCGAGGCGTCCAGCATGATCTGCTCCCCCGCCTTCTCCCAGCGCACGACGTCGAGCGGGGTCGTGACCTCGGGCGAGGAGTACTCCGGGTGCGCGTGGTCGACGTAGAGCCGCGCGCCGTTGGTGAGGATGACGTTGGCGAGGCCGAGGTCTTCGTCGGTCAGCTGGGTGGGGTCGGCCATCTGCCGCGCCATGTCGAAGCCGCGGGCGTCGCGCAGCGGCGACTCCTCCTCGAAGTCCCAGCGGGCCCGGCGGGCCCGGGCGGTGGACGAGGCGTAGGCGTTGACGATCTGCGACGAGGCGACCATCGGGTTGGCCGCGGGCTGGCCCTGCACGGAGATGCCGTACTCGACCTCGGTGCCCATCACCCGTCGTACGCTCATGGAATGAGCCTACGGGTGTGGGACGAGCGCGTGGTGCCGCGGTTGACCGACGCGAGCCTGCGCGGCCACGAGGTGGGCGAGCTGCGCGAGGTAGCGTGCGCGGGCCTGACGGGTCGGGTGCTCGAGATCGGCTTCGGCAGCGGGCTCAACGTCCGCTGGTACCCGCCGGAGGTGGCCTCGGTGACGGCGATCGAGCCGTCCGACCTGGGCTGGGAGCTGTCCGAGCTCCGGCGCGCACGGACGCAGGTCTCCGTCGAGCGAGCAGGCCTGGACGGGCAGCGGCTGGACCTGCCGGACGACTCGCACGACAGCGCGCTGGTCACCTTCAGCCTCTGCACGATCCCCGACCCGTTGCTGGCTCTGCGCGAGGCGAGGCGGGTGGTGCGGCCGGGCGGGATGCTCCACGTCCTCGAGCACGGGCTCGCGCCCGACGAGTCCGTACGGCGTTGGCAGCGCCGGCTCGAGCCGCTGCAGCGCGCCGTGGCGGGCGGTTGCCACCTGACGCGCGACATCCCGTCCCTCGTGGAGGAGGTGGGATGGCGCATCGAGGAGTCCGAGCAGTCGTACCTGCCCGGACCGGCCGCATCGCGACCGTGGACCTACGGCTACCGGCTGGTCGCCGGGTGACGGATCAGCGGCCGCGGCGCAGGAAGCCGGCCAGGAACAGCACGATGAGGACGATGACGACGATGATCAGGATGGTCTTCATGCCCTCAACCTAGTGGGCCCACGACGTCCGACACACCCTCTCAGGGGTGCTCGGCGAATGTCAGCGCCCGCGAGACTGCCACGCGTGGGCGACGTTGACGCCCACGATCCCAGCGATCGTGACGAGGAGTGCGAGCAGCTCCCCGTTGACGCCGAGCACGATGCTGATCGGGATGAACGCGATCAGGGAGAGGATGCCGAGGGCGAGCTGCCGGCCGCCGGCGCCCGCCACGGCCGCCGTACGACGCTGCTGGACCGCGACCTGGTCGGCCACGCGACGCTCGACGGCGCGCTCGATGCGCTCGGCGAACCCCTCGACGAGCTCGGCGTCGTAGCGGGCGCCGAGCTCGCGACGGGTGGCGAGGGCGGCCTCGATGTCGCTGTGGCCGAGGTCGTCCTCGCGCTCCCCGTCGCGGGTCATGGCGACGTCAGAGGTACTGGCCGGTGTTGGCCACCGTGTCGATCGAGCGACCCGGCTCGGTGCCCTGCTTGCCGGTGATGAGCGTGCGGATGAACACGATGCGCTCACCCTTCTTGCCGGAGATCCGCGCCCAGTCGTCGGGGTTGGTGGTGTTGGGCAGGTCCTCGTTCTCCTTGAACTCGTCCACGCACGCCTGGAGCATGTGCTGGACCCGGAGGCCCCGCTGGGCGGGGTCGAGCCCGCTGTCGAGGAAGTCCTTGATCGCCATCTTCTTGGCCCGGTCGACGATGTTCTGGATCATCGCGCCGGAGTTGAAGTCCTTGAAGTAGAGGACCTCCTTGTCGCCGTTGGCGTAGGTGACCTCGAGGAAGCGGTTCTCCTCCGACTCGGTGTACATCCGCTCGACGGTGGCGCGGATCATCGCGGCCACGGTGGCGTCCCGGTCGTCGTCGAACTCCGCGAGGTCCACGGTGTGCAGCGGCAGCGACGAGGTGAGGTACTTGGAGAAGATGTCGCGCGCCGACTCGGCGTCGGGGCGCTCGATCTTGATCTTCACGTCGAGGCGCCCGGGCCGCAAGATGGCCGGGTCGATCATGTCCTCGCGGTTGGAGGCGCCGATGACCAGCACGTTCTCCAGCGCCTCGACACCGTCGATCTCGCTCAACAGCTGCGGCACGATGGTGTTCTCGACGTCGGAGGAGACACCCGACCCCCGCGTGCGGAAGAGCGAGTCCATCTCGTCGAAGAACACGATGACCGGCGTGCCGAGCGACGCCTTCTCGCGCGCCCGCTGGAAGACCAGCCGGATGTGGCGCTCGGTCTCGCCGACGTACTTGTTGAGCAGCTCGGGGCCCTTGATGTTGAGGAAGTAGGACTTCCCCGAGGCGCCGGTGCGCTCGGCGACCTTCTTGGCCAGCGAGTTGGCGACCGCCTTGGCGATCAGCGTCTTGCCGCATCCGGGCGGGCCGTAGAGCAGCACGCCCTTCGGCGGCTTGAGCTGGTGGTCGGTGAACAGGTCCGGGTAGAGGTAGGGCAGCTCGACCGCGTCGCGGATCGCGTCGATCTGGGTGGTGAGCCCGCCGATCTGCGAGTAGTCGATGTCGGGCACCTCCTCCAGGACGAGCTCCTCGACCTCCGACTTCGGCACGACCTCGTAGACGTAGCCGGCACGCGTGTCGAGCAGCAGCGAGTCGCCGGCGCGGATCGTCACGTCCTCGGCGCGCAACGGCTCGGCGAGGCGGACGACCCGCTCCTCGTCGGCGTTGGCGATCACCAGGGCGCGCTCGCCGTCGGCCAGGATCTCCTTGAGCATCACGACCTCGCCGACCTGCTCGAAGTCCAGCGCGGCCACGACGTTGAGGGCCTCGTTGAGCATGACCTCCTGGCCGCGCACGAGGCCGTCCAGGTCGACCGCCGGGCTCACGCTGACGCGCAGCTTGCGGCCGCCGGTGAACACGTCGACCGAGTCGTCGTCGTTGCGCCCGAGGAACGTGCCGAAGCCGGCGGGCGGCTGCGCCAGCCGGTCGACCTCCTCCTTGAGCGTGGTGATCTGGTCGCGGGCGTCGCGCAGGGTCTGTGCGAGGCGCTCGTTCTGGCTCGAGACGGCGGCCAGCGACCGCTGTGCGTCGGCGAGGCGCGACTCGAGGCCGCGGGCCTGGCCCGGTACGTCGTCGAGGCGGCGGCGCAGGTCCGTGACCTCGGCCTCCAGGTAGCGCACCTGGGTGGCCAGTTGCTCGCGTGTCGGCTCGGTCATGTCGCACCTCCTGTTTCGACACTACCCATGAACGCACGGGACGGAAGTGAATATCTCGCCGTGTCGATCACCGTTTGGCAACGCCTGCCCACACCGGCTCACGCAGGCGTGTGTCAGCCGCCGTCGAGCCGCCAGATCCGACGGAACGTCGACCAGCGCGTCACGCAGGACGGCATCACCGCCTCGAGCTGCACCGCCCAGTCGGGCGACCACGGGACGACCCGGAAGTCGCTCACGCGTCGCCGGGCTCACCGAGGTCGACCCCGGCGATGCTCGCGTCGTGAGGCGGCACGTCGCTCGGCCGGGGCCCGGTGTAGTCCGGGCCGTACGCCCCGGGGGCGGGCCGGCGGGTCTTGCGCGGGGGCCGCTCCCCCGGCGCCATCCGGCGCGCGGTGACCAGGAACGCCGTGTGGCCGATCATCTTGTGGCCCGGTCGCACGGCCAGTCCCTCGACGTGCCAGTCCCGCACGAGCGACTCCCACGGCTGGGGCTCGGTGAAGCCTCCGTGCACCCGCAGCGTCTCGACGACGCGGGACAGCTGCGTCGTCGTGGCGACGTACGCGCACACGATGCCGCCGGGCACGAGCGCCTCGGCGACGGCGTCGACGCAGTTCCACGGGTCGAGCATGTCGAGGATGATCCGGTCGACCTGGTGGGCGCCGTGCGAGGCCAGGCCCTCCTTGAGGTCGCCGAGCCGCAGGTCCCACGCCGGGTGCGTCTGCCCCTCCGGGGCGGAGAAGAACTGGTTGACGTTGCGACGGGCGACGTCGGCGAACTCCTCGCGCAGCTCGTACGACGTCACGCTCCCCCACGGCCCGACGGCACGCAGCAGCGAGCAGGTCAGCGCACCCGACCCCGCGCCGGCCTCGACGACCCGCGCACCGGGGTAGATGTCGGCGAGCGCCACGATCTGCGCAGCGTCCTTGGGGTAGACGACCGCCGCACCGCGCGGCATGGACACGACGAACTCGTTGAGCAGGGGGCGGAAGACGAGGTACTGCCCGCCTGCCGACGAGACGAGCGTGAACCCCTCGTCGCGACCGATCATGTCGTCGTGGTCGAGGTGACCCTTGTTGGAGAAGAACCGCTTCCCGGCGACCAGCTCGAAGTTGTGCTTGCGACCCTTCTGGTCGACGAGCCGCACCCACTCGCCCTCGCGCAGGGGGCCGCGGTGGACCCCGGACCACGCCTCGGCGGGGACGTCGGCGCTGTCGGTGGAGGGCTCGGACGGCTCGGACATGGCCGGAAGACTAGTGGCGGGACGGCGGAATCACTCAGCCGACGAGGTCGACCGGCTCAGCGTGCGGCGTTGGCCCGGAAGGCCTTGTCGACGTCGGCCGTCGAGAGCACGCCGTAGATGCGGCCGTCCGGCTCCACCAGGAGGTACTCCTCGGCGGGACGGCGGCTGATCGCGAGGACGAGGTCCTCGCCCGCGACCGTCGCGGGCAGCGTGAGACCGTCCTCGAGCGACCGCGCGACCGTCGACACCGGCACCCACGGGCGCCGGTCGGCAGGCATCGCGATGACCGCCGCCTCGCTCACGATCCCCAGCGGCCGACCGTCGGGGGCGACCGTGACGATGCTGCCGGCCTGCTCCTCCTGGGCGCGCCGGACGGCCTCGGCCAGGGGCAGGTCGGACGGGACCGTGAGCGTACGACGGGCGAGCGGGCGCGCGACCAGCGCCGGCAGCCGCTCGCGGAGCCGGGCGTGCGCCATCGCGGCGGTCGCCCCGGTCCAGAGAAAGAGCCCGAGGATGAACACCAGGACGACGTCGAGGATGGTCGGCTCGAGGCCGAACAGGGGCTCCATCACGATCGGCCATGCGAGCAGCGCGAGGGCGGTCAGTCGGCCGCCCCAGCCGGCGACGATCGTGGCGCGGTGCTGGTTGCCCGACGCGCCCCAGACAGCCGCCTTGAGCACCCGGCCGCCGTCGAGCGGCAGGCCGGGGACCAGGTTCATCACCCCGATCAGGAGGTTGGCGCCGGCGAGGTAGCCGACGGCGAGCTGGACGAGCCCCTTCGGCACGACGAACCAGAGCCCGGCCGCCACGGCCCCGATGGCGATCGACGTCAACGGGCCGACCACCGCGATCCAGAACTCGTGGCGCGGCTTGCGGGACTGGCCGTCGATCTCGGTCATCCCCCCGAGGAAGTGAAGGGTGATCGAGGTGACGCCGTAGCCGAGCCGCTTGGCCACGACCGCGTGCGACGCCTCGTGGAGCAGCACCGAGAGGTAGAGCACCACCGCCATCACGAAGCCGGCGACGTACTTCAGCACGCCGAGGTCCGCCTGGACCTCGTCGATGCGGGGGGCGAAGGTGACCGCGATCAGGAGCGCGACGATGAACCACGTGCTCGTGACGAGCACGTCGATGCCCGCGATCGACCCGATCCGGAACGTTCCGGGAGCGCGTGGCGAGGCTGCGGGACGTCGCTCGCCGGTGGCTGGGTCAGAGGGGTCGGACACACCCCGAGCCTAGCCAACCGCAGCGACACCGCCGGCCGGACCGATGCTGTCGGACGCCTCGCCTAGGGTGAGGCGCGCCATGACCACCCCGCCCGCAGCACCCGCTGACCACCCTCCGGTCGAGTCCCCCGCCGCACGGGTCTCGACGCCGGTCGACGGCGTCGACGTGCTGGGTGCGATCTCCCCGAGCCGGGCGGGCGACTTCATGGCGTGCCCCCTGATGTACCGCTTCCGCACCATCGACCGGCTGCCCGAGGCGCCGTCGCCCGACGCGACGCGCGGCACCGTGGTCCACAAGGTGCTCGAGGACCTCTTCGACCTGCCGGCGCTCGAGCGCACTCCCGAGCGGGCAGGCGAGATGCTCGCTCCCACGTGGGACGCGCTGCTCGACGCCGAGCCGGGTCTGGGCGAGATGTTCGGCGGGGCCGGCCCCGACGTCACCGCCTGGCTGGCCTCGTGCCGCACCGTCCTCGACCGCTACTTCGACCTGGAGGACCCGCGCCGGCTCGAGCCGGCCGACCGCGAGCTCTACGTCGAGGCCCTGCTCGACTCCAAGCTGCTCCTGCGCGGCTTCGTCGACCGCGTCGACGTCGCTCCCGACGGGCGGATCAGGGTGGTGGACTACAAGTCCGGGAAGAGCCCGAGTGAGGGCTTCGAGGCCAAGGCGCTGTTCCAGATGAGGTTCTACGCGCTCGTGATCTGGAAGCTGCGGGGCGTCGTCCCGTCCGTGCTCCAGCTGATCTACCTCGGCAACGGCGAGATCCTGCGCTACGAGCCCGACGAGGACGACCTCCGCGCCACCGAGCGCAAGGTCGAGGCCGTGTGGGCCGCGATCACCCGCGCGCAGGAGACCGGTGACTGGCAGCCCAGCCCGTCGCGCCTCTGCGACTGGTGCTCGTTCCACGAGTACTGCCCGACCAAGGGCGGCACCGTCCCGCCCTTGCCCGAGCCCGTCCCCGTCGCGGTCGACGCCTCGACCGACGAGTCGCAGGACTAGCGAGCGGTCAGGCGCGAACCAGCCGAGCCAGGTCGGCCGTGTCGAGGCCCGCGAGGGTCTCGACGAAGACCCGCCCCTCGCCCTCGAGGATCGGCACGTGGTGCGGCACGCACAGCGTCGTGCAGCCGGCGGCGACCGCCGACTTCGCGCCGGTGTTGGAGTCCTCGATGGCCACGCAGTCCTCGGCCCGGAGGCCGAGCTCGGCTGCAGCGGTGAGGTAGGGCTCGGGGTGCGGCTTGCCGAACTCGACGCGGTCGCCGGTGACGATCGTGGCGAAGGTGCCCTCGGGCAGCCGGCGCAGGATCGGGTCGACGAACCGCTGCCACGACATGGTGACCAGCGCGCAGGGGACGCCTTCGGCCACGAGGTCCTCGAGCAGCTCACGCGCGCCGGGACGCCACGGCACCTCGTCCTCGACCCGGACGACGACGCCGTCGAGCAGCTCGTCGACGATCTGCTGCGGTGTGCGGTCGATGCCCATGTGCACGCGGATGTAGTCGCCCGAGTCGAGCAGGGCGCTGCCGACGAGGTTCATGGCGTGCTCGTGCGACCAGGTGCCGCCGTACTTCTCGGCCATCGCGTACTCGGTCTCGATCCAGTACGGCTCGGTGTCGACGAGGGTGCCGTCCATGTCCCAGAGCACGGCCGCCGGGAAGGGCGTGGGAGCCAAAGCAGTTCCTCCGAAGCGTTCGCGATGCGGCTTCGTCAGCCTATCGAGGCCGCCCGCGCGTCGAGGACCCCGTCCACCGGGAGGGTGAGCGTGAACGTCGTCGGGCTGCCGGCGCGAGGAGGCGTGTACGTCACGTCTCCCCCGTGGTGCCGCGCGATCTCGCGCACCAGGTAGAGCCCGAGCCCGGTCCCGCTCGTGCGACCGCCGGTCGCGAACCGCTCGAACATCCGACCGGCCATCTCCCGGGGCGCTCCGGGACCGGCGTCGGTGACCCGCACCTCGACGAGGTCCGCGAGCAGCGCGGCGGTCACCGCGACGGGAGCCTCACCGTGGCGGAGGGCGTTGTCGACCAGGTTGTCCAGGGCCTGTCCGATGCGGACCTCGTCCGCCCGTACGACGACGCCGTGCGGCACGTCGTCGACGTCGACCCGCACGTCGGCCGACGTGGTGGCCCGCCGCGCGACCGTGCTCCACACCAGCTCCGCGATGGCCACCGGTTCGAGGCGGAACTCCATGCCGGACCGCTGCAGCTGGGAGGCCGCGGCCAGGTCGGCGCCGAGCCGACGCAGGCGTTCGGCGCTGCTGCGGATGCCGCCGACGAGCTGGTCGCGCTCGGCAGGCGTCAGGTCCTCCTCCGGCGCCTGGAGCACCAGGGCGCTGCCCTCGATGACCGCTGTGGGGGTACGCAGCTCGTGGGCCGTGACGGCCAGCAGTCGGGCCTGCTCCTCCATCGCCTCGTGCCGGTCGTCGGCGTGCCGCCGCTGCTCGGTCTGGTCGCGGGTGATCTTGGCGAAGCCGACGTGCCGCCCGCTCCTGTCGCGCACGGCCGTGATGACGACGCTGGCCCAGAACGCGGTGCCGTCCCGACGTACGCGCCACCCCTCCTCGGCGAAGGAGCCCGCTCGCAGGGCCACGGCGAGGTTGTGCTCGGGATGTCCGGTGCGCTGCTCCTCGTCCGGGTAGAACACGCGGAAGTGGCGACCCACGATCTGGTCGGCCTCGTAGCCCTTGATGCGGCGGGCGCCGGCGTTCCAGCTCATCACGACGCCGTCGGTGTCGAGGCTGAAGATCGCGTACTCCTCGACCGCGTCGACGAGGAGCGAGAAGCGCTGCTCACTGCGCCGCAGCTCGTCCTCGGCGTCGCGCTGCGCGGTGATGTCCTGCACCTGGGCGAACACGTAGAGCATCTGCCCGCTGGAGTCGCGGATGGGGACGAGGGTGACCGAGGCCGTGCGCGTGCGTGCCGACCCCCGCGGCACGGGGATCGGGTGCTCGAAGGTGGCGACGTTCGCACGCGAGGTCCGGAGCACCTCCAGCCGGTGGTCGAGGACGTCCCCCTGCCCTCCGGTGAGACGGCCGTAGTCGACGCCGACGAGGTCGGCCGGGTCGGAGGCGACGAGGTCGGCCAGGGCTCGGTTGGCGCGCACGATCGTCGCGTCGACGGTGAGCGTCGCCATCCCGATCGCTGCTCGCTCGAAGAGGGCTTGGAAGCCCTCGACGTGCTCGTCGAGGACCCGCTGCTCGAAGGCGCCAAGGTCGAGGTCCACCGCCGGACCGGACCCGACCGCACGGTCCTCCCGCGGCGTCGCGGTTGCGCCCTCCTGCGCGTCCTGCCCGGACCCGCCGCGGAGGATCCGGAGCAGGCGATCGGCGAGCTGGTTCAGCGGGATCGACTTCTCGATCAGGTCGAGCGCGCCCAGTCCACGGACCTCGGCGGTGAGGTCGGCCCCGCCGAAGCCGGTGAACATGACGACCGAGGTGTCGGGCCGCACGGCGAGGATCGTCGGCAAGGTCTCGAGACCGTCCATGGTCGGTGTGGAGACGTCGAGCAGCACCAGGTCGGGCTCGTGGCGCACGACCATCGCGATCGCGCCCTCGCCGTCCTCGGCCTCGCCGACCACGTCGAACGCGCCGGAGGCCTCGAGGCGCATCCGCACCAGCGTGCGCACGTCCGTCGAGTCGTCCACGAGCACGACCGAGACCCGAGGGGTGTCCACCACGCCGACCGACCTCCTGCTCGCGCTCCTCGTCAGGTCGGCGTCAGTTGTACCGCACACCGACCCATCCCGGACGGTTCCCGTCTTTCCTGTCCGCGATGCGCAGCGACGTATCGTCCGGGCGGCGCTGCTCAGTCCTCCGGGTCGTAGCCGAGGTTGGGCGAGAGCCACCGCTCGGCCTCGGCGAGCGTCCAGCCCTTGCGCTCGGCGTAGTCGGCGACCTGGTCGCGGCCCAGGCGGCCGACCACGAAGTACTGCGACTCCGGGTGGGAGTAGTAGAAGCCGCTGACGGAGGCACCCGGCCACATCGCCATCGACTCGGTGAGCCTGATGCCGGTGTGCTCCTCGACGTCGAGGAGCCTCCACAGGGTCTGCTTCTCGGTGTGCTCCGGGCAGGCGGGGTAGCCCGGCGCCGGCCGGATGCCGTCGTACTGTTCCTTGATGAGCCCGACGTTGTCGAGGTGCTCGTCGGGCGCGTAGCCCCACAGCTCCTTGCGGACCCGCTCGTGGAGCCGTTCGGCGAAGGCCTCGGCGAGGCGGTCGCCCAGCGACTCGAGCAGGATCGCGTTGTAGTCGTCGAGCTCGGCGCGGAACGCCTCGACCCGCTCGGCAAGGCCGTCGCCAGCCGTCACCGCGAAGGCGCCGACGTGGTCGCGCAGGCCGGAGTCCTTGGGGGCGACGTAGTCGGCGAGGCTGCGGTTGGGTACGCCGTCGCGGTGCTGGCCCTGCTGCCGCAGGTGGTGCAGCGTCGCGTGGACCTCGTCGCGGTCGGTGCCGAGGTAGAGCTCGACGTCGTCGCCCACCGAGGCGGCCGGGAAGAACCCGACCACGCCGTGGGCGCGGATCCACCTCTCCTCGATCATCGTGTCGAGCATCGCCTGCGCGTCGTCGTACAGCTTGCGGGCGGCCGGGCCGGAGCTCGGGTTGTTGAGGATGTCGGGGAAGGCGCCCTTCATCTCCCATGCGTTGAAGAACGGCTGCCAGTCGATGTACCGGCGCAGCACCGAGAGGTCGACGTCACGCAGCACGCGGACGTGCTGGGTGACGGGCGTCCCGATGACGGTCGACACCGCGTGGTCCTGCTGGAGCAGCATCTTGGGCCGGGGCGGGTGGTAGCCGGTCCAGTCGATCGGGCTCGCGTTGGCGCGAGCCTGCTCGAGGGTCACCATCGGCCGGTCGTTCTTGGACGCATGGCGCGCGCGGAGCGAGTCGAAGTCGGCCTGCACGTCGGCCATCAGCTGCTCGCGACGCTCCGGGTGCAGCAGGGCGGCAGCCGTCGGGACCGACCGCGAGGCGTCCTTCACCCAGACGACCGGGCCGTCGTACTTCTGGTCGATCTTGACCGCCGTGTGCGCGCGGGAGGTCGTCGCGCCGCCGATCAGGAGCGGGATGTCGAGGCCGAGGCGCTGCATCTCGGAGGCGAAGTTGACCATCTCGTCGAGCGACGGCGTGATCAGGCCGGACAGGCCGATGATGTCGGCACCGACCTCGGTCGCGGTGTCGAGGATCTTCTGGGCCGGCACCATGACGCCGAGGTCGATGACCTCGTAGTTGTTGCACTGGAGCACGACGCCGACGATGTTCTTGCCGATGTCGTGCACGTCGCCCTTGACGGTCGCCATGACGATCGTGCCGTTGGTGTCCTTGGACTTGGCGAGCTCGGGGTCGTTGGCCTTCTCCTGCTCGATGAACGGGATGAGGTAGGCGACCGCCTTCTTCATCACGCGGGCGCTCTTGACGACCTGGGGAAGGAACATCTTGCCGGCGCCGAACAGGTCGCCGACGACGTTCATCCCGTCCATCAGCGGACCCTCGATGACCTCGATCGGCCGCCCTCCGGCCTCGGCGATCTCGAGGCGGAGCGCCTCGGTGTCCGCCTCGACGAACCCGTCGATGCCCTTGACCAGCGAGTGCGTGATCCGCTCGCGCAGCGGCAGCTCGCGCCACTCGTCCTGGGGCACCTCGGCGTCCGCCGCCGCGACGTTGAACCGCTCCGCGATCTCGAGCAGGCGCTCGGCAGCGTCCGGTCGCCGGTTGAGCACGACGTCCTCGATGCGCTCGCGCAGCTCGGGGTCGACCTCGTCGTAGACCACGAGCGCGCCCGCGTTGACGATGCCCATGTCCAGACCGGCGCGGATGGCGTGGAACAGGAAGACCGCGTGGATCGCCTCGCGGACCGGGTTGTTGCCCCGGAACGAGAACGAGACGTTGGAGATGCCACCGCTGACCTTGGCGCCGGGGAGGTTCTGCTTGATCCAGCGGGTGGCCTCGATGAAGTCCTCGCCGTAGGTGGCGTGCTCCTCGATGCCGGTCGCGACGGCGAAGACGTTGGGGTCGAAGATGATGTCCTCGGGCGGGAACCCGACCTCGTCGACCAGGATGCGGTAGGCCCGCTCGCAGATCGCCTTGCGGCGCTCGAGGTTGTCGGCCTGGCCGTCCTCGTCGAACGCCATCACCACGACAGCGGCGCCGTACTTGCGGCACAGGCGGGCGTGGTCGCGGAACGCCTCCTCGCCCTCCTTCATCGAGATGGAGTTGACGATCGCCTTGCCCTGCACGCACTTCAGGCCGGCCTCGATCACCTCCCACTTGGACGAGTCGACCATCACCGGCACGCGGCTGATGTCGGGCTCGGCGGCGATGAGCTTGAGGAAGCGGTCCATCGCGGCGACGCCGTCGATCATCCCCTCGTCCATGTTGACGTCGATGACCTGCGCACCGGACTCCACCTGCTGCGCCGCGACGCTCAGGGCCGTGTCGTAGTCACCGTCCTTGATCAGCTTGCGGAAGCGGGCGGACCCGGTGATGTTGGTGCGCTCGCCGACGTTGACGAAGAGGCTGTCCTCGGTGATGGTCAGCGGCTCGAGGCCCGAGAGGCGCATGACCGGCTCGTGGGTCGCCGGCGCTCGGCGCTCCTTGCCCTCGACGGCCGCGGCGATGGCGGCGATGTGGTCGGGGGTGGTGCCGCAGCAGCCGCCGACCAGGTTGAGGAAGCCGGCGTCGGCGAACTCGGCCAGGACGCCCGCCGTCTGGTCGGGGGTCTCGTCGTACTCACCGAAGGCGTTGGGCAGCCCGGCGTTGGGGTAGACGCTGACGAACGAGTCCGCCAGGCGCGACAGCTCGGCGACGTAGGGGCGCATGTCCCGCGCCCCGAGGGCACAGTTGAGGCCGACCGCCAGCGGGCGCGCGTGGCGTACGGAGTCCCAGAACGCCTCGGTGACCTGGCCGGACAGCGTCCGGCCGGAGGCGTCGGTGATGGTGCCGGAGATGATCACCGGCCAGCGGCGCTCCTGCTCCTCGAACAGCGTCTCGACCGCGAAGATCGCGGCCTTGGCGTTGAGGGTGTCGAAGATCGTCTCGATCATCAGCAGGTCGGCGCCGCCGTCGACGAGGCCGCGGGCGGCCGTCAGGTAGGCGTCGGCGAGCTGGTCGAAGGAGACGTTGCGCGCGCCCGGGTCGTTGACGTCGGGCGAGATCGACGCCGTGCGCGTCGTCGGGCCGAGGGCACCGGCGACCCAGCGGGGGCGGTCGTCGGTGGCCACCTCGTCGGCGGCGGCACGTGCGAGCCGCGCGGACTCGTAGTTGAGCTCGTAGGCCAGCTCCTCGAGGCCGTAGTCGGCGAGCGACACCGCGTTGGCGTTGAAGGTGTTGGTCTCGATGATGTCAGCGCCCGCGCGGAGGTACTCCTCGTGGATCGACCGGATGATCTGGGGCTGCGTGATCGTCAGCAGGTCGTTGTTGCCGACGAGGTCGCTGGGGTGGTCGGCGAATCGCTCGCCGCGGTAGCCCGCCTCGTCGGGGCGGTCGCGCTGGATGGCCGTGCCCATCGCCCCGTCGAGCACCATGATCCGCTGGCCCATCACCTGGGTGAGGGTGTCGGTGGCGTCGGGACGGTGGTGCTGCTTCACAGGCTGCCTTCCGTGCTGGTGGAGATCCAGCGTAGGAACGGTGTCCGACACGCGGACCTGGTTCCCACATCGTGGCACCGGGCGACACCCCTCACGAAATCACGGCGGAACGCTGGTGCGTGGGTCCTAGGGTGGAGTGGTGATCGAGTTCGACGACGTGCAGGACCTCGTCTCCCCCGTGGTGATCGCCGCCTTCGAGGGATGGAACGACGCCGCCGATGCGGCCTCCGGCCTCGTCGACCACCTGATGGAGCAGTGGAAGGCCGAAGTGATCGGCGCGATCGACCCGGAGGAGTTCTACGACTTCCAGGTCAACCGGCCGGTCATCAGCACCGACGTCAACGGGCACCGTCGGCTGGCCTGGCCCACCACGCGGATCGCGGTCGCCCGGCCCGCCGAGCTGGACCGCGACGTGATCCTGGTGCGCGGCATCGAGCCGAGCATGAAGTGGCGCCAGTTCTGCGCCGAGCTCCTCGCCGCCTGCGACGACCTGAGCGCGGAGCTGGTCGTGACCCTCGGCGCGCTCCTCGCCGACACCCCGCACACGCGGCCCATCCCCGTCACCGGCACGGCGTCCGAGCCGGAGCTCGTCGACCGGCTCGACCTCGAGCAGTCCACCTACGAGGGGCCGACGGGCATCGTCGGCGTCTTCAACGACGCCTGCACGCAGCTCGACATCCCGGCCGTCTCCTACTGGGCAGCGGTCCCCCACTACGTCGCCCAGCCGCCGTGCCCCAAGGCCACGCTGGCCCTGCTCGGGCAGCTCGAGGAGCTGCTCCAGGCCCCGATGCCCCTCGGCGACCTGGTCGAGGACTCCAAGGCCTGGGAGCGCGGCGTCGACGAGCTCGCCGCCGAGGACGAGGACGTCGCCGACTACGTCCGGGCGCTGGAGGAGACCCGGGACACCGCCGACCTCCCCGAGGCCTCCGGCGAGGCCATCGCGCGCGAGTTCGAGCGCTACCTCAAGCGCCGCGACACCGACTGACCCTGCTGGGCGGTGGTCCAGCCACATTCCCAGCCTCGAGAATGTGGCTCAGCCACCGCTGCCCCGCGTTCGTACGGCGACTCGCCGGTGGGCGGTGGTCCAGCCACATTCCCAGCCTCGAGAATGTGGCTCAGCCACCGCTGCCCCGCGTGTCGTACGGCGACTCGCCGGTGGGCGGTGGTCCAGCCACATTCCCAGCCTAGAGAATGTGGCTCAGCCACCGCTCGAGCCCGCCCGAGCCGTACGTCAGAGCGACAGGCCGAGCGCCGCGTCGAGGAGGCGGTGGACAGTCGTCGCCGCGTCGTGGTCCGAGGTGTCGGCGAGCCCGGTCGTGCCGAGGGTCGCGTCGACCCACTCCTGGACGGCCGCGACGGCCGTCGGGGCGTCGAGGTCGTCGGCCAGGGCGGCCAGCACCCGCTCGACGACGGGAGCCGAGTCGGCACCGTGGCCGAGCGCGAGGGCGCGGCGCCAGTCGGCGAGCGTGTCGACGGCGTCCCAGAGCTGGTCGTCGGTCCACTCCCAGTCGCTGCGGTAGTGGTGGCGCAGCAGGACGAGCCGGATCGCCATCGGGTCGACGTCGCTCATCCGCAGCGCGGAGACGAAGACCAGGTTGCCCTTGGACTTCGACATCTTCTCGCCGTCGTAGGCCACCATCCCGGCGTGCGCGTAGGCGCGGGCGAACCGCTCCCCCGGGTGCGCGACCTGGGCCTCGCCGGCCGACATCTCGTGGTGCGGGAAGACCAGGTCACTGCCGCCGCCCTGGACGTCGAAGGCGGTGCCGAGGTGGTGCAGCGCGATCGCGGAGCACTCGATGTGCCAGCCGGGCCGGCCCGGACCCCACGGGCTGGGCCAGGACGGCTCGCCGGGACGCTCGGCGCGCCAGAGCAGGCAGTCGAGCGGGTCCTTCTTCCCCTCGCGGTCCGGGTCGCCACCGCGCTCGCCGAAGATCTCGAGCATCGACTCGCGGTCGAGGTGGGACACCGCGCCGAAGGCGTCGTCGGCGGTGACGGAGAAGTAGAGGTCGTCCTCGACCTGGTAGACCGCGCCGGTCTCGTCGAGGCGCTCGATCAGCTCGATGACCTGCGGGATCGACTCCACCGCCCCCGTGTAGTGCGCGGGCGGCAGGACGCGCAGTGCCTCCATGTCGTCGCGGAAGAGCTGGGTCTCGCGCTCGGCGAGCTCGACCCAGTCGACGTGGACCTTGGCGGCCCGCTCGAGCAGCGGGTCGTCGACGTCGGTGACGTTCTGCACGTAGGTGACCTCGTGGCCGGCGTTGCGCCACGCGCGGTGCAGCAGGTCGAAGCCGACGTAGGTCGCGGCGTGCCCCATGTGGGTCGCGTCGTAGGGCGTGATGCCGCAGACGTACATTCGCGCCGCACCCTCCGGACGCGTCTCGACGATCTCGTCGCTCGCGGTGTCGTGGATCCGCACCGCGGGGGCCGTGACCGGCAGTCGGGGAACGTCGGGGGACGACCAGGCGCGCATGGGCGGCAGCCTATCCGGCTAGAAGGGAGGCCACGGGATCACGGGGTACGCCGACGAGGCCGGGGCGGGGAACGTCCCGCGGTCGAGCAGCCGGGTGACCCGCCGCTTCGTGACCGCGACCTCGTCGCGGGTCAGCAGCCCCGCGAGCCTCGCTCCCAGGTCGTCGTCGAGGGCCGTGGCCAGACGCCGGAGCCCCTCGGCCTCCTCGTCGGTCACGGGTTCGCCGACGAAGCCCCACAGGACGGTGCGGAGCTTGTTCTCGACGTGGAAGGTCAGCCCGTGGTCGACGCCGTGCCGGTGCCCGTCCGCCATCGGCAGGACGTGGCCGCCCTTGCGGTCGGCGTTGTTGACCACGACGTCGAACAGCGCCATCCGGCGCAGCTCGGGAGAGTCCTCGTGCACGAGCGACACCGGCTCGTCGTGGGCGTCGAGGCCGTCGAAGACGTGACGGAAGCCGCCCGGGACCTGGCCCTCGCGCACGATGTCGACGGGGTCCTGGTCCTCGACCTCGTCGCGCCACAGCTGCACCATGCCGGGACCGTGCGGCCCGTCGCCCAACACCGTCGGGGGTACGACGTCCCAGCCGAGCGCCTCCGAGACGGCGTACGCCGCCACCTCACGGTTGGCGAGCGTGCCGTCGGGGAAGTCCCACAGCGGCCGCTCGCCCGCGATGGGCTTGTAGACGACGCGGACGCCGCCGATCTCGCCGACGAACGTCGCGTTGGAGGCCGGCAGCACCCGGCCGTGCAGGGTCAGCTCGCCGGTCGGGAAGTCGCGCGGGACCAGCGGTGAGGTCTCAGGGGTCACGGCGCCGGAAGCCGTTGGCACGGACACACAGGTGGCCGTCGGGGTCGATGGGCTCGCCGCAGAACGGGCAGTCGGGCCGGCCGGCGCCGACCACGGTGCGTGAGCGCTCGACGAACGAGCGGGCCGCGGCCGCGGTGATCCTGACGAGGAAGATCTCCTCGGGCTCGGGCTCGAGCAGGTCCTCGAGGTCCTCCTGCAGCTGCTCGGGCGACACCACGGCGGCCTCGGTGAACGGGAAGACCTCGATCACGACGCGCTCGTCGCTGCTGTCCCACGACAGCGTCATGGTCCCGGCGCGGAACTCCTCCTGGATCGGCTGCTCGAGCGGCTGGCCGTCGACCATGTCGCGCGGGGCGATCGCCGGGATGAGCACGTCGCCCGCGGCGCCCATCAGCTCGTCGAGGAGCTCGTCGATGCGCTCGGCCAGCGCGGAGACCTGCTGCTTCTCCAGCGAGACGCTGACGATCCGGGTGCCCTCACGTGCCTGGAGGAAGAAGGTCCGCGAGCCGGGCTCGCCGACGGTGCCGGCGACGAAGCGCTCGGGTGGGTCGAAGCGGTGCACGACGGGCATGTCACTCACCCTAGGACGTCGCTGTCTGGGTCGACGGGGTGCCCGGTCCTGCTCCCCCGCCCACCATGGCGTCGCTCGACGTGGCTCGGCGGCGCGACGACTTCTTCGCGGCCTTCGCGGGCGTCAACCACGACAGGTCGCCGCCATGGGTGTTGGTGCCGAGGACGAACGGCCGCGACTCGGTGTAGCGCACGACGGACACCGAGGCCGGGTCCACGTGGATGCGCTGGAAGAGGTCGAGGTGGGTGCCGAGCGCGTCGGCGAGGATCGACTTGATGACGTCACCGTGGCTCACCGCGAGCCAGACCGCGTCGTCGCCGTGCTCGGCGGCGACGCGGGCGTCGTGACGGCGGATGGCGGCGACCGCCCGGTCCTGCATGGCCCGCATCGACTCACCGCCCGGGAAGGCGGCCGCGGACGGCTGCGCCTGCACGGTCTTCCAGAGCTTCTCCTTGGCCAGGTCCTTCAGGGCCCGGCCCTGCCACTCGCCGTAGTCGCACTCGGAGAGCTGCTTGTCGGTGCTCGCCCGCAGCGGCGACGCCTGTCGCGCCGTGACCTCCTTGCACGTCTCGCGGCACCGCTCGAGCGGGCTGGTGACCGCCGCGGCCAGGCGGACTCCGGCGAGCCGCTCGCCGACGGCGACCGCCTGCTGCACGCCGGCGTCGTCGAGGTGGACTCCTGGCGTGCGACCGGCGAGGACGCCGGCCGTGTTGGCCGTCGAGCGGCCGTGTCGGACGAGGATGACCGTGGGCACGGATGCGACCCTACCGAGGCCGTGATGAGCGTCGGGGGCACTAGCCTGACGACGTGATCGTCGACAACGCCCTCTACCACTCGGGCAAGCGGGTGCCCATCGCCGGCGACGACGACCAGAGCCTCGGCTATGCGCGCGTTCCGTGCGACCCGGGCGACTTCCAGTGGGTCGGCATCCACGACCCGAGCGACGAGGAGCTCGAGCTCGTCGCGCGCACCTTCGACCTGCACCCGCTGGCCGTCGAGGACGCCGGTGACTCCCACCAGCGGCCCAAGCTCGAGCGCTACGGCGACACGCTCTTCCTCGTGCTCAAGACGCTCTGGTACGTCGACGAGGAGGACGCGGTCGAGACCGGCGAGATCAACATCTTCGTCGGCAAGGACTTCGTGGTGACCGTGCGCCACGGCGAGGGCGTGGACCTGTCGTCGTCCCGCCGCGACGTCGAGGACCGGGCCGGAGTGCTCGAGCACGGACCGATGGCCGTGCTCTACGCGATCTGCGACCGGGTGGTGGACGAGTACGAGAAGGTCGGCGCCGCGCTCGAGGAGGACGTCGACGAGGTCGAGGTCTCCGTCTTCTCCGAGGCGCGCACGGACGACTCCAACCGGATCTACGTCCTCAAGCGCGAGATCGCGGAGGTGCGTCGGGCGGTCCTGCCGCTGCGCGAGCCGATGCGGAAGTTCGCGATGGGCCTGCACCCGGCCATCTCGACGGACACCGCGACGTACTTCCGCGACGTCTCCGACCACCTGCAGCGCGTCGCCGACGTCATCGACAGCCTGGACCAGCTCCTGTCCACCGCCTTCGACGCGCACCTCGCCCGGATCTCGATCCAGCAGAACGAGGACATGCGCAAGATCTCGGCCGGTGCTGCGCTGGTCGTCGTGCCGACCCTCGTCGCCGGGGTCTACGGCATGAACTTCGACCACATGCCCGAGCTGCACTGGACCTACGGATACCCCTACGCGCTCCTGCTGATGGCCGCGATGGTGGGCGGTCTGTTCGTCTGGTTCAAGAAGTCCGGGTGGCTGTGAGCCGACCGTCCGCCTGGCGCGTCGTGTGGTGGTTCGGCTTCGTCAGCCTCTTCGCGGACATGGTCTACGAGGGCGCCCGCTCGGTCTACGGACCCCTGCTCGCCGCGCTCGGCGCGTCCGCGCTGGTCGTCGGTCTCGTCACCGGCGCGGGCGAGGCCGTCGCGCTGGTGCTGCGGCTGGCCTTCGGCCCGATCGCCGACCGCACCGGTCGCTACTGGTCCCTGACGATCCTGGGCTACGGCCTGACCGCGGTGTGCGTGCCGCTTCTCGCCCTGGCCCCCCGCCTCGGCGCCGCCGGGCTCGCGTTCGGCGCGACGATGATCCTGCTCGAGCGGCTCGGCAAGGCGGTCCGCTCGCCGTCGAAGTCGGCCCTGCTGGCACACGTCGCCGCGGCGGTCGGCCGCGGCCGCGGCTTCGGCGTGCACAAGGCGCTCGACCAGGTGGGCGCCTTCGCCGGACCGCTCCTGGTCGCGGGCGTGGTCGCGGTCAGCTCGATCTGGACCGGCATGGCCGTGCTGGCCGTCCCGGGCGCGATCGCGATGGTGCTGCTGCTGGTTCTCCGGGCGCGCGTCCCCGACCCGTCGGCGTACGACGAGACCGCGACGGCCCCGACGGCACCTGCCGAGCGCCGCGGCTGGTGGGCCGAGGCGGTCGGTGCGGGCCTCTCTGGCGACTTCTTCCGCTACGCGGTCGCCGCGTCGTTGACGACCGGCGCGCTCGTCACCTTCGGCATCATCGGCTACCACCTCACGGTCGAGGGGCTGCTCCCCGTCGCCGCGGTCCCGGTGGTGTACGCCGCCGCGATGGCGGTCGAGGCGGTCGCTGCCCTGGCCGTCGGCTCGGTCTACGACCGCACGGGGCCACGGGTCCTCCTGGTGGTGCCGGTGCTCGTGGCGCTGGTGCCCGCCCTGGCCCTCGGGTCGGCCCTCGTGGCCGTCCTCGTCGGTGTCGCCGCGTGGGGCTTCGCCCAGGGCGTGCAGGACTCCACCATCAAGGCCGTCGTCGCCGAGCTCGTCGAGGCCCCGCGGCGCGCGACGGCCTACGGCGTCTTCGCCGGCATCCAGGGGTTGCTCGCCATCGTCGGCGGGGTCGGGGCCGGCTGGCTCTACGAGCGGTCGCTGGTCGCCCTCGTGGTGGTCGTCGCGATCACGCAGGTCGTGGCGCTGGCGCTGCTGGCCGACACCTTCAGGCGGTCAGCACGCCTGCGCCGAGCAGGATGAGCGTCGCAGCGCCGAGCAGGACGCGGTAGACGACGAACGGCGTGTAGGAGCGGGTGCTGACGTAGCGCAGCAGCCACGCGATGGCGGCGTACCCCACGACGAAGGAGACGACGGTCGCGGTGATCGTCGGGCCCCAGCCGAAGTCGTTGTGGCCGTGCGGGATCTCCTTGAGCTCGAACACGCCGGCGCCGACGACGGCGGGGATCGCGAGCAGGAAGGCGAACCGGGTCGCGGCCTCGCGGTCGAGGCCGAGGAATCGGCCCATCGAGATGGTCGCACCCGACCGAGAGACGCCCGGGATCAGCGCGAGTGCCTGCGCGGCACCCAGCAGCACGGCGTCCTTGAGGGTGATCTTCCCGAGCGAGCGGTCCGTGCGGCCGACGCGGTCGGCGACGCCGAGCACGATGCCCATCACGATGAGCGTGGTACCGATGATCCAGAGGTTGCGGAAGTCGCGCTCGATGACGTCCTTGAGCAGCACGCCCAGCACGACGATCGGCAGCGAGCCGATGATGATGTACCAGCCCATCCGGGAGTCCATCGTGCCGCGGTGCTCGGCGCGGAACACCGAGCGCACCCACGCGCTCGCGATGCGCCAGATGTCCTTGCGGAAGTAGATGAGGACCGCGAGCTCCGTGCCGATCTGGATGACGGCCGTGAAGGCGGCGCCCGGGTCGCCCCAGCCGAACAGCTCGGGGAAGATCCGCAGGTGCGCGCTGCTGGAGATCGGCAGGAACTCGGTGAGCCCCTGGATCAGGCCGAGGACGACTGCCTTGAGGAGATCCGTCACGGGTGGTGAGCCTACGGGCGCGTCCCTGCAACCAACCTGGAGGGCGCGTGGATACGCTCGCGTCCATGCAGCAGCGTTCGCTCGGCGCCACCGGACTCAAGGTCTCCCGGCTCGGCCTGGGCACCATGACCTGGGGTCGCGACACCGACGAGCACGAGGCGCGCGACCAGCTGATCGCCTTCGCCGAGGCGGGCGGGACGCTCCTCGACACCGCGGCCGGGTACGGCGACGGGGCGAGCGAGGAGCTCATCGGCACCCTGCTCGGCGACGTCGTCGCCCGCGACGAGGTGGTCCTGGCGACCAAGGCCGGCATCTCGCGTCGTACGGGCGAGCGGGTGACCAACACCTCGCGCGGCACCCTGCTCACCACCCTCGACGCGTCGCTGAAGCGGCTCGGTGTCGACCACGTCGACCTGTGGCAGGTGCACGTGTGGACCGACGAGACGCCCGTCGAGGAGACGCTGAGTGCGCTCGACCTCGCCGTGACGTCCGGCCGCGCGTCCTACGTCGGCATCTCCAACTACACCGGGTGGCAGACCGCGCAGGCCGCGACGTGGCAGCGCGCCGTGCCCGGCCGCGTGCCGCTGGCCTCCACCCAGGTCGAGTACTCCCTGCTCAACCGCCACGTCGAGCACGAGGTCGTGCCCGCCGCGCAGGCGCTCGGCCTCGGCGTGCTGCCGTGGTCCCCGCTGGGTCGCGGCGTCCTGACCGGCAAGTACCGCACCGGTACGCCGTCGGACTCGCGTGCCGCGACCGAGCACTTCGCCGGCTTCGTCGGCGCCTACCTCGACGAGCGCGGCCGGAGCATCGTGGAGGCGGTCGCGCGGGCTGCCGACGGGTTGGGCTGGTCCCCGCTCGAGGTGGCGCTCGTGTGGGTCCGCGACCGGCCGGGGGTCACCTCCCCCATCGTCGGTGCCCGCACCGCCGCCCAGCTCGACGGCGCCCTGGGCGTCGAGGAGCTGTCACTCCCCGCCGAGATCGTCGACGCCCTCGACGACGTGTCGGCGGAATAGTCCCCGGCCCGTCCCCGTTCGACCCCTGTCATCGAGAGGAGAACCCGTGGCCAGGATCCAGCGGCGCCCACCCGGGCGTGGTGTCGAGTGGGAGTTCGAGACCCTCGTGCTCCCGAAGGACTTCTCGCGCAACGTCGTCACGCGGGTGCTCGTCGAGCGCGCGGAGCACGGCGGCTGGGAGCTCGACCGGCTGCGGATCGGCAACGACGGCAAGCGGCGCGTCGTGCTGCGCCGCAAGATCATCCGCCAGCGCCTGACGCTCTTCGCCGGCTGACGCTCCTGAGCGGGGTCACCAGCCCTGGGTGCCGGGTGCTCCCTTGAACGGACCGGTGACCCGCGAGGTGATCCAGCCGCCGTAGAAGCTGCCCGGCTGCGGCTCGACGACCTCGCCGTCGACCGTGCACCGGTCGACGCGGCCGGGGTAGAGCGCGACGTGGTCGAGCAGCGCCTCGAACCCGGGCGACGGCGTCGGGTAGGCCCACGCGATCGAGCGCAACACCTCGTCGCCGACCACGAGGTCGAAGTAGTCGGCCGCACCCTTCCACTCGCACCAGCTGGCGCCCTTCTGGGCCTCCCGGAGCACGCCGTCGGCGAAGGCGCTGCGGGGCAGGTAGTACGTCGGTGGGTGACTGGTCTCGAGCACGCGGAGGCTGCGGGTGGTGTCGGCGACCACCACTCCCCCGTGCTCGACCACCACGTGCTCGTCGCTCGGCTCGACCCGCGGCGGACGCGGGTAGTCCCACACGGACTCGGTCGGTCGCTCGGTCACGACTGCGCCCCCTCGGCCTTTGCCTTCAGCTCGCGGACCATCGCGTCCGGGTCGTCGGCGGAGTAGACGGCCGACCCCGCGACGAAGACGTCAGCGCCCGCCTCGGCGCAGCGCTCGATGGTCTCCAGGGAGACGCCGCCGTCGACCTGGAGCCACGTCTCGACGTCGTGCTTGCGCATCAGCTCGCGCGCCGTACGGATCTTGGGCAGGCACAGGTCGAGGAACTCCTGACCGCCGAAGCCCGGCTCCACCGTCATGATCAGGACCATGTCGAGCTCGGGCAGGAGCGACTCGTAGGGCTCGATGGGAGTCGCTGGCTTGAGTGCCATCGACGCGCGGGCGCCCTGGCTGCGGATCTCGCGCGCGAGGCGTACGGGCGCCGTGGCCGCCTCGGCGTGGAACGTGACGGACCCGCACCCGGCTTCGGCGTACGCCGGCGCCCACCGGTCGGGGTCCTCGATCATCAGGTGCACGTCGATCGGCTGGGTGGCGTGCTTGCCCAGCGCCTCGACGACCGGCAGGCCGAGGGTCAGGTTGGGGACGAAGTGGTTGTCCATCACGTCGACGTGCACCCAGTCGGCGCTCGGGATCCGGGCGACCTCGTCGGCCAGGCGCGAGAGGTCGGCGTTGAGGATGCTCGGCGTGATCTGGATGCCCACGGGTCGATCCTAGGCAGTGCCTCGACTGGGCGGCGGTCGTGGCCGCCGTACGACGCACACTGGGGCCACGTCCGCCACACGTGTCCGACTCCTGGCCCGCGATCTACCGTTCCGGGGGCCACCTCGCGGACACGTGCGCAGGCGCGGACCGGCCGCCGACCGCGGGTCAGCCCAAGGAACACCCGAGCTGGTCGGCCATCCGCTTCTGCGACGGGGTCATCTCGTCGGGCTGGGCGCCGGACATGAAGGTGCAGTAGACCGTCTCGGTGTTCAGGCGGTCCTGGTGCGTCTCCCACGCGGTGATGCCGGTGAAGACGGCAGCCGCAGCGGCGCAGGCGGCGATGATCCACGCCAGGGGGCTCGCGCCGCGCCCACGGTCCATCGGCTCGGGCCGCGCTCCCGGCCTGGGCGGCTTCGGGGGCTTGGCGGACTCGATGATGTCGCGGGAGGCATCCATGGACGCACCCTAGAACGCTCCCGACGCCTCGGCGCTCACGACTCCTCGGGCTCGGGCGGGGTCTCGGCGCCCTCGGCGTCGTCGCGGTCGGCCCAGGCCAGGAGGGGGGCGATGTCGAAGACGTGCGCGTCGATGTCGGCGTGGAGGTCGCCGAGCTCGGCGAAGCGCCCGGGCATCGTGAAGATGGTGAAGTCGTCGGGCGTGCAGTCGTCGATCTCGTCCCAGCGGATCGGCGCGGAGACGCGCGCCTGCGGCACGCCGCGCACGGAGTAGGCCGCCGCGATGGTGTGGTCACGCGCGTTCTGGTTGTAGTCGACGAAGAGCTGCGAGGGGTCGCGGTCCTTGCGCCACCACGCCGTGGTGACGTCACCGTCGGCCCGGCGCTCGACCTCGCGGGCGAAGGCCAGGGCGCCGCGTCGTACGTCCTGGAAGCCGTGGTCGGGCGGGATCCGCACGTAGATGTGCAGCCCCGAGCCGCCGCTGGTCTTCGGGAAGCCGACCGCGCCGAGCTCGTCGAGCACCTCGTGCGCGACGTGGGCCGTGCGCTGGACGGTCGCCCAGTCGCACTCCGGGCCGGGGTCGAGGTCGATGCGCCACTCGTCGGGCTTCTCGGTGTCGGCGCGCCGGCTGTTCCACGGGTGGAACTCGACGGTCGACATCTGCACGGCCCAGATCACGCTGGCGAGCTCGGTGACGCAGAGCTCGTCGGCGGTCCGCTTCCACCGCGGGAAGAACAGCTGGACCGTCTCCACCCACCCGGGCGCACCGGCCGGCAGGCGCTTCTGGTGCACCTTGTCCCCCGCCAGCCCCTTGGGGAAGCGGTGCAGCATGCACGGGCGCTCGAAGAGCGCGTTGACGATGCCGTCGCCGACCGCGAGGTAGTACTCGACCAGGTCGAGCTTGGTCGCGCCGGGCCGGCCGGCGTGCGGCGGGAAGTACTCCCGGTCCGGGTTGGTCACCTTGACGACGCGATCGTCGACCTCGATCTCGGTGAACGGCGACGCCATGGTCACGGAGCCTAGCCGGGGCGCTACTTCTTCGACGCACCCTCGGGAGCGGCAGCGGGCTCGGCGACCGTGACGGTGACCGCGTCGGACCAGCCCTCGTCGGCGTACTGGCTCTCGGGCCGGTGCCAGCGGAACTCCGTGGTCTCGGTGACGGGGACGTCGACTCGCGAGAGGCCCCCGGGGCCGCTGACGACGAGGTCGCCGACCGGGGCCCAGGCGCCACCGGGACGGCGGGACTCGAGGACGAGCGGGTCACCCGTGACGCGTCCGCCCGGGTCGGACACCCGGCCGGTCAGCGAGACCGACTGCCCGGCGTCGACCGAGGTGCGGTCCACGGACATCCCGGTGGCGAGCGCCGTTCCCTCCCAGTCGAAGGTCCTCCCGGCGCCCCGGACCGCGTCGATGTTGAAGGGTGAGCCGTCGCAGCCGAACCCGGTCACGACGAAGCCCGCACCGTCACCGTGCCCGGCGGCGAAGGCGGCCGGGGTGGCGGTCTCCGATGACCCGAGCGAGGCGAGGGTGGCGAGGTCCACGAGCGTCCAGTCGTACGACGTCGCAGCCGTCGACACGGTCGTCCAGGACCCGGCGGGCGCACTCAGCGCCGCCCGTCCGCGCCAAGCGGTGCCGGGGACGTTGTCCGGGGTGATCGCCATGACGTAGGAGACGCCGGTGCTGCCCGAGGTCGACGCGACGGCGACCGACGCGTCGAGCGCCGCGAGCGAACCGAAGCGGGTGAAGGGACCGGAGGCCGTGCCGCCGGAGGCCGGCACCAGGCCGAGCGACCGTCGCCCGAGCGGGGAGGTGTAGGGACCGAGGTTGAGGCGCGACTGCGGCGGCTGGGCCGCTCCGAACAGCGCGTCGCAGCCGACGTAGGTCAGGAACACGTCGGGGTCGCCGGTACCGGGGCCGGTCAGCCGCTGCGCCCCCTCTGCCGCCTGCGCCGGGGCCGCGCCGAGGGCAGCCAACATCGTCGCCGACGCCACCAGCGCCATGGTGCTACGCAACCGCATCCGTCGTCCCGCTTCCCCAATCACGCGACGCCCGATGCGCCGCGCTGATCACATCATGCTCGGCTACCGCAGCCTTGTGAACAGGTGTCCGGCAAGTGAATCCGCGAAGTCCGCTCGGTCCCACCTGTCGGGGTGGCTCGCGTGCCGGCTCATCCGAGCGGTCGGCGACGCAGCGTGGCGGCGAACATGGCGTCGGTGCCGTCGCGGTGCGGCCACAGCTGGAACCGGGCCACCTCGTCGGCGTCGCCCCGGCGGCCCAGCACCGCGGCCACCACGGCGGTCGTCTCGGCGACCACGGGCGAGCACGTCGCATAGACCACGACGCCGCCCGGACGCACGGAGTCGATGGCCACGTCGAGCAGCACCTGCTGGAGCCCGACGAGCACGTCCACGTCCCCGGGTGCACGACGCCAGCGTGACTCGGGCCGGCGACGTAGGGCGCCGAGCCCGGAGCAGGGCGCGTCCACGAGGACCCGGTCGAACGTCCCGGGCACCCACGGCGGTCGGGTGCCGTCGCCGGCGAGCACGTGGACGGTGCCGTCGGGGACCGCCCGCATCGCCGAGGACACGAGCTCCGCACGGTGCGGCTGCCGCTCGTTGGCGACCAGGTGGGCACCGCGCTGCGCCGCGATCGCGGCCAGCAGCGCGGCCTTGCCCCCGGGCCCGGCGCAGAGGTCGAGCCACTGCTCGTCGCGTCCGTCGAGGTCCGCATCGGCCATCGCGAGGGCGACGAGCTGCGATCCCTCGTCCTGCACCCCCGCGCGCCCCTCCGCCACGGCCGGGATGCTGCCGGGGTCACCGCGCTCGAGCACGACGCCGTACGGCGACCGGGTGGTGCGGGTGCCACCGACGGCCTCCAGCTCGGTGACGTCGGCGAGCCCCGGGCGGGCGGCCAGTGTGACCCGCGGCGGGGCGTTGTCGGCGGTGAGCAGCGCGTCGAGCTCGTCGGACGCGCCTTCGGCCGCGAGCGCCTCGGCCAGTGCGTCGACCACCCAGCGCGGGTGCGAGCGCGCCACTGCCAGATGACCGTGCCGGTCGCGCTTCGCGTCCGGCGCGACCTCGTCGACCCAGTCGTCGTACGAGCGCGTGCTGACCTTGCGCAGCACGGCGTTGACCAGGCCCGAAGGCCCCCGCCCGACGCTCGCCTTGACGAGGTCCACGCTCGTGGAGATCGCGGCGTGGTCGGGCACCCGCATCGACAGCAGCTGGTGCACCCCGAGCCGCAGCACGTCGCGCACCTGCTCCTGCAGCCGCGGCCTGGTCAGGCACGCGTCGATCACCGGGTCGTAGAGCCCCCGCATCCGGATCGCGCCGGACGCCAGCTCGGTCGCCAGCGCCGCGTCCCGGCCCGCCAGGCCGTGCTTGCGGAGCACCTGCGGCAGCACGAGGTTGGCGTAGGCCTGGTCGGCCCGCACCGCGGTCAGGACGTCGAGCGCCGCCCGCCGGGGGCGGTCAGCCGCGGGGCGGCGATCACTCACCGAGGTGCTCCCGCATCAGCTTCTTCGGCGCCTTGGCGGCCCAGGCGTCGGTGATGACCTCGACGAGCTCCTGCCGACTGATCTCACCGAGCCGCGACTGCCGGACGAGGACGGCCGCGTAGCCACGGAAGTGGTCGATCGTGAAGAACGGCGTCGACCCGTCCGCGACGAGCGCCTCCTTCTCGACCTCGGTCGGCGTCTGGATGACGACCAGGTCGTCCCACATCTCCCCCGTGTCCGGGTCGACGGCCGTCCTGTCGGGCGCGCGGTAGAGGACGAAGCCCTTGCCCTTCGCGCCGCGCGGCACCTTCCACGTCGGCCGGTCGCCCCACGAGGTGCCGAGCTCGGTCTCGGGCAACGACGCACAGATCTCGTCGATGTCCTCGGGGCGGGCCGCACGGTCGGCCGGTGAGCTCACGAGACGTCCTCGCCCAGGCGCGCGCCGGACTCGAGACGTACGCCGCGGGCCCAGTCGGCGGCGGCCATCTGCTTCTTGCCGAACGGCTTGACCTCGCCGAGCCGGACGGGCGCGGTCGCGGTCCCGACGAGGACGGCGTTCTTGGTGACCTCGAGGACGCCGGGTGGGATCGCCTCGCGGTCGACGACCCGGACGGGTCCGACCTTGATCCGCTCGCCTCCGAACGTGCTCCAGGCACCGGGGCCCGGGGTGCACGCACGGACCTGCCGGTCGATGCCGACAGCGGGGTGCCCCCAGTCGATGCGGGCGTCGTCGACGAGGATCTTCGGCGCGAACGAGACGCCCTCCTCCTGCTGCTCGCGGGCGTCGAGCGATCCGTCCTCGATCCCGTCCAGGGTCTGCACCAGCAGCCCGGCGCCACCCTCCGCGAGCCGCGCCAGCAGGTCACCGGCGGTGTCGTCGGGGCGGACGCGCTCGGTCATCACGCCGAACACCGGTCCGGCGTCGAGCTCCTTGACGATCCGAAACGTCGTCGCCCCGGTGACCTCGTCCCCCGCCCACAGCGCGTGCTGGACGGGCGCCGCACCGCGCCACGACGGGAGGACGGAGAAGTGCAGGTTGATCCAGCCGTGCGGCACGAGGTCGAGCGCCGACTGCGGCAGGAGCGCGCCGTAGGCCACCACTGGGCACGCGTCGGGTCGGAGGTCGGCCAACGCGACCTGGAAGTCGGGGTCGCGCGGGTGCTCGGGCTTGAGCACGGGTACGCCGAGCTCCTCGGCCCGCTGGGCGACCGGGCTGGCGACCAGCTTCCGGCCGCGGCCGCTCGGGGCGTCGGGACGGGTGACGACTCCGACCAGCTCGTGCCGGCTGGCGGCGACGGCGTCCAGCGCGGGCAGGGCGACCTGGGGGGTGCCGGCGAAGACGACGCGCATCAGCGGGCGAGACCGCCGGTCGCGTGCGGGCTGATCCGCACGGTCGGCTGCTCGAGGCCGAACCACTCCGACTCGCGGATCTCCTTCATCGCCGCCTTGCGCGCGTCGGTGTCGAGCTTGTCGATGAAGAGGATCCCGTCGAGGTGGTCGGTCTCGTGCTGCATCGCACGGGCGAGGTACTCCGACGCCTCGATCCGCACGGGCTCGCCGTGCATGTCGAAACCGGTGGCGACGACGCGCAGCGCGCGCAGGCAGTCGTAGGTGAGCTCCGGCAGCGACAGGCAGCCTTCAGCGCCGTCCTGGGTCTCGTCGGACAGCTCGAGCGAGGGATTGACCAGGTGCCCGAGCTCCCCCTCGACGTTCCAGGTGAAGACCCGCAGGCCCACACCGATCTGGGGCGCCGCCAGGCCCGCGCCCGGCGCCGCCAGCATGGTGTCGGTGAGGTCGGTGACGAGCTGGCGCAGGTCGCGGTCGAAGCTGTCGACCTCGATCGCGCGCTGGCGGAGCACGGGGTCACCGAAGAGCCGGATGGGCTGGACTGCCATGGCGCCAGTCTAGGGAGGACGAGCCTCGTCCACGGATCGACGCCCTCGCACGGTGGCCCGCTGCGGGCGACGGACCCGTGGAGGGACCTAGATCGTGAGGGGGTCCACCTGGATGCGGACCGGGTCGAGCTTGCGCGCCGATCGCACCCGCTGCAGGTCACCGAGTGCGATGGACAGCTCGGCCCCGTGCGTCCGGGGGACGCGCAGCAGCACGCGGTGCTCCTCCTCGCGGTGCCCGTCGCGCGGGGGCCGGCTGTCGAGGGGCACCGGCCCGAGCACCTCCGCGCCCTCGGGCAGGTCGAGCAGGTGGAGCACGTCGTCGAGCGCGCCGAGGTCACCGGTGACGGTGGCCATCCGGGCGGCGGGCGGCAGGTGCGCCTGCGAGCGCTCCTCGACCTCACGCCGGGCGAAGCCGGCAGGGTCCCAGCGCACCAGCGCCTGCAGCGCAGGATGGGCGGGGTCGCCCACGGCCACGACGTGACCTCCGCGACGGACGAGCGCCGCCGCGTTGAGCCAGCGTCGCAGCGCCTCCTCGGCGGCCCGCAGGTCGTCGCGGGCGAGCGTGAGCCACGTGTCGAGGACGACGACCGCGGCGTAGCCCTCGTCGGCCACGGGCTCGGCGCCGACGGTCGCCACCACGATGGCGGCCGCGGGTCCGACCCGCTCGAGCACCCGCTCTCCCGAGCTGCTCCGCACCGTCGTCCCTGCGAACGTCCGCCCGAGCTCCTCCGCCGTACGGGCCTCGCCGCGAACGGGCGCGCGCAGGCCGCGACCACCACAGGTGCTGCACGCCCAGGCGCGCTCGACGTGACCGCACCACCGGCACTGTGGCGGCACGGCGGGTCCGGGCACCGCCAGCGGGCCGGTGCACACCGAGCACCTCGCCGGGGTGCGACACGTGTCGCAGGCGAGCGAGGCGGCATAGCCCGCGCGCGGCGTCTGGACGAGGACCGGTCCGAGCTCGAGCCCGCGGCGGATGGCGTCGTACGCCGCCCGGGGGATGCGCGTGCCGACCTGACGGTCCTCGGCCGGTACGACGACGGCGCGCACGCGGGCGCGCAGCACGTCGCGCGGCACGGCGAGCTCGTGCGCCCACCCCGACGCGAGCAGCTGCTGCGCCTCGGGCGTGCGGGCGAACCCCCCGACCAGCACGGCGGTCGACTGCTGCTCCGCGCGGGCGAGGAGCACCTCACGGGTGTGGGGATAGGGCGCGCGCGGCTCGGCGTGGAGGTCGTCGCCGTCGTCCCAGACCACCACCAACCCGAGGTCGTGGACCGGCGCGAAGGCGGCCGAACGGGTGCCGACGACGACCCGCCTGGAGCCGCGCACGACTGCCAGGAAGTCGCGGTAGCGCTTCGCGGGACCGCCCTCGGCGGTGAGGCAGACGTGGTGACCCTCGCCGAGCACTGCGGTGAGCGCCGCGCCGACCCGCTCGACGTCGCGACCGTCGGGCACGCAGACGAGCACCCCGCGCCCTGCGCCGTACGACGTCGCCGCCGCCTCGGCGACCATCCGCGGCCAGTCGTCGGCGGGTGCGGCGGTCCACACCGCCCGCGGCGTCTCCCCGGCCGCGAGGCGCCGGAGGAAGGCAGCGGCGTGCTCGACCTCGGTCCACGACCCGGACGTCACCGCGGGCGGCGGTGGCGCGGGCGCCGACGAGGCCTTCTCGGCGGTGGCGTGGCGCGGCGGGACGGCGAGCCGCAGCACGTCGGACCGGGCGCCGGCGTACCTGGTCGCCAGGGTGGCGCTCAGCTCGGCGATCTCGGGCGCGAGGACGGGCTCGGCACTGACCACGCGGCGCAGCGGCTGGAGGGTGCCGGTGTGGTCGGTCTGGCTGGTCCGCTCGACGACGAAGCCCTGCACCTCCTGGCCCGCGAAGCGCACCTTCACCCGGGCACCAGGCACGGCCGTGTCGGCCATCGCCGTCGGCACGGCGTAGTCGAACGGGCGGTCGAGGTGGGCCAGCGCGATGTCGACCAGCACCCGCGCCACCGGGTCGACGGCGGCCGGCTCCCACGACGCGGCCTTGCGGAGCCGGGTGGCCGCGGCCTTGGCCCTGGCGTCGTCCACGGCAGCACGAAGCCCCGGGAGCATGTCTGCTCCCGGGGCCTCGTCTGCGGTCATGGGCTGCATTCAATCAGCGGACGCGGACACCCTTCGCGCGCCGCTGGCCAGGTGGGGGAGCCTTGCGCTGTTGGGGCGTTGCAACGGCCGACCAGCGCAGGACTCACCGCTCAAGCGGTGACTCCCCCACCAGCGGATCAGATGCCGGCGGCAGCCTTCAGCTTGTCCGCGCGGTCGGTCGTCTCCCACGTGAACTCCGGGAGCTCGCGCCCGAAGTGGCCGTAGGCCGAGGTGAGGGCGTAGATCGGGCGGAGCAGGTCGAGGTCGCGGATGATCGCGGCCGGACGGAGGTCGAAGACCTCGAGCACGGCGTCCTGGATCTTCTCGTCGGGGACGACACCGGTGCCGAACGTCTCGATGAAGACGCCGACCGGGGCGGCCTTGCCGATGGCGTAGGCGACCTGCGCCTCGCAGCGGCGCGCGAGGCCCGCGGCGACGACGTTCTTGGCGACCCAGCGCATCGCGTAGGCGGCCGAGCGGTCGACCTTCGAGGGGTCCTTGCCCGAGAAGGCGCCACCGCCGTGGCGGGCCATGCCGCCGTAGGTGTCGACGATGATCTTGCGGCCGGTGAGGCCGGCGTCGCCCATCGGGCCACCGATCACGAACGTGCCGGTCGGGTTGACCAGCATCCGGTAGCCGTCGGACGGCAGCTCGAAGGTCGCGAGCACCGGGTCGATGACGTGCTGCTTGATGTCGGCCTCGAGCGTGGCGTGGTCGACGTCGGCGTCGTGCTGGGTCGAGAGGACGACGGTGTCGATCCGCACCGGGCGGTCGTCCTCGTCGTACTCGATGGTGACCTGGGTCTTGCCGTCGGGTCGCAGGTAGGCGAGCGTGCCGTCCTTGCGGACCTCGGTGAGGCGCTGGGCGAGGCGCTGGGCGATCGTGATCGGCAGCGGCATGAGCTCGGGGGTGTCGTCGCAGGCGTAGCCGAACATCAGCCCCTGGTCGCCGGCGCCGCGCTTGTCCAGCTCGTCCTCGGACGACCCGACGCGCGACTCGTGGCCGGCGTCGACGCCCGCAGCGATGTCGCTCGACTGGGCGCCGATGGCGACCTGGACGCCGCAGGACGCGCCGTCGAAACCCTTCTCCGAGGAGTCGTAGCCGATGTCGAGGATCGCCTTGCGGACGATGTCGGCGACGGGGGCGTACGCCGTGGTGCGCACCTCGCCGGCGACGACCACCAGACCCGTGGTGAGCAGCGTCTCCACCGCCACGCGCAGGTTGGCGCGGTCGCCGTCCTCGCTCATCAGGTGGTCGAGCACCGAGTCGCTGATCCGGTCGGCGATCTTGTCCGGGTGTCCCTCGGTCACTGACTCCGAGGTGAAGAGGCGTCCTGCCACGTTGCTCTCAATTCTTGAGTGGGTCTATCGAGTGGGAAGTAGATGGAAACGTACCTGCTGCCCAGCATCCGGGATGCATGTCTCAGTCGGCGAATCGCCGGGAGACCTCGTCCCAGATGACGTGCGCGAGGGCCGTCTTGCTGCCTCGGGGCACCTCCACGGAGGCGCCGTCGGCAGCCAGGACGACGGCCTCGTTGTCGCTGCTCCCGAACACCGCTCCCCCGCTCACGTCGTTCACCACGAGCAGGTCGCAGCCCTTGCGGGCGAGCTTGGCGCGGCCCAGGTCGAGCACCGAGCCGGTGGCGTCGCCGGTCTCCGCGGCGAAGCCGACGACGACCGCGCCGGGCCGGGCGCGGTGGTGCGAGATCTCGGCGAGGATGTCGGGGTTCTGCTCGAGCTCGATCGCCGGCGCCGACCCGTCGTCGGCCTTCTTGATCTTGGCCTCGCTGACGGCGGTGGGCCGGAAGTCGGCGGGGGCAGCCGCCATCACCACGGCGTCGGCGCCCGCCGCGGCGGACACCACGGCGTCGCGCAGCTGAGCAGTCGTCTCGACCCGTACGACGCCCACGCCGGCGGGGTCGGGCAGTGACACGTTGGCGCTGACCAGCGTGACGCGTGCCCCCCGCGAGGCGGCGGCCCGGGCGAGCGCGTAGCCCTGGAGGCCCGAGGAGCGGTTGCCGATGAACCGCACCGGGTCGAGGTATTCGCGCGTGCCACCGGCGGACACGACGACGGACCTCCCGGCGAGGTCGAGCGAGGCGTCGGCGCCGCGGTCGAGCACGCCGCGCACGAGCTCGAAGATCTCGGCCGGGTCGGGCAGCCGGCCCTTGCCGGTGTCGGCGCCGGTGAGGCGGCCCTCGGCGGGCTCGATCACGACGGCGCCGCGCTGGCGCAGGGTGGCGACGTTGGCCTGGGTGGCCGGGTGCTCCCACATCTCGGTGTGCATCGCCGGCGCGAAGACGACCGGGCAGCGGGCCGTGAGGAGCGTGTTGGTCAGCAGGTCGTCGGCGAGCCCGTGGGCGGCCTTCGCGAGCATGTCGGCGGTCGCGGGAGCGACCACGACGACGTCGGCGTGCTGGCCGATCTGCACGTGGGGCACGGCGTGGACGTCGTGCCACACCTCGGAGGAGACGGGCTTGCCGGACAGCGCGGCCCACGTGGGGGCGCCGACGAACTCCAGCGCGGCGGCCGTCGGCACCACGGTGACGTCGTGGCCGGACTCGGTGAACCGGCGCAGCAGCTCGCAGGCCTTGTAGGCCGCGATGCCGCCCGAGACACCGAGCACGACCCTGACGGTCATCGAGGGGCTCGCATCACTCCGTGGCGTCGCCCGCAGCAGCCTCGGCGGCAGCGGCCTCGGCGGCGGGGTCGATGTCCTCGCAGGTCAGGAGGTCGTCGTTGATCTCGCGGAGCGCGATCGACAGCGGCTTCTCCTGGACGTGGGTGTCGACGAGCGGGCCGACGTACTCCAGGAGGCCCTCACCGAGCTGGGAGTAGTAGGCGTTGATCTGGCGCGCACGCTGGGCGCTGTAGAGCACCAGCTTGTACTTGCTGTCGGTCTTGTCGAGCAGGTCGTCGATCGAGGGGTTGGTGACGCCCTCGGCGGCGATGGTGGGAGAAGCCACGGTGATGGTGCCTCGCAATGCAGCTAGGAGGAATCGGATCCAACCATCAAGGCTACCAACTGCTCGGCTGCAGCGTGAACTTCGTGGTTGACGATGGTCACGTCGAACTCGCTCTCCGCGGCGAGCTCGGCGCGCGCCGTCTCGAGCCGGCGCTCCCGCTCGGCCTCGCTCTCGGTGCCGCGCCCGACGAGACGTCGTACGAGCTCCTCCCACGACGGCGGCTTGAGGAAGACGAACAGCGCCTCGGGCATGGTCTCGCGCACCTGCCGCGCGCCCTGGAGGTCGATCTCGAGCATCGCCGGGTGGCCCGACGCCAGCGCGAGCTCGACCGGCCCCCGCGGCGTGCCGTAGCGCGCGGCCTTGTGGACGACCGCCCACTCGAGCAGGTCGCCCCGCTCGATCATCGCGTCGAACTCCTCATCGGAGACGAACCAGTAGTGGATGCCGTTCTCCTCGCCGGGTCGAGGCTGGCGCGTCGTCGCCGACACGGACAGCCAGACCTCGGGGTGCGTACGGCGTACGTCGGCCGCGACGGTGCCCTTGCCGACCGCGGTCGGGCCGGCGAGCACGATCAGGCGCGAGCGCCGGTTCGGGTTGCCGGCAGGTGCTCCCTCGATCACTGCGCGTCGGGGCCGAACTCGCGCTCGAGCGCGGCGACCTGCTTCACGCCGAGACCGCGCACGCGACGGCTCTCGGCGATGCCGAGGCGCTGCATGACCTGACGGGCGCGGACCCGACCGAGGCCGGGCACCGACTGGAGCAGCTCGACCACGCGCATCTTGCCGATGACCTCGTTGGTCCGCCCCTCCTCCAGCACGTCGAGGATCGAGCCCCCGGAGTTCTTCAGGCGGTTCTTGACCTCGGCCCGCTCGCGTCGGGAGGCCGCAGCCTTGTCGAGGGCTGCCTGGCGCTGCTCGGGCGTCAGTGGGGGCAAGGCCACGAAGAAGGTCCTTCTGGTGCGGGAGAATCGGGTGCGGGTCAATCTAGTCACGTCGCGACGACGGCTGCAATCGGCGTGGTTCCTCCACCACGGTCAGCGCGACAAGGGGGTCCCGCAGACGTCGAGGGCGTGCTGCTCGACGGCGGCCATCGCGGTGACGGTCCGCTCGGACCCGACCTTGCGGGCAGCGGCCTCGATCTCCGCGCGGCCGGTCGCGTCGAGGTCGGCGGGCGGGTCGTCGGAGGAGTACGACGACGCGTCGACGTCGTTGTCCGCGAGCGCCTGCTGCAGCTCGCGCAGCGGCTCGATGACCGCGTCCCAGTCGTCGACGATGTCGCGGGGGGCCTTGTCGCGCAGGTCGTCGTAGGTGTCGAGCGCGTCGAACAGGGCGCCGGTGTCGTCCGACGCGGCGATGTCGGTGAGCTCGGGCTGGTGCTCGGTCACCGCGTCGCAGTACTCCTCCTGCGGGCTGCTGGAGCAGCCCGTCAGGGCGAGCGTCGCGAGGAGCGCGACGAGGAGGGCACGGGTCACACGCCCAACTGTCGCACGGCGTCGTTGCCGCGCTGCGCGGCCTCGCGCAGGGCCGCGGCGGAGGGACCGGCGGCCAGCACCTCGCGCGACGAGCTCGGCAGCGCCCACCGGGCGGCGGGGCCGAAGATCCGGCGCAGGTCGTCGGTGGTGCCGCCCTGGGCGCCGTAGCCCGGGACGAGGAACGGTCCGTTGATGTCCAGGTCCTCCTCGGTGGACCCGATCGTCGCCCCGACGACCGCGCCGAAGGAGCCCACCGGGTCGGCACCCTGGTTGAGGCGGCGCAGGTGGTCGAGCACGGTGCCCGCCACGGTGCGGTCCTCGCCGCGGGCGTGCTGGACCTCCGGGCCCTCCTTGTTGGACGTCAGCGCGAGCACGAACAGCCCGCGCTCGTGCACCCGGCACGCCTCGACCATCGGGTCGAGCGAGCCGAAGCCCAGGTAGGGGCTGGCGGTGATCGCGTCCGCGGCGAGCGGCGAGGCCGGGTCGAGGTAGGCGTCGGCGTAGGCCTGGCTGGTGGAGCCGATGTCGCCGCGCTTCACGTCGAGCAGCACCAGCGCTCCGGCGTCGCGTGACTCGGAGATCACCCGCTCGAGCACCGCGACGCCGCGGCTGCCGAAGCGCTCGTAGAAGGCACTCTGCGGCTTCACCACGCCGACCACGGGCGCGACCGCCTCGACCACGGTGAGGGCGAAGCGCTCGAGCGACGCGACGTCGTCCGACAGGCCCCACTGCTGGAGCAGCCCGACGTGCGGGTCGATCCCGACGCAGAAGCGGCCGCGCTCGTCGATGGCGCGGGCGAGGCGGGTGCCGAAGCTGGTCATCTGGTCTCCTCGTTCGGGCTGGTGTGGGGTGCGAGCGCGACCCGGAGCCGGGCCACGGTCGTGGGGTCGTGGAGCAGGGCGGTGCCGACCTGGACGCCGGTGGCGCCGGCATCGAGGTAGGCGTTGGCGGAGCGGAGGTCGTGCACTCCCCCGCACCCGATGACGGGCAGCTCGGGCAGCACGCGGGCCACCTCGGCCACGCACCGCAGTGCGACGGGCGCGACCGCGGGCCCGCTCAGGCCGCCCGAGCGACCGTCGCGGAACGCGGCCGGTACGGCGTTGCCGACGACCACGGCGCTCGCACCGGCCTCGTGGCACGAGCGGGCGCCCTCGACGATGCGCGACACGTCGGGGCGGAGCTTGGCGAGGACCGGCCGGTCGACGGGGAACTCGCGGCGCACGGCCGAGATGACGCTGGCCGAGTGGTAGGGCTCGCGGACCTCGAACAGCCCGGCCCCGGCGTCGTCCGGGGCGCCCACGTTGACCTCGAGCCCCGCGACGCCGGGCGCCCGGCTGAGGCGGCGCGCCAGGTCGGCGTACTCCCCCATCGTCGCGCCGGCGATCGACACGATCACGCGGACGCCGGCGCGCACCAGCCACGGGAGCTCGGTGGCGAGGAAGTGCTCGAGGCCGGGGTTGGGCAGGCCGACCGCGTTGACGAGCCCGCCGGGGACCTCCTCGATGCGTGGTCCCGGCCCGCCGGCGCGGGGGTCGAGGGTGATCGAGCGGGTGACGAAGTCGAGGCCGTCGAGGCCACCCGGTCCGCAGTACGACGCCAGCTCGCGGCCGGTGCCCCCGCACCCCGCGGCGACCATGACGGGGCCGAGGCCCAGGCCGTGGTCGAGGGCGGTCACAGGCTGTCCCACCGGACGCGGTCGCCGCGGACGACCGGGCCGTCGGCGCAGGCGCGGACGACACGCTCGACGCCGTCCTCCCCGACGACCGGGAGGGGGCAGCCGTGGCAGAGCCCGGTGCCGCACGGTGCGGGCACCTCGACCGCCACCTGGCTCCACGCCCCGGCTCGCTCCGCCGCACCGGCCGCGGCGCGCAGCACAGGGGTCGGCCCAGCGGCGTAGACGACGTCGGCCTCGCTGCGCGCGAGGAGGTCGTCGACGTGCTCGGCGACCGTGCCGCGCACGCCCACGGACCCGTCGGCGGTCAGCACCGTGACCGATCGCGCGGACCGGCGGGCCTCGAGCGCGGCGAGCAGCCGCGCCTCGTCCGGCGCGGAGACGAGGAGCGAGACGGCGCAGCCGCGCTCGCGGAGCCGCTCGGCGAGCGGGAAGAGCGGTGCGGCCGCGTAGCCCTCGCCGACGAGCAGGCACGACACCGCGTCCTTCGGCAGCGCGAACGGCCGGCCCAGTGGACCGGTCAGCGCCACGCGGGCACCCACGGGCTGGGCGGCGATCCACTCGGTGCCGCTGCCTCGCGCCTCGACGACGACGTCGAGGGTGGGTCCGAACGAGCTGGACGCGCGGACCCGGTGCACCCACAGCGCCCGGCGTGCGACGTGGCCCGCGACCGTGACCGCGACGAAGTTGCCCGCGCGGAAGCGCTCGGGCACTCCCGGAGCGGTGAGGGTGAGGTGGCGGTAGCCGCCGATGCGCCTGGTGGCGACGACCTCGGCCTCGACGTGGACGGGCCCCTGCACCCCCGGCACGTCAGTCATCCGTGGCGAGCCCCCGGACGATGCCCTTCACGATCGTCTGCGGCCACAGCGGACCCTCGTACACGAACGCGGTGTAGCCCTGCAGCAGGTCGGCCCCCGCTGCCAGGCGCCGTCGCGCGTCGTCGACGGTCGTGATGCCGCCGACCCCGACGAGGGTCAGGTCCGGCCCGACGTGCCCCCGCAGGAGCCGTACGACGTCCTCGGACCGCTGGGTGAGCGGCCGGCCGCTGAGCCCTCCCGCACCGACGTGCTCGACCTCGGCGGCCGAGGTGGCGAGCCCGTCGCGGCTGATCGTCGTGTTGGTGGCGATGATCCCGTCCAGGCCGGATGCGAGCGCGAGGTCACCGACGGCGAGCACGTCCTCGTCGCTGAGGTCGGGGGCGATCTTCACCAGCAGCGGGACCCGGCGGTCCGGGGAGGCCTCGTCCGCGCGTCGTCGTACGGCGGCCAGCAGCGGCTCGAGCTTCTCCACGGCCTGGAGGTCGCGCAGCCCGGGCGTGTTGGGCGAGGAGACGTTGACGACGAGGTAGTCGGCGTAGCGGGCCAGCAGCCCGGTCGACTTCTCGTAGTCGCGGACCGCGTCCTCCTCCGGCACGACCTTGGTCTTGCCGATGTTGACCCCGAGGACGGTCGAGCCGCCCGCGGACCGCCAGGCCGCCAGCCGGCGGGCGACGACCTCGGCGCCGTCGTTGTTGAAGCCCATCCGGTTCACGATCGCCCGGTCGGCCTTGAGTCGGAACAGCCGCGGCTGCGGGTTGCCCGGCTGGGCCTCCCCCGTCACCGTCCCGACCTCGACGTGCCCGAACCCGAGCGCCGCCAGGCCGTCGATCCCGACCGCGTTCTTGTCGAAGCCGGCGGCGAGGCCGAGCGGGTGCGGGAACGTCAGGCCCAGCGCCTGCACGGGCCGGGACGGCACCCGCACGGCACGCCCCGTGACGGGCGCCGCGGCCCGGATCGCGCGGAACGCCACGTGGTGGATGCGCTCGGCGTCGACCCGGGTCAGCGCCTGGTCGAACAGGACGTCGTAGGGCCTCACCCGTCGCGACCCTCGCGGGCGGCCGCTCCGAGCGCGGCCCAGTCCTGCAGCGACCGGACGCCGATCTGGCCGCGACGCATCGCCTCCAGCCCCTGCACCGCCGCACCCAGCCCCTGGATCGTGGTGATGCAGGGGATGTCGGTCGACACGGCCGCCGTGCGGATGTCGTAGCCGTCGGCGCGCGGCGAGCCGCCGCTGGTGGACCCGTGCGGGGTGTTGATCACGAGGTCGACCTCGCGCGCCCAGATCCGTCCGACGATCGTCGGCTCGCCGTCGGGGCCTTCCCCCTCGGAGTGCTTGCGCACCACGGTCGCCTCGACGCCGTTGCGGCGCAGCACCTCGGCGGTGCCGGCGGTCGCGAGGATCTCGAAGCCCATGTCGGCGATCTGCTTGACCGGGAAGATCATGTGCCGCTTGTCGCGGTTGGCGACCGACACGAACACCCGGCCCGACAGCGGCAGCGAGCCGTAGGCCGCGGCCTGCGCCTTGGCGAACGCCGTGCCGAAGACGGAGTCGAACCCCATCACCTCACCGGTCGAGCGCATCTCCGGCCCGAGCAGCGCGTCGACCGTGCGGCCGTCGGCGGTCTTGAAGCGGTCGAACGGCATGACCGCCTCCTTGACCGCGATCGGCGAGCCGTCCGGCAGGTGGCCACCGTCGCCCTCGGCCGGCAGCACGCCGGCCGTGCGCAGCTCGGCGATCGACTCGCCGAGCATGACGCGGGCCGCCGCCTTGGCCAGAGGAGTCGCGGTCGCCTTGGAGACGAACGGCACCGTGCGCGACGCGCGCGGGTTGGCCTCGAGGACGTAGAGCACGTCGGAGGCCAGCGCGAACTGGATGTTGAGCAGGCCGCGCACGCCGAGTCCGCGGGCGATCGCCTCGGTCGAGCGGCGGATCCGCTCGACCTCCTCGCGCCCGAGGGTGATCGGCGGCAGCGCGCACGACGAGTCGCCGGAGTGGATGCCGGCCTCCTCGATGTGCTCCATCACGCCGCCGAGGAAGAGCTCCTCGCCGTCGAAGAGCGCGTCCACGTCGATCTCGACCGCGTCGTCGAGGAACCGGTCGACCAGCACCGGCTGGCGCTCGTTGATCAGCCCGTTGGCGACGTACTTCTCGAGGTAGGCCTCCAGCGCGCCGTCGTCGTAGACGATCTCCATGCCGCGCCCGCCGAGGACGTAGGACGGCCGGACGAGCACCGGGTAGCCGATCTCGTGGGCGATCCGCTGCGCCTGCGGGTACGACGTCGCGGTGCCGTGCTTGGGCGCCGGCAGGCCGGCGTCGGCGAGGACGCGGCCGAAGGCGCCCCGCTCCTCGGCCAGGTGGATCGACTCGGGCGTCGTGCCGACGATCGGAACGCCGGCGTCGGCGAGGCCCTGCGCCAGGCCGAGCGGCGTCTGGCCGCCGAGCTGGCACACGACGCCGGCGACGGGGCCGGCGAGCTGCTCGGCGTGGACGATCTCGAGCACGTCCTCCAGCGTGAGCGGCTCGAAGTAGAGCCGGTCCGAGGTGTCGTAGTCGGTGCTCACCGTCTCCGGGTTGCAGTTGACCATGATCGTCTCGTAGCCGGCCTCGGCGAGCGCGAGCGAGGCGTGCACGCAGCTGTAGTCGAACTCGATGCCCTGCCCGATGCGGTTGGGCCCGGAGCCGAGGATGATCACGGCCTCCTTGCCCTCCGCGCGCGGCTGCACCTCGGTCTCCTCGTCGTAGGACGAGTAGTGGTACGGCGTCTGCGCGGCGAACTCGGCGGCGCAGGTGTCGACGGTCTTGTAGACCGGCCGGATCCCGAGGGCGTGGCGCACGCCGCGGACGACGTCGGCGGACAGGCCGCGGATCTTGCCGATCTGCTCGTCGGAGAAGCCGTGCCGCTTGGCGGTGCGGAGCAGGCCGGGCGTCAGCTCGACCGCGTCGATCAGCTCCACGGCGACCTCGTTGATCAGCGCGAGCTGGTCGACGAACCACGGGTCGATCTTCGTCGCGTCGTGGATCTCCTCGGGCGTGGCGCCCGCGCGGATCGCGTCCATCACCTTCTTGAGGCGACCGTCGTGCGGGGTGGCGACCTCCGCGAGCAGCGCGTCCTTGTCGAGCTCGACGAACTCCTTGTGCCAGTCGAAGGGCGCGTGCTTGCTCTCCAGCGAGCGCAGCGCCTTCTGCAGCGCCTCGGTGAAGTTGCGGCCGATGGCCATCGCCTCGCCCACCGACTTCATGTGCGTGGTCAGCGTCGGGTCGGCCTCGGGGAACTTCTCGAAGGCGAACCTCGGCACCTTCACCACGACGTAGTCGAGCGTCGGCTCGAAGGAGGCCGGCGTCTCCTGGGTGATGTCGTTGCGGATCTCGTCGAGCGTGTAGCCGATCGCGACCTTCGCGGCGATCTTGGCGATCGGGAAGCCGGTCGCCTTCGAGGCCAGCGCGCTCGAGCGGGACACGCGGGGGTTCATCTCGATGACGATCAGGCGGCCGTCCGCCGGGTTGACGGCGTACTGGATGTTGCAGCCGCCGGTGTCGACGCCGACCGCGCGGATGATGCCGATCGCGAGGTCGCGCATCTTCTGGTACTCGCGGTCGGTCAGGGTCATCGCGGGCGCCACGGTGATCGAGTCGCCGGTGTGCACGCCCATGGGATCGAGGTTCTCGATCGAGCAGACGATCACGCTGTTGTCCATGCGGTCGCGCATGACCTCCAGCTCGTACTCCTTCCAGCCGAGGATGGACTCCTCGAGGAGCACCTCGGTGGTCGGGCTGGCAGCCAGGCCGGCGCCGCCGATGCGGCGCAGGTCGGCCTCGTCGTAGGCGATCCCGGAGCCGGTGCCGCCCATCGTGAACGACGGACGCACGACCATCGGGTAGCCGAGGTCGTCGGCGGCGGCGAGCAGGTCGTCCATCGAGTGGCAGATAGTGCTGCGGGCGGACTCGCCGCCGAGCTGCTCGACGATCTTCTTGAACTGCTGGCGGTTCTCGCCGCGCTCGATCGCCTCGATGGAGGCGCCGATCAGCTCGACGCCGTACTTCTCGAGGACGCCGGCCCGGTCGAGCGCCATCGCGCAGTTGAGCGCCGTCTGGCCGCCGAGGGTGGCGAGCAGCGCGTCGGGACGCTCGTGGGCGATGACCTTCTCCACGTACTCCGGGGTGATCGGCTCGACGTAGGTGGCGTCGGCGAACTCGGGGTCGGTCATGATCGTGGCCGGGTTGGAGTTCACCAGGATGACCCGCAGGCCCTCCTCGCGCAGCACCCGGCACGCCTGGGTGCCGGAGTAGTCGAACTCGCAGGCCTGGCCGATGATGATCGGCCCGGAGCCGATGACCAGGACGCTCTGGATGTCGGTGCGCTTCGGCATGTCAGGCCCCCGTCTTCCCGGTGGTCGAGGTGCGAGCGGAGCGAGCCTCGAGACCACCACCCATCAGGTCCGCGAACCGGTCGAAGAGGTACGCCGCGTCGTGCGGGCCGGCCGCTGCCTCGGGGTGGTACTGCACGGAGAACGACGTCAGCCGCCCGTCGGCGTCACGGAGCTCGAGGCCCTCGACCACGTCGTCGTTGAGGCACACGTGGCTCACGGTCGCCTCGCCGAACTCGGTCGTCGTGGAGCTCTCGAGCGGGGCGTCGACGGCGAACCCGTGGTTGTGGGCGGTGACCTCGACCTTGCCGGTCGTGCGGTCCATCACCGGCTGGTTGATGCCGCGGTGGCCGTACTTCAGCTTGTAGGTGCCGAAGCCGAGCGCGCGGCCGAAGAGCTGGTTGCCGAAGCAGATGCCGAAGTAGGGCAGGCCGGCGCGCAGCGCGCCCTGCAGCAGCTCGACCTGGGCGGTGGTCGCGGCCGGGTCGCCGGGACCGTTGGAGAAGAACAGCCCGTCCGGCTCGACCGCGAGCACCTCGTCGAGCGACGCGGTCGCCGGGAGCACGTGCACCTCCATGCCACGCTCGCTCATCATCCGCGGGGTGTTGGCCTTGATGCCGAGGTCGATCGCTGCGACGGTGAACCGACGCTCGCCCTGTGCCGGGACGACGTACGACTCCCGGGTGGTGACCGCCTCGCTGAGGTTCGCGCCCTCCATCTCGCCCGACTCGCGGACGCGGGCGAGCAGCCGCTCCGGGTCGGTCTCCGTGGTGGAGATCCCGACACGCATCGCCCCGCGCTCGCGCAGGTGGCGGGTCAGGGCGCGGGTGTCGACGCCGCTGATGCCCACGACGCCCTGGTCGCGCAGCGCCTCGTCGAGCCCGCGGACGCTGCGCCAGCTGGACGGGACGCGGGAGGGGTCGCGCACGACGTAGCCGGAGACCCAGATGCGCGAGGACTCCGGGTCCTCGTCGTTCATGCCGGTGTTGCCGACGTGCGGGGCCGTCATGACGACGACCTGGCGGTGATAGCTGGGGTCCGTCAGCGTCTCCTGGTACCCGGACATGCCGGTCGAGAAGACGGCTTCGCCGAAGGTCTCGCCCTCGGCACCGAAGGACTCACCGCGAAAGGTGCGACCGTCCTCGAGGACCATGATCGCAGGGGCAGGCAGAGCCATGCCGCACCTCCTTCTCCGCCTCACGGGACGGATCGTTAAAGGATGTTCGAGCCGACGCCGACCCTACCAGCGGAGCGGCCCCGCGACGGCATCGTGTCCACGGCCTGTCACCAGCCCGCGAGCCGCAGCTCGGGGCCCTCCCAACGCCGCCGCAGCCACCGGTCGTGGGAGGCCAGGACGACCCCGCCCGGGGAGGTCGCGAGCGCGTCCTCGAGCTCGCCGGCCAGCGCCAGCGACACGTGGTTGGTGGGCTCGTCGAGGAGCAGGAGGTCCGGTGCGGCCGCGATCGCGACGGCCAGGCCGAGCCGCCGTCGCTGGCCGACCGACAGGGCGCCGACCGGCGTGCGGTGGTCGCGCGGGTGCAGCAGGCCCAGGTCGCGCAGGGCTGGTGCGTCGGCGACGGTCCGCACTGCGGCGTCGTACGTCGCCAGGGCGGAGCGTGACGGGTCGGTGACCTGCGGGTCCTGGGTGAGCTCGCGCACGGTCCGGGCCGAGACCTCGACCGAGCCCGCCGTCGCGGACAGACGGCCGGACAGCACGCCGAGGAGGGTCGACTTGCCCGAGCCGTTGGGCCCGGTGAGGAGCAGGTGCTCCCCCGCCGCCAGGTCGAGGCGCTCCAGCCGCACCCGCCCCTCGACCTCGAGGTCCCGCACCTGCACCAGTCGGCCCGACGAGGCAGGCGCGGCCGTGAGGTCACCCCGGAACCGGAGCGGGGCCGGTGGCTTGCGGACCTGGTCCCGCTCCGCCGCGTCCAGCCGGCGCTGCGCGTCCTTCTTGCGGCGTGCGAGCGTCTGGTCGACCCGGCCGCCCTTGAAGGAGTAGACGTACTTGTCGCCGTCCGTGGGCCCACGGTCGTGGGCGATGGCGCTGGTGCCGATCCGCGTGGCGTCACGCAGCCGGGCGATCTCCTCCTGCTGGGCGACGTACGTCTCCTCCCAGCGTCGCCGGGCGTCCACCCGAGCCGCCTCGTAGTCGCTCCAGCCGCCGCCGAACCGCTGCCCGCCACCGCCGTCCGTGCCGAGCTCACCGGCGTCGAGGTCGACCAGGTCGGTGCACACGTCGTCCAGCAGCACCCGGTCGTGGCTGGCGAGGACCACCACGCCGGGCAGGTCGCGCAGGAAGGCGGTGAGCACCTCGATCGCGTCGTCGTCGAGATGGTTGGTGGGCTCGTCGAGCAGGAGGCAGGTCGGCCGCGTCGTCATGATGGTGGCGAGCGCCAGCCGCGTGCGCTGGCCGCCCGACAGCGTGCCGACCCGGCGCTGCGGGTCGAGGCCGTCGAGCCCCAGTCGCGCCGCGGACATCGCCGCGCGACGGTCCGCGTCCCACGCGTCGTGGACGATGGCGGTCTCCAGGGCGCGCTCGTAGGCCGCGTCGCCGTCAGGTGTGCCCACCGCGGCGGCGAGACGTTCGACGTCCGCGACCGCGGTCCTCAGCGGCGCGAGGGTCATCGCGAGGACATCGGCCACGGTCGCCCGGTCGCGGAACGGGGGTTCCTGGCCGAGCAGCACGAGGTCGCTCGGCGCCTCGATGCTGCCGGACACCTCCGCCAGGGAGGGGAGCCGCCCGGCGACGGTGCGCAGCAGCGTGGACTTGCCGACGCCGTTCTCACCGACGAGCCCGATCCGGCGGCCCGGCTGGGCAAGCAGGTCGACGCCGGAGAGGACGGTCCGGTCGGGGTACGTGACGGACAGCCCGGTCACGACCAGCGGGCCGAGGGTGGCGGATGGAGCGGCGGAGGCAGGCATGCGGACGTCCTTGCGAGGTCAGGAGAGGGACTCGCCGGGCATCGGGCGCACTGGTGCGCCGCCGCGGACGCGAGTCGGGTCAGTCCTGGATCCACATGATGACGCCAGCCTAGGCGGCCAGGGACTTTCGGCCCACTGAATTACGGCAGGCCGCTGGCAGGCTGGCTGCATGCACGTCGTCGACATCGACCAGGCCGCCCGGGCCGTCCACCAGCACTGCGCGGGGATCGAGGCCCCGGTGGTCCCGCGCGTGGTCACGAGCGGCAACTTTGCCTCGCCGGTCACGCTGCTCGGCCCGCTCCTCGCCGAGCTGGCCGACGTACGACTGCACGCCCTCAACGCGCAGCCCGACCTGCCGCTGCACGAGGGCGTCGTCCCGGAGACGACGTTCGTCGGTCCGGGCTTCCGCCGGCACCCGCGCCTGGCCTACGTCCCGTGCCGACTGTCGATGGTGCCCCGCCTGTTCCACGGCCCGCTCGCCCCCGACGTGGTCGTGGTCCACACGACCACGCCGCGCGACGGTCAGGTCTCCTTGGGCCTCGAGGTCAACGTGCTGCCGGCAGCGATCGAGGCGGCGCGCTCCCGCGGCGCACTGGTGGTCGCGCAGCTCAACCCCCGGATGCCGTGGACGTACGGCGACGCGGTCCTGTCCGTCGACCACCTCGACCTCGGGGTGGAGGTCGACGCCCCGCTCACCACGCACACCGCACGTCCGCCGAGCGACGACGCCCGGCTGATCGGGTCGCGCGTCGCCGCCGAGATCGCCGACGGCGCCACCCTGCAGGCCGGCATCGGCGAGGTGCCCGACGCCACCATCGCCGGGCTCCTCGACCGGCGCGGCCTGCGGGTCTGGACGGAGATGTTCAGCGACGGGGTGCTCACCCTCGAGAGCGCGGGTGCGCTCGACCGCGGGACGCCGGTCCGTACGTCGTTCGTGTTCGGCAGCCAAGAGCTCTACGACTGGGTCGACGACAACCCTCGCGTGCAGATGTTGCGGACCGAGACGACCAACTCCCCTGCCGCGATCGCCCAGCAGCCGGCGATGACCTCGATCAACACCGCGCTCCAGGTCGACCTCCTCGACCAGGCCAACGCCTCGCGGATCGGCGCTCGGATCTACAGCGGCTTCGGCGGGCAGACCGACTTCACCGTGGGGGCCAGCCACTCGCCGGGCGGGCGGGCCTTCATGGCGCTGCGCAGCTGGCACCCGCGTGCGGACGTCTCGACGATCGTCCCGCTGGTCGACGAGCCCGTCACGTCGTTCCAGCACGGCGCCGTCGTCACCGAGCAGGGCGTCGCCTGGATGTGGGGTCGCACCGAGCGCGAGCAGGCCCGCAACCTCATCGAGCACGCCGCCCACCCCAGCGTCCGCGACGACCTGTGGGAGGAGGCCCGGGCCCTCGGCCTGGCGTGACCGCAGGCCGGGGACGGCTCAGGCCACGAACACGCAGAAGACGTGGCCCGCCGGGCTGGCGTAGGCACGCAGCGGCTCGTCCGGGTCGTCGGTGCGGTCGAGCCTGAGCTCCCCGCCCAGGGCGAGGACGCGCTCGTGGGCGGCGTCGAGCGCACTGGTCGACGGCACCGTCGTGTCGAGGTGGCTGACCGAGGGGTGGCCGGGCTCGGGCCAGCGGTTCCGCGGCAGGGAGGCGACCTCCTGGATCGCCAGGCACCGCCGGCCGTCGGGGTGGGTGAGCACCAGCCAGTCGGCGTCGTCCGCGCCGTCCTCGGGCACCTCGTCGCCCGGACGGTAGGCGAGCCCGAGGAGGTCGCGCCAGAACTCGGCCTCGCCCCGCACGTCGGTGGCGTCCAGCACCGTGTGCTGGAGCTGCGGGATGACGGGAGGGAAGTCGCTCATCCGTCGACCCTACGACGTGCGAGCATCGGCCCATGAGCGCTCCGACCCCCGCGTGGATCCAGGTCTTCCTCGACGTCCCGGCCGCCGGGATGGACGAGGCCGTCGCCTTCTGGTCGGCCGTCAACGGCTGGCAGCCCTCGGAGCGGCGCGGCGAGGACGGCCAGTTCCTCACGCTGCTGCCGGCGGCAGGGTCGCCGTACGTCAAGGTCCAGGCGGTGGACGGCCCCGCGGGCCTCCACCTCGACCTCGACGCCACCGGTCGTGCCGCTGCCGTGGAGCACGCGAGCGCGCTCGGTGCCACCCACGCGTGGACCTACCACGACGTCGAGGTGATGCGCTCCCCCGGTGGCTTCACGTTCTGCCAGACCCTGGTCGACGGCGAGCCCGTGCTGGCGCGCGACGGCGCGACGATCCTCGACCAGGTCTGCCTCGACGTCCCGTCGTCCAGCTGGGACTCCGAGGTCGGGTTCTGGGCGGCGCTCACCGGTCGCGAGCCGCAGGAGGGATCGCTCCCGGGGTTCGTGCGGCTCGTCGAGGACGGGCGGCTCCGGCTCCTCCTGCAGCGCCTCGATGAGACCGACGGCCCGGTCCGGGCGCACCCCGACCTCGCCAGCGCGAACCGGGCGGCCGACTCGGACCTCCATGTCTCGCTCGGCGCGACCGTGCGGGGTGTCCACGACTTCTGGACGGTGCTGACCGCGCCCGGCGGTCAGGTCTACTGCCTCACGGACCGCGACCCGTCCACGGGCACGGTCCGGCCGGTGTGACGAGGCCCATGCGGCGGGTCCGGGTGCACGTGCGTACTCTCAGTATGTGTCCTTCTCCCGGTTTGCCCGTGTCCTCGCCGTCGTCGTGGCCGCCCCTGCTCTGGGGGCCGCCCCCGCGCACGCGGCCGGTCTCCTCACGATCCCGGTCCAGTGCGAGGTCGGCTCCGAGACGGTCCTGACCTGGGACGACGCGACCTACGACCTGCGCGGCACCTGTGGCGTCGTACGCGTCGCAGCCGACGACGCCACGGTGACGATGCCCGCGGCGACGAAGCTCGTGGTGGAGGGCGCCGGCAACACGGTGACCGCGAAGCCGGTGTACGACGTCGTGGTGTCCGGCGCCGGCAACGCCGTCAGCACCCCGTCGCTCACCTCCCTCGTCGTCTCCGGCACGGGTTCGACGGTCACCGTCGCCGGCCTGGCCGAGCGCGTGGAGCTCCTCGGCTCCGGCGCCACCGTCACCGCCGACACCGTCAACGTCCTCCGCATGCGCGGCACCGACGCGGTGCGGGCCCGCAAGGCCTACACGACCCGCATCACCGGCTCGGACAACTCCCTCGCGCTCACCCGCGCCGACCGAGTCGTGCTCACGGGCGACCGCAACACGGTCACCGTCGCGCGGGGCCGTACGACGCTCCGCGACCGCGGCACGGCCAACGTCCTCGACCTGCGCCCCCGCCGCCGCTGACGCGGCGGGTCAGTCCGCCAGCGCGCCGTCGCGGACGGTGACCCGGCCGCCGTGGACCGTGTGCACGACCCGCGAGGTCAGCCCCCGACCGTGCCACGGGTTGTTGCGCGACAGCGAGGCGGAGGCGTCGCGGTCGACCGTGACGGTGGCGGACGGGTCGACCAGTACGACGTTCGCGGGCGAGCCGGGCTCGAGCGGCCGGCCGTGGTCCGCCAGGCCGGCGATCCGGGCCGGCGTCACTGACATCACCCGGGCGACGTCGGCCCACGACAGGTCGGGAAGGGCCGTGCGGACGACGCCGAGCGCGGTCTCGAGGCCGACCATCCCGAAGGCGGCGTCGACGAAGGCGTGCTCCTTGTCGTGGCGGGCGTGCGGCGCGTGGTCGGTCGCGACGGCGTCGATGGTGCCGTCGGCGAGCGCGGCGCGTAGGGCGTCGACGTCCTCCTGCGGCCGCAGCGGCGGGTTGACCTTGAACGTCGGGTCGTAGCCCGCGAGCAGGTCGGTGGTGAGCAGCAGGTGGTGCGGCGTCACCTCGGCGGTGACGTCGATGCCTTGGCCCTTCGCCCAGCGGAGCACCTCGACCGAGCCGGCGGTCGACACGTGCGCGACGTGCACCCGCGAACCGGTGTGGCGAGCGAGCATCACGTCGCGCGCGACGATGACCTCCTCGGCGATGCCGGGCCAGCCGGGCAGCCCGAGACGACCGGACAGCTCACCCTCGTGGCAGCACGCGGACGGTCCCGCCAGCGCGGGGTCCTGCGAGTGCTGGGACACGACGCCGCCGAACGCCTTGACGTACTCCAGCGCCCGCCGCATCACGCGGGCGTCGTGGACGCACTTTCCGTCGTCGGAGAAGACGGTCACGCCGGCGCGCGAGCGGTGCATCAGCCCGAGCTCGGCGAGCTCCTCGCCGGCCAGCCCGCGGGTCACGGCGCCGACCGGCTGCACGTGGACGAGCCCGGCCTCGCGACCCAGCTCCCACACGCGGGTGGCCGCCTCCGCCGTGTCGGTCACGGGCGAGGTGTTGGCCATCGCGAGGATCGCGGTGTAACCGCCCAGGGCGGCCGCCTGCGAACCCGTCAGCACGGTCTCGGCGTCCTCGCGCCCCGGCTCGCGGAGGTGCGTGTGCAGGTCGACGAGCCCGGGCAGGGCGACCAGGCCGTCGGCGTCGATGGTCTCGGCACCGGCCGGTGCCTCGTCGACGAGGACGCCGGCGTCGTCGACGTACAGGTCCCCGGTCCTCTCGCCCAGCAGCGAGGCTCCGGTGATCACGAGCGACATCAGGCTTCCTCTCCTGCGAGCAGGTGGTAGAGCACGGCCATGCGGATCGCGAGGCCGCTGGAGACCTGCTCCAGCACCACGGACTGCGCCGCGTCGGCGGCGTCGGCGGCGATCTCGAGGCCGCGGTTCATCGGACCGGGGTGGCAGATCGGGACGTCGGGCTTGAGCAGCGCGAGCCGGTTGCGGGTGAGCCCGTAGCCCACGGTGTACTCGCGCGGGCTCGGGAAGTACGCCCCGGACATCCGCTCGCGCTGGACACGGAGCATCATCACGGCGTCCGCCTCCGGCAGCACCGCGTCGACGTCGTACGACGTCTCGAAGCCCGCCGCGGCGGACCAGCTGGCGACACCGCTGGGCATCAGCGTCGGTGGGGCCACGACCGTGACCCGGGCGCCGAGCTTGGTCAGGCACTGCACGTTGGAGCGGAACACCCGGCTGTGGGTGAGGTCGCCGATGATCGCGACGTGCCGGCCCTCGAGGGAGCCGAGGTGACGCTGGAGCGTGTAGGCGTCGAGGAGCGCCTGGGTCGGGTGCTCGTGCATCCCGTCGCCGGCGTTGACGACCGAGGCGTCGACCCACTCGCTGACCTGGACGGCCGCGCCGCTCGCAGGGTGGCGGATGACGAGGCCGTCGACCCCCATCGCGCAGACGGTGAGCACGGTGTCGCGCAGGCTCTCGCCCTTGGACGTGCTCGAGCCCTTGGCGCTCACGTTGATCACGTCGGCGGAGAGCCACTTGCCGGCGATCTCGAACGACGAGCGCGTGCGGGTGGAGTCCTCGAAGAACATGTTGACGACCGTGCGGCCGCGCAGCGCCGGGAGCTTCTTGACCTCGCGGCTCTGCACGTCGTGCATGTCGGCGGCGGTCTCGAAGAGCTGGGCGATGTCGTCGGTGCCCAGGTCGTCGATGGACAGCAGGTGCTTCACGAGATGGTCACCTCGTCGGTGCCGTCGACCTCGGCCAGCCGCACGCTGACGCGCTCGGCCAGCGCGGAGGGAAGGTTCTTGCCGACGTGGTCGGCACGGATCGGGAGCTCGCGGTGTCCCCGGTCGACCAGTACGGCGAGGCGTACGGCGCTCGGCCGCCCGAGGTCGGCCAGCGCGTCGAGCGCGGCTCGGATGGTCCGGCCGGAGAAGAGCACGTCGTCGACCAGCACGACGACCTTCCTGTCGATCCCGCCCGGCGGCAGCGCGGTCTTGTGCGCGCGGCGGGTGGGCTGTGAGCGCAGGTCGTCGCGGTACATCGTCACGTCGAGCTCGCCCACCGCGACGGGTGCGCCCTCGACGGCGGCGATCTTGTCGGCGATGCGCCGCGCGAGCGGTACGCCGCGGGTGTGCAGGCCGAGGAGCACCAGGTCGGTGGCGCCCTTGTTGCGCTCGAGCAGCTCGTGCGAGATCCGGGTCAGCGCCCGGGAGATGTCACGGGCGTCGAGAACGGTGCGGTCCAGCCGCTCGGGGCTGGTGTCCGGGGTGTTGTCGCTGGTGGTGGCAGGCATCCGCTCGCCGGACCTCCTTCTCCGCCTCACGGGACGGCTCGTTAAAGGATGTCGATCGGCGCCGACCATAGCAGTGCGGCCGGGAGGGAGTACCGTCGCAGGCGAGCGGTACTTTCCGCTCACGCAGGTCAGGAACTGAACATGGGCATCGGCTACGCCACCGCATACCGCGCAGGGATCATCCCGTGGGAGAAGGCGGGCCGACGGGACCAGCCGGCCCTCGAGCGCCTCCTCGGTCGTGAGGAGCGCGATCGGCCCGACCAGGTCCGGCGCGCGCTGGACCTCGGCTGCGGTCGGGGGGCGCACACCCGGCTCCTCGTCGAACGCGGCTGGGACGCCATGGGCATCGACAACGTCCGACAGGCCGTGGACGTCGCCGTGCGACGAAACGGGCTCGACGACGCCCGGTTCGTCATCGGCGACGTGCGCCACCTCGTGCACTCGGGGGTGGGGACGGCCTTCGACCTCTTCCTCGACGTCGGGTGCTTCCAGGGGCTCGACGCCGCGGGCAGGACACGGATGGCGGGCGGGGTCACCACGCTGGCCGCACCTGGCGCCACCATCTTGCTGAGCACGTCGCCGCGTCGCTGGCCGGGCGCGCGCCAGGTGGAGGCCGAGCACCTCGAGCAGTCCTTCGAGGGCTGGAGGGTGTCGCAGCCCTACGACCCCGAGTCGGCCGACGAGGGATGGGGCAGCTGGTTCAGGCTGGTGCGGGCCTGAGGCCGCTCAGCGCTCGAGGATCGCCACGACGCCCTGGCCGCCGGCGGCGCAGATCGAGATCAGCGCGCGGCCCGAGCCCTTCTGCGCGAGCAGCTTCGCGGCCACCGGCACGATCCGGCCGCCGGTCGCGGCGAAGGGGTGCGCCGCTGCGAGCGAGGAGCCGTACACGTTGAGCTTGTCGCGGTCGATCTCGCCGAGCGGGCCGTCGAGGCCGAGCCGCTCCTTGCAGAACACCGGGTCCTCCCAGGCTGCGAGCGTCGAGAGCACCTGCGAGGCGAAGGCCTCGTGGATCTCGTAGAAATCGAAGTCCTGCAGCGTCAGGCCGTTGCGCTCCAGCATCCGCGGGACGGCGTACGCCGGTGCCATCAGCAGGCCCTCGTGGCCGTTGACGTAGTCGACCGCAGCGGTCTCGGCGTCGACGAGGTGCGCGAGGACCGGGAGGCCGCGCTCCTCGGCCCACTCGTCGCTGGAGAGCAGGACCGCGGACGCGCCGTCGGACAGCGGGGTGCTGTTGCCGGCGGTCATCGTGGCGGCCGCGCCCTTGCCGAAGACCGGCTTGAGGGTCGCGAGCTTCTCGACCGAGGAGTCCGGGCGCAGGTTGTTGTCGCGCTCGACGCCGCGGAAGGGCGTGATGAGGTCGTCCTGGAACCCGTCGTCGTACGACTTCGCGAGGTGGTGGTGCGACCGGGCCGCGAGCTCGTCCTGCGCCTCGCGGGTGATCCTCCACTCGAGGGCGGTCAGTGCGGCGTGCTCTCCCATCGACAGCCGCGTGCGGGGCTCGCCGTTCTGCGGGATGTCGAGGCCGATGTCGCCGGGGCGGATCGCGCCGAGCGCCTTGAGGCGGCTCGCGGTGTCCTTGGCGGAGTTGACCTTCATCAGCTTCTTGCGGAGCTTGTCGCTGATGGCGACCGGCGCGTCGGACGTGGTGTCCGTGCCGCCGGCCACGCCCGCGTCGATGACGCCGAGGGCGATCTTGTTGGCGACCTGGATCGCTGCCTGCAGGCCGGTGCCGCATGCCTGCTGGATGTCGGTGGCGGGCGTCTCGGGCGCCAGCGTGGAGCCGAGGACCGACTCGCGGGTGAGGTTGAAGTCGCGGGAGTGCTTGAGGACCGCACCGGCCACGACCTCGCCGAGGCGCTCGCCGCGGAGGTCGAAGCGGTCGACCAGCCCGTCGATCGCTGCCGTCAGCATCTCCTGGTTGGAGACCCCGGCGTAGACCGTGTTGGACCGGGCGAAGGGGATGCGGTTGCCGCCGACGACGGCGACGGGGCGAGTGGTCTTCTGCATGTTCCTATCCTTGCCTGACAGGTGCCGCGCGCCAACGGTGTGAGGGGCACGTCACGAAAAGTGGACTCCGAGTGTCACACCGAGTTACATGATGCCGACCTCGGACTCACCCCGCTACCCATACCGCGCAAGAGGGATCTCCATGAGCGACCGCTACCAGGGCTTCGTGTCCACCTCGATCGGCCAGCTGTTCGTCAAGAACCTCGGCCTGCCCAACCCCACCCCGCTGGAGCGCTGGAGCGAGGGCGCCCCGCTCGTCGACGGCGTGGTGGTGCTCGGTGGGCAGGGCCGGCTCGCCGAGGTGCTGCCGACGACCCTCGACGGGCTCGGCATCGCCTCGGCCGCCGGCCTCGAGGACGGCGCGCGCGCGAAGGCGCTGGTCTTCGACGCCACCGGCATCACGGACACCGACGGGCTGCTCGTCCTCCAGGAGTTCTTCACGCCCCTCATGCGCAGGCTCGAGACCTGCCCGCGCGTGGTCGTCCTCGGCACGCCCCCGGAGACCGTGTCGGGCTCCGAGCGGATCGCGCAGCGCGCCCTCGAGGGCTTCACCCGCAGCCTCGGCAAGGAGATCGGTCGCGGCGGCACCGTCCAGCTCGTGTACGTCGCCCCTGCCGCCGACGGCGCCATCAGCTCGACCCTCGCGTTCCTCCTCTCCCCCAAGTCGGCCTACGTGTCGGGCCAGGTCGTGCGCATCGGCGCCCACGGCTCCACGTCGACGGACACCGTCGACGACTGGACGAAGCCGCTCGCCGGCAATGTCGCGCTCGTCACCGGCGCGAGCCGGGGCATCGGCGAGGAGATCGCCCGCGTCCTCCACCGCGACGGCGCGACCGTCGTCGGGGTCGACGTCCCGCAGGCGGCCAGCGAGCTGCAGACCCTGATGACCGAGCTCGACGGTGACCACCTCGTCCTCGACATCACCGCCAAGGACGCGCCGCAGCGGATCGCCCACCACCTGCGTGAGCACCACGGCGGCGTGGACGTCGTCGTGCACAACGCCGGCATCACCCGCGACAAGAAGCTCGCCAACATGGCCGAGGACCGCTGGAGCAGCGTCATCGCGGTCAACCTCACCGCGCCCGAGCTGATCAGCCGTGAGCTGCTCGACGCCGGTGTGATCAACGCTGGGGGCCGGATCATCGGCGTCGCCTCGATCGCCGGCATCGCGGGCAACGTCGGCCAGACCAACTACGCCACGTCCAAGGCCGGGGTCATCGGCCTCGTCGAGAGCCTGCGCGACGAGCTGTCCGACGGCATCACGGTCAACGCCGTCGCGCCGGGTTTCATCATCACCCAGATGACCGCCGCCGTGCCGTTCGCGACCCGCGAGGTCGGCCAGCGGCTCAACGCGATGTCGCAGGGTGGGCTGCCGGTCGACGTCGCCGAGACGATCGCGTGGTTCGCCAGTGCCGGGTCCGGCGCGGTCAACGGCAACGTCGTGCGCGTGTGCGGCCAGATGATGCTGGGCGCCTGATGTCCGAGCCCACGGCCAAGACCCTCCACGGCGAGCCGGGCAGCCTCGGCACGCTGCTGCGCGCCGCGCTCCCGGTCGTCCCCGGCGTCAACCAGCTGCCCGGGGTCCGCAAGGCACCGGCCGGCGCGTTCACCGGCCTGGCCTACGACCGCACCGGTGTCACGGCCGAGCGCGCCCGCGTGGACGTGTACGCCGCCGTGTGCGGCTTCCCGCGCAAGGACGTCGTACCTCTCACGTATCCGCACATGCTGGCGTTCCCGCTGCACATGGCGATCATGAGCGACCCGGCCTTCCCCTACCCCGCCATCGGCATGGTGCACGTGGAGAACACGATCACCGCGCACCGCGCGATCGGGATCGGTGAGGCGCTCGACGTCACCACGTCGGTCGGGGCGCCCCGGCCGCACGCCAAGGGCGTCCTGCTCGACTTCGTGACGACCGTGACCGGCGACGGCGAGGCGGCGTGGGAGTCGACCTCGACCTACCTCCGCCGCGGCCGCACCATCGACGGCGACGCTGCACCGGGGCTGTCGATCCCGGACGCACCGACGGGCGGCGTCGAGTGGCGGCTGCCGGCCGACCTGGGTCGCAGGTACGCCGCGGTGTCGGGCGATGCCAACCCGATCCACCTCTACCCGCTGACCGCGAAGGCGCTGGGCTTCCCGCGCCAGATCGCCCACGGCATGTGGACCAAGGCGCGCTCGATCGCGGCGATCGAGAACCGGCTGCCCGAGGCCGTCACCGTCGAGGTCGCCTTCAAGAAGCCGGTCTTCCTCCCCGGCACCGTGGCGTACGCCGCCCGCCAGGACGACGCCGGCTGGACCTTCGCGCTCACCAGCCCGAAGGACGGCTCGCCCCACCTGGTGGGGCGCACGCGCTAGTCCCGCGGCTCGCGAAGACGGATCAGCCCCTCCTGGGCGACGGTCGCGACCAGCTCACCTGACCGCGAGAACACCCGGGCCAGGGCGAGTCCGCGAGCGCCACCGGCGAACGGCGAGAACTGGTCGTAGAGCCACCAGTCGTCGGCGCGGAACGGGCGGTGGAACCAGATCGTGTGGTCGAGCGAGGCCGGTTGCAGGCGCGGCGAGGCGATGTGGATGCCGTGGGGCACGAGCGCCGCACCGAGGAGCGTCAGGTCGCTGGCGTAGGTGAACGCCGCCGTCTGGAGGGTCGGGTCGTCCGCGATCGGTCCGTCGACCTTGATCCAGAGCCGCGCGCGGGCTGCGTGGTCGCCGTCCTCGGGGATGCCGCGACCGGTCACGCCGACGTGGCGGATGTCGAGCGCGGACCACTCGCGCTCCCAGTGCTCGGCGGCCTCCGGACCCTGCTGGCGGGCGAGCTCGACGAGCGGCATGCCGTGCTCGGGGGGTACGACGTCGGGCATCGCGTCCTGGTGCTCGAGACCCGGTTCGGGGACCTGGAAGTTGGCCGTCAGGTAGTAGATCGGCCGGCCGTGCTGACGGGCCGAGACCCGGCGGGTGACGAAGGAGCGTCCGTCGCGGATGCGCTCGACGTCGTACACGATCGGCACCGTCGTGTCGCCCGGGCGCAGGAAGTAGGAGTGGAGCGAGTGCAGGACGAAGCGGTCCTCCACGCTGCGGGTCGCCGCCACCACGGCCTGCGCGGCCACCTGGCCGCCGAAGACGCGCTGTCGCTCCGTCCTGGCCTGGATGCCGCGGAAGAGGTCGACCTCGAGCTGCTCGAGGTCGAGGAGTGCGACGAGCTCCTCGGCGCTGCCGGCCATCAGCGGCCGTCCCAGCCGGCGTCGTCGCCGGAGTCCTTGGGATCGCCCTGGTCGTCGAGCTCGGCGAGGAAGGCCTCGAAGGCGCTGCCGATCTCCTCGCCGGTCGGCAGCTGCTCGTCGCCGGCCAGCAGCGAGGTGCCGGCGGCCTCGGCCTGGCGGAAGGCGTCGTACTGCTGCTCCAGGCCGCGGACGACGTCGGCCACCTCGTCGTTCTGGGACAGGTAACGGTCCACCTCGGCCTCGGTGATCTCGGCCGCCTCGCGCAGGTCGCTGAGGTCGATCGTCAACCGGGCGCCGATCTCGAGGTGCTCGAGCAGGACCAGCGCGGCCTGCGGGTACTCCATCTGGGCGAGGTAGTGCGGGATGTGGGCGACGAAGCCCAGTGCGTCGTGGCCCCACTCCCCCAGCCGGATCTCGAGCAGCGCCTGCGCGCTCGCTGGGACCCGCAGCTCGCCCTGCCACGGGCTCTCGCCGGGGACGAGGTCGGGGCGGTTGGCGTGCGGGGTGATCGCGATCGGGCGGGTGTGCGGGACGGCCATCGGCACGGCACCCAGGCCCACGACGCGCGACACGCCGAAGTGCTCGACGACCTCGCGCACGGCGCGGGCGAAGGCCTCCCAGCGGATGTCGGGCTCGGGGCCGGCGAGCAGGAGGTACGGCGTGTCGCCGGCGTCGCGCAGCGCACGCACGACGAGCCGCGGTGCCTCGTAGTCGCGGTAGTGGTCGCGCACGAAGGTCACCGGTGGGCGCCGGGCGCGGTAGTCGTGGAGGGCGTCGACGTCGAAGGTCGCGACGACCTTGCCTCCGTCGGAGAGCGTCGCGAGGTGCCCCGCGGCGAGCTCCGCGGACTTGCCCGCGTCGAGGAACCCGGTGAGCACGCACACCAGCGTCAGGTCGCCCGCATCGGCGAGGACCTCGGCGTCGTCGACGATGTGCACGAGTCTGTCGGCCATGGGTCAACCCTAGTGACTCCCGACCAGTGACCCGACACACACCCGCCCTGCTGGGCAGCCGTTGTTACCGAGGGGTAACGTGACGCCTCCCGAGTCCCCGAGATGCAGGAGCACCCGTGTCTTCCCACCCATCCAGCAGGGTCCAGCGTGAGGTCGTCTTCGTCGACGGCGTGCGCACCCCGTTCGGCAAGGCCAAGGGCCAGTACGCCGAGACGCGTGCCGACGACCTCGTCATCAAGTGCATCCGCGAGCTGATGCGGCGCAACCCCTCCCTCCCGCCGGAGCGGGTCGACGAGGTGGCCGTCGCCGCCACGACGCAGATCGGCGACCAGGGCCTGACCCTCGGCCGGACCGCGGCACTGCTCTCGGGCCTGCCGCAGAGCGTGCCGGGCTACTCGATCGACCGGATGTGCGCAGGCGCCATGACCGCCGTGACCAGCACCGCGTCGGGCATCGCCTTCGGTGCCTACGACGTCGCCATCGCCGGCGGAGTGGAGCACATGGGTCGCCACCCGATGGGCGAGGGGGTCGACCCCAACCCGCGGATCCTGTCGGAGCGGATCGTCAACCCGGACGCGCTCGTGATGGGCAAGACCGCGGAGAACCTCCACGACCGCTACCCCACGATCACCAAGGAGCGCGTGGACGCGTACGCCGTGCGCAGCCAGCAGAAGACCAAGGCGGCCTACGACGCCGGGAGGATCCAGCCCGACCTCGTCCCGGTCGCCACCCGCTCGGCCGAGGCCGGCTGGGGCCTGGCCACGCTCGACGAGCCGATGCGTCCCGAGACGACGATGGAGTCGCTCGCCGGCCTCAAGACGCCGTTCCGCTCGCACGGCAACGTGACCGCGGGCAACGCCGCCGGGATCAACGACGGCGCCACCGCCGCCCTGCTCGCCGACGAGGAGACCGCGCGCGAGCTGGGCCTGCCGGTCAAGATGCGACTGGTGACCTACGCCTTCGTCGGAGTCGAGCCCGAGGTGATGGGCGCCGGTCCGATCCCCGCGACGGAGAAGGCGCTGCGCCTGGCCGGACTGACGATCGACGACATCGGCGCGTTCGAGGTCAACGAGGCGTTCGCCGTGCAGGTGCTGGCGTTCCTCGAGCACTACGGGATCGCCGACGACGACGAGCGCGTGAACCCCTACGGCGGTGCGATCGCGATGGGCCACCCGCTCGCCTCGTCGGGCGTACGCCTGATGAACCAGCTGGCGCGCCAGTTCGAGGAGCGCCCCGAGGTCCGCTACGGCCTCACCACCATGTGCATCGGCATCGGCATGGGCGGCACGGTCATCTGGGAGAACCCGCACTGGACTGGAGAGAACGCATGAGCACCATCTTCGAGCGCGCCGAGGCGATCGTCTCCGACGCCGAGCGCGTCACGCAGGCCCACCTGCGCACCGTCGCGCTCCCCGGCGCGACGATCGGCCTGATCACCCTGGACAACGGCGAGGACCACACCAAGCCCAACACGTTCGGTCCCGCCGGGCTGCTGTCGCTCAACACGGCCATCGACGCGGCGCTCGCCGACGAGTCGATCGACGCGATCGCGGTGACCGGCAAGCCGTTCATCCTCGCCGCCGGCGCCGACCTCACCTCGATCCAGGGCGGCGGCCCCGACGCCGTACGCGTCGTGGCCGAGCTCGGGCACGCGGTCTTCCGCAAGCTGCAGGACGGCGGCAAGCCCTCGTTCGGCCTGATCAACGGCCTCGCACTGGGCGGCGGCCTCGAGGTGGCGCTGCACTGCACCTACCGCACCGTGATGGACTCCGCGCCCGCGCTGGGCCTGCCCGAGGTCATGCTCGGGCTGGTGCCGGGCTGGGGTGGCGCGTGGCTCGTGCCGAACCTCGTCGGTGCCGACAAGGCCGTGACGCTGATCCTCGAGAACCCGCTCAACCAGGGCAAGACGCTCGGCGGGCAGGCGGCCTACGAGCTCGGGCTGGCGGACGCGGTCTTCAACGGCGCGGACTTCCTCGAGCAGTCGCTGCTGTGGGCGGCCTCGGTCGTGCGGGGTGAGACCACGGTTGAGCGGCCGGAGGTCGACCGCGACGCCTGGGACGCGGCGATCGCCCGCGCCGAGGGCATCGTGGCGTCGAAGACGGGTGGCGCCTCGCCGGCCGCGAAGAAGGCCGTCGAGCTCATCGCCGCCGCGCGCGACACCGACCGCGACGCCGGGTTCGCCGCCGAGGACGACGCGCTGCACGCGCTGTCCCAGACGCCGGAGCTGCTGGCGTCGCTCTACTCGTTCGACCTGGTGCAGAAGCGGGCCAAGCGGCCCGCCGGCGCTCCGGACAAGTCGCTCGCGCGGCCGGTGACCAAGGTGGGCATCGTGGGTGCCGGCCTCATGGCGAGCCAGCTCGCCCTGCTCTTCGTACGACGCCTCGAGGTCCCCGTCGTGCTCACCGACCTCGACCAGGAGCGGGCCGACAAGGGCGTGGCCTACGTGCACGCCGAGATCGACAAGCTGCTCGCCAAGGGCCGGATCAACCAGGACAAGGCCAACCGCCACAAGGCGCTCGTCTCCGGCGCGACCGACAAGCAGGTCGCCTTCGGCGACGCGGACTTCGTGATCGAGGCCGTCTTCGAGGAGATGTCGGTCAAGAAGACCGTCTTCGCCGACGTCGAGAAGGTCGTCAGCGCCGGGTGCGTCCTGGCGACCAACACCTCGTCGCTGTCGATCACCGAGATGGCCGCCGACCTCGAGCACCCCGAGCGGGTCGTGGGCTTCCACTTCTTCAACCCGGTGGCGGTCATGCCGCTCCTGGAGATCGTCACCGGCGAGAAGACCGACGACGCCACCCTCGCGACCGCGTTCGCCACCGGCAAGGCGCTGAAGAAGACGTCGATCCTGGTCAAGGACAGCCCCTCCTTCATCGTCAACCGCCTGCTCGGCCGGTTCATGAGCGAGGTCGGCCGGATCGTCGACGAGGGCACGCCGGTCCAGGTGGCAGACGGCGCGTTCGCCGGCATCGCGCCGATGCCGCCGTTCATGCTGCTCTCGCTGGTGGGTCCCGCGATCGCGCTGCACAACAACGAGACGCTGAAGCGCGCGTTCCCCGACCGGTTCTACGTCTCCCCCGCCCTCGAGCGGATCGTCGCGGCTCGCAAGCCCGCCTACTACGGGCCCGACGGCACCCTCGACCCCGAGGTCGAGGCCATGCTCGAGAAACCGGCCGATCCGGTCGTCCTGACGGCCGACCAGGTCCGCGCGAAGACGCTCGCTGGCCTCGCCGAGGAGGCGCGCCTGATGCTCGACGAGGGCGTCGTCGCCGCACCGCAGGACATCGACCTGGCGATGATCACCGGCGCCGGCTTCTCCTTCTGGAACGGCGGGCTGACCTTCATGCTCGACGTCGCGGGGATCTCGGAGCAGGCCACGGGCCGCCGCTTCCACTGATCGCTCGTCCCTCGCGCCGGTGGTCCAGCCACATCCCGTACGACGGAGATGTGGCTGGACCACCCTCCGCGGAGGTACGGCGACTCAGCGCGCGGAGTAGTCCTGCGCCGGGACGCCCTCACCGCGGCCGACGCGGCTGTGGCGGTAGCCGTAGCCGAAGTAGATCGCGAAGCCGAGGGCCATCCAGATCAGGAACCGCAGCCACGTCTCGGCGGTGAGGTTGAGCATCAGGAACACGCAGATCGCCGCCGAGAGCCAGGGCAGGAAGGGCGAGAAGGGCACCCGGAACGACCGCTCGAGGTCGGGGCGGTTCTTGCGCAGGATCGGTACGGCGATGGACACCAGGGCGAAGGCCGAGAGGGTGCCGATGTTGACCATCTCCTCCAGCTTCCCGATCGGTGTGAGGGAGGCGACGAACGCGACGACGAGCCCGATCACCAGGGTGATCCGCACGGGCGTGCCGGTGCGCGGGTTGACGTGCGCCAGCGCGGTCGGCATCAGCCCGTCGCGGCTCATGGCGAAGAAGACGCGGACCGCGCCGATCAGCAGCGTCATGACCACGGTCGTGAGGCCGGCGACCGCACCCGCGGAGATGAGCGTCGCGTAGCCGTCCTTGCCCTGGTCGATGAAGGCCGTCGCCAGCGCTGCGTCGGGGTTGATCTCGTCGTACTTCACCATGCCGGTGATGACCAGCGCGACGAGGACGTAGAGGACCGTGCAGACCACCAGCGAGCCGATGATCCCGCGCGGCAGGTCCTTCTGCGGGTTGCGCGCCTCCTCGGCCGTCGTCGCGACCACGTCGAAGCCGATGTAGGCGAAGAACACCAGCGACGCGGCGAACAGGATGCCCGCGACGCCGTACACCCCGGGCGCGCCGAAGACCGTCTGGATCAGCGGGGTGTGCAGCCAACCGTCGCCGGTGGTGCCGGGCGCGCTGTCGGGCACGAACGGCTTGTAGTTGTCGGTGTCGATGAACTGGATGCCGGCGATGATCACGAAGAGCACGATGAAGAGCTTGAGTGCGACGAGCACGAGGTTCACGCGCAGCGACTCCTTGATGCCGAACGCCACGAGGATCGTCAGGACCGCGACCAGCAGGAAGGCCGGCAGGTCGAAGGTGTCGCCGTAGCCGAGGCTCCCGGGCCACGTGAGGCCGATCTCGCCGAGGAAGGTCTCGAAGTACGACGACCAGCCCTGCGCCACGACGGACGCGCCGAGCATCAGCTCGAGGATCAGGTCCCAGCCGATGATCCAGGCGATCATCTCGCCGAGGGTCGCGTAGGAGAACGTGTACGCCGACCCGGAGACCGGCACGGTCGAGGCGAACTCGGCGTAGCAGAGGGCGGCCAGGCCGCAGCAGATCGCGGCGATCACGAAGGAGAAGACGACGCCCGGCCCGGCGTAGGCCTGCGCCACGCGCCCGGTGAGGGTGAAGATCCCGGCGCCGATGATGACGCCGATGCCGAAGACCGTCAGATCGAGGGCCGTGAGACTCTTCTTGAGCTTGAACTCGGGGTCCTCGGTGTCCGCCATCGAGTGCTCGACGGACTTGGTGCGCCAGATGCTCATCCCAGCAACGTAGACCCACCGACCGGTGCTCGCGAGCACCGTCCCACCGGGGGGCCGGAGCGTGTCAGGCCGTGTGGTCGACCTCGACGAGGGCCGGTCGGTCGAGCGCCGTCACGGTCTCGACGATGTCGCGCGCGATCGTCTGGGCGTCCAGGCCGATCCGCGCGAGGATCGCGTCGCGCTTGGCGTGGTCGAGGAACTCCTGCGGGATCCCGTGGAGGCGGTACGGCGTCTCGACGCCGGCGTCGTTGAGGGTCTGGAGCAGGACGGCGCCACAGCCGCCGACACGGCCGTTGTCCTCGATGCTGACCACGAGGCGGTGCTCGCGCGCCAGCTCGACGACGGCGGGGTCGACCGGCTTGACCCAGCGTGGGTCGACGACGGTCACGCCGATGCCCTGGTCGGTCAGCCGCGCCGCGACCTCGACCGCCGTCGTGGCCATGGAGCCCACCGCGACGACCAGGACGTCGGGCTCGCCCTCGCGCACGAGCACGTCGGCACCACCGATGCGGTCGATGGCCGGCACGTCCTCGGGCGGGGGGCCCTTCGGGAACCGGACCACGGTCGGCGCGTCGTCGACCTGCACGGCCTCGTCCAGCAGCTCGCGCAGCCGGGCCACGTCACGCGGAGCGGCGAGCCGGAGACCGGGGACGACCTGGAGGATCGACATGTCCCACATGCCGTTGTGGCTCGCACCGTCGTCGCCGGTCACGCCCGAGCGGTCGAGGACGAACGTGACGCCGCACCTGTGCAGTGCCACGTCCATCAGCACCTGGTCGAAGGCCCGGTTGAGGAAGGTCGCGTAGACCGCGAAGACCGGGTGCATCCCGCCCATCGCCAGCCCCGCCGCCGAGGTGACGGCGTGCTGCTCGGCGATGCCGACGTCGAAGGTCCGCTCGGGGAACTTCTCGGCGAAGACGTCGAGCCCGACCGGGTGCATCATCGCAGCGGTGATGGCCACGACGTCCTCGCGCCGCTCGCCGAGCTCGACGATGGCCTCGGAGAAGTGGTCGGTCCAGATCTTGCCCTTGGGCTTCTCGGCGCCGGTCTGCACGTCGAACGGCCCGGGTGCGTGGAACTGGTCGGCCTCGTGCCGCAGCGCGGGGTCGTACCCCTGTCCCTTGCGGGTGATGGCGTGCACGATGACGGGCCCGCCGAAGCGCTTGGCCTTGGTCAGCGCCTGCTCCATCGCCGCCCGGTCGTGGCCGTCGACGGGGCCGACGTACTTCAGGCCGAGGTCCTCGAAGAGGCCCTGCGGGGCGAGCGCGTCCTTCATGCCCTTCTTGACCGCGTGGAGCGCGTCGTAGGCGGCGTGCCCGACGCCGGGCACCGCGTTGAGGCGCTTCTTCACCAGGTCGAGCACCTGCTCGTAGCGCGGGTTGGTGCGCAGGGAGGTGAGCGCGGTCGCGAGGCCGCCGATGGTCGGGGTGTAGGACCGCTCGTTGTCGTTGACGACGATCACGAGCCGGCTCGACCGCGCGATGGCGATGTTGTTGAGCGCCTCCCAGGCCATCCCGCCGGTGAGGGCGCCGTCGCCGATCACGGCGACCACGTGCCGGTCGTCGCCGCGGATCGCGTAGGCCTTCGCCAGTCCGTCGGCGTAGGACAGCGAGGTGCTGGCGTGGGAGTTCTCGACGATGTCGTGCTCGGACTCGGCCTGGCTCGGGTAGCCGCTGACGCCGCCCTCCTTGCGGAGCGTGTCGAACCTGGCGTGGCGGCCGGTGACCAGCTTGTGCACGTAGGACTGGTGGCCGGTGTCGAAGACGACCCGGTCGTGCGGCGAGTCGAATACCCGGTGGATCGCGAGCGTCAGCTCGACGACGCCGAGGTTGGGACCGAGGTGCCCGGAGTTGGTCGCGACGGTGCGGATCATCACGTCACGGATCTCGGCGGCCAGCTCGTCCAGCTGCCCCTCGGAGAGCCCGCGGAGGTCGCGCGGGGACGAGATCGAGTCGAGGAGTGCCATGTCGACCGAGTCTATTTCATGGCAGGTCGTGGACCGCCACCGCCGGCTCGTGCAGGCTGCCGAGCCAGACCCGGCCCTGGTGCTCCCGGACCCCGGTCACCATGTGGAAGGCGGGGTGCTCGATGTCGAGGTCGCGCACCAGCCGGCCGTCGCCGTCGTACGCCTGGGCGCGGATGGTGCGCTGCGGCGCGGGCTGGAACCTATCGGGGATCTTCGTGATGGCCCGTCGCAGCGCCATCGGCGCCGTGCCGAGTCGCTCGACGAGGCCGTCCACCGGGCTGGCGAGGGTGACCCAGATGAGTCCGTCGCTGCCCAGGCTGATGTTGTCGGGGTAACCAGGCAGGTCGGTGACGAGGTGGTCGCGCTCGCCCGCCCGCGGGCCCGTCAGCCACAGGCGTACGACGGTCCTGCCGCGGCACTCGGCCACGGCGACGTAGGACTCGTCCGCGGCGAGGGCGACGCCGTTGGAGAACCGCAGCCCGTCGAGGACCACGGTGACCGTGCCGTCCGGGTCCCGGCGCAGCAGCCGGCCGGTGTGGGTGTCCTGGACGAAGTCCTCCTTCCACCGGTCGACGCCGTAGTGCAGCGAGGAGTCGCTGAACCAGATCGTCCCGTCGACCGCCACGGCCGCGTTGTTGCAGAACCGCATCGGACGCCCGTCGACCCTGTCGAGCAGGACGTCGACGTCGCCCGTGCCGGTGTCGACGGCCAGCAGGCCCCTCTGTGCGTCGCAGACGAGCAACCGCGCGTCGGGGAGCAGCTCGAGGCCGAGCGGACGACCGCCAGTGTCGGCGACCCGACGGACGTTCCCGCTCACCGGGTCGACGGCCCAGACCGCACCGTCCTCCGTGCCCGTCCACACGGTGCCGTCGGGCCCGACGAGGACGTCCTCCGCGCCCATCGACGGGACGGGGTGCACGGTCAGCGAGGGCGAGCTCATCGCACCATGCCGGCGTAGCCGGGACCGTCGAGGAAGGCCGGTACGACGTCCGCTGCCGCCGAGGTCAGGTCCAGGTCGCGCGCCACCTCGGGCTCGACGAAGACGATCTGGCGGCCCTCGCGGCAGTCGATGTCGGCGTCCGTGAGGTCGGTGGCCGCGACGAAGACCTGCATCCGGTCCCATGTGCCGTGCGCGTGGGTGTGGTCGACGACGAGCTCGCGGTGCAGCACGAGGGTCCCGGGCTCCAACCGGACACCGGTCTCCTCCTCGAGCTCGCGGTAGGCCGCCGGCTCGAACTCCTCCCCCGGCTCGACGTGCCCACCGGCCAGGCCCCACTTCTCGGGGTCGATGGGGGCGTGCTCGTCGCGCTCCTGCAGCAGGATCCGCCCCTCCCGGTCGACCAGCACGACGCCGGCGAAGCGGCGGTGGCCGGCCGAGGGCTCGTCGGGGCGCTGCTCGGATGGGTGCACCACTCGACCCTAGCCACCCCGGGACTCACATCCGGACGCGGTAGCGCCGCCCACGCAACGCCTCCTCGACCAGGCCCACCTCGCGGCGTACGGCGAGCAGGCGGGCGTCCTCGAGCTGGAAGGTCTGCACGGCGGCGGTCACCACCGCCTCGTCGGCGACGTCCTTCAGGTCGCCGCGGATCTCGCTCAGCCCGCGCCGGGTGGCGAGCTGCTGGGCCTCGACGTGGAGAACCGCGAACCTGGCCAGGACGACGACGTGGCGGCGCAGCCCGGTGAAGCGCCGGTAGTCGGGCGGGCACAGGTCGAGCAGCCAGCTGGCGGCCGTGTCCTCCCACTCCGGGGCATCGGGCGGGCGCACCTGTCTCGGCCAACCGGGCGGGGCGACACCGCTGTGCCCCTCGGGCGGCGTGGGGCGCTGCCGGGGCGGTGGCGGGGGAAACACCTCACGAGCATATCGAACATGTGTTCGACACGTGTCAGGCCAGGCCGAGCGCCTCCTCCACGGCAGCCAGGTCGGGGTCGCGGAGCCCGGCGCAGTCGTGCCGCCACCAGACGTCGGGGTAGACGATCCGACCCGTCATCCAGTCCTCCAGGCGGAAGGGGACGACCTGGAGGGCAGGGGCGGGGACCCGCACCGAGGGCGGCTCGATGCCGTGTGCCACCGCGGGCGCGAAGCCACGCGCGCCGTAGAACATCGTACTGCCCTCCAGCACGAGGGCAGGACGGCCACTGCTGCGGGCCGCCTCGATCGCGGCCGCGACCAGCGCTGTGCCGATCCCCCGCCGTTCCCACCCGGGCCTGGTGCTCAGTGGAGACAGCATCGCGAGCGACACCAGCTCGCGCCGGGCGTCCAGCCAGCAGTGGCTGACACCGACGTGCCCGACCACCTCCCCCTCGACGACGGCGACGCGCTCGGCGAGCAGGTGGGCACCCTGCCGGACCTCGGCCCAGAGGAGGGCGACCTGGTCGCCGTGGGTGGACCCGCCGGCACCGAAGGCCGCCCGGATCACCGCGAGGACCGCGTCGACGTCACCGGGCTCGACGTCGCGCATCTCGAAGGCCTGCTCGCTCACCCGCGCCACGCTAGCCCCTCACCCGCTCGCGGAGACCGGCCGCGAGCCCGACGATCGTGAGTGCGTCGAACAGCCCGCCGCCCACCTCCGCGAGCCGACGGTGGCGGACGGGACCCAGCCGCAGGCGGAGGTGGACCCGCGCGCCGTCCGCCCCGGCCGGCGACAGGTGGAGGCACCACGTCAGGTCGGTGTGCCCGCGCCGCGAGGTGTACAGCAGGTGGTCGGGAGCCTCCGCGGAGGCGAGGGTGAACGTGGCGTCCGCGCCACCCCAGTCCGGGATCACGTCGCCGACCTCCTGCTCGAGCCACCGCGGCTCGAGGTGGCGCAGCGCGCGGCGCGACGGTGGGACGAACCGCTCGACCCGGGCCGGCAGGTACCACCCCGCTCGCCGCTTCCCCAGCTGCACCAGCCACGGCCACACGACCTCGGGAGGGGCGGGCACGTCGAAGCCGCGGTCCATCACGACGTCGGCGTCGACGAGGTCGTCGCCGGGCAGCGTCGTACGACGTTCGGCTGCCGTGGCCCGCGCGAGGTCCACCGGTCAGCCCTCCATCAACCGGCCAGGAAGGACCAGCGCACCTCGCGGGTGGCGTTGTCGACGTTGAGGTCCACCAGGCAGATGCTCTGCCACGTGCCGAGGGCGAGTCGTCCGCCGAGCACCGGCACGGTGCAGTAGGGCGGGACGATCGCCGGCATCACGTGGGAGCGGCCGTGGCCGGGTGACCCGTGGCGGTGCCGCCAACGGTCGTCGGCGGGCAGCAGGTCGCCGAGCGCGGCCAGCAGGTCGTCGTCCGAGCCCGCTCCCGTCTCGATGATCGCCAGGCCGGCGGTCGCGTGCGGCACGAAGACGTGCAGCAGGCCGTCGCCCCGGTCCGCCACGAAGTCCGCGGCGTCGTCCGTCAGGTCGAGCACGACCTCGTCGCCGCCGGTGCGGTAGGTGCGGCTCTCGGAGTCCATCAGTCGTCCGCCAGCGCCTGCTCGATGCGCTCCACCTTGGCGGTGAGCTGGCCCTCGTAGCCGGGCCGGATGTCGGCCTTCAGCACGAGCCCCACTCGCGGCGAGACCTGAGCCACGACGTCGACCGCCTGCTTGACGACCGCCATCACCTCGTCCCACTCCCCCTCGATCGTGGTGAACATCGAGGTGGTCTCGTGGGGCAGCCCGGAGGCACGGACGACGCGTACGGCCTCGGCGACGGCAGCCGTGACCGATCCGTTCGGGTCGCTGGACGTGGGCGAGATGGAGAAGGCGACGAGCATGACCCCACGCTACCCACGTCCCGCCGCACCACCCCGACGGACGTGTTGTCTTGTGCACAAGACGTTAGGTTGAGGGAGTCACCGGCCGTCCCACCAGGGGGCGGCCGCAAGGGAAGGACTACCCGTGCCCGAGGTCACCGCAAGCTCCGGTCTGCTCAGCTCCACCAAGGTCCACGTCGAGGACTCCGGCGGCTCCGGCCGCCCGGTCGTGCTCATCCACGGCTGGCCGCTGTCCGGCGAGTCCTGGAGCGAGCAGGTCGGCCCGCTGAGCGCCGCCGGCTACCGCGTCGTGGCCTACGACCGCCGCGGGTTCGGCCGCAGCGACAAGCCGTCGAAGGGCTATGACTACGACACGCTGGCCGACGACCTCGACGGCGTGCTGTCCGAGCTGGACCTCACCGACGTGACGCTCGTCGGCTTCTCGATGGGCGGCGGCGAGGTCGCCCGCTACGTCGCCAAGCACGGCGAGGACCGCATCCACTCGGTGGTCTTCGCCGCCGCCGTGCCGCCGTACCTGATGAAGGGCGACGACAACCCCGACGGCCCCCTCACCGAGGACGCCGCTGCCGAGATGACGAAGGGGCTCGAGGAGGACCGGACCACGTTCTTCGACGGCTTCATGACGGACTTCTTCTCCGCCAAGGGCGAGCTCAAGGTGAGCGAGGAGCAGCGCCAGGAGGCGCTGGTCCTGTGCCACCAGAGCGACCAGACCGCCGCGCTCGGCTGCATGGAGGCCTTCGGCACGACGGACTTCCGCGACGACCTGACCAAGATCACCGTCCCGACCCTCGTCATCCACGGCGACAGCGACGCCACGGTCCCCTTCGAGGGCTCCGGCAAGCGCACGCACGAGACGATCACCGGCTCGGAGCTCGTCGTCGTCCAGGACGCGCCCCACGGGTTCAACGTCAGCCACGCCGACGAGTTCAACCGGGCGCTGCTGGGCTTCCTCCAGCGCTGATCGGCGCTCCGCTGGCCGTCAGGCGTTGGCACCCTCGCCCGGGATGGCGCCGCCCGGGTCGGGGGTGCCGCCCTGGCAGCTGACGCCGAACTCCGGCGCGGTGTGCCCGTCGCCGTACTCCTCCAGGAAGAGGGCGAGCCTGCGGTCGTCGGCGCCGTCGAGCTGCAGCTGGGCGCCCCAGACGGTCACCACCACCGGGGACGGCAGGCCTTCGCGCGGCGACATGATCCCGTTGTCCGGGAGCTGCGCGGCGAGCGCCTCGACGTCGGCGTCCGAGAGCCCGGGGTCGTGGGTGATCCACACCGTGCCGTGCTCGAGGTCGTGCACGGCGTTCTCCTCGCGCACCGGCTCGTCGTACACCCCGCAGGCGAGCCAGACCGGTGCGTGCGGCCCGCCGGCGGGCGGGTCCTGCGGGTAGGCGACGTCATCCATCGTGTGCGCGCGGTCGGTGATCTCCCACGTCCGGACGAGCGTCAGGTCGAGCGCGCGCTTCGCCTCCTCCTCGCCCCGCAGCGCCTTGTCGACCAGAGGTGCGGCCAGGGCGGCACCGAGCACGAGGGCGGCCCCGACACTGGCCAGGACGAGCGGGAGCCTGCTGGGGCGCTGCTCCTCGACGACGGGGGGCTGCCCGTACGACTGCGCGTCGGGCTGGCCGTCTGTCGACTCGTACGACGACTCGGGCGACCCGTCCCGCGCGGGCTCGGTCGTCGGGTCGGCGTCGCTCACCGCGTCAGGCTACCGGCGCCCTCCACAGCGCTTCCGTCCGCCGGCAGGGCCTCCCGGAGTCGGGACAGCCCGTCGCGGGCCTGCGACTTCACGGTCCCCGGAGCGATACCGAGGGTGGCAGCGATGTCGGCCTCCGACATGCCCTCGTAGTAGCGCAGCACGAGCACCGCCCGCTGCCGCGGGGGGAGCGTGGCGAGGGCGGCTCGGACGGCGAGCAGCTCGGCGACGTCCGGGTCGTGGGCGAGCTGCTCGGGCACCTCGTCCGTGGGGTGCTCGCGCCAGCGACGCCTGCGCCAGCGCGAGATGTTCTCGTTGACGAGCACGCGGCGCACGTAGGGCTCGGGGTCGTCCGCGATGCGGCGCCACTGGGGCACGATCTTCACCAAGGTCGCCTGGACGAGGTCCTCCGCGTCGTGCGCGTGCCCGGTGAGGAGGTACGCCGTCCGCAGCAGCGCGGCCTGCCGCGCGACGACGAACTCCGCGAAGCCCTCAGGCGCGGCCACGCCGCCGCCTCAGGTCGCGCCAGAGGGAGACGAGGAAGACGAGCACGACCGCGCCGCCCGCTCCGACGAGGCGGGGGTCCGGGGCGAACGGCGCGTCCGGCGCCTGGACGACGTCGGCGGACCAGGCGTCGGCCGCGAAGGTCGGAACCGCGCCCTCGAACTCCAGCAGGCGAGCCTCCTCACCGGTGCGCACGTCCACTGTCGACGCCGCAAGGTGCATGTCTGCCCCTGCGCCGACACGTGTCCCCACGACCACCTCGGTATCCGACCGCCATCCGTACACGTCGTCGGCCCGGACATCGCCCACAGGCGCCATGGCCACGGGGTCGTCAGTGAGGTCGCCCACGACGACGGGCTCCAGCCCCTCCATCGACGCGCCGCTCGATGGATCGGCATCGAGAACGGCAGCCACCTGTCTCCCGTCCGCGCCGAGCGCCGCGGCGTTCCGGATGCGCCTCTCGAGCCACACGCGACGATCGACGTGGTTGCCGCGGACCAGCCTGAGGTCGCGAGCGCCATTCACGAGGAACCCGTCGGCCGTCGATCGAGCCGTGCTCAACGGGAGGGCCCACCCGGGCTCGTCGGACGTCATCGTCCTGCGCACACCGGACCCGAGGTCCCAGGTGTGCGCCGCAAGGCCGGACTTGAGGCCGATCGTCCCGACGGGCTCCACCGACCCTGCCGACCACCACAACACGTCCCCGGCCCACGCGAGCCCGTCGACCTGCAGCCCGTGCGCGGACTTCGCGTCCCAGCGCTCGACCTCCCCGGTGGCCAGGTGCAGCACGGCCACGCCCGCTGGTCGGGCAGCAGGAGCGTCATTCTCGTCCACGTCCGCGGGGAGCACGTCGACGTCGTCGTTCGTGAACCAGTACGCCAGGAGCTGACCGTCCGCCGACAGCGCTACGGGCGTGGTCGTCACGGGGACCGCGTCCGGAAGGTCGAGGAAGCGCGATTCGCCCGTGACAGCCGACACGCCCCAGAGCGCGGGACGAGACGACCACCATCCCGCTCGGCTGCCGACGCCCGCTGCGACGAGCCTGCCGGGCACGCTGGAGAACGACGGCTCCCACTCGCCCGGTTGGCGCACCACGTCGGGCAGCACCATCCGGCCGGTCGAGGTGGCAACAGGCGGGTCGATCCGGGCCAGGACGGAGGGCGTCAACGCGGTGGCGAGCACGCCGACGGTGACGATCGCGGCCAGCGCGGACGCCGTACGACGACGCTGCCGGCGCCGTCCGCGGGCCCAGAGCGCCTCCGGGTCGACCGCGCCCGAGGGCGCACGCGCCGCCAGTCGGTCGAGCCGGTCGACGACGTCGGTCGGTGCTGGCATGCGCGATGTACCCCCTGTGTGCGGACAGCCTCACACGTCCACACGCTCCGAGCGGGCCGTCTGGTGGGGTGCCGCCCGAAGATCCTTCAGGCTGACCGCCCCTGCAGGCCCGGGCAGTCGCACACGTGTCCGTCGTACGGCCCTCGGACGCGCCGGTCGAGGGCCACTTCTCGGACACGTGTGGCGTCGGGCTCCCTGTACGGGCCTGTGCGGTGGCGGCGACGCACCCGTGCGTCACCGTCACCGCACAGTCAGGCCAGCGCAGACCGTACGACGTCCGCGCGGGCGTCGTACTCGTCCTGCGGGATGTCCGGGAGCATGTCCGCCCAGACGGGGAGGTTCGAGCCCCGGAGCTCGAGGACGCCGAGGGGGCGGGCCAGGACGTTGACCGAGAGGTGGCCGCCGCCGTTCTCCCACTTGCTGACCTGCACGTTGCCGACGCCGGGCAGGGCGCGCAGGGCCCGGAAGGTGCGAGCGACGAGCCGGCCGAGCTCCTCGTCGGCGGCCTCGTCAAGGTCGTCGAGCCGCTCGTGCTCGCGCGCGACGACGTTGGCCACGAACATCAGGCTGGTGCCGCCGGGCCGGATGACCGCGAGGCGCGTGCCGGTGTGCAGGACCAGGTCCTCACGCGCCAGGGCGCGGCAGGTGCCGCAGGCATCGGCCGAACGCTCGCGCGACGGCTCGGGGACGACGCGCTCCCCCAGCGGCTTCGGCGTCAGGCCGTCGCGCTCGAACGGGAAGACCTCCCACCCGGCCATGGCGCCGAGGGGCGGGCGGCCGGCCGCGTCCAGGTGGCCCTGGACGCGGCCGCGCCACACCTCTGCCGGATCGGCAGCAGCCACGTCAGCCGCGCAGGAGGTTGCGCAGGACGTACTGCATGATCCCGCCGTTGCGGTAGTAGTTCGCCTCGCCGGGGGTGTCGATGCGGACGGTCGCCTCGAACTCGCTGGTCTCGCCGTGCGCCTGGTCGGTGCCGGGAGCCGGCTCCACCTTGACCGTCACGGTCTTGGGCGTCGTGCCGTCGTTGAGCTCGGTGATCCCGCTGATGCTGATGATCTCCGCACCGGTGAGGCCGAGGTCGTCGGCGGTCTTCCCGTCGGGGAACTGCAGCGGGATGACGCCCATGCCGATGAGGTTGGAGCGGTGGATGCGCTCGTAGGACTCGGCGATGACGGCCTTCACGCCCAGCAGCGCCGTGCCCTTGGCCGCCCAGTCGCGCGACGACCCCGAGCCGTACTCCTTGCCGGCCAGGACGACCAGCGGCGTGCCGGCCGCCTGGTAGTTCTGGCTGGCCTCGAAGACGCTGGTGACCTCGCCGTCCTTCGTGAAGTCCTTGGTCACGCCGCCCTCGGTGCCCGGCGCGATCTGGTTGCGCAGGCGGATGTTGGCGAACGTGCCCCGGATCATCACCTCGTGGTTGCCGCGGCGCGAGCCGTAGGAGTTGAAGTCGCGCTGCTCGACGCCGTGCTCGGCGAGGTACTTCCCGGCGGGGCTGTCCTTCTTGATCGCGCCGGCCGGGCTGATGTGGTCGGTCGTGACCGAGTCACCCAGCTTGAGCAGCACCCGGGCGCCGACGATGTCGGTGACCGGCTCCGGCTCGTCGGGCATGCCGTCGAAGTAGGGGGGACGGCGGACGTAGGTGGAGTCCTCGTCCCACTCGAAGGTGTTGCCCTCGGGCGTGGGGAGCGACTGCCAGCGCTCGTCGCCCTTGAACACGTCGGCGTAGGACGAGCCGAACATGTCCGAGGTGATCGCGCGGGCGATCGTCTCCTCGACCTCCTGCGGGCTCGGCCAGATGTCCTTGAGGAACACGTCGTTGCCGTCGGTGTCCTGGCCGAGCGGGTCGCCGAACAGGTCGACGTCCATCGAGCCGGCCAGGGCGTAGGCCACGACGAGCGGCGGCGACGCGAGGTAGTTCATCTTCACGTCCGGGTTGATCCGGCCCTCGAAGTTGCGGTTGCCCGACAGCACCGAGACGACCGCGAGGTCCGCCTCGTTGACGGCGGCCGAGACCTCGGGGATGAGCGGGCCGGAGTTGCCGATGCAGGTGGTGCAGCCGTAGCCGACGAGGTTGAAGCCGAGCTTGTCGAGGTACGGCGTCAGGCCGGCACGCTCGTAGTAGTCGGACACGACCTTGGAGCCGGGCGCGAGCGAGGTCTTGACCCACGGCTTGCGCGAGAGACCCTTCTCGACGGCGTTCTTGGCAAGAAGGGCCGCGCCGATCATCACGCTCGGGTTGGAGGTGTTGGTGCACGAGGTGATCGCGGCGATCACGACGGCGCCGTGGTCGATCTCGACCTCCTGGCCGTCGAGCGAGACCTTCGTCTTCTTGCTCGGGCGTCCGGCGTCCTTCGGGGCGTCGGCGTGGACGGGCTTGCCGTTGCCGCCCTCGTGGCTCGGCGCGTCGGAGGCCGGGAACGACTCCTCGACGGCCTCGTCGTAGCCGGACGCCTTCACGGCGTCGTCCGGGTCGGAGTCACCCTCGTCGACGTAGTCGGCCAGCGCGGCGCGGAAGGAGTCCTTCGCGACCGAGACCTCGACGCGGTCCTGCGGGCGCTTCGGCCCGGCCAGCGACGGCACCACGGTGGACACGTCGAGCTCGAGGCGCTCGCTGTAGCGCGGCTCGGCGCTCGGGTCGTGCCACAGCCCCTGCTCCTTGGCGTACGCCTCGACGAGCGCGAGCTGCTCGTCGGTGCGGCCGGTGAGGCGGAGGTAGTCGACGGTCTGGTCGTCGATCGGGAAGACGGCGATGGTCGAGCCGAACTCCGGGCTCATGTTGCCGATCGTGGCGCGGTTGGCCAGCGGCAGCGCGGACACGCCCTCGCCGTAGAACTCGACGAACTTGCCGACCACGCCGTGCTCGCGGAGCATCTCGGTGATCGTGAGCACCAGGTCGGTGGCGGTGGAGCCCTCGGGCAGCTCGCCGGACAGCTTGAAGCCGACGACGCGCGGGATGAGCATGGAGACCGGCTGACCGAGCATCGCGGCCTCGGCCTCGATGCCGCCGACGCCCCAGCCGACCACGCCGATGCCGTTGACCATCGTGGTGTGGGAGTCGGTGCCGACGCAGGTGTCGGGGTAGGCGACGCCGTCACGCACCATCACGACGCGCGCGAGGTGCTCGATGTTGACCTGGTGGACGATGCCGGTGCCGGGCGGCACGACCTTGAAGTCGTCGAAGGCGCCCTGGCCCCAGCGCAGGAACTGGTAGCGCTCGCGGTTGCGCTCGTACTCGATCTCGACGTTGCGCTCGAAGGCGCCGGGCGTGCCGAAGACGTCGGCGATGACGGAGTGGTCGATGACCATCTCGGCCGGCGCGAGCGGGTTGATCTTCGTGGCGTCGCCGCCGAGCTCGGCCATCGCCTCGCGCATGGTGGCGAGGTCGACGACGCAGGGGACGCCCGTGAAGTCCTGCATGATCACGCGCGCCGGCGTGAACTGGATCTCCTGGTCGGGCGCGGCGCTCGCGTCCCAGCCGGCGATCGCCTTGATGTGGTCCGCGGTGATGTCCGCGCCGTCCTCGGTGCGGAGCAGGTTCTCCAGCAGCACCTTCAGCGAGAAGGGCAGGCTCTCGACGTCGAGGCCCTCACCCTTCACCGCGTCCAGGCGGTAGATCTCGTAGGACTGTCCGTCCACGTCCAGGGTGCCCTTGGCACCGAAGCTGTCCTGACTGGCCATCAGCCACATCTCCTCGGGAGGTTCGCGGGTACCCGGCCATCCTGCCCTCGCACGCGAGGACTCGGGAAGGTGGGTGACCCTGTTCTTGGGACGTCCGCAGTATCTTGACGTCAAGATAACACACGGTGCCAGTCCCCTCGGCTAGCCTCCCGGCGTGCCGACCCTCCTCCACCTCAACGGTCCCTCGGGCGTCGGCAAGTCGACGCTGGCCCGCGCGCACTCCGACGCGCACCCGGGCACGCTCGTCTGCGACATCGACGAGCTCCGATCGTGGGTCGCGGGCTGGGAGGACGACTTCGTCGGCACCGGCGAGGCCGTCCGTCAGACCGCGCTCGCCCTGATGACGGCCTACCTGCGCACCGGTCGCGACGTGGTCCTCCCCCAGCTCATCGTGGCGCCCGCGCAGGTCGACCGCTTCGTCGCGGCGGCGCACGTGGCGGGAGCGTCGTACGTCGGTGTGGTGCTCGATGCCGCACCCGACGTCGTGCTGCACCGGCTGCACCACCGGACCGAGACGCCCGTGACCGCGGTGATCTCGCGGATCATCGAGGAGCGCGGCGGCGACCCGCTCGTCCTCGAGGGCCGCCTGCAGCTGCTGGACCTCGCCGCTGCCAACGGCTGGCCCGTGGTCGACACCACCGACCGGTCGACGGCGCTGGCCGAGCTGGCCGCGCTCGTGCCCTAGCCGATGCCGGCCTTCTGGTCGAGGCGTTGGAGCAGCTCGTGGGCGGCCAGCTCGACCTTCTTGTGCCGCCACTCAGACGCGCGGTAGACGCACGCGATCAGGCCGCTGCGGTGCACGCGGCGCAGGTCGCCGTACACGAACGCGTGGCGGGCCTTGGTGCCGTCGTTGGCCCCGACGGTGAGCCCGAGGTGCCACAGCGCGTAGTCGGCGAACGAGTGCCTCTCGAGGTAGGCGTTCTCCGCCTCGGCCCCGGGCTGCCCCGATCCCCAGTCGCTGTCGAGCACGTACTGGCGCTTGTCGATCAGCCGCTGGGCATGGGCGACGGCGTCCTGGTTGACCTCGTAGGTGGCCATGCCTCCACCCTGCCCCGCCGCGGTGGGGGCAGCAAGGTCAGCGGCGGACCGGCTCCAGCAGTGCCACGCACTCGACGTGGTGCGTCATCGGGAAGAGGTCGACGGCCCGGATCGCGGTGAGCTCGTAGTCGTGCTCGGCGAAGATCGCCACGTCACGGCCGAGGGCGGCGGGGTCGCAGGCGACGTACGCCACCGCGCGGGGGCGGCGGTCGACGACCTGCTCGACGACGGCGCGCCTGGCACCCTCGCGGGGCGGGTCGAGGACGACCAGGTCGAACGGCTCGTCGAGACCCGCCCGCAGGACGCGGTCGGTGGGACCGCACTCGACGCTCGCGTTGTCCAGGGCGGCGAGGTTGGTGCGGGCGTGCTGGCACGCGGCGCGGTCGGCCTCGACCGCGACGATGCGGGCACCGGTCGCCTCACCGACGAAGCGGGCGAACAGCCCGACGCCGGCGTAGAGGTCGAGCGCCCGCTCCCCCGGCGCCGGGCGCAGCAGGTCGAGCACCGCGCCGACGAGGACCCGCGGGGCCTCTGGGTGCACCTGCCAGAACCCGTCGGCCGCGACGGAGAACGGATGGGTCGCGCTGCCCACGGTGACGTCGTGGGACGTCATGGTGTCCGGCTGCCCGGGCGACCACTCGCCATGACGTCCGGCGCGGGCGCCGGCGACCGGTCGGGCATCGTCGACGGCGATCAGGCAGTCGTCGACGAGGACCAGGTCGTGGGAGCGGTGCTGGCGCATCGCGGGACGGCCGTCGTCGGTCACCGCGTAGCGCTGCCGCGTCCGCCAGCGCAGCCCGTCGTCCTCGCGACCGGCGACCGGGACGGCCTCGACCTCGAGGCCGGTCACGAGAGGCGACCCGGCGTCGAGCCGGCCGAGACGCACGAGCTGCTCGCGCACCACCGACGTCTTGAGGGCGCGCTGGGCAGGAAGGGCGACGTGCTGGAAGTCGCAGCCGCCGCAGAGGCCGGGCCCGGCGTAGGGGCAGGGCGCCTCCACCCGGTCGGCCGAGGCCTCGATGACCGACACGGCGTCGCCGCGCCAGAACCGGTCACCGTCCGTGCCCTCGGTGATCTCGACGACGACCCGCTCGCCGGGCAGCGCGTGGCGGACGAACACCACGCGGGACTCCGGATCCGGGAGCCGTACGACGCAGTGGCCGCCGTGCGCGACCGGGCCGACCTCGGCCTCGAAGCGCTCGCCCACCCGCGAGCGACCACGGGCCCGGCGCGGCCGGCTGCTACGGCTCACTGTCGATCTGACCCGGGCGGCTGGCCGACGTGACGCGGCCGCGGCGCAGGTCGCCTGCGTGCACGCGGACCTCGTCGCGCCTCTCGCGCTCCTGCGCGGCCTGCGAGGACCGGAGCTGGTAGGGGACGCTGATGACCATCACGCCGGGCGTGAAGAGCAGCCGACCCTTGAGCCGCAGGGCCGTCTGGTTGTGCAGCAGCTGCTCGTACCAGCGCCCGACGACGTACTCCGGGATGTAGACCGCCACGACGCCGCGCGGGCTGGCCCGGCGGATCTCCTGGGTGTACTCCACGATCGGCCGGACGACCTCGCGGTAGGGCGAGTGCAGCACCTTGAGCGGGATGTCGAGGTGGCGCTCGTCCCACTCCTCCAGCAGCCGGTTGGTGGCCTTGGTGTCGATGCTGACGTAGATCGCCTCCAGCACGTTGGGCCGCGTCGCGCGGGCGAAGGCAAGCGCCCGGAGGGTCGGCTTGTGCAGCTTGGAGGCCAGCACGATCGCGTGCACGCGGGTCGGCATGACCTTGTCCTGCTCGTCGGCCGCGAGCTCGAGCTCGACCTGGCTGTAGTGGCGCGAGATCGCCTTCATGACCATGAAGAAGAACGCCATCGCGAGGATCGTGATCCACGCACCGGCGAGGAACTTCGTGATGAGGACGATCACCAGCACGACCGCGGTCATGCCCAGGCCGAACGTGTTGATCGCGCGCGAGCGCAGCATCCGCCGGCGCACGGCGGGGTCGCGCTCGGTAGCGAGGTTGCGTGACCAGTGCCGGATCATGCCGAGCTGGCTGAGGTTGAACGACACGAAGACGCCCACGATGTAGAGCTGGATCAGCTTGGTGGTCTCGGCGTCGAAGATCACGATCAGCAGGATCGACATGGCCGCCAGGAAGACGATGCCGTTGCTGTAGGCGAGCCGGTCCCCGCGCGAGCCCAGCGAGCGCGGGGCGAGGCCGTCCTGGGCCAGGATCGACCCGAGGACCGGGAAGCCGTTGAAGGCGGTGTTGGCCGCGAGCACGAGGATGATCCCCGTGACCGTGACGACGAAGTAGAAGCCCGGCGGGAAGTGGTCGAAGACACCGCTGGCGATCTGCGAGATCACCGGGTGCTGGTCGTAGCCCTCCGGCAACCCCCCACCGCCGGCCTCCCGCAGCTTGTCGAGGTGGTGCGGGTCGACGTAGCGGATGCTCATCTGCTTGGCGAGGACGATGACGCTCATCATCATCGAGATGGCGATCAGCCCGAGCAGGAGCAGCGTGGTGGCGGCGTTGCGGCTCTTGGGCTTGCGGAAGGCAGGCACGCCGTTGCTGATCGCCTCGACACCGGTCAGCGCCGCACACCCCGAGGAGAACGCGCGGGCCAGGAGGAAGAGGAGCGCGACCTGGGACAGCGGGCCGTCCCAGCCCTCGTCGGGCCGGATCTCCAGGCCCGCACTCTCGGCCTGGGGGAGGTCACCGGCGAGGAGCCGCAGCAGGCCGTAGGCGCACATGCCGAGGATGGCGACCATGAACAGGTAGGTCGGCACCGCGAAGAACGCACCCGACTCGCGCACACCACGCAGGTTCATCGCGGTCAGCAGGATCACCGCGATCGTGGCGGCCGTCGCCTCGTGCCCGATCAGCCCCGGGATGGCCCCGGCGGCGTACTGCGCCGCGGAGGAGATCGACACGGCGACGGTCAGGACGTAGTCGACCAGCAGCGCGCTCGCCACGGTCACGCCGGCGTTGCGTCCGAGGTTCACCGTCGCGACCTCGTAGTCGCCGCCACCGGAGGGGTACGCGTGCACGGTCTGCCGGTAGGAGGCGATGACCGTGAGCATCACGACCGCGACCGCGATGCCGATCTTCCAGGACCAGACGTAGGTCGACGCGCCAGCGACGGCGAGCATGATGAAGACCTCGTCGGGTGCGTAGGCCACCGACGACAGCGCGTCGCTCGCGAAGACCGGGAGCGCGATGCGCTTGGGGAGAAGGGTCTCGCCCAGCTGGCTGCTGCGGAGCTTGCGCCCGAGCAGGATCCGCTTCGAGACGTCACCGACACTCACGAACGAGAGCGTAGACCGCCCGACGCCGAACTCCCCGCTGGGATACGGTTCTGGCGTGCACGTCGTGATCATGGGTTGTGGCCGCGTCGGCTCGACGCTCGCCCGCAGCCTCGAGGACCGCAACCACACCGTGTCGATCATCGACAGCGAGCCCGACTCGTTCCGGCGCCTCGGCCCGGAGTTCAACGGCGACAAGATCACCGGCTACGGCTTCGACCAGCAGGTGCTCGAGAAGGCCGGCATCCGGCGGGCCGACGCCTTCGCGGCGGTCTCCAGCGGTGACAACTCCAACATCATCGCCGCGCGCGTGGCGCGCGAGACGTTCGGCCTGCAGCAGGTCGTCGCCCGCATCTACGACCCCGGCCGGGCCGAGGTCTACCAGCGCCTGGGCATCACGACGGTCGCGACGGTCAAGTGGACGGCCGACCAGATCCTGCGGCGGCTCCTCCCGGCCGGCGCCGAGCCCGACTTCCGGGACCCGTCCGGGACGATCCGCGTCGACCACGTGCCGATCCCCGAGGCGTGGATCGGCAACCGCACCGTCGAGTTCCAGATGCAGTCGCGCAGCCGCATCGCGTGGATCGACCGCCTCGGCGAGGGCATGCTCCCGACCCGCGAGACGGTCCTGCAGGAGGGCGACATGCTCCACCTCGTCATGCGCGAGGAGCACGCCGCCCACGCCTACGCCGTGCTCGAGTCCGGCCCCGAAGACGACTGAAGGAGCAGCTGAGAGATGCGTGTCGCCATCGCCGGAGCCGGCGCCGTGGGTCGCTCGATCGCGCGCGAGCTGATCGAGAACGGCCACCAGGTCCTCCTCATCGACAAGAACCCGTCGTCCATCCGCCCCGAGCGCGTGCCCAACGCCGAGTGGCTCCTCGCCGACTCCTGCGAGCTGTCCTCCCTCGCCGAGGCCCAGCTGGGCAAGTGCGACGTCGTCATCGCCGCCACCGGTGACGACAAGGCCAACCTCGTCACCTCGCTGCTGGCGAAGACCGAGTTCGGGGTGCCGCGCACGGTCGGGCGGGTCAACCACCCCAACAACGAGTGGTTGTTCACCGAGGCGTGGGGCGTCGACGTCAACGTCTCGACACCGCGCATCATGTCGGCGCTGGTCGAGGAGGCCGTCTCCATCGGCGACCTGGTCCGCCTGTTCACCTTCCGCCAGGGCAACGCGAACCTCGTCGAGCTGACCCTGTCCGCCGACTCCCCCTACGTCGGCACGCCCGCCGGGCTCGTGCCGTTCCCGGACAACTGCGCGCTCGTCACGATCCTGCGCGACGGGCAGGTCTACACGCCCGAGGCGGAGCAGCCGCTGGAGTCGGGCGACGAGCTCCTCTTCGTCGTGCCCGCCGAGGTCGAGGCCGAGCTGGAGAACCTGCTCTCGCCCGACTCCCACCCCAACTGAGCCCGGCCCCCGGACGCCGTACGACGATCAGGCGGGCGCCGCGCCGGGTGCCACGGGCGTGCGGTTGCGCGAGAGCAGCCACACCATCGAGCCCAGGGCGGCGAGCTGCAGCGGCCAGCCCAGCGCGATCTTCGAGACCCCGAGGATCGCCACGGCCGTGTCGGGGTCGAGCGACCCGGACCTGCCGGCGAGCCACACCGGGGCCTGGATCAGGACTCGCAGCACGCACGGCGCGACGAGGAGCCATGTCAGCCGCGAGCACAGCCGCACGACCTGCCGGTCGTCGTGCCATGCCGTCGCGTCGCCGGTGATGCTCCCGACCATGAAGCCGACCAGGGGCCAGCCGATGAGGCACGTGAACGCCAGCACGACGGCGTACCCGCCGTTGTAGAGGATGCCGGGCAGGAAGTAGGCCAGCGCCTGGTCCTGCTCGGAGCCGCCGGACGCGGCCGAACGGTGCACGAAGTACCAGCCGATCGCGATCCCGAACAACGCGTTGACGACGAACTGGACCGTCGAGCGCTGCACCAGGCGGATCGCGAGCAGCACGAGCGCGGCCCCCACGCTGACCTCGAGCGCGAGGTCGAGGTCGCGCTGCGTCAGCCACGTGACGGTGAACAGGATCGTCGGCACGGCGGCCTCGGCCATCCCGCGCCGTCCGCCCAGCGCCTTGGAGAGCTGCTGGCGCACGACGGCCTCGACGGTGTCGGCCTCGACCTTCGCGGCCCTGTCCGTCTGGTCCGACCCGGCGGGGTCGACCTGCTCGGGCACCTCGTCGCCGGACGCGCGGCTCGCCTCCGTCACGGGCGCAGCTCGTAGCGCGGGTTGAACATCAGCGGGACGCCACCCTGGCGCCCGATGCAGCCCGTCACGGTCACGGAGCGACCCGGGTCGACACCGGTGATCCGCCGACGACCCAGCCACACCACGGTGATGACGCCCGACCCGTCGTCGAGCTCCGCCTCAAGGGCGGGCACGCCACCGCGCGGGCGCAGCGTCACCGTGCGCAGCACGCCGTTGACCACGACCTGCTCGCGCTCGGGCGCGTCGGCGATGGCCACGGCCTCCGCCGTCGCGTGCGACTGACGGAGGTCACGCTGGTGCGCCTCGCCGCTGTCGGCCCACTTGGACAGCGCCTGCCGCAACCGGCTCTTCTCCGCCACGGCTCAGCGCACCCGACGCGCGTCGTCCGGCAGCTTGACGGGCAGCGGCTCACCGACGGGCATGGCGCCGTCGCCGCGCCGGACCACGATCTGCGCGAGCGCGTCCTCCCAGTCGGCCGTGTTGTCCGGGTCCATCGCGGGCCGGCCGAGGAAAGAGGCACGCAGCATCCAGCGATCGCCGTTGATGCCGATGATCCGCGAGGGCTGCGTCGCGTCGGTGCCATCGGGCCGCTTGACCGGCATCTGGCACACCAGCTCGGTCCCCCAGCGCCCCTCGCGCTCGACGGCCTGCCCACCGCGGCGGGTCATGTCCGCGGCGATCTGCGGACGCACCTCGGACCACAGGTCGCCGTTGCGCGGCGCGGCGAAGGCCTGGAACTCACACGCCCCGTCGGCACCGGCGAGCATCACCGCGCGCACCTGCCCGCTCTGCTCGTCGACCTGGAGCCGCAGCTCGCGGTCGGCGATCGGCGGGACGAGCACGGATCCGAGGTCGGCACGGTCGACGCCGTCGCCCTCGACCTGGGACACGTCGAACGGACCGGTGGTGGGGTCCGGCGTCGCGGCGGCCTCGATCGCGGTACCCGCGTCCTGGACCGGGTCGGTGGACTGTGCCTTGCGGCGGAACTTCACGTCACGTCTCCTTGCTGGTGGACCGGCTCATGATCGCGCACCGGTACCCGTAGAACCGTAGCCCCCGGTCCCCCGTACCGACTCCGGAAGCACCCCCACCTCGACGAACCGGGCGCGCTCGAAGCGCTGGATCACCAGCTGCGCGATGCGGTCCCCGCGCGCCAGCGTCACCGACTCCCGGGGGTCGTGGTTGATGAGCATCACCGTGATCTCGCCGCGGTAGCCCGCGTCGATGGTGCCAGGGGTGTTCACCACCGACACGCCGTGCCGGGCGGCGAGGCCCGAGCGCGGGTGAACGAGGGCGACGTAGCCGTCCGGCAGCGCGATCGACAGGCCTGTCGGCACCATCGCCCGCTCCCCCGGCCCCAGGGTGACGTCCACCGTCGCGTGGAGGTCGGCGCCCGCGTCACCCGGGTGGGCGTACGACGGCAGCGGCAGGTCGGGGTCGAGACGGACCACGGCGACGTCGAGGTCGGACGCGAGGTCGGCCTGGGGGTCAGGGGTGAGGGGCTGGTCGGGCACGAGGACTGAATCTATAGGCTCTGCGCCGTGGACCACGCCGAACGCCTCACCGTGCCGCTGCGCTGGTGGGCGCAGGGCACCATGCTGGTCGCGTCGGTGTGGCTGGCGACGATCGCCGCGACGGCCGACACCCAGTACGAGTTCGTCGCGTGGACCGTGACGGCGCTCGCGCTCGTCGTGATGATCGCCCTGTTCGTGGCCTACGGGAGCCCGCGAGTGGCCGTCGAGGACGGCGTCCTGCACGCCGGTCGCGCCCACATCGGCCTCGAGCACGTCGGCGAGGTGACGGCGCTGGACGCGGACGGCGTACGGCGCCAGGCGGGCGTGGACGCCGACGCCCGCGCCTACCTGCTGCTGCGGCCCTACCTGAAGCGGGGGGTGCGCGTCGACATCACCGACCCGGCCGACCCCACGCCGTACTGGCTCGTGAGCTGCCGTCGGCCGGAGGCCATCGTCTCGGCCGTCCGGGTGGGCCGGAGCGCCGACCACTCTGGATAGGCTGCGCGACATGGCCTCCCAGGAATCCAACAGCAAGGTCTTCTCGGCCTTCTCCCTCGCAGCCGCCATCGGCGCCGCCGCCGTCGCGAAGAAGGTCCTGAACACCTCGTGGCGCGCCGCCACGGGCAAGAACCCGCCGGCCAACCCCGCCGATCCCGACGTGGGCATGGCCGAGGCCGTGATGTTCGCGGCCGTCAGCGGCACGCTGATCGGCGTCGCCCGCATGCTCGCGGCCCGTCGGGCCGCCGGCTACTACGCGAAGTCCACCGGCCACCTCCCGCCCCAGCTGAAGAGGGACGGCCAGGACGCGTCGAAGGCCGCCGCGCCCCAGTCCTGACCGCACCGCACCGCCGGAGACGCGACAGCGCCCGCCCCCGTGAGGGGACGGGCGCTGTCGTCGTTCGTGGCGCTACCGCGGGTCAGATGCAGTCGCGGCAGATGAGCTTCTTCTCATCGGCCAGCTGCGAGCGGTGGTGGACCAGGAAGCAGCTCATGCACGTGAACTCGTCGTCCTGTCGAGGCATGACCTCGACAGCGAGCTCCTCGTGCGAGAGGTCGGCGCCGGGCAGCTCGAAGGACTCGGCCGCCTCGGTCTCGTCCTCGTCGACCTTGCCCGAGTTCTTGTCGTGACGTCGGGCCTTGAGCTCCTCGATGCTCTCCTCGCTCTGGTCCTCCTCCGTCTTGCGCGGCGCGTCGTAGTCGGTGGCCATCGGTTCCTCTCCCCATACGAGGGTCCCGGGCCGGCCGGTCAACGGCGCGGAGTGGGACCCAGTTGTGCTCGTCGTCGGCGCCAGATTGTGCACCATGGACGGGCCCTGTGGTGGGCCGGTCCGCGACGTGTCGGATGAACAGTGGGGTACGGCTCACTATTCCCGCAACACCGGGTCCACCGGGTCACCCGTTGGAGTGAGCCACGGCACCTCCGTCAGGCGAGGAACCCGGCTGCTTCGAGCGCGTCGACGAAGCTGTCCCACCCGTCCTCGGGCGTCCCGACGACGACGTTGCGGCGGGGGTACCCGGGCAGGGTCATGGTGCCGTCGAGGAGCTCGAAGCGACCCCCCGCCTCGCGCAGCACGAGTCCGCCCGCCGACCAGTCCCACGGCTGCGGGCCGGCCTCGACGTACGCGTCCGCGCTGCCCTCCGCCACGTGGCACAGGTCGAGGGCGCACGACCCCATCCGACGGATGTCGCGCACCTCCGGGAGCAACCGGGCGACGCAGCCGGCCTGGTGCTCGCGCACGGAGCGCTGGTAGCCGAAGCCCGTCAGCACGAGCCGCTCCCCCAGCGGCGGCGTCGGACGTACGCCGATCGCCTCGCCGTCGCGGGTGGCTCCGTGGCCCCGGGCGGCGGCGTACTCGACGCCGGAGGGGATGGCGACGACCGCGCCCGCGACGACCTCACCGTCGACCTCCGCGGCGACCGACACGGCACAGTCGGGCAGCCCGTAGAGGTAGTTGACCGTGCCGTCGATCGGGTCGAGCACCCACCGCACGCCGCTGGTGCCGGGCCGGTCGTCGCCCTCCTCGCCGAGGATCGCGTCGTCGGGCCGGACCGCGGTGATCCGGGAGCGGAGCAGCCGCTCCACCGCCGTGTCGGCCTCGGTGACCACGTCGACGACGCTGGTCTTGGTGTCGGCGACGTCGATGCCACCGCGCCGCATCTCGCGCGCCAGCTCGGCGCCTGCGTGGGCGAGGCCGACGGCGAGGTCGCGGAGGTCGGCGGCGTCGTCGGTGGTGGCGCTCACGAGTCGCGGCCGCAGAGGGCGGGGCGTGGCGCGCGCGGGTTGGGGCAGCAGCCGACGCCGCACAGGTCGGGGCCCGCGGGCAGCGATCCGACGGCCGGTCGCACGGGCGTCTCGCCGCGCTCGGCGGCCGCCCGCTCCAGCACGAGGTCGCGCACCATCGCGACGAAGCGCGGGTCCGTGCCTGCCGTGTCGGCGCGCACCGCCTTCATGCCCAGGCGCTTGGCGGTCTCCATCGCCTCGGTGTCGAGGTCGTAGATGACCTCCATGTGGTCGGAGACGAAGCCGATCGGCATCAGCACCACCTCGGACACCCCGTCGCTCGCGAGGTCCTCGAGGTGGTCGTTGACGTCGGGCTCGAGCCACGGCGTCGACGGCGAACCGGAGCGCGAGCAGTAGACGAGGTCGTGGCGGTGGCTGCGACCCGTCATCTGCTTGACCCGGCTCGCCACCTCGTCGGCGGCGCTGCGGTGCTGGCGGACGTAGGCCGGCCGCGGCTGGCCCTCCGGGTCCTCCGAGCCGCTGCTCTCGCCCATCGCGGTCGGGATGGAGTGGGTGACGAACACCAGGCGCGCCCGGTCGCCAGCGTCGGGCAGCTCGGCGAGCGCCGCCACGACCGCGTCGACGGCGGGCTCGATGAAGCCCGGGTGGTTGTAGTACTGCCGGAGCTTGTCGAGCCGGGGGGCGCCGGGGACCTGCTCCACGGCGTCGTACAGGTTCTCGCGGTACTGGCGGCACGACGACCACGACGAGTAGGCCGAGGTGGCGAAGACGGCCGCGCGGCTGACCCCGTCGGCCTTCATGGCGGCGAGGGTGTCGGCGAGGTAGGGGTCCCAGTTGCGGTTGCCGAAGTAGACGGGCAGGTCGATGCCCTGGTCGGCGAAGTCCTTCTCGAGCGCGGCGATGAGCGCGCGGTTCTGGTCGTTGATCGGGCTGCGCCCGCCGAAGAGGAAGTAGTGCTCCCCCACCTGCTCCAGCCGCTCGCGCGGGATGCCCCGGCCACGGGTCACGTTCTCCAGGAACGGGACCACGTCCTCGGGCTTCTCGGGGCCGCCGAAGGAGAGGACCAGCAGGGCGTCGTACGGACTCGCGTCGGGGCTCGCGTCGGGGGTGGCATCGGGGGTGCCCGCGGGATTCATGAACTCAGCGTAGACAGACCGACGAACACCCCGATGCTCGACTCCTGCCGCCGCTCGCTGTCCCGTCCCGGCGCCCTCCGCTCCAGCAGCGCGGTCCGGACCGCTCGCCCTGAGCAGGCTCGCGCCGGGGCCCGATCGCCTAGCCTGCGGGCATGACCACGTCCGTCCGACCGACCGCCTCGGCCACCACCTGGCGCAACTGGTCCGGTCTGGAGGAGGCCACGCCGGTGGTCACCGAGACGCCGGTGTCCGTCGAGCAGGTCGTGGACGCCGTACGACGGGCGCGCGAGGGCGGGACGACCGTGAAGATGGCCGGCACGGGGCACAGCTTCACCGCGATCGCCGCGCCCGAGCACACGCTGCTGCGCCCGGAGGGCCTCGACGGGGTCGTGGCGGTCGACCACGAGGCGATGACCGTGACCGCCCGCGCCGGCACCCCGCTCAAGGACCTCAACCTCGCCCTGGAACGGCAGGGCCTGTCCCTGCACAACATGGGCGACATCGCCGAGCAGACGCTGGCCGGCGCCACCTCGACCGGCACCCACGGCACCGGTGGTGTCGCCGCCGGGCTGGCCGCCCAACTGGCGGCGCTCGAGCTGGTCACCGGCACCGGTGAGGTGCTCCGCGCCTCCGCCGACGAGAACGCCGACGTCTTCGACGTCGCCCGGGTCGGCCTCGGCGCGCTCGGCATCCTGACCAGCCTCACCTTCCACGTCGAGCCGCTGTTCGTCATCGAGGCGCACGAGCAGCCGATGACCTGGGACGAGGCCCTGACGTCGTACGACGACATGGTCGGGTCGGCCCACCACGTCGACATGTACTGGTTCCCGCACACCGACCGGATGATGGTGAAGCAGAACCACCGCACCGACCTCGCGCCCGGCGAGCAGGAGCCGCCGTCGGCGTTCGCCGCGTGGTGGGAGGACGAGCTGATGTCCAACACGCTCTTCGGCGCGCTGTGCCGCGTCGGGTCCCGGGCGCCGGGTCTGGTCCCGCGGATCAACCGGGTCGCGGGTCGTGCCCTGTCCGAGCGCCGCTACAGCGACCTGGCCCACCGGGTCTTCGTGAGCCCGCGCCGGGTGCGCTTCCGCGAGATGGAGTACGCCGTCCCGCGCGAGGTCGGCCTCGACGTGCTGCGCGAGTGCCGCCAGGCCATCGAGGCGAGCGACTGGCGGATCGCCTTCCCGGTCGAGATCCGCACCGCGCGTGCCGACGACGTGCCGATGTCCACCTCGCACGGGCGCGACAGCTTCTACCTCGCCTTCCACGTGCCGCACGACACCGACCACCGCCCCTACTTCGGCGGCCTCGAGCCGATCCTGCGTGAGGCCGGTGGGCGACCCCACTGGGGCAAGGTCCACACGCGTACGGCGGCGGACCTGGCGCCGGCGTACGACCGCTTCGACGACTTCCTCGCGATGCGCGACCGGCTCGACCCGGACCGGGTCTTCGCCAATCCCTACCTGCGCCGGGTGCTGGGCCCCTGACGGTGGAGCCGACGTCGTTCAGACGTTGGCGGGCCCCTTGGGCATCGGGGCGCGCCAGCCGCGCACCATCGCGAGCAGCCGGAAGGACAGGCACGTCGCGAAGCCGGCCGCCGCCACCACCCACATCGGCAGGTCCGTCTCGTTGAGGAGGACGGCGACGGTGGCGCCGGCGAGCGCCGGGGTCGCGTAGACCACGCCCTCGAAGATCACCGGCACGCTGCCGGCGAGGACGTCGCGGATCATGCCGCCGCCGATGCCGGTGACCATGCCGAGCAGCGCGGCCGGGACCGGCTCCAGGCCGTAGCCCACCGCCTTCAACGCCCCGGTGACGCAGAAGAGCGCGAGCCCGAACGCGTCGAAGACCGTGATGAACCGCTCGAGCCGGCCGAGCGGTGCGTGGAGGAAGAAGGTCAGCAGGCCGGCCGCGACCGGGACGATCAGGTAGCGCCAGTCGGCGAGCGCGGCGGGGGGCGTCGCCCCGATCAGCACGTCGCGGATGAAGCCGCCGCCGAGGCCGGTGACACCACCGAGGACGAGGGCGGCGAAGAGGTCGAGGTTCTTCCTGACCGCCACGAGCGCACCCGACACCGCGAAGACGAAGATGCCGACGAGGTCGTAGACGACCAGCGTCGTGACGAACTCCGTCTCGGGCACCTCCGAAGGCTAGGTCCAGACGCCGGTGGCGCGCGAAACGAGCGTGATGCTCCTCGCTCGGCGCGCCGCAGCGGCAACCGTGCCGGAGCGTGCCGCTGGCGTAGGCTCGAACGAAGCGGTGCGCCAGACGCACCGAGCCCGCCCACCCACATCCGGCAACCAGGCAGGAGCACGCTGTCGATGGCCAAGCTGACGTTCAAGGGACGCAGCGCGGACGGCAAGCGCCTGCTGATGGTGGACGAGTCGGGCCAGGAGCACACCCTGGTGATCGACACCCGGCTCCGTCGCGCCCTCGGCGGCGCATCGGCAGGCGGCCCCAGCACACCCGGCCAGTTGGAGATCCCGATGGAATCAAGCCTCCGTCCCCGTGACATCCAGACCCGCATCCGTGCTGGTGAGACCCCGGAGGCGGTCGCCCACGCGGCCGGAACGTCGGTCGAGAAGATCATGCCGTTCGCTGCGCCGGTGATGGCCGAGCGCGCCCACGTCGCCGAGCGCGCCCAGCTCGCCTCCGTCCGCCGCCGCTCGACCGAGTCGGGCGCCCGGACCCTGGGCGAGAGCGTCAGTGCGCACCTGCGCGCCCACAATGTCGACCCCGGCGCCGTGGAGTGGGACGCGTGGCGGCGCGAGGACGGGCGCTGGACCCTGACCGCGCTCTACGACGTCGCCGGGCGCACCGGCACCGGCACGTTCTCCCACGACCCCCGCGGCAACTTCGTGACCGTGGACGACGAGGACGCCCGCTGGCTGGTCGGCGACTCGGCTCCCGCGGCGCCCGACGAGCCCGCCGCCGACGACCTCGCCGCCGCCCGCCAACGCCGGCTCAGCGCGGTCGGCGAGGAGCCCGGCCTCGGTGACGACGCGATCGAGCTGGTCTCCGACGACGAGCGGCCCGCCTCCCCCGGCGCCGAGACGGTCTCCCCCACCGAGACCACGATGGAGATCGGGGCGGAGATCGGCACCGAGCAGCCCGTCGAGGCCTACCTCGACGACGAGTCCGGGGGCACCGACGAGCCCACGACCGCGCCGACCCCCGACGAGCCGGCCGCCGAGGCCCCCGAGCCGCGTCGCCCGGCCAAGAAGCGCGGTCGCGCGTCGGTGCCGAGCTGGGACGAGATCATGTTCGGCGGCGGCAAGAACGACTGAGCCCCTCGCGTGCGGCTCACCGGGATCAACGTCCACCCGCTCAAGTCCGGCGCCATCCGGCCGGTCCGCTCGATCGAGGTCGGTCCCGCGGGACTGCGCGGCGACCGCACCTGGATGGTGGTCGACGGCGAGGGCAGCCTCGTCTCCGCTCGCGAGGCGCACGGCCTGTTCCACGTCGTGCCCGACACCCCGGACACCGACCCGGCCGTCGGGCGCGCGCTGCGGCTGCGGGCACCCGGGCTCCCCGACCTGCACCTCGACCGGCCGGCGGGCGAGCCCGAGCCGGTCCGGTTGTTCTCGCTCGACCTGGGCGCCGTGCCCGCCGGTGCCCACGCGGACGAGTGGGTGCGCGCGGCCCTCGGCCGCGACGACGTACGCCTCGTGTGGTGCGACGACCCGACGCGCCGGACCCTCCAGCCCGGCTTCTCGCGGCCGGGCGACCACGCCACGTTCCCCGACTCGTTCCCTGTCACCGTCGCGTCGCAGGCATCGATGCGCCGGCTCGGCGACTGGATCCTCGAGACGGCGCTCGAGCACGGCGAGCAGGCGCCGGAGCCGCTGCCGATCGAGCGGTTCCGCGCCAACCTCGTGGTCGACGGTGACGAGCCCTTCGCGGAGGACCGGTGGACCTCGCTCATCGTCGGCGGGGTGCCGTTCCGGGTGACCAAGCCGGTCGGCCGCTGCGTGATGACCACGATCGACGCGGGATCGCTGACGACCGCGAAGGAGCCGATCCGCACGCTGGCCCGTCATCGACGCGTGGACGGCAAGACCCTCTTCGCGATGCACCTCGTGCCGGACGGCTCGGGCACCCTCACCGTCGGCGACGAGGTCGACGTCTCCTGATCGTCAGTCGCGCTCGACCGGACGGTCGGGGTCGGTGATCCACCCGCTCCAGCTGCCGGGGTACAGCGCGGCGCGGATGCCCGCGACCTCCATGGCGAGGATGTCGTGGGCGGCCGTCACTCCTGAGCCGCAGTAGGCCGCGACCGAGCCCGCGGTGTCGGCTCCGACGCGTGCGTACGCCGCCCGCAGCTCGTCGACCGACCGGAACCGCCCGTCCGCGTCGAGGTTCTCGGTCGTGGGCACGTTGACCGCGCCCGGGATGCGCCCGGCGACCGGGTCCACCGGCTCGACCGCCCCGGACCAGCGCTCGGCCGCGCGTGCGTCGACCAGGACGCCGACACCGAGCACGTCGTCCGGCCCGATCACGGGCATCTGCTTGTCGGCCGCGACCACGAAGTCGCCGGTCGTGCTCCGGACCTCGCCCGTCTCGACCGGCAGCCCGGCTGCGACCCAGGCCGACCAGCCACCGTCGAGCACCCGCACGTCGGGGTGCCCGTGGTGGCGCAACAGCCACCACGCGCGGGCGGCACCGCGGCCCTGCCAGTCGTCGTACGCCACCACGGGGCGGTCGGCGCGAACGCCGGCGCGGCGCATGGCCTCGGTGAACCGCGCCTCGTCCGGCAGCGGGTGGCGGCCACCGACGCCCGGAGGACCGGCGAGGTCGCGGTCCATGTCGACGTACGCGGCGCCCGGCACGTGCCCCGCGCGGTGCTGCTCCTCCCCGGGCGGACCGCCCATGAGGTAGCGCACGTCGAGCACGGTGACGCGGTCCAGGCCCGCCGCCAGCTCGTCCGGACTGATGAGGGGCCCGTCGCTCATGGCGTCACTGTCCCACGTGCGGGCCGACTGGCAGGCTGGGGGCATGGAGCTCGACTGGGCCAAGGGCAACGTCATCCTCGCCGACGGCGTGGAGGTGGCGCGGGCGGAGCGGTCGTGGTTCCGCGAGCGAGCCGAGGTGCAGATCGGTCCCGAGGCCTGGCTCTACCGGGCCACGAGCGGGTGGACGTGGAGCAGCCTCGTCGCCGAGCTCGACGGCGTCGAGCGGCTGCAGGCCCGGCGGTCGGGGTTCTTCACCAACCGGTGGGCGGTCACCGGCGGTCCGGAGCCCTACGAGGTCACCAACAGCGGGTTCTGGGGCACCCGCCTCGCCATCTCGCGCCGGGGCACCCAGGTCGGGGAGGCGCGGATGTCGGGCGTCTTCACGACGCGGAGCCGGATCGAGCTGACCGAGCCGGTGACGCCGCAGGTCGGGTGCTTCCTGCTCTGGGTGAGCCACGTCGAGTTCACCCGGCGCGCCCACAGCAACGGGGCCGGCGCCTCCTGAGCTCAGGTCCCGGCGGCGCGGTAGCCGTCGGCGCGGGGTCCTGCTGTGGCAGGATCGCCGGGTCATGGCTGAACTGCACTTCTTCACGGGCACGATGGACTCCGGCAAGTCCACGTTGGCGCTCCAGACCAACCACAACCACGCGGCCCGCGGACGTGTCGGCCGGATCTTCACCACCCACGACCGTGCCGGCGCCGCCACCGTCTCCAGCCGGCTCGGGCTCACGCACGAGGCGCTCGAGGTCGAGTCCGACTTCAACTTCTGGTCCTACGTGGTCGACACCCTGACGCGTGGCGGCCGGATCGACTACCTGATCTGCGACGAGGCCCAGTTCTACGCCCCCGACCAGATCGACCAGCTCGCCAAGGTCGTCGACGAGCTCCAGATCGACGTGTTCGCCTTCGGCATCCTCACCGACTTCCGCTCGATCCTGTTCCCGGGCAGTGCGCGCCTCGTGGAGCTCGCCGACCGGATGAACGTCCTCCAGGTCGAGGCGCTGTGCTGGTGCGGCAAGCGCGCCACCCACAACGCGCGGACCGAGAACGGGGCGATGGTCGTCGAGGGCGAGGTGATCGTCGTCGGTGACGTCGACCAGGCCGACGAGCCGTCGGCCGGCCCCCAGGACGTCGCGTACGAGGTGCTGTGCCGTCAGCACTTCCGCCGTCGGCTCACCGCCGACCGCGCCAAGGCCGTCAGCCTCGCGCCGGAGCCGCTGCCGTTCGGCTGAGGCGCGTCAGCCCACGAGGATCGGGATCAGCATCTCCGTCGAGGTGAGCGAGCCGTGCAGGCCGACCAGGGTGTCCTCGTAGGCGAAGTCGCGTGACGACATCACCCCGAGGTCGCCGTGACAGGCGACCATCACGTCGCCGAGGCGCGGGAGGACGCCCGGGTCGACCGAGCCGAACCATCGACGACCGACCGCGTCCTCGCGGGTCAGCACCGTGGCGCGGTCCCCGAGCACCTCCCGCCACGTGGTGACGACGTCGTCGACGGCTCCGGCCGCGCAGTAGAGGTGGCGGAAGCGTGCCTCGCCGCCGAGCAGGGAGACCCCGTCGCGCATGCCGTCGACCTCGTCGACGTCGACGCGCCCCTCTCGTGGACTGTCGACCATGCCGTGGTCGGCGACCACGAGCAGCCGCGTCGACGGCGGGAGGGCCTCGCGCATCTGCTCGGCCTCGGCGTCGACCATCGCGAGCTGCTGGAGCCACTGGGTCGACGCCACGCCGAACTTGTGGCCGGTCCAGTCGAGGTCGGAGTCGTAGACGTAGGTGAGCGAGGGGTGGTGGGCGGAGGCGCTCACGGTGGCGGCGATGCGTTCGCCGACGCGGTCGGCGCCGACGTAGGCCGCGCCGCGCTGCGAGGCCAGCGTGAGGCCCGAGCCGTGGAACTCGCGCTTGTTGACCGACGTGACGTGCGCGCCGGCGCGGGACAGCCGACCGAACGCCGTCTCGTGCGGCTGCCACTCCAGCGCGTCGACGTTCTTGTCCCACGAGAGGTGGTTGAGCAGCCGGTCCGTGCCGGGGATTCTGGCGGTGAACCCGACCAGGCCGTGGGCACCCGGTGCCAGGCCGGTGCCGAGCGAGGTCAGCGAGGTGGCCGTCGTGGACGGGACGCCCGCGGTGCCCGTCGATCCCCCGTCGAGGAGGGACGAGAGGTAGGGCGCGGCGTGGCCGTGGCGCCGCAGCAGCTCGGCACCGAGGCCGTCGACGAGGAACACGACGTAGGACGGCGCACTGGGCAGCTCGAGCCCGACGGGGTGCCCATCGAGGGGTACGCCGAGCGCGCGGGCGACCGACGGCAGGACGTCGGCCAGCGAGCGGTCGCCGTACGCCGGCGGGGTGAGGGTCACCGGACTGGCTAGCCTCGCGTGCGGGAGGACAGCGCGTCGGAGAAGGCCAGCAGCGCACCGACGGCGTCGGCGCCCTCGGCCGCCGCGGAGACCCGCAGCGTGTAGTCGTCGCCGGCGATCGTGCCGGTGTAGCCGTGGTCGGCCTCGCAGCTGGGGTCCGAGCAGCCGGCGGGCTCGAGGTCCACGCGGCCGACGCCGCCCCAGCCGATGGTCAGCACCGCCTCGGCCGGCGGCGCCACGCCCTTCGTGGGGTTGGCGACCATCCGGGTGACGACGACCGTCCGGATCGAGGTGAGCGTGACGGCCTCGGTCGTCGTGGACGTGTAGGGCTCGGGCAGCATGTCGTCGCCCGGGTGCTCGTCGGTGTGGGCGATGACGAGGCGGGTCGGTGTGAGGAGCAGGGCGGTCAGGTGCCGGCGTACCTCCTCGTGCTCGAACGTCGTCTCGTGGTGCACGAAGTAGGAGACGACCTCCTCGCCACCGGCGGCCGAGAAGACGCCGTCGGCGACGACCTCGGGGTAGTAGCCGGTGCGGTGGATCGCCTCGCGGAGGTCGTGGGAGACGTCCGCGTCACGGGTGGAGCGGGGCATGGTGGCAGTCTGTCACGCAGGTCGTCGGTCGTGGTCGTCAGTCGTGGTCGTCGGTCGTGGTCGTCAGTCGGGAATGGTGTCCCCGGGCATCGTGGTGAGCCGTCGCACGAACCAGTCCGAGCGGGGGTCCTTGACCGGCTCCACGCGCACGGTGGCCCCGAGGACGGTCACCCCGTCGGCCCCGGCCAGGACGAGCGGGAGCTGCAGGGCGCGCACCTGGGGGAGGTCGTGCTGGAGCTGGGCGACACGACGCACGAGGCGCTCGATCGCCTCGACGTCGACGATCTCGCTGCCGCGGTAGCCGAAGAGCAGGGGTGATGCCTTGATCTCGCGGACCATGTCCTGCGCGTCGTGGTCGGCCAGCGGCGGGATCCGGTAGGACCGGTCGCCCAGCAGCTCGGTCAGCGGGCCGCCGATGCCGAAGGACAGGACCGGCCCGAACAGCGGGTCCTCCATCGTCGCGATCGTGACCGGCACCCCCGGGGGTGCGTTGCGCTGCACCACGAAGCCGGCCCGGTCGGGGTCGGTGATGAGCTCGTTGAGCGCGCGCCAGGCCACGGCCATCTCGTCGGCCGAGTCGATGTTGCGCCACACGTGGGCCAGGTCGGGCCGGTCACGCAGGTGGTCGGCGGTCGCCTTCAGCACCACGTCCCAGCCGAGCGTCTCCCCCGCCGTCTGGGCCTCGTCGAGCGTCTGGACCGCGTAGGTGTCCCAGAGGTCGATGCCGTAGGCGCGGAGCAGCCGGTTCTGCTCCTCGAAGTCGAGGTCGCGACCCTCGGGGTGGTTCATCAGCACCTCGTTGACGAGGTGGCGCGCCGAGCCGAGGTCGGCGGACTCGGTGTCGGTGAACGTCGCCTGCGGCACCCGCAGCCAGACGGCGTACTCCACGACGTGTGCCAGCGCGCGGACGGCGGCCTCGACGGCGGGGTACGACGGCACGGAGCCGCGACCGGCCGACGACCCGGCGACGTCGGGCACGCGCAGCAGCTCGGGCACGCCCTCGGTGCCGAGGAACGTCGAGACGATCGGCTTGTCGGACTGCTCACCGACGGCGGCGAGCACGTTGGCGACGTCCTCGCGCGCACCGGGGACGTTGAGCGGCGGGATGAAGATCGCCACGACCGCGTCGACCTCGGGGTCGTCGATCGCCCCGTCCAGGGCGTCCTCGAAGTCCTCGGAGGTGGCGTCGGCACCCAGCGGCACCTGCTTGTTGACGACCAGACCGACGGAGTTGGCCGCGTCGGCGGCCAGCAGGCCGAGGGCGTCGGAGTTGCCGACGATCGCCACGCGGCGCCCGCGCGGCAACGGCTGGTGGGCGAGCAGCTGGGCGACGTCGAACATCTCCTCGAGCGACTCGACCTGGATGATCCCGGCCTGCCGGAACATGGCGTCGACCGCCTCCGCAGGGGCACCGATCTTGCGGACGGCGTGGCCCATGGGGACACCCTGCGAGCTGCGACCCGAGCGGACCGCGACGATCGGCTTGCGCCTGCTGACGCGACGCGCGACGCGGGAGAACTTGCGCGGGTTGCCGATGGACTCGAGGTAGAGCAGGACGACCTCGGTCGCGTCGTCCTCCTCCCAGTACTGCAGGAGGTCGTTGCCGGAGACGTCGGCGCGGTTGCCCGCGCTGACGAACGTCGTCAGGCCGAGGCCGCGGTTCTGCACCTTCTCGAGGATGGCGGTGCCGAGCGCGCCCGACTGGCAGAAGAAGCCGGCGCGACCCCGCGGCGGCATCACCGAGGAGAGGGAGGCGTTGAGCGAGACCTCCGGGTCGGTGTTGATGACACCGAGGGCGTTCGGGCCGATCAGGCGCAGCCCGTAGGAGCGGGACAGCCCGACGAGCCTGCGCTGCCGCATCCGGCCCTCCTCCCCCGTCTCGGCGAAGCCCGACGAGATGACGACCAAGCCGTGGACGCCCTTGGCGGCGCAGTCGAGCACGACGTCCTGGACGGACTCCGCCGGCACGGCGACGATCGCGACGTCGACGTCGCCGGGGATCTCCGCGACGGTCTTCCACGCCGGCATGCCCGCCACCGAGTCCGCGGTCGGGTTCACGACGTGGATCCGGCCGGCGAAGTTGCCCAGCACCATGTGCCGTACGAGCGCGCGGCCGATGGTGTCCTGGCGGCGGCTGGCACCGATGATGGCGACCGACCTGGGGCGGAAGAAGCGCTCGATGGAGGCGTACTCCGCGCGGTGCTCGCGCTGCTCCATCACGCCGATCGCGGTGTCCGTGGGGTCGATCCGGAACACCAGCTCCATCACGCCGTCCTCGAAGGCGCTCTTCACCTGGTAGCCGGCGTCCTTGAACGTGTGGATCATCGCCTGGTTGTCGGGCAGCACCTCGGCGACGAACTCCTCGATCCCGCGCTCGCGCCCGGCCTGGGCGAGGTGCTCGAGCAGCAGCTGCCCGATGCCGCGGCCCTGGTGCTTGTCCTCCACCAGGAACGCGACCTCGGCGTAGCCCGGGCGGATCATGTCGTAGCGCCCGACGGCGATCATGTGCCCCGCCACCAGCAGGATCAGGGCGACCCGGTCGCGGTGGTCGACCTGCGTGAACCGGTCGAGGTCGCGATCGGAGAGCTCCGGCATCGGCGAGAAGAACCGGTAGTACTTCGACTGGTCGGACACCCGGCTGTAGAAGTCGACCAGCAGCTCGCGGTCGTCGGGCTGCATCGGGCGGATGTGCGCCGTCCGCCCGTCGCGCAGCAGCACGTCCGCCTCCCAGTGGCGGGGCGGCGCCTGCTCGGCCTCGACGTCGGTCACGGCAGCAATCTATCGGCCACGGCTGCGTAGTCCCCATCAGATGGGCTGTCCGGGGAGGCCGCTGACGACCCATTCGATCGGAACTACCTGCACCGGCGTGCCCCCGGCTCACGGCGGCGGGGCAGCGGGGAGAATGGCGCGCATGGCACGACGTACGACGAAGCAGGACCTCCCGGACGACTTCGAGGAGCACATCCTCGACACCGACATCCGCGACGAGATGCAGACGTCGTTCCTGGAGTACGCCTACTCCGTCATCTACTCCCGGGCACTGCCCGACGCGCGCGACGGGCTCAAGCCGGTGCAGCGACGGATCCTCTACACGATGGACGACATGTCACTGCGGCCCGACCGCGGGCACGTCAAGAGCGCCCGTGTCGTCGGTGAGGTGATGGGCCGGCTGCACCCGCACGGCGACGGCGCGATCTACGACGCCCTCGTCCGGATGGCGCAGCCGTGGTCGATGCGGCTGCCCTCGGTCGATGGGCACGGCAACTTCGGCTCGCCCGACGACCCGCCCGCCGCAATGCGCTACACCGAGTGCCGGATGGCGCCCGCCGCGGTCGCGATGACGACGTCGATCCACGAGGACACCGTCGACTTCAAGCCCAACTACGACTCCCGCGAGATGGAGCCCGTCGTGCTGCCGGCGGCGATCCCGCACCTGCTGGTCAACGGCTCGGCCGGCATCGCGGTCGGCATGGCGACCAACATCGCGCCGCACAACCTCGTCGAGGTCGTCCAGGCGCTCAAGCACCTGATCAACCACCCGAAGGCCACGCTCGACGACCTCATGCGCTTCATCCCCGGTCCGGACCTGCCGACCGGCGGCAAGATCGTCGGCCTCGACGGCGTCCGCGACGCCTATGAGACCGGCCGTGGCACCTTCCGGATGCGCGCGACCGCCCGCGTCGAGTCGGTCACCCCGCGGCGCAAGGGCATCGTCGTCACCGAGCTGCCCTACGGCGTCGGCGAGGAGCGCGTCGTCGAGCAGATCAAGAAGCTCGTCCTGGCCAAGAAGCTCCAGGGCATCGCCGACATCAAGCAGCTCGGCGACCGCCACCAGGGCCTGCGCCTGGTGATCGAGGTCAAGAACGGCTTCGTCCCCGAGGCGATACTCGAGCAGCTCTACCGCCAGACCGCCCTCGAGGACTCCTTCGGCATCAACGCCGTCGCCCTGGTCGACGGCCAGCCGCGCACGCTGAGCCTCCGCGAGATGCTCGACGTCTTCCTCGGCCACCGCTTCGACGTCGTACGGCGTCGCTCCGCGTTCCGCCGCGGCAAGGCCGCCGACCGCCTCCACCTCGTCGACGGCCTCCTGATCGCGATCCTCGACATCGACGAGGTCATCCAGGTCATCCGCGGCTCCGACAACGCGGCGGCCGCCAAGGAGCGGCTCATCGACATCTTCGACCTGTCCGAGGTCCAGGCCGACTACATCCTCGACATGCCGCTGCGCCGGCTGACGAAGTTCTCCAAGCTCGAGCTCGACAAGGAGCAGGCCGAGCTGGAGCGCACGATCGAGTACCTCGACGCGATCCTCGCCGACGAGAAGCTGCTGCGGAAGGTCGTCTCCGACGAGCTCACCGACGTCGCCAAGGAGCACGGCACCCCGCGCCGTACGGTCCTGCTGGCCTCCGCCGGCACCACCGTCACCGCCCCGTCGGCGACGCCGCTCGAGGTCGCCGACGACCCGTGCTTCGCGCTGCTGTCGTCCTCGGGCCTCCTCGCCCGTACGACGTCCGCGTCCCCGCCCGGACATGGCGAGGGCCGCGCCAACCACGACGTGGTGACGAGCGCCGTGGCGACCACCGCCCGCGGCGAGGTCGGCGTGGTCACCAGCCGCGGACGGCTCCTCAAGGTCGGCGTCCTCGACATGCCGGAGCTCCCCGACTCCGCCAACGACCCCAACCTCCAGGGCGGGCTGCCGCTCAGCGAGGTCCTCTCCCTCGACGCGGGCGAGCGCGCGCTCGCCCTCACCTCGCTGACCACCGAAGGGCCGGGCCTCGCGCTCGGCACCCGCGACGGCGTGGTCAAGCGGGTCAACCCCGAGGTGCTCGGCCGTGACGAGTGGGACGTCATCGGGCTCAGGGACGACGACGAGGTCGTCGGCGCCGTCGAGCTCACGACGGGCGAGGAGGAGCTCTGCTTCATCTCGACCGACGCGCAGCTCCTCCACTTCCCCGCCTCGGGCGTGCGCCCGCAGGGCCGGTCGGGCGGCGGCATGGCCGGCATCAAGCTCGCCGCGGGGCAGAAGGTCGCCTTCTTCGGCGCCTTCGTGCCGACGGACGCCGTCGTGGTGACCGCCTCGGGCTCCTCGACCGCCCTTCCGGGCACCGAGGCCGGGGCCGTCAAGGTCACGCCGTTCACCGAGTACCCCGGCAAGGGGCGCGCCACGGGCGGCGTCCGCAGCCACCGGTTCCTCAAGGGCGAGGACACGCTCGTCGCGGCCTGGGCCGGCCCCGGACCGGCGCGTGCCGCCGCCGACAGCGGCGCACCCATCGACCTGCCCGAGGCCACCGGCAAGCGGGACGGCTCCGGCGTACCCGCGGCGCAGCCGATCGCCGCCGTCGCCTCGCCGGTCGCCGTCCAGGTCGCCGGGCGTGCGGCCACGCCGACCGACGACGCGCCCGCCCCTGTGGAAGGCTGACGACATGCCTGCCCGTTCCCGGTTCGCCGCCGTCGCCACGGCCGTCCTCCTCGCCGTCCCCGGGCTTGCTGCCTGCTCCGCCGACTCGTCCGGCGGCCAGGGTGGAGCCGACGGGCCGGCCCCGGAGGAGGTGCTGGCCACGGCCTCCGACAACCTCCTCGAGGCCACCGGCGTGCAGCTCAGCCTGAGCGCGGGCGCGCTGCCCGAAGGCGTCTCGGGCATCGCCAAGGCGTCGGGCCTGCTCACCGACGCACCGGCCTTCGACGGGACCCTCACGGTCGTCTTCGCGGGCCAGACCGTCGACGTCCCGGTCATCGCGGTCGACGACAAGGTCTTCGCCCAGCTGCCCTTCACCAACGGCGCCTGGGACACCGTCAACCCCAAGGAGTACGGCGCTCCCGACCCGACCGACCTGATCGGTCCGGACGGCTTCCCCGGGCTGCTCACGTTGACCGAGTCGCCGGAGAAGGGCGAGAGCGTGCGCGGCGGCGCCGACAACTCGCAGGTCCTCACGACCTACTCCGGCACCGTGCCCGGTGACGCGATGGACGCGGTCATCCCCTCCTCGTCCGGCGACTCCTTCGACGTCGAGTGGCAGGTCGACGACGACGGCCGGCTCACCAAGGCCACGATGGAGGGCGTCTTCTACCCGCACTCCGATCCGATGACCTACACGGTCGAGTTCAGCGACTACGGGAAGACCAAGGACATCTCGGCGCCGGCGAGGTGAGCGGCCGCGTGGACCACGTCGTGGGGCCGGGCGAGGTCTCGCGAACGTCGCGCGTCCTCCTCGCCATGGCAGCCGTCGCGGTGGCGTTCGCCGCCGCCGACACGTACGTCGTCGTGCTGGCGCTGCCCGACATGATGACCGGCGTCGGCGTGCCGATCGACCAGCTCCAGCGCGCCGCCCCCATCGTCAGCGGCTTCCTGCTCGGCTACGTCGCCATGCTGCCGCTCATCGGCCGGATCGCGGACCTCCGCGGGCGGGTGCCGGTGCTCGTGATGGCGCTGGTGCTGCTCGCGCTGGGCTCGCTCATCACCACGCTCGCCTACGACATGCCGAGCATCCTCGCCGGTCGGTTCCTCCAGGGCGTCGGCGGCGGTGGCCTCGTCCCCGCCACCCTCGCGCTCGTCGCCGACCTCTACCCCGTCCACCGTCGTGGGATCCCGCTCGGCGTGGTCTCCGCGGTGCAGGAGATCGGCTCGGTCCTCGGCCCGCTCTTCGGCGCGGCCGTGCTCGCGGTGTCGGACTGGCGCGCGATCTTCGCCATCAACCTCGCGGTCGGCCTCGTCCTCGCCGCTGCGATCCGCGCCCTCGCACCCACCTCGACGATCGAGGTGCGAGCGCAGCGAGCCTCCAGACCACGCGTCCCCGACCTCGTCGGGATCCTCCTGCTCCTCACCACCCTCGTCGCGGGGGCGGTCGTGTTCCTCCGACCCTCGGCCCTGATGCGCGACCTCACGTGGGGCCAGCTCTTCATCCCATTCGCCGGCGACGGTCGCTGGCTGACCCCGATCGGCGCGATCGCCGTCGCTGCGCTGGCGCTGCTCCTGGCGTGGTGCTGGTTCGCCCCCCGGCCCCTCCTGGACCTCCGCGGCTGGGTCCGCGTGCTGGTCGACGCCGACCTCGTGGGCGCGCTGCTCCTCGCCCTCGCGCTGGGCGGGGTGATCCTCGCCTTCGCCACGGCCGACCCCAAGATCGAGGTCTTCTCCCCCCGCGGTCGCTGGTACCTCCTCGGCGCCGCCGTCGCGGCCGCGGCCTTCGCCTGGCACGTCCGTCGCGCCGCAGACCCGCTCGTGCCCCGCGGCGCGCTCCGTCGTACGCCGGCGTGGGGTGCGCTGCTGGTCAGCTTCTTCGTCGGCGCCGCCCTGATCGCCGCCCTCATCGACATCCCGCTGTTCGCCCGGACCACCGTCTACCCCGACGACCAGCTGCCGGCCGCGCTGGTCCTCGTCCGTTTCCTGCTCGCCCTGCCCGTCGGAGCGGTCGTCGGCGGCTACCTGATCCGCCTCCTCTCCCCGGGCGTCGTCACTGCGACCGGGATGCTGATGGCCGCGGGCGGCTTCGTCCTGATGACCCGCTGGGGCCTCACCACGCTCGAGGAACCCGTCGCCAACGTCGCCCTCTTCGTTGGCGGCCTCGGCTTCGGCCTCGCGCTGGCGCCCGTCAACGCCGCGCTGCTCGCCTCCACCGACGACGACGTGCACGGCGTGGCCACCGCGTTCGTGGTCGTGTCGCGGATGGTCGGCATGCTCGTCGGCATCTCGGCGCTCACCACCGTCGGACTGCGGCGCTACTACGCCGAGCAGAAGGCGGTCCCCCCGGTGCAGGAGGTGTGCGACGGCAAGAGCCGGTGCCAGGAGTTCTCCGACCTGCTGCGCGTCGCCGGCATCGCGCAGGAGCACGCCGTGTTCTGGGGGGCCGCAGGCTGCGCCGTCGTCGCGGCCGTCCTCGCGCTCGTCCTGTTCCGCCAGGTCCGGCCGACCCGGCTCGCTGCGCGGGACCTGTTCACGGGCGCCGGCTGACGAGCGCTAACCTGCGATCCGTGAGCGACTTCGACGACCTGATGGATGCCAACAAGGCCTTCGCCGCGGACTTCGACCTCGGCGGCTTCGACGGCAAGGCGCACGCGGGCATCGCCCTGGTGACGTGCATGGACTCGCGCATCGATCCGCTGCGGATGCTCGGGCTCAAGCACGGCGACGCCAAGATCTTCCGCAACCCGGGTGGCCGCGTGACGCCACAGGCCCTCGAGGCGCTGGTGCTCGGCGTGCACCTGCTCAACGTCCAGCGCGTCCTGGTCGTCCCGCACACCCGGTGCGCGATGGCCTCGGCCTCCGAGGAGGAGCTGCGGGTCAAGGTCGGCGCGTCCGCCGGCACCGACGCCAGCTGGCAGTCGTTCGGCGTGGTCACCGACCAGCTCGACCAGCTGCGCCAGGACGTCGCCAAGGTTCGCACCCACCCGCTCATCGGCGAGCGCGCCAAGGTCGGCGGCTTCCTCTACGACGTCGACACCGGCCTGCTCACCCAGCACGTCTGAGCTGGGGCTGCACCGTGGGAGGTCCAGACCGGCCTCCCCAACTCCTCCGACCGGGAGCAGAGTGGAACGTCGTCCACCCGACCGGAAGGAGCGGCGAGATGCCACTGTTCATGGACGTCCACCACATGGAGGGCGGGGTCGCCGTCGGCGACGTCGCCCAGGCCCACATGGCCGACCTGCAGGAGCAGGCCCAGCACGGGGTCAGCTACCTGAAGTACTGGGTCAACGAGGAGCAGGGCCGGATCTTCTGCCTCGTCGACGCCCCCGACGCCGATGCCGCGAACACCGTGCACCGGGAGGCGCACGGCCTGGTCGCCGACGAGATCTACCAGGTGAGCGAGGGCAGCTGAGCCCGGCGCCTCACCTGGCGGTCGGGCCGTCCGGGTCGGCTTTCATGGCGGCGATCCGCTGGTCGATCCTGTCGCGCCGGTACGCGTCGAGCGTCCCGTGCCGCACCCCCAGCCGGATGATCCAGTAGAAGACCAGGGCTGCGAGGGCGTACATCAGCAGGACGACGATCACGATCAGGCCCTCGGCCCCCGACGGTGCGAGCATGCGCGCACGCTACCGGAGCGTCTGCTTGCCGCCGTGCAGCAGCGTGATGAGCTGCGCGACCTTGCCGTCGGTGGCTGCGGTGCGGGTGAAGGACGTCAGGTTCATCATCGGCGCGAACTTCTGCCGCGTCGTGGCCTTGGCGTACGTGAACTCGCGCAGGCCGTCGGGACCGTGGATGCGCCCGAACCCGGACTGACCCACGCCGCCGAAGGGCAGGCCGGGGACGGCTGCGAAGGCGATCACGGAGTTGATCGAGGTCATCCCGGAGCGGATCCGTCGCGCGATCGAGGGGCCGTTCGCCTTCGAGAACACCGCACCGGCGAGGCCGTAGTCGGTGGCGTTGGTGAGGCGGACGGCCTCGTCCATGCTCGCCACCGGGTTGATCGCGAGCGTCGGCCCGAAGGTCTCCTCGGTGATCTCCGTGGAGTCCTCGGGGACGTGGGTCAGGATCGTCGGCTGGACGAACCGCTCCCCCACGGCGCCGGGGCCGCCGAGGGCCACCTTGGCGCCCCGGGCCACCGCGTCGTCGATGTGGCTCCTGATCACGTCGAGCTGCGACGGCATCGTGATCGGCCCGATCTGTGCGCCCGAGTCCGACCCGGCGCGGAGCCCGTCGGCCTGGGCGAGGATCTCGGTCATGAAGGCGTCGAAGACCTTCTCGTGGACGTAGACCCGCTCGGTGCCGATGCACGTCTGGCCGGCGTTGGACATCCCGCCCCACAGCGCCGCCTCGGCGGCCTTGGGCAGGTCGGCGTCCTCGTCGACGATCAGCGCGTCCTTGCCGCCGGCCTCGATGATGACCGGCGTCAGGTTCTCGGCGCAGGCGGCCATCACCTTCTTGCCGGTGCGACCCGACCCGGTGAAGGCGAGCTTGTCGATGCGGGCGCGGCAGAGCGCGTTGCCGGTGTCACCCAGCCCGGTGACGACCTGCAGCACGTCACGTCCGTGCACCACCTCACGGAAGCTGTCCGCCAGCCACTGGCCGACGCCCGGTGTGTACTCGCTGGGCTTGAAGACCACGGCGTTGCCTGCGGCGAGGGCGTACGCGATGGAACCCATGGGCGTGAAGACGGGATAGTTCCAGGGGCCGATCACGCCGATGACCCCGAGCGGGTGGTAGGCGACCGTCGCCGCCTGGTTGGTCATCAACAGTCCGGGCGAGACCTTGCGTGGACCGAGCACCTTCTTGGCGTTCTTCGCCGCCCACGCGATGTGGTCGATCGCCAGGACGATCTCGAGCTGGGCATCGCCGTGCGGCTTGCCGGTCTCGCGGTGGGAGAGGTCGGCGAGCTGCGCGATGCGGCGGGTGATGACCGAGCGCCAGGTCAGCAGGAAGTCCGCACGGTCGTCGAAGGAGAGGTTCCCCCACCAGTCGACCGCGTCGCGGGCACGGCCGACCGCGGCATCGACGTTGGCCGCGCTGCACACCCGGTGGGTGCCGACGAGGTCGCCGGTCGCCGGGTCGAGCGAGTCGAAGGTCGTCACCGCCTCCGCGGTGTCGCTGTGCTCCAGGGTGCTGCTCATCGCGACTCCTTGATGAGGTCGGCGCACTTCTCGCCGATCATGATGGTGGGGGCGTTGGTGTTGCCGCGGGGGACGCGAGGCATGACGGAGGCGTCGGCGACCCGCAGGCCCTCGACCCCGTGCACCCGGAGGTCCGGCCCCACGACGCTGCCCTCGACGGTGCCCATCGCACAGGTGCCGACCGGGTGGTAGAGGGTCTGACCGAGCCGGCCGATGCCCTCGATGATCTCGTCGTCGGTCGGGTCGGCCGACGCGGGCACCCAGGGCTCGTCGATGTAGCGCGCGATCGGACCCTGGCGCAGGATCTCCAGCGCGGTGCGGAAACCCCCGATCATGGCCTCGAGGTCCGCGCGGTCGTCGAAGTAGCCGGGGTCGATCTCGGGATGCCAGGTCGGGTCGGCGGACCGCAGCGAGACATGGCCCGAGCTCTGGACGTTGACGAGGGTGACGGCGGTGGTCAGCGCACGCCGTACGGGCTCGTGCATGCCGTTGTCGTAGAAGCCCGTCGGCGCGACGTGCAGCTGGATGTCGGGCAGGTCGAGGTCGTCGCGGGAGGCGTAGAACGCGCCCGTCTCCGCGACGTTGGAGCTCAGCGGTCCCCTCCCGGTCGCCTTCCACCTGATCAGGTTGCCGACGCCGAGCATCTCCGCGACGTCGGTGGTGTCCTTGGTGTAGCTCAGGACGCCCGAGACGGGATGGTCCTGCAGGTGCTGACCGACCCCTGACGACTCGACCACGACGTCGATGCCCATGTCCCTCAGGTGTGCACCGGGCCCGATTCCCGACAGCATCAGCAGCTGAGGGCTGTTGATCGCGCCGCCGCTCAGGACGACCTCCGCGTCGGCGCGTACGACGTGGTGCTCGCCACCGCGGGTGTACTCGACCCCGACGGCCCGAGTGCCCTCCACGAGGATCCGGGTGACGAGGGCCTCGGTGCGGACGGTGAGGTTGGGGCGCCCGGCGGCCGGGTGGATGTAGGCGTCGGCGACGGACCAGCGGCGGCCCTTCTTGCACGTCACCTGGTAGGGGCCGATCCCGTCCTGCTCAGCGCCGTTGAAGTCGTCGTTGCGCTTGAGCCCGGCCGCGACGCCCGCCTCGATGAACGACGTGCTGAGCTCGTGGTTGTAGGTCCGGTCCTCGACGTGCAACGGGCCGTCGGTGCCGTGGAAGCGACCACCGAGTCGGGTGTTCCCCTCGGCCCTGACGAAGTAGGGCAGGACGTCCTCGAATCCCCAGCCGGTGGCGCCGTAGCCGTCGCGCCACTCGTCGTAGTCGGCGTGATTGCCACGGATGTAGATCATGGCGTTCATCGACGAGCAGCCGCCGAGCGCCTTCATCCGCGGCCAGTAGGCCCGACGACCGTCGAGGTGCTTCTGCGGCGTCGTCTCGTAGTTCCAGTCCCACTTGGTCTTGAACAGCATCGAGAACGCGAGGGGCATGTGGATGTTGTCGTCATCGTCCGGCGGACCGGCCTCCAGCAGGAGGACTCTGACGTCGGGGTCCTCGGTGAGGCGGGCGGCGACGACGCCGCCGGCGCTGCCCGATCCGATGACGATGTAGTCGAACGATTCGTCGGGCATGGGCTCCCTGTCGACGCAGATGTGGCGAGGACCACAACGTACGACCGCGGCGACCGCGACACAACCACTGTCAGGGTCGGTCAGCTCCAGGACGTGCGTTTCACGCGTCCTACGCGTCGATGGACTCGGCGTCGACCTCGTAGGCACCCTGCACGATGAAGTCCTTGCGGGGGGCGACGTCGGAGCCCATCAGCAGCTCGAAGACGCGGCTCGCCTCGTCCACGTCCTCGATCGTCAGCTTGCGGAGCGTGCGGTGGCGGGGGTCCATCGTGGTCTCGGCCAGCTGGTCGGCGTCCATCTCGCCGAGCCCCTTGTAGCGCTGGACCGGCTCCTTCCACCGCAGGTTCTTCTTCTTGAGCTCAGCCAGCCGGCGCTGCAGCTCGCCGTCGGAGTAGGTGTAGATGTACTTGTCCATCCCCTTCTTCGGGTTGGACAGCTCGATGCGGTGCAGCGGCGGCACGGCCGAGTAGAGCCGGCCGTCGCGGACCAGCTCGGGCATGTACTTGAAGAACAGCGTCGCGAGCAGGCAGCGGATGTGGGCGCCGTCGGAGTCGGCGTCGGCCATCAGGATGATGCGGCCGTAGCGGGCGGCCTCGAGGTCGAACGTACGACCCGACCCGGCGCCGACGACCTGGATGATCGAGGCGCACTCGGCGTTCTTCAGCATGTCCCCGACCGACGCCTTCTGGACGTTGAGGATCTTGCCGCGGATCGGCAGCAGCGCCTGGAACTCGCTGCTGCGCGCCGCCTTGGCGGTCCCCATCGCCGAGTCGCCCTCGACGATGAAGAGCTCGGTGCGCTCGGTGTCGGTGCTGCGGCAGTCGAAGAGCTTGGCCGGCAGCGCGGAGGACTCCAGAGCGGTCTTCCGCCGCTGGTTCTCCTTGTGCTGACGGGCCGCCAGACGGGTCTTGGAGGCGCCGGCGACCTTCTCCATCAGCAGCTTGGCCTGGGCCTTCTCGGCGCGCTTGGTGGAGGTGAGGAACGACTTCAGCTCGCCCGCGACGACCTTGCGCACGACGCTCCGGGCGGCGGGGGTGCCGAGGATCTCCTTGGTCTGCCCCTCGAACTGCGGCTCGGCGAGCCGGACGGTCACGACCGCGGTCAGGCCCTCGAGCACGTCGTCCTTGATGACGTCCGTGTCTGCGGCCCGGAGCACCTTGGCACCGCGCATCGCGTCGTTGAACGTCTTGGTCAGTGCTGCCTCGAAGCCGCTGACGTGGGTGCCGCCCTTGGGCGTCGCGATCACGTTGACGAACGAGCGCACCTCGGTGTCGTAGGCCGTGTCCCACCGCACCGCGACGTCGACGCTGAGCTCGCGCTCGACCTCCTGCGGCGTCATGTGCCCCTTGTCGTCGAGGAGCGGCACGGTCTCGGTGAAGGTGTCGGTGCCCTGCAGCCGCAGGATGTCGGTCACCGGTTCCCCGTGGGAGAGGAAGTCGACGAACTCCGCGATGCCACCGTCGTGGCGGAACCGCTCCTCGACGACCTCGCTGGTGCGCTGGTCACGGATGACCAGCTCGAGGCCCGGGACGATGTACGACGTCTGCCGGGCGCGGCCGATCAGGCCCTCCATCTCGAAGCGCGCGTCCTTGGTGAAGATCTGCCGGTCCGGCCAGAACCGGATGCGGGTGCCCGTCCTCCCCTTGGCCACCCGCTTGCCCTTGCGGGTCAGCCCCGACTGCGGCGAGAACGGGGCCGTCGGCCCGTCACCGTCGAAGACGCCGGGGACGCCGCGCTGGAACGACAGGCCCTGCTGGGCCGGTGAGCGGTCGACATCGATGTCCATGCGGGACGACAGCGCGTTGACCACGGACAGGCCCACCCCGTGCAGGCCGCCGGTCGCGACGTAGGAGCCGCCACCGAACTTGCCGCCCGCGTGCAGCTTGGTCGCCACGACCTCGACGCCGGGCAGCCCGGTCTTGGGCTCCTTGTCGGTCGGGATCCCGCGCCCGTCGTCGTACACCTCCACGGAGCCGTCGTCGTGCAGCGTGACCTCGACGAGCCGCGCGACGCCGGCCAGGGCCTCGTCGACGCCGTTGTCGATGATCTCCCACAGGCAGTGCATGAGGCCGCGGGTGTCGGTCGACCCGATGTACATGCCGGGACGCTTGCGGACGGCGTCGAGGCCCTCGAGGACGAGGAGGTGTGCTGCGTTGTAGGTGTTGTCGGCGGGTGCTGCCACAGGGGTCCTGTCGTACGTGAAATCCGGCTGGTGCGCGTGCTCCGAACTGCTGGTGTGGAACACGCCGACACTACCTGCGACACGCCGCGCGCCAGCGGAGGCACGCCTGCCGCCGGCGACGCATGGCCGGGGTTAGCGTGGGCACCGGTCAGGTATCACTTCGGCAACGGCTCGTCCGTGCTTGCGGACAACGCCCACGGCGTGGGGTGTGACGTGATTGACTTGATGAGTTCTCGCAACTGAAACGACAGCAGGGAATCTTTGTCCCACTGGCTACGTTGGGCCAGACACCGATGAACAGAAATGAGGCTGACGTGACCACTGCCACCGCACCCTCCCAAGCCGTCCTCACGGCTGGCGACCGCTGCGACCGCTGCGGTGCCCAGGCCTACCTCCGCGTGGAGCTCCAGACGGGCGGCGAGCTGCTCTTCTGCGCCCACCACGCACGCGAGCACGGCGAGAAGCTCCGCGAGATCGCTGCCAACGTCCACGACGAGACCCACAAGCTCGACGGTCCCGCCACCCCGACCGCGGACAGCGACGCCTGACACCCACCCACCAGACTTCCAGCACGGCCCCGGACACGCTCTCCGGGGCCGTTCTGCGTCCCGGGACCTGAGCGATCCGCCGGTCCGGGATCTGGGAGGCTTGGCCCCGTGACCGCCACCGAGCTCCTCGTCGCCCTCGCGATCGCCGTCGGCATCGTCGGCATCATCGTGCCGGTCCTGCCCGGCACGATCCTGGTCCTCGGCGCGATCCTGGTCTGGGCGCTCGAGGTCGGCACCGCGACCGCCTGGGTGGTCTTCGCGCTCGCCACCACCTTCCTGGCGCTCGGCACGGTCGTGAAGTACCTCGTGCCCGGCCGGCAGCTCAAGGCGTCCGGCGTGCCCAGCCGCACCCTGCTGGTCGGTGCCCTCCTCGCGTTCATCGGCTTCTTCGTCATCCCGGTCGTCGGGATGTTCATCGGCTTCGTGCTCGGCGTGTACGTCGCCGAGCGGGCGCGGGTCGGAGCGGCCGCGGCATGGCCGTCGACCAAGGCGGCCCTGCGGGCGGTCGGAGTCTCGATCCTCATCGAGCTCGTCGCGGCCTTCCTCGCGGCCAGCACGTGGGTGGCGGGCGTGGTCCTGACCTGATGGTCGTCGTCCTCGCCCTCGTCGCCGCCGTCGCCTACGGCCTCTCGGACTTCATCGGCGGCCTCGCCTCACGCCGTACGTCGGCGTGGGCGGTCGCCTTCACCGGCAACGCGGCCGCCTTCGCCGGCGCCGTCGTGGTCGCGCTCGTCGTGGACGGCTCCCCCACGCGGACCGACCTCCTGTGGGGTGCGCTGGCCGGTGTCGGCACCGGTGCCGGCGGCGCGTTCCTCTACCGCGGCCTCGCCGCCGGACGGATGGGCGTCGTCGCGCCGATCTCGGCCGTCGGCGCCGCCCTCCTGCCGGTGTGCGTCGGCGTCGGCACGGGCGAGCGCCCCGCCCTCCTGGTGTGGCTCGGCATCGCGGCCGCCGTGCCGGGCATCTGGCTGGTCAGCCGGGAGCCCGGCGGCGCGGGCGACCTGGCCGCGGGGATCGTCGACGGCGTCCTGGCCGGGCTCGGCTTCGGGCTGCTCTTCGCGGCCATGGGCCAGGTGCCCGAGGAGGCAGGGTTCGCCCCGCTCGCCGTGTCGCAGGCGGTGGCGATGGTCAGCGTCGCGATGACCGCCGCGCTGCTCGGGGGCCGGTGGGTGCCCCACGAGAAGGCCCAGGCGTGGGGCATCGCGGCCGGGATGCTCGCGACCGCGGCGGTGGTCGCCTTCCTGCTGGCCACCCAGACCGGGCTGCTGACGGTGGCGTCGGTGGTGACCTCGCTCTACCCCGCGGTCACCATCGCGCTCGCCGCAGTCGTGCTCCGCGAGCGCGTCCACGCCTCCCAGGGAGTCGGGCTCCTGCTCTGCGGCGCGGCGGTCGCCCTCGTCGCTGCGGGCTGAAGGCTCCGAGGACGCTCAGACGCCCAGGCCCGACGCGACCGGAAGGCTCCAGCGGTGCCGCTTGGGCGCCCAGTCGACCACCGGTGTCGACCCGTCCGTCGGGTCGACCATCTTGACCGAGACCCGCACCGACGCCGCGTCGTCGAAGCAGTCGCGGCTGATCACCGCACGGAAGACGTCCTTGCCCCACCGCGGGCGCGCCTGGTAGTCGCAGGTGACCCGGTTGTCGCTGCCGCGCCACGCGACGGCCTCGGTCAGGACGTAGTCGGTGCCGTCCCCGAGGCCGCTGCTGAGGACGTACTCCGGCCCCTTCGCGGCGCGGTCGGTGTCGATGAAGACCGAGACCCCGGCCGCACTCGAGCGCACCAGCTCGTCGAAGTAGACCTTCACCCGCAGGTTGTCCGAGCCGTGGTTGGCCTCGAAGCCCTGGATGTCCGAGAGCGAGCCGCTCGCGTCGGCGGGGTCGTCGATGCTGTAGAACTCCGCGTGCGCCGGGGCGGCGACGATGCTCGCGAGCGCCAGGGCGGATCCTGCGGCCAGTGCGATTCGAGACCTCATGGCTCCGAGTCTCGCAACCTCTCCGCCCGGACGTCCACCTACTTGCGGAGGTGTGCACACGCCCGGGGCGGCCGTCACGGGTGGCACGATGGCGGCATGGCGGGACCTGGCCGCGGGGCGCGTGGCGTACGACGTCCCCGTGCTGTCCTTCTCGCCGGGGCCGTGCTCTCGACGCTGGCCGCCTGCACCTCGCCCGACCGTGCCGCTCCTCCCCCGTCCCCGTCGGCGTCCACCAGCGCCCCACCGGCGACCCCGTCCGCCGAACCGGCGGACCCGCCGACATCCGGGGAGCCGGACCGGGGACCGGTCCGCATCGCCGTCGTCGGCGACATCCACTTCGAGGGCGTGCTGGCCGGCCGGCTCCGCGACCCGGGCTCCGCGCTCGCCCCGGTCCGGGACGTGCTCTCGGCGGCGGACCTGACCATCGCCAACCTGGAGACCTCGCTGGGGTCGAACGGGCGGCCGGAGCCCGGCAAGCGCTTCACGTTCTCCGCACCGCCGTCAGCACTGACCGCGCTCGCCGCGGCCGGTGTCGACGTGGTGACCATGGCCAACAACCACGCACTCGACTTCGGCCGGGCCCGCCTGCCGAGCACCTTCCGGGCGGTCCGCGCCGCGGCGCGAGCACGACCGCCGCTCGACGTCGTCGGGATCGGCCGCGACGCAGGCGAGGCGTTCGCCCCCGCCGTGGTGGAGGTCCGCGGAACCCTCGTCGCCACGATCGGCGCGTCGGTCGCCGACCTCGATCCCACGGCCGATCCGACCGGGGACTGGGCCGCGACCGACACGCGTCCTGGGATCGCCGACGCGGTCGACCCCGCCCGGCTGCTCGCCCAGGTGCGCCGTACCCGACGCGATGCCGACGTGGTGGTGGTCTACCTCCACTGGGGCGTCCAGGGTCGGCGCTGCCCGAGCGTCGACCAACGCGCGCTGGCCCGCTCCCTGGTCGGTGCCGGCGCGGACCTCGTGGTGGGCTCGCACGCCCACCTGCTCCAGGGTGACGGCAGGCTCGACGGCGGCTACGTCGCCTACGGGCTGGGCAACTACGCCTGGTACTCCCCCGGCGACGACGCCACGTCGCGGACCGGCGTGCTCCTCCTGACGGTCCGCCCGCGCCCGGACGGCCCGCGTCCGCCGTACGTCGTCCGCGCGGCGTGGGAGCCCCAGCGCATCGGCGCCGACGGGCTCCCCTCGACGGCGAGCGCGGAGGACGCCAAGCGCTTCCGGACCGACCGCGAGTCGCTGCGCGCGTGCTCCGGCCTCGAACCCTGACGCCTCAGCGGGGCCCGAGCCAGGCGAGCAGCAGCCGACCGGTCCGCTCGAGCTGGGCAGGCGACACGACCGGCGGGAGGTCGCTCGCGTCGTGGTAGGCGGCATACGACGTCGAGCCCAGGCGGGCGCCGGGCAGGCCGGCCCGCACGAACGACCAGTGGTCACTGCTGCGCTGGTCGGGGTCGGCGACCGTCGCCACCCCGGCGCGTCGACCGGCCGCGAGCAGGCTGCGCTGCACCGGGTCGCTGCCGGAGGCCGAGCCGACCGGCACTCGTGTGCCGACGCCGACCCGGTCGAGGGACACCATGCCCCGGACGGCCCGCCGCTCCTCCGGGCCGAGCGAGGCGACGTACGCCCGCGAGCCGAAGTGGTGGTCGTCGTCACCGGGGCCGCGCGGCTCCTCGGCTCCGAACGCGACGAACACCACCGGGAGCCGCGTACGACGTTCCGCGACCGCCGACGCGGCGGCGAGCACCACTCCGACCCCGGACGCGTTGTCCTCGGCGCCCGGCGCCTCCGCGACCGTGTCGAGGTGCGCCCCGACGACCAGGTGCGGTTCGGTGGGGTCGAAGCCGGCCGGGGTGGCGATCACGTTCACCGACCGTCCGGCGGGGACGGGGTCGCCGAGCCACGAGGTGCCGGCCGGTACGTCGACGCGCTGGCGCGAGACGTCGTACCCGAGCCGCTCGAAGGCCGAGCCCACCCACGTCGCAGCCCGCCGGAACGACCGACTCGTCGCCTCCCGCGGCCCGATGGTCCCGGCCAGGTGCCGGACCGCACCCATCGCGATGGGGGCGTCGAGGTCATCGGGAGCGACGGAGCGCTGCTGCGGTGTGTTACGCGGGCTGTGCTCGACGGGTGGCTCGGTGCTCGCGTCGGAGGACGACTCGGGCGAGGGCGTTTGCTGCGGCTCGCTGAGCGCCTGATCCGCCCGGTCCACCGAGCAGGCCGTCAGGGCGAGCGCCGCAGCCGCGACGGCGAACCGGCGACGACGAGCCATGCCGTCACCGTAGCCGGACACCGGAGGCCCGGGTGGATGCTGACATGTCAGCGGCGCCGTCCCACAGGACGGCGCCGCTGGATGCTGCTCGTTGGTGGCTCAGTCGAGGTAGTCGCGGAGGACCTGCGACCGGCTCGGGTGCCGCAGCTTCGACATCGTCTTGGACTCGATCTGGCGGATCCGCTCGCGGGTCACGCCGTAGACCTTGCCGATCTCGTCGAGCGTCTTCGGCTGGCCGTCGGTCAGGCCGAAGCGCATCGACACCACACCCGCCTCGCGCTCCGACAGCGTGTCGAGCACGGCGTGGAGCTGCTCCTGGAGGAGCGTGAACGACACGGCGTCGGCCGGGACGATCGCCTCGGAGTCCTCGATGAGGTCACCGAACTCGGAGTCGCCGTCCTCGCCGAGCGGCGTGTGGAGCGAGATCGGCTCGCGACCGTACTTCTGGACCTCGATGACCTTCTCCGGGGTCATGTCGAGCTCCTTGGCCAGCTCCTCCGGGGTGGGCTCGCGGCCCAGGTCCTGGAGCATCTGCCGCTGGACCCGCGCGAGCTTGTTGATGACCTCGACCATGTGGACCGGGATGCGGATCGTGCGCGCCTGGTCGGCCATGGCGCGGGTGATGGCCTGACGGATCCACCACGTCGCGTAGGTCGAGAACTTGTAGCCCTTGGTGTAGTCGAACTTCTCGACCGCACGGATCAGACCGAGGTTTCCCTCCTGGATCAGGTCGAGGAAGAGCATGCCGCGACCGGTGTAGCGCTTCGCGAGCGAGACGACGAGTCGCAGGTTGGCCTCGAGGAGGTGGTTCTTCGCGCGGCGGCCGTCCTCCGAGATCCACTCGTACTCCTCGAGCATCTTCGGGCTGATGCGGCCGCCCTTGGCGAGCTTCTCCTCGGAGAACAGGCCGGCCTCGATCCGCTTGGCGAGCTCGACCTCCATCTCGGCGTTGAGGAGGGGCACCTTGCCGATCTGCTTGAGGTAGTCCTTGACCGGGTCGGCGGTGGCGCCGGCCACCATGACCTGCTGCTCCGGCTCGTCGGTCTCGTCGGCCGCGGAGACCGTGAAGGCCTCCTTCTCGTCCTCCTTGATCGACGGGTCGGAGGCGACGTCCTTCTCGAACTCCTCGTCGGAGATGTCGGGCAGGACCTTCTTGCCGTCGGGGCCGACAGCGGGTGCCTCGACGGTGCCGAGGTCGACCGGCTCGTCGGACGGTGCGTCGGCGGCCTTCTTGGCCGTGGTCTTCTTCGCGGCGGCCTTCTTCGCCGGAGCCTTCGCCTCGGCGGTGGCGGCCTCGGCCGTCTTGGCCGTCTTGGCGGCGGCCTTCTTGGCCGGCGCCTTCTTCGCCGTCGAGGTGGTCGCGGCACGCTTGCTCGTCGCAGCGACGGCACGCGAGCTGCTCGCGTCGACCTGCACCGAGATCCCCAGGGCGCTCAGGTGGACGAGCAGCGCCTTGAGGTGGCGGGGCTCGACACCGGCGTCGTCACTGGCTCGTCGTACGTCCTCGGGGGACACGGTGCCCGTGGGGGTCGCCGCGGCGACCAGTGAGGCGATGGCGGGGTGCGTGAGCACCTCGGCGGGGAGCAACTTGCGTGCGTGTGAAGACACGAACACCTCTCGTCGAAAGAGCTTCGGGGCGCGGCAAGGCCCGGTGACGTCAAGAGCCGCGCCGTCATTCTGCCACGACCCGCCTGAAGCCGCCGAACCGGTCACTCCGACGCGCGCGCCGCTGCCTTCTTCGCCTTCTTGAAGTCGCGCACCTTCTGCAGCGACTCCGCGTCCACGACGTCCGCCACCGACCGGTGGCCCTCGAGCGCGTAGTCGCCGACGACGGCCTCCCAGCCCGCGGGGCGCACGTCGAGCTGCTTGGCCAGGAGGGCCACGAAGATCTGCGCCTTCTGCTTGCCGAAGCCCGGCAACGCCATCACCCGCTTGAGCAGGTCCTTGCCGTCGGCCGCCTCGGTCCACAACCGCGACGCGTCACCGCCGTACGTGTCCTCGACGATGCGGGCCAGCTCCTGCAGCCGTGCGGCCATCGAGCCGGGGAAGCGGTGGATGGCGGGCGGCGTGGACGCCATCGCCGCGAACTCGTCGGGATCGGCGGCGGCGATCGCGTCCGGCGCGAAGGTGCCGAACCGGTCGACCACCTTGGCGGGCCCGCGGAACGCGTGCTCCATCGGGTACTGCTGGTCGAGCATCATCCCGGCCAGGAGCGCGAAGGCGGAGTCGTCGAGGACCTTGTCGGCGGCCGGGTCGCCGGTGATCTGGAAGCCCATGCGGACATCATCGCCCACCGCGCCCGGACGTCGTGGGGACGGGGCGGATGCCCCGTCCGGATGAGTCCGGGGCGGGCTCGGGGCGGACGCTGCGTCAGCCCAGGTCAGGCCTTGACGGCGAGGACGGGGCAGGGAGCGTCGAGGAGCACCCGCTGGGCGTTGCTGCCGAGGATGAGCTTGCCGACCGGCGAGCGACGGCGCAGCCCGATCACCAGCAGCTCGGCGCTGTTGGCCTCCGCGATGCTGATGAGGTCCTCGGCGGGCTCGAACCCGCGGACGAGCTGGCGGATGTCGTGCTCGACACCGGCCTCGTCGAGCCTGGTCTTGATGCCCGCCATGTCGTCCTCGGCAGCGCTGGCCTTGTCCGGGTCGAACTCGTGCCCACCCCGGTGGGAGTTCACCACGACGAGCTTGCTGCCCCGCAGCTTCGCCTCGCTGATGCCGGCATCGAGGGCGGCTTCGCCCTCCGGCTTGGGGACGTATCCGACGACGACGGTGCCCATGGTGTCTCCTCTCGGCAGCCGGCGCAGCGTCGCGATCGGCCTTGTGGCACCGTAACGGAAACCCGCGGGGTCCCGACACCCTGTGGACAGCCGCACGGGAGCGGCGCACCTCCGGCAGGGTGAGGCCATGCCCCAGCTGGCGGTCGAGCACGTCGCGCTCCGCGCACCCGTCGACCGGGCCACCCACCGGGTGCTGCGCGCCGCGGTCGTGGAGCTGGTCGAGGGCGAGGACCGCCGCCGGTTCCCGGTCGCCCTGCACGCCGGTGTCCCCGGCCGCAGCGTGGTGCACGTCGACTCCCCGCCGCTCTCCGACGCCGGCGGGCGTGCCGACGTGGCGCTCGCCCTCGTCGCTCGCGCGCGGGCGCTCGGCCCGCGGTCGGTCGTGTGGCTGACCCGCCCGGGTGAGCTCAGCCCGCACGACGACGACCTCCGCTGGCTGGGGCCGGTCAGCTGGGCGTGCAGCAGCCTGGGTGAGCCGCTCGGGCTGGTCGTGGTGACGCGGCGGGGGTGGTTCGACCCGGTGAGCGGCGTACGACGTGAGTGGCGACGACTGCGGCGACGGGGCTAGCCGCCCGGTCGCTCAGTCCCAGAGGTGGACGGGCTCGTTGCTGTGCATCCGGTCGCGGTAGTCGAGCAGCGTCGCGCGCAGGGCGTCGAAGCGGTCCTCTCCCCCGCGCTCGCGGACGCGCTCGACGAACCAGGCGGCGCCGCTGGTCTCGGCCTGGCAGCGCTGCTCGATGATGCCGAGGTAGCGGTCGCTCTCCTCGCCCGGCACGCCCCACGAGTCGAGACCGGCGCGGGCCATCGGGAGCAGCCGGCGCAGCACCAGCTCGGTCGCCCGGACCTGCCCGATGCCGGGCCAGTAGACCTGCGCGTCGACCCCCGTCTGGGCGGCGACGTGGAAGTTCTCCTCGGCGGCGGAGAACGACATCTGGGACCACAGCGGTCGCTCGCTCTCGGCGAGGTAGCGGATCAGGCCGAACCACAGGGCGGCGTTGGCGATGGTGTCGGCCACCGTCGGGCCGGCGGCGAGAAGGCGGTTCTCGACGCGCAGGTGGGGCATGTCGTCGGCGACGTCGTAGACCGGCCGGTTCCAGCGGTAGATCGTGCCGTTGTGCAGCTTGAGCTCGTGGAGCGCTGGCGTGCCACCGGCCTCGAGCACCTCGAGCGGGTCCTCCTCATCGGTGACGGGCAGGAGGGCCGGGAAGTAGCGGACGTTCTCCTCGAACAGGTCGAAGACCGAGGTGATCCAGCGCTCGCCGAACCACACACGAGGGCGGACGCCCTGCGCCTTGAGCTCCTCGCTGCGGGTGTCGGTGGCCTGCTCGAAGAGCGGGATGCGGGTCTCGCGCCACAGCTCGCGCCCGAGCAGGAACGGCGAGTTCGCCGAGACCGCGAGCTGCACCCCGGCGACGGCCTGCGCCGCGTTCCAGTAGGCCGCGAACTGGTCCGGTGAGGTCTGGACGTGGAATTGCGTGCTGGTGCACGCGGCCTCGGGGACGATCGAGTCGGCCGTGGTGGTGAGGCGCTCGCGCCCCGAGATGCTGATGGTGATGTCCTCGCCCCGGGCCGCGAGGATCTGCTCGGACAGCAGCTTGTAGCGCGGGTTGGCGCTGAGGCTGGACGGATCCATGTGGCCCTCGGCGAGGGTCGGGAGGATGCCGATCATCACCTGGTGCGCGCCGACCTTGGCGGCCTTCTCCTCGGCGTCGTTGAGCGAGCGCCGCAGGCTCTCCTCGAACGTCGTGAGGCCGCCCTCGCGGAGCTTGGCGGGCGCCAGGTTGATCTCGATGTTGAACTGGCCGAGCTCGGTCTGGAAGTCCGGGTCCGCGATGGCCTCGAGCACCTCGGCGTTCTTCAGCGCGGGGTCGCCCACCTCGTCGATGAGGTTGAGCTCCATCTCGAGACCCGTCATCGGGTCGTCGGTGTCGAAGCGGGCCTCGCGGAGCATCCGGGCGAACACGTCGAGGTTGCGCCGCACCTTCTCGCGGTGGCGCGTGCGGTCCGCCCTGCTGAAGTCCTGCTGGTCGACCTCTTCTCCCATGCCCGAACCCTAGTCAGCGCCCCTTCACGGAGGAACCGTTCGGAGGGGGGATCTCACGCGGCCGGGTCGGCGGTCCGGTCCGACGACGGCGCGAGCCGGGGACGCAGATCCTCCCACAGGTCGGGCGACGTGGCGGAGTCGAGCAGCTGGGCGACGAGCGTGGCGAGGGAGTGGGAGGGAGCGGCCTCGCGGCACCGGTCGACGGCGCACCAGGCCAGTGCGCCATCGCCGACGAGCCACGCGGCGAAGGCGAGCACCGCGGCCGGTGCGGCGACGTGGCTCGCCGGCACGCGCCGTACGGCGTCGGACCAGAGGTCGACGGCGCGCCGGGCGTCGGCGCGGTGCAGCCACGTCCACGCCTCGTCGCGCAGCTCGCCGATGGGCAGCGACACCGCGACCGCGGCCAGCTCGGCGGCCGAGAAGGTCGTCCCGTCGCGGTGGCGCCGCTGCGCCAGGTCGGCGAGCGCACCGGCCGCCAGCGGGGACGCGTCGGCGAGCAAGGGCTCGAGCTCGCGTGCCGAGGCGATGTCGGGGTCGAGGGTCGCGCGCAGCGCGTCGCGACTCGCGTGCACCACCCTGCCGTCGAAGACGGCCTGAGCGGTGAACGCGTGCGTGGCGAGGTCGAACGGCACCCCGCGGTAGGCCGCCAACGGCGCGCCCGGGAGCACGGCGTACCAGTGGCCGTCGTGGACGCGCAGCACCTCCCGCACCCGGATGCCCGCCGCCGTCAGCTCCTCGTGGAGCGACCAGGCGGTCTCGTCGGCGACGGTCGTGTCGTCGTCGTAGACCATCACCACCACCTCGCGGACGCGGTTGCTGCGCGCGGGCCGCAGGAGGGCCTCCACGACGTCGTCGACGTCATCGGGGTCGTGGGGAAGACCGACCCGGGCGTGCATGCCGCCCGCGGCGCCGACGCTGATCATCACCACCGACCGCTCGGGGACGAAGCCCAGGGCGAGCGGGACGAAGGCAGCCAGGTCGTCGGGGGTGCGCGCCCGCATCAGCGTGGCGGGAGTGGTGCCGGGAGTGGTGCCGGGAGTGGTGCCAGGAGTGGTGGCGGACGGGTTGGTGGGTGAGGTGTGGTCCATGACGAGGACGCTTCCCGCGCTGACCGACGCTGCATGCCGTGGGACCTTCACCCCTGTGGAGAAGTGCCATCGGTGACTGCCTGTGGACACCTCGTGGCCCGTTCCGAGCCGGGGCCGGCCGTGGGCGGACCAGCCGTCGGACCCGACTGAGAGGATGGCCCGGTGCGTGCCACGGCGTCGGTCCTCCACCTGGACCTGGACGCCTTCTTCGCCGCCGTCGAGCAGCGCGACAAGCCGTCGTTGCGCGGCAAGCCGGTCATCGTCGGCGGCACCGGTGGTCGCGGCGTCGTGTCGACCGCGTCCTACGAGGCCAGGAAGTACGGCGTCGGCTCCGCCATGTCGGGGCGCGAGGCCCGCGCCCGGTGCCCGCACGCGGCGTTCCTGAGCGGCCGGTTCCACGCCTACCGCGAGACCTCGCGAGCGGTCATGCAGGTGCTGCGTGACCTCTCCCCGCTCGTCGAGCCGCTGTCGCTCGACGAGGCCTTCGTCGACCTCGCCGCGGCCGACCTCCCCGACCTCGAGGTGTCAACGGTGACCGAGGTCGGCGAGCAGCTGCGCCGACGGGTGCACGAGGTGACCGGTGGCCTCACCGCGACGGTCGGGATCGCGTCGTCGAAGTTCCTCGCCAAGGTCGCCAGCGAGCTCGACAAGCCCGACGGGATGACGGTCGTCCCGCCCGGCACGGAGCTCGACCTGCTGCGCCCCATGAAGGTCACGGTCATCCCCGGCGTCGGCCCGGCGACCAACGAGCGGCTGCGGCGGGCCGGCATCCACACCATCGCCGAGCTCGAGCAGGTCAGCGAGGACGAGCTCGTCCGGCTGCTCGGCCAGGCGCAGGGTCACGGTCTCTGGCAGCTCGCCCGCGCGCAGGACTCGCGCCCGGTCGTGGCCGAGCGTGAGGCGAAGTCGATCAGCGTCGAGGGCACCTACGACTCCGACCTGACCGACCGCAGGCTGATGGAGGGCCTGCTGACCCGCCAGGCCAGGGAGGTCGGTGCGCGGATGCGCAAGAACGGCATCTCCGGTCGCACCGTCTCCATCAAGGTGCGGCTGCACGACTTCACCACGCTGAGCCGCTCCAGCACGCTGTCGAGCCCGACCGACGACGGCACGACGATCGGCCGGGTCGCCCGCGCCCTGCTCGGCGACCTCGACACGACCGGCGGGGTGCGGCTCCTCGGCGTCGGTGTGTCCGGGCTGGCCGACTGGGTGCAGGAGGACCTCTTCGGCGACGACACCGAGGAGGCCGAGGAGGAGGTCGTGCTCCCCGAGCCGCCGCGGCGCACCTGGCCGCCCGGTGCCGACGTCGTCCACGACGAGATGGGACCGGGCTGGGTCTGGGGGTCCGGGTCCGGCGTCGTCACTGTCCGGTTCGAGACCGCCGAGACCCCGCCCGGGCCGGTGCGCAGCTTCCGGATGGACGACCCGGCCCTCCACCGCTGGGAGCCGCCCCCGGAGGACTGAGGCTCACCCGGTGCGCAGCACCACCGGGTCACCGGGTCGCAGCTGGGCGCAGAGGTCCAGGTCGGCGTCCTCGACGACGCCCACCACCGGGTAGCCACCCGTCGGCGGGTGGTCGGCGAGGAACACGACCGGCTGGCCCGACGGCGGCAGCTGCACGGCGCCGAGCACCATGCCCTCGCTCGGCAGCTCCCCCGCCCGCCGCTCCACCACCGGGCCGGCGAGCCGCAGCCCGATGCGGTCGCTGTCCGGCGCGACGTCGTACGACGCCCCGTCCAGCGCCTCCCACGCGCCCGGGGTGAGCCAGTCCCGTCGCGGGCCGGGCCGCAGGCGCAGCACCGCCTCCCGGGACCGTACGACGACCGCGGCAGGCGGCTCGGGCCACCGGACCGGCCTCCCGACGGCCAGCACCTGCCCGGCGGCCAGGCGGGGTGGGCCCACCCAGGCGAGGGTGTCGGTGGAGCGGGAGCCGAGGACCGGGTCGACCGCGATCCCGCCCGCCAGTGCGACGTAGGACCGCACGCCGTCGAGCGCGGGGCCGACCGTGACCACTGAACCCGCCGGCACCGTGAGCGCCGCTCCGTGCGCGACCTGGCGACTGCCGACGCGCACCTCGCACCGGGCCCCCGTGACGGCCAGGGTCACCGCCCTGCGGACGGACAGCACGATGCCCCCGAGCGTCGTCTCGACCACCGCGTCGTCGACCGCCCCGCCAGCCAGCCGCCGGGCCAGCGCCGCGGCGCCGCGGTCGAGGGCGCCGGCCCGCGCCACGCCGAGGTGCGCCCAGCCCGGCCGGCCGAGGTCCTGCAGCGTCGACAGCGGCCCGGGGTCGAGGACCTCGATGCTCATCGGAGCGCCTCGAACCGCACGCGGGTCCCGGGCGCGAGCAGCGCAGGCGCCACACGCTCCGCGTCCCACAGCACCGCGTCGGTCCGGCCGATGACGAGCCAGCCGCCCGGTGACGCGGTCGGGTAGATGCCGCACCAGCGGTCCGCGAGCGCGACCGACCCGGGCTCGACGCGTGACCGAGGGGCGTCGAGCCGCGGGACGGCCAGCTCGGCCGGGAGGCCGCCCAGGTAGGCGAACCCGGGGGCAAAGCCGCAGAAGAGGGAGGTGAACCCGGTGCCCGTGTGCCGGGCCACGACCTCGTCGGTCGAGCACCCCCAGTGGCGCGCGACGCGCCCGAGGTCCGGGCCGTCGTAGCTCACCCGGAGCACGACGCTCGCCCCTGAGTCTCCTGGAGACTCACGGTCGAGTAGCGGCAGCGCGGCCTCCACCTCGGCCGGGTCGCAGCCGTCGAACAGCACGGTCGTCGCAGCCGGGACGATGTCGTCGGCGCGGATCCGCCACGCCCGTGCGGAGGCGGCGAGCGAGGCGGCCGCCGCCGCATCCTCGACCTCGACGAGGCACGCGCGCTCGCCGACCGGGACCACCCTCACGCCACCCATTGTTCACCGGGCCCGACTTGCGAGATGACGAGGATCTTTGGCAGCCTCGTGGGCGCACAAATGAGGTGAGGGGCTCCAGATGGTATGAGCATCAGGAGCCCCTCGGTGTGCCCGGGATGGTGACGTCCGAGCGATCGGTCCGGCCTCCCGGCTCCCGCAGTCCCCGTCACCGGGCCTGCGCGGCGAACGAGTCGCCGGGTGGAGCTGTTCGTCCGATCCGATCCCCAGCCCCGCCGAAGCGGATCTGGTAGGGAGAGTTCTATGTCGGCGCGGCGACCGGCCGCAAGGGTTTCGCGGACAAACTTCGGGTCCCACAGGGTTCCCCACAGAACTCGTGCGCTGCTCCACAGCAGGAGCGTTGTTCGTGCACAGGTTCTCCACCGTCACGACCAGCAGGTCATCACGTCCACGCCGGCCTCCTCGAGCGCACGACGTACGGCGACCGCGGTCCGCACCGCGCCCGGGGAGTCGCCGTGCACGCACACCGAGTCGACCTCGCCCGCCAGCTCCACCGCCCGCGCGGCGACCGCCTCGGCCTCGGTCAGCAGGGCACTCGGCGCATCCCGGGGCAGCAGCCGCCCGTCGTCGCCGTACCCCCGGTCGGGGAAGCCCTCGTGCCGTCGGCCGCGACCGCGCGCCCGCGCCAGGTCGAGGAGGAGCGACCCCGGCATCCCGAGGACCGGCAGGTCCCCCGACCCGTCGAGCACGGCGACGGCTTGCACCTCGTCGACCGCCACGCGGTGGTAGAGCGCGCCGTGCGGCTTGAGGTAGGCGACCCGACCTCCCTCCGCGGCGGCGATCCCCGCCAGCACACCCACCTGCTCGGCCACCTGGTCGCGCAGCAGGCCGGCCGGGACGTCGAGTGGCACCCGACCGAAGTTCTCGCGGTCGGCGTAGGACACCTGGGCACCCACCGCCACCCCGCGCCGAACGGCCTCGGCGCACACCGCCTGCATCGTCGCGCGGGTGCCGGCGTGGAAGCCGCACGCCACGTTGGCGCTGGTGACGACGGCGAGCAGCCCGACGTCGTCGGTGACCTCCTCGCCGAGGTCGGCGTTGAGGTCGACCCGCTGCTGCGCCATGGACGCATCGTCCCACCCGGCGAGGGGCACCCCTGAGAAGTCCCTGAGAGTTCGTACAACCTGCAACTTCCCTGGGTACTGGCTCGTCAAGGCAGGTGAAGGCACCGAGATCCGCCCACCGGAATCCGCAGGGAATCTCGTCACGGACACGGGTGTTGGAACAGATGTGCGACACGGGGTGGTCGCACGGGAAGCAGGAGGACGAAGATGAGCACTGCACAGGCCAAGCGCACCAGCACCACACGTGAGATCGAGGGCCGCGACAGCGTCGGGCTCTACCTGGACGAGATCGCCCGCACCCCGCTCCTCGACGCCGAGACCGAGGTCGAGCTCTCCAAGACCATCGAGGCAGGCCTGCTCGCGCAGCACCTGCTCGACACCGGCCGTGTCGGCCGCAAGAAGGGCGGCGCGCCGATGAGCGCCAGCGAGGAGGAGCTCGAGTGGCTCGCCGAGCAGGGCCGCCTCGCCGTCGACCGCTTCATCGAGGCCAACCTCCGGCTCGTGGTGTCGATCGCCCGCAAGTACGGCCGCTCCCAGATGCCGATGCTCGACCTGATCCAGGAGGGCAACACCGGCTTGATCCGCGCGGTCGAGAAGTTCGACTACACCAAGGGCTACAAGTTCTCGACCTACGCCACCTGGTGGGTCCGGCAGGCCATCACCCGCGGCATCGCGCAGCAGGCCCGCGTCGTACGCCTCCCGGTGCACGTCGTCGAGGAGCTCAACCAGGTCGGCAGCGCCCGTCGCACCCTCGAGCGCCAGCTCGGCCGCGACCCGGAGCCGCAGGAGATCGCCACCGAGCTCGGCATGGACCTCGACCGGGTCCTCGACCTGATGAGCTGGGGCCGGGAGCACGTCTCCCTGGACACCCCGGTGGACGAGGACGGCGACACCTCTCTGGGTGACCTGATGGCGCAGGAGACCGCACCGGGGCCCGACCTGAACTTCCTCGACGCCGAGGCCAAGCAGCGGCTCGAGGACCTCGTCGGGATCCTGGACCCGCGTTCCGCAGACATCGTCCGGGCGCGCTACGGCCTGGCCGACGGTCGCCAGCACAAGCTCGCCGACATCGGCGCCCGCCACGGCATCTCCGCCGAGCGGGTCCGCCAGCTCGAGCGGGAGGCGCTGCAGAAGCTGCGCCGTGCCGGGGATCCCGACCTGGCTGCCTGACCCGACCGGGACTCAGTACGCCGCGGACAACAGGTCCGCGCTCGCGGCCCGTGCCTGCTCGACCACGTCGACGGGCACGGGCCGTTCTGCTGCCACCCGCGCCTGCCACAGCTGAACGGCGACCACGCGGGCGGCGGCCTCCGCGACCCGCTCGCGGGGGACCGTGCCGTCCTCGATGGCGTCGACGACGATCTGGTGGGTGACGGCGGTGTCCACCGGCATGAGGAGCAGGTCGGCGCCGGCCTCGAGGGCCTGGAGCGCGGGGGTGGGTCGTCCACCGACCGCGCCCATCCCGAGGGAGTCGGTGATCGCGACGCCCTCGAACCCGAGGTCGTCGCGCAGCAGGTCGTAGACCTCCGGCGCCATGCTCGCCGGCACGTCGGGTGCGATGGACGTCAGGTCGAGGTGGCTCATCATGACGGCGGGTGCGTGGTTGGCGATGGCCGACTCGAACGGTGGGAGGTCGTGCGACTCGATCTCGGCGAGCGTCGAGTCGACGACGGGCAGCGTGTCGTGGCTGTCGGTGGTGGCGGTCCCATGGCCCGGGAAGTGCTTGACGGTCGAGACGATGCCGGCGTCGTCGTACCCCTTGATCGCCGCGCCGACCGCGCGCGCCGCGACCGTCGGGTCCTCCGACGGCGAGCGGGCACCGATCGTGGGGTCGGCCGCACCGATCGTGACGTCGGCGACGGGCGCGAAGACCCAGGTGAAGCCCAGCCCGCGCAGCTCGAGGCCGGTGGTGAGGGCCGCGGCCCGGGTGACCTGTCGACCGAGCTTCGGGTCGGCCTGGATGGCGAGCCCGGCGGACTGGAAGTGCGGGAAGTCGGTGGCGATGCCGCGCAGGTGGGAGACGTAGCCCCCCTCCTGGTCCACGCCGATGACCGGCGGGAAGTTCCGGCCGTCGGCCTCGGCCGCGTCGGCCAGCGCCGACGTCATCGCGACCACCTGGTCGTGGTCGGTCACGTTGTCGGCGGTGATCGACACCCCGGCCAGGTGGAGGTCGCGCACCATCGCGGCGGGCTCCTCCGGGTCGTAGCCGTGGAACCGCCCGACGATCACTCCCCCGGCGAGCTGCTCCGGGGTCCAGCCGCTCACGATCTGCCGCGCCTGCTGGACCTCGCCGACCGTGGGGCCCCACGAGGTGGGGGTGTCCGGGTCCACGGGCGTCTCGGTGGCGCTGGGGGTGGACGTCCCGGACGGGCTCGACGACGCGGAGGACGACGCGGAGGACGTCGCTGGTGGGGCGTCGCCGGGGTCAGGACCGAGGCTCGCGCACCCGCTGACCAGCAGGACGCCGGCGGCGATCACGGCCAGGCGGGGTCGGATCGGGGGCACGCGCGGGACGTTACCCGGCGCACCGGCGAGACGGGGAAACGTCAGGCGCGAGCCACCAGCACGGCGTACACCTCTTCGACCCGGGCACGCAGGTCGGCCAGGGTCCCCGTGTTGTCGATGACGTGGGTGGCGATGGCGAGCCGGTCCTCGCGCGCCGCCTGGGCGGCGATCCGCGACTCCGCGTCCTCGCGCGTCCAGCCGCGCTCCTCGAGCATCCGGGAGAGCTGGAGCGCGGCCGGAGCGTCGACCACCACGACCTCGTCGAACGACCCGGCGCGGCCGACCTCGGCGAGCAGCGGGATGTCGTGGACCACGACGGCGTGGTCGCCCGCCTCGACCTCGAGCTCGGCGCTGCGGGCGTGGACCAGCGGGTGGATGATCGCCTCGAGACGCCGTCGGGCGTCGGGGTCGCCGAAGACCAACGCCCCCATCGCGGGCCGGTCGAGGTCACCGTCCGGCGTGAGGAGCTCCGGGCCGAACTCGGCGACCACCGCCTCCAGCCCCGGCGTCCCGCGCGCCACGACCTCGCGCGCGATCAGGTCAGCGTCGATGACGACGGCGCCGAGGTCGGCGAGGATCGCCGACACGGTGCTCTTGCCCGAGGCGACACCTCCGGTCAGGCCCACACGGACGGTCACTGGCGCTCCCCCACGACGACGGTCAGGATCTCGTGGAGCGTACGACGCTGCGCTGGCGTGAGCACGTCGAGGACCCGCTCGGACGCCTGACGTCGTACGCCCTCGATCCGGTCGGCGAGGTCGCGCCCCTCGGCGGTGAGGGTGAGCGTGGTGGCGCGCCGGTCGGTCGGGTCCGCCGCCCGAATCACCCAGCCGCGGTCCTCGAGCCCGTCGACGACGTCGGTCGCGGACCGGGGCGCGATGCGCAGCTCGTCGGCGAGGACCGAAGGGCGCATGCCCTCCTCGCGCGACGACAGCACCCGCAGTGCCCGGGCCTGCGACGGCGTGACGTCCCAGTCGGCCAAGGCCTCCAGGTGCTCGCGTCGGACCCGCCGGGCCAGCGCCAGGACCAGGTCGCCGGTGGAGTGCTCGTGGTCCACGGGAATATCTCCACTCACTGTCCGGTTGCTACCTCATAGTGAGGTTACCTCACTTGATGTCCCCGATCCACAGAGAGGAGCTGGTCGCATGGCAGACCACCTCGACTCCCCCACCCGCGGCGGCCGTGGCTCGCGTGCCGGGCGGCCCGACCCGGCGGACCTCCGCCAGCTGGAGGACTCGCCCGTCTCGCTTCGCCGCATCGCGCGCCTGTTCGCGCCCCACCGCGCCACCCTCGCCGTCGTCGTCGCCCTCATCGTGCTGAGCTCGGCCGTCGGCCTGGCCCAGCCGTTCCTCGTCCGCCACGTCATCGACGACGCGCTCCCACGGCAGGACGTCCGCCTCCTGCTGCTCCTCGTCGGTGCGATGCTCGGCGTCGCCGTGGCGACAGCCGTGATCGGTGTCGTCCAGACCTGGCTGTCGACCGCGGTCGGCCAACGCGTGATGCACCGGCTCCGCAGCGACCTCTTCGCCCACCTGCAGCGCCAGTCGCTCGGCTTCTTCACCCGCACGCGCGGCGGCGACGTCCAGTCGCGGCTGGTCAACGACATCGGCGGCATGCAGGGCGTGGTCACCCAGACCGCGACGTCCATCGCCGCGAACCTCACCGTCGTCGTGGGCACCGCCGTCGCGATGGTCGCGCTGAGCTGGCGCCTCGCGCTGCTCTCGCTCGTCGTCGTCCCGCCGGCGGTCCTGCTGACCCGCCAGGTCGCCCGGATGCGCCACCGCGTCACCGGAGAGCGGCAGCGCCGGCTCGCCGACCTGCACGTGCAGATCGAGGAGGGCCTCTCGGTCAGCGGCGTGCTGCTCACCAAGACCCTCGGTGCGGCACCGCGGCTGACCGAGCGCTTCGAGGAGACCTCCGCCGACCTCGTCGGGCTCGAGATCCGCTCGCGGCTCGCCGGTCGCTGGCGGATGGCGACGATGAACGTCGTCTTCGCAGCCGTCCCCGCCGTCATCTACCTCGCGGCCGGCTTCCCTGCCACCTCCGGTGGCATGACGATCGGCACGCTGGTCGCGTTCATCGCCCTGCAGGGCGGCCTCTTCCGCCCCCTGATGGGCCTGCTCAACGTGGGCGTCGACCTGACCGCGTCGATGGCCCTCTTCAGCCGCATCTTCGAGTACGCCGACCTTCCCGTCGACATCGAGGAGCCCGCCACCCCGACCCGCCTGACCCGCGCCGGGGCGCGGGGCGAGGTGCGCTTCGAGGGGGTCGGCTTCTCGTACGACGACGGGCGGCCCGTGCTGGCCGACATCGACCTCCACGTGCCGGCGGGCGCCACGCTGGCGCTCGTCGGCGAGACGGGCAGCGGCAAGTCCACCCTCGCCTCCCTCGTGCCGCGCCTGCACGACGTGACCGAGGGCCGCGTGTCCATCGACGGGGTCGACGTACGCGACCTCGCGCTCACCGACCTCGCCGACCTGGTCGGCGTCGTGACGCAGGAGACCTACCTCATGCGCGCCAGCGTGCGCGAGAACCTGCGCCACGCCAGGCCCGACGCCACCGACGCCGAGATCGAGCAAGCCTGCCGCGACGCGCGCATCCACGACCTCGTCGCGGGACTCCCCGACGGCTACGACACCGTCGTCGGCTCGCGCGGGCACCGGTTCTCCGGCGGCGAGCAGCAGCGCCTGGCCGTCGCGCGCACCCTGCTGCGCGACCCGGCCGTCCTGGTGCTCGACGAGGCGACGAGCGCGCTCGACAACCGGACCGAGCGCGCGCTCCTCGCCACGCTCGACGACCTGAGCCGCACCCGCACCACCATCACGATCGCCCACCGCCTCTCGACGGTCCGCAACGCCGACCGGATCGCGGTGCTCCACCACGGGCGCGTGGTCGAGTCCGGCACCCACGAGGAGCTGCTGCTCCTCGGCGGCCGCTACGCGGACCTGGTCCGCGGCGGCCTCGACGCCCAGCCGGCGGCCGCCTGACCGGTCAGGCGCCGGCGGGCTCCCCTGCTGCCTCCTGGGCAGCCTTCTCCGCTGCGGCGAGCAGCACGCACGTCGCCACGCCCTCCATGGCCGCGGTGACCTCCCCCAGCGGAGGCATCGTCGGAGCCAGCCGGATGTTCGTGTCGTCCGGGTCCTGCTTGTAGGGGTACGACGACCCGGCGGGCGTCAGCGCGATGCCGGCCTCCTTGGCCAGCTGCACCACGCGCGACGCCGTGCCGGGCACAACGTCGAGGTTCACGAAATAGCCGCCGGTGGGGGTGTTCCAGGTGGCGACTCCCCTGCCACCGAGGCGCTCGGTGAGCACCCGGTCGACCTCGGCGAACTTCGGCCCGATGATCTCGCGGTGCTTGGCCATGTGGTCGCGCACGCCCTCCGGCGACCCGAAGAACTCGACGTGGCGCAGGTGGTTGACCTTGTCGGGACCGATCGACCCGTTGCCGAGGTGCTTCAGGTACCACGCGACGTTCTCCGTCGACGCGGCGAGGAAGGCGACTCCTGCCCCGGCGTAGGTGATCTTCGACGTCGAGGCGAACATGATCGGCCGGTGCGGGTGGCCCGCCGCCGAGGCGAGCGTGAGGATGTCCGCGCTCTTGGCCTCGTCCTCGGTGAGGTGGTGCAGCGCGTAGGCGTTGTCCCAGAAGATCTTGAAGTCCGGGGCGGCGGTCGGCATCGCGGCCAGTCGGGCAGCGACGTCCTGGCTGCAGGTCGCGCCCGTCGGGTTGGCGTACGTCGGCACGATCCACATGCCCTTGAACGACGGGTCGTCGGCGACCAGCGCGGCGACGGCGTCGACATCGGGACCGTCGTCGTTCATCGGGACGGTGACCATCTCGATGCCGAGGCTCTCCAGCAGGGTGAAGTGGCGGTCGTAGCCGGGGACGGGGCAGACGAACCGGACCTTCTCCTCCTGCCCCCACGGCCGCTCGGAGTCCACGCCCCCGAAGAGGGTGAGGTAGAAGAGGCAGTCGCGCATCATCGTCAGGCTCGAGCTGCCGCCGGCCACCACCTGCTCGGGCTCGACCCACAGCAGGTCGGCGAACATCTCGCGCAGCTCCTTGAGGCCCTCGAGCCCCCCGTAGTTGCGTACGTCGACCCCGCTGGCGTCCCTCGTCGACGTGGGCAGCCGCAGCAGGTCGTCGGCCAGGTCGAGCTGCTGCGACGACGGCTTGCCGCGCGTCAGGTCGAGCTTCAGACCGCGGCCCTTGAGCTCCTCGTAGGCCGCGCGCTGCTCCTCGAGCAGGGTGGCGAGGTCGTCGGCGGACAGGTCGGCCAGCGCAGTCGCGTTCACGCGGGCAAGGCTACCGAGGACCGCCGACCGGAGACGCGCAGGCATTGGTCGCCGAGACGGCGCCTCCCTCGCGCGCGTGACTCGACCGACGAGACCAATGCCCGCGCGTCTGCACGTCGGTCAGGCGGGCATCCGGAACGTACGGCGGTACTCCTGCGGGCTGACCCCGCGGGTGCGCCCGAAGTGGTGGCGGAGCGTCGCGGCGTTGCCGAAGCCGACCTCGCCGGCGATCCAGTCGATGGAGTGGTCGGTCCGCTCGAGCAGCTCCTCGGCGGCCCGCACCCGCTCCCCCAGGATCCAGCTGTAGGGCGTGGTGCCCGTCTCCTCCTTGAACCGACGCGCGAAGGTGCGCGCCGACATGTGCATCTGGCGGGCGAGGGTCTCGACGTCGAGCTCCTCGCCCAGGTTCTCCGAGATCCAGACGAGCAGCGGGGCGAGGGCCTCGGACTCGCACACGGGCACCGGGCGCGCGATGTACTGCGCCTGGCCGCCGTCGCGGTGCGGCGGGATCACCATCCGTCGGGCCGTGGTGGCAGCCACCTTGGCGCCGAACTGCTGGCGCATCACGTGGAGGGCGGCGTCGAGCGCGGCGGCCGAGCCGGCCCCGGTCACGATCGTGCCGTCCTGGACGTAGAGGACGTCCTTGTCGACGATCGCCTCGGGGTAGCGCTCGGCGAGCTCGGTCGCGTAGCGCCAGTGGGTCGTGCAGCGACGTCCGTCCAGCAGTCCGGCCTCGCCCAGCATGAACGTGGCCGAGCAGTGGGCGAACAGCATCGCGCCGCGCTCATGGGTGGCGCGGAGCAGCTCGGACACCTCCGGCGGCGAGTGCAGGTGGTTGCTCTTGGGAGCCAGGCACACCAGGTCGGCGTCGGCGGCCGCGTCGAGCCCGTGCTCGACGACGAGGTCGAAGCCGGCACGGGTGCGCAGCCGACCGGGCTTCGGCGTCACGACGGTGAAGTCGAAGACGGGGTTGTCGTCCTCGGGGTGGTAGGGCTCGGCCCACACCTCGCACAACGCGCCGAGCCCGAACGGCTCGGGCTGCTCCTGGACGACGACCGCCACCTTCTTCATGGGCTCAGGGTGCACCAGTGGTGGCAGTAAATCAACTAGAACTGGCATTCCTGCCACTCGTGGCAGGAAGTGTTCGGGAGCAGAATTACTGCCATGACCACATTCATCGCCCTCCTCGCCCTCCTCGCCGTCGCCGCGCTGCTCGTCAACTACGCCCGCCACGACCGGTTCGCCGGTCCCTCCTCCACCGCCCACCCGTTCGACGAGCTCGGCCTCGTCGAGGAGCGCGGCCACCTCGTCCACCGGGCGTGACGCCGCCTCCGCCCCGACCTGCACGGCCCGCCAGGGATGTCCTGGCGGGCCGTCGTACGTCGTGGTGGGGGTGGTCAGGCGGACCACACCGGGCCGACCTGGTCGACCAGGTCGCGCGACTGGCGCAGGCCGGCCTCGGCTGCCACGGCCCGCTTCGCCGGGTCGAGGAGGTTGCGGCCGAAGGCGGCGAGCGCCTGCTCGTCGGGGGTGACGACCGACCACGCCCGGGGTCCCACCTTCTCCACCTGCGCGCGGATCGACGTCCTCCTGCTGATCGACCGCGGCAGCGGCGCCAGGACGACGACCCGGTCGGCGCCGGCCGCGACGTCGACGTTGGCGGTCGAGCGCATCCCGCCGTCCATGTAGGTGCGCCCGCCGATCTCGACCGGCGGCCACACTGTCGGCACCGCGCAGCTCGCCGCGACCGCCGAGACGAGGTCCACGCCGGATCCCGGCGTGAAGACGGTGAACTCGCCGCTCTCGGTGTCGACGGCGGTGATCCGCAGGTCCCGCTGCGGCCAGTCGTGCGCCGGCAGGCGCGAGCGGATCACGCCCTCGCGGTCGATGCTCCCCGGCTCGTGGGCGGCTCGTGCGACCCGCCCGACGCGGGCCAGCTTGTCGCGACCGCTGCCCGGCAGGACGTAGGGCGGCACCAGCTTGAGGGCGGCGATGCGCGACAGGCGACCACCCAGCTCGGCATCGGGCGGCTCGAGCTGGGCGGCGTACAGGTCGGCGAGCGGCAGTCCGTTGGTGACCTGGGCCCCGACCACCGAGCCGGCCGACGTCCCGACCACGGTGTCCGCGTCGGTCAGGTCGACCCCGGCCTCGGCCAGGCCGTGCAGGATCCCGATCTCCCACGCGATGCCGGTGATGCCACCGCCGCCGAGGACCAGTGCGGACGGGCCACGTTCAGTCATGCGCCCGTTCTAGCCGACCCGACCAACGGTGTGCCCCCCGTCGTACGACGAAGGCCCGCCGGGGAGTCCCCGGCGGGCCTTCGTGGTGCTCGGTCGTGAGCGGGCGTCAGCCGATCAGGCCTGGCCGCCGGTGAGCTTCTCGCGGAGCGCCTGCAGCGCCTCGTCGGACGCGAGCGAGCCGCCGGTGTCGCCACCGTTGTCGCCCTCGCCGGAGGTGTCGCCGCCCGAGGAGTAGGAGGTGGCCTCGCCGGCCTCGACCTCGGCCTGCTTGGCCTCCTCCTGCTGCTTGACGTGCGCCTCCCAGCGGGCGTGCGCCTTGGCGTACTGGTCCTCCCAGATCGCACGCTGCTCGTCGTAGCCCTCGAGCCACTCGCCCGTCTCGGGGTCGAAGCCCTCGGGGTAGACGTAGTTGCCCTGCTCGTCGTAGGTCGCGGTCATGCCGTAGAGCGTGGGGTCGAACTCCTCCACGTCGGCGGCGGCAGCGGTCTCGTTGGCCTGCTTGAGCGACAGCGAGATCCGGCGACGCTCGAGGTCGATGTCGATGATCTTGACCATGACGTCGTCGTTGACCTGGACGACCTGCTCGGGGATCTCGACGTGACGCTCGGCGAGCTCGGAGATGTGCACCAGGCCCTCGATGCCCTCCTCGACGCGGACGAACGAACCGAAGGGCACCAGCTTGGTGACCTTGCCCGGGACGATCTGGCCGATCTGGTGGGTGCGGGCGAAGTGCTGCCACGGGTCCTCCTGCGTCGCCTTCAGCGACAGGGAGACACGCTCGCGGTCCATGTCCACGTCGAGGACCTCGACGGTGACCTCGTCGCCCACGGCGACGACCTCGGACGGGTGGTCGATGTGCTTCCACGACAGCTCCGAGACGTGCACGAGGCCGTCGACGCCGCCGAGGTCCACGAACGCACCGAAGTTGACGATCGAGGACACGACGCCCTTGCGGATCTGGCCCTTCTGGAGCTGGGTCAGGAACCCGTGGCGGACCTCGGACTGGGTCTGCTCGAGCCAGGCACGGCGCGACAGGACCACGTTGTTGCGGTTCTTGTCGAGCTCGATGATCTTCGCCTCGAGGGTCTGGCCGACGTAGGGCTGCAGGTCGCGGACGCGACGCATCTCCACGAGGGAGGCCGGCAGGAAGCCGCGCAGACCGATGTCGAGGATGAGGCCGCCCTTGACGACCTCGATGACGGTGCCCTCGACGACGCCGTCCTCCTCCTTGACCTGCTCGATGGTGCCCCAGGCGCGCTCGTACTGGGCGCGCTTCTTGGACAGGATCAGACGACCCTCCTTGTCCTCCTTCTGGAGGACCAGGGCCTCGACCTTGTCGCCCACGGAAACGACCTCGTTGGGGTCGACGTCGTGCTTGATGGACAGCTCGCGCGAGGGGATGACGCCCTCGGTCTTGTAGCCGATGTCGAGGAGGACCTCGTCGCGGTCCACCTTGACGATGGTGCCGTCGACGATGTCGCCGTCGTTGAAGTACTTGATGGTCGCGTCGATCGCCGCGAGGAAGTCCTCTTCGGACCCGATGTCGTTGACGGCCACCTGGGGCGCGTCGTAGTCCGGAAGAGTGGAGAGCGTGCTCGTCATATGGGAAGGAGTTCCTTGGATGGATGGAGTCGTACGGACGCACGCAGCCACCGATTTCACTGCCCCGCGTCGATGACGCTGGCTGGCGAGCCCCGCCTCGCTCGGTATGGAAGCCGGGCAGGCGACTGGCGCAACACCCAAGACTACGCGTGCGCGATGCTCGCCGTCCAACCGGCGGGCACGCTCAACCCACGCTCAGCGAGCGCTCCTGCCGACCCTGTCCCAGGATGCCGGCCACGCGTGCACGTCACCATGCCCTGCGATCGTCCGGAGGAGCACATCAGCCCGGTCCGCGACCGGGTTCTGACCGGCCCGCGCCGCGAGGTCGACGAGAGCCCACAGGTCGGCTGACCGGGCCCCGTCGAGGACCGCCTGGCCCGTCCCGCCGTGCCGCGCGGTCCACGCACCCAGCACCGCGTCGACGTACGCCGGGTGCCGCTCGAAGCGGACCAGGTTGCCGACGTCGGTCCACGGGTGCCCGGCATGGGCGAGCTCCCAGTCCAGGACCGCCGTGACCGTCAGGCCGTCGGGGTCGACCAGCACGTTCTTGGGATTGAGGTCGCTGTGCACGAGGCAGGCCCGGCCGACCGTGTCCAGCAGGTCCTGCGCCTCCTCGGCGACCGGGAGCAGGGTCGCCCGCTCCTCGGGCGTCCATGCGTCGAGGCGCTGCTCGACCCACTCGGCAAGCCCGCCGTCCGGGAAGGTGCCGATGCGCAGCCCCGCGTCGACGAACGGCCCGGGACGCAGCGCCGGCATGCCGGCCAACGTGGCCGCCACGTCCCCCATCGCGGTGCCGAGCCTGGCCAGGCCCGCGTCGTCCCCGGCGTCGACGAGCCGGTCGACGACGAGGTCGCCACGCTCCCCCGGCACCCACGACGTGACGAGGACACCGGGCTGTCCGGACGACGGCTCCTCCCGTCGCACCTCCAGGACGTCGGCGACCGGCACGAGGCCGCGGACGAGGTGGAGCAGCGCCTCGTCGACCTCGGGAGCCTGGGGACCGCGCGGGTCCCCGGGCGGGTAGATCCGCAGGACGGTCCGCTCTCCCGCGACCTCGCTCACGAACGTGCGCCCGGAGTGGCCACCGGCGAGCGGGACCAGGGACGGGCTCGGATCCGACATGGGCCGCATCGTGGCACGCGGCAGGCCGTCCTCTCGCCCACCGCGAGCCTCACCCACCCCTTTGAGTAAAAAGCGTGTTACCTCCTTGTTGCCCTGTCGTTGTGATGTGCAGATCACTCGCAACCGCGAGGTGAATGCCTCGGGTCCGCCACGCGGTCGACACCATTGGGGGTACGACAGATGAGCACCACCGCACACCGCCGGCTGTCCAGCCGGCTCGCCCGGGGGGCAGCCGTGGCTGCCGCCCTCACGCTGCCAGCGGCACTCATGGCCGCAGCGCAGACGCCCGCCTCTGCTGCGCCGGTGCCCACCGGCGCCACCGCATCGACGTCCGCGGGCTTCCTCGGCGTCGACGTCCTCGGGGTGGACCTCCCCGCGCCGATCGGCGCCATCAACGCCGTTGCGCTCGACGTCGCCTCGGCGACCGGTTCGCTGCAGGGTGGGTCGCCCAGGGTCGTGGCCCGGGCCTCCAACCTCGGCGCCGAGCTCGGGGGCTCGCAGCTCCCGGACATCCTGTCCTCGGCCCAGCAGACGGCACCGCCGACCAACCCGTCGGCCACGACCGTCCAGAGCGGCGCCATCCCGGACAACCCGCTGCTCAACGCCGGCATCTCCACGTCGGTGGCGCACGCGCAGTTCACCGACGGCAGCTGCCTGCCCGCCGGCACGCCGCTGAGCTCGTCGTCGACGACCACCGTCGACGCCTCGGTGCTCGACATCCCGGGTGTGGGACGTCTGCTCAACGCACCGGGCACCGTCGAGACCAGCCAGTCCGTGAACCTCGAGGCCACGGGTGGCGCCAACGATGCCCGCCGGGTGGTGGCCACGTCCGCCAGCAACCTGGCCTCGCTCGACCTCTTCGGCCAGGTCACGATCGGCGTCAGCCAGGACCCGACCCTGACGGCCCGCGCAAGCGGCCAGCCCGGTGGCGCCTCGGTGGACTACACCCAGCCCGTCGTGACGATCACGCCGGACGGGCAGGCGCCGCAGGTCCTCGACGCCGCCAACGAGGTCGCGACGTTCGCCCTCCCGGACAACCCGGGCCTGGTGCTCGAGCTCTCGCTCGGCGCCCTCACCAAGACGGTCGACCCGAACGGCACGAGCGCCACGGGCTCCGCAGCCCTGCTGCACGTCAAGCTCGCGACGGCGGGGCTTCCCCTCCCGGGTCCGCTCCCCTCGCTCGGCACGACCATCGCCGACGTGGACATCGTCCCGCTGTCGGCCAGTGCCGGTGCACCCTCCGGTGGCATCGAGTGCGGCAACGGCAGCGGCCCGACGCCGGGCTCGATCGCCGCTCCCGACATCACGACGCCCGCCAACGGATCGACCATCACCGACTCCACGCCGACGATCTCCGGCACCGGCCTGCCCGGTGCCCAGGTCACCGTGACCGAGGGCGGCACCACGATCTGCACGACCACGGTCCGCGCGAACGGCACCTGGAGCTGTGAGCCCGGTACGCCGCTCACCGCCGGTCCGCACACCGTGTCGGCGACCCAGACCCTCGACGGTCAGACGAGCGCCGCGGACACGACCAGCTTCGTGGTCGTACCGGACCCCAACGACCCTGACGGGGACGGCCTGCCCACTGGCCAGGAGAACACGATCGGCACCAACCCCAACGACCCCGACACCGACGACGACGGGCTCTCGGACGGCACCGAGGTCAACACGACCCACACCGACCCGCTGAACCCCGACACCGACGGTGACGGCCTCACCGATGGCGCCGAGGTCAACACCCACGGCACCGACCCGCTCGACCCGGACACCGACAACGACGGCCTGACCGACGGACAGGAGGTCAACGGCGTCACGATCAAGGAGCGGTTCGAGATCTGCGGCAAGAAGGCCAAGAAGTCGATCTTCGTGACCACCAACCCGCTCGTGAAGGACACCGACAAGGACGGCCTGAGCGACGGCAAGGAGGTCAAGGGCTACAAGATCAAGCAGAAGATCAAGACGCGCAAGGGCTCCTTCGTCATCGGCAAGACCCGGTCGAACCCGACCAAGAAGGACACCGACCGCGACGGCCTGAAGGACAAGGCCGAGATGACCGGCAAGGCCAACAAGAAGTGGAACAAGGCCAAGACCGACCCCACCAAGTGCGACACCGACAAGGGTGGCGTGCGCGACGGCGCGGAGGTCCGCGCCGGGTCGAACCCCGCCGACTGGCGCTCGGGCCCGCGTGACCCGGGTGTGAGGAACGGTCGGATCAGGGGCTGAGCCTCGTACCCCTGAGGGAAGCGGCGCACCGGGCAGGACTCCTGCTCGGTGCGCCGTCTTCACGTCGCTCCCACGCGACTAGGCTCGTCATGTGGAGGACCACCTGCCGCAGTCCGTGCGGGTCGAGCGCCGGGCCGTCTCCGAGCAGGAGTCGCGCGACGCCAACGGACCGGACTGGGACCGCTACGCCGACGAGTACCAGGCCACCCACGGCGCCTTCCTCGGCGACGCCGGTTTCGTGTGGGGGCCCGAGGGGCACCGTGAGGAGGACCTCGCGATCCTCGGCGACGTCGCCGGACGTGACGTCCTCGAGGTCGGTAGCGGCGCCGGCCAGTGCTCGCGATGGGTCCGCACGCGCGGTGGCCGCGGCGTCGGCCTCGACCTCTCCCACCGCCAGCTGCAGCACTCGTTGCGCCTCGACGACGAGACGGGCGTCGCCGTGCCGTCGGTGCGCGGCACCGCCACCGACCTGCCGTTCGCGTCGGCGTCGTTCGACATCGTCTTCTGCTCCTTCGGCGCCCTGCAGTTCGTCAGCGACATCGATGTCGCGCTCGCCGAGGTCGCGCGGGTGCTCCGTCCGGGTGGCCGCTTCGCCTTCTCCATCACCCACCCGACCCGGTGGATGTTCCCGGACGACCCGGGCGAGGCCGGCCTGACCGCGAGCCAGTCCTACTGGGACCGCACCCCCTACGTCGAGGTCGACGACGAGACCGGGGTCGTGTCCTACGTCGAGCACCACCGCACGCTCGGCGACTGGGTGCGCCTGCTGCACGCCGCCGGCTTCGTGCTGGCCGACCTCGTCGAGCCCGAGTGGCCCGAGCACCACGACCGCGTGTGGGGCGGGTGGTCACGCGCGCGCGGGCTGCTCACTCCCGGTACGGCGATCTTCGTGGCGCTCCTCGCCGGCTGATCCCGCTCCCCTTCGGCGCGCCCATCCGGCGAGGAGCGATGCCGGGTTGAACGCCGCCCACCAGCGGCGGCGTGCGTCGACGTCGCGCAGGAGCTCCCGCCGGAGCACGAGGCACGCATCCCAGAATGCGCGTCCGGCCGCCGGGTCGGCGCTCGGGCCCGGGGCGAACACGGCCTCGTCCGCCCTCCGGGCCAGGTCGGTGCCCGCGCCGAGCGCGGTCGCCTGCGCGATCCTGCTCCAGCCCTCGGGCACGGGTGTCCCCCGGTCCCGCGCCGCGTCGAGCACCTCCTGCCAGCCGTTGACGTAGGGCCCCGACCACGACGTCGTACGGCGTCGGCGCGAGCGCCGCACCGCCTTGGCGAGCGGCACGAGGAGGAGCAGGGCGAGACCGAGCAGCACCGTGACGCCCAGGACCCGCACCGCCACCTGCCACGGTGAGAGGGGCTGCTCGACCACGGTGCCCTCGGGCAGCGTGATCGGGGTGCCCTTCGGGACGCGGATCTCCTCGTCCTTGCCCTGTGCCGCCGCCTCGAGCTGCTCCTGGACGAAGCCGCCGGGGTCTCGGACGTCAGGCGTCTCCGCGACGGTGTGCACACCGGTGTAGCGGCTGGGATCGAGCGTGCGCCAGGTGCCGTCGGCGAACTGCAGCTCGACCCAGGACGTGACGTCGTCGTGGGTGACCAGGCCGCGGGCCCCGGGAGCCGCGCCGGTGACGACCCTGGCGGGGACGCCGAGCCGGGACGCGCCGAGCGCCATGACGGCGGTGTACTGGAACGGCGTGCCGGTCATGTCCTTCGAGCCGAGCATCCGCAGCCCGAGGTCGACGGGCGACTGCGAGGACGATCCGGTGAACCGGGTCGTCCCGTTGAGCCGCAGGTAGCGCGCGAGCAGCAGCACCCGCTCGACCGGCCGCACCTCGTCGCGCCGGAACGGGCGCAGGTAGGTGTCGAGGAACGCCCCAGCGGGCTGGAGCTGGTCGTCGCTGGGGTCCTTCGTGGGGTCGCGGCGGGTGACGTCGTCCTCGGTGAGGACCGAGCCGAACGTGTAGTCGTCGCGGGTGTCCACGCCGCCGAGCACCAGTGCGCTCTGCGTGGCCTGGTTGTACCGGACCTCGCTGAGCTGGGTGCGGCCGTCGGTGTAGTCGAGGTCCAGGCTCGTCAGCTCGCCGAGCATCGGCAGCCAGTCGCTGGAGTAGCCCGGCCGGATGCGGATGCGCACGCCGACGGTCTCCCCCTGGTGCAGTGCCGCGACGTCGTGGCCGATGCGCTTGAAGGTGCCGAAGCCGTTGGTGCCGGGCGACTCGTCCGCCGGCACCCAGGCCGAGCCGTCGTACAGGTCGAGGGTCGCGAAGCGGAGGCGGCGTCCCTCCGGGACGCCGGTCGCCCGGAGCAGCTCGTTGCGGCCGCCGACCCGCTTGGGGACGGTCGTCCGGGCGGCTTCGGCCAGCGCGACGCTGCTCCCCTCTCCCCGCAGCAGGGTCCGGTCCACCTCGTTTCGGTCCGGGACCAGCAGGCTGGTCAGCCCCGAGACGAGGGTGACGGTCAGGACGGCGGTGACCGCGGCGGCCACCGAGCCGCGGCTCCGGTCGACCAGCGCCTCCCGCCGACGCGCCCGGGCGGAGGCCCAGGCCACGACCACGACCGCGATGACGACGCCGCGCGGCACGAGGTAGGACGGGACGAGGACGCCGACCGGGATGGCGGCGGCGAGCGCGAGGACCAGCGGCACGACGGGAGCGAGCGCGGCGCGGGTCGCGATGGCGAGCCAGGCGGCCGGGGCGGCGGCGACGAACCCGATCACGAACGGCACCAGCATCACCTGGCCGTTGGGGTCCACCGGGGCGACCGTCCCGGCGAGCGTCGCGGGCGCGGAGATGGTCTCGCCCAGCACCCGGTTCATCGTCTCCAGCGTGGGCAGGACCAGAGGACCCGGGCGCTGGAGGGCGACGAGCCCACCCAGCGGCGCGAACAGGAGCACCGCACTCAGGGCGTACCACCACACGCCCTCGTGGAAGTGACGGAGGAGCAGCGCGAGGCCGATCAGGACGACGGCGGGCACCAGCCCGACGACGAGGTGACTGCGACCGGCGAAGGTGTCGTCGAGGACCGACAGGGAGAGCGCCAGCAGCAGGAGGACCACGGCCGCGTCCAGCAGGGCCTGGCGTCGCGTGCTCATCGCATACCCCGCTCGAGCAGCTGCCGCAGCCGGTCCAGGTCGGGCACCGAGACCTCGCGCAGCGACCGGCTGTCGCGCAGCATGGGCTCCGCCCGGCTGTCGGCGCGTACGACGATCCAGTCGGCGCCGCGGTCGAACCGGTCGGCGGCCGCATCGAGCTCCACGAGGTCGCGGGCCGATCCGGTCACCTGGACGACCAGACCGGTGCCGGTGACGGATTCCGCCGCAGCCGCCGCGTGGGCGGCGTAGGTGTCACCGTCGGCCGTCACCGACCGCTCGAAGCGGCAGGCCGCGTCGATCATCGCCGTCGCGCTGCGCCCTCGGGCGACCTGCTCGCCGCACCGCAGGTAGGTGTCGAAGTCGTCGCGCACCGCTCGCAGGGCGATCGACGCCGCCACGGACACGGCCAGCTCGAAGTCCCGTGCCCGCGGGTACGACGCCGCGATGTCGTCGACCAGGATCGTGACGTGCCCGCGCCGGGTCTCGTGGTACTGCCGCACGAGCAGCTCGCCGGCCTTGGCCGAGGACCGCCAGTGCACGTGGCGCAGGTCGTCGCCGGGGACGTACTCGCGCAGCGCGTGGAACGCGAGGTCGCTCATCGAGAGCTGCTGGCTGGTGGCACCGTCGAGGTCGTTGGTCAGGCCGCCGGCGAACACCGACAGGTCGGTGACCCGTGGGGCGACCAGCAGCTCCACCGCCGTCCCGGCCTCGAAACGCCGCGACACGAGGCCGACCGGGTCCGCCTTCTCGTAGGTCACCGGGCCCACGGCGTGGGCGCCACGCGGCATCGACGGGAGCTGGACGGCCTGGCTGTGCTGCGCGAAGGGAGCCAGGAACGGCAGCCGGAGCGAGACGCTGTCGTCGCCGACCGGGACGGTGACCTTCGGGAAGAGCATCGGCACGGCACCGGCTCGCAGCTCGAGCGTGGCAACGGGTGGTGCCGCCCCCTCGACGAGCCTGTTGCGCCGCAGGACCAACCGCGCGGTGGGCGTGCCGGGCACGACCTGCCACGCCAGTCCCACCACGAGCAGCGCGAGTGCCACGACAGCGAGCTGGGTGAACTCCTGCCAGTGCAGCCACCACGCCACCGCCGCCGCCGCGAGGCCGAGCACGGCGACGCTGCGCCCGAGGGGCGTGAGGACCCGGAGGAGGTTCACGCGCGGTCGCGCGGCACCGACACCTGCGCCAGCAGTCCGTCGATCACCTCGTCGGGCGTCACGCCCCCGAACGCCGCACCCGAGGCCATCAGCAGGCGGTGGCCGAGGACCGGACGCGCGAGGGTCGCGACGTCCTCGGGCACGACGTGCCCGCGGCCCTCGGCCAGTGCCCATGCCTTGGCGGAGCGGATCCACGCGAGCGAGCCACGGGTCGACAGGCCGATCCGGACGTCGGGGACCTCGCGCGACGCCTCCGCGAGCCGTCGTACGTAGCCGATGATCGCGCGGTCCACGTGGACGAGGTCGGCGAGCTGGCCCATCTGCACGAGCTCGCTCGGCTTGACCACCGGGCCCAGCCCGGCGGCGCGGTCACGCACCTGCGACTGCGCGAGCAGCGCCTCGGTGGTCTCGGCGTCGGGGTGCCCGACGCTGGTGCGCATCAGGAAGCGGTCGAGCTGGGCCTCGGGCAGCTGGTAGGTGCCGGCCTGCTCGATGGGGTTCTGGGTGGCGATCACCATGAAGGGGCGGCCGACCTCGTGGGTCCGGCCGTCGACGGTGACGTGGCCCTCCTCCATCACCTCGAGCAGCGCCGACTGGGTCTTCGGCGACGCCCGGTTGATCTCGTCGGCGAGCACCATGCTGTGGAAGATCGGGCCGGGGTGGAAGGTGAAGGTGCCGTGGGACTGGTCGTAGACGGTGACGCCCGTGACGTCGGACGGCAGCAGGTCGGGGGTGAACTGGATGCGTGCGAACGAGCTGTCCAGCGACTTCGCGAGCGCCCGAGCCAGCATCGTCTTGCCCGTGCCGGGCAGGTCCTCGAGCAGCAGGTGGCCGCCGGAGACCAGGCAGGTCAGAGCCAGCCGGACCACGTGCCGCTTGCCGAGGACCGCCGACTCGACGTTGTGCACGACGCGGTCGAAGGTGTCGGCGTACCACCGGACGTCGTCGGGATGGACGGTGGCGCTGCCTGCTGCGGGGGCTGCCATGCGGTCGAGGGTCTCCCTCTCGGGTCGGCTCGCCTCAGGCGTCGGCGGTGGCGTTGGCCGAGCGTCGGCGCATCACCTGGAGCGCGATGCCGATCAGCAGCGCCGGGATGCCGACGAGGTAGCCGATGAGCGGCACCGTCTTGCGGATCAGGTTGAGGCTGCTGGCGTTGCTCTTGGACGTCTCGGCGTTGTCCGCGACCTGCTCGTCGGTGAAGCCGTAGTCGAGGGCCAGGAAGACGTTGCCGTCCCCGTCGAGGCGCTCCTGGGTCTCGAACTGGTTGACGATCGCCCCGGTCGTCGGGTCGATCTGGATCGTCCGGTCGGTGGAGTAGGTGCCCTGGACGCCGTCGGTCACCTCGATCGGGGCGTCGGAGACCACGATCTTGTAGTTGTAGACCTCGAGACCGTCGATCGTGTCGGTGCCGTCGTAGGTGGCCGGGACCGCCTCGCCCGAGAAACCGTCCCAGTACTGGTAGGTCTTCTTCTCGGCCAGGAAGGGCCACTTGTTGACCAGGCCGCTCTTCTGCTCGGCGCTCGGCGGGAGGTACTTCGGGTCGTCGACCGCCTCACCCGTGCGACGGTCGGTCGCGAAGTTGTCGGTGCTGGCGGAGAGCAGCCGCTCCTGCGGGTCACTGGCGGACACGCACTCGTCAATCTCGCCCTCGTCCTTGACCAGGCAGCTCGAGTTCTGGAAGACGATGACGTCGGAGTCCGATCGCTCGGAGTCGGCGCGGGTGACGCTGAACGCCTTGACCGGGAACTCGTTGGTGCCCCCGGTGCCGTCGGACAGCTGGGCGGTACCGTCGAGCAACGTCAGGCTGTCGGTGTCGAGCGGCGTCTTCATCAGCTGCCCGGGAGCCCAGAACTGGGCCAGGAGCGCCAACGTGATGAGAAATCCACCCAGCACCGTCAGTCCGATGCCGAAGCCCTTGCGCATGTGACGTTCCTCCCAGTTGGCCTGATCCGGGAGGACAATAGCAGCGAAGTGACTCCCCGGTAGCCAATCGACGGGCCACTTTCGACGGTGGTTTGCGCGGTGTCTGATCCCGGGCCGGAGCGGCGGGTTAGAGTCCGCGCCATGGCCTCGACCAAGCCCGCCGCGCTCATCGACGACCCGTCGGTGGGCGACCACGACGGCGACGCGTCGACCGTGATGAGCACCCCCCGCCGGGTGGCGCTCATCGACGGCATCCGCGGGATCGCGATCGTGCTCGTCGTCCTCTCGCACGGATGGGTGCTGTGGCCGATCGAGCGCATCGACGAGACCGCGTGGATCCGCCCGCTGTTCCGCAGCGGCAACTTCGCGGTGACGGTGTTCCTCGTCGCCGCCGGCTACTTCACCTACGTCTCCCTCGCCTCGCGCGGGCTGGAGAACATGCGGCCGGGTGTCACCTTCGTCCGACGGGTGCTGCGCGTCGGCCCCAGCCTTTGGCTCCTGCTGGCGGTGGTGCTGGTCGTGTCGACGCTCGACGGCACCGACAAGACGAAGGCCGGTGACAACGCGGACTCGGTCGTGCACGTCCTGACCTACACGTGGAACTGGTACGTCCAGGGCAACCTGCTCACCTCGCGGCCCGACTTCGGCCACCTCTGGTACCTCTCGGTCGACATGCAGGCGTTCGTCATCATGGCGGCGGTCCTCTACATGATGCGCCGTCGACCGGTCGGGGTGCTGTTCGTGCTCGGCGGGCTGCTGCTCCTGCTGACCTGGTGGCGCTTCCACGTCACCGACACCGAGTTCGTCTTCCAGGTGCTCGTGCGGACCACGGCGCGCATGGACCCCTTCGTCGTCGGCGTCATCCTCGGCGCGGCTCTCCCGCTCGTACGGCGTCTCGAGCTCCCGCAGCGGGCGGTGCGGCTGACGGCGACCGCGACCCTGGTGGCGCTGGCGCCGCTCGCCTACTACTGCGTGCAGGACGAGCGCTTCCTCGCGTGGGGCGTGGCCCTCCTCGAGCTCGATCTCGCCCTTCTCTTCGGGGCCACCGCCCTCCTGGTCGAGCCGTCCCGCGCCGTCTCAGCCGTGAGCGTGCGGCCGCTCGTCTTCCTCGGCCGCCACTCGTTGCTGCTCTACATCTGGCACTACCCCGTCTTCACCTTCCTCGCGCGGCACACCGAGGACTGGGGCTGGCCCGTCCGCACGGTCGTCGCGCTCGCGCTCACCGTGGCCATCTCCCTGGTTGCCCACCGCACGGTGGAGCGGCGGGCGACCACCCTGTTGCGCCACCCCCTCTGGGCGGAGGCAGCGGACGGCCTCGTGCCGCTCGCGCGCGCTCGCGCCGCGGACGGCGTACGACGGCTGCGCCGGGCCTGAGCCCGATGCACCGCGTCAGGCGCGGCAGATCCTGAAGGTCCCGCCGGAGTCGAACGCGATGTCGAGCTGCGCGAGCTGCGCGGACGTGGCGATGTAGACGGGCTCGCCCGCGGTCACGGCCCAGGCCTTCGGTTCCGACGAGAGGTCGTCGCGAGTCAGACGCGTCCGGATGGTCGAGCTGTCGCTCGTCACGGCGATCTGACCGCCCTCGAAACTGGTCATCGTGATGAGAGGCGTCATGCTCGTGCTCGTGTAAGAGCGGCAGCCAAACTTGTTCGAGAGAGGCTTGGTGAAGTCCTCGGAGCTCACCCCCGCCGGTGCCGGCAGGTCCATGGTCTCGTCCCGTACGCCGACGAAGAGTGCGGACTCCGCGGTGAAGCGCTGGTCGGCCGTCGGCCTGAAGTCCTCCGGGAAGTGCTCCCGAGCCTCCGGACGGGCGAGCTTCTCGATGTCGTGACCGTTCATGAAGACGATGCCCTCGAAGTAGAGCATTTTCTCCCCCAGGTCCATCGCAGCCACGGACCCGAAGAGGACGTCCTTGTAGTGCTGGCCGACCGCGACGTTGAAGTTCCTCGCCCCCCGCAGGTCCGCGAGGCCGTGGATGGTGGAGGCGACGAGCACCGCGACGGCCAGCAGCGCCGCCACGAGCCGGGACTGGCCGGCCGTGACAGTGGTGAACCGGCGCAGTCCCCACTGCACCGTCACCGCCACCGCCGGCAGGAGGCACACCAGGACGATGTAGCGGTAGCGACCGACCGTGACGGCGTCCTCGAGGCCGGCTCCCACGGTGCTCGCGTTGGCCACGGCGCTGAGGGTGAGCTGGAGGAGCGCAGCGGCGAGGCCCGCCAGTGCCACGGCGCGCTGAGCCGGCGTCGGCTCGGGTGAGATCAGCGTGGCCAGCGTGACGACCAGTGTCAGGGTCACCCCGGCGCCCGCCATGCCGGACACGTCGCCGAGCGGGACGGTGACGGCCTTCCAGACCGCGGCAGGGATCTCCAGCAGCAGGTCGACGCCGAAGCTGCCGCGCCCCCCGGTGCGCCCGGAGACCGCGAACCAGACCATGAAGCACGCCGTCGGGATCCCCCCGGCCAGCGCGGCCGTGCGGAGACGTCGTACGCCGACCAGGTAGATGGCTACGAGCGCGATGGCCACCACCGACGTGACCGAGCATCCCAGCGCGAGCAGGAGCAGCGCTGTCGCCGTCACCTCGCGCCTGCGCGAGTCCCCCCCGAGCAGGACGAACAGTGCCCCGAGCCCGAGCGCGAGCGCCGACGTCAGCGCCACGGGCGCATCGCTCGTGTATGCCTCACCCGCAGCGCCGTAAAACAGCAGCAGCCACACCACCGAGAGGGACAGCCACTCCTGGTGGCCGAGCCGCCGCAGGATGCCGAACATCAGCACGCAGATCGCGAGGTGGGTCAGGATCGCGGGCAGCACGTAGGGGAGGTAGGACGAGAACCCGACGAACTTCCAGATGACGAGGTAGACACCGATGACCACCGGTTCCCAGTGACCGCCATAGGGCGCCCAGACGCTCGTGTGCTCGCCCCTGAGCCCACCGCGGTCGGCGAAGTAGTTGTAGGCGTCCACACCGAACCAGCCGTCGCGCACGGTGTAGATGCACACGACGAGGCTCGCCACGACACCGGCCGCCAGCAGCAGCTGTGGCGCGCTGGGGCGCCGGCGAGACCGGGCGGGACGATGCCGCGCCGGGGCCGGGCTCACGACGGTCACGACTTGCGGCGCGCCAGTCGCTCGAGCACCGAGTGCGCGAAGTCGTCGGAGATGCCGAGGCGACGCTTGACCCGGTCGTAGACGTCGAGGACCTTGCGGTCCGCCGCGATCGCGGCCTTCCTCGCCACGCTCTCCTCGGGCCGGGCGCGGTAGTTGGTCGACTTGCGGACCGGCGCCTCCTCCTCGGTGAAGTAGTACATCGCGAGCGAGCGGCGCGCCATGTCGGGCGGGCAGGTCAGGCCGTCGGGGTGGCCGTGGAACGAGCTGTCCGAGGTGGTGAAGACGAGCATCCGGTTGCCGGCCGGGGTGACCCGCGCCTGGCAGGCGGTCATGTCGGCGTCCCAGAGCTCGAGCTTGCCGCCCCAGTCGTCGTGCCACTCCTCGTTGAGGTAGAGGAGGATGTTGACGCGCCGGGCCCAGTTCTCGTGGGTGTGGTGGGTGCTGAAGTCGGTGTGGATGTTGAGGTGGCCGCCGCGCTTGGTCATGTGCAGCCCTCCCCCGTCCATCGTGTAGTCCGGGATGAGGTTCGCGATGCCGGTCAGCTGCTCGAGGTAGGCCACGAACTCCGGCGAGCAGAACTCACGCGCCACCGCCTGGAGGCTCGGCGCCCAGGTGTCGGGGTGCACGTTGCAGTACTTGGTCTCGTTGACGTGGAGGTAGCCCTTCCAGAACTCGTCGTCGATCCCGGGGAAGTCGCGCACGGCCGCGGAGAACGCCTCGGGGTGCAGCACGTCGTCGAGCACGATGTGCGGGAACGGCTCGGCGGCGCCGTAGGCCTCGGACGACGCCGCGAGGTCGGCGTTCAGGCGCGTCTGGTCGACGAGCTCAAGGGCGGTCTCCATGGCGCGCATCATGCCACCCGAGGTCGCGACCGGACGCCCGGACCCGAAGAATTCCCGCCGTCCTCCGCGCATGCCAGCGTGGATGCTACTGGCGGGTTAGACTCGCCCGGTTCATCACCGGGTGACGGCCGTCACCGAACCCCGGTGAGCAGGTGGAGGGAGAATCCGTGCAGTCGATCGAGGAGCCCGTCGGGTCGTCCGACGGACCGCGCGAGGCGCGCATCGGCGTCCTCGTGGTCGCCTACAACGCGGCGTCCACGCTGGAGAAGACGTTGAAGCGGCTCCCGGAGTCCTTCCTCGACGTGGTCGACCACGTGATGGTGTGCGACGACGCCAGCGCCGACGACACCTACGAGATCGGCCTGCGCTTCCGCGACACCGCGAAGTTCCCCATCACGGTCGTCAAGCACGAGCGCAACCTCGGCTACGGCGGCAACCAGAAGGCCGGCTACCAGTGGGCCAAGGACCACGGTCTCGACGTGGTCGTGCTGCTCCACGGCGACGGCCAGTACGCCCCCGAGTGCATCGAGGACCTCGTGGCCCCGCTCGTCAGCGGTGAGGCGGACGCCGTCTTCGGGTCTCGCATGCTCGACAAGGGTGGCGCGCGGGCCGGCGGCATGCCTGCCTACAAGTACGTCGGAAACAAGGTGCTGACGCGGTTCCAGAACGCGCTCACCGGCCAGCGGCTCTCGGAGTGGCACTCCGGCTACCGCGCCTACCGCACCGACGCGCTCGCCGACCTCGACCTGGCGTCGTACTCCAACGACTTCGACTTCGACACCGAGATCATCCTGGGCCTCGTCCGGGCGCGCAAGCGCATCGTCGAGGTGCCCATCCCCACCTACTACGGCGACGAGATCTGCTACGTCAACGGGATGAAGTACGCCCGCGACGTCGCCGGCGACGTGGTCCGGCACTGGGCCGGCGAGCACGGCTTCGGCGGCGGCGTGCAGTCGGAGGAGTCCGACGAGTACGCCCTCAAGGACCGCTACGGCTCGCACGCGGTGCTGCTGGAGTGGCTCGGGCGCCACCCGCGCTCGCGCGTCCTCGACGCCGGTTGCTACGACGGCCGCTTCGCCCAGCGCGCGCGTGCCCTCGGCCACCACGTCACCGGACTCGACCGCCACAAGCACGAGGGCGTCGCAGAGCGGGTCGACGAGTTCATCGAGGCCGACCTCAACCTGCCGCTCCCCCACGGCCTCGACGCCTCCTACGACGTCGTGATCGCCGGTGACATCCTGGAGCACGTCGTCGAGCCGCACCTGCTGCTCGCCGACCTGGCCAGGAAGGTCCGTCCCGGCGGGGAGCTGCTCGTGTCGGTCCCCAACTTCGGCCACTGGTACCCCCGGGGCCGCATCGCGACCGGGAAGTTCGACTACGACCAGCGCGGACCGCTCGACCGCGGCCACATCCGCTTCTTCACGCGCGACATGATCGAGCGGCTCATCGACGACACCGGGCTCCGGATCCTCGAGACGCGCATCGTCGGTACCCCCTTCAACACCTTCGCCGACTCCTCGCAGGACAACCTCGGTGGCCGGGTGGTCCGGCGGATCGAGCGCACCGACCGCGGCCTGGTCCGCGTCTGGCCGCGCATGTTCGGCTACCAGTTCCTCTACCGCCTGGAAGTGGCGTGACCTCGACAGTCCTCACCCGTCCGAGCACCACCCCCTCCCACCCGGCTGAGGCCGACCACTCGTCCCGGATCCGGCTCGTCGCGTCCATCAGCGGCCTGCTGGTCGGCGGCATGGGCTACTTCCTGACGCTGCTGAACTGGTCGACCGACATCGGCCGTACGGCGCTGGGAGGCGGCTACTTCTCGAACTTCTTCGACGACCAGGCCCGCGCCATCCTCGACGGCCACCTCGACATGGACCCGCAGACCCTCGCCATCGAGGGCTTCGTCCACGACGGGCTGACCTACACCTACTTCCCGCCGTTCCCGGCCCTGCTGCGCCTGCCCGTGCTGATGACGACGCACGAGTTCGACTACCAGCTCACCCTGGTGTCGATGGCGATCGCATGGATCGTGCTGGCGGTGATGACCACCAAGCTGGTCTGGCTGCTGATGGACCACGTCGTGGGCCGGCCGCTGACCGCCCGCAGCGGGATCCTCGCCGCCGTCTTCATCGCGGGTGGGACCGGCGGCACCTTCCTCACCTACGACGCGAGCCTCCCGTGGGTCTACCACGAGGTCTACACGTGGGCCGTGGCTGCAGCCGTCGGCGGTCTCTACTGGATGGTCCGCACCTGCCTGGCCCCGTCGACCCACACCGTGTTCTGGCTCGCGGTCTTCGCCCTGGTCACCGTGGGGTGCCGGACGACCGAGGGGTGGGCGATCTGCCTGGGAGCCATCGGCCTGGGCCTGCTGGTGCGGTTCCGGCCCTTCAGCGCCGAGCACCGCGCCCTCTGGTGGCGCATCGTGCTGGCCGGAGTCGGGCCGCTGTGCGCCTCGATCGCCCTCAACCTCTACAAGTTCGACGCGATCTACATGTTCCCGCTCAAGGACCAGGTGTGGACCCAGGTCAACGAGCAGCGCCAGGCGGCGCTGGCGGCCAACGGCGGCACGCTCAGCGGACCGCAGTTCTTCACCACGTCGTTCATGGCCTACCTGCGACCCGACGGCATCCGTTTCACCGACTACTTCCCGTGGATCACCCTGCCCGCACGGCCGGCGAAGCCCTACAACGGCGCCTTCGTCGACCAGGCCTATCGCACCGGCAGCGTCACCGGATTCATGTGGATCTTCATGCTCCTCCTGCTCCTCGCTGTCGTCGTCGCCTTCTGGCCACGGCGCGACCCGGTCGTCGCTCGCCTGCGGGTGCCGCTGGTCGCGAGCGTGCTGTGCACCGGTGGCGTGATGACCTACGGCTACTACTCCACCCGCTACTCGAGCGACTTCGTCCCGGCGATGGTGCTCGGCGGCGCGATCGGGACGGCGTTGCTCGCCAGGTTCGTGACGACCCGGCGGCGCTGGTTCGCCCCGGTGACCGGGTTCCTCGCGTTCGGCATGGTCTTCGCGATCCTCGCCCAGATGGCCATCGGCCTCTTCATGGCGGCCTCCCTCCACCGCGGCGAGCCGCTGCAGCGCTACGTCTCGCTCCAGGCCGACCTCACCCCCGGCGCCCAGGACCGCCTGATCAGCCAGGTCGACGGCCTGCCGGAGGGTGGCAGCACCGACGACCTGGCGATCCGTGGCGACTGCGAGGCGCTCTACCTCCACACCGGCGACCAGTACGAGCCGTGGGTGCCGGTCGAGGAACGTGACCGGGTCTGGCGTTTCGAGGTGACCGGCGACCTGGTGCCCGGCAAGGTCAAGATCATGGACATCACCGGCACGCGGCGGCAGTCGGTGTGGCTCGACGTGCGCGAGGACCGGCTGGTCCGCCCGCTCCTCTACAAGGACGACGAGCTCGTCCGCGGAGATGCGTTCGAGATCCCGACCGACGGCAAGTTCGCGATCGGCGTCCGCAACCTGCTCGACCTCGGCTACTACGAGATCCAGACCACGCCGGGCGGCCCCTTCGGCTACACCGAGTCCGTCTACTTCAACGACGACTGGGACTCCCTTCCGGCGCTCACCGAGGACGCCTGGTCGGAGTCCGAGCTCGCCGCGCACGGGCTGAGCGTGACCCCCGAGCTCGGCCTGCCCATCCCGCTGTGCGAGCGGCTCGCGGCGCGCGCCGGTCTGGCGACCGACGGGGGCTGAGGTGCGGATCGCCGTCCTGACCTGGCGCGACACGTCGCACCCGGACGGGGGTGGCTCGGAGGTCTTCGTGGAGTCCGTCGGGCGCGAGCTGGTCGCCCGCGGCCACGACGTCACGCTGCTCTGCGCCCGGCACCCCGGATCGGCGCCGCGCGAGCTCAGGGACGGCGTACGGCTGCGCCGCCTCGGTGGCCGGCTGTCGGTCTACCTCTGGGGCCTGGCGTGGCTGGTGCGACACCGGCGCGACGTCGACGTGGTCGTCGACGTCATCAACGGCTTGCCGTTCGCCTCGCCGCTCGTACGGCGACGAGGCGTGGTGGCGCTCGTGCACCACGTCCACGCCGAGCAGTGGCGCATCATCTACCCCGGTCTCGCGGGTCGGATCGGGTGGTTCGCGGAGAGCCGGGTCGTGCCGCGGCTCTACCGGGGGCGGCCCTTCCTCACGGTCTCCGACTCCTCGGCGCGCGACCTGGCGGCGATCGGCATCGACCCGTCGACCGTCTCGGTGGTCCGCAACGGGCTGGTCGGCGTGCCGGCGACGCCCGCCGCGCCCACGTCACCCACCGCCCGGCTGGTGGTGCTGTCGCGGCTCGTCCCGCACAAGCAGATCGAGCACGCCTTCACAGTGGTGCACCGCCTGCGCCACCAGAGGCCCGACCTGCACCTCGACGTCGTCGGCGAGGGGTGGTGGCACGACGAGCTGGTCACGGCCGCCCGCGACCTCGACGTGCTCGACCGGGTGACGTTCCACGGCCACGTCGACGACGTCCGGCGCGACGAGCTCGTGGCACGCGCCTGGTTGATGGTGATGCCGTCGGTGAAGGAGGGCTGGTGCCTGGCCGTCACCGAGGCCGGCGCACAGGGCACGCCGAGCGTGGCCTACGCGACGGCCGGCGGGGTCACGGAGTCGATCCGCGATGGCGAGACGGGTGTGCTGGTGCGCGACCTCGAGCACCTCGTGGCCGAGGTCGGCGCCCTGCTGGGCGATGCGCCGCGGCGGGCGGCGCTCGGTGACGCGGCGCGTCGGATGGCGCACACGCTCACCTGGGAGTCGTGCGCACTGGCGACCGAGGCAGTGCTCCGGTCGGTGTCCTCGAGAGGCGATCAGTCGCCGTAGACGAGGATCTCCTTGCTGGCGGGGTTGGTGTCAGGACCCTGCGTCTGGCTGTAGACCAGGGCGAAGAGGAGACCCGCGGCCAGCAGCGCGCCGATCAGAGCCGGGATGGCAGTGGCCATGAAGACGCCGATGAAGCTGCCGCCCCCGGCGTTGGCCGTGTCGCCCGTGTTGCTCACTGACATCTCCCTCTGACGAAGTTACCGGGCGTTAGGTTACCCCACGTCGGCGCGCACGTCTCGCTCTCGGCGCGCCACGATGCGGGTCGCGAGCGCGGCGGCGACGACGAGCAGGGCCAGGAGGTGTGCGGACCACACGGCCGTCCTCCGCCCGGTGTCCTCGGTGACGGTGCCGGGCCTCGCGCCGGGCACTCGGAAGACCTCGATCGACGAGGTCGCAAGCACCTCCTCGAGCCCGGTGGTGTCCACCTGCGCGGCGTCGGGATCGTCGGGGTAGCGCACGACCCAACCCACCCCCAGTCCCGGCAGCGTGGCGGCCGGCGGTCCCTCCTCGAGTGCGCGTCCGATGTCGGCCGCCAGCGGGCTCTCCCCCGGCACGAGCACCGACCCGACCTGCAGGGAGTCGCTCGTGACTACCTCTGCGTCGAACATCCGCAGGGCGGGGTCGGACGCGGTCTGTCCCGGTCCCGTCCAGTCGAAGGCGCGATAGGCCCGCCACGGGAGCGTCACGACGATGCCACGCTGCCCCGCCAGGACGTCGGCCGCGCGGTCGAGGTCGCCGGGGAGCTTGACCGGTGACACGGTGGGCCAGCTCTGGGTCGTGGCGTCCGGGAGCAGCAGGACCGGCGTCACGACCAGGACGAGCGCCGCGAGGGGCCGGGCGTCCCCCGAGAGGGCCCGGTGCACACGACCTGCCACTGCGCCGAAGGCCGCAGCCGCCAGCACGGCCGCGGGCACCAGTAGCTTCTGGGTGTCGCGCAGCAGCCCCGCTCCCGGGAGCGTCTCGACCATCCGGACCAGGACGTCGCTCCCCCACGGCGTGGCGGCCGCCAGCGCTCCAGCCGCCGGGACCGCGGCGAGGACCACCCAGCGGAGCGTGTCGCCGGTCCCCCACGCGCGACGGAGCGCGGGCACCCCGGCCAGCAGGATGCCCACGACCAGCACCGCTGCGACCACGGCGAACCAGGTCGTCCGGCTCGCAGGCTCCGACCGGGCGTCCCAGATGCCGCCCAGGCCGAGGAGTGCCACGACCGGTCCGTACGGCGACCCGGTGTCCGGTGCGAACGCCGCGACCCCGGCCGCGTCCGAGACCGACCCCGACGGCCCCGTCACCGCGGCCACCACCCACGGCGCCTGAAGCAGCACCCCGCCGAGGAGCAGCAGCCCGAGACGACGTACGTGCGGGGCGACGGCCGCCACCAGCCCCGCGAGGGCGAGCAGGCCACCCGTCGGGGTCAGCGAGGCGAGCGCGGTCCACGCGATCGCTGCTGCCAGGTCGACGCGACGACCGTCCCTCCGGTAGCGCATCGCAGCGTCCACGAGCCACGGGAGGGCGGCGCAGCCCAGCACCAGTGCCCACTGGCCGAGCGCGAGGCGTTCGACCACGAAGGCGTTCCAGACCGCGAAGCCCGAGCCGGCGAGCTGCGCGGTCCGCCCCCAAGGGGCGAGCAGCCGTGCCACCCCCCAGCCCAGCAGTGCCACGCTCCCGGGCAGGACGATCCGGGCGAGGACACCGCCGTCGACGACGTGCGTGAGGGTCGCCACCACCGCGTCGAGCGGCACGGCGCGCGGGGCGACGTCGCCGAGCCCCCACGTGGCGTCGGTGAAGGGCTGGCGTGGCACGAACACGAGGTCGCGCGCCAGCGGGTACCCGCCACGGACGAGCAACGGCAGGACCAGCACGACGGAGAGGACGAGCGGCCACCCGACGACCAGCCAGTCCTGCCACGACCGCCTGCTCACCATCCGCGCCGGCGCCACCGGCCCACCCTATGCTGTGCCGGGTGCCCGACCGGACGCCACGCGACGCCTCGTTCGACGCGGCCTGGCGGGTCGCCCGCACCGTGGACGGGTGGCTCACCGAGGCGCAGGCGCGTGACCTCCACCGCGCCGCGTCGGCGGTGGCGCCGGGCCGCGTGGTCGAGATCGGCAGCCACCTCGGTCGCTCGACGATCGTGCTCGCGTCGACCGGTGCGGCCGTCACGGCCATCGACCCCTTCCCGGACGACTGGCGCTACGGCCGCCCGGACACCGAGCAACGCTTCCGGGACCACCTCGCCGCCGCCGGGGTGGAGGGCAACGTCGACGTGCGCGTGGCGACCAGCCGGGACGTCCGGACGGCGTGGGACGACGGCGTACGCCTCGTCTACGTCGACGGCAAGCACGACATGTGGTCGTGCCTCGACGACCTCCGGTGGAGCGCGTTCCTCCAGCCCGGCGACACGGTCCTCGTGCACGACGCCTTCTCGTCGCTGGGGGTGACGCTCGCCCTGCTGCGCGACCAGACGGCCACCCGTCGCCACAGGTACGTCGGGCGGACCGGCTCGCTGGCCCGCTTCGAGGTGGCGACGCCCTCGGTCGGCGACCGGTTGCGGGTGGTGGGCGAGCTCCCGTGGTTCGCGCGCAACCTCCTGGTGAAGGTCCTGCTGCGGCTGCGGCTGCGCCCGGCAGCGGCGCTCCTGGGCCACCGCGACACGGCCGACCCCTACTGAGACCGGGCTGCCTGTCGTGGCCCGCCTGCCGCGCACCTAGGATCACGCGGGTGACGGCCCGGGACAGCGCACCAGCAGCGCGCTCCTCCAGCGGGAGCACGGTCGCCGCGGCCACCAGCGTGATGAACGTGGCCACCTACGGCTTCACCATCGTGGCTGCGCGGGTCATCGGGCCCAGCCAGTACGGCGCGTTCGTCGCCTGCCTCAGCCTCCTGATCGTGGTGCAGGTCGTGGCGCTCGGCCTGCAGGCCACGGCCGCTCGCCGCATCGCCGTGGATCGCAGCCAGGTCGCGGCCGTCGAGCACACCATCCTCGCGCTCACCACGAAGGTGGCGCTCGCGGTGGGCCTCGTGCTCTGCCTGCTGATCCCGGCGATCGACGCGCTCCTCAACCTCGACGACCTCGGCACCGCCACGGTGGTCGCCGTCGCGACCGTCCCGTTGACGCTCGCGGGAGGACAGGCCGGCATCCTCCAGGGCGAGCGGCGCTGGGGTGCGCTCTCGTGCTTCCTGCTCGCCCAGGGCGTCCCGCGGCTGCTGGTGGGCACGGCCATCATCCTGTGGCGACCGACCGCGACCAGCGCCATCCTCGGTGTGGCCATCGGCTTCCTCTTCCCGGTCGCCGTGGGCTGGTGGGTGCTGCGCGACCGACGCGTCCCCGAGACCGACGCCCCCGAGCACTCGGCGCGATCGATGCTCAGCGAGAGCATCAGCAACGCCCAGGTGCTGCTGGCCTTCTTCGCCCTCTCCAGCCTCGACGTGGTGCTCGCGCGCCGGGTCCTGCCCGAGCACGACGCCGGGCTCTACGCGGCCGGGCTGATCATGACGAAGGTGATGCTCTTCCTGCCGCAGTTCGTCGTCATCGTCGTGTTCCCCGACATGGCCACGCCGGACAGCCGTCGGCGTGCCCTGCTCCGCAGCCTCCTCGCCATCGGGGCGCTCGGTGTCGTCGCCACCGCGGCGGCACGACTCCTGTCGCCCGTGGCGATGGTGTTCGTCGGTGGTGCGGACTTCGCCGAGGTCGAGGACCTGCTGTGGGTGTTCGCGATGCTCGGCACGGTGCTCGCCATGCTGCAGCTCCAGGTGTACGCCGTCGTGGCGCGACAGGGCCGCCGAGCGGTCCTGCTGGTGTGGGGTGCGCTCGCGGCCCTCGTCGTCCTGGGGCTGACGGCCGACTCGGTCGCAGGCCTGGTCACGGTCGCGGTGGCCGTCGACGCGACACTGCTCGCGGTGCTGACCGTGGTCAGCCTGCGGATCGCACGCCGGTCGGACCCCGTGCCGACGGACGGGGCGGAAGGGAGCGCGGCCGCGGCTCAGTGAGCCGCGTCGTGCCAGCTGCGGCCGGTGCCGATCGACACGTCGAGCGGGACGAGCAGGTCGGCGGCGCCGCCCATCTCCGTGCGCACCAGCTCGGCCAGCGCGTCGCCCTCGCCGGGCGCGACCTCGAACACCAGCTCGTCGTGCACCTGCAGCAGCATCCGTGAGCGGAGCCCCTGGTCGGTGAGCGCGCGCTCGACGCCGAGCATCGCGACCTTGACCAGGTCGGCGGCCGAGCCCTGGATGGGCGCGTTGAGCGCCATCCGCTCGGCCGTGTCGCGTCGCTGGCGGTTGTCGCTCGTGAGGTCGGGCAGGTAGCGGCGGCGACCGAGGATGGTCTCGGTGAAGCCGGACTTCCGCGCCTCGTCGACGATGCCGCCGAGGTAGTCGCGGACCCCACCGAAGGTCTCGAAGTACTCGTCCATCAGCCCGCGTGCCTCGGACGTGTCGATCTTGAGCTGCTGGGACAGGCCGAACGCCGACAACCCGTAGGCCAGTCCGTAGTTCATCGCCTTGATCTTGGCGCGCTGCTCGACGCTCACCGCGTCGGCGTCGACGCCGAACACGCGGGCAGCCGTGATCGAGTGGAAGTCCTGGCCCGACCGGAAGGCCTCGATCAGCAGCGCGTCCTCCGACAGGTGCGCCATGATCCGCATCTCGACCTGGCTGTAGTCGGCCGTCATCAGCGACTCGTTGCCCTCACCGACCACGAACGCCTCGCGGATCCGACGCCCCGCCTCGGTGCGGATCGGGATGTTCTGCAGGTTGGGGTCGGTGCTGGAGAGGCGTCCCGTGGCGGCGATGATCTGGTTGTAGGTGGTGTGGATGCGCCCGTCGGAGGCGACGGTCTTGAGCAGTCCCTCGACCGTCTGGCGCAGCCGGATCACGTCGCGGTGACGCAGCAGGTGCTGGAGGAACGGGTGCTCGGTCTTGTCGTAGAGCGCCTGCAGGGCATCGGCATCGGTCGTGTAGCCGGTCTTCGTCCGCTTGGTCTTCGGCATGTCGAGCTCGTCGAAGAGGACGACCTGCAGCTGCTTGGGCGAGCCGAGGTTGATCTCCTTGCCGATGACGTCGTAGGCGTCGTTGGCCGCAGTGCGGACCTGCTCGCCGAAATCGGACTCGAGGCCCTCGAGGTAGTCGGTGTCCACCGCGATGCCGACCTGCTCCATCCGCACGAGCGTGCCGATCAGGGGCAGCTCGACGTCGCGCAGGAGCTGGGTGCCGCCGTGCTCCTCGACCGCACCGTCCAGGGCATCGGCCAGGTCGAGGACGGCGCGGGCGGTGAGCATCGCGGCGTCGCTCGCGGACGTGTCGTCCATCGCGTCGAAGCTGAGCTGGTCGGCGTCGGCGGTGTCCTGGCGCAGCTCGCGCTTGAGGTAGCGCAGGGTCAGGTCGGCGAGGTCGTAGGAGCGCTGGTCAGGCTGCACGAGGTAGGCGGCGAGAGCGGTGTCGACCACGAGCCCGGCGAGCTGCCAGCCCCGCGCGGCGAGCGCCAGGCTCGGACCGTTGGCGTCGTGGAGGGCCTTGGGACGATCGGGGTCGGCGAGCCACGCGGCGACCGCCGCGTCGTCCTCGGGCCCGATGTCCGCGACGTCGATCCATGCCGCCGTCCCCTCGGAGGTGGCCACCGCCAGGGACACCACCTCGCCGGTGCCGGCCCGCCAGCTGCCCTGGACCGCGACGCCCACGCGCTCGCCCGCCGGGGCGTGCTCGCCGAGCCACGCCGCCGCCTCGCCGGGCCCCAGGCGCCGGCCGTCGAGCTCGAAGCCCGACTCCGCCTCGAGGGTCTCGCCCGGGTCGGGGTCGATGGTCTCGAGCAGCCGGCTGCGCAGCTCGCCGCGGAACTCCAGCTCGTCGAGCAGCTCCAGTCCCTCGGTGCGGTCCCACGGCTGGCGGACGAGGCCGTCCGGACGGACCGGCAGGGCGAGGTCACGGACCAGTGCGTTGAGCCGGCGGTTGCGGATCACGTCACCGAGGTGGGCGCGCAGCGCCTCCCCCTTCTTGCCGGTGATCTCGTCGGCGCGGGCGATGACGTTGTCGAGCCCGTCGAACTGGTTGATCCACTTCGCGGCGTAGCCCTGGCCGACGCCCGGCACACCGGGCAGGTTGTCGGAGGTCTCCCCCACGATCGCCGCGAGCTCGGGGTAGCGGTGCGGCGGGACGCCGTACTTCTCCTCGACGGCGGCCGGGGTGAAGCGGGCCAGCTCGCTCACGCCGCGCAGGGTGTAGAGCACCGTCGAGTCGTCGGTGACGAGCTGGATGGAGTCGCGGTCGCCGGTCATGATCAGGACCTCCATGCCCTCCGCGAGACCCTGCGTGGTGAGCGTGGCGATGATGTCGTCGGCCTCGTAGCCGTCCATCACGAGGTGCTGGATGCGCAGCGCGTCGAGCAGGCGACGGATCAGCGGCAGCTGGCTGCTGAACTCGTCGGGGGTCTTGTTGCGCTTGGCCTTGTAGTCCCCGTACTCCTCGAGCCGAAAGGTCTGGCGCGACTTGTCGAAGGCGACCGCGATGTGGGTCGGCTGCTCGTCGCGGATGACATTGACCAGCATCGAGGTGAAGCCGAAGACCGCGTTGGTGTGCTGGCCGGTGGCCGTGGCGAAGTTCTCCACCGGCAGCGCGAAGAACGCGCGGTAGGCCAGCGAGTGCCCGTCCAGCAGGAGGAGGCGGGGCCGGGTCCGGTCGGTCACGGTGTCACTCTTGTCGGGCACCCGCCGACTCTATCCGTCACCACCGACAGCAGAATGAGGACCATGAGCGAGACCCACGGAACTGCCCCGCAGAGCCTGGCCGACCTGAGCATCGACGAGCTGCTCGCCTTCCTGCCCGAGGGCAACGGCCGCCTCAACGACAAGATGGGCGTCCAGCTCGTCGAGGTCTCCGCCGAGCGCGTGGTCGCCACGATGCCGGTCGAGGGCAACACCCAGCCGTTCGGCCTGCTCCACGGCGGCGCCTCGGTCGTGCTCGCCGAGACGCTCGGTTCGATCGGGTCCGCGATCCACGCCTACCCGCACAAGATCGCCGTCGGCGTCGACATCAACGCCACCCACCACCGCTCGGCGACCTCGGGCCTGGTCACCGGCGTGGCGACCGCGATCCACCTCGGCCGGTCGTCGACGTCGTACGACATCGTCATCACCGACGAGGCGGGCAAGCGGGTCTGCACCTCGCGCATCACGTGCGCGCTGCTCGACGCCCCGGCACCCCGGAGCTAGCGAGGACTCGCCGGGCTCAGCCCGGGACGCGCTCGCGGCGCACGCGGCGCGCGGCCAGCACGCGGTCGATGCGCTGCCGGCTGCCGGTGGCGTGGGCGACCTGGCGTGCCTGCGGCAGCCGGGCCCGTACGGCGCTCGTGGTCGCCGCGCGGAGCATCGCCTGCGGTGCGAAGGACAGCCGTGCCATGAACCGGTTGGCGTCGCGGGCCTCGGCGGCCGCCGCGGTCTGCACGTGGGTGATGCCGCGCTGCTCGGCGAAGCGGCAGGCCGCCTCCATCAGCGCGCTGCCCACTCCCTTGCGACGGAAGCGGGCGAACACGTGCGGGGACACCGCGAGGACGGCCGGCTCGAGGTTGAGCGGCGTGAACGTGGTGGCCTCGAGGTAGACGGCGCCGGCGACCTCACCGTCGACCTCGGCGACCGCGAGGCAGTGGTCCTCGCGCTCGCCCGCGGTCGCGATGACCGTGGAGACGTCGGCGAGCTGCTCGTCGATGCTGCCGCGCCGCAGGATGTCGCCCCAGAGCTCCTGGAGCGACGGGGCGTCCGAGGGCTGTGCTGCTCGTACGGTCACCGGCGTCCGGCTCATCGACCCACCAACCTTCTCGAGTTCCCCGAGGTACGAGCGTGGCCCCCTGCCGTCCTTTCACGGCACCACGACGCGGGCGATGCTATCGCCCGCGCATGCGATCAGGCTACGCCGAGGTAGGCCTCGCGCACCGACGGGTCGTCGAGCAGCTGCGCGCCCGTGCCGGTCTTGACGATGCTGCCGGTCTCGAGGACGTAGGCGCGGTCGCTGCGGGAGAGCGCCTGCTTGGCGTTCTGCTCCACGACGAGGATGGTCGTGCCCTGCTGCGAGATCTCGGTGATGATGTCGAAGATCTGCTGGATCAGCATCGGGGCGAGACCCATCGACGGCTCGTCGAGCATGAGCAGCTTGGGACGCGACATCAGTGCGCGACCGATGGCCAGCATCTGCTGCTCACCTCCCGACATCGTGCCGGCGACCTGCCTCTTGCGCTCCAGGAGCCGCGGGAAGAGGCCGAACACGCGGTCGTAGTCCTCGTCGATCGCGGCCTTGTCCTTGCGGGTGTAGGCGCCCATGTTGAGGTTCTCGGTGACCGTCATGCCCGGGAAGATCCCGCGACCCTCGGGGCACAGCACGAGCCCCTTGCGCAGCCGCTGGTCGGCCCGCAGCTTGGTGACGTCCTCACCGTTGAAGACGACCGAGCCCGCCGACAGCCCGCGCACGCCCGACAGCGCGCGCATGGTCGAGGTCTTGCCGGCCCCGTTGGCACCGATCAGCGAGACGACCTCGCCCTCGTTGACCTCCACGCTGATGCCGTGGAGCGCCTCGATCTTGCCGTAGCTGAGCACGGCGTCCTTCATCTCAAGCAGCATCGTCGGGCTCTCCCAGGTAGGCGGCGATGACCTTCGGGTTGCGGGCGACCTCTTCCGGGGTGCCCTCGGCGATCTTCGAGCCGAACTCCAGCACGACGATCCGGTCGGTGACACCGAGCACGAGCTTCATGTCGTGCTCGATGACCAGCACGGTGTGTCCGAGGTCGCGGATGCGGCGGATGAGGCCCATGAGGTCCTCCTTCTCCGCGGGGTTGAAGCCGGCGGCCGGTTCGTCGAGGCAGATCAGCTCGGGCTCGGTGGCGAGCGCACGGGCGATCTCCAGACGGCGCTGGTAGCCGTAGGGCAGGTTGCGCGCGAGCTCGTGGGCCCGGTCGGCGATGCCGACGAAGCGCAGCAGCTCCATGGAACGACGGCGTCCGGCGCGCTCCTCCAGGGTGTGCCGGCTGACGCCGAACACCTTGGCGAGGCTGCGGCGGATCCCGCTCTCGGGCAGCTCCGCCTCGGTGGGCCGGACGCGGTAGCTGCGGAACAGCACGCCCACGACGCTCGACTTGTGGCGGGCGTCGCAACCGACCATCACGTTCTCGAGCGCGGACATCTCCGGGAAGAGCCGGATGTTCTGGAACGTGCGGGCGATGCCGAGGTGGTTGATCTTGTGCGGCTTGGTGCCGGCGATCTCCTTGCCCTTGAACCGGATCTTGCCCTCGGTCGGGGTGTAGACACCGGTCATCGCGTTGAAGCAGGTGGTCTTGCCGGCACCGTTGGGGCCGATCAGGCCGAGGATCTCGCCGCGGCGGATCTCGAAGTTGACGTCGTTGAGCGCCACGACGCCGCCGAAGCGGAGGGTGACGTGGTCGACCTCGAGCAGGGTCTCGCCGACGGCACCCGACGTCTCGATCTCGATGAGGTCGTGGTCGGAGGTGTCCTCGAGCCCGACGGCCTCGTCGCTGTTCGCGCTGGACGGTGTGGTCAGGTCAGGCATCTGCAGCAGCCTCCTCGGCCTCGTGTCGTCGGTCCTCGAACTCCCTGGCCCTTCGTCTGCTGGGCACGAGGCCCTGCGGACGCAGGATCATCACCAGCACGAGCGCGACGCCGAAGGCGAAGGGGCGCCAGTCCACGAACTCGCGGAATCGCTCGGGCAGGTAGGTGAGGAGGAAGGCGCCGAGGAGCGCGCCGAAGATGTTGCCCGAGCCGCCGATGACCACCATGGCCACGAAGAGGAAGGACAGGTTGACCATGAACGCGTTGGGCTCGACGTACTGCTGCTTGGAGCCGAACAGGAGGCCGGCCAGGCCGCCGAGGGTCGCGCCGATGGCGAAGGCCCACAGCTTGAACTTGAAGCCGGCGACGCCCATCACCGACGCCGCGTCCTCGTCCTCGCGGATCGCGAGCCAGGCACGGCCGACGCGGCTGTGCTCGAGGCGGCGGGCCAGCCAGATGATGAGGATCAGGATCGTCAGCGCCAGCCAGTACCAGCGCTCGGCGTCGATGGTGTTGAAGAACGCGCGCCCGTCGATCTCGGGACCGGGCGGCACCGGCACCTGGGTGATGCCCGCGGCGCCGTTGGTGACGTTGTCGAGGTTGCGGGCGGTGATGCGGATGATCTCACCGAAGCCGAGCGTCACGATGGCGAGGTAGTCACCGCGCAGCCGCAGGGTCGGGGCGCCGAGGAAGACGCCGGCGATCAGCGACATGGTGATCGCGATCGGGATGCAGACCGCGAACGGGACCGCCCACTCCTCCGAGAGGCCGAACTTGCTCTGCATCGCCTGGACGACCGGCGAGTTGGTCGAGCCGAAGAGCGCGATCGAGTAGGCGCCGAGGGCGTAGAACCCGACGTAGCCGAGGTCGAGCAGGCCGGCGAGGCCGATCACGACGTTGAGGCCGACCGCCACGATCATGTAGACGACGACGAGGAACAGCACGCTCGCCCAGTCGGACCCGCTCGAGGTGAGGTCGGTCCGGATGTAGGCGAACGGGAGGATGTTGAGGTAGGGCAGGTAGAACGCGAAGGCGATCACCAGCAGCATGACGGCCCAGCGGACCACCGTGGGTGCACCGTCCCAGCGGTCGCCCAGCCGGAGACCGCGGTAGGCGTCGAGGATCTGGCTCATGCTCGTGCCTTTCCGAGGGATTCACCGAGGATGCCGGTGGGGCGGAACATCAGGACGACGACCAGGACCACGAAGGCGTACACGTTGGTCCAGCTCGAGTCCCAGATGGCGGAGGCGTAGACCTCGACGATGCCGAGGAACAGGCCGCCCACGAGCGCTCCGCGGAGGTTGCCGATGCCGCCGAGCACCGCGGCCGTGAAGGCCTTGAGCCCGATGATGAAGCCGATGTCGAACTTCGTGATGTCGTACTGGACCGTGTAGAGCAGCGCCGCGACGCCGGCCATCGCGCCACCGAGCACGAAGACCAGCATGATCACGCGCTCCTGGTTGACGCCCATGAGCGAGGCGGTGTCGGGGTCCTGCGCGACGGCGCGGACACCGCGACCCAGGCGGCTCTTGTTCACGAAGGCGTCGAGCGCGAGCATCATGACGATGGCGCCGACGATGATCAGGATGCGGGTGTTGCTCACCGCGAGGTCGACACCCGGGATGGTGAAGACGGTCTTGGTCTCGAGGACCGCGGGGATGTTGACGGTCACGCGGCCGAACGGCGGACCGAAGAAGAATCGCAGCACCTGGCCGAAGACCTCGACGAGGACCATCGAGCAGCCGATGCCGGTGATGAGGAAGATGAGGGCCGGCGCGCCCTTCTTGCGAAGGGGCCGGTAGGCGATGCGCTCGACGGCGAGCGCGGTGCCGGCGGAGGCGAGCATGGCCGCCAGCAGGGCCAGCAGCGTGGCTCCGATGACCATCCCGAGTCCGGAGGACGACGTCGCCCCGATGACGGTGTAGACGCCGAGGACGGTCCAGGTGCCCACCATGAACACCTCGGAGTGGGCGAAGTTGATCAGCTTCATGACGCCGTAGACCATCGTGTAGCCGAGCGCGACGAGCGCGTAGATCGACCCACGGGTGATGCCGTCCAACGTGGCACGGTCGAGCCCGTTGATCAGGTTGTCGAAGTCCACTCAGGACCCTCCCAGGCTGAGCCCCTGCCGGGGCCATGGAGCGGGGGCGGCCAAGAGATCGGCCGCCCCCGCGATGGTTGGTGCAGGTGAGACTACTCGGCCGGCTTGACCTCGACCTCGGGCTCGAGGGTGCCACCGTTGTTCTTGTAGGCCCAGTAGGAGACCTGGTCCTGCGGGACGTCGCCGTTCTCGTCGAAGGCGATGGACTTGCTGAGGCCGTCACCGGTGTACCCGTTGACGAACTCGAGCATGGCCGCACGGTCGCGCGCGCCGTCCTCGAGGCCCTTGAGGAACACCGTCATGGCGTCGTAGCCCTCGGCCGCGTAGGCGCCGGGAGCGCCGCCGTAGGCCTTCTCGAAGTCCGAGGCGAAGGTGCTGGACTCGTCGATCGGGGCGCAGGGGCACATCACGATGGCGCCCTCGCCGGCCTCGCCGACGGCGTTGCCGAAGTCTGCGCCGTAGAGGCCGTCACCACCGATGAACGGGGCGTCGATGCCCGCGTCGCGGATCTGCTTGAGCAGCGGGGCCGCCTCGGCGATGTAGCCGCCGTACATGATGGCGTCGGGCTTGGCCGACTCCATCTTGGCGATGGTCGGGGCGAAGTCGGTCTGGCCGACCTCGGTCTTGTCGCGCTGGATCATCGCGTCGCCGAGGGTCTCCTCGACGCGGTCGGCCAGCGGCTCGCCGTAGGCCTCGGAGTTGTCGATGACGAAGACCTTGGTGGCGCCGAGCTCGTCGGTGAGGTACTTCGCGATCGCCGCGCCCTGGTAGTCGTCGTACGGCACGAGGCGGTGGAACACCTCGACCGGGTCGTCCTGGGTCAGGTCGGTCGCGGTCGCCGACTGGCTGATCATCGGGATGCCGCCATCCTGGTAGATGGTCTTGGTCGCGCGGGTCTCACCGGAGAAGGCTCCACCGATGACACCGATGAACGACTCGTCCCCGGCGATCTGGGTCGCGACGGGCGTGGCCTTGGCCGGGTCACCCTCGGTGTCGAAGCGCTCGAGCGAGACCGTGCAGTCACCGCCGTCCCACTGGTCGAGGGCGAGCTCGGCACCGTCGACCGACGGGACCACGATGCTGGCGTTGGGGCCCGACAGGGCGCCCATCGCGGCGATCTTGAAGTTGCAGTCGCCACCGTCGCCACCGTCGCTGCCGCTGCCACCGCCGGTGTCGGTGGTGCCGCAGGCGCCGAGCGCCAGCGTGGCAACGGCGGTCAGAGCGACTGCCTGCCACGTCTTGGTTGAGCGGATCATGGATCCCTCCACAGTTCTGGAATATGGGCTGTCCACCTCGGCAGCCTCGTGGCGGGAACCTAACATCCGCGATGTGGCCCAGAACACGATTGAACGGCCTGCGGGTCACGCCGTTGTCGTTTCGTGACCAACCGGTCTGTACCGGAAACATTCGCGCAACGAGACGTGCTATCAGGACGAGCTCGCGTCGCTCCCGCCGGCGGCCGTGCCGAGGCCCTGCACCCCGTGCTCGACGACCCCGTCGGCCACCTGGCGCATCGAGAGGCGCAGGTCCATCGCGGTCTTCTGGATCCACCGGAAGGCCTCGGTCTCGGTCAGCCCGAGCTTCTCCTGCAGGACGCCCTTGGCGCGGTCGACGGACTTGCGGGTCGCGAGCGACTCCTGCAGGTCGCTGACCTCGCGCTCGAGGACGGTGATCTCCGCGTACCGGCTCACCGCCATCTCGATGGCCGGCACCAGGTCGCCGCGCTGGAACGGCTTGACGAGGTAGGCCATCGCGCCGGCGTCGCGGGCGCGCGACACGAGGTCGCGCTGGGAGAACGCCGTCAGGATCACCACCGGCGCGATCCGCTCGGCCGCGATCGTCTCCGCGGCCGCGATGCCGTCGAGCACGGGCATCTTCACGTCGAGGATGACCAGGTCGGGCCGGAGCTCGCGGGCGAGCTCGATGGCCTTCTGCCCGTCGCCGGCCTGGCCGACGACGTCGTACCCCTCCTCCCCCAGCATCTCGGCGAGGTCCATCCGGATCAGTGCCTCGTCCTCCGCGATCACGACACGTCGTACGGCGTCGGGCGTGGGGCTGGTGTCAGGCTGCGTCACGTCCGAAAGGCTAGTCGGATAGGGTTCCGAGGCCGATTCAGCCCCGGTAGCCCAACGGCAGAGGCGATGGTCTCAAACACCATTCAGTGTGAGTTCGAATCTCACCCGGGGCACCAGGACACCGCGTCGAGCGGTGGCCCACCCACATTCGAGCGCGGCGGAATGTGGCTGAACCACCGCCCGAGGTCGCACATCGGCGGGTCGCTGGCCGGGCGGTGGCCCACCCACATTCGAGCGCGGCGGAATGTGGCTCCGCCACCGCTCATCGCGGCAAGCGGAGCTCAGCCCCGGCGGTAGGCCGGCGCGGCGCCGTTGATGGCGTCACCCATCCGGTGGATGCGGAGCGCGTTGGTCGAGCCGGGGATGCCGGGCGGGCTGCCGGCGATGATGACGACGAGGTCACCCTCCTCGACGCGGCCGATGTCGAGCAGCGCTTCGTCCACCTGCCGCACCATCTCGTCGGTGTGCTCGACGTCGGCACCGAGGAACGTCTCCACGCCCCACGTGAGCGCGAGCTGCGAGCGGGTGCGGGACTCGGGGGTGAAGGCGAGGACCGGGATCGGGCCGCGGTAGCGGGAGAGCCGCTTGGCGGAGTCGCCGCTGACGGTGAAGGCGACGACGTACTTCGCCTCCACGCGCTCGGCCACCTCGGCCGCGGCCTTCGCGATGATGCCGCCGCGGGTGTGCGGCTCCCAGTCGACCTGGGCCATGTGGCTCAGGCCGTGCTCCTCGGTCGACTGCACGATGCGCGCCATCGTCTCGACGGCGACGATGGGGTACTCCCCCACGCTCGTCTCGCCGGACAGCATCACCGCGTCCGCGCCGTCGAGCACGGCGTTGGCGACGTCGCTCGCCTCGGCGCGGGTCGGCGCCGGTGCGCTGATCATGGACTCCAGCATCTGCGTGGCGACGATGACCGGCTTGGCGTTGCGACGGGCCTTGTCGATGATGAGCTTCTGGTGGATCGGCACGTCCTCGAGCGGGCACTCCACGCCGAGGTCGCCACGGGCGACCATGATCCCGTCGAACGCGTCGACGATCTCGTCGATGTTGTCGATCGCCTGCGGCTTCTCGATCTTCGCGATGACCGGGACGAAGATGCCCTCCTCCTTCATCACGGCCCGCACGTCGGCGGCGTCGACCGCGTTGCGCACGAAGCTCAGCGCGATGAAGTCGACCCCGAGGTGCAGCGCCCAGCGCAGGTCCTCGGTGTCCTTGTCGGAGAGCGCCGGCACGGAGACCGCGACGCCCGGGAGGTTGATGCCCTTGTTGTTGGAGACCTTGCCGGGCACGACGACCTCGGTCACGACGTCGGTGTCGTCGACGGAGGTCACCTTCAGGCGGACCTTGCCGTCGTCGATCAGCAGCGGGTCGCCGGGCTTCACGTCGCCGGGCAGTCCCTTGTAGGTCGTGCCGCACTGGTCGACGTCGCCCACGACGTCGCGCGTGGTGATGGTGAAGGTTGCGCCCTTCTTGAGCTTCACCGGCCCGTCGCCGAAGGTCTCCAGCCTGATCTTCGGACCCTGCAGGTCGGCGAAGATGCCGATCGCGTGGCCGGTCTCGTCGGAGGCCTGGCGCACCAGGCGGTAGACCGCCTCGTGGTCGGCGTACGCGCCGTGGCTCATGTTGAGCCGGGCGACGTCCATCCCGGCGTCGACGAGTGCTCGGATGCCCTCGGGGGTGTTCACCGCGGGGCCGAGGGTGCAGACGATCTTGGCTCTACGCACGTACCTCAGCCTAGCGTGTCTTGGATCGTTCCAAGCAAGCCTCGCCCAACACGCGGACGCGCTGTAACGCCGGGTTACGTGCTCTCTCCACCCCGGAGGAAGATAGGGGGAAGAGCACCTAACCCGGCGTTACAGCAGAGTTCGCCGATCAGACGACGAGCGGACGCTCGTGCGGCTTGATGGGCGCGGGGAGCGTGGTGGAGCCGGTGAGGTAGGCGTCCACGGCCGCGGCGGCGCTGCGGCCCTCGGCGATCGCCCAGACGATCAGCGACTGGCCGCGCCCCACGTCGCCGGCGACGAACACGCCCGGGACCGAGGAGGCGTACGACGCGTCGCGCTTGACGTTGCCGCGCTCGTCGAGCTCGACCTCGAGCTGCTCGACGAGTCCGGCCTTCTCCGGGCCGACGAAGCCCATCGCGAGCAGCACCAGCTGAGCGGGGATCTCGCGCTCGCTGCCCTCGACCGGCTGGAACTTCGCGTCCACCTCGACGAGGCGCAGCGCGGCCACGTTGCCGTCGGCGTCGCCGACGAACTCCTGCGTCGAGACGGCGTACACCCGCTCCCCGCCCTCCTCGTGGGCCGAGGAGACCTTGAACGTCATGGGGTACGTCGGCCACGGCTGGCCCGCGGGGCGGTCCTCGCCGGGACGCGGCATGATCTCCAGCTGCGTGATGGAGCGGGCCCCCTGGCGGATGGAGGTGCCGAGGCAGTCCGCTCCGGTGTCGCCGCCGCCGATGATGACGACGTCCTTGCCGGTGGCGAGGATCTGGTCCTGCACCTCCTCGCCGAGCGACGCGCGGTTGCCCTGCGGCAGGAACTCCATCGCCTGGTGGATGCCGCCGAGCTCACGGCCGGTGGCCGGGAGGTCGCGGGCGTGGGTCGCGCCCATCGCCAGCACGACCGCGTCGTAGCGGGCGAGCAGCTGCGGGCCGGTGAAGGACTCGTCGCCCACGGTGACGCCGGCGCGGAAGACCGTGCCCTCGCGGCGCATCTGGTCGAGGCGCCGGTCGAGGTGCTTCTTCTCCATCTTGAACTCGGGGATGCCGTAGCGCAGCAGCCCGCCGATCTTGTCGGCTCGCTCGTAGACCGCGACGGTATGGCCGGCGCGGGTGAGCTGCTGGGCGGCGGCCAGCCCGGCCGGGCCGGAGCCGATCACCGCGACGGTCTTGCCCGACAACCACTCCGGCGGCTGCGGACGGACGTAGCCCGAGCCCCAGGCGCGGTCGATGATCGAGACCTCGACGTTCTTGATCGTGACCGGGTCCTGGTTGATCCCCAGGACGCAGGCGCTCTCGCACGGCGCGGGGCACAGCCGCCCGGTGAACTCCGGGAAGTTGTTGGTCGCGTGGAGCCGGTCCATCGCGCCGTCCCAGTCGTCACGCCAGACCAGGTCGTTCCACTCCGGGATGATGTTGCCCAGCGGGCAGCCCTGGTGGCAGAACGGGATCCCGCAGTCCATGCAGCGGCTGGCCTGCGTGTTGATGATCGGCAGCAGCGCGCGGCCGATGCCGTCGGGGTAGACCTCGTCCCAGTCGTTCACGCGCTCGGCGACCTCGCGGCGCGAGGCGACCTCGCGTCCGTGCTTGAGGAAGCCCTTCGGGTCAGCCATGGTGCCTACCTTCCCGCTGGGTGCCACTTGCTCGGTCAGCCATGCAGCACCTCCATGATGCGAGCCGCGGCCTGGTCCTCGTCGAGGCCCTCCTCGAGGGCCTCCTCACGAGCCTCCAGCACGCGCTTGAAGTCGCTCGGCATCACCTCGGTGAAGCGCGCGAGCGAGGTGTCCCAGTCGGCGAGCAGCGCCGCCGCGACCTCGGAGCCGGTCTCCTCGGCGTGCTGCTCGACGAGCGCCCTGAGCTCGTCGGCGGCCTTGCCGGTGACCGGGGCGAGCTCGACGAGCTCGGGGTTGACCCGGTCCTCGTCGAGGTCCAGCACGAACGCGTAGCCGCCGGACATGCCGGCCGCGAAGTTGCGCCCCGTGGGACCCAGTACGACGACCACGCCGCCGGTCATGTACTCGCAGCCGTGGTCGCCCACACCCTCGACGACGGCACTCGCGCCGGAGTTGCGGACGCAGAACCGCTCCCCCGCCCGGCCGCTCAGGAAGATCTGGCCCGCGGTGGCGCCATAGCCGATCGTGTTGCCGGCGATGATCTGCTCGGCGGCCGCGAAGGTCGCCGCGCGGTCCGGCCGCACGATGATCCGGCCACCGGAGAGGCCCTTGCCGACGTAGTCGTTGGCGTCGCCCTCGAGCCGCAGGGTGATCCCCCGCGGGACGAAGGCGCCGAACGACTGGCCCGCGGACCCGGTGAGGGTGATGTCGATCGTGCCCTCGGGAAGGCCCTCACCGCGGTAGCGCTTGGTCACCTCGTGGCCGAGCATCGTGCCGACCGTGCGGTTCACGTTACGGATCGTCACCTGGGCACGCACCGGCTCGCCCGACTCCAGCGCCGGCTTCGCGATCGCGATGAGCTCGTTGTCGAGCGCCTTCTCCAGCCCGTGGTCCTGCACCTTCGTGTTGCGCAGGTCCTGGTCCTCGAACTGGCCGAACTCCCCGTGGCGCGAGGCCTGGTGGAGGATCGGCGCGAGGTCGAGGCCGGAGGCCTTCCAGTGGTCGATCGCGTCGGCGACGTCGAGCGTGCCGACCTGGCCGATGGCCTCGTCGAGGCTGCGGAAGCCCAGCTGCGCCAGCAGCTCGCGCACCTCCTGGGCGATGAACTCGAAGAAGTTCACGACGTAGTCGGCCTGGCCGCTGAAGCGCTCGCGGAGCACCGGGTTCTGCGTGGCCACGCCGACCGGGCACGTGTCGAGGTGGCAGACCCGCATCATGATGCAGCCGCTCACGACCAGCGGGGCGGTGGCGAAGCCGAACTCCTCGGCGCCGAGCAGCGCGGCGACCACCACGTCGCGACCGGTCTTGAGCTGGCCGTCGGCCTGCACGACGATGCGGTCGCGCAGCCCGTTGAGCAGCAGGGTCTGCTGGGTCTCGGCCAGGCCGAGCTCCCACGGACCACCGGCGTGCTTGAGCGACGTCAGCGGCGAGGCGCCGGTGCCGCCGTCGTGGCCGGACACCAGGACGACGTCGGCGTGCGCCTTCGACACCCCCGCTGCGACCGTGCCGATGCCGACCTCGGAGACGAGCTTGACGTGCACGCGCGCCGACGGGTTGGCGTTCTTGAGGTCGTGGATCAGCTGCGCCAGGTCCTCGATGGAGTAGATGTCGTGGTGCGGCGGCGGGCTGATGAGCCCCACCCCCGGCGTCGAGTGCCGGGTCTTGGCCACCCACGGGTAGACCTTATGGCCGGGCAGCTGGCCGCCCTCGCCGGGCTTCGCGCCCTGCGCCATCTTGATCTGGATGTCGTCGGCGTTGGTGAGGTACTCCGACGTCACGCCGAACCGGCCCGACGCGACCTGCTTGATCGACGAGCGCCGCTCCGGGTCGTAGAGCCGGTCGGGGTCCTCGCCGCCCTCACCGGTGTTGGACTTCGCGCCCAGCCGGTTCATGGCGATCGCGAGGGTCTCGTGCGCCTCCTTGCTGATCGAGCCGTAGGACATCGCCCCGGTCGAGAAGCGCTTGACGATCTCGGAGACCGGCTCGACCTCGTCGATGTCGACCGGCTCGCGCAGCCCGTCCTTGAAGGCGAACAGCCCGCGCAGCGTCATCAGCCGCTCCGACTGCTGGTTCACGCGGTCGGTGTACTGCTTGAAGATGTCGTAGCTGCCGGTGCGGGTCGAGTGCTGCAGCCGGAAGACGGTCTCCGGGTCGAACAGGTGCGGCTCGGCGTCCCCGTTCACGCTGCGGCGCCACTGGTACTCGCCGCCGATCGCCAGCTCCCGGTGCGACGGCGAGATGCCACCGCGGGGGTACGCCGTCGCGTGGCGGCGCGCGACCTCCTCGGCGATCGTGTCGAGCTCGATGCCGCCGAGCTTGGACGTCGTACCGGTGAAGTAGCGGTCGATCACCGACTGCGAGAGGCCGACGGACTCGAAGATCTTCGCGCCGGTGTAGGAGGCGACCGTCGAGACGCCCATCTTGGACATCACCTTCAGCACGCCCTTGCCGAGCGCCTTGATGAGGTTGGCGACGGCCTTCTCGGGGTCGACCTTGACGTAGTAGGCCTCGCGAGCGAGGTCCTCGACGGACTCCATCGCGAGGTAGGGGTTGACCGCGGCAGCGCCGTAGCCGACGAGCAGCGCCACGTGGTGGACCTCGCGGACGTCGCCGGCCTCGACCAGCAGCCCCACCTGGGTGCGGGTCTTCTCGCGGACGAGGTGGTGGTGGACCGCGCCGGTGAGGAGCAGCGACGGGATCGGTGCGAGGTCTGCGGTCGCGTGCCGGTCGGACAGCACGATGATGCGGGCGCCCTCGGCGATCGCGGCCGACACCTCGGCACAGAGCTCGTCGAGCTTCGCGGCGAGCGCCTCGCCGCCGCCGGCGACGTCGTACAGGCCACGGACCACGTGGACCTGGAAGCCCGGCATGTCGCCGTTGCGGTTGATGTGGCGGATCTTGGCGAGGTCGTCGTTGGAGAAGACGGGGAACGGCAGCACGATCTGGCGGCACGACGCCGGCGTCGGCTCCAGCAGGTTGGCCTCGGGGCCGATCGAGCCGCTGAGCGAGGTGACCAGCTCCTCGCGGATCGCGTCGAGCGGCGGGTTGGTCACCTGTGCGAACAGCTGGGCGAAGTAGTCGAAGAGCAGCCGCGGCTTCTCGCTCAGCGCGGCGATGGGCGTGTCGGTGCCCATCGACCCGAGCGCCTCGCCGCCGGTGTTGGCCATCGGGCTCAGCAGGACGCGCAGCTCCTCCTCGGTGTAGCCGAAGATCTGCTGGCGCCGGGTGACCGAGGCGTGGGTGTGCACGATGTGCTCGAGGTCGTCGATGTCGTCGAGGTGCACCAGCCCGGCGTGCAGCCACTCGTCGTAGGGGTGCTCGCCGGCGAGCTGGCCCTTGATCTCGTCGTCCTCGATGATGCGGTGCTCCTCGGTGTCGACGAGGAACATCCGGCCCGGCTGCAGGCGGCCCTTGCGGACGATCGACGCCGGGTCGAGGTCGAGCACGCCGACCTCGGAGGCCAGCACGACCAGCCCGTCGTCGGTGACCCAGTAGCGCGAGGGGCGCAGCCCGTTGCGGTCGAGGACGGCGCCGATCTGGGTGCCGTCGGTGAACACGACGCACGCGGGCCCGTCCCACGGCTCCATCAGGGCCGAGTGGAACGCGTAGAACGCGCGGCGCTGCTCGTCCATCTCCCGGTGGTTCTCCCACGCCTCGGGGATCATCATGAGCACGGCGTGGGGCAGCGAGCGTCCGCCGAGGTGGAGCAGCTCGAGCACCTCGTCGAACGACGCGGAGTCCGAGGCACCCGGCGTGCAGATCGGGAACAGCCGCTCGAGGTCGCCCGGGATCAGGTCGCTCTCGAGGAGCGCTTCGCGGGCACGCATCCAGTTGCGGTTGCCCATGACCGTGTTGATCTCGCCGTTGTGGGCGATGAACCGGAACGGGTGGGCCAGCGGCCAGCTCGGGAACGTGTTGGTGGAGAAGCGCGAGTGCACGACGGCCATCGCCGAGGCGACGCGCTCGTCGGTGAGGTCGGGGAAGACCTGGTCGAGCTGGTCGGTCGTCAACATCCCCTTGTAGGCGAGGGTGCGCGACGACAGCGACGGGAAGTAGACGTCCGTCTCCTTCTCGGCGCGCTTGCGCAGGCAGAAGGCCATCCGCTCGAGAGCCATGCCGCTGACCCGCGCGCCCTTGCCTGCGACGAACAGCTGGGCGAACGTCGGCATCACGCTGCGCGCGGTCGCTCCCAGCGTGGAGTCGTCGACCGGGACGTCGCGCCAGCCCAGGACGGCCAGGCCCTCCTCGTCGGCGATCTCCTCGATGCGCCGACGGCTGGCGGCGACCTGGTCGGCGTCGCCGCCGAGGAACGCGGTGCCGACGGCGTACGACCGCGCGCCGGGGAGCTCGAACCCGAGGTCCGCGGTCACCTCGCGCAGGAACGCGTCCGGCACCTGCATCAGGATGCCCGCGCCGTCGCCCGAGTTGACCTCGGCGCCCGCGGCTCCGCGGTGGTCGAGGTTGCGCAGCGCGGTGAGCGCCTTGGCCACGATGTCGTGGCTCGCCTCGCCGGTCAGCGTGGCGACCATCGCGACGCCGCAGGCGTCCTTCTCGTGGCGCGGGTCGTAGAGGCCCTGGGGGGCCGGGAAGCCAGGCGGGAACTCGTGTGTCGGGGACACTGGTTCTCCCGTCGTCGTCTCCGCCAGTCGAGCGACCCGGTCGTGCTGGGCCGCGGCTGGCGAGGGGTGGGCGGATCCGCTGGGGACGACGTTGGCCCGAGCACCACGGAACCTATCACCGGTGAAAGCCACCGGGGAGCGTCGTTTCAGGCCGTGGGACCGGCCTTCTCCCGGCGCTCTGCCTCGGCATGCTGATCGGCCTCTTCGTCGGCCTGCTCGTCGCCGTTCTCGTCGCCGTTCTCGTCGCCGTTCTCGTCGCCGTTCTCGTCGGCCCTCTCCCCGGCCTGCTCGTCGGCGGCGTGGTCGGCGTCGTCGTCGAGCGGACGGGTCCGGACGACCTCCTCGCGTCCCGGGTGCCGGCGGGCGGACCAGAGGTAGAAGACGGCGGCCAGCACGAAGAGCACGATCGAGGTCCACACGTTGAGCCGCAGGCCGAGCACGTTGTTCATCTGCACGTTGTCGATGCGGAGGTACTCGATCCAGCCGCGGCCGGCGGTGTAGAGCATCACGTAGAGCGCGACGACCCGGCCGTGGCCCAGCTTGTAGCGCCGGTCCAGCCAGACGAGGACAGCGAACGCAGCGAGGTTCCACAGGCACTCGTAGAGGAAGGTCGGGTGGAACAGGACGCCGGGACCGAACTGCGAGCGCACCCCGTCGTCCAGGTTCGGGTCGATCTCGAGGCCCCACGGCAGGTCGGTGGGCCGCCCGTAGAGCTCCTGGTTGAACCAGTTGCCCCAGCGGCCGAGCGCCTGCGCGACCAGCACGCCGGGAGCCAGCGCGTCCAGCAGCGGCAGGAGCTTGATGCCGCGCTGCCGCGCGCCGATCCACACACCGACGGCACCCAGGGCGATCGCACCCCAGATGCCGAGGCCCCCGCGCCAGACGTAGAGCGCCGTGACCGGGTTCTTGTCCTCGCCGAAGTAGAGGTGCCAGTCGGTGATGACGTGGTAGAGCCGGCCGCCGACCAGGCCGAACGGCACCGCCCAGATCGCCAGGTCGCTGACCTCGCCGGCCGCCCCGCCGCGGGCGATCCAGCGGCGCTCGCCGATCCAGATCGCCAGGACGATGCCCGCGATGATGCACAGCGCGTAGGCGCGGATCGGCACCGGACCGAGGTGCCACACGCCCTCCGAGGGGCTCGGGATGGACATGAGCGTCACGAGCGGGGACACGTCGAGCATGGGGGCCATCATTCCTCGTCAGTCCTCGTCGAGCAGCACGGTGACGTCGTGGGCCAGCTGGGCCTGCGACACGGTGGCGTTCCAGTAGACCGGCGTCGTGTCGGACCGGTCGATGGCGAGCACCTGGGTGCCGTGGGTGACCTCGTAGCCGCCGCTGGGCAGCTTCTCGCCCTTGTCGACGGCCACCGCCATGCTGCGGCCGACCTCGATGATGTCGTCGAGGTCGCCGGTCACGCCGATGATGCTGGGGTCGAACGCGTCGACGTACTTCTCGACCGTCGCCTCGTCGTCGCGCGCGGGGTCGGTGGTCACGAAGACGACGTCGAGCCGGTCCTTCTGCGCGTCGTCGAGCCGGGCGAGCGTGCCGGCGAGGGTGGCCATCACCTGGCCGCAGATGTCGGGGCAGTTGGTGTAGCCGAAGAAGACCAGCGTCAGGTCCTTGTCGGTGTCCTCCGTGAGGCTGTACGACGCCCCGCTGGTGTCGACCAGCGGTGTGGAGGAGACGTCGAACGGCGGGTCGAGACGCGTGCCGGTGAGCTCGGTCGTGGCCGCCTGCCCGCTCCCGCCGCAGGCGGCCAGCAGGCCGGACAGGCCGAGCAGGACCGCGGCGACGACGGCGCCGCGCGCGGCGCGACTACCTCGCGGCACGGCGGACGCCCTCGGCGAGATCGGTGGTCAGCGTGCGCAGGGCCTCGAGGCCCGCGGCCTCGTCGTCGGGGTGGTCGAGCAGCGCGCGCACGAAGGCCGAGCCCACGATGACGCCGTCGGCGAAGCCCGCCACCTCGGCGGCCTGGTCGCCGGTGCTGACGCCGATGCCGACGGCCACCGGGATGTCGCCGCTGGCGCGCACGCGGCGCACGAGCGGTCCGGCGAGGTCGGACGTCGCCTCACGCGCGCCGGTCACCCCCATCACGGCCGCGGCGTAGACGAACCCGCGGCTCTGCGTCGCCGTCATCGAGATCCGGTCGTCGGTCGAGCTCGGCGCGACCAGGAAGACCTTGTCGAGGTCGTGGGCGTCCGCGGCCTCGATCCAGGCGCTGCCGTGGTCGGGGGTGATGTCGGGCGTGATCATGCCCGCTCCCCCGGCGGCCGCGAGGTCGGTGGCCCACCGCTCGACCCCGTAGCGCTCGATCGGGTTCCAGTAGGTCATCACCAGCGTCGGGACGCCGGTGCCGGCGACGGCCTCGACCACCCGCAGCACGTCGCTCGTCCGGACGCCGCCGTCCAGCGCGGCCTGGGCGGCGGCCTGGATCGTCGGGCCGTCCATCACCGGGTCGCTGTAGGGCAGCCCGATCTCGATCGCGTCGCACCCGGCCTCGACCAGCACCTGGAGGGCCTTGATCGAGCCGTCGACCGTCGGGTAGCCGGCGGGCAGGTAGCCGATCAGGGCGGCCCGGTCCTCCGCTCGTGCCTTCTCGAAGGCGGCGCTCGTCGAGGTCACTGCTGGGTCACCGTCTCCGTCTGGTCGAGGTCGGCCTCCGGGCCCTCCTCGGCGTCGCCGAGCCCGAACCACTCGATGGCCGTGCCCATGTCCTTGTCGCCGCGACCGCTCAGGTTCACGATGATCGTCGCGTCGGGACCCTTCTCGGCACCGAGGCGCTTGGCCACCTCGAGGGCGCCGGCGAGGGCGTGCGCCGACTCGATGGCCGGGATGATCCCCTCGGTGCGGCTGAGCAGCGCCATCGCGTCCATCGCCTCGGCGTCCGTCACGGGCGTGTACGTCGCCCGCCCGGTCGCCGCGAGGAGCGAGTGCTGCGGGCCGACGCCGGGATAGTCGAGGCCCGCCGAGATCGAGTGCGACTCGACCGTCTGGCCGTCCTCGTCCTGCAGCACGTAGGTGCGGGCACCGTGGAGGACGCCCGCCTCCCCGGCGTGGATCGTCGCCGCGTGGCGGCCGGTCTCCACGCCGTCGCCCCCGGGCTCGAAGCCGTGGATCTCGACGCCCTCGTCCTCGAGGAACGCGGTGAAGATGCCGATGGCGTTGGAGCCGCCGCCGACGCAGGCCGCGACGGCGTCCGGCAGGACGCCGTACTGGTCCAGGCACTGGGCGCGCGCCTCGTCACCGATGCCGCGGCAGAAGTCGCGCACCATGCTCGGGAACGGGTGCGGGCCGGCTGCGGTGCCGAACAGGTATGCCGTGTGGTCGACGCTGGCGACCCAGTCGCGCAGCGCCTCGTTGATCGCGTCCTTGAGCGTCGCGCTGCCGGACTCGACGGGGACGACCTTCGCGCCGAGCAGCTGCATACGCGCGACGTTGAGCGCCTGGCGGCGGGTGTCGACGGCGCCCATGTAGACGGTGCAGTCGAGGTCGAAGTAGGCGGCAGCGGTGGCGCTCGCGACGCCGTGCTGGCCCGCGCCGGTCTCGGCGATCACGCGCGTCTTGCCCATCCGCTTGGTGAGGAGGGCCTGGCCCATCACGTTGCGGATCTTGTGGGCCCCGGTGTGGTTGAGGTCCTCGCGCTTGAGCAGGACGCGGGCGCCGACCTTCTTCGAGAGCCGCTCGGCCAGGTAGAGCTGGCTGGGCGTGCCGGCGTAGTCGCGCAGCACCCGCTCGAACTCGCTCACGAACGCCTCGTCGGCCATCGCCTCGTGCCAGGCGTCGGTCAGCTCGTCGAGGGCCGCGACGAGGGCCTCGGGCATGAAGCGCCCGCCCCACGTGCCGCCGAAGTAGCCGCGGTCGTCCGCGTCGTACCGGCTCTTCTGCCTCTCCTGGACCTGGCTCACGGTGCTGTCACTCCTGTCATCGCGCGTACGGCGGCCTCGGGGTCGCCGTCCTTGACCAGTGCCTCGCCGACGAGGACCACGTCGGCACCCTCGCTCACGAAGCGCTGGACGTCGGCGACGCCGGTGATGCCGCTCTCGGCGACCTTCACGACGTCGGCGTGGATCTGCGGGGCGAGGCGGCCGAACACGTCGGGGTCGACCTCGAGGGTCTTGAGGTTGCGGCTGTTGACGCCGATCAGCCCGGCGTCCAGCGCCTGCGCCCGCTCGGCCTCCCCCTCGTCGTGGACCTCGACCAGGACGGTGAGGCCGAGCTCGCTCGCCTCGTCGTGCAGGCGGCGCAGGGTGTCGTCGTCGAGCGCCGCGACGATCAGCAGCGCGAGGTCGGCGCCGGCGGCGCGTGCCTCGACGAGCTGGTAGGTCTCGACGATGAAGTCCTTGCGCAGCAGCGGGGTGTCGACCGCCGCCCGTACGGCGCGGAGGTCGTCGAGGCTGCCGCCGAAACGACGCTCCTCGGTGAGGACGGAGATCGCGGCCGCGCCGCCGCGGGCGTAGGCCGCGGCGAGCACCGCGGGATCGGGGATGTCGGCCAGGTCGCCCTTGCTGGGGCTGCGTCGCTTGACCTCGGCGATGACGCTCGAGCCGCGCGCGCGGAAGTGCGGCATCGGGTCGCGGGGCGCCGGGGCGTCGGCGAGGTGGGCCCGCAGCTCGTTGATCGGGAGCGCGGCCTCGCGCCGGGCGAGGTCCTCTCGCACTCCGGCGACGATGTCGTCGAGCACGGAAGCGGTCGCAGGCATGGGTTCAGCCTCTCACCCGGCACCAGTCCGCGCGGGATCGGTGCCCAGCGGGCGGACGTGGTCCCGTGAGGGCGCTCGTCAGTGGTCGGAGGCGTTGAAGCCGAGCTTGGAGAGCACGAGGAACAGCGGGAAGGCGAGGAGGGCGATGATGATCCCGATCCACAGTAGCGTCATCTGCGCCTCGGAGCGCAGCAGCGCGACGCTGCCGATGACGAAGCCGAGCATCCCGACCGCGACGGCGGTCCAAGCAGCGGGGGTGTTGCCGTGGCCTGCAGCCATCCTGGGGTGCTCCTTCGTCGGTGCCTCGGTGTGCTGGGGGAAGTCTAGGCGGTCGGGTCGCGTCCCTCGTCGAGGGCCTTCCAGATGTCGATGTTCTCGGTCGGCAGGTCGCCGGTCGCCGCCTCGCCGCCCCCCGGCGCGCCCGCCGGCGCGTCGTACTTCGTCCCCATCTCGGGCCAGGACCGGACGAGGCGGACCGCGGCCAGGGAGGTGGCCGCGCCGAGGAACGACGCCACCAGCGCGACCGGGTACCAGGCGGTGAGGCTCGTCGACGCCGCATCGGCGCCCGACACCTCCCGGAGGGCGTCGGCGAGGGCGCCGGGCAGGCGCCAGAACGCCTCGACCGTGGCCGCCACCAGCCCGAGGGCGGTGACCAGCGCGAGCACGGCGACCGCCTGCCGGAAGCGACCGCGGGTGACGAGCAGGACGCCCCAGCACGCGAGCAGCACGAGCGCGAGGGCCGCCGCGAGCGGCGACTCGGCGACGGTGTCGAGCGACAGCGCGGTGCCCACCGCACCGGCGTCGTCGGACCTGATACTGCCGGACTCCCCCGACACCCACGGCTTGGTGCCCGCGACCGACGCGAGGCCGGCGGACGCCACCCCCAGCAGGACGACCGGGCCGAACGTGCGACGTCGTCGGTCGGGCACGGGCTGCTGCTCGTCAGCCATCGACGCGGTGCACCAGGTCGGCGTCGAAGCACGTGTGGTCGCCGGTGTGGCAGGCCGCACCGACCTGGTCGACCACGAAGAGCAGGGTGTCGCCGTCGCAGTCCAGGCGGATCTCCTTGACGTGCTGGACGTGGCCGGAGGTGTCGCCCTTGGCCCAGTACTCCCGGCGCGAGCGCGACCAGTACGTCGCCCGCCCGGTGTCGATCGTGCGGGCCAGCGCCTCGTCGTCGACCCACGCGAGCATCAGCACCTCGCCCGACACCTGCTGCTGCACGACCACGGGCACCAGTCCCTCGGCCGTGCGCCGCAAGCGGTCCTTCAACCGTGCATCCAACGTCGTCACTCGGGGCCTCCGCGGCGTTGTTCGGGGGAGCGAAGCGGAGGAGAAGAACGTCGTGGGGTGAGGTTCACGGTTCCATCGTCTCAGCCTCGCGGGTGCGCCAGGTCTCAGCGCACCGCTGGGTGACCGGGCCGGGCGACGGGAGGTCGCGTTCGTCCCACCGCGAGATCGCCTGCACGTCGCGCGTCGTCGATGCCAGGAACGCCTCGCTCGCACTGGCCACGACCTCCGCCAGCGGCTCGTCGACCTCGCGTGCCCCGCACCACTCGATGACGAGGGCGCGGGTCACGCCCGCGAGGCAGCCCGACGCCAGCGTCGGCGTCCGCAGCTCGCCGTCGACGACGTAGAAGACGTTGGTGCCGGTGCCCTCGCACAGGTTGCCCGCGGTGTTGGCGAAGACCGCCTCGCTCCCCCCGCGCTCGACGGCGTGGGCGAGCGCGATCACGTTGTCGGCGTACGACGTCGTCTTGAGGCCGGCGGTGGCGCCGTGCTCGTTGCGGGTCCACGGGACGGTGACGACCGTTGTCTCCGCCGGCGCGAAGTCGATCGCGCTCCACGCCACGACGAGGGTCGGCGGCCCGCCGCCACGGCCCGAGCCCATCGGGTGCGGACCGGCGCTGTAGGTGATCCGCAACCGACCGATCGGCGCGTCGCCGGTGACCGCCTCGACTCCGCGTCGTACGTCGTCGAGGTCGGGAGCCGGCAGCCCCAGTCCGGCGGCGCTTCGCTCCAACCGCTCGAGGTGGCGCCCGAGCGCGAACGGCGTGCCGGACAGCGTCTTGACCGCCTCGAACACCCCGTCGCCGACGGTGAACCCGTGGTCGGTGACCGCGACGGCCCCGGCGGTGGGATCGGTGAGCAGTTCGCCGTTGAGCCATGCGCGCATGGCGTCACTCTAGGGGCCAGTGGGACACGACGACGGGGGGCCGATTTTGGACCGACCGAAGCCATGTACTACTGTTCCACTCGCACTTCGGGCCGGTGAAACGGCCGGGAATTGCAGGCGGACATAGCTCAGTTGGTAGAGCGCAACCTTGCCAAGGTTGAGGTCGCGAGTTCGAGTCTCGTTGTCCGCTCGGAAGGTCTCCCCCGGTTCGACGGAGTCTCCACACGGTGGGTTGGCCGAGAGGCGAGGCAACGGACTGCAAATCCGTGTACACGGGTTCAAATCCCGTACCCACCTCGCAGCACAACTCAACACTGTTCACCAGACTGGGGCGATTGGCGCAGCGGTAGCGCGCTTCCTTGACACGGAAGAGGTCACTGGTTCAAACCCAGTATCGCCCACCAGCAGTAGCGAAGGCCCCGTCTCCTCGAGACGGGGCCTTCGTCGTTCCCCGCGGCGCCGGACCACCTCACCCCCGTGGACCTGGTCCGGCACCGCCGGTCGCTACTCCTCGGGCAGCCCGTGCCCACGCGCCGCGTAGATCTCGAGGACCCTCTCGCGCGGGATCACTCCACACCGGTCCGCCCACACCTGCCACGCCTCGGCGAGCGTGGCGACGAGGTCGGGGTGGTCCCCCGCACGGTCGTCGAGCTCGGTGCGGTCGGCCTCGATGTCGTAGAGCTCCCACTCCCCGCGGTACTTCTTCACGAGCTTCCAGCGGCCCCGGCGTACGGCGCAGTTGCCCTCGTGCTCCCAGAACAGGTCGCGGTCGTCCGGCGTCCCCTCGCCCCGGAGCGCCGCGAGCAGGCTGACGCCCTCGGCACCGGGAATGGCGGCGCCGTTGCGCTGTGCCGGGTAGCGGGCGCCCGCCGCCTCCGCGATCGTCGGCAGCACGTCGACCAGCTGGCTGGGGACCGTGCACAGCGAGCCGTCGGTCGGCAGGCCGACCGGCCAGTGCGCGATGAACGGCGTCGAGATTCCTCCCTCGTGCACCCAGTGCTTGTACTCGCGAAACGGCGTGTTGGACAGGTTGGCCCACGACCGTCCGTAGGACATGTACGTCGACTCCGGCCCGGGCGTGAGCGCCGGGTCGTTGCCGGGCACGACCGGCTCGCCCTCGCGGGTCGTCTCCTGGAGGGGGACGAACGCGGTGACGAACTCGCGCGCCCCGTCACCGGGGGGCATCTCCTCCGCGCACCCACCGTTGTCGGAGAGGAAGACGACGAGCGTGTTGTCGAGCCGTCCGGTCGCCTCGAGCTGGTCGAGCACCCGTCCGATGCCCTGGTCCATCCGGTCGACCTGGGCGGCGTAGGTCGCCATCCGCGAGGCCTCCCACTCCCGGTCCACGACGTCCTCCCAGGCCGGCACGCGCTCGTCGCGCGGGGTCAGCGGCCACGACGCGTCGATGATGCCCTCCTTCACCAGGCGCTCGAGCCGCTCCTCGCGCAGCTGGTCCCAGCCCGCGTCGAAGCGACCGGCGTACCTCGCGATGTCCTCCTCGTGCGCGTGCAGCGGCCAGTGAGGTGCGGTGTAGGCGAGGAACAGGAAGAACGGGTCGTCGGCGCGCTGCTGCTCGTGCTCGGCGAGGAACTCCACGGCCGTGTCGGAGATGGCGTCGGTGTAGAACCAGCCCGGCTCCTCGGCCTCGTGCTCGATGTTGGTCTCCTGCCGCACGAGCGTGCGAGGCCGGTAGAACGAGCCCGCCCCCTCGAGCGTCCCGAAGAATCGGTCGAAGCCCCGTCGTGTCGGCCAGGCCGGGTTGGGTGTCTCCATGTCCACGGCGAGGTGCCACTTGCCGGAGAGGTACGTCGCGTAGCCGGCGTCGCGGCACACCTCCGCGACGGTCGCGCACTCCTCGCTGAGGTTGCCGGGGTACCCGTCAGGTGCGTCGTCGAAGTTCAGGATGCCGATCCCCACCTGGTGCGGGTGCAGGCCGGTCAGCAGCGACGCGCGCGACGGGCTGCAGCGCGCGGTGTTGTAGAACTGCGTCATCCGCACGCCGCCGGTCGCGAGCCGGTCGAGGGACGGCGTACGCACCTCGCCGCCGTAGGACGTGATGTCCGAGAACCCCATGTCGTCGGCCAGGATCAGCAGGACGTCGGGGCGTCCCTCCCGCGGGCTCACCGGGCGGCGCCCACGGTCGAGCGGGTGCTGTCGTACGACGACGCGTCGCGCAGGTCGCGGCGGTGGGTCTCGGGGAGGAAGAACACCGAGACCAGCGAGATCGCCGCCATGGCCATCACGTAGACCGCGACCGGCCACACCGACCCGCTCCACGCGGTGACCAGCGAGGTGCCGATCAGTGGGGCGACGGCACCGGTCGGGATGACGCCGATCTGGTAGACCGCGCTCATGCCGGAGTAGCGGACGCGGGTCGGGAAGACCTCGGCGAACATCGCACCCTCGGGGCCGAACATGATGCACGCGGCGAGCCCCCAGCCGACGACGACGCCGAGGGTGATGAGCACGGCGTTCTCGGTGTTGACGAGGGCGAAGATCGGCACGGCGCTCACGAGGGCCAGCCCGGCACCGGTGGCGAAGACCGGCCGTCGGCCGAAGCGGTCGGAGAGGCGGCCGGCGACGAGGATCGCGCCGAAGCCGACGACGGACGCCACCAGGAGCGCGTCGAGCACCACCGAGGGCCTCAGGCCGAGCACGGTGACGGTGTAGGTGACGAGGAAGGCGTTGTAGATGTTGAAGGTGACGCTCTCGCTGACCCGCGCGCCCATCGCCAGGAGGGTGACCTTCGGGTGCTTGCGGAAGACCTCGACGAGCGGCAGGGCGGCCTTCTCGTCGGCCTCGTCGATCTCCTTGAAGGCCGGCGGCTCGTCGATCCTGAGCCGGATGACCAGGCCCACGACGACGAGCGCGATCGAGACCAGGAAGGGCACCCGCCAGCCCCACGACTGGAAGGCGTCCTCCGGAAGCTGTGTCACGGCCGTGACGGCGAGGGTGGAGGTGAGCAGGCCGATCGGCACACCGAGCTGGGGCCACGACGAGAACCAGCCGCGCCTGTCGTCGGGAGCGTGCTCGACGCACAGCAGCACGGCGCCGCCCCACTCCCCTCCGAGGCCGATGCCCTGGAGCATCCGCAGGACGAGCAGCAGCACCGGTGCCGCGATCCCGATCGCGGCGTAGTTGGGCAGCAGGCCCATCGCGAAGGTGGAGAGCCCCATGATGAGCATCGTCAGGACGAGCATCTTCTTGCGGCCGATCCGGTCGCCGAAGTGCCCGAAGACGAAGCCGCCGAGCGGGCGGGTGATGAATCCGGCCGCGAAGGTGGCGAAGGAGAGCATCGTCCCGATCAGCGGGTCGACCGTCGGGAAGAACTGACCGTTGAAGACCAGGGCCGCCATGGTCCCGTAGAGGAAGAAGTCGTACCACTCGACCACGGAGCCGAGCAGGCTGGCTCCCGCCACCCGCCGGATCTCGGCCTGGTCCTGGACGGCCTCTGCGTCGAGCGTCGGGCTCACGTGTGCCATGGGTTCTCCTTGCATATCGTCCCGTTCAGTGGGACAGTCGTCCCGCTATCGGGACACGGCGTGTCAGTCTTCGGACTGCGTCATGCCCTGTCAAGGAGTGATCGACTTCCCCTGTCACCTCGCGAGGAGTGCCCCGTGGCCCTTCCACCCGCCCCGGACCGTTCCGAGGAGCGCGGCCTGCTGCGGCGGGCCGTCGCCGTCCTCGACCTGCTGGCCACCGACACCGCCGCGCCGAGCGTGCGGAGCATCGCCGAGCGCACCGGCCTCTCCAAGTCGGCCGTGCAGCGCATCCTGGTCGAGCTCGAGGGGGTCGACCTGGCGGTGCAGGACCCGTCGACCAAGCGCTACGGACTGGGCCCGCGCACCCTCGCACTTGGGTCGGCCTACCAGCGCGGGCTGAGCCTCCACGCCGCCGCGATCGGTCCGATGACCGACCTCGCTGCCGACGTGACGGAGACGGTCGGCATCTCCGTCGGGCACGCGGACCGGCTGATCCACGTCGAGCAGGTCGAGGCCCAGCGACGCCTGAGCGCCCGCTTCGACGTCGGCCGCCCACTTCCGCTGTGGTTCGGCGCGCCGGCCAAGGTGGTGCTCGCCGAGCGCACCGAGGCGGAGGTCCTGCGCGTCCTCGCCGATCGCGAGACGACCGACCTCGAGCCGGTGAACCCTCCGACGCCCGACGAGCTGCGGCGCCAGCTCGACGACGTACGGCGATTGGGGCACGCGAGGGCGTTCGAGGAGACGATCGAGGGGGTGCACACCCTGTCGGTCCCCGTGCGTGGAGCACTCGACGACCTGGCGGCTGTCCTCTCGATCACCGCGCCGTCGGACCGTCTGCCCGACGGGCGGATGGACGAGGTGCTGCCGAGCCTGCTCGCGGCGGCCGCCGTGATCTCGGGCCGGCTCGGCCACCGGTAGCCGCCACGCCCCACCTGCATGGACGTGCCGCCGCCGGCGGCGGTCTTCCTAGCGTGGGGACATGACCCACCACGACCCGCTCAAGCAGCTCGTCCTCGTGCGTCACGGCCAGTCCGAGGGCAATGTCGCCGCCGAGGCGGCCGCCCGCGACAGGCTCGAGAGGATCGAGGTGCCCGCGCGCGACCCGGACGTGGTGCTGTCCGGCACCGGCCGCGACCAGGCGGCCGCGGTCGGGCGCTGGCTCGCCGCGCTGGCCCCCGAGGAGCGGCCCGAGGTGCTGTGGACCAGCCCCTACCGGCGTGCACGGGAGACCGCGGAGATCGCCCTCGACACCGCCGGCCTCGACATCCCGCGTCGGGTGGACGAGCGGCTGCGGGACCGGGACATGGGCATCACGGACAAGCTGACCAGTGCGGGCATCCGGGCGGCGTACCCCGAGGAGGCGGAGCGGCGCGACTGGCTCGGCAAGTTCTACTACCGGCCCCCCGGCGGGGAGTCCTGGGCGGACGTGGCGATGCGTGTGCGGGCGGTGCTGACCGACCTCGCGCACGCCGAGAAGCACCAGCGCGTGCTCGTGACCGGCCACGACGTGGTGCTCCTGCTCTTCTGCTACGTCGCGGAGGCGATGGACGAGGAGCAGGTGCTGGCCCGGGCCCGTGACAACGCCCTGGGCAACGCCGCGATCTGCCGCCTGCAGCAGGACCCCGACTCGCCGACCGGGTGGGACGTCACCGACTACAACCTGCGCGACCACCTGCAGCAGGAGAACGTCAGCGTCACCGACGAGCCCAGTGCGACCGGGGAGGCCTGATGGAGGCGCGAGGCGGTACGCCGGAGTCGCCGCGGCCCGTGACGCCGGACGTGCTGCGGTCGTGGCCGCTGCCCGAGACCTCGGGCACGAAGTACGCACGCGGCCAGGTGCTGGTGGTCGGTGGGTCGTGCACGACGCCCGGTGGCGTGCAGCTCGCCGGGATCGCGGCCCTGCGCATGGGTGCCGGTCGGCTCACGATCGCGACGGCGGAGGGGGTGGCCGGGCAGGTGGCGGTGGCGCTGCCCGAGTGCGGGACGCTCCCCCTCCCGCAGGACGACCGCGGCGCCATCACGGGCGAGGACGTGGAGGACCTGCTGGCCGGCGAGCTGGAGCGGGCGGACGCCGTCGTGCTGGGACCGGGCCTCCGGAGCGGCGACGGCGCGGTCCGGCTGGTCGAGGCGGTCGGCGCATCGGTCCCCGACGACGTACCCGTCATCCTCGACGCGGCAGCGCTCACCGCGCTGCCGGACGTCGCCGCGGCGTCCGTCGACCGGCTCGCCGGGCGACTCGTGCTGACCCCCAACGCCGGCGAGCTCGCCGGCATGCTGGGCGTCGACGAGGTCCCCGACGACGACCAGGCGCGGGCCAGCCTCGAGGCGGCCGACCGCTACGGCGCCGTCGTGGGGTGCGGGCCGCTCGTCGCAGCAGGCGGCGAGGTGTGGCGCGTGTCGACCGGCGACACCGGTCTGGGCACCTCGGGCAGCGGGGACGTCGTGGCAGGAGCGGTCGCGGGTCTGCTGGCCCGCGGGGCCGAGCCGGTCCAGGCCACGGTGTGGGCCAAGCACGTGCACGCCGCGGCGGGCGACGTGCTGGCCGCGCGGTGGGGTCGGGTCGGCTACCTCGCGACCGAGATGCTCCCCGAGCTGCCGCTCGTGCTCCGCTCGCTCGGCGGCGACTGAGTCAGAACTCGTAGCCGAACTCGCGGATGGTCCGCGCGAACCGTGCGGCCACGATCTCGGCGTCGCCGGGGCCGTAGAGCTCGCGGTAGTGCGGGCCGCTCCCCTGCTTGGCGTGGGGCAGGTCGAGGTCGAGGCCGAGCCGCGCCGAGATGTCGGCGATCGCGGCCGGCAGCTCCTCGTAGCGGTAGACCCGGTCCACGACGACCTCGCCGCCCAGGCGGTAGAGGCGCTCGTTGAGGGCGAGGCGGTCGAGGCGGCGCGGGGTGCGGACGAACTCGGCGAACGTCTTGGTGAAGCTCGGCTTGCGCGAGCTGTAGCGCCACGACGACGCGACCACGTCGAAGGGGTTCCGCTCCACGGCGAAGGTGAAGTAGTCGTCCCACGTCTCGCGGCCGATGACCTGGATGACGCGGCGCGCGCCCATGTGGGCGTAGGAGCTGGGGTCGGTGTCGTCGTTCTGCGGCGGCACTCCCCCGGCCGCCACGCGCAGCTCCTCGTCGGCCGGGCTGATCCTGGTGACGATGTCGTCGGGGCCGCAGTGGCGCGACAACGCGATCTCCAGGCTGGTGCCGGCCGTCTTGCGGGTCTTGACGAAGACGAACCGGTGGGCGTGCGAGCAGATCAACGGACCACCAGCACGTCAGTCGTCCTCGTCGGCGAGGTCCTCGCCGTGCGTGCCGGGGCGCGGCGCCCACGGCAGCTCCTTCGCCGGTCGGACGACGATGAGGCGGTCGCCGCGGGCGAGCAGCGAGACCACCGGGTCGAAGTAGCGGTAGACCTTCTCGTCACGCACCACAGCGATCACCTGGTCGGGCAGCCGCTGGGGCTGCTTGCCGACCTCGTTGACGAGGAGGTCGCGCTCGGCGACCTCCAGCCCCTCGCCGTACGTCATCAGGTCCTCCATCACCGAGCCGAGCGTCGGCGACATCGACGACAGGCCGAGGAGGCGGCCGACCGCGTCGGAGGAGGTGATCACCGAGTTGGCGCCGGACTGGCGCATCAGCGGGACGTTCTCGTGCTCGCGCACCGACGCGACGATCCACGCGTCGGGGTTGAGCTGCCGGACGGTCAGGGTGACGAGGACGTTGGAGTCGTCGCGGTCGGTCGTGATGATCACATGGGTGGCCTTGTCCACGCCTGCCTGGCGCAGCACGCCGCGGCGGGTGGCGTCGCCGGCGATGCCGACGAGCTGGTCGCGGTTGGCCTCCTCGAGTGCCACCGGCCCGGGGTCGACGACGACGATCGAGGACCGGTCGTAGCCGTTGTTCACGAGGGTCTCGATCGCGCTGCGGCCCTTGGTGCCGTAGCCGACCACGACGACGTGCTGGTCCATCTTCTTCCTCCACCGGGCGACCCGGAACATCTCGCGTCCCTGCGAGGCGAGGACCTCGAGGGTGGTGCCGATGAGCAGCACCAGGAAGGCGATGCGGGCCGGCGTGATGACGATGGCGTTGATCAGGCGCGCCTGCGCGTCGGCCGGCGCGATGTCGCCGTAGCCGGTCGTGCTGAGCGTGACGGTCGTGTAGTAGAACGCGTCGAGCAGGGTCAGGTCGCGACCCGGGTGGGCGTTGTCGCGGTAGCCCTCGCGGTCGAAGTAGACCAGCAGGACCGTGCCCACGAGGATGGCCAGGGCCATCAGGACGCGGCGGCCCAGCTCCCACCACGGCGAGCGCACCGTCTCCGGCAGGGAGACCCGGCCCACGCTCGGGTGGCTGCTCGCGTCGTGCACGGTCAGGAGTCTCGCACGCCTATCCGCTCGCGCAGTCGCTGCACCATCTCGAGCCGGGCGCGCGTCGTCGTCTTCTGCGGCCAGACCGTGTCGAAGGCCGCGTTGACGGCGGCGCCGATGAGGACGGCGAGGGCCAGCAGGTAGAGCCAGAGCAGCACGGCGATGGGCGCGGCGAGCGGCCCGTAGATCGAGCGCGACTCGGCGGCGGTCACCGTCAGCACCCAACGCAGGACGTAGGAGCCGGCCACCCAGCAGAACAGGGAGAACGTGGCGCCCGGGAGGTTGAAGGTCCACTTCGTCCGCACCGGCACCGACACGTGGTAGAGCGTGGCGAGGAAGCAGATGCAGAGCGCGAGCACCAGCGGCCAGTAGAGGTTGTTGAGGAAGTCCAGCCGTTCGGGCAGCACGCGGTCGACGAGCGTCGGGCCGGCCACCACGAGCGGGATGCTGACCGCGCCGGTGACCATCGCCAGCACGTAGAGGACGAACGACAGCGCGCGGGTCGCGACGATCCCGCGGTGGCCACCGAGTCCGTGCATGATCGTGATGGTGTCGACGAACACGTTGAGCGCGCGCGAGCCCGACCACAGCGCGAGGATGAAGCCGATCGAGATCACGTCGTAGCGCCCGCCGTCGAGCACGGTGTCGATCGTCGGCTTGATGATGCCGTTGACCGCGCGCTCGGTGAGCGCCTGGCGGGAGACCTCGAGCACGGCGTTGCGGATGTCGTCGACCTGGGTGTCGGTGAAGCTGTCGCTGACGAAGCCCACCGCGCCGGCGAGCGCGAAGACCAGGGGTGGGACCGACAGGACGGCGAAGAACGCGGCCTCGGCCGCCAGCCCGGTCACCCGGTTGCGCAGGCACGACCCGACGGTGGTCACGATCACCCGCCACAAGTGCTCGCGCCCGCTGCGCGCGAGCACCTCGATCCGGCGCGGAGCAGGCTCCTCCTCGCGCACCTCGACCATGCCGCCAACGCTAGTCGAGCAGCCACCCCGGACCTGCTTCCCCACGCCCGGCCCGGCCCCGGCGCCGGGTCATAGGGTTACCGGTATGAGCGACCTGCGCGCAGTGACGAACCAGCCGCCCCCGCTGGTGGGGCACAACGTGGTCACCTCCGACGCGGCGCTGACCGACGCGATCACCCGCCACGGCTCGGCCGCCCTCGTCGACGAGCTGTCCCCCCTCGGCGCGGAGGCCGGGACCGAGGAGGCGCGGGAGCACGGCCGGCTCGCCAACCGCCACCACCCCGAGCTGGCGACGTACGACCGCTTCGGCAACCGCATCGACGAGGTCGAGTTCCACCCGTCCTGGCACTGGCTCATGGAGCGGGCGGTCGGACACGGCCTGCAGGCGGCGCCATGGGAGCAGCAGGACTCCGGCGACCCGCACGCCCACCTGCGCCGCGCGGCCGGCTTCTTCGCCTGGTCGCAGACCGAGCCCGGGCACGGGTGCCCGATCTCGATGACGTACGCCGCCGTGCCGGCACTGCGGGCCGACGACGCGATCGCGAAGGAGTGGACGCCGCTGCTCGCTGCCCGGTCCTACGACCCGGGCGTGCGGCCGCGGACCGAGAAGCTCGGCGCGCTCGCCGGGATGGGGATGACGGAGAAGCAGGGTGGGTCCGACGTGCGGGCCAACCACACGCAGGCCCGGCCGACGGCCGAGGACGGGTGGTACACGCTGCACGGACACAAGTGGTTCACCTCGGCGCCGATGAACGACGTGTTCCTCGTGCTCGCACAGGCCGCGGGCGGGGTGACCTGCTTCGTGGTGCCGCGCGTGCTCGCCGACGGCACCCGCAACCGGATCGACGTGGTCCGGCTCAAGGACAAGCTCGGCAACCGGTCCAACGCGTCCAGCGAGCTCGAGCTGGACGGCACGCTCGCGCAGCGGCTCGGCGACGAGGGGCGCGGGGTGCGCACGATCATCGAGATGGTCGCGGCCACGCGGCTCGACTGCGTGCTCGGCTCCGCTGCGCTGATGCGCCACGCCCTCGCCGAGGCGTCGTGGCACGTGGCACACCGCTCGGCGTTCGGCGGGCTGCTGGGCGACAAGCCGCTCATGCAGAACGTCGTCGCCGACCTCGCCGTGGAGTCCGAGGCGGCCACGGCGCTGGCCATGCGCCTGGCCGCCGCCGTCGACCGGCCCGGGGACGCCCACGAGGTCGCACTGCGGCGGATCGCGCTCCCGCTGGCGAAGTTCTGGGTGTGCAAGCGCACGCCTGCGATGGTCGCCGAGGCGCTCGAGTGCCTCGGCGGCAACGGGTACGTCGAGGACTCCGGCCTGCCGCTGATGTTCCGCGAGTCGCCGCTCAACTCGATCTGGGAGGGATCGGGCAACGTCAACGCGCTGGACGTCCTGCGCGCGCTCGGTCGCGAGCCGGAGGTCCTGCAGGCGTGGATCACCGAGGTCGGCGCCGCCCGCGGCGCGGACAGCCGCCTGGACCGGGCCGTCGACGACACCCTGGCGCTGCTCGGCGAGGGGATGGGCGACCCCGGTGCGCTCGAGTCGGGGGCGCGCCTGCTCGCCGGCCGGATGGCGGCCTGCCTGCAGGGCTCGCTGCTCGTGCGCTTCGCGCCGGCGGAGGTGGCGGACGCCTTCTGCGGCAGCCGGTTCGGGACGTCGTACGGCGGCACGTTCGGGATGCTCACCAGCGGCTCGCTGAGCGCGGTCGTGGACCGGGCTACTCCCCGGGGGTGAGCTCGTCAGGACGTCCCTGACCCGATAAGGCCCCGCGGACCTCGTCGGCGTACTAGTCTTGACAATTCCTTGAAGGAGGACGAGGCGATGTCCAACAGGTCCAGCACGCTCTACACGGTCGGCACGTTGCTCCGGCACGCCCAGGACTCGGGCGCGGCGGTCCGGGTGCTCGTGGAGGGCTGCTGGCTCGACGGCCGGATCGTCGCGGCCGACCAGCACGGCGTGGTGCTCGAGGAGGGCCCGGGCCGACAGGTGCTGGTGCGCCTCGACACCATCGTCGCGGTGGGCTTCTCCCGCGAGGAGATCGACGCCGAGCAGGGCTCCGACGAGCAGGAGGTCCGGGCGCACGGACGCCGCGTCCGCGAACCGATCGAGGCCGGTCCGGCCCCGTCCCGCTGACCCGGTCCATACCAGCGGGGGCCCAAAGCCGCGGCAATCGTCAAGTTTCGTCGCAGGCCTCGGTCGCGCTCCGCGCATCGGCCATCCGCCGTCGGACCCGCGCCGTACGTTCGGGTTCACCGCGGCTGTGGGGGCTGCGCACCGATACCTGTGGGGGTATGCCATGACGAAGATGCACAGCACGATGTTCAGCGTCGGGACGCTGCTGCGGCGCGCCGAGGACACCGGCGCCCCGGTGAAGGTCCTGGTCGAGGGCTACTGGCTCGAGGGCAACGTCCTCGGGTGCGACGGCCTGGGCGCGGTCCTCGACGACGGCGCGGGCAGCCAGTCGCTCGTCCGGCTCGACCAGGTCGCGGCGGTGACCTTCTCGCGCGCGGCGATGGAGGACGACCTCGTGGAGACCGGAGCGCGCTCGCACGGACCGGGCGGACGCGGGCCGATCGAGGCCGGTCCCGTCACCGTGCCCGCCCAGGGCCGCGGCGAGCAGTACTTCCTCACCGCAAAGCCGTACTGACGACCTCCCGCGCCTCCTCCTGCACCTGGGCGAGGTGGTCGGGGCCGCGGAACGACTCCGCGTAGATCTTGTAGACGTCCTCGGTGCCACTCGGTCGTGCTGCGAACCATGCCGACTCGGTGGTGACCTTGAGCCCGCCGATCTTCGCGCCGTTGCCGGGCGCCTCGGTGAGCTTGCCGGTGATCTCCTCCCCCGCCAGCGACGTCGCACCCACGTCGTCGGGCGAGAGGGCGCCGAGCTTGGCCTTCTCCTCGCGGTCGGCCGGGGCGTCGATGCGGGCGTAGGCCGGGTCGCCGTGCTGGGCGACGAGCTCGGCGTAGTGCTCGCTCGGGGTCCTGCCGGTCGCCCCCAGGATCTCGCTGGCGAGCAGCGCCAGCAGGATGCCGTCCTTGTCGGTGGTCCAGGTCGAGCCGTCGCGGCGCAGGAAGGACGCACCGGCGGACTCCTCACCGCCGAAGCCGAACGAACCGTCCATCAGGCCCGGCACGAACCACTTGAAGCCCACCGGCACCTCGACGAGCGGCTTGCCGATCGCCGCGGCCACCCGGTCGATCATCGAGCTCGAGACGAGCGTCTTGCCGATGCGGGCCGAGTCCGGCCAGCCCGGGCGCGCGCCGCCGAACAGGTAGCCGATGGCGACGGCGAGGAAGTGGTTGGGGTTCATCAGTCCGGCGTCGGGGGTGACGATGCCGTGGCGGTCGGCATCGGCGTCGTTGCCCGTCGCGACCGCGTACTCGTCCTTGCGCCCGACCAGCGAGGCCATCGCGTGGGGCGAGGAGCAGTCCATCCGGATCTTGCCGTCCCAGTCGAGCGTCATGAAGCGCCACGTCGGGTCGACCAGCGGGTTCACCACCGACAGGTCGAGCCGGTGCCGGTCCGCGATCTCGCCCCAGTAGGCCACGCTCGCCCCGCCCAGCGGGTCGGCGCCGATGCGGAAGCCCGCGTCGCGGATCGCGTCGAGGTCGAGCACCTGCGGCAGGTCGTCGACGTAGGTGCCGAGGAAGTCGTAGGACCCGGCCGCAGCCCGGGCCTTGGCGAACGTCACACGCTTGACACCCGCGATGTTGCCGCGGATCAGCTCGTTGGCGCGGGCAGCGATGACGCTCGTGGCGTCGGAGTCCGCGGGTCCGCCGTGCGGCGGGTTGTACTTGAAGCCGCCGTCCTGCGGCGGGTTGTGCGACGGCGTGACCACGATGCCGTCCGCGAGGCCCGCGCCCGTCGTACGCCCCTGGTTGGCGCGGATGATCGCGTGGCTGACCGCGGGGGTCGGCGTGAAGCCGTCGCGGTCGTCGACGAGCACCGTCACGTCGTTGGCGACGAGGACCTCCAGCGCGGTGGACCAGGCGGGCTCGGAGAGCGCGTGGGTGTCGCGGCCGATGAAGAGCGGGCCGTCGTAGCCCTGCTCCCTGCGGTAGTCGCAGATCGCCTGGGTCGTCGCGGCGATGTGGACCTCGTTGAACGAGGTGGTGAGCGAGGTGCCGCGGTGCCCGCTGGTGCCGAACGCGACCTGCTGCGAGACGTCGTCGGGATCGGGCTCGAGGTCGAAGTAGGCCGTGACGAGGTGGGAGACGTCCACCAGGTCCTCGGGGCGGGCGGGCTGTCCAGCTCTCTCGTGGGTGGCCATGGCCCCATCTTGGTGGGTCCGGCGACTCCCGTCGAGAAAGGTGTCGACGTGGTGTCGAATCAGGCAGGGTTGACCCGTCAACGGGGTGAGGTCGCGGCCCTGCGACCCGACGACCGAAGGAGCTCGACCCACCGATGAGCCGCTACCTGATCCTGCTGCCGGCACCCGAGGCCGAGTGGGCGGACCTGCCACCCGAGGAGCACGAGAAGGGGATGCGCTCCCACCAGCAGTTCCACGAGGACCTGGAGGCGGGCGGTCACGAGCTGCTCGTCGCCGGCCCGCTGGAGCCGTCCGCCGTCGCCACCTCGATGCGCCCCGACGGTGCGGGCGGCACGCTCGTGACCGACGGCCCGTTCACCGAGTCGGCGGAGCAGGTCGTCGGGTTCTACCTCGTCCGCTCCGACGACGAGGCCGACCTGCGGGCGGCCTGCGAGCGGTGGTCCGCGCGGGGCGAGCTCCTCGAGTTCCGCAAGATGGCGGAGTGAGGAGACCGACATGACCGAGTACGTCGTCCTGCTGCTGGGTGATGCCGAGCGCTGGTGGGACCTGTCCGACGACGAGCGTCGCGAGGGCTACGCCGCGCACGAGGCGTTCTCCGCCCAGCTCGTCGAGCGGGGACACACGATCACCGGCGGCGCCGAGCTGCACCGGGCCTCCGAGGCCCGCACGATCGCCCCCCACGCCACCGAGGTCACCGAGGGGCCGTGGGCGGAGACCGCCGAGCAGGTGGGTGGGTTCTACCTGGTCGAGTCGAGCGACCTCGACGACCTCCTGGACTGCTGCCGGGTCCTCACGGCGACCGGCGACGCGGTGGAGGTGCGGCGGTGCGTGGACCCCGGGGAGCGTGCCTCGTGACGCGCTACGTGGTCCTCATCGCCTACTCCAGGTCCGAGTGGGAGGGGGCGAGCGAGGAGACGCGCGACTACTACTTCGCGGCCCACGACGCGTTCTCGGCCTACGTCGCCCAGCACGGCACCGAGCACGGCTCCGGCGCGCTCGCCGATCCCGAGCGCGCGACCACCGTCCGACGGGAGGGCCGGGCACGCGACGGGGAGCTGGTGGTGACGTCCGGTCCGTTCGCCGAGGCCGTCGAGCACGTCGGCGGCTACTACGACGTCGAGCTTCCCGACCTCGACCACGCCGTCGCGGCGGCGAGCCTGCTGCCGTCGGCGTACACCGTCGAGATCCGTCCGACCATCACGATCACCTGAGACCGAGGAGCCCACCATGAAGTACCTGGTGCTGCTGGTCGGGGACGGGGCCGAGAAGGCCTGGCCCGACCAGAGCGAGTCCGAGCAGGCCGCCGCGATGGCGCGGTTCGGGGAGTTCGCCGCCGCCTGCGCCGCCCGGGACGGTGTCGAGCTGCTCGCGGGCGAGGCGTTGACCGAGCCGGGCGACGCCACCGTGATGCGGACGTCGTCCTCGGGAGAGGTGTTGCTGACCGACGGTCCCTACGCCGAGGTCATCGAGGGCATGGGCGGGTTCTACCTGTTGGAGGCACCCGACCTCGACGTCGTCGTGGAGCTCCTGCGGATCCTGCCGCGCTACGACATCCAGATCCACCCGACCGTGGACGTGGCGCTCTGAGCGACCCGGCGCTCGAGGAGGTCGTGCGGCAGGAGTGGGGCCGCCTGGTCGCGCTGCTCCTGTCGCAGTTCCGCCGTCTCGACCTCGTGGAGGACGCGCTGGGCGACGCGGTCGAGGTGGCCAGCCGGACCTGGCCCGTCGACGGCACGCCCGACAACCCGGCCGGGTGGCTGATGACCGCCGCCAAGCGACGCGTGCTCGACCGGCTGCGCACCGAGGGCGTCGCCCAGCGCAAGCTCCCGTTGCTCCTCACCGACGCCGAACGCCAGCAGGAAGGAGCGCGCACGATGGCCGACGGCGGCAGCCTCGTCGAGGACGACGTCCTCCGCCTCGTGCTGATGTGCGCCCACCCGGCACTGGCGCTCGAGGCGGCCGCGGCGCTGAGCCTGCGGCTCGTCCTGGGCGTGCCGACGGCTGACGTCGCGCGCCTGTTCCTCGTGCCCGAGCCGACGATGGCCGCGCGCATCACCCGCGCCAAGAAGCGCATCGTCGGGGCGGGCATCCCGTTCGCCGTCCCGGACGCCGCCGTGCTGCCCGAGCGTCTCGACGTCGTGGCGCAGGTGTCCTACCTCGCCTTCACGGCCGGCTACGCCCCCGGCACCGGCCCGGACCTGCTCCGCGCCGACCTGTCGGGCGAGGCGATCCGGCTGGTGCGGGTGGTGCTCGGCCTGCGGCCCGACGAGCCGGCGCTGGTCGCCCTCCTCGCCCTGGTGCTGCTCCAGCACTCGCGTCGCGACGCCCGCGTCAGGGACGGCCGGCTGGTGCTGCTCGCCGACCAGGACCGAGGACGCTGGCACCACGACGAGGTCGCCGAGGCGATGCGGCTGCTGCGGTCACCGGTGCTCGCCGGGCCGGTCACCCCGCTCACGGCGTCGTACGCCCTGCAGGCGCGGATCGCGGCCGAGCACGCGACCGCGCCCACCGCCGAGGACACGCGCTGGGACCGCGTCGTCGGGCTGTACGACCTGCTCCTGCAGGTCTCCCCGTCCCCGTCGGCGCGGCTCGCGCGGGCGGTGGCCGTGGCCGAGGACCGCGGACCGGCCGCCGGGCTCGCCGCCCTCGAAGGCCTGGAGATCCCGTCGAACCACCGGCCCGCCGCGGTCCGCGCCGAGCTGCTCGCCCGCTCGGGCGACACCGACGCCGCGCGGGCTTCGTACGACCAGGCGATCGCGGCGTGCGGGAACGACGTCGAGCGGGAGTTCCTGCTCGCGCGACGTGCGGACCTCTGATCAGTCCTCGGGGACCTTCTGCTGCTTGGCGAGGACCGTGAGCCCCTCGTCGACGACGAAGCCCCGCGCGCGGTCGGCCTCCTGGTCGACACCGATCTGCACCCCCGGCGGCACCACGACACCCTTGTCGAGGATGGCGTTGCGCACGATCGCGCCCTCACCGATACGGACGCCGTCCATCAGCACCGAGTCCGACACCTCGGCCCCGTCCTTGACCCACACCGCCGGCGACAGCACCGAGTGGTTGACCGTGCCGCCACTGACGACGACACCGGGCGAGAGGATCGAGTTGAACGTCGACACCGTCTCGCCGCCGGCACCCTCGACGAGCTTGGCCGGCGGGTGCGGGCCGTAGCTGGTGTAGATCGGCCAGGCGTTGTTGTAGAGGTTGAAGACCGGCAGCGGCGAGACGAGGTCCATGTGCGCCTCGTAGTAGGACCGCATGGTCCCGACGTCGCGCCAGTAGCCGCGGTCGCGGTCGGTCGAGCCCGGGACGTCGTTGTCCTTGTAGTCGTAGACCGCCGACTCGGCCTTGTCGACGAACCACGGCACGATGTCGCCGCCCATGTCGTGCTTGGACTGCTCGCGGTCCGCGTCGCGGGTGACCGCGTCGACCAGGGCGTCGGCGGTGAAGACGTAGTTGCCCATGCTGGCGAGCACCTCGTCGGGCGAGTCGGGCAGTCCGACCGGGTCGGTCGGCTTCTCGAGGAAGGCGCGGATCCGGCTCGGGCTGGCCGGGTCGACGTCGATGACGCCGAACTGGTCGGCGAGGCTGATCGGCTGGCGGATCGCGGCGACGGTGCAGCCGGCACCGGACTCGATGTGGTCGGCGACCATCTGCGAGAAGTCCATCCGGTAGACGTGGTCGGCACCCACCACGACGACGATGTCGGGCTGCTCGTCGGTGAGCAGGTTGAGCGACTGGAAGATCGCGTCGGCGCTGCCGAGGTACCACCGCTTGCCCACCCGCTGCTGGGCGGGCACCGGGGTGACGTAGTTGCCCAGCAGGTTGGACATCCGCCAGGTCGTGGTGACGTGGCGGTCGAGGCTGTGCGACTTGTACTGCGTGAGCACGACGACCTTGAGGTAGCCCGAGTTCACGACGTTGGACAGCGCGAAGTCGATCAGGCGGTAGATGCCGCCGAACGGCACCGCCGGTTTGGCGCGGTCGGCGGTCAGGGGCATCAGTCGCTTGCCCTCACCGCCGGCGAGGACGACTGCGAGGACCTTCTTGCGCGGCGGGGTGGCGGCCATGTCACGAAACTAGCCCTCGGTGGGGGCGCGGTCGACCACCCACTCGGCTCGGATCCGCACTACCTTCGGCTCATGCGCATCGACGTCCTCAGCAAGGAGTACCCGCCGGAGGTCTACGGAGGTGCGGGCGTCCACGTCGCCGAGCTCGTCCGGGCGTTGCGGGTCCTGCCCGACGTCGACGCCCGCGTGCGCTGCTTCGGCGCGCCCCGTTCGGAGCCCGGCACGACGGCGTACGCCGAGCCCGCGTCGCTCGCCGACGCCAACGCCGCCATCCGCACGCTCGGCGTCGACCTCGCCATGGTCGACGACTGCGCGGGCGCCGACCTCGTGCACTCGCACACCTGGTACGCCAACATGGCCGGTCACCTCGCCTCGCTGATGCACGGCATCCCGCACGTCGTCAGCGCGCACTCGCTCGAGCCGATGCGGCCGTGGAAGGCCGAGCAGCTCGGCGGCGGCTACGCGCTGTCGAGCTGGGCGGAGCGGACGGCGTACGAGGGTGCGGCCGGCATCGTCGCGGTGAGCGCCGCGATGCGCGACGACGTGCTGCGCAGCTACCCCAGCGTCGACCCCGCGCGCGTCCACGTCGTGCACAACGGCATCGACACGACGCAGTGGTCCCCCGTCGCCGACCCCGACCGGGTGCGCGAGCTCGGCGTCGACCCCGACCGGCCGAGCGTGATCTTCGTCGGCCGGATCACCCGCCAGAAGGGCCTGCCGCTCTTCCTGCGCGCGGCCGCCGCGCTCCCGCCGGAGGTCCAGCTGGTGCTGTGCGCCGGCGCTCCCGACACCCCCGAGATCATGGGCGAGGTCAGCGGGCTGGTGTCCGAGCTCGCGGCCACCCGGTCCGGCGTGGTGTGGATCGAGGAGATGCTCCCCCGCCCCGACGTCGTGGCCCTGCTGACCGCGGCCACCGTGTTCGCCTGCCCGTCGATCTACGAGCCGCTCGGCATCGTGAACCTCGAGGCGATGGCCTGCGAGACCGCCGTCGTCGCGACCGCCACCGGAGGCATCCCCGAGGTCGTCGTCCACGGCGAGACCGGCTGGCTGGTCCCCATCGAGCAGGCCACCGACGGCACCGGCACCCCGCTCGACCCGGAGCGCTACGTCGCCGACCTCGCCGCCGCCCTCACCGAGGCCGTCAGCGACCCCGACCGCGCCCGGTCCTACGGCCTCGCCGGCCGCCGCCGCGCCGAGGAGTCCTTCAGCTGGGACGCCATCGCCGCCCGCACCCTCGACCTCTACCGCTCCCTCACCTGACCCGCCTGCGGAGACGCGCAGGCATTGGTCGACGTACGTCGGCTCGCTGAGCGTGGGCCCGGTCATCCGGACGGACCATTGCCTGCGCGTCTCCCGTCTGTGGATGAACGACGCGGGGCGCTGGTCGGTTCGCACATGCTGGACCCATGGACGTCGTCGGCGCGATCGAGCGCATGGGCGGGCTCAGCACCCGCGCCGCGCTGATCCAGGCGACCTCGCGCTCCGACGTGGACCGCGCACTGGCTTCCCAGGCAGTCGTGCGCGTCGGGCAGGGCCGCTACACATTGCCCGGCGTCGACGCAGCCGCGGCGCAGGCGCACGCGATGAACGGAGTTCTCTGCCTCGCGAGCGCCGCCCTGCACCATGGCTGGGAGGTCAAGGCGGTGCCGGGCAAGCCGCACGTCCTGGTCCCCCGCAACCGCAACGTCCCCCGGCGCTACCGGTCGAGGGTCGTCCTGCACAGTGCCGACCTCGCGCCGGACGACGTCACCGGGCAGGCAACGAGCCGGGAGCTCACCCTGACGCAGTGCCTCCGACTGCTGCCCTACGACGAAGCGCTCGTGATCGCCGACTCGGCGCTCCGCCATGGTGAGCACGCCACCTTGCGTCGGGCGGCCGCGTTGGTCCGCGGGCGCGGGCAGGTCAACGCAGAGCGGGTGGCGGCACGGGCGACCGACCTGTCGGCCAACGCGTTCGAGTCCGTCACGCGCGCGATCTGCACAGCGTCCCCGGGCTCGACGTCGAGCCGCAGGTGATCATCTCGTCGCGCCACTGCTGGGCGCAGCCTGACCTCGTCGACCGCGAGCGTCGCATGGTGATCGAGTGCGAGTCCTACGAGTGGCACGGGAACCGCAAGGGCTTCCTCAAGGACATCCGCCGCTACACCCTGCTCACAGCGGAGGGCTGGACGGTCCTGCGCTTCACGTGGGACGACGTGATGTTTCGTCCCGCCTGGGTGCGTGAGGTGCTCGTCCGTGCGATCGGCGGAGACACGCAGGTATTGGTCGCCGCCTGAGCGTCCTTCGCCGTGTGACACCTCCCGGTCGACCGACCAATGCCTGCGTGTCTGCTGCCGAGCAGGCCGAACGCCCCGGACCGCAGGGGTCCGGGGCGTCCGGGTGGTGCGTGGTGCGTCAGCGGGTGGCCGGGGTCAGCTCCTCGGCCGGGGAGGCGGGCGGCGGGGAGGTGTCGTGGTCGTCGACCATCGTGGCCTCGTCGAAGCGGTCCTCACCGGACAGCACCCGCTCGAGCTGGGCGTAGTCGGTGGTGTGGGTCCAGTGCCCGATGAGGAGGGTGGCGACCGAGTTGCCGGCGAAGTTGGTGACCGCGCGGGCCTCGGACATGAACCGGTCGATGCCGACGATGAGGCCGACGCCGTCGAGGAGCTCCGGGCGGTGCGACGAGAGGCCACCGGCCAGGGTCGCGAGGCCGGCGCCGGTGACGCCGGCGGCACCCTTCGAGGCGATGATCATGAACAGCAGGAGGGAGACCTGCTCGCCGATGCTCAGCGGCTTGTCGAGCGCGTCGGCGATGAAGATCGAGGCCATCGTCAGGTAGATCGCGGTGCCGTCGAGGTTGAACGAGTAGCCCGTCGGCACGACGACGCCGACCGTGGTCTTCTCGACGCCGGCGTGGTTCATCTTGGCGATCAGACGGGGCAGGGCCGACTCGGACGACGAGGTGGAGACGATCAGCAGGAACTCGCGGCCGAGGTACTTGAACAGCTGGAAGATGTTGACGCCCGTCACGACCTTGAGGAGCAGGCCGAGTACGCCGAAGACGAACACGGCGCAGGTGATGTAGAAGGCGATCATGATCGTCGCCAGGCTCTTCAGCGCGTCGACGCCCGTCTCGCCGACGACGGCCGCGATGGCCGCGAAGGCACCGACGGGGGCGGCCCACATGATCATCGCAAGGACGCGGAAGACCAGGCGCTGGAGGTGGCCGATGCCGATGAGGATCGGCTCGCCGGCGCGGCCCATCGCCTGAAGCGCGAAGCCGACCAGCAGGGCGACGAGGAGCGTCTGGAGCACCTCGCCGGAGGTGAGCGAGGAGAGCAGCGAGTCCGGGACGATGCCGGTGATGAACTCGGTCGTGGAGCCGTGCGCGGCCGCGGCCTGCTCCTTGCCGACGCCGGCGACGTCGTCGGAGAGGTTGAGGCCCTTGCCCGGGTCGAGCAGGTTGCCGACGACCATGCCGATCGCGAGAGCCGCGGTCGACATTGTCAGGAAGTAGGCCAGGGCGAGCCCGCCGACCTTGCCGACGCTGGCCGCGCTGCGCACGGAGCCGACGCCGATGACGAGCGTGCAGAAGATGACCGGCTGGATCATCATCTTGATCAGCGCGACGAACGTCGTACCGATCCACTTCAGGCCCACCGCGAAGTCGGGGAACACGAGGCCGACGACGGCTCCGAGGACCACCGCGACGATGACGGCGATGTAGAGATAGTGCGTACGGTCCCGCTTGACCGTCGCCTCCGGGCTGGTTGTGCTCATGGTTCCTCCGACTCCGGTGCTGCTCCGGGTTGAGCTGGGCTGTGTGCCAGCCGTCACATCGTGCGCGGACTTGTGACGGCGGTCACCGTTGTGTTCGTTGAGTTCACGCCCCTCCGCGGGCGGGTGCCACGCCCGTGGGGGTGCGGCACACTGTCCGCATGCGACGACGGGCGGCCGAGCCGGGCGAGAGCCCCGTCGCCCGGCAGATCCTGCTCCTGCAGGTCGCGGTGGTCGTGGTGCTCGTCGTGACGGCCGTCGCGCTGGCCGCGTGGGACGCCCGAGGCGACACCCGCGAGAGCGCCCGGGCGCAGGCGACGGCGGTCGCCAGGTCGGTGGCCGACTCCCCCTTCGTGCGCCGCGGCGTCGAGTCTGCCGACCCGACCGCGCGGCTGCTGCCGTTTGCCGAGGAGGTGCGGCGCGACACCGGCACCGACTTCGTCGTCATCATGGACACCGACCGGACCCGCTACACCCACCCCGACCCCGACCAGATCGGCAAGAAGTTCGTCGGCGACCTCGGCGGCGCCCCGCAGGGCAGGGTCTTCACCCAGGAGTACGTCGGCACGCTGGGGCCGTCGGTCCGCGCGGTCGTGCCCGTCATCGACGGCGGTGACGTCGTCGCGCTGGTCGCAGTGGGGATCAAGGTCGACCGGCTCGACCGGCAGCTGGTGGGCGACCTCCCCCGGATCAGCCTTGCCGCGGGCGCCACCCTGCTCGCCGGGCTCATCGGCGCGTGGCTCATCTCCCGCCGCCTGAGACGGCAGACGCACGGGATGGGCGAGCGCGAGATCACCCGGATGTACGAGTACTACCGGGCCGTCCTCGGCGCGGTGCGCGAGGGCCTGCTGCTCGTCGACTCCCAGCAACGCGTCGAGCTGGTCAACGACGAGGCGCGCCGGCTCCTTGCGCTGCCGGACGACGTCGAGGGCCGATCCCTCGACGAGCTCGGCCTGCCGCCCGGGCTCGTCAGTGCCGTCGAGCGCCGTACCACCGTGGCCGACCAGACCTACGTCCTCGGCCAGCAGGTGCTCGTCCTCAGCACCTCGCCCGCCTACTGGGACCAGGCCGAGGTCGGCGCCGTCGTCACCGTCCGCGACCGCACCGAGCTGCAGGCCGTCACCGGCGAGCTCGACCTCGTGCGCGGTCTCACCGAGTCGCTCCGGGCGCAGAACCACGAGGCGGCCAACCGCCTCCACACGATCGTGTCCCTGGTCGAGATGGGCCGCGCCGAGCAGGCCGTCGAGTTCGCCACGTCCGAGCTCGAGGTCGCGCAGGGCCTCGCCGACGAGATGGTCTCGGCCGTCGAGGAGCCGGTCCTGGCTGCGCTGCTGCTCGGCAAGACCGCGCAGGCGGCCGAGCGCGGCATCGACCTCGAGGTCACGGGCAGCCTGCCCGCGGAGGTCCCGCTCGACCCGCGCGACCTGGTCACCCTCGTCGGCAACCTGGTCGACAACGCCTTCGACGCCGTCGCCGGGACGCGGGCCACCACGCCGCAGCGCGTCCGGGTGAGCCTGGCGGGGGACGCCGACTCCCTGCACGTCGAGGTCGACGACTCGGGCACCGGCATCGCACCCGAGGACCGCGCCCACGTGCTGGAGCGCGGCTGGTCGAGCAAGGCCCAGGAGGGACGGGGCATCGGCCTGGCGATGGTCTCCCAGGTCGTCTCGCGTCACGGCGGCACGCTCGAGGTCACCGACTCCCCGCTCGGCGGTGCGCGGTTCGTGGTCGGCGTACGCACTCCGGCCGGGCGGGCGGTGCCGCGGTGAACGCCCGACCCGCCGTCCGCGTGCTCGTCGTCGAGGACGAGGAGGTCGCCGCCGAGGCGCACGCGACCTACGTCGGACGTGTGCCCGGCTTCGAGCTGGCCGGGGTGGCGCGCTCCGCCGGGGACGCGGTGCGACTGCTCGCCCGCGATGACGCGATCGACCTGGTCCTGCTCGACATGCACCTGCCCGACGGTCACGGCCTCGGCCTGCTGCAGCGCCTGCGGGCCGAGGGGCGCCAGGTGGACGTCATCGCGGTGACCTCCGCCCGCGACACCGAGGTGGTGCGGCGCGCCGTCTCGCAGGGCGTCGTGCTGTACCTGCTCAAGCCGTTCACCTTCGCCGCCTTCCGGGGCAAGCTGGAGCAGTACGCCGAGTTCCGCGCGCAGCTCGAGCGCTCCCCCGCCGACGTGGTCCAGGACGACGTGGACCAGCTCTTCGGCGCCCTGCGGGCACGCCCGACGGGCGACACCCTGCCGAAGGGGATGAGCCTCGACTCCCTGCGCGCGGTCGTGGTCGCGCTCCGGGCCCGTCCCGAGGGGCTGTCGGCCGGCGAGGCTGCCGAGGAGGTCGGCGTCTCGCGCGTCACCGCACGCCGCTACCTCGAGCACCTCGCCGACGAGGGCCGGGTGACCCGGGCACCGCGCTACAAGGGCGCCGGGCGACCCGAGGTCGGCTATGTCTGGACCGGTGCCGACCCGGGCTGACCCGCCCTTGCCGTCCGTCGCGGTCCGCAGCCAGACGTGGAGCGAGGTGATGGGCCGGATCGCCTCGCACCTGATGTTCACCTCGGCGTCCCTGCTGTTCCTCGCGCTCGCGGGTCCGGCGATGTCCTTCTCCGGGACCTTCCGGCTGCTCGCGATCCTGCTCGGCCTGACGCTGCTCGTCGCCGGCACCCTGACGTCGTTCCGCGTGCACAACGCGAGCCAGGAGGACTACATGTTCATCAAGGGGATGAACCGCCTGCGCGCCGGCTACATCGACATCGACCCCCACGCTGGCGCCGTACTTCATCACCGGCCTCCACGACGACGAGCCTGGGATCGACCAGACGTACGCGATGGGGGTACGGCGCCGTAGCGCGAGCCAGGTCCTGGCCAGCTCGGCGATGTTCATCGTCGTGGTCAACACCCTCGTCGCCGCTGGCGTGACGGCGTTCGTGCTGTGACCGACGGGGACGTGGCCCACCGCGATCGGTGCCGCCATCGTGGGTGTGGCCCACTTCAGCGTGTGGATCGTCCTCGGCTACCTCAGCTGGCAGGTCAACATCGACCCGGCCCACGTCCGGTTCCCGACGCCGTGAGGGGTCAGCTGAGGACGAGACCGGGGTAGAGCGGGTGCTTGTCGAGCATCTCGGCGGACTGCTTCGTCACGCGGTCCGCGACGCCGTCGCCCACGACGTACGACGCCTTGCTCGGGTCGCCGGCCTTGGTCGTGCCCGGCGTGGTGTTGATGAGCACGTCGACGATCAGCTCGGCCACCGTGTCGAACTCGTCGTGGCCGAAGCCGCGGGTGGTGAGCGCGGGGGTGCCGAGCCGGACGCCGGAGGTGTACCAGGCGCCGTTGGGGTCGGCCGGGACGGAGTTGCGGTTGGTCACCACGCCAGCGTCGAGCAGCGCCGACTCCGCCTGGCGGCCGGTCAGTCCGAAGGACGACACGTCGAGCAGCACGATGTGGTTGTCCGTGCCCCCGGTCACGAGCGTCGCGCCGCGGGTGAGGAAGCCCTCGGCCAGCGACTTGGCGTTGTCGGCGACCTTCTGGGCATAGGCCTGGAAGGACGGCTGGCGGGCCTCGGCGAACGCGACCGCCTTGGCCGCCATCACGTGCGACAGCGGGCCGCCGAGCACCATCGGGCAACCGCGGTCGACGTCGGCGGCGAACTCCTCCTGGGCCAGCACCATGCCGCCGCGCGGGCCGCGCAGCGACTTGTGGGTGGTCGTGGTGACGATGTGGGCGTGCGGCACCGGGTCCTCGTCACCGGTGAACACCTTGCCCGCGACCAGGCCGGCGAAGTGCGCCATGTCGACCATCAGCGTGGCGCCGACCTCGTCGGCGATCTCGCGCATCTTGGCGAAGTTCACCCGGCGGGGGTAGGCCGAGTAGCCGGCCACCATCACGAGCGGCTTGAACTCGCGCGCCTTGGCAGCGACGGCGTCGTAGTCGAGCAGCTGCGTCTCCGGGTCGGTGCCGTACTGCTGCTGGTGGAACATCTTGCCGCTGATGTTGGGACGGAAGCCGTGCGTGAGGTGGCCGCCGGCGTCGAGCGACATGCCGAGCAGGCGCTGGTTGCCGAGCTCGTGGCGCAGCGTCTCCCAGTCGGCCTCGGTCAGCTCGTTGACGTTCTTGGCCTGCATCTTCTGCAGGTACGGCGACTCGACCCTGTTGGCCAGGATCGACCAGAAGGCGACGAGGTTCGCGTCGATGCCGGAGTGCGGCTGGACGTAGGCGTACTGCGCGCCGAACAGCTCACGCGCGTGCTCGGCCGCGAGCGCCTCGACCGTGTCGACGTTCTGGCAGCCGGCGTAGAAGCGGTGACCGACGGTGCCCTCGGCGTACTTGTCGCTGAACCAGGTGCCCATCGTCATCAGGACCGCCGGCGAGGCGTAGTTCTCCGACGCGATCAGCTTGAGCGAGCCCCGCTGGTCGGCGAGCTCCTGGCGCGTCGCCTCGGCGATGCGCGGCTCCACCGACGCGATGACCTCGAGTGCCTGGGAGTACGCGCTGCTGATGAGGGAGTCCGTCATGGCGCCCAGACTAGAGCCACGCCGTGGTCGGCTGTCGGCGACGTGCGGGGAGTGGACGTACGCCGTCCCGCACCCGGGATCCGGTGTGACCTGGACCGCATCCGTGACCGTCCACCCGCCTGCTCCCGACCGTCGATCTCACATCGTGGAGCGCCGTCCCATGATACGAGATTTCGTCTTGTGGAACGGGTGTCCATTCCCTGAGACTTCTTGACATGGTCACCGCCTTCACCCACACGCACCTGGTGGTTCGACGTCACGTCGACCTCATGCGCGTGGGCAGCGCGACCTGTTGGCATCGCTGAACCGCCGCCCCGAAGACCTCCTCTCCGCGCTCAACGACGCGCGCGGCACTCCTCAGCGAACAGGAACTTCCTGACCATGCCCGACCTCCGGTTCAAGCCCACGGCTGCCCAGAACACCGAGATCCCGCGCCCCAAGCGCGCGGAGGGTCAGTGGGCGCTCGGCTACACCGAGCCGCTCAACAAGAACGAGCAGTCCAAGAAGGACGACGACCCGCTGCACGTGCGGGACCGCATCCTCTACACCTACTCGCGCCGCGGCTTCGACTCGATCGACCCCGCCGACCTGCGCGGCCGCTTCCGCTGGATGGGTCTCTACACGCAGCGCGCCCCGGGCTTCGACGGCGGCAAGACCGCGCAGCTCGAGGAGGAGGAGCTCGACGACCGCTTCTTCATGATGCGCGTGCGCACCGACGGACAGGTCCTCGACGGCGAGGCGCTGCGCGCGCTCGGCGAGCTGTCGACGACGTACGCCCGCAACACCGCGGACATCACCGACCGCAACAACATCCAGTACCACTGGATCGAGATCGAGAGCGTCCCTGCCATCTGGGAGCGGCTCGAGTCCGTCGGCCTGACCACGCTCGAGGCGTGCGGCGACAGCCCGCGACCGTTCCTCGGCTCCCCCGTCGCCGGGATCGCCAAGGACGAGATCATCGACGGCACCGAGGCGCTCGACGAGATCAAGCGGCGCGTGCTCGGCAACCCGGACTTCTCCAACCTGCCGCGCAAGTTCAAGACCGCGCTGACCGGGCACCCGAGCCACGACGTCGCCCCCGAGGTCAACGACGTGTCCTTCGTCGGCACGGTGCACCCCGAGCACGGCCCGGGCTTCGACCTCTGGGTCGGCGGCGGCCTGTCGACCAACCCGATGCTCGCCCACAAGCTCGGCGTGTGGATCCCGCTCGACCAGGTCGCGGACGCCTGGGAGGGCGTCGCCGGGATCTTCCGCGACTACGGCTACCGGCGGCTGCGGTCCAAGGCGCGCCTGAAGTTCCTGCTCGCCGACTGGGGCAAGGAGAAGTTCCGCGAGGTGCTGGAGAACGAGTACCTCCACCGCACGCTCGTCGACAACCCGTCCCCCGCTGTGCCCGTCTCCCAGGGCGACCACATCGGCATCCACGAGCAGAAGGACGGCCGGTTCTACGTCGGCGCCGCTCCCGTCGTCGGCCGCATCGACGGCACCACGCTGAGCGCGCTCGGTGACCTCGTCGACGCGTACGGCGCCCGTGGCGCCCGCCTGACGGCGTACCAGAAGCTCGTGGTCATCGGCGTCCCGGCCGACCGCACCGAAGCCCTCGCCGACGACCTCGAGACGATCGGGCTCACTGCGCGGCCCAGCAACTGGCGGCGCTCGACGATGGCCTGCACGGGCATCGAGTTCTGCAAGCTCGCGATCGTCGACACCAAGGAGCGCGCGCGCCGCCTGGTGACCGAGCTCGAGAAGCGCTTCCCCGACCTCGACACCGACATCTCGGTCAACGTCAACGGCTGCCCCAACGCCTGCGCCCGCACGCAGGTCGCCGACATCGGCCTCAAGGGCCAGCTGGTCATGGACGACGACGGCAACCAGGTCGAGGGCTTCCAGGTGCACCTCGGCGGTGGTCTGGCCCTCGGCGCGAACTTCGGTCGCAAGCTGCGGGCCCACAAGGTCACCAGCGCCGGCCTCGACGACTACGTCTCGGCCGTCGTCTCGGCCTACCTCGCGGACCGCACCGACGGCGAGCGGTTCGCCGCCTGGGTCGCGCGCGCCGACGAGGCGCTGCTGCGCGGGGAGCCGGTGACGGTCTGATGAGCGAGCGCGCAGTCCCCTTCCACTGCCCCTACTGCGGGGACGAGAACCTGTTCCCCCAGGAGGGTGCGGGTGCCTGGGAGTGCCGCTCGTGCCTGCGCGCCTTCACCGTGAGGATGACCGGGATGATCCGGCCGGGAGGAGGTGTCCCGTCATGAGCGCCTCCACGCAGGCCGCCCGCGACTTCAAGGGCACCCACACCGAGGGACGTACGCCCGAGGAGCTGCGCGAGCTCGTCTCCCACGTCGGCGCCGAGCTCGAGCTCGCCCCGGCCGAGGTGATCATCGAGTGGGCCGTGGCCACCTTCGGTGACCGGTTCGCCATCACGTCGTCGATGGGCGACGCCGTCCTCGCCCACCTCGCGTCCAAGGTCGCGCCCGGCGTCGACGTCGTCTTCCTCGACACCGGCTACCACTTCATCGAGACGATCGGCACCCGCGACGCCGTCGAGGCGACGCTGCCGGTCAACCTCCGCACGGTCAGCACGTCGCTGACGATCGCCGAGCAGGACGCGCAGTACGGCAAGGACCTCTACAAGACCGACCCCGACCTCTGCTGCGCGCTCCGCAAGGTGCAGCCGCTCAACGACACCCTCGCGGAGTACGACGCCTGGGCCACCGGCCTGCGCCGCGCCGAGACCCACAACCGCGTGATCGCCCCGGTCGTCGGCTGGGACGCCCGCAAGGGCAAGGTCAAGGTCTCGCCGCTCGCCCGCTGGAGCGACGAGCAGGTGGACGCCTACATCGCCGAGAACGGCGTGCTGGTCAACCCGCTCGTGCACGACGGCTACCCGAGCATCGGCTGCTGGCCGTGCACCCGCCGCGTCGCCCCGGGCGACGACCCCCGCAGCGGCCGCTGGGCCGGCACCACCAAGACGGAGTGCGGGATCCATGCCTAGCTCATCCCACGACGTTCTTCTCCGCGACAGCGCCGTCGCTCCCACCACCCTGTTGCACCGCACCACCACACACGATCGGAGGCACCCCTGATGGCTGCTCCTGCTCTGGTTGCCCTGGCTCACGGAAGCCGCGACCCCCGCTCCGCCGCGACGATCAAGGCGCTGGTCGCCGAGGTCAAGGCGATGCGCCCCGACCTGCGCGTCGAGACGGCGTTCCTCGACCTGGCCAAGCCGTCCTTCGACACGGTGGTCGACCGCCTGGTGAAGGCCGGCTTCGACGAGATCGTCGTCGTGCCGCTCCTCCTCACCGAGGCCTACCACGCCAAGGTCGACGTCCCCGAGGTGATCGCCTCGGCGATGGCGCGCCACGAGGGCGTGCGGATCCAGGCCAGCCGCATCCTCGGCATGGAGGCCGCCTTCCTCGAGGTGCTCGACGTCCGCCTGCGCGAGGCCCTCAAGACCGCGCGCGTCCGCGAGCTCGACGCCCTCGTGCTGGCCGCCGCCGGGTCGTCGGACCCGCTCGCCAACCAGTCGGTGGCCCGCATCGCCCGCACCTGGGCCGCGCGCCACAAGCTCCCCGTCACGGCGGCCTTCGCGTCGGCGACGCCGCCGGCGACCGGGGAGGCCGTCCGAGCGCTGCGCGCGGAGGGCAAGCGCCACATCGCGGTCGCGTCCTTCTTCCTCGCACCGGGCCGGCTGCCCGACCGGGCCTCCGAGCTCGCCCTCGAGGCCGGCGCCGTCGCCGTGTCCGACCCGCTCGGCGCCCACCCGGCGGTTGCCCGCGCGATCCTCGCCCGCTACGCCGTCGGTGCCGTCGAGCTCGTCCCGGTCTGACGGGCCAGCCATCTGAAACCTGAGCGGGCCGGCTCAGGCCGGGAGGTGCTTGAGCGCCTCGCGGCGTGACAGCCCGCTCAATCGGCCGGCGTGGGTCGAGACGAACGCCCGGACCCACGCCGCGTCCGTGCGCGCGTGCTGGCGCAGCGCCCAGCCGAGCGCCTTGCGCACGAAGAAGTCCCGGCCGTACGCCGTGTCGTCGAGGTTGGCGACCAGCACCCGGGCCAGCAGGTCGGTGTCCGTCTGCTCCTCGTGGCGCAGCTGGGACAGCATCGCCGTACGCCGGACCCACAGGCTGTCCGGGTCCACCGACCACCCGTCCATCACCGGCGTCGTGCCGTCACGATGGTCGAGCAGCACCTGGCCCACGAGGTGGCCGGCCACCTCGTCGACGACGTCCCACCACGCAGCCGTGCGGACGACCTCCTCGAGGAGCGGCAGGACGTCCGGGTCGAGCCACGTCCGGTAGGACCTGTGCCGCAGCAGGGCGACCGCGCTGTACCACTCCTCGCGATGGGTCGCGTCCTCGACCAGCTCCAGCGCCGCTGCCTCCCACTGAGCGCGGTCGGCGAAGCGGTGCTCGACCAGGATCGGCCGCAGCAGCGCCCGCAGCGCGGGCGCACCCAGCCCGACGTAGGGCAGCTCGGACTTCATGTATGCCTGCTGCTGCGCCGCGCGCTCGGGGTCGCCGGACTCGGCGAGTGCGGCGCGGACGGCGGCGACGTACGTCATCGCATCCTCACCAGAGCGTCAACCGATCAACCGCTCGCGCAGGTGCTCGAGCTGGCGGCCGGGGTCCTCGGTGACGCCGCCGTGGACCGGCCCCGGCTGCAGGACGGTGCTGCGCGGCGCCTTGAGGAAACCGAACCGCTGACCGAGCGACTGCCGGGCCGCCTCCCCCGCCCGCTCGTCACCGCGGCACACGAGGTCCACGAACGCCAGCGCCTCGCGCACCTGCCCGGCATCGATGCCGGCGTGGAGGGCCCGCAGCCGCTCGGCGTCGACGTGGCAGGCGACGTCGAGGTAGTCGGCGCCCTGGCAGTGGAGCACGACGCCGACGTTGAGGAACTCCTCGCGCTCCGGGCGTGGGACGCAGCGCAGCACGACGTACTGGTAGGCGTGCCTCATCCGGCACCTCCCGGCAGCCACTGGCGGGTGCCGAGGCGCGCGTCCAGGAAGTCGACGTAGGCCGCCCGCAGCGCGTCCGGACCGAGCGGGTCCGCGCCGTCGCGGCCGGGCACGGGCTCGAGCCAGACGTCGGGCACGTCGGCGAGGACCTCGACGAACACGTCCCGGCCCAGCGACGCCGCGATGTCCGCGTCCAGCTCACGGGCGCGATCCGCGCAGGTCTCGAAGACGTGGCCGCTCGGGTCCCACGGCTGCGCGGCGAACCGTGCCGGGTCGGTCACGCCGCCTGCCCACCCGTGGTGGAAGTAGAGCGAGGCGCCGTGGTCGATGACCCAGAGGTCGCCGTGCCAGACCAGGAGGTTGGGGTTGCGCCACGATCGGTCGACGTTGGCCGTGAAGGCGTCGAGCCAGAGCACGCGCGCGCCCTCGTCATCGGGGTTGCTCACCTGCCCGTCGACGCCGAACGAGCCCGGGAGGAAGTCGATGCCGAGGTTCGCCCCCACGCTGGCGTTGAGGAGGTCCTGCACCTCCTCGTCGGCCTCGTAGCGCGCGAGCTCGGGATCGAGGTCGAGCTCGACGAGGCGCGGCGTGCGCAGGCCCAGGCGGGTGGCCAGTCCGCTGACGATGACCTCCGCGACGAGCACCTTGGCGCCCTGCCCGGCTCCCCGGAACTTGCAGACGTAGGTCCCGAGGTCGTCGCCCTCGACGACCCCGGGCAGGCTGCCGCCCTCGCGCAGGGGTGTGACATAGCGCGTGACCGTGACGACGGGCAATCCGGGGGAGGTCACTGGACCGGGGACTCCTCGGCGAGCCGCTTCTTCTCCGTCTCGACCTCGAAGTCGGCCTCGGGCCACTGCAGGTCCAGTCCGCGCAGCGTGTCGAGGAGCAGCTGCGCGATGGCCAGGTTGCGGTACCACTTCTTGTCGGACGGGATCACGTGCCACGGCGCGACCTGGGTGCTGGTGCGCTCGAGCACGGTCTCGTAGGCCTCGCGGTAGGCAGGCCACAGCGCGCGCTCGTCGAGGTCCCCCGGGTTGTACTTCCAGTACTTCTCGGGGTTGGCGAGGCGCTCCTCGAGGCGTGACTTCTGCTCCTGGGGGCTGATGTGGAGCATGCACTTGACGATCGTGAACCCCTCGCCGGAGAGGCGTGCCTCGAAGTCGTTGATGGCGCCGTACCTGCGCTCGATCTCGTCGTCGTCGGCCAAGGCGCGGACCTTGCCGATGAGCACGTCCTCGTAGTGCGAGCGGTCGAAGACGCCGATGTAGCCGGCCGGTGGCAGACCCTTCTCGATGCGCCACAGGAAGTCGTGCGCGCGCTCCTCCTCGGTCGGCGCCTTGAAGCTGGTGATCCGCACGCCCTGGGGGTCGACGAGGCCGATCGTGTGCCGCAGCACCCCGCCCTTGCCGCTGGTGTCCATGCCCTGCAGCACCAGGAGCACGCGGCGATCGGTCCCGACCGTCCGCTGGGCCCACAGCCGCTCCTGCAGGTCGGCCAGCTCGTCGCCCATCGCGTGGAGGGCGGCCTGCCCGTCGGCCTTCTTGCCGTCGAAGCCCGGTGCCGCGTCCGTCTCGATCGAGGTCAGGTCGACCGGTCCCGGCGGCAGGCGGAGGGCGTCGGCGATGGCGGAGGTCGTCATGGGCACATCATGGCCCACGCCCGGTGCCCGATCAGCCCAGCACGCGGCGGACGTCGAGCGTGCACCCGACCACCGTGTGCACCGAGCCGTCGGACTGCGGGTCGTCGAACCAGGTCCCGGCGGCGAAGCCCGCCTTCGCCAGCACCCGCAGCGAGGCGCGGTTGCGGTGGTCGGGGGCCGAGAAGTAGGTGATCGCCTCCGGTCGTAGCTGCCGGGTCTGTCGCATCCAGCTCCAGAGGACGGCCGGTCCGAGTCCTCTCCCCCGCCACTCGTCCGCCCCGATCGCGTAGTCCACGCCCACGGCCTCCGGGTCCGGGGTGAGCACGGCGTAGTCGGGGTAGTCGCGGAGCACGTAGTCCTGCACGAACCCGACGGACCGTCCGTTGACCTCGATGATCCACATCCGCGTCGGGCTGCGTCCCGCGATGCGCTCGGCGTACATCTCCCGGATCTGCTCGAGCGTCTGCTCGGCACCCACCTGCCACCACTGTCGTACGGCGGCTCCGTCGCGCCAGCGGGTGACGAGGTCGAGGTCACCGAGGGTCATCGCGCGCAGCGTGACGACCCGGTCGGGCGTGACATCGAAGCGCTTGACCTCGCCCGACAGGTCCACCGCGGTCGGGTCGACGGAGGACGCTCCGGCCACCCGCTCGGCCGCGGCCGCCCAGGACTCGCCCGGGAGTGTCGTGCCGCTCAGGTCCCGCCCGTGGTGCCGTACGACGACCGCAACGGGGTCCGGCACGTCAGTGCGCGAGCGCGCCCGGGACGACCGGCGGCAGGACCGACCACGGGAAGTCGATCCACTGCTCGGTGCGCCGCCAGGCGTAGTCGGGCTTGATGACGGACTGCGGCTTCTCGTAGATGACGACCGTGCGCGCCTCGGCGACGTGCCCCTCGCAGAACTCGTGGACGAGCTCGAGCGTGCGGCCCGTGTCGGCCACGTCGTCGGCGATCAGCACCTTCAGGCCGGACAGGTCCACCCGCGCCGGCGTGGGCGGCAGCATGATCGGCACCTCGAGGCGCTGGTCGACACCGGTGTAGAACTCGACGTTGACCACCGACAGGTTCTTCACGCCGAGGGCGTAGCCAAGCCCCATGCCGAGGCCGAGCCCGCCGCGCGCGATCGACAGGATCATGTCGGGCACGAACCCCGAGTCCGCCACCTCCTGCGCCAGCTGCTGGGTGGCGGTGCCGAACATCTCGTAGGTCAGGACCTCGCGCTCGTTGCTCACGGGGCCATCCCACCACCTGTCGTCGCGCTGGTCGATGACGACCGTCACCACAGCACACCGGGACGGGCGCCACTCACGTCAGCTGGACCCGCACCCATGCGTGCGGCTTCGCGTGACACTCCCGCGCGCAGCCGGACAGGGAAGCGTGGCGGAGCTCAGAAGTCCGGGTGCGGCTCGTCGAGGTCGGCGTCCTGCTCGGCGAGGGCCTCACGCACGACCGAGAACGCGAGACCGGCCGCGTAGCCCTTGCGGGCAAGCAGGCCGGCGAGGCGACGGGTCGCGACCTGCGGGTCGAGGCCGGACATCGAGCGGAGCTTGCGGTCGACGAGGGCGCGGGCGGCGGCCCGCTGGTCGTCCTCGCCTATCTGCTCGAGCGCCTCCTTGGCCTCCTCGTCGCCCACGCCCTTGCGGCGCAGCTCCTGCGCCAGCGCCCGAGGGGCGAGCCCCCGGCTGCGGTGGCGGCTCTCCACCCACTGGCGGGCGTAGGCCGAGTCGTCGATCAGCCCGACCTCGGTGAACCGGTCGAGGAGTGACGACGCCAGCTCGTCGGGGACACCTCGCTTGGCCAGCTTGTCGGCGAGCTCCTTGCGGGTGCGCGCCTGCCCGGTGAGCGAGTCGAGCAGGATCGTGCGCGCCACCGACTCGGGATCGGCCTCGACCTCGGCGGCCGCGGCCTCCTCGCGGGCGATCCGGGCGGCCTTGCGCTCCTCCCACGTCTTCGTGCGCGAGCGTCCCTGGCCGCGGCGCCCGGTCTTCGCGGTGCGGCGCCCGGCGGGTGAGCGCTCGGAGGACTGCTCACCGGACGACCGCTCCGGGTGAGGCGTGGGTGGGGTGTCCCCCACCCACGCCCTCACACCGAGGCTGACGTCGCCGACCCAGTCGGGCGGCGGTCGGTGCTCGTCGGCAGACATCTGGTCGGACGTCGACTCAGAAGTCGTTGACCCCGATGGGCTCGTCGCTCAGGTCGTCGGCAGGCTTGTCGACGGCCGGGATCACGCCGAGCTTCTCCAGGATCAGCTTCTCGATCTCGTTGGCGAGGTCGGGGTTGTCCTTGAGGAAGTTGCGGGAGTTCTCCTTGCCCTGACCGAGCTGGTCGCCCTCGTAGGTGTACCAGGCGCCGGCCTTGCGGATGATGCCCGCCTCGACGCCGACGTCGATCAGGCCGCCCTCACGGCTGATGCCCTTGCCGTACATGATGTCGAACTCGGCCTGCTTGAACGGCGGGGCCACCTTGTTCTTGACGACCTTGACGCGGGTGCGGTTGCCGACCATGTCGGTGCCGTCCTTGAGCGTCTCGATGCGGCGCACGTCGAGACGCACCGAGGAGTAGAACTTCAGCGCGCGACCACCGGTCGTGGTCTCGGGCGAGCCGAACATCACGCCGATCTTCTCGCGCAGCTGGTTGATGAAGATGGCGGTGGTGCCGGAGTTGTTGAGGGCACCGGTCATCTTGCGCAGCGCCTGGCTCATCAGGCGGGCCTGGAGGCCGACGTGGCTGTCACCCATCTCGCCCTCGATCTCGGCGCGGGGGACGAGCGCCGCGACGGAGTCGATGACGATCAGCGAGAGGGCACCGGAACGGATCAGCATGTCGGCGATCTCGAGGGCTTGCTCGCCGGAGTCGGGCTGGGAGACCAGGAGGGCGTCGGTGTCGACGCCGAGGGCCTTGGCGTAGTCGGGGTCGAGCGCGTGCTCGGCGTCGATGAAGGCGACGATGCCGCCGGCCGCCTGGGCGCTGGCCACCGCGTGGAGGGCGACCGTCGTCTTTCCGGAGGACTCCGGACCGTAGATCTCGACCACGCGACCGCGCGGCAGGCCGCCCAGGCCGAGGGCCACGTCGAGGGCGATCGACCCGGTGGGGATCACCTCGAGCGGGGCACGCGTCTCGTCGCCCAGTCGCATGACCGAGCCCTTGCCGAACTGCTTCTCCACCTGTGCGAGCGCGGCGTCGAGGGCCTTCTCGCGGTCTGCACCAGCCATTGCTGTGTCCCGTTCTCTCGTCGTTGTGTGAGGTACGTCTGCGACGCTAGGGCGAGCCACTGACAATCCCTGATCAGGACGGTCGATCGCTGTGGACGACCTCGCCCGGCGTCGTACCTGTGGATGCACAGTAGCCCGAACAGGTGTTCGATGCCGTGTTCGAGCGCGGCGTGTCGCGGACGGTGTGCGACGTCAGTCCCGTGCGCGGACCAGCACGCCCGCGGCCACCACGGCGAGCGCGAGGAGCTCGGCGACGACGGACAGCGCGGAGTAGCCCCACCACCCCACGACGACACCGGCCAGGGCTCCCCCGCCGGCAGCCGTCAGCGCCATGGCCATGTCGGACGTGCCCTGCACGTCGGTGCGGGCGGCGATCGGCGTGCGGTCGGCGATGACGGTCGAGGAGGCCACGGTGGCGCACGACCACCCCAGGCCGAGGAGGAAGAGTCCGGAGGTGATCTCCCACGACGTCCCGGTCGGCGACACGGCGCACAGCGTGAGCGCCACCAGCAGCAGCACCCCGCCCGCGACGAGCACGGCGCTGCGACCGAACCGGTCCGTGGCCCACCCGACGACCGGCGAGAAGGCGAACATCCCGGCCACGTGCACGGAGATGACGAAGCCGATCACCTCGAGCTGCGCGCCACCGTGCTCCATGTGGAGCGGGGTCATGATCATCACGGTGACCATCGCCGCGTGCGCGCAGGCCATCGCGACGACCGCCGCGCCGACCACCGGCACGGCACGCACCACGTCGACGAAGCGCCCCCACGAGCGTCCACGCGGCTCGGCACCGGACGACGGTGTGAGCCCGGCAGCAGCCTGCGCGAGGAGGAGCGGGTCGGGCCGCAGTCGCCACCACACCCAGCCCGCGGTGACGGCGAGCACCACGGCGCCGATGGCGAACCCACCGGTGAGCTCGGGGATGCCGAGCGAGCGTCCGGCCGCCCCGCCCACGCCGATCAGGTTGGGGCCGGCCACCGCGCCGATCGTGCTGGCCCACACGACCATCGAGAGTGCCCGCGCGCGGTGCTCCTCGGTCGCCAGGTCCGTCGCGGCGTAGCGTGAACCAGTGTTGACGGCCGTGGTCGCGCCCAGGAGCACGGACCCGAGCAGCAGGACCGGCATCGAGTCCATGACGCCCGCGACCACCGCGAGCACGGCGCCGCTGGCACCGAGGAGGTAGCCGGTGACGAGGCCGACGCGGCGCCCGCGCCGCCCCATCACCCGCGCCAGCCCGTAGGCCGACGCCGCGGTGCCGAGCACCTGGAAGGTCTGCGCCAGCCCGGCCATCGTGTCGCTGCCCGTGATGTCGCGGGCCAGCAGCGACGACGTCGTGACACCGATGGTCACCCCGACCGCACCGACCGCCTGGGAGACCAGCAGCGTGCGGACGGTGTGACGCTGGACGACCGCCACGTCGAGGTCGGCCGCCACGAGGGCGTGGGAGCTGCTCACCGCTCGCTCTCGGGCAGCTCGAGCTGACGGCGCACTGCCGCCCATACCTCCTTGGGCGGCATGCCGGCGTCGAGCGCCTCCTGCGTGGTGCGGCCGTCGAGGTCGCGCACGACCGTCAGCTCCGCCCAGGTGCGCGAGTAGCTGCGGCCCAGGACGTCGTCGAGCCGCGCCCAGAACTCCGTGTGCCTCACGAGGACACCTCATCACGGACCGCCGACACCTCGAGCCAGGTCTCCCCGCGCGAGCCCGCCACGCCCGACCGGACGGCGACGTCCGACCACCCCGAGGCAGCCACCACCGCCTGCAGGTCGGAGGCCTGCCAGTACGTGAAGTGTCGCGGCCGGCTGATCGACCCGTGGGTCGACCACCCCTCGCCGGCGCCCTCCTTGAGCGACGCGCGCAGCACGCCGCCGGAGCGGGTCACCTCGGCCAGCCGCGCCAGGACGGTCGGCAGGTCTGCGCGCCGCACGTGCAGCAGCGAGGCGTTTGCCCACACGCCGTCGTACGGCCCGTCCGGCGAGGAGAGGTCGTCGACCAACGGGTCGAGGACGTCGGCCGCGTGGCCCTGCTCGCGCAGGAGGGCGACGAAGCCCGGCGTGATGTCCGTACGCCGCGCTCGCAGGCCGAGCGACTCCATCAGCCGCGCGTCCCGCCCACCGCCGGACCCGATCTCGAGCACCCTCGCGCCCGCCCCGAGCCGGTCGACGAGTTCCTCGATGTCCGCGCGGACCGAGTCGGGGACGACCGGCCCGCTGTCGGCGTACGCCCGCGCGTCGAGGTCGTAGGCGTGGACGGTCGCCTGCTGGTCCGTCATCCGGCGCCCACGTCGTGCAGGTGGTGGACGACGTCGTGCAGGTGGTAGGTGCCGAGTGTCTCGACGGTGAAGCGGTCCCCGTTGGACCGCACGCCGGGGCGGTCCTTGGTGGCGTCGGTGACCGAGGCGTAGACCGCCCCGACGTCGGCGGCGGCCTCCACGAGGGCGACCGACACGATCGCCGCGTCCTCGTTGGCGTAGTCGCGCTCGACCGCCGTGGCGTCCTGGTCCCAGTTGGCGAACGTCGGCTCGTCCTCCTCGAGCATCAGCCGGAGGCGCTTGGCGAACAGGACGTGCACGTCCCGGACGTGGCACCCGTACTCGAGGGCCGACCAGACGTGCGGCTCGGGACGCTCCCCGACGTCCCCACGCTCGAGCACCTGGGCCCAGCTCATCGCGGTGTCGTGCACCAGGCGCGGCAGGTCGGCGAGGCCCTGCGCGGTGGGGTCGAAGCCGCACTCCGCGCACGAGCGCTCCAGCACCCAGGTCCAGTCCTTGGTGTCCGGGACGATCGCGTCGCTCATGTCGGTCATCCAACCAGCCCCGGCACCGGGGACAATGCGGGGAATGGACATCCGCCGCGCACTTCCCGCCGACCTCGAGCCCGTCTCCGAGATCTACGCGCACGAGGCTCGCGAGGGACACGCGACCTTCGACCACGAGGGCCGTTCGATGGAGCTCTGGGAGGAGAAGATCGCCGGCGACGACCACTTCCTCGTGGCCGAGCACGACGGACTGGTCGTCGGCTACGCGACGTCGTCGCCCTTCCGCCCCAAGCCCGCCTACGTCCACACGCGGGAGACCACGATCTACGTCGCGCCGGGCCACCAGGGACTCGGCACCGGCCGGCAGCTGTACGACGCCCTCCTCGCGCTGCTCGTCGACGACGGCGTGCACCTCGCGGTGGCCGGGGTCGCCCAGCCCAACGACGCGAGCATGGCGCTGCACCGGGCCTGCGGCTTCGAGGTCGTCGGCACCATGCGCGAGGTCGGCCGGAAGCACGGCCGGTGGATCGACGTCACCTGGCTGCAGAAGGTGCTGGGCTAGGCAAGCCCCAGCTCGCGCGTCGACACCTCGCGCATCTCGACCTTGCGCACCTTGCCGGTCACGGTCATCGGGAACTCCTCGACGACCATCACGTAGCGCGGGATCTTGTAGTGCGCCAGCCGGCCGTCGGCGTAGGCCCGCACGGCGGCGGCGTCGAGCGGTTCGGTGCCCGGCCGCATCCGCAGCCACGCGCACAGCTCCTCGCCGTACTTCGCATCCGGGACGCCGACGACCTGGACGTCCTCGATGTCGGGGTGGGTGTAGAGGAACTCCTCGATCTCGCGCGGGTAGATGTTCTCGCCACCGCGGATGACCATGTCCTTGATCCGCCCGGTGATCCGGACGTAGCCGTCCTCGTCCATCACGCCGAGGTCGCCGGTGTGCATCCACCCGTCGGCGTCCACCGCCTCGGCGGTCTTCTCCGGGTCGTCCCAGTAGCCGAGCATCACCGAGTACCCGCGGGTGCAGAACTCCCCCGCCTCGCCGCGCGGGAGCGTGTCACCGCTGACCGGGTCGATGATCTTGACCTCGAGGTGCGGCGCGACGCGGCCGACGGTGCCGACCTTGCGCTCGAGCGAGTCGTCGGTGTGCGTCTGGGTCGAGACCGGGGAGGTCTCGGTCATCCCGTAGGCGATCGTCATCTCGTCGATGCCCGCGTCGATGAGCTTCTTCATCATCTCCTCGGGGCAGGGCGAGCCCGCCATGATCCCGGTGCGCACGGACGAGAGGTCGTAGGAGTCGAGGTCCGGCAACGCCCACTCCGCGATGAACATCGTCGGCACGCCGTAGAGCGACGTGCACCGCTCGTCGGAGACCGCACGCAGGGTCAGGGCCGGGTCGAAACCGGGCGCGGGGATGACCATCGTGGCGCCGTGCGAGGTGCACGCGAGGTTGCCCATGACCATCCCGAAGCAGTGGTAGAAGGGCACCGGGATGCAGACGCGGTCCTGCTCGGTGTAGCGGCACGTCTCTCCGACGAGGTAGCCGTTGTTGAGGATGTTGCGGTGGCTGAGGGTCGCGCCCTTCGGGAAGCCGGTGGTGCCCGACGTGTACTGGATGTTGATCGGGTCGTGCGGCTCGAGGGACGACGCCCGGGCACGCAGGTCGTCCGCGGAGACCTGCGAGCCCTCGGACAGCAGGCCGTCCCAGCTGTGCTCGTCGTCGAGGTAGACCACACGCTCGAGCGCGTCGCTCTGGCCCCTCGTCTCCTCCACCATCGAGCGGTAGTCGCTGCTCTTGAACGATGTCGCGCTGACGAGCAGCCGCATCCCGCTCTGGTTGACGACGTAGGCGAGCTCGTGGGTCCGGTAGGACGGGTTGACGTTGACCAGGATCGCCCCGACCTTGGCGGTCGCGAGCTGGACGAGCGTCCACTCCGCGCTGTTGGGTCCCCAGATCCCGACCCGGTCGCCCTTCTCGATCCCCGCCCCGACCAGGCCACGGGCGACGAGGTCGACGTCCCGGTCCAGCTCGGACCAGGTCCACCGTCGCCCGGTGGCGCACTCGACGAGCGCCTCGCGGTCGCCGTACGACGCCACGGTCCGCTCGAGGTTGGCCCCGATCGTCTCCTCCAGCAGCGCCGGAGCGGCCTCGCCCTGTGCGTAGGAGTCCATGTCCAGCAACCTACGACGCGCGCGACGGCCCGGCCAGAGGCGGCGTCAGGGAGTGGTCCCGGTGGCGTAGGTCGAGACCGTCAGCTCCTTGGTCTGCTCGTCGAAGGAGAGCTGGACGCCTTCACCAGCCTCCACCGAGAACGCGATGTTGGGTCCGTCCGGGACGCCGCCCGCACCCCAGTTGACGTCCCAGGCCTCGTCCTGGGCGACCTTCACCTCGTAGCTGCCGGGCGGCACCTGCGTGGTGCGGAAGGTCCACACTCCGTCACCGTCGGGGTCCTGGAGCCACGACCGCAGGCAGCCCGGCGCCCAGTCGGCCGGGCACCCCAGCTCGGACTGGAAGCTGCCGGCAGCCGTGAAGAGGTGGGGCGTCTCGATGCTGTTGGTCACCCAGTGGGTCTGGTGGCTGTACCAGAACGTGACCGGGTCACCGGTCGCGGCGAGCGGGATGTTGTCGCCGTTGGGCACCCCGCCGGCTCCGTAGTTCTCGTCCCACGTGTCGTTGATCGCGACTTTGTAGGCGTAGGTGCCGGCGGGGATCGACGGCGAGCTGAAGGTCCGCGACCAGACCAGGTCGTCGGCGTCCAGAGCGAGGTCGATGTCGGGGCAGCCGGGGTCCCACTCGCTGCCGCAGCCGACGGCGTCCTGGAACGTGCCGGGCACCGACACGGCGTCCGGCTGGGTCACGGGACCGTCCGTGCCGGGGTCGCCGTCGTCGGCGGGCGTGCCCACCTGGGCGTGGGTCTGGGCGACCCCGAGGTCCCCGTCGGCGTCGCGGGCGACCGCCCGGTACTCGACGAGGGTCCCCTCGGGCAGGTCCCTGACGTCGTGGAAGACCCGGTAGGGCGCATTGTCGTCGGTGCCGAGCGTGCGCCAGTCCGTACCGCCGACCGGTCGCCAGGCGAACGTGATCTGGGTGAGCTCGTCACCGGGCAGCCCGACGCCGATCTCGGCGCGACCCCCGACGATGCCCCCAGCGGTCGGGCTCTCGAACGTGGGGCGCGGCGCGGTCCGGCTCCGAGGAATGGGACGGTCGGCCCGCCAGACGCGCACGCCCAGTGCAGGGACGCTCACGTCCACCCGACCCTCGTCGTCGCTGTGCACGGATCCGGGCGCGCCCTTCGCAGCGGACCCGCCACCCTGGCCGAGGGCATAGACCTCGCGGTAGGTGGTCCCCGGCGCGAAGGTGGGGATCGTCGCGGAGTGGGCCGCGGTGTCGTTGTTGAGCGCCACCACGAACTCACGGCCCTGGGCGGAGACGCGGCTGAAGGCGTAGATCCCTGCCGTGTCGCTCGCGACCCGGTGGACCTGGGCCCCGTCGGCCAGCGCCGGGTAGCGCTCGCGCAGTGCGGCCAGGCCGCTGATGCGACGGTAGAGCGGCGTGGAGCGGTCGAAGTTGGAGTCGGCCGTGGTCGCGTCGTTGCCGATCAGGTCGTAGCCGTTGTAGAGGGCCACCTTGCTGGGGAACATGTCCTCACGGGCCCGCTGGTCACCGATACCGTCCTTGACGCCGCGGGGTGCGGAGAACCCCTGCTCGTCGCCGTAGTAGACGACCGGCTGGCCGCGGCTCAGGTACATCAGGGCATGGGCGAGCTCGTCGCGCTTGAGCAGCTCGCCCTCTCCGTAGTTCGCGGCATTGGCGCGCAGGAAGCTGCCGATCCGTCCCATGTCGTGGTTGCCGAGGAAGGTGGGGGCCTCGTAGACGTTGGAGTCGGTGTCGGTGTACCAGTCGTCGGAGGCGAAGAAGTCGCGGAGCTTGGTCGTCGGCGCACCCTGCGCGAACCCGGAGCCGGCGGCCTGGAACCCGAAGTCGACGGTGGCCTGCAGCCTGCCCTCGGTCGTGTAGCGGGACATGAACTCGGGGCTGGCGTCGTAGACCTCGCCGAACATGAAGAAGTCGTCGTTGCCCCGGTCGGCTGCGTGGTCGATCAGCGCAGGTGAGAACTGCTGCCAGAACTCCATGTTGACGTGCTTGACGGTGTCGATGCGGAACCCGTCGATGCCGACCTCGTCGACCCACTTCTCGTAGATGTCGGTCATCCCGCGCACGACCCTGGGGTGCTCGGTCCACAGGTCGTCGAGGGACGAGTACGCACCGGACGGGAAGTCGCCGTAGGTGTTGGACTCTCCGGCGAAGGTCGAGGTGCCGCGGTTGTGGTAGAGCGTGGGGTCGTTGAGCCAGGCGGGGACCTTGGCGTCCTCCTCGCCCGCCGGCACCTCGGGCCGGTAGGGGAACGAGTCCAGGTCGACGGCGGGAAACGGCTCGGAGCCGTCGGCGAAGTCCCGGTCGTCGAAGGGCTCGCCGGAGGCGTCGACGTAGGGCTGGTCCTGCGTGCTGACGTAGGGCAGGTTGCCGTCCGCCCCGTAGGCGGAGTCCTCGTAGGTGATCACGTCGGCGGTGTGGTTGGTGATGATGTCGAAGAACACCTTGATGCCGCGCTTGTGCGCGAGGCGGACGAGCCGGGCCATGTCGGCGTTGGTGCCGAGGTGGGGGTCGATCCGAGTGAAGTCGGTGATCCAGTAGCCGTGGTAGCCGGCCGACTCGCTGCCCGGGGCGCCCTGCACCGGCTTGTTCGTGAACGACGGTGTCAGCCAGATGGCGGTGGTGCCGAGGCCCTGGATGTAGTCGAGCCGGTCGATCACGCCCTGCAGGTCGCCACCGTGGTAGAACCCCTTGTCGGTGGGGTCGAAGCCGGAGACCAACCGGTCGGCGCCGAGCCCCGCGTCGTCGTTGCTGCGGTCGCCGTTCTCGAAGCGGTCGGCCATCACGAAGTAGAGGCGCTCGCGCGTGAGGTCGTTGCGCAGGCTGTCGCCGGCCAGCTTCCGGTCCGCGCGCGACAGCGGCGCCGCAGCGTCGGCCGGCGCCACGGCGATGTCGTGGCTCTCGGGGTCGTAGGTGAACCGCAGGCGCGCCGGAGCCTGCAGGACGAAGGACGCGTTGGACTGGCCGCCGTCCTCGCCGTAGCTCTCGTCCCAGGATCCGTTGATCCGGACCTTCCACTCGTAGGTGCCGGCCGGCACCTCGGCCTCGAGGACCCACGCGTCGCCCTCGTCGGTCATGTCGGTGGCGGTGCAGGACTCGTCCCACTCGCTCGCACACCCGAGCTCGTCCATGAGGCTGCCCATCACGGTGACGCGATCGGGCGGAGCGCCCGCCGCGGGGGCAGCGGTCGTCGCGACGACGCCCGCGGTGAGGGCGGTGCCCGCCAGCGTGACGACCGAGGTCGTCAGGGCAGCGAGCAGGGTGGTGGATCGACGGATGTGGGGTCGCACAGCAGCTCCCGAGGCCAGACCGATGTGACGTGCGTCATGCTAGTGCCGCGCTGCGACATCGCACCACCACGGGGTGCGAGGCCCTCAGGTGAGCAGCAGCTTGTCGAGCCGGCGCCGTACGACGAGCAGGCCGACCACGCCCATCACGGCGAGGTAGACGACCGACACCGCCGACTCCCAGGTGACGATCCCGGTGGTGAGCTCGCGACAGAGGACGACGCCCCGGTAGAGCGGCGTGGCCTCCACCACCCAGCGCAGCACGCTGTCGCCGAACGCCTCGACGGGGAAGAACGTGGCCGAGAAGAGGAACAGCGGCATCTGGGCGAGGGTGATCTTGTCGAAGTCCTGCCAGGACGTCATCCACGTGGTCAGTGCCATGCAGACCGCGGAGAAGGCGAACGCAACTAGTACCGCGGCCGGCAGCGCCAGGACGGCCCACCACGACTCGACGAGCCCCATCGCCAGCATCACGAGCAGGAACGCGGCCGAGTAGACGGACCCGCGGATCAGCCCCCACGCGATCTCACCGCGCGCGATGTCGCCGGTGGTCAACGGCGTCGCGAGCATCTGGTCGTACAACTTTTCGTACTTGAGCTTGAAGAACACGTTGAACGTGCTGTCCATCAGCGCGCCGTTGAAGGCGGACGTGGCGAGCATGGCCGGTGCCACGAAGGCGGCGTAGGACACCTCCTCGCCGTGGAACGTGAAGCCGTCGATGAGCTGGCCGACCCCGATGCCGATCGAGAACAGGTAGAGCACCGGCTCGAGGAAGCCGGTGAGGAAGAGCTTCCACGCCGACTTGTAGACGATGAAGTTGCGCAGCACGAGCAGCCGGGTCGCGCTGGTCGGCGTCAGCGGGGCCGGGATCGCGACCCGGTCGAGGACGGCCATCAGACCTCCAGCCGCTTGTCGAGACCGGTGACCGCCCAGCGCCAGCCGATCAGGCACAGCACGACCAGGACGCCCGCGTTGACCGCAGCGAGCGACCAGTCGACCGTGTCGAGGCAGAACATCCGCGACAGCGAGACGCCGTGCCACAGCGGGGTCAGCCGAGCGGCCCACTCGAGGACCGGTCCGAGGTTCGAGATCGGGAAGAACGCTCCCGAGAAGAGCGTCAGCGGCATCACTCCGAGCCGGAACAGGACGCCGAAGCCCTCCTCGGACTTCAGTCGCGCGGAGTAGCCGAAGGTCAGCAGGGCGAAGGCGGTGCCGACGAGCACCTGCGCCAGCCAGGCGAGGACCGGGCCCCACCAGCTCTCGAAGACGCCGAACGGCGCCAGGACCAGCATGAACACCGCACACGCCGAGGCGATCCGGAAGACCACGAAGGCGATGAACGCGTTGACGAGGTCGCGCACGGCGAGCGGCGTCGCGAGCTGGGCGAAGAACGTCTTGTGCCATTTGATGGCACCCATGACGGGGTACGTCGACTCGCTGACCGCGATCTGCATCGCGTGCGCCGCGACCAGGCCGGGGACGATGAAGGCGAGGTAGGACGTCGCGCCCTCGAGCCTGTCGGGGTCGGCCTGGATGAAGCCGCCGAGCAGCACCCCCATCGCGACGACGTAGAACAGCGGAGCGGCGAAGGAGCTGATGACTCCCCCGCGCCAGGTGCGCTTGTAGACCGTCACCCAGTAGTCGAGCTGACGGGTCATGCCCTCCCAGGCGGAGAGGCTGCCCGTGGGCCGCTCGGTGCGGGTCGACTGCGTGGTGGTCATCAGTCGGCCAGGCTCCGGCCGGTGAGGCGCAGGAACACGTCCTCGAGCGTGGAGCGTCGTACGAGCGTCGCGATGGGCTGCAGTCCGCGGTCGATCACGGCGGTCACGACGTCCTCGCCGTGGTCGCTGTAGACGAGCAGCCGGTCGGGCAGCACCTCGACGCGGTCGCCGAGGTCCTCGACCTTGCCCGCGAGGACCTCGTGCTCGCCCACCCCGAAGCGCAGCTCGGCGACCTCGCGGGTCGAGTGCGCCTCGATCAGCTCGCGCGGCGAGCCCTCGGCGGCGATGACGCCCTTGTCCATCACGACCAGCCGGTCGCACAGCTGCTCGGCCTCGTCCATGTAGTGCGTGGTGATCACGAGGGTGACGCCGGCCTGCTTGAGCCGGAAGAGCTGGTCCCACAGCACGTGGCGCGCCTGGGGGTCCAGGCCCGTGGTGGGCTCGTCGAGCAGCAGGACGTCGGGGTTGTTGATCAGGCTGCGCGCGATCGTGAGCCGGCGCTTCATGCCGCCCGACAGGTCCTCGACCTTGGCCTTCGCCTTGTCGGTGATCTGCGCGAACTCGAGCAGCTCGTTGGCCCGCTCGCGACAGGTGGCGCGGTCGATGCCGAAGTAGCGGCCGTAGATGTAGAGGTTGTCGAAGACGTTGAGCTCGTTGTCGAGCGTGTCCTCCTGCGGGCAGACGCCCAGCCGGCCCCGGATGGCGGGGCCGTCCGTGGCCGGGTCCATCCCGAGGATCCGCAGCTCGCCGGCCGAGACCGGGCTCACCGAGGCGATCATCCGCATCGTGCTGGACTTCCCCGCACCGTTGGGCCCGAGGAAGCCGAAGGCCTCGCCCTGGCGGACGTCGACGTCGATGCCCTTCACCGCTTCGAAGTCGCCGTAGGACTTCCGCAGTCCGCGCGCCGAGATCATGGAGTGCGTCACGCCTCACGACCCTAGATCAGGTGGCGGGAACAGACGAACCTTTCGGCGAGCCGTCCGCACGCTCCGTGAGGGCGGACCCGGTAGGAAGGAGGCATGCGCATCTTCCTCACCGGTGGCAGCGGCAAGGCCGGGCGGCACGTCGCCCCCTACCTCGCCTCGCAGGGCCACCAGGTCACCAACGCCGACCTCGTCCCGCTGGACCACCCCGACGTCATCGACCTCCGGGTCGACCTCACCGATGCCGGCGAGGTCTACTCCGCGCTCGCGGGGCTGGCGACCCACGCCGAGCTCGACCTGCCCGAGAAGCCGACGTACGACGCGGTCGTGCACCTCGCCGCGATCCCGGCGATCCTCAAGCAGCCGGACGCCGCGACCTACGCCACCAACGTCCTCAGCACCTACCACGTCCTCGAGGCCGCTACCCGGCTCGGCATCGCGAAGGTCGTCTTCGCCTCGTCCGAGACGACGTACGGCATCTGCTTCGCGCAGGGCGAGCGCAAGCCGCTCTACGTGCCCGTCGACGAGGAGCACCCGACGGTCCCGGAGGACTCCTACGCCATGTCGAAGGTTGCCAACGAGGTGACGGCGCGGTCGTTCCACGCGCGCTCGGGCGCCGACATCTACGGCCTGCGGATCAACAACGTCATCGAGCCGCACGAGTACGCCGAGATGTTCCCGCCGTTCCTCGAGGACCCGGCGCTGCGGCGGCGCAACATCTTCGCCTACATCGACGTGCGCGACCTCGGCCACATGGTCCAGCGGTGCCTGCTGACCGACGGCCTCGGCTTCGAGGTCTTCAACGTGGCCAACCCCGACATGTCGGTCGCCGCGACCACCGACGAGATCATCGATCGGTTCTACGACGGGGTCGAGGTGCGCCGCGCGATGGGGCGCGACGAGACGTTCTACTCCATCGACAAGGCGCGCGAGCTGGTCGGCTTCGACCCGCAGCACACCTGGCGCGAGGTGCTCGACGACCCGCGTCGCGACGCCTGACCGGCCCGGCCGGCCAGCGGAATCAGCGCGCGCCGGCCCGGCCGAGCGCGGCGGAGATCGCGGCGATGTGACCGGGCGTGGACCCGCAGCACCCGCCGACGAGGTCGACGCCGAGCTCGGCCAGTCGACCTGCGTGGGCAGCGAGGTCGTCCGGGCTGGCGTCGTACTCGAAGTGGTCACCCACCACCTGCGGCAGGCCGGCGTTGGACTGGGCGACGAGCAGCAGGCCGTCGGGGCGCGCCGCCACCATCTCCGCGGCGATGACCTCCATCTCCTCGGGGCCGCGACCGCAGTTGGCGCCGACCGCGTCGGCACCGGCGGCCGACAGGTGGGCCACGGCGTCGCCGGGGCGGACCCCCATCATCGTGCGGAGGTTGGTGTCGAAGCTCATCGTCACCACGACGGGCAGGTCGGGCGCGACCTCGTGCGCGGCCGCGATCGCGGCATCCGCCTCGGCGAGGTCGCTCAGCGTCTCGATGAGGACGAGGTCGATCCCACCCTCGACCAGCGCGGCGACCTGCTCGGCGAACAGCGCCTGCGTCTCCTCCGCCGTGAGCGTGCCGAGCGGGGCCATCAGCTCGCCGGTCGGACCGAGGTCGCCGGCGACCAGCAGCCCGCGCTCGTCCGCGACGGACCGGGCGATGCGCGCGGCGTTGCGGTTGACCTCGGCCAGCTGGTCGCCGAGCCCGTGCATGTCGAGCCGCGGCCGGGTGCCGCCGAACGTGTTGGTGGTCAGCACGCGCGAGCCCGCCTCGGCGTAGGCCGCGTGGGCGGCGCGGACCGCGTCGTGGTTCTCGAGGTTCCACAGCTCACCCGGAGCGCCGTCCTCGAGGCCGCTGTCCTGGAGCAGGGTGCCCATCGCGCCGTCGAGCAGCACGGGCCGGTGGTCGCCCAGGAGGGTTGCGAGGCGGTTCATGAGGTGAGTCCGTCCAGGTAGTCGGTGATGCGGTCCGCGGGCCACTCGCGGTCGAGCTCGGCGGCCACGCGGTCGAGGACCTCCGCGGGCGACCCCTCGGCCTCCGTCCAGGCGGATCGGTCCCAGCCCTCGAGGTAGTCGGTCGCGCCGGTGTCGCCGAGCCGCATCGCGGCCTCGTCGATCGCCTCCTGGAACCTCGGTGCGAGCTGCACCTTCGCCGTCTCGTCGCCCGAGCGAGCAGTGACCATCGACGGCAGCTCGCGCCACCGGGTCACCTGGAACTCCGTCATGAGCCGAGCCTAGGTCGAGGGCCCGACAGCCGGCACCGCGTCCCGACGCGTGGGCTGTCACTCGCTGCCTAGGCTGGACGCATGATCGAGCCCGTCTCGCCCGAGGCCCCGCCGCTCCGCGGGCGGGTGCTGATGAGCCAGGACTGGCACGACCTCACCTTCCTGCACTGGGCCGTCGACCCGGCGCTCGTCGCGGACCGGATGCCGCCGGGCGTGCGGCCCGACGTCTTCGAGGGCCGCACCTACGTCGGGCTGATCCCCTTCCGGATGGTCGACGCCGGGTTCGGCCGCGGTCCGGCGGTCCCCTGGGCCGGGACCTTCCTCGAGACCAACGTGCGCCTCTACTCCGTCGACGACACCGGCCGCCGCGGCATCGTCTTCCTCAGCCTCGACACCGACCGAGCGATCGTCGTCGCCGGTGCCCGGCTGGGCTTCGGCGTGCCCTACCGCTGGGCGCGGATGCGCCACCGCCGAGACGGCGCGGCCCACACGTACGACGCCCGGCTGCGCTGGCCGGGCACGCGCGCGTCGAGCCACGTCGTCGTACGTCCGGGCGCGGCGCGCGTGCCCACCGACCTCGACCACTTCCTCAGCGCCCGCTGGGGCCTGCACACCAGGTGGGCCGGCCGCACGCTCTACGTCCCCAACCACCACGCCCCCTGGCCCGTCCACGACGCGGAGGTGCTCGCCCTCGACGACGGCCTGATGGCCTCCGTCGGCCTCCCCGGCCTGGCCGACCGCGAGCCCGACCACGTCGGCTTCAGCCCCGGCGTGCACACGGACTTCGGGTTCCCCGTCGACGCCAGCCGTCCGCGGCAGGACGGGTGAGAGGGGAAGTTCCTCGTGATCTCTCGGGAGCGATCTTCCCCGGTGTTGCCTAGGGTCTGCCCATGGACGACCTGACCCCCGACGACCTCGACCACCTGCGCCGTTGCGTCGCGCTCGCGCGCGAGGCGCTGGAGGCCGGCAACGCTCCCTTCGGCTCCGTGCTGGTGTCCCCGGACGGGACGGTGCTGCGCGAGGAGCGCAACGAGGAGGGCGGGGGCGACCAGACCCGGCACCCGGAGATCGAGCTCGCCCGGTGGGCGGCCACCAACGTCGCGGAGGCTGTACGCCCCCGCTGCACGGTCTACACCTCGGGTGAGCACTGCGCGATGTGCTCGGCCGCGCACGCGTGGGTCGGCCTCGGCCGGATCGTGTACGCGGGGTCGACTGCGCAGCTGCTCGAGTGGCGCTCCTCGTGGGGTCTTGCCGCAGGCCCGGTCACTCCCCTGACGATCAACGCCGTCGCACCCGGCATCCCGGTGTCCGGCCCCGCGCCCGAGCTGGCCGAGGAGCTCCGGGAGCTGCACCGCCGCGCGTCGGGCTTCGGCGGTTGCGATGAGTGAGCCGGGCGACGACGGACCCTTCTTCCACGGCACCAAGGCCGACCTCCGGGTCGGCGACCTGCTGTCGGCAGGGTTCCGCTCGAACTACCGCCCCGAGGTCGTGATGAACCACGTCTACTTCACCGCGCTGAAGGACGGCGCGGGCCTCGCTGCGGAGCTCGCTGCCGGCAACGCCGCCCCGCGCGTCTACGAGGTCGAGCCGACGGGGTCGTTCGAGGACGACCCCAACGTCACGGACAAGAAGTTCCCGGGGAACCCGACGCGGTCCTACCGCAGCACCGAGCCGCTCCGCATCGTGGCCGAGGTCGAGGACTGGCCCCGCCTGAGCCCGGAGGCGCTGCAGGCATGGCGCGACCGCCTCGAGGTCCTGCTCCACGACGAGCGCGCCGAGATCATCAACTGAGTCCGGGCAGACTGACCACCGTGCCCCGGCCGTTCGCGTTCACCGTCGCCGGGCTGGGCGTCGCCGCCATGGTCGTCGCCAGCCTGTACGCGCCGGCACAGCCGGAGCTGCTGCAGGACGGCGCCGCCTGCGAGGTCGCGCCCTGCGGCACGATCGAGGACCCCGATCGATGGCGCACGGCGTGGTGGCTGTGGGCTGCGGGGCTGCTGGTCCTCCTCACCGCCGTGCTCATCACCGCCCGGCCGATCCGGGTCCGATGGTCCGGGGCGTTGGTGGGACTGCTCGCGGCGCCCGTCTGGCTCGTCGCCGTCGCGATCGTGTCGTGGATCGTCTCGTTGGGGACGTCCATCCAGGGAGCCGCGACCGTCGCGGCATGCGCACTGCTGGCTCCTGTCGTCGGCCTCGTCGCGGGGCGGTTCAAGGCCCGGCGGACATCCGCCTGACCGACCGCGTCCGCCCGACTAGAATCTCTTCGTGAACGACCTCCGCGTGATCGCCTACTTCGCCGGCGACCCGACCCGTACCTATCAGCTCGCCCAGTGGCTGGAGGTCCTCGAGGTGCTCGACGAGGTCCACCCCGTCGGGCTGGTCCTGCGCGACCCCGGGTCGGCCGCGCTGATCAGCTCGCGGACGACGTTGCCGGTCCTCACCGCGCCGACGTTCCCCGAGCTCACCGAGCTGTACGCCGAGCTCGACGCCAAGGTCGTCCTCTACTGCAACAACTCGATGGAGAACTTCCAGTCGCTCGTCGACACCCGGATGCTGCACGTCCACATCAATCACGGCGAGAGCGACAAGCAGTCCATGGCGAGCAACAACGCCAAGGCCTACGACCGGGTCTTCGTCGCGGGCGGCGCGGCCGTCGAGCGCTACGTGAGCGGGTTGCTCGACTTCGATTCGTCCCGGCTGGTGCGCGTCGGGCGGCCCCAGCTCGACCTGCCCCGGACGCCGCTGCTGCCACCGACGCAGCGTCGTACGGTCCTCTACGCGCCGACATGGGAGGGCGACGCCGACTACAACGACTACACCTCGGTCGACGTCCTCGGCGAGACCATCGTCCGGGCGGTGCTCGCCGTTCCCGACGTACGCCTCGTCTACAAGCCGCACCCCAAGGTGACGACCAGCCTCACTGCAGCGATCGCCGAGGCGCACGACGCCATCGTCCGCACCGTCGCCGAGGCCGCCCGCGTCGACCCGGACGCCGGCCACGCGCAGGTGCTCAGCGGGGACATCCTCGCCGTGATGCCCGGCTGCGACGCCATCATCACCGACGTGTCATCGGTGGGCCTCGACTGGCTCTACCTGCGCACGGACAAGCCGATCCTCCTCACCGACCGGCACGGCGACGCCGATGCCTTGCGTCGCGACGTCCCGATCAGCCGGTGCGCCGACGTCGTCGACGAGACCAACGTCGACACCCTGGCATCCCTGGTCACCGACCGCCTGACCCACGACGAGCACCACTTCGCCCGCATCGCCATGCGCCATCACTACTTCGACGACCTCCACGTCGGTGACAGCACGACCCGCTTCCTCGCCGCGGTCGACGAGCTGGTTGCCCTGCGCGACGAGCTGGTGGCGGACAGCACGGGGACGGCCGCTCACACGGCGTGAGGCTGTTCCCCTCGGCTGCCGTAGCCACCATCGAAAGGCGACCATGGGCCACATCGTTCCCTGGACCGACGGGACGTGGACGAACCAACCCGTCGACGTCAGGTCGCATGCCGGCGGCCTGCACGTCACGGCCCGCCAGGGCAGTGACGCGTGGCGGATCACGTCCTACGGCTTCATCCACTCCACCGAACACGCGCTGCTGACCACGCTGGAGCCCGAGTCCGCCCTCGAGGTGCAGTTCCGCCTCGACTACGCAGACCAGTTCGACCAGGCCGGCATCTTCGTCAAGGTCGACGACGAGTCGTGGATCAAGGCCGGCGTCGAGGTCAGCGACGGAGAGGCGAGTCTCGGCGCTGTCGTCACACGCGGTCGATCGGACTGGTCCCTCTCCCCCGTGCCGGACTGGGTGGGGCGCCTGGTGACCGTTCGTGGCAGCTGGTCGGGAGACGCCCTCACCGTCCGCGCACGTGTCGACGACGAACCGTGGCGGCTTGTCCGTGTCGCGCCCCTGGACGCGGACGCAGACGTCACCGCAGGGCCGTACTGCTGCGCGCCTACCCGCGCCGGGTTGACGATCCACTTCACCGCATGGCGTACGACGGCGCCTGACGCGCGGTTGCACCCGGAGGTCTGAGCCTGCCTCGAGTCCGCGGGCCGACTGACGGCCAGCAGCAGCCACCCCCGTGCTCGGCAGCGTCAATTGCGGCGGAAGGACGCAGGCGGGCCCCGTCACGCGACGGCACAAAGCATGTGCGCGAATAGGGGCGACTGGGACCGCTGTCACGAGTGCTGCTTAGTCTGCAGAAGTGAACGCCTCCAGAGCCATGCACGACACCCATCCGCTAGACGTCGACGCGCCCACTCGCGCCCAGGGACGCCCGATCGAGTCTGGCGAGGCGTTTATCGGACTGACGCTCATTGGTCTCATCGTGTACGCGACTGCGATCGTTGCCGCGATCACCCGCGCGGAAGGTATCGCCGACGGAGCAGGGTCGTCCCTTTCCGACTGGCTCAGTGCATTAGGAGCTGTGGGGGCGTTGCTTGCGGCGTCCGGGGCCGCCTGGGCGGCGTGGTCAACACTTACGGTCGAACGCCGTAGGGACGGCGTCCTTGAGGCTGAGCGCCGTCAGGCACACGCCTCAACCGTTGCCGTATGGGTTTCCGATGTCACCGATCGGCTGCTGACGAGCCTTTCGGGCGAGCCGGAACTCGACGTCGTCACCATTAACCTTCGCAACGCAAGCGCCCTTCCCGTGACAGAGGTGAAGGTGGCCATCCTGTTTGAGTTGGAACCGGGGGTACTCAAGCCGTTTGGCGATCTCCGTACGATCCCCGTGCTTCCACCGTCCGAGGGTGAGCCGCACGAGGTGAGGATGCAGACGCTGCTTTCAGTTCGCCTCGACGAATTCGTTAATCTGCACAGCACCCCGCTCAATCGGGTAGTGATTAGACTGAGGTTCAAGGATGCGTCCGGGCTCGAGTGGCGCCGAGACACCCCTGGGACGTTGTGTGTCCGGAGCGAGAACCGCTCCGCGTTTTGGTGTCGCCACGAGTTCGGCTTACAGGAAGAAGAATCTATCCTCAACGAACTGTGAAGGATCGTCGCCACACAATTACGCGGCGGAATGACGCTGCTTCCGCTTAAGGCTGCTCTAGAGCGCCCGGCTCATCCGCCATCGCCAGTTCGAGCATGGGAGCAGCGTTCGGACAGCCCCGCTACCCATGACATTCAGACTCGCGAGAGGTATCCAGAGGGACGTGTAATCGCCGTCAACGATGGCGGCCCACTCGAGTTCCTGGCCCTTGTAGCGACCGTGCACCCAGCACGAGACCTCCAGATCCGTTGCCTCCATGACTGCGTCTACTTCTTGGCCACTAGCTGGGTCGTCCGTAAGAGGCGGGAAAGACACGTTATGCAGAGGTGAGTCCTGCTCCGCGTACTGCAGGGAGCCGTCGTAAAAGAAGCTCAGTGTTTCTGGCTCGACGATTGGCTCCGCAACCACCAGAACCGAAGATGCTGCGAGTGGTACCGCGAAGATCGCGCCGACGATTCGGACCCTGCGAGGCCGGTTCCTGAACACGATTTGGAAGATGCCCCAGGCAAGCATGGGTATGCCGACAAGGGCGAGAACCGTGGCTGACCCGCCTAGGGGCGCCAGCGCAAGGACAAGTCCCACCAATGATGCAGCGGTCGCAGTGGCGGTGGCGGCTGGTTGGTTCAGCAGCGCAACTAGTGAACCCGCGCCGGCCTTATTGTCGTCCTTGAAGGCATTGACGGGTGGCGAAGGCGGAACCGTTTTCGCACTGCCGCTCTTCGCCCTCCCGCCGCTTCGGGACGAGCGGCGTGCGCGATTGCTGCCCTTGCTGCGCTTAGAAGCCACGTCGCGGTTCTACCACTTCCCCCTTGAGTCGATGGTGACGTCGGGATGAGGTGCGGAATTGACGCCGAGCAGTTGCGGCGCCCTGACGCGCCCCGGGATGGCACGCGGCGAAAGGATGCGCCCCAGAACACACGCCACGAACAAGCGTTGGAGCGGAGGGACTTGGCTACGGTGAGGCAGTGTCCGTAGCGTCCGCAGGTGAACTCATTGCAGCTCTCGCGCGTGGCGATCTGCCGGCGGTCCTCGGAACGGCAGAGGACTCGTGGGTCGACTTCAAAAGTGCGCCCTACGCGCACGAGGGTGGGCGACTGTCGGACCGGGGCAAGTGGGACCTCGCCAAGGATGTCGCGTGCTTCGCCAATAGTGCTGGAGGCTTGATCGTCTTCGGCTTTGGTACTGCGAAACCGGAGAACGCGATGGTCGAAGAGGCGTCGCAGGTCACACCGATCCCCAAGGCCCTCGTCGATTTTGATGCGTATGCGAAGGTTCTGCGCGAGTGGGTATACCCACACGTTGTCGGAGTACGGATGTCGTGGTTCCCTCCTGAGCACACCGCTTCGCGAGGGGTTTTCGTTATTGAGATCCCACCGCAGCCACCAAACCTCAAACCTTTTATGGTGCGCAGATCACTCGACGGTGACGGGCGGGCGATCCCAGCGTGGATCGTCCACGAGCGCGACGGCGATAGATGCGAACCGACTCCGATCGAGCGTCTGCACGCGCAGATGACGACAGGTCGAATGGTGGAGTCCCTACCGGTATCTCCAGCTTCAGGCGGAGCTAGCGAGCGTCTCGATCAAGCGCTGGCAACCATGCTAGAGACGATCGACGGTCCCGGTGTTGAGTCGTGGCTCGGGGTGGTGAGCGCGACTTCGGATGGGTCGCCCTTTAAGGAGTTCTATCGGGCCAGCGGCGGAACACGAGCACTGCTGGAGGCGCCGCCCGCCACCCGGCCCCATGGATTCAATCTGTCGCACCTAGGCCAGGTCCGGGTCGATGAGGGGGCATTCGTCGTCGGACGCGAGGACGCGATAGTTCGGGCCAGTCCAGACGGCACCTTTTGCGCCTTGGGGGCGGCCACGCCCGACTTCTTGGGCTGGGGACTGAATCGCGGTCGAGCCGGTGGCGATCCCATCCTGTTGAACCCGCTAGCCGTCGTCGAGTTCGTCTTTGAGAGTGTGAGGCTTTGCGAGGCGCTCGGTGCCAGGAACTCCGTTGCGCTCAACGCGTTCAGTTGGCGCCTTGCTGCGTTCGGTCTACAAAGCGCCAACGTGCGGCTGGAACGAGGTCAACACCAGCAGTACTTCTCGAGCCGGGCTGCTCAGCCAGCTTCTAGCGACGAATGGCTAAGAGAGATCGGCGGCTCCGACGACGGAGCAGTGGTGGCCTTTCACCTCTTGGAGCAGTTGTACGCGCTCTTCGGCTACGCGAGCGACGACATCCCGTATACCCGCGAGGGACGGGTCGAGGCACAAGCCATTCTCAGCGCGTGAGTTCGAGCGGTCTGTCGAACCGCCGCTTGGGGCGACAGCCGCCACGCGGCGGATTGACGGTGGTGCCGAGCCAACGGCGCCCTGAAGTCGTCGCCCGTCGCTACTAATCCAGAGGCACGCCACTCGCGTGCTAGATCGGCTCAAACCTTTCGGTGGCGCCGAGGGCGTCCCCTTTACGCCACACTTGAGTGATGAGTCAGCTTAATGAGCTCAAACTTCTGCTGGCCGGAGATCCGTTTTGCACAACGCACGGGTGGATGAGTCACGTCTTCCTTCATGAAGCAGCGCATACAGTCGCTGATAGATCGGGGCATCGACTTCACGCACGTCCAAATTCCTGCTCCGGACCTATGGCAAGCCAACCACAGCGGTGAGTTGATGCTTGGCGGTGTACACCTCGTTGCTCCGCCGTCTTGGACCACTACTTCAGATGCAAACGCTGGTCTTGAGATGGCTCTCGCCGGTGTGATCGCAGAGAGGGGTGGATGGGCCACTGGCTTGACGGGTGGTTACGTGGGTGACATGCGCATGTGGGCGCGCGGTGCCGGCGTGGCGGGAGTCGATGGCGAAGCGATTCAGACGGACTTGCAGCGAGGGCTTGGCTGCTCGCTTGCCGATGTCATGCGTCGGACTGAATTTTGGGTTGTCGAGGCCTATCCCCGTATCGCCAAGGTCACGACCGCACTCGCTGGCAAGGTGAGCAACGACGATCCCGGGCGCATCGACTACGCCGACGGCCCCTGGTGCCTGACCGCGGACGAGGCCAAGGCGGTCGCGGCCTCCTAAGCGCCTCAATGGCGCCGGTCTAACACCGCCACAGTCGGCTACGACTCGTCGCTGCAGGCTGCGAATACAGGCACCAGTGAAGTACGGCGACATGTGCCTGCGCGGTGCCAATTGCGCGGCGTCGACGATCGGGCGGTCCATTATGTTCCGGTGCGCTTCTCCACCGTCCTGTCTCGGCATGCCGTGCGACAAGGAGACGACTACCACATGGACGAGGACGGTCTACGGCCTGTCGCCGGGTGGCAATCGGGCTCCACAGTCTCGCTCGATGATCTTGGCGGTTCGAGGGTTTCATGCGCCCTGCTGGGCGAGCCAGGCATCGGGAAGAGCGCAGCGCTCAATTACCTAGCGGATGCCGACACCTCCCTGGTCGTCGAGCTAGACGAAGTCACTGATGTCCGGTCGCTGCGGGAGCATTTGGAACGGTTGGACGACGAGCGACTCGGGTATCGAACCCTTGTACTTGACGGTCTCGACGAGTGCCCACTACCCCCGAAAACGTTGACCAGAACCTTGTCCGACTTTCTTGCGGGCCGGCGTCCTGTCCGCGTTCTAATCGGTTGCCGCACCTCGGAGTGGTATCAGCCACTAAGCGAATCCCTCATGCAGCGCCTCGGTGCGTTTGAAGTCCTCGAACTCCTACCGTTGTCCATTCACGACATCGAGCGGTTGGCCCACGAAAGAGGCGTAGACGCACCTACTTTCCTGCAGGAAGTACGCGACCGCTCGCTCGGCTCGCTGGCCAGCATCCCCTTGACCTTGGACCTCCTCCTGCGGCTCTTTGCCAGCGACGGCGGCTTCCCTCATGAAATCTCAGGAGTGTATGAGAGCGGACTCCTGGCACTCGTGGATGAGCCCGACACCGGGCGCGCGAAGGACCGAACGCCCGCCGGGAACCACGCCGAACGTCTGTCCGTTGCCGCGCGCATCGCAGCCACCATGCTTTTGTGTGCGCGAAGTTCAATCGCACTCAGGGACGTCGCCGCACCCCCGACCATCGGCGTTGGCGAGTTAGTGGGAGGCGACGAACCCCTCCCTGCCGGTGCTGTCGCGGTGACTTCGGGCCTGATCTCCAGCACGCTGTCGACCGCGCTCTTCACTGGTTCGGGCGAGGGCCGCTTGGGCATTGCGCACGCGAGCTTCGCAGCGTTCCTTGCGGCTCGCTACCTCATCACCCACGAAGTTCCGGAGCATCAACTGAGAGCATTACTGACCAGGACGAACAGTCTGGGCCGAACGAGTATCCCCAGTCCGCTCCGTGAGGTGGCGGCATGGACGGTGGCGATGGCGCCTGGTCGCAACAGCTGGCTGGTCCACACCGACCCGGCGGGTGTAATTGCCCACGCCGGCGTCATCGCCGATCCAGCGCTTCGTCGAGAGCTCGTCGACTATCTGCTCGGCCAGCCTGCCGCGGGCACCAGACTGTCGCGCAGGCGTTGGCGGCTCACCTACCCCGGCCTAGCTGAACAACTACACGGTCCTATGCGCGCCGCGCTCCGCGGCGACTGTGGGCGCCACCTTGGCGACCCGACCGCAAGGCGCGCACATACCGCCGTTCTGATAGCCCGCAGTTCCCTGCTCCGCGAGGCCGTTCCGGACATCGTAGATTTGGTTGCCCGGTCCGGGCTCAACCCCGTCCTTCGAGCCAGTGCGGCCTTCGCACTGTCGGAACTTGACTCTAAACAGGCGGCAGCCGTGCTGCGTCCGGTGCTCACCGAAGTTCAGCAAAGCCCAGAACATGATCCGGACGATGAGCTTCGAGGTCAGGCCCTGTCGGTTTGCTGGCCCAACTACCTCAGTGCCGCGGAGTTAGTCGCCGCCATGACGGCACCAAAGCGAGACAACTTCATCGGTTCGTACTCGATGTTCCTGCGCAGTTTCGCCGACACAACCGCAGAGGGCCGATTGGCAGAAGTGCTCGACGTCCTCCGCGATGTGGGGGGCGACCTCACGATGAACGGCAGCGGCCGCCACGGCGCGTTTCGTGCGGACCGGGACCACGGCCGAGTTCCGAACTTGCTGATCGAAATCGTCGAGCGCCTCCTCGTCAGTAATGATCTGGATCGATATGAGCGTCAGGTCGCTTGGGCGCTCGCTCAGTGCGCTAAAGCGCACGGTCGTGTACAGAGTCTCCCCGGGCCCATCGGCGGGGACGTCGGCGAACTCGTCGATCGCCGAGCGCAGCGGCACCGTCTGATCCAAGGAAGCTTGGACTACCTGAGCCCGCAGGAGGCACCCCTCTTACTGTGGATGTGGAAGCCGTCGGCCGCCGATCCTCTCGACGCCAGCGCCGCCAGGCTTCTCACCGGCGACGATCTGGCGTGGCTGTTCGAACTTGGCTCCGATGAACGCTACGCCGCGCACGCGACGGCGCTGCTTGGTGCAGTCTTCGACCCCCGAGATTCGGTGCAACAGCAGATCGCGTGGGAGCACCGTGAGCACCCACTGTTCGCACAGTCGCTTGCTTGGTGGTTCCGGGCGGTTCCTCTGGACAGTGAGGAGGCCCGCCGGTCGCGCGAACTTCAGAAGATGGCGACAGAGCGGCTGACCTGGGAGGGGGCTGACGATCACCCCAAGGCGCTCGCCGACGCCTGGGAAAGGGTCCGTGAGCGTGACTCCGAGGCTTTTGTCGGCCTCACGCTCAGACTGTGGACTGAGCCCGAGACCGGACACCTTGACTTCCGCGCCGGTGCCCTCAGCGACTGGCCGAGTGCCCGCCTGATTGCGTTCGATCAGATCGCCTACTTGGAAGCCGCGATTGCCTTTCTGCAGTCGAGTGATTCGCGTCAAGGTGACTGGTTGGCCAAGCCCGACTCCGTCTCGTACCTGGCACTCGTGGGTTATCGCGTGCTCCTCGAACTGCACCGCGCCGCAGGAGCAATCACCGCCCTGTCAGTTCTCACCGATGACGATTGGGACAGATGGGCCCCGGCGATCGTCCGCTGCGGTTACTTTTCGTTCGTCGACGTCAACGACGAGGACCACGCGGCCTTGGACTTGGAACTCAAGCGTCGAGTGCCGGAGTCCTACAAGGCGGTGTACCTGCACTGGATTCGAACTTCGGCAGAAGCTGGACGCTCGCTCCCAGACCTCACACCGCTCGATTCCGTACTTGATCGAGAGCTTGCGGTATCGCTATGCCGGCTCCTACCTGTCCTAAGTGATGCTGCGTCGGTCGCTCCAGATGGGGACGCAACATCCGACGACGGCGGCTCGGCCGCCAGTCAGGCAACAGCGACAGCGCAGCGAAGCCTGCGATCCCTGACCGCCTTCCTGGCCCCTCACGCCCACGAACATGGATTGCTTCCCGAACTCGCTGTCCTGACTACGCACGACGCCCCGATCGTTTGGGCCATCGGAGCCGTGTCGTTGTGCGCAGTTGCGACGAACGTCGACGGCCTCCTTGATCTCGCTCTTGCGCGTGACGATCTTGGGGCAGCGTTCGCTGAGGAAGCTGCATCGCTCAGGGATTCAACGCGCTGGAATACGTTAAGTGAGAGCCAAATTGGGCGCTTGGTGAGCTGGCTATGCGAGGGTTGGGGCGACAACCCGGTCGACTGGGAACGCGGGACGCTTGAGGACAGCATCCGCGACTGGCGGGACGGTCTGATTCGCCTGCTCGCCGAGAGGGCGACCGACGCGTCGCTGCGGGAGCTGCAGCGGATTGCTACCGATCACGCGAGCCTTGGTGGAATTCGAGAGCACGTCGCTGACGCCGAAGAGCGCCAGCGCGATACGTCATGGGTTGGCCCAACGCCGGCCGAGTTTCACACGTTGATGCAAAACGCGAGGGCAACTGTCGTGCTTGACGAGGACGATCTCTACCATGCAGTGCTTGCGGCTATTGAGCGGTCTCAGGTCCGTCTTCGCGAGGTCGGACAACTTCTTTGGAACGAGTCAGCGCAGCGCGACGTAGACGGAAAAGTCAGCGGGCGTCTCTGGGCGCCGAAGTACGAGCCTGATGTGTCAGCGTTGTTGCGCGACCACCTTCAACAAGACCTTCGCAAAGACGTCGTAGTCAACCGCGAAGTGCAGGTCCGCCAGACCTCGAGCAAGGGCCACGGTCTCGCAGTTGACGTTCTCATCGGAGGCACAGCCTCAGACGGAGCCGTCGTGGCCATCCCAATTGAAGTGAAGGGCTGCTGGAACAGCGGATTGCTGACCGACCTGAGCTCCCAGCTCGTAGCGGACTACCTTCCCGCGCTCCGCGCGCACAGGGGCATCTATGTGTGTGCGTGGTTTCCGCCAGACCAGTGGTCTTACGAGAACGATCCGCGACGCATCCATGCCAACCGACTGAGCCGCACCGAAGTCGCGGCCGAACTACAACGCCGAGCACACGAGGCATCCTCCGAGCAGATCCGCGTGAGCGCTGTAGTCCTCGACGTGCCCAGGCCCGCACCCAGCGATCGTGCGAGACGTAAGCCCGCCAACTCGGATTCGGCAAAGGACGAGCCTGGGCGGGGATGACTTGTCCTTCATCTCGCCTCCGCGCGTGGGCTAGCGGGGCCGGCGCCGCGTCATCCTGGGCGGTTCGACGCCGGTCACGTGAACAACCAAGGGCGCCACTCCTACGTCCGCATCACGAAGGTCACCTTGTTGTCGGTGTGGACGGTCATCGCATAGCGGGGGTCGTGCGCGAGCCGATGGTGGTGAGGGCAGAGGAGTCGCCCGTTGACCAGATCGGTCCGGCCGCCGCGGGACCAAGGGTCGTCGTGATGGGCGTGGCAGCCTGAGGCGGTGGTCTCGCAGCCCTTCGCGGTGCAGCGACGGTCACGGACACCGAGGGCGATGCGCTGGGCCTTGTTGAAGAGCCGACGGGCGCGGCCCAGGTCGAGCGGCTGGGACTTCCCACCGAGCACCGCTGGGATGATGCCGGCCTCGCACGCCAATCTCCGTGCCTGAGCGGCCGACATCCGCGAGCCGTCGTCCAACAGTGCTGTCGCGTGCTCGCCCAGCAGGTCCTGCAGAGTCATGGTGACCACGACGGTGGCGTTCACCCCCGCGGTCTGCGGCATCGCATCGAGTGGGTAGCGCTCGACGTACTCGATGAACGCCTCCCCCATCCGGCGACGGGACGGCTTCCACTCCCCCGACGCGTCACGTAGGTCGGCAGCGCCGTGCCGTGCAGGGTTCGCTAGCGCGAGGAGCGTGCGCCGCAAGATCGTCCCCACATGTGTCGGCACCGTGAACCAGCCGTGGCACCTGCCCTCACCGTCGTCGTACAAGGTGAAGTCCGAGGCCTCGGCCGCTCGACGCTCCTCGTCCTCGAGCCGCTTCGCCTCGTGGGACTCGCCAACCTCGGGTGCCACCGCGTCCAGGATCCGCTTGCCCAGCTGCTTCAGGTCACGTGCGTCGTGCTGGCGAGCGAGCTCCAGCAGCGCGTCCTCGGCCCGGTCGCGCACCTCGTCGTCCACGACGGGTGGCAGCGCCTCGACTGCCTCGACGATCGCCCGCGCCTGCTCGACGCACAGCATCCCGTCCGCCAACCGGCGCGCCACGTCGGCGTGCCGAGGCTCGTCGAGGGCGACCCCCAGCTTCGTGAGCCGCCCGGCCTCGGACCGCGTCAACCGACTCCGACCCGCCCACCACTGATGCGTGTGACGTTCACCGATCGCGTCACCGAGCCGCCGCCGGTCAGCCTCCGCGACGGTCCGGCACTGCAACGACGCGACCCGGTTCGCTGCCACGGTCGCCGCATCCAGCAGCCGCACGACATCGGCGTTCACCAACCCACCCGGCGACAGGGCGGCGAAATCGTCCAGCACGCCGTCGAGACGCCCGAGGAGCGCGTCGACGACCGACGACGAACCGTCGCCCGGAACGAGCCACACCGCACTCACAGGACCCAGACCTCCCCACGCCGCGAGGGCGCGTCGACAACAGGTGGAGCGGCCTGTGTCATGAGGTGTGTGCGGCCGATGATCGGCCATCCGGAGGGCCCGAGCTCGCTGGCTCGAATCGTGTCTCCGACTCTAGACGGACCCACCGACAGTGGACCCGGGTCCCGGTACGCCCGCTCGTCCCTCGCGGACTACTCGACCAACGGGCAGCCACCGAGCCGCTCTCGGCGGTCAGGCGAACACCCCGGCCGGGAAGGCGCCGTTGGTCAGCGCCGTGGTGACCAGCGGTCGGCAGAGCTCGGTGAGCCGCGCCGTACCTGCCTCGCCCAGGTGCTTCCACGGCGCGAACGCGCCCTCCTCGGTACGACGCTCGACCGCGGTCCGGAGGGCGGCACCTTCGTCGGTGAGCAGCCCGTCGGACGTCATCAGCCCGCGCGCCGAGAGTCCCGCCGCCGCTGCCGACCACTCCTCGTCGGACCACCCGCGGGTCGCCTGGGCGGCGGGCTGGGTGAAGCCCCTGCCCGTCGCCGTGTGCGTGACCAGCGCCTCGATCCCGCTGAGGTCGGCACCGGTCAGTGCGGCGACGTGACCGTCCCCGCGGTGCTCGCGGAGCAGGGTGAGGGCGTGGAAGAGGACCATGTGCGATTCGTCAGGCCAGGGCAGGTCGGCGTGCGCGGCGTAAAGGGGCCGGCCGGCGACGGTGCACCCGTCGGACGCCGTACGGGCGAGGTCCGCGGCCTCCGCCACCTCGCTGGACGCCAGCGCCTCCTCGCCGAGCAGCCGGGCCCAGGCTGCCGAGACGCCGCGGTAGCGGGCCGCGACCACGTCCTCCGGCGAGGCCGACTCCCATGCCGCCGGGATGAAGTGCGCGACCAGCGAGGAGTTGAAGACGTAGAACGTCGCGGCCACGGGGCCGGCGCCGACGCGCCCCATCGCCGCTGCGCGCGCTGCGAAGTAGGTGGCGCGGCCCTTGCGCACACCGAGGCCGGTCACCTCCGTCTCGACCTCGGGGGCGAAGTAGCCCAGCGCGTGCAGCGGCTCCAGCAGGCGGGCGGTACGTCCGGCGTGGCGAGGGTCCATGCGTCCCTTCCTACCCTGCCGAGCTCAGCCGGGCGCCCGGCGCCGCTCGATCGTCGTCACGACGCTCGTGACCGACGGCCGCCTCGGCGTCGAGGAGAATCCGAACCGGCAGGGCGGGTCGACCGGTGCGATCGCACCGAGGTCGGTCCCCCGCCACGCACCCGTCAGCGAGGTGACCGCGACGACCGAGGTGGCGCCGTACCACTCGCGGCGGTCGTTGCCGGCGGTCCCACGGGTCCGTACGCCGCGCAGCACGAGGCGGGCGACGGGGTCGACCAGGCTGCACCAGGCAGGTGACGTGGCGAGACGTGCGGGCACGACGGACAGCAGGGAGCCCAGCGGCGTACGACGACCCAGCACCAGTCGCAGCGACAGGGACGGCGTGGTGACCTGCCAGCCGCCCGCCGTGTCCACCACGGAGACCGGCTCGATGACCTCCTCGTGGAACGAGTAGGTCGCAGCGACGAAGTCGCGCACCCGCTCGGACGGTGCGAGGAGGACGCGGTGGCCCGAGGCGTCCTCGAGCATCACGTCGGCGAAGGAGCCCCATGGTCCGTCGTCCCAGCGCCCGACGACGACGCGGACGCCCGACGTGCTCCCGACGCCGGCGATCCGGCCGGTGAAGCGCTCGCGCAGCCGGTCCGGCCTCACTCAGCCACCAGGCCCGCGGGGTCGCGACCGTCCGCGGCGAGACCCGCGGCGACTCCTGCGCGGTCCTCGTCCGAGCGGTTCTGGCTGAGCTTGGCCTTCGCCTCGACCGACGCCACGACGAGCTCGACGCCCACGATGGGGCGGAGGTTCTTGTCGATGTAGTCGGCGGGTGCGTCGGCCACCGCCCACGGTGTGGGGCGGGTCGCCTCGTGCCGGTCGGTCAGGCGGGTCACCAACCCGCGTACCCACGCTGGGTCGTCGTGGACGGTGACCGACCCGCGCAGGTGGACGACGGAGTAGTTCCACGTCGGCACGACCTTGCCGTGCTCGGCCTTGGTGGCGTACCAACCGGGCGAGACGTACGTGTCCGGCCCCGTCACGATCGCCAGGGCCGGGGAGCCGTCGACGATCCGCCGCCAGTGGGCATTGGCGCGCGCCAGGTGGCCGACCAGCCGGTCGCCCTCCCACAGGACGGGCAGGAACGTCGCATCGGGCACGCCGTCCTCCCCCACCGTCACCAGCTGCGCGGTCGCGACGGCGTCGACGAACGGGCGTACGTCGTCGGCGTCCATCACGTTGAACCGCGGGACGTAGAGCGAGGACTCGGGCACGGACCCATCCTGCCCGTTGGCGTCAGGCGGGTGTCGGTGGCGGGCGGCAGGATGGACGCATGCTGCTCGCCGAGCTCGTCGCCACCTCCGAGGAGGTCGCCGCCACCAGGTCCCGCAAGTCCAAGGTCGCCCTGCTCGCCGAGCTGCTCGGCCGCGTCGAGGCCGACGAGCTCGAGGTCGTCGTGTCCTACCTCGGCGGCGCGCTGCGCCAACGCCGTACGGGACTGGGCTGGCGCGGCGTCTCCGACCTGCCCGACCCCGCCGACGAGCGGTCCCTCGGCGTCCTCGAGGTCGACGAGGCCTTCGAGGCGATGTCCCAGCTGTCCGGCTCGGGTTCGCAGCTCGCCCGCAAGCAGGCCGTGGACGCCCTCTTCGGTCGCGCCACCGCGGCCGAGCAGTCCTGGCTGCGTGCCGTCGTCACCGGCAACCTCCGCCAGGGCGCGCTCGACGCCGTCACCCAGGAGGCGGTCGCCCAGGTGGCCGACGTGCCGCTTGCAGCCGTACGACGCGCCGCGATGCTGGCCGGCTCGACGGTCGCGGCGGCCGGGGCGGCGTTCGAGGGCGAGGCGGCGCTCGCCGCGATCGGCCTCGAGGTCGGTCGTCCGATCATGCCGATGCTCGCCTCGAGCGCGCCCGACGTCGCCGCCGCGATGGCCGGGCTCTCCCCCGACGGCAGCACCGACGTCGCTGTCGACGCCAAGCTCGACGGCATCCGCATCCAGGTGCACCGCGACGGCGACGAGGTGCTCGTGGTGACCCGCAGCCTCGACGACATCACCGGGCGCCTGCCCGAGGTCGTCGAGGTGGCCCGCTCGCTGCCGGCGGACCGGTTCGTGCTCGACGGGGAGGCCCTCGCCCTGACCGACGACGGCCGGCCGATGGCGTTCCAGGACACGGCGAGCCGCACCGCGCAGGACACGGGCGTCGCGGTCACGCCCCACTTCTTCGACCTGCTCCACGTCGACGGCCGCGACCTGCTCGACTCCCCCGGCCACGAGCGCCTCGCCGCCCTCGACGCCCTAGTGCCGGAGCAGCACCGCGTCCGGCGGCTCGTCACGTCCGACCCAGCGGCCGCCGACGCGTTCGCGGCAGAGACCGTGGCCGCTGGCCACGAGGGCGTGGTGCTCAAGGACCTCTCGGCCCCCTACGCCGCCGGCAGACGCGGCTCTGCGTGGGTCAAGGTGAAACCCGTCCACACGCTCGACCTCGTCGTGCTCGCCGTCGAGTGGGGCTCGGGCAGGCGCGAGGGCTGGCTGTCCAACATCCACCTCGGCGCTCGCGACGAGACGTCCGAGTCCGGGTTCGTGATGCTCGGCAAGACCTTCAAGGGCATGACCGACGAAGCGCTTGAGTGGCAAACGAAACGGTTCCTCGAACTGGAGACACACCGGAACAAGCATGTCGTCTACGTCCGACCCGAGCAGGTCGTGGAGATCGCCTTTGACGGCCTGCAGCGCTCGACCCGCTATCCGGGCGGCGTGGCCCTGCGTTTCGCTCGCGTCTTGCGCTATCGAGAGGACAAGGCAGCTCCCGAGGCCGACGACCTCCAAACTGTTAGAAGCCACCTCTCATGAGCCGCGACAACGGGTTGCGCAAGCTGCGACGCCTCGCGTGGGCGCAACCCAGAATATGAGTCACCTGCCTGTCGAGTGGCGCGTCCGTCCGAGTCACAGGGAGGACCTTCTAGGCTCGCACCAAACATCCGTGCCGTCGATCGAGGAAACGTGGACCCGTTTACGTCATCAATGTTAAGTAGCGCCCTCGGGCAACTCATCGCGGACGGAGTTGCAGGGGCCCTCAGGCTCGCGGGTCGCCCCGGCGAGGCTGTCGTCGCGGATCTGCACTATTACGTGGAAGACGAGCACGCCGAGCCTCTCGTTCTGAGCGGCGACCAGGTCGCGACGGTCAACCAACTACTCGACGACCCACGGATGAGCCCGTTGATCGAAGCGTCATGCCTTAGTCGCATTGTGCTTGAGAACTCGAATCGAGTAAGTATCGCAAACGAGCAGATCGAGTCCAAGTTTCTTGACCTTTCAGAGAGCCTTCTAGCAGAGTCCAACATTCCGCGTTCTACTGCGCGACTGATCTGGAACATGCTGCAGCTTCAACTGGACCGCATCCTCGGCGAAGATCTCCGCGAAACACTAACGGCAGACGAACGGAACCAACTCCTGGGGGCGGACAGCGCGCTGAAAGTCGACCGCGACAAGGCGTCCAAACTCCCTAGTTGGCTGGTCGAAATGCTTGGTCTAGCGACAGACCGCGACCGACTCGTCACACTGAAGATTCGCGGCGAAGAGGTTAAACGGCAGGCGCTCAACAAGTTCGGGAATCTGGAGCTTCGTCACTCGCCAGACGCGTCTGACGGGCGAGCCTTGGAATCGCTCTACATTCATCGCACTCTTCAATCCGTTGATGGCGATCTCTCAACCTCAGACGAAATACTGGCGCAAACTCGACGCAGGCGCCTCGTTGTTACCGGCCCACCAGGCAACGGCAAAAGTACACTCACTCAACACCTCATTGCAACACTGGCGTCCTCAAGCGCAGGCCAGGTTCCCCTGCTTTTGCGCGCACGAGAATCCGACCTCGATTCAGCGCTTCTAGCTGACGAACTCACTGACTCGATTCGAAGGCTGTTTCAGGACTCGCTTATTCAGACGTCCCACATCGAGGATCTGCTGACCCTCGGCCGGGCGGTGGTGATATTTGATGGCCTCGACGAAATCCTTGACAAGGCTAAGCGGCAGGCATTTGTCGCAAAGATTGAGGCGTTCGCCCACCAGTACCCCCTCTGCACCATTCTCGCAACGAGCCGAGAAAGTGGCTACGAGGACGCCCCGTTTTCTTCCAAACTGTTCTCGAAGTACAAGTTGCTTCCTTTCACGATGGAGCAAGTCGAGGAGTACTCGAAGAAATGGTTCGCGCTCGATCCAGATGGGCCCGCCTTGGCGACGTCGTTTCTTCGCGACTCACAACCTGTAGAGGAGCTGGTTCAAAATCCTTTGATGCTGTCGCTACTCTGCATCCTGTACCGGAATAGGGGCTACATACCGCGGAACCGCCGCGCCGTATACAAGGATTGCGCAGACCTGCTCTTTCGTCGTTGGGACTCCATGCGCGACATCGAGCAGCCCACCGATCACGTCGAGCACGGCGAAGACCTGATGGAAGAAGTCGCACTGTTCTTCTTCAAGAGCCAAGAGGCCCAAAGCGGCGTTCAGGAGAGGCAGCTACGGGACATCATTGCTGGTTACCTGGTTGACTCGGCTGGCGTTCTGCCTGCGCCTGCAAAATTCCGCGCAAAACAATTTCTCGACTTCTGCGCTGGTCGCGCTTGGCTCCTTGGGGTGGACGGCACACAAGGTGGCGAACGGATCTTCAGCTTTACGCATCGGACTTTCATGGAGTACTTTGCAGCCGAAGGCATGGTTCGTACGAACTCGGATGCCTCGTCTTTGGCGGACGTCATCATTCGCGAGTATCAGAAGAACCCTGCGTCCGTTCTGCCCGACCTAATTGTGATGGCAGCCGAAGCAGGAACTCGGGGTAGAGTCAGAGATCTCCTAGAAGAGATCAAGTCCAAAGAGAAGCTTATCGGCGGGAAGGGGGACGGCCGTTTCCTCCCTCTGCGCTTAAGGATAGCCTCCGTCCTGAATCTTCAGCCACGACATTTCGATCTGCTCATGGTTGAAGCATTCGAGACCATGGGAGGCGACTGGGATGCGCTGTCCATTGAAGTCGCTGAAGCGCTGTTTCGACTGCCCCGAAACCCGCGAGCAAGAGTCGAAGCGTTCGTGCTCGATCCTGCTGCGCTAAATCTGCCTCACGATGACGCAATCGTCCGCAAGCGGCAGGACGTTTTACTTCGCGCTTGGGTGGAGCACCAGCTCACGACTGGCGAGTCACCTCGGGGCCACGAGTGGAGTGCTGTACTTGAATCCTGCTGGGAGCAGTACTTGCTCGACGGTCAAAGCACGGACCGCTGGATCAGATACTACTCGCGCTTCTTTCGTCACGAGCGTATAGCGATTCCGACTGACGAACTGACCTGGGTATGGCGACGAGAGTCTCGACCGGCGTATGGGCCGTATTCGATGGCTGCGATCGAAGTGATTCGGACCGGTGGGGTTGGTGAGTTCGACGACATAGTTGGCGCCTTCAACGCGCAGCGGCGTCCGAATCAACTGTCCTTTGGCGATGCTTACGTTGTCGCCGGAGCCGTTACAAACTCCTTGGACACGCGTTCAGAACATCGCATCGTTAGCGCGGGAATGAAGATCGCGCTAACGGCAGTGATGATCTGGTGGGAGATCCACGGTCGATATGACGAGTTCGCCGAGGTGATAACGGAAGCCTTTGGATTTCCCTTCGCCGCGCTCGTTGGGGGTCGTGAGCAGGTCGCGCGCGCCGACTCAGATTTGGAGTACATACCGAATGCGGTTCCGTCGGCAACGACCAGTGACAGGAAGTTTGTGCGCGAACTTCTAAGGGAGCACTGCGGTCAGTGGGCTGTTAGGTGGGCATCGGACGACTACAACTTCGTGCAGTCGGAGCCTCGGACGACCTACTGAGTCCGCCCGCCGGTCCCAACTCGCCCCCATCGCGCTTCGCGCGAAGGGCGTGCCCCGTTCGTCAGGAGCGCGTCCTCTCCTACAAGGTATGACGTCTTTCCAAGCGAGGCTCTAGCGCGACGCTTACAGGGTGCGGCGGTTGACCGGTTCGGTCGGCGACCCATCTGCTGCCTCGAAGCCGGCAAAGGTCCACGTCAAGGCTTGGACGGTCTCCCAATCCATGCCTAGTTTCAGTAGACGGCTTCTTTCGTCGAAGACTGCGAGTGCGCAGAGCAGCGGTACTCCTGCTTGCGAGTTAGGTGCAGCGGTTCGACGACCCACTGCACACGAACCGTCATGTCTGCAGTGTGCGCGCACCAGCGAAGTCCGTCTATGGCCTCGCACGCGGACGTGACCGCGCCAAGACAGGTCTAAGGGCTACAACCCGGTTCGCATTTACCAACAAGGTCGGGTCATTCCAGCTTTGAAGGTTTCACTTCCAACGCGTCGCCGCAGGTCAGAATGCCCGACCTTCAAGGTTCGAGAATGTAGGACGAGATGCTTGCCTGGCAGACCGAGCGGTTCACCGAGCTCGCCACCTCACCGGTCGACCGCAGCTCCTACGTCGTCCACGTCCGCCCCGAGCAGGTCGTCGAGATCGCCTTCGACGGCCTCCAGCGCTCGACCCGCTATCCCGGCGGGCTTGCCCTCCGCTTCGCGCGCGTCGTCCGCTACCGCGACGACAAGACCGCGGCCGAGGCCGACACCATCGAGCACGTGCGGAGCCACATGACCGGCTGAGGCACCACTCGCGCGCGCCGGGGTGGAGCACTCGGCTAGCGCGGCGTCGCGCGTCCCTAGACTGACCGCCATGAGCACCGAGCCCGCCCAGCAGACGGCCGGCGGCGGCACGGCGGCCCGGCGCCGGTTGCGTGAGGCCGAGATCATCTCGGCGACCCGCCGGCTCTTCGACGAGCGAGGCGTGCGCGACGCGCAGATCGAGGACATCGCGCGTGCGGTCGGGATCAACCGGGCCATCATCTACCGGCACTTCACCGGCAAGGAGGAGCTCTTCAGCCTCACGCTGGTGCAGTACCTCGACGAGCTCCGCGTCGCGCTCGAGGAGGCCGCGGAGACCACCGACGAGCCGCGGGCGCAGCTGGTCGCGCTCGTCGAGGCGTTCGTGACCTACGGACTCGCGCACCCGGCCTTCGTCGACTGCGCGCAGTCGATCATGCGGCGTCCGGGCGGGGACCTCCTCGAGGAGGTCAGCGAGGGCGCGATGTACCGGCTCGGACAGGCGATCGGCGGCTGCCTGTCGGTGCTGACCCGCACCATCGAGGCCGGCGACACGAGCGGCGACTTCCACGTCGAGGACCCGCAGGTGCTGGCCAACATGCTCTACGCCAGCGGGCTAGGAACCCTCCAGCTCGGCCGCGTGGCCATGCTGGTCAGCGAGGAGGCGCCCGGCGTGCCCCGCATCAGCCGGGTGAGCGCCGAGCAGGTGCGCGACCACATGGTCGCCACCGCACTCGCGCTCACCGCGGGGGCGCCGACCGCGCCGTAGGGCTCAGCGCGAGAGGTGCTTGGCCCGCGCGAAGCAGAACACGCCGTAGGCCGCGATACCCACCGCGATGGCGGCCAGCAGCACCTGACCGAAGGGGAACTCGAGCACCTTCTGAAGGGCCTGGTCGAGCCCGCCGGACTTCTTGGCATTGTGCGTGATGGCGGCGTAACCGAACAGGCCACCCACGATGGCGATGGCGACGCCCTTGGCGATGTAGCCGATCTTGCCGGCCAGCACGTACGCCGACCCGTCCTCGCCGGACTGGCCCTGGGCGTCGAGGTTCTCGCGGAACTTCTCGGTCCAGCCGCGCACGATGAGCGAGATGCCGTAGCCGATGATCGCCAGGCCGATGATGCCGACGATGAGCTGGCCGCCCGTCATCTGCATGAGCTTGGCCGTCATCGAGTCCGAGCCGCCCTTGCCGCCGCCGTTGCCGGTGGCGGTCTTGAACGCGCTGTAGGCGATCGCGCCATAGAGGACGGCCTTGAGCAGCGACGTCCCCCGCTTGCGCCAGCGCTTCTTGTCGTCGGACTCCTCCGGGTAGCCGAAGGCGAACTCCAGCAGGCGCCAGATCACGAGGAAGAGCATGCCGATCGCGATCGCCCAGACCAGGAAGCCGCCGAGCGGCTGCTGCGAGAGGTAGTGCATGGCGCCGGAGCTCGACGCCTGGTCCTCCTTCTCGCCGAACGCGAGCTGGAGAGCGAGCCAGCCGACGAGCAGGTGCACGACGCCGTAGGTGACCAGGCCGATGCGGATGGCGATGTCCATCCACTTGCTCTGGTGCACGGACTCGGCGGTGTCGACAGGGTTGCTCATGGCGCCAACCTAGGACGTACGACCGTTCACTCGCGAGACGGGACCACCCCTGCGAATGGGCGGATCAGACCAGGCTGGCGCGGTCCCTCATGACGGAGCCGAGCAAGCCGTTGACGAAGGCCGGCGAGTCGTCGGTGGAGAGGTCCTGCACCAGGTTGAGCGCCTCGCTGACCGCCACCGACTCCGGTACGTCGGCGTCGCCCCACAGCAGCTCGTAGACGCCGATCCGCAGCACGTTGCGGTCGACCGCGGGCATCCGCGCGAGCGTCCAGCTCTTGCTGTAGGTGGTCAGCACCTCGTCGATGCGGGACTGGTGCTCGACCACACCGCGCACGAGCGTGGCGGTGTAGTCGTTGGTGGGTCCCTCACCGGCCTCGATGGCGCGGTCGAGCGCCGCCACGGGGTCCTCGGAGCGGAGCTCGGAGGCGAACAGGATGTCCAGCGCGCGCTTGCGCGCCTTGGAACGGGCAGCCACGTGGCGCGCTCAGGCCTTGACGCGGCCGAGGTAGGACGAGTCGCGCGTGTCGACCTTGATCTTCTCGCCGGTCGTGAGGAACAGCGGGACCTGGATCTGGTGGCCGGTCTCGAGGGTGGCGGGCTTGGTGCCGCCGGTGGAGCGGTCGCCCTGGAGGCCCGGCTCGGTCTCAGCGATCAGCAGCTCGACGGAGGCGGGGAGCTCGATGAAGAGCACGCGGCCGTCGTTGGTGGCGACGATCGCCTCCTGGTTCTCCAGCATGAAGTTCTTGGCGTCACCGACGATCTCGGGAGCGACCTCGAGCTGCTCGTAGGTGCTGGTGTCCATGAAGACGTAGGACGAGCCGTCGTTGTAGAGGTACTGCATCGTGCGCTTGTCGACGTTGGCCGTCTCGACCTTGGTGCCGGCGTTGAAGGTCTTGTCGACGTTCTTGCCCGACTCGACGTTGCGGAGCTTGGTGCGCACGAACGCCGGGCCCTTGCCGGGCTTGACGTGCTGGAACTCGACGACGGCCCAGAGCTGTCCCTCGATCCGCAGGACCATGCCGTTCTTGAGGTCGTTGGTGGTTGCCATGTGAGTCTGTCCGCCTTCGTCGAGTTTTCAAGATCACGGCGCGAGCGCCGACCGATGAGTCTAGTGGCGACCGAGCAGAGCCATGAAATGCGCGGCGTGCGCCTCGGTGGTCCCGGGCGGGTTGCGCCGCCATGCGCCGTTGCCGGGCAGCAGCATCGCCAGCCAGAAGGCGGCGAACAACGGACGGTAGGCCTCCATCCGCTCGCGATCCTCTCCATCGAGGCCCGCGGCGACCGGCAGCGCGTGGACGTCGTACACCCCCGGGAGGCGGCTGCCGAGGTGCTCGACGTGGTCGGCGAGCTCGTACGCCGGGTCGCTCAGGCCACCGTCCTCGAAGTCGACCAGCCGGGCGACGCGACCGTCCCACACCACGTTGGCCGGGTTCAGGTCGGCGATGCCGAGGGCGGTCAGCCGCGGCTCCGGCAGGGCGGGCGCGGCGACGAAGGCGCGGGCGGCCGCGAGCGCCTCCGCGACCAGCGCCGGGTCCGCGCAGTCCGACAGGTCGTGCGCCCTCCCGAGCCACTCCACCAGGATCGCCACGTGCTCACGGGCGCCGTGGCGCCGCGCGCCGACCCCGGAGGCGGACACCGCCTCGAACGGTACGTCGTACAGCCGGCGCAGCGACGCACCGAGGGCCTGCGTCTGCGTCGCGTCCAACGGTCGCGGGGCGAGCGGCTCGCCACGGAGCCGCTCCATCACGATGACCGGGGTCTCCGCGTCCTCCCGACGCAGTGGTCGAGGGGCGAGTCCCGGTGCGTGCTCGGCGAGCAGCCCGAGGATGGCCCACTCGCGCTCCGCCTCGGCGTCGTGGTCGTCCCGGAACTCCTTGCGCACCTCACCAGCGCCGATGGTCAGCGCGTGGGTGGAGGTCTGCACCCGGCTACGGTGGCACACATGCGCATCACCATCTTCGGCGGTCACGGCAAGATCGCACTCTTGCTCGCACCCAAGCTGGTCGAGGCCGGCCACCAGGTCACGTCGGTCGTCCGCAACCCCGACCACGTCGACGACGTGGAGGCCACCGGCGCCACCGCGCTCGTCTCGTCCGTCGAGGACGCCGACGTCGAGGCACTCACCTCGCAGCTCGAGGGATTCGAAGCCGTCGTGTGGTCGGCCGGCGCCGGCGGGGGCGACCCGGAGCGGACGTACGCCGTCGACCGCGACGCGGCGATCCGCTCGATGGACGCCGCGGTCGCCGCGGGTGTCGATCGCTACGTGATGGTGTCGTTCAGCGGGTCCACGCGAGAGATGCTCGTGCTCGAGGACAACCCCTTCCGGCACTACCAGGAGGCGAAGATCGCCGCCGACGAGCACCTGAGGGGTACGAACCTCTCGTGGACGGTCCTCGGTCCGGGCTCACTGACGACCGAGCCGTCGACCGGCCGCGTCAACCCCGCGGCGACCTCGGGCGACGGCGACACCACCTCCCGCGAGCTCGTGGCCGACGTGGTCGTCGCCGCGCTCGCCGACGACCGGGCGACGCGCCGCACCCTGGTCTTCGGTGACGGGGACGTCCCCATCGACGAGTGGCTCTCGTCGCTCTGACGGGAGCCGTCAGGCGCGCTCCTCGCGCCGGCGGGACCGGATCTCGTCGGCAGCGACCCGGAGGTCGCGCCAGTCGATGACGGCGAGCCGGGAGGCCGAGGCCAACTGCGCGAGGTCGCCCTCGGCGGCGGTCCACACGTCCTCGACGACGTCGGGCGGAGGCGTCGCGTCGCCGTGGGTGTCGTGCCAGGCGAGCTCGAGCAGGTCGAGCAGGTCCAGCGCCGCAGCGGCGTCCTGCCCGAACTCGAGCGACGCCCGTCCGCGGTCGGCGTCACGACGCTCCCGCCGGCTGATGCCGATCACCGACGGGACCCGGCCCCCACTGCCGGCTCCCGCTGCTCCGTCGCGGACCATCATCGGACGGCCCTCCGCGGGCGGATGGTGCTGATCGAGTGCAGGAGCGCGTCGCGCCGGATGGCGCGGACCTCCCCCAGCTTCACCTCGCACGACCAGCAGCGGTCGGTCGCGACGCAGCACGTCGCGTCGCGGACCTCCGCCTCCAGCTGGTCCGCGTGGGCGCTCCTGCTCAGCACCGTACGCATGGTTCCCTCCCCGGCCCCGCTCAGGATGCGGTGCCTGCTGAGGAGTCTGCAGCCGCGCGAGGACGCGCCGCATCGGCAGTCCTACGGATATCCGACCTTCGTCGCACAACCTGCGCGCCGCCCGCGTCGTCTAGAGGGCATGACGGAGGCGTGGCGTGCGGACGAGGCCGAGGGCGCGGGCCTCGACAGCCTGCTGCGCGTGGCCGACCACCTCGACTTCGACGACTTCTTCCACACGTCCTGGCGTCGGCTCTACCCGATGGCTGTCGGAATCGCTGGTGACCGGGCATCGGCCGAGGACGCGCTGCAGACGGCCTTCGCGAAGGCGTACGCCTCCTGGTCCCGCGTGTCGGCAGCCCACCACCCCGAGGCCTACGTGCGACGGATGGTCGTCAACGAGATCATCAGCAGCCGTCGTTCGGCCTGGTTCCGGCGCGAGCGGTCGACCGCCGAGCCCGACGCCGGAGCGGCGAGCGCCTCTCCCGAGGGCGCTGTGGTCGACCGCGACGCGGTCTGGGCGGCGGTCCAGGGCCTGCCCGTGCGACAGCGGGCCGTGATCGTGCTCCGCTACTACGAGGACCTCTCCGAGGCGGAGATCGCCGACGTGCTGGGCTGCTCGCGCGGCACGGTCAAGTCGCAGGCGTCGGCAGCGCTGAGGAACCTGCGCACCGACTCCTTCTCCGCGCTGACCGGGGAAGGAGCGCCCCGATGACCGACCAGCTGGCCGCCGTGCTGCGGTCGCACCTCGACGTCGAGCCGCCACCGGGCGACCTCGCCGCCGTCGTCCGCCGTGGCCGCGGCGTGCGACGACGCCGTCGGGCGATGGCCACCGTCACCGTGGTGGCCGTGCTCGCCGCGATCTGGGTGGGGGCGACAGCCGCCATCCCGACTGCTGGTGAGCGAGCCGCCGACCACTACGCACGCTTCGCCCCGATGGACGCCTCGGGCGGTCTGCGGGCCTACGCCGACCCGGACGTCGCGGTCCACCTCGGCGGGTCGACGTACGACGCGACGGACCTCGGATCCCTCGACACCGATGCCATCGCCACGCCCCACGGGATCGTCTTCTACGACGACAACCGCCCGATGCTGCTGCGCGACGACGGCGTGGTCGAGGCCTTGGTGGACGGTTCCGTCGACCGCGACGCGGGCTTCCACCCGACGGCCAAGGCGGACTCCGTCTCGGACGAGGTCGCGTTCGCCGTGCTCGACGACGGAGAGGCCGTCGTGACTGTCCGTGACCTCGACACCGACGAAGACGTGCACTCCTGGTCTACCTCCTGCGGCCGGTGCACGGACCTGGTGATCGATGCCTACGACGACGGCGTGCTCTTCGTGCGGACGTCCGGCACGACCCTCGCGGTCGACATGCTCTCGGAGGAGGTGGTCGACCTCGGCGCTGGGGTGCGCGTGGCGGACGTCCGCAACGGGACGGTCCTCTACTCGGGGGTGGAACCCACGCCGGCGCCCTCCGGCACCCGCGACTGGACGTTCGTGGAGGGGGCCATCGACAGCGAGCTGACCTTCGACGGGGCGTACGTCGTCGGGTGGTCGAGCCTCCTCGCGCCCATCGATCCCAGGGCGGACCCGGTGCGGCTCGACGTGGGACCGACGGACGGGAGCCTCGGCTTCTGGTCAGTCGACACCGACGGCTCGGTGCTCGTGATCGCGCCCGATGGGACGTACCCGCGCTACACCGTCCACGACTGCGAGGTCCCGTCCGGCACGTGTACACCGCTCGGACCCTTCAAGCCGAAGGGCGGTGACCCGGCCTTCATCGGGGCCGACATGTGAGGCTCACGGCAGGTCGACCTCGCCGGCGATGCGGGTGACCGCGTCGCCCGAGACCCACACGCGGTCGCCGTCCGCCTCGATCCGCACCCGGCCCTCCCGGCCGATGACGCTCCCCTGCCGCGAGGTGTACGACGCCGGCAGCGCGCCGGACCCGGTCAGCCACTGCGCCAGACCGGCGTTGGCCGAGCCGGTCACCGGGTCCTCGGCGAAGTCGCGACCGTCGGCGAAGAAGGCGCGCACCTCGACGTCGGCGCCCAGCTCGGCCGCGTGGACCTCGCCCCACCGGCCGAGCACGGTGACCTTGAGGTCGGTGAAGGCGGCGACGTCCGGGACGACCGCCAGCACCGACTCGGCGGAGCCCAGGTCCACGCCGACCCAGCCGGGACCGTTGTCGATCCACGCCATGTCGAGGACGGCGGCGTCGTCGATGTCGAGCCCGTTAACGACCCTGGCCCGCAGGTCGTCCTCGACGGGGCCGCTCCGCACCAGCGGCGGTGCGGCGAACCCGAGCCGCGGTGACCGTCGTACGTCGACCAGGCCGGCGCCGCACTCCTGCACGATCGCCTCGCCACGAGGCACCCCGCCCGCCTCGAGCCAGGCGTGCGCGCTGCCGATCGTCGGGTGGCCGGCGAACGGCAGCTCGCCCGCCGTCGTCCAGATCCGGACGCGGTAGTCCGCGGCCGGATCGGTGGGCGCGCAGAGGAAGGTGGTCTCGGACAGGTTGGTCCAGCGCGCGAAGCGCCGCATCTGCTCCTCGCTCAGGCCGTCGGCGTCGTGGACGACCGCGAGCGGGTTGCCGAGCCAGGGCTCGGCGCTGAAGACATCGACCTGGCGGAAGGGCAGCACGCACCCATCAGATCAGACGTGGGCGGCCCACCGTCTCGACGCCTCGTCGACGCCGGGACGGACACGTGTCCGGGACGTGGCCCTCGCCACCGCGGATCAGGGGGCCACGTCACGGACACGTGTGCCCGGTCCACGGCCGACGTCGAGTCACGACGAGGCGAGGAGCTCCAGTGCCTGGCGGTACCCGTCGATCCCCTGCCCGGCGATCGTCGCGACGGCGTGGGGCTCGACGACGGAGGTGTGGCGGAACTCCTCGGCGCGCTGCTTGGGGTCGGAGATGTGGACCTCGACCAGCGGGGCCGTGAGCTGGGCGCAGGCGTCCCAGAGGGCCAGCGAGTAGTGGGTCCAGGCTCCTGCGTTAAGCACGACGCGGTCACCGTCGTCGGCGGCCGCATTGAGCCAGTCGAGCAGCTCGCCCTCGTGGTTGGTCTGGCGCACCTCGACGTCCAGGCCCAGGTCGCTCCCCCACTCGACGCACTGGTGGGCGAGCTCCGCGTGGGTGGTCGAGCCGTAGATCTCCGGCTGGCGCCGGCCGAGCCGCCCGAGGTTGGGGCCGTTGAGGACGAGCACGCGCGTCATGACGGCAGCGTACGGCGCCGCGCCTCCCGCACCAGTGGAGTGTCCGGCAGCGCCGGCGTCGCCCACTCGGCCGGAGGTCGCCAGGTGGCCCACTCGTCGTCGAGCGGCCAGTCGCGTCCCTCGACGAGCTCGGCGCGTGCCCACTCGCCAGCTGCGCGGATCTCGTCGGCGTGGGCCCGCGTGTGGTGGCCGGAGTCGACGGCGGCGTCGAGCTCGTCGGCGTCCTTCAGCCACAGCGTGCCGGAGGGCTCGAGCCACAGGTCCAGGATGAGGTCGCGGGTGTTGGTCTCGTCGCCGCACCGGCGGTGCGGCAGCTCGAGGTTGACGTAGTGGCCCGCGAGCGACCCGTCGTCCTCCCAGAAGATCCACACCGACCACGGGCGGCCGGTCGGCGCGATCCGCAGGATGCCCCCGCCCCGCCAGCGCTCGATGGTCGGCACGCGCTCACCGAGGAAGCGCTCGGCGAGCGGCTTGTCCCGCAGGCTCAGGCCATCCCCGGGTGCCGTCGACAGCAGCTCGGTGTCCGCCGCCAGCCAGGCGACGAGTCCGCGCTCGTCGTCGCGCACGACACGCATCGGGTCGCACCTCGTCGCGTAGCGCCACTGCACCACGTCGCCCTCGGCGAAGAACGGTCCCCCACCTGCGGGGACCCACGGCCCGTCGCCCTCGGCCCGCCGGACGGCCTCGAGCGCGTCGAGGTCCACGGGCCTCGGGTCGGCAGCGCCGGAGAGGCGCTGCATGGTGCCGCCGGACTCGCTGACGGCGGTGTCGTCCCCCGAGGCGTCGCTCACCCGGCGGAGGCTATCGCGGCGTAGGCCGCGCGCAGGTCCGCCTCGCTCGGTCCGGCGAGGATCCGCGGCGAGGCCAGGTCGTCGAGCACGACGAACCGCAGCAGCGAGCCGCGTGCCTTCTTGTCGACCTTCATCGCCGCGTGGAGGTCCTCGAAGGACGCGGCGTCGTACGACGTCGGCAGCCCGACGCGCGCCAGCGCGGCGCGGTGCCGCTCGACCACGACGCGGTCGAGCGATCCGGCACGCGCGGCCAGCTCGGCGACGTACACGCAGCCGATGGCGACCGCCTCGCCGTGGCGGACGGAGTAGTCGCTGGTGCGCTCGATGGCGTGGGCGAGGGTGTGGCCGTAGTTGAGCACCTCGCGGCCGGGGTGGCCGTCGGCGCCGCCCCTCTCGCGCAGGTCGTCGACCACGACGCCGATCTTCACCCGGATCGCCCGCTCGACGAGCTCGCGCAGCTCGGCCGAGTCGTGGGTGAGGGCGCCCGGGTCGGTGCGCTCGACGATCTCGAGGATCTCGGGGTCGGCGACGAAGCCGCACTTCACGACCTCGCCGAGCCCGGCCACGAGCTCCTCACGCGGCAGCGAGGCCAGCAGCGACAGGTCACACAGGACGCCCGCCGGCTCGTGGAAGGCACCGACGAGGTTCTTGCCGGCACCGGTGTTGATGCCGGTCTTGCCCCCGACCGCGGCATCGACCATCGCCAGCAGGGTCGTCGGCACGTGCACGACGCGGACGCCGCGCAGCCAGGACGCCGCGACGAAGCCGCCGAGATCGGTGGTCGCTCCCCCGCCGATCGTCACCACCGCGTCGGAGCGCGTGAAGCCGGCCTCGCCGAGCGCCTCCCAGCAGTCCGACGCGACCGGCGCGGTCTTGGCTCGCTCGCCCTCGGGCAGGCCTAGCGCCAGCACGTCGTAGTGCTCGACGAGGACGTCGACGACCGGGTCGGCCAGGGCGCCGAGCGACCCGGCGTAGAGCACCGCGACGCGCTCCACCGACTCTCCGAGGATGCCGGGCAGCCGGCCGGACAGGTCGTGGCCGACCACGACGTCGTACGGCGACGCGCCGCCGACGTGCAGCACGGTGTCAGTCATCGGAATAGCCCCTCGATCTCCGCGGCCACCTCGTCCGCGGTGCGGTCGTCGGTATCGACGACGTGGGTCGCCACCGACTCGTAGACGGGGGTGCGCTCGTCGAGCAGCGCCTTGATCCGGGAGCGGACGTTGCCGAGCAGCAGGGGGCGGCCGACGCCGAGCCCGACGCGCTTCACGGCGTCGGTGAGCCCCACCCGGAGGAACACGACGGGCAGGTCGGCGAGCAGCGCGCGCGTCTCCTCGCGGAGGACAGCGCCGCCGCCGAGCGCCAGGACACCGTCGTGCTCGGCGACCGCGGCGGCCACCGCTGCAGCCTCGAGGTCGCGGAAGTGGTCCTCGCCGGACTCCACGAAGATGTCGGAGATCTCCCGGCCCGTGCCGGCCTCGATGTCGGCGTCCGTGTCACGCACCGGGACGCCCCACGCGTCGCCGAGGAGGCCGGCCACGGTCGTCTTGCCGGCGCCCATCGGGCCCACCAGCACCACGCGAGGCGGCATCAGCGGACCCTCATCGGAACCGGAGGGTGTCGAGGTACGCCTCGGCGTTGCGCCGCGTCTCCTGCACCGAGTCGCCGCCGAACTTCTCCACGACGGCGTCGGCGAGCACGAGCGCCACCATCGCCTCGGCGACGATGCCGGCGGCCGGGACCGCACACACGTCGGAGCGCTGGTGGTGCGCGACCGCCGCCTCGCCCGTGGCGACGTCGACGGTGCGCAGCGCCTTCGGCACCGTCGCGATCGGCTTCATCGCCGCACGGACGCGCAGCACCTCGCCGGTCGACATGCCACCCTCCGTGCCGCCGGAGCGACCAGACGTACGGCGCAGCCCGTCGTCGGTCGGCACGATCTCGTCGTGGGCCAGCGAACCGGGCGTGTCGGCGAGCTCGAAGCCGTCGCCGACCTCAACGCCCTTGATCGCCTGGATCCCCATCAGCGCCTCGGCCAGCTTGGCGTCGAGGCGGCGGTCCCAGTGCACGTGGGAGCCGAGGCCCGGCGGGAGGCCGTGGACGACGACCTCGACGACGCCGCCGAGGGTGTCGCCGTCCTTGTGGGCCTGGTCGATCCGCGCCACCATCGCCGCGCTCGCCCCGGGGTCGAGGCAGCGGACCTCGTCGGCGTCGAGGCGCGCCACGTCCTCAGGGAGCGGTACGACGCCCGCGGGCGCCTTGACGCCACCGAGCGAGACCACGTGGGAGACGATCCGCGCGCCGACGGCCTGCTCGAGGAAGTTGGACGCCACGCGGCCGAGCGCGACGCGGGCCGCGGTCTCCCGGGCCGAGGCCCGCTCGAGGATCGGCCGCGCCTCGTCGAAGGCGTACTTCTGCATGCCGACGAGGTCGGCGTGTCCCGGCCGCGGCCGGGTCAGCGGGGCGTTGCGGGCGAGGGCCTCGAGCTCGACGGGATCGACGGGGTCGGCCGACATGACCTTCTCCCACTTCGGCCACTCGGTGTTGCCGACCTCGATCGCCACCGGGCCGCCCTGGGTCTCACCGTGGCGGACGCCGCCGAGCACGCGCACCTGGTCCTGCTCGAACTTCATCCGGGCGCCACGGCCGTAGCCGAGCCGGCGGCGAGCCAGGGAGTCGGCGAGGTCGTCGGTCGTGACGCGGACGTGCGCGGGAAGTCCCTCGAGGATCGCGACGAGGGAAGGACCGTGGGACTCGCCCGCCGTGAGCCATCGGAGCATGGCCCCAGTCTCTCAGCCCCACATGAGCTCGGCGAGCGGAGTCCCCCAGACGAGACCCACGAGCGTGCCGAGCACCATGAACGGCCCGAAGGGGAACGACCGCTTGAGCAGCGTCCGGTCGCGGCGCGCGAGCAACACCACGAGGGCGGGCACCGCGAAGAGGAGGAAGGAGGACCAGAGCCCGATCGCCACCGCGCCCCAGCCGACCCAGCCGAGGACCAGTCCGACGAGGGCCGCGAGCCGGACGTCGCCGAAGCCCATCCCGGCCGAGCGGACGAACCACAGCACCCAGAAGAACGTCCGGACGACGAGCATCGCGACCAGTGCCCGCACCAGTGCGTCGCGCTCGTCGGTGGCGAGACCCACGACGACCACCGCGACGATCGCGGCGAGCGTCGCCGGGACGACGATCCGACGGGGCAGCAGCTTGGTGTGCCAGTCGATGACCGCGAGGGCCACGGCGACGGGCGTCAGCGGGAGCAACCACACCAGCGACCAGTCCAGCCCGGTCGCCGCACCGATCAGCCCACCGGCCACGGCGCAGGCCAGGACGCTGCGCCAGCGCAGGCCTCGGTGGGTCGCGATGTCGGCGTAGAGCATCTTCGGCGGCTCCTCCGCCGCCGGTTCCGCGAGCGGCCGGTCCTCCTCGGGTGCGTGCTCCGGCTCGGGCTCGGCCTCCTTCGGCGCGGGCTCCGGCACGCTCGAGATCAGCGCGGGCACCAGCAGGCCGCCGAGACCGGCGACGAGCAGGCCGACCACGGCCGCGAGGAGGGTCTCGTTCACGGGGTCATTCAAGCGGGACGGCGGGCCGCGAGGGCGCGTTCGCCCGTTTCACGCATCGTGTCGAGCGGCGCGGTGAGGCCGGTGAACAGCTCGAGCTGGAGCGCCGCCTGGTGGACGAGCAGGTCGAGCCCGCCGACGAGGACCCGGCCGGACGACCGCGCCGACGCGGCCAGCGGGGTGGGCCACGGGTCGTAGAGCGCCTCGAAGACGACGGGGACGTCGCGCCACCGCTCGACGAGGGCGGTGGTCTGTGCCGAGGCCGGGATCGTGGAGACCAGGACGTCGACAGTGGAGCCGGCGGCCGGTAGGTCGGGCTCGCCGCTCCACCGTCCGCCGACCAGGGGCTCGGCGGTGACCTCCGGCCCAGCCGGGTGGGCGCGCAGGGCGGTGAGCGTCTCGGCGGCCCGCCCCTCGTCCCGTACGGCGACCCGGATCGACGTGACCCCGAGCTCGACCAGCGCCAGCCCGACCGAGGTGGCGGTCGCGCCGCCACCGAGGACGACCGCGGACGCCAGCGGCGTCGTCGTACGCTCCCGAAGGGCGGCGACCGCGCCGGGGAGGTCGGTGTTGTCGCCGACCCTCACCCCGTCGGTGAGGACGAGCGTGTTGACCGCCCCCGCGAGCCGCGCACGGTCGCTGACCTCGTCGGCCAGCGCCACCGCCTCTCGCTTGAGCGGCATCGTCAGCGACAGCCCCCGCCACTCCGGCCCGAGGCCGGCCAGGAAAAACGCCAGCCCGCCCGCCTGCACCCGGTGGGCGTCGTAGGACCAGTCCAGCCCGAGCTCCGCGTAGGCCGCCCGGTGCAGCGCCGGTGACAGCGAGTGCGCGACCGGGTCGCCGAGGACCCCGCAGCGCCGTGCCCGGTCCACGTCAGCAGCGGTCCGAGGTGTCGCAGTAGGCCTTGTACTCGTCGCGACCCTCGAGGAAGCCGTCGTAGTCCTCGTAGAACTTGGTCTCACCGGTCGAGAGGTCGACCGTGACGTAGTAGTACCAGTTGCCCTCGGCCGGGTTGGCGGCCGCCGCGATCGCGTCGTCGCCCGGCGCCTCGATCGGCGTCGGCGGCAGGCCGGCGTTGATGCGCGTGTTGTAGGGGGTGTCCTCGGCCAGCTGGTCGGGCGTGAGCTCTGTCGAGCCGGGCGAGAGCCCGAGGCCGTAGGCGATGGACGCGTCGATGCCGAGCGTGCCGTTGGTGCCGCCCTTGTCGCCGGGGCCGTCGAGGCGGTTGTAGATGACCCGCGAGATCTTGGGCATGTCGTCGCCGCGACCCTCGGCCTGGATGAGCGAGGCGATGATCATCAGCTCGGCGGGCGTGTGCCCCAGCTCCGCTGCCTTCGTCTCGAGGTCGGCCGCGTCGGCGGCCTCCTGCCAGCGCGCGACCATCATCTTGAGGATCGCCACGGGCTTCATCCCCGGCTTGACCTCGTAGGTCGCCGGGAACAGGTAGCCCTCGGCGTTGCCGTTGGCGTAGTCGGGCAGGCCGATCTTCCCGGACTCGGCCGCCTTCTCGAACGCGCCCTCCGAGAAGTCGGTGTTCTCGGCGAGCGTGGAGAAGATCTCGGTGAGCCGCAGGCCCTCGGGGACGGTCACGGTCGGGAAGCCGATGAGGTTGGCCGGGTCGACGAGGACCTCCTTGACGTCGGCGGCGCTCATCTGCTTCTGGAGCTCGTAGTCGCCGACCTGGATCCCGCTGCACTCCTCGCTGCACGCGTCGATGAAGGCCTGCACGGACGCCGTGATGCCGGCGGCCTTGAGGTTGCGGCCGATCTGGGCGGTGACGTCGCCCTCGTTGACGGTGAACTCGACCTTGCCCGTGCCCGGTCCCGGGTAGTCCTCCGGTCCCTGGAACTGGTCGGCGACCCACGAGACGCCCTTGGTGAGCCCGACGTAGAAGCCGCCCACGAGGACGGCGAGCGCGATGATGACGGCCAGGCAGCCCTTGAGGCCGCGACCCTTGCGACGCTTGCCACCGAGGACGTACTCGTAGTCGTCCTCGCGGTCGGCGTCGTCGAAGCCCACCTCGTCGGGGTCGGTCCCGCGCTCACTCATCCGTCACCTCGACGATCTCTCCCGGTGGCTCTCCGCGCAGACGCTCGCTGTCGAGCGCAGTCTGCAGGATCAGCACCGCTGCTGCTTGGTCCACCACGGCGCGTCGCTTGGCCCCGTTGCGGCCCTGCTCGCGCAGGACCTGCTCGGCCGACACCGTGGTCAGTCGTTCATCACACAGCCTGACAGGGACGGGTGCAACTCGGCGAGCCAGGCGCGCGGCGAACGCACGCACCTTCGCGGCCGCCGGTCCTTCACCGCCGCTGAGGGAGCGCGGGAGCCCGACGACCACCTCCACCGCCTCCCGCTCGGCGACGAGCTCGGCGAGACGCCGTACGTCGCCACCGCCGCGGCGCACCGTCTCGACCGGGGTGGCCAGGAAGCCGGAGGGGTCGCTGCTCGCGACACCGATCCGGGCGTCACCCGGGTCGATCCCCAGCCGGACCCCGGTGCGCATGCTCAGCCCGCCACCCGGGCGACCTCGGAGGTCACCAGCGCGAGGGCCTCGTCGATGCGCGAGGCGTCGCTGCCGCCACCCTGGGCGACGTCGTCCTTGCCACCACCCTTGCCGCCGAGCAGCGGACCGACGGCACGCACGAGCTCGCCCGCGGACAGGCCGCGCGCGCGGGCCTCGTCGTTGGTCGCGGCGACGACGGACACCCTGCCGTCGGCGCTGCCGATGATGACGACCACGCCCGCCTCGCCCTGCGGCAGGCGTCCGCGCACGTCCATCGCCAGGTTGCGTACGTCGCCCCCGCCGGCGCCGTCGGCGCGGTGGGCCACCACCTTGACCGGGCCGACCTGCTCCGCACGGGCCGCGAGCTCGGCGCTGGCGCCCAGCAGCTGCGCGAGACGGGCCTTCTCGAGCTCCTTCTCGGCGACCTTGAGCCGCTCGGTCAGGCCCTGCACGCGACCGACGAGGTCGTCGGGCTGCGTCTTGAGGACGCCGGTCAGCTGGGCGACCACGTCGCGCTCGCGGGCGAGGTAGGCGAAGCCCTCGACGCCGGTGAGCGCCTCGATGCGGCGGTTGCCCGAGCCGACGCTCGTCTCACCGGTCACCACGACGGTGCCGATCTGCGAGGAGTGGTCGACGTGCGTGCCACCGCAGAGCTCGCGCGACCACGGGCCGCCGATCTCGACGACGCGCACCTTGGTGTTGTCGTAGGTCTCGCCGAAGAGGGCGATGGCGCCCCACTCCTTGGCCTGGTCGAGGGTCATGTAGTCCCACGAGACCGCGAGGTCGGCGCGCAGTGCCTGCTGCGAGACCTGCTCGATGTCGCGGACCTGCTGCGGGCTCAGGCCCTGCGTCCAGCCGAAGTCGAGGCGGAGGTAGCCGGGACGGTTGTAGGAGCCGGACTGGAGCGCCGTGGGGCCGAGCACCTCACGCAGCGCGGCGTGGACCACGTGCGTGCCGGAGTGGGCCTGGCGCGCACCGATGCGCCACTCGGGGTCGACGCGGGCGTGGACCTCGCGACCCGCGTCGAGCTCACCCTCGAGCACGCGCACCTGGTGGACGACGAGGCCCTTGATCGGGCGCTGCACGTCGATGACCTCGAGGCGGCCGCCGTCGAAGACGATCTCGCCGGCGTCGGCGACCTGGCCACCGGACTCGGCGTAGAACGGGGTCCGGTCGAGCACCAGCTCGCCGATCTCGCCCTCGGCGAGGCGCTGCGTCGCCGCTCCCCCGCTCAGGACGGCCAGCGGGCGCGACTCGGTCTCGAGGGTCTCGTAGGCCAGCCACTCGGTCGGGCCGTGCTCGTCGAGGATCCCGCGGTAGACGGCCGTGTCGCCGTGCGCGCCCTTCTTGGCGCGGGCATCGGCCTTCGCCCGCTCGCGCTGCTCGGCCATCAGGCCGCGGAAGCCCTGCTCGTCGACGGTCAGCCCGGCCTCGGCGGCCATCTCGAGGGTGAGGTCGATCGGGAAGCCGTAGGTGTCGTGCAGCGCGAACGCGCGCTCGCCGGACAGCGTCGTCCCACCCGTCTGCTTCACCTCGGCGGCGGCGGTGTCGAAGATCTGGGTGCCGGACTGGAGCGTCTTGCGGAAGGCGTCCTCCTCGGCGAAGGCGACCTGCGAGATGCGCGGCCAGTCGGTGAGGAGGTTGTCGTAGGTCTGCCCCATCACGTCGCGCGAGACCGGCATCAGCTCGGGCAGCACCCGGTCCTCGCAGCCCAGCAGGCGCATGGACCGCACGGCGCGGCGCAGCAGCCGTCGCAGCACGTAGCCGCGCCCGTCGTTGCCAGGCGTCACGCCGTCGCCGATGAGCATCATCGAGGAGCGGACGTGGTCGGCGATCACGCGGAAGCGCACGTCGTCGCCTGCGTCGGCGCCGTACGTCTTCCCGGTCATCTCCTCGGCCTTGGCGATCACGCCGTACATGACGTCGATCTCGTACATGTTCTGCTTGCCCTGCAGGAGCAGCGCCACGCGGTCGAGGCCCATGCCGGTGTCGATGTTCTTGCGCGGCAGCGATCCGGAGATGTCGAAGTCGGACTTGGACCGTACGGCGCTGAGCTCGTCCTGCATGAAGACGAGGTTCCAGATCTCGAGCAGCCGGTCCTCGAGCTCGACGGGCATGTCGGGGCCGAGGGTCGTCGGGTCGAAGTCGGGACCGAAGTCCGGGCCGCGGTCGTAGAGGATCTCCGAGCACGGCCCGCCGGGGCCGGGCACGCCCATCGACCAGTAGTTCTCCTTGTTGCCGAGCTGGACGATGCGCTCCTCGGGCAGGCCGGTGACCTTCATCCAGAGGCTGATCGCCTCGTCGTCCCCGACCAGCACCGACGGGTAGAGCCGGTCCACCTCCAGGCCGAAGCCACCCTCGTCGACCGGCTTGGTGATCAGCGTCCAGGCCAGCTCGATGGCGCCTTCCTTGAAGTAGTCGCCGAACGAGAAGTTGCCACACATCTCGAAGAACGTGCCGTGGCGGGTCGTCTTGCCGACGTCCTCGATGTCGGGTGTGCGGATGCACTTCTGGACGCTCGTGGCGCGGTCCCACTGCGGCGTCTCCTGGCCCAGGAAGTAGGGCTTGAACGGCACCATGCCGGCGTTGACGAACAGCAGGTTCGGGTCGTCGGCGAGCAGCGAGGCGGAGGGCACCACGGCGTGTCCGGCGGCCTCGAAGTGCGCGAGGAAGCGGCGGCGGATCTCGGCGGTGTCCATCAGTGCGGGTCCTTCATCTCGTCGGGCTTGCTGGTCAGCTCGGGTACACCATGAGGCCGGAGCCCGAGCTGCTCCCGCAACTCGGTTTCACGTTCGGCGCGACCGGCGTTGACCTCGTCGGCGAACATCCGCGCGCCGACCTGCCACCCCCGGACGCGGTCGCGCAGGCCGTCGGCGGTCAGCGTCTCGGCGACCCGCCGGGCGCGGGCAGCGGCGTACACCCCGACCCCCGCCCCGGCCACGAACCAGAGTGGGCGACCCATCAGGCGACGTCCTCCCCCGGTGCTGCTGCGGCGGCTCGCTCGCGCGCGCGGAACTCACGCAGCGCCTGCTTGGTCTCCGCGCGGCGCTCGCGACCGGCTCGCCTCGTCTCCTGGCGCACGTGGAAACGGATCCGGTTGCGGGTCTCGGGAGCGAGGGCCCGGCGCACGCCGGCCGTCCACGAGGCGGCCTTGACCACGGTCTCGCGGGCGACGACGTCGACGAACAGCCGGCCGTCGATGGGCACCGCTACCGGTACCTGCTCGGGCGCCACCTCGCGGCCGCCGTCGTCCAGGCGGGTGATGACGTACGCGCTCGTGTCGGCGCCGCCCGCGCTGTCGGCCACCGGCCGCGGGCTCCCGGCGACAGGCAGATCGAGGGCCGCGACCCGCTCGGCGAGCGAGGCCACGAGGGACTCGGCGCGCCGAGCTCGTCGCAGGCCGAGCAGCGCGAGGACCAGCGCGGCGAGCGCCACTGCACCCGCGGCAGCCAGCCACACCTGCTCCGAAGTCACCGGGCGAGCCTACAAGCCCCGGACGATGCGGCGGACCCGCTCCCAGCGCTCCTTCACCGCGGCCTCGGCCCCGAGGGCGGTCGGCCGGTAGTAGGTGGCGTCGGTGAGCTCGTCGGGGGCGTACTGCTGCTCGGCGATGCCGTAGGGCGCGTCGTGGCTGTAGACGTAGGGCTTCGCCGCGCCGGACGCGTGGCCGAGCCTGGCCGCCCCCGGGTAGTGCCCGTCGCGGAGGTGGGGCGGGACCTGCCCGATCCTGCCGGCGCGTACGTCGGCCTGCGCGGCGTCGATCGCGGTCGTCACCGCGTTGGACTTGGCAGCCACGGCCAGCGCGATGGTCGCCTGCGCGAGGTTGAGCCGGGCCTCGGGCATCCCGATCAGCTGGACGGCCTGCGCCGCCGCGACCGCGGTCGGGAGCGCGGTCGGGTCGGCGAGGCCGATGTCCTCGCTCGCGCTGATGACGAGCCGGCGCGCGATGAACCGCGGGTCCTCGCCGGCCTCGATCATCCGCGCGAGGTAGTGCAGGGCGGCGTCGACGTCGGAGCCGCGGATCGACTTGATGAAGGCGCTGATGACGTCGTAGTGCTGGTCGCCCTGGCGGTCGTAGCGCACGGCCGCCTGGTCGACCGCGGTCTCGGCGGTCGCGAGGTCGATGGTGTCGAGCCCGGTGCTCGCCGCGGCGCCGGCGGCCGCCTCCAGGTAGGTCAGCGCCCGCCGTGCGTCCCCACCCGCCAGCCGTACGAGGTGGGCGCGGGCGTCGTCGTCGAGCCCGGTCTCGCCGCCGAGCCCGCGCTCGTCGGTGAGCGCCAGGTCGATGACCTCGGCGACGTCGTCGTCGGTCAGCGACTGGAGCCGCAGCAGCAGGCTGCGCGAGAGCAGGGGGGAGATGACCGAGAAGAACGGGTTCTCGGTGGTCGCGGCGATGAGCGTGACCCAGCGGTTCTCCACGCCGGGCAGCAGCGCGTCCTGCTGGGCCTTGCTGAAGCGGTGCACCTCGTCGACGAAGAGCACCGTCTCCTGGCCGGTCCGGACGAGCTCGGCGCGTGCTCCGTCGATCGCGGCCCGGACCTCCTTGACGCCCGCGGAGACCGCCGACACCTCGACGAAGCGCCGGCTGGTCTGCTGGCTGACGATCGCGGCGATGGTCGTCTTGCCCGTCCCGGGCGGCCCCCACAGCAGCAGCGACATCGACTGGTCGCCCTCGATCAGGCGCCGCAGGGGCGAGCCGGCGGCGCGCAGCTGCTGCTGCCCGACCAGCTCGTCGATGGTGCGTGGTCGCATGCGCACCGCGAGCGGCGCGGACGCGTGCGTGTTGGCGCCGAGCGACCCGCTCCCGGGAACGGCTCCGGGCGCGGGCTGCCCCGCGCCCGGAATCTCGAACAGGCCGTCCACGAGGGCGAGTATCCCCTGCGGGTCGGACGGCGGAGGTCAGACCCCCGTCGTCTGCTTCGTCCTCAGGTCGTACCAGGTCTTCTCGTAGCCCGGGATCGTGTGCTGCGTGTTGGTCGGCGTGGCCCCCGGCACCGGGGAACCCTGGTCGTCGACGCCGAGGAGCTCGGTGGTGATCGGTGTCGCGGGGTGCGAGCCCAGCTCGCCGGCGAAGTGGCAGGCGACCTTGTGCCGCTTGCCGATCTGCAGCAGCGGCGGCTCGACCTTGGCGCAGATCTCCTGGGCGAACTGGCACCGCGTGCGGAACCGGCACCCCGAGGGCGGGTTGATCGGGGACGGGACGTCGCCCTCGAGCCGGATGCGCTCGCGACGCCCGCCCACCGCGGCCTGCTTCACGTCGGGCACGGCGGACAGGAGCGCCTGGGTGTAGGGGTGGTGCGGCTTGCCGTAGATCGTCTCGCGGTCGCCGATCTCGACGATCTTGCCCAGGTACATCACCGCGACCTCGGGACAGAAGTGCCGCACGATCGCCAGATCGTGGGCGATGAAGAGGAACGCCACGTCGAACTCGGCCTGGATGTCCTGCAGCAGGTTGACGACCTGCGCCTGGATCGACACGTCGAGCGCGGAGACCGGCTCGTCGGCGACCAGGACCTTCGGGTTCAGGGTCAGCGCGCGCGCGATGCCGATGCGCTGGCGCTGGCCGCCGGAGAACTCGTTGGGGTAGCGGTTGTAGTGCTCGGGGTTGAGACCCACGACCTCCAGGAGCTCCTGGACCCGCTTGAGGACCTGGTTCTTCGGCACGATGTCGTGGACCTCGAGGGGCGCCCCGACGATCGAGCCGACCGTGTGGCGCGGGTTCAGCGAGGTGTAGGGGTCCTGGAAGATCATCTGCACGTCACGGCGCAGCGGCTTCATCTCGCGGCTGGAGAGCTTGGCGAGGTCCTGGCCGTCGAACATCATCGACCCGCCGGTCGGCTTGTAGAGCCGGGTGATCAGGCGGCCGGTCGTGGACTTGCCACAGCCGGACTCCCCCACCAGGCCCAGCGAGCCGCCCTTGGGGACCTCGAACGAGATCCCGTCGACGGCCTGCACGTGGCCGATCGTGCGGCGCACGACGCCCGAGGACTTGACCGGGAAGTACATCTTCAGGTTGTCCACCGTGAGCACCGCCGGTGCGTCCGGGTCGAGCTCGGTCGCGGTGTGCCCCTGCTCGGCGAGCGTCGCGAAGTCCAGGTCCTCGATCCCGATCTCGTGCGAGCCGTAGGTGTCCGGGGTCTCCGGGCTGTGCTCCTCGGTGAGGCGCCGCTCGCCGGTCTCGGCCGCGTTGGCCCCGACCTCGGTCGGCTCGATCTCGGAGCGGGCGTTGGGGTCCTGCGTCATCGGGTCTCCTCACTCAGCTCGTCGACGAGCTCGGGGGCGATCTCGGGAAGCACCTCGCTCTGGTAGACCCCGACCGGGTCCGCGAGGTGGCAGCGCTTGAGGTGGGCCGTGCCGGAGCTCGCCGGCAGCAGCTCGGGCAGCTGGGTGCTGCAGAGGTCGCCGGGCACCTTGTCGGAGTGCACGCAGCGCGGGTGGAACGAGCAGCCCGACGGCGGTCGGAGCAGGCTCGGCGGGTTGCCCGGGATCGGGATCAGCCGCGCGTCGGTCGACGCGCTCACGTCCGGGATGCTGGAGAGCAGTCCCCACGTGTAGGGCATCTCCGGCGCGGTGAGGATCTGCTTCGTCGTGCCGTACTCCACGCAGCGACCGGCGTACATCACGAGCACGTCGTCGGCCATCTCGGCGATCACGCCGAGGTCGTGGGTGATGATGATGACCGCGGAGTTGAACTCACGCTGGAGGTCCTGGAGCAGGTCCAGGATCTGCGCCTGCACCGTCACGTCGAGGGCGGTGGTCGGCTCGTCCGCGATGAGCAGCGACGGGTCGTTGATCAGGCCCATCGCGATCATGGCGCGCTGACGCATGCCGCCCGAGAACTGGTGCGGGAAGTCGTCCACACGCCGGTCCGGCTGCGGGATGCCGACCCGGTCGAGCATCTCGATCGCCTTGCGGCGGGCATCGCGCTTGGACGCGCTCGAGTGGTGGACCAGGTAGGCCTCCTCGAGCTGTCCGCCGATCTTGTAGAACGGGTGCAGCGCGGCCAGGGCGTCCTGGAAGATCATCGCCATCGAGTTGCCGCGCAGGTCACGCATCTTCGACTCGCTGAGGCCGACGACCTCGGTGCCGCCGACGCGGATCGAGCCCGAGATCTGGGCCGACTTCGCGTCGTGCAGGCCCATCACGGCCATGCTCGACACCGACTTGCCGGAGCCGGACTCCCCGACGATGCCGAGGGTCTTGCCCTTCTCCACCGAGTAGGTCAGCCCCTGCACGGCGGTCACCGGACCGTCCTGCGTCGGGAACGTCACCTTCAGGTCCTCGACCTGGAGGTAGGGCCCGTCGTGCGCGTCGCGATCGGCGGCGGACGACTGGGTCATGGGAACGCTGGTCACGAAAGCCTCACCCTCGGGTCGAGGACGCTGTAGACAACGTCGACGAGCAGGTTGGAGATGATCAGGACGACGGCGCTGAAGAGCGCGGTCGCCTGGACGACGGGCAGGTCACGCCCCTGCACGGCCTCGAGGCTCCACCAGCCGATGCCCTGGACCTCGAAGATCCGCTCGGTGAAGATCGTGCCGGCCAGCAGGGTGCCGAAGTCGATGCCGAAGATGGTCACGACGGGCACGAGCGCGGCGCGCAGCCCGTGCCGGTAGACGATGGTCCGCGTGGGCAGGCCCTTGGCCTTCGCCGTGCGGATGTAGTCCTCGCTGAGCGCCTCGACCATCGCACCTCGCGTGAATCGCGTGTACTGGGTGCACCCGAAGATGCCGAGGGCCACCCACGCCAGGAACAACCCGCTGAACCACTTGAACGGTCCGTCCTGGGTGATCGGGAAGTAGCCCGTGTCGCTGAAGAACGGCACCTCGAACGTGATCGTGAGGTAGAGCCAGGTCAGCAGGGCGAAGAGGTAGTAGGGGATCGAGCTGATGAACAGGAAGCTCGAGACCAGGGCCTTGTCGGCCACGGTGCCGCGTCTGCGCGCGGCGGCGACCCCGATGGGGACGCCGAAGAGGAGGTAGAGGAACGCTCCTCCGATGGCGATCGAGAAGGTCGCGGGGATCCGCGAGACCAGCTCCTCCTTGACCGGCTGCTTGGTGCGGAAGCTGAGGCCCAAGCACGGCGCGCTGCAGTCGTACTCGTTGGAGGCGATCGTGAGCGTGCGTCCGACGAAGATGCCCTTGACGTACTTGCCGTACTCCTCGTAGACGGGGTTGTCGTAACCCAGCGTCCGCTCGTAGATCTCCAGCTTGGCCGCCGAGCAGCGGTTGCTGGTCTCTCGGTCACAGATGGGCTGCGCCGGGCTCGAGGGTCCGTACCAGAACAGCAGGAAGATCGCGATCGAGACCAGGGTCACGACCAGGACTCCCGAGATCAGGCGCTTCACGACATACGCGAACATCGCAGGTCACTCTCCGGGGATGGTGGATGAGTCGGACCCCCCGAGGCAGGAAGCCTACCGGGTCCGGGCTGCCGTGTGGGGGCTCCCGGTCAGGGAGCCCCCACACGTCAACTGTGTTGCTGGGAACTACGCGGTGCTCTCAGGTGGTGCGAGAGCACCAGGATCACTGCATGACGTAGACGTCCTTGTAGTTCGGGGCGCCGATGGAGCCGTCGCCCGTCGGGTTGCCGACCTTGCTGCCGAAGACGAACAGGTCGTTGCGGAACGCGGTCGGGATGATCGGGAAGTACTCCGTCATGATCTTCTCGTCCAGGTCGCCCCAGGCGCCGGCCTGGTCCTCGAGCGGCATGGTCGCGATGTTGTCCATCTCGTCGTCGACCGAGCTCTCGGAGAACTGGGCGGTGTTGTAGACAGCGCCCGTCTTGAGCAGCGGCGGGATCATCGTCGAACCGGCGGGCCAGTCCGAGCACCAGTTCACGCCACGGAGGTTGAGGGTCTTGTTGACCTTGTTGTCCGGGTCGAGCCAGATGTTGTAGGGCGAGTCCTGGACCGGGATGGCCTTGACCTTGAAGCCGCTGGCCTCGAAGCCCTTGGTGATCTGCTCCTGCGTGGCCACGGCCAGCGGGTCGACCTCGTAGTAGACCATCGTGATCGGGTACGGCATCTCGACGCCGGCCTCCTCGAGGAGGGCCTTGGCCTTCTCGGGGTCGTAGGTGATCTGCTCACCGTCGACCTGGAACTCCTTCTTGCCCGCCATGCCGGGAGGCATGACCGAGTTGGCGGGGATGCGGGTCACACCCGGGACCTCGCCACCGGCGATCCAGACGTCCTCGTAGGGGTACGCGTAGGCGAGCGCCTTGCGGACGTTGATGTCGGTGATCTTGGTGTAGTCGGGCGTCAGCGTGGACACGCACTGCGAGGTCTGCTGCACCAGGCGGTCGCCCAGCTGGCCGTTCGCGTCGTTGTACTTGTCCGAACCGAGGCCCGTCGAGATCGCGGTCTGGCTGTCGGAGTTGTCCGAGAGCATGATCTCGTCGACCTTGGCCTGGTCCTGGTTGAACTTGAACACGAACTCGTCGGCGTACTGGTGACGCCCCGGGTCCGAGTCAGCCGCCCACTGGTCGTTCTTGACCAGCACGAGCTCCTCGTTGGGCTTGTAGCTGTCGACCTTGTAGGGACCGTTGGACAGCGGCTTGTTGCCGTAGTTCGGCGGCTTCGAGGCGTTGCCCAGCGGAGCCGGACCCATCGCCATGAACGCGCCCCAGTAGTCCATGTCCGGGAACGGCTTGGCCATCTTGATGGTGATGTCCTGGCCGTCGACCGAGATGCCGGACCACTTCTCGCACTTGGGGTCCTTGCCGGTGTACGGGCCCTTGTAGTCCGCAGCACCCTCGAAGTACGTCTTGGAGTACTCGGTGCCCGGACCCGACGGGAACGCGTCGGAGTCGAGCGAGCGGCAGATGCCGAACGCGACCTCGTCGGCGGTGACGGGCTGGCCGTCCTCCCACGTCGCGTCGTCACGGATGGTGAAGGTCCACTCCGTGAAGTCGTCGTTGGGCGTGCCCAGGTCGGTCGCGAGGTCGGGGACCAGGACGGGGTCGCCGGTCTCGTTGTCGCGGACGTACTGGGTCAGCGAGCGGCTCGTGAGCGCCTGCTGGATGGAGTTGCCCGTGACGGACCAGCCGCCGGTCGGGTCGAGCGAGTCGGGGCCCGGGTCGCCCGGCAGGTAGACCGTGATGGTCCCACCGGCGGTCGCACCCTCGACGTCGGCAGCCGGACCCTGACGCTCAGCGTCCTTGGTCCCGCCGGTCTGGTCGCCGAACTCCCTTTCCTTGCCCCCGCCGTTGGATCCACCGTCGTCCGACGAGCCGCCGCCACAGGCAGCGAGGGTCAGAAGAGCGGCTCCAGCGACGAGCGCGAGCGGCTTGTTCCGCTTCATGCTGTCCAGCCTTTCCTTTTTGTTCTCACCGAGGACGGCGTCTCCGGCGCGTGCAGGGACCCTCGTCGAGCCGGGTGGCTCAGCGGCGGGTCTTGGGGTCGAGGGCGTCGCGGACCGCGTCGCCCAGGAGGTTGAGGGAGAGCACCAGCGCGACGATGCCCAGCAGGGGCTGCCACAGGTACTGCGGGTACTCCCGGAAGAACGTCAGGTTGGTGCCCTTGAGGATCATCTGGCCCCACGAGACGCCGTCGGTGACGCCGATGCCGAGGAAGGCCAGGCCGGCCTCGAGGGCGACGAACGTCGGCAGCATCAGGGAGATGCTGATGATGATGGGGGCCGCGAGGTTGGGCAGCAGCTCCTTGAACAGGATGCGCCCCGTCGGCATGCCCATCACGCGGGCCGCCTGCACGAACTCGCGCTCGCGCAGGGTGATGACCTCACCACGGATCAGGCGCGCCGTGCCCATCCACCCGAAGATCGAGAGCACCATGATCAGCGCCGTCTTCTGGATGGTCGAGTAGTTGTCCGACAGGTTGTAGCGGTCGTTGATGATCGGCGCGATGGTCAGCGCGGCGAGCAGGAACGGGATGGTGAGGAACAGGTCGATGAAGAACGACAGGACCTTGTCGACCGCCCCGCCGAGGAAGCCGGCGAGCAGCCCGACGACCACGCCGACGAGGCTGGCGAAGATCGTCGCGGTGGTGGCGATGGTGAGCGAGACGCGGCACCCGTAGAGCCAGTAGGCCAGGTTGTCCTCACCGGTGCGCGGCGCGACACCCATCGGGTGGTCCCACGTGAAGGGACCGTTGGGCGGACCCATCGAGGGCTTCGGCAGGCCCTGGTTGAGGCCGTCGACGCGCTCGCTGGCGAGCGGGGTCTCCAGGCTCACGCCGAAGAGGTGGCAGATGGGGCCCGCGAACACTGCGCAGAGCACGAAGAACAGCACCACGACGGCACAGATGACGGCGATCTTGTCGCGGGCGAGACGGCCCAGCGCGATCCGCAGCGGCGACTTGCCGGAGATCTCCTTGGCCTGCTGGCTGTTGGGATCCTGCTGCTCCGGCTCCGTGCTCAACGAGCCCAGCGTCTCCGGTCCTGCAGTGTCTGCCGACATGCTCTCCCCATCTGGTTCGGGACTGTCCACGGCACCGGTCGGGGATCACCCGGGGGTCGGTGCCGAGACAGGACTGTATGTGACCCGTGCCGCACGGACGATCACTGGCGCGTAACGATCCAGTTACGACGCATTCACCACGCCGCCGCTCCGAGGACCGGCGAAGTTGCGAGGGATCACCCGCGCGACAGGAGGTTCTCTGGTCAGTTGTGCGCCGAGGCGGAAGGTGCGTCGTCGCCTCCGGGGACGGCGTCGACGCCCGCCTCCTTGCGCTGCTCCGGCGTGATCGGCGCCGGGGCGGCCGTCAGCGGGTCGTACCCGCCACCGGACTTGGGGAAGGCGATCACGTCGCGGATCGAGTCGCTGCCCGCGAGCAGCGCCACGATCCGGTCCATGCCGACGGCGATGCCGCCGTGCGGCGGCGCGCCGAACTTGAAGGCGTCCAGGAGGAAGCCGAACTTCTCCTGCGCCTCCTCCTCCCCGAGGCCCATCACGGAGAAGACACGCTTCTGCACGTCGCCCCGGTGGATACGGATGGACCCCCCGCCGAGCTCGTTGCCGTTGCAGACGATGTCGTAGGCGTAGGCCAGCGCGCTGCCCGGGTCGGTGTCGAAGGTGTCGAGGAACTCCTCCTTCGGGCTGGTGAAGGCGTGGTGCACCGCGGTCCAGGCGCCGGCGCCGACGGCGACGTCACCACTGGCGACGGCGTCGGAGCTCGGCTCGAAGAGCGGTGCGTCCACGACCCACGTGAAGGCGAACGTCGAGTCGTCGAGGAGGTCGAGACGACGCCCGATCTCCAGGCGGGCGGCGCCGAGCAGCGCGCGGCTGCTCTTGACGGGGCCGGCAGCGAAGAAGATGCAGTCGCCCGGCGCCGCGCCGACGTGGGCCACCAGGCCCGACCGCTCGGCGTCGGTGAGGTTCTTGGCGACCGGTCCCCCGAGCTCCCCGTCCTCGGCGACGGTGACGTACGCCAGTCCCTTGGCGCCGCGCTGCTTGGCCCAGTCCTGCCACGCGTCGAACTGGCGCCGGGGCTGGCTGCCGCCGCCGGGCATCACGACGGCGCCGACGTAGGCGGCGTTGTCGGGCGAGAACACGCGGAACGACGTGTCCTTGAAGTAGTCCGTGCAGTCGACGAGCTCGAGGCCCATCCGCAGGTCGGGCTTGTCGGAGCCGAACCGCGCCATCGCGTCGGCGTACGTCATCCGCGGGATCGGGCGCTCGATGGTGTGGCCGGCCTGCGCCCACATCGCCTCGAGGACGTCCTCCATCAGCGTGAGCACGTCCTCCTGGTCGACGAAGCTCATCTCGATGTCGAGCTGGGTGAACTCGGGCTGGCGGTCGGCGCGGAAGTCCTCGTCGCGGTAGCAGCGCGCGATCTGGTAGTAGCGCTCCATGCCACCGACCATCAGCAGCTGCTTGAACAGCTGGGGGCTCTGCGGCAGCGCGTACCAGCTGCCGGGGGCGAGCCGGGCCGGTACGAGGAAGTCGCGCGCGCCCTCGGGGGTCGAGCGGGTCAGGGTCGGCGTCTCGACCTCGACGAAGTCACGGGCGTCGAGCACGTCGCGGGCGGCCTTGTTGATCTTCGAGCGCAGCCGCAGCGCCGCAGCAGGGCCGGAGCGGCGCAGGTCGAGGTAGCGGTGCTTGAGGCGCGCCTCCTCGCCGACCTCGCCGCCCTTGTGGCCGGAGGCGTCGTCGATCGGGAACGGCAGCGGGTCGGAGGTGGACAGCACCTCGAGGTCGGTGGCCACCACCTCGATGTCGCCCGTGGCGAGGTTGGGGTTCTGGTTGCCGTCCTTGCGGGCGACGACCTCGCCGGTGACCTTGATGCAGAACTCGCTGCGGAGGCTGTGGGCGACCTCCTCGTCACGGACGACGACCTGGACCACGCCGCTGGCCTCGCGGAGGTCGAGGAACGCCACTCCCCCGTGATCACGTCGGCGCGCCACCCACCCGGCGAGGGTGACGGTCTGGCCGACGTTCTCGGCGCGCAGGGCGCCGGCGTCATGGGTGCGGATCACTGGTTCTCCTCGGTGTCACGTGCGGTGCTGCTGGGGGTGGCGGTGCTGATGATGGTGGGCCGGACGTCCTCCTCCGGCGGGGTCCAGGCGCGCGGGTCGGCGTCGACCTGCTCGCCGGACCGGATGTCCTTGACCTGGTGGCTTCCGTCCGGCTGGACGAACCAGACGAAGGGGATGCCGCGGCGCTCGGCGAAGCGGATCTGCTTGCCGAACTTCGCTGGTGACGGGGCCACCTCGCAAGCGATTTCCCGGGACCGGAGGGCGGACGCCACCTGCGTGCTGACGGCGCGGTCGTCCTCGGTGTTGAGGGCGACCAGGACGGCGCTCGGCACCGGGCGGCTGCCGGACAGCACGCCGTCGGTGATGAGCGGGATCAACGTGCGGGAGACGCCGAAGGACACCCCGACCCCCGGATAGGTCGTCCGACCGTCGCTGGCGAGGGCGTCGTAGCGTCCTCCGCCGCCGACGGACTTGAGCCGCTCGTAGCCGGCCATGAAGACCTCCACGACGGTGCCGGTGTAGTAGTCGAGCCCGCGCGCGATGCGCAGGTTGGCCTCGACGTCGACGCGGTCGCCCGCGACGGCACGGCAGCCCCGGACCACGGCCGCGAGCTCGTCGAGGCCCTGGTCGAGCAGCTCGTCGCTCACCCCGAGCGCGCGGACCCGCTCGACGAACGAGTCGTCGGGGACCCGGATCGTCGCCAGCTCGAGGCAGCGCTGGGCCTGCTCGGGCGTGGTGCCGACGCGCTCGACCAGCATCCGCGCGACCTCGTCGGCCGGGAGCTTGTCGAGCTTGTCGATCACCCGGATCGCGTCGGTGACGTCGTCGATGCCGAGGCCGCGGTAGAACCCCTGGATGAGCTTGCGGTTGTTGAACTGGAACGACAGCCGCGGGATCGCGAGGCGGCTGAGCGCGTCCACCATCACCGACATCACCTCGATGTCGTGGTGGAACGGCAGCTCGTCGCGCCCCACGATGTCGACGTCGGCCTGCGTGAACTGCCGGAAGCGGCCCTCCTGGGGTCGCTCGCCGCGCCAGGCGGGCTGCACCTGGAAGCGCCGGAAGGGGAACTCGAGGTGCCCGGCGTGCTCGAGGACGTAGCGCGCGAACGGCACGGTCAGGTCGAAGTGCATGCCCAGCTCGGCCTTCGCGTCCGGCTCGGCGGCCAGGCGCTGGAGGACGTAGATCTCCTTGTCGACCTCGCCGCCCTTGGCCAGGCGGTCGATGGGCTCGACGACCCGCGTCTCGATGTTGGCGAAGCCGTGCAGCTCGAAGGTGCGCGACAGCGACGCGATGACCTCACGCTCGACGGCGCGCTGCGCGGGCAGCAGCTCGGGGAACCCGCTGAGGGGGGCGATCCTGCTCATGCTGTGTCCTGCCGGAGGTCCTGGAGGAAGGGGTTGGTCGCGCGCTCGCGCCCGATCGAGGTCTGCTCGCCGTGGCCGGGCAGCACGACGATGTCGTCGGCCAGCGGCAGCACCTTGTCGGTGAGGCTGCGCAGCATCGTGGTGTGGTCGCCGCCGGGCAGGTCGGTGCGGCCGATGGAGCCCGCGAAGAGCAGGTCGCCGGAGAACATCAGCTCGGAGACGTCCTGCTGCGCGTAGGGCGTACGGAAGGTCACCGAGCCCTCGGTGTGCCCCGGCGTGTGGTCGACGACGAACCTCAGCCCGGCCAGGTCGAGCTCGGCGAGGTCGTCGAGCTCGCGCACGTCGTCGGGCTCGGCCCACGAGTAGTCGCCGCCCAGCAGCATCTGCGTCGTCTCACGACTCATCCCCGCCATCGGGTCGCTCAGCAGGTGGCGGTCGGCGGGGTGGATCCACGCGGTGGCGTCGTAGGTGCCGGCGACCGGTGCGACGCACCACATGTGGTCGACGTGCCCGTGGGTGACGAGGACCGAGACCGGCTTGAGCTTGTGCTCGCGGACGACCTGGGCGACGCCGTCGGCCGCGTCCTTGCCGGGATCGATGACGACGCACTCGGCGCCCGGACCCGTCGCGACGACGTAGCAGTTGGTCCCCCACGGTCCGGCGGGGAAGCCAGCGATGAACACAGGCGTCAGTCCTTGCTAGATGCTCGAGGTGGTCGCGGGGACGACACGATCGTCCCATCCGCTCAGGTGGGAAGCCTACCGAGGGCGGTCCGGACCATGACTACGATGGGCGACCATGAGCTCCGACAAGCAGTCACGGGACGACGCCCCCTGGGGTCGCGTCGCCGAGGACGGCACCGTCTACGTCCGCACGGCTGACGGAGAGCGTTCCGTCGGGTCCTACGAGGCGGGCACGCCCAAGGAGGCCCTGGAGTTCTTCACCAAGCGCTTCGACGAGCTCGAGGGCAAGGTGCACCTGCTCGAGCAGCGGGTCGCGTCCGGGCGGCTCGCGCCCGAGGAGGCGGGCTCGTCGGTGAAGGCGCTGCGTGAGCAGGTCGTCGACGCCCACGCGGTCGGTGACCTGGTGTCGCTCGCGGCGCGGCTCGACGCCCTTCTGCCCGCGATCGCGGCCCAGCGCAGCGCCCGCAAGGAGGAGCGCGCGCAGAAGGCCGCGGCGTCGAAGGCGGAGAAGGAGAAGCTGGTCGCCGAGGCCGAGAAGCTGGCCGAGGGCACCGACTGGCGCAACGGCGCCAACCGGCTGCGCGACCTGCTCGCGACCTGGAAGGAGCTCCCTCGCCTGGACCGGGCCACCGACGACGCGCTGTGGCGACGCTTCTCCACGGCGCGGACGACGTACACCCGGCACCGCAAGGCGCACTTCGCCGAGGAGCACGAGCGCCGCGACGGCGCCCGGGTGGTCAAGGAGCGGCTGGTCAAGGAGGCCGAGGCGCTGTCGACGTCGACCGAGTGGGGTCCGACGGCCGGCAAGTACCGCGACCTCATGCGCGAGTGGAAGGCCGCCGGCCCCGCCCCGCGCGAGGTCGACGACCAGCTGTGGCAGCGCTTCCGCGCCGCGCAGGACACGTTCTTCGGGGCGCGCGACGCCACCAACGCGGCCCTCGACCAGGAGTTCGCCGCCAACGCGGTCGTCAAGGAGGAGATCCTCGCCGAGGCCGAGAAGCTCGTCCCCGTCACGGATGTCGAGGCCGCGAAGAAGTCGTTCCGCGAGCTCGCCGACCGCTGGGACGAGGCCGGCAAGGTGCCGCGCGACCGGATGAAGGAGCTCGAGGCCCGGATGCGGAAGGTCGAGCAGGCCATCCGCGCGGTCGAGGACGAGCAGTGGAGCCGCAGCGACCCGGAGAAGTCGGCGCGCGCCGACGACATGATCGGCAAGCTCGAGGCCGGCATCGCCGAGACGCAGGCCAAGCTCGACAAGGCCACTGCCGCCGGCGACGCCAAGCGCGCCCAGGACCTCGAGTCCGAGCTCGCCAACAAGCAGGCCTTCCTCGACATGGCACGGAAGGCGTCGGCCGACTTCAGCTGACGTCTCTTCTCGCTGGTCGAGGCGCGAGGAGCGCTAGCGACGAGCCTCGAGACCCGCGACCTGACGTGGTTTCGAGGCTCGCTACGCTCGCACCTCAACCTCCGGACGACGTCTCAGGCGGTGACGCGGTAGGCGTCGAAGACGCCGGGCACGGCGCGCACCGCGCGGAGCACGCCGTCGAGGTGGGCCGCGTCGGCCATCTCGAAGGAGAACCGGCTCTTCGCCACGCGGTCACGCGTGGTGGACAGCGTCGCGCTGAGGATGTTCACGTGGGCGTCGGACAGCGCCATCGTGATGTCGGAGAGCAGGCGGGCGCGGTCGAGGGCCTCGACCTGGATGTTGACCAGGAACGTCGACTGCGAGGTCGGCGCCCACTCCACCTCGAGCACCCGCTCGGGCTGGCCCAGAAGGCTGGCGGCGTTGGTGCAGTCCTTGCGGTGCACCGACACTCCCCCGCCCTTGGTGACGAAGCCGAGGATGGGGTCGGGCGGCACGGGCGTGCAGCACTTGGCGAGCTTGACCCACAGGTCGTCGACGCCCTTGACGATGACGCCGGAGTCGGTCGGTGCGCGCTTGGCCCGCGGCCGCCCCGTGATCGTGACGCCCTCGGAGAGGTCCTCCTGCGCCCCGTCGTCGCCGCCGTGCAGGTCGATGACGCGGCGTACGACGGCCTGGGCGCTGAGGTTGCCCTCGCCGACCGCCGCGTAGAGCGCGGAGACGTCGGCGTGGTGGAAGTGCTCGGCGACCAGCGTCAGCACGTCGTGGGTCATCAGGCGCGTGAGGGGCAGTCCCTCCTTGCGCATCAGCTTGGCGATCTGGTCCTTGCCGCGCTCGATCGCCTCCTCGCGCCGCTCCTTGGTGAACCACTGGCGGATCTTGGAGCGGGCGCGGGGCGACTGCACGAAGTTGAGCCAGTCGCGCGACGGGCCGGACGTGGGCGACTTGGAGGTGAACACCTCAACCACGTCGCCGTTGTCGAGGGTCGACTCCAGCGGCACCAGTCGGCCGTTGACCCGCGACCCGATGGTGTGGTGGCCGACCTCGGTGTGGACGGCGTACGCGAAGTCGACGGGCGTGGCACCCATCGGCAGCGGGATGACGTCGCCGCGGGGCGTGAAGACGTAGACCTGCTGCTGGTTCATCTCGAACCGCAGCGACTCCAGGAACTCGCCCGGGTCCTCGACCTCGCTCTGCCAGTCGAGGAGCTGGCGCAGCCAGGTGAGGTCGTCCTTGTCGCCGAGGCGGTCGGTGTCCACGCCGGCCTTGCTGTTCTCCTTGTACTTCCAGTGCGCCGCGACGCCGTACTCCGCGCGACGGTGCTGGGCGAAGGTGCGGATCTGCACCTCGACCGGCTTGCCGGCCGGGCCGATGACCGTCGTGTGGAGCGACTGGTACATGTTGAACTTCGGCATCGCGACGTAGTCCTTGAACCGCCCCAGGACCGGGTTCCAGCGCGAGTGGATCACGCCGAGCGCGCTGTAGCAGTCGCGGTCCTCGTCGACGAGGATCCGGATGCCGACCAGGTCGTAGATGTCGGAGAAGTCGCGGCCGCCGACGATCATCTTCTGGTAGATCGAGTAGTAGTGCTTGGGTCGCCCGGTGACCTTGGCGTTGATCTTCGCCGCCTTGAGGTCCTGCTCGATCTCGGTGACGACCTCGGCGAGGAACTGGTCGCGCGAGGGCGCCCGCTCGGCGACCATCCGGACGATCTCGTCGTAGATCTTGGGGTGGAGGGTCGCGAAGGCGAGGTCCTCGAGCTCCCACTTGAGCGTGTTCATGCCGAGCCGGTGGGCCAGCGGGGCGTAGATGTCGAGGGTCTCGCGCGACGAGCGCTCCTGGGAGGCGGCCGGGACGTAGCGCAGGGTGCGCATGTTGTGCAGCCGGTCGGCGAGCTTGATCACCAGCACGCGGATGTCGCGCGACATCGCGACGATCATCTTGCGGATGGTCTCGGCCTGCGCCGAGTCGCCGTACTGCACCTTGTCGAGCTTGGTCACGCCGTCGACCAGCAGTGCGACCTCGTCACCGAAGTCGGCGCGCAACGCCTCCAGCGTGTAGGGCGTGTCCTCGACCGTGTCGTGCAGCAGCGCGGCGACGAGCGTCGGCTCCGTCATGCCGATGTCGGCGAGGATCGTGGTCACCGCCAGCGGGTGGGTGATGTAGGGGTCGCCGCTCTTGCGCATCTGGCCGGTGTGCCACTTGTCGGCCTCGGCGTAGGCACGCTCGAGGAGGGCGAGGTCGGCCTTGGGGTGGTTGGCCCGTACGGCGCGGAAGAGCGGCTCGAGGACCGGGTTGGAGGACGGCGCCTTGGTCCCGACGCGCGCGAGCCGGGCACGCATGCCGCGCGCGGTCAGGGGTCCCCTGACCTCCTGCACCGGTGCCTGCTCCTCCGCCATGCACCAAGTCTAGTGAGTGGGCCGCGGGGTCAGATCGTCAGCAGGGTGCTGACCGGCAGGTCGCCGGTCTTCGCGCGCGGGTCGAGGAAGCCGAGCTCCATCAGCACGGCGACCCCGGTCGCCGTGGCGCCGCAGGCCTCGATGAGCTGCCGCGTGGCGACCACGGTGCCACCGGTGGCGAGGACGTCGTCGACCACCAGCACCCGCTCGCCCGGCGTGATCGCGTCGCGGTGGACCTCGAGCGTCGCCTCGCCGTACTCCAAGGCGTAGGACACGGCATGCGTCTCGCGCGGGAGCTTGCCCGCCTTGCGAACGGGCACGAAGCCGATCCCGAGCGCGAGCGCGACGGGTGCGGCGAGGATGAACCCGCGGGCCTCCATCCCGACGACCTTGTCGACCACGACGTTGCCGTGGTCGTCGCGACCGGCCCCGGCGAGCGCGGCGATGATCGCGGAGAAGGCGTGGTGGTCGGCCAGGACCGGCGTGATGTCCTTGAACGTCACGCCCTCCTGCGGCCAGTCCGGGACGTCGACGGTGAGGCGGGCGAGCGCCTCCTGGGCCGTACGACGGTCAGGCATCGGTGATCGGCCCGTCGGGCGCCGTCGGCTCGTCGACGCGCGCGATCGCCGCGCGGGCGATCTCGATCTCGGTGCCGGGGGCGATCTCGAGGCGGGCCGTGTCGTCGGTGACCGCGCGGATCGTGCCGTAGATGCCCGACGACATCATCACGCGCTGGCCGACCTCGATGCTGTTCTGCAGCGCGGTCACCTCGCGCTGCCGGCGCTGCTGCGGGCGGACCACCATGAACCAGAAGAGGGCCAGGATGGCGACCAGGGGAAGAAGGGCGGCGAGGTCGTTCACGTGTCTCCAGACGTAGGGGGTGCGTGAGCGCGTGGAGTCTAGCGGCGCCCTACACGTCGTCGAAGAGCGTGGAGTCGACCGTGGGCATCGGCGGGGGCGTCAGGCCGAGGTGGTGCCAGGCCGCGGGCGTCGCCACCCGGCCCCGGGGCGTACGGGCGAGCAGGCCGGTGCGGACGAGGAACGGCTCCGCCACCTCCTCGACCGTCTCGCGCTCCTCGCCGACCGCCACCGCGAGCGTCGAGATGCCGACCGGTCCCCCGCCGAAGCGACGGCACAGCACGTCGAGCACCGCGCGGTCGAGCCGGTCGAGGCCCGACTCGTCGACCTCGAACAGGTCCAGCGCGGCCTGCGCGACGGGCAGCGTGAGCACGCCGTCGGCGCGCACCTGCGCGTAGTCGCGGACGCGGCGCAGCAGGCGGTTGGCGATGCGCGGCGTGCCGCGCGAGCGGCTCGCGATCTCGCTCGAGCCCTCCGAGGTGAGGTGGACCCCGAGCAGTCCGGCGGAGCGGTGGACGATCTGGTCGAGCTCGTCGGGCTCGTAGAACTCGAGGTGCGCGGTGAAGCCGAAGCGGTCGCGGAGCGGGCCGGGAAGCAGCCCGGCGCGGGTGGTGGCGCCGACCAGGGTGAACGGCGGGATGTCGATCGGGATCGCGGTGGCGCCCGGGCCCTTGCCGATGACGACGTCGACGCGGAAGTCCTCCATCGCCATGTAGAGCAGCTCCTCGGCGGGCCGCGACATGCGGTGGATCTCGTCGACGAAGAGGACGTCGCCCTCGTTGAGGCCGGACAGGATGGCGGCGAGGTCGCCGGCGTGGGTGATCGCGGGGCCGCTGGTGAGGCGCAGCGGCGTACCCATCTCGGCGGCGATGATCATCGCGAGCGTGGTCTTGCCGAGCCCGGGCGGCCCGGAGAGCAGGACGTGGTCGGGCGCACGACCCCTGCGGCGCGCGGCCTCGAGGACCAGGCCGAGCTGGTCGCGCACCCGCGCCTGGCCGACGACCTCGTCGAGGGTCTTCGGACGCAGCGCGGCCTCGACCGCGCGCTCGTCGCCGTCGGCGTCGGCGTCGGTCAGCCGCTGGAGGTGGGTGAGCTCGGCCTCGGTGAGCTCGACGTCCTCGTCCGTGTCGTCCCAGTTCATGTCCTACGCCTTGCTCAGGGTGCGCAGCGCGGCGCGCATCAGCGCACCGACGTCGGGCATCTCGCCGGCGTCGGGGGCGACAGCCTCGACGGCCTTCTCCGACTCCTTCGCCGACCAGCCGAGACCGACCAGACCCTGCTGGACCTGGTCGCGCCACGCCTCCTGGGGCTTGGCGTCGACGGCCGCGGGGTGGGCGCCGGTCGGCGGGCCGATGCGGTCCTTGAGCTCGAGGATGATCCGCTGCGCGCCCTTCTGTCCGATGCCCGGCACGCGGGTGAGCGCCTTGACGTCCTCGGCCATGATCGCGCGTCGTACGTCGTCGGGGCTCATCACCGCGACGATCGCCTGGGCCACCTTGGGGCCGACGCCCGACGCGGTCTGGACGATCTCGAACACCTGCTTCTCGTCGTCGTCGAGGAAGCCGAAGATCGTCAGGCTGTCCTCGCGCACGACCATGCTCGTCGGTAGCGTGGCCGGCCGGCCGACGCGCAGCGTGGCGAGGGTGCCGGGGGTGCACATGAGCTCGAGGCCCACTCCCCCGACCTCGAGGACGGCGCTGGTGAGCGTGACAGCGGCGACCTCGCCGCGGACGAAGGCGATCATCGGGTCCTCACTGGTGTCTTCCGCTGGGCGTGCGCCTGTGCCTTGGCCTTCGCCACCGCCTCCTCGAGGCGGGTGCTGGCCGAGCCGCGCCACACGTGGGTGATCGCGAGGGCCAGCGCGTCGGCCGCGTCGGCCGGCCTCGGCATCTCGGCCAGGCGCAGGATCCGGACGACCATCGCGCCGACCTGGGCCTTGTCGGCGCGACCGTTGCCGGAGACCGCGGCCTTGACCTCGCTGGGGGTGTGCATCGCGATGGGGAGCCCGCGCCGCGCCGCGACCACGAGCGCGATCCCGCTCGCCTGGGCCGTCCCCATGATCGTGCTGGAGTCGGAGCGGGCGAAGACCCGCTCGACCGCGACGGCGTCCGGCCGGTGCTCCTCGATCCAGGCGTCGAGGCCCTTCTCGATCGTGACCAGGCGCTCGGCGACCGGCAGGTCCGCGCTCGTGCGGATGACGCCCACGTCCACCATCGAGAGCGGGCGGCCGACGCTGCCGTCCACCACCCCGACCCCGCACCTCGTGAGGCCGGGGTCGATGCCGAGCACCCGCACGCGTCACACCTCTCGCCTGGCCGTCGTCTCTGTCCGGATCGTCCGAACACATGTTCGTCCGGCCACGCTAACCGGCCCCGCCCGCTGGTCGTCGTACGACACGCGGGGGTGCCGCTCCCGGCTGCCCCGCAGCTCGCCTCGCTCGGCCGCTGTAACGCCGGTTTAGTTGTTGTACCGACTGGCATGCATGGGAGTCGGTACAGCACCTAACCCGGCGTTACAGCGGTTGGTCAGCGCCGCCGGCTGATGCGAAAAGGCGTGAGATCATCGGTGTCCGCGCCGAAGCGCGCGCAGGTGTCGGCGTACTCACGCGCGACCCGCGCCAAGGCAGCATGACGGCTGGCAAACAGGTCGGCGTAGGTCAGTCGGCTCATCCCGAGCTTGAAGCCGGTCAGGAAGTCCTGCCGATTCTTCTCCTTGCGCAGGACGGCCGTGGGAAGGATGGCGGCGGGGTTGTCGGGCTGGTACTTGAGCCCGCCGTCGGCCTCGAAGAGGTGTCGCTTGACCGCCATGTCTGCGTAGGCGGTGGTGAGTCCATCGGTGAGGCCGAACTGCAGTTCCGGGCGGCCGATACCGAGCTCGAGGACGAAGTCGCGCACGAGGGACTCGAGGTAGCTCTCTGCCAACGGGTCGGCGTGCTCGATGCACCAGCGCATGCAGCGGCTGTGCGGCCAGTCCTTCATTCGGGCCAGCGCGTCGAAGAGCTCCGACCGGGTGACGCCCTCACGCATGGCGGCGTCGCATGCCGCGAGCCCGTGCGCACGGCCGTGCTCGCGCGCCAGGTCGAGGGCTGTGCGCGGGCGGTCGAGCACCCGCAAGCCGTCCATCTCCACGACATCGCCAGGGAGGTACGGCGCGAGGTGGTGCTTCACGCCAGCCCGCTGACGGTCGCCGTGCACCTTCGTCCGGCTCACGTGGACCAGGGCCGTGCGCGGGTCAGGTGCGCCCATCCCGAGGACGATCCCCGAGGAGTCGTGGCTGAAGGCGTACGACGCCGACCGCAGGCTCATGCCCGCAGCCCGCATGCGCAGGATCGGCTGTTGACGGTACGGGTCGAGGTCCGCCCATGTCTCAGCCTCGACGTACACGCCGCGGCGTAGCCGGACCAGACGACCTGCCGACACCAGGCGATGGATGCCGTTCTGGTCGACACCCGCGACCGTCAGCTGGCGTGCCGTGATGAGCCCGTGCTGAGCCTGGAGCTGCGCGACGACAGGGAGGTACATGGCGACGACCATCCGGGGCCCCTCCGACCGCCGGGCACGAGGACGCGCCCATGCTGTGGAGAAGGGCGCACGGATTCGGCTTGTGGACGATCGCTGGCCGACATCCGTGACGCTGTAACGCCGGGTTAGACCCTGTACCGACTGCCATGCATGCGAGTCGGTACAGCTCCTAACCCGGCGTTACAGCGCATCGGGCCGGCCGGGCTTGTGAAGTCAGAGCGGCGGGCGGGGCCGCGGTCAGGCGTCGGCGGCCTCGAGCTCGGCGAGGACGTCGGCGGGGACGTCGACGTTGGTGAAGACGTCCTGGACGTCGTCGAGGTCCTCGAGGGCATCGACGAGGTGCATCACCTTGCCGGCGCCGGAGGCGTCGACGGGGATCTCCATGCTCGCGACGAACTCCACGTCGGCGGAGTCGTAGTCGATCCCGGCATCCTGCAGGGCGGTGCGGACGGCGACGAGGTCGGTGGCCTCGCTCTGCACCTGGAAGACGTCGTCGAGGTCGGTGACCTCCTCGGCGCCGGCGTCGAGGGTCGCCTCGAGGACGTCGTCCTCGGAGACCTCACGGGTCGAGCCGTCGTGGTCCTGTGCCTTCGGCACGACGACGATCCCCTTGCGGGTGAACAGCCGCGACACCGAGCCGGGGTCGGCCATGGTGCCGCCGTTGCGGGTGACCGCGGTGCGGACCTCCATGGCGGCCCGGTTCTTGTTGTCGGTGAGGCACTCGACGAGGATCGCGACGCCCTGCGGGCCGTAGACCTCGTAGGAGATGCCCTGGTAGTCGACGCCACCGGACTCGGCGCCGGACCCGCGCTTGACCGCGGAGTCGATGTTCTTGTTGGGGACCGAGCTCTTCTTCGCCTTCTGGATGGCGTCGTAGAGCGTCGGGTTGCCGGCGGGGTCGCCGCCGCCCTGCTTCGCCGCGACCTCGATGTTCTTGATCAGCTTGGCGAAGAGCTTGCCGCGCTTGGCGTCGATCGCGGCCTTCTTGTGCTTGGTCGTTGCCCACTTGGAGTGGCCGGACATGAGTACCTCTGTCTGTCGTGGTTCGCGTACGTCGTCAGGCCGAGCGGACCAGGTCCACGAACATGCCGTGGACGCGGTCGTCGCTGCCGACCTCCGGGTGGAACGAGGTCGCCATCAGGGGGCCTTGACGGACCGCGACGATCCTACCCGCGGCCGGCCCGTCCCCGACCCGCGCCAGCACCTCGACGTCGTCGTCGACCGCCTCGACCCATGGCGCCCGGATGAACACCGCGCGCACCGGGTCGGCCAGGCCGTCGACCTGCAGGTCCTCCTCGAAGGAGTCGACCTGGCGCCCGAAGGCGTTGCGGCGCACGGTGATGTGCAGCCCGCCGATGGTCTCCTGCCCGGCCGCGCCGTCCTCGATCCGGTCGGCCAGCATGATCATCCCGGCGCACGTGCCGAAGGCCGGGAGACCACCACGTACGGCCTCGCGCAGCGGCTCGAGGAGGTCGAAGATCGTGGCGAGCTTGACCATCGTCGTGGACTCCCCGCCCGGGATGACGAGGCCGTCGCAGGCCGCCAGCTCGTGCGGTCGTCGTACGGAGACCGGGTCGGCTCCCAGCGACCGCAGGGCGGCGAGGTGCTCGCGCACGTCGCCCTGCAGGGCGAGCACGCCAATGGTGGGGCCGTGCGTCACCAGCCGCGCTCGGCCAGGCGGTGCGGCTGCGGGATCTCGTCGACGTTGATGCCGACCATGGCCTCGCCGAGGCCGCGCGAGACCTTCGCGACGACGTCGGGGTCGTCGTGGAAGGTGGTCGCCTTGACGATCGCCTCGGCGCGCTGGGCCGGGTTGCCGGACTTGAAGATGCCCGAGCCGACGAACACGCCTTCGGCGCCGAGCTGCATCATCATCGCCGCATCGGCCGGGGTGGCGATGCCGCCCGCGGTGAAGAGGACGACCGGCAGCTTGCCGGCGGCCGCGACCTCCTTGACCAGCTCGTAGGGCGCCTGCAGCTCCTTGGCCGCGACGTAGAGCTCGTCCTCCGACAGGCTGTGGAGACGGCGCAGCTCGCCGCCGATGGTGCGCATGTGCATGACGGCGTTGGAGACGTCGCCGGTGCCGGCCTCGCCCTTGGAGCGGATCATCGCGGCGCCCTCGGTGATGCGGCGCAGGGCCTCGCCGAGATTGGTCGCGCCGCACACGAACGGCACGGTGAACTGCCACTTGTCGATGTGGTTGGCGTAGTCGGCCGGAGTCAGCACCTCGGACTCGTCGATGTAGTCCACGCCGAGCGACTGCAGCACCTGCGCCTCGGCGAAGTGGCCGATGCGGGCCTTGGCCATCACCGGGATCGAGACCGCCTCGATGATCCCGTCGATCATGTCGGGGTCGCTCATCCGGGACACGCCGCCCTGGGCGCGGATGTCCGCCGGGACCCGCTCCAGCGCCATCACCGCGACGGCGCCGGCGTCCTCGGCGATCTTCGCCTGCTCGGCGGTGACGACGTCCATGATGACGCCGCCCTTGAGCATCTCGGCCATGCCGCGCTTGACACGGCTGGTGCCGTGCTCGAGGGGGGTGTCGGTAGGCGTCGAAGTGGTCGTCTGGGGGGTCTGCTCGGACATGGTCAGATCGTAGTCTGGGCTCATCCCAAAGGATGCACCGGGAGGGGCCCGACCAGACCGCTGCTCAGCCCTGCGCCGCCGCCCGCTGGAGCGCCTGGCGACGGACCACCCAGATGCGCTGGCCGACGGTGACGGTGGCCGCGACGGCCAGCGCCCAGAGGGCGACGTAGAGCAGCCACCAGAGGTCGAGCACGTCGGCGAAGAACGCCGGGACGAGCATCCCGACGAGTCGGTCCGGGCGCTCGGCGATGCCGACCTTGGCGTCGTAGCCGAGGACGTCGGCCTTGGCGCGGGCGTACGACGTCACCGCGCCCATGACGAGGATGACCAGGCACAGGGACAGGTAGAGGCGGCTCTCGTGGTGCCAGGCGAAGAAGAGGGCCAGTCCGCCGAAGAGCGCCCCGTCGGCCACCCGGTCGAGGGTGGAGTCGAGGAAGGCGCCGAAGTCGTCCGTGCGGCCCACCTTGCGGGCCATCGCGCCGTCGACGAGGTCGCTGAAGACGAAGGCGGTGATGAACAGGACGCCCTGCCAGACCCACCCCTGGCTGAAGAAGAAGATGGCGCCGAAGCTGACGCCGAGTGTGCCGACGAGCGTCACCGCGTCGGGGCTGACGCCGAGGCGGATGAAGAGGTTGATGAACGGCGCGAGCATGACGCCCTGCCAGAACTGCTTGAACCTGTCGAGCACGGGCCGCAGGCTACCCGTCGAGCAGCGCGGCGCGGACGTCCGCCACCGCGGCGGGCGCGCCGGTGACCGTCCAGTCGACCCCCGCAGCCCGTACGACGACGGAGTCGCCGCCCGCGCCGCGCACGATCGCCGCGCCCGGGAGCCGGTCCCAGTCGGCGACGCTGTGCTGGAGGAGGACGTCCCACTGACCGCCGGCGACCGCCATGCAGTCCATCGTCCCGGAACCGAGCATCCGCAGGGTGCCCACCTGCTGGAGCGCGCGGGCGAACGCCCGGCCCACCTCGGAGGCGTAGAAGGGCGGGTGCAGGTAGGTGACGGCGCAGCGCGCCTCGGGCGGTGTCGCGGGCAGCGGCGCGAGACGCACGCCGTCGCGGGTGCTCGGCAGGTCGGGACCGCCGACCCAGCTGCGCGCCTGCGCGGCGTGGTGGACGGCGCCGAGGAGCACGTCGTCCCGGTCGTGGAGGGCGAGCGCGGAGCACCACCAGTCGCTGCCGCGGGTGAAGTTGTAGGTGCCGTCGACGGGGTCGATCACCCAGGTCCGACCCGAGGTGCCGGGCCGCGAGGCGCCCTCCTCCCCCACGATCGCGTCGTCGGGCCGCTCGGCGGTGAGCCGGTCCACGATGAGCCGCTCCGCTGCCGTGTCGGCCTGGGTCACGACGTCCGAGCCGCTGGTCTTCCGCTCGACGTCGAGGCCGTCCTCGCGGATGCGGGCGGCCAGCGTGGCTGCCTCACGTACCAGGTCCACGGCGAGCCGGGCGTCGTCGTCGAGCGTGGTCGTCACCGGGCCACCTCGCCCGGCAGCCTCGACACGGACGGGACCAGCCCGAGCGCGTTGATCACGACCGAGAAGGCGAGCAGCGCCGCCGCGGCACCCTCGTGGCCGCTCGCCGCGAGCCCGCCGCAGGCCGCGAGGACGACCAGGACCTTGGTGACCGGGCGCGCGACGCGTCCGCCGTACGGCGCCCGGGGCGAGGCGAAGGTGGCCCACAGCGCCACGACGACGAGCGCCGCGGCGACGCCGGCGAACGGGCCGCCCCACGCGTCGGCCGCCACCCAGGCGGCGACGACCAGCAGGATCTCGTCGAGGAAGACCAGGGCCAGGATCGTCCAGCCCACTGCGGGAGGGACGTCAGGCACTGGGCCACGCCTCGGCGAGCAGCGCGCGGGTGTCCTCGAGCAGCTGCGGGAGCGTCTTGGTGCCGCCCACGACGGTGATGAAGTTGGCGTCGCCGGTCCACCGCGGCACGACGTGCTGGTGGAGGTGGTCGGCGAGCGAGCCACCGGCGGACCGGCCAAGGTTGAGCCCGACGTTGAAGGAGTGGGGGTTGCTGACCGCGCGGATCGTGCGCAGCGCCTGCTGCGTCATCACCATCAGCTCGCCGGCCTCCTCCGCCGTGAGGTCGGTGAGGTCGGCGACGTGGCGGTAGGGCAGCACCATCAGGTGGCCCGGGTTGTAGGGGTGCAGGTTGAGCACGGCGTACGTCGACCCGCCCCGGGCCACGATGAGCGACTCGTCGTCGGGGTGGCCCGGGATCGCGCAGAACGGGCAGCCCTCGTCGTCGACGGCCGTGCGGACGTAGGCCATCCGGTGGGGCGTCCAGATCCGCTCGAGCCCGTCCGCGCTCTCACTCATGCGCACGATCCTAGGGTGGGCACATGACCACGATCCGGCCGGCCACGGACGCCGAGATGGCGGCGGTCGCCGACCTCTGGCACGAGGGATGGCACGACGGCCACGCCGGGCACGTGCCCGACGGACTCACCGCGGCGCGGACCCTGCAGGCCTTCCACGCCCGCACGCCGGCCCGGGTCGGTGACACCGCGGTGGCGGTCTCCGACTCCGGCGAGCTGCTGGGCTTCGTGATGGTCGTCGGCGACGAGGTGGAGCAGGTGTTCGTCGCGCGCGCGGCCCGCGGCACCGGCGTGGCGGTCTCGCTGCTGGACGAGGCCGAGCGCCGCGTGGCGGCGGCAGGGCACTCGTCGGCCTGGCTCGCCGTGGTCGCGGGCAACGCCCGAGCGCGCCGGTTCTACGAGCGGCAGGGCTGGGTCGACGGGGGCGACCTGCCCTACGAGGTCACGGCGGGTGGCCGGACCTTCGTGTCTCCGTGCCGCCGGTACGTGAAGGCTCTGGCCTAGATCGACGCGAGCCGCGGGACGACACGGTCGGCGACCTCGGTGGTCCACGCCACCGGGTCGTCGCCGGCGGGACCGGTCACGACCATGGTGACACCGAGGGCGGCGTACGCCTCGGCCGTGGCCAGGAACGCGTCGGTGTCGCCGAGCGGGTCGGTGCCGAGGATGACGGTCTTCTCGATCGCGTCGTAGTCGGTGCCCACGTCCTCGCAGTGCCCGCGCAGCACGTCGAGCTTGTGCCGCACCTCGTCCGGCGGCGCGCCGAAGAGGTTGCACGCGTCGGCGTACTGGGCGACCAGGCGCAGCGTCTTCTTCTCGCCGCTGCCCCCGATGAGGATGGGGATCCGGCCGCGGACCGGCGGGGGGACGTTGGTGGGCTCCTCGATCCGCACATGCGTACCGTCGTAGGGCGTGCGATCGCCGGCGAACATCTGGCGAGCGACCCGGAGCGTCTCCTCGAGGCGCTCGTAGCGCTCCTTCAGCGGCGGGAACGGCACGCCGAGGCCGACGTGCTCACGGTCGTACCAGGCAGCGCCGATCCCGAGCATCGCCCGGCCGCCGGAGAGCACGTCCAGCGTGGTCACGGTCTTGGCCAGCAGTCCCGGGTGGCGGTAGGTCACCCCGGTGACCAGCAGGCCCAGCCGCAGCGACTCCGTCACGGCAGCGAGGTAGCCGAGGGTCGTGTAGCCCTCCAGCATCGGCTCCTCGGGGCCGCCGAGCTGCTCCATCTGGAACCAGTGGTCCATCACGGTGAGCTGGGCGATGCCGCCCTGGTCGGCCACCCGCGCCGTCGCGGTCAGTCGCTCGGTGAGCCGGTGCTGCCAGTCGGGGTGGGAGAAGTTCGCGTAGTGGACGCCGAGCTGCATGCCCCGACGCTAGCGCGACGTCGGTGGGGCCACGCCCTGCCGGATCGGCGTTCGGACGTCTCGGATCCTCGGGACGTCATACGGAGCGGGCAACCGCTTGCTCCGTCCGTATGACGTCCAGTGCGCCGCGCGATCAGGTCCAGGCCGTGGCCAGCCGCCGGACGATCTCCGTCAGCCGCTCGGGCGACGTGGCGAAGTTGAGGCGGACGTGGCCGGTGGAGCCGGGCGCGTAGGAGGCGCCGTCGCTCAGCTGGACCCGGCCACGCTCGAGGGCGACAGCAGCGGCGTCGTCGTGGCCGTAGGCGGAGGCGTCGAGCCAGGCGAGGTAGGTCGCCTCGACCGGGCGCATCCGCACCTCGGGCAGGTGCTCGGCCAGCAGCGAGCCGAGCAGGGCGCGCTGCTGGTCCAGGCGCTCGACCAGCGAGGCCAGCCACGGGTCCCCGTCGTCGTACGCCGTCCGCGCGGCGATGACGCCGAGGGGCGACCATGAGTCGTTGCGCGACATCGGCTCGGCGTCGAGCAGCGCCCGGTCGGCGGCCGACGGCACGACGAGCTGCGCACACTTGAGGCCGGCGGTGTTGAAGGCCTTCGACGCGGCCACGACCGCCACGGCGTGGTCGTGGGTGCCGTCGATCGCGAGGTAGGAGACGTGCTCCGCACCGGGCAGCACCAGCGGCGCGTGGATCTCGTCGCTCACGACCCGCGCGCCGTGGCGGAGGACGACGTCGCGGACCCCCTCCAGCTCGGCCCGGGTGAAGACGCGGCCCCACGGGTTGTGGGGCTGGGTGAGGATCAGCGTCTGCGCGCCCTCGGCGAACAGCCGGTCGAGGCGATCGAGGTCGATCTCGGCGCGCTCGGCCGCCGGCGGCACGTCGAGGAGCAGCTCCTGGCGGCCGGTGACGCCGGCCAGTCCGTGCTGGGCGTTGTAGCCCGGGGTCGGGAAGACCACTCCGCCCGGCCCGCTCAGCACGTCGATGGCGAGGCGCACCCCCGCTGTCACGTCCACCACCGGCCGTACGGCGTCGGGCGCGGGAGCCCAGCCGAAGTGCCGTCCAGCCCAGGCGGCGTAGGACTCACCCAGCGCCGGCTCGCGCTCGAGCGGGTAGCCGGTCACGCCCTCGGCGAGCGCCCGCTGCACCGCCTCCATCACCACCGGGTCGACCGCGTAGTCCATCTCCGCGACCCAGGCCGGGATCACGTCGTCGGGCACGCTCCCCCACTTCAGCCGCAGCGCGCGGCGTGCCTGCTCGTCGGTGAGGTCGACGATCGGACGGCGCTCGGACGGACCCGGCATCAGACCTGCTCGCGGGACGCGACCGCTGCGGCCACCCTCTCGATCGCCTCGGCGACGGGTACGCCGTTGTCCTGGCGGCCGTCGCGGTAGCGGAAGGAGACCGCGCCCTTCTCGACGTCGTCGTCGCCGGCGATCAGCATGAACGGCACCTTCTGCAGCTGCGCGTTGCGGATCTTCTTCTGCATCCGGTCGTCGGACTCGTCGACCTCGACCCGCAGCCCCTGCGCCTTCATCTGCCTGGCGATGTCGAAGAGGTAGTCGTTGTGGCGCTCGGCGATCGGGATGCCCTGGACCTGGACGGGCGCGAGCCAGGGCGGGAAGGCGCCGGCGTAGTGCTCGACGAGGACGCCGATGAACCGCTCGATCGAGCCGAACTTCGCGGAGTGGATCATCACCGGCTGCTTGCGGGTGCCGTCCGCGGCGACGTACTCGAGGTCGAAGCGGTCCACCGCGGGCTGGTTGAAGTCGTACTGGATGGTCGACATCTGCCAGGTGCGGCCGATGGCGTCCTTGGCCTGCACGGAGATCTTCGGGCCGTAGAACGCGGCGCCGCCCGGGTCGGGCACGAGGTCCACGCCGAACTTGCGGGCAGCGGTCTCGAGCACGTCGGTCGCGGTCTGCCACTGCTCGTCGGAGCCGATGAACTTGTCGGGCTTGGAGTCGTCGCGGGTCGAGAGCTCGAAGTAGTAGTCGTCGAGTCCGAAGTCGCGCAGCAGCCCGGTGACGAAGGTCAGCAGGTGCTCGACCTCGGCCGGCGCCTGCTCCGGGGTGACGTAGGAGTGCGAGTCGTCCTGGGTCATCGCGCGGACGCGGGTGAGCCCGTGGACGACACCGGACTTCTCGTAGCGGTAGACCGACCCGAACTCGAAGAACCGCAGCGGCAGCTCGCGGTAGGAGCGCTGCCGCGAGCGGTAGATGAGGTTGTGCATCGGGCAGTTCATCGCCTTGAGGCGGTACTCGGCGTGCTCCATCTCCATCGGCGGGAACATGGTGTCCGCGTAGTAGGGCAGGTGCCCCGAGGTGTGGAACAGCCCGTCCTTGCTGATGTGGGGGGTGCCGACGTAGTCGAAGCCCTCCTCGAGGTGCCGGCGGCGGACGTAGTCCTCCATCTCGCGCTTGATGACGCCACCGCGCGGGTGGAAGACCGCCATGCCGCTGCCGATCTCGTCCGGGAAGGAGTAGAGGTCGAGCTCGCGGCCGAGCTTGCGGTGGTCGCGGCGCTCGGCCTCCTCGATGCGGTGGAGGTGCTCCTCGAGCGCCTCCTTCGACTCCCACGCAGTGCCGTAGATGCGCTGGAGCTGCTTGTTCTTCTCGTCGCCGCGCCAGTAGGCCGCGGCACTCCGCATCAGCTTGAACGCGGGGATCCGCTTGGTGGTGGGCAGGTGCGGGCCGCGGCACAGGTCGGACCACTTCACCTCGCCGCTGCGGCCGATGTTGTCGTAGATGGTGAGCTCGCCGGCCCCGACCTCGACCGAGGCACCCTCGGTGCCCTCGGTGCCGGAGCCGCCCTTCAGCCCGATCAGCTCGATCTTGTAGGGCTCGTCCTTCAGCTCGTCGAGGGCGTCGGCGTCGGTGGTGACCCGGCGCTCGAAGCGCTGGTTCTCCTTGATGATCTTGCGCATCGCGGACTCGATCCTCGCGAGGTCCTCCGGCACGAACGGGGTGTCGACGTCGAAGTCGTAGTAGAAGCCGTTCTCGATCGGCGGGCCGATGCCGAGCCTCGCCTCGGGCCACAGCTGCTGGACCGCCTGCGCCATCACGTGGGCGGTCGAGTGGCGCAGGATGTCGCGGCCGTCGGCGCTGCCGATCTCGACGGCCTCGACCTCGTCGCCGTCCCGGAGCTCGTAGGCCAGGTCCTTCAGCGACCCGCCGACCCGCGCGGCGACGACGTCCGCGTCGTCGCGGAAGAGCTCCCATGCCTTGGTGCCCGTCGTCACCGAGGTCTCCGCACGCTCATCTGCGTGGATGCGGACGACCTGGATGTCGGACACGACGGGCTCCTTCTGGATGGGTGGAGAGGTGGGACTGATGACCCGGCGAGCCTATCGGCCGGTCCGGGACCGGCTCACCCCGGTTTCCCCTCCACCCCACGGGGTGGAGGCTGCGGTGAATCGTTGCCACCGGGGTACTCCCACGACATGTCGATCGCCCACTTCCCGGAACGAGCCGCTGCTGCGACCCAGCGACCGGCCCTCACCGTGGCGTCGGTGCCGTCCGGGCACGTGTACGTCCGTCACCTCGCACCGCTCGACGGCCGCGGCGCCGTCCGGCTCCCCGACCCCGACCCGAGCCGTCCCGACCGCCCCGCCGGCGCCACGTGGTGGCCGCCGGTGATGCTCGACCCCGAGTGGGCCAGGACGGCCGACTTCGACGTCTTCCACCTGCACTTCGGCTTCGACGCGGTCGAGCCGGACCAGCTGCGCAGGCTGATCCGCGTGGTGCGCGGACGCGGCAAGCCGTTCGTGTTCACCGTCCACGACCTGCGCAACCCGCACCACACCGACCGCGCCCTGCACGACGATCACCTCGACGTGCTCGTCCCGGCAGCCGACGCGCTGGTGACGCTGACGCCGGGGGCGGCCGACGAGATCGAGTCCCGCTGGGGCCGCCGGCCGCTGGTCGTCCCGCACCCGCACGTCGTCGACCTGCCCACGATCTCGCGGGCGCTCGAGGTGCGGCCGCGGTGGGTGCACCGGCCGTTCCGCGTCGGCCTGCACCTCAAGAGCCTGCGGGCCAACATGGACCCGATGCGGATCCTGCCCACCCTCGTCGAGACGGTGGCCGGGCTCGACGACGCCGTGCTGCAGGTCAACTGCCACCGCGACATCCTCGACACCGACGGGGCCCGCCGGGACGCGGAGCTGTCGGAGTGGCTCCGCACCGAGGCGGCCGACGGTCGGCTCGAGCTCTCCGTCCACGACTACTTCTCCGACGAGGACCTCTGGGGCTACCTCGCCTCGCTCGACCTGTCGGTCCTGCCCTACACCTTCGGCACGCACTCCGGCTGGCTCGAGGCGTGCCGCGACCTCCAGACGACGGTGCTCGCACCGAGCTGCGGCTACTACGCCGACCAGGGCCCGATCCTGAGCTACACCAACGACGGCGACGACTTCGACGCCGGATCGCTGCGCGACGCGGTGACCTACGCCTACACCGAGCGTCCGCGCTTCGGTGCCACCGTCGACGAGCGCACCGAGCAGCGCCGCCGCGTCGCGCAGGCGCACGAGGACCTCTACCGAGAGGTGTGCCGGTGACGCTGGTCTCCCCCGGCGAGCGGCTGAGCATCTGCCTGGTCGCCAACTGCCGCTTCCCGATCGCCGAGCCGTTCACCGGTGGCCTCGAGTCGATGACCTGGCACCTCGCCAGCGAGCTCGTGCGCCGCGGGCACGAGGTCGCCGTGTTCGCCGCGCCCGGCTCCGATCCGAGCCTCGGTGCCGTCGAGCTGTCCGTCGAGCCGATGCCCGACCACCCCGGGCGCCACGACCTCGGCGCACCCCCGTTCGTCGAGGTCGCCGAGCACCACGCCTACCTGTCCCTGATGCTGCAGCTGTCGGGTCAGGAGGGCGAGGGGTTCGACCTGATGCACAACAACAGCCTCCACTACCTGCCGGTCGCGATGGCGCGGTCGCTGTCGATGCCCGTCCTCACCACCCTGCACACGCCGCCCCTGTGGTGGCTGGAGTCGGCCGTGCGGCTGGACGGCGGGAGCAGCTCGTTCGCCGCCGTGTCGCGCCACACCGCGGCCTCGTGGGCTCCCATCGTCGAGAGCACGTGCGTGCTCAACGGTGTCGACGTCGACCAGTGGCCGGCCGGACCCGGCGGCGCCACGGCCGTGTGGTCGGGTCGCCTCGTGGCCGAGAAGGCACCCCACGACGCCGTCCTCGCGGCTCGCAAGGCGGGCATCCCGATCGTGCTGGCTGGACCGATCCTCGACCTCGACTACTTCCGCACCGAGGTCGAGCCGCTGCTCGGCCCCGAGGCGACGTACGCCGGCCACCTGGCGCAGGCCGACCTCGCCGCCCTCGTCGGTGGCTCGGCGGTCGCGGTCGTGACCCCGGCGTGGGACGAGCCCTACGGCCTCGTGGCCGCAGAGGCACTGGCCTGCGGCACCCCGGTGGCGGCCTACGCTCGCGGCGGGCTCCCCGAGGTGGTCTCCGCCGACACCGGGCGGCTCGCCACCGGCGGTGACGTCGACATGCTCGCGGCGGCGATCACCTCGGCCCTGTCACTGGACCGTGCTCAGTGCCGCCGGCACGCCGAGGACGAGCTGTCGCTGACCCGGATGGTCGACCGGTACGAAGACCTCTACCTCGACATCGTCGGGCGGCGGCTGGCCGCGTGATCGGCTACTACGTCCACCACCACGGCAACGGGCACCTCCACCGCGCCATCACCGTCGCGCCCCATCTCCCGGAGCCGGTCGCCGGCATCTCCTCGCTCCCGCGGCCGGACGCCTGGGCAGGTCCGTGGCTCCAGCTCCCCCGCGACGACTCCGCGCCGTCCTACGCCGGCGCCGACGTGACGGCACGGGGACTGCTGCACTGGGTCCCCCTCGGCGACGCCGGCCTCAGCGGCCGGATGGCGGCGATCTCCGCCTGGATCGACGACCACGCCCCGTCGGCCGTGGTCGTCGACCAGTCCGTCGAGGTGTGCCTGCTGGCCCGCCTCCACGGCGTCCCGGTCGTGGCGATGACGGCACCCGGTCGTCGTACGGACGCGGCGCACACGCTGGGCTTCGGCACGGCCTCAGCCGTCGTCGGGGCCTGGCCGGCGGGCTGGTCGCACCGCATGCTCCCCGGCGTCGAGCGGGACGTGCACGCGATCGGCGCGGTCTCGCGGTTCGCTCCCGCCCGAGCGCAACGGCGCCCGACCGGTCGCCGCCCCCACGCGGTGCTGATCGCCGGCACGGGCGGCGACGGCTTCAGCCGTACGTCGATCGCGCGGGCGCAGGCGCAGTCACCGGGCTGGGACTGGACCGTCCTCAGCCGCACCCTCGGCACCTGGCACGCGGACCCCGCCGCCGTGCTCGCGACGGCGGACGTCGCGGTGCTGCACCCCGGCCAGAACTCGCTCGCCGAGGTGGCCGCACTCCGGCTGCCGGCGATCGTGGTGCCGGCGGAGCGTCCGTTCGCCGAGCAGCGCACCACCGCGTCCGTGCTCGCCGAGGGCTGGCCCGCTGTCGTCGTGGACGGCGTCCCGGACCGCGGCTGGGACGACCTGCTCGACGAGGCGCTGTTCCTCGACGGCGAGGGCTGGGCCGAGTGGTGCGACGGCGGCGCGCCGACGCGGCTGGCGGCCGTCGTGAGCGGCGTCGTCGACGACGACCGCGCGGCATGACCGGCACCGCGGTGGTCACGGTCGTCCACGGCCGGCACGACCACCTGGAGCTGCAGCGCCTCTCGCTGGCCCTGTCGACCCGTGCGCCCGACGAGCACGTCGTCGTCGCCGTCGACGACCCCGTCGTGGCGGCCGCCGACTGGTGTGCGGCCGAGCTGCCGACCCATCCGCTCGGCCTGCCCATCGCCGCAGCCCGCAACCGCGGCGCCGAGGTCGCGATCGAGCGCGGTGCCGACGTGCTGGTGTTCCTCGACGTGGACTGCCTGGCTGCGCCCGGTCTCGTGACGGCGTACGGCGAGGTGGTGCGCGACGAGCCGACGATCGTGTGGTCGGGACCGGTGACCTACCTCGAGGAGCCGCCGCCCGGCGGATACGACCTCTCCCGCCTGGCCGCCCTCGACTCCCCGCACCCGGCCCGCCCCGCTCCGGGCCCCGGCGTCCGGACGAGGGGCGCCGACCCTGACCTGTTCTGGTCCCTGTCCTTCGCCTGCTCGGTGGAGGCCTGGCACGGCCTCGGCGGCTTCTGCGAGGACTACGTCGGCTACGGCGGTGAGGACACCGACTTCGCCCGGACGATCGCGGCGTCCGACCTCGACCTCGGCTGGGTCGGGGACGCCCGGGCCTACCACCAGTGGCACCCCGTGTCGCGGCCGCCGGTCGAGCACGTGGACGACATCGTCCGCAACGCCGCGATCTTCCAGCGACGCTGGGGGACGACGCCCATGCTCGGCTGGCTCGAGGCCTTCGAGGAGCGCGGGCTGGTGTCGCGGGACGACGCCGGGCGGTGGCTCGCCGTCGGGTGAGCCACCGCCCCGCCGTGTCACACGGTGGTGCCGAAGCGCTCCCACACCCGGTGGGCGGACACCAGCGTGACGAGGTCGTCCACGACGTCGCCGCCGCTGTCGCCCGTGACGACACCGGCGCCGCCGATGCCCAGCTCCTCGAGGGCCGCGCGACCCTCGCCGAACCCGGCGATCGCCTTGCTGTGTCGGAAGCACTCCTCCACGAGCAGGCCCACACGGGGGTCCGTCGCAACCGTCGCCGATCCGCCGGCCTTGGTGTCCCGGGCGATGATCGCGTCCGGCGCCGGCGGGGCAGCACCTGCCACGAGCAGGGCGTCGTACTCGACGGACCGCGCGGTGGCGAACGTGCGCTGGGCCACGAGCCCGTTGCCCAGCTCGCCGCCCCGCGGAGCGATGAGGAGCGGCAGCAGGCCCTGGGCGAGCAGTGCCTCGCGCACCTCCGCGACGCCGTCGAGGTCGCCGTCGGGATCGACGACGATGCCGATCATCCGGGCGTCGGTCGGCCAGGTCTCGCCGACCTGCGACAGCGCCGGGCTGGGGACCGGCTCGTCGTACTCCACGGTCCGATCGGGCGCCGCGAGGCCCAGGCCGAGGGCGACGCGTGCACACAGGTCGGCGTCGATGTTGGCGAGCGCGCGCAGCTGGCGCTCCTTGATCGGCTGCTCGTAGCACTTGCCCAGCTCGAAGGCGTAGGCGTTGACGATGTGCTCCTGCTCGACCGGCGTCATGCTCGTCCAGAACAGCCGCGCCTGGCTGAAGTGGTCGTCGTACGACGCCGGGTTCTCGCGCACCTTGGCACCCTGCACCTCGACGGGCACGTCGACGAACGCCCCCTCGTCGGCGCCCGCGAAGAACGGGCAGCCGGCGTCGAGGGTGTTGGGCTTGTAGGGCGCGACGCCGCCGTGCACGGCCTGCTGGTGGAAGCCGTCGCGGTGGTTGTCGTTGACGGCGGTGTGCGGCCGGTTGATCGGGATCTGGTTGAAGTTCGGTCCGGCCAGCCGGGTGAGCTGGGTGTCGAGGTAGGAGAAGTTCCGGGCCATCAGCAGCGGGTCGTCGGTCCCGTCGATGCCCGGCACGAGGTGCCCGGTGTGGAAGGCGACCTGCTCGCTCTCGGCGAAGAAGTTCGTCGGGTTGCCGTTGAGCGTCATCGTGCCGATCACCTGCACCGGCGCGAGCTCCTCGGGCACGAGCTTGGTCGAGTCGAGCAGGTCGATCCCCTCGAACATCTGGTCCGGCGTGTCCGGGAACGTCTGGATCCCGAGGTCCCACGACGGGAAGGCGCCCGACTCGATGGCGTCGTAGAGGTCGCGGCGGTGGAAGTCCGGGTCGAGCCCGCCGAGCATCTGTGCCTCCTCCCACACCAGCGAGTGCACGCCGAGCCGCGGCTTCCAGTGGAGCTTGACCAGGGTCGTGCCGCCGTCGGCGTCGACGAACCGGAAGGTGTGGACCCCGAAGCCCTCCATCGTGCGATAGCTGCGCGGGATGCCGCGGTCGGACATGTTCCAGATCGCGTGGTGCTGCGCCTCGGTGTGGAGGGACACGAAGTCCCAGAAGGTGTCGTGCGCGCTCTGGGCCTGCGGGATCTCCCGGTCCGGGTGCGGCTTGCCCGCATGGATCACGTCGGGGAACTTGATGCCGTCCTGGATGAAGAAGACCGGGATGTTGTTGCCGACCAGGTCCCAGTTGCCCTCGGACGTGTAGAACTTCGTGGCGAAGCCGCGGGTGTCGCGGACCGTGTCGGCCGAGCCGCGCGACCCCAGGACGGTCGAGAACCGCACGAACACCGGCGTCTCCTCGTCCTTGCCGAAGACGGCTGCCCTGCTGATCCTCGACGCAGCGCCGTTGGAGACGAACACGCCGTGCGCGCCGGCGCCGCGGGCGTGCACGACACGCTCGGGGATGCGCTCGTGGTCGAAGTGCATGATCTTCTCGCGCAGGTGGTGGTCCGAGAGCAGCGTCGGTCCGCGAGGGCCGGCCTTGAGCGAGTGGTCGCTGTCGCCGATCCGGACCCCGGTCGCGGTCGTCAGGTAGGTGCCCTGCTGGGCGGCCGCGGTCGACGGGTCGGCGCTGGGCGCGCCCGTGGGCGACATCGGCGTCGGCTGCTGCTGGTCCGGCTTGGGCGGCGGCACCTCGCGCGGCTCGGTGGGCTCCTCCAGCGACGGCGGCTCGCTGCCGGGAGCGCCGGGCACGGGCTTGCCGGTCATGGACACGGCCTCGACGACGGCCTCGGCCGCCTTCACGGCCTTGCCGGCCGCCTTCTTCGCGGCCGCGGCAGGCTTCGTCGCGGCGGTCTTCTTCGGGCTCACGGGGACTCCTCGAGATGGTCGGTGGCGGGCCGCCCCGTACCCCCTCCCCGCCCGGCACCATGCGCTGCCGGTCACCCCGATGGCAGCGCCCGACGGGGAATGCCGCGTCGTCGCGGTGGGCACCGGGTGCCATGAAGTCCGACCTCGCCGTCGACCTGCTCCGGCACGGGTACGACGCCCTGCCCCGCGCCCGTGCCCGTCGCGGTCACGACGACGCGTTCCGTGCCCGGCTGCTCGGACGCCGCACCCTCGTCGTCCGGGGCGAGGAGGGCGCCGAGCTGCTGTACGACGAGTCGCGCATCCGCCGCACGCGGGCGGTCCCGGCCCCCCCCTCGCCGACCTGCTCTTCGGCAGGGGCGCGGTCCACGGCCTCGACGGGGCCGAGCACCGGGCGCGCAAGCAGATCTTCCTCGAGCTCCTGGCCGGCGACGCCGTCGAGGACCTGGCCCTCCTGGTCGACGACGGCCTCGAGCGGGCGCTGGACGACTGGGCACTCGCCCCCGACGTGTGCCTCCACGACGCGCTGGTGCGGATCTACGGAACGGCCGTCCTCGCCTGGGGAGGCACCGGGGTGACCGGCCGTGAGGCCGAGGACGTCTCGCGTGACCTCGCGGACGTCGTCGCCGGCTTCGGGTTCCGCGCGCCCGCCTACGCACGAGCGTGGCGCGCCCGCACCCGTCTCGACGCCTGGGCCCGCGACCTCGTGCGGGACGCGCGTGCCGGCGAGCTCGATCCCGCGGAGGGCACCGCCCTGCACACGTTCGCGCGTGGCGCGGGCAGGGACCTCCCGGTCCGGGTCGCAGCGGTCGACCTGCTCAACTTCCTGCGGCCGACGGTCGCGGTCAGCTGGCTCGGGACCTTCGCCGCGATGGCGCTCGCCGAGCACCCCGACGAGGCAGCCCGCCTCACGGGCGACGGCGCGGACGCGCACCTGCGCGCGTTCGCCGACGAGGTGCGCCGCACGTCGCCGTTCGTCCCCGCGCTCACCGGCATCGCCACGACCGACTTCCGCACCCAGCAGCACTGGGTGCGCGAGGGCGACCGCATCGTCCTCGACGTGCCGGGCACGAACACGCACCCGGGTGCCTGGCCGTGGGCGAGCGAGTTCCGCCCGTCACGCTTCCTCGAGGAGCAGCCGGGAGAGTACCGCTTCGTGCCGCAGGGCGGTGGCAGCCTCGAGGGTCACCGGTGCCCCGGCGAGGGCGTCACCACCGCGCTCCTGGTCGTCACGCTGCGCCACCTCGCCCGGACCGGTTTCACCCTCACCGCAGGGCCGGTGCGGACCGACCGGATCCCCACACTGCCACGTCAGCTGCGGATCAGCGCGGTGGCGCCGGGCGGCCTGCGGCCGCTCGTTCCCTTTCCCTGACGAAGCGACCGACCTCGGCGGCGACCAGCTCGGGATGCGTGCGCGCGACCCAGTGGCCGTGCGGGATCCGTCGCCGCTCGATGGCATCGACGAAGTCGTCGCTCGCGGCCGCGGTCGCCGGCCGCAGGGCGACGTCGCGAGTCGGGACCAGCTGCAGCACCGGGACACGCGTCCGCTGGTCGCCCGGATCCCGCGAGCGGGCACCGAGGTTGGCCCGGTAGTAGCGCAGCCCGCTCACCATCGTCCGCTGCCCCAGGGCGCCCAGCACGAGCGGCGCCAGCGGCGAGACGAGGAACGGGACGTAGGACGACGAGACCGCCTGGCCGACGAGGTCGAGGACACCTCGCGGCGTGGGGCGCCTGAGGACGCGCCGTACCCACGCCGACACGTGGGCGAGGTGCGGGCCGCTGATGGCGCAGAACGACGCGATCCGTTCCTCGGCACCGGGGCGGCAGACGGCCTCCCACGCCTGGATCGAGCCCCAGTCGTGCCCGACCAGGTGGACGGGCCGGTCCGGGCTGACGGCGTCGACCACGGCCAGGAGGTCGTCGGCCAGCACGTCCACGGCGAAGGCCTCGTCGGGCGCATCGGTGACCGAGTCGCCCTGCCCGCGGGTGTCGTACGCGACCACGCGGTGGTCCTCGGCGAGCAGGTCGGCCACGCCACGCCACAGGCGGTGCGTGTCGGGGTAGCCGTGGACGTGCAGGACCACCGGGCCGTCGGGGGCGCCGCCCTCGAACACGGCGAGGTCGACGTCGGGCCGCGGCACGACCCGCCGCTCGCTGAACGGCCCGTCGTACGTCGTCACCGGCGCGTCTCGCCGGCACGGGAGTCGTCGTCGACGTCCGACTCCCGGCCCGCCGTCTCGCGCAGCCGGCGGCCGCGCTCGACGTCCTCGCGCTCCTTCTCCGCCGCCTTGTCCAGCTTGCGGGTGTCGCGGGGCGGCAGCTGGATCTCCTCCTCCGCCTTCATGCCCGCCTGCAGCTCGCGCCCGCGCTCCAGCTCGGCGTCGAGCTCACCGCCGAACAGCAGCGCGAGGTTGGTGATCCACAGCCACAGCAGGAAGACGATGACGCCGGCGAGCGAGCCGTAGGTCTTGTCGTACGAGCTGAAGTTGGCGACGTAGAGCCCGAAGAGCGCCGAGGCGATGATCCAGACGACGATGGCGACGGCCGCGCCGACGCTGATCCAGCGGAACTTCGGCTGCTTGACGTTGGGGGTGGCGTAGTAGAGCAGGCCGACGATGAGCATGACGACGAGGAGCATCACCGGCCACTTGGCGATGCTCCAGACGGTGACCACCGTCGACCCGAGGCCGATCGCGTTCCCGACCGCCTCCGCGGCGGGGCCGGTGATGACGAGGCCGACGGCGACGGCGGCCGCGAGCACGATCGTGACCAGCGTGACGAGCAGCATCATCGGCCGCAGCTTCCAGACGGGCCGTCCCTCGCCGACCTCGTAGATCCGGTTCATGCCGCGCCCGAACGCACCGGTGTATCCGGACGCCGACCAGAGCGCGGCCGCGATGCCGATCACCAGCCCGAGACCGGCACCGGAGCTCTGGCTGAGCTGCACGAGCGTGGGCTCGATGGTGTCGGCCACGCCGCCGGCCCCGACCTGCGTCAGGATCGTGAGGAGGGTCTCGACGGTCTTCCGGCCGTCGCTGACCAGCCCGACGACCGACAGCATGGCCAGCGCGGCCGGGAACATCGCGAGCACGGCGTAGTAGGTCAGGGCGGCGGCGAGGTCGGTGCACTGGTCGTGGGAGAACTCGCGCACCGTCTTGCGCAGGACATAGGTCCACGACGGCTTCGTGAGGTCGTCCGGGGAGTCGGGCTTGTCGGTCTTCTCGTGGGTCTGGGTGCTGGCGCGGTCCATGCGGCCCCGTACCCACCGACACGTGCGCCACACCCCTCCCGATGAGCGTGCCGGGACCCAGCTGCCCGTGCCTAGCGTCGGACCGTGCAGACCTTCCTGCCCTACCCCGGCTTCGAGGAGTCCGCCCGCGTCCTGGACGTGAAGCGGCTCGGCAAGCAACGCGTCGAGTGCCTGCAGGTGGTGCGTGGCCTGACGGTGGCGGACTACGGGTGGCGCCACCACCCGGCGGTGAAGATGTGGCGCGGCCACCTCGAGGCGCTGGGGCGCTACACGCTCGCGTGCTGCGACGTGTGGGCCGCCGGTGGCCGTGCGGACACGTGCGCCACGACCGTGATGGCGGACCTCTCGGGAGCCGGGGTCACGACGATCCGGTCGGAGCACGAGCTCGTCGCCGCAGGTGCGATGCCGTGGTGGCTCGGCGACACGGACTTCCACCTCTCGCACCAGTCCGCGCTGCTGCGCAAGGACCCGGGGCACTACGGCCCCCTCTTCCCCGGCGTACCGGACGACCTGCCCTACGTCTGGCCGGCGCCGGACGAGGGCGGGCACACCACCTCGTGAACGCTCAGCGGGCGGCGTCGAGGTAGCCGAGCATCCGGTCGAAGAGCGCGGAGGCGCGGTGCAGGTCGGGCGATCCCGGCTCCGGGTCACCGGCCGGGACCACGTCGTCGACGTCCTCCCGCCAGCCGGGCCGGTAGCGGTCGGCCAGCACCGCGGCGACGCGCCCGGCGTCACGCACCACTCGAGGGTCGACCGACCAGAGCGCCTCGAAGACCCGGTCGTCGGGCCGGGCGGCGTCCTGGCCGGGCCGCTCGACGGCCGTGAGGAAGGCAGGCAGGTCGGGAGAGTCGCAGATGACCAGCCACTCGCGGTTGAGCTGCGCGTCGCGCGGCAGCGCGACCTCGATCGGCAGGCCGGGCTCGACCGGGGCGGGCGAGGCGAAGTCCGCGAAGACGACCGCGCTGCGTGCCGTCCGCGCCAGCTCGCGCCAGCGCCGGTAGGACCCGCGCAGGAAGGTCTCCCGCTGGAACCCGCCGAACAGCACCGGCTCGACCGCCCGCGCGCAGCACTCGTCCTCGACGGCCCGGCTCATCGCGACCAGCGTCGGGCGGGAGAGGACCTGGGGCGCGAGCGCGGGGTGGCGCCAGCGGATCTCGGCGAACACCGAGCTGGAGCGGACGGGCGCCTCGGTCACGCGCTGGACGGCCGTGTGCAGGGCCAGCCCGGACCGGCGCAGGTCGAGCACGTCGAGCACCGCCCGGACCTCCGACTCGGGGTAGCGCCGGTGGCCGGCGTCCCGGGCGCGCTCCGCGCGCGGAAATCCGTAGCGGGATTCCCAGCTACGCAGCGTCGTAGTGGGTACTGCCGTACGGCGCGCCAGGTCGCCGATCGTGAGCGGCGCGGACGGGACGGACAACTGGCGGACTCCTGTGCGACTCCTATGCGGAATGCCTAGATTTAGTTGGAAGTGTTGCATAGGTTTGGTCCCGGCAACAGGACCCGCGACCCAGGGGGACGGATGAGCTCGACCGGCACGGACGCCGCTCTGGCGCGCATGATCGAGGACGGCCGCGCCCGCGCCGCCGCCACCGACCCCCACCACGCGGCGCTGTGGGACGCCCTGGCCGACGCTGCGGAGGGCGGCAAGCGCTTCCGGCCCGCCCTGGTGGTCGCCACGCACGACGCGCTCGGCGGGACCCGGTCGGCCGCGGCCGACGAGGTGGGCGCCGCCGTCGAGCTGCTCCACACCGCCTTCGTCATCCACGACGACGTCATCGACGGCGACGAGGTGCGGCGTGGGCGGCCCAACGTGGGCGGCACCTTCCGCGCGCACGCCCAGACGGGGGGCGCCCGGGTCGAGGCCGCCGTCGGCTACGGCCGGACGGCCGCGATCCTCGCCGGCGACCTCGCCCTCGCCGCCGCCGTACGGGCCGTCGCTCTGTGCGGCGCGGACGCCGGGACCGTGGCCGAGCTGCTCGACCTGTTCGACACGGCGCTGCACACGACCGCGGCCGGCGAGCTCGCCGACGTACGCCTCGCCCTCGGGCACGCGCCGGCGACCCTCGCCGAGAGCCTGGCGATGGAGGAGCAGAAGACCAGCGCGTACTCGTTCGAGCTGCCGCTGCGGGCCGGAGCGGCGCTGGCCGGGGCGGACGCGACCACCTCCGCGCGGCTCGGCGAGGTCGGCCGGGCGATGGGGCTGGCCTTCCAGCTCGTCGACGACCTCCTCGGCGTCTTCGGCGACCCCGAGCGCACCGGCAAGAGCGCCACCAGCGACCTCCGGACCTGCAAGCAGACGCCACTGCTCGTGCACGCACGCTCGACGCCCGAGTGGCGCTCGATCCGCGGCTACCTCGGCCGCGACCTCGAGGCGGGCGAGCTCGACGAGGTGCGTGCACTGCTCACCACCTCAGGTTCGCGCCGCTTCGTCGAGGGGCTCGCCGACGAGCAGCTCGCCGCCGCCCGGGCAGGCGTCGCGGCGGTCGGGATCTCCCTCGACCTCCTCGACGGCGCGACCGCCCGACCGGCATCCCTCGCCGACGGCAACGAGGTGGCCGCATGAACACCCCACGACGTTCTTCTCCCCCGCTCCGCTCCTCCGAACAACGCCTCGGGGGCCCCGCATGAGCCTCCACCTGCGCCGTACCAACCCGCACTCCCTCTACGACAGCGTGTCCGAGGCGAGCGCGGCGGTCGTCATCCACCGCTACTCCAGCTCCTTCGGCCTGGCCTCACGCCTGCTCGGCGAGCCCGTCCGCACCCAGGTGCGCAACATCTACGCGCTGGTCCGCGTCGCCGACGAGATCGTCGACAACCCCGACCCGTCCCTCTCGACCGAGGCTCGCGCCACGATGCTCGACTGGCTCGAGGACGACGCGCGTCACGCCCTGCACGCCGGCTGGAGCGGCAACCTCGTGGTCCACGCCTTCGCCCGTACGGCGATCGCGGTCGGCATCACCGACGAGATCGTGGCCCCCTTCTTCGCCTCGATGCGCATGGACCTCGACACCACCGCACACACCCCGGCCAGCTTCGAGCGCTACGTCTACGGCTCGGCCGAGGTCGTCGGCCTGATGTGCCTGCGGGCCTTCGTCGCGGCCCCTGACGCCGGTGCCGACCGGGCCGGCGCCTACGACCGGCTCGCGCCCGGCGCCCGGCGGCTCGGCGCGGCGTTCCAGAAGCTCAACTTCGTGCGCGACCTCGCCGACGACCACGACGTCCTGCGCCGCGACTACTTCCCGGGCCTCGACGTGGACCGGTTCTGCGACACCGACCGCGACCGCATCCTCGACGACATCGACGCCGACCTGGCCGCCGCGGCCGCGGTGGTGCCGGACCTCCCGGCGAGCAGCCGCCGCGCCGTCCACGCCGCCCACGCCACCTTCGACGAGCTCGCCCGCCGGCTGCGCGTGACCCCGGCCGCGCGGATCCGGACGACGCGGGTGCGCGTCCCCGCCCCCGTCAAGCTCCGCATCGCCGCCGGCGCCATCCGCGAGGCGCGCGCATGAGCGGACAGCGCGTCGCCGTCGTCGGCGGCGGGATCGCCGGACTCGCCACGGCGGCCCTGCTCGCCTCGCGCGGCCACAGCGTCGACCTGCTCGAGAAGAACGACGAGCTGGGTGGTCGCGTCGGCAGCGTCGAGCGCAACGGCTTCCGCTTCGACACCGGCGCCTCGTGGTACCTCATGCCCGAGGTCTTCGAGCACTTCTTCTCCCTGCTCGGCACGACTGCCGACGCCGAGCTCGACCTCCAGGTGCTCGATCCGAGCTACCGCGTGTTCTTCGAGGGGTACCCCGACCCGGTAGACCTGCGACCCGACCGCGACCACAACCGGGCGCTCTTCGAGGCGCTCGAGCCCGGCGCCGGTGACAGGTTCGACGCCTACCTCCGCTCGGCCGACGACGCCTACGACATGGCGCTGCGCCGCTTCCTCTACAGCAGCTTCGACTCGCCGACGTCCCTCGTCACCGCCGACGTCGTACGACGCGTGCCGACCCTCGGCCGGCTGCTGACCCGGTCGCTGGAGAGCCACGTCGCCGCGTCGTTCTCCGACCGCCGGATCCAGCAGGTGCTGGGCTACCCCGCCGTCTTCCTCGGGTCGTCGCCGAGCCGCGCGCCCAGCATCTACCACCTGATGAGCCGGCTCGACCTCGGCGACCGCGTGCTCTACCCGCAGGGCGGGTTCACGCGGCTCATCGACGTCATCGCCTCGCTCGCCGAGCGCCACGGCGCGCGCCTCCACACGGGCGCGCGGGTGACCGGCATCAGCACCCGCCCCAGCCGACCCGGCCGATCCGGGCCGCGCCGCCGTGCCACGGTCACCGGCGTGACGTACGTCGACCGCGACGGCACCCCGGGCTCGATCGACGCCGACGTCGTCGTGGGGGCCGCCGACCTGCACCACCTCGAGACCGCCCTGCTCCCCCGCCACCTGCAGACGCACCCCGAGCAGTCCTGGCGACGCCGCTCCCCCGGCCCGGGTGCGGTGCTCGCGATGCTCGGCGTCGAGGGCGAGCTGCCCGAGCTCGCGCACCACTCGCTGTTCTTCACCGCCGACTGGAAGCAGAACTTCGGCGACATCTTCGGTCGCGACGCCAGGGTGCCCGAGCCCGCGTCCATCTACGTCTGCAAGCCGTCCGAGACCGACGACTCCGTCGCCCCGGCCGGCTCGGAGAACCTCTTCGTCCTCGTCCCCGTCCCGGCGGACACGGCCATCGGCGCCGGCGGTGACGACGGCGCCGGCTCCGCGACCGTCGAGCGCACCGCCGACGCCGCGATCGACCTCGTGGCCGACTGGGCAGGCGTCCCCGACCTCCGCGACCGCATCCGGGTGCGGCACACCGTCGGCCCCCGCGACTTCGCCGAGCGCTACCACTCGTGGCGCGGCGGTGCCCTCGGGCTCGAGCACACCCTGCGCCAGAGCGCGTTCCTGCGACCGGGCAACACCTCGTCGAAGGTCGACGGACTGCTCTACGCCGGCTCCACGACCATCCCGGGCGTCGGGCTGCCGATGTGCCTGATCAGTGCGGAGCTCGTGCTGAAGCGGCTCTCGGGCGACCGCTCGACCCTCCCGCTCCCGGAGCCGGAGCCGGAGCCCCAGTCGGACCTCGTATGAGTCTTCTCCACTGGTCCTACGTCGCCATGCTGGCGTTCTGCCTGGTCGGGACGCTGCCGCTGGTGCCGGCCTTCCGGCTCCGGGTGCTGGCCCAGCCGGTGCGGCTCCTGCTGACGATCCTGGTGGCGGGGGCGCCGTTCCTGCTGTGGGACCTCTTTGCCACGCACGCCGGGCACTGGTGGTTCGACGCGGACCAGACCCTGCCGATGCGTGTCGCCGGTCTCCCCTACGAGGAGGTGGCGTTCTTCGTGGTGATCCCGCTGGTGTCGGTCCTGACCCTCGAGGCCACCCGGACCGTCCGACGCCACGGGCTGCGTCGTCCCGCCGCTCCCGACCGAGCGGACGACCGGGCCGGGCAGGACAGCGGGGACCGGCGATGACCTACACCGCGCTCGCCTGCCTCGGCGTCGTGGTCACGCTGGTCCTCGACCGCTGGGTCGCGCGCACCCGGCTCACCTCGACGCGCGACTGGTGGTCGGCCTACGCGATCATCGTCTTCTTCCAGCTCCTCACCAACGGCTGGCTCACGGGTCGCGGCATCGTGCGCTACGACCCCGACACCATCCTCGGCTCCGGGCGGGTGGCGTTCCTCGGTGACGGCCGGATCGTCTTCGCGCCGGTCGAGGACCTCCTCTTCGGCTTCGGGCTGGTGCTGCTGTCGTGCGTCGCGTGGACCTGGCTCGGCCGGCGCTCGGAGCAGCGGTCGGGGGCACCCGCATGACCGTCACCGAGCGGCTCGAGGCCATGCGGCCCACCGAGATCGGCGTACCGGGTCCGACATCGGGCGACATGGCCCGCGCCTTCCGGTCGGTGCGCCGCGACCCGCTGACCTTCCTCGGCCGGGTGCGCGAGCACTACGGCGACCTGGTCTCCTTCCCCGTCCCGGGTCCGCCGGCCCTCCTGGTCAACGATCCCGCCGACGTCCGGCACGTCCTGCAGACCGGCGCGCGCCACTGGGGCAAGCACACGGTGCAGTACGCCGCCCTCGGGCGGGTGACGGGTCCGGGGCTGCTCGCCTCGTCCGAGCCCAGCTGGATCGAGCACCGGCGCCTGGCCGCCCCCGCCTTCCACCACGAGCGGCTCGCCGCCGTCAGCGACCGTGTGCGCTCAGCTGCCGATGACGGGATCCGATCCCGGCTCACGTCCCCCGGCCCCACCGTCGTCGACGTCTCCTCGCTCATGCACCACATCGGCCTCGACGCGGTCGGGCGGGCGCTCTTCGCCGCCGACCTCGGCGGCCACGCCGACGACCTGCTGCGCGCCAGCAGTGCCGCCGCGGACATCGTGGTCCGGCTCGGGCGCTCGATCCTCCCGACCAACGAGTGGTTGCCGACCCCGACCAACCTGCGCCTGCGCGTCGCGCGGCGACGACTGGACACGGTCACCGCGCAGCTCATGGCCGACCGGCGCAGCCGCCCGACGCCACCGGGCGGCATCCCGCACGGCGACGACCTGCTCGGCCTGCTCCTGGACAGCGGCCTCACCGACGACGAGGTCCGTGACGAGCTCGTCACCATGGTCATCGCCGGGCACGAGACCGTCGCCGCCTCCCTCACTTGGACCCTCATGCTGCTCGCCGAGGACCAGGTGGCCCAGGAGCGCGTGCGCGCGGAGCTCGCGTCGCTCCCGGCTCCGGTCTCGCTGCTCGACCACCGCGACCGCGTGCCGTGGACCCGGGCCGTCATCGACGAGGCGCTGCGGCTGTTCCCGCCGGCGTGGGTCATCTCGCGCCGCTCGGACCGCGACGACGTCGTCGGCGGGGTCGAGGTCCCTGCCGGCACGTTGGCGATCATCAGTCCGTGGCTGGTGCACCGCCGGGCGGACACGTGGGCGGACCCGGAGGTGTTCCGGCCCGAGCGGTTCCTCGAGCCGGGCGCCGGCCGCACGGCCTACCTCCCCTTCGGCCAGGGCCCCCGGCTGTGCATCGGCCGCGAGCTCGCCCTCGGCGAGATGGTGGTCGTCCTCGACCGGCTGCTCGCCACCCACCACGTCGGGCTCCCCGACGACTGGCGCCGACCGGCCCCCGAGGCGCAGGTCGCCGTCCACCCGCGCGGCGGGATGCCTCTCGAGCTCACGCCGTTGCGCAGAGGCGCCAGGCGCGGCGATGGCTGACCTGGCCGTCGTCGTGCTCCTCCTCGCCGCCGCGTGCGTGCCGCTGTGGCTGCTGCGCGACGCGCGCACGTTGCGCATCCCGACCGGCGCCGACGTGGGTGCCGCCTCGATCGTGGTCCCGGCCCGCGACGAGGAGCAGACGCTGCCCGCACTGCTCGCGTCCCTCGACGCGCGCGCCCTGGACGTCGTGGTGGTCGACGACGACTCCTCCGACCGCACCGCGGCCGTGGCGGCCGCGGCGGGCGCCCGGGTGGTCGCGGCGGGGTCGCGGCCCGACGGCTGGACCGGCAAGGCCTGGGCCTGCCAGACGGGGGCGGAGGCGGCGAGCCGCGACGTGCTGCTCTTCCTCGACGCCGACACCGTGCTCGCCCCCGACGCCGTGGGCCGGCTGCTGGCCGCCCACGGGACGCACGGCGGCCTGGTGTCGGTGCAACCCCACCACCGGGTGGTCCACGCCTACGAGCAGGCCTCGGCCTACTTCAACGCCGTCGCCCTCCTCGCCAGCGCCGCCTTCACCCGTCGTCGTGCTGCGTCCCGCCGTCGGTTCCCGATGGCGTTCGGCCCGTGCCTGATCACCTCGCGCGACGACTACGAGCGGGCCGGGGGCCACCGGGCGGTGCGCGGCGAGATCCTCGACGACGTGTCCCTCGCCCGGGCCTACGACCGCGCCGGGCTCCGCGTGACGTCGTACGTCGGCGGCGACGCCGTCGCGATGCGCAGCTATCCCGGCGGTCCCGCCCAGCTGGTCGCCGGCTGGACCAAGAACATCGCCTCGGGGGCGTCGGCGGCGAACCCGCTCGCCTCGATCGCCACCGTGCTGTGGATCTGCGCCCACCACGTCGTCGCGCTCGGCGCGGCCGGGGCTGCCGTCGACTCGGTCCGCGGCGGCCCGACGACGCCGTTGCTCGCCTGGGCAGCGGCGTGGGCCGTCGTCGCGCTCCAGCTGCGCTCGGTCCTCCGCACGGCGGGCACGTTCGCGTGGTGGGCGTGGCTGCTCTTCCCCCTGCCGCTGCTCGCCTTCGACCTGGTGTTCGCGCGGTCGCTGCTGCTGACCGTCGTACGACGCTCGGTGCGGTGGCGCGGCCGACCGGTCGACCTGCGCCGCGAGCCCCGCGAGCCCCGCGAGCCCCGCGAGGTCGCCTGATGGGCTACGTGGTGCCGCCGTGGCTGACCGTCGTGGTCGACGTGCTCGCGTGGGGCTTCTTCCACGCGGTGACGGGCTACGTCGCCCACCGTCTCCCCGACCACCGGCTGGACCACGACGGTCCGCTGCTGCGCGCCCGCGGCTTCGAGTCCGGTGGCCGGTGGTACCGCCGCCGGCTCCGCATCCACCGCTGGAAGGACCGGCTGCCCGAGGCCGGCGCCCTGTTCGAGGGCGGGGTCAGCAAGCGCGAGCTGCCGGCGCGGGACGCTGCGGGGCTGCGGACCTTCGTGCGCGAGACGCGTCGCGCCGAGCTGACCCACTGGTGGGCGATGGCGTGCGCTCCGCTCTTCGTCCTGTGGAACCCGCCGGTCGCCGCCGTGCTCCTGGTGTCCTACGGGGTACTCGTCAACGTGCCCTTCATCGTGATCCAGCGCTACAACCGGTTCCGCACGCTCCCCCTGCTCGCGCGGCTCGAGCGACGCGGGAGCCTCCGATGACCACCGAGGTCACCCGGCACCGGGTGGACGTGGCGGCCGCCGCCGACGGGGCGCCGCGGACCGACGAGCACACCCGGCACGGGCCCGTCGCCCAGCTGCTCATCGCCTGGTCGCCGCTGAGCGCGATCCTCGTGGCCTACGCGGTCGCCCAGTGGGTCTCGGCGCCGCTCGGCACGGGCGACGGCGAGGCGACCAACCGCGTCGGCTCCGCGCTGCATGTCGTCGGTCCCGCGCGCGCCGACGAGGCGCTGCTCGGTGCCGCCCCGTCGGCCTGGCTCCAGGAGCGCCTGTGGGACGGCGACCCCCGGTGGTGGGACGCGGTCGCCGCGCTCGTCTACGTCACGCACTTCGTCGTCATCCCCCTCGTGACGGCCGTCGTGTGGTTCGCTCTCCGCGACCGCTTCCGCGAATGGGTCGTGGCCGCGCTGACGATGTCGGTCGTCGGCATCGCCGGCTACGTCGCCTACCCGGCGGCCCCTCCGTGGCTCGCCGCCGAGCGAGGCGTCATCGGCGACGTCGACCGCACCTCGCACGTCGGGTGGGACGTCCTGCACCTCGACGTCGTCGGCCGGCTCACCGAGGCCGGCCAGTCCGGCAGCAACCCCGTTGCGGCGATGCCGTCCCTGCACGCCGGCGCGGCCCTGCTCGTCGCGCTGTTCCTCTGGCCGTCGGTGTCGTGGGCCATGCGCGTCGTGCTGGCGGCGTACGCCGTCGCGATGGCGTTGACCCTCGTCTACACCGGCGAGCACTACGTCGTCGACGTGCTGGCGGGGTGGGCCGTCGCGGTCCTCGCCGTGGTCGTGGCCCGCGTGGCCGTGGGCCGCGCGATCCGGCCGGCGTGGACACCGGGTGCAAGGTGGAGGTCATGACGGTGCATGAGGCCCCCGCCACCGGGTACGTCGAGGTGACTCCACGACCCGGTCCGACCCCGGCTGGTCGCCCGCGATGCACCGCCCCCGGAAGGCGACCGGATGCCCCACGACAGCCGCACGCTCCGTCTCGCCCGCTGGGCCTGGCGACCGGTGCAGGCACTGCACGGCGCCTACCTGCTGGGCACCCGGCGACCGGACCGGCGACCGCAGGCGCTGCTCGACGAGATGGCCGGACCGCCCGCCCCGCCCGGGAGACGTCGTGACGGCCGGGGCGGCGCCTGACGCGGCCACCCGCTCGGGCCTGTCGTCCGTCGTCGCTGCCGCCCACCCCGGGCCCGCGCTCGCGGTCACGGTGCTCTCGGGCCTGCTGTCGGCGGCCCAGGGTCTCTCCCTCGCCACGGCCGCGCTGGTGGTGGCGGCCGTCCTCGCCGGACAGCTCTCGATCGGCTGGAGCAACGACCTGGTCGACCTCGCACGGGACCGTCGTGCCGGCCGGGCCGACAAGCCTCTGGCCTCCGGCGAGGCGTCGTACGGCGTCGTCCGCACCGCCTGCGCCGGCGCCGTGGCCGCCTGCGTCGTCCTGTCCTTCTCCCTCGGGCTCGTCCCGGGGCTGCTGCACCTCGGCTGCGTCGCCTCGGCGTGGGCCTACAACCTCGGCCTCAAGGCCACCGCGTGGTCCTGGCTCCCCTACGCGGCCAGCTTCGGCGGGCTCACCGCCGTGGTGACGTACGCCGACGGCGCGCCGCCACCGTGGTGGTGGCCGGTCGGTGCCGCGCTGCTCGGCGTGGGCGCCCACCTGCTCAACGTGCTGCCCGACCTCGACGACGACGCCGCCACCGGCGTGCGTGGCCTGCCGCACCGGCTCGGGCGGCGCTGGATCGCACCGGTCGCCGCCACCGTGCTGGTGGCCGCGACCGCCGTCGTGCTGGTCGGGGCCTCGCCGGCACCGGCAGTGTCGGTGCCTGCCGCGGTCGCGGTCCTCGTCCTGGCGGCCGTGGTGGTCGCCGGCAGCGGACGCCTTCCCTTCGTCGCAGCGGTCGTCATCGCCCTGGTCGACGCCGCGCTCCTGGTGGTGGCCCGGTGAGCGCCGAGCAGTGGGACCTCGTGGTCGTCGGGGCCGGGCCGGCCGGGGCCGCAACCGCACTCGGCGCCCTGACCGCGGACCCCGCGCTGCGGGTCCTGCTGCTCGACCGCAGCGACTTCCCGCGCGACAAGTCGTGCGGTGACGGCATCGCGCCCCACGTGCTCGACGCCCTCGCCGAGGTCGGCGCGGCCGACGTCGTCGACGGGTGGGCGCCGCTCCGCGAGCTCGAGCTGTCCCACGGCGACGTCGTGGTCGCGGGTCCGATGCGCCGCGAGGTGCACGTCGTGCCGCGCCAGGTCCTCGACGCCCGGCTGGTCGAGCGCGCCGTCGCCGCGGGCGCCGTGCTGCGTCGGCACCGGGCGCGGTCGGTCGCCGTCGACTCCGGCGGCCCCGTCGTCTCGGGCGAGCTCCGCGGCTCGGTCGTGGTCGGCGCCGACGGCGCGCACTCGCTCGTCCGCCAGGCACTGCTCGGCAGGCGCCGCGAGCCGCGTGCCATCGCCATCCGCGGCTACGCGCCCGTCACCGACGCGATCCGCGGTCGGCAGGTCATCCGCTACGGCGACCGCCGGCAGCCGTCGTACGCCTGGGCCTTCGACCGCGGTGACGGCCTCGCCAACGTCGGCTACGGCGAGCTGCTGCCGGGCGAGTCGTCCGGGACGGCGCCCAGCCGGAGGCTCCTGCTCGACCAGCTCGAGGCGCTCGTGCCGGGCGCGGCCAGCACCGGTGACGACTGGCGCGGCCACCACCTCCCGCTCAGCACCTGGCGCTGGGACCAGCCCGACGGGCCGGTGCTCCTGGTCGGCGACGCCGCCGGTCTGGTGAACCCGATGACGGGCGAGGGCATCTACTACGCCGTGGCCACAGGCATCGCCGCCGGGCGCACGGCCGCCCGCGCCGTCGCGCTCGGCCGACCCGAGGCCGCGGGCGCCCGGTACCGCACCGTCGTACGCGCCATGCTCGGCTCGCACCTGCGCCACACCTTCGTCGCCTCCCGGCTCGCGCAGTCGCCGCGCGTCGTCGACGCCGGCATCCGCGCGGCCGGGCGGGACCGCCACGTCTTCGACACGCTCGTCGAGATCGGCCTCGGCGACGGCCGCATCGACCCCCGCCTCGCCGCCGGACTGGCGCGCGACCTCGTACCGCTCCGACTCCCGTCCCTCCCACGCCGATCGCAGAGGAAGTCCTCATGAGGATCCTGGCCGCCCGCAGCGCCCTGCCCCCGAACTCCTACCCGCAGGCGGAGATCACCGAGGCCTTCGCCGAGGTCATCTCCGAGCGCAGCCTCGACCACGCGCTGCTCCGGCGGTTCCACCGCAATGCGGGGGTCGAGCGCAGGCACATCGTCCTGCCACTCGCCGACTACGCGACGCTCGGCGACTTCGGGCACGCCAACGACCTCTTCATCGAGCACGCCGTCGAGCTCGGCGCGCAGGCGCTGGTCGACGCGCTCAAGGCGGCCGACCTCACGCCGTCCGACGTCGACCTCGTCGTGACGGCGACCGTCACCGGGCTCGCCGTGCCGTCGCTGGACGCGCGGATAGCAGGCGTCGTCGGGCTCCGCGAGGACGTCCGCCGGATGCCGCTCGTCGGGCTCGGGTGCGTGGCGGGCGCGGCCGGGATCGCCCGGGTGCACGACTACCTGCTGGGCCATCCCGACCACACTGCGGTGCTGGTGGCCGTCGAGCTGTGCTCGCTGACGCTCCAGCGCGACGACACGTCCGTGCCCAACTTGGTCGCCAGCGGGCTGTTCGGCGACGGCGCCGCGGCCGTGGTGGCGGTCGGCGACGCGCGCCACGGCGGCACCGTGCGGGTCCTCGACTCGCGCAGCCGGCTCTACCCCGACAGCGAGCGCACCATGGGCTTCGACGTGGCCGGCTCCGGCCTGCGGATCGTCCTGGACGCCGAGGTGCCGACGCTCGTCGAGCGTTACGTCCGCGACGACGTCGACGCGTTCCTCGCCGACCACGACCTCACCCGCGACGACATCGCCTGGTGGGTGTGCCACCCCGGCGGCCCCAAGGTCATCGAGGCGCTGCAGGCGGCGCTCGAGGTGCCACGCGAGGCGGTCCGCCTGACCTGGGAGTCGCTCGCGCGCGTGGGCAACCTGTCGTCGGTCTCGGTCCTCCACGTCCTCGAGGACACGCTGGCCCAGCGCCCGCCCGCGCCCGGCAGCCACGGCGTCCTGCTCGCCATGGGCCCCGGCTTCTGCTCCGAGCTCGTGCTGCTGAAGGCGGACGCATGACCACGTTGCTCGCCTTCACGGTCCTGGTCGCGCTCGTCGGGCTCGAGCGCGTCGCCGAGCTCGTCGTGTCCGTCCGCAACGCCGCGTGGAGCCGCGAGCGCGGAGGCGTCGAGAGCGGCCTCGGCCACTTCCCGTTCATGGTCGTGCTCCACACCGCGCTCCTCGTCGGGGCGCTGGTCGAGGCATGGGTGCGCCGACCGGACGTCCCCTCGCTGCTCGCCTGGACGATGCTCGCCCTCGTCGTGGCGTCCCAGGCGCTGCGGTGGTGGTGCATCGCGACCCTCGGGCGCCGATGGAACACCCGTGTCATCGTCGTGCCCGGGCTTCCGCCGGTCACGTCGGGGCCCTACCGGTTCCTCACGCACCCCAACTACGTCGCCGTCGTCGTCGAGGGTGTGGCGCTGCCGCTCGTCCACGCCGCCTGGATCACCGCCGTCGTCTTCACCGTGCTCAACGCGGGGCTGCTGGCCGTGCGCATCCGCACCGAGGACGCGGCGCTCGCGACGCTGCCGCCCCCGTCGGGGGTTCCGGCCGATGCGTGACGTGGTCGTCGCGGGCGGCGGCCCCGTCGGGCTCGCCACCGCGCTGCACGCGCACCGGGCGGGCCTGACCGTCGTCGTCCGCGAGCCCCGCGCGGGCACCATCGACAAGGCGTGCGGCGAGGGGCTGATGCCCGGTGCCGTGGCCGAGCTGGCCTCGCTCGGCGTGCACCCGCACGGGCGCGCGCTGGAGGGGATCCACTACCTGGCCGCCGACGGCTCGGGCGACGGTGCGACCGCGCGGTTCGCGGCCGGTCCGGGCCGCGGCGTTCGCCGTACGGTCCTGCACGAGGCCCTCGCCACCGCTGTGGCGGACGCCGGCATCCCCGTCGAGCAGCGGCCCGTCACGGACGTCCGCGACGCGGGCGACCACGTGCTGGTCGACGGCGAGGCCGCGCGCTACCTGCTCGCGGCCGACGGGCTGCACTCGCCCGTGCGCCGGCTGGTCGGTCTCGACGTGCCGGCCAAGGACACGTCGCGGCGGCGCTTCGGGCAGCGCCTCCACGTGGCGCAGGCGCCCTGGTCGTCGTACGTCGAGGTGCACTGGTCGCGACGCGCCGAGGCCTACGTGACCCCGGTCGACGACGACCTCGTCGGGGTCGCCGTCCTCGCCGACGCCGGCGCCCGCTTCGACGACCTGCTCGCCGACTTCCCCGTGCTCGCCGACCGGCTCACCGGTCCCCGCACCAAGGTGATGGGAGCCGGACCGCTGCGCCAGCGCGCCCGCGCACGCGCGGCCGGGCGGGTGCTGCTCGTCGGCGACGCAGCCGGCTACGTCGACGCCCTCACCGGGGAGGGCATCGCCCTGGGACTGGCGCAGGCGCGCGCGGCCGTGGCATGCGTCTGCGCCGAGCGTCCCGACCTCTACTCCCGGCGGGCGAGGCGGCTGAGCCTGCGCCACGAGCTGCTCACCCACGCCCTGCTCAGCGCCACGGCCGTCCCTGTCGTCCGGCGTGGTCTCGTCCCGGCTGCGACGCGCCTTCCCGGCGTCTTCGGCGCCGCCGTCAACCAGCTCGCCCGACCGGCCGGAGGTGCCGCATGACTTCTCCCCACATGACTCAGAGCAGTCCTGCCACCGCAGCCCGCGAGCTCGTCGTCCTCCTCGACGAGGACGGCCGCGCGGTCGGCACGGCCGACAAGGCGGGCGTCCACCACGCCGGGACGCCGCTGCACCTGGCGTTCTCGACCTACCTCTTCGACGACGACGGCCGCCTGCTGCTGACGCGGCGCGCGCTCACGAAGAAGACCTTTCCGGGCGTCTGGACCAACAGCTGCTGCGGCCACCCCGCCCCGGGCGAGGAGCACGCCGAGGCGGCGCGCCGCCGGGTCCGCCAGGAGCTCGGGGTGGAGGTCCACGACCTCCGGCTGGTGCTGCCCGGGTTCCGCTACCGCGCGGAGCAGGACGGCATCGTCGAGAACGAGATGTGCCCCGTCTACACCGGTCTCGTACGCGACCCGGTCGAGCCGGACCCCTCCGAGGTCGAGTCCGTCGAGTGGGTGTCCTGGCCGGACTTCCGGGCGTCCGTGCTCGACGGCAGCCGCAGCGTGTCGGTGTGGTGCCGCGAGCAGGTGGCCCAGCTCCCGGAGGACCCTCTGGGCGCCCCCGAGGGCCGGTTCGCCGACCTCCCGCCGGCCGCACGCCCCCAGGGGTGGACAACCTGACTGGACCTTTACGGGTTCCGCGAGCATCAGGCGCCGACGTGTGACACGCTTCGCCCACGGGCTCGTCTGGAGACCACGGACAGCCCGGGTCAGTGCGGAGGAGCACACGTGTCCATCATCGACTCGGCCCGTGTCAGCGTGCCTGCGCAGAGGGAGCCCGTGCACATGACCGAGGCGCTGGACGAGGAGAGCGACCGGGTCGCGCTGCGCCTGGCCATCGACGCCGCCGGCGTCGGCGCCTTCGTCTGGGACCTCGACACCGGGCGGCTCCGCTGGGACCTGCGCCTCCTCGAGCTCTTCGGCCTCGACCTGACGACCTTCGGCGGCACGATCGAGGCGTTCAACGAGCGGGTGCACCCCACCGACCTGCCCCGCGTGAGCGCAGCGCTCGAGCACGCCATCGCGACGTGCGGCGAGTACGACGCCGAGTACCGCGTCCTCCTGCCCGAGGGCGACGTGCGGTGGATCGCCGCGCGCGGCCGTGCCTTCGCCGAGACCGAGGACGGGCCCGCAGTCCGCCTGGTCGGGGCGGCGTACGACACGACCGAGGTCCGCGAGGGCGAGGCACGTGTCGGGCGGGTGCTGGAGTCGATGTCGTCGGCGTTCTACCAGCTCGACGACGAGTGGCGCTTCACCTACGTCAACTCCGAGGCCGAGCGGCTCCTCGGGGCCGGCCGCGCCCACCTCGTCGGGCGATCGGTGTGGGAGGAGTTCCCCGCCGCCGTGGGCAGCGACTTCGAGGTCAACTACCGCACGGCCGTCGAGTCCGGACGACCGGTGTCGTTCGAGGCCTACTACCCCCCGCCCCTCGACGGGTGGTACGAGGTCCGGGCCTGGCCGTCGCCCGAGGGCCTCGCGGTCTACTTCGTGGACATCACCGACCGCCGTCGGGCGCAGGACGCGCTCGCCCGATCGGCGGAGCGGCTCTCATTGCTGGCGTCGGTCTCCGAGGGCCTCACCGGGACCCTCGACGCCAACGAGGGCGTGAGCGTGCTCTCGACGCTCCTCGTCCCTGCGCTGGCCGACTGGTGCCTGGTCACCCTGGTCGACGACCCGCACGCCGCCGACTGGCGGCGCGGGCTCAAGGACGCGGGCTGGACCCACGCCGACCCGGAGATGCAGGGCACCGTCGAGGAGTACGCCTCGCTGCGCCTGCGCGCGATGACCGACGAGTCCTACCTCGCCCGGACGATCCGCGACATGACCACCGTCCTCATGGAGTCCGATGCGACGGAGAAGATCGCGGCGGTCCTCCGGGACGGACCTGCCAAGGACCGCATGCGCGAGCTCGGTCCCGAGTCAGCCGTGGCCGTGCCGCTGCGCGCTCGCGGGCGCACGGTCGGCGTCGTCACGGTCTTCCGCGGCGCTGAGCGCCGGCCCTTCACCGAGTCCGACGCGGCCCTGCTCGAGGACATCGCGTCCCGGGCCGGCCTGGCCCTCGACAACGCGCGACTCTACGAGGAGCAGCGCGACGTGGCCGAGGCGCTGCAGCGCAGCATGCTCACCGACCCGCCGCTGACGCCCCACCTGGAGGTCGTCACCCGCTACTCGCCCGCCAGCGACGCCGCCCGCATCGGTGGCGACTGGTACGACGCCTTCCTCCAGCAGAACCGCGGACCCGGCAACAACGACGTCGTCGTCGTGGTCGGTGACGTCGTCGGGCACGACGTCGAGGCCGCGGCCGCCATGGGCCAGGTTCGCGGCCTGCTGCGGGGGATCGCGGTGCACAGCGGCTACTCCCCCGCCGCCGTGCTCTCCGGGGTCGACCACGTGATGGAGTCGCTGCACCTCGAGACGACCGCGACCGCCGTCGTCGCGCGTCTCGAGCATCACCCCCGCCCGGGCGCCGCCGCGGGCGAGGAGGTCGTCCTGCGCTGGGCACACGCGGGCCATCCGCCCGCGATGCTCATGGGGCCGGACGGCTCGATCACCCGCCTGGCCGACGTCGAGGACAACGACCTGCTGCTCGGCCTCGACCCCGACACCGAGCGAGCCGAGCGCGCCGCCTTCCTCGAGCCCGGCTCGACGCTGCTCTTCTACACCGACGGTCTCGTGGAGAGCCGGGGTCGTGACGTGGAGCGTGGGATCGGCGACCTCGAGGCCCTGCTCCACGAGCTCGCGCCCGACACACAGGACCTCGACGTCCTGTGCGACCGGTTGCTGGAGCGCATGATCGGCGAGCAGCGGGAGGACGACGTGGCGCTTCTCGTGGTGCGCTGGAACCCGGCTGCGGCCGCCTGACCGTACGAACCGACTAGCCGGGGGCACGTCGGACCACTAGCGTCGACAGATGGACTCCGATGGAAAGCTCGCCGAGCAGGTGGCCTCGTCGGCGCGATCGCTGGAGGCCGAGCCGGACCCGCAGTCGACGATGGAGATGGCCGTCCAGCTCGCTGTCACCACCATCGACGGCTGCGATGCTGCCGGCATCACGCTGGTCGGACGCGGCTCGCGGCTCTCCACCCCGGCGTACTCCGACGACAACGTGCTCGCGTGCGACCTCTTGCAGTACGAGCTGCGCGAGGGCCCGTGCCTCGACGCCACCTGGGACGAGCCGGTCGTCCACTCCCCCGACCTGCTCTACGACGCACGGTGGCCGGCATGGGCCCCGCGGGTGGCGCGCGACCATCACGCCCGCAGCATGCTCTGCCTGCGACTCTTCACCGAGGCGCGGACCATCGGCGCGCTCAACCTCTACGCCAGCGCTCCCGGCTCGTTCGAGGCGACCGACCACGAGGAGGCCTACGCACTGGCCGCGCTGGTCGCCATCGCCCTCGCCGAGTCCCAGGAGCTTGCGAACCTCGCGCGGGCCCTGGACACGCGGACCGTCATCGGCCAGGCCTGCGGCATCCTGATGGAACGGTTCGACATCGGCGACTCCGCCGCCTTCAAGGTGCTCGCGCGTGTCAGCTCCCAGAGCAACGTCCGCGTCGGCGTGGTTGCTCAGGAGTTCGTCACCACACGCCGGCTCGCCGGAGTACCCGATCGCGAGGACGCCTCTCCGGACCACTAGCCGAGGCCGGGTTCGTCAGGTGTTGTAGCGCAGCAGGGAGATCACCACGAAGATCAGGGCGATCAGTGCGATCACCGCGACGACGGCCAGGATAGGAGTCACCTTCGGCCGAGGTCCGGGGGCGTTGAGCGGCTGGTTGGTCGTGGGGCGCTCGCGATCGTCCATGACGACCCGTACCCACCCCGGCGCCGGCCATCCCGCCCATCCGGGTGCACAGATGTTTACTCGTCAACGAGTGGGGTAACAGGTGAGGGCTGGCTCGGGTCGGCACCCACCGACACACCCACGACGAGGAGACCTCCGCAGTGCGCCGCACCGACGCGAACGACAGGACGACGCCCGAGGCCAACGCCACCGCACGCGAGCTGATCGCGTCCTTCGGTCACGACCCGGAGACCTACGTCCCGGGCACCGTCACCGTCCTGCCCGGCACGCGCACTGCGACGTACGACCTCGCGTGCAGCCCCGACTGCCCGCACCCGGACGGTCGCTGCCACCGCCCCCACGCGGCGTACCTCAGCGACGACGCCGTGCGGGCACGGCTCGTGCCCGCACAGCGTCGCGAGGCCTGAGGCCCCTACGGGACCGCTCAGCTGCTGAGCGGCGAGGCGTTGCGCAGGGCCTTCTTCGAGCTCTTGACACCGGACTTCGCCGCGGAGGCGAGGCCCTGGGTGAGCAGGGTGAGTCCGGCGCCCACCAGCCAGATGTCCTTGGCGACCGCGGTCCCCTCCTGGCTCGGGCGGATCCCGTCGTCGAGCGTCATGGACGGGGTCTTGAGGTACATGCCGATCAGGCTGGCGCCGAACCCGGTCAGCGCCGCTCCGGCCACGGTCGCCGGCACCATCGGCGCGAGCAGGGCGGCACCGACGCCGATCTCGCTCACCGCGAGCAGCCGGGCGAACTTCGTCGGCTCCATGTCCTTGAAGAGCGCGGGATAGGTGGACGCGGCCGAGCCGTGGAGGAACTGCGCCGTGCCCTCGTCGGCACCGAGCTTGCCGATGCCTGCGTTGAGGATGAAGGCGCCGGTGGCGAGGCGGAGGGGAACCTGGGTGAGGGACACGATCTCTCCTGGGCTGTGGGTGGAGGCGGACATCCAGTCTTGCTCGGCGTGCCAACCCGCCCCCAGGCGGCGTCCGCGGTGCGGGACGCGCTCGCCCGCCCACGACACAACATGTGGGTAGTTACAACGGCGTGATTCCCGTATATGGTGGTCACAGCAACTGGTTCGGCGGCTCCGCCAGAGTCGTCGTCGCAAGAGGGAACCCGGTGGAACTCCGGGACTGCCCCGCAGCGGTAAGTGGGAACGACCTCCGTCTCCTGGATCGACAGGAAGCACTGGGACCACCGATCACGGTCCTGGGAAGCGACGGACAGTAGGACCGGAGCCGAGCACCATCACGACTCCCCCGCCCATGAGTCCGAAGACCTGCCAGTGCTCACCGCCACCGGTGGGTTCCGCGACCTCGAGGGAAGGTCAGGGGATCGCGAGCACTGCCCTGGTCGCCCTGGCGCCGCCTGGGGTCGGTGCCGATGTCCTCTCCGCACCTCGTCCGTGGAAGCACTGCTTCCCCAGACCACACATCTGACCGGGTCGGCCGAGCCGGCCCGCGGACGAAGGACACCACACATGATCGACACCACGGGCCTGCCGGTCCGCACCGCGAGGTCGGCGTACGTCTTCGACTACCCGCTGGCCGAGGAGCTGGCGAAGAAGCAGCGCAGCATCTTCTGGACCGCCGAGGAGATCCCGGTCGAGAACGACAAGCAGGACTTCCTCGTCACCATGACGCCCGCCGAGCAGGCGGCCGTCAAGACGACCCTCAAGCTGTTCACCATCTACGAGCTGATCCTCGGCGGGGAGGTGTGGGGCGACCGGCTCTTCCACGCGTTCCCGCGCCCGGAGGTGCAGATGATGACGAACGCGTTCTCGTTCGCCGAGCTCAACATGCACGCGCCGTTCTACGCCAAGCTCAACAAGGCGCTGATGATCGACACGGAGGAGTTCTACGACTCCTACAAGAACGATCCCGTGCTGGCCGAGCGCATCCAGTTCGTGTGGGACGCGGTCGCGGACGACGACCTGCTCTACGCGCTCAGCGTGTTCACGCTGATGGAGAACTGCGTCCTCTACTCCAGCTTCGCGTTCCTCAAGCACTTCCAGTCCGGTGGGAAGAACCTGCTCCAGAACGTCGTCAGCGGGATCAACTTCTCCGCCCGCGACGAGAACCTGCACGCGACCGGCGGGGCCTGGCTGTTCAACACCTTGCTGGACGAGTACAAGGGCACGGTCCTGCCCGAGACCTACGAGTCCGAGCGCCACGCCCTCACCGCTCGGGTCCGCGCCGTGGCCGAGTACGTCTACGCCCACGAGCAGCGCATCGTGGAGATGCTCTTCGCGCACGGCCCGATCCCCGGCATCGAGCAGCGCGACCTCGAGAGCTTCGTGCAGTCCCGCGTGGACATGACGCTGACCAACATGGGCATGGACCCGCTCTTCGACGTCGAGGACAACCCCATCGCCGACTGGTTCTACAGCGGCATCAACGGGACCCAGTTCCACGACTTCTTCCAGGTCACCGGCAACGAGTACAACCGCAGCATCGGTGAGACGGAGTTCGAGTTCTGATGGCGACCAGCAGCTGGGAGACGCTCTCCGCCGAGCGCAAGGCCCTCCAGGCCGAGGGAACGGTGCCGCAGTTCATGACCACCGCGGGCTACGCGATGTTCACGGCCAAGTACACGGTGGCAGGCCAATCGGTCAGGCAGCGCTACGAGACCATCGCCGCGACGGCCGGCGACCTGGCCGACGAGTTGTACCCCCGCGACGACGGCGTGCCGTGGAGGCACCTGTTCCTCGAGGCGATCTGGAACGGCTGGCTCTCCCCCTCGACGCCGGTGCTGGCCAACCTGGGCACCGATCGCGGCCTCCCGGTCTCCTGCGAGGGCTCCTACGTGGAGGACTCGGTCTGGGGGTTCTACGACACCCTGAAGGAGGCGGCGATCCTCTCGCAGAACGGGTTCGGCACCTCGGCGTACCTCGGCGACATCCGTCCCCGGGGCGCCACCTTCTCCGACAACGGCAAGGCCAACGGGGTGGTGCCGGTCTTCTGCAACTTCGTCGAGATGACCAACCAGATCAGCCAGGGCGCCACCCGGCGTGGCTCCTGGGCCGGCTACCTGCCCGTGGACCACCCTGACTTCTTCGAGCTCGCGGACCTGATCTTCCGCGAGCCGGCCAACAAGAACGTCGGGTGGATCTTCACCCAGGAGTTCATCGACCGCATGCTCGCCGGGGACAGGGACGCCCTGGAGCGCTACCAGCGGGTGCTGAAGATCCGCGTCGTGCTGGGCAAGGGGTACATCTGGAAGGTCGACACGGTCAACGCGCTGCAGACCGAGTCCTACCGCGCCCACGGGCTGGCCAACAAGGCGTCCAACCTCTGCTCCGAGATCACCCTCTTCAGCGACGAGGACCACTCCTACACCTGCGTGCTCTCCTCGCTGAACCTGTCGACGTACGACGAGTGGCAGGACCGCGACACCGCGTTCGTCGCCACCGTGTTCCTCGACGCCGTCGCCGAGGCGTTCCTGCGGAAGGCACGCACGATCCGCGGGCTGGAACGTGCGGTGCGCTACACCGAGAAGGCCCGCAGCCTGGGGCTGGGCGTCATGGGGTACCACGACTACCTGCAGAAGCAGCGGGTCGCGTTCGAGTCCGACAAGGCCGCCGCGCTCAACAAGGACGTCTTCGAGCGCATCAGCTCGCGCGCCGATGCGGCGTCGCGGTGGATGGGCGAGCGGGCCGGCATCCCCGAGTGGTGTGCGGGCAGGCGCAACTCCCACCTCATGGCGATCGCGCCCACCATGAGCACGGCGGTGATCGTGGGCGGCACGAGCCAGGGCATCGAGCCCTACGTCGCCAACGTGTGGAACCAGACCACGTCGGCCGGCGAGATGCCTCGCGCCAACCAGAACCTCGTCGAGCTGATGAAGGAACGAGGCGTGTACGACCGGGAGCACATCGACGACATCGTCGACCACGCCGGCTCGGTCCAGCACGTCGACTGGCTCGACGACCTGGAGAAGGACGTGTTCAGGACCGGCTACGAGATCGACCAGGAGGTCCTGCTCGACCGTGCCGCGGACCGGCAGGTCTTCATCGACCAGTCGCAGTCGCTGAACCTCTTCTTCCAGGCAGATGCTTCCCCGCAGTACATCAGCAAGGTCCACAAGAAGGCTCTGCTCGACCCGAACATCAAGAGCCTCTACTACCTCCGCTCGCGCGCCGGCATCCAGGCCAGCAAGCAGAAGTAGCCGGACCTACCACTCCACCACGAAAGGGAAAAGCTCATGGACGACACTGCCACCGCAGACATCGACAACCTGGTCTGGGACGACTGGACCGCCGCCGAGATCTGCTCGATCGAGAACGGCGCCGACTGCACCGCCTGCGAGGGCTGACGCCCTTACGAGGAGGAGCCCGGCGCTGAGGCGCCGGGCTCCTCGCTGCGTCGATTCCTGGGTGGGCGATACTGGGTTCGAACCAGTGACCTCTTCGGTGTGAACGAAGCGCGCTACCACTGCGCCAATCGCCCGGGACGCGGGAACGATATCCCATCGCACTCCCGCGACGGCAATCGGGTCAGTCCTTGCTGCTGAGCTCCTCGACCCGGTCCCTGAGCTCCTGGATCTCTTCCTCGTTGCCGTGGTAGCGGCGGTAGCTGTAGATGATGAAGCCGAGGGCGAAGATCGCCGAAGCGATCTGCGTGATCCCGGTCCACATGCCGCCCGGGAGCCAGGACCACTCCGGCAGCGGCCACCACGAGGGCTGCGCGGGGCCGAGGATCCAGACGACACCGGCGCCGGCCAGGAGGAGCGCGGCGATCACGGAGACGATGATCTTGGGCCAGCTCTCGACACCCTGGGCGGCACCGAGGAGCGCCTTCATCTTCACGGGCTCCACCCGCTTCTCGGCCCACTCGTACTGCTGGGAGAGCAGCAGCAGGCCGGCGAACACCCCCAGCAGCCCCGGCCCCGGGAGTGGGATGGCGATGATGCCGATGACGAGGAGCGCCCAACCCGCGACCTCGAGGCCGATGCGTTTCGCCGCCCCAGTCATGAGGAGAACCTACCGGGCCGCACCAGCCCGCAGCGCTCCAAGGAAACACGAACGTTTCCTGAAGTTAGTCATGAGCGAGCATCAAGAACAGGTATAGACCGGTTAGGGTCATTTTTGATGGTTTCGCATCACGGCGGGCTCTGGATGCCGTCTCATGAGCACGCGAGTCCGGAACCCCCGTTCGGGCCCAGTCTTCGAGGAGCATCGATGAACATGTCTGGTGGCGGTCACACGCTGGCCGATGTGACGTGCGACATCACGGTCGAGTCCACGGACGAGCGCGGGATCCGCCACGAGATCGCGACGGTGCTCGGCTACCGCAGCTCCGACCCCTTCGCCGTCGCGATGACGTTCGTGACCCCGGACGGTGACCTCGTGTGGACCTTCGGGCGTGACCTCCTCATCCGCGGCATCGCCGCCCCGGCGGGCGACGGCGACGTGCACGTCTCCCCCGCCCTCAGCCTCACCGGCCGCGCCATGGTCAGCATCGAGCTCAGCTCGCCGGACGGCCACCTCGTGCTGCACGCGCCTGCGGCGGACGTCCAGGACTTCCTCGCTCGCTCCGCGGCGGTCGTCGCCCCGGGCACCGAGTCCGACTACTTCGACGTGGACATGCTCATCACGCAGGTCCTGGCCTCCTGAGGCACCCCAGGCCGACCGAGGCCCACCCGGCCGACCTGGCCGACCGCTACACCTGCGAGTGCTGGGCGACCCAGCTCGCGTGCAGGCCGGCGTAGACGCTGCCGTCCTGGGTCACCAGGACCGAGTGCGGCCCGCGCTGCACGACACGCCCCTTGTCGACGACGATGACCTCGTCGGCACCCTCCGCCGTGGACAGCCTGTGGGCGATCGTGACCGACGTCCGCGACTGCATCAGCCGTTCGAGCGCGCGGCCGATCTGCATCTCGAGCGCGGGGTCGACCGCGCTGGTCGCCTCGTCCAGGACCAGGAGGTCGGGGTCGGCCAGGTGCGCCCGCAGGAGCGCGACGAGCTGCCGCTCCCCGGCCGACAGCGACTCGCCGCGCTGCCCGACCTGCGTGTGCAGGCCGCGCGGCAGGCCGGCGAGCCACTCGTCGATGCCCAGCTCGACCGCCGACGCGCGGATCTCGTCCTCGCTCGCACCGAGCCGGCCGTAGCGCACGTTGGCGGCGATCGTGTCGTCGAAGAGGAACCCCTCCTGCGGCACCAGCACCACGCTGCGGCGCAGTGACGCTGCGTCGATGCGGCGGACGTCGACGCCGTCGAGGAGCACGGCCCCGTCGACCGGGTCCATCAGGCGGGTCAGCAGCTTGGCGAAGGTCGACTTTCCGGAGCCCGTCTCGCCGACGATCGCGACGCGGGTACCGGCCTCGATCGCGAGGTCGACCTCACGCAGCACGGGCGGGCCGCCGGGGTAGGCGAAGGTGACGTCGGCGAACCGGACGTCGATCGGGCCGCGCGGCAGCGTCTCGCCGTCGGGGCCGGGGTCGACGAGGTCTGCGGGCGTCTCCAGGATGCCGATGACGCGACGCCAGCTGGAGATGGCGTTCTGGGCGTCGGTGAGGATCTGGGTGCCCATCTGGACCGGGCCGACGAACAGCGTGACGAGGAACGCGAACGCGAGCACCCGTCCCGGGGTCATGTCGCCCGTGAAGCCGAGCAGCACACCGATGACGATCACGCCGGCGTTGGCCAGGCCCGCGGAGAGACCGCCGAGCGAGAACGAGGTGACCGTGTAGGTCTGGGCGTGGGTGTAGGCGTCCTGCCAGTCCTGGATGGCGGTGTCGATGCGCGCCTGCGTGCGATCCTCGACGCCGTAGGACCGGACGACGGCTGCGCCGACGACGGGCTCGGAGATGGCGCCGAGCAGCACGCCCACCTGGTGGCGTACGACGGTGTAGGCGGCCGAGAGCTTCTTCTGGAACCAACGGATCGACAGGAACAGCGGGGCGAACGCGAGCCACACGACGAGCGCGAGCTCCCAGCTGTAGATCACCATCAGGACCGTGGCGACCAGCATCTGGCCGACGCTCACGACGAAGATGAGGCCGCCGAAGACCAGGAACTGGCTGACCTGGTCGACGTCGGTGGTGACGCGCGAGACCAGCGCCCCACGGCGCTCGGTGTTCTGGGTGAGCAGCGGCAGGTCGTGGACGTGCCGGAACGCCCGGGTGCGCAGCGTCGCGAGCCCGCGCTCGGAGGTGGTGAAGAGCCGGCTGGTCATCTTGTAGGACGCCCAGCCGGTGACGACGATCGCGACGGCCGCGAGGACGCCCAGCCAGACGACGTAGCCGAACCGTGGGCCGCCGGGCGCGTTGAGCCCGCGGTCGAGGGTCTGCTGGACCGCGATCGGGACGACGACCTGGCCGCACGAGGCGATGATCGCCAGCACGAGCGTCAGGCCGAGGCCCTCACGCAGCTCGGGTGAGTACTTCATGCCGAGGCGGATGGTGGCGAGGGGGCTGATCTCCTCGCCGCTGTCCATCTTGGTGCCGGCGGAGGCCGCCCGCGGGTCGGTCGTCGTGGCGCTCATCGCTCACCTCCGGTGCGTCCGGTGTCGGAGCCGACCTCGGCCGGCCCCTCGGTCTCGTAGGCGTTGACGAGGTGGGCGTAGGCCGGGCTCGTCTCCAGCAGCTCGGCGTGCGTGCCGCGGCCGACGATGCGCCCGCCCTCGAGGTGGGCCACCTCGTCGGCCAGCGAGATCGTGGCCTTGCGGTAGGCCACGACGAGGAGCGAGGCCGCCGAGCCGTGCACGTCGTCGCGCAGCGAGGCGAGGATGCGGGCCTCGACCTCGGGGTCGACCGCCGAGGTGGCGTCGTCGAGGATCAGCAGGCGCGGGCGTCGGACGAGGGCGCGGGCGAGCGAGAGCCGCTGCCGCTGTCCGCCGGACAGCGAGGTTCCGCGCTCCCCGAGCCGGGTGTCGAGGCCCTCGGGCAGGGCCGCGACGAACCCGTCGGCCTGTGCCGTGCGCAGGGCGCCCCAGACCTCTTCGTCGGGGACGTCGGCACCCAGGGTGACGTTGCCACGGACGGTGTCGTCGAACATGAAGGCGGTCTGCGGCACCAGCGCGACGTCGCGCGGCAGCTCGCCCTTGCGCAGCGTGCGGAGGTCGTGGCCGTCGATCCGGACGCGGCCGTCGTCGGGGTCGACGAGGCGCGTCAGCAGGCTGGTGAGCGTGCTCTTGCCGGAGGCGGTCGCGCCGACCAGCGCGACCGTCTGTCCCGGCTGCACCTCGAGGTCGATGCCCTGCAGCAAGGGGGTCGAGGCGTCGTAGGCGTAGTGGAGGCCGTCGACCTGGACGAGGGCGCCGCCGTCGGTGCGGGGCAGCTCGTCGGCGCCGTAGGGCATGGCACCGGTCGCGTCGAGGACCGCCTTGGCGCGGCGGTAGCCGACGACCGAGCGCGGGAACTCACCGAGCAGCCAGCCGATCGCCCGGATCGGGAAGGAGACGATCGTGAGGAGGTAGGCGACCGTGACGACGTCGCCGGCGCTGGTGGAGCCGCTGGACACCCGGGAGACGCCGACGGCGAGGACGACGAGGACGCCGAGGCTGGGCAGGCTGGCGAGCGCCGGGTCGAAGATCGCGCGGATCCGGCCGGCGCGGATGTTGACGTCGCGCAGCTCGTGGGCCTTGGCGCGGAAGCGGTCGGTCTCCTCGACCTCGCGGCCGAGGGTCTTGACGACCATGGCGCCGTCGAAGGACTCGTGGGCAATCTCGCTGACCTCGGCGCGCAGGCCCTGCGCACGGGTCATGAGCGGCGAGGCGTAGCGCTGGTAGAGCAGGTTGGCGACCACGACGGCCGGGAAGACCAGAAGGCCGACGACGGCCATCACGAGGTCGGCGACGAACATCTGGACGACGGCGATGACCATCATCACGATCGTGCCGAGGGCCATCGGCAGCGGCATGATCGGCGACCAGGCCGCCTCGACGTCGGAGTAGGCGTTGGACAGCAGCTGCCCGGTCGGGTGGCGCTGGTGCCACTCCATCGGCAGCGAGAGGTACTGCCGGGTGACGCCGCGCCGGGTGTGGGACTGCATCCGGTAGTACATGATCCCGCCGCCGAGCCGGCGCGCCACGATGCCGATCGCGCGCAGGATCGCGACGCTCATGAACAGCACGAACACCCAGACCAGCAGGTCGGTGCCGATCTCGCCCGTCTCGAAGGCGGGGATCAGGACGTGCTGGGTCGACCAGCCGAGCACCCACGCGTCCGCGACCGTGAGGACGCCGAACAGGACCGCACCGAGCGTGGCGACGGTGAAGACGATGGGCTCACGCTTGATGCCGACCCACAGGACCCGGAACCCGTCGAGCGTCGTCGTGCCTCGCAGCTCCGCGTCCTCAGCCACCGGTGTCGCCCGCCTCCTCGTCCTACCCACGTCGTGCTCGTGCCAGTTGCTCAGCGCAACCAACGAGCCAGGTCAGGCTATTCCTCGCCACCGACAGGCGACGAATCGCAAGCCGCCCTGTCGGTCAGGAGGCGCGGATGCGGGACAGGAAGGTGCGCGTGCGCTCCTGCTGGGGGTCGCCGAGCACCTGCTCCGGGCTTCCCTGCTCGTGGATGTGGCCGTCGTGGAGGAAGCAGACGCGGTCGGCGACGTCGCGGGCGAAGCCCATCTCGTGGGTGTTGAGCAGCATCGTGACGCCCTCGCCCTTCAGCTCGGTGAGCAGGTCGAGGACCTCGCCGACGAGCTCGGGGTCGAGCGCGCTGGTGACCTCGTCGAGCAGCATGAGCCGCGGGTTGGCGACCAGGGCCCGGGCGATGGCGACGCGCTGCTGCTGGCCGCCGGAGAGGTCGTCGGGACGAGCCTTCGCCTTCTCGGCGAGCCCGACCCGCTCGAGCATCGCGAGGCCGCGGGCGCGGGCCTCGTCGGCCGGTACGTCGTGCACGAGCCGCAGCGCCAGGGTGACGTTGCCGATGACGTCGAGGTGCGGGAAGAGGTTGTAGGCCTGGAAGACCATCCCCATCCGCGACCGGACGTCGTCGCCGTCGACGCGCGGGTCCGTGATGTCGCGACCGTCGAAGGTGATCACGCCGTCGTCGACCACCTCGAGGAGGTTGACGCAGCGCAGCAGCGTGGACTTGCCGGAGCCGGAGGCACCGATGAGCACGACGCACTGGCCGGGCTCGACGGTGAGGTCGACGTCGCGCAGCACCACGTTGTCGCCGAAGCACTTGCGAACGCTCTTCAAGGACAGAAGCTCGGAGGTAGCGGGGTCCCCGCGGCGTTGTTCGGGGGAGCGCAGCGGAGGAGGAGAATGTCGTGGGGTGCTCATCACAGGTGTCCTCCGGCTCCGTGGTAGCCCTTCTTGCGGGCGTAGCGGTCGGTGAGCCGCGCCATCGGGATCGTGAGGCAGCAGAACAGCACGCCCGCGACGACGTACGGCGTGTAGTTGAAGTCGAGGGCGGTCTCGATCTGCGCCTTGCGGATCGCGTCGGTCACCCCGAGGACCGCGATGAGGCCGGAGTCCTTCTGCAGCGATACGAGGTCGTTCATCAGGGGTGGGATCACGCGACGCCAGGCCTGGGGCAGCACGACGTGGCGCAGCGTCTGGCCGTAGGACAGCCCGAGCGAGCGGCCGGCGAGCCGCTGGCTGGGGTGCACGGACTCGATGCCGGCGCGGAACACCTCGGCGACGTAGGCCGAGTAGGACAGCACCAGCGCGGCCCCACCCCAGAACAGGGGCGAGGTCGGCAGCCCCTGCAGGCTCAACGCCGGGCCACCGAAGCCGAGCAGGAAGATCACCAGCAGGAGGGGCAGCCCGCGGAAGACGTCGACGTACGCCGTGCCGAGCAGGCGCAGCGGGAACGCGACCGGGCCGCGCAGCGTGCGGACCACGGCCACGGTGAGGCTGAGCAGCAGGATGAGGATCCAGCAGACCACCATCACGCGGATGTTGAGCCAGAGCCCGTCGAGCACGGCCGGGAACGACGAGACCGCCTTGTCCCAGCTGAAGTAGGTCTCCCTGACCCGGTCCCACCCCGGCGAGCTGACCACCGCGCCGCCGATCGCGCCGAGCAGGAACAGCGTGCTGCCGGCGGCGATCGCCGCGCTGCGGATCGTGCGGCGCCGCCGCCACTCGTCCCGCTCGAGCTGGACCGACGAGGGCCGCCAGGCCTCCTGCGGCTCGGCGGCCACCCGGTCGGTCATCAGGACAGCTCGGGAGCGCCCTGCTGGGCCAGCCACTCCTGGTTGATCTGGTCGAGGATGCCGTCCTCGCGCAGCGCGTCGACGGCGCCGGAGACGCACTCGGTCAGCGGGCTGTCCTTGGCGAGCACGGCGCCGAACTGCTCCGGCTCACCGTCGGGCAGGGGCAGCTGGCCGACGATGACGCCGTCGTCGAGCTGGACGGCTGCCATGTAGTAGGCGGTCGGCAGGTCGACGACGATGCCGTCGATCTGGCCGTTCTTGAGCGCCTGCACGGCCTGGTCGTTGGTGTCGAAGACCGCCGGCTCCTGCGACGGCTGGATCTGGTCGGTGATCGCGGTGTAGCTCGTGGTGCCGACCTGCGCACCCAGCTTGGCGTCGGCGAGGTCGGCGATCGAGGTGACGCCGTCGATCGCGCTGCCCTTGTTGGTCACGACGGTCTGCACGACGTCGTAGTAGCCGGACGAGAAGTCGACGGCCTTGCGGCGGGCCTCGGTGATCGAGACCTGGTTGACGTCGAAGTCGAAGTCCTTGGGTCCGGGCTGGACGACCTTGTTGAACGGGACCTTGACCCAGCTGACCTGGTCCTGGGTGTAGCCGAGCTGCTCGGCGACGGCGTACGCCACCGCGGACTCGTAGCCCTTGCCGTTGGTCGGGTCGTTGTCGACGAACCACGGCTCGTAGGCCGGGTCGTCGGTGGCGATGGTGAGCGTGCCGTCGGCGACGGTCTGCATCGTGTCGGGCGTGCACGCGTCGGCCGCCGGCGACTCCGAGGTCGTCTCCGACGACGTGCCGCTCGCGTCGTCCCCGCTGTCGGCCTCGTCCGTCGGGGCGCACGCGGTGAGGGCGAGGGTGGTGGTCGCGAGAGCAGCAACGGCGAGGTGGCGCGCGGCGGGGCGCCGGGAGGTCTTCAGCATGGCCGAATCCTACGACTCCACTCGACTTCAGCGGACGGGATGGCCCGCCGTGGACAGACCGGTCTTGACGTCGGCGATGCTCAGCGTGCCGAAGTGGAAGACCGTGGCTGCGAGCACGGCGTCGGCGCCTGCGTCGACGGCCGGGGGGAAGTGCTCGACGGCGCCCGCTCCCCCGCTCGCGATGACCGGGACGCTCACCTCGCGGCGTACGGCACGGATCAGCTCGAGGTCGAACCCGTCGGTCGTGCCGTCGGCGTCCATCGCGTTGAGGAGGATCTCGCCCGCCCCGAGCTCGGCGGCACGCGCGGCCCACTCGACGGCGTCGAGCCCCGCGCTCTTGCGGCCGCCGTGGGTGGTGACCTCGAAGCCGCTGGCCGTCCCGTCCGCACGACGTGCGTCGACGCTCAGCACCAGTACCTGGTTCCCGAACCGGTCGGCGATCTCGCCGACCAGCTCGGGGCGGTGGATGGCCGCGGTGTTGACCGCCACCTTGTCGGCCCCGGCACGCAGCAGCCGGTCGACGTCGTCGACGCTGCTCACGCCCCCACCCACCGTGAGCGGGATGAAGACCTCCTCCGCACAGCGGCTGACGACCTCCATGGTCGTCGCGCGGCCCTCGTGGGAGGCGGAGATGTCGAGGAAGGTGAGCTCGTCGGCACCCTCGGCGTCGTAGAGCCGGGCGAGCTCGACCGGGTCGCCGGCGTCACGGAGCTCCTGGAAGTTGACGCCCTTGACGACGCGACCGCCGTCGACGTCGAGGCACGGGATGACGCGGATCGCGAGGCTCATCGGCTCGCCGGCTTCCGCTCGCGGGCCGCCAGCGCGATGTCGACGATCTCGGACCGCGGCTGGCCGTCCAGCTCGGACAGCGGCACCCACTGGGCGTGGTCCGTCGACCCGCCGACCTCGGTGGTGCCCAGCTCGCCGCCGGTGATGGTCGCCTCGAAGACGAAGCGCTGCGAGCGGAACCACCCGTCGAAGGTGCGACCGCGTGCGGTGAAGTGGTGCTCGGTCAGCAGCGCGCCCGGCTCGACGTCGTAGCCGGTCTCCTCGAACACCTCGCGGACGACGCCGGCCATGATCGACTCGTCGAAGTCGATCCCGCCGCCGGGCAGCGACCACTCGGGCTCGCTGTGCCCCTCGCCGTTCCACCAGGCGAGGAGGACGCGGTCCTGGTCGTCGACGATGAGGACGTACGCCGCCAGCCGGGTGTGGTACTCGGTGAACTCCATCGGCACGGCCTCGCTCACGGCTTCGTCAGCTCCAGTGCGTCCTCGAGCGTGAACCGGCCCTCGTAGAGCGCCGTCCCGGCGATGGCGCCTTCCACGCCCTCGCCGACGAGGCCCATCAGAGCCCGGATGTCGTCGAGGGTGGTGACGCCGCCGCTGGCGACGACCGGCTTGTCCGTCGCGGCGCAGACGTCGCGGAGCAGCTGGAGGTTGGGGCCCTGGAGCATGCCGTCCTTGTTGACGTCGGTGACGACGTAGCGGGCGCAGCCCTCGGAGTCGAGGCGCGCGAGGGTCTCGTAGAGGTCGCCGCCCTCGCGGGTCCAGCCGCGTGCGGCCAGCGTCGTGCCCCGCACGTCGAGGCCCACCGCCACGCGGTCGCCGTACGTCGCGATGGCGCGGGCGCACCACTCGGGCTGCTCGAGGGCGGCGGTGCCGATGTTGACCCGGCGGCAGCCGGTCGCCATCGCCGCCTCGAGCGACTCGTCATCACGGATCCCGCCGCTCATCTCGACCTGGATGTCGAGGGCGCCGACGATTCTCGCCTGCAGCTCGCGGTTGTGCCCGTGCCCGAAGGCGGCGTCGAGGTCGACGAGGTGGATCCACTCCGCCCCCGCGTCCTGCCACCGCAGCGCCGCCTCGATCGGGTCTCCGAAGCGCTTCTCCGACCCGTCCACGCCCTGCACCAGCTGGACGGCCTGACCGCCCTTGATGTCGACGGCGGGCAGGAGCTCGAGGTAGGGCTGCTCGGGGGTGCTGGGCATGCCCCGATCCTAGGAGCGGGCGGTCGGGGACCGGACCGCTGGTGGCGGGGCGAGACGAGCCGGGACCGCACCGCGAGCCGTGGGAGGATCGTGCGATGGAGCGGACCGTGGGTGCCGAGCTCGAGGTGACTGCGCCGGTCGAGTCCGTCGTCGAGCTGCAGGTCGCCGTCGCACGGGCGCCGGGCCTGGTCGTCGAGGAGCGGCTCGAGGTCATCCACCACGGGAGTGCTCTCGAGGTGACCGAGGTGGAGACGGACCACTATGGCCGGCTGCACACCGTGACGCTGCCTGCGGGCCCGTCGTCCATCTCATACCGGGCGCGGGTGAGCGGGCGCGCCGAACCGCCGGCCGTGGACCTCGCCGACCTGGCGGTGCACCGCCGGCCCAGCCGGTACGCCCAGTCCGACGCGATTGCGCCGTTCGCGTCGGCGGAGTTCGCGGGTGTGGCACCGAACGACCTGCTCGACGCCGTGTCGTCCTGGGTCGGCACCCGGCTCAGCTACGTCCCCGGCGCCAGCGGTCCCCTCGACGGCGCGGTCGACACGTTGCTCGGCGGTGCCGGGGTGTGCCGCGACTACGCCCACCTCGTCCTGGCCCTGCTGCGGGGTGTCGGCGTGCCCGCCCGGCTCGTGGCCGTCTACGCCCCGGGGTGCGACCCGATGGACTTCCACGCCGTCGTGGAGGCCCATGTCGACGGCGGCTGGCACGTCGTCGACGCGACCGCCCTCGCCCCTCGGTCGTCGCTCGTGCGGATCGCGACCGGCCGCGACGCTGCCGACACCGCCTTCCTCGCCACCGTCCGCGGCGACGTCCGCCTCGACCGCTCCGAGGTCACCGCCGTCGTCGACGGCGACCTGCCGGACGACGACCTCGGCGAGCTCGTGGTGCTCGGCTGAGCCGAGGCGCTGGCTCTCGTGCCGCGGAGGTGGAACGGCTGCTCCGTCGACGGGATCTGCCGGCGAGCGGACGCGGCCGACCGGCGTGGCAGCATCTGCCCATGACCGGTCGGCCGCTCTCCGACGCTGAGGTCGAGCGACTTCGCGGAGCTCCCTTCACCTACAGCGACGTCGGTTCCACGCGCACCGGCGCGATGCCGGACGGATACGGGGTCCTGCTGCGGAGCGTCGTCGTCGGCTCCGGGCCCGAGCGATTCGAACGTGCCTCGCAGGCCGTGCTGCGGTGGGACATGCATCGCCGAGCCGGGCTGACCGTACGACCGTCGAACGATCCGGTCGCTCTGGGCACGGTCGCCGTCGTCCGGCTGGGCCCCGGTCCCCTGGGACTGGACGCGCCGGTTCGGGTGGTCTACCTCGTCGACGAGCCGCGGCGCCAGGGATTCGCGTACGGCACCCTTCCGGGGCACCCCGAACGTGGGGAGGAAGCGTTTGTGGTCGAGCTCCAGGCAGACGGCAGCGTCACCTTCACCATCACGGCCTTCTCCCGACCAGCCACCTTGGTCGCACGCCTCACCGGCCCGGTCGGCCGCCGCATCCAGTCCCTGGTGACGAATCGCTACCTCAGGGCTGTCTGACGCGGATCGCGCCCGCCACGCCCGGCGCCTACCTTCCGTGTCCGCCGCGACCTGTGTCGCACCGGCAGGCCGATGCCCCCGCCGTGTCGTGCTGCGGCGGGTTGTGGGGCGGGGTCATCGTCGGCGGGGCGGCGGGATGGCGGGCGGGACGTGGCCGGGTCCGTCGCCGAGCTCGCCGGTCGATTCCGCTGGGTCGCCGACTGACTCGCCGGGGTGGATCGGGATGGTGCCGGTGTGGTCGCGTCGGTAGCGGTGGCCGTGGGGGCTGGTCCACTCGAAGACCCCGTTGGCGGTCATGTCGTAACGCCAGGCCGTATGGGTCTTGAGTCGGTGGTGGTGCCGGCACAGCGGCGCGAGGTTCCAGGTCGTCGTGGGGCCGGGTTGCGGTCGGCCTTCAGCTTCAGCGTCGTGGTCGAACGGGATGACGTGGTCGAGGTCGCAGCGCCGCGCGCGTCTCGTGCACCACGGGAACACGCACGTCTGGTCGCGCAGGATGACTGGTTCGCGGATCCGGTCGGGGATGTCGTACCCGGGTGCGGACAGCTGGGCGTTGAGGTCGACGACCGGTTTGACCGTGATCTTCGTGCGGGAGTCGCCGCACCAGGTCTTCAGCTGGTCGAGCAGCAGCAGGCGCTGGCGTCCCTCCATGCGGCCGGTGGGACCGAACACGGTCCGCTCGCCGACGGTCGAGGCGTTGAAGTGGACATGAAAAACTAGTTCTCGAGCGGCCGGGAGGTCAGTTCCTTCGGTGGTTGAGGTGCGAGCGGAGCGAGCCTCGAAACCACCAGCCAAGCCCATGCCCGTGCCCACCGCGAGGTCCAACGCGGTCTGGGTGCGGGCGAGGTCCCCGAGGGCCTCGGCACGCCGGACGTCCAACGAGGCGGTCGACCCCATGGCCTTGCGGAGCTCGGCCCCGTGGGCGACGGCCGCATCGAGGTCGAGGGAGTCCGCGATACCGAGCTCGGCCTCCCACCGCATGGTGCCCGCGAAGTGCACGTCCTCGTCATGCAACGTCACATGACGTGGATCAACATGGAGGTAGCCGTCCACGGGATCCGCGGCGGGGTCGGGCTGGGCGAGGTCGAACCTCTTGATCGTCTCGGCGACCAGCCTGTCGAGCTGCGCGGCACCGATCCTGCCGGCGACGGCGGCGACCTGGGCGTCGACGTGGGCGGCTGCTTCACGGGTCAGGGCGGGTGTGGTGTGGATGGTGGTCTCGGCGACGAGCCGGGCCCGCCACGCCGGCACCACACCGGCGTGGACCTGTGCCCACAGGCGGGGAAGGCGGTGGCGGAGCTCGAGGGCGTGACCGATGAGCTTCTTCGCCGCCGTCGTCGAGATCCCGAGGACGGTGCCGAGCTCCGCGACACAGAACTCCGCCACCAATGGACAGCCGTCACCGGCGATGGGTTCCTCGTGCTCCGACCCGCGGACCTCAAACGCCGCTGCGGTGTGGATGGACTCGGGTGGGTGGAGGTCGGCCCACCGTGCGGCGAGGTCGAGCTGACGGCCGGCAGCCGCGTTCTCAGCGACGCGTTCCGTGCGGATCGAGTCGAGCAGGTCGGAGGCAGTGAGGGCGTCTGCCTCACCTGCTCCGGGTCCTTCCAGCGCATCGATCATGTGTTCGATTCTAGATGAGCGCACCGACATTCGGGTCGTACTCCACAGAGGGATGCGCGGGGTGGTTTCGAGGCTCGCTGCGCTCGCACCTCAACCACCGAGGACAGAGCTGGTTTCGAGGCTCGCTGCGCTCGCACCTCAACCACCAATTACAGAGCTGGTTTCGAGGCTCGCTGCGCTCGCACCTCAACCACCAATAACAGAGCTGGTTTCGAGGCTCGCTGCGCTCGCACCTCAACCACCGAGGACAGAACTCGTTCCTCGCGCGGCTGCTCGACCAACGGTGTGGGTGCAAGGATCGGGGCGTGATCGGCGACCGGTGGGGAGTCAGCGACGAGGAGGTCGCGCGGCGCTACGGGTGCGACGACCTCGGACCGCACCCGACGCTCGAGGCGTGGCGGGGCGTCACCGTGCACGCCGACGCGGCCCACGTGTGGGCGCGGGTGCGGCAGGTGCGGTTGGCGCCGTACTCCTACGACCTGGTCGACAACCTCGGGCGGCGCTCGCCGCGTGAGCTGCGGCACGTGCCGGAGCCGGTGGTGGGCGATCCGTTCACGCGGGCGCTCGGTCGCGACCAGGGGCGGGTGGTGGCGGTGGACCCGGGCCGCGAGCTGACCGCGCGGATCATGGGGGCCCACATGTCGTACGTCGTCCTCCCGCAGGGCGAGGCGACGCGGCTGCTCCTCAAGGTGGTGATGGCGGGCAGTCGCTGGCTGGCACCCGCGGTGTCCGTCGGCGACCTCGTGATGGCCCGCAAGCAGCTGCTCACCCTCAAGCGGCTGGCCGAGGGCGATCAGCGCCAGACCGGGGCGACCTCGCGCTTGTAGCGCCGGGCGAGCAGGGCGGTGAGCAGCGTGACCACCGGGCCCGGGATGGTGGCGCGGAGCGCGGTCCGCTCCCGCTCCCCCGCGCCGTCCTGCATCCAGGCCAGCGCGTTGGCCGCGTCGACGATGCTGGCGGGGCGCAGCCTCTTGGTCAGCTCCTTGAACTCCTCGTCCTCCTCGAGGTCGCCCATGAGCGCCTCGACGTCCCCCTCCTCGTGGGCGAGGTGGTCGTTGATGACCACCTCGGCGCGCGACGTCTCGTCCGCCGCCGCGGCTGCGTTGGCGGCGGTGGGAGCGGCGACGAGGCTGTCGATGCGCGCACTGACCGCGGCGAGGGCCGCCTTCATCGCGACGTGCTCGGCCTCCATCTGCTCGAGGAGCGCGGGGTCGAACCCGCGCGTCTGGAGGAACGGCCACATGTGCTCGTCCTCGGCCTCGTGGTGGTGTGTCAGCTCGCGCACCAGGTTGCGCCACGCGGTCTGCAGCTGCCGCGCCCTCTCGCCGTCCCCGTCGCGGAAGCCTTGCAGTGCCGTCTCCGTCCGCGCGACGTCGCGGCGCACGGCCGCGTGGATGATGCCGTTCATGCTCAGGGTCCCCGTCATGCGGGGACGGTAGCCGTCAGCGCGGCAGGGTGGCGACCCAGTTGCGCAACAGGTCTGCACCAGCGTCGCCGGACTTCTCCGGGTGGAACTGGGTCGCCGTCAGCGGCCCGTTCTCGACAGCCGCGACGAAACGGTCGCCTCCGTGCTGTGCCCACGTGACGAGCGGCGCGCGGGTGCGGTTGTTGGTCACGAGGTCCCAGGTGCGGGCGGCGTAGGAGTGCACGAAGTAGAAGCGCTCGTCCTCGATGCCGGCGAAGAGCTGCGTGCCGTCGGGCACCTCCACGGTGTTCCACCCCATGTGCGGCACCACGTCGGCCTCGAGCCGGGTCACCAGCCCCGGCCACTCGTCGCACCCGTCGGTCTCGACGCCGTGCTCGACGCCACCCGCGAAGAGGATCTGCATGCCCACGCAGATGCCGAGCACCGGCCGCCCGCCCGCGAGCCGGCGACCGATGATCCGCTCGCCCTTGATCGCGCGAAGGCCCTGCATGCAGGCGGCGTACGCCCCCACGCCGGGCACGACCAGGCCGTCGGCCGCGAGCGCGGTGTCGAAGTCCGACGTCAGGGTGACCGACGCGCCGGCCCGCTCGACCGCGCGTACGACGGAGCGGACGTTGCCCGAGCCGTAGTCGAGGACGACGACGTCAGGGGTCACAGGCTTCCCTTGGTGGAGGGCACGCCGGTCTCGCGCGGGTCGATGGCGACGGCGTCGCGCAGCGCCCGGGCGAACGCCTTGAACTGCGCCTCGACGATGTGGTGCGGGTCGCGACCGGCGAGCACCCGGACGTGCAGCCCGAAGTGGCCGTGCTGGCCGATCGACTCGAAGACGTGCTGGGTCAGCGAGCCGGCGTAGAGCACGCCGGAGCCGCCGATGGCCGCGTAGACCTGGCCCTCGGGCTCGCCGGTGTGCACGCAGTAGGGACGTCCGGACACGTCGACGACGGCCTGGACCAGCGCCTCGTCGAGCGGCACGGTGGCGTCGCCGAAGCGTCGGATGCCCGACTTGTCGCCCAGTGCCTCCCGCAGCGCCTGGCCCAGCACGATCGCGGTGTCCTCGACGGAGTGGTGGGCGTCGATGTGCGTGTCGCCCTCGGTGTGCACGACGAGGTCCACCAGGGAGTGGCGGGCGAAGGCGTCGAGCATGTGGTCGTAGAACCCGACGCCCGTGGACACGTCGGAGCGCCCGGTGCCGTCGAGGTCGACCTCGACCCTGACCTGCGACTCCTTGGTCGTGCGCTCGATCTTCGCCACGCGACTCATCGCTGCTCCTCCATCCGCTCCTGCCGGGACTCCATCGTCTCAGTGAGCGCCGTCCGGAACGACGTCATCTCATCCGCCGTGCCGATCGAGACCCGCAGCCAGCCCGCGGGCCCGGTCTCGCGGATCAGCACACCCCGGTCGACGAGACCCTGCCAGACGGCGTGCCGGTCGGCGAACCGGCCGAACAGGACGAAGTTCGCATCCGAGTCGGCCACGTCCAGGCCCTGCCCACGCAGCCACGACACCGTGGCGTCACGCTCGACGCGCAGGTCGTCGACGTGCGCCAGCAGCTCGTCGACGTACGACAGCGCGACGCTCGCCGTCGCCTGCGTGGTCGCGGAGAGGTGGTAGGGCAGTCGCACGATCCGCAGCGCGTCGCAGATCGCCGGGTCGGCGGCCAGGTAGCCGAGCCGCGCGCCGGCGAGCGCGAAGGCCTTGCTCATCGTGCGGGTGACGACGAGGTTGCGGTGGCGCGGCAGCAGCTCGAGCGCGCTCGGTGTGCCGGTGCGGCGGAACTCGCCGTAGGCCTCGTCGACGACCAGCAGCCCGTCGTCCCCGACGGCCTCGCACAGCACGGACACCGCCTCCGGCGGCAGGGCCGTACCGGTCGGGTTGTTGGGGCTGGGCAGCAGCACGATGCTCGGGCGTCGCTCCTCGACGAGGGCACGCGCGCGGTCGAGGTCGAGGCCGAAGTCCTCCTCGCGGTGGCCGACGGCCCACTCGGTCAGCGTGTTGCGGGCGTACTCCGGATACATGGAGTACGTCGGCGCGAAGCTGAGCGCGAGCCGCCCCGGGCCGCCGAAGGCCTGCAGCAGCTGCTGCATGACCTCGTTGGAGCCGTTGGCCGCCCAGACCATGTCGGGCGTGATGTCGCTGCCCCCGGACGCGTTGAGGTAGCCGGCGAGCTGCTCGCGCAGCGCGACGAACTCGCGGTCGGGGTAGCGGTTGAGCTCCAGGGCGACGGTCGAGACCGCATTGGCCAGCGAGGCGGCGAGCTCGGCGGAAGGCGCGTAGGGGTTCTCGTTGACGTTGAGCTGCACCGGCACCCGGTCGTGCGCCATCTGCGGCGCACCGTAGGGCTCGATCCCCCGCAGCTCGTCACGCAGCGGGGGGAACGACGCGCTCACTGTCCGAACCGGACCGACACGGCCTGGCCGTGGCCCGGCAGGTCCTCGGCCTCGGCCAGCGTCACGACGTGGCCCGCCACCTCCGAGAGCGCCGCCTGCGAGTAGTCGACGACGTGCATCGACCGGGTGAAGGCGCGCACCGACAGCCCGCTCGAGTGGCAGGCGCAGCCGGCGGTCGGCAGCACGTGGTTGGAGCCCGCGGCGTAGTCGCCCAGCGACACGGGTGCCCACGGCCCGACGAAGATCGCACCTGCGTTGCGCACACGGGCAGCGACCGCGGCGGCGTCGCGGGTCTGGATCTCCAGGTGCTCCGCGGCGTAGGCGTCGACGACCTGCACGCCCTGGTCGACGTCGTCGACCAGGACGATGGCGGACTGCGGTCCGCCCAGCGCCGTACGGATCCGCTCGGTGTGGCGGGTCGCGAAGACCTGCTTGTCGAGCTCGACGTCGACCGCGTCGGCGAGGGCGAGCGAGTCGGTCACCAGCACCGAGGCCGCCATCGGGTCGTGCTCGGCCTGGCTGATCAGGTCGGCGGCGACGAAGGCGGGGTCCGCGCTGTCGTCCGCGAGGACCGCGATCTCCGTCGTGCCCGCCTCGGAGTCGATGCCGACCGTGCCGCGCACCAGCCGCTTCGCGGCGGCCACGTAGATGTTGCCCGGGCCGGTGACGAGGTCGACCGGCCGGCACGGCCCCGCTCCGTGGGCGAACATCGCGATCGCCTGTGCGCCGCCGACGGCGTAGACCTCGTCGACGCCGAGCAGGGCGCACGCGGCCATGATCGTCGGCTCGGGCAGGCCCTCGCGGTTCTTCTGGGGCGGGCTGGCGAGCGCGATCGAGCGGACGCCCGCGACCTGCGCCGGGACGACGTTCATCACGACGCTGCTCACCAGCGGGGCGAGGCCACCGGGCACGTAGAGGCCGACGCGGTCGATCGGCACCTTGCGGTGCGTCACCGTGGCGCCGGGCGCGACCTCGCTCGTCACGTCGTGCTCGAGCTCGGCCTCGCACGTGGCGCGCAGGCGGCGCACGGACTCCTCCAGCGCGGCACGCACGTCGGGGTCGAGCTCGGCGAGGGCCTTCTGCAGCGCCTCGGGCGGGACCGTGATGTCCTCGCGGTCCACCCCGTCGAACCGGGCCGACAGCTCGACGATCGCCTCGACCCCGCGGGTCCGTACGGCGTCGATGATCGGCTGCACCTGATGCGTCGCCGCCTCGACGTCGAACTCGGCGCGAGGCACGCTCGCGCGGTAGTCGACGGACGCCGGATCGGCGCCCCGCAGGTCGATGCGACGGATCAGGGACATGGCCCGATTCTAGGTTCGTCGGCGGGTCGGCCCGAACTCGCGCGTGCCTCGTGGACGCGGGTGGTTAGGTAGGTCACGTGAGCGACCAGCTGCCGATGTTCCCGCTGAGCACCGTGGTGTTCCCGGGGATGAGCGTGCCGCTCCACGTCTTCGAGGACCGCTACCGGATGCTCGTGCGACACCTGATGGAGGTCGACGACCCGGCCGAGCGGATCTTCGGGACGGTGGCCATCCGCGAGGGCTACGAGGTGGGCGAGCACGGCGCGCAGTCCGTCTACCGCGTCGGGTGCGTGCTGCAGCTGACCGAGGTCGACCGCAACGACGATGGCACCTTCGACATCGTCGCCGTCGCGCGCGAGCGGTTGATGCTGGAGGAGATGCAGCGCGGGTCCGAGTTCCCACAGGGCGTCGTCGCCGTGCTCCCCGAGCCGCAGGTGGACGTGCCGGACGAGGTGCTCGACAAGGCACGGGCGACCTTCACCGCCTTCCGGGCCGCGATGACCGAGCTGCAGGGCGATCCCTTCAGCGGCACCCTCCCCCGCGACCCCGACTACCTGGCGTGGACGCTGTCGGCGCTGACCCCGCTGCCGATGGCCGAGCGCCAGTCGCTGCTCGAGGCGGACGACGCGACCGAGCGGCTCGAGCTGGTCACCCGGCTGCTCACCGAGGAGCTCCGCGCGATCAACGTCATCCCGTCACTGCCCGCCACCCAGGTCGCCCGCACGGCCTGGTCCCCCAACTGACGTCGGCCGGGGTCGACGTGGCGAAGAAGTCCCGCGCGGCGGGCGGGACGCCGGCCACGGTCGCGCTCGCGGCCGCCGGCATCTCCTACGAGGTGCGCGCCTACGAGCACGACGCCCTCGTGACCGATCGGTCCCTGAGGAGGGCGCCCAGCGCCCGTCACGAAGGGTACGGCACCGAGGCCGCCGTGGCGCTCGGTGTCAACCCGTCGCGGGTGTTCAAGACCCTGCTCGCCTCGCTCGACGGCAAGCTCGTCGTCGGGATCGTGCCGGTGACCGGCCAGCTCGACCTCAAGGCCCTCGCCCGCGCGCTGGGAGGCAGCAAGGCGGTGATGGCCGAGGTGGCGGCCGCCGAGCGGGCCACCGGCTACGTCGCCGGCGGCATCTCCCCGGTCGGCCAGAAGCGCGCCCACCCCACCGTGCTCGACGCGAGCGCCCTGGACCACGCGACCATCCTGGTGTCGGGCGGGCGGCGGGGCTTCGACCTCGAGCTCGCCCCCGCCGACCTGGTGGCGATCACCGGCGCGGTGACCGCCACCATCGGTCGCTGATCGCCGGTCAGTCGGTCGTCAGCTCGACCACGCCGTGGACGACGTCGCCGTCGACCCAGCCGCTGATGCCGAAGGCCGAGAGGGGCTCGAGGTTGTCGGCCACCTCGGTCTCGCCCCCGACCTCGCCGACGAGACGGACGAGCCAGTCGTCGTCGCTGTCGAAGTTGACGTACATGACCGTCTGGGCCTCGTCGCCCTCGACGACCTCCGAGTAGTCGTCGCTGCCGGCGAGGTCGCCGCCGCTCTCGAGCGTGCTGCGGTAGTCGTCCGAGAGGGCGATGACCGCGTACCCGTCGCCCTCCGACACCTTCAGGAACTCCGCGGCCTCCGGGCCGGCCAGGTCGGAGATCTTGTCGAGCACCGACCGGATCTCGTCAGGGTCACCCTTGATCCGGATGCCGGCTGGGAGCTCGCCGGGGCCGCCGTTGGTGATCGCGTCCGGGTCGACGCCGCTGCCCAGCGAGATCGTCACGCCCTCGCCGAGCAGGGTCTCGACGTCCTCCGGGAACGCGAGGCCGGTCTCGCTCTCGAACTGGGCGAGCTGCTCGTCGATGGTGTCGGCCTCGTCGGGCATGCTCGTCTTGAGGTAGTCGAGCAGGGCGTCGGCCCAGCCCTCCTTCAGGCCGAAGCCGAACGCGGCGATCGTGTCCGCGGGCAGGTCGCCGATCATGTCGGCGCCGGCGTCGGTCTCCATGTACTGGGTCATGTCCTCCTGCCAGTTGGACATGGCGTACTCGACCTCGACACCGCCGTCGTCGAAGCGGACCGTCGCGGCCGCACCGTCGAACTTGTCGATGAGCTCCTGCAGCTCCGGGGGCACCTGCTCGTCGCCCGTCATCCCGGAGCCGTCCATCGGCATGCCGCCCAGCATCGAGCCCATGCCGGCCGCCTCGTCGAGGTACTGCGCGGCCGCCTTGGCGACGTACATCGTCATGAAGCCGTCGTCGCCGGCCTCGCCGGTCCACCGGTCGAAGTCCGAGCTGCCGGCGAGCGTGCCGTCGTCGCCGGCATCGACGACCTGCTGCGCGATCTCCTCGGTCTCGGCGATCACCATCCAGTCGCCGTCGACGACCCAGCCGCCGGCGTCACTCGCGCCGTCGGCGCCGTCGCCGGAGCCACCGCACGTCTCGACGAGCTTCGTCATCCCGTCCTCGGCCTTGCCGGAGTCGGTCACCTGGACGACCCCGACCGGGGTCGGCTGGTCCTCGCCGAGGTCGACGGCGGCCATCGCGGCCCGCGAGCCGAGCCACGGCTTCACGTCGGCGGCGTAGTCGAGCCCCTCGCACTCGCCGGAGGAGGTGATCTCCTCGAACAGCCGCTCGCGGAGGTCGTCGTCGGTCTGGAGGTCGACCTTGTCGATGAACGCCGGGAACTTGCGCAGCATCTTGATGGCCTCGATCTTCTGGCCACCGCTGGGGTCGAGGTCCACGCCGAAGTAGGCGATCGTCGAGTCGGGCAGGGCCTCGGCCGGCTGGGCGCCGGTCGCGAAGAAGCTGGTCGCCGCCCAGGCGCCACCGGCCACGACGGCGCCGCCCACCAGGAGCGCGCCGACGGCGATCAGGCGCTTGCGGTTGTCGTTGCCGGGGTCGTGGTCGCCCGCGTGGGGGGAGCCGGACCAGCCGCCCTGCCCGTCGTGGGGCCCGTCGAGGTACTCCGGGCTCCCCGGTGTCGTGGTCATGGCAGTGGTGCTCCCCCGTCGTGCGTGTCCCGAACGGCTCGGGACGGCCAGCTGGATCGTGGATCGGTCGCGAGCAGCCTACCCACGCGAGCGCCGCGCCAACCCCTCCGCGCCGAAGAGGTACATCCCGACCAGACCAGTCATCGCGCCGGCCGGGAAGGCCACCAGCGCGGTCGACATCCAGGGCGTCCGCCCGCGGTCCGGGGCGGTCAGACCGAGGTGGCCCGGGAGAGGGGTGTAGTCGGGGCTGCCGGCGGCGAGCGCCTGCGGGTCGGGCGGTCCGAGAGAGCTGCCGACGGCGTACATCACCAGGCCCGCGGCAGTCGCGGCGACGAGCACGGTGACGACGGTCGCGGTCTCGCCGTCGCGCCACAGCCCGGCCAGCACGGCGAGGACCAACCCGATCGGGAACGCGACGAGCACGAACATCGCCACCGACTGGAAGGCGACGTCGGGCCCGGCGGGCTCGACGTACCACTGGTCCTGGTAGGTCAGCCCCGCGGTCGGGTCGGACAGGCGCTCCCAGAGCAGGCCTCCGCCGGCGCCGGCCACCAGGAAGCCGACCACGATCGTCGCGAGGTGCCGCACGCTCATCCGGTCAGGCATCCCGGCCCCAGCAGCTGCTTCAGGTCGGCGAAGAGGGCGGGGCTGGGCGTGACCCGGAGGTTGTCGTCGAGCCGCAGCACCTTGGTGGAGCTGCGGGTCAGCAGCCGCAGCTGGACCTCGGTCATGCCGGGGTGCGTGCCGAGGACGTCGCGCAGCTGGGCCACGACCGGTGGCGTGCACCGGGTGGACGGCAGGCTGATCACGACCGGACCGGTGGGGCCGTGCGTCAGGTCGGGCGCCGTGACCTCCTGCGCGCGCAGCTCGGGCTGGTCCTTGTCACGCGAGAGCTGGCCCTTGATGCGCACGATGGCGTCCTCGACCAGCAGCGTCGAGGCGAGGGTGTAGGCGCTCGGGAACAGCAGCACCTCGATGGCACCGTCGAGGTCCTCCAGCGTGATGGTCGCCCACGGGTCGCCGCGCTTGGTGATCTTGCGCTGGACCGACGTGATGAGACCGCTGACGGTGAGGGTCGAGCCGTGGGCGCGTTCCTCGTCGAGGAGCAGCTGGCCGATCGTGCAGTCGGTGCCCTGCGAGAGCACGTGCTCGAGGCCGAGCAGCGGGTGGTCGGAGACGTAGAGGCCGAGCATCTCGCGCTCGTGGCCGAGCAGCGTCATCTTGTCCCAGTCGTCGATGTCGGGGATGGTCACGCTCACCCCGAAACCGGCGTCGTCGTCGCCGAGCCCGCCGAAGAGCGAGTCCTGGCCGATGGCCTCGTTCTTCTTGAGGTCGACGAACTGGTCGACCGCGGTCTCGTGCACCGCCGCCAGCGCGCGCCTCTTGTGCTTCATGTCGTCGAAGGCGCCCGCCTTGATCAGCGACTCCACGACGCGCTTGTTGCACACCAGCGCGGGGACCTTCTCCATGAAGTCGTTGAAGTCGGCGTAGCGGCCCTTCTCCTCGCGCGCGGCGACGATGCCGGCGACGACGTTGTGGCCGACGTTGCGGACCGCCGTGAGCCCGAACCGTACGTCGTTGCCGACCGGCGTGAAGTCGGCGTGGGACTCGTTGACGTCGGGCGGCAGGACCTGGATCTTCATGCGGCGGCACTCGTTGAGGTAGATCGCCATCTTGTCCTTGTCGTCCTTCACCGAGGTGAGGAGCGCCGCCATGTACTCGGTCGGGTAGTTGGCCTTGAGGTAGGCGGTCCAGTAGGTGATGACGCCGTAGGCGGCGGAGTGCGACTTGTTGAAGGCGTAGTCGGAGAACGGGAGCAGGATCTCCCACAGCTTGTCGATGGCGACCTGGGGGAACCCGCGCTCGAGCATGCCGGCCTGGAAGCCGGCGTACTGCTTGTCGAGCTCCTCCTTCTTCTTCTTGCCCATCGCGCGGCGCAGGTTGTCGGCGGCGCCGAGCGTGAAGCCGGCGAGCACCTGCGCGATCGCCATGACCTGCTCCTGGTAGACGATCAGGCCGTAGGTCTCCCCCAGGACGGGTTCCAGCGCCTCCGCGAGCGCCGGGTGGATCGGCTCGATCGGCTCGCGGCCGTTCTTGCGGCGGGCGTACTTGTTGTGCGAGTCGGCGCCCATCGGGCCCGGCCGGTAGAGCGCGCTGACGGCGGTGATGTCGGCGAAGGCGTCGGGTTGCAGCGAGCGCAGCAGCGAGCGCATGCCCGAACCATCGAGCTGGAAGACACCGAGGGTGTCGCCGCGTCCCATGAGCTCGTAGGTCGCGCGGTCCTCGAAGCCGAGCTCCTCCAGGACGACCGTCTCGCCACGGTTGACCTGGATGTTGGCGATCGCGTCGTCGAGGATGCGGAGGTTGGACAGGCCGAGGAAGTCCATCTTGACCAGCCCCAGCGACTCGCACATCGGGTAGTCGAACTGGGTGATCACCGCCCCGTCCTGCGGGCGGGACATGATGGGGACGATGTCGATCAGCGGCTCGCTGGACATGATCACGCCCGCGGCGTGCACGCCCCAGTTGCGGATCTGGCCCTCGAGGCCGACCGCCGTCTCGTAGATCGTGCGGACGTCGGGGTCCTGGCTGTGCAGCGCGCGGAACTCGCCGCCGTCGTTGTAGCGCTTGTGCTCGGTGTTGAAGATGTCCTTGAGCGCGACGCCCTTGCCCATCACGTCGGCCGGGTAGGCCTTGGTGATCCGGTCGCCGATCGCGAAGCCGTGGTCGAGGACCCGGGCGGCGTCCTTGATCGCGGCCTTCGCCTTGAGCCGCCCGAACGTCGCGATCTGGGCGACGCGCTCGGCGCCGTACTTCTCGCTGACGTAGGCGATGACCTCGCCGCGGCGGGCGTCGTCGAAGTCGATGTCGAAGTCGGGCATGGACGGACGCTCGGGGTTGAGGAAGCGCTCGAAGAACAGGCCGTGCTCGAGGGGGCACAGGTCGGTGATCCGCAGGGCGTAGGCCGCGATGGAGCCGGCGCCCGAGCCGCGACCCGGGCCGACCCGGATCCCGTGGTCCTTGGACCAGTTGATGAAGTCGGCGACCACGAGGTAGTAGCCGCAGTAGCCCTTCTGGGAGATGACCGCGAGCTCCATCTCGACGCGCTCGCGGACCTCGTCGGTCGTCTTCTCACCGGGGTAGCGCGCCTCGATGCCGCGCCAGACCTCCTTGCGGAACCAGCTCTCCTCGGTCTCACCCGCCGGCACGTCGGCACGCGCCATGTAGCCACCGGTGGACTCGGTGAACTCCACGTCGCAGCGCTCGGCGATCGCGAGGGTGTTGTCGCACGCCTCGGGCATGCCGAAGCGGTCGGCCCACAGCGCGCGCATCTCGGCGGCGGACTTGATGTAGTAGCCGCCGCCGTCGAACTTGAGGCGGTTGGTGTCGGAGAGCCGCTTGCCGGACGCGACGCAGATGAGGGCGTCGTGCGCGGCCGCGTCCTCGGGGTTGTTGTAGTGGGAGTCGTTGGTGGCGATGGGCGGGATCCCCATCTCCCGGCCGAGCCGCAGCAGGTCGTCGCGCACCCGCTTCTCGATGTCGATGCCGTGGTCCATCAGCTCGAGGAACACGTTGTCGCGGCCGAAGATGTCCTGCAGCTCGCCGGCCTCGCGGACCGCCTCCTCGTACTGGCCGAGGCGCAGCCGGGTCTGGATCGCCCCGCTCGGGCAGCCGGTGCTGACGATCAGCCCGGTGCTGTGCTCGGCGAGGATCTCCTTGTCCATGCGGGGCTTGTAGAAGTAGCCCTCCATGCTGGAGCGCGACGAGAGCCGGAACAGGTTGTGCATGCCCTCGGTCGTCTCGGCCCACATCGTCATGTGGGTGTAGGCGCCGCCGCCGGCGACGTCGTTGCCGCCCTCCTCGGCGAGGTCGCCCTGGCCCCACCGCACACGGCGGCGCTCGCCGCGCTGCGTGCCGGGGGTGATGTAGGCCTCGATGCCGATGATCGGCTTGACGCCGTGGCGCCTGGCCTTGCTGTAGAAGTCGTAGGCGCCGTGGAGGTTGCCGTGGTCGGTCATCGCGATGGCCGGCATGCCCAGGTCGCTGGTGCGGGTGAACAGGCCGTCGAGCAGCGAGGCCCCGTCGAGCATGGAGTACTCGGTGTGGACGTGCAGGTGCACGAAGCTGTCAGGGGCAACGGCCGACATGGAGGAGACTTCCGCACCTTTCAGGAAGGGTCGCTGACGGGGACTGCTGACTGCTCGACTCGTCAGTCGGTGGTCGATCACAGAGGGGGAAGAGCAGTCAGCCTACGTCAGTCTGCACGGCCCCACCGACAAGACACTCGACGCGTCCTCCGGCCCGACGACAACCCGTCCACGACGCCGTCAGAGCCAGTCGATCGCGTGGCCGTGACCGTGGCTGAGCGCCACCGGTGAGCCGTCCAGCGCGGTCACGAACCGGCCGGCCGGGACGGAGAGGGTACCGGTCACGTCGGGCAGCACCCGCGGCCCCTCGTTGCTCACCCAGCGGCAGCGTCCGGCCGCCACGAGGTCCGCCATCAGCGTGTGGAACCGGCGGCGGGCGGGCTCGTCGAGGTAGGCGATGACGGCCGAGTGGAGGACGACCGGGGTGCCGTGGGGGGCGGCCTGCTCCAGCAGGGCCGGGAGGTGCTCGAACAGGTCCCCGCGCCGGAGCAGGGGCGGCTCGCGCCGGGCGACCTCCGTCGCGGCGCGCAGGCGCTCGCGCCGTTCGTCCTGCTCGGGCCACACCAGGTTCTCCAGCCATGCCATCGCCTCGGGGTCCGCGACGTCGAGGGGGTTGAGGTCGACACCTCCGCGCCACGCGACCTCGGGGTGCCGGGCGGGCACCGGCAGGGGCCCGGTCGCGGTGGCGGTGAGCACCGGGCCACCGCTGGCCCTCAGCTCGCCCGCCGGCGGCCAGTCGTAGTCGTAGCGGTCCGGGAAGAGGCACAGCCCGGCGCTGGCCCCCACCTCGACCAGGGCGAGCGGTCCGTCGACGAGCGCGAGGACCGGCACGAGCGTGGCGAGCCGGCCCGCCTCGTTGGTCTGCGTCGCCCGCGCCATCACGGTGGCGCGCACCTCGGCCTCGCGCCCGAGCAGCACCCGGCGCAGGTCGTCGTACGACCCGGGCGCGGGAGCACCGTGCCAGCGGGCGGCGGCGAAGACCAGGTTGGGCTGGCGCTTGATCGGCGGCAGCGTGCCCAGCCAGGCGAGCACCTCCGGGTCCTCGGTCACGCCGAGCGCCCACGCCTCGAAGCACGGCGAGTCGCCGGCCGCGTAGGCGGCGAAGTCGCGGTACTCCTCGATCACGTCGTCATGGAGCAGCACACGACCATCCTGCCTGCCGGTCACCGCCGGGTCGGGAAGGGGCCGTCGGGCCCGATGCCAGCGTTGCCGATCCGGATGCCGGAGAACTCGAGCCCGCGCTCGCGCACCTGCGTGAACGACGGCTCCAGCTCGGCCAGCACCCGCAGCTCGATGCCGTGCTGCTCGTGCGGCGCCACGAGGTCGCCGACCCGGTCCGGAGGCCCGAGCGGCTCGACCGGGTGCGTGGCGACGTACGCATGCGGACGCTCGCCGAACGGCTCGAAGTCGTCCGCGGCGAAGCGGTAGGACCACAGCGTGGTCGAGCGGATCGTGGGCAGCCACCGCTGCTCGACGGCGTGCACGCGCGGCCCGCTCCCGGCGGGGTCCCAGGAGCACACGCGCGGGCACTGTCGGGGGAACCAGTAGCAGGGGCTGTTGAGGGCGTCGACCGCCCAGACGTAGGCCTCGGGCTGCTGGGCGGTGGCGGCCACGTGCGGCACGAAAGCCACGATCGACGGGTCCTCGCTGAAGTGCAGCAGCTCGCCGGGCGCCGGGAGTGCGATCACGACCGGCGCCGCAGCGTCGGGTTCGCGAGCGTGTCCGCCAGGCACAGCTCGGCAGCCCCGTGCAGCTGCGCTGCACGCCCCAGGGCGCTGGGTACGACGTGGGCGGCAGCGCCGTTCTGGGTGAGTGCCCGGGACGCCATGCCCTCGGCGACGTGGGGGGCGATCTCGTCGAACACCGGCGCGTAGCAGCCACCCAGCACGACGACGTCGGGGTTGAGCAGGTTGACGAGGTTGCCCACGCCGACCCCGAGCCAGACCGCGGCGGCGGGGTCGACCGTCGTACCGCCCGCGCCCCCGAGGAGGGCGTCCTCCCCCGCCTCGGTCTCCCAGCAGCCGACCTTGCCGCACGAACAGGCCCGACCCGCCTGGTTGACCAGCATGTGGCCGGCCTCCCCGGCGTAGCCTGCGGCTCCGAGCATCGGGCGACCGTCCAGGATGAGCCCGGCACCGATGCCGATGCCGCCGGAGACGAAGACCAGGTTGTCGTGCCCCTGGCCCGCTCCACGCCGGTGCTCACCGAGCGCGCCCAGGTCCGCCTCGTTGGCGACGAGGACGTCGAGCCCGGGGTGGCCGAGGTGGGCCAGCCGCTCAGCCAGCAGTGCCCCGACCGGCACGTCGCGCCACCCCAGGTTGGGAGCGAGGTGCACGAAGCCGTCCGACCTCCGGACCAGCCCGGGGACCGCCACGCCGACGCCGGCGACGGCACCCTCGGGCAGGTCGCCGGCAAGCGACTGCACAGACCGTGCCACCAGGTCGAGGGTCGCCGCAGGCGTGGGCCGCACCGGGGCCAGGTCCTCCTGGGACTCTCCGATCACGACCCCACCGAGCCCGACCGCGGCGACGGTGGCCGAGTCCACGCCGAGCTCGACCGCGAGGACCACGGCGCCCTCGGGCCGGACCGAGACGACCGGTGACGGGCGACCCGGACCGCTGCGGGTGGAGCTGCCGGCCTCCGTGGCCAGTCCTCGGGCCACCAGCTCCTGGACGAGGTCCGCGACCGTCGAGCGGCTGATCCCGGTGCGGGCACCCAGCTCGGACCGCGATGCCGGTCCACCGCGGTGCAGCCGCTCGAGGAGGGCCGCCAGGTTGTGCTGGCGCACCGCCGACGTGGTCCTCCCCAGCCGGACGGCAGGCGTCGCGCGGTCACCCGACCCGGCAGAGGAGCTCACCCCGCGATCCTCGCAGACCGTTGACCGCAGTGACGTACGTCACCTAGCGTGCGTGACACCGCAATTTGTTCTTGTCCCAAACAATTCCTCGGAAGGGCTCTCGTGAACAGACCACTCACCCTCCTCGCCTCCGGCCTCAGCGCCGGTGCCCTCATGCTCGGCGGTGCGACCTTCGCCCCCGCCGGCGCTGAGACCGACCCCGCGGCCGGTGCCACGGCCACGTCCGCCGCCGCGCCCTACAAGGTGCTCGTCGTCGCGAAGACCTACGGCTTCCGCCACTCGCACATCGACGAGACCACCAACGCCGTGATCGAGCTCGGCCAGGAGCACGGCTTCACCGTCGACGTGTGGGACCCGCCCATCCCGGGCAAGTCAGCCGGCCAGCCGGAGCTGTCGCTGACCTCGACGCCGTTCACCAGCACCGAGTCGCTCTCGCAGTACGCCACGATCATGTTCGCCTCGCCCGTCGACGGCACGAACAGCGGCAACGCGGCCCTCCCCCGCACCCTCGACGACGCCGAGCTCGCGGCGTTCCAGGGCTACATCCGGCAGGGCGGCGGCTTCGTCGGCCTGCACGCGGCGACCGACGAGATGCACGCCGTGCCGTGGTTCAGCAAGCTCACCGGCGGCTCGGCCCGCTTCCGCAACCACCCCGCCCAGCAGCAGGCCACGATGCGGGTCGAGAGCCCGACGCACCCGTCCACGGTCATGCTGCCGAAGGCGTGGTCGCGCTTCGACGAGTGGTACAACTTCACCGCCAACCCGCGCCCGGACGTGCACGTCCTGCTCACCCTCGACGAGTCGACGTACAACCCCGGCAGCGGCCGGATGGGCGCGGACCACCCGATCGCGTGGTGCCACAACTTCGAGGGCGGTCGCTCCTGGTACGAGGGCGCCGGGCACGTCGAGTCCTCCTACACCGACCCGCTGTTCCTCGCGCACCTGCTCGGCGGGATCGAGTGGACCGCGGGCGTCGTCGAGGGCGGCGGCAACTGCGTCACCTGGCCCGAGGTCGCGAAGATCAACGCCGCGGCCGGCGCCGGTGGCAACCGCCAGGTGAAGCTCAGCGGCGACGTGGCCGACTACCTCGCTGCCGCGAAGGCGGCAGCCGATGCTGGTGACCACGCCAAGGCCGCGAGCATCCTCGAGCAGGCACGGGGCAAGGCCCACGGCCTGCAGGACCGGACCCTCGTCACGAAGGTCAACGACCTCCTGGAGTGGCAGCGAGGACTCATCGGGTTCTGACCCGTCCCCCTGAGCGACCGGCCACGTCCACCAGGACGTGGCCGGTCGTGCGCCTAGCGGGAGGCGTCGAGCGACTCGCGGATGATCACGTCGACGATGCGCGAGACCCGGTCGTGCCCGAGCTCGGGCACGACCGCTGCGACGCGGCGGGTGATCTCCGCCTCGCGCTCCGGGTCGCGGTCGGCCGACAGCTTCACCGACTGCACCGCGCGGGTGAGCGCCGTGCGCCGCGCGAGGACGTCGCCCAGGACCAGGTCGACCTCGTCGATCATCGAGCGGAAGAACGCCAAGGGGTCCCGGCCCGGCCACACCATCTTGATGTCGGGGGCCTTCTCCTCGTTGGCCGAGCCGTCGGTGCGCTCGAGGTCGACGAAGCCGTGGCGGGCGTAGAAGTCCCGCGCGGGCCGGTTGGACTCGAAGACCCAGAGGCCGATGCCGTCCGGGTGGTCGGCGAGGACCGCTCGGAGGAGCCGGGCGCCGACGCCGCTCCGCTGGGCGTCCGGGACGACGTAGAGGTCGTCGAGCCAGGTCGGGGTCGTGCGGGTGTAGCCGACGACCCGGCCATCGAGCTCGGCCACCCTGACGTCGTACTGCGTGAGGTCCCATCCCGCGACCCAGGCACGGCACTCGTCCGCGGTGTGGACGTCGGGCGGGAAGGCCGCACCTGCTCCTGCGCGTGAGGCGAGGTGCACCTCGGCGAGGACGGGGAGGTCCGCGCTGGTGGCTGTCCGCAGCGCCACAGCAGGACCGTCAGTGGGCATCCCGGACCACCTCGAGCGCGTGGGCGAGGTCGTCGGGGTAGCTCGACTCGTAGGTCACGTGGTCCCCCGACTCGGGGTGCTCGAAGCCGAGGCGCATCGCGTGCAGCCACTGGCGCTCGAGCCCGACCCGCTTGGCCAGGGTGGGGTCGGCGCCGTAGGTGAGGTCGCCGACGCACGGGTGCTTGAGGGCACTCATGTGCACCCGGATCTGGTGCGTGCGGCCGGTCTCGAGGTGGATCTCGAGCAGGCTCGCGAAGCGGTGGGCCTCGAGCGTCTCGTAGTGGGTGACGCTGTGGCGGCCGTCCGCCATCACCGCGAACTTGTAGTCGTGCGCGGGGTGCCGGCCGATGGGTGCGTCGACGGTCCCGGAGAGCGGATCGGGGTGGCCCTGCACGAGCGCGTGGTAGGTCTTGTCGACCGTGCGGTGGCGGAAGGCGTTCTTGAGCACCGAGTAGGCGTGCTCGGACTTGGCGATGACCATCACGCCGGACGTGCCGACGTCGAGGCGCTGGACGATCCCCTCGCGCTCCTTCGCACCGGACGTGGAGATGCGGTAGCCCGCGCCGGCGAGGTGGCCGACGACGGTCGGGCCGCGCCACCCCGGGGAGGGATGTACGGCGACGCCGACGGGCTTGTCGATCACGACGATGGCGTCGTCGTCGTGGATGATGCGGATCCCCTCGACGACCTCGGCCCTCACCTCGAGCGGGTCGCGCTCGGCGGGGATGGTCACGTCGAGCATCGCGCCGCCGTGGACGCGGTCGCTCTTGCCGACGTCGGCGCCGTCGACCTGGACCAGGCCGCGCGAGATCAGGTCGGCCGCCTTGGTGCGAGAGAACCCGAACATCCGCGCCATCGCGGCGTCCACGCGCTCGCCGGCCAGGCCGTCGGGCACGAAGACCGTGCGCTGCTCGGTGTGCGTCGTCATCGGCTCAAGCCCGTGTCGCACCCGAGGCATCGGTGCTGTGGTCGGAGTCGCGGCTGCCGTCGAGGCGCACACCGCGGAAGGTCTGGAGGATGATCAGGCCCGCCGCGACGTTGATGCAGACGTCGGCGATGTTGAACACCGGCCAGTTGGGCAGCATCAGGAAGTCCACGACGTGGCCGTGGAACGGCTCGGGGTCGCGCACGAGGCGGTCGGTGAGGTTGCCCGACACGCCTCCGAGCAGCAGACCGAACGCCAGCGCCCAACCGGTGCTGCGGACCCGCCGGCCCAGCCAGAGGACGACCACCACAGCGACCATCGCCAGTGCGGTGAAGACGACGGTGAAGTCGGTGCCGGTGCTGAACGCAGCGCCCGGGTTGAAGGTCAGGTGCAGCGTGAACCAGTCACCGACCAACGGCTTGTCTCCGTCGACCAGCGCCGACAGGGCCCACTGCTTCGACCCGAGGTCGGCGACATAGGCCAGCACGGCGACCGCCGCGAACACCAGACGTGCGTCGAGGCGCCGCCGGGACGGGCCGTGGCCCTCCGTGTCGCTGGGGTTCAGCGACGCTCCTCGCGCTGCTTGCATGACATGCACAGTGTGGCATGGGGCACCGCCATCAACCGATTCTTGCCGATGGGGTTGCCGCAGGAGTCGCAGACGCCGTAGGTGCCGTCGTCGATGTGGGCGAGAGCCGTGTCGAGCTGGCCGAGCGTCTCCTTCTCCTTGGCCAGCACGGTGAGCTCGTGGTCGCGCTCGAAGCTGGTCGCACCGACGTCGGCCTGGTCGTGGCCCGCGCCGTCGCCGGCGTCGCGCATGAGGCGGGAGAGCTCCTCCTCCGCCTGGTCGATCGAGGCGGTGAGGCGGTCGCGGTGCTCGTTGAGCTCCTTGACGACCTCGTTGAGCTCGCTGCGGGTCCAGGCGTCCTCGCCGTCGAGCACGACGAGCTTGGCCGGCGTGGCCTTCTTGGGTGCTGCCTTCTTCGCGGGTGCCGAGCTGTTCACGGAGGTTGCCTTCTTCGCAGGAGCGGTGGTGGTGGCCGACGTCTTCGTGGCCGAGGTCTGGGTGGATTTCTTCGTGGCGGTGGCCTTCTTCGCCGGCGCCTTCTTGGCCGGCGCGGCCTTAGTCGCGGGGGCCTTCTTCGCCGGCGCAGCCTTCGTGGCCGGGGTCTTCTTCGCCGGCGCCTTCTTGGCCGGCGCGGCCTTCGTCGCGGGGGCCTTCTTGGCCGGCGCGGCCTTCGTGGCCGGGGTCTTCTTCGCAGGAGCCTTCTTCGCAGGAGCCTTCTTCGCAGGAGCCTTCTTCGCGGGAGCGGGCTCGTCGGTGGAGGTGGACGACGAAGCCGAGCGTCGACCGATGACCCGCTTCGCGACCGCAGCAGCAGAGCCGGCGAGGGACTTACGCGTGGTGCCTGCCATGTCCGAGGGCCTCCGCACACTCTGGGTGTGGCTCGAGCCACACGGTCGCAGGGAGGGTATCCGCTGCTCTTGGGCAGGCCAACCTCGGCTCGCCGAAATGCGAGAACGGCCACCCGGATGGGTGACCGTCTCGTGCCGAGCGTACGTGCGGGTGGTGCGGGAGGCCTCAGCCCTCGTCGTCGCCGAGCACCGAGCGCAGGCGCTTGGGGCCCGGTCCGGTCTCCGCCGGCGCCTGGCTGTCGCTGCCGTTGGACAGCGCCTCCAGCTGCTGGGTGAAGTAGGTCTTGAGGCGCGAGCGGTACTCGCGCTCGAACTGGCGCAGCGTCTCCACGTCGCCGTTGAGCTTGTCGCGCTCCTTCTCCAGGTCACCGAACATCTGCTGGCGACGCTCGGCCGTCTCCGAGTCGAGCATCTGCGAGCGCTGGCGGGCGTCCGCCTCCATGCGGTCGGCCTTGGACTTGGACTCGGCCTCGAGGCGCTCGGCCTTGGTGCGCGCGGCGCCGACGATGCGGTCGGCCTCGTTCTTGGCGTCCTCGACGAGCTCGTCGGCGTTGCGGGTGGCGATCTCGAGCAGGCGCGCGGCGGCGTTGGACGCGTCGGCGACTGTACGGACCGGCGGCTGCTCCGCGGCGACGGGGGCCACGGCGACGGGCTCGGGCTCGGGCTCCGGCTCGGGCTCGGGCTCGGGCTCGCGCTCCGGGGCGGCGAACGACACCGGCGCGGGTGCGGACGATCCACCGCCGGACTGGGCCGCGGAGAGCTTCGCGCGCAGGTCCTCGTTGTCCTTGGTGAGCCGCGCGAGCTCGGCCTCGACCTCGTCGAGGAACTGGTCCACCTCGCCCATGTCGTAGCCCTCACGGAGCCGGACAGGCGTAAAGCGCTTGTTGCTCACGTCCTCAGGCGTCAGCGGCATGACCTCACCAATCTTTCTTCGAATCTCACGTGGCTCTGGCTCTCAGAGACAATAGCGCCCGTCGACTCGACCAGCACAGTGACCCGTGTGGCGGGTGGTTCGGGCAGTGCTCGGGCGGGACGTCGTACGACGCCCGCCCGTCAGTTCACAGGAACACGGTGGCGACGACGTTGAGCAGCAACCATGCTGTCACCATCACCAGCAGGAAGCTCAGGTCGAGGGCGACCGAGCCGATGCGCAGCGGCGGGATGACCCGCCGCAGCGCCACGATCGGCGGATCGGTCGCGGTGTAGACCCCTTCGAGCGCGACGAGCAACGGGCCGTGCGGCTCCCAGCGCCGCGCGAAGACCTGGACCCAGTCCACGATGAAGCGGATCCAGAGCAGCGCGATGAAGAAGAAGAGGATGTAGTAGAGCGTCAGGCCGAAGGCGTACACAGGGAAAGACTGCCTCAGCTCTGGTTGAAGAACCCGTCCTCGGCGATCCGCTCCTTGTCCTCGGCCGACACCGTGACGTGGGGCGGGGAGAGCAGGAAGACCTTGTTGGTCACCCGCTCGATCGAGCCACGGGTCGCGAAGATCAGGCCGGCGGCGAAGTCGACGAGGCGCTTGGCGTCGTTGTCGTCCATCTCGCTGAGGTTCATGATCACGGGCGTGCCGTCGCGGTAGTTCTCACCGACGAGACGGGCCTCGTTGTAGTTGCGGGGGTGCAGGGTGGTGATGCGGCTCAACTCGGCCACGACTCCTGTCTGGACCGCCGCCGGACGGCGACGCTCGGCGAGGTCGGACACAGGGGCAGGGCGTCGGTCGCGCGCGACCGGACGCTGGTCGACGGCGTCGTGGGTCGAGGTCTCCATGTCGCCGTCGTAGTCGTCGTAGTGGCCGGTGTCCTCGAGCAGGCCGAGGTACTCGCCGATCTTCCTCATCGCGCCGCTCATGACTGTTGTCCTCCGCTAGACAGGGCGTCCGGGTGTTCGGGCGCCGGGTGAGACGTTGTCGACATTACTTGACCTGAGGCCTCGGACCGAGGACCGCGGACCCGACACGCACGTGTGTCGCGCCGTGCCTGATGGCCGCCTCCAGGTCGCCACTCATCCCCGCAGACAGCACGGTCGCCTCGGGGTGCTGCGACAGCAGGTCCGCGTGCACGGACGCGAGCCGGGCGAAGGCCTCGTCGGCGTCCTCCCCCAGCGGCGCGACGGCCATCAGGCCGCGCAGCCGCAGCATGCCCGCATCCCGCACCCGTCGCGCGAGGTCGTCGAGGTCGGCGGGGTCCGCGCCTGCGCGCCCGTCGGCCCCGGGCCGGTCCAGGCTGACCTGGACCAGGACGTCGACCTCGTGACCGCGACCGTGCGCGCCGCGCGAGAGTGGGCCGACGAGCTTGGCTCGGTCGACCGACTCCACCACGTCGGCGTAGGACGCCACGGCGGACGCCTTGTTGGACTGGAGGCCGCCGATGAAGTGCCACCGCAGCCCGAGGTCGGCGCACTCGGCCGCCTTGGCCTCGGCCTCCTGGTGACGGTTCTCGCCGACGTCGGTCACGCCGAGGTCCGCGAGCAGCCGGACGTCGGAGGCGGGGAAGAACTTGGTGACGACGACCAGGTGCACGTCGTCCGGTCGCCCCGCGTCGTCGCAGGCGTCGGCGATGCGACGTCGTACGGCGTCGAGGTTGGCGGCGAGCTCGTCGCGGCGGCGGTCGTCACCCACGGTGGCTCCAGATGACTCCGGCGAAGCGCGTGGCGGCGGCGCCGTCGCGGCGGTAGGAGGGCCAGCTCTCGTCCTCGCGCGTGCACGCACCGACCTCCCGGACGTCGGTGACGCCGGCGGAGGCCAGCTGGGCGCGCACCCCCGCGCCGAGGTCGAGGGCGGGCGTGCCCCACGACGTCGTCGAGCGCGCCTCCGGCACGCCGGCGGCGACCTCGTCCTGCAAGTCGGCGGGCACCTCGTAGCAGGCACCGCAGACGTGGGGCCCGATCCAGGCCACGGTCGGGTCTCCCCCGTGCTCGCGCACGGCGGCGACCGCCGCCGGGACGACTCCGGCAGCGAGCCCGGGTCGTCCGCTGTGCACGGCAGCGATCCACCCCGTCGTGGGATCGGCCAGCAGGACGGGCACGCAGTCGGCCGCGCGGGCCAGCAGGGCGACGCCCGACTGGTCGGTGACCATGGCGTCGGCCGCGACGGGGCCGCTCGTGCGCCGATCGTCGATCCTTTCGACGTGCGCTCCGTGCACCTGGTGCATCAGGACGGGGACGGCACCGGTCGCCTGCCTGACCCGGCCCAGGGCATCGGCGCGTTCGTCCGCCGCAGCGGCGTCGCCGAGGCTGAGCGAGACGTCGGTGAAGGCGACCTCGATCACGAGGCCGCCTTCGATCCGGTCGCGGTGGCGCAGGACGCCCGCCGCGTCAGGGGCAATCACTTCAGGAAGTCGGGCACGTCCAGGTCGTCGTCGTCGAACTGCACCTGCCGGGCCTGCCGCGGCTGGGCCGCCGGGGCCGGGGAGTCCGAGGACGACGGCGCGAAGGTCGGAGCCGGTGCCTGGTCGGCCGCCTTGGCGGGAGCCGCCGGGGCGGCTGCCTTGGACGCGATCTGCTGGGCAGCCGCGCGCGTCTGCTCCTGGGTCTGCGCCGGCTGGCTCTGCCGGAGCACGTTGCCGTCGGAGCGGCGCTTGGGCATCCCGCCGTCGAAGCCCGCGGCGATCACCGTCACGCGCACCTCGTCGCCCAGCGCGTCGTCGATCGTCGCGCCGAAGATGATGTTGGCCTCGGCGTGCGCGGCCTGCGACACGAGCGCGGCCGCCTCGTTGATCTCGAACAGGCCGAGGTCCGAGCCACCGGCGATGGAGAGCAGGACGCCGTGCGCGCCCTCGATGCTCGCCTCGAGCAGCGGGCTCGAGACGGCCATCTCGGCGGCGGCCACCGCGCGGTCCTCGCCCCGCGCCGAGCCGATGCCCATCAGGGCGGAGCCGGCGTTGGCCATCACCGACTTCACGTCGGCGAAGTCGAGGTTGATCAGGCCCGGGGTGGTGATCAGGTCCGTGATGCCGGAGACACCCTGCAGCAGCACCTGGTCGGCCTGCTTGAAGGCGTCGAGGATCGACACGCTGCGGTCGGTGATCGACAGCAGCCGGTCGTTGGGGATCACGATGAGGGTGTCGACCTCCTCGCGGAGCTGGCTGATGCCCTCCTCCGCGGAGTTGGCCCGGCGACGGCCCTCGAAGGCGAAGGGCCGCGTCACGACACCGATGGTGAGCGCGCCCAGCGAGCGGGCGATGCGCGCCACGACGGGCGCGCCGCCGGTGCCGGTGCCGCCACCCTCGCCGGCCGTCACGAACACCATGTCGGCGCCCTTGAGGACCTCCTCGATCTCGTCCGCGTGGTCCTCGGCCGCCTTGGCACCCACCTCGGGGTTGGCGCCGGCACCGAGGCCGCGGGTGAGCTCGCGGCCGATGTCGAGCTTGACGTCGGCGTCGCTCATGAGGAGTGCCTGGGCGTCGGTGTTGATCGCGATGAACTCGACGCCCTTGAGGCCGACCTCGATCATCCGGTTGACGGCGTTGACGCCACCACCACCGATGCCCACGACCTTGATGATCGCCAGGTAGTTCTGCGCTGCTGCCACGGCACGGGGCCTTCCTTGAGAGGACTACAGGTCTGAAGAGGTGAAGAGATGAAGAGATGTGGAGGAATGCTGGGAGTTCGGGGAAGGAACGAGATCCGGTGCCACCCTCCGTGCCGCCGAAACCTTAACCGTCAGCCTGAGGGTTATAGTTATGTCAACCTCGTCGTGGTCACGACAGTAGGCAGCGGACCGTCGCCGTTCTCGGCGACACGCCGGACCGGCGGTGGGTGAGGCGGGTTTCCCGGGCTCGAGAGCCGCCTCACGCACCGCTCGCGTGCGCCGGCGACGCAGCGCGAGGTCAGGGCGTGGTGCGGTACGTCGGGTTGCCGGGGACGCTGACGTCGTAGAACGGCGCCTTCTGCGCAGCGAGCAGCTTGTCGACGACCTCGGCCTTGAGGGCGGACTCCTCCGCACTCCCCCACAGCACCTGGCGTCCGTCGCGCAGCGCGAGGGTGATCTGGTCGACGGTCTCGACCTCGACGTGGTCGACGCGGGCGGCCAGGTCCTCGGGGAGCGCCGCGACGACGGTGGCGGCCTCCTTGAGCGCGTCGGTGCCGGCCGCGCTGCCGGGGCGCACCCGCGGCATGCCGGGCGGCGCCTTCCGGTACTCGCGGAACACCACGCCGTCGGCGTCGAGCCCGCGCAGCCGGCCACCGAGCTCGACCACGGCGACCGGGGTGCGCTCGACGACCTCGATCCGTACGCCGTCGGGCCAGGTGCGGGTCACGTCGACCGACCTCACCTCGGCGAGCGCCCCCACGCGCGCGTCGGCGCGACTGAGGTCGACGAGGGCGAGGGGCTCCCCCAGCGGCACCTCGGCGACCTCGCGGATCCGGCCGTCGCTGAGCAGCTGGTTGCCGACCACCTCGACCCGCTTCACCTGCAGGGTGGTGGAGAAGAACACCAGCCAGACCGCGGTGCCCACGAGTCCGACGAGCACCACCGCCGCGAGCACGTAGCGCAGCGAGAGCCACCGGCGGGCCCACTGCCGGCGCGCGAAGCGGCGACGGGTGCGCCGCCCGGCGCGGTCCTCCGGATCCACTCAGGCACCGCCCGGCTCGAGCAGGTCGAGCACCCGCGGACCGACCGTCGTGATGTCGCCCGCGCCGAGGGTGATCACCAGGTCGCCCGGGCGGGCGCGCTCGGCCAGCACCTGGGCCGCGGCGCCGAGCCCGTCGACGTACGTCACGTGCTCGGCCGGCAGCGGCACGGCGCGTGCGACGAGGTGGCCGGTGACCTCGGGGTCGGGGTCCTCGCGGGCGACGTAGACGTCGAGCACGACGACCTCGTCGGCGCCACCGAGCGCGACGCCCATCGCCTCGCCGAAGATCCGGGTGCGCGAGACCAGGTGCGGCTGGAACGCCGCGACGACGCGTCCGTCAGCGGCGAGCGCGCGCGCGGCCTCGAGGTCCCCGCGGATCTCGACGGGGTGGTGGGCGTAGGAGTCGTAGACGCGCACGCCGGCCGCCTCGCCCTTGAGCTCCATCCGGCGACCCGTGCCGGTGAAGCCGGCGAGGCCGTCGGCCAGCGCGTCGAAGGAGAGCCCGAGCCGCAGGCCCATCGCGAGGGCGGCGACGGCGTCGAGGACGTAGTGGCGTCCGGGGATCCGCAGCCGCAGCTCGCCGAGGTCGCTGCCCGCCCGGCTGATCCGGCAGGTCGACGTCGAGCCGTCGAGCACGAGGTCGTGGATGCGGAGGTCGGCTCCGTCCGACTCCCCCACGGTGACGACGTCGAGCCCTCGCGCCCGCGCCGTCTCGGCGAGGTCGGCGGCACCGGGGTCGTCGAGGACGCAGACGACGAAGCCGTCCGGGTCGATCGTGGCGACAAAGTCGGCGAAGGCCTGCCGGTAGGCCTCCTCGGTCCCCCACGTGTCGAGGTGGTCGGCCTCGACGTTGGTGACGATCGCCGCGTGGGGGCGGTAGTGCAGGAAGGCGCCGTCGCTCTCGTCGGCCTCGGCGACGAAGAGGTCGTCGCTGCCGGCATCGGCGTTGCGACCGGTCGCGGTCAGCACGCCCCCGACGGCGTACGACGGATCGGTGCCGGCGGCGAGCAGGGCGGAGGTCAGCAGCCCGGTGGTCGTCGTCTTGCCGTGGGTCCCGGCGACGGCCAGCACCCGCGACCCCACCATCACCGAGGCCAGCCCAGCCGACCGGGGCAGCACCCGCAGGCCGCGGCGGCGGGCCTCGAGCACCTCGGGGTTGTCGTCGCGGGCAGCGGTGGTGACGACCAGGGTGTCGGCGTCGCCGACGTGGTCGGCGTCGTAGCCGAGGTGGCAGGTCACGCCGAGCTCGCGGAGCGCGGGCAGGAACGGGGTGTCGTGGTCGTCGCTGCCGGTCACGGGGATGCCGCGGCGGGCCATGATGCGGGCGATGGCCGAGATCCCGGCGCCACCGATGCCGACGCAGTGGACCCGGCCCAGGTCGGCGGCGGGCAGGACCTCGTCGGGGACGGGGATCTTCACGACGCGGTCCTCGCGGCGTCGACGACGATGCGGGCGAGCTTGTCGTCGGCGTCCAGCGCGATCACGCCCCGTGCGGCAGCGCCCATCGCGGCGAGCCGCGCCTCGTCGGTCAGGAGCCCCGGGACGCTGGCCGCCACCCACTCGGGCGTGAGCGCGGCGTCGGCCACGAGCAGCCCGCCGCCGGCGTCGACGACCGGGCGCGCGTTGAGGGCCTGCTCGCCGTTGCCGATCGGCAGCGGCACGTAGATCGCCGGCAGGCCGACACCGGAGACCTCGGTGACGGTGTTGCTGCCGGCGCGGCAGAGCACGGCGTCGGCGGCGGCGTAGGCGAGGTCCATGCGGTCGACGTAGGGCAGGACCACGTAGGGGGTGTCGCCCTGGTCCACGACGAGCTCGTGCTTCGGCCCGACGATGTGGAGGACCTGGACACCGGCGGTGGCGAGGTCGGCGGCGGCACCCGAGACGGCCGCGTTGATCCGGGCAGCCCCCTGGGAGCCGCCGGTCACCATGAGGACCGGCCGGTCGTCGCGCAGGCCGAACGTCGCGAGTGCCTCGGCGCGCAGCGCTGCCCGGTCGAGGGTCGAGACGAGCCGCCGGATCGGAAGACCGGTCCAGACGGCGTGGGGCAGGTCGGTGTCGGGGAAGCTCGTCGCGACGTGGCGCGTCATGCGGGCCCCGAGCTTGTTGGCGATGCCGGGGATGGCGTTGCCCTCGTGCACCACGATCGGGACCCTGCGCGTGCGGGCGGCGAGGTAGGCCGGGACCGAGACGTAGCCGCCGAAGCCGACGACGACGTCGGGACGCACACGGTCGACCACCTCGAGGGCGGCCGCGCGGGCGGCGCGCAACCGGGTCGGCACCCGGAGCAGGTCGGATCCGGGGCGACGCGGGAGGGGGACGCGGGGGATGTACTCGAGGGGAAGGCCGGCCTCCGGGACGAGCCGCGCCTCGAGGCCCTCGCGCGTGCCGAGGCAGGTGATCCCGGTCGTGGGGTCGAGCCGGCGCAGGGCGTCGGCCGTGGCGAGCAGGGGCGAGGTGTGGCCGGCAGAACCGCCGCCGGCGAGAAGGACGCGCATCGGCTCGATGTTAGTGGTGGGTGTGCGCAGCGAGACCGGCGGAGCGGTTGCGACGGCGAGCCGCCAGTGCGGCCGCGGCCTCCGGCTCGCGGCGCGCGAAACCGATGATCATCCCGAGGGCCACGAGCGACGGCAGCAGCGCCGATCCGCCGTAGGAGACGATGGGCAGCGGGATGCCGATGACGGGCAGGACGGCGAGCACCATCCCGACGTTGATCATCATCTGGCCGAGCAGCCAGACGATGACCCCGAAGGTGGCGTAGCGGACGAAGGGGTCCTTCGTGCTCAGCGCGACGCGGATGGCGGCGTAGGCGATCGTGAAGAACAGGCCGATCACGAGCAACGTGCCGACCAGGCCGAGCTCCTCGCCCAGCACCGCGAAGATGAAGTCGGTGTGCGCCTCGGGCAGGTCGCCCCACTTCTGCTGGGAGGCGCCGATCCCCTGTCCGAACCAGCCGCCGCTCGACAGCGCGAAGAGTCCGTGGGCCGGCTGCCAGCCCGCGTCGGTGTAGTCCTTGAACGGGTCGGAGAAGTGCGTGATGCGGTTGAGCCGCTCGGGGTCCATCGCCGCCAGCGCGACGGCGGCGGCACCGAGGACCGACAGGCTCAGCGCGAAGAGTCGCATGGGGGCACCGACCACCCAGAGCATGCCGAGCATGATCAGGCCCAGGACCATCGCCGTACCGAGGTCGCGCCCGACGAGGACGAGCCCGATCACGGCCATCAGGCCGGGCACCACGGGCACCAGCAGGTGGTGGAGCTCGCGGAGGCGGCGCTCCTTGTGGGCGTAGATGTTGGCGGCCCAGATGATGATCGCGAGCTTGGCGACCTCGGCCGGCTGCATCGTGAACGGGCCGACGGCCAGCCAGTTCTTGTTGCCGTTGACGTAGACGCCGAACCTCGCGACGAGGGCGAGCAGCGCCAGCGCGAAGATGAACCCGGGGTAGGCGAGCCGCCGGATGTGCCGGATCGGGAGGCGCGAGGCGACCCAGGCGCACGGCAGGCCGATGGCCACCCACAGCAGCTGCTTCTTCACCACGGCGTAGGAGTCGTCGTAGGTCAGGTAGGCCCGCACGCTCGACGCGCTCAGCACCATGATGACGCCGATGGTGAGCAGCAGGGCCGACGCACCGAGCAGCAGGTAGTAGGAGGCGAGCGGCTTGTCGAGCGCACCGCGCAGCGAGCGCCAGCCGGACAGGTAGGGGTCCAGGAGCCGGGCCACCGCCTCACGCCGTGAGCGCCACCAGCTCGGTCCGGCCGCTGCTCCGGTCGCGACGTCCTCGGGGTTCGCGGTGGTCACGGGTCGCGCTCCCCTCGGGACGTCGGTGGCTGTCGGGCTCAGGTGTCTGTGCTGCGGGCGATCCTGCGGCGTACGGCGTCCGCGAACTCCTCGCCGCGGTGGGCGTAGCTGGCGAACATGTCCATGGAGGCGCAGCCCGGTGCCAGCAGCACCGTGTCACCGGACCTGGCGAGCCCGGCGGCAGCGTCGACCACCCGCTCCATCGGGTCACCAGTCTCGTCGGCGCCCACATCGATGACGGGCACATCGGGCGCGTGTCGCGAAAGAGCGTCCGCGATGACCTGGCGGTCGCGGCCGAGCAGCACGACCCCGCGGAGCCGCTCGCGGGTCGCCGCGACGAGGTCGTCGAAGCGCGCGCCCTTCGCCAGCCCGCCGGCGACCCACACCACGTCGTCGTACGCCGTCAGGGAGGACTGCGCCGCGTGGGGGTTCGTGGCCTTGGAGTCGTCGACCCACGTGATCCCGTCGTGCTCCGCGACGAGCGCGATGCGGTGCCCGTCGGGACGGAAGCTGCGCAACCCGTCGCGGACCGCCTGCTGGCTCACGCCGTGGGCGCGTGCCAGCGCGGCGGCGGCCAGGGCGTTGGCGACGAAGTGGGGGGCCTGCGAGGCGAGCTCGTCGAGGGTGCAGAGCTCGGCGGCGCTCGTCGCGCGGCCCTCGATGAAGGCGCGGTCCACGAGCAGGTCCTCGACGATGCCCACGTCGCCGCTGGCGGGCGTGCCGAGGGTGAAGCCGACCGCGCGCGCCCCCTCGACGACGTCGGCCTCGCGGACCATCTCCTCGGTGGCCGCGTCGGCGAGGTTGTAGACGCACGCGCGCTGCACCCGCTCGTAGATGCGGGCCTTGTCGGCGGCGTAGTCGCGCATCCCGTCGGGTCCGTCGTACCAGTCGAGGTGGTCCTCGGCGATGTTGAGCACGGCGGCCGCCTCGGCCGACATCGAGTGGGTGTAGTGGAGCTGGAAGCTGGACAGCTCCACGGCCAGGACGTCGTAGGGCTCGGGGTCCATCACGGCCTCGACGATCGGCAGCCCGACGTTGCCGACCGCGGCGGCACGCAGGCCGGCCGCCAAGAGGATCGACTGCAGCATCTGGACGGTCGTGGTCTTGCCGTTGGTGCCGGTGACGCACAGCCAGGGCGCCGGGCTGTCCGGGTCGCGCAGCCGCCAGGCGAGCTCGACCTCCCCCCACACGGGGACCCCTCGCTCGACGGCCTGCGCGAGCAGCGGCGAGGTCGGCTTCCAGCCCGGCGAGGTGACCACGAGGTCGACGTCGTCCGGGAGCACGGCGGTGGCACCCGGCTCGAGGCGCACGGTCGCACCGAGCGTCCGGAGCAGCTCGGCCTTCTCCACCTTCGCCTCGCTGGTGGCGTCGTCGAGCGCGGTCACCTCGGCCCCGAGGAAGAGCAGGTTGTCGGCGGCGGCGTAGCCGGAGACCCCGAAGCCCGCCACGACGACGCGGACGCCGGACCAGTCGCTCGTGCGACCGAGGTCGTCGATGCGATCCCTATCCAACGCCGGCGACCCACTCGGCATAGAAGATGCCCAGGCCGGTGGCCACGGCGAGGCCGGTCACGATCCAGAACCGGATCACGATGGTGACCTGCTCCCAGCCGAGCATCTCGAAGTGGTGGTGCAGGGGGGTCATCCGGAAGACGCGGTGCCCGGGCTGGACGCGGAAGATGCTCCGGAACAGCCCGCTCGCCCGGCTGAGCTTGAAGACGGACACCTGGATCATCACCGACAGCGTGATCGCCACGAACAGGCCGCCGATGACGACGAGCAGCAGCTCGGTGCGGGTCATGATCGCCAGGCCCGCCATCGCGCCGCCCAGGGCGAGCGAGCCGGTGTCGCCCATGATGATCTGGGCCGGCGAGGCGTTCCACCACAGGAAGCCGAAGCACGCGCCGGTGAGCGCGGCGGCGACGACGGCGAGGTCGAGCGGGTCGCGGACCTCGTAGCACTTCGGCCCGGCCTCGAGGGCGCAGGACTGGCTGTTCTGCCAGATGTTCACGAGCGTGTAGGCGCCGAAGATGAACAGCGACGAGCCGGCCGCGAGGCCGTCGAGCCCGTCGGCGAGGTTGACCGCGTTGCTGAAACCGGTGACGACGAACCAGATCAGCAGCAGCGCCAGCACGGCGGGCAGGGCGAAGCGGTCGTAGTCGCGGATGAACGAGATGTGGTCCGAGGCGGGACGCCAGCCGCGCTCGTCCTCCAGCCACGGCGACAGCGCCAGCACGCCGAAGACCACGGCGACGACGGTCTGGCCGATCATCTTGGCGCGGCTGCGCAGGCCGGTGCTGTGCTGGCGGCTCACCTTGAGGAAGTCGTCGAGGAACCCGACGACCCCCAGGCCCACCAGCAGGAAGATCAGGAGCAGCGCGGAGGCCGTGGGGGCCTGGCCGGTGATCAGCTTGGCGGCGAAGTAGCCCACCACGGTCGCGAGGACGACGACCGCGCCGCCCATCGTCGGGGTCCCGCGCTTCACGTGGTGCGTGGTGGGTCCGTCGTCACGGATCGGCTGGCCGAAGCCCTGCCGGGTGAAGAAGCGGATCGCGTAGCGGGTGCCGAGCAGGGAGATCAGCAACGAGAGTCCGCCTCCGAACAGGATGGCTCTCATGTGGTGCTGCTCCCTTCCCCCTCGATGACGAGGAGCTCTTCGGCGATCGCTTCCAGCGCGGCCCCCCGTGATGCCTTCACCAGGACGACATCTGCAGCCGAGACATTGTGCCGCAGCCAGTCGGCCGCCTCGGCACGCCCCGCCGTGGTGATGGCCACACCGGGCTTCTCCGCGCCTGACGCCTCGTACCCCTGGGCGATCGCCGCGGCGACGGGCCCGACAGCCACGAGGACGTCGACGCCGACCTCGACGGCGTACTCGCCGACGCCGGTGTGCGCGGCGGCGCCCCCCTCCCCCAGCTCGAGCATCTCGCCCAGCACCGCGACCGTACGACGCCCGCTGCGGGCTCCGATGCCGGACAGCGTCTCGAGCGCGGCGCGGACCGACTCGGGGTTGGCGTTGTAGGCGTCGTTGATCACGACGAGGCCGTCGGCGCGCTCGGAGAGCTCCATCCGCCAGCGGCTGGCCGGGCCGGCGTCGGCCAGGGAGTCGGCGATCGTGTCGAGGTCGAGGCCCGCGGCCAGGGCCATCGCTGCGGCCGCAGCGGCGTTGCGCCACTGGAAGGCGCCGACCTGCGCGAGGTGCACGGTGGCCCCGGACCCCCGGTGCACGACGTCGAACGACTGCCGGCCGAGCTCGTCGACCGTCACGTCGCTGACGGCGACGTCGGCCGGCGGGGCGCCGAACGTCGTCACGCTCCCACGCGTGCGCGACGCCATCGCGGCCACCAGGTCGTCGTCGGCGTTGAGGACGGCGGTGCCGTCGGGGCCGAGCGCCTCGACGATCTCGCCCTTGGCCTGCGCGATCGCCTCACGGCTGCCGAACTCCCCGATGTGGGCGGTGCCGACGTTGAGGACGGCCGCGACGTGCGGCGGCGCGATCTGGCAGAGCTGCGCGATGTGCCCGACGCCGCGGGCGCCCATCTCCACGACGAGGTAGCGGGTGTCGGGCGTGGCGCGCAGGACGGTGAGCGGCACGCCGAGCTCGTTGTTGAAGTTGCCGCGCGTGGCGACGGTGGGGCCCGACTCGGCGAGCAGGTGGGCGAGGTAGTCCTTGGTGCCGGTCTTGCCCTGGGAGCCCGTCATGGCGAGCACGACGGTGTCGGGCAGTCGGTCGAGGACGTGCCGTGCGAGCCGGCCGAGTGCTGCCGTCACGTCGGGCACGACGACGGTCGGCAGGTCGGTGGGCCGGGTGCCGAGCGCGGCGACCGCGCCAGCGGCTCCGGCTGCGCCGGCGAAGTCGTGGCCGTCGACCCGCTCCCCCGCCAGCGCCACGAACAGGCCCCCGGCCTCGGGCGTGCGGGTGTCGAGGAAGGCGCCGCCGGTGACCGTCGCCTCGCCGTGCGCCTCACCACCGACGACGTCGGCGATCTCGTCGAGCGTCATCTCGATCATCGGGCCGCCCCCATCACGGCACGGATCTCCTCAGCGGCGACCACGCGGTCGTCGAAGGGGTGCACGACCGAGCCGACCTTCTGGCCGGTCTCGTGACCCTTGCCGGCGACCAGCACGACGTCGCCGGTGCGTGCTCGCCGTACGGCCTCACGGATCGCGAGCCGCCGGTCGCCCACCTCGACCACCTCCGCGTGCCCGCGGCGGGCCCCCTCGAGCACCGCTGCGCGGATGGCGGCGGGGTCCTCGGACCGCGGGTTGTCGTCGGTCACCACGACCACGTCGGCCGCGTGGGCGGCGATCTCGCCCATCACCGGGCGCTTCAGGGTGTCGCGGTCGCCTCCGGCGCCGATCACCGCGATCACCCGGCCGGACGTGAGCGGACGGAGGGCCGCGAGCACGGCCTCGAGGGCATCGGGCTTGTGGGCGTAGTCGACGACGACGGTGAAGTCCTGGCCGCACGACACCGGCTCGAGGCGCCCGGGGACGCCGCCCACACCGGCGATCCCGTCGGCGACGAGCTGCGGGTCCAGCCCGGCGAGCGCCGCGGACGCGATCGCGGCCAGCGCGTTGGACACGTTGAACTCGCCCGGGAGCCGCACCCCGGCGCGTACGTCGACCCCCGGCCCCAGCACCCGGAACGTGGCTCCGGTCGGGGTCAGGTCGACGTCGGTGGCCCGCCAGTCGGCGTCGGCCCCCCGTGAGGAGTACGTCGACATCGGGATGGTCGCGACGTCGAGCAGCCGGCGGCCGAACTCGTCGTCGACGTTGGTCAGCCCGGCCGCGGCGCGCTCGGGCGTGAAGAGGCTGGCCTTGGCGGCGAAGTAGTCGTCGACGTCCTCGTGGAAGTCGAGGTGGTCGCGACCGAGGTTGAGGAAGGTCGCCACGTCGAAGACGACCCCGTCGACGCGACCGAGGACCAGCGCGTGGCTGGAGACCTCCATCGCGCAGGTGTCCACGCCGCGCTCCGCCATGACGGCGAACAGGCCGTGGAGGTCCGGCGCCTCCGGGGTGGTGAGCTCGGTCGCGACGTCCTGGCCGGCGATCCGGGTGCCGACGGTGCCGATGACCGCCGCGGTCACGCCCGACGCCGCGAGGCCCTGCTCGAGGACCTGGGTGGTCGTCGTCTTGCCCTGGGTGCCGGTCACCCCGATCACCCGCAGCCGCTCGGCGGCGTCGCCGTAGATCGTGGCGGCGAGGCGGCCGAGGACGCGGCGCGGCTCGGGCACGACGAGGGCCGGGGTGCCGGCGGGCAGCCGGTCGAGGCCGGCGGGGTCGGTCAGCACACCGACGGCACCCGCCGCCAGCGCCTCTGCCACGAAGTCGGCCCCGTGGGCGCGGGCGCCGGGCAGGGCGGCGTACAGGTCACCGGGCTGCGTGCGCGCGGTGCTGAGCGAGATGCCGGTGACGGCGACGCCGAGGTCGCCGTGACGCTGGACGTCGCGCCCCGCGTCCGTGACCGCCGACTCCAGTCCGTCGGCCAGTCCGTCGGCCAGGTCGCCGAGCGACGTCGCGACGACGTGCCGCGGACGCGCGGCGATGACGGACTCGCCAGGACTCACCGGTCGAGCGTATCCACTCACCACTCGACGGGGAGCCGCGACGGCGTGCCGTTGGTGGGCTCGACCCCGTAGCGGCCGAGCACGTAGCCCATGATCCGGGAGAACACCGGGCCGGCGATCGAGCCGCCACCCCCGTCGACGCCGGGCGCGTGGACCACGACGTAGACGGTGAAGCGGGCGTCGTCGGCCGGCGCGAAGCCGCCGAACGACACCGTGGTGCTGCCGTCGTAGCAGCCGCAGTCCGGGTCGACGCGCTGGGCGGTGCCCGTCTTGCCGGCGACGAGGTAGCCGGGCACGGCGGCGCCGGGAGCGACGCCGTCCTCGGGGTCGAGCACACGCTCCATCATCTTCGCGGTGCCGCGGGCGGCCTCCTTGCTGACGACACGCGTGCGGGTGGTCGTGTCGGTGCCGACGGTCTGCCCCTCGTCGGTGACGGCGGAGCCGGAGATCAGGCTCGGCGAGACACGCACGCCCTTGTTGGCGATGGTGTTGACCGCGGCCGTCATCTGGAGGACGTTGACCGAGAGCGACTGACCGAACGCCACGCGGTCCTTGGTCTGCGACGTCATCTGGTCCCCGGGCGTGAGGATGCCCGGCGTCTCGCCGCTCACGCCGACGTTGGTCCGCTGGCCGAGGCCGAACTTCTTGAGGTACTCGACGAGCTGCGGCGGCGAGAAGGCGTCAGCCGCCAGCACCGTGCCGATGTTGGACGACTTGGCGATGATGCCGGCCAGCGTCAGGCGGATGTTGCCGTGGTCGAACCAGTCGCCGATGACGCGGTCCTGGCGCGCCAGGTCGGGCGGCACCTTGAACTTCTGGCGCGGGAAGGCCTTGCCGGCGTCGATCAGCGACGACACGGTGAGCACCTTCTCCACCGACCCGGGCTCGTAGGTGTCGGTCATGCCGCGGGAGACCCGGTCGTCAGCCTTCACCCCGGGAGCGGTCGGGTCGTTGGCGTCGAAGGTGGGGACGTCGGCGAAGGCGAGGACCTCGCCGGTGCGGGTGTCCATCACGGCGGCAGAGGCGCTCTTCGCGCGGTACTGCCGCACGGCCTGGGCGAGCACCTTCTGGGTGAACCACTGGAGGTCGCCGTCGATGGTGGTGCGCAGCGGGGTGCCGTCGCGCGGCTCCTTCAGCGTGCTCTCGCGCAGCGGGATGCGGACGCCCTTGCCGGACGTGGACTGCCAGGTGGCCAGGCCGTCCGTGCCGGCGAGCTGCTTGTCGAAGGTGCGCTCGAAGCCGCCCAGCGGCTCGTCGGTGCCCATGTAGCCGATGAGGTTGGCGGCGACGTCGCCCGCCGGGTAGTCGCGGATCGGGTCGTCCTCGAGCGAGATGCCCTCGAAGCCGTCCGCCTCGAGCTCGTCGAGGGTGTCGCTCGCCAGCGTGCTCGGCACCCGCCGGGCGACGTACTCGAAGCGGCTGCCGGTCTTGCGGCCCCGCAGGGCGTCGAGGGTCTTGAAGTAGTCGATCGACAGCCGGTCGGACAGCAGGCGGGCCAGGTCGGGCGCCGTGCCGGCGGTCAGCACCGGGTCCGCGATGACCATCTTGCCGCGGATCGAGTCCGCCAGCGGTACGCCGTTGCGGTCGAGGATGTCGCCGCGCTCGGCCTCGAGCGTGAGCCGCGCCGAGCCCTCCGCCGCGGCCATGGCGGCGTACGACTTCGGGTCCATGCCCTGCAGCTGCACCAGCCGCGCACCGAAGAACGACAGGACCATCGCGATGAGCACGAACCCGATGCGCAGCCGCATCATCGGAGCGCCTCGCGAGGCGCCGCGCTTGCCGGTGGCCCGGGTGCTCACTGGTGTCCTCATCTCCTGCGCTCGTGGTGCGCTTCCCTGGCCGCGTCACGGGTGCGACGGGGCGTGTCGACGAATGTAGGTGGGGCGGGACGCGGATCGACGCGCCCGCGCCGTCAGCGGTTGCGGTTCTTGCGTGCCTGCTTGTTCTTCTGCGGCTTGGAGTCGGCGCCTGCGGTGGCCTGCGTGTCGGCCTCCGTCGTCGTGGTGGGGTCCGTCGTGGTCGGCGCGGGGACCTCGACGACGGTGGGCGCCGGGGCGAGGATCGCCGGCTTGGGCGGGGCGGGGGGCTCGAGCTGGATGGACTGGTCCGGGGTCGACGGCGTACGGACGCCCGTGGTCTTGCCGGTCCGCAGGTCGAGGAAGACAGGCGCGGCCGGGATCACCATCCCCATCGACTGCGCCTGCTCGGCCACCCGCTGCGGGTTGCGCAGGTCGTCGAGCTCCATCCGCAGGGTCTGCTCGCGAGCCGCCAGCGTGTCCGCCTCGGTCTGCAGCGCCGAGGCGGAGAACGACGCCTGCTGCATCGAGGTGTTGAAGAGGAGGAGGCCGACGATGCCACCGACGAGCACCAGGCTGACCAGCGTCACGAACGGCACCCGCGGCGCCCGGCTGCGGACCCGCGGGACGACCGTGAGCCGCGCCTTGTCGACGGCCTCCTGGGCGAGCCGGCTGACGCGGGTGCGGGGCTGCAGGACGGGACTGCTCATCTGACGACTCCTGGGGGAAGGTGACGGGAGCTCTTGGCGCTGGGTCCGGTGCTGCCGGCGGCGGGCAGGACGCGCTCGACGGCGCGGAGGCGTACGGAGGCGGCGCGCGGGTTCTCGGCGATCTCGTGCTCGTCGGCCTGCTCGGCGCCGCGGGTGACCAGCCGCAGCGCCGGCTCGGCCCCCTCGGGCACGAACGGCAGGTCCGGGGGCACGTCGAGCCGGGTGGCGTCGGTGAACGCCCGCTTGACCAGGCGGTCCTCCAGCGAGTGGTAGGACTCGACGACCACCCGCCCGCCGACGCCGATCGACTCGATGGCGGCCGGGATCGCCCGGCGGAGCACGGCGAGCTCGTCGTTGACCGCCATCCGCAGCGCCTGGAAGGTCCGCTTCGCGGGGTGGCCGCCCGTGCGCCTCGCCGGCGCGGGGATGGTGGCGTAGAGCAGCTCGACGAGCTCGGCGCTCCGGGTGAAGGGCGCGGACTCGCGGCGTCGTACGACCTCGCGGGCGATCTTGCTCGCGAACTTCTCCTCGCCGTAGTCGCGCAGGATGCGGGTCAGCTCCTGCGGCGTCGCGGTGTTGAGGAGCTCGGCGGCGGTCTGCCCCGTCGTGGGGTCCATCCGCATGTCGAGCGGCGCGTCCTCGGAGTAGGCGAAGCCGCGGTCTCGGACGTCGAGCTGCATGGAGGAGACGCCGAGGTCGAAGAACACGGCGTCGGCGTGGTCGAGGCGGAGCGAGGCGAGCACCTCGGGCAGCTCGTCGTACACCGCGTGGACGGCGGTGAACCGCTCGCCGTGGGCGGCGAGCCGCTCGCGCGACATCTCGAGGGCGGTCGGGTCGCGGTCGATGCCGACGACCCTCGCCTGCGGGAGCCGCTCGAGGACGGCCTCGCTGTGGCCGCCGAGGCCGAGCGTGCAGTCCACGTAGACCGAGCCGGGTGCCTCGAGGGCAGGCGTCAGGAGGGCGACGACCCGGTCGAGGAGCACCGGGGCGTGGCTGGGAGAGCTCATCGAGTCAGGCCCGTCTCAGCCTTGGGATCCCAGGTAGGTCAGCAGCAGCAGCCCCAGCGCGATCGCGGACGCGGTGGCTGCGGAGAACGCGATCAGGGCGGCCGCCTCGCGCGCCTGGTCGCGCACCCGCAGCGGCGTGCCCGCTGCGGTGCGTCCCCAGGGCTGGGTGGTGCTCATGGTCTCGACCCCACTCGTTGTTGCCGGGTGCTGCTGGATGGTGGTGCTGGCTGGAGCTGCTGGGTGGTGCTGGGTGGTGCTGGGTGGTGCTGGGTGGTGCTGGGTTGTGCTGGGTGGAGCTGGTGCTGGCGGTGCGGCTGACACGCCCCGACGACGTGGCGCGGGGTGAGCCGCCGCACCAGGTCCCTGCCCGCTCCCTGGCTTGGGGAGGCCCTCTGGTGCCGGGGAAGTGCCCCAGATGGCCTGCGAGGGAGCGGGCTCGAGACCTGGTGGTGCGGGTCGCGATGTCTGCCGTGTGGAGTTGTCGGTCCTGCCCGGGCGTCCGGGTGGTGGTGCGGGTGGTTCAGATACCGGGGAAGACCTCGTCGCTGAGCTCGGAGAACTTCTGCTCCTGCTCCTCCGAGTAGGTCGCCCACGCGGTGGGGTCCCAGATCTCGATCCGGTTCATGGAGCCGATGACGACGCACTCCTTGCGGAGCGAGGCGTACTCCCGCAGCGGTGCCGGGATGTTGATGCGTCCCTGCTTGTCCGGCACCTCCTGGCTGGCGGCGGCGAACAGCATGCGGACGTAGTCGCGGGTGCTCTTCTGCGTGACCGGCGCCTCGCGGAGCCGGTCGGTGAGCTTTCCGAAGTCCTCCATCGACCAGACGGTGAGGCAGCGCTCCTGTCCCCTGGTCACCACGAGTCCCTCCGTCAGCTCGTCCCTGAACTTCGCCGGGAGGAAGAGGCGGCCCTTCTCGTCGAGCTTGGGCGTGTAGGTGCCGAAGAACATCCGGCACCTCCACTGGCTCGGCGGGAAGATCGACCCTGTCCCCCACTTCGCACCACATTACTCCACTTCACTCCACCGTCAACCGAAACGCGGGAAGTCCACGCGTGAATTTGGGTGGTCCGGTCCGGTGCACGTGCCGGGCGCTCCCCGCTCCCCCGGGCGCGCCGAGGGGCGCTGCTGAGCGTGGATCGACCGTGGGCACGGTGTCCGAGGCCGCAGGTGGAGGGCCGGTGGGGGACGGTGGGCACCGGTGGTGGTGGAAAGTGGAGCGCAGTCCGGTAACGGTCCGCGTCGAGGTCTCCGACCCGTCGCGCGGGGCGGGTATGTTGCGCGCACCACATACCGTGGGGAGCGCGGGTGATCCTGCGCTCGCGATGGCGAGTGCTACGAGGGGATGGCAAGACGTGACCACAGGGCCGACTGGGGCGCCGAACGGCACCACCTACGGACAGGCACCGGACCTGGACACCGTGCGCCGGGTGACCGGTGCCGTGCGCCAGAACATCGAGCGCGTGATCGCCGGCAAGCCGGACGTCGTCAACGCCGCCCTGGTCGTGCTGCTCGCCGAGGGCCACCTGCTCATCGAGGACGTGCCCGGGGTCGGCAAGACCCAGCTCAGCAAGGCGCTGGCCCGCAGCATCGACTCCACGGTGCGCCGCATCCAGTTCACCCCGGACCTGCTGCCGTCCGACGTCACCGGCGTCTCGGTCTTCAACCAGGACACGCGCGAGTTCGAGTTCCGACCCGGCGGGGTCTTCGCCAACATCGTCGTCGGCGACGAGATCAACCGCGCGTCCCCCAAGACGCAGTCCGCGCTGCTCGAGGCCATGGAGGAGCGCCAGGTCACCGTCGACAACGCGACCTACACGCTCGAGAAGCCGTTCATGGTGATCGCCACGCAGAACCCGATCGAGATGGAGGGGACCTACGCCCTCCCCGAGGCCCAGCGCGACCGCTTCATGGCGCGGGTGTCCGTGGGCTACCCGGTCGAGTCCGCCGAGATCGCCATGCTCGAGGGGCACACCGCGCACAACCCGCTGGACGACCTGGAGCCCGTGACCGACGCGGGCGAGATCCGCAAGGTCATCGACATCGTGGGCCACGTGCACGTCTCGCCGGCCGTCCAGCGCTACGCGGTCGCGCTGACGACGGCCACCCGCCAGAGCAACGACCTGCACCTCGGCGCCTCGCCCCGCGCCACGCTCCACCTGGTGCGGGCCGCCAAGGCCGTCGCCGCGACCCAGGGCCGCGACTACGTCCTCCCCGACGACATCCACGGCATCACGTCACCGGTGCTCGCGCACCGGTTGCTGCCCAATGTCGAGGCGACCATGAGCGGGCGCACCACCGCCTCGATCCTCGCCGGGATCGTGGAGTCGGTGCCGGTCCCCTCGGCGTCCCGCTGAGGGGCAACCGTGCGTGAGGCACTCGGAGCACTGACCGTCCGCGGACGGGCGTTCCTGGCCGCGGGCATCACGACGACGGTCGCGGCGATCATCGTCGGCCACTCGTCCGTCGTACGCATCGGCGTGCTGGTGGCCGCACTCCCGCTCCTCACCGCGTGGTGGGTCGGCCGCTCGCGCTACCGCCTCGCCCTCGTGCGCACCGTGGCGCCGCAGCTCGTCTCGGCCGGACAGCCCGCCACGGTCGAGCTCACCGTCTCCAACGAGTCGCGCACGCCGACCGGCGTGCTGCTGCTCGAGGAGCGCCTCCCCTACGTGCTCGGCACGCGCCCGCGCTTCGTTCTGGAGGGGCTCGGCCACGGCTGGCGGCGCCATGCGACGTACGCCGTCCGCTCCGAGCTGCGCGGGCAGTTCGACATCGGTCCGATGTCGGTGCGCGTCACCGACCCGTTCGGCCTCGTCGAGCTGGGTCGCACCTTCCACGCCACGTCCCGCCTGACCGTCACGCCGCGCACTGTCACGCTGCCCGCGATCCCGCTCGGCGGTGCGTGGACCGGCTCGGGCGACAACCGGCCGCGCGCCTTCGCCACCGGCAGCGCGGAGGACGTCACGGTCCGGGAGTACCGCCGCGGCGACGACCTGCGCCGCGTCCACTGGCGCAGCTCGGCGCGCGTCGGCGAGCTGATGGTGCGGCGCGAGGAGCAGCCGTGGCAGTCACGTGCCACGGTGTTTCTCGACAACCGCGGCACCTCCCACCGCGGACAGGGCGCGGCCAGCTCGCTCGAGGGCGCCGTGTCGGCGGCGGCGTCGATCGCCGTCCACCTGACGCATCTCGGCTACACCGTCCGCCTCGTCACCGCCTCGGGCGACAGCCGCGAGACGCAGTGGCACTCCCAGACCGCCCAGGCCAGCACCGTGCCGCTGCTCGAGGCGCTGGCTGTCGTCCAGCTCGACCACTCCCCCGCACCGGACACGCAGTGGCTGTCCGAGCCGGGTCACGGAGGGCTCGTCGTCGGTGTGTTCGGCGGGCTCGGCGACCCCGATCTGGCGTTCCTGCGACGGCTCCAGCACCACGCGTCGTCCAGCCTGGCGATCGCGCTCGACGTCGACGCGTGGGCTCCGCACCTGCCGGTCCAGCCCGGCGTGGGAGCCGCCGCCCACCTCACCGCGACGGGCTGGCGCTCGGTCACCCTCGGTCCCCGTGACCGCCTCGACACCGCCTGGCAGGAGCTCGGCCTGATGCAGAGCCGCGCCACGGCCTCGGCGGGGGCAGCGCGATGAGGGCGTCCGGCCGCGGGTCCTCCTCCAGCCTCCCGCAGCAGCTGCGCACGGCCGGCGTCGCTCTGCTGGCCGCCTGGGCCACCGTGCTGTCGTGGCGCGTGCTGACCGCCGGCTTCGCCGAGGTCGGCTTCCCGCTCCTGTTCATCGGCGTCGTCCTCGCGGGCGGCGGGGCCCTGGCCCGCTGGTACCGGATCCACCCCCTCGCGGTCGTCGCGGGCCAGCTGGTGCTCGGCGCGCTCCTGGTCCTCGGTACGACGACCGGGTCGCCCCTGCCCACCCCGGACAACGTCGACGCGTTCCTCGCGGCGATCGACGCCGCCCTGGAGAGCTCGCGCAGCTATGCCGCGCCCGTCCAGGCCGGTGTCCCTCCGGTGCACGCGCTGCTGCTGATCGGCGGCACGCTCGTGGTCGTCGCCGTCGACGTGATCGCCTGCACCCTGCGCCGCGCACCCGTGGCCGGGCTCGTGCTGCTGGCGGCGTACACCCTGCCGGTGGCGGTGACGGGCGAGTCGGTCTCCTGGTGGCTCTTCGCCGTCGTGGCCGGGCTGTTCCTGACCCTGGTGTTCCTCCAGCACAGCGACCACGTCACGAGCTGGGGTCGCGCTCCCGACGGCGAGAAGGGGTCGTTCTCGGTGCGCACCGGGGCGATCGGCAACACCGCCCTCGCCCTCGGAGCCGCGTCGATCGCCCTCGCCGTCGTCGTACCCGCGGGGGTCCCCACGATGACCATGAGCGTCTTCGACGGCAACGGTCCCGGCACGCGTGAGGTCGAGGTGAAGGACCCGATGGTCGACCTGCGCCGTGACCTGCAGCGCGGCGAGGACATCGACCTGATGTCGGTGACGACCTCGGGTCCGAAGCCGTCCTACTTCCGGCTCTCGGTGCTGGCCCGCTTCAACGGCTCCCAGTGGACGCCCGGCGACCGCGACATCCCCGACACCCAGACGGCCACCGGGACCCTGCCCCCGCTCGACGGGGTCGCGACGAGCGTGAAGCGGCGTGAGTTCACCTACGACGTCCGGATCGGTCCGGACTTCCGCTCATCGTGGCTGCCGACGACCGCCCAGACCACGCGCATCGCGGCCAGCACCGACTGGCGCTACGACATCACCACGCGCGACTTCATCGCCGCCAAGGACGACGTGACGGCTGCCGACACGAGCTACAGCTTCACCGGCGCCCAGCTGACCTACGACGCGGCGTCGATGAACAACGCGGTCTCGGGCGCGGGGTCCGTGGCGGGCATCTTCACCGACGTGCCGCCCAGCCTGAGCAACCAGATCCGGCGTCAGGCGGCGATCGTGACCGCGGATGCACCGACCCGCTTCCAGAAGGCGCAGGCCCTGCAGCAGTGGTTCCGCGAGACCGGCGGCTTCCGCTACGACCAGGCGCAGGTGGAGTCCGCCGGCGACGGCGGCGCCGACCTGCTGGCCTTCCTGAACGACAAGGTCGGCTACTGCGAGCAGTTCGCGGCGACGATGGCCATCATGGCGCGCACGCTCGGGATACCGAGCCGCGTGGCCGTCGGCTTCCTCGAGCCGACGAGGGCCGCCGACGGGTCGTGGGTGTTCTCCGCGCACGACCTGCACGCGTGGCCCGAGCTCTACTTCCCCGGCTCCGGCTGGGTGCGCTTCGAGCCCACGCCGCAGGCGCGGGCCGAGGAGGTGCCCGGCTACACGACCGCCGAGTTCGCCCCCGAGCCGACGACGCCCACGCCGACCGCCAGCCAGTCGAGCGAGGACCTGCCCCAGCGGTCCGAGAGCCCCAGCGCCGACTCCGGCTCGGCCGACGAGGACACCTCGTCGCTGCCGTGGGCGCAGGTGCTCGGCGCCCTGGCCGGACTCGCCCTGGTCGCGCTGCTCCTCCTCACCCCCCGTCTCGTCCGCAGCTCTCGGCGTCGCCGCCGGATGGCCGGCGACATCGAGGACCTCTGGGTGGAGCTGCGCGACGTCGCGACCGACCTCGGCCACGCCTGGCCGGCCGGCCGCTCACCGCGCCGCGCCGGCGAGTGGCTCGGACGGCTCCTGGCGGCGACGGTCGCCGGCTCCGGACGACCGGACCGGCCGCGCCGCGGCCGGGACCAGGCGCCCGAGGCCGCCCAGGCGCTCGACCGCCTCGTGACGGCGCTCGAGCGCAGCCGCTACTCCCGCGACCCGGAGTCCTTCACCGCCGACCGCTACGCCGACGACGCGCGACTCGTGGAGGAGGCACTCGCCGCCGGCGTCACTCCGCGCGAGGAGCGCCGGGCCCAGTGGTGGCCGGCCTCGGTCGTGGGACGTCGTACGACCTCGTGGCGCCCGCGGCGCTCCCGCGCCGCCCAGACCCGGACGCCGGTCGACCACGAGACGAGCGAGACGGTCGACGAGCTGGTCGGCTGACGTCGAGCCGGCTCATCTGTTCGCTCGATCGGCACTGAGTCGGCTCGTCCGTGCGCCGGCTGCTGCACGGTGGCGCCGACCCGCCGCTGATCGGGCGTACATCCGCGCCGCCTTCGCGCCCCTGGGGCGCACGTCCGCGCCGCCTCGCTGGCAAGGGACTACGCGGCCAGAGGGCTCATGACGAGCCCGGAACGCGACGGAAGAAGGTCAGCGGCGGGTCAGAAACCGCGGTCGCGGCGGCGACGCCACCGCTCTTCCACGCGCTGCATGAACGGGGTGCCCGAGCGCTGCCGGGACGGGCGGTGCGGGCGGCCACCGTCGACGACGCCGAAGCCGCTCCGACCGGAGGCGCGCACCTTGGGCGACGCAGCCGCGGGGTTGCGGGCCGAGGTCAGTGCCAGGATCGCGCCGCCCAGCATCACGACGAAGCCGAGGACACCGACGATCGTCTGGACGATCGCGGTGAGATCCAGCAGCACGGCCGCGATGAGCAGGCCGATGCCGGCGACGAGGACGACGCCACCGATGACCATCCGGCGACGCGCAGCTCGCTGGAACGACGTGCCGCGGAGGGTGGAGGCGAGCTTGGGATCCTCCTCGACGAGGGCGCGCTCCATCTGCTCGAGCATTCGCAGTTCTTCCTCGGAGAGCTCCACGGTTCCTCCTCACCTCTCGTCGCCAAGTCTAGGCACGTGTTGTGGCCCACGGTAGGCGTCCTGTCGAAATTCACCCCGACGCAGGGACCGGTTCTGCCGCACACGGGTCGCGGGGGGTCATCGACCGCGGGCACGGACCCCGACCAGGCTCGCCGGACGCACGGCCGACGAGCCGAACCGGCGGGTCGCCCGGTCGACCGCGCGGTCGGCCTCGGGCCACCCGTGGTCGGGCTCGTCCAGCGCGAGCTGGTGGTGCACGGTGGCGCGGGGCACCAGCCCCTCCACCCGTACGCCGACCAGGCGCAGACGCTGGCCCGTGAGGCCGAGCGCGTCGTAGAGCCGCGTGACCTCGCGGTGGATCTCCACCGTCACGTCGGTGGCCTCGGGCTGCGTGCGCGAGCGGGTGATGGTGGTGAAGTCGGAGAACCGGACCTTGAGGGTGATCGTCCTGCCGGCCACGCCGGCCGCCCGCATCCGGCCCCCGACCTTGGCGCAGAGCCGGAGCAGCTCGCGCACGATGACGTCCCGGTCGGCGATGTCACGGGCGAAGGTCTCGTCGGCCCCCATCGAGCGATCGGGCTCGTAGGGACCGGAGCGTGGTGTCAGCTCGCTGCGGTCGGTCCCCCACGCGAGGTGGTGCAGCTGCGTGCCGAGGTGGCTGCCGACCGCACGCCGGAGGTCCTGCAGGGGCGTGTGCGCCACGTCGCCGACGGTCCGGAACCCACGTCCGTGCAGCAGGACCCGGGTCTTCTCCCCCACCCCGAAGAGCTCGCCCACGTCGAGCGGGTGCAGGAACGACGTCACCTGCGAGGGGGGCACCACGATCACCCCGTCCGGCTTGGCACGCCTGCTGGCGAGCTTGGCGACCGACACCGACGCGGCCACACCGACCGAGCAGGTGATGCCCTGCTCGTCGTGGATCGTCGAGCGCAGCCACTCCGCGATCTCGCCGGGTGGACCCAGCCGCCGCGTCGAGCCGCGGACGTCGAGGAACGCCTCGTCGAGGGAGATCGCCTCGACGAGGGGCGTGACCTCGCGGAAGGTCGCCATCACCGAGGCCGACACCGTGCTGAACGTGTCGTAGTCGGGGGCGAGGACCACGACGTGGGGGCAGAGTCGTCGCGCGCGCGTCATCGGGACGGCCGAGCGGATCCCGTAGCGACGGGCGGGGTAGTTGGCCGCGAGCACCACGCCACGCCCGCTGCCGCCGACGACGACCGGCTGGTCGACGAGGTCGGGGCGCTCGCGGAGCGCGACGGAGGCGTAGAACGCGTCCATGTCGACGTGGAGGATCGGCGTGGCGACGACCTCGTCAGGCGCGCCGGCCATCACGCTGGCCCGGGAACGTCAGCGCCGCGCGATGACGTGCAGCTGGGCCGCGAGCGGGAGGTACTCGGGACGCGAGGCCACGGCCTGCTCGAGCTCGACGAGCGCGGCCGTGGCCCCGGGCTCGAGGTCCAGCAGGCTGCCGGGAACGAGGTCGGCGAAGACGCGCACGGCCTGGACGGAGGTCGGTTCGAGCCCGGCACCACCGAGGAGGTCCACGACCTCGTCGTGGGTGAACCGGCGTCCACCACGACCCGCCCCGGCGACCGAGGCGTCCCCGTCGAGCAGCTCGCGGGCCGCCTGGAAGTGGCCGGCCATCGCGCGGGCGACGACGGCGGCGTGGCGCTGGGCGACGAGCAGGCTGAGATGGCCACCGAGGCCGAGCACGCCGGCGATGGCCACCAGCGAGGCGGCCGGGTCGTCGACCATCTCGAGGACGCCGTGGCAGAGCACCAGGTCGGCCTCCTCGACCAGGTCCGGGAGGTCGGCCAGGTCGCCCTGCTGGCCGGAGACCAGGTCGGCGACACCGCGCTCGCGGGCGCGCCGGTCGAGGGAGGCGAGGGCGTCCGGGCTGGGGTCGATGACCTGCACGCGGTGGCCGAGCTCCGCCAGGGGCACCGCGAAGCCGCCGGTCCCGCCACCGACGTCGACGATCCGTGCCTGTCGGTCACCGCCGCGGGCGTCCAGCACGGCGCGCACCCCGTCCCACGCCACGCCGGTGCGGACGGAGTGGCGGCGGTCGCTGGCGGAGGGCTGGGCCATGCGGCCAACCCTAGTGCGCGTGGCGACCGGGGCCGGGGGCAGTTCACGCCACGCTGACGTGCGGCACCAGCCCCAGCGCCTGCTCGACGATCGCCAGGAACCTGTCGGCATCGCGGACGAGGTCGTCGGCCTCGCGCTCGGACACCGCGCGTGTCGAGCCCGCCTCCGCGGCGGCTCGCTTGGCGGCGCCGGCCGCGAAGAAGCTCGCCCACTCCGACAGCTCGGGCGCGACCTCGGCGAGCAGGACCCACGCGTTCTTCTGGCGCCGCCCGCGCGGAGCCGGCCGGGCGCGCGCGGCGAGCAGGGCGGCAGCGGCGCAGAGCGCCGCGACGTGGGCACAGGCGTAGCGGGTGGGCACGTCCCGCGCCGCGATCGCGTCGCGCAGCGAGGTCGCCGAGCGCTCGAGGTAGGAGTGCGCGGTGGCCGGCAGCATGTGGGGACCGGCAGGCGGGCTGACCGGCGCCTGGTGACGAGGACTCATCGCCGTCATCCCCTCAGTCCTGGGACCCGACGAGCTGCCAGCGCCCGTCGGCCCAGTCGAGGGAGAGGTCGAACACTCCGTGGCTCGCGGAGTGGCCACCGGAGTGGCCGTCGGTGTCGGCATCGGCGACCCGGAGCCCCCGGCCCGCCTCCACCCGCCACATCTCACGCTCCGCGGTCCCCGTGCCCCCCGGCTCGGACGTGCTCGCTGCCGGGCGCCACGCCCCGGCCTCCACCCAGTGCGCGACGACCGCGCGCACCTTCCACAGCCGGCCGCGCCACAGGAACTGGTCGGGGTCCTCCGCCTCACCCCGTCGCACCTCGACGGGGTCGTCGTACTGCCTCATCGTGCCTCCCTTCGATCTCGCTCGCCGTCGCCTCGACCCCGGGCCGACCCGGGCGGGGCGGGGGTCGAGGTCCGCCGCCACCCGGGTCGCATCGAACACGTGTTCGAACACCACGAACGGTACTACCCGCCACCGACAGCGCGTCAAGAGCCGGAGGCCGGTCGTCGGAGGACAGGCAGGCGGCGGGAGTCAGTCGCGCAGGAAGGCGGTGGTGTCGCGCTGCCAGAGGAAGTAGGAGAGGACCAGGCCCTCGACGATCACGAGGGCGGACAGGACGACGAAGATGACCGGGAGGTGGTTGGCGAGGCAGACCGCGCCGACGAGGACGCCGACCCCAGCGGTCGCCGTCAGCACGAACCGGGTCCAGGGGTGGCCGCCGAGGAAGAACGAGCCGAGGACCATGGCGAGCAGCGCGAAGCCCACGAAGGCCACGATCGCGAGCGCCACGAAGCCGGGGACGATCGGGCTCTCGCGCAGCTGCTCGATCCCGCCCTGGTCGAGCATCTCCTGGGCGGACGGGTTGCCCTTCGCCCAGCCGAGGATGACGTCGTCGCTCAACAGCCAGATCAGCAGGGTGATCACACCCGAGGTGGCCACGATGAGCCCCAGCACCCGCACGGCGTTGGCCACTGAACCGGGCACGTCGCGCGCCATCCGTCACTCCCTGAAGTTCGTCGCTGAGGTTCGTCGTTGTCGTCGCTAGGCTCGCATCATGTCGACCGAGCACGCATCCATCACCTCATTTCGAGGCGAGCACGCCCGGCTCGGTGGCACGGGCGACGTGGTCATCCTGCCCGACAGCGCCCACACTGCGGCACTCGCCGCGGCGGCGCTGGGCTGCGAGGTCGGTGCGATCGCCAACAGTCTGCTCTTCGACGCCGAGGGGGAGCCGGTCCTGATCCTGACCTCGGGCGCGCACCGCGTCGACACCGCGGCCGTCGCCCGACGCATCGGCGTGGGTCGGTTGAAGCGCGCCGACCCGGACTTCGTACGGCGCCACACCGGCCAGGTCATCGGCGGCGTCTCCCCCCTCGACCACCCGGCACCGGTCCGCACCTGGATCGACCCGTGGCTGCGGCGGCACCCGGTGGTGTGGGCGGCCGCCGGCCACCCGGCCGCCGTGTTCTCGACGACGTACGACGAGCTCGTCGCCATGACCGGCGCGGCCGAGGTGGACGTCGAGACCGGCGACGCGGACGCCGGCTGATGGACGCGCTGGCGCTGACGTTCTCCAGCGGTTGGGCGAGCGGGATCAACTCCTACCTCGTGGTCCTGGTGCTGGGCATCGCCGACCGGTTCGGGTCGTTCACCGACATCCCCGACGTCCTGGGTCGCTGGGACGTGCTGGCCGTGGCCGGCTTCCTCTACGCGATGGAGTTCATCGCCGACAAGATCCCCTACATCGACTCGACCTGGGACGCGATCTCCACCGCGATCCGGCCGACCGCCGGAGCGGTGATCGGCGTGCTGCTGGCTGGTGACGCGTCGTCGCTCGACCAGGCGGTGCTGGGCGTCGTCGGCGGCGGTACGGCGCTGCTGAGCCACCTCGTCAAGGCGGGCGGGCGGCTGGCGATCAACGCCTCCCCCGAGCCTGCGAGCAACGTCCTGGCGAGCCTGACCGAGGACGCGGCCGTCCTCGGAGTCGTCTGGTTCGCCCTCGAGCACCCGCAGGCTGCCGCGGCGGTCGCCGGAGTCCTGCTCCTGCTCGGGCTGGTCATGCTCTTCTTCGTGGCCCGCCTCGTCCGCCGCGGCTGGCGGCGGTGGAAGAAGCGCGGTCCGCTCCACCAGACGGCAACACCCTAGGGTTCTGGCGTGGCTCGTGTCGTCGTGATCGGTGGTGGCTTCGGCGGCATGGCGGCCGCCGCCCGGCTCGCGAAGCTCGGCCACGACGTCACCCTGGTCGAGCGCGCGGACACCCTCGGTGGCGCGCTCAGCACGGTCGAGCTCGACGGCTTCGCCTGGGACGCCGGGCCGACGAGCACGCTCATGCCGGCGGTGGTCCGCGACCTCTTCCGCAAGTCCGGTCGTCCGCTCGAGCGCGAGGTCGACCTCCAGCCGCTGGACCTCGTCCGCGAGCACCGCTTCGCGGACGGTTCGGCGCTCCGCCTCCCGGGCGGGTCGCGCGCGGCCCAGCTCGCCGCGGTCGACGGGCTCGGGGCCGGGCTGGGTCAGCAGTGGGTCGACCACGTGGCGTCGTACGGCGACACGTGGGAGCTGCTGCGCCGGGAGTGGTTCGAGCGTCCCTTCGACGAGGACGTCGCGCCGCGCGAGCTGATCGCCCTGCTCGGCTCCCGTGAGTCGCTGGCCAAGCGACTGCGACGCACGTTCCGCGACGAGCGGCTACGCCTGGTCGCCGGCCACCGTCTCTTCATGGACGGCCACGACCTGCGCGACGTGCCGGTCCTCGCCGGGGTCGACGTCTACCTCGAGCAACGGTTCGGGGCGTGGACCGTCCCGGGCGGGCTGGCTGCGCTCGGGACGGCCATGGCGGAGCGGCTGGCACTGCGCGGCGTCACCGTGCTCACCCGTACGCCCGCGACAGACCTCGTGACGTCCGACGGGCGCGTGAGCGGCGTCCGCACACCCGGCGGCCGGCTGCCGGCCGACCTCGTCGTCGTCGCGGTCGACCCGCGGCGGCTGCCCGCGCTCGCCCCCCACGTCAGCCGGACGATGCCGGCGATCCCGCCGGTGGTCTGCCACGTCGGCCTCGAGGGTGACGTCCCGGACCTCCCCCACGAGGTCGTGCTCCACGGCGACCCGCTGCTCGTGGTGCGCACCGGCGGACGGGCACCCGGGGGTGGCGCCGCGTGGACGGTGCTCGCCCGTGGCCGGATCGCCGAGGACGTGCTCACCGCGCTCGCGCGGCACGGCATCGACGTACGGTCCCGGGTCGTGGCGCGCGTCGACCGCGGTCCGCGCGACCTGGTCGAGCGCTGGGGTGGCTCCCCTCACGGCATGCTCTGGCAAGGACCGCGCACCGCCCGGACCCGCCTCGGGCCGACGACGCCGATCCGGGGAGTGCTCGCGGCAGGGGCGCACGCCACGACCGGCTCGGGACTGCCGTTCGCCGGGCTCAGCGCCGCCCTGGTCGCCGAGGTGGTCGGTCGCGCCTGAGCCGTCAGTGCACGATCTCCCACACCACCGTGACGGAGACCGTCACGGACGCCTCCCCCGGCTCGAGACCCCCGGCGTCGCGCATCATCGCCATCTTGGGCAGCGGCCCCGGACCTGGTGCCGCGTCGCCCTCGACGATCGTGCGCACGGAGCCGAGACCGGCGCCGGCCATCCGGGCGAGGGCGGCGGCTCGCTCGCGTGCGTCGTGGAAGGCGGCCTCGCGCGCTGCGATCCCGGCACCGTGGTCCTGGGTCACCTCGAGGGCGACGCCGTCGACGACCAAGGCGTCGCCGACCTCGCTCGCGAGCTCGCCGAGCATCGACCCGGCGGCGGCGAGGTCGTCGCAGCCGATCGAGAAGGAGTGGCGGGCCTCGAAGCCGTCGCGCGCGCCGGTCTGGTCGTGCGCCGGCCACACCGACACCCCCGTGGAGGCGAGGCGTCGCTCCTCGGTGTGCCGTCCGGCGACCTCGGTGAGGACGGTCGCGGCGGCGCTCATCGCGTCGTAGGCCTCCGCGACGCTGGCACCGCGACCGACCACGCCGACGCGGGCGACCGCGCTGTCCGGGGCGACCCGGCTCGTGCCGGTCCCGGTGACGGTGACGGTGTGCATGTCCGCGGGCTCTGGAGGCATGGGCCCAACCTAGTGCGACCCCGCGGGAGGGTCAGACGGTGATGCGCAGGTTCGCGAAGATCTCGCGCGTGGCCTTCGAGCGGTTCAGCGTGTAGAAGTGCAGACCGGGCGCACCCGCGTCGAGCAGGTCCTCGCAGAGCTCGGTGGCGATCGCGATGCCCTCGGCGCGCAGCGCGACGGGGTCGTCGGCGTACGGCGTCAGGCGGGCCGTCGTCTCCTCGGGCAGCTGTCGCCCGGAGAACTCGACCATCCGCTCCATCGAGCGCAGGTTCAGGATCGGCATGATGCCCGGGATGATCGGCAGGTCGGCGCCCACCGCCTCGGCACGCTCGACGAGCGCGGCGTAGTCGGAGGCCCGCAGCACCATGTCGGTCACGGCGAACTCGGCCCCGGCGTCCTGCTTGGCCTTCAGCACGCGAGCGTCGGTCTCGAGGTCCACCGCGTCGACGTGACCCTCCGGGAACGCCGCGACGCCGATGCGCATGTCGGCCCGGTCCCGGATCAGCTCCACCAGCTCACTGGCGTAGGTCAGTCCTCCGTCGGTCGGCGTCCACGGGGTGCCGGGCCCGTCCGGCGGGTCGCCACGCAGCGCCATGACGTGGGTGACCCCGGCCTCGTGCAGGTCGTCGAGGATGGCGCTGAGCTCCGCGCGGGTGTGGCCGACACAGGTCAGGTGCGCCACCGGCAGCATCGAGGTGTCACGGGCGATGCGCTCGGTGATCGCGACCGTGCGGTCGCGGGTCGTGCCGCCGGCGCCGTAGGTCACCGAGACGAACGTCGGGCCGTAGGGCTCGAGGTCGGTGATCGCCTGCCACAGCTGCTGCTCGCCGGCCTCGTCCTTCGGCGGGAAGAACTCGAAGGAGAACGACCGCTCGCCCGTCGCGAGGAGCTCGCGCATGCTGCGTCCGGGTGCGTGCGTCATGCGCAACAGCCTACGGACGACCGGGCCGTGGTCCCGCATCGTCCCACCCTTCAGGCCCCCTCTAGGCTCGCTCCCGTGACGACCTGGGACCCCGCACCCTTCCGCGACCAGGTCCAGCAGGTCCTGGATGCGTTCCTCGACGAGCGCGAGGCCGAGCTCGCGCCACTCGGCCCCGACGCCGGCCGGTTGATCGCGGAGGCACGTACGTCGGTGCGCGGGGGCAAGCGGTTCCGCGCGGCCTTCTGCCACTGGGGGCACCGCGCGATCCGGCCGGACCCTGCGGACGAGGCGGCACTCGCCCGGGCCTGCGCGTCGCTCGAGCTCCTGCACGCGAGTGCGCTCGTGCACGACGACCTCATGGACGCCTCCGACACCCGGCGTGGGCGGCCCGCGACGCACCGGGCCTTCGAGGCAGAGCACCGGGCGACCGGTTGGCGCGGCGACCCGGAGCAGTACGGCGCCGCCGCGGCGATCCTGCTCGGCGACCTGCTGCTCGGCTGGGCCGGCGACCTCCTGCGCCACTCGGGCTTCGCCCCCGACGAGGTCGCGCCCGGCCTCGACCTGTTCGAGCGGTGCCGCAGCGAGGTCATCGCCGGGCAGTTCCTCGACGTGTCGGTCCAGGCGCGCGGGCGCGCCGACGTCGACACGGCGATGACGGTGCTGCGCTACAAGTCCGCCAAGTACTCCATCGAGCGGCCGCTGCACGTGGGCGCCGCCCTCGCGGGCGCCGACGACTCCCGGATCGAGCAGCTCAGCCGGTTCGGGCTGCCGCTGGGCGAGGCCTTCCAGCTCCGCGACGACCTCCTCGGCGTCTTCGGCGACCCCGCCGAGACGGGCAAGCCGGCCGGTGACGACCTCGTCGAGGGCAAGCGCACGGTGCTCGTCGCCCTGGCGCTCGACGCCGCCCCGCCGGCCGCGGCCCGACGGCTCGACGAGGCGCTCGGCACCCCGCTGTCCGGGGCCGACGTGGACGAGCTCCGCACCATCATCGACACCTCCGGTGCGCGCGCCCAGGTCGAGGAGGTCATCGGATCGCTCGCCGACCACGCCGTGTCGGCCCTCGACGCCGCCGACGTCGACGAGCACGCGCGCATCGTGCTCACCGAGCTCGCGGCGGCTGCGACCCAGCGGACGGTGTGACGGCTGCACCTCGGTCTCGTGACGGGCGCTGCGCGCCCTCCTCGACCAGCGAGCGGCGGGTCAGTCGAGGCGGATGATCCCCGGCACCACGGGGCCCTCGCCGCGCAGCAGCACCGAGAACGGGACGCCGCGATCGGCGTGGACCCGCGAGCCGAGGACGCTCAGGGCGACGTTGAAGGCCTTCTCGTCGGCCCGGGCGAGCGTCGCCCACCCGTCCCACAGCAGCAGCACGCCGTCGACACCGGCGCCGACGTCGTGCAGGCAGTCGGCGAGGGCGTCGAAGTTCTGGCCATACCAGTCCGGGAAGTCCAGCGTCCGGCCCACCTCGGCGAGGAAGGCGGCCTTCGAGTCCGCGCGCGTCCACCCGTCGACGTAACCGAATCCCCACCCGGCGTGCTCGACGGTGTGACGCACGTCGGCGACGTCGAACGCGCCCGCCCACAGGTGGATGCCCGGGGCCTCTCGCCCCGCCAGGACCGCTGCCAGTCCGCTCATTCGGGGTCCCCGCGGCGTTGTTCGGAGGAGCGAAGCGGAGGAGAAGAACGTCGTGGGGTGAACCTCATCGCGCCCTCCGGATCCTGGAGAACGAGTCGTAGTGGTCGTCGGTCCAGTAGTACTGGTCCTCCTCGCCGGTGACGATCCGGCGTGGCCCGCGCACCCGAGGAGCGGTCTCGACGGTGTACTCGCGGTAGTAGCCGTAGGGCTGGTCCGGCAACAGGTCCTCGCGGTTCTCGAAGACCACCCCGTCGTTGTCGGGGTACTTGAACGGCCCGCCCGCATCGATCCGCGCGAGCACGTCCTGCGCCTCGGCAGGCAGGCTCGACTCCTCGACGTACGGCAACCCGCTGTCGGGATCCGTGCCGGGTGAGCTCGTGGCGGTGGGTTCGTCGGACGAGGACGAGGAGGGGGACGTCGAGCTCGAGGACGGGTCTCGCGCGGTCGTCGCCGAGTCGTCGCCCTGGCCCCCGGTCACCAGCCAGCCGAGGAGCAGCACGGCGGCGACGAGCAGGAGCAACCACTGGTAGCGCTGCCGAGCCGTCGCCGTCCCGGCCATCAGTACTCCAGCACCTGCGCGCGGCGCTTGACCTCGCTGCCGCGGTTCTCGCGGAGCGCGTCGATCGGACGACCGGGCAGGTCGACGTCGGTGAACAGCCACGCGATGCACTCACGGTCGTCGAACCGGTGGTCGTGGAGCATGGTCAGCAGACCGGGCAGGCCCTTGACGACCATGCCGTCCTGGATGAAGGCCGCCGGCACGCGCGGTCCGGCGCCCGGCTCGGACACTGCCTGGGCGAGCTCGTGCTCGCGGATCATCGTGCGGACCTTGCCGGGCGTGACCCCGAGCAGGTCGGCGACCTCGCTCCACTCGAGCCACTCGGGCACGAGGGCGGCCAGGTCACGGTCGGCCAGGGGTTGGTCACTCATGGGCTGAAGCCTAGGAGAGGACGTCCGAGGTGGCGAAGCCGGTTTGTCACCCCGGCGGGTGATCCGTAGCGTGTCGCGGATGCACCCCCTCCGATCCGCGCTCGCGGCCGCACTCGTGGGCCTGCTGGCACTCACCCTGTCCCCGGTCGTCTCCCCCGCGCAGGCCGACCACGTCCACGGCGCACCCGGCCCGATCCACGCCGGGAACACCTTCGGCTGGTACCAGTACGGCGTCTTCCGCCAGGAGTTCGTCGGCCCCAAGCCGGCCTTCTGGAAGCAGAAGGGCCGCGGCATCGTCCGCACCCAGAACGGCATGCTCACGCTGATGAGCACCAAGCGCGGCAGCGTCTCGGCGAAGCTCGACCTCACGGGCCACACCTACGGCCGCTGGGAGATCCGGATGCGCGCCCGCACGATGTCGAAGGTCAAGGGCGGTACGCCGTTCAAGGTCGTCACCGAGCTCGTCCCGGGCGGCACGCGCGACCAGCACTGCGGCGGGCGGGACATCGGCATCGAGAACTTCACCCTCGGCACCAACACCGTGAAGTCCTACGTGCACACCCTCCCCAGCAGCTCCTACCGCGGCTTCCTGGGACGTCACCTGCGCAACGACCGCTGGCACACCTACGCCGTCGAGGTCGCGCCCGACCACGTCTCGTGGTTCGTCGACGCCCACGTCGTCAACACCGAGCGCCGTGACGAGGCGCTCGACCCGCTGCCGCGCCAGCTGAAGTTCGAGCTGCGCGCCAAGGACGGGAAGAGGATGCACCCGGCACGGATGCAGATGGACTGGATGCGCTACTGGTCGATGCGCGCACCCAACGAGAAGTCGATCAAGGCGCCGCAGCTGGAGCTGAGCACCTTCAACGACGCCTGCTGAGCGCGTCACGCGGGTTCCGGAGTGGCGATCCACGCCACGCCGGAGCCCGCGCCTGAGCGTGGCCGCGGGGGCTGTTTCCGTAGAGTGGAGGCGCTGGATCCTTCCCCGTCCGGCAGCTGGAGGTCGACAGTGGAGCCACCCGAGCACGCCCGCGCAGCAGCGCCCGGCGTGTCTGGCGACCCCATGGTCGGCCGCCTGCTGGAGCGCCGCTACCGGATCCTCGCCCGGGTGGCCCGCGGTGGCATGGCCAGTGTCTACGAGGCCACCGACATCCGACTCGACCGCACGGTCGCCGTCAAGGTGATGCACCCGGGGCTCGGCGACGACCAGGAGTTCGCCGAGCGGTTCGTGCGGGAGGCGCGCGCGGCCGCGCGGCTCAACCACCCCCACGTCGTCGGCGTCTACGACCAGGGCGACGACACCTCGGACGGTCAGGACACCGTATTTCTGGTCATGGAGTACGTCCCGGGCCACACGTTGCGCGACGTGGTCCGCAAGGAGGCTCCGATGCCCCCGCGGCGCGCACTCGCGCTCCTGGAGCCCGTCGTGTCCGCGCTGGGCGCGGCGCACCGCGCCGGGCTGATCCACCGCGACGTGAAGCCCGAGAACGTGCTGATCGCCGACGAGGCCCACGGAGGCAGCATCAAGGTCGCCGACTTCGGCCTGGCCAAGGCCGTCAGCGCCGACACCCAGCACACCGCCACCGGTGGCGTGCTCATCGGGACGGTGTCCTACCTCGCGCCCGAGCTCGTGGTCGACGGCCGTGCCGACGCGCGCGCCGACGTCTACGCAGCCGGCGTGGTGCTCTACGAGCTGCTCACCGGCACGAAGCCGCACGAGGGTGAGTCCCCGATCCAGGTCGCCTACCGCCACGTCCACCACGACGTGCCGATGCCCTCGCTCCTCCAGCCGGGCATCCCCGACTACGTCGACGCACTCGTCGCCCGCGCCACCTCGCGCGACCGCGACCAGCGCCCCGCCGACGCCACCGTGCTGCTGCACCAGCTCCACCGTGTCGAGCTGGCCCTGCGGGACGGGCTGGAGTCCGACCCGGAGCTGGCCGCCGACCTGCTCCCCCGCCGCTCGCCCGAGATCGTCGACGCCTCGGAGCCGGGCAACGACACCATGCCGGAGCCGTTCGACGCGAGCGCGCTCGCGCTCCTCACCGAGGTCGACCCGCGCGACTCCGGTCTCGTCGACGACGGCAGTCCCGACCGGACGACGGCCATCGAGCGCCACCCCGTTCCGGCGGGGGCCACGGAGGCTGTCACCACCACCGCCGCCGCGCCGGTCACCCAGCCGATGCGCGCCGCCGTACCGGCTGCTGCGGTGGCGGAGGCACCGACGGAGGCGACGCGTGCGTCCGCCGCGACGGCGCGGCCGGCCACTGGACGTCCTGCCGGCAAGGCCCCCACCAGGATCGCGCCGGTGACGACGACAGCGCGCCGCCGTTCGCGCAAGGGCCCCGTCGCGCTGCTGCTCGCCCTGCTGCTCGTCGCCGGGATCGGGGCAGGCGCGTGGTGGTTCGGCTGGGAGCGGTACACCACGACGCCGGGCGTGCTCGGCCTCGACCAGGCGGCCGCCGCGTCCGAGCTCGAGGCCGCGGGCCTGACGGCGGAGGAGGGCGAGGCGGCCTACAGCGAGAACGTCGAGGCCGGCCTGGTCATCGCCACCGACCCCGAGCCCGGCGGGAAGGTGCTCGACGGCGGCACCGTCACCCTCGTGCTGTCGCTGGGGCCGGAGCGCTACGACGTCCCGGACCTCGGGGGCAAGACGGAGGACGAGGCGCAGGACGCGATCGCGGCCACCAACCTGACCTTCGGCACGAGCAAGGGCCGCTGGAGCGAGACCGTGCCGGAGGGCCAGGTCATCCGCTCCGTGCCCAAGGCCGGCACGACCCTGAAGCCCGGCGCGACCGTCGACCTCGTGCTCAGCCGCGGCCGCAAGCCGTTCGAGGTCAAGGACTGGACGGGCGGGGACTACGACGCCGTCAAGGCGGCCCTCGAGAAGCGCAGGCTCCAGGCCGACGCCGGCGAGGAGTACAGCGACACCGTCCCGACCGGCGACATCATCTCCCAGGACCCGGCCCCCGGGACCGTCCTCTACCGCGGCGACACCGTCTCCTTCGTGGTGTCCCTCGGACCCGAGCTGGTCGAGGTGCCGCAGGTCAAGGCGATGGGCGTCGAGGCGGCCACCGAGCTGCTCGAGGGCCTCGGCTTCGAGGTGCGAACGGAGCAGGCCGACATCTACCTCGGCATCGGCTACGTCTCGAGCTCCGACCCCGGTGCCGGCGACGAGGTGCCCAAGGGCTCGACGATCACGCTCTACGTGGTGTGAGGTCCTAGCCTTCCTCCGTGACACCCGAGCAGAGCCGTCGTACGACCCTGCTCGCCTCGCTCGCGCTGGTCGCCCTGGCGGCGTGCTGGGGGTCGACGTTCTTCCTCATCAAGGACCTGCTCGACCGGGTGCCGACGCTCGACTTCCTGGCCGTCCGGTTCTCGGTCGCGGCCGTCGCGTTGCTGGTCGTCGCACCGCGCGCGATAGGCCGCCTCTCCCCCGTCGTACGGCGGCACGCGGTCGTGCTGGGCCTGCTCTACGGCCTCGCGCAGATCCTCCAGACGACGGGTCTCGCGCACACCCCGGCGAGCGTCAGCGGCTTCGTGACGGGCCTGTACGTCGTGTGCACCCCGCTGCTGGCGGCCGCGATCCTGCGGACGCGGATCCCGCCGGTCACGTGGGTGGCCGTCGTGCTGGCCACGATCGGCCTCGGCGTCCTCGCGCTGCGCGGCTTCAGCGTCGGCTACGGCGAGCTCATCACCTTGGCGTCGGCCGTGCTCTACGCGCTGCACATCGTCGGACTGGGCGCGTGGTCCACGGCCCGCGACGCCGTGGGCATGACCATCCTGCAGGTCGTGGTGATCGCGCTGGTGTGCACGACGGCGACGGCGTACGACGGCATCGTGCTGCCGTCGCGGACTGCTGACTGGCTCTCGCTCCTCTACATGGCCGTCGTCGTCGGTGCGGCCGGCCTGCTCGGGCAGACCTGGGCGCAGGCGCACCTGCCGCCCACCCGGACCGCCATCATCATGAGCATGGAGCCCGTGTTCGCGTCCGTCTTCGCGGTGTGGCTCGGTGGCGAGGACCTCACCCAGCGGCTGCTTCTCGGCGGCTCGATGGTCCTGGTCGCCATGCTCATCGTCGAGCTCGCCCCGCGCCGGGTCGTCGAGGGAGAGGTCCCGCACATCGCGGTCTGAGCCCGCCGGCGCCGTCCTCGCCCCACCCCGACACAGGGCGACGGGCGTGGCGCCTCCCCCTATCGTGGCCACGTGGAGACGTGCGTGCGGTGCGGGGCGGCCCTCGGCGTGGGCCGGTTCTGCCTCAACTGCGGGCACCCGATCGGGGAGCCCGCACCGGCGTCCGCTGCACCCGTCACGATCGCCCCGGCGCCGGAGGCTCCCGCGGCTCCTCCGGACCCGGCTCCCGACACAGCGCCGGTCGTGATGCCCGTGCAGGCCGCGGACCCGACGGCCGTCGCTCCAGCGACCGCGCCCCTCGGCGCGCCCGTCGAGCCTGTTGCCGCTGCCGAGCCCGTTGCCGCTGCCGAGCCCGCGGCTCAGCCGGAGCCTGTCGCGGCGGCGCGCTCGTCGACCTCGACCTGGGACCCGCGCGAGGAGCTGCTGCCCTACGAGGAGGTCGACGAGCTCGACGTCGAGGACCCCGTCCGCGGCCGGGCCTGGATCTTCTGGGTGCTCGGCGCGGTGCTGCTGGTCGGCCTGGTGTTCGTGCTCCTCGAGACCTTCGGCGCCGACGACGATGACGGCACGGCGACGGACCCCGCCACGAGCGCGTCCTCCGCGCCCGGCGGCGAATCGACCGGCGGATCAGGCGAGGGACCTGACGGCGGGTCGAGCGAGCCGGAGGCCGAGGGGCCGAGGGGCGTCGGCAAGCAGGTCGACCTCGCCCGCGGGGCGTCGTTCGAGGTGCCCGGCACGGCCCCGCCGACCACCGACTTCGACGGGAACCTGGTGGCCTACGAGCCCGTGCAGATGCACGACGGCGACTCCAGCACCACGTGGCGCGTCGAGGGCGACGCGACCGGCCAGACGGTCACGATCACGCTGGCCGAGCCCGCCGTCGTCTACCGCGTCGGGCTGGTCAACGGCTACGCCAAGCAGGTCGCCGGCGTCGACTGGTACCCCAACAACCGCCGGATCCTAGCCGTCACGTGGGGCTTCGAGGACGGGACGAGCGTCGAGCAGACGTTCGCCGAGAGGCCCGCGATGGAGCTCTTGAAGGTGCCCCCGGTGGAGACCTCGACCGTCACCATCACGATCACCTCGGTGACACCTCCGGGCACCGGAAACCTCGGCCGCGACTACACGGCGATCAGCGAGGTCGCAATCAGCGGCCGGCGAGCCGGCTGAGCACGACCGCTGCCCGCTCCGCGTCCGCGCGGGTGACGTCGAGGTGCGTCACGAGGCGGACGGCCCGGGGCCCGACCGCGGCGATCCGCACGCCCTCGTCGGCCGCCGCGGCGACGAACGCCGACGCGTCCGGACGGTCCACGACGACGATGTTCGTGTCGACCGACCCCGGGTCGAGGCCCAGTGCCTCACCGAGCAGCTGGGCGTGCGCGTGGTCGTCGGCCAGCCGATCGACGTGGTGGTCGAGGGCGTACGCCCCTGCCGCCGCGAGGACGCCGACCTGCCGCATCCCCCCGCCCATCCGCTTGCGACGCACCCGGGCCTCCTCGATCGCGTCGGCCGAGCCGACCATGAGCGACCCGATGGGTGCGCCCAGTCCCTTCGACAGGCAGACCGCCAGCACGTCGGCGACCCGGCCGTAGTCCTCGAGCGGCGTGCCGGTCGCGACGTGCGCGTTCCACAGCCGCGCGCCGTCGAGGTGCACCGCGGTGCCGGTCGTGTCGGCCCAGGCGCGCAGCTCACGGAGGTCCTCGAGCGGGAGCACGGCGCCACCGGCGAAGTTGTGGGTGTTCTCGACCGAGACGGCCGCCGTGCGCACGAAGAACGGCCCCATGTCGGGGGCGTACATCGACTCGATCGCCGCCAGGTCGACCTGTCCCCGCGCACCGGTCCACGTGCGCATGGTGATGCCGGTGATCGCGCCGTGCGCGCCGAGCTCGGCCCGCGCGATGTGGGCCGAGGAGTCACACAGCACCTCCTCACCGGGTCGTACGACGCTCGCCACGGCGAGCACGTTGGCCATCGACCCGGTCGGCGTGAACAGCGCCGCCTCGTGGCCGAACATCCCCGCCACCCGCTCCTGCAGCGCGGTGACGGTCGGGTCCTCGCCGTAGACGTCGTCCCCGACCTCCGCGCGCGCCATCGCGGCACGCATCCCCTCGGTCGGCCGGGTCAGGGTGTCGGAGCGCAGGTCGATCACGTGCTCATCCCATCACGCGGGTCCCGGTCGTTCCCCGGGCGGTGGTGGAGCCACATTCCAGGCCTCCCGAATGTGGGTGCGCCACCCGCCCGCGGGCGTGTCGAATGACGGCGCGCGGGCCAGCGGTGGTGGAGCCACCTTCCGGGCCCGCCGAATGTGGGTGGACCACCGCCAGCGGGCGTGCCGTGACGGACGGTTCAGGGCGGAGGTACAAGCCGCTCGGAAGCGCCCTCTCGCAAGCTCGCGGCCGCTTCCTCAGGCCTTGCGCAGCATCTCCGCCACGAGGAAGGCGAGCTCGAGGGACTGGACCCGGTTGAGGCGGGGGTCGCAGACGGACTCATAGCGGTGGGCGAGCCCGACCTCGTCGATCTCCTCGCCGCCGCCGACGCACTCGGTGACGTCGTCGCCGGTGAGCTCGACGTGGACGCCGCCGGGCCAGGTGCCGAGGCTGCGGTGGACGTCGAAGAAGCCCTGGACCTCGTCGATCACGTCGTCGAAGCGGCGGGTCTTGTAGCCCGAGGACGCCTCGAAGGTGTTGCCGTGCATCGGGTCGCAGACCCACGCCACGTTGAGGCCCTCGGCGGTGACCTTCTCGACCAGCGCGGGCAGGCCGTCGCGGATCTTGCCTGCGCCGAAGCGGGTGATGAAGGTGAGCCGTCCCGGGGTGTTGTCCGGGTTGAGCCGCGCGGCGTAGGCCAGCGCGTCGTCGGGCGAGGTCGTGGGACCGAGCTTGATGCCGATCGGGTTCTTGATCTTCGACAGCAGCTCGACGTGGGGGCCCTCGAGCTGACGCGTGCGCTCGCCGATCCACACGAAGTGCGCGGAGACGTTGTAGGGCTGGTCGGTGCGCGAGTCGATGCGCGTCAGCGCCTGCTCGTACTCCAGCAGCAGGGCCTCGTGGCTGGAGTGGAAGTCAACGCGGTGGAACTCGTCGGGATCGGCGCCGATCGCCTTCATGAACGTCAGCGCCCGCTCGATCTCGTCGGCCATCGCCTCGTAGCGCTGGCCGAACGGCGAGTTCTGCACGAAGTCGGTGTTCCAGGTGTGCACCTGGCGCAGGTCGGCGTAGCCGCCGGTGACGAACGCGCGGACCAGGTTGAGGGTCGCGGCCGAGGAGTTGTAGACGTCGACGAGGCGCTGCGGGTCGGGCACGCGCGCCTCGGGGGTGAAGTCGTAGCCGTTGACCGCGTCGCCGCGGTAGGCGGGAAGGGTCACTGGCCCGTCGGGGGTGGCGCGGGTCTCCTCGTCGGAGCTGCGCGGCTTGGCGTACTGGCCCGCGAGGCGGCCGAGCTTCACGACCGGCACCGAGGCGGCGTAGGTCAGCACGACCGCCATCTGGAGCAGCACCCGCAGCTTGTTGCGGACGTTGTCGGCGGTCACGCCGGCGAAGGTCTCGGCGCAGTCGCCGCCCTGAAGCAGGAACGCCTCACCGCGGGTCACCGCGGCGATCTTCTCGGTCAGGTCGTCGCACTCACCCGCGAAGACCAGCGGCGGGACCGTCCGCAGGCGGGCGACGGCGGCGTCGACGGCCCGGGAGTCCGGGTACGTCGGCTGCTGCTGGGGTCCGAGCGCGTGCAGCTGCTCGAGGGTGGGGATGGCAGTCACCCCCCAAGGGTACGGCGGCAGCGCGCGCTCCCCCGAACCGTGACCGTCCGGTGGGCGCGGGGCGCCGACCGCGATCAGCGTCGCGGCTTCAGCACCCCGGCCGCGGCGTCGACCTTGACCCCGCCCGACCGGGTCCGGTGCGCCTCCAGCGTGCCTGTCACGAGCGACGGGTCCGGGTAGCTGATGTGGCCGGGCGCACCCTGCCGCGAGGTGGTCCACAGCCGGTCCTCGAAGCCGATCTCGCCGCGGAACTGGTGGTTCTCCAGGACCAGCTCGTCGGCCGTGGCCTGCCCGACGACGTACGACGCCTCGCCGCGGTAGAACAGCGAGCCGTGGGACACCTGAAGGATGCCGTCGACCTGGTGGACGGTCTGGTCGTGGACCTCGCCGCTGAGGTAGACGTCGACGCCACCGTCGACCATCGCCTTCCAGAGCGCCGAGCGGTCGCCCTTCTCGTAGGTGAGGTGGCTGGAGTTGCGGGCGCGGACGTCACCGGTCATCGGCACGTGGCCCTGCACCATCACCCACGGCACCTCGTCCCTTCGGGCCTTGCGCAGCACCCGCTCCAGCCACCGCAGCTGGGCGGGGTCGACCGACATGTGCACGTCTCCCCCGCGGCGCTCGAAGACGTCGAGCGTCACCAGCAGCACGTCGGCGTCGAGGCGCACGGCGTACGCGGTGCGCCGTGCCGGTCCCTTCGACGGGTGCTTCGAGAACCGCGAGCGGCCGCTGGCCGTGGTCAGCATCTCGTCGGCGAAGATCTGCTTGAACTGCGGGACGTGGCTGCGCTTGAACGCGATCCACGGGTCGCGCCGCGCCTTCCACGGGTCGTCCCCGATCTCGTGGTCGCCGACGGCCGGGAAGGTGCGGAGGCCGTGGTCGGCGAAGCGCTGGCGGTACGCCGGGTAGTAGACGGCAGCAGCCCGGCGCCAGGCCCGCATGCGCTGCTTCTCGGTGCGCACGGGCCCGAAGACGCCGCTGCCCGAGTCGTCGCGTCCCCAGCGGCCCTCGACGAGGTCGCCGGCGACCAGGACGTCGCGGGTGCCGTACGACGCCATCTCGTCCAGCACGTGCCGGAGGCCCGCGTCGTACTCCTTGTTGGTGGAGTTTGCGACGGCTCCCGTGCGCGGGTCGACGTACTCCTCGCGGCCGTCGGCGGTCAGGTCGGCGACGTCCTGGTTGAGGAAGTCGGGGGCCGAGACGAAGTGGTAGGCGTCGCGGAGCTCGGGGGCGGCGGGCACGGCCGGGCGGTCACGGGGGCCGCCCTTCGGCAGGCGTCCCTCCGGCCCGCCGTCGGGGGTCGGCGTGGTCGTCGCGGAGTGCTCCCCGGTGGGAGTGGCGCTCGCCGACGGTGACGGCGGTGCCACCGAGGTGCACCCGAGGGCGGACGCCACGAGGACGGCCGCCGCGAGTCCGAGAGGTCGACGAGTCACTCGGCCAACCGTAGACGGCGGACCCGCCACAGCGGGCCGGAACCCGCCGTCCCGGTCGGGCTACTCGAGGCGGTCGATGTCGCGGAAGCCGGTCTTCTTCGCGCGCACACCCCGGTTGGTGGCCCACGTGATCGCCCACAGCACGACCCCGACGGCCAGCAGGCCCCCGGCGATCTTGTACTGGATCATGTCGGCCTCGAGCCGCGCCCAGGGTCCGAGCAGGTAGGCGCAGCAGACCGCGCCGACCACCGGCAGGAACGACGGCGCCCGGAAGGCGCCCTCCGGGGTCGGGTCGCGCCGCAGGATCAGGCAGGCGACGTTGACGATCGTGAACACCGCAAGGAGCAGCAGTGCGGTCGTGCCGGACAAGGCGGCCACCACGGAGTTCTCGGCGTCGACAGTGACGACAGTGATCAGCGCCAGCGCGAGCAGGGTCGTGAAGAGGATCGCGGTCCACGGCGAGCGACGCCCCGGCAGGACCTTGCCGAGCGAGCGCGGGAGCACGTCCTGCTGCGCCATGCCGTAGATCAGGCGACTGGCCATCAGCATGTTGATCAGCGCGGTGTTGGCGACGGCGAAGACCGTCAGGAACGGGAACAGCTTGTCGATCGGCAGGTCCGGCGCACCCGTCTTCACGACGTCGAGGAGGATCCCGGCCTCGGCGTTGGTGGGCTCGGCGATCTGGCCGGGCGGGATGACCGCGACCACCGAGATCGCGACGAGCATGTAGATGACCACCGCGATGCCCAGGCCGGTGAGCATGGTGCGGGGGAAGATCTTGAGGGGGTCCTTGGTCTCCTCGACCATGTTGACCGAGTCCTCGAAGCCGACCATCGAGAAGAAGGCGATCGCGGTGGCGATCGTGACGGCCATGAACAGGCCCTTGTCGTCGGGGTTCTCGAAGACCGTGATCCGGCCGAGGTCGCCGTCACCCTTGCCGATCACCCAGATGCCGATGCCGATCACGATGGCCAGGGCGCTCATCTCGACCAGCGTGAGCACCACGTTGAACTTCACGCTCTCGCCGACGCCGCGCAGGTTGATCGCTGCCAGCACGAGCATGAACGCCAAGGCGGTGATGAGCGTGGCGCTGCTGCTCGGGTCGTCGTTGCCGAAGCCGATGAGCAGGTTGGCCGCCAGCAGGTTCGACGAGGTGGACGCGCTCGTGATGCCGGAGCAGACCACGGTGAAGGCGACGAGGAACGTGACGAAGTGGATGCCGAACGCCTTGTGCGTGTAGAGCGCGGCACCGGCGGCCTGCGGGTACTTGGTGACCAGCTCGAGGTAGGAGAACGCGGTCACCGTCGCGACCGCGAAGGCCACGAGGAACGGCAGCCAGGCGATCCCGCCCACCTGGCCGGCCAGCTTGCCGGTGACGGCGTACACGCCGGCGCCGAGGATGTCGCCGACGATGAAGAGCAGCAGCAGCTTGGGTCCGAGGACGCGCTTGAGGTCCGCGTCCTCCGGTCCGTTCACGTCGGGCTGGGTGGCTTCGGTCGTGCTCATCGGACTCCCCTCGTCGGGCCGTGCGCCGCACGGCTTCCTCCACAATGTCTTCGTGCGACGGGGCTGGCAACCACCGCCTCACCCCTACAACGTCGCCGTCGACGAGGGGTCACTGTCCGCCCGTCGGGCGGACTTCCGGCCTTAGATCGTTCCAACTACCCTGCTGCCCATGCCGACCCGCGTTGCGCTCCTCACGGCCGGTGGCTACGCCCCGTGCCTGTCCTCCGCCGTAGGTGCCCTCATCGAGACCTACGACGCCACCGACCCGTCCATCGAGCTGATCGCCTACAAGCACGGCTACCACGGCCTGCTCACCGGCAACAGCGTGGTGATCGGCCCCGACGAGCGCGCGGGCGCGTCGCTGCTGCACCGCTACGGCGGCAGCCCGATCGGCAACAGCCGCGTCAAGCTCACCAACGACGACGACTGCCGCCGCCGCGGCCTGATCGGCGAGGGCGAGACGGCCCTGGAGGTCGCGGCCGCACGCCTGCAGGCCGACGGCGTCGACGTGCTGCACACCATCGGCGGCGACGACACGAACACCGCGGCGGCCGACCTGGCGGCGTACCTCCGCACGCAGGGGTCGGAGCTCACCGTCGTCGGTCTGCCGAAGACCATCGACAACGACATCGTGCCGATCCGGCAGAGCCTCGGTGCCCAGACCGCCGCCCAGCAGGCCTCACGGTTCGCGCAGAACGTGCTCGCCGAGCACGGCTCCAACCCGCGGATGCTGATCGTGCACGAGGTGATGGGGCGCGCCAGCGGCTGGCTCACCGCAGCAGCGGCTCGCGACTACATGGCCTGGCACGCCGAGCAGGAGTGGCTGCCGGGCATCGGGCTCGACGGCCGCAAGTGGGCCGTCCACGCCGTCTACGTGCCCGAGCGGGCGATCGACCTCGCCGCCGAGGCGAAGCGGCTCCGTGCCGTGATGGACGAGATCGGCTGCGTCAACATCTTCCTCGCCGAGGGCGCCGGCATCGACGACATCGTCGCCGACCTCGAGGCGGCCGGCGAGACCGTCGGGCGCGACCCCTTCGGCCACGTCAAGATCGACACGATCAACCCGGGCCGCTACTTCGCCGACCGGTTCTCCCGCGAGATCGGCGCGGAGAAGCAGATGGTGCAGAAGTCGGGCTACTTCTCGCGCTCCGCCCCCGCCAACGACACCGACCTCGCGCTGATCCGCGAGATGGCGACGCTCGCGGTGTCGTCCGCGATGGAGGGCACGCCCGGGGTGATCGGCCACGACGAGGACCGCGGCGACGAGCTGCGCGCCATCGAGTTCGAGCGCATCGCCGGGCACAAGCCGTTCGACCCTGACCAGGAGTGGTTCGCCGAGCTCCAGCGCTGGACCGGCCAGGCCTGACGCGGATCAGTCGGTCGCGGTGGCCGGCTCCGCGCGATCGGTGACGCGCAGCGCGGCCGCGGGCAGGACACGCGGCAGCGTCTGGAGGTACGCCGCCGTGGCGAGGGCGACGACGGTGAGCACCCACCACAGCGTGGTCTGTCCGTGGGCGAGCAGCCAGGTGAACCCGAGCGGCGTCACGGCAGCCCCGATCCCCCAGCTCAGCTGGAACAGTCCGAGGTAGCGACCGCGCAGGTGGTCGGGCGCTGCCTCCGCGGCGGTCGCGCTGAAGACCGGGCCGCCGACGAGCTCGCCGCCGGTGTAGATGGCCGCTCCCGCGAGCATCACCACCACGGCGACCCCCACGGGCAGGAAGCCGGCGACGACGAACAGCAGGTAGCCGGCGGCGAAGACCAGCTGGGCCAGGCCCATCATCCGGCCGCGCACCTGCCCCGTCATCCGGCGTACGACGAGTCCCTGTCCGAGGCCGACAAGAGCCGTGTTGAGGGTGAAGATGGCGCCCACGACCCAGCCCGGCAGGTCGATGGTCTCGGCGACGTAGACCGGGAGCGCGAAGTTGAGCACCATCATCCCGACGACGAAGCCGAACTGCCCCGCCACCAGTCGCAGGTAGGCACGGTCGCGCAGCACGACGCCCCACCCCTCGACCGGGGCGTCCTCGTCGTGGGCCACCCGGTGGTCCGGGACGTCGAGCAGCAGGACGAAGGCCAGCACGAAGGTGGCGGCGTTGACGACGACCACCGACAGGTAGGCCGTGTCGGTGCCGACCTGGAGGGCGATCCCGGCCAGCACCCCACCGACGGAGAAGCCGAGGTTGCGCACCGCCTGCAGGAAGCCGAACCACACCTCCCGCTCCCCCGGCGCGGAGATCGCCGTGACGACGTTGCCGAAGGACCCCCAGAACGACTGACGGCCGAGGTTGAGCAGCGCCGTCCACAGCGCCACCGCCAGGAGCGAGTCGGCCCAGATGTAGGCCGCCATGCCCGCGGCCTGGACGAGGTTGCCCGCCAGCATCATCCGGCGCGGGCCGAACCGGTCGACCATCGAGCCGATGACGAAGGACGCGGGCAGGCTCAGCAGCGCCGAGATCGAGAGCGCGGAGCCGATCTGCACCAGCGACAGGTCCGTCATCGCCAGGAAGTAGAGCAGCGTGATCGGCATGAACAGCCCGCTGCCGACGGTGTCGGCGACGATCGCCGCGACGAAGCGTCGGTGCTCCCCGACGCTGGGGAACCCGAGACGTGTGAGCACCGGGCCACCCTAGGTGGCCGGTCCGACGGCGCGCGCCCCGATATGTTCGGCACATGACGTTCTCGATCGTGGCCCGGTCCGACGACGGCGAGTCGTGGGGCGTCGCCGTCGCCTCCAAGTTCCTGGCGGTGGGGTCCGCGGTGCCCGCCGCGGCAGCAGGGGTCGGCGCGATCGCCACCCAGGCCGACGCCAACATCGCCTACAAGTACCTCGGCCTGGCGCACCTCGATGACGGCGCCACGGCCCAGGTGGCCCTCGACCGGCTCGTTGAGGACGACGACGGCCGCGAGCACCGGCAGGCCGGGATCGTCGACTCGGACGGCAACGCGGCGACGTACACCGGCTCGGAGTGCTTCGCGTGGGCCGGCGGGACGACCGGGCGCAGCGGCGAGCGTGGCGGCTACGCGATCCAGGGCAACATCCTCACCGGACCCGAGGTGGTCGAGGCGATGGAGCTGGCGTGGCAGGGCGCACCGGACCTCTCCCTCGAACGACGCCTGCTCGCCGCCCTCGCGGCCGGCGACGCCGCCGGAGGCGACAGCCGGGGACGCCAGTCGGCCGCCGTCCTCGTCGTGCGCGACGGCGCGGGGTACGGCGGTCACGACGACGTCGCGGTCGACCTGCGCGTCGACGACCACGTCGACCCGGTCACCGAGCTCGCGCGCCTCGTCGACCTCAACGAGCTCTACCTGACCGCCTCCACCGACGAGGAGAAGGTGCCGGTCGACGACACCCTGATGATGGAGCTCGAGGCACTGGCGAAGGCCGACGGCAAGGACAGCTTCCACATGTGGGTCGGCTCGGAGAACTACGAGATGCGCGTCGGGCCAGGTGCCCGGCCGGACTGGATCGACCGCCGCATCCTGTCGATCATCCGAGGTGAGGACGTGTCATGAGCATCCTCGCGATCGACGCCGGGACCACCGGCGTCACCGCCGTCGTCGTCACCCCCGACGGCAGGATCCAGGCCACCGGCTACCAGGAGTTCCGCCAGCACTTCCCGCGGCCCGGCTGGGTCGAGCACTCCGCCGAGGAGATCTGGCAGGCGACGCTCGAGGCGACCCGCGAGGTGCTCACCAAGGTCGACCAGTCCGAGCTCACCGCCGTCGGCATCACCAACCAGCGCGAGACCATCGTGCTGTGGGACCGCGAGACGCTCGGCTCGCCGCGACGCGCGATCGTCTGGCAGGACCGGCGCACCGCCGACATCTGCGACCGGCTGCGCTCCGAGGGCCACGAGGACCGCGTCGCCGAGCTGACCGGCCTGCGGCTCGACCCTTACTTCTCCGGCACGAAGCTCATGTGGCTCGCCGAGAACGAGCCGCACACGTGGGCGCTGGTCGAGTCGGGCCGGTACGCCGTCGGCACCGTCGACTCCTACCTGATCGCCCGGATGACGCGCGGCACCTGGCACGTCACCGACGTCTCCAACGCCTGCCGCACCCTGCTCCTCGACCTCGAGTCGGGCGACTGGTCCGACGAGCTGTGCGGGCTCCTCGGCGTGCCGCGCGACGCCCTCCCCGAGCTGGTGCCCAACTGGGGGGAGGTCGCGCCCACCGACCCCAAGGTCTTCCTCGGCCTGTCGCTGCCGATCGCCGGCATCGCCGGCGACCAGCAGTCCGCGCTCTTCGGGCAGACCTGCTTCGACGAGGGCGAGTCCAAGTGCACCTACGGCACCGGCTCGTTCATCCTCACCAACACCGGCTCCTCGGTGGTCCGCAGCGACGCCGGACTGCTCTCCACCGCAGCATGGCGCTCCCCCAGCGGCGAGATGACGTACGCCCTCGAGGGCGCGATCTTCGTCACCGGGTCGGCCGTCCAGTGGCTGCGCGACGGCCTCCAGATCGTCGGCAGCGCCGCCGAGACGGCTGCAATCGCATCCACGGTCGAGGACACCGACGGCGTGGTGTTCGTGCCCGCGCTGACCGGCCTGGGCGCGCCCCACTGGGACCCCCACGCGCGCGGGATGATCATCGGGATCACCCGTGGCACCACCCGCGCGCACATCGTGCGCGCGACGCTCGAGGCGATCGCCTTCGAGGTGCGCGACGTGCTCGAGACGCTGCCGGGGCAAGGTCAGACGACGCTGCGCGTCGACGGTGGCGCGTCGGCCAACGACCTGCTGTGCCAGATGCAGGCCGACCACGTCGGCCGTGCGGTCGAGCGGCCCGAGATCGTCGAGACCACGGCCCTCGGCGCGGCGTTCCTCGCCGGTCTCGGCACCGGCGTGTGGTCCTCGACCGACGACCTGCGCGAGACGTGGGCGCTCGACCGGCGCTTCGAGCCCGGCGGTGACCGCGAGGCGCTCGACGCGTCGTACGCCCGCTGGTCGGACGCGGTCGAACGGTCGAAGGGCTGGGCGGGGCTGTAGGAGTCACCGCTCAAGCGGGGACTCCCTCACGGTCAGGGTGTTGCAACGCCCTGACCGCGCAAGACTTCCCCCACCTGCAGGCTCAGCCGTCGAGCCTCGCGCGCGCCTCCTTGGCCGCGTCGACCTCGGCCTGTGCCTCCTCGACGGCCTCCTGCGCCTCGGCCTCCACCGCCTCGGCCTCGCCGAGCTCGTCGTCGACCTCCTCGGCCTCCGCCTCCAGGGTCGCGATGCGGCTGCGCAGCTCGTCGAGCTCGGACTGCAGCTGCAGCGTCCGTGCCCTGAGCCGCTCCACGGCGCGACGGGCACCGCGCTGCTCCTTCTCCGCGACGCCGAGCGCGGCCTTCGCGTCGGCAAGCAGCTCGTCGGCGGCCTTGCGTGCCTTGAGGTCCGCGTCGGGATCCGGTACGACGGTGAGCTTCGGCCGCTGCGTCGGGTCGGGCTCGGCGACCGGCCGGGCGGTCGCGGTGAAGCCGAGGGCCTCGGGCACGGCGACTGCACCGCTCAGGTCGAGGTCGCCCAGCCCGGTCGCGGCGAGTGACGTGACCAGCAACCCGCTCCGCACGGCCCTCGCCGCATCGGGCTCGAGCATGGCCGCGGTGAGGGTCGCCTCGACCTGGTCACCGACGGACTCCGTGGTCTTCACGCCGTCCTGCCGCGCGAGCCGCCGGGCCTTGGTCGTCACGGACGCGGTGAGCTGGCGGCGCTGCTTGGTGAACTCGCGCAGCTGGGAGGCATCGAGGTTCTCCTGCGCCTCGCGGAGCGCGGCACCCACGGCGAGCACCTGGTCGACCTGGTCGGGGTCGCGGCGCACGAGCAGGTTGACCACCCAGGCCGCGACGGACGCCTTGCGCAGGCCCTTGATGCCGGCCGCGAGGGCCTTGTCGGCCTTGTGCTCCTTGGCGAGCGCGTCGCGTGCGGGAGTGAAGTCCGCGAGGGGCAGCGCGTAGAGGTCGTCGGCGATCTCCAGGAGCGGGTCGGCCATGGACCCAACCTAGGGGTTCGGCCTAGGGGGAAGGCGCAGCGGCGTACTCGAGCTCGGTCGGGTACGGCGGCCACGGGCACTCCTGGGTCGTCCCGCTGGGCCGCCAGCCGAGGGACTCGTACATCCGACGGGCCCGGTCGTTGTGCTCGAGCACCCACAGCCGCCGCGCGCCGGCGGCCTCTGCCCGGCGGAAGCCCTCCCGCCCCAGACCGGCGCTCCAGTGGTCGGGCCGTACGGCGAGGTGGCGCAGGGTCTCGCCGTCGTGGGCGGCGAGGGCGACCAGCTCGTCGCCCCCGTCGTCGTCGACGACCTCGACCACCACGGACGGGTCGTCGAGGAGCAGCACCCAGCGGGCGAGCACGTCGTCCTCCGGGTAGGGCAGCTCGCCGAAGACGTGGGCCAGGCCGACGAGGCTGGCGGCCCGCTCGAGGTCACGCAGCGCGACCGCGTCGTCGGACGTGGCGCGCCGCCAGGCGGCGCTCCCTGCCTCGATCACGGTCGACCCGCCTCGTCCCACGCCCGGTGCGCGGCCCGGGCACGCTCCCAAAGCGCCGTCCACTCCTCGGGGGTGACGTCGTCCACCGGCACCATGAGGTCGTCGACGAGCGCGCCGCGCCAGTCGTCGTACGACGTCAGGTCGCGCTGCTCGCGGCTGTCGGGTGTCATCGTCTGGTGGACGAGGCCGCGGACGCACCGCTGCACCCGGCCGTCGATGCGCTGGGCCACCACCACCCGCCGGAACGGCGACTCCGCGCCCGTGCCGAGCGCGTGGTGCGACGACGCGACGGCCTCGGGCGAGTGGTCGCGCGACGTCACGACGACGCCGCTGACCACTCCGCCCGGCAGGTGCCGGTAGGTCCAGGCGGCGGGGCCGGTCGGCCGTCCCGCGGCCTGCGCGCCGTAGCCGGCACCGATGCCGAACGTCCACCCGTCGAGGACGTGGTCCCCGCGCACCAGTGGCAGCGGCTCGGCGAAGCCCTCGCCCATCCCGGCGTCGGCCCACCAGTGACCGCCGGGGTTGTCGTCGGCGGGCAGTCCGGACACCACGAGCACGAGGTGGTTGAGCTCGGTGCCGAGCTGGTGCTCGGGTCGCGCCCACACGTGGCCGTGGCGCCGGCTGACGGAGAACCCGAGCGCCGTCAGCAGCCACTCGAGAGCGGTGTTCTGGTGGAAGCAGTAGCCGAGCCGACCGCCCGACAACACACGGTCGACCGAGCCGTCGACGGGGTCGGGCCGGCCGAGGTAGATCGACAGGTTGTCGTAGGGGATGCGCCCGACGTGGGCACGGTGCAGCTCGCGCAGGCCGCCGATCGTCACCGGTGGCCGGTGGGTCAGGCCGATGCGGGAGAGATAGGCGTCGAGCCGGGCGTCGGTGTGGGGTGCGGTCATGCCTCGGCTTGGTCGTCGAGGCCGTGCTCGATGGCCCAGCGGGTGAGCTGCACGCGGTTGTTCATCTGCAGCTTGCGCAGCGTGTTCTGCACGTGGTTCTGCACGGTGCGGTGCGAGAGGACCAGGCGCGCGGCGATCTGCTTGTAGCTCATGCCGGTCGCGACCATCTTGAGGATCTCGGTCTCGCGCTCGGTGAGCTGGTCGACCGGGCTGTCGGGCGGACCGTCCGCGATCCGGCGGAACTCGCCCAGCACCAGGCCGGCGAGACCCGGCGTGAAGACGGCCTCGCCCTCGGCGACGCGCACGACGGCGTCGATCAGCTCGGCGCTGGAGGCCGACTTCACGAGGTAGCCCGTGGCCCCGGCCTTGATCGCCTCGAGGACGTCGCCCTGCTCGCCACTGGCCGACAGGATCAGCACCTTGGCCGTCGGGTCGTGCTCGAGCATCATGCTCGTCACCTGGACGCCGGTGTCGTCGGGGAGCTGGAGGTCGAGCACGACCACCTGCGGAGCGGCAGCGGGGAAACGCGCGATGGCCTCGCGCCCGTTGGCGGCGACCGCCACCACCTGGTGGCCCGCCGCCTCGAGGTCGCGCTCGACCGCGTCACGCCACATCGGGTGGTCGTCGACCACCATCACCCTCACCATGTCGCCCCCCGGCTCCCTCGGTTGGAGGAATCGTAGCCACTCACGACGACGACGGCGGCTGGTAGCGACCGCGGCGGTGCACGAGCGGGTCGCTGTCGTCCCCCACCACCACCTCGCCGAGCGCGCAGGTGACCAGGCGCGACCACCCCACCTCGACGACGGACTCGACCTCCAGGGTCGCCCAGGTGGCCGCGTGCGCCAGGCGCGGGCCGTGGTCGGTCGCCGTCCACTCCGCCATCCGCCACGGCCCGCCCGGTGCCGGTGCCGTCCCGGCGAAGGCGTCCGCCAGACCGCGGTCGTCCCACGCGAGCAGCTGGAGCAGGCCGCGGCCGGTGTCCAGGAGCGCGTCGGTCAGGTCCGCGTCGGGGTCCAGCAGGGCCAGCACCCGTCCCGGGTCGCCGCCGGCGACCAGCCAGGACGACACCGTCAGGCCCGCCCGGTCGTCAGGCGCGCCCGCAGTCCAGAGCGAGACCGTCCCGCCGAGGCGCCCGCGCAGTCGTCGTACGGGATCACGGTCGCCCTCCGGCTCGAGGAACGGGTGCGTCGAGTGGATCGTCACCCGGTCACGCTAGCGGCACCACGATCTCCCACTCCGTGCCCCACTCGCCGCTCTCGACGGTCGCGGTCCCGCCGAGGTCCTCGATGCGGCCGCGGATGGACGACGCGACGCCGAGGCGGCCCTCCTCCTCGGCCTGCGACAGCCGGCCGGGGGCGATGCCCGGGCCGTCGTCGCGCACGGAGACGGTGATCGCGTCGGGAGCGGCCTGCGCGAGGATCCAGGCGCTGCCCCGGGGGCCGACGTGCGCGAGGACGTTGTCGAGGCACGCGCGTACGGCGGCCACCGTCTCGGTCGCGACGTGCTCGTCGACGAGGACCGTGCCGCCCGGGGTGGCCACCTCGGTGCGGACGGGATGGGCGGTGGCCATCGCCTCGAGGGCACCTGCGAGGTCGACCCTGCCGCCCGCGGCAGCGGGCACGGTGTCCTGCTGCCGGATGAGCGAGCGCAGGCTGCGTTCCTGCTCGCCGGCGAGCCGGCCGAGGTCGGCCCACTCCCCTCCCGCTGCGGCGCCGCGCCGCTGCGTCATCGCGAGCACCTGCAGCACACCGTCGTGCACGGCGCGGGCCAGCCGGGTGCGCTCCTCGGCGGCCGCGGCGGCATGCTCCGCGGCATCGCGCTCCCGAGCCATCCGCTGCAGCGACTCGCACAGGTAACCGACGATCGGGCCACCGATGAGGATCAGGAACACGTTGCCGTAGTTGCCCTGGTCGAGGTGGTTGCGCGGCACCACGTCGAAGAGCGCGATGAGCGACGACGCGACGAGGCCGCCCTTCCAGTGCCAGTGGATGGCCCAGGCGAAGAAGGCACCCATGACGTAGAAGCCCGGGATGGTCGCGTTGAAGTCGGGCGACTTCACCCACGGGGTGGCGGCCAGGGCGGCGAGCACGATCGCGAGGTCGGCGACCAGCAGGACCGGCGTACGCCGGACGCGGTCGCGGTAGAGCCAGATGGCCGCCCCGGTCCACGCCACCAGCGCGACCACGACCACCAGCCCGAGCGTCGGGTGCTCGAAGTTGTCGCGCCGGTAGGCGTTGAGGGCGACCATGTTGACGGTCACCACGACCCGGACGAGCGACAGGGCCGAGTACAGCCGGTCCTCGACCGCGAGCGCCGAGTCGGCACGCGGTGCGCGCCCGTCGACGTACGTGCTCAGGACGCCTTCTTCTCCGGCTGCTCCGCCGACTCCGCCGCGGCCTGCTCGGCGGCGGCCTGCCTGGCCTTCTCGCGAGCCAGCTCCTTGGCCTTGGTGGCGTAGAGGTCGACGTACTCCTGGCCGGAGAGCCGCATGATCTCGTACATGATCTCGTCGGTGATCGAACGCAGGATGTAGCGGTCGTTCTCCATGCCGGCGTAGCGGGAGAAGTCGAGCGGCTTGCCGAAGCGCACCACCGGCCGCGTCCACGTGCCGTAGACCTTGCCGGCCGGGGCCACCACGTCGGTGCCGACGACCGCGCACGGGATCACAGGAGCGCCGGACTCCAGGGCCAGGCGGGCCACGCCGGTCTTGCCGCGGTAGAGCCGGCCGTCGTGGGAGCGGGTGCCCTCCGGGTAGATGCCGAAGAGCTCGCCCTCTCCGAGGATCTTCATGGCCGACTTCATCGCGCCCTCGGCCGCGTTGGCGCCGGAGCGGTCGATCGGCACCTGGCCCGCGCCGGAGAAGAACTTCTTCTGGAACCAGCCCTTCACGCCCGGCGTCGTGAAGTACTCCGCCTTGGCCACGAAGGTGACGCGTCGGTTGAGCGTCAACGGCATGAAGAGCCAGTCGGCGTAGGACAGGTGGTTGCTCGCGAGGATCGCCGGCCCCTCCTCCGGCACGTGGTCCACGCCGTAGGCCTTCGGGCGGAACACCAGACGGAGGACCGGCCCGAGCGCGATCCACTTGAGGAACCAATAGAGCACGGACGGAGCCTATCCCTCGGTGGGGGCCGTGACCCGCTCGATGAACTCCGCGGACTCGGCGAAGATGCGGGGAGCGTCGTTGTCGAGGGTCGCGACGTGGTAGCTGTCCTCCAGCACCCGCTCCTCGAAGTCCTTCGAGGACAGACCGGCGTTGAGTGCCCGCGAGCTCGAGATGTCGACCACGTGGTCCTCGGCCGACCGGAAGAACAGCACCGGCACAGTGATCTTCGGCAGGTCCTTGCGGAGCTCGGCGTAGCCCTCGAACATCGACGCCGCCGCCCTGAGCGGGGTGGTCGGATAGCCGTGCTCGTCGGCGCCCGGCTTCTTGATGTCGTTGGCGATGCCGGGCATCCCCGGCACCAGCAGCTTGAGCACCGGGAGCAGCTTGACGTCCTTGCGCAGCGTGTCGACCGCCGGGTTGACGACGCAGATCCCCGCGAGCCCGTCGCCGTGGTCGGCCGCGAGCCGCAGGCAGAGGGCGCCGCCCATCGAGAGCCCGACCGCGACGACGGCGTCGTTCTCCGAGGCGAGCTTCTCGTACGCCGTCTCGACCGTGGCGACCCAGTCGGCCCACGTCACCTTGTTGAGGTCCTGCCACCGCGTGCCGTGGCCGGGAAGCAACGGCATCTCGACGGCGTACCCGCGGCTGGCGAGATCCTCGGCCCACGGCCGCATGGACACCGGGTTGCCCGTGAAGCCGTGCTGCACCAGCACGCCGATGCGGCGACCACCCGTGAGCTCGGGGCGGGCCGCCACCGACATGGGTGCGACGAGGGCCGGGTCGAGCGGAGCCGCCGGGGGTCCGAGGAAGGGGATCTTCACGCGCACAGTGTGCACCACGATCCCCGCTCCCCGGGTCGCACGCGAGCGGCGTATCGAGACCCACCACCCGAGGGTTACCGTTGCCGCGTGACGACGCCCGGCGACGAGAGCCGCACCGAGCTGGCGTGGCGGGAGATCGTGGAGAACTACGGCGACCGCCCGGTCCTCGACGACGACGTCCCGCGCGACCCGCCCGTGACGTCGTACGTCGTCGCGCCCGACGTGCCGGAGGCGCACCAGGACGAGGACGACGGCGACGAGGTCGCCCCCGTCGAGCGGTTCCGGCCGCCTCCGCCGCCGCCGTTCCCTGCGCCGCGCACCTGGCAGCGCGGCGTCGCCTGGTCGGGCATCTTCGTGGCGCCGGTCCTGGCGCTGGTCATCGGCCTCTTCTCCATCTACGTGACGCCGCTGGTCGGGTGGGCCCTGGTGGCGTGGTTCATCGGCGGGTTCGCCTACCTCGTCCTCGAGATGCCGAAGTCGCCCCGGGACCCGTGGGACGACGGCTCGCGCATCTGAGCCGCCGATCGCCCGCCAGCCAGCACGTCGGGGTGCCCTGACGCCCGTCCAGTCCACCTTGACGACGTAGGGTCCGGGCCGTGGGCGCGAGCGAGACCGTCGAGGTCACCGGACACCTGATGGACAGCGGGATCCTGTCGCGCATCCTCGACGACATCCGCGACTACGGCGGCGACTACTCGATCGACACCTTCGACGTCGGTCACGAGGCGCACGACCCCAGCAGCGCGCGGATCACGGTGCGCGCCGACGACGACACCTCGCTGCAGCGTCTCCTGATGCGCCTGCAGACCCGCGGGGTCAACCAGCTCGACCCGGGCGAGGCAGTGACCGCCGAGGCCGAGCTGGCGGGCGTGCTCCCCGACGGCTTCTACTCCACCACGAACCTCGACACCCGCGTCCGGGTCGACGGCCGGTGGTACGACGTCGAGAACCCCGAGATGGACTGCGGGCTCGTGCTCACCGACGACACAGACGGCACGACGCGTGTCCGGACGATCCCCATGGCAGACGTGGAGCCGGGGATGCGCATCGTGGTCGGCGCATCCGGGATCCGGGTGTCGATCCCCAGCGCGCCCGCCGGCGAGTCCTTCGCGCCCGCGGTGAGCGAGTCGTCGTACGAGAAGCCGCAGGCAGTCCTCGTCCGCCAGGTCGCCGACGGCATGCGCCAGGCCCGCGACGCGGGGAAGCGGCTGCTGTGGGTCGCCGGTCCCGGGGTCGTGCACACCGGTGCGGTGCCGGCGTTCGTGGCCCTCGTGCGTGCGGGGTTCGTGGACACCCTCTTCTCGGGCAACGCACTGGCCACCCACGACATCGAGCTGAGCCTGTACGGCACCAGCCTGGGGCTCGACCTGGGATTGGCCCAGGGCGTCGAGCACGGCCACGAGCACCACGTCAGGGCGCTCAACACGATCCGCCGGTCGGGCTCCATCGCGCGGGCCGTGGAGGACGGCGTCGTGACCAGCGGGATCATGCACGCGCTGGTGACCGAGCAGAAGCGCTTCGTCCTCGTCGGCTCGGTGGGCGACGACGGCCCGCTCCCCGACGTCCACACCGACGTGCTGGAGGGCCAGCGGGCGATGCGTGCCGAGGTGGCCGACGTGGGCTACTGCCTGATGATGGCGACCCAGCTGCACTCGGTCGCCACCGGCAACATCCTCCCCGCGAGCGTGCCGCTGGTGTGCGTGGACATCAACCCCAGCACCGTGACCAAGATCGCGGACCGCGGCTCGGCCCAGGGCCGCGGGATCGTCACCGACGTGGGCCTCTTCCTCGAGCAGCTCGCCCTCGAGCTGGTCCCGGACTACGGCGGCGCCTGACTCAGCGGACCATCAGCGCTGCGCCGATCATCCCCGCCTGTGGGCCCAGCGTGGCCGCGACGAGCTCGGGCACCCGGCGGTGCGCTGCCCCGACGAGCGTACGGCGCAGTGCTGCACGCGCCGGGTCGAGGAGCCTGTCGCCCGCTGCCGACACCCCGCCCCCGACGACCACGAGCTCCGGGTCGAGGGCCGCGACGAGGTTGGCGGTGCCGACACCCAGCCAGTCGCCGACCGCGGCGAACGCCTGGCGTGCGACGAGATCACCTTGCTCGGCCGCAGCGGTGACCATCGGACCCGTCACCCGCTCGGGCCGCCCCCCGCTCGCCTCGGCCAGCACCGACGGCTGCTCGACCATCATCGCGCGGGCGTTGCGGACCAGTGCGTTGCCCGACGAGTACTGCTCCCAGCACCCGCTCCTCCCGCACTCGCACGCCTGGCCGCCCGGGACGACCTGCATGTGGCCGAACTCCCCGGCCATGCCGTTCGCGCCGCGCAGCACCCGGTCGCCGAGCAGGAGCGCCCCGCCGATCCCCGTGCCCATCGTGATCATCAGGGCAGACCCGGCTCCTCGCGCTGCGCCGTGGTGCGCCTCGGCGCGCGCCGCGCAGTTCGCGTCGTTGTCGAGCAGCACGGGGCAACCCAGACGCTGCTCCAGCAGGTCACGGAGCGGCTCGCCCTGCCACGGCAGGTGCGGCGCGAACATCACCCGCTCCCCCGCCGGGTCGACGAACCCGGCCGCTGCCACGCCCACACCGGCGAGCGGGCGGCCCGCCGCAGCCTCGAGGACGGCCTCGGCCAGCGCGTCCTCGGCCTGACGGGTGACGCCACGCCGCCCCGGCGTCGTGCGGAGTGCGGTGGCGGACACCGTGCCGTCGTCATCGACGACGCCTGCGAGCACCTTGGTGCCCCCGATGTCGACCCCGACGACGACCAATCCGTCCATCCGCGCATCCTTGCGCATGCGTGAACGTGCGAGCTGCATGGACCGCCCGGACCACCCGTCTAGTCACTTCGGGCCATCTTCGCCGCCGACCGGTTAAGAGTGCCGGGAATGGAGCGACAGCCACGACCGTGACTCGTACCTTGGCAGGCGAACTGTTTCGGGGTTAGGGGATCTCATGCGCTGGCGCACCAGCAAGAAGACACGCGACGAACGTGGCGTGTCCGCGGTGGAGTTCGCGCTCACGCTGATCCCGTTGCTCATGGTCATCGCCGGCATCGTCAACTTCGGCCTCGTCTTCGCCCAGCAGCTGTCGCTCGACAACGCCATCCGCGCAGGCGCCCGCGCCGGGGTCGTCCAGACCGGCAACGTCCCGGCGACCGTGGCCACGAACCAGTGGAACTCCACGGTCATCGCGAAGTCACAGACGTCCGGCTTCGGCGTGACGTACGGCGGCGTCGGCTCGACGTGCAAGGGCAGCACGTTCGGCGCGAGCATGATCGTCCAAGGCACGGTGACGACCAAGTTCCTCATCCCCTGGCCGCTTCCGAAGTCCCTTCTCCCGAAGCAGGTCACACTGTCCAGCAAGGCGGAGTTCCAGTGCGAGTACCAGTGATCCCCGTACGGGCAGCGAGGCCCCGGGACGACCGCGGCGCCACAGCGGTCCTCGTCGGCATCCTCTCCGTCTTCCTCATCGGCCTGTCCGCCTTCACCGTCGACCTCGGCGCGGCCTACGTCAGCAACCGCAACCTGCAGAAGGCGGCCGACGCCGGAGCCCTCGCGGCCGCGCAGTCCCTGACCAAGGTGCCCGGCACCTGCAACGCGGTGCTGTCGAACTCCGTCGAGGTGGGCAAGGCGCACGCGCTGGCCATCAGCGTGGCGAAGAAGAACTATCCGAGCAGCACCTGGGCCGAGGACGGCACGTGGAAGGTCGCCTGCGACCCCAAGCTCAAGGTCGTCACCGTCCAGTTCGGCAACAAGGGCACGACCGACGCCGGCTTCGCAGGGGTGTTCGGCGGCGCGAAGAAGGTCACCACGTCCCGCACGGCGGAGGCCACCATCGACGTGGCACCCGGCGCCGGCGAGAGCGTCCGCCCCCTGGCCCTGTGCTCGGCAGCCATCGGCAACAGCGTTCCGGGTCAGTTCGTGCAGATCTTCTACCCGCTCAACGGCACCAAGTCGCCGCCCCAGTGCCCCAAGCCGAAGAGCGCCGGCAACTGGTGGACCCTCGACTGCCCCGAGGAGCGCGGCGGCGCGACCACGACCCTCGAGGCCCAGATCAAGGACGGTTGCAAGAACCGCGTCACCGTGATCCCCGGCCAGGCGGACGTCAACACGCCGGGCGCCCTGACCGTGGTGCTCGAAGCCGCCTGCCCCACGGCGCCCCAGGGGTCCGAGACGTGCATGAGCGGCGACCCCGGCAGCCTCGACGCGGGTCACATCGCCGACTCGTGGAAGTACCTCGTCGATCAGCAGAAGGTCAGCATCTTCCCCGTCTTCTGCGTGACTCCGCAGTGCAGTGACGACACCACGTCGGGCAGCGGCACGAACACCGTCTTCCCGGTCTACAAGCTGCTCGGCGCGGTCGTGTGCGGCTACCACTTCAGCAACCAGGAGAAGTACCACTCCTCCACCGGCGAGTGCGCGGGCAACCCCTACCTCGCCGGCAGCGACACCAACGGCAACAACGAGAACAACTACATCGTGCTGAAGTACGTCTCGGTGCGCACGAGCGGGTCGAACGCCGAGTCGGAGTGCGCGCTGGGCGCCACGTGCGACGGCGGCCTGCGCCGCACCCGCCTGACGCAGTGACCTGACGCCCCCGCGTCACCGGGCGTCGGGTTTCTCCGGCCGGGCGTCGTCTGCCGGAACGTCCTCGACGTCCTCCCCTGCCCGCGTGGGTACGGGCGTGCCGAGGAGCACGCTGGCAGCCTGGACCAGCGAGGAGAACGCCGACGCGAGGTGGGTGGTCACCTCGGGGTCGATCTGTCGCACGGCGCGAGCCGTGCGGCAGAGCGGACACACCGTGCACTCGGCCGCCCCGGTGGCGAGGTGCTCGTCGAGGCCGTGGACCGCCGACGCCGCCTGATCAGCGAGGTCGGACAGCCCGTGCCCCGCCTCAGCCGCGTGCTCCCGGGCCCAGCCCGACAGCGCACCGACCAGCTTGGCGGCCTCCTCGGCAAGTGGGCCGACGTCCCGGGCCTCGGTCACAGCGACTCGACGCGCTTCTTGAGCCCCTTGAGCGCGGTGTCGATGAGGATCTTCTCGCCCTTGCGCTTCAGCATGCCGATCAGCGGGATGCTGACGTCGAGGGCGAGGCGGTAGGTCACCTCGGTCGTACCGTCACCGCGGTCCACGAGCGTGTAGGCGCCGTCGAGCATCTTCAGCATGTTGCCCTCGACCAGGGTCCACGTGACCTCGCGGTCCCCGTCCCAGTCGTAGGCGAGGGTGTAGTCGTCCTTGATGGGCGAGACGTCGAGCGCGAAGTAGACCTGCTCGGCGCGGTCGCCGGTGCCCGGCGCGACGATCTCCGCCTTCTGCACGCCCTTGGCCCACGAGGGATAGGACTCGAAGTCGGCGATGACGGCCATCACGTCGGCCGGTGGGGCGTCGATCGTGATCGACGAGGAGGTCTGTTCGGCCATGGCGTGAACCTATCGCGCGCCCCGCTTGCGCCGAAACGCCTCCCGGGCCGCCGCATCCGCACTACCCTCGGACGCGCCAGCCCCTCCCAGGAAGACGCCACCGTGAGCCCGAACCACACCACCGGTCGAGTCGACACCGGCCGCCTCGTCGCCGTCACGTTGTTCACGTTCTTCCTCGTCCTGAACGCCGCGCACCTGGCGCAGGAGGACCCGTTGTCCTCCCCGCTCAAGACCGTCGCGACGACCTTGACGATGGTGTTCTACCTCCTCCTCGTCTGGGCGTACCTGCGTCGCGTCCCGTCCGACCGCACCGACCTGCGGTGGTCGTCGTGGTTGGTCGCGTTCGCCGGCACGGCTGCCCCCTTCGCGATCCCGCTGGTGTCCGACGGCCTGGCCACCGGCACGGCGCGCGAGTCCGTCTCGGCGGCCGTCCTGGCCCTCGGTCTCGCCGCGATGCTCTGGGCGCTCGGCGCGCTCGGCACCAACATCAGCGTCGTGCCGCAGGCCCGCGAGGTCGTCACCCACGGTCCCTACGCCAAGGTCCGCCACCCCCTCTATGCCGCCGAGCTGCTCAACGTCGTCGGCCTCTGCCTCGCCCACTCCGGAGCCTGGCCGTGGGTGGTCCTCGTCGCGCTCGGCGTGTTCCAGGTGATGCGTGCCCGGCGGGAGGAGGCACTGCTGGCCGCCGAGCTGCCCGGCTATGTGGAGTACCAGAGCCGCACCCCTATGCTCGTGCCGGCACTCGGCCGCAGCTAGGAGGTCCCCCGTGCGTGAGTACGCCGCACCACTCTCGACCACCATCCCCACCGCGGGGAACCTCACCGACGACGTCGTCGCCAACGCACGCGACGCCGGCGGGGCGGCCGTCTTCAGCCGACGCACCTCCGACGGGTGGGTCGACGTCACCGCCGAGCAGTTCCACGACGAGGTACGTGCAGTGGCCAAGGGCCTGGTCGCGGCCGGCGTCGAGGTCGGCGACCGGGTCGCCATCTTGTCCAAGACCCGCTACGAGTGGACGCTGCTCGACTACGCGACCTGGTTCGCCGGCGCCGTCTCGGTGCCGATCTACGAGACCTCCTCCGCCGAGCAGATCGGGTGGATCCTCCAGGACTCCGGCGCCCGCGCAGTCGTCGCCGAAGGCCCCGACCACCTCGCCCGGGTACGTGAGGCGCGCCAGTCCGGCGACCTGGCCGAGCTCCAGCACGTGTGGTCGATCGAGGACAACGCCGTCGACGTCCTCGGCCGTCTCGGCTCCGACATCACCGACGAGCTGCTCGAGCAGCGCCGTACGAGCGCCTCCCCGGGCGACCTCGCCACGCTGATCTACACCAGCGGCACCACCGGCAAGCCCAAGGGCTGCATGCTCACCCACGGCAACTTCATGTTCGAGCTCGGGGTCGCGGTCGACGAGCTGGGCGACCTCTTCGACACCGAGGACGCCTCGACCCTGCTGTTCCTCCCGCTCGCGCACGTGTTCGCACGGATCATCCAGGTCGGGTGCGTGAAGAGTCGCGCCCGGATGGGCCACAGCGCCGACATCAAGAACCTCGTGGCAGACCTCGGCGAGTTCCGGCCGACCTTCATCCTCGCCGTGCCTCGCGTGTTCGAGAAGGTGTTCAACACCGCCTCGCAGCGTGCCGCCGCCGACGGCCGCGGCAGGATCTTCGACCGCGCGGCAGACGTCGCCATCGCGTGGTCCCGCGCCCAGGACGGCAAGAAGGTGCCCGTACGGCTGCGCGCCCAGCACGCGCTCTTCGACCGGCTCGTCTACGGCAGGCTGCGCCAGGCGCTCGGTGGGAGCTGCGCCTACGCCATCTCCGGCGGGGCCCCGCTCGGCGAGCGGCTGGGGCACTTCTACCGCGGTGTCGGACTGACGGTACTCGAGGGATACGGCCTGACCGAGACCACGGCGGCACTGTCCGCCAACCTCCCCGGCGCCACGCGCATCGGCACGGTCGGCCGGCCCCTCCCGGGCACGGCCGCGCGGGTCGCCGACGACGGCGAGCTGCTGTTCCGCGGTGGTCAGGTGTTCGCCGGCTACTGGGGCAACGACGCAGCGACCGCCGAGGCCCTGGACCGCGACGGGTGGTTCCACACCGGCGACGTGGGCGAGGTCGACGACGAGGGCTTCGTCCGGATCACCGGACGCAAGAAGGAGATCCTCGTGACGGCCGGCGGCAAGAACGTCGCCCCGGCCGTGCTCGAGGACCGACTGCGCGCCCACCCCCTGGTCGACCAGTGCCTGGTGGTCGGTGACGGACAGCCCTTCATCGGCGCACTGGTGACCATCGACCGCGAGACCTATCCCGCGTGGGCGACGGAGCACGGCAAGTCCGCCGACGTGGGCGAGGTGCTGGACGACCCCGACCTCGTTGCGGCGATCCAGGAGGCCGTCGACGACGCCAACAAGGCGGTCTCGAAGGCAGAGGCGATCCGCAAGTTCACGATCCTCAGGGACGAGTGGACCGAGGAGGGCGGCCACCTCACGCCCAGCCTCAAGCTCAAGCGCAACGTCGTGGTGCGTGAGGCGCGCCGCGAGATCGAGGCGATCTACCTCGGCTGATGCCCGGCCACCGGCTCTTCGAGAGATCTTCGGTCGTTCTCCGGTCATCCTGCCGCTCCCGAGCCGCGGGCTAGTCGATGACTAGGTCTGACTAGTCACTTCGGGCCACTCCGGCACCGCTTTCGGGTGGTTTGCCAGGTTTAGCCCACAAGCAGTCAAACGCGGCCCCTACATTCGATCCGCTGGGAGGGCACCGGGGCTCGACTTCACGCAGAGTCCCTGGATCCGCCTACGCGACCGAATCCCCCCGTGGGGGGACCACATGACCCGCGAAGGACTGCACCATGGCTCGCCGTTCTGTTCTCCTCCTCGTCGCCGCCCTCATCGCACTGGCCGGGACGGCCATGATCGTGCTGTACGTCCAGGGCATCGACGCCCGAGCCACCAAGGACCAGGAGCTGGTCGAGGTGCTCGTCGCCACCGAGACGATCGACATCGGCGAGTCCGTCTCCGATGCCCAGGATGCCGGGAAGATCGAGAAGTCCGAGGTCCGTCGCGCCGACCTGGTCGACGGCAGCCTCTCCTCGACCACCTCGATCGCCGACGACGTGGCGGTCGGGACCATCTACCCCGGCGAGCAGCTCATCGCCAAGAAGTTCGGCACCCTCGGTGACACGCAGAGCCTGGTGATCCCCGACGACATGATGGCGATGTCGGTCGAGCTCACCGACTTCGAGCGGGTGGCCGGCTTCGTGAATCCGGGCAACGAGGTGGCGGTGTTCACCACCACGCTCAACGCGGTGCAGATCCAGCCTGACGGCAAGGAGAAGAAGCTCGGCACCTACACGCGCATCGTCCTGTCGCGCAACCTGGTGCTCGGCGTCGGGACCACGAGCGTCACCTCGCGGACCACCCAGGACGAGGACGGCGGCTCGTCCACCGAGGAGGTCGCCAAGACCATCCTCACGATCGCGGTGACGCAGGACCAGGCCGAGAAGCTCATCCAGGCCGATCGCACCGGCGAGCTCAACTTCGCCCTCCTCACCGACGACAGCAAGACCGCCGACGAGCCGGGTGCCTTCCTCAGCGACGTCTACCCCGAGCTGTTCCGGGGCGTCGCACCGTGACCGCCGTCCTCGAGCCGGACGCCGCGCAGCGCGGCATCCTCCAGGCGATGCTGCACGGGTCCAAGGCCTTTGCGGACCTCGAGGGCCTCGACGAGCACGTCCGCACGGAGACCAACGAGTTCGCGGTCGTCATCGGACCGTCCGTCCCGAGCGAGGCTGCCGCCGAGCTCGCCCAGTGGGCTCGCGTGCACCGACCCGACCTGGGCGTCATCCTGCTCCGCCACGACGTCGACAGCGCAGCGCTGTCGCTGGCACTGCGGAGCGGCATGCGGGAGGTGGTCGCCGCCCGTGACCTGGCCGGCATCACCACGGCCGTCCAGCGCGCCCGCTCCGTGGCCAACGCCATCGGCCAGACGCTGATGGACGAGGCGCAGGCAGCGGCCGAGTCCGCTCGTGCGCAGGCAGAGGCCGACGCCGCGGCTGCGGCGGCGGCAGCGCAGGCCAAGGCGGAGGCGCCGCGCGGGCGGATCATCACGGTCTTCTCCACCAAGGGCGGAGTGGGCAAGAGCCTGGTCGCGACCAACCTCGGCGTCTCGCTGGCGGCTTCCGGCAGGTCGGTGTGCCTGGTGGACCTCGACGTCAACAGCGGGGACGTCGCGATCATGCTGCAGCTGACACCGCACCGCACGATCAACGACCTGGTGGGGTTCAACGGGGTGATAGACGCCGAGGGCATCTCGTCGATCCTCACCCGTCACTCCGACAACCTGTCCGTCGTCGCTGCCCCGGTCCGGATCGACTCCCCCGACCAGGCGTCGCAGGACGACGTCGCCAAGCTGCTCGAGGCCCTGAAGCGCATGGTCGACTTCGTGGTCGTCGACACCTCCGGCACGTTCGACGACCTCGCTCTCTGCGCGCTCGACCGATCCGACGGCATCGTCCTCGTCGGGACCCTCGACATCCCCTCGCTCAAGGCGCTCAAGCTCGCCACCAGCACCCTCGAGGTGCTCAACTTCCCGAAGTCGACGTGGCGCTTCGTCCTGAACCGCGCCGACGGGAAGGTGGGCCTCACCGTCGAGGAGTTCGAGAAGACGCTGGGCCTCAAGGCCGACGCGTCCCTCGTGTCGAGCCGCGAGGTGCTCGCCGCGGTCAACCGGGGCGAGGCGCTGGTGACCGCCTACCCCAACCACCCCAACTCCAAGGCCCTCGTCTCCTTCGCGAGGAGCACGGCCGACTCGATCGGCGGGGAGACGCCCGCCGCCGAGCAGAACCCATCCAGTCGGAAGTCCAGCGGCTCCCGGCTGCGCCTGAGGAGGGCATGACGTGAGCCTCACCGACCGCTTGGCCGCCGCACGTGGCCGCACGACCGACGCCGACAACGGCGCCCCGGCGACCGCCGGGGCATCGACCACGCCTGCCGTCCAGGGCAGCGTCGCGAACATCGAGACCAAGAAGCGGGCCAGCTCCAAGGCCGACCCCTTCCAGGACCTCAAGCGCACGGTGCACCAGCGACTGGTCGAGGCGCTCGGCCCCAAGCTGTACGACGCCCACATGACGCAGTCGGAGCTCGAGCAGCAGGTCCGGCTCGCGCTCCAGACCGCCATCGCGGACACCGACACCCCGATGTCCTCGGCCGACCGCACCCGCATCTCGCAGGAGATCGCCGACGACATCCTCGGGTACGGGCCCATCGAGCCGCTGCTGCGCGACCCCAACCTCTCCGAGGTCATGGTCAACGCGTTCGACTCCATCTACGTGGAGAAGAGCGGCAAGCTGGTCAAGACCGGCACGTCGTTCACCGACGAGGCCCACCTCCGCCGCACGATCGACAAGATCGTCAGCAAGATCGGTCGACGCGTCGACGAGACCAGCCCCATGGTCGACGCCCGCCTCCCCGACGGCAGCCGCGTCAACGCGATCATCCCGCCGCTCGCGCTCGACGGCTCCAAGCTCACCATCCGCAAGTTCTCCGAGGACCCCTACACGGTCGAGGACCTGATCAACTTCGGGACGCTGACGCGCCCGGCGGCCAACCTCCTCGAGGGCTGCGTCCGCGGTCGCCTCAACATCCTGGTGTCCGGTGGTACCGGTGCCGGCAAGACGACGACGCTCAACGTGCTGTCGTCGTTCATCCCGGACGACGAGCGCATCGTCACCATCGAGGACGCAGCCGAGCTCCGGCTCGGGCAGGACCACGTGCTCCGCCTCGAGTCGCGCCCGCCCAACATCGAGGGCAAGGGCGCGGTCACCATCCGCGACCTCGTGAAGAACTCCCTGCGCATGCGCCCCGACCGCGTGGTGGTCGGTGAGATCCGTGACGCGGCCGCCCTCGACATGCTCCAGGCGATGAACACCGGTCACGACGGCTCGATCTCGACGCTGCACGCCAACACGCCGCGCGACGCCCTCTCGCGTCTCGAGACGATGGTGCTGATGGCCGGCATGGACCTGCCCGTCCGCGCCATCCGCGAGCAGGTCGCCAGCGCGGTCGACCTGATCATCCAGCAGACCCGACTCAAGGACGGCACCCGCCGGATCACCGCCATCACGGAGATCGTCGGCATGGAGGGTGACATCATCACCACCCAGGACGTCTTCATGTTCGACTACGCCGCCGGCGTGGGCGAGGACGGCAAGTTCAAGGGCGGCTTGATCTCCATGGGCCTGCGCCCCCGCTTCCTCGAGCACCTCGCAGACCACGGCGTCCACGTCGACCCCGCGATCTTCGCCACCGGAGGAAGTCTGCGATGAGCCGTCGCCACGCCCCTCGCGCCAGGCTCGCCGCGGCCATCCTCGCCAGCGGGCTGGTCGTGCTCGGCGGTGCCGCGCCGAGCCACGCCGAGGACGAGGTGAACATCGACCACCTCGAGTCGGAGGACGGGGTCGTCTCGCTCGTCCTCGCAGTGGACGGCATCCCCGGCGGGGAGACCGTGGACCCGGCGTCCGTCCAGGTCGAGGTCGACGGCCGGGCCGTCGACTCGAGCGCCAAGGTCATCTCCGCGGGAGACGTGGAGCGCACCACCGTGCTGGTGCTCGACGCGAGCAACAGCATGCTCCAGGGCGGCAAGTTCGACGCGGCCAAGGAGGCCGTCGACACGTTCCTCGAGACCGCTCCTGCGGACGTCCGCATCGGCCTGGTGACCTTCGCGGGCGACCTCGGTGCGGTCATCGATCCCACCACCGACCACGAGTCCGTCCGGGCGGCTCTCGAGGGCATCAAGCTCCGAAAGGGCACGTCGGTCTACGACGGCATCGCCGAGGGCCTCGACCTGGTCGGCTCCCAGGGCTCCCGTTCCCTCCTCGTCCTGTCGGACGGCGGCGACACCAACAGCGCGACCACCCTCGACGTCGTCACCACCGACGCCACGGACGAGGGAGTGGTCGTCGACGTCGTCTCGCTGGCCAACGAGAAGAACGCGGCCACGATGGCCGACCTCGCAGACACCACCGGCGGCCAGGTGATCCCCGCGGAGCAGGACGCGCTCGACGCGGTCTTCTCGGCCCAGGCCGACGCGCTCGCCCAGCAGCTCCTCGTCACGTTCGACCGTCCCGAGGACGCGGCCAGCGAGGTCAACCTCGGTGTCACCGTGGACGCCGGGGGCGACTCCTTCACCGACTCCGCCTTCGTGTCGGTCGGCGCGGGCGAGTCCCGGCCGGACATCGTGACGTCGGGCAAGTCGTTGGTCGGTACTCCCGGGATGCTCGCCGGCGCCCTCGCACTCGCCCTCGGCCTCGCGGGCGTCCTCGCCGTCGTCCTCGGCGGTCCGAACAAGACATCGGCCGACAGGCGCCTCGAGGCGTACTTCGGCGACAAGGGTGCCGACGGCAAGGGGAAGCCGAGCAGCAGCGCCGACCTCAGGGGCTCTGCCGTCGCACTGACCGACAAGGTCGTGTCCGCCGACCTCGAGACGCGTGTCTCGCAACGCCTCGCGGGCGCCGGATCCGCGCTGACGGCCGCCGAGTGGCTGCTGCTCCACGCCGGCATCGCGATCGGCACTGCGGTGCTCGCATTTGTCTTCAAGGGCCCGGGCTTCGCCGTGTTCGGGCTGATCGTCGGCTTGATCGGCCCCTGGGTGTACCTCAAGTTCCGGCACTCGCGCCGGCTCAGCAAGTTCAACGGTCAGCTCGCCGAGACCCTCGGACTGATGGCCGGTGGCCTGCAGGCGGGCCTGTCGCTCCCCCAGGCGGTCGACAGCGTCGTCAGGGAGGGCAACGAGCCCATGGCCGGCGAGCTGAAACGAGCCCTCATCGAGCAGCGCCTCGGCGTCGACATCACCGACGCGCTCGACGGTGTGGGCGCGCGCATGGACAGCGAGGACTTCGACTGGATCGTCATGGCGATCCGCATCCAGCGTGAGGTCGGAGGCAACCTGGCAGAGATCCTGCACACCGTGTCCGACACCCTGCGTGAGCGGGAGTACCTGCGGCGCCAGGTCAAGGCGCTGAGCGCCGAGGGCCGGCTCTCCGGATACATCCTGGTGGGACTTCCGCCGCTGATCGGGGGGTACATGATGCTGGTCAACCCGGACTACATCGGAGTCCTCTTCACCACCCTGCCCGGAATGATCCTGCTCGGCGTGGCCGGAGGCCTGCTGGCGATCGGGTCGTTCGCCATGATGAAGCTCGCGAAGGTCGAGGTGTGACGATGAGCGAGACGATGATGCTCCTGGGCGCAGGACTCCTGTGCGTGTCGATGGTGATGGCGCTGACGGTGATCGGCGTCATCACGTCCGAGCGACGTGGCGTCGCCCGCTCCGTCGCGGCGATCCAGGCGCTCGACTCCGCGCCGAGCGTGCTCAAGCAGGAGGTCGAGCGACCCTTCGCCGAGCGCGTCATCGCGCCACTCGGCGAGCGCATGGTGGGCCTGGGTCGCAAGCTCGTGCGAGCCGACACGGCGCGCAAGATCCAGTACCGCCTCAACATCGCAGGCAACCCGCCCGCGTGGGACGTCAACCGCATCCTGGGCCTCAAGGTCCTCGGCGGCGGCATCTTCACCGTCCTGGGCTTCCTCTACCTCCTCGGGCAGCACTGGCCGCTCTACAAGCTGGTGCTCGCGACCGTCGCGGCGGGCCTGTTCGGCTACGTCCTGCCCAACATCCTGCTCTACAACGCCGGCCAGAAGCGCGAGCTGCTGATGCGCAACGCACTGCCCGACGCCATGGACCTCCTCACGATCTCGGTCGAGGCCGGGCTGGGCTTCGACGCTGCGGTCAGCCGGGTGGCGAAGAACGGCGACGGGCCGCTCAACCAGGAGTTCGCCCGACTCCTCCAGGAGATGCAGCTCGGTCGCGGTCGCACCGAGGCGATGCGAGCCATGGCGGAGCGCACGTCGCTCGCGGACCTCAAGTCCTTCTGCCTCGCGATGGTCCAGGCCGACAGCCTCGGCATCCCCATCGCGCGCGTGCTGCGCATCCAGTCCAAGGAGATGCGCACGAAGCGACGCCAGCGCGCGGAGGAGAAGGCGCAGCAGGTGCCGATCCGGATGATGATCCCCCTCGTGCTCTTCATCCTCCCGTGCCTGTTCATCGTGATCCTGGGCCCCGCCGGCATCCAGATCGCGGACACCTTCGCCAACATGTGATGACCCCATGACACCGCCCTCCACCCAGGACGCCGGCGTCTCACGTCCGGCGCTCCAGTCGTGGCGGACGACGACCGCCGTACGGGTGTTCGCGCTCGCGCTCGCCACCGGCACCGTCCTCAGCCGGGGTGACCTCGTGACGTCGGCACCCATGCTGGTCGTCCTCTGCCTCGTCGCCGCGGTCAGCTCGCTGTTCGAGTGGATGACGCGCAACCGGCCGACGCACTGGCACGCGGTCGGCGAGGCAGTTGCCGTCACCATGTTGCTCATCTCCACCAGCACCACCCCTGAGCTGGGCGCCTACCTCGCGGTCGCGCCGATCGCTGCCGGCGTGCGCCACGGCCTCGTGACGGCTCTCAACGTCACGCTCGTCTCCGGACTGACGGCGGCCGTCGCGGCCAGTCCGCAGGACGACGCCCTCGTCCAGCTGGGGGGCGCCCTGCCCTGGCTGGTGATCGGGCTCGGGGTCGGGCTGCTCGCCGGCTGGCAGTCACGCTCGACCCGTGACCTGGCCGCGCGGCAGGCGCCGTACGCCGCTGCCCACCACCTCATGGCGCGCATCCACCACCTGGCCAGCTCGGGCAGCCTCGGTCTCAACAGCGCCTCGCTCGCGATGGAGCTCGACGCCGCGATGCGTGCCGCCACCGGCGGCGCTCGGTCGACCATCTTCGTCGTCGAGCCCGACCACACCCTGCGCCCGCTCAACGGCGGCGACGACGTCGACCGGATGCGCCAGGAGATCGAGCTCCCCGATCCCGAGCGCACACCCGGTGCCGCCGTCGTACCGCTGCGCGGGGTGCAGCAGGTCCTCGGCTACTGCGTCGTCGTCGGGGTCCCACGATGGACCCCGGAGCTCGACGAACGAGCGCAGCACGTCGCCGACGAGTTCGCCGTACGACTCGACACCGCGGTCCTGTTCGACGAAGTGCGCTCGCTCGCCACCTCCGAGGAGCGCAACCGCATCGCCCGGGAGATGCACGACGGTGTGGCCCAGGAGATCGTCGGTCTCGGCTACATCGTCGACGAGATCGAGTCGATCAGCGACCAGCAGCAGACCCGCGAGCTGGCGTCGGCGCTCCGGGCGGAGATCACCCGGCTCGTGTCCGAGATCCGATTCTCGATCTTCGACCTGCGCCACGAGGTCTCGGACGGGCGCCTGTCGAGCTCGCTGGCCGACTACGCACGCGAGGTGGGCCATGCGACCGGGCTGCGGGTGCACCTCTCCCTGGCGGAGTCCGGGCCACCGCTCCCCTCACGTACGGCCACCGAGGTGCTCCGCGTCGCCCAGGAAGCCATCGGCAACGTCCGCAAGCACTCGAGGGCCACCAACATGTGGGTGGTGCTCGACTCCGACGGCGCACGGCTCAGCCTGGAGGTCAGCGACGACGGGATCGGCAACGCCGAGCCCCGCGAGCACCACTGGGGGCTCCAGACCATGCGCGAGCGAGCCAGGACCGTCGGCGCCGACCTCGACATCACCACCCGACCCGACGGCGGAACCGTCGTCAGCCTGCGGTCACCCGTGACCGCACCCCACGAAGGAGAGACTGCCCATGGGCACCACCGTGCTACTGGTTGACGACCACGAGCTCATCCGGCAGGGGCTCGCCCGTGCCTTCGAGCGAGACGACGAGATGACCGTGGTCGGTCAGGCCGGCACCCTCGCGGAGGGCGTCGCCGCGTGGGAGACCCTGCAGCCCGACGTCGTCGTCACCGATCTCCAGCTGCCCGACGGACACGGCCTCGACGTCGTGCGTGCCATCCGGGCCACCGACGACAGCACCGGCGTCGTGGTGCTGACCATGCATGCCGGGGACGACCACATCTTCGCCGCGATGGAGGCGGGCGCCTCGGCGTTCGTCGGCAAGGACACGCGTGCCTCGGAGGTCGTCAGCGCGGCCAAGCACGCGGCCGTGGCACCTCGGACCTTCCTGTGCGCCGGTCTCAGCCAGGCGGTGATGCGGCGCGCGACGTCTCCGGCTCCCCCCAAGCTCTCCGGCCGTGAGGCTGAGGTGCTCACCCTGCTCGCGGACGGTCTGGGCACCGGCGAGATCGCGTCGTCGCTCTACATGAGCGAGTCGACCGCCAAGACCCACATCACCCACATCTACCAGAAGCTCGGGGCCGCGAACCGCGCCCAGGCACTCGTGACCGCGATGCGCCTGGGCATGCTCGACCACGCCGCACCCCAGCGCTTCTGACCCATCGACCACCCCGGCCCACGCCGGACGCTCCCGATGCCCAGCCGGGCCGACCGACCCGGCTGGGCATGGGCGTACCCGGGTCGTCCTCGCGGTGCCGCGCGCATGGGCCGAGCGGCGCGAGCGAGCCCCGCGCGGGTGGGAAAGAGATAGTCACAAGGGACTATCGATCCGGGGCCGATCACCCGATTCGACGACCTCCTGATCTTGGCAGAGTTCTCCTCGACGGGTCCTCGTGGGCTCGGAAGCGAGACTCATCAACCACATTCCAAAGGGGAAACACCATGCTCGAGAAGTTCATCACCCTCATGCTGATCGGCCGCGACGAGGAGCAGGGCGCCACCGCTGTCGAGTACGGCCTGATGGTCGCACTCATCGCCGTCGCCATCATCGGCACCGTCACCGCGCTCGGCACGGGCCTCAACGGTCTCTTCACGACCATCACCGGCTCGCTCTGATCCAGGGACTTCACCAGGGGCCGGCGCCTCGAGAGGCAGCTCTCGACGCCGGCCCCTTCCCTTTCTCCCACCAGCACCACAAGAGGAGCTCCCATGCGACACGTGAGGCACCTGCTGCGCCGTCTGCGCGACGAGCGCGGCGCCACGTCCGTTGAGTACGGCCTCATGGTGGCGGGCATCGCCGTGGCGATCATCGCAGGGGTCACCGTGTTCGGCATCGGTGTCAACGGGCTCTTCGCCAGCATCCCGCCCAACCTGTAGGCCCGCACCACCACCCACGACGTCGAGCCGACCGAGACGGCTCGCACACGCAACATCCGTCCAGACAAGGAGAGAACCATGCTCGACAAGTTCATCACCCTCATGCTCATCGGCCGCGACGAGGAGCGGGGCGCCACCGCTGTCGAGTACGGCCTGATGGTCGCACTCATCGCCGTCGCGATCATCGGCACCGTCACCGCCCTCGGCACGGGCCTCAACGGTCTCTTCACGACCATCACCGGCGCCCTCTGACACCGAGCCCGTCGAACGTCGGCCCTGCCCCGTCCGTCGCGACGGACGCCCCGTCCCGGACCGCAGGGGCGAGCAGGGCCGGTCGGCGACGTGGGGTCCGTCGACCGGCACACCGCACCACCCGAGATGACTGAAGGCGACCGGGACCGGTCGCCTTCAGTCATCTCCCGAGGGCCTCACGTCGCCGCTCATCGCGCCAGCCGCTGGAGCCGCGCGCGCCACAACCGCACCAGGTCCTGCTGCGAGAGACCCGCTTGGGCCAGCGCCTCATCCAGCGGGCGCCCCGAGCGCGCATCGTCGTACACCGACAGCAGTCCTTGCTCCCCCACCCGCTCGGCTATCACCCGGCAGGCCAGCCACGCTTCCTCGTACCGCGCCTGGAGCTGCTGGGCACGCGTGTCGAAGTCCGCCGCGCCGGGCAGCTCCTGTGGCAGGCCGGCGGCACGGACAGCCGCGATCGCCCGCCCCGACGTCGTGCGGTCCGGCAGCCGCGTGTCCCGGAGCGCGACGTAGTCCGCGAACCCCTCCGAGAGCCACGGCTCGACCGGCCGGTGGACGGCATCGGTCGCCACGTGCACCAGCTCGTGGCTCATCACCACCTGGGCGCCGGCGGGACGCAGCCCGCCGCTGACCTGCGGGTTCACGAAGACGTGCACCGGCGCGTCGACGGTGTCCGACGTGCCCGCCGTGGCCGTGACGGCCGCGATCCCTGCATAGGTGCCCGGCGTCGCCCCGAGTGTCTCGTCGAGGTCAGCCGCACTCGCGGGCACCTCGACGACGACCGGCGACCGCCAGCCCGGCAGGACCTGCCTCACGACGCTCCTCCCCCGTGTCACGCGGACCGCGACGGCGTCGGCCTCGGCTTGGGGTCCGTCCGCCATGACCAGCACCCCGGGGGCGCGAGCGACGGAGAGCTCGCCCCGCAGCCAGAGGGGCAGCCGCGCGGTGTCGCCCCCGCCGAAGCCGGCGATGGCAAGGCGGCCGTCGCCCCGGGGCGCGAACCGGACCACCACGTCGGCCCGCGAGGGCACCGCGTCGCCGGCCACGCTCCACGCGACCTCGGCGACCGCCGACCACGTCCCGTCCTCGGCGACCGCACCCGCCTGGTCGACGTACCGGACCGACACGTCCTCCAGCTGGACGGATCCAGCCGTGGCCGCGATGCCCCTCAGCACGTCCGCGGCAGCGGCATCCCCCGGTGTGGCCAGGTCCGCCAGCGCAGTGGCGTCCCGGGCGTCGATCCCGGCCACCAACGCGTCCAACGTGGATGCCGCGTCGGCAGGACTGGCCCTGGGGACGTCGACGGGGCGTGGGTCGACGTCGTGGCGGTCCCCGCGCTGGACGACCAGCACCGCTGCCACGACGACCGCCACGAACAGACAAAGGCCGGCCGCCCACAGACGTGGACGACCGGCCTTCGCGACCTGCTGGTCAGCCAGGGCGGACCGCGCCGACGTAGGGCATCGAGTAGAGGCCCGAGACCGTCACGCCCGTGCCGGGATTGGCGGCGTGGACGATCATGCCGTTGCCGATGTACATGCCGACGTGGCTGATCGGGCTGTAGTAGAACACCAGGTCGCCGGGCTGCAGGTCGCTCGCGGCGACGTGCGGGCCGGACCCGTACTGGGCGCTCGAGGAGTGCGGCAGGGATACGCCGGCCTGGGCCCACGCGCGCATCGTGAGGCCGCTGCAGTCGAACGCGTTCTCGCCCATGGCGCCGTAGACGTAGGCGTCACCGACCTGGGCCATCGCATAGGCGACGGCGGCCGCCGCGCGGCCGGACGCGGGGACGGAGGACGGCATGCGCGTGACGCCGCTGCGCGAGGCGAGCAGGCGCTCGCGCTCCTCGGCCTCGAGGTCGGAGAGCAGGCTCTTGGCCTCGGCCAGCTTGTCGTCGACCGTCTCCTTCTCGGTGCTGAGCTGCTCGGTGAGCTCGGCGATCTCCTTGGTGCGGGAGTCGGTCGCCTCGCGCCGGATCTCGAGCGCCTGGAGCTGCGTGTCATAGTCGGAGAGCAGGGACGCCTGCAGGTCGTTGAACGACGACATCGTCGAGAGCGTGTCGAGGAAGGCGCCGGGGTCGTCGGACACGACGACCTGGCCGACGGTGGAGATGCCCTCACCCTCGAGCTGGCGCACGACGGCGTCCGACACCTGGTCGCGGACCTCGTCGAGGCGCTCGTCCTGACGGGCCTGGTCGGCCTTCAGGCCGGCGAGATCGCGGCGGAGGTCGGCGAGGTCGATCTGGGCGTCGTGGAGACGCTCCTGGGCGGCCTCGGCCTCGTGGTAGAGCCGGTCGACGCGAGCCTTGACGTCCTTGATGGAGGGGTCGGCCTGGGCGGGGGTAGCAGGCACGAATGCGATGGCGGCGATTGCTGCAAGACCAAGAGCGGTCGCGCCGACACGCTTGCGGGGGTGAGCCACGAGCGGGGGAACTCCTCGGGGTGTCGTACGCCTACCAGGTGAGCTGACGGGTTCGGCACGACGTTGCCTACCCCTGCTCCTCGCACCGCTCGCGCGGTACGTCTCACAGGGGATTCACCCCAGGGGGAAGGTTGGTTCCCCGGCTCGTCGCCCACGGTGGTGCGGGGGTGCGGACGACGACTCGGCGCGACCTCCGCGCGGGCCGGGTGACCCACTTCCACGGAAGCCAGCCCACAGAGTAGACCGCATCCGGAAGCCCCGCCAATCTTCGGGCGAACTTCTCGGGGCGTGTCTCACGCGGACTCGATGACCGGTCCCGGGATCGGCTCCACGAGCCGCAGGGGTGGGACCAGTCCACCGCTCGCCAGCACGTCGAGGGCGACCATCTCGTCGTCGTCGATGGTGAGCTCGGGAGGCGGGCCGAGCAGCACCGTCACCACGCAGTCGTGGCAGTGCAGCCCGCGCACCACGCAGGTGTCGCAGTCGATCCGTGTCGTCATGCCCTGACGGTGACAGGGCCCACCGACAGCGTCCCCCGACCGGCGTGTCGGGCGGCGCGGGTCAGCCCGTGACGAGCCCGACGAGTGCAGCCGCCGGCACGGCCCGCGCACCGGCTCGGACCACGTCGCGCGCCACGGCCTGGTCGCCGCTCACCACGACGACGACACGGCCGCGTGGCTCGGCGGCGACGAGCTGGCGGATCACGTCGTCCGCGATCACCCCGGCGGGGCTGAAGACGACCCGCACACCGCGCGGTGCGGGCATCACGGTACGGGCGGTCGACTCGGCAGCGTCGAACACCACGGTGGTCTCGGCGCCGGACCTGGCAACGAGGGGTCCGAGCGCGGCGACGAGCCGGCTGCGCTGCGCCTCGAGGCTGGCCGTCGGCCAGGTGGCCTTCGTGACGTTGTAGCCGTCGACGATCAGACGGGCGCGCGGGAGGGCGAGCAGCTGGTCGAGCACTGCCGGCGTGGCGGGTGCGCTCGTGGACGGCGGAGCCGCACCGGCCAGGCCTGCCTCGACCGAGTCGCCGGGGACGCCCTCCACCGCCGGCAGTCCGAGCTCGCGACGCAGGCCCGTGGCCGCATCGACGACGGCGTCGAGCAGGAGCCGTGCCCGGACCGTGGCCGCGTCGCGGTCGGACCGGGCGTCGCGCCGCTGGGCGGCCAGCGCGGACTCGGCCTCGTCGAGCTGCACGCGCAGACGGCGCACGTCCGCCTCGGCCGTCCGCGTGGCCGACTCCGCCGCTGCGAGCGCTTCGTCACGGGCAGCGAGCGCTGCGTCGCGTTCCGTTTCGGCGGTACGCAGTGCGCTGCGCGCCTCGCCGAGCCGCTGACGCAGCACCTTGTGGTCGGCAGCCACGCCGTCGAGCTCGCGACGATGGTCCGACCGGACCCTCGCCAGCTCCGCCTGCAGGGCGGCCACCTGCGCCGAGAGGCGGCCGAGCTCGGCGCGCCCTTCCTCCTCACGCGTGTCGTCGGTCGTCAGCGTCGCGGCGACCGCGTCGACGCGCGCCTGCCAGCCGTCGTCGCGTGACAGCCACGCGCGAGCCGCCTCCTCGAGCGGGTCGTCCGTTCCGGGGATCGCCGCGACCTGGACGCCGGCGTGGCGCCGGAACTCGTCGTCGGCGAGCGCGTCCCAGATCAGGCTGCCGCCGAGCCGAGCGCGGCGGGCCGGCGCGAACCCCGCCACCTTGCGCAGCGGTGGCGGGACCGGCACGACCGAGGGCAGCACCGCCGACACGAGCGCGACCACCCGCAGGCGGATGCGCTCGGGAGGGGCGGACGGGTCGCTCACGTGCCTCTCGTCACCCGGTGGCCTGGTCGGCCGCTGGATCGGAACCCGCGTCGGCGTCCGCGCGGTCGACGACCTCGATCGCGTCGGAACGTCCGCACCACCGGCAGGACACGGACTCCAGCGACTCGGCGAGGACGGTCTGCTCCTCGACCCGCGGCTCGCCCGCCAGGTCCACGTGCCAGTAGTCCGTCGTACGCCGGGTGCGGGTGACGTCGAAGCGCGTCAGGTTGCCGCAGCCGGCGCAGCGCCACCGCTCGCCCTCACCGGGGACGCGCAGGTCGGAGGTCGGGTCTGTCACGGAGGGCTCCTGGTGATCGGGTCGTGCGTGACTGTCGGGCGCGGGCCAGCGTAGTGCGCGCGCCCTGCGGCCCATTGTCGGATCCCACGTCTAGCGTCGTCCGACATGAGCACGACTGCCCACCGACCGGCGCGGGAGACCTCGCGCTGGGAGGCGCAGCGGAGCTTCGACGAGCTCGGACGCCCCTTGCGCGACCTCACCTTCTGCGTGGTCGACCTCGAGACCACGGGCGGCTCGGCCCAGGGCGGGTCGATGATCACCGAGATCGGTGCGGTGAAGGTCCGCGGCGGCGAGGTGCTCGGCGAGTTCCAGACCCTGGTCAACCCGCACACCGAGATTCCCGCCTTCATCGCCGTCCTGACGGGCATCACCAACTCGATGGTCCACGACGCCCCACCGATCGAGTCGGCGCTGCCGGCCTTCCTGGAGTTCGCCGCGGGCTGCGTCCTCGTGGCCCACAACGCTCCGTTCGACGTCGGCTTCCTCCAGCACTTCGCCCGTGAGCAGGGACGGCCGTGGCCGAGGTTCGAGGTCCTCGACACCGCCAAGCTGGCACGCCGGGTGATCACCCGCGACGACGCCCCCAACTGCAAGCTGTCGTCGCTCGCCAAGGTGTTCAACGCCTCGACCACCCCCAACCACCGGGCGCTCGCCGACGCGCAGGCGACCGTCGACGTCCTCCACGGCCTCATGGAACGGCTCGGCGGCCTCGGCGTGCACACGCTCGAGGAGCTCCAGACCTTCTCCTCACGGGTGAGCACCGCGCAGCGGCGCAAGCGCCACCTCGCCGAGGGTCTCCCCCACGCCCCGGGCGTGTACCTCTTCCGGGACGACCGCTCCCGGGTGCTCTACGTCGGCACGTCGCGCGACCTCCGCACCCGCGTGCGCACCTACTTCACCGCGTCCGAGACCCGCAGCCGGATGGGCGAGATGGTCGGCGTCGCATCGTCGGTCACGGGCATCGAGTGCGCCACCCCGCTCGAGGCGGAGGTGCGCGAGCTGCGCCTGATCGCCGAGCACAAGCCGCGCTACAACCGTCGGTCCCGGTTCCCCGAGAAGGTCCACTTCCTCAAGCTCACCCGCGAGGCCTGGCCGCGCCTCTCCCTCGTCCGCACGGTGCTCGACGACGACGCCGACTACCTGGGCCCCTTCTCCTCGCGCAAGGCGGCCGAGAAGTGCCTGGCCGCGCTCCACGAGACGTTCCCCGTCCGCCAGTGCAGCGGGCGGCTCCCGGTGGTCCCGTCGGGGTCGTCCTGCGTCCTGGCGGAGATGGGTCGTTGCCTGTCCCCGTGCGACGGCTCGGTCGACGCCGCGACCTACGGCGCCGTGGTGCGCCAACTGCGGGACACGCTGATCCGCAGCCCGCACGAGGTCGTCGAGGCGATCAACCAGCGGATGACCACCCTCGCCGATCGCGAGCGGTTCGAGGAGGCCGGCGTCCATCGCGACCGGCTGGCCACGTTCGTCCGGGCCGCGGCACGCACCCAGCGGTTGTCGGCACTTGCCCGCTGCGGCGAGATCATCGCCGCGCGTCGGGAGGACGACGGCCGGTGGGCGGTGCACGTCGTACGACACGGCCGGCTCGCTGCGGCCGGGGTGATCCCGCCGGGCAGCGACGCCCACCAGTACGTCCGCGAGCTCCGAGCCAGCGCGGAGACCGTCGGAGGCGCGCCCGGCCCCGTGCCGGCGGCGACTGCCGAGGAGTCGGAGAAGATCCTCCGGTGGCTCGAGTCACCCGGGGTGCGGCTGGTCGACGTCGAGGGAGAGTGGACCTGTCCGCTGGGTGGCGCGGCACGCCATCTCGCGGTCTACGACGCGGCCCACCAGTCACGGCTCTCGCTGGTCCCGTTCGACGAGAAGCGCCTGCCCTCACCGGTGCACCGGCCGGCGCGCTGAACAGTCAGTCGAGCCCGATGCTGAACGCGGACTCCAGGTCGTGCTGCGAGTAGGTCCGGAAGGCGATGTGGGTCTCGGTCTCGGTGACCCCGGGGACCTTGTTGAGCCGGTCGGCCACGACCGTGGCGACGTCCTCGTGCTGGCGGACTCGCACGAGTGCGATCAGGTCGATCTGGCCGGTCACCGAGTAGACCTCGCTCACCCCGTCGAGGGAGGCGATGGCCTCGGCGACCTCCGGGATGCTCGCGACGTCGGCCTTCACGAAGACGATGGCGGTGATCATGGGGTCACGGTAGCGCCACGGTCGGCTCCCGGTGTCCGCTGACCGATCGGACGGACCCTCCTAGTCACTTGTGACTACCCCGGGTCATTCTCCAGCGGCGCGCTACGCCGAGACCTAGCGTGGAGCGGTCTGAGTCGCCCAACGACGGGGAGTTTTCGGGATGTTGAACCAAGCAGGTCTGCCGAGGGCCGGTGCCCGCGCCACCGCGGCGCTGGCCATCGGCGTCGCCGTCGCCACCCTGGGTCCCGTGTCCCCGGCCTCCGCAGTCCCGCCGGCGGGACCCACGGGCCTCAACGTCGCCCAGCCGTCGTCGCTGACGACGAAGTTCAACTGGAACCAGTCGGCCGGGGCAGACCGCTACGACGTCCAGGTCGACAACAACCTCGACTTCAGCTCGCCCGAGGTGAACGTCACCACCGTGAACTCCGTGTACGTCCCGGAGGTCGCGCTGCAGACGACCACGAACTACTGGCGCGTGCGCGCCGCGACCGGCGCCGAGAAGTCTGACTGGGTCACCGGCCTGCCGTTCGACCCGCCGCAGGTCACGGTGCCGATCCCGTCGAGCCCGGTCGACGGAGCACACCTCCAGCAGCCGAACGACCCTCCGCTGCTGTCGTGGACGCCGTCGCCGGGAGCGACGTCGTACACCGTCGAGGTCGCGAGCGACCCCGACTTCGTCAACCGGCTCGCACCGTTCACCACGGAGACGACCTCGCTGGTCGTGAGCCAGCCCCTGTCGCTGGGTGACTGGTTCTGGCGCGTCATCGCGACCAAGGGCCCCGGCGTCGTGTCCCAGCCCAGCAACAGCTCGAGCTTCTGGATCGACCCGCTGGAGACGCCCACGATCACCGGCCCGCTGGGTCCCCAGCCCAACATCTCGGCTGACGTGATCGACGTCGTCCTCGACTGGGACAAGGTCCCCGGTGCGGTCGGCTACGAGCTGCAGGTCGCCACGAACATCGACTTCACGGCGGGATCGATCGTGGAGGACCGGACCGGAGCGCAGAAGCGTGTCCTGGGCACCCGGTTCTCGCCGCCCATCACCTACGACAACAACGGCTACTACTGGCGGGTGCGCGCGGTCGACACCGCGGGGAACTCCTCGGGATGGGCGCGCTCGCAGGTGGACTTCAACCGCCAGTACGAGAAGTCGCCCGAGCTGATCTACCCCGCGAACGGCGCCCCCGATGTGCCGGACCCGCTCTACTTCGACTGGAAGCCGGTCACCAACGCGTCCGAGTACGAGATCTGGGTGGGCACGGACGAGAACTTCTCCCCCAAGACCTACAACTCGTGCCGCGTGGCCCAGACGACCTACACGCCGGGACTGTTCGCCATCAACGACACCGACCTGGTCAACGTCCTGCCCAACCGGATCAACGAGGACTGCGACCCCAAGCCCGGCGTGACCAACTACTGGCGCGTCCGGCCGCTGGACCGGCCCTACGAGAAGCCGGGCGGCGGCGACCTCCCGGGCGTCCAGGGCCTCTGGTCCCCCACCTACAGCTTCGACTACACCGGCCTGTCGATGAACAACCTGTCGCCCGCCAACGGTGCGACCGTCGACGTCCCTGCCCTCAGCTGGGACCCTGCACCGGGTGCGCTCACCTACACCGTGCGCGTCACGAACGGCCTCGGCAACCTGGTCGACTCGGCCACCACGTATGCCACGTCCTACACCCCGAAGGGGTTCCAGCGATTCCCGACCGCCAACAACCCCTACACCTGGTCGGTGTACGCCGAGACCGCCGAGGGCACGACCTCCCTGGCTCCCCAGCGGACCTTCATCCTCACCGGCAACCAGCCCGCACCGTCGGGGGTCCCGGTCCTGACACCGCTGACGCCGTCCCCGAGCGCGCAGTTCGACGGTCCGCCCGCGCTGACGTGGGAGCCCGACCCGGCCGCTGCCACCTACCGGGTGCACGCCACCTACCCGGGCGGCAACGTCCTCGTCACGAAGGGGATCTTCGAGACCACCGCGATGCCGTGGTCCTCGTTCACCGACACCTCCAGCGAGCTCAAGCGCCCCGGCACCTACACGTGGTGGGTCACGGCGCACGCCCAGAACGGGGCGCAGATCGGGTCCGCCGGGCCGACCAGCACCTTCACCATCAAGCCCTTCACCGCTGCGACCGGGCACCGGGTCGCCCTGGGCGGCAAGGCCGCCCTCGACTCCGGCTCGGGCGCCTGCACGCCGCTGACGGGCGTCTGCACCGTGCCGGCGACGCCGGTCCTGAGGTGGACACGCGAGCCGGGCACGGCCTTCTACATGGTCTACGTCAGCGAGGACCCCAGCTTCTCGAACCTGCTGGAGCCCACCACCGCACTTCCTGCCACCACGAACACGATCTACACGCCGGCCCTGGACAACCGTGACTGGACCTACGCGGACAACCAGACCGAGCGGCCGTACTTCTGGTTCGTCCGACCCTGTCGGGCCGTCGGCCAGTGCGGTCCGGGCCCGGTCGGCGTCGCGGGATCCGCGCAGCACTCGTTCTTCAAGAAGTCGCCACCGGTCACGGGGCTGCAGAGCACCCTCACCGACAAGACCGAGGTGTCGATGTCGTGGGACAACTACTGGCACGACCCTGCCTCGTCCGACCCCGCTGACAAGTGGGGCCAGACGGGCGAGCCGCTCCCGCAGTCGGCGATGAAGTACCGCGTGGAGATCGCCACGGACTCGACGTTCTCCCCGTCAGCTGTCATCGACACCGCCGACGTGGACCAGACGACGTACACGAGCCCGTCGAAGATCTACGCGAACCGCAAGTACTGGTGGCGCGTGCAGGCCATCGACTCCGACGGGAACGGCCTCACCTGGTCGACGCAGGAGGCGACGTTCCAGCGCGAGACCCCCACGCTGAACCTGATCTCGCCGATCAACGACGTCAACGCACCGGGAACGACCGCCTTCCGCTGGCAGGCGCAGGCCTACGCCAAGGGCTACGACGTCGAGGTCTACAAGAACGACGACCCCACGTACTCGGTGGCGAACAGGGTCGCCAACGCCACCAACCTGCTCACGACTGCCTACACGTGGAACAAGGCCCTGGCGCCGTCGGCCAGCGCCTACCGGTGGCGGGTCCGTCGCATCGACTCCTCCGGCAACCCCGGTGACTGGTCGACGGGTGGCCGCTTCTTCGTCACGGCCGGGACGCCCAACATCGTCGCGCCCGGAACCGGGGCGGTGCAGTCGCCGAACGGTCCCGTGCTCGAGTGGGAGCCGCTGCCGGGTGCATCGCGCTACACCGTCACCATCACGCCGAGCGGTGGTGGGTCCGCCGTCATCGCGAACACGGTGTCGACGGCCTGGGCCGTGACGTCCAAGCTCGCCACCGGGTCGTACACGTGGACCCTCGCGGCCAAGGACGCCAGCGGCAACACCTTGGGGTCGAGCAGCTCGACGTTCTCGGTGGACGCCGCTCTCGTCGCCGACCTCAGGCCGACCATCCAGTCGCCGGAGGGCACCGGTGTGGGCAAGACACTGTTCGCAACCGCTCCGACCTGGCAGGGCGCCTTCACCGACGTCACCGTGACCTACCAGTGGCTGCGGGACGGACAGCCGATCTTCGGGACCGCCCCCAGCAGCGGCACCGGCTCGACGTACGTCATCCAGGCCGTCGACATCGGCCGGACGCTCACCGTCAAGGCGACGGGCTCCAAGCCGAACTACGCCTCGGGCTCCAGCACGAGCGACGGCGTGATGGCCACCGCGGGCGACGCCCTGCTCGCGACCTCCGCCCCGTCGATCTCGGGGAACCCGGCAGTGGGCAGCAACCTCACGGCCGTCCCCGGCACCTGGGCCCCCACGGCGACCTCGTACTCGTACAAGTGGCTGCGCAACGGCTCGCCGATCACCAACGCGTTCTTCGGCACCTACCTGGTGACGGCTGCCGACGCCGGCGCCCAGCTCACGGTCGAGGTGACGGCTGTCCGGTCCGGCTACACCAACGGTGTCGCCGTCTCGCCGCCCGTCGCGATCCCGGGGACGCCTCCGGGCGGCCCGGGAGGTACGGCCGGAACGCTGACCGCCACCGCAGCCCCGGTGATCAACGGCACCGCCAAGGTCGGCGGGTACCTGACCGCCACCGCCGGCACCTGGAACAGCGCGCCCACCGGCTTCAAGTACCAGTGGTTCCGCGCGGGTGCGCCGATCACGGGTGCGACGACGTCGATCTACCGGGCGACCGAGGCCGATGCGTCGCAGGCGCTGACCGTCACCGTGTCGGTGACGAAGGCGGGCTGGACCGACGGAGCCGCGACCACCGCGCCGGTGACGATCGCAAAGCTGGACTCGACGACGTCCGCGATCCTGCTGCCGACCGTGCTCAAGCCGGGGATGAAGTCCAAGCTGATGGTCACCGTGATGGCGACGGGGCTCACGGGTCCGACCGGCAGCGTGGTCGTCAAGGACGGCAGGAAGACCTTGGTGACGAAGTCCCTGGCGGCTTCCAAGCTGGGCAAGCTGACGATCAAGCTCAAGGGCTTCAAGGCCGGCAAGCACAAGATCACCGTGTTCTACAAGGGCAGTGCTGCCACCAACCCGTCGAAGAGCAAGGCCATCAAGATCACCGTCAGGAAGTGACCACCGCCTGAGTGACGGAACCCGTGGAGGGTGCCCCTCGACCGCACCCTCCACGGGCTTCCGCCGTTTCCCGGCGCGGGAGTCGCCGGCAGTAGGGTCCGGGTTCGTGAACTGGCTCGCCGACCACTGGCTGGACGTCCTGGGGTGGGGCGGGAGCGCCCTGCTCGTCTACTCCCTGCTGCAGGCGAGCGTGCTGCGGCTGCGTGTGTTGAACGCCATCGCGTGCGTGATCCTCATCGTGTTCAACGCGATGCTCGAGGTGTGGCCGATGGTGGGCATGAACACCGTCCTCGTCCTCATCAACGCGTGTTTCATCGCGCAGCTGCTGCGCCAACGGCACGACGACACCGCCTACGAGGTGTTGGAGGTGTCGCCCAGCGACGAGTACCTCCGGCACGTGCTGCGGGTGCACGGCGCGGACATCCTCAAGTTCAACCCGGGCTTCGTCCACGACCCGTCCTCGACCCAGGACGCGTTCCTGGTGCAGAAGGGCGACGAGACCGTCGGCGTCGTGCTGCTGCGGGAGGACGGCGACACCGCGCACGTCCTCCTCGACTACGTCACGCCGCGCTACCGCGACTTCTCCCCCGGCGAGTTCGTGTGGCGCAGCAGCGGTCTCCTCGCCGAGCGCGGGATCCGCCACGTCGTCACGCCGCCCGGGATGGTCGGCGCCTACTACGACCGGCTCGGCTTCACGCGTGACGGCGCGGCCTGGGTGCTGCACCTGTAGATCCGCCGTTCCACCCACGCTCGGTGCCTCCGACTGGTCGAATGGGGTCGACACGGACCTCAGGAGCACCATGTACCCCACCTCGACCCGACGCGCCGCCGCGGCCGGCGCCTCGACGCTCGCGCTCGCCACGCTCTCCGCGTGCGGGGCCGTCGGCGACTTGCTGCCAGGCCGGGATCCCTTCCTCGACCAGAGCCCGCGCAGCATCGCGCGGTCGTCGTTCGACGACATGCAGGACGTGTCGTCGATGCGGATCCTGGGCGACATCGACACGAAGAGGTTCGGTCGGATGCGGGTCGACATCAGCGTGGGGAGGAGCGGCTGCCGCGGAAGCTTCGACGCGGGGAGCGGTGGCGGCTTCGAGCTTCGCCAGAACGCGGACGGGACCTGGCTCCGCGCCGACGAGAAGTTCGTGAGGGCCCATGTCGACGGCCAGCAGGGCGATCAGGCGTGGAGGATGTTCCGCGGCAAGTGGTTCGTCGCCGACGGCGAGAACGAGGACTTCGCCGACCTGTGCTCCCTCGACGACGTCCTCGCCGACTTCGAGCTCGAGCCCGAGGACACGGGTGAGTCCGTGAGCAGCGACGACGTCGTCGAGGTCGGCGACGCGGAGGCGATCCCGATCACGGGCGGCCGGGGCAGGAAGCGCACCACGATCTGGGTGTCCCTGGACGCTCCCCACCACGTGCTGAAGATGGCGCCTGCCCAGGACGCGGGACTGCCGGACGCGCTGTACTTCGAGGAGTTCGGCACGAAGGTCGTGGTCGAGACCCCGTCGAAGAAGGAGATCCTCGATCTCCCGAAGGGCCAGGCTCCCGCCTGACGCGTCACAGCCGGTTGAGGGCGATGCTGGTCGGCATCACGAACGCCAGCACGAGCACCACCAGCGCCACCGTCACCGCCGGGCCGGCGAGGCCCTCACCGCGCGCCATCCCCATGGCCGCGCACAGCATGCCGATGATGGCGAGCACCGGCCCGTAGCCCAGGAACACCGCAGCCGCGCAGACGAGGGCGACGACCGACAGCACGGAGGTGGGTTGTCCGCCGTACGCCATGGCGGCAGTGTGGCAGAACCTCGAGCCAGTCAGGCGGACGTCGCCGCCACCCACCGGTCGAGGGTCGCCCGGGCGGCGCCGGAGTCGATGGCCTCCCCCGCCCTCGCCACGCCCGCGGCAAGGGCGGACGGCACGTCGTCCTCGGGTGAGTCGTGGACGGCGAGCGCCGCACCCGCGTTGAGCACCACCGCGTCGCGGACCGGTCCGCGCTCGCCGGCGAGGAGGCGTCGTACGACGTCCGCGTTGTGGGCCGCGTCGCCGCCGCGGAGGTCCTCGGTCGTCGCGCGGGCGATGCCGACGGATGCGGGGTCGAGCGTGAGCTCGGTGACCTCTCCCCCGTGCACGCGCCACACGGTCGACGTCGTGGTGGTGGTCAGCTCGTCGAGCCCGTCGTCGCCGCGGAACACCCACGCGTCGACGCCGCGGCCTGCGAGGACTCCGGCCATGACCGGCGCCATCCGCGCATCGGCACAGCCGATCGCCTGTGCCTGGGGGCGGGCCGGGTTGGTCAGCGGGCCGAGGATGTTGAACGTCGTCGCGATGCCGAGCTCGCGCCGAGGGACGGCAGCGTGACGCATCGCGGGGTGGAAGGCCGCGGAGAAGCAGAAGGTGATGCCCGCCTCCTCGGCGACCTCGGCGACGCGGTCCGGAGCCAGGTCGAGCCGGACGCCGAGCGCCTCGAGGACGTCGGCCGAACCCGACTGCGACGACGCGGACCGGTTGCCGTGCTTGACGACCTTGGCGCCTGCCCCGGCAGCGACGATGGCCGACATCGTCGAGATGTTCACCGACATGGACCGGTCGCCACCGGTGCCGACGACGTCGAGCAGCCGGCCGGGGACGGAGATCGGGTTGGCGGCGGCGAGCATCGCGTCGGCGATGCCCGCGACCTCCTCGACCGTCTCACCCTTGGCGCGCAGGGCGACGACGAGGGCTGCGATCTGGACCGGTGTCGCCGCTCCGGCGAAGACCTCGTCCATGGCCCATCGCGCCTGCTCCGTCGTCAGGTCGCGACCAGCGACCAGCGTGGAGAGGACGTCGGGCCAGGTGTGGGACATGAGGCCGAGTGTTCCAGACCCGATGGACGGCGGCCGGGCGTGGCCCGGGTCTCGATACGCCCGCTCGTTCCCCGCGGGCTGCTCGGCCAGCGGCACCAGCGTGGGGCGGGTCAGGAGGTGGCGGGCACCGACGGGCGGAGGAGGCCGATGACGGCCTCGGCCAGCTGGATCGGGTCGATCGGGTGCGGCACCGCGGCCTCGGCGCGCGACCACGTGGCCAACCACGCGTCCTGGGGCCGACCGGTGAGCACGATGACGGGCGGGCACTCGTAGATCTCGTCCTTGAGCTGCTTGGCGATGCCCATCCCGCCGGCGGGGACGGCCTCGCCGTCGAGGATCGCGAGGGAGATGGTGCCGGAGTCCATGTTCTGGAGGACGACGGGCTCGGTGGCGACCTCGACGTACTCGAGCTCGGGCAGGTCCGGGTGGGGACGGCGGCCGAGGGCGAGGATGACCTGCTGGCGCGTGTTCACGTCGTCGCTGTAGACGAGGACCTTGACCGGGCGGGAGGCGGAGGCTTCAGTCACGGAGAGGATGGTAACGCTCGGCGACGACCGGAGGTTTCGAGGCTCGCTGCGCTCGCACCTCAACCACCGAGCGGGGCGGGGGCTACTCGACCAGCGACGAGGGCTGCGAGGAGGACGAGCGGCGCTCGGCGAGGTCGAGGCGCCGGTCCTCGCGGGCGGCCTCCTTCATCGACGAGCGCACCCACTGGGTGAACAGGACGCCGAAGAAGAGGACGCCGATGAGGTCGCCGGTGGCCCAGAGGATGCCGCCGGCCAGGTGCTGGTCCTCGAGGGCGGGCGGGAGCCAGGCGCCCATCGGCCCCTCGCGCAGCGCGAGGTAGTGCTCGCCACCGATGAGGGTCGACTGCCCCATGATCGTGACGCCGAGAAAGGCGTGGAAGGGCAGCGTCATGATGGTCAGCAGCACGCGGAAGGTGTGGCCGACGCGGCCCGGGACGGGGTCGATGCCCATGAGCGGCCAGAAGAACAGCGTCCCGACCAGCACCAGGTGGACGTGCATCATCTGGTGGACGAACGCCGACGCCAGGCTCGCGTCGTACCAGGACGAGAAGTAGAGCGCCCACGGCGAGGCGACGTAGAGGACGAACGCCAGGGGTGGGAACGCCAGCACCTTCGCCACCCGTGAGTGCAGCACGGCGAGCAGCCAGCGCCGCGGGGCGGCGGGCAACGTCCGCAGTGCGAGCGTGACCGGCGCACCCAGCGCGAGCGCGAGCGGGACGACCATCGACAAGAGCATGTGCTGGACCATGTGCACGCTCAGGAGCGTGGTGTCGTAGCGCCCGAGCCCGGACGACGTCGCGAAGAAGAACGAGCCCATCCCGAGCCCCACGAAGGCGAGCGTCCGGCCGACCGGCCAGCGGTCGCCCCGGCGGTGCAGCACGACCACCCCGAGGGCGTAGAGACCCACCGCCCAGACGGTCACCACGAACGGGATCGGGTCGATCCCCCAGTCCGTGAAGACCCGTCCGACGGTGAATCTCGGGAGGACCTCGAGGTCGGCCGAGAGGGGGGTCAGCAGGGCGGGCACCACACTGTGAACTTTATGACCCGATTGCACAGGGGGTCGGGGTGCCCTCCTTCGGATCCACCAGCCATAATGATCGAGTGGCGACAGCAACAGCGACGATTCCGGCATCCCGGCTGCACGGGCACCACGACCGGCCGAGCATGGTCAGCGTGGGCACGATCATCTGGCTCTCCAGCGAGCTGATGTTCTTCGCTGCTCTGTTCGCGGCCTACTTCACCATCCGCGCGGTCAGCCCGGACCTCTGGGCGCAGGAGACGGAGAAGCTCAACGTCCCCTTCTCCACGGCCAACACCGCGATCCTCGTCGCCTCGTCTTTCGCGTGCCAGTGGGGCGTGTTCGCCGCCGAGCGCGGCCAGGTCGGGCGCTCGGGCAAGCTGTTCGACTTCACCAAGTGGGGCCTGCGTGAGTGGTTCATCCTCACCTACGTCATGGGTGCCATCTTCATCGGCGGACAGGCGCTCGAGTACGCCGAGCTGATCCACGAGGGCGTCACCATCCCGAGCTCGGCCTACGGCTCGATGTTCTACCTGACCACCGGGTTCCACGGCCTGCACGTGACGGGCGGTCTGATCGCCTTCCTCTTCGTGCTGGGCCGGACCTACCTCGCCCGACGCTTCACCCACGAGCAGGCCGTGACCGCGATCGTCGTGTCCTACTACTGGCACTTCGTCGACGTGGTCTGGATCGGGCTCTTCTTCACGATCTACGTCATCCAGTAACAGCCTCCACCGTCTCACCGGCAAGGACCTCAACGTGCGCGTGCTCAACCGAACCGCTGGCCGCCTCTCCCGGCACCGCCGGGGACCGCTTGCCGGTCTCGCGGTGCTGCTGCTCGGACTGCTGATCAGCGGCTCCCTCTACACCGCCTTCGCCCCCGCCCAGGCGCAGAGCCAGGCGAGCGAGACGGACCAGATCGCCCAGGGCAAGGAGCTCTTCCTCACCAGCTGCGCGTTCTGCCACGGCAAGAACGGTGAGGGTGTCCCGACGGTTCGCGACGGCTATCAGATCGGCCCCTCGCTCGTCGGCGTCGGTGCCGCGGCAGTCGACTTCCAGGTCGGCACGGGCCGCATGCCGATGGCGCAGCCGGGTGCGCAGGCGCCCCGCAAGAAGGTCGCCTTCGACGACGACGAGGTCGCCGCGCTGGCGGCCTACGTCGCCTCGCTCGGCCCCGGCCCCGCGATCCCCGACGAGTCGGACTACTCGATCGAGGGCATGTCGGAGGAGGAGCGCGAGGAGGCGATCACCCGCGGCGGCCAGATCTTCCTGACCAACTGCACCGCGTGCCACAACTTCAACGGCGCCGGCGGCGCGATGCCGCGCGGCGGCTACGCCCCCAACCTCCACGGCGTCCAGGGCAAGTACATCTACGAGGCACTGCTGACCGGGCCGCAGAACATGCCCAACTTCAGCAACGGCAACCTCTCCCCCGAGGAGAAGCGCGACGTCATCGCCTACCTCGGCAGCATCCAGGACACCCCGGAGTACGCCGGCTTCACGCTCGGCGGCCTCGGCCCCGTCTCCGAGGGCCTGTTCGCCTGGATCCTCGGCATCGGCGGCCTGGTCGGCGCAGCCGTCTGGATCGCCTCGCACACCACCCGCAGCAAGAAGGACAAGGTGAACGCGTGAGCAACGACAGCCACGAGCACCCCGTCAACGCGCCCGACGGCACTCCGGCGGCGGGCAGCGGCGCGACCGCAGGCTCGAGCTCCACCACGCCGGCGACGTACGACTCGCATGTCCCGTCGCACCGCGAGTCCGAGCCGATCGCCGACCCGGGCCTGCCGCCGCACACGTGGCGCCCGACGGACGTCGACCCGAAGGCCGAGAAGCGCGCCGAGCGCCAGATCGCCGGCCTCTTCGTCGCGGCGATGATCAGCGCGGTCCTCTTCGTGGTCGCCTACTTCTCGCTCTCGGTCGGCGACAGCTGGGACACGTTCGCCGGCATGGGGGCCTCGACGGTCGCGCTCGGCGTGACCCTCGGCCTGTCGCTGCTGTTCATCGGCATCGGGATCATCCACCTGGCCCGCAAGCTGATGGCCGACCACGAGATCATCGAGATGCGCCACCCGGCCGCCTCCCCGCAGGAGGACCGCGACGCCACGATCCAGGCGCTCAACGACGGCCTCGACGAGGCGGGCATCGGCCGCCGCCCGCTCGTGCGCAACACCATGATCGGCGCGGTCGGCATCCTGGGCCTCCCGGCCGTGGTGCTGCTGCGCGACCTCGCGCCGGGCGACAAGCTCGACATCGGCAAGCTCGCCCACACGATCTGGGAGCCGGGCATGCGGCTCGTGCGCGACGTGGTCGGCACGCCGATCCTCGCCAGCGAGATCGAGGTCGGTGACCTGATCAACGCCGCCCCCGAGGCGCTCTTCCCGACCGAGGAGAACGGCTACCCCGAGCTCCACGGCGCCGAGAAGCAGGTCCAGAAGGCCAAGGGCGCGATCATCATCGTGCGGATGGACCCCGACGACATCACCGCCGGCAAGGGCCGGGAGAAGTGGACCGCCGACGGGATCATCTGCTACTCCAAGATCTGCACCCACGTCGGGTGCCCGATCTCCCTCTACGAGCGCACCACGCACCACGTGCTGTGCCCGTGCCACCAGTCGACCTTCGACCTCGCGGACTCCGCCAAGGTCGTCTTCGGTCCGGCTGCCCGCCCCCTCCCCCAGCTGCCCATCGAGGTGGACGGAGAGGGCTACCTGGTCGCGCAGAGCGACTTCACCGAGCCCATCGGGGCTAGCTACTGGGAGCGTGAGAAGCAGTGAGCGTCGACACCAGCAAGGTCGCGACGAGCAACCGCACGGACGCCGCGACCGCATCGAAGCCGAGCCCGGCCGGCTCGCTGGCCTCGTGGGCCGACGACCGCCTCGGCCTGGCCACGGCGATGAAGAAGAACCTGCGCAAGGTCTTCCCCGACCACTGGTCGTTCATGCTCGGCGAGATCGCGCTGTGGAGCTTCGTCGTGCTGCTCCTGACCGGCGTGTTCCTCACCCTGTGGTTCGACCCGTCGATGGGCGAGGTGACCTACGAGGGTTCCTACGACCAGCTCCGGGGCATCGACATGTCCTCGGCGATGGCCTCGGCCCTGCACATCTCCTTCGACGTGCGCGGCGGCCTGCTCATGCGGCAGATGCACCACTGGGCGGCCATGATCTTCATCGCCTCGATGATGGTGCACCTGCTCCGAGTCGCCTTCACCGGCGCCTACCGCAAGCCGCGCGAGCTCAACTGGGTCATCGGCTGCATCCTGCTGCTGCTGGGCACCCTCGAGGGCTTCACCGGCTACTCGCTGCCCGACGACCTGCTCTCCGGCACCGGCATCCGGGCCGCGGACGGCTTCCTGAAGGCCACGCCCGTCGCCGGGACCTACATGTCGTTCCTGCTCTTCGGCGGCGAGTTCCCCGGTGAGTCGATCATCCCGCGCCTCTACATCGTCCACGTGCTGCTGATCCCGGGCATCCTGCTCGCGCTGATCGCGGCCCACATGCTGCTGCTCGTCTACCACAAGCACACGCAGTGGCCCGGCCCCGGCCGCACCGAGCAGAACGTCGTCGGCTACCCGATGCTGCCCGTCTACGCCGCCAAGGCCGGTGGCTTCTTCTTCATGGTCTTCGGCGTCATCGCCCTGATGGGCGGCCTGATGTCGATCAACCCGGTGTGGAAGTTCGGGCCCTACGACCCCACCAAGGTGACGGCCGGTTCGCAGCCCGACTGGTACATGGGCTGGCCCGACGGCCTGCTGCGCATCATGCCCAGCCACATGGAGACGGTGATCTTCGGCTACACGATCTCGTGGAACGTCCTGATCCCGATCCTCCTGGTCCCGCCGCTCATGCTCGTCATCTTGATGCTGCTCCCCTTCGTGGAGGGCTGGATCACCGGTGACAAGCGCGACCACCACCTCCTGCAGCGCCCGCGCAACGCCCCGACGCGTACCGCGGTCATGGTGGCCCTGATGACGTTCTACGGCCTCGCCTGGGCAGCCGGCGGCAACGACATCATCGCGATCAAGCTGCACGCGAGCATCAACCAGATCACCTACTTCATGCGCGGCGCCATCTTCCTCGGTCCGCTGCTGGCGTTCTGGATCACGCGACGCTGGTGCATCTCGCTGCAGCGCAGCGACAACGAGAAGCTGCTCCACGGCTACGAGACGGGCATCATCACCCGCTCGGCCTCGGGCCAGTACGCCGAGCGGCACCTGCCGATCAACCCGACGAGCGCCTACACGCTCACCGCGCGCGACCGCGACGAGATCTACGCGGTCGAGGGTGACACGGACGCCTCGGGCGTGGCGGCACCGAACTCCCGCTCGGAGAAGGTGCGTGCCAGGCTCTCGTCCTGGATGTACCAGCACAACGTGCAGAAGCCCACCCGCGCCGAGCTCGAGGAGGGCCACCACCACGCCGAGCACGAGGCGGAGCTCCAGTCGGGTCTCGACCACCCGGCCGATGGTCACCAGTTCGACGACCACCGCCTCCGGGACACCGACGAGGTCCCGCTCCGCGACCACTGAGTCGAGCACGCACGAGGAAGGGCCCGCCGGATCCGGCGGGCCCTTCGTCGTCCTGCGCGGGCCTGGTCAGTCGCCCTTGACGTTCACCAGCTGCCGGAGCACGTGCCGCACCTCGACGAGGTCGGCGGCGTCGGCCATGACCTGGTCGATGTCCTTGTAGGCCGCCGGGATCTCGTCGATGAACGCGTCGGTGTCGCGGTACTCGATGCCCGCCATCGCGGCACGGAGATCGTCAGCCGTGAACGTCTTCCGTGCTCGCGTCCGGGAGTACTGACGCCCTGCTCCGTGCGGCGCGGAGCTGAGGGAGGCGACGTCGCCCTTCCCGATCACGACGTACGACGCCGTGCCCATCGAACCCGGGATCAGGCCGGGCCGGCCCTGCTCGGCATTGATGGCGCCCTTGCGGGAGGCCCACACCTCGCGACCGTAGTGATGCTCGCGCTCGGTGTAGTTGTGGTGGCAGTTGATCTCCTCCACCCGCTCCACCTCGCCGCCGACCCACTCGCCGAACTGCCGGACGACCCGGTCCATCATCTCCTCGCGGTTGAGGAGGGCGTAGGTCTGCGCCCACCGCACCTCGCGGACGTAGGCGTCGAACTCGGCCGTGCCCTCGGTCAGGTAGGCCAGGTCACGGTCGGGCAGGTCCTCCCCCGCGCACAGCTCGCGCGCTACGGCGATGTGCTTCTGGGCGATCTTGTTGCCCACCCCGCGCGAGCCGGAGTGCAGGAACAGCCACACTCCCCCGGACTCGTCCGCCGTCACCTCGATGAAGTGGTTGCCCGACCCCAGGGTGCCCAGCTGCAGGTCCCAGCGCCGCGCGTAGGACGCGGGGTCGAACCCGGCGTCCTCGGCGAGGCTGCGGAGCTGCTCGAGCCGCTGCTCGGTGTGCTCGCGGCTGATCGTGCGGTTCGCGGCACCGGCGTTGAGCGGGATCGCCCGCTCGATGGCCTGACGGACCGGCACCCGGTCGGCAGGCAGGTCGTCGGTGGCGTACTGGGTGCGCACGGCGATCATGCCGCAGCCGATGTCCACGCCCACGGCCGCCGGCATGATCGCACCGACGGTCGGGATCACGGATCCCACCGTGGCGCCCAGTCCGAGGTGCGCGTCGGGCATCAGCGCCACGTGCGGGTGGATGAACGGCATGCGTGCCGTCTGCTCCGCCTGGGCACGCGTGCCGTCCTCCAGGATCGACGCCCAGCTGATGAGCGTCGGGGTCAGGTTCTCCATCGTCCTTCCTTCTCTCCGACGTCCGCGATGTGCGGACCGACGGGGACCCTACGGACCCGCAAACCCGTTGCACCGCCGGTTTTCGGTGTGCAGGCGGGTGAGAACGGGCCTTCGGATCAGGAGAGGGCGGAGCCGGACCTCCAGTCGCGGAAGGAGAGGTTCCAGTCGCCGTAGCCGTTCTGGAGAGTCATCTGGCGGTCGGTGCCGGTGTACTCGACGACGTCACCGCGACGGCTCATGGCGTAGAGCCAGCCCGCGTCGGCGGTCGACATGCCCGTGCAGCCGTGGGAGACGTTGGCGTAGCCCTGCGAGCCGACCGACCACGGTGCGGCGTGGATGAACTCGCCCGAGAAGGTCACCCGCATCGCCCACTGGACGTCGTCGATGTCGTAGGCGTCGGGGCTGTTGCGGTTGATGCCGACGGTCTCGGAGTTCATCCGCTTCTCGTCGAACTTCTCGATGATCACCTTGGTGCCGGACCGGGTGACGAAGCCGGGCTTGCCGGTGGTGATCGGCAGCGTCCGCAGGAGCTTGCCGTTGGAGAAGACCTGCATCTGGTGGGTCTGCGCGTCGACCTTGTAGACGTGCGCGTCGCCGATCGTGAAGTCGATCTTCCGCGACTCCTGGCCGTAGATGCCGTTGCCGGCGGGCAGGCTGTTGAGGTCGAGGTCGACCGACACGTCGGTGCCGGCCTTCCAGTACGCCGCCGGGCGGTAGTGCGCCTCGGTGTCGCTCATCCAGTACCAGGAACCCTTCTGGGCGGGGGTGCTGGTGACGTGCATGTGCTTCTCGAACAGCGCCTTGTCGGTCACGGGGACGTCGAAGGTGACGATGACCGGCATCCCGACGCCCACCGTCTCGCCGTCGAGCGGCGCGATCGAGGCGAAGGTCTGCTGGTCGAGGGAGAGGTCGACGGTGTGGAAGCTCCGCGTGCGCTCGACCTTGCGTCCGTCGCTGCGGGTCGTCGACGCCGTGATGCTGTAGTCGGTGCCGGGCTCGAGGCGGTCGGAGGCGGTCCACGTGTCGCCTGCGACGTCTCCGGCGACGGCACCGGCCGGCGACGTCACCTGCACCGTGTCGAGCGTCCCGCCCTCGGCGGAGACGGTCAGCGGGCCGTCGATCGGGACGGCGGCGGCGTCGGTGAAGCTCGTCGCGATCCGCACGGGCTCGGGCTTGGGAGACTCCGATCCCGAGGTCGCGCCCGACCCGCCCGACCCACCGGGACCGGCAGCGCCGTCGGTCGTCGAGCTGCACGCCGCGAGCCCGCCGGCCAGGACGAGCAGCGCGGCCGCGAGCGTCGTACGACGTCCCGCGGGGCGCAGGTGAGCGGACGCACGAGTGCGCATGCGACGTACCCCCAGTGTTGGTGACCCGAAATCAGAAGAACCCGTCCAGCGTACGTCGCGGACGGGCCCTTCTCTAAAAGGCGCGGTCAGTGAGCGTGCTCACCGCGGTAGTACTCGAAGATGAACCCGCACAGCACGATGGCTCCGACGGCGAAGCCGATGAAGACCAGCCACCAGGCGGCGAGCGCGGTGCCGTAGACGACCACGCCGAGGGCGAGGGCGCACCACAGCGGCCACCACGAGTAGGGCGGGAAGAAGCCCAGCTCGCCGGCACCGTCGGCGATGTCGCCCTCCTTGCGGTCCTCCGGCCGCGGGTCCATGCGCGAGGCGTGGAACCCGAGGTAGAGGGTGACCATGCCGAAGAGCAGCGCGGTCATGACGAGCGCGGACGTGCCGGTCGGGTCCTCGGTGAGGAACCAGTAGGCGGGCGCGACGACCGCGACGAACAGCGCGGTGATGCCGAAGACCCAGGCCTCTGCCTTCATCGGTCGTCTCCCTCGTGACGGGTGTCGTCGTTGTCGATGCGCTCCTGCAGCAGCTCCTCGCGGCCGTGCACCTCGGGTGCGTCGGCGACGTTGCCGTTGCGCTCGGCATCGTGCTCGTGGAGCTCCATGAGCGCGATCTCGGGGTGGTGCAGGTCGAAGGCCGGCGACTCCGAGCGGATGCGCGGGAGCGAGTGGAAGTTGTGCCGCGGCGGCGGGCAGCTGGTCGCCCACTCGAGCGAACGGCCCCAGCCCCACGGGTCGTCGACCTCGATCTTCGGGCCCTTGGCCGACACGTAGACGTTGTAGAGGAACGGCAGCGTCGACGCACCGAGCAGGAACGCCCCGACCGTGGAGATCTGGTTGAGCGTGGTGAAGCCGTCCTCGGGCAGGTAGTCAGCGTAGCGACGGGGCATGCCCTCGACACCGAGCCAGTGCTGCACGAGGAACGTGGTGTGGAAGCCCACGAACAGGATCCAGAAGTGCAGCTTGCCCAGACGCTCGTCGAGCATCTTGCCGGTCATCTTGGGCCACCAGAAGTAGAACCCGGCGAACATCGCGAACACGACGGTGCCGAAGACGACGTAGTGGAAGTGCGCGACGACGAAGTAGGAGTCGGACACGTGGAAGTCGAGCGGCGGGCTGGCCAGGATCACGCCGGTGAGACCACCGAAGAGGAAGGTCGTCAGGAAGCCGATCGACCACAGCATCGGGGTGTCGAAGGACAGGGACCCGCCCCACATCGTGCCGATCCAGTTGAAGAACTTCACGCCGGTGGGTACGGCGATGAGGAACGTCATGCCGGAGAAGAACGGCAGGTCGACCGCGCCGGTGACGAACATGTGGTGGGCCCACACGGCCACCGACAGCATCGCGATGCCGAGCGTGGCGGCCACCAGGCCGACGTAGCCGAAGATCGGCTTGCGGCTGAAGACCGGCAGGATCTCGGAGATGATGCCGAAGAACGGCAGCGCGATGATGTAGACCTCCGGGTGCCCGAAGAACCAGAACAGGTGCTGCCACAGGACCGGCCCGCCGTGCGACGGGTCGAAGACGTGGGCGCCGAGGATGCGGTCGGCCTCGAGCGAGAGCAGGGCGCCCGCGAGGATCGGGAACACCATGATCACGAGCATGCTGGTGATCAGCGTGTTCCAGACGAAGATCGGCATCCGGAACATCGTCATGCCGGGCGCGCGCATGCAGATGATCGTGGTGATGAAGTTGACGCCACCGAGGATCGAGCCGAGACCGGCCATCCAGAGGCCCATGATCCAGAGGTCGCCACCGACGCCCGGACTGCGTACGGCGTCGGAGAGCGGCGTGTAGGCGAACCACCCGAAGTCGGCCGCGCCCTGGGGCGTCAGGAAGCCCGAGGCGGCGATGAGGCCACCGAAGAGGAACAGCCAGTAGCTGAACATGTTGAGGCGCGGGAACGCCACGTCGGGCGCCCCGATCTGCAGCGGCATGATGACGTTGGCGAAGCCGAAGAACAGCGGCGTCGCGAACAGCAGCAGCATGATCGTGCCGTGCATCGTGAAGAGCTGGTTGTAGAGCTGCTCGCTCACGACCTGCTGACCGGGGTAGGCCAGCTCGGAGCGGATCAGCATGGCCATCAGGCCCGCGATGAGGAACCACGCGAACGACGTGCCGAGGTAGAGCTTGCCGATGAGCTTGTGGTCGGTGGTCGTCAGGATGCGGACGACCTGCTGGCCCAGGGCCTTGCGCGGCGGCTCACCGCCCGGCGTGTGTGCGGCGGGCCGGTTGATCGTGGGGGCGCTCACTCCTGGCTCCCTTCCTGGTTGTCGTCCTCGGCGAGGCCGGCCTGCGTGGTCGTGTCGGCGCCACCGATCAGGGGCTGCTCGGCCGTGTTGCCTGCGTCGGCCAGGTCGGACTTGTACTGCTCGTACTCCTCCTGGCTGACGACCTTCACCTTGAAGAGCATCCGCGAGTGGTAGACACCGCAGAGCTCGTAGCACTTGCCGACGTAGTCGCCCTCGACGGTGGGCGTCACCTGCAGCTTGTTGATGCGGCCGGGGATGACGTCCATGCGGGTGAGGAACGACGGCACGCCGAAGTTGTGGATCACGTCGGGCGAGCGCAGGTTGAACTGGATGCGCTGGTCGACGGGCAGCACGAGCGTCGGGATCTCGCTGCCGTCACCGGAGGTGTAGACGTAGGAGCCGTAGGCGTAGTCGCCCGGTTCACCGGTGGCGTCTGGGTTCTCCTCGCCGACGCCGTGGTTGAAGGTCCACGACCACTGCTGACCGGTCACCTCGACGGTGACGTCGGGCGTGCTGAGCTCGGTCTGGATGTCCTGCACGCGCACGGTGTGGAAGAAGAACACGATGCACATCAGGACCGGGGCGATCGTGTAGAAGACCTCGAGGGGCAGGTTGTAGCGCGTCTGCCTCGGGACCTCGTCGTCGCTGCGCCGGCGGAACTTGACCACCGCGTAGAAGATCAGGCCCCAGACGATGACGCCGGTGATCATCGCGGCGACCCAGGCCCACTTCCAGAGCTCATAGGTGTAGGGACCCTGCTCGGTGATGCGGTCGGGCATCGCGAGGTTCTTGATCTGGTGCTGGTCGGCCTCGGAGCAGCCGGCGAGCACGAGCATCGCCGCGCCGAGCACCGCGACCCTCAGGACGCGCCGTGCAGGCGCGCCCGCGATCTTGGGGACTTGCAGACCCACTGACGAGCCTCTCTCTCGGTCCTTCTCAGACCTGCACAGAGTATCCCCAACCGCGCCCGTCGTGCGGGGCAGGGTCGGGTGTCGTGGGATACACGCCCCGCCCGACCGCGTACGTGGCACAGTTCGGGCTGTGACCGGGTCCGTGCCTGCGCAGGGCGACCTCGACAGCGCGTCCGCGGCGCCACTGCACCCGGCCGCTCGCGAGGTGCTGCTCGCGGCGCTCGACCGGGGGTACGCCGACCCCCGCAGGCTCCACCGCGCCGGCCGCGAGGCCCGGCTGCTGCTGGACAACGCACGCGAGGCGACGGCCGGCGCGCTCGGGGTCCGCGCCGACGAGGTGACCTTCACCCCCAGCGGCACCCACGCCACACACCTCGGGCTGCTGGGGCTCGTGCGAGGCGCCCGACGCGGCGACCTGGTCGTCCACTCCGCCGTCGAGCACTCCGCCGTCCGGCACGCCGTCGAGTGGTCCGGGCGGGGCGAGGAGGTGCCCGTCGACAAGGACGGTCGCGTCGACCCGGCCGAGGTGCGTGCTCGCGCGGTGCGACCGGAGGTCGCCGTCGTCGCCGTCCAGAGCGCGAACCACGAGGTCGGGACGGTCCAGCCGGTAGGCCGCCTCGACCTGCCGCCGGACGTCCCCCTCTTCACCGACGCCTGCGCCTCGATGGGCCGCCTCGCGCTGCCGTCCGGGTGGGCGGCCGCGGCGGGCTCGGCGCACAAGTGGGGCGGCCCGGCCGGGGTGGGCGTGCTGCTGGTGCGGACGCGGGCGCGGTGGCGCAACCCCTTCCCCGGCGACGACCGCGTGGACGAGCGCTCGACCGGCTTCGAGAACATCCCGGCGGTGCTCGCCGCCGCCGCCGCGCTCCAGGCGGTGGTGGCCCAGCGCGAGGAGGTCAACGCGCGCCACCACGACCTCGTGGACGTCGTACGGCGTCGGGTGGCCGCGGAGGTGCCCGACGTGGAGGTCGTGGGCGACCCGGTGCGCCGGCTCCCCCACGTGGTGACGTTCTCGTGCCTCTACGTCGACGGGGAGGCGCTGGTGACCGAGCTCGACCGCCGCGGCTTCGGCATCGCGAGCGGCTCGGCCTGCACCGCCTCGACCCTCACCCCGAGCCACGTGCTGGAGGCGATGGGGGTGCTGACCCACGGCAACGTCCGGCTCTCCCTGCAGCGCGACGCGACCCGCGCCGACGTCGACGCCTTCTGCGACGTGCTGCCGGATGTCGTCGCCGAGATCCGGTCGCGGGTCGGGCTGTGAGCAGCCCGCACGACGGTCACGCCGTCGCCCTCGAGCTGGACTGCACGACGCTGCCCTGCCCCATGCCCGTCATCGAGCTGGCCCGCCACCTGGGTGACGTCGCGGCCGGCGAGCTGATCGCCGTGGTCGCGATGGACGCCGCCGCGGCGGTCGACGTACCTGCGTGGTGCCGGATGAAGGGGCAGGAGTACGTCGGCGCGGACGTCACCGAGGACGGCCGCCCCCGCTACGTCGTACGACGTCTCGGCTGAGCGGGGCCTCGAGACGGTCGCTGCGCGACCTCCTCGACCAGCGGGGCTACGCGCGGATCGTGCGCAGGTGCGGCTCGAAGTCGGCGACGGCCTCGTCGCCGTAGGTCGCGGCGCAGCGGGCGAGGAAGTCCGCGCGGGAGATCTCGTACTCCTGCGTGCCGACCTGCTCGACGACGTACACGGCGAGGAGGCAGCCGAGCTGCGCGGCCCGCTCGTGGCCGAGGCCCCAGCTGAGCGCGGCGAGGAAACCGGCCCGGAACGCGTCGCCCACGCCGGTGGGCTCGACCTTCTCGATCTCCGGGACGGCCGCGACGACGACCGACTCCTCGCCGGCACGGTCGATGCGGACGCCGTCGGGGCCGAGGGTGACGACCCACGTGCCGACGCGCTCGAGCACCTCGTCGCGCGACCAGCCGGTCTTCTGGGTGATCAGGCTGGCCTCGTACTCGTTGGAGAAGAGGATCTCGGCGCCGTCGATCAGCGGGCGGATGAGGTCGCCGTCGCCGAAGGCGAGCTGCTGCGACGGGTCGGCGAGGAAGGGGTAGCCGCGCTGGCGGCACTCCTCGGTGTGGCGCAGCATGCCCTGCGGGTCGTCCGGGCCGATGATCACGTAGTCGGGTGCGCCGACGCGGTCGACGATCGGCTTGAGCTCGATCTCGCGCGACTCGCTCATCGCGCCGGCGTAGAAGCTGGCGATCTGCGCGTGCGCCGAGTCGTTGGTGCACACGAAGCGCGCCGTGTGGCGGGTCTCGGAGACGTGGACGGAGTCGCAGTCCACGTTGTGCCGCTCGAGCCAGGCCCGGTACTCGCCGAAGTCCTCGCCGACGGCGCCGACGAGCACCGGGCGCAGGCCGAGGTTGCCGAGGCCGAAGCAGATGTTCGCGGCGCACCCCCCGCGGCGTACCTCCAGGTCCTCGACGAGGAACGACACGGACAGCTTGTCGAGCTGGTCGACGACCAGGCTGTCGGCGAACTTCCCGGGGAAGGACATCAGGTGGTCGGTCGCGATGGATCCGGCTACGAGGATGGACACGACGCGGAACACTACCCGCCGCTCGCCCTCGGGCCGCTTCGACGACGGCGGACGGAGTTACCTACCGGTACGGCTCGGGATACCCCTCGGTAGCCAATAGCGTCGAGGCCATGACGTCCTCCGCGCCCGGTCCGCGCCGCCCCGTCCTCGCCCACGCCGAGCTCGGCACGCCCGCCGAGATGGCGGCCGACTGCACCGAGGTGGGCCGCAACCTGGGCCTCGGGAGTGCCCTCGAGCGTCGGCTCGAGCGCGCTGCCCGGGTCGCCGTCGCGGGTCGGCGCCCCTCCCTCCGCTTCGAGGACTACCCGGCCGAGGTCGGCAAGCGGGAGATCCCGATCTCCGACGCCGCCGCCCGGATCGCCAACGCGCTCCACCTGCACCTGGACTGACGTGCGCGCGTCCCCGGACGCGTGCGGACATGACGAAGGGCCCCAGCCGATCGGCTGGGGCCCTTCGTCATCAGGCCCGTGTCAGGCCGGAGTCAGCTCAGTGGAAGCTGTCGCCGCAGGCGCACGAGCCGGTGGCGTTGGGGTTGTCGATCGTGAAGCCCTGCTTCTCGATGGTGTCGACGAAGTCGATCTCGGCACCGTTGAGGTAGGGGACGCTCATCCGGTCGACCACGACGGTCACGCCGTCGAAGTCGGTCGTCACGTCGCCGTCGAGCGTGCGCTCGTCGAAGAAGAGCTGGTAGCGCAGGCCCGAGCAGCCACCCGGCTGCACGGAGATGCGCAGGGCCAGGTCGTCGCGGCCCTCCTGCTCGAGAAGGCTCTTCACCTTGCCGGCGGCCACGGCGGACAGGTTGATCTGGTCGGTGCGGCGCTCGGTGGTCTCGACCTGCTCGGTCATCTCATCACTCCAGAAGTCTCGGGGTCCTGCTGGTCTCAATGGTCGCACACCGGGGGTTATTCCCGAGCGCCGCGGGGAGAACGCGACGCAGTCGCGGACTCCGCGGCGGTGCGAAGCGGCGAAGCACGGCGGAGCCGGGCGAGCCGGCCTGAACCCCGGCCCGGAACAACCGCGGGGTTCGCGCGATCAGCGCGACCACGTCCGCGCCACGCGGTCGGCGAGGTCGGCGAGGGCGTCGGCGGGGGCGCCGAGGGCGCGTTCCTCCCCCACCAGCTCGACGAGGGAGTACGCCGACTCGATGCCGAGGGCACGCATCTCGCGCGACCCGACGAGGACCTGGCCGGCCAGCGCGATGCACGGCCGGAGCGCGTCGGAGGCGACGGCGGCGACGCCGTACGGCACCTTGCCGGCCCGGCTGGAGAAGTCGAAGGCGCCCTCCCCCGTCACCACCAGGTCCGCCTGCCGTGCCCGGGAGGCGAGGGAGACCGACGACGCGACGAGGTCGATGCCCGGCTCGCGGGTGCCGCCGAGGACGAGCAGCGCGTAGCCGATGCCGCCGGCAGCGCCGGCGCCCTTCTCCAGGGAGGTACGACGGTCGGTGGCGACCGCGAGCCCCTCGAGCCAACCGTCGACCTCCGCGATCCGGTCCTCGCCGATCCCCTTCTGCGGCCCGAAGGTCTTGGTCGCGCCGAAGAGCCCGGTCAGCGGGCTGTCGACGTCGCTGGCGGCCACGAGCGTCACGCCGGCCAGCCGCGCACGGGCCGGGCCGAGGTCGACGGCAGTCACGGGGGCCAGGGCAGCCGGACCGGCGTCGAGGACGCCGTCGGAGGTGGCGCCGAGCGCGGCGAGCACCCCGGCGCCGCCGTCGTTCGTCCCCGTGCCGCCGAGACCGACGACGACCGTCGTCGCGCCACCCTCGACCGCCGCGAGCAGGAGCTCACCGACGCCGCGGCTCGTCGCGGTCTCGGGGTCGCCGTCGAGGAGGTGCAGCCCCGCGGCCTGGGCGCTCTCGACGTACGCCGTCTCCCCGACCCGCAGCACGACCGCGGGCACCGGGGCTCCGTGCGGCCCGGAGACGGTCACCGCCGACAGCGTGCCGCCGAGGGCGGCGTGGAGGACGTCGACGAAGCCGGGGCCGCCGTCTGCCATCGGCGCGAGGTCGAGCTCGTCGTCCGGCGCCCGGCGTCGCCACCCCGCCGCGATGGCCTCCGCCGCCTGCACCGCGGTGAGGGTGCCGGCGAACTTGTCCGGGGCGATCAGCACGCGCATGGCGACATGATCCAGCAACCACCGGCTCGCAGCGCGGTCGGGCATGCTTGGTCCATGCCTCCCGCCCCCACCTCCGACGCGGGCCCGGCGCCGATCGTCGCCGAGATCGTCGTCCCGGTCACGCCCACCGAGGCCTTCGTCGGCTTCACCGCCCAGATGGGCGAGTGGTGGGACCCGATGCTGACGCCCGACGCGGCCACCTTCACCAACATCTCGATCGACCCCAACGGTCCCGTGGCGATGGTGCACGGCGACGAGGAGCACGTCTGGGGACGGGTGATGAACTGGGACCCGATCGGGCACTACACGCAGGAGTTCTGGCTGGGCCATCCCGAGGACGAGGCGACCGTGCTCGACGTGCGGTTCACCGAGGCCGAGGGCGGCGGCAGCCTCGTGCGGCTGGTGCACAGCGGCTGGATGCCCGGCAGCGAGGAGGTCCGGGCGAAGTACACCCACTGGGACGACCTGCTCCGCCGCTTCGCCGCGCACGTGTCGTGACCGGAGCGCTCGTCCGGCCGATGCGCGAGGACGACCTCGCTGCGTTCGCCGACATCACTGCCACCAGCTACTACGAGGTCGAGACCCGGACCGCGCAGCGCTCCTGGCCCGATCCCGTACGCCGTCCCGCGGCCCGGAACGGGACGTGGATCGAGCGTGCGCGCGCCGCGCTCCGGACGGACCCCGGCGGGTGCTGGGTGGCCGAGGTCGACGGCGAGGTGGTCGGCGGCGCCGTGTCACGCGTGCGCGAGCTGATGTGGATCCTCGCGTCCTTCGCCGTCCGCCCGGACCTCCAGGGCCGCGGCATCGGCACCGAGCTGCTCGCGGCAGCGATGCACCACGGTCGCGGCTGCCTGCGCGGGATGTTCGCCGCGAGCTCCGACCCAGGCGCCGTACGCCGCTACCGGCTGGCGGGCTTCGACCTGCACCCTCAGATGACGGTCGCGGGCGTCGTCGACCGCAGCGCGCTCCCGGTGGTCGACCGCGTGCGGGAGGGCTCCGCCGCAGACATCGACCTGCTCGACTCGGTGGACCGTCGCACGCGCGGCGCAGCGCACCTCGGCGACCACGAGCTCCTCCTCGCCCAGCTCAGGCTGATCGTCACCGACCACACGACGGGGTCCGGCTACGCCTACGTCGACACCGACGGGTCACCCGCGCTGCTCGCGGCCACGAACCGTCGTACGGCGTCCCGCCTGATGTGGGAGGCCCTGGCGTCGTCGACGCCCGGACAGGACGTGGGGGTTCACCACATCACGCCGGTCAACGCCTGGGCGCTCGACGTCGGCCTCGCTGCGCGGCTCTCCATCTACACCAACGGCTACCTCTGCGTGCGGCAGATGAAGCCGCCCGCGCCGTACCTCCACCACGGCTCGCTGCTCTAGGCGGACCTACAGAGCGGAGCCGGGCTCCAGGCGCGCACCCGCCGCGACCTCGCCGCCGATCGTCGAGTCGCGCCCGGCGAGCACCAGGTCGTCGTCGTGCGCCAGCCGTCGCGACGGCTCGGCGCCCACGCGCGACCTCGCGGCGACCTCGCACCGGTCGTCGAGGACGCTGGTCCGTACGACGGCACCCGCACGCACGACGCAGTCCTCCATCAGGACGCTGTCGTGGACCTCGGCACCCTTCTCGACGACGACTCCCGGACCCAGCACGCTCCCGACGACGAGGCCGGACACGTCCGCGCCCGGGGACAACATCGAGTCGCGGCACTCCCCCGACGCGCGCACCCGGGCCGCGGGCCGGTCCGGCCAGTGGGAGATGACCGGACGACCGGGGTGGTCGAAGACGTCGACCGTGCCACGCAGCAGGTCGCGGTGGGACTGGAGGTAGAGCCCGGGCTGGCCCACGTCACGCCAGTAGCCGGTCAGCGGCACCGCGGCGACCTCGCCGGTCTCGACCAGGCGCGGCAGCAGGTGCTCGCCGAAGTCGCCGATCCCGCTGTCCCCCTCGTCCGCGTCCTCCGCATCCCCGGCCAGCTCCCGTCGCAGGTCGTGCAACGCGGTCAGGAGCGCCTCGGTGTCGTAGACGAAGATCTCCGTGGCGACCGTGCCGGAGGACGGCCGCGACGGCTTGTGCTCGACCCCGGTGACCCGGCCACCCCGGCCGGAGAGGACGACGACGTTGTCCGAGGCGTCCTTCTTGCTGACCTCGCTCGTGAGCACGGTCCCGGCGCGGCCGGCGGCGACGTGCTCCTCGATCACCGGGGCGAGGTCCATGTTGAAGACGTGGTCGGCGCTGCAGACCACGAGGGTGCGCGCACCGAAGGCCTCGATGTCGGCCGCCACCCGCAGCAGCAGGTCGCCGTTGCCGTGCGCGAAGCCGCTCTCCGTCGCAGGACCCGTGCCGGTCTGCGGGACGATGCGCCGGAAGCCACCCCGGTTGCGGTCCAGGCTCCACGGCCGCCCGCCCGACAGGTAGTCGTCGATGGACGTCACCTGGTACTCCAGCGAGACCCACACGTCCGCGAGGTCGGCGTGGACCAGCCCGGACAGGGCGAAGTCGATCAGCCGGTGCACGCCGCCGTACGGCAGCGCGGGCTTGGCGCGCTCGCGGGTGAGGACGTCCATCCGCGAGCCCTGACCGCCCGCCTGGACCAGTGCCAGCACCTCACCGCGTCGTGACATGCCCGCAACCCTCCCACTCCCGTCCCTGTGTCGGCGACCCTCCCTAGGATTGGCGACATGAGCACCATCGACCTGCCGCTCCTCCCGCTCGGCAAGGGCCGCGACCTCGACGCCGAGCGCGGTGTGGAGTGCCCCGGTGACCTGCCGGCAGCGTCCGACCCCGACCTGGTCGAGCGGGCCCGCGCCGCCAAGGCCGCGCTGGGCGACCGGCTGTTCGTCCTCGGCCACCACTACCAGCGTGACGAGGTCATCCAGTTCGCCGACGTCACGGGCGACTCCTTCAAGCTGGCCCGTGACGCGGCCGCGCGGCCCGACGCAGAGTTCATCGTCTTCTGCGGCGTGCACTTCATGGCCGAGTCCGCCGACATCCTCACCTCACCGACCCAGCGGGTGGTGCTGCCCGACCTGGCGGCCGGCTGCTCGATGGCCGACATGGCGCGGCTGCGCCAGGTCGAGGACGCCTGGGAGGCGATGGCCGACGCCGGCATCCAGGACAGCGTCGTGCCGGTGACCTACATGAACTCCAGCGCCGACATCAAGGCGTTCTGCGGGCGCAACGGCGGCGTGGTCTGCACGTCGTCCAACGCCGAGGTCGCACTCGACTGGGCCTTCGCCCAGAAACCTGACGCGAAGGTCCTCTTCCTCCCCGACCAGCACCTCGGACGCAACACCGCCGTGCTCCAGATGGGCATCGCGCTGGAGGAGTGCGTCGTCTGGGACCCCCGCCAGCCCGGCGGCGGGCTCACCGCCGAGGAGCTGGCCGGTGCCCGGATGATCCTGTGGAAGGGCCACTGCTCGGTGCACGGCCGCTTCTCCGAGCACGTGGTCGACGAGCTCCGCGCGAAGCACCCCGGCATCAACGTCCTGGTCCACCCCGAGTGCAAGCACGAGGTGGTCCTGAAGGCCGACCTGGTCGGCTCGACCGAGTTCATCATCAAGACCATCGAGGCCGCGGAGCCCGGCACGGTGTGGGCGATCGGCACCGAGCTCAACCTCGTCAAGCGCCTGGCCGACGCCCACCCCGACAAGACGATCGTCTTCCTCGACCGCAACGTCTGCTACTGCTCGACGATGAACCGGATCGACCTGCCCCACCTCGTCTGGGCCCTGGAGAACCTCGCCGCAGGGCAGGTGGTCAACCAGATCACGGTCGACCCCGAGACCGAGGCGGACGCGCTCGTCGCGCTGCAGCGGATGCTGGACCTGCCCGGCAAGTCCCACCGCGACTGAGCATGAGGCACGTCAGCGACTCCGAGCGGCGCAGCCGGATCGCCGTACGGCACGCGCTGTCCCCGACGCACCGGCTCGACAGCGTCGAGGCCGTCACCCGGGCGATGACCGTGCTGCACGCCACCGAGGCCGCGACCGTGCACCTCGCCGTCGCGGCTCGCACCGAGGGCCTCACCCCGGCAGACGTCGACGCGGCGCTGTACGACGATCGCAGCGTGGTGAAGCAGCTCGCGATGCGGCGCACGCTGTTCGTCTTCCCCCGCGACCTGCTGCCCGCGGCGTGGGGCAGCGCCTCGGCACGGGTGGCGACCTCCGAGCGCAAGCGGGTCGCCAAGGCCATCGCCGGGGCGGGCATCGCCGCGGACGGCGACGCCTGGCTCGACGCGGCACGCGACGCGACGCTGGCCCGCCTGGCGGCCGGTCCCGCGAGCACGACGCAGCTGCGGGCGGAGGTGCCCGAGCTCGCAGGAATGATCGGTGGCGACACCGACAAGTCGTGGGACCGCCCCGTCCCCGTCGCGCCCTGGGTGCTCACCCACCTCGGCCTCGAGGGCACCATCGTCCGCGGTCGCAACGGCGGTCACTGGCGCCTCAACAAGCCGGTGTGGACGCGTGCGGACGACTGGCTCGGGGACCTCGACGAGCCACTCGACGAGGCGGCCGGCTACGCCGAGCTCGTCCGCCGCTGGCTGGGCACGTTCGGCCCGGGGACGACGGCCGACATCCAGTGGTGGCTGGGCTCCACCAAGGGTGCGGTGACCTCGGCACTGGCCGCCCTCGGTGCCGTGGAGGTCGCGCTCGACGACGGCACGACCGGGTGGCTGCTGCCCGACGACACGGACGAGGTGGGCCCGGTCGAGCCGTGGGCGGCGCTGCTGCCGACCCTCGACCCGACGGTGATGGGCTGGAAGTCGCGCGCGTTCTACCTCGACCCCGCCCACGTGCCCTACCTCTTCGACACCAACGGCAACGCGGGCACGACGGCGTGGTGGGACGGGAGGATCGTCGGCTGCTGGGTGCAGGACGACGAGGGCGTCGTACGACTCTCGCTGCTCGAGGACCCCGGCCCCGACGGTCACGACGCGCTCCACGCCGAGGCGGCACGGCTGACGGCATGGCTCGACGGCACCGTCATCGGCAACGTCTACGCCTCGCGCCAGATGAAGCAGGCGAGGTTGCCGTAGGTGCCCCCGGCTCAGGCGTCGGCGAGCGGGAGGTCGAACCAGAAGACCGATCCCCCACCGGCACGCGGGACGACGCCCATCGTCCCGCCGTGCGCCTCGACGATCCGGCGACACGTCGCCAGGCCGATGCCGACGCCGGGCACGCTCTTGTCGAGGCGGGCCAGCGGCGCGAAGATCCGCTCGCTGCGGTCCGGCGGCACACCGCGGCCACGGTCGCGCACCTCGATCCGGTGGTGACCGTCGACCGTCCGTGCGTCGACCTCGATCTCGGGCTGTTCGCCGTCCTCGGTGAACTTCACGGCGTTGTCGACGAGGTTCATCAGCACCGACCTGAGCTGGGCCGCGTCCCCACGGACGACCGGCAGCGCACCCACGGCCACGGCGCGCCTCGACAGCCGCCCCTCGAGGTCGTCGAGGGCGAGCAGCAGCTCGGCGCCGAGGTCGACGAGCTCGGTGCCCGGCGGAGCGCCCCCGGCCGCGAACGACAGCAGCTCGCTGATCATCTCGTCCATCCGGTCCACCCCGCGGCGGGCACGGGCCAGCGTGTCGAGCACCTCGGGATCGGCCGCCTCGAGGTCGGACAGGTCGAGCTCGAGCGACTCGAGCGACAGGGACACCGACGTCAGGGGGTTCTTCAGGTCGTGGCTGATCTGGCCGGCGAACTGCTCGAGCCGTTCATTGGCCGTGGTGAGCCGGGCGTTGGCCTGGGCCAGTCGACGTGAGGTGAGCTCGAGCTCCAGGACGTCCACCACGCGGTCCGCGAGCTGGCCGAGCGCGGTTGCCGCCTCGTCGCTCGTCTCGTGCGTCTCCTCGTCGAACACGCACAGGGTCCCGATGAGGACGCCGCTCGGGGTTCGGAGCGGGTGGGCCGCGTAGTAACGGATGTTGGCGAGCTGTCCGTCGACGGACGGGATGCCGGCGAGGACGGGATCACGCCGCGCGTCGTCGATCTGGAAGGGCTCCTCGCTCTCCAGCACCACCTTGCACGGCACATCGGCGAGCGGCAGGGTCGCAGCCTCGAAGCCGACGGTCGCGGCGTGGTGCTGCATCGAGCTGGTGAAGAGGTTGACGGCTGCGAAGGGCACCCCTGCCACCTTTGCGGCGAGGTCGACCAGCGCGACCAGCTCCCTCCGGGGCGGGCGCCACAGGACGTCGTACGCCTCGATCGTCGCCTCGCGCTCGGCCCCCCGTCGCGCGTCCGCGCTGTCCTCGATGCCTTCCGCGTCGCGGTCCGTCACAGTCCCGGGGCCTTCCAGATCGCCAACCAACGCTGGAGGTCGTCCTCCATCGGCAGCTCCGCGGCGAGCAGGTCGCGCACGGACAGCTCGAGCAGGTTGTCACGGGTCTGCCCCTCCTGTCCGTCGTTCGCGGGTGCGAACGGGTAGAACGTCCCCTGCTTGTAGAGGTAGGTGAGCCCGAACCGCTGCCCGGAGGCGTTGGCGAACGGGACCATCGAGCAGAGCAGGCCCGCCTCGAACCCGTTGAGCTCGAGGGTGGTGTTGACCGCGTGGAGGTCCGTGCAGAGCCCGGACAGGTCCGTGGGGTCGCCGTCGACGACGAGCCAGGTGAAGCCGAAGTCGTCGGTGGTGACCGTGACCTCGGGCGCGTCGGCGTCGTCACGGATGAGCGCCAGGACATCGGACTGGGTCTGCGCGAACGCGGCACCGCTCGCGGACCTGTAGCAGACCGAGCCCGACCCGGTCGGCTCGAAGCCCAGGGCCGTCTGCAGCGTGATCGCTGCGCTCGGCACGAGGAACAGCGCATCGAGGTGGTTGCGGCGCGGCGCCGAGCGTGCCCGCATCGCCTCCCAGAGCCCCATCCCCCGCCCCTCAGCCCGTCGGCCGGCTGAGCTCGGCCTGGATGCGGGCGAGCTGCTCGAGCCGCTGCTGGAGGGGCGGGTGGGTGGCCACCAGGCCGCTGAGGCCGCCGCGGAGGGCGGGCACGATGCACAGCGCGCTGGCGGCCGAGCCCGCCCGCAGGTCGCGCTGCGGGATCGCGGCGACCTCTCCGCTGATCTTCTGGAGCGCCGAGCCGAGGGCCGCCGGCTTGAGCGTGAGGTAGGCCCCGGCCCGGTCGGCGCTGAGCTCGCGATAGCGCGAGAGCAGGCGCAGCAGCAGGAAGCTGACGGCGTACACCACCAGGCTGCCGAGGAGCGCGACGAGCACCACCGGCAGGCCGCTGTTGTTGCGTGAGCGGCCCATCCCACCGAACTGGGTGAAGCGCAGGAGCAGGCCGGCGGCGATGCCGGCCGACGAGGCGACCGTCATCACGAGCACGTCGCGGTGGGCCACGTGGCTCAGCTCGTGCGCCAGCACCGCCTCCAGCTCCTCGGCCTCGAGCGTCTGGAGGATCCCGGTGGTCACGCACACGACCGCGCGGTCGGGCGAGCGGCCGGTGGCGAAGGCGTTGGGGACCGGGAGGTCGGAGACCCCGACCCGGGGCTTGGGCATGTCTGCCAGCGCGCACAGCCGGTCGATCATGCCGTGCAGCTCGGGAGCCTCCTGGGGGGTGACCTCGCGGGCGCGCATGGCCCGCATGGCGACCTTGTCGGAGCTCCACCACTGCCAGAACGCCATCGCGATCGCGATGACCGCGATGAGCACGGAGTACCCCTGGAAGGCGTACATCAGGGCCACGACCAGACCGACGAAGAGCGCGCCGAGCAGGAACATGGTGAGGGTCATCCGGGCGGTGAGCCCGGGGTCCTTGATGAAGCGGGAGGTGGCCATCGGCAACCGGGCGACCTCAGCCCGGGATCAGGCCGTCGTCGCCGAGCAGGTCGCGGACCTCGTCGATGGTGACGTCCGGCGGAGGGAGGATGAGGTCGGACTCGTCGAGGGAGTCGACGTCGTGGTGCGTCCCACTGGCCCGCACCGCGGCGAGCAGGCCCTGGAGGGCGGTGCGGAACATCTCCTCGTCGCCCGCCTCGATCGCCGACTCGATCTGGGTGTCGAGGCCGTTGAGGGCGTCGAGCGCGTGGTCGTCGAGGTCGTACTGCCCCTCGCCGAGGATGCGGACGATCATGCCCGGCCGCCCTCGGAGCTCTCGCCCTCGACGCGGACGGACTCGCCCTGGGGCTGGGCCAGGATGTCGCCGTCGCCGGCCTCGATCGCCTGCGGCTGGGCCGAGGCCTTGAGCCGGGCGAGCTCCGCCTCGACGTCGGAACCGGAGCTGAGGGCGTCCAGCTCGCGGGAGATGTCGTCGCCGGCGTTGAGCGAGGAGGCGTCGTCGAGGGCGCCGGACGCGATCAGCTCGTCGATCGCCTGGCCGCGCGCCTGCATCTGCGCCGTCTTGTCCTCCGCGCGCTGGATCGCGAGGCCGACGTCGCCCATCTCCTCGCCGATGCCCGACATGGCCTCGCCGATGCGCGTCTGGGCCTCGGCGGCGGTGTAGGTGGCCTTGATGGTCTCCTTGCGCGTGCGGAAGGCCTCGACCTTGGCCTGGAGGCGCTGCTGGGCCAGGACCAGCTTCTCCTCCTCGCCCTGGAGCGTGGCCTGCTGCTCCTTGAGGCTGGTGATCTGGGACGCGAGCCCGGACTTGCGCGTCAGCGCCTCACGGGCGAGGTCCTCGCGGCCGGCAGCGATGGCCTTCTCCGCCTGGCCCTGGAGCTTGGCGGCCTGCTGCTCGAGCTGGTTGACCTGCAGCTCGACGCGCTTGCGGCTGGTGGCGACGTCCGCCACGCCGCGGCGCACCTTCGAGAGGAGCTCGAGCTGGCGCTGGTAGCTGTAGTCCAGCGTCTCGCGGGGGTCCTCCGCCCTGTCCAGGGCCTTGTTGGCCTTGGAGCGGAAGATCAGGCTGATGCGCTTCATGAGACTCATCGGGGTGAGGACCCTCTCTCGGTAAGGCTGGTCGTCAGCCTCAACCCTAGGACCAAAGCCAAGCAGGAGGTAGGCATCCGCCCCGGCGGGCCGCGGCGGTGACGACGATAGGCTGGGGCGCAGCATCCCGTTCTACGTAGAGGCAGCCCGTGTTCCGTCGTTCCAGCTCCGAGCCCGTCCCGACCGCCCCCGAGAAGGTCGGCGGCAAGGGTCGACCCACCCCGACCCGCAAGGAGGCCGAGGCGGCCGCCCGCGCACGGGCCAAGGTGCCGCGGACCCGGCGTGAGCAGATGGCGGCGCAGCGCAGCGCGCGTGGCGAGACCTCGCAGCGGATGCGCGAGGCGATGAAGACCGGCGACGACAAGTACCTCCCCGCCCGCGACCGCGGCCCGGTGCGCCGCTTCGTCCGCGACTACGTCGACTCGCGGTTCTCCTTCATCGAGCTGATGGTCCCGCTGCTGGTGCTCTCGATGATCCTCGGCTACTCCGGCAACCGCACGATGATCCAGCTCGGCAACACCGTCCTCTTCACCACGATCATGGTCATCATCGTCGACATCGTGATGCTCCGGTTCCGGATCCGCCGCGAGATGGCCCGCCGGTTCCCCGACGAGCCGACCAAGGGCCTGACGATGTACGCCGCCCTCCGTTCGCTGCAGATGAAGTTCCTCCGGCTGCCCAAGCCGCAGGTCAAGATCGGCCAGAAGCTGCCCGAGACCTATCGCTGATGAGCCACAGCCACGGCGGTCCGACCGCCGACGTGTCCGTCCGCGTCGCCTGGGCCGACGACGCCGAGTCGATCGCCGGTGTCCAGGTGCGCGCCTGGCCCGACCTCTACGCCGGCCTCCTGCCGGCCGACCTGCTCCCGACGGACGTCGAGGCCGTGGCCGCCCAGTGGCGCGAGGCGCTGGCCCGGCCTGCCGACGCCCGCAACCGCGTGCTGGTCGCCCTTGAGCGCAACCGCGTCGTCGGCTTCGCCCTGACGTCCCCGGCCGTCGACCCCGACTGCGACCCCGTCGCAGACGGCGAGCTGTCGGAGGTCACCCTGGACCCGGGCGAGCGCGCCAAGGGCCATGGGTCGCGGCTGCTCCAGGCCGCGGTCGACACCCTCGCCGCCGACCGGTTCACCCGGGCCGTCACGTGGGTCAACGCCGAGGACGACGCGCTGCGCGGGTTCCTCACCGATGCGGGCTGGGCGCCCGACACGGCGCACCGCGAGCTCGACCTGGACGGCACGGGCAGCACGACCGTGAAGCAGGTCCGGCTCCACACTGCGATCGGGTAGCGCCCGTCGCACAGCGGCGGGCTCCTCCGAAAGGACCACCCGAACTTCACCCTTGGGTGTCTTGATTTCCGTGTGACGCGCGTCACCATGGACCTATCGGCCACTTCGCCGGTCCAGCACGGGGGTCCACATGCTAGGTCCGCTTCCCGCTCTCCACAGGTTCCTGCTCGTCCTCGCCGCCCTGGTCGTGTGCGTCGGCATCGGCTTCTGGTTCGGCGTCATGCCCCAGGTCCCGCTCAACGTGCGCGTCGGCCTGCTCGCCGGCACCGCCGCGGGCGTGGCCGCAGCGTTCGTGCTGGTCCACGACTTCCGCGAGCGGCAGGCCCGTCCCGCACGAGCCCGCAAGCGGACGCTCTAGCGAGCGTCACGGGTCGGTGGCCTAGCCTCGCCCCGTGACCGATCGACCCCTGGACGCCGCGGAGCGTTCGGGGATCGTCCGCGACGGCGTCGCCGTCGGCATCGCCACCGGGGCGTACGGCATCGGCTTCGGCGCGGTGTCCGTGGCGTCGGGCCTCGGCATCGCGCAGACGTGCGTGCTGTCGCTGCTGATGTTCACCGGTGCCAGCCAGTTCGCGCTGGTCGGGGTCATCGCCGCGGGTGGCGCCCCGCTGTCCGGTGCCGCGACCGCGCTGCTGCTGGGCACCCGCAACACGCTCTACGGCCTGCGGATGGCGCCACTGCTGAGGTGGCGCGGCTGGCGGCGGGCGGCCGCCGCGCACATCCTCATCGACGAGTCCACGGCGATGGCCGTCAACCGCCCCACGACCGAGGGCGCCCGGCTCGGGTTCACCACCACGGGCCTCGCCGTCTTCGTGCTGTGGAACCTCGCCACCGCCGTCGGGGCGTTCGCGGGCGAGGCCGTCGGCGACCCCCGGACGTTCGGCCTCGACGCCGCCGTCGGGGCGGCCTTCCTCGCGCTCCTGTGGCCGCGGTTGAAGGACGATCGCAACATCCTCGTCGCCGTCCTGGGCGCAGCGGTGGCGCTGACGATGGTGCCGATCACCGCAGCCGGAGTGCCGGTGCTGGCCGCCGGCGGCGTCGCGGTCCTCGTCGGTGTGCTGTCCGGACGCGGCGGTCCCGCGGGTCCGACCGCGCGGCCCGGCCGGTCCGCCCGGGACGCCGGGGGTGAGCCCTGATGTGGGCCGCGATCCTGCTGGCCTGCGCCGGCTGCTATGCGCTCAAGCTGGCCGGGCTGTCGCTCCCGGAGCGGGTGCTGAACCACCCGACGGTCGAGCGCGTCGCGGACCTCATCCCGGTCGCACTGCTCGCCGCTCTGGTGGCGGTGCAGGTCTTCTCCGACGGTCAGTCGCTCACCCTGGACGCCCGGGTGCTCGGGCTGGGGTTCGCGGTCGTCGCGCTCCTGCTGCGGATGCCGTTCCTGGTGGTGGTCGTGGGGGCGTCGGTCGTGGCGGCTCTCGCTCGCCTCGCCTGACGCCCCCGCTCCCCCGTCGTACGGCTGTCGGGGTCAGCCGACCGAGACGGCGCTCCACGCGGCGGCGACCGCGTTCTGCTGCACCGAGCCGGCGCCGTAGAGGTCGCGCGCGGCGTTGAGGGTGGCCGTGCGCGCGCCGGCGTAGCTCGTGCCGGACGTCATGTAGACGGTCAGCGCGCGGTACCAGATCCTCGCCGCCGCGTCCCGGCCGATGCCGGTGATCGTCGAGCCGTTGCAGGTGGTCGAGCTGTGGGCGACGCCGCCGATGGTCTTGGTGCCGCTGCCCTCGGCCAGCAGGTAGAAGAAGTGGTTGGCGACGCCCGAGGAGTAGTGGACGTCGAGGTTCTTCGTGTTGCTGCTGTAGCAGTTGGGCGAGCTGCCGTCCGCGATCGGGTTGTCCATCCGGCGGAAGCCGACGTGGCTCTTGAGGTCGAACTCCTCGCCGATCAGGTAGTCGCCCGGGTCGTTGGGGTTGGCCGCGTAGAACTCGACCATGGTGCCGAAGATGTCGGAGGTGGCCTCGTTGAGCCCGCCGGACTCACCGGAGTAGGTCAGGTTGGCCGAGTTCTCCGTGACGCCGTGCGACATCTCGTGGCCGGCCACGTCGAGCGACACCAGCGGGCCGTAGTTGACCCCGTCACCGTCGCCGTAGGTCATCTTCGAGCCGTCCCAGAACGCGTTGACGTAGTTCTGGCCGTAGTGGACCCGGTTGTAGGAGCCCGTGCCGTTGTCGAAGATGCCGTTGCGGCCGTGGGTGGTCTGGAAGTAGTCCCACGTCTCGTTGGAGCCGTACTGCGCGTCGGCGGCCGCCGTGGCGCGGTTGCTGCTCTGGCCGTTGCCGAAGGTCGTCGTCGTCGAGGTGACCAGCGTGCCCGTGGAGCAGCCGGAGCCGAAGACCTGGCAGAGGATCGAGTCCTCGGCGTTCTTCATGTCCGTGGTGTAGGTGTTGCCGCGGATGCCGGCGTTCTTGAGCTGGTACGACGTCCCCGATCCCGTCACGCTCAGCGGCACCGTGCCGCTGTAGAGCGTCTGCCCCTGGCCGTCGACGTTGACGATCTGCTGCTCGCTCCGGATGACCATTCCGGTCCTCGCGTCGACGTACGTCGCCAGCCGCGAGGGGGTGCCGTCGGCCTGGGTGCCGCCGGTCACGACCTGCCATGCCAGCCGGGGCTTCGCGCCCGTGGCGTCGACGACGAGCTCGCTGGTCTCGGCAGCGTCGTCGCCGAGGACGGTCGTGCTGCGGGCGTTGCGCGCGAGGACAGCGCGCTTCGCAGCGCTCGAGGCGACGATCGCGTCGGTGCCGAGCGTCAGGGGCGCCGCCAGGGTCTGGCTGACCCCGGACCATGCCGCGGAAGGGCCCTGGTGGACGACGAGGTCGCCGCCCACGACGCGCAGCCCGTCGAGGGTGCGGTCGAAGCGGACGTGCGTGCTGCCGTCGGCGTCGGTGATGGTCTCGCGGGCGACGAAGGCCTGACCGTCTGCCGCGCGGGCGGCGCCGGGGTGGGCCGTCAGCCCGGCGAGCGCCGTGCCGATCGCGTCGGGCCGCGCCGAGGGGGCGCCCTGGGCGCTCGTGGCCGTGGTCAGCGGCAGCGCGGCCGCGGTGACGGCGGCGACGGCGAACGCGGCGAGTCCTGCAGTTCTGCGCATGTGTGGAGCCTTCCGAGAGGTCAGCCGCGTCCCCGAGTGGACCGCGACACCACTGGCCCAACGACGCCGTCCGGCCCCGGGTTACGCCCGGCTGCCGGCGCTCGAGGCACGCGCGATGGGGGCGCCGGTCGCGGGGCAGGTCGCCCACCACGTCCGACGCCCCTCCTGGGGGCCTTGCCCCGTCAGCTCACCGAGACCGCGCTCCACGCGGCGGCGACGGTGTCGTACTGCGTGCTGCCGGCACCGTAGAGGTCCGTGGCAGCCTTGAGGGTCGCGACCCGAGCACCGGCGTAGTTGGTGTTCGAGGTCATGTAGACCGTCAGCGCCCGGTACCAGATGGCCGCCGCAGCAGTGCGTCCGATGCCGATGACGGTCGAGCCGTTGCACGTCGGGCTGTTGTGCGCGACTCCGTTGATCGTCTTCGCGCCGCTGCCCTCGGCCAGCAGGTAGAAGAAGTGGTTGCCGATGCCCGAGGAGTAGTGCACGTCGACCGAGCCGGCGCCGGAGGTCCAGCAGCTGAGCGACGAGCCGTCCGAGGCCGGGTTGTCCATCCGGCGGAAGCCGAGGTGCTTCTTGAGGTCGAACTCCTCGCCGATCAGGTAGTCGCCCGGGTCGTTGGCGTTGGCCGCGTAGAACTCGACCATGGTGCCGAAGATGTCGGAGGTGGCCTCGTTGAGCCCGCCGGACTCACCGGAGTAGGTGAGCTTCGCCGTGTTCCCGGTGACCCCGTGCGACATCTCGTGGCCCGCCACGTCGAGCGACACCAGCGGGCCGTAGTTGACCCCGTCACCGTCGCCGTAGGTCATCTTGGTGCCGTCCCAGAAGGCGTTGACGTAGTTGCGGCCGTAGTGGACCACGTTGTAGGACCCCGCGCCGGTGCCGAAGATGCCGTCCCGGTTGAAGGTCGTCTTGTAGTAGTCCCACGTCTCGTTGGAGCCGTACTGCGCGTCCGCGCCGGCCGTGGCGCGGTCGCTGGTGAGGCCGTTGCCGAACGTCGGCGTGCTGCTCGTGATGAGCGTCGCCTTGCCGCCCTGCTTGTTGCCGAGGTCGGCGGTGTAGGTGTTGCCACGGATGCCGTCGTTGCGCAGCTGGTAGGTCGTGCCGGACTTGGTCACGCTCAGCGGCACCGAGCCGCTGTAGAGGGTGTTGCCGGTGCCGTCGACGTTGACGACCTGCTGCTCGCTGCGGATGACCATGCCGGTCCCGGCGTCGACGTATGTCGCCAGCCGCGACGGGGTGCCGTCGGCCTGGGTCCCCTCGGAGACGACCTCCCACGCCAGGCGCGGCGTGCCGCCCGTGGCGTCGACGACGAGCTCGCCACGCGAGGCGCGGTCGTCACCGCGGACGGCGGCGGTGCGGGCGTTGCGCGCCAGCACCGTACGACGGGCGGCGGTCCGGGCGACCCGGGCGTTCGTGCCGAGCGTGAGCGGCGCGCCGAGGGTCTGGCTGACGCCGTCCCACCCGCCGGAGGCGTCCTGGTGGACGACCAGGTCGCCGCCGACGACGCGCAGGCCGTCGAGCGTGCGGTCGAACCGGACATGGGTGCTGCCGTCGGGGTCGACGATCGTGGTGCCGGCGACGAAGGCCTGGCCCTCGGCGGCCCGGGCGGCGCCGGGGTGGCGCTGCAGCGCCGCGAGCGCTGCGCCCCTGGCATCGGACGGGGCGGGTGCCGCGCCCTGGGCGCTCGTGACCGTGGTCAGCGGCAGTGCGGCCGCGGTGGCGGCCAGGGCGAGAGCGGCGAGTCCTGCTGTTCTGCGCATGGAGTGGTGCCTTCCGAGGAGATCCGCCGCGCCCCCGAGTGGCGCGCGGCAAGGGGTCACCCGAGCGAAGCTCCCCGGCCGGAGTCATGTCTCCGAGCGTCAGTCGAGGTCGAGCAGGGAGTCTAGGCCCACCGTGAGGCCCTCCCGAGTAAAGATTTCGCGTACCGCGAGCATGACTCCGGGCGTGAACGACACCCGGTCCAGGGAGTCGTGCCGGATCGTGAGCGTCTCCCCCGGCATGCCGAGCACGACCTCCTGGTGCGCGACCAGGCCGCGGACCCGCAGCCCGTGGACCCGTACGCCGTCCACGTCGGCGCCGCGCGCGCCGTCGAGACCCGTCGAGGTGGCGTCGGGCATCGGGGCGCTGCCCGCCTCGCGCCGCGCAGCGGCGATCAGCTCGGCGGTGCGGCGAGCGGTCCCGGACGGAGCGTCTGCCTTGTCGGGGTGGTGGAGCTCGACGACCTCCACCGACTCGAAGAAGGGCGCAGCCTCCGCTGCGAAGCGCATCATCAAGATGGCGCCGATGCTGAAGTTCGGGGCGATCAGCACGCCGACCCCGGGGGCCTCGGCGAGCCACTCCTCGAGCTGGTCGAGCCGGCCCTGGTCGAAGCCGGTCGTGCCGACGACCGCGTGGATGCCGTGCTCGATGCAGAAGCGGAGGTTGTCCATCACCACGTCGGGGTGGGTGAAGTCGACGACGACCTGGGCTCCCGACCGGGCCAGCTCCTCGACGTCGTCCCCGGCATCGATGCTCGCCACCAGCTCGGTGTCCGGGGCCGCCTCGACGGCCCGGCAGACCTCCGCGCCGACCTTGCCGCGCGCGCCCAGCACGCCCACCCGGATGGGGCTGTCCGCGGTGGTCCTGGGGCTCTCGGGGTCAGGGGTGCTCACGGGACAAACCTACTGCGCACGTGGCCCGGCGGGTGGCGGTGGCTGACGCGCGAACACGCGTCTGGCAGGCTGTAGGTCATGCCAATCGCGACCATCCCGCCGCGCATCAAGTGGGCCGTCGACCTCATGGACGTGCAACCCGCCGACCAGGTCCTCGAGATCGGCTGCGGCCCGGGTGCCGGCGCCGAGGCCATATGCAGCCACCTCGAGACGGGCAAGCTCTTCGCGATCGACCGCTCCGAGTCGGGCGTCGACCGCACCAAGCGTCGCAACCAGAAGTACGTCGACGCCGGCCGGCTCGTCGTACGCCAGATCGACCTCGCCACCCTCCGGGTCCCGGTGAAGCGGCTCAACAAGGTCTTCGCCTTCAACGTGAACCTGTTCTGGGTCCGCGCCTGCGACGACGAGATCGCGCTGCTCCACGAGCGGGTCGTCCCCGGTGGGGCGGTCTACCTCTTCTACGACGCCGTCCGCCCCGAGCTGGTGCCCAACATCGTGAAGAAGGCCTCGGAGAACCTGCTCCGCGGCGGTTTCCGCGTCAGCGTCGTCGAGCAGAAGGCTCCCCCGGTCATCGGGATCATCGCCAAGCGCTGAGCGCCCGCGGTGTCCATCCACCATGGGATGTCGACGAGAGGACACTTCCCGGCGTCAAGTGACATGGGGAAGTGACCACGGGCCGACATCCCATGGTGGAGGAGCAGCGCGAGCTACTTCTTCTTCTTCGTCTTCTTCTCCGGGCCGACGACGGCGAGCAGCTCGGGCTGGCTGAAGAGCTCGTGGGCGAGGGTCTTCACGTCGTCGTGCGTGACGCCCTCGATGCGGCGCACGACCTCGTCGATGGTGAGCAGCTCGTCGTAGACCAGCTCGGCCTTGCCGAGGCGCGACATGCGTGAGCCGGAGTCCTCGAGGCCCAGGAGCAGGCCGCCCTTGAGCTGGCCCTTGCCACGCTCGACCTCCTCCTCGGTGAGCCCGTCGGCCGCGACCTTGGCGAGCTCGGCGCGGACGGTCTCGACCACGGCGTCGTACTTGCCGGGCAGGCAGCCGACCGAGACCCCCACGACGCCCGCGTCGGCGTGGTGGCTTGCGAAGGAGTAGACGGAGTAGGCCAGGCCTCGAAGCTCACGCACCTCCTGGAACATCCGTGACGACGTGCCGCCACCGAGCGCGGTGTTGAGCACGCCGAGGGCGTAGCGCCGAGGATCGGTCCGGGTGAGTCCCTTCACGCCGAGGACCAGGTTGACCTGCTCCTGCGGACGCACCGTGCGCGCCTGTCCGGGGTGGACCTTGCGCGCCTTCTCCGCCTGCGCGGGCGCCGTCGGGGTGGACTCGCCGTCGAGGAAGCCCTGGCGGGCGAACGCCTGCTTCACCTGTCGTACGACGCTCGCGTGGTCGACGTTGCCGGCGACGGACACGACCATGTTGCCGGGCGTGTAGTGGCGCCGGTAGAAGCGGTGGATCTGTCCTCGCGTCATCGCCGTGATCGAGGCCTCCGTGCCGGCGATCGGTCGACCGAGCGGGGTGTCGCCCCACGCCTGGTGCGCGAAGAGGTTGTGCACGACGTCGTCGGGGTCGTCGTCGTGCATCGCGATCTCGTCGAGGATCACGTCACGTTCCGCCTCGACGTCGGCCTCGGTGATGGTCGAGGCGGTGACCATGTCGCCGAGCACGTCGACGGCGACCGCGAGGTCCTCGTCGAGGACGCGGGCGTGGAAGACCGTGTACTCCTTGGTGGTGAAGGCGTTGAACTCGCCGCCCACCGCGTCGAGCGCGACCGAGATCTCCATGGCGGTGCGCTCGGGCGTGCCCTTGAAGAGCAGGTGCTCGAGGAAGTGCGAGCAGCCGTGCAGGGCCGGGGTCTCGTCGCGCGAGCCGACGTTGACCCACACCCCGATGCTCGCCGAGCGGGTGCCGGCCATCTGCTCGGTGACGATCCGCAGGCCGCTGGGCAGGACCGTACGACGTACGCGCGAGGTCACCGCGCCCTCGGCGTCCTTGACGGTGTGGAGGGTGCGGGTGGTGCCGTTCTTCTGCACGGGGGTCCTTCCGAGTGCTGCAGGGTGCTGCGGGGGTCGTACGACGGGGTGGAACGCCACGACCGGCCGGCGGAGGCCGCCGGCCGGTCGTGGGTGGAGCTGGACGATCAGGTCACCGGAGCCTCACTCGGCGTCGACGGCCTCGGGAGCGTCCTCGGCCGGAGCCTCGGCACCCTCGTCCTCGACGACCGGGACCAGCGACAGCTTGCCGCGGTCGTCGATCTCGGCGATCGAGACCTGGACCTTCTGGCCCACGGAGAGGACGTCCTCGACGGCCTCGACGCGCTTGCCGCCGGCGAGGGCGCGCAGCTTGCTGATGTGCAGCAGGCCGTCCTTGCCGGGCATCAGCGAGACGAAGGCGCCGAAGTTGGTCGTCTTCACGACGGTGCCGAGGTAGCGCTCGCCGACCTCGGGCATCGTCGGGTTGGCGATCGCGTTGACCGCGGCCTTGGCGGCCTCGGCCGCCTCGCCGTTGGTCGCCCCGATGTAGACCGTGCCGTCGTCCTCGATGGACAGCGTCGCGCCCGTGTCGTCCTGGATCTGGTTGATCACCTTGCCCTTGGGGCCGATGACCTCGCCGATCTTGTCGACCGGGACGCGGACGGTGATGATGCGCGGCGCGTGGACCGACATCTCCTCCGGCGCGTCGATGGCCTCGGCCATCACGTCGAGGATCGCGAGGCGGGCGTCGCGCGCCTGGGTCAGCGCGGCAGCCAGGACCTCGGCGGGGATGCCGTCGAGCTTGGTGTCGAGCTGGAGGGCCGTGACGAACTCACGCGTGCCGGCGACCTTGAAGTCCATGTCGCCGAAGGCGTCCTCGGCACCGAGGATGTCGGTCAGCGCGACGTACTGGGTCTCGCCGTCGATCTCGCCGGAGATGAGGCCCATCGCGATGCCGGCGACGGCCGCCTTGAGCGGGACACCCGCCTGCAGGAGCGACAGCGTCGAGGCGCAGACCGAGCCCATCGAGGTCGAGCCGTTGGAGCCCATGGCCTCGGAGAGCTGGCGGATCGCGTAGGGGAACTCCTCGCGCGAGGGCAGCACGGGCAGGAGGGCACGACGCGCGAGCGCACCGTGGCCGACCTCGCGGCGCTTGGGCGAGCCCACGCGACCGGTCTCGCCGGTGGAGAACGGCGGGAAGACGTACTTGTGCATGTAGCGGCGGAACTTCTCCGGCGACAGCGTGTCGAGCTGCTGCTCGAGCTTGAGCATGTTGAGGGTGGTGACGCCCAGGATCTGCGTCTCGCCGCGCTCGAACAGCGCCGAGCCGTGGACCCGCGGGATCACGCCGACCTCGGCGTGCAGCGGACGGATGTCGGCCAGGCCGCGACCGTCGATGCGGATCTTGTCGCGCAGGACGCGCTCACGGACGACAGCCTTGGTGACCGAGCGGAACGCCGCGCCGATCTCCTTCTCGCGACCCTCGAACTGGCCGCCGATCTTGTCGAGCAGGGCGCCCTTGAGCTCGTCGGTGCGGGCCTCGCGCTCCTGCTTGTCGCCGATCTGCATCGCGGCGGCGAGGTCGGTCTTGGAGGCCTCCTCGACGGCGGCGTAGACGTCGTCCTCGTAGTCGAGGAAGACCGGGAAGTCCTGGACGGGCTTGGCGGCCTCGGCGGCGAGCTGCGACTGGGCCTCGCACAGCTGCTTGATGAAGGGCTTGGCGGCGTCGAGGCCACCGGCCACGACCTCCTCCGTCGGCGCCTGGGCGCCGCCCTGGACGAGCGCGATGGTCTCCTCGGTGGCCTCGGCCTCGACCATCATGATCGCGACGTCGCCGGTCTCGGTGACGCGGCCGGCGACGACCATGTCGAAGACGGCCGACTCGAGCTGCTGGTGGGTCGGGAAGGCCACCCACTGGCCGTCGATCAGGGCCACGCGCACGCCGCCGACCGGGCCGGAGAACGGCAGGCCGGAGAGCTGGGTGGACATCGACGCGGCGTTGATGGCCAGCACGTCGTAGGGCATGTTGGGGTCGAGGGCCATGACCGTGATGACGACCTGGACCTCGTTGCGCAGGCCCTTCTTGAAGGTCGGGCGCAGCGGGCGGTCGATCAGGCGGCAGGTGAGGATCGCGTCCTCGCCCGGGCGGCCCTCGGAGCGGAAGAACGAGCCGGGGATCTGGCCCACGGCGTACATCCGCTCCTCGACGTCGATGGTGAGCGGGAAGAAGTCGAAGTGGTCCTTCGGCTGCTTGGAGGCGGTCGTCGCCGAGAGCAGCATGGTCTCGTCGTCGAGGTACGCCGTGACGGCGCCGGCCGCCTGGCGGGCCAGCAGGCCGGTCTCGAACTTGACCGTGCGCTTGCCGAACGAACCGTTGTCGAGGACGGTCTCGACAGCGGAGATGATGGGTTCACTCATGGAAGCAGGACTCTGCTTTCTCTTCGCGGAGCGATCCGCGGCGCCCACTCTCCCGTGACGGGGCGGGGCTTCGAAGCCCCGCGAGGCCGGTCTTCGATCGAGGCCCGCAGATCCGTTGATCTGAAGGCCACTACCGAGGACCGAGCCGGACGTGCGGGTCGCTCCTGTTGGGTGGTTGTTCAGTTGTGACGGCCCGACACTAGCGCGGCGGGCCGGTGAAGCGAGAAGGAGCGGCTCCCCGGCACGGGGAACCGCTCCTCGCGATCAGCGGCGGAGGCCGAGGCGCTCGACGATGGAGCGGTAGCGCTCGATCTCCGTCTTCTGGAGGTAGTTGAGCAGCCGGCGGCGCTGGCCGACGAGCAGCAGCAGACCACGACGGCTGTGGTGGTCGTGCTTGTGCGACTTGAGGTGCTCGGTGAGGTGCGAGATGCGGTGGCTGAGCAGCGCGATCTGGACCTCGGGCGAACCGGTGTCGCCCTCGGCGACGGCGTACTCGGCGATGATCTTCTTCTTGGTCTCCGCGTCGGTTCCGATCGACATGAAGGCTCCTTCGGTTGTCTCGTTGCGCGGCGCGCCCGGGCCTGTTCACCGGGGCACTCTGGATCCGCGGCCGTTGTCACGGCGTGTCGCCCGCCTGGGCAACCGCAGAAGCATATCGAGGCGCTGGAGGGAAGGCCCAATCCGCGCCGCGCGACGAGGAGCGCCTCAGACCGCGGGCGGGGGCGGCGGGTCCGAGACGTCGGTGCGCTGCGTGGTGGCCTGGCGGCCCTGGGCGTCCGTGGTGGTAGCCGTGGTGGTGTGCTTGCGGCGGGTGTTCTGCTGCACGATCGTCAGCACGAGCCACAGTGCGCCGGCGAGCGCGAGGATGATGCCGAGGGTCCACATGTTGAGGGGACCCACCTCCTGGTCGTTGAGCGCGAACGCGAGGATCAGGCCCACGACGATGAGGCCGATCGGTCCTCCGAAACCCATGACTCTCTCCATTCTCTCGGGATGCCGACCCGTGACCGGGTGGGCGGGGCAGAGTCTGTCCGCTCCCCTGTCGGCTGTCATCCCCCGGAGGGGGGCGCGCGTGCGAACATCGCACCATGGACGAGCGACGGATCGGTGTCTGCAACCTGTGCGAGGCGATCTGCGGACTCGAGCTGACCGTCCGGGGCCGCGACGTCGTGGGCGTGCGGGGCAATCCGGCCGATCCCCTGTCGCGCGGCCACATCTGCCCCAAGGGCGTCGCCATCGCGGACGTGTACGCCGACCCGGACCGGTTGCGACGACCGGTGCGGCGGGTCGGTGAGGGCGCGTCCGCGCGCTGGGAGGAGATCGGCTGGGACGAGGCGTTCGACCTGGTCGCCGACAACCTCGCCCGGGTGATCAACGAGCACGGCGACGACGCGCTCGCGGTCTACCTCGGCAACCCCAACGCCCACAGCCTCGGCTCGCTCACCCACGGCACCGCGATGTTCAAGTCGTTCCGGACGAGGAACCGCTACTCCGCCACGTCGGTCGACCAGCTCCCCCACCAGCTCGTGGCCCACCTGATGTTCGGCCACCAGCTCTTCCTGCCGATCCCTGACATCGACCGCACGTCGTGGTTCCTGGTGGTCGGGGCCAACCCGATGGCCTCCAACGGGTCGCTGATGACGGTGCCCGACTTCCCGCGGCGCGTGCGCGACCTCCGCGCCCGCGGCGGCCGGATGGTCGTGCTCGACCCACGGCGCACCGAGACCGCGAAGGTGGCCGACGAGCACCACTTCGTCAGGCCCGGCACCGACGCCTGGGTGCTGCTCGCGATGCTGCACGTCCTCACCACGGAGGCTGGCACCGGTGCAGGTCCGACCGTGCCGCCGTACGTCGACGGGCTGAGGACCGTGGTGGACCTCGTCGCCGACTTCACCCCCGAACGCGCCGAGGCGATGAGCGGGCTGCCGGCCGACGAGGTCCGCCGGCTCGCCCGCGAGCTCGTCGCCGCGGACGCCGGGGTCGTCTACAGCCGGATCGGGGTCTCCGCCGGGCCGTGGGGCACGGTCTGTCAGTGGGCGGTGAACTGCCTCAACGTCCTCAGCGGCAACCTCGACCGGGTGGGCGGCGCGATGTTCACCTCCCCCGCCATCGACGCCGTCGGCACCGGCCTCATCGGCCGCGGCCACCACGACGCGTGGCGCTCGCGGGTCCGCGGCCTCCCGGAGACGGCCAGCGAGCTGCCCGTCGCCGCCCTGCGCGAGGAGATCGAGACGCCCGGCGAGGGCCAGGTGCGCGCGATGCTGACAGTGGCGGGAAACCCGGTCCTGTCCACGCCCGACGGCTCGCGTCTCGACGCCGCCCTGCGGGGCCTCGAGTTCATGGCGGCGGTGGACATCTACGTCAACGAGACCACCCGCCACGCCGATGTGATCCTGCCGCCGACGACCGCGCTCGAGCGGGACCACTACGACCTGGTGTTCCACCTGCTCGCCGTCCGCGACACGGCCCGGTTCACACCCGCGGTCTTCGACAAGGAGGCCGACCAGCGCCACGACTGGGAGATCTTCCGCGAGATCACGCTGCGCACGACCGCGCGGCTGGACCGCAAGGCCGGGCTGAAGAAGCGCCTGGTGCAGCGCGCCCGCCTCACGGCCAGCCCGACCTTCCTCGTCGGCCAGCTCCTGCGCCGCGGGTCGAGCGGCGTCACCCTGAGGAAGCTGCGGGCCCGGCCGGCCGGCATCGACCTCGGGCCGCTGCGCGGCGGGCAGCTCCCCGGCCGGCTCCCCTCGAAGGGCAAGCGCGTCGACCTCGCACCCTCCCTGGTGGCGGCCGACGTCGCCCGGCTCGCCGCGGTGCCCACGCCGGAGGACGACGGGCTGGAGCTGCTGCTGATCGGACGCCGGCACAAGCAGGACTGCAACTCGTGGATGCACAACTCCGAGCGGCTCACGAGGGGCCGCCCGCGCCACCAGCTGCTGATGCACCCCACGGACCTCGCGCGCCGCGACCTCGCCGATGGCGCGCGCGTGCGCATCACGTCGCGGACCGGGTCGGTCGAGGTCGAGGTCGCCGCTTCGGAGGACCTGATGCCCGGCGTCGTCTCCCTCCCCCACGGCTACGGGCACGCCAGGGACGGCGTGCTGATGAGCCGCAGCCGCGAGGTGCCCGGCGTCTCGATCAACGACCTGACCGACCCCGAGCTGCTCGACGTCTCGGGCAACGCCGCGCTCAACGGCGTACCGGTCGCCGTCACTCCTGCCTGACGTCGTGACGCTGCCGTGACGCACAGGAGCCCCCGGGCTGGACAGCTGGCGGGGGCTCCTGTGGTTCAGGCGGGCGCGGACGTCAGGTGCTGACGTCGCCCAGGACGGCGAGCACGTCGTCGGGCGTCTGCGCCGCGTCGAGCCGGGCGATGCTCTCGTCGTCTGTGAACGCGCCGGCGAGCGCCTGGAGGACCGTGAGGTGGTCGTCGCCGGCACCGGCGATGCCGACGACGTACTTCGCGGGGCTGCCCTTCCAGTCGATCGGCTGGTCGTAGCGGACGAACGAGATGGCCGTCTGGCGGATCAGGGCCTTGGCCTCGTTGGTGCCGTGCGGGATCGCCAGGCCGTTGCCCATGAAGGTCGACACCGAGGTCTCACGCTCGTGCATCGCGTCGACGTAGGCGTCGTCCACTGCACCGCTCGCGACCAGCAGCCGCCCCGCCTCGGTGATGGCTCCGTCGCGGTCGGTGGCCTGACCGCCGAGGACGATGGACTCCCGGCTCAGTACGTCGCTCATCTGGTGCCTCTCTCTGTCACTGGTCGTGGGTCTGGTCAAGACTGCCTGTTCCATCATGACCGGCACCCGGCCCTCCGCAACCGCGGAGGGCCGGGCTCAGGGGTGTGTGCCGGTCCTCAGGAGCTGGACGAGTTGTTCTGCTCGACCAGCTCGACGATCTCGTCGTACTTGGGGCTGGCCATGAAGTTGTCCACCGAGACGTGCACGGCGGACGGCGTCCGCTCGCGGGCACGGTCGGTGAGGTCCTGGTGGGTGACCACCAGGTCGACGTCGTCCTCGAGCGTGGAGATCGCCTTGTTGACCACGGTCACCTCGGGGTGACCGGCGGCCTGGATCTTCTTGCGGAGCACCGAGGCGCCCATCGCCGACGAGCCCATGCCGGCGTCGCAGGCGAAGACGATGGTGCGGATCTCCTTGGTGGCCGTGGCGGTGCCCGTGGCGGCACCGGCGGTGGTGCCGGTCAGCGCGCTGGCGACCGACGACTTCTTGCCCTTGTTGGCCTCCATCTGCGCGGTGGCTGCGGCCAGGTCCACGTCGTCCTCGCTCTTGTCGAGCTTGAGCAGGACGGCCGACACGAGGAACGAGACGATCAGGGCGCTGGACCAGCAGAGCGTGACGCCCAGGACGCTGCCCTTGGCCACGGAGGAGTAGACCGCGAAGATCGAGCCCGGAGCAGCCGGCGCGACGAGGCCCGAGTCGAAGATGACGTTCATCAGGGTGCCGGTCGCGCCGCCCGCGATGAGGGCGAGCAGCAGGCGCGGCTTGGCGAGCACGTAGGGGAAGTAGACCTCGTGGATGCCGCCGAGGAACTGGATCACGAGGGCGCCCGGAGCAGTGGCCTTGGAGACGCCCTTGCCGAACACCATGAACGCGAGAAGCATGCCGGCACCCGGGCCGGGGTTGGCCTCGAGGAGGAAGAGGGCCGAGTGGCCGAGCTGCTTGGCCTGGTCCAGGCCGAGCGGCGTCAGCACGCCGTGGTTGATCGCGTTGTTGAGGAAGAGCACCTTGGCGGGCTCGATGAAGATCGCGGTGAACGGCAGCAGGCTGTTGTCGATCAGGAACTCGACGACGTTGCCGAGGACCTCCATGACGAAGCGCACGATCGGGCCGAGGATGAACATCGCGCCGATCGCGAGGAGGGCACCGGCGATACCGGCGGAGAAGTTGTTGACGAGCATCTCGAAGCCGGGCTTGATCTTGCCCTCCCAGAGCCCGTCGAGCTTCATGATCACGTAGCCGCCGAGGGGGCCCATGATCATGGCGCCGAGGAACATCGGGGAGCCGCCGGTCTCGGAGTAGACCTCATTGAACAGCGGCGAGCTGGTCGCCATGATGATGCCCATCGTCGCGGTCGCACCGACGACGCCGCCGCGGATCCGGTAGATGTTGTAGCCGCCGGTGTAGGCGATGAGGAGCGGGATCAAGTAGTAGATGCCGGGCCCGACGATGGTGGCGATCTTCTCGTTGGGCGTCCAGCCGACGGGGATGAAGAACGCGGTGATCAGGCCCCACGCGATGATCGCGCCGATGTTGGGCATGACCATGTTGGACAGGAACGTGCCGAACTTCTGCACGCGTACGCGTGCCCCGGATCCGGCGGTGGGTGTGGTCGTCGTCGCCATGCTGAGCTTCCTCCATTGGAACGTGGGGTGACCCCCATCACATGATGAGGGGATCACACCACACGACCGGGCCTGTTGCCAAGCATCCGGGCACGAATTCGTGCCCGAATTTGTGGCTTTACCCGGAAAACGGGCAGGTTCAGGGCATCAGCGGCCGAGATTGGCCTCGAAGAGGGCCCTCTCCGCCTCGTCGTTCCACGTGTCGCCGGCGCCGAGCTTGGCGGCGACGTCCGGGAAGGAGTCCTTCAGCTCGTCGACGCCCGTCAGGGGCAGGTCGTGGATCTGCGGGAAGATCAGGACCTTGCCGGAGTAGCGGGCGTCGACCAGGGCCTGCAGACCGTCCTTGGCCGCGGACATGCCGCCGACGGCACCCACGATCGAGCCCGGGGACAGCTCGCCCGAGGTCGCCAGGTCGACGACCTTCTGCTGGTCGTGGATGGTCAGGCCCGAGGTGCCGGTGTACTGCGCGTTGTCGAGGTAGACCGCGCTCAGGTTGAGCGGTGCCAGCGTGCCGTTGGGGACGCCGGCGAAGAAGACCAGCATGCCGTCGGCGTTCATCACCGTGTCCGCCTCGGCCATCACGTCCGCGATCGGGACGCTCACGACCACGTCGTCCGCGCCCTTGCCGTCCGTGAGCCCCATGACGAAGTCGCGGAGCGACTGCTCGGAGGTCTGGGAGTTGAAGGTCACCAGCTCGCAGTCGTTGCTCGCGGCGAGGTGGGCCAGCCGGTCCTCGAGCGCCCTGAGGCGCTCGTCGCTCACCTCGGTGGCGACGATGGTGCGAGGCCCGTCGCTCTGCTGGATGGCCCGCTGGACGTGCATCAGCCCCATCGGACCGCCGGCGCCGACGAACACCGTCGTACCGCGGGGGCGCAGGTCGGCGCGGTTGCGTGCCTCCCCGTAGGAGTCGGCGATGTCCGGACCGCGCCCACCGATGTACGCCGTGTAGTCGTAGTGCAGGCGGCCCACGTCGGTGCTCACCAGGCCGTCGAGGGCGGTCTCTCCGACCATGTTCATCGTCCCGCGCCGCGCGATGTGGGTCGCGATGGCGCCCACGGTGTCCGCGGAGCGCGGGTCGAGCACCACGATGTCGTCGAAGCCGGCGCCGTCGGTGAGCTCGTCCACGAGTGCCTGGTAGTCCCCGGTGCCGAGGCCGTCGCGCACGACGACCGTGGCGGACGTGGCCTCGGCGAGCGCCGCCACCGACGCGGGCGCGTCGGTCAGCACGATGGTCGCGGGGGCGTCCAGGCCCGACGAGAAGGCGTACTCCCGCTCGTCACCGGGCCGCCCGACGATCCACATCGTGCCGCCGGGCTTCGGCTCGAGGCGCCGGCGCTGTGTGTAGGCCGCCATCACGCACCCCCACGGCTCCAGCGTCGAGCCCTCCGCGTAGCCCATCGAGTCCGGCAGCGGCAGCAGGCAGGCACCGTCGTCGGTCTCGAGCATCTCCGCGCCCATCAGGTGGTACTGGATGAGGCCGCCGGGGATGGTGTAGCCGTAGGCCGTGCTCATCCCGTCCTGGTAGATGTCGGGCTGCACGGCGAGCCGCTGGCCGGCGTGGTAGCGGTCCTTGAGGTTGTCGCCGACCTCGATGACCGTGAGGCTCACCTCGTGGCCGAGCCGGGTCGGCTCCTTCGCCAGGTCGCGGTTGTAGAGCTTGGGGTGGCTGCCGCCCTGGCGCATGATCTTCACGTCGGAGAAGCAGAGGCCGACGCTGTCGATGCGCACGAGCATGTGGTCGGCGTCGGGCCTCGGGATCGGGACGAGCTCGGGCGAGCTGTCCTTGCCCATGTTGTCCTCCCCCGCGCCGTGCAGGAGCCAGGCCCAGGCCTGCTCGGGCACGTCGGAGTCGGCGGCGCGGTAGTCGTCGTACGCAGATGTCATGGGTTCCTCCGAGAGGGATGGATGGGAGGTGGGTGGATGGGAGGGCGCGGGGCTCAGTGGCCCAGCACCTCGCGGACGGCGGCGCGGGCCGCCATCGGGTCGGGAGCTCCGAGCGCGGCCTCGGCCGCCGCCTCGCACGTCTCCAGCGAGACCCGGCTGAGCTGGGCGCCAACAGGTCGTACGGCGCGTGCCGCCATCGACAGCGACGTGATGCCCATGCCGATGAGGGCCGTCGCGAGGAGCGGGTCGGCCGCGGCCTCGCCGCAGACGCCGACCGGCTTGCCGGCCTCCGTGCCGGCATGGGCGGTGATCGCGATCAGCTGGAGCACGGCGGGCTGCCACGGGTCCGTGAGGTGGGCGAGGTCGGTCGCCATCCGGTCGGCCGCCATGGCGTACTGGGTGAGGTCGTTGGTGCCGATCGACAGGAAGTCGACGACCTCGAGCATCCGGTGCGCGAGCAGCGCGGCGCTCGGGATCTCGACCATCACGCCCGCCTTGAGGCCGCGGGAGCGGACCTTCTCGGCGAAGTCGGACGCCTCGGCGACGGTGGCGACCATCGGTGCCATCACCCAGGTCTCGGTGCCGGTGCGCTCGGCCGCCGCGGCGATGCCGTCGAGCTGGCGCTCCATCAGGCCGGGGTTGTCGAAGCTCAGCCGCAGCCCGCGCACGCCGAGCGCCGGGTTCTCCTCGCCGGCGTGGGTGGCGAAGGCGATCGGCTTGTCCGAGCCGGCGTCGAGCGTGCGGACGACGACGTAGCGACCGTCGGAGTAGGGCGCGAGCACCGCGCTGTAGATGTCGGCCTGCTCCTCGACGCTCGGCTCCTCCTTGCGGTCGAGGAAGCAGAGCTCGGTGCGGAACAGACCCACTCCCTGCACGGGCTCGACGCCCGCGGACTCCGCGGACGCGCCGTCGGCGACGTTGGCGAGCAGCTTGAGCGGCAGCCCGTCGAGGGTGGCCGCGGGGCCGGTCCAGCTGGCGAGCTCCTCGCGCAGTCGACGGCTCTCGTCGACGCGGCCGCGGGCCTCGTCGGGGTCGGCGCCGAGCTCGATGGCGCCGGTCTCGCCGTCGACGACGACGAAGGTGCCGGCGTCGAGCTCCATGACACCGGCCGCACCGACGACGCAGGGGATGCCGAGCTGCCGGGCGATGATCGCGGTGTGGCTGGTCGCGCCACCGCGCTCGGTGACCAGCGCGGTCACCAGCGCAGGGTCGAGGCCCGAGGTGTCGCTCGGGGCGAGGTCCTCGGCCACCAGGATCGACGGCTCGCTCGGGGTCGGGACGCCCGGCGGCGGCTCGCCGACGAGGTGGGCGACCACGCGGCGCTCGATGTCGCGCAGGTCGGTGACACGCTCGGCCATCAGGCCGCCCATGGTGGTGAAGATGGTGACGAACTGGTCGACGGCGCCCTGCACCGCGGCGACGGGTCCCTGCCCGGCCTGCAGGTTCTTGCTGACGGCGCCGCGCAGTCCCTTGTCGCGGGCGAGCCCGGCGCTCGCGGTGAGCACCTCGGCCGCCGCGCCCTGGGCGGACTCCGCCTTGGAGGTGAAGGTGTCCGCGACCGCGCCCGCCGCGTCGTCGTACGCGGCCAGGGCTGCGTCGGCGTCGGCGAAGTCACCGTCGCCGAAGCGAGCGATCGCCTCGGGTGAGACCTCGCCGCGGACGTGGAGGACGGGGCCGGCCGCGACGCCCGGCACGACCGGGGTCCCGCTCAAGCTGCCGCTGGGGCCAGAGGGTGTGGTCATGGACACACCGTAGAACAGGCCGTAGTTGACATGCAACACATTCGGGACTAAAACAACACATACGCAGATCCGCGCACCGCTCGGGAGAGGAGGACCATGTACGCCGAGGAACGACAGCAGGCCATGGCCCAGCTGATCAGTCGACGCGGCCGGCTGTCGGTGGTCCAGCTCGCCGAGGAGTTCGAGGTCACGACCGAGACCGTGCGCCGTGACCTCTCCACCCTCGACCGCATGGGTGTGGTGCGCCGGGTCCACGGCGGCGCGGTGCCCGCCGGGTCCCTGACGGTCATCGAATCAGGGATCATCGAGCGCGACCAGTCCAACACGCAGGCCAAGGAGGCGATCGCCAACGCCGCGGTCGCACTCCTCCCGCCGCCCGACTCGGTCGTGGTCATCGACGCCGGCACCACCACCGCGCGCTTCGCGGCCGCACTCCCCCGCGACCACCGGCTGACCGTCATCACACACGCGGTCCCCGTGGCCACCCGTCTCGCCGGCCTCCCCCAGATCGAGCTGCACCTCCTGCCCGGGCGCGTCCGTCCCGCGACGCACGCCGCGGTCGGGTCGGAGACCGTCGCCGCACTCGCCGAGCTGCGCGCCGACGTCGCCTTCGTCGCGACCAACGGACTCACCGTCGGGCACGGCCTCACGACCCCCGACAGCGACGAGGCGGCCAGCAAGCGGGCGATCATCGCCTGCGCGCGGCGGACCGTGGTGCTCGCCGACTCCACCAAGCTCGGCGTGGAGAACGCGGTGCGGTTCGCCACCCTCGACAGCATCGACGTGCTGGTGACCGACAGCGCCATCGAGGCCGTGGACCGCCGGGCCCTGGAGAACGCAGGAATCGAGGTGGTGGTCGCATGATCCTGACCCTGACGCCCAACCCGAGCATCGACCGCACGGTGGCGCTCGACGGAGAGCTCTCGCGCGGCCAGGTCCACCGCGTCGCCTCGGTGACCTCGCAGGGCGGCGGCAAGGGAGTGAACATCTCGCGCGCCGCCATCAGCGCCGGCATCCCCAGCATCGCCGTCGTACCGGCTGCGAAGGACGACCCGTTCGTCCTCGAGCTGCTGACCGCCGGCATCGACTGCCGTCCCGTCCAGCCTGCCGGCGACGTCCGCGTCAACCTCACGATCACCGAGCCCGACGGCACCACCACCAAGCTCAACTCCCCCGGCGCCGCCGTGCTCCCGCTGCACCTCGAGCTGATGGCCCAGGCGGTGCTCGTCCGCGCCTCGAGCGCCGACTGGACCGTGCTGGCGGGCTCCTTGCCCGCCGGCGCACCCGCCGGGTTCTACGCCGAGCTCGTACGACGCCTGCGCGAGGTCGGCGGCCGCGTGGCGGTCGACACCAGCGAGGCGCCGCTGCAGGCCCTCGTCGACGCGCTGCCAGGGTCGGCGCCCGACCTGATGAAGCCCAACGGCGAGGAGCTCGCCTCCTTCACCGGAGGCGACGCCGACCAGCTCGAGTCCGACCCCGCCGCCACGGCCGCGGCCGCCCGGCAGCTCATCGAACGCGGCGTCGGCGCCGTGCTGGCCACCCTCGGCGGCAACGGCGCCGTGCTGGTGACCAGCGAGGGCGCCTGGCACGCCACCCCGCCGCCCACCACCGTCGTCAGCACCGTCGGTGCGGGCGACTCCTCCCTCTTCGGCTACCTGCTCGGCGACATCAGGGGTCTTGCGGCCCCCGACCGCCTGGCGTTGGCTGTGGCCTACGGCAGCGCCGCCGCAGGTCTGCCCGGCACCACCATCCCCCAGCCCGACCACGTCCGCGCGGACCTGGTGGGCGTCACCCCCCTCGGAGACACCGCATGACCGACCTCATCACCACCGACCTCGTGCGCCTCGGCGCCGACTGGGGCCAGGACAAGCACGACGTGATCCGTGCCCTCGCCGCGGTCGTCGACGACGCCGGACGGGCCACCGACCGCGACCAGCTCGTCGCGGACGCCTTCGCGCGCGAGTCGACCTCGTCGACCGGCCTCCCGGGCGGGATCGCCATCCCGCACTGCCGGACGACGGGGGTCGACACGCCGACCCTCGCCTTCGCGCGGCTCGAGCCGCCGGTGGACTTCGGCGCCAAGGACGGGCCGGCCGACCTCGCGTTCCTCATCGCGGCTCCCGCCGGCGGGGACGCGGACCACCTGACGATCCTCACCAAGCTCGCCCGTGCGCTGGTGAAGCCCGCCTTCACCGACGCGCTCCGCTCCGCCGGTTCGGACGAGGAGGTCGTCGACCTCGTCACCCACGAGCTCGGTGAGCCGGCCCCCGCCAAGGCCGCCCCTGCCTCCGGGGCTCCTTCCGGGACGGCCACGCCCACCCAGGGCGAGGTCGCGCCCGCCGCGGGCTCGGCTGCCGCCGCGGCGCCCGTCACCTCCGGCACCGGCGCGAAGCCGTCGCTCGTCGCGGTCACCGCCTGCCCGACCGGCATCGCCCACACCTACATGGCCGCCGAGGCCCTCGAGGCCGCCGCCACGCGGGCCGGGGTCGACCTCCAGGTCGAGACCCAGGGCTCCGCGGGATCGACGCCCCTGGCCCCGTCGACGATCGCCGCCGCCGGCGCGGTCATCTTCGCGGTCGACGTGGGCGTGCGGGACCGGGCGCGCTTCGCGGGCAAGCCGATGGTCAGCTCGGGCGTCAAGCGCCCGATCGACGACGCCGACGCCATGATCGCCGAGGCGCTGCGCTATGCCGCCGACCCGACGAGCGCCCCCAAGGTGGAGGGCACGGCCACCGAGGGCGGCGACGTGTCCACCGCGAAGCAGTCGGTCGGAGCGACCGTCCGCCGGGTCCTGATGACCGGCGTCTCCTACATGATCCCGTTCGTCGCGGCGGGCGGTCTCCTGATCGCCCTCGGCTTCCTGTTCGGCGGCTACGAGATCGTCAACGACGGCCAGTCCATCGCGGTGGACAACACGTTGTTCAACCTGCCGGACGTCAACGAGTTCGGCCTCGACCACGCCCTGTTCGGCAGCTCGCTGTTCGCCTACCTGGGAGCCCTGCTCTTCACCCTGGGCGCCGCGGCCTTCGGCTTCCTCGTCCCGGCGCTGGCCGGCTACATCGCGTACGCCATCGCCGACCGCCCCGGCATCGCACCGGGCTTCGTGATGGGTGCCATCGCCGGCACGCTCAACTCCGGCTTCCTCGGTGGCATCGTCGGCGGGGTGCTCGCCGGTGTCGTCGCCCTGTGGATCACCCGCTGGAAGGTCCCCACCTGGATGCGCGGCCTGATGCCCGTGCTGGTCATCCCCCTGCTGGCGACGCTGATCAGCGGCTTCGTGATGGTCGTCCTGCTCGGCAAGCCGCTCGCCGCGCTGATGAGCAACCTCGCCGACGGCCTCAACAGCCTGCAGGGCGGCTCGGCGGTCGTGCTCGGCATCATCCTCGGGCTCATGATGGCCTTCGACATGGGCGGTCCGCTCAACAAGACCGCGTACGCCTTCGCGACCGCGGGCCTCGGCGCCGCGGCCACCGCCACCGATGCCCCGGAGCTCAAGGTCATGGCCGCGGTCATGCTCTCGGGCATGGTCCCCCCGCTCGCGCTCGCGCTGGCGACCGTCGTACGTCCCGGCCTGTTCACGGTGCCCGAGCGCGAGAACGGCAAGGCCGCCTGGGCGATGGGCGCGTCCTTCATCACCGAGGGCGCGATCCCGTTCGCGGCGGCCGACCCGCTGCGCGTGATCCCGTCGATCATGGCCGGCAGCGCCGTCACCGGCGCCCTGTCGATGGGCCTCGACGTCGGCCTCCGCGCGCCGCACGGCGGCATCTTCGTGCTGTTCGCGGTCGACAACAAGCTGTGGTTCGTCGTCGCCCTCCTCGCCGGCACGCTGGTCGCCGCCGCGCTCGTGATCGTGCTGAAGAGCATCGGCCGCTCCGACGCCGACGTGGCGACCGTCTGACCCGTCTCGCCCCTCTGATCCGACCCGACACCAACCCTCAAGGAGAACCATGCCCAGCAAGTCCGTCGTCGTCGGCTCCGCCGTCGGCCTGCACGCCCGTCCCGCCGCGATCATCGCCGAGAAGGCCGGCGAGCTCGGCTCGGACGTCACCATCAACGGCGTCGACGCCAGCTCGTCGCTGATGATCATGACCCTCGGTGCCGGCAACGGCGACACCGTGGAGGTGGCGGGCGACGACCAGGCCGCCGTCGACGCGATCGCCGCGCTCGTCGAGCAGGACCTCGACGCCTGAGGTCCTGACACCACGTCCTGATGGGCGGTGGTCCAGCCACATTCCGTACGGCGGAACTGTGGCTGGGTCACCGCCCATCGGCGTGTCCGGGCTCGACACGCCCATGAGCGGTGGTCCAGCCACCTTCTGCGCCCCAGGAATGTGGGTGGACCACCGCTGCCAGCGCCAGGGCGGGCGTACGTCAGTCGCGGTCGCGGGTCGCGAGGTAGACCGCGCGCATGCCGACGGCCCGCTCCAGCTGCCGCTCGACGACGGAGAAGAACTGCCGGCGGTAGGTGTCGTCGGTGACGGCCGAGACCGTGAAGTAGAAGCCGCTGAAGGAGGCGAGGAACAGCGAGACCTTCAGCAGCGAGAACGTCACGTGGGACAACCCGGGCACCTCGTTGAGGGTGTCGAGCTGGGTCCAGGCCTTCTGCGTCTCGGTCTCCATGACGAGCGAGCCGAACAGCATGAAGAACACGAAGACCGTCGCCGACAGCAGCACGACCTGGACCGTCTGGATGACCAGGAGCACGAGGATGAGGTTCCAGCGCTCGAACCCGTCGACCTGGGCGTGGTCCTGCGGATCGATCGACGGGTCAGCAGCCACCTCGCGGCTGGCCTGCTCCAGCGGTGTGCCGGCGCACGCGCGTACGACGAACGCGCCGTCGACCTCGTCGTCGACCCGGTCGACCTCCTCGGGCAGGCGCGTCATGAGGAACAGGACCGCCAGGCCGAGCATCAGCAGGACGGTGAACCACAGCGTGCCGAAGCGCAGGTTGCTCGTCATCTGCCACGCCTCGGCGTTGACGAACAGGAAGGTCACGAACACCAGGAGCAGCGGGAGGGCGCGCGAGGCCATCGGCACCAGGTAGCGCAGGCTGCCGAGGGTGCGCGACAGGGCGAACCCGAGGATCGGGCGGGCGTGCAGCGCCGTCGCGGCGTACCAGAGCAGGCCGAGGAACACGACCGTGATCCAGACGGCGGGGCCGGCGCTGTAGGTGTCGACCGCCCAGCCCAGGAGCGCGCCCGCCGCGGCTGCGACGAGCGCCAGCAGGACCAGCAGCGGCACGAGCCGCCGGGCCCGGAGTCCGGCCCGGGCCGCGGCACGCTCCTCGGCGACGAAGTAGGGCAGGCCGTGGGCGAGGAACCACTCCTCGACAGGCGTGTGCCGGGTGGTCACGCGAGCAGCTCGCGCGCGCGACGCACGTCGTCGTCCATGGTCTCGATGAGCGCCTCGACGCCCTCGAACTTCACCTGTCCGCGCAGGTGGTCGACGAACTCGACCACGACCTCGACGCCGTAGAGCTCGAGGTCGTCGCGATCGAGGACGTAGGACTCCACGCGGCGCTCGCGCTCGCCGTCGAAGGTCGGGTTGGTGCCCACGGAGATCGCGGCCGGGTAGCGCTCCCCCGTGTCGAGCCGGGTCAGCCAGCCGGCGTACACCCCGTCGGCGGGCGCGGCATCGACCGGAGGGATCGGGACGTTGGCCGTCGGGTAGCCCAGCTCGCGACCGCGCTTGTCACCCTCGATGACGGTCCCGCGGACGGTGAAGGGGCGGCCGAGCGCCTCGGCGGCACCAGCGACGTCGCCGGTGGCGAGGCACTGGCGGACGTAGGTCGAGCTCCACACCTGCGGACCGCCGTCGAGCGCGACGCCGACGGTCTCGAACCCCCGTGACGCACCCGCCTCGGCCAGGGTGGCGACGTCACCGGCGGCCCTCGCCCCGAAGCGGAAGTTGGCGCCGACCACGACCGCGGAGGCGTGGAGGGTGCCGACGAGGACGCGGTCGATGAACTCCTCGGGCGACCAGCCGGCGACGTCCCGGTCGAAGGCGACGACCAGCGCCGCGTCGACCCCGGCGCGCTCGAGGAGACCGGCACGGGTCTCGATCGAGGTGAGGGTGGGCGGCGCGTGGTCGGGCCGCAGCACCGCCATGGGGTGCGGGTCGAAGGTCACCGCGACCACGGTGTCGACGCCGAGGCGGTCCGCGGTCCTGCGTGCCTCCCGCAGCACGTGGGCGTGCCCGAGGTGCACGCCGTCGAAGTTCCCGATGCTGACCACGGTGCGGCCGAGGTCGGCCGGCACGTCGTCGACTCCACGCCAGATCTGCACCGGAAGAGAGTAGCGGCGCGGGGGCCCCACCCCGCGCCGCCGGTCCCCCACTCGGATGGCCCGGCCCCGCGTCGGCACTGCCGTGCGTCGGCGCGGATGCCCCTGGTGGGACACCCTCAGGTTGCGCCAGCCGTCCGCCGCTCGTACATCCGGAAAACGACGGACCGGCCCAGCGACCACCCCTGCGAGGGGACGATCATTGGACGAAGACTGCCACCGGCTTCGCCCGGGACCCGCGCTGCTCGTAGAGGGCGAGGAACTCACCGTCGGGGGCGAAGACCGCGACCGGTCCCGTGCTCGGGAGCTCGAGGTCGAGGGCGCGACCGAAGCGCACGTGCGCGGCCTGCTCGTCGTCGAGGTCGAGTACCGGGAACGTCGCCCGCGCCGCGTCCGCGATCGGCAGCACGGCGACGTCGTCGGCGAGCTCGTCGAGGGTGCGGGCGACGGAGAGGTCGAAGGGCCCGACCGCCGTACGACGCAGCGCCGTGAGGTGGCCGCCGACACCGAGCGCCGCGCCGACGTCGCGGGCGATCGCGCGGACGTAGGTGCCCGACGAGCACCGCACTCGGATGTCGACGTCGAGCCGGTCGCCGACCACCCGCTGGTCGAGGACCTCGAGGGAGTGGATCGTCACGGGTCGCGCCTTCAGCTCGACCTGCTCGCCGTCCCGCACGCGGGCGTAGGCCCGCTTGCCGTCGACCTTGATGGCCGACACGGCGGTCGGCACCTGCATGATCTCGCCGACCTGCTGCTCGAGCGACTCCCGGACCGCGTCCGGCTGGAGCGAGGAGGCGGGGGTGGCGGCGACCACCTCACCCTCGGCGTCGTCGGTGGTCGTCGAGACGCCGAGCCGCACGGTGGCGTCGTACGCCTTCTCGGTCAGCACGAGGTGGCCGAGCAGGCGGGTGGCGCGGTCGACGCCGAGGACCAGGACGCCCGTCGCCATCGGGTCGAGCGTGCCGGCGTGGCCGACCTTACGGGTGCCCGCGAGCCGGCGCACCCGGGCGACGACGTCGTGCGAGGTCATGCCCGGGGACTTGTCGACGACGACCAGTCCGGGGTCGACCATCAGTCGCGGTCGCCCTCGTCGAGCGGGTCGAGCTCGTCGTCCTCGTCCAGCTCGTCCAGCTCGTCGTCGTCCTCGACCACGCGCGGCTTCTTGTAGGGGTCGGCGTCGCCGGCGTAGGCCTCGACCCGACGGGCGGCGACCTCCTCGTCCTGCTGGCGGGCGCGCGCGAGCACCTCGTCGAGCGCGCGGGCACTCTCGGGGAGCGCGTCGGGGATGAAGGTCAGCGACGGCACGATGCGCATGCCGAGCTGCTTGGCGACCTCGGAGCGGATGACGCCCTTGGCCGACTCGAGCGCGGCGGCGGTGCTGGCGAGGTCGTCGTCGGCGCCGAGCACGGTGTAGAAGATCGAGGCCTGCTGCGAGTCGCCGGTGACGCGGACGTCGGTCACGGTCACGAACCCGAGCCGCGGGTCCTTGATCCGCCGCTCGAGCATCTCGGCGACGATCACCTGGATCCGGTCGGCGATCTTGCGGACGCGGGGGTTGGTCATGGATCCACTCTCTCAAGTCGCCGCCCGGCGCACCGGGTGGGGGAAGTCTTGCGCGGTTGGGCCGTTGCAACGGCCTGTCCGTGCAGGAGTCACCGCCTCAGCGGTGACTCCTGCACGGCCCGATCCGATCAGGTGCGGGCGATCTCGCGCATCTCGAAGGACTCGACGATGTCGCCGATCTTGATGTCCTGGAAGTTGCGGAGCACCAGACCGCACTCGAAGCCCTCGCGGACCTCGGCGGCGTCGTCCTTCTCGCGGCGGAGCGAGGCCAGGTCGAGGTTGTCGGCCACCACGGCCCCGTCGCGCAGGACGCGGACCTTGGCGTTGCGGCGGACGACACCCGAGGTGACCATGCAGCCTGCGATGTTGCCGGCCTTGGACGAGCGGAAGATCTCGCGGATCTCCGCCTGCCCGAGGGTCGACTCCTCGTAGATCGGCTTGAGCATGCCCTTGAGCGCCGCCTCGATCTCCTCGATCGCCTGGTAGATGACCGAGTAGTAGCGGATCTCGACACCTTCCTTGTCGGCCATCTGGCTCGCCTTGCCCTGCGGGCGGACGTTGAAGCCGATGATGATGGCGTCGGAGGCGGCGGCGAGGTCGACGTTGGTCTCGGTGATCGCACCGACACCGCGGTCGATGACGCGCAGCGACACCTCGTCGCCGACGTCGATCTGCGACAGGGCGTCCTCGAGCGCCTCGACCGAACCGGACACGTCGCCCTTGAGGATGAGGTTGAGCTCCTGGCTCTCGCCCTTCTCCATGGAGGCCATGAAGTCCTCGAGGCTGCGGCGGACACGGCGCTTGGCCTGCATGGCCGCGCGCTCGCGCGCCTCACGCTTCTCGGCGATCTGGCGTGCCATCCGGTCGTCCTCGACCACGATGAAGTTCTGCCCGGCACCGGGTACGGCGCTCAGGCCGAGCACCATCGCGGGACGCGACGGGTCTGCCTCGGTCATCTCGTTGCCGTGCTCGTCGAGCATCGCGCGGACACGGCCGTGGGCCGGACCGGCGACGATCGAGTCGCCGACGCGGAGCGTGCCGCGCTGGACCAGCACCGTGGCGACCGGGCCGCGGCCGCGGTCGAGGTGCGCCTCGACCACGAGGCCCTGGGCGTCCTGGTCGGGGTTGGCCCGCAGGTCGAGCGACGCGTCGGCGGTGAGCACGACGGCCTCGAGCAGCTTGTCGAGGTTGAGACCGGCCTTGGCCGAGACGTCGACGAACATCGCGTCGCCGCCGTACTCCTCGGGGATCAGGCCGTACTCGGTGAGCTGGCCGCGCACCTTCGTGGAGTCGGCCTCCGGCTTGTCGATCTTGTTGACCGCGACCACGATCGGCACGTCGGCGGCCTTGGCGTGGTTGAGCGCCTCGACCGTCTGCGGCATGACACCGTCGTCGGCCGCCACCACGAGGATCGCGATGTCGGTCGCCTGGGCACCACGAGCACGCATGGCGGTGAACGCCTCGTGACCGGGGGTGTCGATCAGGGTGATGCGACGGTCCTCGCCCTCGACCTCGGTGTGCACCTGGTAGGCACCGATGTGCTGGGTGATGCCGCCGGCCTCCTTGTCGACGACGTTGGCGTCGCGGAGGGCGTCGAGGAGCTTGGTCTTTCCGTGGTCGACGTGACCCATGACCGTGACGACCGGCGGGCGGACGACCAGGTCGGACTCGTCGCCCTCGTCGGCACCGAACTCGAGGTCGAACGTCTCGAGCAGCTCGCGGTCCTCGTCCTCGGGGGACACGATCTGGACGACGTAGTTGAGCTCCTCGGCGAGCAGCTCGAACGTCTCGTCACCGACCGACTGGGTCGAGGTCACCATCTCGCCGAGCGAGAACAGCATCTGCACGAGGGCAGCGGCGTCGACGTTGATGCGCTCGGCGAAGTCGGTCAGCGAGGCGCCACGCGGGAGACGGACGGTCTCGCCGTTGCCCTTGCGGACGCGCACGCCACCGATGGTCGGGGCCTCCATGGCCTCGAACTCCATACGACGCGCGCGCTTGGACTTCCGTCCACGACGCGACGGACCTCCGGCGCGACCGAACGCACCCTGGGTCTGGCCACGCTGGCCGGGACGACCGCCGCCGGGACGACCGCCGCCCGAGGGGCCGAAGCCACCGGGACGACCCGGAGCGCCGCCGGGGGCACCACCGGGCGCGCCGGCACGACCCGGGGCACCGCGACCGGGAGCACCCGGACGACCGGGGCCTCCGCCCGGGCCACCGCGGGCCGGACGGCCACCGGGACCGTTGCCGAAGGCGGCCGGGGACTTGGGCATCATCGCCGGGTTGGGGCGAGGCATGCCGGGACGGCCCTCGCCGCCGGCCGGCGGGCGCGGGGGACGGTTGTCGTCGCCGCTCGAGGTGCGCGGGGCGGGACGCGAGCCCATGCCCTGGCTCGAGGCGAACGGGTTGTTGCCCGGACGCGGGGCGCCGGGGCGACCGACCGGACGGGGAGCCGGGGACGGCGCCTTCGCCGCGGGTGCAGCGGGGGCCTCGGGCTCGGCCGGCGGCGGCGTGGGCTGGGCGGCCGGCGCCTGCGGGCCCGGCTTGGGACCGGGCTTGGCGGCGGGAGCGGGCGCCTCGGCCGCGGGGGCCTCGGCGGGCACCTCGGGCGCTGCGGCCGGCTTGGGGCCGGGCTTGGGGGCGGCCCTCTTGGCGGCGGGCTTCTCGGCCGGCGCCTCGGCGGCGGGGGCGGAGGCCGCTGCGGCCTTCAGCTCGTCGCCGTACTGCTTCTTGAAGCGCATCTCGACGGGGGGCTCGACGGTCGACGAAGCCGACTTGACGAACTCACCCATCTCCTTGAGCTTCTCGAGAACGAACTTGCTCTCGACTCCGAACTCCTTGGCGAGCTCGTGGACTCGGGTCTTTGCCACGGTGCGTTACTTCTCCTTCTGGTCCGTGACCCCAGAAGGAGGGGAAACGGAACAGCTAGTGGGTGAACAGCCTCATTACGAGTTACTCATCGAGTGCTCATGAGCTGTGTGCTCCAGTTCCTGGTCGGTGCTGATGTGGTGTGAATGTGGCGAGCGCGGTGAGGTGGTCGGCCAGCAGTGTGTCGTCGAGCGGGGCTCCCGAGCGGAGTGCCCGGGGGAATGCGCGGCGACGCACCGCGAGCTCCCAGCACTCGGACGTGGGGTGCAGGTGCGCCCCGCGACCGGGTGCCCGGCGGTCCGGATCGGGCACCAGGGCCGGTCGGCCCTCGGCGTCCGAGCCTGCGACCACCCGCAGCAGCTCGCTCGCAGCGGCCCTGGTCCGGCAACCCACGCAGGTCCGGACGGGTCCGGGCGCAGGTGTGTCGGACGTGGTGGCCACTGACGTCCACTCTACTGCGTGGCACCAGTGCTTTACGAACTGAGCCTCACTCGGGCTCGGGAGCCTCGTCCGACCGGATGTCGATGCGCCAGCCGGTCAGGCGCGCGGCGAGGCGGGCGTTCTGGCCCTCCTTGCCGATCGCGAGCGAGAGCTGGAAGTCGGGTACGACGACGCGGCACGAGCGGGACGCGAGGTCGATGATCTCGACCGAGGTGACCCGCGCCGGGGACAGCGCGTGGGCGACGAGCTCGGCGGGGTCCTCCGCCCAGTCGACGATGTCGATCTTCTCGCCGTGCAGCTCGCTCATCACGTTGCGCACGCGCTGGCCCATCGGGCCGATGCAGGCACCCTTGGCGTTGACGCCCGGGACGGCAGAGTGGACCGCGATCTTGGTGCGGTGACCGGCCTCGCGGGCGATGCCGGCGATCTCGACGGTGCCGTCGGCGATCTCGGGCACCTCGAGCGCGAAGAGCTTCTTCACCAGCGTCGGGTGAGACCGGGACAGCGTGATCTGCGGACCGCGCATGCCCTTGCGGACCGAGGTCACCAGGCACTTGATGCGCTCGCCGTGGACGTACTTCTCCCCCGGCACGCGCTCGCTCACCGGCAGCAGCGCCTCGAGCTTGCCGAGGTCGACCATCACGTCGTCGGGGTTGCGACCCTGCTGGATCACGCCCGAGATGATGTCGCCCTCCTTGCCGGAGAACTCGCCGAAGCGGATCTCGTCCTCGGCGTCGCGCAGCCGCTGCAGCATGACCTGCTTGGCGGTGGTGGCGGCGATCCGGCCGAAGCCCTCGGGAGTGTCGTCGTACTCCGGGCCGGCGGTGCCGTCCTCGTCGACCTCCCGGGCCCAGACGGTGACGTGCCCGCTCGTGCGGTCGAGCTCGACGCGCGCGGGGTGCTGGGACTCGGTGGCGCGCTGGTAGGCGGTGAGGAGGGCCTGCTCGATCGCCTCGGCGAGGACCTCGAAGGAGATCTCCTTCTCGCGCTCCAGCATCCGCAGGATGCTCAGGTCGATGTCCATCAGTCGTTCTCCTCGTCGTCGTGCTGGTCGTGCTGGTCGTGCGCGCCGCCCTTCGGGCGGTTGAACTCGATCTGCACCAGCGCCTTGGTGACCTCGGCGTAGGCCACCTCGCGCTGCTCGCCGTCGACGTCGAGCGTCGCGGCCGTGTCGTCCGACCCGACGATCCGGCCCGTCACCTCGCTGCCGTCGGCGAGCGTGGCCCTGACCAGGCGGTCCTGGTTGCGGCGCCAGTGGCGCGGCAGGGCGAGCGGGCGGTCGACGCCGCGCGAGGTGACCTCGAGCGTGTAGGGCATCTCGCCCATCACGTCGGACTCGTCGAGCACCCGGGAGACCTCACGGGTGGCGTCGGCGACGTCGTCCAGGGTCACTCCCCCGTCCTTGTCGACCGCGACGCGCAGCACGCGGCGCTTGCCGGCCGGAGTCACCTCGACGGCCTCGACGTCGAAGCCCAACGCGCTCAAGGGGTCGACCAGCTCCGCCTCGATGCGGTCCCGGGTGGCGTCCTGGCGGGCAGTGCTCATGGGGGCTGCGACCTCCTGTGAAGTTGTCGAAGGGGTCACGATAGCGGCCGGGAGGCAACGGGGCCGAACGGCCGCCGGCTGGTCCGGTCCGGCCGGCTGCTCATCTAGGGTTCGGGGGTGCCCGGACGCCCGCTCTCACGTCGTACGACGCTGGGCTCGGCGCTCGCCGCACCTCTGGTCCTCGCGGCCTGCGACATCGACCCGCCGCCCTCCGACCCGACCTCGTCGGCCACGCCGGAGCCGCCCGAGGACGCCGAGCTCGTCGCCACGGTGGTCGCCGCCCTCGTCCGGGCCCGGGGCGTGCTCGAGGAAGCACTCTCGGCTGCTCCCGACCTCGCGCCCGTGCTCGCCCCGGTCGCCGATGCCCATGCGGCCCACCTCGACGTCCTCGTCGGCGCCGTACCGGACTCCGAGGTCCCGACGGCCCCGCGCCCGTCGCTCCCTCCACGCCCGGCGGCCGTGCTCGCGAACGTCCAGCGGTCGGAGCAGCGGCTGCTGCGGACCGCGCGCACCGGATGCCTGGACGCCCGCAGTGGTGACCTCGCGCGCGTGCTGGCGAGCGTCGCGGCCTCCACGTCGCAGCACGCCGCCGCCCTCACGGGGAGCGCCGGATGAGCGTCCTCGACGCCCTGCAGGAGACCCTCGCCGGCGAGCACGCGGCGCTGTACACCTACGGCGTGCTCGGCGCCCGCACCTCGCAGGCGGCCACGCCGGACCTCTACGACGCCCTCACCGCGGGCTACCGACGCCACCGCGCGCGGCGCGACCGGCTGCGGGTGCTCGTCGAGGAGGCCGGTGGCGTCCCCGTGGCGGCAGCGGCGGCCTACGAGCTCGACGGGCCGCTCCTGCGCGCCGCGCAGGTCGAGGCGGCCGCGGTCACGATCGAGGAGTCCAGCACCGAGGCGCTGCTCGCGCTGGTCGCACAGTCGGTCGGCCCGGTGCGCGAGTGGGCGCTGACCGAGGCGACCTGGTCGGCGACCTGGCAGCTCGAGCTCGGCGGCGAGGCCCGGACCTGGCCGGGCGCTCCCGAGCTCGGCTGAGCGCAGCGCTCACGAACAGAAACGGCCCGCGGCCTCAACCCTTGGGAAAGTCCCGAGATCTCTCCCAAGGGCCGAGGACGCGGACCGTCTGATGGGGTTGGTCAGCATCACCCTGTGCGAACTCCTCCTGTGGGGGTGGTGGAGCCGCATGCACAATCATGCATTCGATCCAGCGGTTGCGATAGCGCATCCGACTTGCATGTTCCTGCACCGCACAAACTTGCAGGACGGAGCAGCCTCAACTCTCGCTGTCCCAGCCGCGGACGATGGCCGGGATCTCGAGCAGGGAGGTGATGCTCGCGTCGGGCTCGCCCTCGGTGTGCCCGACCTGCGTCGCCGGGATCGTGCTGAGCGGGACGTGGATCGCACGGAGGCCGGCGTTGTGGGCGCCCCAGACGTCGTCGAAGAGCCGGTCCCCCACGTAGACGCAGGCGGCCGGGTCGGTCACGCCGACGGCCCGCATGGCCGCCTCGAAGGCGAGCGGCGACGGCTTGGTCCACGGGACCTCGCTCGAGTACACGTCGCCGTCGACCAGGTCGTACACCCCGTCGCGCTCGAAGAAGCCGACGTGCCACTCCCGCGGCCACACGGTGTTGGAGAGGACCCCGACCTTGACGCCCATCGACCTGAGCTCCTCCCACATCGGCCGGACCTCCGGGTCGGTGAGCGTGTGGGGCTCCCAGAAGTCGTAGTAGGCGCGGAGCAGGTCGGGGTCGTGCTCGAGCCCGGCCTCGGTGAAGAGGTCGGCGATCGTCGAGCTCTGCTGGTGGTCGCGGCTGCGTCCCCAGATCACCTCGCCGGCGCGGTGGAGCCTCTCGGCGTGGGCGTGGTGGTCGTCGTCCGGGGACGGCGTACGTCGTACGGCCTGGGCGAGCGCGACGGACTCGGCGTGGAAGTCCACGTCGTGCCACCGCGTGAGCGTGCCGCCCCAGTCGAAGATGACAGCCTCGATGCGCGCCATGTGCGCGAACCTATCGGGCGCGTACGTGCACCATGAAGGCAGTTCGCGACGCTGACGGGCCGATCCACGCCCAGCAGTCGGCGCACGGCGACGAACTGCCTGCCTGGTGTCCCACCGGTCAGGCCCGTACGACACCCACGATGTGCGACGCGGCCCGCTCGACAGCGACCTCCTCGCGCGCGCCCGACGCACGGTCGCGGACCTCGACCGTGCCGTCGGCGAGACCACGGCCGACCGTGACGATCGTGGGCACCCCGATGAGCTCGGCGTCCTTGAACTTCACGCCCGGCGTGATCTTCCCCGTGCGGTCGTCGAGCAGCACGTCGAGCCCGGCGTCCTTGAGCTCGCGGGCGAGCTGCTCCGCCGCGCCGAGGATCACGTCGTCCTTGCCCGCGGCGACCACGTGCACGTCGGCCGGTGCGACGTTGCGGGGCCAGGACAGACCGAGCTCGTCGAGGGTGCCCTCGGCGATCGCGGCCACGGCACGGGACGGTCCGATGCCGTAGGAGCCCATCGTGACGGTGACGAGCTTGCCGTTCTCGTCGAGGACCTTCAGCCCCAACGCGTCGGCGTACTTCCGGCCGAGCTGGAAGATGTGGCCCATCTCGACGCCGCGGGCGGACTCGAGCGTGCCCTCGTGGCAGTTCGGGCAGGCGTCGCCGTCACGCACGTCGGCGGCCTCGATGGTGCCGTCGGGGGTGAAGTCGCGACCGACGACCATGTCGATGACGTGCGAGCCGTGGACGTTGGCGCCGGTGACCCAGCGGGTGCCCTCGGAGATGCGCGGGTCGACGACGAAGCGGATGCCGGACTTCGACTCCTCCCCGAGCACCTCGGGGCCGATGTAGCCCTTCACCAGCGCCGGGTGCCTGGCCAGCTCGGCCTCGTCCATGGGCTCGACCTCGATGGGCTCGAGCTGGCCCTCGAGGCGCTTCTGGTCGACCTCCCGGTCGCCGGGCACGCCGATGGCCAGCGGCTCGCGCGTGCCGTCTGGATGCTTGAGCACGACGAGCACGTTCTTGAGGGTGTCGCCGGCGACCCACGGCCGGTCGTCGCGGGGGAAGGCTGCGTTGAGGTGGTCGACCAGGCTGTCGATGGTGGGCGTGCCGGGGGTGTCCTCCGCGTGCGCGGCGGGCGCGTCGTCGTACGGCACGGGGGCGGGCGTGGGCACGGTGACGGCCTCGACGTTGGCGGCGTAGTCGCAGTGCGTGCAGCGGACGTAGGTGTCCTCACCGACCTCGGCCTTGGCCAGGAACTCCTCGCTCGCCGAGCCACCCATCGCACCGGAGGTCGCCTTGACGATGACGTACTCGAAGCCGAGGCGGTCGAAGATGCGGATGTAGGCGTCGCGGTGCTTGCGGTAGGACTCCTCGAGCCCGGCGTCGTCGACGTCGAAGGAGTAGGAGTCCTTCATGATGAACTCGCGCCCGCGCAGCAGCCCCGCGCGGGGACGCGCCTCGTCGCGGTACTTGGTCTGGATCTGGTAGATCGACAGGGGCAGGTCCTTGTAGGACGAGTACAGGTCCTTCACCACCAGGGTGAACATCTCCTCGTGCGTGGGGCCGAGGAGGTAGTCGGCGCCCTTGCGGTCCTGCAGGCGGAAGATGTTGGGGCCGTACTCGGTCCACCGGTTGGTCGCCTCGTAGGGCTCCTTGGGGAGCAGGGCGGGGAACGACAGCTCCTGGGCGCCCATGTCGTCCATCTCCTCGCGGATGATGTCCTCGATCTTGCGCAGGACGCGGAGACCGAGGGGCAGCCAGGTGTAGATGCCCGGCGCGTTGCGGCGGATGTAGCCGGCCCGGACCAGCAGCTTGTGGCTCGGCACCTCGGCGTCGTTCGGGTCGTCGCGCAGGGTGCGCACGAAGAGGGACGACATGCGGAGGATGCGGGCGGCCATGCGCGCAAGGATAGGTGGGGGCCTCCGCGCGCTGCGAACCAGATTCCTCCACCGGTCGGCGCAACCATCCCGGTCCCCCGCACGTCACCACCTGAGACACCGACACCAGGGGGAACCGCATGCGCCGTACGACGGCCACCGCACTGATCTCGGCACTCGCCGCCGGCCTCGCGCTCGCCGCGCCCGCCGGGGCTGCCGCTCCAACCACCGACCTGCAGCCGCAGCGCCTCGAGCGCGGACCTGACGTCGCCGGCCCGAGCGTCGAGGACGGCGTCTTCGTCGACGGTGGACGTCGCGTCGACCTGCCGGGGAACGACGGCGCCGTCATCGGCGACACCCCTACCGGCTGGGTCGTGGGGACCTGGCGCACCAACGCCGTCGGGGAGCGGCTCGGTGGCCGGGTGGTCAAGGTCGACACGTCCGGCAACGTCGTCACGCTCGCCCGTCGCGTGGACCCGATGTCGCTGGTCCTCGGGGAGGACGGCTCCTACCTCGTCGGCGTGCTGGACCCCAGCCGCTCACGAGGCACGGTCACCGTCTGGGGCGTGGTGTCGACGGACGCCTCCCCCTCGGGCGAGCGCGGCTTCCGCGGCTACCCCGAGGTCCTTGCGGTCAACGGCGTCAAGGCGCTGATCCGCACCACCACCCGCACCTTCTGGTGGAACTTCGCCCGCGACGAGGTGCGCAAGCCGCTCACGACGAAGCCCGCCGGACCCGCGAACGTCCAGCACGACCTCCTGCAGACCTTCACCAAGGACCCCTACCTCGGCGGCTGCGCCCAGGTCGTGCGGCTGCAGCGCCCGGCAACCGTGCGGTGGCGCTCGTGCCGCGAGCGGGTCGCCGCCTTCTCCCCCGACGGCGCCACCATGATCACCATCGGCATCCTCACCGACGGCGTCGGGCCCGGCGAGGTCACCCTGCGTCGCACGGACGGGAAGAAGCTCGCCACGTGGACCACCAGCTGGTTCGACGGCTGGCGGTGGGAGTCGCCGGAGGCCGTGCTGCTCGACGTCAACGGCGCGCGGACGTCGGCCACCGTGCGCTGCGTGCTCGCCGACTGCGAGAACGCCACCGACCCGGTGAAGGTGCAGTCGCCCTGACCTCAGGTCCCCAGGACGGTGAACGACGCCGCGGTGGCGGCCAGCACCTGGTCGCCGGCCGAGACCTGACGAGCGGCGAGCAGGGCATCGCCGAGGCCGGCACCCGCGCGGAGGGCCGCGTGCAGGGCAACCATCACCTCCACCGTCGCCGCGTCGTCGACCTCGGCGAGGCTGGACACGACACCCGCCGTGCCCATCGACAGCAGCGCCGCGGCCAGACCCAGCAGCTCCTGGTCGCCGACCGGCGCCATGACTCCCGACTCGCAGGCGGACAGCACGACCCGGTGCGGCGGGCGCGCCAGGTGCTGGAGGTCGTGCACGAGCAACGGGCCGTCGGCCAGCGTGAGGGACGAGAACAGCGGGCTGTCCTCGCGGAAGTGGCCGTGGGCGGCGACGTGGACGAGTGCGGCACCGTCGAGCGCGGCCAGCGAGGCGGCCACGGTCGCCCGGTCACCGCCGAGCACCTCGGCGCGCGGGTCCTCGGTCGCGATGGCGGGCACCTCTGCCCCACCGCTGCCCAGGCCGGGCCCGACGAGCATCACGCGACGGTCGGTGTCGGCGGCGGCCGACCGCGAGCGCAGCCACAGCCGCGCGGACGGCGTACTGGTGACGGGGCGGTCGGCGAGTGCGGGCAGCAACCCCCACGGCACGCCCTGGAGGGATGAGGTGCCGGAGACGACGACGCGGGACTCCCCCACCCCGTCGAGGGACGGGCCGAGCAACGCGCGCTGGAGACGAGCGCCCGCCACGTCGAGCTGCGCGCGCCGGCCGCGGGCCGCCTGGCGGAGGGTGAACAGGGCGAAGTCGACGGCTGCGGCCGCTGCCGCTGCGGGACCGACCTCGTGGTGCTGGACGCGCCCACGCCCCGCGACGAGCGCGTGGAGGACGCCGTCGACCTCCGTCAGCTCGACGAGGACCGTGTCGTCCGCCCGCAACGCGTCGACGAGCTCGCCGACGTCCAGCGCGGAGGCGGTCACGCCAGACCCGCGTGCGTTGAGAAGCCGGCGACGCACGGCCTGCTCGAGGCGGGTGACGCGCGCCTGCAGCTGGTCGGTGCGCTCGCCCTGCGCACGCGCGGCGGCGAGCGCCTGGTGCTGGGCACGGAGGGCGGCGAGGTCGGCGGCGGTCTCCGGGTCCTGCGCCCCGGCGGTCGACGGTACGACGAGCGCGTTGGCGCGCCAGCGCTCGGACCACTGCAGCAGGTGGCGCGGGTCGCCGGAGGCGAGCGCGGTGCGGGTGCCGAGCTCGGCCAGCGCGGCACCATGCCCCGACATGAGCGCGCGGAGCTCGTGGCTGCCGAGGCTCGCCTGGTGCTCGTCGAGGGCGCGCAGGCCGCGGTCGCACGCCCGCAGCACGCCCCCGTTGTCGCCCGCGGCGTCACGACGCTGCGCCAGGGCGAGCCACCCCAGTGCCCGGACGGCGCGGTGGGGGGCCCGGCGGTAGCCGGACGCCTCGTCGAGCCACGCGTCGGCCAGGGCCGCAGCCCGCGGGGACCGCACGGCCCGCGCCAGCCGCGCACCGAGCAGGAGCGCCTGCGGGAGCTGAGGCATCCGCGCCTCGCGCATCCGCGTGACCACGCGCTCGGCGCGGCGCAGCAGTGCTGCGGAGGGGTGCCCCAGCTCGGCGCGTGCGGCTGTCGCGAAGAGGTCGGCCTCGAGGCTGGGCGCATGGCGCGACTGGGCACGCATGAGGGACGCCCCCTCGTCGGCCGCCGAGGCGGCACGCTCCCAGTCTCGCGCCGCGAGGGCCGACTCGGCGACCGAGACGAGGAGGTCGGCGCGCTCGCGAGCCAGGAGGGGGCGCGCGACCAGGGCCTGCTCGACGACGGCGAGGGCGTCGCTCGCCAGGCCGCCGGCCAGGTAGGACGTGGCCTGGTCGAGGACGAGGTCGACGTTGGTCATGCCCAGCGCGTCGAACTGCGCCCTGGCGTCGGCGTACGCCTCGAGCGCCTCGGGCAGGTCGCCCCGGAGGTAGGACACCCAGCCCCTGTTGTGGCGCGCGGTCGCGACAGCGGAGTGCTCACCCGACCGCACGGACAGGTCCTCGAACCGCTCGAAGGCCTCCGCCGCCGAGTCGAGCGCGCCGAGCTTGGCGTCGGCGAGCCCCTCGAGGTTGAGGGCACGCGCCTCCCACACCTCGTCGCCCGCGCCGGCGAACAGCCGGCGCGCCTCGCGGAGGTCGGCAGCACTCTCCTCGAAGCGGGCCATCAGGTGCCCGGTGACCAAGGCACGACGCACCAGCACGCGGCCGCGGGGCACGCCGTCGAGGGCCGCCGCGGCGCGGTCGAGGTGTCGGAGTCCCTCGCTCGCCCGCCGGGCCATCGCCAGCGTCGCCCCGTACGTGGCCAGCACCTCTGGCCACCGCTCGGCGTCGTCGCACCGGCGCGCGAGCCGCAGCGCGGTCCTGAGCTCGGCCAGGGCGCGGTCGGCGTGCCCGAGGTCGCGGAGGACGATGCCGACCACCTGGTGGCCGATCGAGGCCAGGTACGGATCGGGGTCGGGCACCAGCTCGGACTCGGCCGTCGCGCGGGCCGCCGCCGGGTCGGTGAACAGGGTGCGCAGCACCTCGTCCGCCTCGGCCCGGTCCACGGCTCCATCCTCGCCGATCGGGATCCGGCCGTGGCCGGGATTCCACCCCGCGAGGCGATCGGCGCCGCTAGCGTCGCGCCATGAGCGACTGGAAGATCGGCAACGACTCACGACGACGTACGACGGACCAGCTCCGGGACCTGCGAGCCGCCAACGACGGTGGCGTGGCCTGGGACACCGAGGCACCGGCGGACTTCACCTACCTGTTCCACCCCGACCGCGTCCTCATGCGGTCCGACGACACCGCCGACTTCGAGCGCGCGGTCGCCCAGCTCGACAAGGGCGTGCTCGAGGAGTCGCCGCGGGTGGACGCCGAGCTGCTCGACGGCCAGCTCGTCCGCTACGTCCTGCCGCGGCGCCCGGGGGGTGAGACCGTCCCGGAGCTGCTCGACCTGCTCGAGCGCGCCGGGCTCCGCCGGGGTGCCGTGTCACCGGACCACTGGGTCCACGTCGCCCCGGGTGGTGGCGGCGGAGGGTCGGCCTGCCCGGCGACCGAGCCGGAGGAGACCGGCCTGACCGAGCCGTGGCCGCGCCTGGCTCCCCAGAAGCGCGGCCGCACCGTGAGCGTCGTGGTCGTCGACACCGGGTGGAACCCACCGTCGGGCAGCGACCCGCGCACGCCGTGGCTCGACGGCGTCACCGGCGACGACGAGGAGAACGGCCCCGAGCTGCGGCCGTACGCCGGCCACGGGACGTTCATCGCCGGCGTCGTGCGATCGATGGCACCGACGTCGGCGGTCTTCGTCGAGGGCTTCGCCGTCGGCGGCATCGGGGGCGGCGGCATCCTGGAGTCCGACCTGGTCGGGCAGCTCGAGGAGGCGCTCGGCCACGACCCGCAGGTGATCAACCTGTCCGCCGGCTGCCGCACCCGCGACGACCTGCCGTCGATCGCGCTCGAGGTCTTCCACCGCACCCGCCTGCGCCGACGGGACTGCGTGCTGGTCGCCGCCGCGGGCAACGACTCGTGGGCGGCGCCGTTCTGGCCGGCCGCGTTCCCGTGGGCTGTCGGGGTGGGCTCGCTCGATCGCGACGGCCGGGTCTCGGACTTCAGCAACTACGGCGTCTCGGCCGACGTCTTCACGCTCGGCCGCAACCTCGTGAACGCGTTCCCCGACGGCACCTTCGTGTGCCACGAGAGCCCGAGCAAGGGCGACGTACGGGTGTTCAGCACCGGACTGGCCCGCTGGAGCGGTACGTCGTTCGCGGCCCCCGTCGTGGCAGGACTGATCGCCCGCCACATCAGCGAGACCGGATCGACGGCCGCGGAGGCGCGCGACGCCGTGCTGGCCGGGGCGACCCCCGACTCGGACCCCGTGGTCGGACCGCACCTGGAGCTGCACCCGGACTTCGAGTGAGACGCCCTCAGACGTCGAGCCAGCGGCTGCGGGCGACCCGCCCGCCGATCGTGACCGCGAAGCGCACCGATCCGGTGGGCGTGGCGGTGAGGGCGAAGAAGCCGACCTCGTCGACGCCGGTCGTCCAGGACGCGCCGTCGCGCGTCTCCAGCGCGACCTCGACCGAATCCATGTCGCCGGGGTGGTCCAGCAGCTGGCCCTTGACGTCGGTGCCGTCGATCTCGGCCTCGAGCGACCAGCCGGCCGCGGCATTGAAGTAGAGGACGCGGGACGTGCTCAGGCCGCGCACCTGCGCGACCGGGCCGTCGGCGGAGTCGCTGACCAGCGTGAGCATCTCCCACTCGTCGTCCAGGCCGGCGGCGGCCACCGCGGCGATCATCGTCGCGGTCAGGTCGGGCGGCGGCGGGTCGTAGGTCACCCACATCGTGCGCAGCTCCTCGAGGAGAGCGAGGTCCTGCGCGGTGTCGTCGGCATCCCGGTCGGTCATCGCCCGCCTCCTTTCGTCAGTGCGGTCCGGACCTTCGCCAGGCAGCGGGCCCGCGTGGGTCCGATGCTCCCGACGGGCATGTCGAGGTCCTGGCTCAGGGAGTGGTAGTCGGGCCGGTCCAGGAAGGCGACGACCCGCAGCAGCTTGCGGCAGCGTTCGTCGACGGACGCCACGGCTCCCCACAGCCGTGACGCCTCGTCGTCACGCAGGGCGGTCTCCTCCGCCGGCTCCTCGTCCGGGAGCGCGTCGTGCAGGGTCTCGTCCTGCACCGGGGCCGCACGTCGCGCGGTCCTGGCATGGGCGGCAGCGCCGCGCCTGGCTGAGGTGATCAGCCAGGACGCGACCGCCTTGGGGTCCTCGATGGTCTGGTGCAGGCGCACGAACCCGAGCCACGTCCCCTGGATGACGTCCTCCGACGCCTGACGGTCGTGCCCGTACGCCCTCACCACGTGCCAGAGGACCGGTGTCATCGTGGCGACCAGCTCGTCCACGGCGGTGGGGTCCCCCGACCTCCACGCGATGAACGCCTCGCTGGCCCTGTTCCACGGTGACTGATCGAGCTGCCCCTCAGCCCTCCGGTTCTCCGACATGGTGACCATTGTCCCCATGTCACTACAGGTGTGTCCCACCGCCGTGCTGATACACGGGATGAGGAACCGGTTTCAGAACATCATCGTGGCGAAGGTCGCGGTCTGCACGAACCCGACCCGGGCGTAGGCCGCGCGGGCGGGCTCGTTCCACTCGTTGACGTAGAGCGAGACGACTGGCGCCATGCCGGTCCCCAGGACGTGGTCGACCACCGCGGCCATCCCCGACACGCTGAGTCCCTCGCCCCGACGGTCGGGCCGCACCCAGACGCCCTGCACCTGGGCCGCGTACGGCGTCGCGCACGCGACCTCGGCCTTGAACACCACACCCGCGTCGTCGAAGCTGGCCATCGACCAGCCACGGCCGATGAGCTGGCGGATCCGCGCCCGGTAGAGGTCGCCGCCGCCCGCGTCGTTCTCGGGCGAGACGCCGACCTCCTCGGTGTACATCGCCACGCAGGCCGGGTAGAGGACCTCGAGGTCGGCGGGCGTCGTGACCCGCACCTGCGGGTCGCCCGCGATGCTCGAGGGCCGGTCCATCTGGAGGTGCGGCTGCCGCGCGCGGATCTCGCGTGGCCGGGCCCACCGGGGCTCGAGGACCTGCCACAGCGACGCCACGACGTCGCTCGGACCGACGATCGTGCCGACGCTGTTGCGGCGACGCAGCGCGGCGTCGGCGAACGCGTCGACGTCTTCGGGCGTGCACTGCACCGGTACGAGGTTGGCGCCGAGGTGGCAGCCGGCGACGAGCCGGTCGTCCTCGAACCGCCCCCACACCTGGCCGCCGAGCCAGCGCTCGTCGAGGTTGGTGAGGCGGGCGCGGTAGTCGGCGAAGACGTTGACCACCGGGTCCTGCTCCGCGAGCGCCACGAAGCTGTCCCGGTCGCCCGGGCCCAGCACGCGCACCTGTCCTAGCCCGCGGGTCCTCAGCACCCTCGGAGCCTACTCACGAGACCGAGACGGTGGCCTCCACCCGAGAGATTCCTCAGAGGCCGGCGAGCAGTGGTCAGCTGACGCTGACCACGGGCTCGCCGCCCTCGAGGGGCTCCATGCCCTCGGCGATGCGCATGGCCTCCTCGATGAGGGTCTCCACGATCTGCGACTCGGGGACGGTCTTGACGACCTCGCCCTTGACGAAGATCTGGCCCTTGCCGTTGCCGGAGGCGACGCCGAGGTCGGCCTCGCGGGCCTCGCCGGGGCCGTTGACGACGCAGCCCATGACGGCGACGCGGAGCGGCACCTCGAGGCCGTCGAGTCCGGCGGTGACCTCCTCGGCGAGCTTGTAGACGTCGACCTGCGCACGGCCGCACGAGGGGCACGACACGATCTCGAGGCGACGCGGGCGGAGGTTGAGCGACTCCAGGATCTGCAGGCCGACCTTGACCTCCTCGACCGGCGGCGCGGACAGCGAGACGCGGATCGTGTCGCCGATGCCCTGCGAGAGGAGCGCCCCGAAGGCGACCGAGGACTTGATGGTGCCCTGGAACGCCGGACCGGCCTCGGTCACGCCGAGGTGCAGCGGCCAGTCGCCGGCCTCCGCGAGCAGCTCGTACGCGCGCACCATCACGACCGGGTCGTTGTGCTTGACCGAGATCTTGAAGTCGTGGAAGTCGTGCTCCTCGAAGAGGCTCGCCTCCCACACGGCCGACTCGACGAGCGCCTCGGGCGTCGCCTTGCCGTACTTGTCGAGGATCCGCTTGTCGAGCGAGCCCGCGTTGACGCCGATCCGGATCGACGTGCCGCGGTCCTTGGCGGCCTTCGCGATCTCCTTGACCTGGTCGTCGAACTTGCGGATGTTGCCGGGGTTCACGCGTACGGCGGCGCAGCCGGCGTCGATGGCCGCGAAGACGTACTTCGGCTGGAAGTGGATGTCGGCGATGACCGGGATCTGCGAGTGCTGCGCGATCTCGGGCAGCGCGTCGGCGTCGTCCTGGCTGGGGCACGCCACGCGCACGATGTCGCAGCCGGTCGCGGTGAGCTCGGCGATCTGCTGGAGCGTGGCGTTCACGTCGGAGGTGAGGGTCGTCGTCATCGACTGCACGGAGATCGGCGAGTCGCTCCCGACGCCCACGGACCCCACCTTGATCTGGCGGGTCTTGCGGCGCGGAGCGAGGACCGGGGGCGGGAGTGCGGGCATGCCCAGGCCGACGGAAGTCATGGCCACAGTCTAGGAGGGCGACCCCCGCTCCCCCGAGTCGGCGAGGGTGCGGAGGAGGGTCAGCTCAGGTGCAGGGGTACGACGAGGTCGGCGACGATCAGCACGACGCCCATCACCAGCATCGCGAGCCCGACGACGTACGCCACGGGGAGCAGCTTGGCGACGTCGACGTGCCCGGGGTCGGGACGGCCGCGGAGGCGTGCCACCCCGCGCTTGAGGCCCTCGTAGAGCGCGCCGGCGATGTGGCCGCCGTCGAGGGGCAGGAGCGGCACGAAGTTGAACATGCCGATGAAGAAGTTGAAGCTCGCGACGAGGAAGAGCAGCGTGACGAGCTTCTCGGTCATCGGGAAGGCGTCGCTCGCCGCGGCCTCGCCGGCGAAGCGGCCGCCGCCGACGATGGAGACCGGGCTCTCGGGGTCGCGCTCCTGCAGCCCCACGATCGCGCGGCCCACGTCCCAGACCTTGACGGGCAGCTGGCCGAGCGCCTGGACCGTCTCGACGGTCATGGTCTCCATCTGCTCGAGCGTGTAGAGCGGGCCGCCGGTCGCGAGGCTGACCTCGGGCTGCACGCCGAGGAAGCCGACCTCGGTCAGCTGGTCGCTCTCCAGCGACGTCTGCCGCAGCGTCACGGTGGTGTTCGTCTCCAGCGTGAGCAGTCGGCCGTCGCGGCGGACCTGGATGACGGCGTCACCGTCGGCGTTGTCGCGGATCTGCGCCTGGAACCGGTCCCAGTCGGTGAACGGCGTGCCGTTGAAGCTCACGATCACGTCGCCGGGCTCGATGCCGGCCTTCGCGGCCGGGGACTCCGGGTCGTCCTCCGTGCACGCGCGGCCGGCGTCCGCGACGGGGATCACGCAGGCCGGCACGTCGGCGACGGTCGGCTCGACGACCTGGTCGCGCGGGTTGCCGTAGGTCCAGAAGAGCACCGTGAAGAGCGAGAACGCGATGGCGATGTTGACCATCGGGCCGCCCGCCATGACGATCACCTTCTTCCACCACGCGAGGCGGTAGAAGAGCCGGTCGGTGTCGTGCTGCTTGACGTACTCCCACTCGGCCGCGCGGGCGTCGGAGATCAGCTGGGTGAAGAGCCCGGTGTTGGAGCGCCGCACCTTGTAGACCGGCTCGCCGTCCTCGTCGTACGTCGTCTCCTCGACGAGGTCCTGCGCCCCGGGCGGGAGCATGCCGACGATCTTGACGTAGCCGCCGAGCGGAATCGCCTTGACGCCGTACTCGGTGTCGCCGATCTGCTTGCTCCACACGGTGGGGCCGAAACCGATGAACCACTGCGGCACCTTGCAGCCGAACTTCTTCGCCGGGACGAGGTGGCCGAACTCGTGGAGGCCGATCGAGGCGAGGATGGCGACGACGAAGGCGAGGACACCCAGGGTGTAGAGCAAGGCGGTCATGCAGGGGCGTCCTTCTGGGCGATCAGGGCCGCCGCCTCCGCGCGCGCCCAGGCATCGGCGGCGAGGACGTCGTCCACGGTGAGGTGCTCCCCCGATCGTACGTCGTGGGTGTCGAGGACACCGGCAACCGTGGGGATGATGTCCACGAACCGGAGCCGGCCGGTGCGGAACGCCTCGACGCACTCCTCGTTGGCCGCGTTGTAGACCGCCGGCGCCGTGCCGCCGAGCCCACCCGCGGTGCGCGCCAGCGACACGGCCGGGAACGCGTCGTCGTCGAGTGGGAAGAACTCCCAGCTGCGGGCGGTCGTCCAGTCGTAGGCCGGAGCCGCGTCGGGCACGCGGTCGGGCCACGCGAGGCCCAGCGCGATCGGGATCATCATCGTCGGCGGGCTGGCCTGGACGATCGTCGAGCCGTCGACGAACTCGACCATCGAGTGCACGTCGCTGGTCGGGTGGACGACGACGTCGATCCGGTCGAACGGGATGTCGAAGAGCAGGTGCGCCTCGATGACCTCGAGGCCCTTGTTGACCAGCGTCGCCGAGTTGATGGTGATGACCGGTCCCATCGACCACGTGGGGTGCTGCAGCGCCTCCTCGACCGTGACCGAGGCGAGGTCGTCTCGGGTGCGCCCGCGGAACGGCCCGCCGGACGCGGTCAGCACGAGTCGCCGTACGTCGCCGTGCGAGCCCGCGCGCAGGCACTGCGCCAGCGCCGAGTGCTCGGAGTCGACCGGCACGACCTGCCCCGGCTTCGCGCGGTCGGTGACGAGGGAGCCGCCCATGATGAGCGACTCCTTGTTGGCCAGCGCGAGCGTGTTGCCGGCGTCGAGCGCGGCCAGCGTGGGCCGGAGCCCGACGGCACCGGTGATGCCGTTGAGGACCACGTCGCACGCGCGCGCCGCGGCCTCGGTGGACGCCTCCTCCCCCAGCCCGGAGAAGGCGGGCGCGAACTCGGCCACCTGTGCGTCGAACAGCTCCTCGTTGGAGCCACCCGCGGTCAGCCCGACGACCCGGAACCGGTCGGGGTTCGCGCGGACGAGGTCGAGCGCCTGCGTGCCGATGGAGCCGGTCGAGCCGAGGATCACGATGTCGCGGGCGGTCACGGGCGCCAGTGTGTCAGGTGGGCGGCGGCGGGCTCAGGGCGTGCCGAACACCCAGAACCTCACGCCGCCGACCTCGACGAGGGCGGCGCCGTCCGGCGCGCTCGCGGGGTGGCCGGCCTCGCCCACGGCCTCGAGCAGGGTCAGCACGTCGTCGCCGTGGGTCGCCAGCACAGAGTCGCCCGGGACGTCGGCACAGCCCGCCGGGTCGGTCCGCCCGGCCCGCATCGCGACGTCCCACGGCACCTCGTCGCCGTCGACCGCGAAGCCCGAGGCGTCGACGCGCACCTTGCCCTCGGCGCCCGCCGAGTCGTCGTACGCCGCCAACGCACCGACGCGAGCCACCGCGAGCGGCACCACCAGGTGGTGCTCCGGCGACAGCTCGCCCACCACGACCCGGTCGCCGAGACCGACGCCGAAGGCGCGCAGCACCCCGGCGCAGGCGGCGACCTCGGTGAGCAGCCAGGCGAAGGTCCGCTCCTGCCCGCCGACGGTCGCGGCGACGTCGTCGGCCCGCCCGCGCACGACGTGGATGTCGAGCGCCTCGTAGCAGGCGTTGAGCGTGCCGGGATCGCCGTCGGCCGGCGGCCGGAACCAGTTCACGGGTGCCATCGGTGACCCGGACTTCTCAGCCGAGGCCGTTGTCGGCGGTCGCGGCCGGCTTGCCCGGCGTGTGCAGCCAGGCGGTGAAGAACGACGAGAGGTCCTGCCCGCTGACCCGCGCCGCGAGCGCCTCGAGCTCCTCGGTCGAGCCGTTGCCGCCGCGCTGCTCGCGCAGCCACGAGCGCAGGATGCGCCAGAACACCTCGTTGCCGACGCGGTTGCGCAGCGCCTGCAGGGTCATGGCGCCGCGCCCGTAGACCGAGTCGTCGAAGACCTTGTCCGCGCCGGGGTCGGCGACGACGACGTCCCAGAAGTCCGACGAGGCGCTCACGTTGGAGTAGTAGTCCTTCAGCGTCTGCGCGGCGGTGCGGCCGCCGTGGGTCTCCGCCCAGCGCCACTCCATGAAGGTCGCGAAGCCCTCGTTGAGCCAGATGTCGCGCCACTGCTGCACCGCGACGTCGTCGCCGAACCACTGGTGGGCGAGCTCGTGCACGACGAGGCTGGTGTAGCTGCTGCCGACCGCGGGATAGGTCGGTCGGGTCTGGTTCTCGAGCGCGAAGCCGACGTCGAGCGACGTGGTCAGCCCACCGACCACGGAGAACGGGTACGTCCCGAGGTCCTTCTCGAGTCCCGCGACGACCATCGGCGTCCTGCGCATCAGCCGCATGCTGGCCTCTTCGTCGGCCCGGCCCAGGCCCTGGGAGACCGCGACGAGCCACGGCAGCCCGCGGTGCACGCCCTTCTCGATCGTGAAGTCGCCGGCGGCGAAGAACGCGAGGTAGGGGACCATCGGCTCGTCGGCGCGCCAGTGCCAGGTCGTCGACCGCTTGCCGACCCGCCTGCCCTTCAGCTCCCCGTTGGAGACCACCTCGCGGCCCTTCGGCACGCGGATCCGCACGTCGACGATCGCCTTGTCCTGCGGGTGGTCGTTGCTCGGGAACCACCACGGCGCCATGTGCGGCTCGTTCATCGCCACGACCTCGCGGCCGTTGGCGAGCCAGTTCGTCTCACCGGCGTAGGAGTGCGACGCCGGGTGGTCGGCGTACCGCACCACCACGACGTGGTCGGTTCCGGCGGCGAGCGGCTGGGCGGGCGTGATCCGCAGCTCGTGGTCGCCGTCGGTCTTCGTGAATCCGGCAGCCTCGCCGTCGACGCTCACCTGGGAGACGTCGAGCAGGAAGTCGAGGGAGAAGCTGCGCAGGTCGCTGGTCGCGGTCAGCTCGACGCGGGTCCGGCCGGCGAGCCGCCTGGAGTCGAAGGCGTAGCTGTTGCGGATGCGGTACGACGACACGTCGATGCCGCCGTTGCCGTCGAGCGGCCAGTAGGGGTCGCCGATCCCGGGCGCCCCGTCGGCCGGCGCGAGCGGGGCCTCTGCCGTCGCCGCCGCACCGGTCAGCCCGATGGTCAGGACCGCGGCAGTCGCGGACGCGAGCAGGGTGCGGGACACGGGTCGTGTGGTCACCGCCCGAACCTAGCCCACCGGTAATTCGCGTGCACCGGACCGAGCCGGTGCGCCACACTGGCCTCGTACTCCGGGCGTCGATCCGCGCTGCCCGTGACCCGAGAGGAGTCGTGACATGTCGATCACTGTCCTCGGCCTGCCCGCCGACCACCTCTCGCAGACACGGAGCACCGACGTTGCACACGCACGACCCACACTTTCCGGAGGACTTCCTCCGTCCTGACGACCGCTCGCCCCTCGAGGGCATCGACGAGTCGTTCATCTTCGACTTCGACACCTACGCCGACGAGCTCGGCGACGGCCAGCGCTGGTCGCGCTGGGAGGACCTCGAGGCCCTCATGCGCGGCCCTGAGCCGCGACCCGACTGGGTCGTGGAGTCCAGCGGCGCCATCGACACCGAGCTCGGCGTCCTCAAGACCGGCAAGGAGGCCGACGTCTTCCTCGTGGAGCGCGAGGACCCGCACACCCCCGGCAGCGCCGTCGTCATGGCGGCCAAGCGCTACCGGGACACCGACCACCGCACCTTCCACCGAGCCGCGGCCTACACCGAGGGCCGCTCGATGAAGCGCTCGCGCGACGAGCGCGCCCTCAAGCGCAAGTCCACCTGGGGCAAGCAGGTCGCCGCTGGTGAGTGGGCGATCTCGGAGTGGAACGCCCTGCGCCGGTGCTGGGAGCTCGGCCTGCCCGTCCCCTACCCGGTCCAGATCGACGAGACCGAGCTGATGATGGAGTGGATCACCGTCACGGTCGACGGAGAGACCGAGACGGCGCCGCGCGTCGCGCAGGTCCGACCGGAGCCGGACCTCGTCGAGAGCTACTACGAGCAGCTCCGCGACGCGCTCGGCACGATGGTGCAGGCGGGGATCGTGCACGGCGACCTCTCGCCCTACAACACGCTCGCCGCCGGCGAGCGCCTGGTCATCATCGACCTGCCCCAGGTCGTCGACCTGGTCGGCAACCCGCGCGGCATGGACTTCCTGCTCCGCGACTGCACCAACATGTGCGGCTGGTTCCGCTCGCGAGGGCTCCCGGTCGACGAGCAGGAGCTCTTCGGGGAGCTGATGGCGCACGCGTTCTGAGACGGACCGGTCGCCGACCCTGAGCCCCTGCTGAGTCTCCGAGGGACTCAGGGGCCAGCGGCATAGGTTGACGCTCGTGAAGCACAGCCGCGGACGGGTCCTCGACGTCACCACCCTCGCCGACCTCGACCGCCGTCTCGCGGCGGGCACCCGCTCGCTCGCGGGGTGGCGTGTCGTGGGCCTCGACCTGACCGAGCGCGGGCCGCAGCTGCTCGAGCGGTCGCTGGCCCAGTCGCTGTTCCTCGGGTGCGAGTTCGCCGACGGTGACGACGACGCCGTACGCCGCGCGGGCGGGATCGTCCTCCACGAGCTGCCGAACATCCCGGTCGACGCCTACCGCACCAGTCTCTACTCGCCGCGCGAGCTCTACGACACGCCGCGCTACGAGGACTCGCTCGACGCCCGGGCCTACGCCTGGTCGCGGCGCCCGGCCACCCCGGACGACACCCTCGCGCGGGCGCTGCACGACCACCAGATCGACATCGCGATGGCCGACTGGGTGCGCGGGCGCGAGATCGTCGGCGTGATGGGCGGCCACGCGGTCGAGCGCGGGACACCGACGTACGCCCACGCGGCGCGCCTCGGCCACGAGCTGGGTGCGCGCCACACGGTCGCCACCGGCGGCGGTCCCGGCGCGATGGAGGCCGCCAACCTCGGCGCCTTCGTCCCGGGCGACCTCCCGGCTGCGCTGGAGGGCGTGGCGCGGGTGCCGAGCTTCCGGCCCGACATCGGCGCGTGGGTCGGGGCCGCCTTCGAGGTCGTGGACGCCACCCCGGACGGACGCGAGTCGCTGGGCATCCCGACGTGGCACTACGGCCACGAGCCGCCCAACCCGTTCGCGACCTCGATCGCGAAGTATTTCAGCAACGCGCCGCGCGAGGCGCTGCTGCTCGAGATCTGCAACGCCGGCATCGTCTTCCTCCCCGGTGCCGGCGGCACGGTGCAGGAGGTCTTCCAGGACGCCTGCGAGAACTACTACGCCGACGAGTCGTCGGTGGCGCCGATGGTGCTGCTCGGCCGGGCCCACTGGACCGAGGAGCTGCCCGTCTGGCCCCTCCTGCGGGCGCTGGCCCGCGGCCGCGCGATGGAGCAGCACGTCCACCTCGTCGACAGCGTGGAGGAGGCCGTCGCGGTGGTCGCGGGGTGAGTCCTCACCCGGCGCGACGCCGTCCGACGGGCGCGCTGGCGTCGCGGTAGTGCTGGACGAGCAGGTCGTTGACCGCCTGCCAGGTCCGGCCGCGGACGCTGTGGCGCGCGGCGACCGCCATCCGGCGGCGTCGTACCGGGTGGGTGACCAGACGCTGAACGTGACGCACCAGCTCGTCGGCGTCGCCGGGGGCGTAGAGGTGTCCGGCGACGGTGTCGTCGACGACGTCGATCGGACCTCCGGACCGCGGTGCGACCACGGGCACCCCGCTGGCGAGCGCCTCCTGCGCCGACTGGCAGTAGGTCTCGTGGCGACCGGTGTGGACGAAGACGTCGAGGGTCGCGTAGGCCCGTGCGAGCTCATCCCCGTGCAGCACGCCGAGGAAGGCGGCGTCGGGCAGGAGGGCCCGCAGCCGTGCCTCCTCCGGTCCGCCGCCGACCAGGACCAGCCGGACGCCCGGGATGCGGTCGACGTGTGTGAGCAGCTCGAGCTCCTTCTCGGGCGCGAGCCGGCCGACGTAGCCCACCAGCACCTCGTCGTGCGGGGCGAGCTCACGGTGCAGCTCCTCGTCGCGACGCCCGGGGTGGAAGAGCTCCTGGTCCACTCCCCTGGGCCAGCGCGCGACGTCGACGATGCCGAGACGGGCGAGCTGGTCGATGCTGGCCGTCGACGGCGCGAGCGTCCGGTCGACGCCGAGGTGGATGCGCCGCGTGAGCGCCTCCATCGCGCGAGCGCCACCGGGCAGCGGGTAGCGCTCGGCGAAGCCGACGAGGTCGGTCTGGTAGGTCGCGACCGTCGGGATGCCGAGCGACCTGGCCGCCTTCGCGGCCTGGTAGCCGAGGGCGGCCGGCGAGGCGATGTGGACCACGTCGGGCGCGAACCGCTCCATCGTCAGCCGGAGCCGCCGGCGCGTCTCCAGCCCGATCCGGAACTCCGCGTAGAAGGGCAGGTTCGCCCCGCGGGCGAGGGTGACGGGGAAGCCGGCGTACGTCGTCGGACCGGTCGGGGCGACCAGCTCGGCGTCGTGGCCCTCGCCGGCGAGGTGCTCGAGCACGCGCCGTACGGAGTTGGTGACGCCGTTGACCTGGGGCAGGAACGACTCGGTCACGACCAGGACGCGGAGCCTGCGCGTGGCGTGCGGGCTCGAGGTGGACGGGAGGGGGATGACGGGTGCCGGTGCGGTGCGGCTGCGACGCCGCCTCTCGAGCAGGTCCATGTCCCGGACGCTAGGAAGCGCACGGCAACGGACACCCTGCGGCGGGCAGACGACACGTGAACGGTCTGCGACGCCTGCCCGCGCCCGGTCGGGCTGGTTACTCCTTGGCGGCGAGCTGGCCGCAGGCGCCGTCGATCTCCCGGCCGCGGGTGTCGCGGACGGTGGTCGGGATGCCCTTGGCCTCGAGGCGGCGGACGAACTCGCGCTCGTCGGCCGGGTCGGACGCCGTCCACTTCGAGCCCTCGACCGGGTTGAGCGGGATCAGGTTCACGTGCACCCACCCCCAGTCGCCGTACGAGTTCAGCACGTCGCCCAGCAGGTCGGCGCGGTGCGCCTGGTCGTTGATGCCGCGCATCATGGCGTACTCGATCGAGACGCGGCGCTTGGTCTTCGCGGCGTAGTTCCAGGCCGCCTCGACGGTCTCGGCGACCGAGAACCGGGTGTTGATCGGCACCAGCTCGTTGCGCAGCTCGTCGTCGGGTGCGTGGAGGCTCAGGGCCAGGGTCACCGGGATGCCCTCGTCGGCGAGCTGGTTGATCCGCGGCACGAGGCCGACGGTGGACACCGTGACGCCGCGCGCGCTCATGCCGAGTCCGGCCGGCGACGGGTCCGTGAGCCGGCGTACGGCGCCGATGACGGCCTTGTAGTTGGCGAGGGGCTCGCCCATGCCCATGAAGACGACGTTGGACACCCGGCCCGGTCCGCCGGGCACCTCGCCGCGGGCCATGGAACGGGCACCGGCGACGACCTGCTCGACGATCTCGGCGGTCGTCATGTTGCGCTGGAGGCCGCCCATGCCGGTCGCGCAGAACGGGCAGGCCATGCCGCACCCCGCCTGGCTGGAGACGCAGACGGTGGCGCGGTCGGGGTAGCGCATGAGGACCGACTCGACGAGGGCGCCGTCGAAGAGCTTCCAGAGGGTCTTGCGGGTCGTGCCCTTGTCGGCCTCCAGCGTGCGGAGCGGGGTCATGAGGTCGGGCAGCAGCGCGCTGACCAGCTCGTCGCGCTGCCCGGCGGGGAGGTCGGTCATCTCCGCGGGATCGTCGACGAGGCGGCCGAAGTAGTGGGTCGAGAGCTGCTTGGCCCGGAACCCGGGGAGCCCCATCTCCTCGAGCAGCGCCTTGCGGCCGGCCTCGTCGAGGTCGGCGAGGTGGCGCGGCGGCTTCTTGCGGCCACGCGGCTCGTCGAAGACGAGCGGCAGGGTCTTGATGGGCTCAACGGTCTCGGACATCGCGTCCCAGTCTCCCACCCCGGCGGTCACCGGGGCGATTCACCGACGCTGCGGTCGAGCTCGCTCAGGCGTCGACCATGAAGTAGAGGACGAGCGAGGTGACGCCGAGGACGACCAGCGCGGTGACCACCATGCCGACGAACATGAACTGCGCGAAGCGGCGGGTCTTGCGCTTGACCAGCAGGAAGATCGGCAGGGCAAGGGCTAGCAGCACGAACGGGAAGAGCTGCTCGGCGGTCTCGTAGCTGAACAGCAGCCGCAGGAACCCGACGAACGCCCCCGGCAGGGCAGTGACGAACAGCATGCCGGCGAAGAAGCCGGTGATGCCCGCGAACGTGGGGTGGCTGGCGTGCCACCACGCGAAGCGCTGCCGGTCCTGCGGCGGCACCTCGGTCGCGTGCACCTCTTGCGTCTCCACCCGACCAGCGTAGGACGTCCTCCGGGTACGGCGGCGCTGGGCACGCGGTGCACGGGAATTCCGTGCATCCCTGCCTCAGAAGACGAGGTAGTAGAGCACCAGCCAGATCGGGGCGATCGTGGCGAGGAGGGAGTCGAGCCGGTCCATCAGGCCGCCGTGGCCCGGAATGACCTGGCTCATGTCCTTGATCCCGAGGTCGCGCTTGATGACCGACTCGCACAGGTCGCCGAGCGTGGCCATCACGGCCGCGATCACGCCGAGGATCACGCCGACCCACCAGTCGCCGTCGAGGAACGAGCTGACCAGCCACACACCGACGGCGATGGTGGCGACCATCGACCCCGCGAACCCCTCCCACGACTTCTTCGGCGAGATCACCGGGGCCATCGGGGTCCTGCCGAACAGCACGCCGGCCGCGTAGCCGCCGGTGTCGGACGCCACCGTGATCGCGATGAAGGTGACGACCCCGCGCACCCCGGGGTCGTCGACGGTGAAGGCGACGGCCGGGTCGGTGCCGCCCTCGCCGAGGAGCAGCGCGACGAAGGAGGCCAGGAACGGGACGTAGACCAGGGTGAAGACCGAGGCGGTGGCGTTCTTGACGTAGCCGTCGACGCCGCGTCGCAGCAGCCACAGCATGATCACCAGCGCAGTCACGGCGGTGGCGGTCACGAGCGCCGGCGCCCCCCAGACGTAGGCCACGACCACCATGACCACACCGCCGAGCATGAGCGGCTGCTCGGGGATGTCGATGTCCTTCGCGGACAGGCCCTGGTGCAGCTCCCACACGGCGACGACGACGGCGATCGCGACGATCCCCATGAAGGCGGTCTTCCAGAAGAAGAGCGACAGCAGGATCGCCGCAACCAGCACGACCGCGGAGATGACGGCGGCGCGCAGGTCACGGCCGGCCCGTCCGTGGTCCCTCTTGATCGCCTCGGCCGGCTCGATCGGCGGCTGGGGCGGACTGTTGGGCGGCGGCTCGGGAGTCGTCATGGGCGGGGGCTCAGACCTCGAGCAGCTCGGATTCCTTGTGCTTGAGCAGGTCGTCGATCTTGTCGGTGTGGGTCTTGGTGACCGCGTCGAGGCGCTTCTCGGCCCCGGTGACGTCGTCCTTGCCGACCTCGCCGTCCTTCTCGAGCTTCTCCAGCGCCTGCTTCGCCGTACGGCGCACGTTGCGCACCGAGACACGGCCGTCCTCGGCCTTCTGCCGCGCGAGCTTGATGTACTCCTTGCGGCGCTCCTCGGTCAGCTCGGGGAACACGCAGCGGAGCACGCGGCCGTCGTTGGCCGGGTTCACGCCGAGGTCGGAGTCGCGGATCGCGCGTTCGATCGCGCCCATCGCGCCGACGTCGAACGGCTGGATGAGGATGGTGCGGGCGTCCTGCGAGGTGAAGCTCGCGAGCTGCTGGAGCGGGGTCTGCGTGCCGTAGTAGTCGGCCGTGATCTTCGCGAACATCGCGGGGTTGGCGCGACCGGCGCGGATCGTGGCGAACTCCTCGCGGGTCGCCTCGACCGACTTGCCCATCTTGGCGTCGGCATCGTTCATGACGTCGTTGATCACAGCGGCTCTCTCTCGTCGTACGTCCGTGGTGCGGGTGGTGCGGGGGTGGTGGTGCGCCTCGGGGTCAGGCCGAGGTCACCAGCGTGCCGATCTTCTCACCCCGCACCGCGCGCACGATCGTGCCGGGCGTGGAGAGGTTGAAGAAGACCATGTCCATCTTGTTGTCGCGGGCCATCGCGATGCCCGTGGCGTCCGCGACCTTGAGGTCGCGTGCGAGGTACTCGTCGTAGGTGAGCCGGTCGAACATCTGGGCGTCGGGGTTGGTCTTGGGGTCGGAGTCGAAGACCCCGTCGACGCCCTGCTTGCCCATCAGGATGACCTCGCAACGCGTCTCGAGGGCGCGCTGCGCGGCGACGGTGTCGGTGGAGAAGAACGGCATGCCGGCGCCGGCGCCGAAGATCACGACGCGGCCCTTCTCCATGTGGCGGATCGCGCGGCGCGGGATGTAGGGCTCGGCGACCTGGCCCATCGTGATGGCCGTCTGCACGCGCGTCTCGCGGCCGTGCTTCTCGATGAGGTCCTGCAGGGCCAGGCAGTTCATCACGGTGCCGAGCATGCCCATGTAGTCGGCGCGGGCCCGCTCCATGCCGCGCTGCTGGAGCTCCGCGCCGCGGAAGAAGTTGCCGCCGCCCACGACGATCGCGATCTGCACGTCCGACGCGGCGACCTCGGCGATCTGGCCGGCCAACGCGTTGATGACGTCGAGGTCGAGCCCGACCTCACCACCTCCGAACACTTCACCGGAGAGCTTGAGGAGGACTCGCTTGTAGGCCGTCACATCGTTCCCTTCACACACGCCAGGTGGTCCCCAGAAACCTACCGGCCGGTGGGGTCGGCGGTCGAACCCGCTCCACCCGATCGTGTGCCAGCAGCGCACTGGGCGCCCGGGGACGCGACGAGGGGTCGTACGCCGACGGCGTACGACCCCTCGCGGTGTCGGGTGGTGCGGTGCCTCAGGCGCCGACCTCGAAGCGGGCGAACCGCTTGACGGTGGTGCCGGCGGCGTCGAGGACGGCCTTGACCGACTTCTTCGACTCGGTGACCGACTCCTGCTCGAGCAGGACGATCTCCTTGTAGAACCCACCGAGGCGACCCTCGACGATCTTGGCGATCGCCTGCTCGGGCTTGCCCTCCTCGCGGGTCTTCTGCTCGGCGATGTTGCGCTCGGTCTCGACGACGTCGGCGGGGACCTCGTCGCGGGTGAGGTACTGGGCCTTCATCGCGGCGATCTGCATCGCGGCGCCGCGGGCGGCGGCCTCGTCACCCTCGAACTCGACCAGCACGCCGACGGCCGGCGGGAGGTCGGCGGCACGCTTGTGCATGTAGGTGACCGTGTTGCCCTCGAAGTAGGCGACCTCGCCGAGCTCGATCTTCTCGCCGATGGTGATCGCGAGGTCCTCGACGACCTCGCCGACGGTCTTGCCGTCGAGCTCGGCGGCCTTGAGCGCCTCGGTGTCGGTGGCCTTGACCTCGTTGGCCTTCTCGGCGATCTGCTGCGCCTTGGCGATGAAGTCCTCGTTCTTGGCGACGAAGTCGGTCTCGCTCTTGAGCTCGACCAGCGCGTTGCCGGCCGTGGCGACGAGGCCGGCGGCGGTCTCGCGCTCGGCGCCGCGGGCGGCGGCCTTGGCGGCGCCCTTGACCCGGAGCAGCTCGACGGCCTTGTCGAAGTCGCCGTCGGCCTCGGTGAGCGCCTTCTTGCAGTCCATCATCCCGGCCTGGGTCAGCTCGCGGAGCTTCTTGACGTCGGCGGCGGTGAAGTCAGCCATGGTCCCTCTTCCCGAAGAGCTGTGTCGAACAGGGGTGGGGGGGCCGGACGCGCGGCGCCCGGCCGCGGGGGTGTCCCCGCGGCCGGCGTCCGTGATCAGTCCTGCTTCGCGGTCTCCGCGTCGGCGGCGGGCGCCTCGGCCGCCTCGGACTCGGCCGGGGCCTCGGTCTCGGCGGGGGCGTCGGTCGCGGCCTCGGCGGCGGCGTCGGCCTGCGGGGCCTCGGCAGCGGCACCGGTCGCCTCGGAGGCCGGGGCCTCGGTGGTGGCGTCGCCACCGGTCGCGGCGACGGCGGTCTTCTCGGCGTCGCCCTGGAGGAGCTCGCGCTCCCACTCGGCCAGCGGCTCCTCGGCGCCGACGGTCTCGTCACCGTCGGTGGCCTTGGCGCCGGAGCGGGCCACGAGGCCCTCGGCGACGGCGTCGGCGACCACGCGGGTCAGCAGGCCGACCGCGCGGATGGCGTCGTCGTTGCCCGGGATCGGGAAGTCGACGACGTCGGGGTCGCAGTTGGAGTCGAGGATGCCGATGATCGGGATCCGCAGCTTGCGCGCCTCCTCGACGGCCAGGTGCTCCTTGTTGGTGTCGACGATCCACACCGCGGAGGGGACCTTGGACATCTCGCGGATGCCGCCGAGGGTCTTGTCGAGCTTGTCGCGCTCCCGCTTCATCTGCAGGAGCTCCTTCTTGGTGCGACCCGAGCCGGCGACGTTGTCGAAGTCGACCTCGTCGAGCTCCTTGAGGCGGTTGATCCGCTGGTGGACGGTCTGGAAGTTGGTGAGCATGCCGCCGAGCCAACGCTGGTTGACGTAGGGCATCCCGACGCGCGTCGCCTGCTCGGCGATGGCCTCCTGGGCCTGCTTCTTCGTGCCGACGAACATGATGACGCCGCCCTTGGCGACGGTCTCCTTGACGAAGGCGTAGGAGCGGTCGATGTAGGCGAGCGACTGCTGCAGGTCGATGATGTAGATGCCGTTGCGCTCGGTCATGATGAAGCGCTTCATCTTGGGGTTCCAGCGACGGGTCTGGTGACCGAAGTGGACGCCGCTCTCGAGCAGCTGGCGCATGGTGACGACTGCCATGGGTTCTCCTGTTGTTGCGGAACGCGCTCGCGGACGTGCCCGACCTTCGGCAGGTCGAGCCCGGAGCGGGGCTCCTGTTGGTTTTCAGTTCGTGCGCCCGGCGGGTGCCGGGTGCCCTGACGCTCACGCGCCGGTCCGATCCGCCCCGGTGAGGCTGGGGCGGAACTGAGGACCGACGCCCACGGGCGGTCCGGAACCAGGGATGCATTCCGACGCGGTCTGCGAGCGTGCGAAGTCAGCCCATGAGGACTGCTCCGCACATCGTACGCACGCAGACCCGCGGGAGCGAATCGCTGGGCACGCTCACGGCGAGCAGGGGACGAGCAGGGGACGAGCGGTCCCGCAGTCGTCCACAGGCGGGGTCGCGGGGCGGTCGTCCACAGGCTCGCTCACCGTACGACGCCCGTGCCGCGTGGGGGCCCGAGGATCGGTGCGTGCGAGTCCTCGTGGTCGTCCTCGTGGTCCTGGTGGTCGGGGCCTCCCCCGCCCGCGCGAGCTCTCCTGACCCGGCGGGCAGGTGGCCGCTCGCGCCCGAGCCGCAGGTCGTCCGCGGCTTCGAGCCGCCGCCGTCGCCGTACGCCTCGGGGCACCGCGGCGTGGACCTGGCCGGCACGCCCGGGCAGCCGGTCCTGGCCGCGCTCCCCGGCAGGGTCGGCTTCGCCGGGTCGATCGGCGGCAAGCCGGTGGTCACGGTCGTGCACGGCAGCCGGCGCACGACCTACGAGCCCGTGGTGGCTGCTGTCGGCGCCGGGGACGTCGTCGCGGCTGGACAGGTGCTGGGCCGGCTCGTCGTCATCGACAGCCACTGCTTCCCGGCGGCCTGCCTCCACTGGGGCCTGATCGAGGGCTCGGGCGGCGACCAGGTCTACCTCGACCCCCTCACGCTCGTCGGCGGCGGTCCGGTGCGCCTGCTGCCGCTCTGGCGCGACGACCCCGTCGAGGCGCGAGGACCGTGGGCTCCCGCGCTCCAGCGGTGGAGCCGCCAGCTCGACTTCCTCGCCTGAGGCCGTGCACGCCGTCGTACGTCGGCGGGCCGCCGCCGCGGCAGTGCCGAGGATCACGCGCGGGGGTGGGCCTGCTGGTAGGCGCGACGGAGGCGGTCGGTCGTGACGTGCGTGTAGAGCTGCGTCGTGGCGAGCGAGGCATGGCCGAGGAGCTCCTGGACCGACCGGAGGTCGGCACCGCCCTCGAGCAGGTGCGTGGCCGCGGTGTGCCGGAGGCCGTGGGGGCCGATGTCGGGCGCACCCGGGACGTCTGCGATCCGCCGGTGGACCAGGGTGCGGACCGCCCGCTGGTCGATCCGGCGGCCCCGGGCGCCCAGGAAGAGCGCGGCGCCCGATCCCTCGACCCGCAAGGCCGGGCGACCGGTGGCCAGCCAGCGGTCGATCGCCCGGCCGGCAGGCGTGCCGTAGGGCACCGAGCGCTCCTTGCGTCCCTTGCCGAAGACCCGTACGACGCGGCGCTCGTCGTCGACGTCGTCGATGTCGAGGCCGACGAGCTCGCCCACCCGGATGCCGGTCGCGTAGAGCAGCTCGAGCATCGCCACGTCGCGCAGCCCCACCGGCGTGCCGTCGTCGGCGAGCTCTGCCGCGGACCGGATCAGCGCCTCGGCCTCGTCGGGGCGGAGCACGGGCGGGAGCGTCTTGTGCTTCTTGGGTGACCCGAGGGCTGCGCCGGGGTCGCTCGGCAGCCGTCCGGTCCGGTGGAGCCACGCGGTGAAGACCCGCGCCGCCGTCGCACGTCGCGCGATCGTCGTACGGCTGCGACCGGTGGTCTGCAGCCTCGCGAGCCAGCTGCGGAGGGTGCGGAGGTCGAGGTCGGTCACCTCGACGGAGCCCAGGCGCCCGCAGTGGTCCAGCAGGCTGGACACGTCACCGAGGTAGGCGCGGACCGTGTGCGGGGCCAGGTCGCGCTCGGACACGAGGTGACGCTCGTAGTCGCCGAGCAGCCGCGCGAAGCCCTCCGGCAGGCCGGTGTCGGGCTCCGTTCCGCCGTCGCGTCGCGCTGCGCTCTCCGTCACCCTCGCAGCGTAGGCGGGCGGGGCCGCCTCACACGTCAGGCGCGACCCGCCACCCGTGGTCGTCGAGCACGACGAAGCCCTTCTCCCTCATCCGGCGCAGCGCTCCCTCGGCCGTCCGGACGTGGAGTCCGGCCAGCCGGGCGATCGAGTCCACCTGCGCGCGCTCGGTGACCGGCACCCACTCGATGACCTGCTGCTCGACCCGGGTGAGGGAGTCGCGCGGCCGGGTCTCACCGCGCGGCTCCTCGACCAGGTGCTCCCCTGCCTCCGCGACCAGCTCGAGGACCTCCGCCCCGCCGGTGACCACCGTGCCGCGGCCCTCGCGCAGCAGGTGGTTGACCCCCTGCGAGGTGTAGCTGGTGACGGGGCCCGGCACGCACATCACCTGCCGGTTGATCGCCTCCGCCCACCCGACGGTGTTGAGCGCGCCGCTGCGCAGCGCCGCCTCGACGATGACGGTGCCGGCGGTCAGCGCGGCGATCAGGCGGTTGCGGGCCAGGAACCGCAGCCGGGTGGGCGCCGAGCCGGGCGGTTGCTCGGAGACGACGGCGAACTCGGCGGCGAGGTGGTGGAGGAGCCTGCGGTTCTGCGCGGGGTAGACGCGGTCCACGCCGCACGCGAGCACCGCCACCGTCGCCCCGTCGGCGCGCAACGTCGCGTCGTGCGCCTCGAAGTCGATCCCGAGGGCGCCACCCGACACCACCGGGACACCGGCCGCCGCCAGGTGCGCGCAGATGGCGCGCGTCATCTCCACGCCGTAGACCGAGGCGGCGCGGGAACCGACCACACCGACCGACCTCCCCAGCTCGGTGAGCGGCATCGGGCCCTTGACCCAGAGCCCCGGCGGGGTACCGCCGAACCCGTCCTTGGTGATCGCCGGGTCGAGCTGGTCGAGCCCGACCGGCCACTCGGGGTCGCCGGGCACGACGAAGCGGATGCCGCACCGCGCGGCCTGGTCGAGCCGGCGCTCGGGGTCGACCTCGGACAACCGGGCGGCGAGCTGCTCGGCGACGCCGGTCTCGCTGGTCGCCACCAGCGACTGCTCGAGCGCCCGGACGGCTCCGATCTGGCGGACCAGCGACGACGTCGTACCGTCGCCCGGTTCCACGCCACAGCTCAGCGTCACGCGGGCCAACCGGTCGGCGTCCGTAACAGCTGGCACGGACCGCAGCGGGGTCCCGCCCTCCCCGCCGGCCCGACCGGCGCCTGGACGGGTCGCGCTCACGACGCCACCCGAATGAGATGTGCCGGAAGGGCCCGGGACGCGTCGTCCGAGCGCAGCGCCAGCGCGATCCGCGCCTCGGGCTCACCGGGTCGGTCCACCCCGGCGCAGTCGGCCACCGTCCACGCCAGGCGCTGGACGCGGGTCAGACCGCGCCTGGTCAACGTCCCCGCAGCGAGCTCCTGGTCGACCAGCCGCTGCGCGTCGCGCTCGAGCGGCCAGCGTTCGGCGAGGGCAGGCCCCGGGCAGGACGAGTTGAGCTCCCACGTGCAGTCCCGGAACCGGTGCGCCTGTCGTAGCCGCGCCTCCGTGACGCGCGCACGCACGTCCGCAGACGACTCCGGCGGCTCACCCCACGAGCCGGACCGCCGCCGATGCTGCGGCCGCACCTCCATCCAGATGTCGACGCGGTCCAGGATCGGCCCGGACAGCTTGCGGCGGTAGTGGGCGCGCTGCTGCTCGGTGCAGTCACAGGATCCGCCGGTGAGGCCGTGGAAGTTGCCGCACGGGCACGGGTTCGCCGCCAGGACGACGAGGGAGCGAGCCGGGTAGGTCGCGGTCTCCTCGCCCCGCGCGATCGTCACCTCCCCCGACTCGAGAGGCTGGCGCATCGCCTCGATCACGTCGGACCGGAAGTGCGGGAACTCGTCGAGGAACAGGACCCCGTGGTGGGCCAGGCTCACCTGCCCGGGCCGCACCTTGCCGGTGCCGCCCCCGAGCACGCTCGCGGCACTCGCGGAGTGGTGCGGCGCGAACCACGGAGGTCGCCGCAGCAGGCCGGCCCCGTCGGGCAGGACACCCGTGACGGAGTGCAGCGCGGTGACCTCGAGCGACTGCTCGATGGTGAGGTCGGGGAGGATCGAGGGGATCCGCTCGGCGATCGACGTCTTCCCGGTGCCGCGCGGCCCGACCAGCATCAGCGGGTGCGCGCCGGCGGCCGCCACCTCGACGGCGTAGCGGACGTCCTCGAGGCCGTCGAGGTCGGTCATGTCCACGTCGTCGAGCCGTCCCTCTCCGCTCCACGTGCTGAGGGAGGTGGCCGACGCAGCGACGACCGGCGGTGCGTCCGGCACCTCGGCACCCCGCAGCACGGCGGACACCTGGGCCAGCGACCGCACCCCGAACACCGTCATGCCCGGCACCAGCCCCGCCTCCGCGGCCTGCGGCTCGGGCACGAACACGCGAGTGATGCCGTGCGCAGCCGCGGCGATCGCCATCGGCAGCACGCCGGGCACCGGCCTCAGGGCGCCGGAGACGGACAGCTCGCCGATGAAGGCCCAGCCGTCGAGCAGGTCGGGCGTGAGGTCCTTCTGCTGCTGGTCGGCCGCCAGCACCGCGATCGCGATGGCCAGGTCGTAGTGGGTGCCGGTCTTGGGCAGGTCGGCGGGAGCGAGCAGGATCGTCACCCGCTTGGTCGCCGGCCAGCGGCCGCAGTCGTTGTTGATCGCCATCCGCACCCGGTCGCGTGCCTCGGACAGGCTCTTGTCGACCCGGCCCACGAGGGTGGTGGTCACCAGCCCGGGCGAGACGTCCACCTGCACGTCGATCACGTGCCCGACCGCACCGCGAAGGGCGAGCGACCGGGCGGTCGCGAAGGCCATCAGCCGACCCCCTCGACGTGCTCGACCTCGACCGGACCGCCGGGCGGTGCGAGCACCCCGACCAGGTCGATGCGCACGTCGTCGGGATGGACGTCATGCGCACGGAGCCACCGCACGGCGAGCCGTCGGAGCCGGTCGGCCTTCGCCGGGCCGACCGCCTCGAGAGGCGTCCCGAACGCCTCGGAGCTACGGGTCTTGACCTCGCAGATGACCAGCACCCGCCCGTCGCGGAGGACCAGGTCGATCTCGCCGGCGTCGCAGCGCCAGTTGCGGTCGAGGAGCTCCATGCCCCCGCGAACGAGGTGACGGGCGGCGATGGTCTCGCCGCGCTCGCCGAGCAGCCGCCTGCGCTCGGCGGCCGGGTCGGGCGTGAAGGGGGACGCTGCTGCGGATCGAGCCATCGGGGTGCCTACCGTCTCTGTCAGGTGCGGGAAGGCACCAGCAGATCGCGCGGCACGGACACCAGGCGGCGACCGGGCCCGGGTCCTGTGGAGAAGGGGCTGACTGGCCCGGCTGTGGACGGTTGGAGGTCAGTCCTTGGGCGGGTCGATGTCGCGCGGCGCGAGCTCCTCGACGTTGACGTCCTTGAAGGTGAGCACCTTGACGTTCTTGGCGAAGCGGGCGGGGCGGTACATGTCCCAGACCCAGGCGTCGGTCATCGAGACCTCGAAGAAGACGTCGCCGCTCTCCGAGCGGGCCTTCACGTCGACCTGGTTGCACAGGTAGAACCGGCGGTCGGTCTCGACGACGTACTTGAAGATGCCGACGACGTCGCGGTACTCGCGATAGAGGGTGAGCTCCATCTCGGTCTCGTACTTCTCGAGATCCTCCGCGCTCATGCGTCCTCCTCCGTCGACTCGTCCCCGGCCCCGCCGGGAGCGCCATCGACGACCCTAGTGGCCGATGCCTCGGCGAGCGGCTCGAGCCCGGCGGCGCGTCGTACGTTGACGAAGCGCATCCGGTGCTGCGGGCACGGGCCGTGCTCGGCGAGCGCCGCGTCGTGCTCGGCGGTGCAGTAGCCCTTGTGGGTGCGGAAGTCGTAGTGCGGCCACCGCTCGTGCAATTCGACCATGAGCCGGTCGCGGGTGACCTTGGCGATCACGGACGCCGCGGCGATGCAGGCCGCGACCCGGTCCCCCTTCCACACCGCGAGGCCGGGGACGCCGAGGCCGTCGACGGGGAACCCGTCCGTGAGGACGTACGACGGACGCGTCCCGAGGCGGGCCACCGCGCGTCGCAGCGCCTCGAGGTTGGCGACGTGCATGCCGAGCCGGTCGCACTCCTCGGACTCGATGACGACGACCGACCAGGCGAGCGCGCGGCGCACGACCTGGGCGTAGACGCGCTCGCGGGCCGCCTCGGTGAGCAGCTTGCTGTCGGCCAGGCCCGGCACGATGCCGGCCTTGCCCGGCGGGAGCACGACGGCGCCCGCGACGAGCGGGCCGGCGCACGCGCCCCGACCGGCCTCGTCCACGCCGGCGATCGGGTCGAGGCCCGCGCGGCGCAGGGCACGCTCGTAGCCGTAGATCCCGGCGTCGCGGCGCACGGTCACGCGCTCCGAGCGCGCGGGAGCGGGCAGGGGCACGGACAGAGAGGAGGCGACCGCGATGGTCGACCCGGTCGACCCGGTCACGAGGCTCACGAGGACGGGTCCGGCACGTCCTCGAACGTGGCCGGACGGGTGTTCCAGCGGAAGCGGTCGGCGGGCCAGAGCAGCACGAATACCTTGCCGACGACCAGGTCGACCGGGACGAACTCGTCGCCCGGCACGCACTCGGTCTCGTCGGGGCGGCACATCTTCTGCGAGGAGTCGGCCGAGCGCGAGCGGTTGTCGCCCATCACGAAGATGTGGCCCTCCGGGATCGGACCGACGGACCACTCCTCGTCGCACCGGCCGCCCGTCGGCATCGGGCCGTTGCACTTGGCGCCCATGCGCTTGACGTACGAGGACTCGTTGAGCGGCTGCCCGTTGACCGAGAGCCGGCCCTTCTCGTCGCAGCACACGATGGTGTCGCCGGCGACGCCGATGACGCGCTTCACGAGGTGCCCGCCGGTCGGGTAGAGACCGATCTTGGCCATCACCTTCGCGACCGGGTTGCTCGGGCCCGCGCTCTCGTTGGGCGGCAGCCAGCCGCCCGGGTCCTTGAAGACGACGACGTCGCCGCGCTCGGGGGTGCCATCGCCCCAGTAGGAGACCTTCTGGATGAGGATCCGGTCGTTGAGGATGAGGCCCGGCTCCATCGACTCCGACGGGATGTAGAAGGCCTGGACGAAGAAGGTCTTGATGACGATCGCGAGGACCAGCGCCACCCCCAGCAGCAGGATGGTCTCCTGCCACAGCGGCAGCTGCTTGCGCTTCGAGCGCCGCGGCGTGTCGCTCACGCCCTCCGCCGGACGCCCGCCGGAACCAGAAGACCGCGGTCCCTCGTCCGTGGAGATGGACGAAGGACCGCGGTCATCAGAAGTCACGCGCAGAGACTAACCAGTCCCTGGTCGGGATCACGCCTCGCGGCGCTCCTTGATCTTGGCGGCCTTGCCGCGGAGGTTGCGCAGGTAGTAGAGCTTCGCGCGGCGCACGTCACCACGGGTCACGACCTCGATCTGCTCGAAGATCGGGGAGTTGATCGGGAAGGTGCGCTCGACACCGACGCCGAAGGAGACCTTGCGGACGGTGAAGGTGCGGCCGATGCCCGAGCCGTGGACGCGGATCACGACGCCCTGGAACACCTGGACGCGCGAACGGCTGCCCTCGATGACCTTGACGTGGACCTTGACGGTGTCGCCGGCGCGGAAGTCCGGGACGTCGTCGCGCTTGATGGAGTTGCCGAGCTCGGTGATGAGGTTGGTCATGTGCTGCTCCTCGCGAGTGCCACAGGTCAGCCGCGGTGTGTGGTGATGGACGTGTCCGGCGCTCGGTGCGGCCGTGCCGGTGCGCCCCCTGTGGCAGGTGCGGTACGGCGGACCCCGGGGCGGTGCACCACGCGGTGGGCGTGGGTGCGTCCGGGCGACCCTGGCCTCGAGCAGACCAGTGGAGAAGTCTGCCAGAGGCGCCGGTCAGCCGGAAATCCGCTGCTCCGGACGTGCCGGGGCCCGCTTCGTCATCACCACGGCGCCCGGCGGCGCCTTCCGGTCCGGACGCAGCCGGAAGCCGGCCTTCTTGTACATCCGCTGGTTGTCGAACGACCGCTCCCCGGTGAACAGGACGTAGGTCTCGACCTCCGCCGGAGCCAGGTCCTGCACCAGCTCGAGCAGTCCCCGGCCGAGCCCACGCCCCTGCAGGTCGGGGGCGACCATGACGCGGCCGATGTCCCACTCCCCGTGCGCGTCGACCTTGCCGCGGACGGCGCCGACGAGGCGGCCCGAGGACGGCTCCCGCACGACGCGGACCACCCAGCCCTCCAGCCCGCGACGCACGTCGTCGAGGGACTCGCGCAGCGCCGGGATCTCGACCCCCGGGTTGGCCTCCAGCTCCTGCAGCCAGCAGGCGCGCTGCAGGGTGAACAGCTCCCCGGCGTCGGCGGGCACGGCAGGGCGTACGTCGAGGTCGTCGAGGCCGCCGACCGCGCCGGTCGCCGGCAGGAGGTCCGGGCGCCGCTCCGCCGTGCGGCGCTCGGCCTGCTCGCGCCGCCAGCGCGCGATGCGGGCGTGGTCGCCGGAGAGCAGCACCTCGGGGACCTCACGGCCCTCCCAGGAGGCGGGCTTGGTGTAGACGGGGTACTCCAGCAGGCCGTCCGCGTGCGACTCCTCGACCAGCGACTCGGCGTTGCCCATGAAGCCCGGCAGCAGGCGGACGACGGCCTCCGTGATCGCCAGCGCGGCGACCTCGCCCCCGTTGAGGACGTAGTCGCCCAGGCTGATCTCGCGGACCGTCCCGATCGTGGCGGCGTGCTCGATCACCCGCTGGTCGATGCCCTCGTAGCGTCCGCAGGCGAAGACGAGGTGCTCGTGGCCGCTCAGCTCGTGGGCGAGCGCCTGCGTGAAGGGCTCCCCGCTGGGGGTGGTGAAGACGATCGTCGCGCCGCGTGCGACCTCGTCGAGAGCCAGGCCCCACGGCTCGGGCTTCATCACCATCCCGGCGCCGCCGCCGTAGGGGGTGTCGTCGACCGTGTGGTGGCGGTCGGTGGTCCACCGCCGCAGGTCGTGGACGGCGAGGTCGAGCAGGCCCTTGTCGCGCGCCTTGCCCGGCAGGCTCAGCTCGAGCGGGGCGAGGTAGTCGGGGAAGATCGTGACGACGTCGATCCTCACCGGTCCTGCCCCTCGTCGACCTCGTCGGGGAACGGCGACACCAGCCCCGGGCGGTCCGCCACGACCAGCCGTCCGGCCTCGAGGTCGACCTCCGGGACGAGGGCGGACACGAACGGCACCAGCGCGTCGCGTCCGTCGGGCGTGCGGACGGTCAGCAGGTCCTGGGCGGAGCCGTGGACCACGGCAGAGACCTCGCCGAGGGCGGTGCCGTCGAGGCCGACGACGGCCAGCCCGACGAGCTGGTGGTCGTAGTACTCGTCCGGGTCCTCGGGAGCCTCGTCGTGGCCGATGGTGGCGTGCAGGACGGTGCCGCGCGCGGCCTCGGCAGCGTTGCGGTCGGGCAGCTCCTCGAAGGCGACCAGCAGGGTGCTCTGGTGCCAGCGGGCGCGGGCGACGGTGAGTGTGGACGGGCGTCGGTCGGCGCCGGCCGGGGGCTGGGCGCGCAACGTCGTACCGGGGGCGAAGCGGCGCTCGGGCTCGTCGGTGCGTACGTCGAGGGTGACCTCGCCGCGGATGCCGTGGGGCTTGCCGATCCGGCCGACCACGACCTCGATGTCCTCGTCACTCACGCGCGCAAGCGTAGAGGGACTGGCCTGTGAGCCTCCCAGCGACTCACAGCCCAGCGCGGCGGCGAGGGTGGCGGCACACGACACCGGTTCGGGGCTCGAGCATCTCGTGGGCCGCCACCCATCCGAACCTCGGAACCGCCGCTCAGGGTAGGAGCACGTCGGCGACGGCGAGGAGTTGTTCGGCCTCGTCGTGCTCACCGAACCAGTGGAGGTAGAGCCCGGTGGTGACCCGCTCCACCGAACCCGTCGGCGTCGACGAACGCCCACCCGTCCCCGCGGGCGAGCACGTTGCCCGCGTGCGGGTCGCCGTGGCAGACCACCTCGTCGGTCTCGTCGCGGGCGAGCTCGGCGGCCAGCCCGGCCGCGCGGGCCAGCGCCGCCGGGTGCGCAGACCCGTACCTGTTCCCGAGGTCGCCGAGGATCCGCAGGAGGCCATCGGCCTTGTGCTCGGCGGGCCCACCGACCGCACGCGGGACCTGCCATGCCTGCGTCAGCAGCGGCGCGACGGCCACCACCTGCGACATCAGGTCCGGGTGCGCGGTGAGCAGGCGCTGGCCGAGGCGCGCTCGGTGACGAGCACACCGCGCTGGCCGTCGTACGCCAGGACGGTGGCGTACGCCGCGGGCCCTGCCGCCATCACCCGCGCCTCGCGGTCGAGCTCGCCCGGCAGCCGCATCTTCAGGACGCCGGGCGTGCCGTCGGACAGGCGCACCGACAGCGTCGGCAGGATGCTGTGCCCGAACCAGCCGTCGATCGTCAGGTCCCAGTCGGCGACCACTGCGGGCAACGTCGTCGTCAGGTGGTCGACGGCCGGCGCCAGGTCGACGTCCGCGCCCCGCTGCCGGCGCCGCGCCTCGTCGACCACCTGCGCGAACACGTCGTCCACGCGAGCACGGTAGCCCGAAACGACGCTGACCCGGCACACAGCGTGTGCCGGGTCAGTGACGATGTGCCGGGTCAGTGACGATGTGCCGTGTCAGCGGCGCCGGTCGGTGTCCACGAAGTCCACCCGCGCGCCGCCGCGGCCGGCGAGGGCCGAGACGACGGTGCGGAAGGCGGTCGCGGTGCGACCGTTGCGGCCGATCACCTTGCCGAGGTCGTCGGGGTGCACCCGGACCTCGAGGATCGAGCCGCGACGCAGCTGCTTGTCGCGGACGGTGACGTCGTCGGGGTGGTCGACGATGCCCCGCACCAGGTGCTCGAGAGCCTCGGCCAGCACGATCAGGCCTGCTTGTCCGCGTCGACGCCGGAGGTGTTCTTCCCGGCGTCCTCGGCCGAGACGTTCTCCAGGTCGGCGTTGGCCTCGGCGGCGCCCTCGGGGGTCTCCGACGCTGGGACCTCGGCCGGGGCGTCAGCCTCGGCGGCGGGCTCCTCGGTCTTCTTCTCGGCCTTCTTCCTGGCGGTCGTCGCGGCGCCCTTGGGCTCGGCGGCGGCCTCCTTGAGGGCCTCGTTGAAGATGTCGAGCTTGGAGCGCTTGGGCTCCTTGACCTTCAGGGTGCCCTCGGTGCCGGGGAGACCCTTGAAGGTCTGCCAGTCACCGGTGACCTTGAGGATGGCCTCGACGGCCTCGGACGGCTGCGCGCCGACACCGAGCCAGTACTGCGCCCGCTCGGAGGTGACCTCGATCAGCGAGGGCTCCTCCTTGGGGTGGTACTTGCCGATCTCCTCGAGCACCTTGCCGTCGCGCTTCTTGCGCGAGTCGACGACGACGATGCGGTACTGCGGCACCCGGATCTTGCCCAGGCGCTTCAAACGAATCTTGACGGCCACGTCTGTGGTGTCTCCTCAGGAATTGTCGTGGGTGAGGGACCGTCGCCAGGTGGGGTCACCGGGTCCGGTCACTCGATGGGCGCTGCGTCGCTCGGATGAGAGGGTCCGGACGCGCAGGACACGGGGACGAATTCTGCCAGACGGATGCGGTGGGCCACCAATCAGCCGCCACCCGGTCCTCCGCACTCGGTGCGTGGGCGTCGTCAGAGCCCGATGAATGCGCGAACGGCGTCCGCGCCGGTGACCTCGACCGCGTGGCCGCCGCGCACGAAGCTCTCGGGCGTCAGGACGAGCCCCTGGTTGAGCGCGAGCTCGCCCTGGCGCTGGATCCGCTGCACGGCCGTGGGCCGGTAGCCGACCTTCCGCGAGACGCCGAGCGAGGCGGGGTTGTCGAGGAACGCCGCGGAGGTGATCTCCTCGAAGCCGAGGTGGTCGAAGAGCAGCTCGCAGAACGCCTGCCGCATCGCCGTGCCGAGCCCGCGGCCCTGGAAGTCCCGCCCGAGCCACGACCCGGTCTCCCCGGTCCGGGTCACCGGGAAGTTCTTCGCCGCGACGCCCTGGCAGCCGATGACCTGACCGTCGAGCAGCACGGCGAGGTCGAGGCAGAAGTCGTCGGGCGTGAAGGTCGAGCGCTTGCTCCAGTGGTACGCCGCGGTGTTGCGGCCGAGCTCGCCGACCGGCGCCAGTGACCACGGGAAGTAGAACGGCATGGTGTCGGGGTCGTGGATCCCCGCCTCCGCGAGGTCGCACACCTCGCGGAGCAGCTCGTCGGTCAGGCCGCGCAGCTCCAGCGGTCCCGCGACGACGTGCAGGCCGAAGGGCGGGTACAGGTCGACGAGCGTGCTCATCGCGCCATCCTCGGCGCAGTGGTCTACCCAGGCCAAACCGGTGTCGCGCGGAGGCAACGAACCCCGCGCCCCGCACGTCTCCCCTGCGTGACCACCGTGCACCCGGTCGACGAGCCCGCACCGCTGACGCTCCCGGCCCGTCTCACCGCTCCCCCGCGCCTGACCCAGCGGCACCCGTCGCTGCTGCCGGCCGCGATGCTGGTGCACCGCGCCCGACGTCGTACGCGGTGGGTGCGCGACGGCTGGACCGGGCAGGTGGCGTGGGCGCGACGTCGCGACGAGGACGACCTCCCGGTGAGGCTGGTGCAGCACGGCTCGCTGCTGCTCCGCGAGCTCGACCCCGGCCAGATGCACCTGCAGCACAACAAGGTCACCAACCTGCGGCTGGCAGCGTCACGGCTGGACGGGATCGTCGTCGCGCCCGGCGAGACGTTGTCCTTCAACCGGGTGGTGGGCAACTGCACCCGGCGCAAGGGGTACGTCGACGGGATGAGGCTGTCCAACGGCTCGGCCGAGTCGGGTGTGGGCGGCGGCATCTGCCAGCTGGCCAACCTCGTGCACTGGATGGTCCTGCACTCGCCGCTCACCGTGGTCGAGCGCTCGGAGCACTCGTTCGACCCGTTCCCCGACCGGGGCCGGGTGCTGCCGTGGGGGGTGGGCTGCTCGATCGTCTACAACTACGTCGACCTCGTCGTGCGCAACGACACCGAGCACCCCTTCCAGCTGCGCACATGGGTGGGTGACCGCTACCTGCACGGCCAGCTGCGCACGGACGTGCGTCCGGAGCACTCCTGGAAGGTGGAGGCCCGCGACGAGCAGTTCCTGCGGAGCGAGGGCCGCGTCTTCCGGCGCAACGAGATCTGGCGCCGGGTGATCGATCGTCGTACGGGCGAGCACGTCGGCGAGGAGCTGCTCAAGTCCAACTGCGCGCTCGTCGTCTACGAGCCCGGTCCGGACGTCGAGGTCATCGACCTCGACTGACCAGCGCTCCTCGCAGCACGATCGCGCTCGGGGTGCGCAGCACCGACAGGTCGTCGACCGGGTTGCGGTCGTAGACGACGAAGTCCGCCGACGCCCCCTCTTCGAGGCCGTCCGCGCCGAGCCACTCCCGCGCCCGCCAGCTCGCGGCGCCGAGCGCGTCGAACGCCGGCATCCCGATCCGCACCAGCGCCTCGATCTCACCGGCGATGTTGCCGTGCCGGCTGATGCCGCCGCCGTCGGAGCCGGCGTAGATCGGCACCCCGGCGTCGTACGCCGCCATGATCGTGGCGGGCATCCGGGCGTAGAGGTCGGTCATCGTGGCGGAGTAGTCCGGGAACCGCTCGCGGCCGGCGGCCGCGTGCTCGGGGAACTTGTCGAGCTGCATGACGGTCGGCACCAGGCGCGTGCCGTGGGCGACCATCGCGTCGATGAGGTCCTCGGTGAGGCCGGTGCCGTGCTCGATGCAGTCGATCCCGGCCTCGATGAGGCCGGGCAGCACGCCGTGGCCGAAGCAGTGCGCGGTGACCTTGGCCCCCTCGGCGTGCGCCGCCGCGATCGCGTCGGCGAACGCCTCCGCCGGGAAGGACGGCGCGAGGTCGCCCTCCTCGCGGGAGATCCAGTCCCCCACCAGCTTGATCCAGCCGTCGCCGTCGCGGGCCTCCCGGGCGGCGTACGACGCCAGCTCGGCGGGCTCCACCTCGTGGGCGTAGCCGCGGATGTAGCGCTTGGTGGCGGCGATGTGGCGTCCGCAGCGGACGAGCCGCGGGAGGTCGTCGCGGTCGTGGATCCACCGGGTGTCCGCGGCGGACCCGGCGTCGCGGATCAGCAGCGCTCCGCCGTCGCGGTCGTCGATCGCCTGCTGCTCGGTGGTCGCCTCGTCGACGGCACCGTCGTCGTCGAGGCCGAGGTGGCAGTGCGCGTCGACCAGCCCGGGGACGATCCAGCCCTCCGCGACCGTGTCCGCGCCGGCCTGCTGCTCGTAGGTGATCCGACCGTCGACGACGTACAGGTCACGACTCTCACCCTCAGGGAGGACCGGTCCGCGAAATCGTTGCGCTCGCATGGCTCCGACCCTAGGGCGTCCATCCGTGGGGGTGTAGGACGCCTCGGAGGGGCCTTCTTACCGTCGACGTCGATGCCCGGGGCGGACCGCCCCGACCGTGGGAGGGTCCGGCACCGACGACGCGGCTACCGCCGCGTGGCGACGGGCATCGTCTTGGGAGGAAGACAGCATGAAGACAAGCACATCTCGTAGCACTCGTCTCTCCACGGCGCTCTCCACCGGCGTCCTCGCCCTCGTGATGGCCCTCGGACTCGCCTCGGTCGGCATCGGCGCCGCCTCCGCGGCGACCCCGGACCGCACGTCCGCCCGCTCGGTGGTCGGCACGTCCGACGCCGGCAAGATCACCAGCACCGTCGTCGGCAAGGCGTCCGACGGCGGCAAGGTGACCGGGTCGTTCACGCCCACCCGCTTCGTCCAGCGTGACGGGATGCTGTGGGCCAAGGGCTTCCTGCAGGGCAAGATCACCCACCCCGACGGCACGACCACGAAGTTCTCCGGGATCAAGAAGATGCCGGTCAAGAAGATCAACGGCCAGTCCGTCATGGACGCACGGGTCGCCAACCGGGCGGCTGCCTGCGACATCCTCAACCTCGTGCTCGGCCCGCTGGACCTCAACGTCCTCGGCCTGGAGATCCACCTCCAGCGCGTGGTGCTCGACATCGTGGCGGTCGCCGGCGCCGGTCAGCTCCTCGGCAACCTGCTCTGCGCGGTGGCCGGGCTGCTCGACGGCGGACCCCTCGCCGGCCTGCTGGGTCAGCTGAGCAACCTGCTCAACCAGATCCTCGGACTGCTCAACCTGGGCGTCTGACCGAGTCCCCACGGTCGACAGTGGAGCCGGGGGCCGGACCTACCGGCCTGCGGCTCCACTGTCGCGTCAGATCCGGTCGAGCAGCCAGGACGGGCTGAGCACCTGGGCCGGCGAGACGTTGGCCGCCAGCATCCGGTCGGCCGTCACGACCGTGACCACCGCGCCCGACGCCACCGCACGTCGCGCCTCGACACGGATGGCCGCGTCGCCGTCCCGGGAGGCGTGGACCGTCGTCACGTGCGCGTCCCGCCCGGCCCGTACGCCGCTCTTCGCCTGCCCCTCGAGCACCAGCACGATCTCGTCGTACGACGTGTCGGCGACGAGCAGCCGCTCGTGGAGCCGCCGGGCCGCGCCGGCGCGGTCCTTCCACCACCCGTCGGGCACGGAGCCGACGACGTTGGCGCCGTCGACGACCAGGACTGAGGGCACCCGTCGAGTGTGTCAGCCGGCCACTAGTCGGTCAGCACGAACTCGTTGCCGCGGGTCACCGCGACCACCGAGCCGTCGGCGTGGATGCCGTCGATCTGCACCTCGGGGCTGCCGATGACGATGTCGACGTGGGTGTCGGACTGGTTCAGGCCCTCACCGATCCGCTGCTCGGGGCTGAGCTCGAGCGAGCCGTCCATCCCGACCGTGTAGCCCATGCCCCACGCGACGTGGGAGCCGACGTTCTCGTCGAAGAGCATGTCCTTGTAGACGAGGTCGGTGCGCGCGACGGCCGAGTCGGCGTCGACGATCGCGACCTCGCCGAGGTGGCGCGAGCGCGGGATCAGGTCGAACTGCGCCTGCACCGCCTCCTCCCCGCGATCGGCCCTGGCTCCGGTGATCGTACCGTCGCTGATCTCGATCTCGAGGCCCTCGACGAGCGCACCCATCGTGGCGAGGAAGAACGGTGCGGACGTGCGCACGAAGCCCTCCGCACGCCGCCAGTCCGGGGAGACGAAGACCTCCTCGGTGGGCATGTTGGGGACGAACTCGACGCCGGCGTCGTTCTCCACCGAGCCGCCGACCCAGCGCGAGCGCTCGGACAGGCCGAGGGTGAGGTCGGTGCCGGGCCCGCGGTAGCGGATCTTGTCGAAGCCGTGGGCGTTGAGTGTCGCCGCCCGCGCCTTGAGCTTCTCCACGTGGGAGCGCCACGCCGCGATGGGGTCGGCCTCGTCGAGGCGCATCGAGGTGGCCACCGCGTCCCACAGCTGGGCGAGGTCGGCGACGCCGACGCTGTCGGCCCACCCCTTGGTCGGCGCGCCCACGACCGTCCAGGCGACCTTGTTGGTCGTGACGAGCGGCGCGACCTCCTTGATCATGTCGATCGGCACCGACTTCGCGAGCCGGGCCGGGTCGAGGCCCTCCATCAGCGTCGGGTGGGGGTTGCCGGACAGGCTGATGAGCGCCGGGCGGCTCTCGTTCCAGCCGCGCGCCTGCGCGAGGAGGTGATCGGGAGAGCTGCCGAGCACCTCCTCGGGGGCGTGCTCGACCGCGGCCTTCTGGAGGAACGGGTCGTCGTAGTTCACGACGACCCGCGACGCGCCCACGCGGTAGGCCTCCGCCGCCAGGGCCCGGGCGGCGTCGGCCTGCTCGGGCAGCGCGCTGATCACGACCTCCTGGCCGGGCTGGACGTTGACGCCCACCCGCACCACGAGGGCGGCGTACTTCTCCAGCAGCAGGTCGAACGGCTCGCTCACCCGGGTCCCCTCCATCGACGTGGTTGCACACTCAACCAGCAAGGAGGCCCTGACGGGGAGATTGATACCGCCGGTCTCACTTGAGGAACTTGGAGAAGTCCTTCGGGAGGTTGAGCTGCTCGGCGGCCTTCTCGTAGTCGATGTCCGCGCCCTCGGGGTTGCCGAACGGGTTGGCGGCCCTCTCGGCCGCTGCCGCCTTCTGCGCCGCGGCCTGCTGGGCGGCCTTGGCGGGGTTGCCGGAGACCCGCTTGCTCTTGCCCTTCTTCGCCTGCTGCTTGGCCCCCGCGCGCTTGCCACCGCCGGGCAGGCCGGGCATCCCGGGCATGCCCGGCATCCCGCCGCCGCGGGCCATCGACTCCATCATCTTGCGCGCCTCGAAGAAGCGGTCGACGAGCTGGTTGACGTCGGAGACCTGGCGCCCCGAGCCCTTGGCGATGCGGGCTCGTCGCGAACCGTCGATGATCTTGGGGTTCTCGCGCTCGGCCGGCGTCATCGACTGGATGATCGCCTGGATGCGGTCGATCTCGCGCTCGTCGAAGTTCTCGAGCTGGTCACGGAACTGACCCATGCCCGGGAGCATCCCCATGATCTTGGTCATCGAGCCGAGCTTGCGGATCTGCATCATCTGCTGGAGGAAGTCCTCCAGCGTGAAGCCGCCCTTGGTGCCGAGCTTCTCGGCCGCCTTCAGCGCCTGCTCGGAGTCGAAGGCCTTCTCGGCCTGCTCGATCAGGGTGAGCATGTCGCCCATGTCGAGGATGCGCGAGGCCATCCGGTCGGGGTGGAAGAGGTCGAAGTCGGTCATCTTCTCGCCGCTGGAGGCGAACATGACCGGCTTGCCGGTGATCGAGCGGATCGACAGCGCGGCACCACCGCGGGCGTCGCCGTCGAGCTTGGTGAGCACCACCCCGTCGTAGCCGACGCCGTCGAGGAAGGCCTGCGCGGTCGTGACCGCGTCCTGGCCGATCATCGCGTCGACGACGAAGAGGACCTCGTCGGGCTGCACGGCGTCGCGGATGTCCGCGGCCTGCTGCATCAGGGTCTGGTCCACGCCGAGCCGGCCGGCGGTGTCGATGATGACGACGTCGTGCAGACGACGCTTTGCCTCCTCGATCGACGCGCGCGCGACCTCGACCGGGTTGCCGGTCCCGTTGCCGGGCTCGGGCGCGAAGACGGGCACGCCGACGCGGTCGCCGTTGACCTGGAGCTGCTGGACCGCGTTGGGCCGCTGGAGGTCCGCCGCGACGAGCATCGGCGTCTTGTCCTGGTCCTTGAGCCAGAGCGCGAGCTTGGCGGCCAGGGTCGTCTTGCCGGCACCCTGGAGGCCGGCGAGCATGATGACCGTCGGGCCGGACTTGGCGTAGCGCAGGCGGCGGGTCTCGCCGCCGAGGATCGTGACGAGCTCCTCGTGGACGATCTTGATGATCTGCTGCGCGGGGTTGAGCGCGCCGCTGACCTCCTCCGAGCGTGCCCGCTCCTTCACCGCACCGACGAACTCCTTGACGACGGGCAGCGCGACGTCGGCCTCGAGCAGCGCGATCCGGATCTCGCGCGCGGTGGCGTCGATGTCGGCCTCGGAGAGCCGGCCCTTGCCCCGCAGGTTCTTGAAGGTGTCGGCAAGGCGGTCGGAGAGTGTGGCGAACACGGTGTGGGTCAGTCCCTCGCATCGATGGCGGAAGTCAGGGGTGGTACGACGCGCAAGCCTAGCCGTCGGGGCGTCGTGCCACTCAGCCGCCGAGGGCGGTCCGTACGGCGTGGGCGGCCGCGGCGGCGCGCTCCTCCGTCGGCCGGACCCCGCCGTCCTCCTGGACGTAGAAGACGTCGACCGCCTGCGGCCCGAGCGTCGACACGTGGGCGGAGGCGACGGTGAGGCCGAGCCGGGCGAGGGTGGTGAGCACCCGGTGCACGACGCCGGGGCGGTCCGAGGTGCGGATCTCCAGCACGAGCGAGGCGCGCGAGGCGTCGGGGCGGACCTCGACGATCGGTGGCAGCTCGCCCTCGGGGCGCTCGGGCAGGTCGGGCAGCTGCTGGCTGCCCTCGACCACCCTGCGGATCCGGTCACGCACCTTGGTGGCGTCGAGGTAGGCGTCGGGCACCTCCCACGAGCTGACCCCCCACTCCCCCTCGGCGTCGACCTGCGCCCACGCGCGTGCGGCGTGCACCGGCACCCGCAGCGCCGCGAGTCCTCCGGCGACGTCGGCGAGCAGCCCGACCCGGTCGGCCGCCACGACCGTGACGGTCGCGCCGATGCCGTGCGGCTCGACCGTGACGGACACCGCGTCCGGGTCACGTCGTACGACGTCGGGCACGGGGATCGTCTCCACCGGCGGGACTGGACTGGCCTCGGCCCCGAGGGCGGTGTCGGCCCGGAGCACGAGCCGGTCGACGAGCGAGGCCCGCCAGGTCGTCCAGGCCTGCGCCGAGGTGGCGCGGGCGTCGGCCTCCGTCAGGGCGCGCAGCAGGTCGAGGCTGGCCGCGTCCGGCACGTGGCTGAGCAGCTCGGTCGTCGTGGCCGGGTCGTCGGGGTCGCGGGTGGTGGCGAGGTCCGCGAGCAGCAGGTGCCAGCGGACCAGCGAGGCGACCACTTCTGCGTCGAGGTCGGTGAAGCCCATACGGGCGACGATCTTGCGGGCGACGGGCTCGCCCGCGACGGAGTGGTCGTGCAGCGAGCCCTTGCCGATGTCGTGCAGGAGCGCGGCGACGAGCAGCAGGTCGGGGCGACGGACCGTCCGGATGAGGGCACCCGCCTCCGCACACGTCTCGACGACGTGCCGGTCGACGGTGAAGCGGTGGATCGCCGACGCGTGCGGCAGGAGCCGGATCTGCTCCCACTCGGGCAGGAAGGTCTCGATGCCGTCGATCTCGTCCAGCGTCTCCCACACCGGGAGCAGTCCGGGGCCGCTCGCCAGCAGCCGCACGAGCGCGTCGCGGGCGGCGGCCGGCCACGGCACCGGGAGCGGCGCACCCTCGCGGACGAGCCGGGCGGCGGTGGTGGGGGCGAGCACCGCGTCGCGCGACGCCGCCTCGGCGGCGGCCCGCAGGAGCAGGGTCGGGTCCTCGGCGGGCTTGGTGCCGGCGTCGAGGACGACCTCGCCGCGGGACAGGGCGATCCCGGGCGCGATGCGCTCGAGCGCCGGCGTACGGCGTCCCTTCTCGCCACGCGCCAGCGTGGTCACCGCATCGGTACGTCGCCACGCCAGGCGCGAGAGGTGGGCGATCCGACGCCCCAGCGAGCGCACGTGCCGCTGCGCCGCCTCGGCGTCGGGGAGGTCGAGGCGCTCGGCCAGCGGCCCCCACATCTCAGGCGCGATCCGGTCGCTCGGCCGTCCCGCGATCTGCTGCACCTCGTCGCGGACGTCGAGCAGCATCAGCCGCGCCGCCTCGAGCGCCGGGGTCGAGGCGTCGACCAGCCAGCTGGCCTCGATCGCCTTGAGCACTCCCGCGTCGCGCAGGCCGCCCTCGGCCTCCTTGACGTCGGGGACCGAGGCGTGGGCGAGCTCCCCGGTGACGTCGTGGCGCTTCCGGGTCATCGCCTTGAGCTCCGGCAGGCGCGTGCGCGCCTGCCGCCGCCAGTCGGCGAGCATCGTGGTGCGCAGGCGGAGGGTGAGCCCCGGGTCGCCCGCGAGGTGGCGCACGTCGAGCAGCCCGAGCGCGACCCGCAGGTCCGCCGCGGCATCGACCACCTCGCCCATCGAGCGGACCGAGTGGTCGAGCCGGCGACCGGAGTCCCACAGCGGGTACCACAGCGAGCTGCCGAGCTCGCCGAGGTCGACGGCGTCCTCGTGGACGAGCACCACGTCGAGGTCGGAGTGGGGCGCGAGCTCGCCGCGCCCGTAGCCGCCCACCGCGACCAGGGCCACCCCGGTGGCGGGCCCGGCGGAGGCGGCGTACGCCTCGCGGCAGAGCTCGTCAGCCGCGGCGGTGCGCGCGGTGCGTTCGTGCGCGGTCACCTCAGTCCTCCTCCGAGAGTCCGGCCGGGGCCGGAGGGGTAGCGCGACGCCCCGACGCCTCAGCGCCGGGGCGTCGCGTGGTCGTCACAGGGCGGAGGCGTCCTGCTCGCCGGTCCGGACCCGTACGACGGTGTCGACCGGGCTGACCCAGACCTTGCCGTCGCCGATGCGACCGGTCTGGGCGGTCTTGACGATGATCCCGACGACGTCGTCGGAGTCGGCGTCGTCGACCACGATCTCGATGCGGATCTTCGGCACCAGCGCGATGTCGTACTCCGCACCGCGGTAGACCTCGGTGTGGCCCTTCTGGCGGCCGTAGCCGCTGACCTCGGAGACCGTCATCCCGGCGACACCGAAGGTCTCGAGCGCCTCGCGGACGTCTTCCCACTTGTGCGGCTTGATGACCGCGGTCACGAGCTTCATGCGCTGGCTCCTTCAGTCGTGGCAGGGGCGGAGACGGGGGCGGTCGAGGCAGCCAGGACGCTGCCGCCTCCCCCTCCGCTGCTGGTGTGCAGGTCGTACGCCGTCTCGCCGTGGGCGGCGAGGTCGATGCCGGTGACCTCGTCCTCCTCGTCGAGGCGCAGGCCGATGGTGAACTTGATGGCCAGGCCGATGACGGCGGTCAGGATGCCGGAGTAGAGGACCGCGACGACCACGCCGAGCGCCTGGTCGCCGAGCGAGCCGAGCCCGCCGCCGTAGAGGAGGCCGTCGACGCCGCCGGCGCCGCTCGAGGTGGAGAACACTCCGATGAGCACGGTGCCGATGATGCCACCGACCAGGTGCACGCCGACCACGTCGAGCGAGTCGTCGTACCCGAGCTTGTACTTCAGGCCGACGGCCCAGGCGCAGACCGCACCGGCGATGGCGCCGATCGCGACGGCACCCGACAGGTTCACCGCGCCGGTGGCCGGGGTGATGGCGACCAGGCCCGCGACGATGCCGGACGCGGCGCCGAGGGAGGTGGCCTTCTTGTGCACCAGGCGCTCGACGATCAGCCAGCCGAGGATGGCCGCCATCGTGGCCAGGGTGGTGGTGGCGAAGGTGCGACCGGTCTCGAGCGGGAACTGCGTCTCCGGGTCGTCGCCGAAGACGATCGAGCCGACGTTGAAGCCGTACCAGCCCATCCAGAGGAGGCCGGCGCCGAGCATGGTGAGCGTCAGGTTGTGCGGGCGCATCTGCTCACGCGGCCAGCCGATGCGCTTGCCGAGGAGCAGGACCAGGACGAGCGCCGCGACACCGGCGTTGATGTGCACCGCGGTGCCACCGGCGTAGTCCTGCGCGCCGATGCGCCCGCAGATCAGCGAGTCGTCGGTGCAGCTGAAGACCATGTGGGCCATCGGGAAGTAGACGATGACGGCCCAGAGGGGGACGAAGAGCACCCACGCAGAGAACTTCATCCGGTCCGCGACCGCACCGCTGATGAGGGCGGCGGTGATGATCGCGAAGGTCATCTGGAACATCACGAAGATGTAGTCGCCGGTCGACACACCGTCGAGCCACAGCAGCTCGAAGGGGTTGGCGAACAGCGTGCCGTCGCCGCCGAAGCCCATCGACCAGCCGACGGCGACGTAGAGGATGCCGACGATCGCTGCCGCGACGTAGGACATCATCATCATGTTGAGCACGGACTTCGACCGGGACATGCCGCCGTAGAACAGGGCCAGGGCGGGCACCGTCATCATCAGGACGAAGGCAGTCGCCACCAGCATGAAGGCGTAGTAGCCGTCCACAGAACCTCCAGGGTTCGAGCTTGGTTGACAAGGTGGGGGTGCGGACCGCCGCACGACGACGGTGGCGTGCAGGGGCCCGCTCGATGCCCGAAGCCTGCGGCCGGGAGGTTTCACCGGCGCGCGACGGATGTTGCGGGCAGGCAACGGATCGACGCCTCGTGTTACGGGTGTGTGAACTGGGCCTGTGCCCGCCGGTCGACGACCGGTGCGGTCAGGCGTGGGGCGGGGTCGCCGCTTGTTAGTGTTCGGCCGTGTCCAGACTGGCCGTGATGGCGCACTTCGACGTGGCCGGGGAGCTGCGTCCGCACGTGCGCGGACAGGTCGAGGCGCTGGCCGCATCGGTCGACACGCTGCTGGTCTGCACGACCGCCACGCTGCAGGACTCGGCGCGCGCGTGGCTCTCGGAGCGCTCGGTCCTCGTCGAGCGGGCCAACTACGGCTACGACTTCTTCAGCTACAAGGTCGGCCTCGACGCCGCCGGCGACCTGACGGCGTACGACGAGGTGGTGGTCTGCAACGACACCTACGTCTTCGCGCTCGACTCCTACGACCCGGTGTTCGAGGAGATGGCCACCCGGCCCTGCGACTTCTGGGGGCTGACGGGCGCCGAGCGTGTCGCGCCGCACATCCAGTCGTTCTTCGTCGCCTTCCGCCCGTGGGTGGTCGCCTCGCGCGCCTTCACGAGCTTCTGGGAGGAGATGGAGCCGATCTCCAAGCGACGTCAGGTCATCCGGCGCTACGAGGTCGGCCTCTCCCGGCGGCTCTACGAGGCCGGCTTCACCTCCGACACCTACTTCGTCGAGACGCCCGAGGACCAGCGGATCGCCCGCGAGCGGATGCGCTGGTGGGCCGCGCACCGCTCCCACTTCCCGCGCACGCGCGCGGAGGTGCGCGAGTGGCGCGAGCGCGCCAACGAGCCGTGGAACCCCGCCCGGAGCCTGGCCGACCGCGTCCTCGACGACGCCCGGCTGCCCTACGTCAAGATCGACACCCTGCGCTACGACCCCTACAACCTCGACGCCAAGCGCCTCCTGGAGCTGTGCGAGCGCCGGTTCCCGCAGCGCTTCGCCGGCGTGCGGGAGTTCCTCGACGAGACCGCGCAGTACTACCCGCTGCGCGACACCGAGCGCCTCCTGCCCACTCCCCTCGCCCTCGAGCCCCTCTTCCCCCGCGTGAGGTACTCCGATGCGCGGTGAGCGTCGCCGGCCGAGCCAGGTGCGGCTCGACGACGCCGAGACCGTCCTGGTCGAGTCCGGGCTCGTCGACGCCGACTACGTCGGAGCCCAGCTCGGCACGACCTTCGCCTCCCCCGAGGAGGCCGCCCGCGCTGCCGTGCTCGCGGGCGACGTGTCCCCGCACCCGCTCTTCGAGGCGCAGTGGATCGGTCGGCGCCGGTCGTGGCAGCGCCTCGGGCAGCACCCCGTCCTCTGGTACGTCTCCGAGCGCAGGCGGCGCAACCGCATCGCCCCGCACCCGTTGGTCGACCCGCGGATCATCTTCGCCTCGCACCCCGAGGCCCGCCACCACCCCTACGGCGCGCTGTCCTACTGGCTGTCGGTGTCGTCGGCGGGCACCGCCCTGCCGACGCGGATCCTGCCCCGCAAGGTCTCGTGGGGTACCTACCGCACGGCCGCGATCGAGGCGGCCGCCGCCTGGCGCCGCGAGGTCGTGCACGAGCGCCCGTCGCTGGTCGGACCGGCGCCCGCGCTTCCCACCTCGCTGAGCACCTCCCCCGCCGTCACCGTCGTGATGGCCACGCAGGACGACGGCCCCCTGGTGCGCGAGACGGTCGCCTCCCTGCAGGCGCAGTCCTTCACCGACTGGCACCTGGTGGCCGTCGACCGCGGGTCCCTCGACGACACCGCCGCGGTGCTGCAGGGCTCGGCGGCGTTCGACGAGCGCATCACGGTGGTCCGGGAGTCGCGGTGCTCGCACGCGCACGCGCTCAACGTGGCGCTCGAGCACGGCACCGCCGAGCACGTCGCCTTCCTCCCCCTCGGCCGGCAGTGGCTCCCCGACATGCTCGCCTCGCTCGTCGCGCACGCGCACCGCTCGGGCTCCTCGGCGGTGCTCGCCGGCGCCGGCGCCGTGGGCCGCGACCGGGCAGAGCTGCTGGCAGGCCGGCCGGTCGACCTCGCGACCGCGCTCCTGCGCCGGGCCGCGATCAAGGACGTGGGCGGCTTCGACGAGACCCTCGGCGGATCGGTCGAGCGCGACCTGCTGCTGCGGATCTCGCGCCACCACGACCCGCTCCCCGTCGACGTACCGGTCCTCAGGCGACCAGACCCCGGCACGCCCGACCTCGGCGACGACTGGGACTCGGTCGTCCTCGAGCGGCAGCTCGTCGACTGGGACGCCGCCGGGCGCGAGTGGTCCGAGGACCTCGTCACCGCCGTCATGCCGGTCGGCCCCGAGCCGCGGCGCACGGTCGAGTGGCTCGGCTCGGTCCCGCGCGAGGGTGTCGAGCTGATCCTCGTCGGCGTACGGCTCCGCCGGGCGCACCACGTGCTCGCGGCCTCCATCGCCGCGATCATCTCGGGAGCGAGGTTCGTCTCGGTGCCGACGCCGGTCTCGATGTCGGCGGCGACCAACGTGGGCATCTCCCGGGCCGCCGGCAGCACCGTGCTGCTGGTCCGGCCCGAGGCGATGCCACCCCGGCAACCGATCGCTGCCCGCCTCGCCGAGGTCGTCCGTGAGCCGGGCGTCGCGCTCGCCCAGCCGCTCATCGTCGACCTCGAGGGCGTGGTGCTGAGCGCGGGCGCCCGGTTCGCGGCGGTCAACCGGCACCCCGAGCTCTTCCTGGCGGGCCTGCCGACGAGCGACGCCGTCCGCATCGGCCAGAGCGGGGTCGCCGCGCCGGCCGCTCCCCTGGTCGCGCTGCGCACCGAGGACGCCGTCGCGCTGCGCGGCCTCGACGCCCGCTTCGTGTCGGTCCTCGCCGAGACCGACCTCGGCCTCAGGGCGCAGCAGGCCGGCCTGGGCGGCTCCGTCGTCGTGCCGGACGCCGTGATCACCTCGCGGACGCCGTACGCCCTCCCCGACGAGCTGATCGGCGCGATGTCGTCGCTGGCCCGGAGCCCCGGCGCGCCCGGACCGGATCGAGCCCCCGAGCTGCTGCGGCGGGCAGGCCTCGAGGTCACCGACGAGCGCAACCGCCGGGTCGTCGCCGACCCGGAGGACCCCGCGTCGGCGTCGGCGCTGGTGCCCGAGCTGGTCGTCCGCCCGATCCAGGGGATCCACGAGTCACCGCCCCGGCTCCGGTGGGCGATCGACATCGCGGCCCCCGCGGCCCAGCGCGGTGACCGGTGGGGCGACACCTACTTCGCGCGATCGCTCGCCGACGCGCTCGAGGGCCGCGGCCAGCACGTCGCCATCGACCGGCGCGACGCCCGCGGCCGCGACTCGCGCGACCACGACGACGTGCTGCTGGTGCTGCGCGGGCTCGACCGCGTCGCGCCGCGGCCCGGGCTCCTCAACGTCGAGTGGATCATCAGCCACCCCGACATGATCACGCCGGAGGAGGTCGCGGCCTTCGACCACGTCTACGCCGCCAGCACGAGCTGGGCGGAGCGGATGAGCCGCGAGTGGGGCACGACGATCGAGCCGCTGCTGCAGTGCACCGACACCCGGTGGTTCCACCCCGACCGGGCCGAGCCCGACACGGGGCCCGCACTGCTGTTCGTCGGCAACTCCCGCGGCGTCTACCGCTACGCCGTCCGCAGCGCGCTCGCCATCGGCGCCGACCTCACCCTCCACGGCAACGACTGGACCGAGTTCGTCGAGCGCGAGCAGATCGCCTCCGGCGGCGTCGACAACCGCGAGGTCGGCGTGCTCTACGCCTCCGCCGGCATCGTCCTCAACGACCACCACCTCGACATGCGCCGCGACAGCTTCGCCTCCAACCGCCTCTTCGACGCCGCCGCGTGCGGCGCGCGGATCCTCAGCGACCGGATCGAGGGGCTGGAGATCTTCGGCGGCCTGGTGCTGCCCTTCGACAACGAGCACGAGCTCGCCCGCCTGGTGCAGCCGCCGTACGACGCCTTCCCGGACGACGCCGCCCGACGGGTGATCGCCGAGCGCGTGATGGCCGAGCACAGCTTCGACAAGCGCGCCGAGACGCTCGTCGACGACGCCGTACGCCGTATCCTCGCCCGCTCCTGATCAGGTGAGCGGGCACTTCCTTCCCGTCCCACCGGCACGAAGTGCCCGGTCAGCGCTGAGGACGGGCACGAAGTGCCCGGTCAGCCGGGGATCACTGCTCGGGCGGGAGCGCGTCAGCCGAGGAGGGCGTCGACGAAGGCCGCGGCGTCGAACGGCGCCATGTCGTCGGGGCCCTCACCGAGTCCGACGAGCTTGACCGGTACGCCGAGCTCGCGCTGCACCTGCACGACGATGCCGCCCTTGGCGGACCCATCGAGCTTGGTGAGCACGATGCCGGTGACGTCGACGATCTCGCTGAAGACGCGAGCCTGGATGAGGCCGTTCTGGCCGGTGGTGGCGTCGAGCACGAGCAGCACCTCGGTGACCGGGGCCTGCTTCTCGATGACGCGCTTCACCTTGCCGAGCTCGTCCATCAGCCCGGCCTTGTTCTGCAGGCGGCCGGCCGTGTCGACGAGCACCGTGTCGATGTCGTCGTCGACGCCGTGCTTGACCGCCTCGAAGGCCACGCTGGCCGGGTCACCGCCCTCCGGGCCGCGGACGACCTCGACGCCGACGCGCTCGCCCCACGTGGCCAGCTGGTCGACGGCCGCCGCGCGGAAGGTGTCGGCCGCGCCGAGGGTGACCGTGAGGTCCTGGGCGACGAGAATGCGGGCGATCTTGCCGACGGTCGTCGTCTTGCCGGCGCCGTTGACGCCGACCACGAGCACGACGCCGGGCTTGCCGTCGGCGCCGGTGACCTGCACGCGGCGGTCCATGTCGGTGCCGACGAGCTCGATCAGCTCCTCCCGCAGGACGGCCCGGGCGTCGGGCTTCTGGCCGCCCTCGACCCGCAGACGGGTGCGGAGCCGCTCGACGAGCGCCTGGGTCGGCGCGACGCCGACGTCGGCGGTGAGGAGGGTGTCCTCGATCGCCTCCCACGTGTCCTCGTCGAGCCGGTCGCGGCTCAGCAGCGCGAGCAGGCCCTGGCCCAGGCCGCCCTGCGAGCGGGAGAGCCGCTGGCGCAGCCGGACGAGCCGGGACGCGGTGCCCTCCGGCTTCTCGACGGTCGGCGCCGGCTCGACGGCCGGCTCCGGCGGCGCCTCCACGGCGGTGTCGGTCCCGGCCGGCGTGTCCGTTCGGGGAGGAGCGATGACGTCCGTGCCGCCCGTGGCGGGCAGGTCACCCCTGCGACGTCGACCGGAGGTCAGCAGCCCCGCGAGCGTGAGGACGCCGACGACGGCGATGCCGATGATCAGATAGAGCCATTCACCCATGCGGCAATCCCATCACAGGTGCGCGACGCGACGAAGGCGGGTGACCACCTCGACGCCGCGGCGCGGCCGGACCTCCGCCAGCCGGGCCCGCAGGGCGTCGCGCTGGGCGGTCAGCCTGGCGGTCCGGGCGCGGGCCCGGTCGACCTTCGCGTGGGTGAGCGCCAGGTCCGACAGCAGCGCGTCGAACGCTGCGGTCAGGCCTGACGCCGGCCCTCCGGCCAGCATCGGCGCCGCCACGTCCTTGCCCGGCCGCGCGACCCAGACCATCTCGTGCGGCATCAGGTGGAACCACTCCACGGCCGCCTCGCCGACGAGGGCCGGTGGCGTCACCCGCACGGACGACAGCCCGGCCGACGCGAGGCGGGCGTCGAAGTCGTCGCCGTACCACCGCACGTGGTCCGCCTGGCCGAACCTGCGCACCCGCTCCTCCGCAGTGGCCGACGGGTCCTCCTCGGTCGGCACGCCCACCTTGATCGGCACCTGCAGCAGCGCGATGCCGCGCGGGCTGAGCACGCGGGCGATCTCGTGCATCGCGGCCGCGTCGTCGGGCACGTGCTCGAGGACGTGGTAGCAGACCAGCAGGTCGACCGACGCGTCGCGCAACGGGAGCCGCGTCAGGCAGGCGAGGGCGTCGACCTCACGCCCGTCGCAGCCGAGGTCGAGGCCGATGCGCCTGCGGGCACCGAGCCGGTCGACCAGCCTGGTGGACTGCGGCGACGGGGCGATCTCCACGACGGTGTCGAGGTCGCGCAGCTCGGGGGCGAGCACGCCCAGCAGCAGCGACAGGAACCGGTGCCGCTCGAGACCGCCGCACCGTGGGCACCTCGCGTGCGGGCGGCCGTCAGGACCGCGACGGAACTCCCGCGACACCATGGTGCCGCAGGCTGCGCAGTAGGCCCTCGAGACCTCGTGCGGAACTGCGTGGCGTGACTCGGTCACGCTCGGCACGCTAGTGCGTCACGGCCGTTCGTGGGAGTGCCACGCCGTGCGGGCGCCCGCGCGACGGGCCCAGGTCAGACGCGCGACTCGGAGTCCTCGAGGGTCGGCAGGGCGTCGACGCCCTTGCGCATGGCGTCGCCGAGCTGCGGCACCACGGGGAGCTCCTCGCCGCGGTGCGGGTAGGCGACGTAGACCGCCACGGCGCCGGCGACGAGCACGCCGAGGGTCATCATCAGGACGATCGCGAGCATGGGACTCCTGTCGGGGTTGCCTTGCTGACCACTCCACCGTCGCACAGCCCCGGTCGCGATCTCGCATCCTCGCCCCACCGTGTCGGGTGAGGTGTCCCTCACGCGTCGCGCGGGTCCTGCGGCACCAGTCGTACGACGGCCGCGCGGACCACGTCGGGGATCGGGGTGACCGGTCGCGAGCCCGCGCCGTGGGTGTTGTCGACGTAGACGTGCACGAACCGCCCCTCGGCCGCCGCCTCCTCCGAGGGACCCTGGAAGAGCCCGATCCGGTAGACCACCGAGCTCGTCCCGACCTTGTCGACGACGAGCCCCATCTCGATCGGCTCGGGGAAGCCGATCTCGCGGAAGTAGCGGCACCCCGTCTCGGCGACGACCCCGATCTGCGGCAGCGCACGCACGTCGACCCCGGTCGCCTCGTAGAGGTAGGCGTTGACGGCGGTGTCGAAGAGCTCGTAGTAGGTCGCGTTGTTGAGGTGACCGTAGGCGTCGTCGTCGCGCCACCGCGTGGTGGCGGTGCGCCACGCGACGTACGACGACCGGGTAGGCCTGGGACGATCGCTCATGCCGACTCGGCGTCACGGAGGCGCTGGCTGATCACCGCGGACACGCCGTCGCCGCGCATGGTGACGCCGTAGAGCGCGTCGCCGACCTCCATCGTGCGCTTCTGGTGGGTGATGACGAGGAGCTGGGAGTTCTCCCTCAGCTCCTCGTAGATCTGGAGCAGCCGGCCGAGGTTGGTGTCGTCGAGCGCGGCCTCGACCTCGTCGAGGATGTAGAAGGGCGACGGGCGGGCCTTGAAGAGCGCGACGAGGAAGGCCACGGCCACGAGCGACCGCTCGCCACCGGACAGCAGCGAGAGGCGCTTGACCTTCTTGCCGGGCGGGCGAGCCTCGACCTCGACGCCGGTGGACAGCATGTCGTCGGGGTTGGTGAGCACCAGCCGTCCCTCGCCGCCGGGGAACAGCCGCGCGAAGGTGTGGTCGAAGGCCTTCTCGACGTCGGCGTAGGCCTCGGTGAAGACCTGCTCGACGCGGGCGTCGACCTCGCGGACGATGTCGAGCAGGTCCTTGCGGGTGCGGCGGAGGTCCTCGAGCTGCTCGGTGAGGAACTTGTGGCGCTCCTCCATCGCCGAGAACTCCTCCAGCGCGAGCGGGTTGACCCGGCCCAGCATCGACAGTGCGCGCTCGGCGGAGCGGAGCCGCTTGACCTGCTCCTCGCGGACGTAGGGCGTCGGTTCCGGTGGCTCCTCCCCGTCGGGGACCTGTCCGGAGAACGGCACCAGCGTCTCGGGGCCGTAGTCGGCCACCAGGCCGGCGGGGTCGAGTCCGAGCTCCTCGAGCGCACGCTCCTCGAGCTGCTCGATGCGCATCCGCTGCTGGGTGCGGGCCATCTCGTCGCGGTGGACCGAGTTGACCAGCTCGTCGTGCTCGCGGCCGAGGTCGCGCAGCGACGCGCGCACCGCCATCAGCTGCTGCTCGCTCCCCTGCCGCGACTCCTCGACGGCCGCGCGCTCGTCGGCGGCGCGCATCACCGAGCGCTCGAGCTCGTGGAGCACGACGCGCACGGCGACCGACACGGCCTGCGCAGCCCTGCCCTCGCGGATCAGGCGCTCCCGGCGCTCGGCGGCACGGGCTCGGGACTCCCGCTCGGCCTTGGCGGCGCGGAGGAGGGAGTCGGCTCGGCCGTGCAGCGCGCGGGCGCGCTCCTCGGCGGTGCGGAGCGCGAGCCGGGCGTCCATCTCGTGCTGGCGTGCCTCCCGGGCCTGCTCGGCGAGCTTCTCCCGCTCGGAGGTGTCGGGCTCCTCGTCGGTGACGTCCTCGGCGGCGGCGAGCCGGGCCTGCAGCTCGGCGAGCCCGGCGAGGTCCGCCTCGCGCGCCTCCCGTGCGGTGGCGATGGCGCGCTCGAGCCGCTCGGCCTCACCCTTGGCGGCGCGGGCCTGCGAGCCGTACTGGCCGAGCTCCTCGGCGACGGCGGCGAGCGTGGCGTCGGACTCGTGGAGCTTGGCGAGCGCGACGTCGACACGCTTGAGGGCGTCGTGACGGGCGGCCTCGAGCCGGGAGATCTCGAAGCCGAGCCGCTCGGCGGTGGCGGTCGCCTCGGCCAGCTTGGTGGAGGCGTCGTCCACGGCCGCCTGGATCTCGATCAGGCTCGGCTGGCTGCTGGAGCCGCCGGCTGCGAAGTGGGAGCCGAGGAGGTCGCCGTCACGGGTCACCGCGACGAGGTCGGGCTGGTCGGAGACGAGGCGTCGGGCGGCGGGGAGGTCGTCGACGACGGCGACCCGGTCGAGCAGCCGCGCTAGGGCGGGCCGTACGTCGTCGGGCGCGGACACCACGTCGACGGCGTACACGACGCCGTCGGGCAGCCGCGGCCAGTCGCGCTCCGCCGCGGGGGCTCGGCCGAGCAGCAGGCCGGCGCGGCCCAGGTCGTCGTCCTTGAGGTGCGTGATCGCCTCGACCGCCGCTGCTGCGTCGGCGACCACGACGGCGTCGGCGGCGGAGCCGAGGGCTGCCGCGACGGCGGCCTCGTAGCCGTGCTCGACGTCGAGCAGTGCGGCGACGGAGCCGAGCAGCCCGCCGACGGTGTCGGTCGCGGCGAGCAGGGCACTGGCGCCGTCCTTGCGGTTGAGGCCGATCTCGAGGGCGTCACGGCGAGCGACGAGCCCGGCCCGGTCGCGGTCGGCCTGCTGCGCCTCGTCGCGCGCCCTGGCGAGCTGCTCCTCGATCTCGTCGAGGGCGTCGACCGCCTCCTCGTGCTCGGAGTCGAGTCCCTCCTCGCCTGCGTCCAGGCCGGCGACCTTGGTCTCGAGCGCGGTGAAGTCGCGCTGCGCGCGCTCGGCGCGGGTCGCGGCGTCCTCCCGGGCGTCGGTGAGGCGCTGGATCTCCGCGTCGGCAGCCTCCGCACGGGAGGTCAGGGCATTGACCTGTCCGCTGAGCCTGGCCAGCCCCTCGCGTCGGTCGGCAGCGGCGCGGAGGAGACCGGCGATCCGCTTGTCCTCCTCGGCCGCGGCCTCCTCGGCGGCACGCTTGGCCACGACGGCCTCGTCGAGGGCGGTGCGCTGCTGCTCGACCTGGGCCGCGATCTCGGCCTCCTGCTCGCGCACCCGCCCGGCCTGCGCCTCGAGCTCGTCGGGGTCGCGGCCGGAGTCGACGGAGTCGCCGTCCGCAGCACCAGCGGCGTTGCGGATCCGCTCGTCGGCCAAGGAGGCGGTGCCGCGCAGCCGCTCCTTCAGGCCGGACAGCGCGAACCAGGTCTCCTGCGCCGCGGCGAGCCGCGGCAGGTCCTCGCGCAGGGCGGCCTCGAGACGGGCCTCCTGCTCGCGGGCGGTCGCGATCGCCGCCTCCACCTCCTCGCGGCGCTGCACCAGGATGGTCTCGTCGGCCATCTCCTGGTCGAGCGCGGTGCGGGCGGTGACGAGGTCGTCGGCGAGCAGCCGGGCGCGGGCGTCGCGCACGTCGGCCTGCACCGTCTGCGCCTGGCGGGCCACCTCGGCCTGCCGTCCGAGGGGCTTGAGCTGGCGGCGGATCTCGGTGAGGAGGTCGGCGAGACGCGTGAGGTTGCCGTCGGTGGCGTCGAGCTTGCGGAGCGCCTTCTCCTTGCGCTTGCGGTGCTTGAGGACGCCCGCGGCCTCCTCGATGAAGCCGCGGCGGTCCTCCGGGGTCGCGTGCAGGATCGAGTCGAGCTGGCCCTGCCCGACGATCACGTGCATCTCGCGGCCGATGCCGGAGTCGCTGAGGAGCTCCTGCACGTCGAGCAACCGGCAGGCTTGGGAGTTGATGGCGTACTCCGAGCCTCCGTTGCGGAACATCGTGCGGCTGATCGTGACCTCGGCGTAGTCGATCGGCAGCGCGCCGTCGGAGTTGTCGATGGTCAGCTGCACCTCGGCGCGACCGAGCGGCGGGCGCCCGGACGTGCCGGCGAAGATGACGTCCTCCATCTTGCCGCCGCGCAGGCTCTTGGCGCCCTGCTCGCCCATCACCCAGGCGAGCGCGTCGACGACGTTGGACTTGCCCGAGCCGTTGGGCCCGACGATGCACGTGATGCCCGGCTCGAGCTGCATCGTCGTGGAGGACGCGAAGGACTTGAACCCCTTGAGGGTCAGGCTCTTCAGGTACACCGCGGGCTCCTCGACGATCAGGACATGGACACTGAAGACTGGGGAAGCTCAGCGCCGCTCACCCTACCCGTGGCGGGTCCCCACGCCGGGGAGGCGGCCTCGAGGATCAGAGGTCGAGCCGCATCTGCTGCGCGGTGACGACGTAGCCGGAGGTCTCGTAGAGCCGGATCGCGGTCGGGTTGTCGCCGAAGACGTTGAGCGTCATCGTGCTGGCTCCGAGACCGCGGGCGGACTCGTGGAGGGCGTCGAGCAGCGCCCGGCCCAGGCCCTGGCCGCGCCGGTCCTCGTCGAGGCGGATGTCGAAGATCCAGGCCGAGGTCCCGGACGCGCGCTGGCGCAGCTCGAACCAGCCGATGCCGACCGGCTCGCCGTTCGCCTCGGCGGTGAACAGGTGCATGTCGCGGCTGGCCAGCCCGTCGGGCAGCAGCTGGGCGAACTCACCGGCGGACGCGGCGGCCGCGGACTCGGCGTCCAGGTCGCGTGACACCGCGATGTCGGCGGCGTACTCCCGCTCCGAGCGCTCGCGCCACGCGTCGTACTCCTCCTGCGACATCGGGCGGAGGGTCACGGCGGGCCGGCGCTCAGCCACGGCCGAGCACCTCCTTCAGCGCCGCCAGCACCAGCAGCACGGCGTCGGGTCGGGCGTTGCGACCCATCAGGCCGATGCGCCAGACCGAGGAGGCGTACGCCCCGGCGCCGGCGCCGATCTCGATGCCGTGCCGCTCGAGCAGCTCGCGCCGCACCGCGGCCGAGTCCACGCCCTCGGGCACCTTCACCGTGGTGAGCTCGGGGAGCCGGCTGCCCTCGGCGGCGAAGAGCTCGAGCCCCATCTCCTGCAGGCCGGCCTGGAGCGCGTCGCCCGCGGCCTGGTGGCGCGCCCAGACGGACTCGAGGCCCTCCTCGAGGATGCGGGTGAGCCCGGCGTGCAGGCTCGCGACCATCGCCGTGGGCGCGGTGTGGTGGTAGGTCCGCTGACCCTTCCCGGCCGCTTCGCCGACGTATCCGCCGAGCATGCCGAGGTCGAGGTACCACGACCGCGGCTTCTGGACCCGGCGCTCGAAGGCGCGGTCCCCGATCGTGAACGGTGCGAGCCCGGGCGCGACGCCGAGGCACTTCTGCGTGCCGGCATAGCCCACGTCGACGCCCCAGTCGTCGGCGCGCAGCTCGATGCCGCCGATCGAGGTGACGGCGTCCGCGATGAGCAGGGCGTCACCCTTGCCGGCCCCCAGCGCGGCGATGTCGGAGCGCACGCCGGTGGAGGTCTCGGCGTGGACCGCGGCGATGATCGCCGGTGAGTCGTGGGCGGACAGGACGCGGTCCACGTCGACCGGCTGGCCCCACTCGTGCTCCACCGCGACGACCTCGGCGCCGCAGCGCGCGGCCACGTCGGTCATCCGCTGGCCGAAGAGTCCGTTGACCGCGACCACGACGACGTCGCCCGGGTGGACCGTGTTGACGAAGGCGGCCTCCATCCCGGCCGACCCGGTCGCGCTCAGCGGCAGCGTCCGGGCGTTGTCGGTGCCCCAGACCGTGCGGAGCATCTCGCAGGTCTCGTCCATGATCCGGAGGAACTCCGGGTCGAGGTGGCCCAGCAGCGGCTGGGCCAGTGCACGGGTCGCCTCCGGGTAGGGGTTGGAGGGACCGGGACCGAAGAGGTGGCGCTCGCGGATCATGCCTCCGACCGTAGCCAACGTGCGATCGGTCGCGGACGTCATACGGAGGGGACCACCGCTCGTCCCGTCCGTATGACGTCCCGGCGGCAGGTAAGCGGCAGGACGGCGGCAGGTCAGAGGACGGCGCCCGGGTTGAGGATGCCCGCGGGGTCGAGGGCGTCCTTGATCCGCCGGGTCAGCGCCATCACGTCGTCGCCGAGCTGGTCGGGCAGGGCCGCCTTCTTGGTCCGGCCGACGCCGTGCTCGCCGGTGATCGTCCCGCCGAGCCTGATCGTCGCCTGCAGGATGTCGTCGAACGCCGCCCGGGCCCGGCGCTCGGCGTCCGCGTCGCCGGGCGGGTAGACGATGATCGGGTGGGTGTTGCCGTCGCCGGCGTGGGCGACGGTCGGGATCTCGACGTCGTGCCTCCGGGCGATCTCCTCGACCGCGGCCAGCAGGTCCGGGAGGAGCGGCACGGCCGCGCCGACGTCCTCGAGCAGCAGCGCGCCGCGCGCCTCGACGGCTGGGAACGACGCACGCCTGGCAGCGACGAACATCTCGCCCTCCTCGGGGTCGTCGGTCACGACGACCTCGGTGGCGCCCGCCGCCTCGCACGCCGCGTGGACGACTCCGATCTCCGTGGTCCGCGCGTCGCCGGGGGCGTCGGACTGCACGACCAGCAGGGCGCCCGCGGTGCGGTCGAGGCCACGCGGCGCGTAGTTCTCGACCGCGTTGATCGTGGCGCGGTCCATCAGCTCCATCATCGACGGGCGCAGCGTGCGGCGTACGGCGACAACGGCCTCGGCCGCCGCCACCACGGACGCGAACGACGCCACCAGCGTCGCCGCCGGCAGCGGCTGCGGCACCAGCCGCAGGATTGCGCGGGTGACCACGCCGAGCGTCCCCTCGGACCCCACGAACAGCTTGACCAGCGAGAACCCGGCGACGTCCTTGATCCGTTTGCCGCCGAGCGTCACCAGCGTGCCGTCGGCGAGCACGACGTCCAGCCCGAGCACGTAGTCCGTGGTGACGCCGTACTTCACGCAGCACAGCCCGCCCGCGTTGGTCGCGACGTTCCCGCCGATCGAGCAGATCTCGAACGAGGACGGGTCCGGCGGGTACCAGAGGCCGTGCTCCTTGGCGGCGGCCTTGACCTCGGCGTTGAAGGCGCCGGGCTCGACGACCGCCACCTGGCAGTCGGCGTCGATGTCGATGGCGCGCATCCGCTCGAGGCTGAGCACGATGCCACCGTCGACGGCGCTCGCCCCGCCAGAGAGGCCCGACCCGGCGCCGCGCGGCACCACCGGGACGCCGTACGACGCCGCCCACCGCACCGCGGCCTGCACCTGCCCGGCGTCCTCGGCACGCACCACCGCGACGGGCGTGCCCGCCCCGGTATCGCGCGACCAGTCGTGGCGGTGGTTCTCCAGCGTGGCCGGGTCGGTCGCGACGACCCCGTCCGGCAGGGCTGCAACGAGCTCGGGGAGGGCGGCGACGGCATCCATCCGCCCATCGAACCATCCCGCGACGAGGAGGTCAGGCGGTCGCGGTGGCCGCCTCGTCCGCGTGGGCGATGTGACCGAGCGAGCGCCACACGAGCGCGAGGGTCACGCCGGCGCCGACGAAGGCGAACCACCAGGGCGCGGTGAGCCCCCAACCGTGGGCGATCACGCCGCCGAGGAGCGAGCCCAGCAGCACGCCGCCCTGGACGCAGATCATGTAGACCGAGCCGACGCGGCCCTGGAGCTCGCGCGGGACGGCGCGCTGGCGCACGGCCATCGACAGCGTGCCCCACACGAACGCGTACGCGCCGAAGAAGAACATCAGCGGGTAGGCCGTCCAGGGCGACGTGGTCAGCGCCATGGCGAGGTGGAAGAGCACCTCGGCGAGCAGGGCCGCGCGCATCAGGGTCGCCAGCGGGACCTTCCGCTCCAGCCAGCCGTAGCCGAAGGTGCCGAGCAGCCCGCCGAGCGCGGCCGCGGTGGTGAGCAGGCCGAAGCCTGCCTCGTCGATGCCCACGCGCTCGAGCGCCCACAGCACCAGCACCGACCAGGGCGCAGCCCAGGTGATGTTGAAGACGACGATGACGAGGGCGAGCGTGCGGACCGGCGGGTTGCCCATCAGCCACCGCACGCCGTCGACGATGTCCTGGCGGACGTGGGTGTCGACCTGCTCACGGACCGCCCCGGGCCGGGTGCCGATCCGCGAGACGAGCGCGATCCCGACCGCGATGCACAGCACCGTGACGGTGAACGGCCAGACCATCCCCACCGCGAACAGCAACGCGCCGAGCGCCGGCCCGACGAGCTGGTTGCCGGTGATCATCCCGAACATCAGGCGCGAGTTGGCGATGCCGAGGTCCGCCTTCTCGACGAGCATCGGGGTCAACGTGCCGGAGGTCGCGTCGACGAAGGTCTCGGCCGTGCCGAGGCAGACCATCGCCACGAGCACCAGGGCGATGTTGACATGACCGGTCGCGATGACGATGCACACGCCGGCCAGGACCGCACCCCGTACGGCGTTGGCGGCCATGATCACCCGGCGCCGGTCGAGCCGGTCGGCCATGGCGCCGGCGACGAGCCCGAACAGCAGCCACGGTGTGGTCAGCGCCAGCATCGAGGCCGAGACCAGCACCGGGTTCCGAGTCTGCGAGGCGACGAGGAGGGGCCCGGCGCCGATCATCATGCCGTCGCCGAGGTTGGTCACCCACGACGACCCGACGAGCCAGCGGAAACCGGTGCCGAGGCGCTTGGGGAAGACGGTCTCGACGAGTCGGCTCACGAGCACCGGAGCCTACGTCGACGTACGACCGTGACGCAGGTGGATATCAGCCGGACGTCAGGCGGGCTGCAGGTCCTCGGAGACCAGCGCGGCGTCGCGCGCGTCGCGCTCGGCGGCCGCCAGCCGGTCGTTGTCGGCCTGCAGGCGCAGGACCAGCGCCTCGAGGTCCTCGACGCGACGCCGCAACCTGCGGTTCTCGGCGGTGAGGACGGCGGTGGTGCGCACGTCGCTGTTCACATGACCCAACAGCGCCTTGGCCATGGGGAGCCTCTCGGGATGACTGGACCTACCGGTGACCTTCGACCGGCGAACCGGCCGTCTCCAAGAGTCCCACCGCCCCGCCGCTGGGTCAAACCTCCGACGGCCCCGTCGTGGGCCGCATCCGGGCCGCCTCAGGTGCGGCGCGACCGCGGCGGGCGCTGGCAGCGAGGACAGAAGAAGGACGACCGGTTCATGAACGCGACGCGGCGGATCGGGGTTCCGCAGCGCCGGCACGGTCGACCCTCCTGGCCGTAGGCGTCGAGCGAGCGGTCGAAGTAGCCGGACTCGCCGTTGACGTTGACGTAGAGCGCGTCGAACGACGTGCCGCCCTGGGCGAGGGCCTCCCCCATCACCGCGCGGACGTGGCCGAGCAGCTCGCGCAGCACCGGGCCGGTGAGCCGGTCCCCCGGTCGCTCGCCGTGCAGGCGCGAGCGCCACAGCGCCTCGTCGGCGTAGATGTTGCCGACGCCGGAGATCAGGCCTTGGTCGAGCAGCAGCCGTTTGACCGCGGACGTACGACGTCGGGCGCGGCGCACGAACTCGGCGTCGTCGAACTCCGGGTCGATCGGGTCGCGGGCGATGTGGACGATCTCCGGGGGGAGCACGGCTCCGCCCTCGGACACGGCGAGGCCGCCGAACATGCGCTGGTCGACGAAGCGCATCTCCAGCGCACTGCCGGCGGGCGTGGTGAGCGCGAAGCGCACCCGCACGTGCCGCTCGTCGGGGGCGTCGGGCTCGTGGAGCAGCATCTGCCCGCTCATCCCGAGGTGGCCGAGCAGCGCATCACCGCTCTGCTGGTGGTCGAGAGGGGCGAGCGCGAGCCAGAAGTACTTCCCGCGACGGCGGACGGCCTCGATGCGCCGACCGACCAGGGCGGCGGCGAAGCCGGACGGCCCGCGGTGGTCACGGCGCACGGGCCGCGGGTGCAGCACGTCGACCGACGTGATGGTGCTGCCGACGACGTGGCGCTCGAGGCCGGCGCGGACGACCTCGACCTCGGGGAGCTCGGGCACGGCTCAGTCGGAGGAGGCGGAGGCTGCGTCGGAGGCCGAGACGGAGGGCGCGTCGGCGGAGGCGTCAGGGACCGGGTGCGACGCCCGGATCTCGCTGTAGGCCGTCTCGGCCGCGCCCTGCTCGGCCTCCTTCTTGGAGCGGCCGCTGCCGTTGCCTAGGACGAGGTCACCGACGCGCACGCGCGCGACGAAGGTCTTCATGTGGTCGGGGCCGTCGTCCTCGATGAGGTACTCCGGGACGCCGAGCCCGAGGTTGGCGGAGAGCTCCTGGAGGGAGGTCTTCCAGTCGAGGCCGGCGCCCATGGACGCGGCGGCCTCCATCACCGGGTCGAACAACCGGTGGATGACCTTGGCGGCCTCGTCCATCCCGCCGGACAGGTGGATCGCGCCGATGACGGCCTCGACGGTGTCGGAGAGGATCGAGGCCTTGTCGCGGCCGCCGGTGGTCTCCTCACCGCGGCCGAGCTTGATGTGCTGGCCCAGCCCGATCTCGCGGGCCACGTCGGCCAGCGCGCGGGCGTTGACCACCGCGGCCCGGAGCTTGGCCAGGCGCCCCTCGGAGAAGTCCGGGTGGGCGAGGTAGAGCGTCTCGGTCACCACGATCCCGAGCACCGAGTCGCCGAGGAACTCGAGGCGCTCGTTGGTCGGGATCTGCCCGTTCTCGTAGGCGTAGGACCGGTGCGTCAGGGCACGCTGCAGCAGCTCGGGATCCAGGACCGGATCACCGAGCGCTGCGCGGAGCTCGTCAGTGCTCAGCGGACGGGCGTCGCTCAGAGGACCTGGCGACGGTCGGCCTTGGCGCCGTACTGGCCGCACTGGCCGCACGCACGGTGCGGGAGGTGCTTGGCGCCGCAGGCGGGGTTGGCGCAGGTCGCGAGGGACGGCGCGACGGCCTTCCACTGCGAACGGCGGTGACGCGTGTTGCTGCGCGACATCTTCCGCTTCGGAACAGCCATGGTGGTCTCCTGTGAATCAGTTGGCGTGCATCGCCCGGGGTGCCGGGCGAGTGATCAGTCTGGGGTGTCTCAGTCCTGCTGGTCCTGCGTGAGCACTTGGAGCCCTGCCCAGCGCGGGTCGATCGGCGCCTCGTGTGCGTGGTCCGGGTCGTCCGCGAGCCGTGCACCACACTCGGTGCACAACCCCGGGCAGTCGTCCGTGCACAGCGGCTGGAACGGCAGTGCGAGCACCACCGCGTCCCGCAGCAGGGGTTCGAGGTCGAGCAGGTCGTCCTCGAGCAGGCTGGTCTCGTCGTCGAGGTCGCTGTCGTCGTGCTCGGCGGCCTTGTCGTGCTGGTCGGGGTAGACGTAGAGCTCCTGCAGGTCCACGTGGACCTCGTCCTCGATGGGCTGCAGGCACCGCACGCACTCCCCCACGAGCCCGGCCGTGGCCGTTCCCGTGAGCAGCACGCCCTCCATGACCGCCTCGAGGCGCAGGTCGAGCTCGACCGGCGCACCCTCGGGGACACTGAGGACTTCGATACCAAGCTGTGCCGGAGCCGGAACCGTGAGCTCGACCTGACGCTGGGACCCCGGGCGGCGGCCGAGCTCGCGGGTGTCAAGCACGAGCGGCGCCCTCGGGTCCAGGCTGGTCACGACGAACTCCCGTTTCTGGACACAGACACAACCGGAGAATCGTATCCGGCGCCGTGTGACGGGGCAAAACGGGTGGAGACGTGCACGGCCGCCGGGGACCGGACGATCAGTCCCGTCGCTCGGCCAGCCGCTCCAGGAGCTGGTCGAGCACGGCGTCGGGGACGAGACCTCGTACGTCGCCGCCGAGCGTCGCGACCTCCTTGACCAGGCTGGAGGACACGAACGAGCTGCCTGCTGCTCCGGGGAGGAAGACCGTCTCGACCTCGGTGAGGTGCCGGTTCATCTGCGCCATCGGCAGCTCGTACTCGTAGTCGCCGGCGCCGCGCAGGCCCTTGACGATCGCGACCGCACCGACCTCATGGCAGAAGTCGACGATCAGGCCGTCGAAGCCGGCGACCCGCAGGTTGTCGATGCCCGCGGTGGCCTCCTCGAGCATGGCGATGCGCTCGTCGGGGGTGAACAGCCGGCTCTTCGACATGTTCACGCCGACTGCCACGACGACCTCGTCGAAGAGGCGCGCCGCCCGTGCGAAGACGTCGAGGTGACCGTTGGTCACCGGGTCGAAGGAACCGGGGCAGACAGCGCGACGCACGCGGGGCTCCCTTCAGGGGGCGGGGGTGGCGTGACCGTACCAAAGCGTGGTCTCGCCGTAGCGCTTCGACCGGTCCTCCACGATGCCGTCGGGCCAGGTCACCGTCGTGCGCTTCGTGGCCCGCTCGACGACCACGAGGGCGCCGGGCACGAGCCAGCCGTGGGCGACCAGCGCGACGAGGTCGGCGTCCACGTCCTCGTCGGGCGTCGGGTAGGGCGGGTCGGAGAACACCAGGTCGTAGGGGGCCGTCGGCGGGGTCTGCAGGAACGTCGCCACCGACGCGGCGACCACCCGGGCCCGGGAGAAGCCGAGCGCTGCGGCGTTGCGGGTGATGAGCGAGGCCGTACGCCGATCCTGCTCGACGAGCGTGACGACGCCTGCACCGCGCGAGCGGGCCTCGAGACCGACGGCTCCGGATCCGGCGTAGAGGTCGAGGAACCGCAGGCCGTCGAGCGATCCGGTCCGCGCCTCGATGGCGGAGAAGAGGGCCTCGCGGACGCGGTCGCTCGTGGGTCGCGTCGACTGGCCGCGCGGCGTCTCCAGACGTCGGCCGCCCGCAGATCCCCCGATGATGCGAGTCATGTCCGCGTGCTCAGCCCTTCTCCATTCAGCCCTTGTCCATGTAGGCCGACGCCGCCGAGGCCTCCACCTGCTCGACGACTGCGGCGAGACCAGGTGACTGTGCGAGCGCGGGGTCACCGGAGAGTAGCGCCTCGGCGGCCTCCCGGGCACGGATGATCGTCTTCTCGTCACGCAGCACGCGCAGCGAGACCAGGCTCGACCGCATGCCCGACTGGCTGGCGCCGAGCACGTCGCCCTCGCGCCGCTGCTCGAGGTCGACCTTGCTGAGCTCGAAGCCGTCGGTGGTCGCGGCCACGGCGTCGAGGCGGTCGCGGGCCGGGGAACCCACCTCGGCCCAGGACACCAGCAGGCACAGGCCGGGGAGCCCGCCCCGGCCGACGCGGCCGCGCAGCTGGTGGAGCTGCGAGACGCCGAAGCGGTCCGCGTCGAGCAGCACCATCATCGTGGCGTTGTGCACGTCCACGCCGACCTCGATGACGGTGGTCGCGACGAGCACGTCGATCTCGCCCGCCGCGAAAGAGCGCATGGTCGCGTCCTTGGCGTCGGGCGCGAGCCGTCCGTGCAGGACGGCGGTCCGCAGGCCATAGAGCGGACCGGCCGCGAGCTCGGCGTGGACGTCCTCGACCGCGGCGAGCGCGCGCTTGGGCGGGACCTCGTTGCCCTCGTCGTCGAGGTCGAGCTGGTCGCTCTCGCCGTCCTCGCCCGCGTCACCGGAGATGCGCGGGCACACGACGTAGACCTGGTGCCCCTTCTCGACCTCCTCGCGCACCCGCTGCCAGGCCCGGTCGATCCACGCGGGCTGGTCGGCGAGCGGGACGACGTTGGTCTGGATGGGGGCGCGCCCGGCAGGGAGCTCGGCCAGCACGGAGGTCTCGAGGTCCCCGAAGACCGTCATCGCGACGGTGCGCGGGATCGGGGTCGCCGTCATCACGAGGACGTGGGGCGGGCTGCCGGCCTTGTCGGTGAGGGCCGCGCGCTGCTCGACACCGAAGCGGTGCTGCTCGTCGACGACGACGAGCCCCAGGTCGGCGAGCTGGACCTTGTCCTCGAGCAGTGCATGGGTGCCGATCACGATGCCGGCCTCGCCCGTGACGATCTTCAGCATCGCCTCCTGGCGCGCGGCCTTGCCCATCGAGCCCGTCAGGAGCACGACGCCGGTCGCGTCGGCTGCGCCGCCGAGCATGCCGCCCTGGGCGAGGTCGCCCAGCATCGCGCTGATCGAGCGGTGGTGCTGCTGGGCGAGCACCTCGGTGGGCGCGAGCAGCGCGGCCTGTCCCCCGCTGTCGACGACCTGCAGCATCGCTCGCAGGGCGACGAGGGTCTTGCCGGAGCCCACCTCGCCCTGGAGCAGCCGGTTCATCGGGTGGTCGCGGGCGAGCTCCCCGGCGATCAGCTCACCGATCTCGCGCTGGCCGGCCGTGAGCTCGAACGGCAGCCGCGCGTCGAACGCCGCGAGGATCCCGTCCGGCCGGCCGGGCCTGCCCTGTGCTCCTTGCGCCCGGTGCACCGCGCGTCGTCGGGCGAGCACCAGCTGGAGGACGAGCGCCTCCTCGAACCGGAACCGCTTCTGCGCCGCGCCGAGCTGGCTCCACTCGTCGGGAGCGTGGATCCAGCGCAGGGCCTGCATGATGTCGAGCAGCTCGAGCTCCTTGCGGAGCTCGGGGGTGAACACGTCGGGGACCCCGGTCACCAGGTCGAGCGCGGTGGTGATGACCTTCTGCAGGTCCCACGAGTAGAGCTTGGCCGTCAGCGGGTAGACGGGCATCAGCTTGCTCATCGTCGCGGCCTCGGCGCCGTCGAGGGCGAACCCGTGGGGCTGGTCGAGCTGCCAGCTGCCGCGGAACTGCTTGGCCTTGCCGGTGAAGACCGCCCGGTGCCCGGGGCGGAACTCGGCCTCGTGCTTGTCGGCCAGGCTCTGGTAGGGGCTGAACAGCGTGACGGAGAAGTCGGGACCGTCGGTCCTCAGCCGCACCGTCGTACGGAACTGGCGGCGGTTGCCGCTGAAGAAGGACGCGCTCTCGCAGGACCTCACCTCGCCCACGATCGTCAGCTGCTCGCCGACGACGGGCGTCGGCACCTCGGACAGCTCGGACGCGGCGATGTAGCGGCGAGGGAAGTGGCGGAGCAGCTCGCCGACCGTGCGCAGGCCGAGGCCCTCCTCGGCGAGCTTGCGCTTCTTGTGGTGGGAGCCGAAGACCGCCCCGATCGGGCTGTCCGGCGTGATGCTGGCCATGGACGACGTCCTCGCTCACTCGACGCTGACGAGCAGCGGGTAGCGGGGCTGGCCGCCGTCGTGGACGGCGACGTCGACGGTCGGGTGCCGGTCCTCGACGTGGGACGCGAGGCGCGCGGCGAGCTCGACGCCGTCCTCGCCGGACACGATCGTCACCAGCTCACCGCCGCCCGCGAGCAGCCGCTCGACGACATCGGTGGCGACCGCGTCGAGATCCGTCCCGACGACTGCGAAGTCACCGGCGATGACCCCCAGGGCGTCGCCCGGCTCGCAGGGCCCGGCCATGGTGATCGCGCGGCGCGCCGCCACCGTCACCGCGCCGTGTCGCGCGTGGCGCGCGGTCGCGGTCATCTCCCGCACGTCGGCGTCGAACGTGCGGCCGGGCTCGTGCACGGAGATCGCGGCGAGCCCCTGGACCTGGGCGTGGGTGGGGATCACCTCGACGGAGACCTGGTGCTCGGCCTCGGCCGTCCGCGCCGCGATCTCGGCGGCCCGCACGGTGTCCCCGTCGTTGGGCAGCACGACGACCTCGGCAGCGCCGCACTGCGTGATCGCCTCGAGGAGCTGGCCGGTGGACGGCCGCTGGCCGGGACCACCGGGCACGACGACGGCACCGGCGGACTCGAACAGCTCGGTGAGGCCCGGCCCGGCTGCGACGGCGACCACCTTGCGGCCGGTGCGGGCCGACTGGCGGTGGCGGTGCTCGGCGACCTGGTCGGCGAAGTGGGTCACCCGGATGCGGTGCGGGCGGCCCGCGGCGATGCCGGCCTCGATCGCGGCACCGACGTCGTCGACGTGGACGTGGACGTTCCACAGGCCGTCGCCGCCGACCACCACCAGGCTGTCCCCGATCGCGGCGAGGGACTCGCGGAGGACGGCGATGGCGTCGTCCTCGTGCTCGGGGCTGAGGTCGAGCAGGTACATCACCTCGTAGCCGGGTCCGTCCTCGGTGAGGTCCTCGCCCGGGGTGGGCACCCGGATGTGGTGGGTGCCGATGGGGGCGGCGTACGGCATGGGGCGGCGGCCGGTCGCCGTGGTCTCGACCGCGTCGAGGACGACCGTGAGGCCGCGGCCGCCGGCGTCGACGACCCCCGCCTGGGCGAGGACGTCGAGCTGCTCCGGCGTGCGCGCCAGCGCGGCCCGGGCAGCGGAGGCCGCGGCGGTGAACACGTCGCGGGCCCGGGCGTCCCCGCCCTTCGCCGTGGCGAGCGCCGCGTCCGACGCGGCCCGGGCGACGGTGAGGATCGTGCCCTCGACCGGCGTACCGACCGCGGCATAGCTGGCGTCGGTGGCCGCCGACATCGCGGCGGCGATCGTCCGGGCGCGAGGCATGCCGCCGTCGGCGCCGGCGAGGTGGGTGACGTAGGCCCGGAGCATCTGGCTGAGGATCACGCCGGAGTTGCCGCGCGCGCCCATCAGGGCCGCGCGCGCCAGCAGCGCCATCCCCTCCTCGAGCCCGAGGTCGGGGTCGGCGACCCGGGCGGCGCGCAGCTCGTCACGAGCGGCCGAGACGGTGAGGAACATGTTGGTGCCGGTGTCGCCGTCGGGAACGGGGTAGACGTTGAGGGCGTCGATCTCCTCGCGCGCCTCGGACAGGGCATCGGTCGCGATGTCGACGAACCGGGCGACCGCGTCCAGGGTGATCCCGTGGGTGACTGGCTCCATCGAGTCGGTGTGCTCCCCCATGCTCGTGCCTGTGGTGTGCTGTGTCGCGCGCCACAGGGTAGTGGTTCGGTGCGACGGTCCTGCGATTTCATCCCCGCGCCGGTCCTCGGCTACTCTTCTGCGGTTGCCTGTTGCTGCCATCTGGTGGTGTGCGGGCTCTCGAACCTCTATCAACCTCGAACGGATCGGAGTGCACGGTGGCTGCCGTCTGCGACATCTGCGCCAAGAAGCCGGGCTTCGGAAACAACCGTCCCTGGTCGCGCAAGATCACGAAGCGTCGCTTCAACCCCAACATCCAGCGCGTCCGGGCGACCGTGAACGGCACGCCCAAGCGCCTCAACGTCTGCACCGGCTGTCTCAAGGCCGGCAAGGTCTCCCGCTGACCTGACGTTCTTTCTCGCCGATGCCCCCGCCACCGATGTGGCGGGGGCTTCGTCGTCTGTGGCCTTGCAGGAGTCACCGCTTCAGCGGTGAGTCCCTCGAAGATGGGGCGTTGCAACGGCCAGTTCGCGCAAGAGTCCGCCCCAGCTGTGTGACGGGAGGGGCAGCAGGGGCGGCTCAGAAGTGGGTCCAGCCGGTCGGGCCGTCGTACTCCAGGCCGTCGACGGTGACGCCCGAGCCCTCACGGACCTCACCGATGACCTGCCACCCGGCGGGCACGGACGCGACGTCGGGGAAGGTGCCCAGGAGGGAGTGGTCGTCACCCCCACCGAGGATGAACTGGATCGGGTCCGCGCCGAGCGCGGCCCCGACGGCCGTGAGCGGCTCGGGCACCTCGAACGCGCCACGGCGTACGTCGATCGCGACCCCGCTGGCCTCCGCGAGGTGGCGGGCCTCGGCCAGGAGGCCGTCGGAGACGTCGATGAGGGAGGTGGCGCCGGCCTCGGCCGCCTCGCGCCCGGCGGCGTACGGCGGCTCCGGGCGACGATAGGCGTCGACCAGCGCCCGGGGTGAGCGGAACCCGCGACCGAGCACCGCCAGTCCCCCGGCCGCCCAGCCCTGGCGGCCGGTCAGCGCGAGGACGTCGCCGGCCCCGGCGCCCGAGCGCAGCACCGGCGACTGCGTGCACTGGCCCAGGACGGTCACGGCGATGACGATCTCGTCGGCGCGCGTGGTGTCGCCGCCGACCACCGTCGCGCCGACGAGCGCGCACTCCTCGGCGAAGCCGCGGGCGAAGTCGAGGGCCCACTCCACCGGCAGGTCGGCCGGCGCGGCCAGGCCGATCGTCAGGTGACGGGCGGTGCCGCCCATGGCGTTGATGTCGGAGAGGTTCTGCGCGGCAGCCCGATGCCCGACGTCGGAGGCGCTCGCCCAGTCGCGGCGGAAGTGGCGGCCCTCGACCATCAGGTCGGTCGAGACGACGACGTGCCCGTGCCTGATCCGCAGCACGGCCGCGTCGTCGCCCGGGCCGACCAGGACGTGCTCGTCGCCGTCCGAGGAGGCGTCGAAGAGGGTGACCAGCTGCGAGATCAGGCCGAACTCCCCGGCGTCGCCGAGCGTCGTTCCGGGGGTGTCGCCGGGGGTCGCGGTGGGGTCGGTCGCCATGCGCCCATCCCACCAGACGGGGAGCGTGAGGACAGTCACCCCGCCCCTGTCGGCTCGCCCGCGCGGCGCGGTAGGTTGGGCCGGTCACACCCGATGAACGAGACCGAGGAGTCCACGATGGTCGTCCAGGCCTACATCCTGATCCAGACCGACGTCGGCAAGGCCGCCGAGGTGGCCAAGGCCATCGCCCAGGTCAGCGGCGTCACCCTTGCTGAGGACGTCACCGGTCCCTACGACGTGATCGTCCGCGCGGAGGCGAAGAACGTCGACGAGCTGGGCAAGCTCGTCGTGTCGAAGGTCCAGAACCTCGACGGCATCACCCGCACGCTCACCTGCCCGGTCGTCCACATCTGAGTCGTCGCGACTCCCTGACCCACGTGCACGTACGCCGACGCCTCGGCCCCCGCAGGGGCCGGGGCGTCGTCGCGTCCGCAGCACTCGTGGCCGCGTTGACGGCCTGCACCCCGGGCACGATCTCGATCGAGGACCACGACCTCTCCGACGCCGACCGGGCCGCGTGCGAGGCACTGGTCGACGACCTGCCCGACACGCTGGCCGGCGAGCCGCGCGCGGAGGTCGAGCCGGACGGGGGGCCGGGCGCGGCCTGGGGCGACCCGGCATACGTCCTCACCTGCGGCGTCCCCCAGCCGCCGGACTACGAGCCGACCGCGGAGTGCAGCGACATCAAGGGCGTCGGGTGGTGGGTGGCCGAGGACGAGCTCGATGACCTGTCCGAGGATGCGCACGCGGTCGCGCTCAGCCGCACGCCGTACGTCGAGCTGCTCGTGCCCTCCGACCACCGCACCGACGGCATCGACCGCGCCCTCGCCGAGCTGGCGCCGGCGATCAGGAAGCACCTGGCCGAGGGACGCCCCTGCCTCTGAGCGGTGGCTCAGCGCAGGCCGGTGTCGCGACGCAGCGCCAGCTGCACGAGCCGGTCGACCAGCTCGGGGTAGGCGAGCCCGGAGGCCGCCCACATCTGCGGGTACATCGACGTCGGGGTGAAGCCCGGCATCGTGTTGAGCTCGTTGATCACGAGGGCGCCGTCGGACAGGACGAAGAAGTCCACCCGCGCCAGGCCCTCGCACGACAGCGCCTCGAACGCGCGGACCGCCATCGCCCGCAGCGACTGCTCGGTCTCGGCGTCGAGGTCCGCGGGGATGTCGATCTCGGTGTGCTGGTCGGCGAGGTACTTGGCCTCGAAGTCGTAGAACTCGTGGTCGCCGCCGGTGCGGACCTCGCCGGGCCTCGACGTCTCGGGCGGACCCTCGACGGTGCCGAGCACCCCGCACTCGACCTCGCGCGCGCCCTCCATCGACTGCTCGACGAGCACCTTCGGGTCGTGGCGGAAGGCCTCCTCGAGCGCCTCGTCGACCTCTCCGGCGTCGTGCACCTTGCTGATGCCCATGCTCGACCCGGCGCGCGCCGGCTTGGCGAACGACGGGAAGCCGAGCTCCTCCACCCGCGTGCGTACGCCGACCGGGTCCTGCTCCCACTCCCTGCGGGTGACCGTGATGCCGGGCGTCACCGGGAGCCCGGCCGCCTGCAGCACGACCTTCATGTAGGCCTTGTCCATGCCGATCGCGGAGGCGAGCACGCCCGAGCCGACGTAGCGCACGCCGGCCATCTCGAGCATCCCCTGGAGGGTTCCGTCCTCGCCCCACGGTCCGTGCAGCAGCGGGAAGACAACGTCGACCTCGCCGATCACCGAGGGCACGCTCGTGGCGTCGGCGACGACCAGCTCCGTGCCGGTGGCCGCACCCATCAGCGCGACCGTCGAGCCCGCCGCGTCGACCTCCGGCAGGTCGTTGCCGCGGATGGCCAGCCGAGCCGGCTCGTCCGCCTCCAACACCCAACGGCCGTCGGTCGCGATGCCGACCGGCACCACGTCGTACGTCTCCCGGTCGATCGCCGCAAGGACGCTGCCCGCGGTGACGCAGGAGATCCCGTGCTCGGACGAGCGACCGCCGAAGACGACGGCGACGCGGGGCTTGCGGGTCTCGTGCGGGGTGGTCTCGTTCATCGGCTCGACCCTATCCACCTACGCTCGTGCGCATGGCTGCAGACTCTCCCGGCTCGTCCCACCGCCTCGGCACGCTCGCCGTCACCGCCGGCCGACCGGATCGCGTCCCCGACGCGCCGCTCAACCCGCCGATCACCATGGCGGCGACCTACGTCGCCGGCGGGGACGTCGAGTACGGCCGCTACGGCAACCCCACGTGGACCGCCCTCGAGGACGCCCTCGGCGCGCTGGAGGGCGGGCGCTGCCTGGCCTTCGCCTCGGGGCTCGCAGCCGTCGCGACGGTCCTCGACCTGGTCGGCGCCGACGGCACCGTCGTGGTCCCGAAGCACGCCTACACCGGCACGATCATGCAGCTCGCCGACCTCGAGGCGCGGGGTCGGCTCACGGCCCACCTCGTCGACATCACCGACACCGACGAGGTCGTCGCGGCCTGCGCCGACGCGTCCCTCGTCTGGCTGGAGTCGCCCACCAACCCGGCCCTCGAGGTCGCCGACATCGCGACCATCACCGCGGCGGCGCACGAGGCCGGCGCCTACGTCGTCGTCGACAACACCTTCGCCACTCCCCTGCTGCAGCGCCCGCTCGAGGACGGAGTCGACCTCGTCGTGCACTCCGCGACCAAGTACCTCGCCGGCCACTCCGACGTGCAGATGGGCGCGATCCTCACGCGCGACGACGAGCTCTGGGGCGTGCTCAAGGGACGTCGCGACCTCATCGGCGCCGTCCCCGGGCCGTTCGAGGCGTGGCTGACCCTGCGCGGCCTGCGGACGCTGCACCTGCGCGTCGAGCGCGCGCAGGCCAACGCCCAGGAGCTCGTACGACGACTCGGCGAGCACCCGGCCCTGTCAGAGGTCCGCTACCCGGGGTTCGGCGGCATCGTGAGCATCGTGCTCGCCCGGGGCGAGATGGCCGCGGACCTGCTCAGCCGCAAGACCCGCCTCTGGGTCCACGCGACCTCGCTCGGCGGCGTCGAGTCGACCCTCGAGCGGCGTCGCCGCTGGAAGGCCGAGGCTGCGACCATCCCGGACGGGCTCGTCCGGCTCTCGGTCGGGATCGAGGACGTCGAGGACCTCTGGGACGACCTCCGCACGGCTCTCGACGGCTGCGTCGGCTGAGCAACCGCTGGTCGAGGAGGTCGCGCAGCGACCGTCACGAGACCAGGGGCTGGGGCTGCCTCGCACACCCATCGGGTTTTCGACACGCTCCGTCGAGGCTTCGTTCCCCAGCCTCGGTCGCTGCTCAACCACCGATGAGGCCGACTCGACCTCGTGCCTCGATCAGTCGGTCTCCGACTTCGTCTCGCGGGCGATGAACGAGTTCATCATGTCGAGTGCGGTCATCCGGCCGTCGACGACGGCGTCGACCGCGGCCGCGATGGGGGCGTCGATGCCGGTGCGCTCGGCGAGGGCGAGCAGCGACTTGCAGGACTTCGCGCCCTCGGCGACCTGGCGGGTCGAGGCGTAGATCTCCTCGGTGGTCATGCCCTGGCCGAGCCGCTCGCCGAAGGTGCGGTTGCGCGAGAGCGGGGAGGAGCAGGTGGCGACGAGGTCACCGAGGCCGGCCAGGCCCATCAGGGTAAGCGGGTTGGCGCCCTGCGCGGTCGCGAGGCGGGCGGTCTCGGCGAGGCCGCGGGTGATGACCGATGCGGTCGTGTTGTCGCCGAACCCGAGCCCGACCGCCATGCCGACGGCGAGACCGACGACGTTCTTGTAGGCACCGCCGATCTCGCAGCCGAGGACGTCGACCGACGTGTAGGGCCGGAACGACGGGCCGTGGGTGATCGCCTGGAGCTCCTTGGCACGGTCCTCGTCGACGCACGCGACGACCGACGCCGCCGGCTCGCGACGCGCGATCTCGCGCGCGAGGTTGGGCCCGCTGATGACGGCGATCCGCTCCGCGGACGCGTCGGTGACCTCCTGGATCACCTCGCTCATCCGCATCAGCGTGCCGAGCTCCACACCCTTCATCAGCGAGACCATCGTGGCCTTCTCGGGGATGATCGGCGCCCAGTCGGTGAGGTTCTCGCGCAGGCTCTGCGACGGCACCGTGAGCACCACGACGTCGGCGTCCGCGGCGACCTGCTCGGGGTCGGTGGACGCGCTGATCGACGGCGGCAGCTCGATGCCGGGCAGGTAGTCCGTGTTCTCGCGGCGCTCGTTGATCGCCTCGACGACGTCGTCGCGTCGTGCCCACAGCGTGACGTCGTTGCCCGCGTCGGCGAGGACGAGGGAGAAGGCGGTGCCCCACGACCCGGCGCTGAAGACGGCGACCTTCTTCTTCGTCCCACTCATCGACCTGGCCCCTTCTCGGTGTTCCTCGGGTTCCTGCGGGTGCGCGGGTCCCCTGCGGGATTCCCGGTCTCCCGTACGCCGCTGGCGCGCGGGTCGTACCGCACCGCGGGTGCGGTCGAGCCTCGCAGGTCGGCGACGAGCGCGGTGATGGCGGCCATGATGCGGTCCGTGGCCTCGGCGGTCGCCTCCGCGCTCGGCGGCAGGGCGGCCAGGTCGTCGAGGCGGACCGGGTCGCCCGCCTTCATGACGATGTTCTTGCGCGGCACGAGGTGCGGCGTCTTCGTGTAGGGCGGCAGCACCTCCTGCGCACCCCACTGGCCGACCGGGATCACGGGACAGCCCGTGGCGAGGGCGATCCGGGCCGCACCCGTCTTGCCCTTCATCGGCCACAGGTCGGGGTCGCGGGTCAGGGTCCCCTCGGGGTAGATGACGATGCACTCGCCCTCGCCGATCGCGCGGACGGCGGCGTCGTAGGCACCGACCGCGTTGCGGGTCAGCCGCTCGACGGGGATCTGACCGGCCGAGCGGAGGAAGCCGCCGAGGGCCTTGTTGGTGAACAGCCCCGACTTGGCGAGGTAGCGCGGCAGCCGTCCGTGGTCGTAGACGAAGTGCGCGGAGAGCAGCGGGTCGACGTGGGATATGTGGTTGATCGCGACGATGCATCCCCCGGTGGCGGGGATCTTCTCGCCGTCGATCCACGTCCGCGACGTCGCAGCGAGCAGCGTGGGCTTGAGGATGGACGCGGCGACGGTCATCGCCCAGCCGCGGTCCTGCTCCAGCTTCCTGACGCGCACGCGCTCCGTCCTCCCCATCTGCTGCAGGCAGCCCGACGCTGTCCGCGTCGCGAAGGCTACTCGGTCGGGTGGGCGGTGGTCCGCCTCCGCCGCGCTGGCGGCAGGTGGGAGGATCGGCCGTGATGTCAGCACCACTCGACCCGCCCGCCGCTCCCCCCCCGTCCGCTCCGACCTGCGTGGTCGTCGTACCCGTCAAGCCGCCCGCCCTCGGCAAGTCCCGGCTCGTCGGGATGGGCGACGAGCAACGCCGCGAGCTGGCCGAGGCCTTCGCGCTCGACACCGTCGCCGCCGCTGCCGCGACCGACGGGGTGGAGGCGGTCCTCGTCGTCACCGACGACTTCCGCCTGGCGGCCCGGCTGCGCGGGACGGGCGTCGAGGTGATGCCCGACGGTGTCAGCGAGGACCTCAACGAGACGCTGGTGCAGGCGGCCGCCGAGGTCGTACGACGCTGGCCGGACGCCGTGCCCGTGGCGTTGTGCGCCGACCTCCCGGGGCTGCGGCCCGACGAGCTCGCGTCCGTGCTGGTCGAGGCGGCGCGCCACGTGTCAGCCGGACGAGCGGTCTTCGTGCGCGACCGCGCCGGCGTGGGGACGACGGCGTACGCCGCACCTGCCGGTTCCTTCGCCCCGTCGTTCGGCATCGGGTCGGCTGCTGCGCACGAACGCGCCGGTGCCGTCGAGGTCGGCTCGGACGCCACGAGCGTGCGCACGGACGTCGACGACCTCGCCGACCTCGGCGCCGCGCTGGTCGCCGGGGTCGGCCCGCACACCACCAGGGCGTCCGGCCGTCGGTGAACGCGAAGCGGGCCACCCCGGATGGGGTGGCCCGCCTCGGATGCGTGACTGCGTCAGGACTTCTTGGCGGTCTTCTTCGCCGTGGTCGTCTTGGCGGTCGTCTTCTTCGCCGGCGCCTTGGTGGCAGGGGCCTTCTTGGCCGTCGTGGTCTTCGCCGCCGTGGTCTTCGTGGCCGTCTTCTTGGCGGGCGCGGACTTCTTGGCGGTGGAGGTCGACGTCGTGGCGGTCTTCTTCGCCGGGGCGGACTTCTTCGCGGTCGAGGTCGACGTCGTGGCCGTCTTCTTCGCCGGAGCGGACTTCTTCGCGGTCGAGGTCGACTTCGTCGCCGTCTTCTTCGCCGGAGCGGACTTCTTGGTCGCGGTGGGCGAGGTCGCCGTCGCCGTCTTGGCCGGAGCGGACTTCTTCGCGGTGGCTCCGGTCACCGCGGCAGCGGCGGCACGGACGCTCGCGGGCGGCTTCGGCATCGTGGCGGCGGTGAGCTTCGGCAGCTTCTTCGCGCCCGAGATGACGTCCTTGAGCTCCTTGCCGGCGGAGAACTTCGGCACGGCCTTCTTCTTGGACTTGATCCGCTCACCCGTCTGCGGGTTCCGGACCCAGCGCGCGTTGCGCACGGCCTTCTCGAACGAGCCGAAGCCGGTGATCGCGACCTTCTCGCCCTTGGCCACCTCGCGCGTGATGGTGTCGAGCACCGACTCCAGCGCGTGCTGGGCCTGCTTGCGGTTCCCCTCGTAACGCGCGGCCAGCGCGTCGATGAGCTCTGTCTTGTTCACTAGCTTCCCTTCCAATGAACCCTGGATGCCGAGCTCGTGCTCGACCTACTGCTCGCACGCTAGGCACATGGAAGGGTCAGGACAATCACCATCGGCCCTCTTTGTGTCGGTTTTTTCAAGCAGTGACAGGCTTCCACGCCGGTCGGGTCGCTTCGAACGAGGCGATGTCGTCGTCGTGGCCGAGGGTGATCCCGATGTCGTCGAGACCCTCGAGCAGGCGCCACCGGGTGTAGTCGTCGATGTCGAAGGAGTCCTCGACCGCGTCCTCGCCGGCTCCGGCGCGGATCGTCCGGCTCTCGAGGTCGACCGTGATCACGCCGCCCGGGTGGTCCTCCAGCCAGTCCCACAGGCGCTGCACGACCTTCTCGTCGACCTGCGCCGCGAGCAGCCCCGCCTTGCCGGAGTTGCCGCGGAAGATGTCGGCGAAGCGCGAGGAGATGACGACCTTGAAGCCGTAGTTCTGCAACGCCCACACCGCGTGCTCGCGCGAGCTGCCCGTGCCGAAGTCCGGACCGGCGACCAGCACCGACCCCTCGGCGTACGTCGGGTCGTTGAGGACGAAGTCGGGATCGTTGCGCCAGGCCGCGAAGAGCCCGTCCTCGAAACCGGTGCGCGTCACGCGCTTGAGGTAGACGGCCGGGATGATCTGGTCGGTGTCGACGTTGCTGCGCTTCAGCGGGACGCCGACGCCGGTGTGGGTGGTGAACTTGTCCATCAGTTGCTCCTGGTCCGAAGTGATCTCGAGGCTCGCTGCGCTCGCACCTCAACCACCGAGGGGGGGAAGGTCGGCCGGGGACGAGAGGGTGCCGCGCACCGCGGTGGCGGCGGCGACCGGCACGGACACCAGGTGCGTACGACCGCCCTTGCCCTGCCGGCCCTCGAAGTTGCGGTTGGACGTCGACGCGCTGCGCTCTCCGGGGGCGAGCTGGTCGGGGTTCATGCCGAGGCACATCGAGCAGCCGGCGCCGCGCCACTCCGCACCCGCGGCGACGAAGACCTTGTCGAGACCCTCGGCCTCGGCCTGGAGCCGTACGCGCACCGAGCCGGGCACGACGAGCAGGCGGGTGTCGGCGGCGACCGTGCGGCCCTCGAGGATCGACGCCGCGAGGCGTAGGTCCTCGATGCGGCCGTTGGTGCAGGAGCCGACGAAGACGGTGTCGACCTTGACGTCGCGCAGGGGCGTGCCGGCCTCGAGACCCATGTACTGCAGGGCCTTCTCGGTCGCGACCTTGTCGGTGGGCTCGTCGAAGTCATCGGGGCTCGGCACGTTGGCGCCGAGCGGCGCGCCCTGTCCGGGGTTGGTGCCCCACGTGACGAACGGCGTCATCGTCGAGGCGTCGAGGACGATCTCCTGGTCGAAGACCGCGTCGTCGTCGGTGCGCAGGGTCTTCCAGTGCGCGACGGCGGCGTCCCAGTCGTCACCCTTGGGTGCCTCGGGCTTGTCGGCGAGGTAGTCGAAGGTCGTCTGGTCGGGCGCGATGAGACCGGCCTTGGCGCCCCACTCGATCGACATGTTGCAGACGGTCATCCGGCCCTCCATCGACAGCTCCTCGATGGCCTGCCCGCGGTACTCGACGATGTAGCCCTGCCCGCCACCGGTGCCGGTGTGCGTGATGAGGGTGAGGACGAGGTCCTTGGCGGTGACGCCCTCGGGCAGGCTGCCGTTGACGGTGACCGCCATCGTCCTGGGCCGCGACTGCGTGAGGGTCTGCGTGGCGAGCACGTGCTCGACCTCGGAGGTGCCGATGCCGAACGCGATCGCACCGAAGGCGCCGTGCGTGGAGGTGTGCGAGTCGCCGCACACGATCGTCATGCCGGGCTGCGTCAGGCCCAGCTGCGGTCCGACGACGTGGACGATGCCCTGCTCGACGTCACCGAGCGGGTGCAGGCGCACACCGAAGTCGGCGGCGTTCTTGCGCAGCGTCTCGACCTGCGTGCGGGACACGGGATCCGCGATCGGCTTGTCCCAGTCGAGCGTCGGGACGTTGTGGTCCTCGGTGGCGAGGGTCAGGTCGGGGCGGCGGACCGTACGGTTCGCCAGCCGCAGGCCGTCGAATGCCTGCGGCGACGTCACCTCGTGGAGGAGGTGGAGGTCGATGTAGAGGAGGTCGGGCTCCCCGGGCGCGCTGCGGACGACGTGCTCGTCCCAGACCTTCTCGGACAGGGTCTTGCCCATGGTGCCAGCTCCTTCATCTCCGTGCGGTGCGTCGACGCTACATCTTGCATCCCACTCTCTGAGATGACAATATCGGTATATGGACAACGGATCTGGCGTCGGCGTGCTCGACAAGGCCGCCCTCGTGCTCGCCGCCCTCGAGGCCGGACCGGCCACCCTCGCCGGCCTGGTCGCCGGCACCGGGCTGGCCCGCCCCACCGCCCACCGGCTCGCGGTGGCCCTCGAGCACCACCGTCTCGTCGCACGCGACATGCAGGGCCGCTTCGTGCTCGGTCCGCGGCTCTCCGAGCTCTCGGCGGCAGCGGGTGAGGACCGCCTGCTCGCGGCTGCCGGACCGGTGCTGGCGCGACTTCGCGACATCACGGGCGAGTCCGCGCAGCTGTGGCGCCGGCAGGGCGAGCACCGCGTCTGCGTCGCGGCAGCCGAGCGCCCGTCCGGCCTGCGCGACACCATCCCGGTCGGCTCGCAGCTGACCATGAACGCCGGCTCCGCCGCCCAGATCCTGCTCGCCTGGGAGGACCCGGAGCGGATGCACCGCGGCCTGCAGAACGCCGCGTTCTCCGCCACTGCGCTCTCCGGCATCCGACGCCGTGGCTGGGCGCAGTCCGTCGGCGAGCGCGAGCAGGGCGTGGCGTCGGTGTCCGCACCGGTGCGCTCCCCCGGCGGCAAGGTGATCGCCGCCGTGTCGGTCTCCGGCCCTCTCGAGCGCCTCTCGCGCCAGCCCGGCCGGATGCACGCCCCCGCCGTGCTCGCCGCGGCCGACCGGCTGTCCGAGTCGCTGCGCCGCGCCGCAGCCGAGTAGCCACCGGCCGCACCCTGGCGGCGTACGACATCGCTCGATCCCGACCCGATGTCGCAAGCCGCCACCCTCGCGCACGAGGCCGCGTTGGGGCAGGGTGGGGTCATGCCTGATCTCGTGGACCTCGGCCCGGCCGGCGAACGACTCCTGGCGGTCGCGGCCGGCGTGGGCGACGACCAGCTCGACGATCCGACCCCGTGCGAGGGCCGTACGGTCGGCCAGCTCGCACAGCACCTCGTCGGCCTGACGCAGGCGTTCCGCGCCGCGGCCGAGAAGGACTTCGGCGCGTTCACCGACACCACGCCGGACGCGAGCGGGTGGCCTGACGTCGAGCCCGGCTGGCGCGAGGCACTGGGCGAGCACGTCCCGTGGCTGGTCGCCGCGTGGCGCGAGCCCGCAGCATGGGAGGGCATGACCCGTGCCGGCGGTGTCGACCTGCCCGGACAGGTCGGTGGACTGGTCGCGCTCGACGAGGTCGTGCTCCACGGCTGGGACCTCGCCCGGTCGACCGGGCAGTCCTACGACTGCGACGACGCCACCGCGGAGGCGTGTCTGGCGTTCGTGGGTGGCTTCGACGAGGCTGGCACGCCCGGCCTCTTCGGTCCGGCCGTCGACGTCGGCCCCGGCGCATCGTCGTTCGAGCGGCTCCTCGCGCGGTCCGGCCGCGACCCGCGGTGGTCGCCGGCCTGACGCCGTCCGTCCACCATGGGATGTCGACGAACGTGCACTCCCCTCTGTCAGTTGACTGAGGGAAGTGCTCGCTGACCGACCTCCCATGGTGAACGGTCAGAAGAGGGCGTCCTGCTCGAGCTCGAGCAGCTGCTGCTTGCGCGCCAGGCCGCCGGCGTACCCGGTGAGGGTGCCGTTGGCCCCGATGACCCGGTGGCACGGCACGACGATGGGGATGGGGTTGCGGCCGTTGGCCAGGCCGACCGCGCGCGAGGCGGCGTTGGTCATCCCGAGCCGCCCGGCGACCTCGCCGTAGGACGCGGTGTCTCCGTAGCCGATCTTCTCGAGCTGCTTCCAGACCCGCTTCTGGAACTCGGTGCCCACGGGCGCGAGGGGGAGGTCGAACGACGTGCGCTCGCGGACGAAGTACGCCGTGAGCTGTCGCACTGCCTCGGCGAGCACCGGCTCGTCGTCGGAGCGGGCGCCGAGCGGACGTCCGTCGGCGGGCTGCCGGAACGGCGAGAACTCGATGGCCACGATCGACCCGTCGCGCTCGACGATGCGCAGGTCGCCGACGGGCGAGGGCATCACGGTCCACATGTCAGTTCTCCTTCACCGGGCACGCGGGCTCGGGGGTGGCGGGCATCAGGGTGTTCCAGAGGTGCATCAGGGCGTAGGACCGCCACGGACGCCACCGCTCGGGATCGGTGTCGAGCGACCCGCCGAGCCCGGTGAGGACGCGCTTGACCGCGAGGTCGGTCGGCAGGAAGACGTCCGGGTGCCCGAGCGCACGCATCGCGACGTAGTCTGCGGTCCACGGGCCGATCCCGGGCAGGGCGAGCAGGGCACGTCGTACGTCGTCGCGGTCGGGGCCGCGGTCCAGGACGACCGTGCCGTCGGCGAGGGCGCCGGCGAGCGCGACGAGCGCGCGACCTCGGGCCCGCGGCATCGGCAGGTCCTCGGCGTCGAGGCCGGACAGCGTGGTCGAGTCGGGGAAGAGGTGGGTCAGCCCGGCCACCGGTGAGTCGACGAGGCGGCCGTGCGCCGCCGCGATCCGTCCGGCGACGGTGCGCGCGCCGGCGACGCTGACCTGCTGGCCGATCACCGTGCGGATCGCGGTCTCCGCACCGTCGACCTGGCCGGGCACCCGCAGGCCCGGGGTGGCCAGCACGAGGGGGCCGAGCAGAGGGTCGGCGCCGAGCTGCGCATCGACGGCGGCCGGGTCGCAGTCGGCGTCGAGGAGGCGGCGCACGCGCTCGCTCGCCGCCGCGGTGTCGCGCAGGTCATGCAGCCAGAACTCCGCGACGACGAAGCCGGTCCCGCCACCCACGGGCAGGTCGGCGAGGTGGAGCCGGACGGTGCCGGGACCGTGCGGGAGGTCGAGGGTGCGGGCGTAGGTGCCGGGGGCGGCGACCTCGACGCCCGGAACGACGTGGAAGGCGAGGAAGTCGAGGAGCCGTCGGCCGGCGAACGGGGTGCGCACGGCCAGCCGCATCGTCACCGCACCGGACGGCCGGCCGCCGGCCGCGGGCCGCGCCCGCCCGCGACCGCGCAGCTGCGTGGGCGAGGCGTCGTACACCTCGCGGACGGTCTCGTTGAACTGGCGGACGCTGGCGAAGCCGGCGGCGAAGGCGACGTCGGTCAGCGGGAGGTCGGTGGTCTCGATGAGCACCCGCGCGGTCTGGGCGCGCCGGGCGCGGGCCAGCGCGAGCGGCGCCGCGCCGAGCTCCTGGCTCAGGAGCCGGCCCAGGTGGCGCGGGGTGTAGCCGACCCGCCGCGCGAGCCCCCCGACGCCCTCGCGGTCGACGATCCCGTCGGCGATCAGGCGCATCGCGCGTCCGGCGACGTCGGCCGCCACGTCCCACTCCGGGCTGCCCGGGGTGGCGTCGGGCAGGCAGCGCTTGCAGGCGCGGAACCCTGCGGACTGGGCGCTCGCCGCGGTCGGGTGGAAGCTGACGTTGGCGGACGCCGGCGTGCGGGCCGGGCACGACGGCCGGCAGTAGATGCCAGTGGTGCGGACGGCGGTGTAGAACACGCCGTCGAACCGTCGGTCCCGGCTCTGCACCGCCCGGTAGCAGGCCTCGGCGTCGAGGTGGCCGGACGGTGTCATGCCCCGAGTCTGCCGCCTCCACCGGAGCCGTACCAGCGGGAAACGGACACCGCGACGAGGGTCACGCCGCCGGCGCCCACTCCGCGACCGTGATCTCGGTGGACCGGCGGGTGCGCGGCTGTCGCGCCGGCCCGTCGAGCAGGAACCGGACCCGGACGTCGAGGTCGGGGAAGGCCTCGGCCACCTCGCGCTCGACCTGGGCGGTGCCCTCGAGGATGTCGGCAGCGTCCGCCTCGAGCTCCACGTGACCCGTCAGGATGATCACGTCGGGGGCGTCCGGGGTCATGCGGCCGTGCGTACCGGTGACCGGGGCGAGCGAGGCCCAGCGATCGGCGAGGGCCTTCGCGAGCGAGGCGTGGTCCGCCTCGAGGCGTCCGGTCGCGTCGCTGCCCGACAGCCGGGTGCTGCCACGGGTCGGGCGGGGCAGGTGGGCGAGCAGCCACAGCAGGCCGAGCAGTCCGAGCACCAGTCCCACGGCGGCGGCGACCCACGGCCACCAGGTGCTGTCGACGACGGAGCCGACGCCGGCGACCTCGCGGTCGGCGTCCAGCAGCCCGGTGAGGTCGAGGCGCCACTCCCAGACGAGAGCGGCCAGGCCCAGCAGCACCAGGCCGAGGACGATGGTGGTGGCGCGGTCGGTGCCGCGCGTACGTCGGGTGGTCATGTCACTCCTCCTCCGCGGTGCGGACGTCGATGCGGCGGGCGCCGAGGGCGCTGCCGGCGGCGGTGGCGGCCTCGCGGGAGACTGCGAGGGCCGCGCCCTCGTCGCCACGGGTGGCGATCTCGAGGACGATCCGGCGTCGGCCGACGCGGCCGGCGCGGGCGCTCAGGACACCGGGTGCACGGTCGGCTGCGACACGCGCAACGGCGGCGACAGCTTCCGGGCTGGACCAGAGCTGGTCGGAGTCCTGCGCGCGGGTGTGGCGTCGCGGCGCGGGCAGCAGCCCGACGAGCAGGAGCGCGAGTCCGACGACTGCCGCGACCGTGGCGGCGACGAGGACACCGGTGGTGGGCGTCAGGCCGTCGAGGCTGCCGAGCAGGTCGGGCAGCCACGGCTGCCCGGTCGCCCAGCCCTGGTGGACGACGAGGTCACGGACCGCGACCACGCCCAGCACGACGAGTGCCAGGGCCAGGACGATCCCGACCGGCACGGTGCGGGGCATGCCCATCGGCGGGCGCGACAGGGCGCGCTCGGTGCGGGTGGTGCTCACGACGCTCTCCTCTCGTCGATGCCGGACACGGTGACGTTCACGTCGACCGCGGTGATGCGTACGCCGCTGAGCTCGGACGCGCGGTCGAGCACGGCCGAGCGGACCTGGGCCGCCACGTCGGAGACGGGGGCCGGCCAGGCGACCGCCACGTCGAGCGACACGCGGGCGGTGGTGCCGCGCACGTGGACGGAGGCGTGCGGCGTGCCGGAGCGGACGCCGGCGAGCGAGCCGCTGGTGCGCCGCACGCGCGGCACCTCCAGGGCCACCGACTCCACGATGTGCTGGAGGGCCTGGGCGCGGACGCTGAGCTGGCCGCGACCCTCGGCGCCCGAGGGTGCGTCGTCAGGCGCGGGCGCCGCCGGCGCAACGGTGGGCGCTGCGGTGGCGGTGAGCTCAGCCACGGCGACCACGCACCATGGCGCGGACGTCGACCTCTCCGTCGACGTGACCGCCGACGAGGTAGCCGACCGTGCCGAGCACGATGGCCAGCAGCAGGCCGAGCAGGCCGCCGGTGGTGATGGCGATGGTGAGCAGCAGGCCGGCGATGAGGCCGACGGTGGAGGTGGTCATGTTCTCTCCTCGAGCAGATGGGCGTACTGGTGGGCTGGGAGCCAGCCGGGGGTCATCGCGCGGAGCCGTCGGCGGGTGCGTCTGGCACGGCGGGAGGCTCGCGAGCGGCGGGTCGTGGTGATGGACGGGCGGGTCGTCGGGGCCGTGGCGCCCGACCCCCAGGCGGGCGCCACGGCGGTCGTGGCGGCGGACGGACCGTCGAAGGCGCGCACCACCGCGATGAAGTCGTCGGCGTTCCCGCCGAGGTCGGGGTGCGTGGCCCGGAGGGCGGCGCGCCGTGCCGATCGATCGGTCACGCCCACGCCTCAGCCCTCCGCGGGACCTGCCGGCCCCTGGACGTCCTCGACGGCCAGGTGGACCACGCCGGGCGCGAGCGCTGACACGCGCGCACGCACCTCGTCGATCGTCGCCGACATGGGGGCGTCCCAGTCGAGCACGAGGTGGACCTGCGTGACCCCCTCGAGCAGCCGGATCCCGGCGACCCGTCGACCGGGCAGGTAGGTCGCGACCTCGCCGAGGACCCCGCCGTGCAGGGCGTGGACGCCCGGCACGGAGAGGACCGCCTCGGCGACCCGGTCGGCCAGGTCCTCGTGGACCTCCTCGACCTCCCGGGTCCCGTCGGCCGGCGGGACCACGCTGGTCTCGCTCGGGCCCGTCACGTCACTGGACACGCGTGGTGGCCGGCTCCTCGTCCGGCTCGTCGCTCTCCAGGAAGACGTCGTGGACGGTGATGTTGACCTCGGTCACCTCGAGGCCGGTCATCCGCTCGACGGCGTCCACCACGTTGCGGCGGATCGCGGCGGCGAGGTCGGCGATCGCGACGCCGTACTCGGCGACGATGTCGAGGTCCACGGCAGCCTGGTGCTCCCCCACCTCGACCGCGACACCCTGGCTCAGGTTGGTGCGCGAGCCCGGGATGCGCTCGCGGATCGCGCCGACGGCGCGGGCGGTGCCGCCGCCGAGGTCGTGCACGCCGCTGATCTCGCGGGCCGCGATTCCGGCGATCTTGGAGACGACGGTGTCCGCGATCGACGTACGACCCTGCTCCGTCACCAGGGCACCACCAGCGGTGGAGGTGGTGGCGGGCGTGCTGGAGGTCTGCTTCTCGGTCATGGTCTCTCCGTTCTCGTTCGTGTTGCCGGCCCTCGGTGGACCGGGACACACGTTGGTCGGGCGGAGTTCGGCGATCGTCACGCCCCAGATGGCTCCAGTTCGTGTGACCCCGCTCACCCGGGGCAGATGCTCAGGCGGCTCTCAGGCCCCACTTGGGAGTGCCCGATTGACTTCACCCGTGGCCGACGACCTCCCGAGCACCTCCGACGGCGCGCTGGTGCGCGCCGCGCGGCTGGGCGACGAGGCGGCGTTCGGCGAGCTGGTCGACCGCTACGGCCCCGGGATGCTGCGCTACGCCCGGCGGCTGGTCAACGGCAGCGACGCCGATGCCGGGGAGGTCGTGCAGGAAGCGCTGATCTCGGCGTGGAAGAGCCTGGACTCGTTCCGCGGCGAGTCGTCACTCAAGACATGGCTGTTCAGGCTGGTGCACCGACGGGCCGTGGACCTGATGCGCCACCGCCGCCCGACGCCCATCGACGACGAGCTGCTGTCCCGCGCCGTGAAGGTCGCAGATGACAACCCCCTGCAGGACGTGCTGGACTCGGAGCTGCTCGAGGCGCTGCAGCAGGCGCTCGACGAGCTCCCGTGGAACCAGCGATCCGCCTGGTTGCTGCGTGAGGTCGAAGGACTGGGGTACGACGAAATAGCCCTGGCGATGGGCACGACGGTCGGTGCCGTGCGGGGACACCTGCACCGCGGCCGACGACAGCTGGCAGAGAGGATGGCGCGATGGCGATGAGTCCCGGCACCCCCCTCGAACGGGCGACCGCCGCTGCCCGCGCCGAGCAGCCGGAGGACTGGCCGGCCGTCTCGGACTCCATCAAGCGGAAGGTCCGCGAGACCGTCCTGCCCGCGCGCCGGATCGCGTACGTCTCCGCGGACGGTTCCCTCGACCAGGACGAGCACGGGTCGCGGACCCACGTGTCCTCGCGCGTCCTGCTCGCCCGGCTGCGCGACGCCCTGCGGTTCGGCCCGGACCTCGCGGCCGAGCGGATCGACCTGACGATCGGCGACGACGACCTGCTGACGCGCGTCGAGGTCGACCTCGTCTGCGCCTACGACACCGACGTCCGGCAGGCGGCCGACCTCGCCCGCTCGCTCGTGGAGGGCGTCCTGGTCGAGGTGCTGGGCCCGGGCGCTCGCCCGCCGGTCGACGTGCACGTCACGGACGTCGTCGTCGGCGACGTCCGACGCGACTGACCGGGGTCAGACCACGCGGTAGCGCCGCTCGGGCCGGCCCGCCCCGCCGTACTGCAGCCGTACGACGACCGTCCCCCGGGCCACGAAGTGCTCGAGGTAGCGCCGCGCGGAGACCCGCGAGATCCCGACGGCCTCGGCACACTCGCCCGCCGACAGCTCACCCGCCGCGGTGAGCGCCACCCGCACCGCCTCGGCCGTCTCCGGGCTCAGACCCTTGGGCAGCGCCGCAACCACGGGGGCGGGACCAGTGCCGCCGAAGACCGCATCGATGTCCTCCTGCCCGGGCGCGGTGGACCCCGACAGCGCGAGGTGCGCGGCGCGGAACGACTCGAGCCGCACGCGGAGGTCGTCGTAGTCGAAGGGCTTCACGAGGTAGTGCACCGCACCACCGGACGCCGCGGCCCGCACGGTGTCGGCCTCGCGTGCCGCGGTGACGACGAGCACCCCGACGTCGTCGCCGCCGGCGCGCAGCCGGCGGATGACGTCGATGCCCGTCATGTCGGGGAGGTGCACGTCGAGCAGCACCAGGTCCGGCCGCAGCCGGGCGATGTCGTCGAGGGCGGCCTGCCCGCTGCTCGCGACCCCGACCACCCGGAAACCGGGCGTGCGCTCGACGAACTGGGTGTGGATCCGCGCGACCATGAAGTCGTCGTCCACGACGACCACCGTCACGTCGTCCATCGCACTGTTCATCGCACCTCGCCTCCCGTGGCTGTCGCGGTCCCCGACACGTCTCCGACCACCGCACCGGGAAGCTCGGCCTCGAAGACCGCACCGGACGTGTCCTCGGCGGCGCGGACCGTGACCGCGCCGCCCCGACGCTCGCAGACGACTTGCACGAGCGCGAGCCCGACACCCCGGCCGCCGACCGTCGACTCCTTCGTGGTCCAGCCGCGCCGGAACACCTCCCCCACCTGCTCGGGCGGCACACCCGGACCAGTGTCGGTCACCGTGAGGCGCACCGTCGTGCCGTCGACGACCAGCGTCACGTCGACCGTCTCGCCCCCGACGGACTGTGAGGCGTCGACCGCGTTGTCGACGAGGTTGCCCAGCACGGTGGCGACGTCGGTCGAGGTCTCCGGGTCGAGCCGTGGCAGGCGGCTGCCGCCGGCGACCACGAGGTCGATGCCCCGCTCGGCGGCCAGGCTGGTCTTGGCGATCAGCAGGGCGGCCACGGCCGGGTCCTCGACGTGGGCGAGGACCGCGTCCGAGATCTCGGCGCGGCGCCGGCTCAACGTCCCCACGAGCCGCGACACCTCGTCGTACTCCCCCAGCTGCACCAGCCCGGAGATCGTGTGGAGCTGGTTGTGGAACTCGTGGGTCTGCGCGCGCAGGGTGTTGGTGATCGACTCGCGGGCGCTGAGCTCGCTCTGCAACGACAGCAGCTCGGTGCGGTCACGCAGGGTGGTCACCGTCGCGACGCGGCGACCGCGCTCGATCACCGGGTTGCGGTTCACCACGAGCACCCGGTCGCCGAGCACGACGACGTGGTCGCGGATCTCGGCGTCGTCCGCGAGCAGGTCGCGGACGGCGGGATCGAGGTCGAGGGCCTCGACGCGACTCCCCTCGACGTCCTCGGCCAGGCCGATGAGCTCGCGCGCGCTGTCGCTGAGCATCGTCACGGTGCCGTCGTCCGCGACGGCGACGACCCCCTCGCGGATCGAGTGCAGGACCGCCTCGCGCTGGTCGGCGAGGGCGGCGATGGCGGCGGGCTCGAGACCGCGCGTACGTCGCCGGATCAGGCGCGAGAGAAGGAACGAGCCAGCGGTCCCGAGGCCCAGGCCGAGGCCGGCGAAGGTCAGCAGGTCGGGCAGTGCGCTGCGTGCCCGCTCCCCCCAGGACGGGTACTCCTCGGCCACCATCGCAATGCCGACGAGCTGGAGCCTGCGGTTGATGATCGGCACCTGCGCCGCGATCGACGGCGTACCGAAGTCGTCGACATCTCCGCTCCACGGGCGCAGCTGCTGCACGGTGCTCGCGGACAGGTCGATCGCGCGGTCGCGGCCAGCGAAGTCGCTGCTGACGAGCACCACGCCGTCGGGGTCGGTGAGGTAGACCCCGCTCGCCTGGTAGTTGGTGCGGACCTGCTGGGTGTACGACGTCAGCGACGCACGGCGGACGTCCACCTCTCCCTTGATGAACGGCTGGCGGACCGCCGGGATGTTGGCCATCGACTCGGCGGCGGCCCGCATCTCCGCTCCGCGGGTGTCACGGAAGTCGGCGTCGCTCTGCTGCACCGACACCACGCTGGCGGCGGCGACGACCACGAACAGGACCGTCAGCTGGAGCGCGAGGAACTGCCCGGCGAGGGTCGCCGGACGCAGCCTCAGGCGTGACCACAAGTTCCAGAACCTCCATTGCTTGCGCAAGCGTGACGAGCACCACACGCAGTCTCCACCATCGTCGGGAGCGGGACCCCGCCGCGCACGACCGACCACCACAGAAGGAGACCCATGATGCGTCCCCTCACCCGCCACGGGACGAGGCGCAGGGCCGCTCGCACGGTCGCGACCGTGGCAGCGCTCAGCACCGCGGTGCTGCTCGCCACCGGCTGCGGGGTGACCCGCGGTGCCCAGAGCGACGACATGACGATGCTCATCCCCAACAGCCCCGGCGGCGGCTACGACCAGACCGGCCGGGCCGCGGTCGCAGTGATGGAGAACGACGACATCACCGGCGGCAACGTCGAGGTCACCAACGTGATCGGCGCCGGCGGCTCGGTGGCGATGACGCGTCTGATGAACGCCGAGGGCGACGAGCGCACGATGATGACCGCCGGCCTCGGGGTCGTCGGCTCGCTCTACTCCTTCGGCGCCCCCTACAAGCTCGACGACGCCACCCCGCTGGCACAGCTGATCGAGGACCAGGAGGGCGTGCTGGTGCCGCCGGACTCGCCCTTCGAGACGATCGACGACCTGGTGAAGGCGTGGAAGGCCGATCCGGGCTCGATCGTGGTCGGCGGCGGTTCCTCCCCCGGCGGCCCGGACCACCTGTTCCCGATGCAGCTCGCGTCGGCCGTCGGCATCGACGCCCGCGACGTGCGCTACGTGCCGTACGACGGCGGCGGCCCGCTGACCACCGCGCTGCTCGGCAGCAAGATCGACGTCGGCTTCTCCGGCGTCGGGGAGTTCACCGGGCAGCTGAAGGACGGCGAGCTCCGCCTGCTGGCCGTCTCGGGTGAGGAGCGGTTGGCGGGCGACAACATCAGCGACGCCCCGACCCTCACGGAGTCGGGCATCGACCTGGTCTTCACCAACTGGCGCGGAGTCCTTGCGCCCCCCGGCATCAGCGACCAGCGTCGCGCCGAGCTCATCGCGATGCTCGAGGAGATGCACGAGACCCCCGAGTGGCAACAGGCCCTCGAGGACAACGGCTGGATCGACGAGTTCAAGACCGGCGACGACTTCACCGCGTTCCTGCAGGAGCAGGACCAGCGCGTCGCCACCACCCTCGAGGAGCTGGACCTGCTGTGAGCACATCAATGGACAACCCCGGGACGGCGACCCCTCCGTCGCCGGCCACCGACCGCGACCTCCCCCAGCTCGGCCTCGCCGCGCTTCTGGTCGTGGTCGGCGCCTACACCTTCTACGACGCCACGACGCTGCGGGTCGGCTTCGGCGACCCCGTCGGCCCGCGCCTGTTCCCCTACGTGATCGGCACGGTCACCGTGGTGCTGGGGCTGCTCCTCGCGGTCGCGACGCTGCGCGGCAGCGTGCCCGAGGCCGAGGGCGGGGAGGACGTCGACCTCCGCCACCCGGCGGACTGGCTCACGGTCCTCAAGCTGGCCGGCGTCCTGCTCTTCACCGTCCTGACCATCTCCTTCCTGGGGTGGGCGGTGAGCGGCGCGCTGCTGTTCGTCGGTTGCGCCTGGTCGCTCGGCAGCCGCACCCTCGTGCGCGACGTCCTCGTCGGCGCGGTGATGGCGGTGGCGAGCTGGTACTTCTTCCACGAGGGCCTGGGCGTCATCCTCCCTGCCGGGATCCTGGACGGGGTGCTCTGATGGACAACCTCGGCCTGCTGATGGGCGGCTTCGGGGCGGTCCTGACCCCGGAGAACCTCATGTACTGCGCCATCGGCGTGCTGCTCGGCACGTTCGTCGGCGTCCTGCCGGGCATCGGACCGGCGATGGCGGTCGCGCTGCTGCTGCCCGTGACCTACGGCCTCGACCCGGTCGCCGCCTTCATCATGTTCGCCGGGATCTACTACGGCGGCATGTACGGCGGCTCCACGACGGCCATCCTGCTCAACACACCCGGTGAGTCCGCGTCCGTGATGACGGCGCTCGAGGGCAACCTGATGGCCCGGGCCGGCAAGGCGGCGCAGGCGCTGGCCACGGCGGCGATCGGCTCCTTCATCGCCGGCACGATCGGCACGCTGCTGGTGGTGTTCTTCGCCCCGGCGCTCGCGTCCGTGGCCGTCGAGATCGGCGCACCGTCCTACTTCGCGCTCATGGTCCTGGCGATGGTCTCGGTGACCAGCGTGCTGGGCGGTTCGCCGCTGCGGGGCTTCATCGCCCTCTTCATCGGCCTCACCATCGGCCTTGTCGGCCTGGACCTCAACACCGGTCAGCCCCGTCTCAGCTTCGACCAGCCGCTGCTGGCCGACCGCATCGACGTCGTCGTGGTGGCGGTCGGCATCTTCGCCCTCGGCGAGGCCCTGTGGGTCGCCGCGCACCTGCGCCGCAGCCCGGCGCACGTGATCCCCGTCGGCCGCCCCTGGATGAGCCGCGCGGACTTCCGGCGGTCCTGGGGCCCGTGGCTGCGCGGGACTGCGTACGGCTTCCCGTTCGGCGCGGTGCCGGCCGGCGGCGCGGAGATCCCGACCTTCCTGTCCTACATCACCGAGAAGCGGATCGCTGCTCGTCACGGCAAGGACGAGTTCGGCCGGGGCGCCATCGAGGGCGTCGCCGGACCGGAGGCGGCCAACAACGCCTCCGCCGCCGGCACCTTCGTGCCGCTGCTCGCCCTCGGCCTGCCGGTGACCGCGACCTCGGCCGTCATGCTGGCCGCGTTCCAGGGCTACGGCATCGAGCCCGGCCCCAGCCTGATGACCGACCAGCCCGACCTCGTGTGGGCCCTGCTGGCCAGCCTCCTGATCGGCAACGCGCTGCTGCTGGTGCTCAACCTGCCGCTCGCGCCCGTCTGGGCCAAGCTGCTGCGCATCCCACGGCCGCAGCTCTACGCGGGGATCCTGTTCTTCGCCGCGCTCGGCTCCTACGCCACCAACCTGCAGCCGTTCGACCTGTTCCTCCTGCTGCTGCTCGGCCTGCTGGGCCTGATGATGCGGCGCTTCGCGCTGCCGGTGCTGCCGTTGATCCTCGGGGTCATCCTCGGCCCGCTCATGGAGCTCAAGCTGCGGGAGGCGATGGCCATCTCCGGCGGGGAGGTCGACGCGCTGTGGAGCGAACCGCTGGCGGTGGTGATCTACGCGGTCGTCGCCGTCGCGATCATCGCGCCGCTCGTCCTGCGCACGATCCGCCCCGCCCCGGCCGCCGTGGCCGTCGACGAGGGGCTCGCCGGTGACACGACCAGGGAAGAGGAGACGGTCCGATGACGACCATCGTGGTGGGCTGGACGCCCGACGAGTTCGGCGAGGCGGCGCTGCGGCGCGCGCTCGAGGAGGCGCGGCTCCGCGAGGGCCGGGTCGTGGTGGTCAACGCCACCCGCGGCGACGCGCTCGTCGACGAGAGGTACGCCGACGACGAGCAGCTCGCCGCGCTGGCGACCGAGCTGGGCGGGGCCGGCATCGAGGTCGACGTACGCCGCTCGATGGGCGCCGACGTCGGCGACCAGGTGCTCGCCGTCGCCGCCGACGTGGCGGCCGACCTCGTCGTGATCGGGCTGCGGCGGCGCACGCCCGTCGGCAAGCTGCTGATGGGCAGCGTCGCGCAGCGCATCCTGCTCGGCGCCGAGTGCGCCGTGCTGGCGGTGAAGCCCACGGCCTAGCCGACGCACAAATGTCGAAGGGCCCGGTCCTGGTGGACCGGGCCCTTCGTCATGCGTTGGTACCCCCGACCGGATTTGAACCGGCGTTACCGCCGTGAGAGGGCGACGTCCTAGGCCGCTAGACGACGGGGGCTTGCATGTCGGTGTTGCTGTGCCGCTCGGAAGCAGCGGACGGAACTCTATCGAACGATGGAGGGCCGACCAAATCCAGCCCCGGAGGGCCGGACTCGCTGGGGTACTAGGACTCGAACCTAGAACAACTGAACCAGAATCAGCCGTGTTGCCAATTACACCATACCCCATGGGGGTATCAGTCCGACCGCTCACGATCGGCTGACCACCACGCGGTTCCTTGCGGAACCGACCCCGAACGTTACACGCGCGGTGGTGGGGCGGCCAAAACGGGGTCGCCGGCGGGCGGGCGCCGTACGGCACCGACCGGCGGGCCCTGCCGGGAGACGCCCATCGCCGTCGCGACCCAGCTCGCGAGCCCGAGGTAGACCAAGGACTGGGTCAGGGTGGAGACGATCATCCACGGGCTCGCGGGGCCGCTGGCGTTGAGCGACTCGGTCATGTCGCCGAAGGCGAGGGCGAGGCCGTAGGCGAAGAAGTTGTTGAGCACGTGCATGGCGATCGCCGCCTCGAGCCCCCCGGTCCGGATCACCAGGATCCCGGCGACGACACCGAAGGCGAACCGGTCGAAGAAGACCGGCCAGCTCTGCCCCAGTCCGTGGGCGAGTGCGAACAGGACCGCCGGGGCGAGGACCGCGAGCACCAGCGACACCCGGCGCCAGGGCAGCAGCGAGCCGAAGGCCTGGGTGAGGTAGCCGCGGAAGACGTACTCCTCACCGGCGGCCTGGAACGGGGTCAGCAGCGCGATCACGAGGAGGAAGTCGCGCGTCGTGCTGGTGAAGTCGTTGACCGATCCGACCGGCTCCCCCGCCGCCCCCGCCGTCGGGAGCAGGATCGCCGCACCGAGGCTGGCGACCAGGGCGACGACGGCCAGCGGCAGGCACGCCAGCAGGAACCGCCACCGCAGCCGAGGCGCGACCGACGACAACCAGCGCGGCTTGAGCCGGTGGAAGAGCCAGAGCACCAGCCAACTCGACAGGATCGCCGAGCCCAGCAGGACGTTGAGCAGCCCGAGCCCGAACGGCGTCACGTTGCTGGTCACGTCGAGCGCCGACGAGGCGTCCTCCGCGCTGGAGCCGCCGACGAGCAGGGCGACGAGCGCGGCCAGCCCCAGGACGGCGGGAACGAGGCCGAAGACGAGCACGATCAGCACGATCGAGCCGAGCAGCGAGCGCCACCAGCCGGGACGGCCCACGCGGTGCAGCTCGTGGTAGGCCGGCTGGAAGTCGGGCTCGAGCGGGGTGGTCACGATGGTCGTCCGTCGCTCAGGTGAGCGCCGACTGCAACCGGCCCAGGCTCCGCTCGCGACCCAGCAGCTCCATCGACTCGAACAGCGGCGGGCTGATGCGCTTGCCGGTGATCGCCACCCGCACGGGGCCGAAGGCGACGCGCGGCTTGAGCTCCATGCCCTCGATCAACGCCACCCGCAGCGCCTCCTCGATGGCCGAGGTGGACCACTCGGGCAGCCCGGAGAGGGCGTCGTACGACGCCTGGACGACGCCGCGACCGGTGTCGTCGAGCAGCTTGGCGACGTCGTCGGGGTCGCGCTCGAACGCGGCCTCGTCGACGAAGAGGAAGCCGAGCATGGGTGCTGCCTCGGTGAGCTTGTTGATCCGCTCCGCAACGAGGGGCATCGCGAGCTCGAGCAGCTGGGCGTCGGCGTCGCTCACCGGGTCGCTGACGACCCCGGCCTGCTTGAGGAACGGCAGCGCGCGGTGGGTGATGTCCTCGACGGACAGCAGCCGCATGTGGGAGGCGTTGATGGCCTCGGCCTTCTTGAGGTCGAAGCGCGCCGGGTTGGGGTTGACGTCCTTGATGTCGAACGCGTCGACCATCTCCTGCATCGAGAAGATGTCGCGGTCGGCGGCGATCGCCCAGCCGAGCAGCGCAAGGTAGTTGAGCAGGCCCTCGGGCAGGAACCCCTGCTCGCGGTAGGCGAGCGCGTGCGCCTCGGGGTCGCGCTTGGAGAGCTTCTTGTTGCCTTGGCCCATGACGTAGGGCAGGTGGCCGTAGACCGGCACCTGCTTGGCCACGCCCAGCTCGACGAGCGCGTCGAGGAGCGCGAGCTGGCGCGGGGTGCTGGACAGCAGGTCCTCGCCGCGCAGGACGTGGGTGATCTCCATGAGCGCGTCGTCGACGGGGTTCACGAGCGTGTAGAGCGGGTCGCCGTTGGCGCGCGACAGCGCGAAGTCCGGCACGTTCTCGGACTCGAAGGTGATGTCGCCGCGGACCGCGTCGGTCCACGTGATCGAGCCGTCGGGCATCCGGAAGCGCACGATCGGCGAGCGGCCCTCGGCCTCGAAGGCCGCACGCTGCTCGTCGGACAGCTCGCGGCAGAAGCCGTCGTACCCCTGCATCTTGGAGCCGGACGCCTGGCGCCGGGCGGCCACCTCGTCGTTCGTGCAGAAGCAGTCGTAGGAGTACGACGACTCGCGGAGCCTGGCCAGCACGTCGCGGTAGATGTCGCCGCGCTCGCTCTGGAGGTAGGGACCGTGCGGGCCGCCGACCTCGATGCCCTCGTCCCAGTCCAGTCCCAGCCAGCGCCACAGCTCGACGATGGCGTCGTAGGACTCCTGGGTGCTGCGCTCGCGGTCGGTGTCCTCCATGCGGAAGACGATCTGCCCGCCGTGGTGGCGCGCGAAGGCCCAGTTGAACAGGGCCGTGCGGACCAGGCCGACGTGCGGCGAACCGGTGGGCGAGGGGCAGAAACGGACGCGGACGGGCGACGACATGTGGGGGCTCAGCTTCCGGGGTTCGGGGATCGGAGGGCGACGGGGTTGGCCAGGGCGCCGATGCCGGCGATCGAGATCTCCACCTCGTCGCCGACCTGCATGGGGCCGACACCCTCGGGAGTGCCGGTGAGGATCAGGTCGCCGGGGAGCAGCGTCATGACCGACGAGACGTGTGCGACGAGGGTCGGCACGTCGAAGATCATGTCGGCGGTGGACCCGTCCTGGACGACGTCGCCGTTGAGGTAGGTCTGCACGGCGCGGCCGTCGTTGAAGTCATGCGGGTCGAGGTCGGTCTCGATCCACGGACCCACCGGGCAGAACGAGTCGAAGCCCTTGGCGCGGGTGAACTGCACGTCGGACTTCTGCAGGTCGCGCGCGGTCACGTCGTTCGCGATCGTGTAGCCGAAGATCACGTCGGTGGCCTGCTCCGCGGGGACGTCACGACAGATCCGCCCGATCACGACGGCGAGCTCGCCCTCGTAGTGCAGGTTGCTCGTCTGCGGCGGGTAGTAGATCGGGTCGCCCGGGCCGACGACGGTGGTGTTGGGCTTGAGGAACATCAGCGGCTCGTCGGGCAGGTCGTGCCCCAGCTCGGCGGCGTGGGCGGCGTAGTTGCGCCCGATCCCGACCACCTTGCTGCGCGGGATGACCGGCGCGAGGAGTCGTACGTCGTTGAGCCGGTGCTCCTCGTCGAGGAGCTTGATCCCGACGTAGAGCGGGTCGCCGGCAAGGGGCACGACGACGGAGTCCTCGGCGGGCTGGCCGAACTGGTCGACGTCCCCCGTGACGACGCCGAACCGCGGCTCCTCGCCCGTGCTGAACCTGCAGATGCGCATGCACCGAGCCTATCGAGCAGCCGCACGCCCCAGCGCATCGAGAGCAGCCTCGACGTCGGCGGTGGTCGTCGACCAGTTGGTGACGCTCACCCGCAGGACGGCGCGACCGCGCCACCGCGAGCCCGTGGTCCACGCCGTACCGTCCGCGAGCATCGCGTCGACCACCGCACGCGTGGCGTCGTCGTCCCCGAAGGCGGCGCACACCTGAGTGAACACCACGTCGTTGAGCACCTCGGCTCCGTCGATCGCCGCGATGCCGTCGGCGAAGGCCCGCGCGTGCGCGCAGTAGCCGTCGACGAGCGCGGCGACCCCGTCGCGGCCGAGGGCGCGCAGCACCGCCCAGACCGGGAACGCCCGTCCCCGGCGGCTGATCTCCGGCACCTTGTCCATCGGCTCGCCCGCCGCGTCGAAGATCAGGTAGTCGCCGTGCATGCCCATCGCGGCCCGCAGCGCCGCGCGGTCGCGCACGATCGCGAGGCCGCAGTCGTAGGGGACATTGAGGGTCTTGTGGGCGTCGGTCGCCCAGGAGTCGGCGGCCTCGTAGCCCGCGGTCAGGTGCCGCCGCCCGGGCGAGGCCGCCGCGAACAGGCCGAACGCGCCGTCGATGTGCACCCACGCCCCGGCGTCGTGCGCCGCCGCAATGGTCTCCTCGAAGGGGTCGAAGGCGCCCGAGTGCACGTTGCCCGCCTGGAGGCAGACGATCGTCGGCCGCCCGTCTCCCGCTTCGAGCGCAGCCGCCAGGGCCGCCGCCTCGATGCGCCCCTGCTCGTCGGCCGCCACGGCCTCGGGTGCGCCCAGACCGAGGTACCGGAGTGCGAGGTCGATGGTGTCGTGCCGCTCCGCGCCCACCAGGACCCGTACGCCGGGCGAGCCCAGCAGTCCCTGGTTCGCGACGTCCCAGCCGGCGCGGCGGAGGACCTCGTCGCGGGCGGCGGCCAGGCAGGTGAAGTTCGCCATCGTTCCGCCGGTGACGAAGCCGACGGCGCTCGCCGCGGGCAGGCCGAGCAGGTCGAGCAGCCAGGCCTCGGTGAGGTCCTCGACCGCCGAGTGGGCGGGCGTGACCACGCGCAGTCCGGTGTTCTGGTCCCACGCGCTGACCAGCCAGTCGACGGCGAGGGCGGCGGGATGGGTCCCGCCGATGACGAAGCCGAAGAAGCGGCCTCCCGGCATCGCGGTCAGGCCGGGGTCGCAGGCCGCGGCGAGCTCGTCGACGACCGCTGCGGTGTCGGTGGGTCCGTCGGGCAGCTCGCGCACCAGGCGCGCCGCGACGCCGTCGCTGTCGAGGCGCGGTGGGACGGGCCGTTCGGCGAGCGAGTCCAGCCACTCGCGGGCCAGGGCGTGGGCACGGTCGAGGCCGGCGCTGCGGTCGATCATCTCGTCAGTGTGCTGCTCACGCGCGCCGCGGACTAGCCTCTCGTCGGTGCAGGTGCTGACCGGTCCAGACTGGCGCGCGCGGGCCGCTGCCCACGCGGCGCGCGTCGACGCGTTCGTCGAGCCGCATCTCGCCCGTCGCGCGGAGCAGGTCAAGCACCCGGTGCACGACTTCCTCTTCACCTACTACTCCCACCGTCCCGCCCAGCTGCGCCGCTGGCACCCGGGCTTCGGGATCGCGCTGGAGGATGCCGAGGACCACGCCGGCCTCAAGGGCTACTCCCCTGTCCGGGGTCTCGTGACGAGCGCGGGGCGCCCTCCTCGACCATCGGATGCGGTGGTCGCCGTCGCGGAGGCGTACGTCGCCTCGCAACGAGCGCTCCTCGGGCAGCTCCACAACCTGCTGAGCGCCACCGCCGGGCGGACGCCGCAGTTCGGCTGCTTCGGCCTGCACGAGTGGGCGATGGTGCACCGCGCCGACCAGCACGGCACGCGCCACGACTGGCCGCTCCGGCTCGGCGCCGCCGGCACCGACGCGGTCGTCGAGTCCCACCGGATCGGCTGCTCGCACTTCGACGCGTTCCGCTTCTTCACCCCGACCGCCCAGCCGCTCAACACCCTCCAGCCCGGCCGCGACGACCGTCCCGCTTTCGAGCAGCCCGGCTGTCTCCACGCCGGGATGGACCTCTACAAGCACGCCTTCCGGTTGACGCCGATGATCTCGAGCGACCTGGTCGCCGACTGCTTCGAGCTCGCGCGCGACATCCGCGTGCTCGACATGCGGGCGGCGCCGTACGACCTCGCGGACCTCGGCTTCGAGCCCGTCCGGATCGAGACGGCGGAGGGCAAGGCGGCCTACGTCGAGGCGCAGCGCGGGTTTGCCGAGCGCGGCGCACCCCTGCGGGCGCGGCTGGTCGCGGAGTGCGATCGGCTGCTCGGTGTCGTGCCCGAGCCGGCTCAGAACTCGTAGCCGAAGGCCTCGATCGTGTCGGCGAAGACGTCGGCGACCCGCTGCTTCGAGGCCGGCGAGTAGAGCTCCCGGTAGTGCCCGGCAGGTCGCGCGTTGCCCTTGGCGCGCGGCAGGTCGGGTCGCCCGGGGAGGGCGAGCTGGTCCCACACCTCGTCGAGCTCCGCGTCGAGCGACTCGTAGCGCAGCACCCGGTCGAGCACCATCTGGCCGCGGATCCGGTAGAGCCGGCGGTTGTTGGCGAGCTGCTCGATCCAGATCTCCTGGACGTAGTCCTCGAAGTCGGGCAGCTCGTCGCGGTCCTTGTACTTCCAGAAGTAGAGCGAGACGACCGCGTCCCAGGGGTTCCGCTCGATCGCGAAGGTGAAGTACTCGTCAAAGGTCTGCTGGCCCACGAGGTCGCGGACCGCCTTGGCGCCCATGTGGTTGTACGCCTTGCGCTCCAGCGGCGGCGACTCGAAGTTCTGCGGGGGCCGACCGCCGGCGGCCACGCGGAGCTTCTCGTCCTCGGGGCTGATCTCGGTGATGATGTCGTCCGGCCCGCACACCTTCGACAGCGCGATCTCGACGCTCGTGCCCGCGGTCTTGCGGGTCTTGAGGAAGATGAAGCGGTGCTGGTGGGACGCGATCACGGCACGACCCTATCGGCCCCTCCCCGCTCGGAGCCGTCGATACGGTGGCTGCCGTGACCGAGCCCCTGACAGCCGAAGGCCACCACTACCGCGGCGACGACTGGTACGGCGACGAGCTCGGCGCGGCCCGTTTCACGGACTGCACCTTCACCGACGTCGACCTCACCGAGGCCACCACCTCCGGCGCCACCTTCGAGCGCTGCACCTTCCACGGCGGCCGGTTCAACGCATCGGTCCACCAGGCGACGGCGTTCGTCGGGTGCGACTTCCGGCGCACGTCGTTCTTCGACGCGACGCTCGACGGCTGCAAGCTGGTGGGCACGGTCTTCACCGAGTGCACCCTGCGCCCGCTGACCGTCACCGGCGGCTCGTGGCTCGGCGTCACGATCCGCGGCGCCAACCTCTCGCGCCTCGACCTCAGCGGCGTCGACCTGCGCGAGGCGGACCTGTCGATGTCGGACCTCACCCTCGCCGTGCTGGCCGGCGCCCGCCTCGACCGCGCGGTCCTGCGCGACACCGTCCTCGACCGCGCCGACCTGCGCGGCGCGAGCCTCGACGGGGTCGACCTGTCGGCCGCGATCGTCAAGAGGACTCGCCTGGACCTCGCCGGCGCGGTCCTGCTCGCCGAGCTGCACGGCGCGGACGTCGACCCCACCGCCTGACCTGCTCCCCCGCCCCGGGCATCTAGGGACGTTCTGGTAGGTCCGAGGCCCGGATCGCCTACCACATCGTCCCTAGATACCGGGTTGGGTGGACAGGCGGGCGCGCAGGCCGTCGATGACGAGGTCGAGCCCGAGGTCGAAGTCGGGCAGCGACTCGAGCGAGCGCTCGACGGCGCCGAGGCTGACCGCCTGGCGGGCGGTCTGCTCCTCGAAGGCGTGGCCGAAGACGTAGTGCACGAGCGCCCGCGACGCGACCGGCACCAGCGCGTGGGGGACGTCGGCGTCGGTGAGGATCTTCTCGAGGTCCGCCACCGGTGCCGCGGCGCCGAGCCCGAAGGCCCACACGGTCGCGACGACATCAGCGCCGTCGGTGACGGCGAGCATCGCCAGGCGCAGCTCGGAGCAGACCTCCCGCAGCCGGTCGGGCCACGCCTCTGCGCTCCGCGGCCGCGCACCGCGGGCGAGGATCTCGTCGGCCACCGCCGCGAGCAGCGCCTGCTTGCTGGCGAAGTGGTGGTAGATCGCGCTCGGCTGCACCTCGAGCTCCGCCCCCAGCCGGCGCATGGTCAGGGCGGCCAGGCCGTGGGTGTCGAGGAGGGCGACCGCGTGGGCCAGCACGTCGCTGCGGTGATGGGCCACACACCCTCCTCGGCCTGCTGATGCGTTGACGTCGTACTCACCGCCACCCTAACCTGAACACCGTTCAGTTCCCCGGCACGCAAGGATCCAGGATGACCGCCACGACCCAGCCCGCGGACACCCACGAGGACGTCCGGGGCTCGTCGTCCCCGACGCGCGACATCGCGCTCGTCGCCGCCTTCGCCGCCCTGATCAGCGCGAGCGCCTACGTGGGCGCGATCCCGATCGGCAGCGCAGGCGTCCCGATCACGCTGCAGACCCTGACCGTCATGCTGGCCGGTTGCGTCCTCGGACCGGTGCGCGGCTTCTCCGCCGTCACGCTCTACCTCGCGCTCGGCGCCGTCGGCCTCCCGGTCTTCGCCGAGCACTCCTCGGGCATCGGCGTCTTCACCGGCATCAGCGGCGGCTACCTGCTGTCCTTCCCCATCGCCGCGCTCGTCGGCGGCTTCCTGGTGCAGTACGTCGCCCGCGAGCGGCGCACCCGCGCGATCGTCGTCTTCTTCTGCTCCCTCGCCGCATCGGTGCTGGTCATCCACACGATGGGCATCGCCGGGATGAAGCTCTACGCCGACGTCTCCTGGCGCGAGGCCGCGACCTGGGACATGCCGTTCTGGGTGGGCGACCTGGTGAAGACGTCGCTCGTCGCGATGATCGCCGCCGAGGTGCACCGGGCGTTCCCGCAGCTGCTGCAGCGCCGCTGACGTTGACCTCGATCCACCTCGATGCCGCCGCCGTACGGGTCCCCCTCCCCGGCCGTGGCGAGCGCGAGATCCTCGCGCCCACCACGCTGACCCTCACCGAGCAGCGGGTCGCGGTGATCGGCGCCAACGGCTCCGGCAAGTCCACGCTCGCCCGGCTGCTCAACGGCTTGGTGCGGCCCTCGTCGGGTCGCGTCACCGTCGACGGCAAGGACGTGGTGCGCGACGGCGCGGCCGTCCGCCGGCTGGTCGGGTTCTGCTTCACCGACCCCGCCGCCCAGCTGGTCATGCCGACGTGCGTCGAGGACGTCGAGCTGTCACTGCGGCGCACCGTGTCGGGTGCGTCCGCGCGACGCGAGCGGGCGCTCGCCGTGCTGGCAGCCAACGGTCTCGAGGAGCACGCCCACGACTCGGTCCACTCGCTCTCCGGCGGCCAGCGCCAGCTCCTCGCTCTCGCCGGCGTGCTGGCGACCGAGCCGCGGGTCGTCGTCGCCGACGAGCCGACGACGCTGCTCGACCGGGCCAACACCCGTCGGATCGGTGACGCCCTGCTCGGGCTCACCCAGCAGCTCGTCCTGGTCACGCACGACCTCGACCTCGCCGCCCGCTGCGACCGGGTCGTCGTGGTCGACGACGCCCGGGTCGTCGCCGACGGCGACCCGGCCTCGTCGGTCGACCACTACACCCGCCTGGTCGACTCGCGATGAGCGACCTGATGGCTGGCCTCCACCAGCCCGGTGACACCGTGCTCCACCGGCTGCCGGTCGGCGCGAAGGTGCTCGGGCTGGCGGTGCTGAGCCTGGCGATCGTCGTGGTCCGCGACGTGCGGACTGCGCCCGCCTTCCTCGCCGTCACGCTGCTGCTCGCGGCGCTCGCCCGCGTGCCGGTGCGCTCGGTCTGGCGTGCAGCTCGCGGGGTGCTAGTGGTCGCGCTGGTGGCGGGCGCGTTCCAGTGGTGGTGGTACGGCGCGGGGAAGGCGGCCGAGACCTTCCTCGACCTGCTCAGCCTCGGCCTGGCGGCGCTGTCGCTGACCGCCACCACCTCGGTCAACGAGATGGTCGACGCCCTGTCGCGGTGGGCCCGGCCGCTGCGGTTCGTCGGCATCGACCCGGAGCGCGTGGCACTCACCGTCGCGCTGACGATCGGCGCGCTGCCCGGGACGATCGCGATCGCGCGGGAGACGCGCGACGCGGCCCGGGCGCGCGGCCTCGACCGCAACCCGCGGGCGTACCTCTCCCCCTTCGTGATCCGCGTCGTCGCCCGCGCCCACGAGTCCGGCGACGCCCTCCACGCGCGCGGGATCGGCGACTGACCCCGGCCCCGCTCTGGAGTCACCGGACATCCGGTGACCGCAACGGTTGTCAGCCGAGATCCAGGCTGACAACCGTAGGACTCGGCACCGAAGATCGGCGCCCGGCGCCTATCGAGCCCACCCGTGCCGACCCCTCACCAGCCCGGCGGACGCCTGTCCACCCAGGACTGCGCAGTCTCGACCTGGACGGCCAGGGCCACGAGCAGCTCCTCCTCGGCCGGTCGAGCGGCCAGCATCACGCCGACCGGGAGGCCGTCGTCGGTCCAGTGCAGCGGGAGCGAGATGGCCGGCATGCCGGTGACGTTCCAGGCGCTGGTCCACGGCGTGAAGGCCTTCTGCGCAGCGAAGTCGGCAGCCGGGTCGGCGTCGTCGCGCAGCGCGCCGACCTCGACCGGCGGCATCGCGAGGGTCGGCGTGAGGACGGCGTCGTACGGCGCCAGCGCGGCGAGCGCGCCGGCCGCGTGCTGGCGCAGGCGAGCGATGGCGAGGCCGAGCTCGGGTCCGCTGACGGCGTGGCCGCGGTCGCTCAGCCAGCGGGTCAGCGGGCGGAGGCGGTCCTCGCGGCCGGGCGGCGCCGGAGACAATGCGGTGAGCACGGCCCAGCAGGTCTCGAAGTCGGCGACCGCGTCGGGCGGGATGGGTACCGCGACGTCCTCGACGTCGTGCCCGAGGGACTCCAACAGACGCGACGCGTCCTCCCACGCCGAGACGCTGGACGGGTCGACGTCGACCTCGGCGATGACCGGCGCGACGAAGCGGGCGATGCGAAGCCGTCCGGGCTCGCGGTCGCAGGCGTCGAGGAACGACGTGGTGGGCGGTGGCGCCCAGAACGGGTCACCGACGCGCCGACCCTCCAGCACGTCGAGGAGGGCGGCGGCGTCGCGGACCGTACGAGCGAGGGTGCCCGGGGTCGCGAGACCGACCGGGTCGCCGTAGCGGGGAGCGCCGCTGACCCGACCGCGCGAGGGCTTGAGGCCGACGAGGCCGCAGCACGAGGCGGGGATCCGGATGGACCCGCCGCCGTCGGACCCGGGCGCCACCGGGAGCAGGCCGGCCGCGACCGCTGCGGCCGCCCCACCGGACGAGCCGCCCGCGGTGCGGGTGCGGTCCCACGGCGTCACCGCCGGCGGAGCGACGTCCGGCTCGGTGTAGCAGGGCGACCCGAACTCCGGCGTGCTCGTCTTGCCCAGGCTCGGCATCCCGGCCGCCTCGACGGTGAGGACGAGGTCGTCGGACGCGTCGGGGACGAAGTCGTCGTACGCCGCCGAGCCGAAGGTCGTGCGGACCCCCGCCGTCGGGTGGAGGTCCTTGATGCCGGTCGGGACGCCCCAGAGCGGACCTGCGTCCGTGGGGCGTCCCGACTGCGTCAAGCGACGCGCGTGCTCGCGCGCGAGGTCGTGCGTGGTGGTGATGAACGCGCCGACCTCGTCAGCGCGAGCCGCGTAGTGCTCGACCAGGTCGAGCGGCGTGACGTCACCGCGGCGTACGGCGTCGCCCTGCTCGAGCGCGGTCAGGACGTGCAGCTCCATGCCGCGAACCTACCCACCGTCCGACCTTGGTCTCGTGACAGGACTTCGTCCTTCCTCGACCAGCGGACTACCCGCTGGTCGAGGAGGTCGCGCCAGCGACCGTCACGAGACCGACGAGGTCAGGCGGCGACGGGCTCGTGCGCGACGAGGGCGTCGAGCGCGCCGAGGAGGCGCTGGACGGCCTCCTCGTTGGCCAGCGGGTCACCGTCGACCGCGGGCTCGTCGACGACGATGCCCTCGACGACGAGGGCGCCGGCGATGGTCGCGGAGTGGCGCGCGTGCTCGTGCGACCACTTGCCGCCGTACGGCGTCGGGGTGGCGCCGATGGCCGCGAAGGGCTTGCCGACGATGGCGCCCTGGCCGTAGGGGCGCGACAGCCAGTCGATGGCGTTGTTGAGCACCGCGGGCATGGTGCCGTTGTACTCGGGGGTGACGGCGAGGACGCGGTCGGCCGAGGCGACCGACTCCCGAAGAGCGGTTGCGGCGGCGGGGGCGGTGTCGCCGTCGATCTCCTCGTTGTAGAACGGCACGGCGTCGAGGCCCTCGACCACGTCCACGGTCACGCCGGCGGGGGCGTGGTCACGGAGGTGCTCGGCGATGCGGCGGTTGAGGCTGCCGCTGCGGGTGGAGCCGAGGAGGACTGCGACGCGGGTCTGCTTGTCAGTGGTCATGACGGTCGAAACGGACCGTGGTCCGCTTTCATTCCCGGGTGCCAGAACTTTTTCCGAGCCCTACCCTGAGCGCGTGACGAACCTGCTGCCGATGGCGGACGAGCCCGCCCCGGAGCGGTCCGACGCCGCGCGCAACCGGCAGGCGATCCTCGCAGCGGCGCTGGAGCTCGTCCGGACCCGGGGGGTCGACTGCGTGACCATGGACACGGTCGCGTCGGTGGCCGGCGTCGGCAAGGGGACGCTGTTCCGTCGCTTCGAGAGCCGCGAGGGCCTGATGGCCGCGGTGCTCAACGAGTCGGAGGCGGCCTGGCAGGCCGACGTGATCTCCGGTCCGCCGCCGCTGGGGCCGGGTGCTCCCCCGCTGGAGCGGCTGCTCGCGTTCGGCCACTCGCGGCTCCGCACCAACGTCACGCACGGCGCACTCATCAAGGCCGCGACCGGCGACAGCTCGGCGCGGTCGCGGGCCGCGGCGTCGTTCGCCGTGATGCACGTACGACACCTGTTGAGCGAGCTCCGCGTCACCGGCGACCTCGTCCTACTGTCGATCGCCGTCCTCGCGCCCCTCGACATCGTGGTGATCGAGCAGCAGCAGCGCGACAACATCTCCTTGGAGCGCATCGAGGCCGGCTGGGACGACCTCGTCCGCCGCGTCGTGGGCTGCTGATCAGCCGACGGCAGACGCCGCGATGAGGCCTCCGACCACCCAGAGCAGCGCACCGACCACGAGCGCCGCGAGCGGCACCCACCACGTGCGCTTGCGGCGCACCCAACGCACGACCACGACGACGAGCGCGACGACGTAGACCACCCACGGCGACCCGGACGCGACGACGATGCCGGCACCGATCTGGGCGCCGTTGCACCGGACGTCGCCGACGCAGCCGTCGGAGGCCATGGCGAAGAACAGGCCCAGGAAGGACGCGATCAGCAGGAGGACCGCCAGGCCGAGCATCAGCAGCACCGTGACGACGCGCTCGACCGTCGACGTCTGCGGCGGGAGGTCGTCGTACGACGCGGGCTGGCTCACCCGAGGAAACCTAGGGCACGGCTAACGGTGGTGGCGCCGGAGGCCGAAGGTCAGCCCGTCCACGAGCGCGCCCCAGGACGCCTCGATGACGTTGGCGCCGACACCGACCGTGACCCAGCTCGACGCACCGTCGCTGGTCTCGATGAGCACCCGGGTGATCGCGTCGGTGCCGTGACCCTGGTCGAGGATGCGCACCTTGTAGTCGATGAGCTCGAACTTCGCGACCTCGGGGAACGCCTGGCCGATCGCCTCGCGCAGGGCCGCGTCGAGGGCGTTGACCGGGCCGTTGCCCTCGCCCGTGACGACGTACCGCACGCCCTCCGCCTTCAGCTTCACCGTCGCCTCCGAGACGGCCTCGCCGTCGGTGCGGGTCTCGGTGATGACGCGCCACGACTCGACGTCGACGTACGACGGACGAGCACCCTCAACCTCCTCGGCGAGCAGCAGCTCGAAGGACGCGTCGGCGGCCTCGAAGGTGTAGCCGCGCTGCTCCATCTCCTTGACGCGGTCGGTGACGCGGGTGACCAGGTCGCGGTCCTCCGACAGGTCGTAGCCGAGCTCCTTGCCCTTGAGCTCGATCGAGGCGCGCCCGGCCATGTCGGAGACGAGCAGGCGCATGTCGTTGCCGACGACCATCGGGTCGAGGTGCTGGTAGAGGTCGGGGTCGACCTTGATCGCGCTCGCGTGCAGCCCGGCCTTGTGCGCGAAGGCCGACGTGCCGACGTAGGGCTGGCGCGAGGCCGGGGGCACGTTGGTGACCTCGGCGACGGCGTGGGCGATGCGCGTCGCCTCCCTGAGCAGCCCCTGCGGCAGGACGGTGCGGTCCAGCTTGAGCTCGAGGTTGGCGACGACGGTGACGAGGTCGGCGTTGCCGGTGCGCTCGCCGTAGCCGTTGATGCAGCCCTGCACGTGGCTCGCGCCCGCGGCGACCGCGGCGAGCGAGTTGGCCACGGCGCACCCGCTGTCGTTGTGGGCGTGGATGCCGACCCTGGCGCCGGTCGACTCGATGACGTCGAGCACGACGTCGGAGACCCAGTCGGGCAACATGCCGCCGTTGGTGTCGCAGAGTGCGACCACCTCGGCGCCCGCCTCGGCGGCGGTCCGCAGCACCTCCAGCGCGTACGCCCGGTTGGCGCGGTAGCCGTCGAAGAAGTGCTCCGCGTCGAGGAACACCGTCTGCCCCTCCTCGCGCAGGTGGGTGACGGTGTCGCGCACCATCGCGAGGTTCTCCTCCAGCGTGGTGCGGAGCGCGAGCTCGACGTGGCGGTCGTGCGACTTCGCGACGAGCGTGACGACACCAGCCCCGGAGTCGCGCAACGCGGCGACGAGCGGGTCGTCCGCGGCCCGTACGCCCGCCCGGCGGGTGGCGCCGAACGCCGCGAGCTTGGCGTGGGTGAGCTCCAGCTCCTGGCTCGCGCGGCGGAAGAACTCGGTGTCCTTGGGGTTCGAGCCCGGCCAGCCGCCCTCGATGTAGCCCACACCGAGACCGTCGAGCTGCCGGGCGATGCTCAGCTTGTCGGCGACCGAGAGGTTGAGCCCCTCCTGCTGGGCGCCGTCGCGCAGGGTCGTGTCGTAGACGTGGAACGAGCCGTGCAGGTCCATCGGTCTTCTCTCGTGCGGTGCGTCCGGGAAATGAAAAAACCTCCTGGGGTGCAGGAGGTCGGCGCGGCGGGGAGTCCCGTCGCGCTAGGCAATGATGATCGCGGTGCTGCTCACGAGGTCGATGGTGCCACCGATCGGCCTCGCGTGAGACGAGTGTCTCGTCATCCGGGCGTCATCGTCCCGCATGCTGCCGACCGCGGACGGGTACCCCGCGTCCCGCGGACGCAGACGGCGACCGGCGGATGCGGAGGTGGGACGTGGCTGACGACCGCGTGCGGGAGGCGGCGGAGAAGTGGTTCGGCCACCGGGAGCTGCTGGCCGGGCAGGAGGAGGCCGTCACCACGCTGCTCGAGGGCCGGGACGTGCTGCTGGTCGCGCCGACGGGCTCGGGGAAGTCGCTCGTCTACCAGCTCGCCGGGCTGCTGCTCGACGGGTGCACGGTCGTCGTGTCGCCGTTGCTCGCGCTGCAGCAGGACCAGGTCGCCTCGCTCGAGGGCGTCGGCATCAGCGCGGCCCGGCTCAGCTCGGCCGAGTCCGCGGCCGAGCGCGAGCGCGTGCTCGAGGCGGCCCGCACCGGCGACCTCCGCTTCCTGCTTCTCTCCCCCGAGCAGCTCGCGAACACCGACGTCCTGGCGGAGGTCGCGAGCATCGAGCCGGTCCTGGTCGCGGTCGACGAGGCGCACTGCGTCTCGTCGTGGGGCCACGACTTCCGTCCCGACTACCTGCGGCTCGGCGAGCTCATCGCGCAGGTCGGCAAGCCGCGCGTGGTGGCGATGACCGCGACCGCGGCCCTGCCGACGCAGCAGGACATCGCCGAGCGCCTGGCCCTGCACGACCACCGGACCGTGCTCACCGGATTCGACCGCGACAACATCGCGCTGCGCGTCGAGCGCTTCGCCGGCGCCGACGAGCAGCGCGAGCGGGTACTCGAGCTCGTCGACGAGATGTCGGGCGACACCGGCAGCGGCGTCGTCTACTGCCGGACCCGCGCGGGCGCCGAGGAGTACGCCGCGGCGCTGACCGAGCGCGGGCACCCGGCCTCGGCCTACCACGCCGGCCTGTCGCAGCGACGTCGTACGCAGGTGCACGAGCAGTTCATGGCCGGCGACATCCCACTGGTGGCGGCCACGTCGGCGTTCGGGATGGGGATCGACAAGCCCGACATCCGCTTCGTCGTGCACGCCGACGTTCCCGAGTCACCGGACACCTACTACCAGGAGGTCGGCCGCGCCGGTCGGGACCGTGCGACGGCCACCGCCGTCCTGGCCTACCGCGCCGAGGACCTCTCCCTCGGCAAGTTCTTCGCCACGCCCGTGCCCAGGCGCGGCGACGTACGCGCCGTGGTCGCCGCGATGGATGCAGCCGGGAGCGACGACCCACGGGAGGTGGCCGACCACCTCGACTTCGGTCACCGCAAGGCCGGGCGGCTCGTGAACCTCGTGCGGCTCGCGCGCGAGGCCGAGGAGCTCCCCGACGACGCCCCGGTGTCCCGGGTGGTCGACGCGGTCGTCGCCCGCGCCGAGGGGCAGCGCAACCTGCAGGAGTCCCGCGTCGAGATGATGCGGGCCTACGCCGAGACCGACCGCTGCCGCAGCGCGTTCATGCTGGGCTACTTCGGCGCGGAGGTGCGCGACCGCTGCGGCATCTGCGACAACTGCGTGGCGGGGCTCGCGCCCGAGGAGGTCCGCGACCCCCGGGCGCTGTACGCCGTCCAGGACGCGGTCGAGCACGAGGAGTTCGGCCTCGGGACCGTCACCGACGTCGAGGACGACCGGATCACCGTGCTGTTCGAGGACGCGGGCTACAAGACGCTGTCGCTCGAGCTCGTAGAGGAGCACGGCCTGCTGACAGCAGCCCAGGCATGACGCAGGCCCTGCCACCACCGGTGGCAGGGCCTGCGCGGGTTCAGCTGCCCGAGATGATGCCCGGCAGCGCCTTCTCGAACTGCGCGATCACCTCGGCGGCCGGCAGCACGTAGCTGCGCGGACGCGCGGCGGCGGCGAGGTCGGCACCCCAGTCGGCGGCGCGCTGGCGCTGCAGCGGCGTGCCGTGGTGGCCGGGGCTGTCGAACGAGCAGTCGCCCACCGTGTAAAAGCTCAGCAGCGCGTCGGTGACCCGCTTGCGGTTCAGCGAGAGCCCCTTCTTGTGCGTGCCGAAGTACGACGCCATCGCGTCGGCCATCAGCTCGGTACGACGCGTGGCCGCCGACGGGTCGGCCGGACCGTCGTCGAAGGCGTCGAGCTCGTACTGCACGTGGTGCGCGAACTCGTGGGCCATGATCACGCGCGGGCCGACGTCGCCGAGCCCGAAGGAGTCGTAGGCCTCGACGATGCCCTTGCCCATGATCAGCTTGTCGGGCAGGGCGGCGATCGCCGGGTCGGGATCGCCCTCACCGCTGAACGCGAAGGCGTTGGCGGTCCACAGCGGGTTGTCGTAGAGGTCGCCGTGCGCCTGCACGAACGACGCGACGGTCGTCGCCTCCTGCTGGACCTGCTCCGGGGTCAGCGGGGCGATCTGGTCGGTGGCCACCATCGTCGTGAGCGTCCGCGCGATGCGGTCCGCGCTGAGCAGCGACTCGCCGTTCATCTCCAGGAGCTGGATGTCGCTGGAGTCGATGTCCCAGAACCGGCGCAGGTCGCGGAAGGTGTGCGAGATCTGCGTGGCGTGGGTCTCGAGCGCGTAGGTCGGGTCGCCGGCCGTGCCGAAGAAGAGGGCGTCGTAGGTCGGGACGTTGAACAACGTGTCCTGGTGGTCGACGACGAACTGGAAGACCTCGGGGTCCTGCGCGAGCGCGCCGATCTCCTGGTCGAAGAAGCCGTCGAAGAGCGTGGTGTCGCACTCGCTCGGCTCGACGGCCTCGCGGAACGCCTCGGCAGCGGGGTTCTCGACGAGGCGGTCGGCCGCCGACGTACGGGCGTGGGTCGCCCCGGGTGCCGCGGTGGCGGCAGCGGCGGGGACGAGCGGGACGAGGACTGCGGCACCGAACGCCGCGGTCCAGCGGATGACTCTGTGCAAGGGATCGACCTCCGAGAGATGGCTCGGAGGACACTCTGCCCCCGAGCGGACTCGTCCCAACGTAGGTCGGGATCGCGGGGGTGCCAAGCCCGAGGGCGAACCGGTCCGGCCGAGCGGCCGGACCGGCCCACGACTCACTCCGTGCCGTCGGGCTCCTCGTCGACGACCTCGCCGTCGAGCAGGGCGGCGTCGGCCAGCGCGTCGGCCTCCGAGTCGACCTCCGGGTCGTCGACGACGTGGACCGCGGCCTCCTCGGCACCGGCGGCGGCGCCGTCGATGCCCACGTCCTGGGCGACCAGGTCCTTCTCGGTGTCGGTGCGCACGCCCTCGTCCTCGGCCACCAGGCGGCCCGCCCGGTCGCCGTCGTCACCCTCGACCTCGGCCTGCACGGCCTCGCCGTCGCTGGAGTCCTCGGCGACCAACGGTGCGAGGTCGCCGCGCTCGGCCTCCTCGTCGGCGCGCTCGTAGGGGTCCGGCTCCGGCACCTCCTGCGCCACGCGCTGATCGAGCGACTCACCCATGCTCTCCTCGAGCGGCGTGTTGCCGAAGCCCTGCGCCGCCGACCACTTCTCCGGCGGCGAGTAGCCCTCGTCGAGCGGTTCCGGCAGGCCGCGGTCGTCCACCAGGCTGTCACCGGTGCTCTGCGGCTGCGTCTCGTCGTCGACGCTGTAGCCGTGGTAGCTCTCGTTGTCGGTGCTGTCCCCGGTGATGTCCACGGCGGGGTCGGTGCCGATCTCGGTCTCGATGTCGGCCGGGTCGGGCTGCTCGGTCATGCGTTGCTCCTCACGTACGTCGGAGCGAGCCCCGTACCCCGTTCGCGGTCACTCGAACGTGTGACGCGCGTCCCGGCTCAGAGCCAGCCCGGCACGCGCACGCCAGCGAACGGCGCGTCGTCGTACGGCGCCCAGCGGGTGCCGGACTCCGAGGCCGCGGCGCCCAGGCCCGACCCGAGCGCGGCGACGAGGAGCGTGACGATCAGCCACGGCACACCACGGCGGGCGAGCGGGTCGACCACGCGGTGGATCGGCGAACGCACGCGCTCCGACCCCGGGCCCCACCACGTGCCGACGGCGAAGAAGCCTCCGATCACGGCGAGCGAGGTCAGCACCGGGAGCGAGGCGGCGAAGCAGAGCAGGGCGACCGCCGCCGCGATGCCGACGCTCCAGAGCATGAGCAGGATCGCACCGCCGAGCCCGGCGACGACGTGCCACGGGGCGGCGAGCAGCAGCTGGATGCCGTCGTACCACTTCGCGCCGCGCCGGTCCCGCCTGCTGCCCGCGGACGACGCCGCGAGCGAGCCGCTGCGCAGCAGCCAGGTGGCGAGGAACAGGACCGCGAGCGCGAGGTAGGGCGCACAGGCGATGCCGCCGGCCACCACGCCGCCGAGCGCCAGCAGGCTCAGCCCGCGACGCAGCCGCTCCCCCGCCGGCACGTGCTCGCGCGGGGTGCCGTAGTCGCCGACGTACTCCACCGAACCGTCCGGGAGCACCCGCGTCCGGCGGTGCGGGACCGTCCCGGCCTCGCCCCAGCCCTGTGCGTGCCGGTCGCCGTAGAGGTCGTTGCGCGGGTCGTCCCACCGGTCCTCGGAGTACCGGTCCTCGGAGTAGCGGTCCGCGCCCCAGTCCGACGACCAGTGCACCGGCTCGGCAGCCCCGGCGGGAGGTACGACGCCGGTGCCCACCGCGGTCGGCGCCTCGAGGTCCTGGCGCACGCCGGCGACGTAGGGCAGCGTCACCGGGTGCGGCACCGAGGTCTGGCGCGGCTCGGCCGGCTCGTCACCGGCCAGGTCCTCCAGCCAGTCACGCACCTCGTCGAGCGAGGGCCGGTCCTCGGCGTCGGGCGCGAGCGCCTCCTCGACGAGCTCGAGGACCAGCGGGTCGAGGCCGCTCAGGTCGTGCTCGCCGCGGCGGACGCGGTCCATGATCGCCACCGACGGCCCGCGGCCGAACGGCGCGCGGCCGGTGCCGGCGTACGCCACGGTGGCGGCCCAGGCGTGCACGTCGGACGCGGCGGTGGCGTCGTCGCCGTACAGGATCTCGGGCGCGAGGTAGCCCGGGGTGCCGAGCAGCCAGCCGTTCATCGTGATGCGCGAGTCGTCGGCGACGCGGGCGAGGCCGAAGTCGATGAGGATCGGCGTGCGGCCCTCCATGATGACGTTGGACGGCTTGATGTCGCGGTGCAGGACGCCGACGTCGTGGACGGCCTCGAGCGCCTCGGCGAGGCAGTCGGCGAACCACAGCAGGTCGTCACCCTCGAGCGGCCCCTCCTCCTGCACGTGGTCGTGCAGCGAGAGGCCGGGGACGTAGCGGGTGGCGACGTAGGGGATCTCGCCCCACGGGTCCGCGTCGACGATCTCGGCGATCCGCCGGCTGCGGACGCGGCTCAGCGAGCTGACCTCGCGCGCCAGCCGGCGCCGCGCCTCGTCGTCGCCGACGACGTGCGGGCGCAGGACCTTGATCGCGACGGGCCGCTCCCCGGGCTTCTGGCCGAGGTGCACCACGCCCATGCCACCTTCGCCGAGCCGGGCGCGCAGCGCGTAGCCGCCGACGGTCAGCCCGGGCGGCGGCGCCTGTGGGGACGTCGTCACCTCATGAGGATACGGGCGGTGAACGGCGATCCCTGTCATCCGGCGCGCTGTCGGGCTCCCCGGCTAGCGTGTGGGTGGTGGACGAGTCAGGCGCAGCACGACGACGACTGGCCGAGGAGCGTGAGGTCTCGCTCGCGCGGCTTGCCAGCCTGACCGGCGACCACGAGTCGATCGTCGCCGCCTCGCTCGACACCAACGCCGACGACGAGCACGACCCCGAGGGCGCGACCATCGCCTTCGAGCGCTCGCAGATCGGCGCACTCATCAAGCAGGTGCGCGGCCACCTGGCCGAGCTCGACGCCGCGCTCGCCCGGGTCGACGCAGGGACGTACGGCGTCTGCGAGCGCTGCGGTGCGCCGATCGGTGCGGCCAGGCTCGAGGCGCTGCCGGCGGCGCGGCTCTGCATCCGGTGTGCCGGCCGCGTGCCTTGATGGAACCTCAACATGACCTTTACCGAACATATGTTCGCTTTCGCGTCACGGGGGCGATATGATCGAACCCACGCTCCTAGATCCCGGGCCGTCGGACAAGTGGCACCGATGCGCCTTCCCGGCCTCGAGGTGAGCGAGTTGCGAGGGTAAGTAATAGTCCGGTGCGCCGGGCCTCCAGGAGCGACGACCGTTGATCACCGCGCGACCCCGCGGGATCCGTCGTCGAGAGGAGGAGGCGCCGTGACCCACCCGATCCTCGTCGCGTCGTGCCTCATCGACGAAGCCCTGAAGGGCGTCGGCGACACCAATCCGGCCTTCATGGCCACCGGGGACAAGGCACAAGCGCTGCGCGAGCTCGTCCGCCTGGAGGCGCGCCTGGCGGAGCTGCGCTTGCGAATCATGGCCGACGCCGGCGACGTCGCCGCGGAGACCGGCGCGCGGGACGTCGCCGACTGGGTGGCGGACGCAACGCGAGGTCGGTTCGAGGACGCGCGTTCCGACCTCACGCTCGGAGTCGCGATCGACCGTCGCTGGGGCGAGCTCGGCGCAGCCATGCGCGAGGGCCGCGTGTCGACGGCGCAGGCCAAGGTCATCGTCCGCTCGCTCGAAGCACTGCCCGACGAGGTCCCGCGCCACGTGCTAGCTCGTGCCGAGGCGGCACTGATCGAGCACGCGGAGCGCTTCGCACCCAAGCCGCTCGCCCGCGTCGGGCGCCACATCCTGGCCGTGGTCGCCCCTGACCTGCTGGACGAGGCGGAGGGCAGGCGACTCGCCGCGCTGGAGGACGAAGGGCGCCGGCGCACGCGTCTGATGCTGCGTCGGGTCGGTGACGGCACGACCCGGCTCTCGGCGCGCCTCCCTGATGCCGTCGCCACCCGCCTGGCCACCTACCCCGCGGCCTATGCCAACCCACGCCGTGACGCTGCTCCGTTGGGTGTGCCTGGAGCCACCGCCGATACCGCCGCGTCCGGCCCCACCGCCGACGACCCGGTCGCCCGACTCCCCTTCCCCCGGCGACTCGGCGAGGCCTTCTGCCAGCTGCTCGAGACCCTCGACCCGACGAGGCTGCCGGTCAACGGCGGCGATGCGACCGCGGTGATCGTGACCATTCCGTTTGAGTCACTGCTCGCGGACCTCGCATCAGCCGACCTGCTGGGCGCCGGCACGCTGCCGAGCAACCCCCACACCGATCCGTGCGCCGGTGAGACGATCACTGCCGCGCAGGCCCGACGTCTCGCGTGCAGCGCGCGCATCATGCCGGCGGTCCTCGGGGGCGCCTCCGAGGTCCTGGACCTCGGCCGCGCCCGTCGCCTGTTCACCGCACCTCAGCGCCGAGCAATGCTCCTGCGCGATCGCACGTGCCGCGCCGAGGGCTGCGACATCCCCGGCACCTGGGCGGAGGCCCACCACTGGGTCGCTTGGACCGACGGCGGACACACCGACGTCGACGACGGCGTGCTCCTCTGCCCCCACCATCACCACCGCGCCCACGACCTCGCCTTCATCGTCGAGCGGCTCAGCAACGGTGACGTGAGGTTCAGGCGACGGACGTAGGCCGGCCCACGGACTTCTGTTTTCCCTCGCGCGCCTCTTTGTCGTGGTGGGATCGGTCGTCACCGATTGGGGGATCATGGGCAGGGTCACGTCGTATCCGAGTCGCGAGCTGCGCCAGTTACGCGTGCGATGGGTGAGGAGCAACAGGAAGGTCGTCCTCGTCGCGTGCGTGGTCTTTCTGGCGTCTGGGCTCGTCGCGACCTGCTTGGTCGTCGTGTACCCCAGTCGACCCGGCTGGTACGCGGTTGGTGTCCTGCACGCCGCGCTCGTGGCAACCGTGCTTCACCTCCTCAACAGCGCTGTGCTGGCTCACGAGCCTCGAGCCGTGCATCAGCTGCGCGGTGCGTGGGGCGAGGACAACACCCGGTCGGAGCTCCAGCGCGCGAAGAAGCGCAGTCTCGTCTGGGGGTGGGTCGACAGCATTCCACTCCAGAGCGGCGATCTCGATCATGTAGTCGTCACACGGTCCGGGGGTGTGGTGGTTCTGGACTCCAAGTTCCGCACCGACGTCACGCGGGCGGGAGTCGTCGACATGGCGGCGTCGGCGGCTCGCGCACGTGTGCGCACGGAGGCGGTCGCACGCACGGTGCTGCCCGTCGACAGGTCTGGTCGGCGGCGAGCCTCCAGCACGTCCGTCCATGTAACCCCTTGCATCGTCATGTGGGGGCCTGCGCGGCGCAGCATGCCTGAGACCCACGTCATCGAAGGGGTGCACTTCGTCGACGGAACGAAGCTCATCCCGTTGTCGAGCCTCCCCACCTCACCGGTGTCGAAGGCCGCCGGAACCGATCTCCTCGTCCGACTTCGCGCCTTTCGCGACCGGCATCCTGCCGGCGACTGACCGGCGCACGAGCCACTCCGCCACGGTGAGGTTCACCACCCAGGCCAAACCCATGACGAGCGCCTTCGGGTTGCCGGACGGCTGGCCGACAAGCACGACGTAGGGCAGCAGGAACAGCGCCTGCGTCCCGGCGCCCTGCGCGACGGCGTACGACCTCGCCATCCACCGCTGGTGGGTGACGACGTCGCGGCGGCGGATCGCGAGCAGGCCAAGCACGAGCCCCGCGACCATCAGGGATCCGAAGACCAGGCGGAGCCACATCAGCGTGGCATTGTCGTGCGCGGGCAGGTCCGAGAAGACCGACATCCAGATCCCGCTGAGGCCGGCGGCGATGCCGGCGGGCACGAGGACGCGGCCGCTCCACCTGTGCCAAGCCGGGCGGCGTCGCCGGAGCGACGGCTGGAGCTGGAAGGCGCCCAGGATGCAGTACGTCGTCGCGCCGACGATGTGGACGACGATCGGCAGTGGCAGATCGGAGAACCGCGCGTTCTCCGCCGTCGGTCCGGTGGACAGGTCGACCAGCCGGGCGGCCCCGGCGATCGCCGGCACGGCGGTCAGCGCGATGAGCGAGGCGGGGACCCACCAGTCGCGGTGGATGCGCGGCGGGGCGGCCGGTCGTGGAGCGAGCGTCGTCATGGGACGAGCATCAGTGCGCGCCTCGTGCGCGGGCATCGGCCCGCGGGCCGGACCTGGGTCGGCCGTTCGGTGGAGACGGCTGGTCGTTGGAACGCCGGTCCCTCAGCCGCGGACGGACCTCGCCTCGGGCGTCGCCTCGAGGGCCGCGATCAGGCTGCGCGCGTCGTACGGACCGACGTGGCGGGTGTCGCCGACGAAGAAGGTGGGCGTGCCGCGGACACCACTCGCCTCGGCGGACGCGACGTCGTGCTCGACGTGCCGGGCGATCTCGTCGTCGTCGAGGTCGCGCATGAACTGCTCGACGTCGAGGTCGATCTCGGCCGCGTAGCCGACGAGGTCCTCGAGCTCGAGCTCGTCCTGGTTCTCGAAGAGCACGGAGTGCATCTCCCAGAACCGACCCTGCCGGGCGGCCGCCTCCACCGCGAGCGCGGCGAGCTCGGCGTGCGGGTGGACGGGCAGCGGCAGGTGCCGGGTGACGTAGCGCAGGCGGTCGCCGAAGTGGGCGCGCAGCTCGTCGCCGACGCCGCTGACGCGCGCGCAGAACGGGCACTCGTAGTCGAGGTACTCCACCAGCGTCAGCGGCGCATCGACCGGTCCGGCGACGTGGTCGCGTGCCGGGTCGACCGGACGGCTGAGGATGCGGGGCAGGGCGGCGTCGTCCTGGCCCAGCACCCGCGCGGAGAAGCGGAAGGCCGCCCAGCCCGCGAGGCTCGCGAGCACGGCCGCGAGGAGCACGCCGACGCGCGCCTGGTCCTGGAGGCGCGTGGAGTCGAAGGCCAGGCTGATGATCAGGAGCGACACCGTGAACCCGATGCCGGACAGCGCGCCGCCGGCGAGGGTGTGGCCGAGACCCACCCCCTGCGGGAGGCGGCCCCAGCCGAGGCGGACGCTGGCGAACGAGCCGGCGAAGATGCCGACCGCCTTGCCGACGACCAGGCCGAGCACGATGCCCCACATCAGCCTCGAGGCGAGGGCGTCGCCCAGGACGCCGTCGCGCAGGTCGACGCCGGCGTTGGCCAGGGCGAAGACGGGTACGACGACGTGGCTGGTCGGTCCGTGCAGCGCCTCCTGGAGCCGCTCGTTGACCGAGATGGCGCGGGTCAGCGAGCGGCGGGCGGCCCGCTGCACACCCGGCATCGGCGACTGCCGGAAGGCGCGGAACCGGCGGGCTGCCTCCTCGACGTCGGAGCGCCTGGGGTCGAGCGCGGGCACGAGCAGGCCGCTCAGCATGCCGGCGATCGAGGCGTGCACCCCCGACTCGAGCGTCGCGACCCAGAGCACGAGGACGACCAGGACGTAGGGCGCGGCCTGCCACACGCCGACCCGGTCCAGCACCACGAGCACGACGAGGCAGACGGCGGCGACCGCGAGCGCCCCGAGCGACAGGTCGTCGGAGTAGACGATGCCGATGACGCTCACCGCGACGATGTCGTCGATCACCGTGAGGGTCAGCAGGAAGATCCGCAGCTGCGTCGAGACGGCCGGCCCGACGAGCGCCATCACGCCGAGCAGGAAGGCGGTGTCGGTGCCGATCACGGCACCCCACCCGGCCGCCTCCTCGCCCGAGGAGTTCAGGGCGAGGAAGATCGCCGCCGGCACGAGCATCCCGGCGAGGCCGGCGACGAGCGGGATGACGGCCCGGCTGCGGTCGGTGAGCTCGCCGATCGCGAACTCCTTGCGGACCTCGAGCCCGATCACGAAGAAGAAGACGACCATCAGGCCGTCGTTGATCCAGTGGTGCAGGTCCATCGACAGCCCGCCCGTGCCGAGCCGGATCGACAGGTCGGTGTGCCAGAGGTCGACGTAGGACTGCGACCACGGGGAGTTCGCCCAGACCAGCGCGACGAGGGACGCCACGACGAGCATCCCCGCCGAGCCCGACTCCGTACGGATGAAGTCGCGCAGCGACCGCGGGCTCTGTGCCTCGTAGGCCACCGATCGGGCGCAGGTCGACTGCCCCGGGTCGTCGTGCTGGCCTTCGTCCCCGGTCGTGCTCACGCCATGAGGCTATCGAGGTCCGGGAGGAGAGTTCGGGTCAGCAGCCTCCGGAGGGCCGCGTCGGCTTCATCTCGCCCGCGCGCGATTCAGCAGACGCGGTGCATCCAGCCGAAGGTGTCCTCGGAGCGGCCGAACTGCATGCCGACGAGGGCGTCGCGGATCTGCATGGTGAGCTCGGTGCTGGCGGGCGCCGGGGTGGTCGCCGACGGCGAGCGCAGCTCGCCGACCGGGGTGACGACCGCGGCGGTGCCGCAGGCGAAGACCTCGGTGATCTCGCCCGACGCGACGCCGTCGCGCCACTCGTCGATCGAGAACTTCCGCTCCTCGACGGCGTGGCCGAGCTTGCCGGCGAGCTCGATGATCGAGGCGCGGGTGATGCCTTCGAGGATCGTGCCGGTCTCCGGGGTGACGATCCGGCCGTCGCGGTGGACGAAGAACAGGTTCATCCCGCCGAGCTCCTCGATGTAGCGGAACTCCTGGTCGTCGAGGAACACCACCTGGTCGCAACCCTGCTCGATGGCCTCGCGCTGCGCGGCGAGCGACGCGGCGTAGTTGCCGCCGGTCTTGGCCGCCCCCATGCCGCCGCGGCCCGCGCGGGTGAAGGTCTCCGAGAGCCAGAGGTTGACCGGCTTGATGCCGCCCTTGAAGTACGCCCCGGCCGGGGACGCGATGACCATGAAGGTGACGTGCTGGGCCGGACGCACCCCGAGGAAGGTCTCCGAGGCGAACATGAACGGCCGCAGGTAGAGCGACTTCTCCCCACCACCGGAGCTCGCGTTGTCCGGGACCCAGCGCTGGTCGGCCTGCACGAGAGCGTCAACGCACGCCACGAAGTCGTCCACCGAGAGCTCGGGGAACGCGAGGCGCTGGGACGAGCGCACCATGCGCGCAGCGTTCTGCTCGGGCCGGAAGGTCCAGATCGAGCCGTCGTCGTGGCGGTAGGCCTTCATCCCCTCGAAGGTCTCCTGCGCGTAGTGCAGCACCGCCGTCGCGGGGTCGAGCGTCAGCGGGCCGTAGGGCTCGATGCGCGCGTCGTGCCACCCGTGCTCGGGGGTCCACTCGACCGTGAGCATGTGGTCGGTGAAGTGCTGGCCGAACCCCGGGTTGGCGAGGATCTCGGCGAGGCGGGCGTCGTCGACGGGCGTGGGGTTGGCGGTGGTGCTGATGTGCATGGGGTCAACCTATTCCAGAGCCCCGGCAGGGGCGCTCAGAGGCGGGCGGCGATCGCGTCCCCGACCTCGGACGTACGACGGCTCGTGCCGGGCGCGCGCTCGGCGAGGTCCGCCAGGACGGCGGCCTCGATCGCGGCGGCGGCGTCGGCGTGGCCGAGGTGGTCGAGGAGGAGCGCGCCGGAGAGGATCGCTGCGGTCGGGTCGGCCTTCTCCTGGCCGGCGATGTCGGGGGCGGAGCCGTGGACGGGCTCGAACATCGACGGCGCGGTCCGGTCGGGGTTCACGTTGCCGGAGGCGGCCAGCCCGATGCCGCCGGTGATGGCGGCGGCGAGGTCGGTGACGATGTCGCCGAAGAGGTTGTCGGTGACGATCACGTCGAAGCGGGCGGGGTCGGTCGCCATGAAGATCATGGCGGCGTCGATGTGGATGTAGTCGGTGGTGACGTCGGGGTGCTCGGCGCCCACCTGCTCGAAGAGGCGCCACCAGAGCGACCCGGCGTTGGTCAGCACGTTGGTCTTGTGGACCAGGGTCAGCTTCTTGCGCGGGCGCTTCTCGGCACGGGCGTAGGCGTCGCGGATCACCCGCTCGACGCCGTACGCCGTGTTGACCGAGACCTCGGTGGCGATCTCGGCCGGGGTGCCGACCCGGAGGGCACCGCCGTTGCCCGTGTAGGGGCCTTCGGTGCCCTCGCGGACCACCACGAAGTCGATGTCGCCGCGCTCCAGCACGTGCTCCGCCAGGGGTGAGACGGAGCCGGGGAACAGCCGCGAGGGACGCAGGTTCACGTAGTGGTCCAGCTCGAAGCGGAGCCGCAGGAGCAGCCCGCGCTCGAGGATGCCCGGGGGCAGGTTCGGGTCGTTGGGCTTGCCACCCACCGCACCCAGCAGGATCGCGTCGTGCTCGCGGATCTCCGCGAGCACCGAGTCGGGCAGCACCTCGCCGGTCGCGAGGTAGCGCTCGGCGCCGAGGTCGTAGCGCGTCGACTCGAACGTCACGGGAGAGGCCACCTCGAGGACCTTGAGGGCCTCGGCGGTCACCTCCGGACCGATGCCGTCGCCGGGGATGACGGCGAGGGTGACGGGAGCGGACTGCGGGGTCTCGGGCATGCGGAGGACGTTAGTTGTCGTCCGGCCGCAGGCCGCCGTTGTCTCGCAGGTCAAGCGCGGTCTGCAGCGCCATCGCGGTGTTCTCGGCGCTGCGCGGGTTCTCCGGGTCGTGCGCCGAGGGGCCCCACGAGTCGGGGTAGAAGTCGTACATCGGATCTCACTCCTGTGCCTGTGTCGAACGGGTGAGAGCTCGAAGCCACCGACACCGCGGCGGGTGACGGAGCGGGAGTGCGGGGATCGCCCGGGGCCCGGCTGCCGGCCGGTGAGGCGTACGGGTCACGCGTGCGATCACGGACCCGCCGCAGAGGCGGCGGCTTCGAACTCGACTGGAAGGTCTGGTTCAGAAGGCCGGTGGCGGAACCTCGTCAACGCCGAACACCGCGACGAGGTGGCCTTCTTCAGGCCTCGCCGCGGCGAACGATGAGTACGAGCACGCTCCGCATGGTGAGCCGACTGTACGACCGCCCAGCGGACGGCCGCATCCGTCTTCCGACAACGTGTCAGATGGTGAGATCGCGGGCCGCGGACTGGGACGAGCCGCGACAGGTGGCACACTCGGCGGTCTCATGTCTGCCCCTCCCGATCTGCCCGGTGTCGTCCAGCGCGCGTTCGACGTGTGCCGCTCCGCCGGCTACGTGTCCTTCTGCCGCAACGAGACCGGCCGCCTGCTGGCGACCCTCGCCGCGACCCGGGGCGGGACGATGGCCGAGTTCGGCACCGGGTGCGGCGTGGGCACCGCGTGGCTGCGCAGCGGCGTGCGCAACGGAGCGCGGATCCTGACCGCCGAGCTCGACGAGTCCCTGGCCGGAGCCGCGGCGAAGATCTTCGACGACGACGCCAAGGTCGAGGTCCTCTCCGCGGACTGGAGCGTGCTGCACGACCGCGGTCCGTTCTCGCTGCTGTTCCTGGACTCCGGCACGCCCTCCGAGGTCGGCGTCGACCAGGTGGTCGACCTGGTCGAGCCGGGCGGGATCGTGGTGCTGGACGACTTCGCGCCCTGCGAGTCGTGGCCACCGATCTCCTACGGCCGCGTCGACACGTTGCGCGAGCAGTGGCTCACCGACGAGCGCTTCACCGCGGTCGAGGTGATGGTCGCCGCCGACGCCTCCGCCGTCATCGCCACGCGCCGCTGACCTCCTCCCCCCACCTCGACCGGGCTGTCGTGGGAGGGTCGGGCACGTGACCAGGCTCGCCGTCGCCGCGCCCAGCCGACCCGCCGCCGACGCGGCGGCCGAGGTGGCGCGCGCCGGCGGCACCGCGGTCGACGCCGCCATCGCGGCGGCGCTGGTCGCGATGGTCAACGAGGTGGGGCTGGTGTCCCTGAGCTCGGGGGGCTTCGTCACGGTGCAGCCGGCGGCAGGTGCGGCGTACACCGTCGACGGGTGGATGGACCGCCCGGGGCGCGGGCGTCCCGACGACGAACCCGCGCCCCGGACGTGGGACGTCGACACCGAGTACGGCGGTGGGGTGACGATCACGATCGGCCCCGGGTCCGTCGCCACGCACGGCTCGCTGGCCGCCTTCGGGGAGGCACATGCGCGCGACGGCCGGCTGCCGTGGCGCGAGCTCGTCGCACCCGCGCTGGACGTCGCCCGCGGCGGGTTCGCGCTCGGCTCCGCGTCGCGGTACTACCTGCGCTACGTCCACGAGAGCGTGTTCGGCTGGGACGAGCGCAGCCACGCCGCCCTCCACGACGCCGGCGGCCGGCTGACCGAGGAACGGGTGGTCGTGCCGGACCTCGCCTCGACGCTGGAGCACATCGCCGAGGCCGGTCCGCGGGCGATGCACGAGGGCGACCTCGCCGAGCTGCTCGCGTCCGACCTGCAGGCGCGCGGCGGCCTGCTCGGCTTGGCCGACCTGGAGGCGTACGAGCCCGTCGTCCGTGTCCCGATCTCCACGCGGATCGGTGCCTGGACCCTGAGCACCACTCCACCGCCGTCGGTCGGCGGCGTCGTCGTGGCGTCGATGCTGCGACTGCTCGACGACCGGCCGCGCGGGCCGTGGACGCCCGACGACGTCGAGCACCTGGTGCGTGTGCAACGAGCAGTGCTCGGCCACCGTCGCGAGGTGCTGGAGGCCGCCGACGACCTCGCCGCGGCCTCCCGCGCCTGGCTCGACCGCGTCGACGCGGACCACCGGGCGGTCCTCGAGTCGGGGTCGACGGCCCAGGTGTCGGTCACCGACGCCGAGGGCGCGGCGTGCTCGATCACCGTGTCCTCGGGCTACGGCGCCGGGATGATCGCCGCGGGGACGGGGATCTGGCTCAACAACTGCCTCGGCGAGCAGGAGCTCAACCCGGTGGGACGCCCCGTCGCGCCCGGCGGCCGGCTGCTGTCCAACATGGCACCGACGGTCGGGCGCAGCGACGACGGGTCGACGCTGGCCATCGGTTCGCCGGGCGCCGACCGGATCACCACGGCGCTCGTGTGCGCGCTGGCCGGCTTCGTGAGCGGTGGCCTCGACCTCGCGGACGCCGTCGCCCACCCGCGCGTGCACGTCCACCGGGCCGGGCTGCCGGACGAGGACGTGCGGGTGGAGGACGAGCCGACCATGTACTTCGGCGGCGTCGGCGCCGCGCTCACCACCGCCGACGGCGCGCTCGACGCTGTCGCCGACCCCCGCCGGGAGGGTGTCAGCGCGGTCGTGGACCCGACCCTGCTTGACTGACGCGCATGGCCGACGCGCTCCTCACGGTCCGTGGCATCACCCGCCGCTTCGGCGACCGGACCGTCCTGTCCGGGATCGACCTCGACGTCGCCGCCGGTGAGGCCGTCGGTGTCGTCGGGCCCAACGGCAGCGGCAAGTCCACCCTGCTGCGGTGCATCGTCGGGGCCGACGAGGCGGACGACGGCGAGGCCTGGCTGGCCGGACGGGTCCTGGACGAGAAGCTGCCCGAGATCCGGCGCGACCTCGCGGTCGTGATGGACGACATCGACTTCTTCCCCGACCTGTCGGTGGTCGAGCACCTCGACCTCGTGGCGCGCGCCCACGCGCAGCCCGACGCCGAGGAGGTCGTCGACGTCGTCATCGACGAGGTCGGCCTGATGGAGGTGTCGGGTCAGCTGCCCTCGACGCTCTCGTCCGGCCAGCGGCGGAGGCTGGCCCTCGCCAGCGCCTTCGTGCGGCCGCGCCGCCTGCTCGTGCTCGACGAGCCCGAGGCGCGGCTCGACGTCGACGGTGTCGACTGGCTCGGTCGCAGGCTGCTGGCCGAGAAGGCCGCCGGGTGCGCGGTGCTCCTGGTGAGCCACGACCCGTCCCTGGTCGAGCGCGTCTGCGACCGCGTCGTACGGCTCGGGGCCGACGCCGACGCCGACCCCGGCGCCGACCTTGGCCATGACTGAGCTCGCGGACGAGGTCCCCACCGCGCGCGAGGTGCGGGCCGAGATCCGCGACTGGCGACGCGGGCGCGCCGAGCTCAGGTGGGGCGAGGTGCTCTCCGACGGCTACGTCGCGCTCTTCTGCGTGGTCATGGTCGGCGCGATGGGCGGCAACGTCGTGCTCACCCTGCGCCGCCTCGCTGACGACTCGTGCGCGGGAGCGTGCACCCAGGTGCGCTCGGCCCTCCCATGGCTGGTGGCCCTCGGGGTCGCGCTCCTCGCGCTCGGCCTCGCCCGCCTGCTCGGGCCCGTCTTCAGCCCGCCCGCCGCCAACGCCTGGCTGCTCAGCACCCCGGTCGACCGCGGCGCGCTGCTGCGGCCCGGGTGGTGGCGCACGGCGGCGGTCTCGGTCGCCATCGCGGTGCTGGCGCTGGTCGCCCCGGCCGTGCTCGGTGGCTTCTCGGTCGCCGAGGGCGTCGTGTTCGTGGTCGCCGGCGGCGGCACCGCCCTCGCCTTCGTGGCGGTCGCCGCCCTGTCCCAGGTGCACGAGAGCCGGGTCGCCCGCGGCCTGACATGGCTGGTCGCCGCCGTCCTCTGGTTGCTCCTGAGTCTCTCAGCGACTCACGGCGCAGGAGCGGTCCCCGAGGTGTCCCTCGGGGTCGGCGCCGCCGTCGCCGCGACCGTCGCGATGGTTGCCGCGGCGCTGTCCTGGCGGGCACGCTCGGCGCTGGCGATCGTCCCGCGCCGGGTCCTCGGCTACACCGCGCACCTGTCCCCCAGCCTCTCCGGGGCGCTGTCGTCGGTCGACCTCGGCCTGATGTACGACGTCCTGCTCGCCCGCCGCTGGGGACGAGGAGCACACGTCCGACCGCGCACCGGCGGGCCCCTCGGCTGGCCGGCGCTCGTGCACCGCGACCTCCTCCGGGCACTGCGCGCCCCTCAGCCGTTCGTCGTGCTCGCCGCGTTCGTGCTCGTGCCCTACGCCGCCGCCGACGCCGGCGCGGGCCGGGCGGTCGTGCTGGTCACGACGCTCCTCGGCCTGCTGGCCGGCCCGGCGACGTGCTCGGGACTGCGGGTCGTCGTACGCACCCAGAGCCTGGCGCGGATGATGCCGCTGAGACGGCAGACCCTGCTCCTCGCCCACCTCGTCGTGCCCGGCACGGCGCTGCTGCTCTTCTCGCTGGCGACGATCCCGACGCTGCTGCCCGGTCACCCGTCGACCGAGGCGGCCAACCTCGCCATCGCGTGCGCACTCTCCGCGGTCGCGTCGACGACCCGCTGGGTGACCGGCAAGCCGCCGAACTACGCCGCGCCGATGGTCAGCACCCCGGCCGGCGGCGTCCCGACCGGCGTCTTCGGCAGCCTGGCCCGCGGCTTCGACGTGTGGGCGTTCACCGCGCTCCCGCTGATGTTCGGCACCGGCGGGATGATGCTGTCGAGCGTCATCAGCATCGGGGTCATCAGCTACCTGGTCTCGGACTCCGCCGCCTGAGCCGACGACCCTGCCGACGGCAGGACCGGCGCCATCACGTCGACGGTGAACCACGGCAGCATCAGCTGGGTGAGCGGGCCGATCGCCAGCGCGTAGACGACGGTGCCGAGACCGAGCGTCCCGCCGAGGAGCAGGCCGATCACCACGACGGCGACCTCGAGGCCGGTGCGCACCAGGCGCAGCGACCACCCGGTGCGACGTGCCAGTCCGGTCATCAGTCCGTCGCGCGGGCCGCGGCCGAGCTGGGCGCCGATGTAGAGGGCGCTGGCCAGGCCGCAGAGCACGACGCCGCCGATCATCAGCGCGATCCGGGCGGCGATCGCGTCGGGCCGGGCGAGCACGGCGAGCGTCAGGTCGGCCGAGAAGCCGACGACCAGGGCGTTGCTGATCGTGCCGAGGCCCGGCATCTCCCGCAGCGGGATCCACAGGACCAGCACCACGAAGCTGAACAGCACGACGGCCTGGCCGAGCGTCATCGGCACGTGGCGGATGAAGCCGGAGTGCAGCACGTCCCACGGCGCCAGGCCCAGCGCGCCGCGCACCATCAGGGCCAGGGAGACGCCGTAGAGGAAGAGCCCGACGTAGAGCTGCGGCAGGCGGCGCGCGAGGCGGCCGGCCCGGAGCTGGGCGACAGGGCCGAGGTCGGTGAGGACGGATCGGGGTGCGGTGGCGACGGTCGTCGCCGGGGAGGGAGTCGTGCCGGACATGACACCATCCTGATAGAGATTGGCATTGTCGGACATAGCCAATCGTGGAACAGTGGCCTGCATGAGCCGTCTCGTCAGCGCCGCCCGCGTGGCCACTCTCGTGGGTGACTTCCCCCGCTCCCCCGCCTACCTCGGCCTCGCCGAGAGCCTGCGCGTGGTCATCGGCGACGGCAGGATCGGGCTCGGCGTACGGCTGCCGAGCGAGCGCGAGCTCACCACGGCGCTCGACGTCTCCCGGACCACGGTGACGCGCGCCTACGAGGTGCTGCGCGAGTCCGGGTACGCCGAGGCGCGCCGCGGGTCGGGCACGTTCACCACCGTCCCGGGAGGGCAGCGCCGCGCCCACGACCGCGCGCTGATGCCGAGCAACGGCCGCGAGGACGTCATCGACCTGATGTGCGCCGCCCACTCCGCGCCGCCCGGCCTCGTGGAGGCCTACCAGCGCGCGACCGACGAGCTCCCGGCCTACCTCAGCGGTCCCGGCTACTTCCCCCTCGGCGTGCCTGCACTGCAGGCCCGGATCGCCGCCACCTACGAGGCGCGCGGGCTCCCGACGGCCCCGGAGCAGGTGATGGTGACCGCCGGCGCGCTTGCCGCAGCGTCGGTGGTGGCCCAGGCCTTCACCGCCGCCGGTGAGCGCGTGGTGGTCGAGTCGCCGACCTACCCCAACGCCGCCCAGGCCCTCCGGCACGCGGGCGCGCGGCTCGTGCCCGCGACCGTCGACCCCGACGGCTGGGACCTCGACGCCCTCGCCGCGACCCTGCGGCAGACGTCGCCGCGGCTGGCCTACCTGATCCCCGACTTCCAGAACCCCACCGGGCACCTGATGTCCGACGAGCAGCGCGAGGAGCTGGCGGCCGCGCTGGCCCGCACGCGCACGACCGTCGTCGCCGACGAGGCCCACCAGGCGCTCGCCCTGCGCCCCGGTCTGGCGGAGGCGATGCCCCGCCCGCTGGCGGCGTACGCCCGCGACGCGATCACGATCGGCAGCGCCAGCAAGTCCTACTGGGGCGGCCTGCGCCTGGGCTGGGTGCGCGCCCCCCTCGACCAGGTGGACCGGCTGCTCCAGGCCCGCATCGGCCTCGACCTCGGGGCGCCTGTCCTCGAGCAGCTCGTGCTCGCCGACCTGATGGACCGCTCCGAGGAGGTCCTGCCGGCCCACCGCGAGCGGCTGGTCGCCGGCCGTGACGCCCTGGTCGCCGCGGTGCGCGAGCACCTGCCGGAGTGGCGCTTCCGTGTCCCCGACGGCGGGCTCGCCCTGTGGTGCGAGCTGCCCGAGGCGCTCGCCACCGCGACGACCGTGGAGGCCGAGCGCCGCGGCGTGGTGGTCGCCCCCGGCCCGGTGTTCGCCGTCGAGGGCGGCCTCGACCGCTTCGTCCGCATCCCGTGGACCGCGTCGCCCGACGACCTCACCGAGGCCGTACGACGCCTCTCCGCCGCGTGGGAGCACGTGTCGGGCCGGCGCACGTCCCCGGACGCACCGCGGCCGGCGACGCAGGGCGCCGCCGGCCGGGTGATGGTCGCCTAGCTCGTCACCGGGCGACCGGTCGTGCCTGCTACTTCGTCGGGCCCACCTTGACGATCAGTGCGTCACCGGTGTTGGCGGTGACCCGGATCATCGTGCCGGTCTTGGGCACGTCCACGCTGTACCAGCCGGGCTGGTAGCGACCCGGGTGCTTGCCCGTCGTGCCGTGCGCGTCCGAGCCGTACCAGTAGGTCCTGGTGTCGTCGAAGACCGGGTTGGCCGGCTTGCTCGCGATGGTGCCGGTCTGCAGCTCCGCCCCGGTGATCTTGCCGTCACCGTTGGTGTCCACCTCGCGGTGCAGCGTGATCGCGTCGGTCCGCTCGAGGGAGAACGTCGAGTCGTAGGACAGGATCCGCGGCCGCATGAGGGTGTTGTCCGGCCAGTGGCTGAGCTCCGGGTTGGCGTCCACCGGGAGCACGAGGCCCGAGCCCGGGTGGTCCCCCACGTTGTTGTCGGCCTGGGAGGAGTCCCAGTAGTTGACGAGCATGCCGTTCTGGTAGGGGTAGTGCTCCACCCAGTCCGGCCTGGTGAACGGGTACGAGAAGTTGTACGCCGTCGCGAGCGACGCGTCGTAGCCGTCGTACTGGCGGTTCTCGGCGATGTAGGCGTTGAAGTACTTCTCCACCTCGGTGCCGGTCGTGGTGCGGAAGCCGTTGAGGGTCCAGCCCTCGTTGTCGTTCTCCGCGGTGCCGATCACGGTGCCGTCGATCGCGATGTTGTCGACCTGGAAGCCGCTGAGGGTGAAGGCGCCGTCGGTCTGGTAGCGGAACCGCACCGCCGTGGTGCCCGCCGGCAGCGTGGCCGTCAGGCCCGTCCAGTCGGCCTTGGTGCCGGTGATGCCCGTCTTGCTCGTGTTGAACCCGCTCTGGTCACCAGAGGTGTCGGACAGGTTCGTGGCCACAGGCGTCCATGTCGTACCGCCGTCGGTGGAGGCCTCGAGGAACGCGTAGTCCCAGTCCTCCTCGATGTCGTACCTGACCTTGGCGGTCAGGTTGGTCCCGCTGACGCCGGTCTTGGTCATCGAGTTGTTGAGGTCGTCACCCTGGTCGGACCAGAAGTACTTCGTCCCGCCGTCGGACGCCGGGGCGCCGAGCTCCTGCTTGACCTCCTTGTCAGGGAGCGTGGCGATGATCGCCTGCTTGGCCTGGCTGGTGGCCGGCACGTTCTTGCCGAGGCGGACCGTGGCCTTCTTGCCCGGGTCGACGACCTGGTAGAAGGGACCCTGGTCGCCCTGCTTGTTGAGCCACCCGAGCTGGAAGAGCTCCCAGGCGCCCATGTCGGTCGGGGCGTCGCCGATGGTGTCACCGCCGTCGCCGATGTTGGCGCCGGAGGACATGAGGGTCCAGAAGGCGGTGTTGTTCTCCGCACCGCCGGTGTTGCCCGAGGTGTCGTAGAGGTCCGGCAGGCCGAGGTCGTGGCCGAACTCGTGGGCGAACACGCCCAGGCCGCCGTTCTCGGGCTGGATCGTGTAGTCACCGACCCACACGCCGGTCGGGTTGTTCGGGACCGGGTTCGCGGCGTTGGCGCCGAGACCGTACGCGCCGGCGTTGGAGCCGATGTTGACACCGGTCAGACCGCCGGGGCCGCTGCCCTGCAGGTTGGCGTACCAGCGGTGGCTCCAGATGGCGTCCGAGCCGTAGATCGGGTCGCCGGCCGCCTCGTCGCCGCCCGCGTGGACGATCTGGAAGTGGTCGATGAAGCCGTCGGGCTCGTCGTAGTTGCCGTCGCCGTCGACGTCGTAGCGGTCCTGGATGTCGAAGGTCTTCAGGTAGTCGGTGATCTGGGCCATCGTCTGGCCGGCCTTGAGCTGGTTGTCGACCCAGACGGCCATCGCGTCGCGCACGAGCGCCTTCGTGGAGGCGCAGGTGGTCACGGCGGCGCCGGGCGGCGTGCCGCAGAAGCCACGGCCGTAGAGCGCCTGGTTGTAGGGGACCTTGACCCACTCGGTGACGTCACCGTCGATGGAGTAGCGACCCGACGACTGGGTCTCGTAGTACTCCTTCATCCGGTTGAAGTACATGTCCTCGTAGTGCTCGCGGTCGAAGTCCTCCTGCCAGATGGTGGAGTTGTCGACCGTGCGGTCGGGCTCCGGGATCTGGTTGTGCAGGGGGCCGTCGAACCGCTGCGGCTGGGGCGCCGGCAGGTTGAACCCGTTGTTGGGCGGGTCCACGAAGCGCTTGTCGGTGGCGGTCTCGAAGCGCTTGTCGCCGAACTCGGCCAGCACCACGAAGATCTTGTCAGTGCCCTCGTTGGCGAGCGGCACCTCCTGGTTCGCGCCCTTCGAGCTGGCCTTGAAGGGCGCCTTGCCCTCGGCCAGGCGCTGCAGCGCGGCCTGCTTCTGCGCGTCGCGCTTGGCCTTGATGGCCAGCGGGTGCTTCGGCTCGTGGCCGCCCTGCGGGCGGTCGGCCGACGGCGCCTCCTCGGGGGCGCTGACACCGGGGTTGGCGCTCGTGGGCGAGCTGACGAGCAGTCCGGCGGCCACCAGGCCGGCCGATGCGACGATGGCCGCTGCCCTCTTGTTGTGGCGTGAGAGGTGTCTCAACGGGGGAATCCCTCCATGTGCAGGCAGGGAAAGCCCAGGTCGAGATCGTCGCCCGAGACATCCCTGATCTGACGACCGCCGCCCGATGCGGCGGTCCGTCGAGGATCCTCCGTGGTGATCCGGGCCACAGGGAAGACGGCCTGCAGGTTTTTTGCAGGGTCGTTACCGAACCGTGACCTGCATACCGCTCCCGGGGTGGAGGGTCAGGACAGGTCCACCGCGCGGACCGACACGGCCTGGATGGCCTCCTCGATCTGCGCCAGCGTCTCGGCGGGGATCGCCGAGTCGACGCTCAGCGCGACCAGGGCCGAGCCGCCCTTGTCGTGGCGCGAGACCTGCATGCCGGCGATGTTGACCTCGGCGTCGCCGAGGATCCCGCCGACCGTGCCGACCATGCCGGGGCGGTCCTCGTAGGTGAGGAAGGCCAGGTGCGTGGTGGGCTCCAGGTCGACGTCGAAGCCGTTGACCTCGACGAGCCGCTCCTTCTGCGCGAGGCCGACCAGCGTGCCGCTGACCGACACCTGGGTGCCGTCGGCCAGGGTGCCGCGCAGCGTGATCAGGTTGCGGTGGTCGGGGCTCTCGGGCTCGGTGACCAGGCGCACCTCGGTGCCACGCTCGGCAGCCAGCAGCGGGGCGTTGACGTAGGAGACCTGCTCCTCGACGACGTCGGCGAAGACGCCCTTGAGCGCGGCCAGCTCGAGCACCTTGACGTCGTACTCCGTGATCTCGCCGCGCACCTCGACGTCGAGCTGCTGGGCGACCTCGCCGGCGAGCGCGGTGAAGACGCGGCCGAGCTTCTCGGTGAGCGGGATGCCGGGCCGTACGTCCTCGGCGATGACCCCGCCCTGCACGTTGACCGCGTCGGGCACGAGCTCGCCGCTGAGCGCGAGGCGGACCGAGCGCGCGACGGCGATCCCGGCCTTCTCCTGCGCCTCGTCGGTCGAGGCACCCAGGTGGGGCGTCGCGACGACGTTGTCGAGCTCGAACAGCGGGCTGTCGGTGCACGGCTCGGTCGCGAACACGTCGAGGCCCGCCGCCGCGATCTGACCGGTCTTGAGGGCGTCGAACAGGGCGGCCTCGTCGACGATGCCGCCGCGGGCGGCGTTGACCAGGACCAGGCTCTCCTTGGCGGCGGCGAGCTGGTCGGCACCGATCAGGCCCACGGTCTCGGGCGTCTTGGGCAGGTGGACGCTCATGAAGTCGGACTCGGCGAGCAGCGTGTCGAGGTCGACGAGGCGCACGCCCATCTGCGCAGCGCGGCCGGCCTGCACGTAGGGGTCGTAGGCGATGACCTTCATGCCGAACGCGCTGAGCCGCTGGGCGACCAGGACGCCGATCCGGCCGAGGCCGACGATGCCGACGGTCTTCTCGTAGAGCTCGATCCCGGTGTACTTGGAGCGCTTCCACTCGCCGTTGCGCAGCGCCGCGTGGGCGGGGCTGACGTGGCGGGCGGCGGCCAGCATGAGCGCGACGGCGAGCTCGGCGGCGCTGACGATGTTGGAGGTCGGCGCGTTGACGACCATCACGCCGGCCTGGGTCGCGGCCTTCACGTCGACGTTGTCGAGGCCGACACCGGCACGGGCGACGACCTTGAGGCGGCGAGCGGCGGCGAGCGCCTCGGCGTCCACCTTGGTGGCCGAACGGACCAGGATCGCGTCCACGTCGGCGATCGCCGGCAGCAGCGCGGCGCGGTCGGCGCCGTCGCAGTGGCGGATCTCGAAGTCGGGGCCGAGCGCCTCGATCGTCGCCGGGCTCAGCTCCTCGGCGATCAGGACGACGGGCTTGGCGGGCGTGGCAGCGGGTGCGTTCACAGCGGGGTCCTCAGGAATCTGGAGGGTGGTCCGGGACTGCACGACGCTGTGCTCCGCCCACACTACCCGCGCCACCGCGGGCCTCCGAACCCGTCCCACCGTGCGGCCCCGGGGTCGAGTGCGCAGCCCTGCGGCCGTCACTACCGCGAGCGCACTCGCCTCCTCCACACTGGCGGCCATGGGAGCGATGGACGAGGCCGAGCGGCTGGAGCCCGCGACGGTCGAGGAGTGGCGCGACTGGTTGCGCGAGCACCACGAGCAGCCGACCGGCGTGTGGCTGGTGTCGCCGCGCAAGGCGGCCGACCGGCCGTTCTCCTACGAGGAGGCCGTCATCGAGGGACTGCGGTTCGGGTGGGTCGACTCGACGGTCAGGCCGGTCGACGACCTGCGGTCGATGCAGTGGTTCGCGCCCCGGCGCGCCGGCAGCATGTGGACCCGGATCAACAAGGGCCGGATCGCCCGGCTCGAGGAGGCCGGGCTGATGGAGCCGGCCGGTGCCGCCGCGGTCGAGAAGGCCAAGGAGACGGGTATGTGGACGCTGATGGACGACGTCGAGGACCTCGTCGTGCCGACCGACCTCGCTGCCGCGTTCGAGCGTCACCCGGGCTCGCGCGAGCACTGGGACGCGTGGTCACCCTCGGCGCGGAAGATGATCCTGACGTGGATCGTGCTGGCCAAGCGGCCCGAGACCCGCGCCACCCGCGTGGAGACGTCGGCCGCGAAGGCCGCACAGGGGGTCAAGGCGGTCTCGTGAGACCGGGCGTGCGTCAGATGGCGCAGCCGTCCGGTCCGCAGACCTCACCGTCGGCGCCGACCGTCTGCAGGGTCGGGTGCGACTCCGACCACGCGCGCTCGAGCACCTGCGTGAAGACCTCCGTGGGCTGCGCCCCGGAGACGCCGTACTTCTGGTCGATCACGAAGAACGGCACGCCGGTCGCCCCGTAGGCCTGGGCCTGCTCGACGTCGGCCCGGACGTCGGCCTCGAACTCGCGCGACGCGAGCACCTCGTCCACCCGCGTGCCGTCGAGGCCCGCGGCGACGGCGACCTCGCGCAGGACCGCGTGGTCGGCGAGGTTGCGCGCCTGGGTGAAGTACGCCTCGAGCAGCGCCTCCTTCACCCGGCCCTGCAGCTCGTTGCCGCCCTCGGCGTGGGCGAGGTGGATGACCCGGTGCGCGTCGACGGTGTTGAGGTGCAGCGTCTCGGAGAGCCGGTAGACCAGCCCCTCCTCGGCCGCGACGGCCTCGACGCGGTCCTGCATCTGCTGAACGCCTGCGGGCGACTGGCCGTACTTGCGGGCCAGCATGACCGAGGTCGGCTGGGTCGGCTCGACGGGCGCCCCCGGGTCGAGCTCGTAGGAGCGCCAGTGCACCTCCACCTCGTCGGCGTGGCCGAGCTCGGCCAGCGCGTTCTCGATGCGGCGCTTGCCGATGTAGCACCAGGGGCAGACGACGTCGGACCAGATCTCGATCTTCACGACCGGCCCAACACCGGTCCTGACCTGCGTGTTCCCGCGGGCGGTCAGGACTCCTGGCGCTGCACCGTGGAGCGACGCAGCACGTAGCCGCCGACCAGCCCGATGACCAGGGCGAAGAGGACGCCGAGGTTGGCGAACGCCCACGCCCCGTCCCGGCCGCCGAGGCCGAGGGGGCCGAGGAGGTAGCCCTGCCAGTTGTTCCACGACGCCGCGTCGGAGAACGTGTTGATCACGAGCCCCCAGCCGACGACCGAGGCGACCACCATGGTGCCGATCGCCGTCCAGTCGACGGAGCCGTAGCGACCGGCCGGGTCGAACAGCGCCTCCTCGTCGTAGTCGCGCCTGCGCAGCGCGAGGTCGGCGATCATCAGGCCGGCCCACGCGGCGAGCGGGACGCCGAGCGTGATGAGGAAGCTCTGGAAGGGCCCCGCGAAGTCCTCCGCGACGAAGACGACGTAGAAGGTGCCGAGGGTCAGCAGGACGCCGTCGACGGCGGCCGCCTGCGGCCGCTTCAGACGTACGCCGAGCGAGAGGAGGGTGAGCCCTGAGGAGTAGATGCCGAGCACCGCACCACTGACCAGCGAGAGGATGGCGGCCAGCAGGAAGGGCACGAGGGCCCAGGTCGGCAGCAGCGTGGCCAGGGTGCCGATCGGGTCACCCGCCACCCCGTCGAGGATCTCGGTCGACGAGCCGGCGAGAGCCAGGCCGAACAGCACGAGCACGACGGGGGCGAGCGCGCCACCGAAGGTGTTCCACGCGACGATCGACGGGCCGGAGGCGCTGCGCCTCTGGTAGCGGGACCAGTCGGCGGCGATGTTGATCCAGCCGAGCCCGAAGCCGGTCATCACCATCACGAGTGCCCCGATCACCGCCTGCGTCGAGCCGGCCGGGATGTCCTGCACCGCGGACCAGTCGATGTCGTCGACCGTGAGGGCCATGTAGAGGATCGTCACGATCCCGGTGATCCAGGTCAGCACGGACTGCAGCCGCATGATGATGTGGTAGCCGGCGACGCTGGCCGACACGATGAGGGCCGCCACCACGACGGCCGCGACCACCTTCGTACCGGTGCCGCCGCCCCAGCCGAGACGGGTGAAGATCGTCGAGGTCGCGAGCACCGCGAGGATGGCGAGGAACGTCTCCCACCCGATCGAGACGAGCCACGAGATGACGCCGGGCACCTTCTGCCCGTTCACCCCGAAGGCCGCGCGGCTCAGGATCATCGTGGGCGCGGAGCCGCGCTTGCCGGCGATGGCGATGACCCCGCAGAGGGCGAAGGACACGACGATGCCGATCACCGAGACCAGCACGCCCTGCCAGAACGAGATGCCGAAGTAGAGGACGAACGAGGCGTAGCTCAGGCCGAAGACCGACACGTTGGCCGCGAACCACGGCCAGAACAGGTCCTGCGGCCGGGCGGTGCGCTCGGACTCCTCGATGATCTCGATGCCGGTCGTCTCGACGCCGAGCCGTCGGGTTCGTTCGAGCCCGGACCTCTCCGAAGTTGTGCTCATGACCGCATCGTAGGCCCGCGCGAGGCCAGGTCGAGGAGCCCCTCCAGCGGACCACGCCGCCACGGCCCGCGGCGCACGACCGCGTGCCAGGCCGCGGTCACCGCCAGCGACCCGACCAGCAGGACGGCGAGGTTGCGCCACGAGTCGTCCGCGGCGCCCGGGTGGAGCACCCGGACGTCGTACGCAAGCCAGAGGACCTGGAGCGCGTAGAGGGTCAGCGTCATCGCACCGACCGCCGCCGGCCAGCTGACGAGGCGACCCGTCGCACCGCGGGCGAGGGCGCGGGCGGCGGCGAGGCCGACGAGCGCGACGCCTGTCGCCACGAGCGCGTCGAGGGTGGTCTCCTGCAGCGTGCCGGAGTAGGGCACGAGGTCGACGATCCCCTTCTGCTCCGCGGCGAGCATCGCGGCGCCCGAGAGGAGGAGCCCGGCACCGACGGCCGTGGGAGCGAGGACCGCGTCCCGGCCGGGGCCGCGGACCAGGAGACGGGCGAGCACGATCCCGATCGCCGCGTAGGCGAGCATCGGGAGCAGGCGGTAGGGGCCACCCACGGCGAAACGCGTCGCGTCGCCCAGCAGGCCCGGATCGAGGAGGCCGCCGACCCGCGTGTGCCGGACGGCCCACGGACCGACCACCACCGCGACCAGGGCGACCGCGCCGACCACCACGGTGGGCAGTCGCGCGAGGAGTGCCGCCAGCACCAGCACCACACCGAGGTGGGCGAGCACGACGACGACCTGCGCTCCCGCCCGCTCGAGGGCGAGTCCGAGCGCGACCAGGGCGAGGGCGCGCACGACGACGGCGTACCAGTGACGGGCGCCCCGGCGGTGGGCGCCGAGCTCGGCACCGACGCCGACCAGCAGCGCGAACAGCGGCATCGTGAGGTACTCGCTCAGCTCGAACACGTGAGCCGGTCCCTGGATCGGCGTCACGTGCGCGACGTACATCGACACGAGGGCCACGAAGCGCACCAGGTCGACGTCGGGCCGGCGGTGCGTCACGAGCACATCCTGCCCCGGCCGGTCAGGCGCGGATCAGCACCTCGCCGTGGAGGACCGAGAACCACCCGTCCGGGTCGTCGGCCCATCCACGCCAGGAGGCCGCGACGTCGTCGAGCTCGTCGGGCGTCGCGCGACCGCTGTCCACGAGCTGGCGCGCGAGGGCGGTCGAGGTGAGCCGGTCGGCCCACAGGTTGCCCCACCACGTCCGGTCCTCGGGTGTGGCGAAGCACCAGGTCGCCGAGCTCGCGACGACGTCCGTGGCCCCGGCGGCGTGCGCCCAGGCCAGCAGCATCCGACCGGCGTGCGGCTCTCCCCCGTTGGCCCGCGCCGCGCCGTCGTACAGCTCGAGCCAGCGGTCGAGGCCCGCGGTCGGCGGGTACCAGGAGAAGTGCCCGTAGTCGCTGTCGCGGGCCGCGACCAGGCCGCCGGGTCGGGTGACGCGCAGCATCTCGCGCAGCGCGCCGATGGGGTCGGAGACGTGCTGGAGCACCTGGTGGGCGTGGACGACGTCGAACTCGTCGTCCGTGAGGTCGAGCGCGTGCACGTCACCGACGACGACCGTGGCGTTGGTGACGCCCTGCCGCAGGAGCTCGGCCCGCGTGAGGTCGGCCGCGGCGTCGTTGATCTCGACCGCGACCACCTCGCGCACGATCCGGGCCAGGTCGGCCGTGATCGTGCCGGGCCCGGAGCCGACGTCGAGCAGGCGCTGGTCGTCGCGGAGGTGCGGCAGGAGGTGGGCGGCCCAGTTCTCCGCGGTGCGCCAGCGGTGCGAGCGCAGGACGGCCTCGGCGTGTCCGTGGGTGTACGTCGTCACGCCGGGGCCGTCCTCTCGCGGTGGGGCTGGACCGGCGTCAGCGCGCCGACGAGCCTTCGGTGTAGTCGGTGTCGTGCGACTTCACCCAGGCCATCAGCTTGCGGAGCTCGCGGCCGGTCTGCTCGATCGGGTGCGACTCGGCCTTCTGGCGGAACGCGGTGAACTCGGGCGAGCCGTTGTCCATGTCGGTGATGAAGCGCTCGGCGAACGCGCCGTTCTTGATGTCGGCGAGCACGTCCTCCATGTTCTTCTTCACCTCCGGCGTGATCACGCGGGGGCCGGACACGTAGTCGCCGAACTCGGCCGTGTCGGAGACCGACCAGCGCTGCTTGGCGATGCCGCCTTCGTACATCAGGTCCACGATGAGCTTGAGCTCGTGGAGGCACTCGAAGTAGGCGACCTCGGGCTGGTAGCCGGCCTCGGTGAGGACCTCGAAGCCGTACTGCACGAGCTGGGATGCGCCACCGCACAGCACGGCCTGCTCGCCGAACAGGTCGGTCTCGGTCTCCTCGGTGAAGGTGGTCTTGATGCCGCCGGCGCGCAGGCCGCCGATCGCCTTCGCGTAGGACAGCGCGAGGTCCCAGGCCTTGCCGGACTCGTCCTTCTCCACCGCCACGAGCACCGGCACGCCGCGCCCGTCGACGTACTCGCGACGCACGAGGTGGCCGGGGCCCTTGGGGGCCACCATGAAGACGTCAACGCCGGCGGGCGGGGTGATGTAGCCGAAGCGGATGTTGAAGCCGTGGCCGAACACCAGGGTGTCGCCGGGCGTGAGCGCGGGCTCGATCTCCTCGGCGTAGAGCTTTCGCTGGTGCTGGTCGGGGGCGAGGATCACGATCAGGTCGGACTCCTCCGCGGCCTCACGCGGGGTGAGGACCCGCAGGCCCTCGGCCTCGGCCTTGTCCCGGCTCTTCGAGCCCGGCTGCAGGCCGATCCGGACGTCGACGCCGGAGTCGCGCAGGGACAGCGCGTGGGCGTGGCCCTGGCTGCCGTAGCCGATCACCGCGACGTTCTTGCCCTGGATCAGGCTCAGGTCGGCGTCGTCGTCGTAGAACATCTCAGCCACTGGGGGCTCTCCTTCATGGGTTGGTGCTGCGGGGTAGGTGGGGTTTCGTGACGGTCGCTGCGCGACCTCCTCAACCAGCGGCTGAGGCGATGGGCTTGATGGCGGAAGCAGGGGCCGGTACGGCGACCGGGCGCTGCGGGCGCTCGCTGATCGAGCGCGAGCCGCGACCGATCGCGACCATGCCCGACTGGACGAGCTCGCGGATGCCGAAGGGCTCGAGGACCCGCAGCAGGTCGGCCAGCTTGTCGGCGTTGCCGACGGCCTGGACCGTGACGGCCTCGGGCGACACGTCGACGACCTTGGCACGGAAGAGCTGGACGGCGTCGAGCACCGCGCCGCGGGTCGCGGCGTCGGCGCGCACCTTGACGAGCAGCAGCTCGCGGTTGACCGAGCCCGGCCCGTCGAGCTCGACGATCTTGATGACCTCCACGAGCTTGTTGAGCTGCTTGGTCACCTGCTCGAGCGGTGACTCCTCGACGTTGACCACGATGGTCATCCGCGAGACCTCGGGGTGCTCGGTCGGACCCACCGCGAGGCTGTCGATGTTGAACCCGCGGCGCGAGAAGAGGCCGGCGATGCGCGCGAGCACACCGGGCTTGTTCTCGACCAGCACGGACAGGGTGTGCTTGGCGGATGGGGTGCTCATGCCCGGACCTCCCAGTCGTCCTCGACCTCGTCGAACTTCGGCGCGAGGTCGCGCGCGTACTTGATCTCGTCGTTGCTGGTGCCGGCCGCGACCATCGGCCACACCATCGCGTCGCGGTGCACCCGGAAGTCCACCACCACGGGCTGGTCGTCGATGGCCATCGCCTTCTCGATCGTGGCGTCGACCTCGTCGGGCGACTCGCACGCCAGGCCCACGCAGCCGTAGGCGTCGGCGAGCTTGACGAAGTCGGGGATGCGCTTGGAGTGCAGGTCGGTGTTGGAGTAGCGCTCGTTGTAGAACAGCGTCTGCCACTGCCGGACCATGCCGAGCGACTCGTTGTTGATGATCGCGACCTTGATCGGGATGTCGTTGATCGCGCAGGTGGCGAGCTCCTGGTTGGTCATCTGGAAGCAGCCGTCACCGTCGATCGCCCACACGGTGGTGTCGGGCATGCCGACCTTGGCGCCCATCGCGGCCGGGACGGCGTACCCCATGGTGCCGAGGCCGCCGGAGTTGATCCAGGTGTTGGGGTTCTCGTAGCCGACGTAGTGGGCCGCCCACATCTGGTGCTGACCGACACCCGAGGCGTAGACGGCCTCGGGGCCGGCGATCGCGCCGAGCCGCTCGATGACGTACTGCGGGGCGAGCGAGCCGTCGGTGGGGGTGTCGTAGCCCAGCGGGTAGCTCTTCTTCAGGCCGGCGAGGAAGGCGACCCACGCCTCGTAGTCGCCGTCGGCGCCCTCGGCCGTGAGCAGCGCGACGAGCTGGGCGATGACCTCCTTGCAGTCGCCCACGATCGGCACGTCCGCGTGACGGTTCTTGCCGATCTCGGCCGGGTCGATGTCCGCGTGGATGACCAGGGCGTGGGGGGCGAACGAGTCGAGGTTGCCGGTGACGCGGTCGTCGAAGCGGGCGCCCAGGCTGATGATGAGATCGCTCTTCTGCAGTCCGGCCACGGCGGCGACGGTGCCGTGCATGCCGGGCATCCCGAGGTGCTGCGGGTTGCTGTCGGGGAACGCGCCGCGGGCCATGAGGGTGGTGACGACCGGGATGCCGGTCAGCGCAGCCAGCTGGGCGAGCTCCCGCGAGGCGCGGGCGCGGATCACGCCGCCGCCGACGTAGAGGACCGGTCGGCGGGCCTGCCGGATCAGCCGCACCGCTTCCTTGATCTGCTTCGCGTGGGGCGTGGTCACCGGCCGGTAGCCGGGCAGGTGCAGCTCGTCGGGCCAGCTGAAGGTGGTCATCGCCTGGAGCGCCGACTTGGCCACGTCGACGAGGACCGGACCCGGGCGGCCGGTCGAGGCGATGTGGAAGGCCTCGGCCACGGTGCGCGGGATGTCGGCGGGGTCGGTGACGAGGAAGTTGTGCTTGGTGATCGGCATCGTGATGCCACGGATGTCGGCCTCCTGGAAGGCGTCCGTGCCGATCATCGCGGCGCCCACCTGACCGGTGACGGCCACCATCGGGACGGAGTCCATGTGAGCGTCGGCCAGCGGGGTCACGAGGTTGGTCGCACCCGGCCCGGACGTGGCCATGCAGACGCCGACCTTCCCGGTCGCGGCGGCGTAGCCCTGGGCCGCGTGCCCGGCCCCCTGCTCGTGGCGCACGAGGATGTGGCGGATCCGGGTGGAGTCCATCAGCGGGTCGTAGGCCGGGAGGATGGCCCCGCCCGGGATGCCGAAGATGTCGGTGACGCCGGCGGCCTCGAGTGACGTCACGAGGCTCTGCGCTCCGGTGACCGAAGTGCTGCCGTGTCCGCCCTGCTCGCTCATGGATCCACTTCCTGGTTGGGGGTCGTGCCTGTGCCTGACCAACAAAAAACCCCCCGGCCCGGTGGGCGACGAGGGGATGACGCGTGTGCGCGGGTCCGGGGACCTCAGCTCACGCGTCGCGTGCGTACAAGAATGTTGGTGCGCATGCGACAACCGTCGTCGCCGGGCCGTGCCGGCGTCAAGCCAGTGTGCCAGTCGTCCCACGATGTGGAACGCGAGTCTCGGGATGTGGCCGCTCAGCCGCGGGTCAGGGGCGTGCAGATGCACGACCGGTTGCCGTCGGCGTCGGCGACCACCCAGAAGGCTGGAGCCTCGGCGTCGCTGACCAGCGTGCCGCCGGCGTCGAGCACCGCCTGGAGGCGCCTCTCCCCCTCGTCGTGCGGCACCCAGACGTCGAAGTGCCAGCGCTGCTCGACCTCCGGGGCGGGCAGCTCGGCTCCCTGCTCGTCGTCGGGACCGGGCGGCTCCTGGAACCACAGCGTCGGGACCTGTCCGCTCGGGTCCACCGGCTCGCCGTTCTCGACCGTGCCCCCGAGGAGTGCTGCGTAGAACGGCGCCAGCCGCGAGCCGTCGGCGGTGTCCACGCCCGGCTCGAGCTGTGTCAGGCCGGACGCGTCGGCCCTGGCTCCCAGCTCGGCAGCGAACCCGCTGATCCGCCGTGCGAGGTCGATGTCGCGGCTCGTGATGCCGCCCACGTCGTGGCTGCGGAGCGTGACGATCACCTCGGGGTAGGTCAGCGAGACGTCGGGGTGGTGGTCGGCCTCGTCGGCGGCCGCACCGATCCGGTCGACCAGCGCGACGCCGGTCGCGAAGTCGCCGGTCCGGAAGCGGGCCCGCAGCGAGTTGAGGACCTTGCGCCAGTCGTCGATCCCGGCCTCGAGGATCTCGTCGTGGCTGAGTCGTGCCTTCGGGTCGACGGTCGATTCGCTCATCCTGCGACCCTGCCACGACCCACCGACAGCGGCCACCCTCCGATCGCGGTGGTCAGGACAACGTCTGGGTGATCTCCCGGGTGTCACCGTCGACGACGACGCGGGCGAGGGCGCCATTGACGAGGGGCAGGTGGGGCGGGACGTGCCCGATCTCCAGGTCCCACACGATCGGCAGGTCGAGCCGGCCGAGCGCGTCGAGGACCGCGCCGCGCTGCGTGAGGTCGGGGTGGTCGGGAGCGTTCGTGCGTCCCACGAGCACCGCCGCCGCGCGGTCGAACCACCCGGCCAGGCGCATCGCGTGGAGGTGCCGGCAGATGTCGACGGCGTCGTCCTCGCAGGCCTCGAGGTAGACCACAGTGGCCTCGTCCAGAGCGTCGGCCCACCCGCGCACGTCGCCGTACGGCGTCCCGGCGAGGTGGCCGACCGTCTCGACGCACCCGCCCACGAGGCGTCCGGAGACGTCCAGGCTGCCGCCTCCTTCGACCTCCCAGCGGTTCGTGCCGACGTGCTTCCACTCCGTCGCACGCGGGTCCTCCTCGAAGCGCCACCAGTCGGTGACGACGCCCGAGTCGCGCTGCACGAACGGTCCCGGCCCGCTCGCGAGGTCGAGCCAGTGGAGCAGCCCGTCGGGGACGGCGTACGGCGTGTCGGCGAGGTTGTCGCCGTGGATGGTCGCCCAGCCGAGGCGGGTGGTGATCGGGAGCAGGACGGTCGACAGGTCGGAGAAGCCGACGAGCCACGTCGGCTCCGCCGCGGCGAGGGCGTCGTAGTCGAGGAGGTCGACCAGGTCGATCGCGGTCTCACCGCCCCACGGCGGGACGACGCAGTGGATGTCGGGGTCGGCGAGCATCCGGGTCAGCTCCGCGGCGCGCTGCTCCGCCGGCGCCGAGGTGAGGCCGGCGCCGTCCATGCACTCCCCCACCACGACGTCGTACCCACGCCCGCGCAGCCACTCGACGCAGAACCCGATCCGCTCCGACGCCGCGCCCGCGACACCGGCGGACGGAGAGGTGACACCGATGCGGTCACCCGGGCGGAGCGGTCGGGGGAAGCGGATCCCGTCGATCATCGGCGTCATGGTCGGAGTCTGTCAGGGTGTGTCCATGGGATTCCTCGGCACGGCCATCCACGCGGCGACGGGTGTGCCCCGGCTGTACGCCGCCGCGCTGAAGGCCGGCCTGGGGCCGTCCGAGGCGCTCGAGGTGCTGCGGATCTCGCAGGCGGCTCTGCAGTCGGCGGCCGCGCACGGGCGCGCGGTCCCCGGCCGCACCAACGCCGTGCGGCACTTCATGTGGCAGGCCACGCTCACCGCCCGGTTCGGCGTCGACGCGGCGCGGACCATCGCCGCGGCACAGGAGTCAGGCTCGCCGAACCGTCGCGACTCCGCGGTCGACGAGCACAACAACGCCGCGGGCCGGGCCTGGGGCGCCGAGCACGCCGACGACCTCACGGCGGGGTCCGTGTCGGCCGCGATGACGGCGCTCGTGCCGGTCGCGTTGGAGAAGTGGGAGTCCGACGAGCTGATCTGGGTCAAGCCGCACTAGGTCCAGGCGGTGAGGCCGTCGCGGTCGTGCTCGCCGTCGGGCCACACCGCCCGCACGACACCGGCGGCGGCGAGCGCCTTGCGGCAGCCGGGACAGGGCGGGTCGGTGATGTAGGCCGTCGCGCCCTTGGTGTCGCGGGTCGCGAACAGCAGGGCGTTGACCTCGGCGTGGATCGCGATGCAGAACCCGGCGGTGCCGGGCCGGTCGTAGTCGCCGAGCCCCGGCACGTCGTCGTACGACAACCGGCCGCGCGGGCAGGCTCCCATCAGACAGTCGTCCTCGCCGGGTGCCGCCCCGTTGTAGCCGGTCGCGATGATCCGATGGTCGATCGTCAGGACGGCGCCGACGCGGCGGCGCGTGCACTTCGCGCGGGCGGCGACGGCGGTCGCGATGCCGAGGAAGTAGTCGTCCCAACCGGGGACCGTCGACGCGTCCGTGCTCACGGGAGCACAGACTGCCCGATCTCGCCGGGGTTGTAGGCCACTTCCCAGCGGAAGCCGTCGGGGTCGGCGAAGTAGCCGGTGTAGCCGCCCCACGCGCGCTCCATGGCGTCGCCGACCTCGCGGGCGCCGGCGACGGCCGCCTGCTCGAGGACCGTGTCGACCCCGCGCTTGGTGGCGACGTTGTGGGCGAGGGTGATCGGGGGTACGCCGCCGCGGGCCGGCTGGTGGCCGACCTCCTCCACGAAGAACGCCTCGGCCCAGAGGCTGAGCACGACCTTGTCCGCGACGCGGAACATCAGCACCTCCCCCGCGACGTGGATCTCGGGCTCCCAGCCCAGTCCGTCGACGTAGAACGTCCGGGTGGCCTCGAGGTCGGTGACGACGAGGGTGATGAAGCTGACGCGCTGGTCCATGCTCACTCCTTCTCAGGTGCTGCCTTCTCGGGAGGGCGGGCGGCCAGGCGCACGCGCTGGCGACCCATCTCGTCGAAGTTCCGGTCGTCGAGCCACTCGTCGAGCGCCGCGCGGACGCGTGGCCACTCGAGGTCGGTGATCGAGAACCAGTCGGTGTCGCGGTTGCGGCCCTTGTAGACGACCGCGTTGCGGAACCGGCCCTCCCAGATGAAGCCCAGCCGGATCGCGGCGCGACGCGACGGGGCGTTGAGGCTGTCGCACTTCCACTCGTAGCGGCGGTAGCCGAGGTCGTCGAAGACGTGCCGCATCAGCAGCGCCATCGCCTCGGTGGCCGCGCGGCTGCGCTGGAGCTGGCGACCGAAGGCGATGCCGCCGACCTCGATCGAGCCCATCTCGGGGTCGATGCGCATCAACGAGCAGAAGCCCGCCGCGCGGCCCGTCTCCACCGGCACGATCGCGTACATCACCTGGCCGGGGTCGGCGCCCCCGCGGTCGACGATAGCGGCCATCTCGTCGCGGTCCCGGGGCCGCTCCCAGAACAGGTAGGTCCAGATCGGGTCGTCGTCCGTGCGGCACACCGCGGCGACCAGGTCGTCGACGTGCTGGGGACCGATGGGCTCGAGTCGTACGCCGACGCCCTCGAGCACCCGCTCCTCGTCCGGCCGGACTGCGCCCGACCAGTCGACGGGTCGGCCGATGCGCTGGCCGTGGTCGTTGGTCGACCTGGTGCGCGTGGCGGACAGCTGGAGTCCGACCGGACCGGTCATCGCAGCGCCTCCGCAACCGCGGCCATGCCGCGCTCGACCTCGTCGAACGACGTCGACAGCGGCGAGAGGCCGATGCGCAGCCCGCCGGGGTCGCGGTAGTCCGGGATGACGTCGCGCTGCCACAGCGCCGCGGTGACCTCGCGCATCCGGTCGTGGTGCAGCGTGACGTGGCCGCCGCGCTGCGCGGGGTCGCGCGGGGACGCGAGGGTCACCTCGGGGAGCGTCGCGTCGGCCAGCTCGGCGGCGTACGACGTCAGCGCGACGGACTTCTCGCGGATCGCCTCGACTCCGGCCTCCTCGATCAGCTCGAGCATGCTCTGCATCGCGACCATCCCGAGGATCGGCGGGGTGCCGGAGATGAACCTGCGGATGCCGGTCGCGGGTGTGTAGCCGGGACCCATGAGGAACGGGTCGGCGTGGCCCATCCAGCCCTGGATCGGCTGGGTCAGCTCGCCCTGGAGGCGGGCGTTGACGTAGCCGAAGGCCGGCGAGCCGGGGCCTCCGTTGAGGTACTTGTAGGTGCATCCGACGGCGAGGTCGACGTCCCACTCGTCGAGGGCGGTCGGGACCACCCCGGCGGAGTGGCAGAGGTCCCAGAGCACGAGCGCGCCGGCGTCGTGCACGATCCGGGTGAGCGCCGGGGCGTCGGCCAACCAGGCCGAGCGGTAGGCGACGTGGTTGACGACGACCAGCGCGGTGCGCTCGCTGACGGCCTCGCGCAGCTGGTCGGCCGTGACGCCCGCCGAGGTGTCGACCTCGATCCACCGCAGGGTCAGGCCCCGCTCGGCCGCGATGCCCTCGGCGACGTACCGGTCGGTCGGGAAGTTGTCGGTGTCGATGACGATCTCGGTGCGGCCCGGGTCGGTGCGCACGGCGTGGTCGACGGCCGCGCGCATGAGCTTGTAGAGCCAGACGGTCGTCGAGTCACCGATCGCGGTCTGGCCCGCGGCCGCTCCGAGCGCGATGCGGCCGAGGTCGTCGCCGAGGGTGGTGGGCAGGTCCATCCAGCGCTCGTCCCACCCGCGGATCAGCCGGCCGCCCCACTCCTGCTGGACGAACTCGGTCAGGCGGCCCGCGACCGCGGCCACGGGCCGCCCGAGCGAGTTGCCGTCGAAGTAGACGAGGTCGGTCTCGGCGCCGACGAAGCGCTCACGCAGGGCGGCCAGGGGGTCGGCGGCGTCGAGCTCGGCCGACGTACGGGAGGTGCTCACCCCGGCAACCTATCGAGCGGCCGTCGCCCACCGCGCGGTCGGATCAGTAGCAGACCGCTCCGTGCGCGGCGGACTGGACGACCTTGCGGTACTTGCCGAGCACGCCGCGGGTGTACTTCGGCGGGAGCGGCTCCCAGCCCTCGGCACGCTGCGCGAGCTCGGCGTCGTCGACGTGGACGTCGAGGGTCATGTTCGAGACGTCGAGGGTGATCCGGTCGCCGTCCCGGAGGAAGGCGATCGGCCCGCCGTCGCTGGCCTCGGGCGCGATGTGCCCGACGCAGAGGCCGGTCGTGCCGCCGGAGAAGCGGCCGTCGGTGATGAGGAGGACGTCCTTGCCGAGGCCGGCGCCCTTGATCGCCCCGGTGATGGCCAGCATCTCGCGCATGCCCGGGCCGCCCTTCGGACCCTCGTAGCGGATCACCACGACGTCGCCGGCCTGGATCGCACCCTCGGCGAGCGCGTCGAGCGCCTTGCGCTCGCCGTCGAAGACGCGCGCCGTGCCGGTGAAGGTCGAGTCGTCGAAGCCGGCGCTCTTGACGACCGCCCCCTCGGGGGCGAGCGAGCCCTTGAGGATGGTGAGGCCGCCGGTCTTGTGGATCGGCCGGTCCAGCTGGCGCAGGATCTCCCCGTCGAGCGGCTTGGGGTCGAGGTCGGCGAGGTTCTCCGCCATCGTCTTGCCGGTGCAGGTGAGGACGTCGCCGTGCAGGTGCCCGGCGTCCAGCAACGCGCGCAGCAGCACGGGGATGCCGCCGACGCGGTCGAAGTCGGTCCAGACGAACCGGCCGAACGGCTTCATGTCGGCCAGGTGCGGGACGTTGCGACCGATGCGGGTGAAGTCGTCGAGGGTCAGGTCGACCTCGGCCTCGCGGGCGATCGCCAGCAGGTGCAGGACCGCATTGGTCGAACCTCCGAGCGCCATCGCCATCGTGATCGCGTTCTCGAAGGCCGGCTTGGTCATGATCTGGCGGGCGGTGATGCCCTCGCGCAGCATGTTGACCACGGCCTCACCGGACTTGTGGGCGAACCCGTCGCGGCGGCGGTCCACGGCCGGCGGCGACGAGCTGCCCGGCAGCGACATCCCCAGCGCCTCGGCGACGCTGGCCATCGTGTTGGCGGTGTACGCCCCACCGCAGGCGCCCTCCCCCGGGCAGATCGCGCGCTCGATCTCGTCGACCTTCTCGCGCGTGATCTTGCCGGCCAGGCAGGCGCCCACCGCCTCGAAGGCGTCGATGATCGTGACGTCCTTGCCGTCGACCTGACCGGGCATGATCGTGCCCGCGTAGAGGAACACGCTGGCCAGGTCGAGCCGCGCCGCCGCCATCAGCATCCCGGGCAGCGACTTGTCGCACCCGGCGAGCAGGACCGAGCCGTCGAGCCGCTCGGCCATCATCACGGTCTCGACCGAGTCGGCGATGACCTCGCGGCTGACGAGGGAGAAGTGCATGCCCTCGTGCCCCATCGAGATCCCGTCCGACACCGAGATCGTGCCGAACTCGAGGGGGTACCCGCCGGCCGCGTGGACGCCGCTCTTCACCGCCTTGGCCAGGCGGTCGAGGCTGAGGTTGCAGGGCGTGATCTCGTTCCAGCTCGACGCGACGCCGATCTGCGGCTTGGCCCAGTCGTCGTCGCCCATGCCGACCGCCCGGAGCATCCCTCGCGCGGCGGTGGCCTCGAGTCCGTCGGTGACGGCACGGCTCCGGGGCTTGATGTCGGGTCCGTCTGGTGCGTGGCTCATGGCGTCAGGCTAGTGCGCGCACCACGACCGGAACGGTCGTGTCTCAGGCGGCAGGGCCGTACCTCGCCCGTCTGCGGTCCTCCCGCTCCTCGTCGAGGGACCTGACCTCCGCCACGAGCTGGTGCACCGCCGGGTGGTCGTCCGGTGTCCCGTGGATGATGCGCTCGATCCGTCGCCAGTAGGCCGAGGACCGGTAGTGAATGCCCGGGTCACCCACCCGCCTGGAGTGGTCCCGCCAGCGGAGCGCCTCGATCGACGTCATCGTCCGCAGCCGACGCGGCACCCACCAGTCGAGCGCCTTGAGGTCGGTGTGCGCCGGGTAGCGGCTCCCTCCGTGCTTGCGGGCACCGTCCGCCCGCATCGGCTCCACCTGCTCGCCGGTCTCCCTCTCCTCGAACCGCATCCGCAGTCGTGCCATGCGCAGCAGCCGCTCCATCACGCTCATCCGCGGACTCGTCCGCCCCGTCTCCCACTGCGCCACGACCGACTGCGAGACGTGCAGGAGCGCCGCCAGCCCTCGCTGTGACACGTCGAGGATCCTCCGCACCCGCCGCACCATCCCCGGGATGCCGCCGTCGAACGGCCCCATCGCCCACACGTCCCGCTCGGCCTGCGTCCAGTTCGCCATGCAGTCCCATGCCGCACGCTCGGCCGAGAGCTGCTCCGCCTCCTCGTCGCTCATCGCGCCATCACTCGTCCGGTCATCGAGCCCATCGTCGAGCCCGTCGCCGAGCCGGTCGTCGAGACGGTCGACGTCCTCGCTGACCGCACCCTCGGCGATCTCCTCCATCCCTGCTCCTGATGTGTCGTCCACGCCGCCACCCCTCACCCGTAGATCGTGCACGCCCTCGTCCGGAGCGCGTCGTACGACCAGCACAGGGGAACGAGCCGACACCGGTCGCGTGCCTGTCCACAGCCCGCGATCCTCCCGCGGCGGAGTCGCGGCCTGTGGACACTCGGTGGCCCGCCAGAAGGCAGAAATCCCCCGATCGGCACGTCCTCTCCCCGCCGCTCGGCCGTGAGTCCCTGAGGGACTTACGAGCCAGTGCCGGCGGGCGGGTGAGGACCGCGACTCGAGAAGATGGTGAGTCTCCCAGCGACTCACGGGCCAGCGTGAGCGCCGGCCCTACGACCGAGCGCCCATGAGTCGCTGGGAGACTCACGGGCAAGCGCGGGTACGGCGCTCGTCGACCGGGTGGCCCCGGGGGTCAGGATGGACGGGGTCGCCACTCAGAACGGTCGCGCGGCGCCGGGGGCTGAGCCAGCGGCGGGAGACGCGTCAGGAAGCCGGGGGCTTCGCCTCGGCCTCGCGCTTGAGTGCGGCCAGGCCGCGTTCGAAGTCGCCGCCGATCGCCTTGTCGAAGAACAGCTTGCCCAGCACTCCCATGAGTGCACTCCGCGTGCCCGTCATCGTCCAGGTCACGTCGGTCCCGTCGCCGGCCGGGGCGAGGTCGAAGGTGATCACGTTGGAGGCCTTGAAGGGCTTCAGGAAGTCGAGGTCGACCGCGACGCGGGAGGTGCTCGACTCGGTCATCCGCATCTCGCCCTCGCCGGCCTTGGCGTTGCCCGACCAGTGGTACGTCGACCCGACGCCGGCGGGCGGGCCGGAGTACTCCCGCTTCAGGTCGGGGTCGACGCCCTCCCACGGCGACCAGCGCTGCCACTGGTGGAAGTCGTCGAGCAGGGAGTGGATGCGGGCGACCGGCGCCTGGATGCGGGTGCTGCGCGCCAGCGTGAACTCGGCCATGCGCCGAGGTTAGACCCGAGCCGGGCCGGGCGGACCGAGATCGGCTCGCGGGGACGAGGTTCAGTCGAGTCGGGCAGCGCGGACCACGAGGACGTCGGGCAGGTCCTTGTGGATCTCCTGCCACGACGCGCCCTCGTCGGGGGATGCCCACACACCGCCGTTGCGCCCGCCGAAGTAGAGGCCGACCTCCTCGTGGTCGTCGGTGCACATCGCGTCGCGCATCACCGCGGTGAAGTAGCCGTCGGGCAGGGCGCCCTCGCCGAGGGGCTCCCAGGACGCACCCGCGTCGGTGGTGCGGTAGACCCGCGCCCTGCCGTCGACGGGCCAGCGGGCCTCGGCACCCGTGATCGGGAAGCTGTACGCCGTGTCCCCGCGATGCGGGTGGGCGACCATCGCGAAGCCGAACTCGGTCGGCAGACCGGGCGCGATGTCGTTCCACGTCGCGCCGCCGTCGTCGGAGCGGTAGACCCCGCCGTGGTTCTGGAGGTAGAGCCGGTCGGGGTCGACCGCGTCGCGGGCCACCTTGTGCACGCACTGGCCGAACTCGGGGTAGTTGCGCTCGCCGGGGAAGAACTCGGCCTTCACGCCGGTGTTGGACGGCTCCCACGTCGAACCGCCGTCGGAGGTGACGTAGACCCCTCCCGTGGAGAGCGCGACGAGCACACGCGACGGGTCCTGCGGGTGTGGCACGATCGTGTGGAAGGCCTGCCCGCCGAAACCCGCGTTCCACTCCTCGCGGTGCGGGTGGTCCCACAGCCCGCGGACGAGCGAGAAGGTCTCACCGCGGTCGTCGGAGCGGAAGACCGCGCCCGGCTCGGTGCCGGCCCACACGACAGCGTCCCCACCGTCGTCGGAGACCCCGGGCTGGAGCTGCCACACCCGGGCGAGGGTCGCGCCCGTGTCCTCGGGGAAGCGGGCCGCGCCGTTGGGCGTCTCGTCCCACGACGAGCCCAGGTCGTCGGACCGCCAGACCTGGGGGCCGAGCCAGCTCGACGAGGCGCCGGCCAGCAGCCGCGGGGACGAGCCGCGGGTGTCGATCATGACGGAGTAGACCTCCTCCATCGGGAAGTGCGGCCCGGTCCACTCCCAGGACGCACGCGCCTCGTCGGACGTGCCCATCCAGAGGCCCTTGCGGGTGCCGACCATCAACAACGTGCGCGACATGCGGAGCTCCGATCTGGGTCGTACGAACTGGTCGTGCCGGTCACCGCATCGTGCGGTTGCGGAAGGTCCGGAGCGCCAGCGGCGCGACCACCGCGGTGATCCCGACCGTCCAGAGGATCGTGAAGAGCACCGGGTGGTGCATGGGCAGGTGCGAGTCGGCGGGTGCCGGGCCGGTGTTGCCCCAGAGCTCGCGGACCGCCTGGACGAGCGCGGAGATGGGGTTCCACTCGGCGATCGCACGCAGCACCGTGCCCATGCGCTCGGACGGAGCGAAGGCGTTGGACAGGAACGTCAGCGGGAAGATCGTGGTGAACATGACCCCGTTGACCGCCTCGACCGACCGCATGGCCGACCCGACGAGGATGCCGACCCAGATCATCGCGAAACCCCACAGCAGCAGCAGGCCGTACGCCGCCAGCGCCTCCAGCACGGACCCGCGGATCCGCCAGCCGACGACGAGCCCGGTCAGCGACATCACGATGATGCCGATGAAGGAGTGGGTGATGCTCGACATGCTGCGACCGACGAGGATCGCCGCGGGGTTGATCGGCAGCGACCGGAACCGGTCGATGATGCCCTTGTCGATGTCGGCGGTGAGCCCGACCGCGACGATGAAGGCCGCGAACGCGATCGTCTGACCCATGATCCCGCCGAGCAGCCACTCGCGGTAGCCGGCCGGGGCGGCCACCGAGATCGCTCCGCCGAACACGAACGCGAAGAGCAGCACGAACATCACCGGCTGGATGGTGACGTCGAGCAGCATCTCCGGCATCCGCTTGATGTGGATCAGGTTGCGCCGGAAGATCGTGACCGACTGGTGCCACAGCGACGTGTGGCGGATCTCGGGCCGCTCGAGGGTGCCGTGCTCCGTGTGGCTCATGCCCGCACCTCCTGGTCCTCGTGGGCGTCGTCCCCCACGGTGCTGTCACCGACGTCCTCGCCGGCGTCCGGGACCTCCTCGGCCCGGTGGCCGGTCAGGTTGAGGAACACGTCGTCCAGGCTCGGTCGCTGGAGCCCGAGGTCGTCGATCTCGATCCCGCTGCCGTCGAAGACGGCCGCGATGCGGGTCACGTCGCCCAGCCCCTCGGCCGGAGCCGTGATCCGGCGCGCGGCCTCCTCGACGTGGGCCTCCAGCCCGGCGCCGCGCACGCGCTCCACGGCAGCCGCCAGGTCGTCGGCGCGTGAGACCGTGACGACGAGCGACGCCTTGCCGGAGGCGTCCTTGAGCTCCAGCGGCGTCCCCTGGGCGATGACCGTCCCGCGGTCGATGACGACGATGTCGTCGGCGAGCTGGTCGGCCTCCTCGAGGTACTGCGTGGTGAGCAGCAGGGTCGTCCCGTCCTCGACGAGGTCGCGGAGCACGTCCCACAGCTCGACGCGGCTGCGCGGGTCGAGGCCGGTGGTCGGCTCGTCGAGGAAGAGGACCGGCGGCGTGGCGACCAGGCTGACCGCGAGGTCGAGGCGCCGGCGCATGCCGCCGGAGTACGTCTTGACGACCCGGTCCGCGGCGCCGGTCAGCGAGAACCGCTCGAGCAGCTCACCGCCGACCCGCTCGGTGGTCTTCCTGTCCAGCCCGTAGAGGCTCCCGATCAGCCAGAGGTTCTCCCGCCCGGTCAGCAGCTCGTCGACCGTGGCCGACTGCCCGGTGAGCCCCATCGACCGACGGACGGCGGCGGGATCGGTGAGGACGTCGTACCCCGCGACGCGCGCCGTGCCACGCGTGGGCCGCGTCAGCGTCGTCATCATCCGCACCGTCGTGGTCTTGCCGGCGCCGTTGGGGCCGAGGAGCCCGAGCACCGTCCCCCGCGGCACGGCGAAGCTGACGTCGTCGACCGCCAGCGTGTCCCCGAACTCCTTGACCAGTCCCTCTGCCTCGATCGCGTGATCGTGTCCCACCCCGTTGACCGTCCCCTCCGTGACTATTCCGATTAGGAACACTACCCTGACGGAGAGATGAGTCAAGACCTTCCGGTGACGTCCTACGCGATCCTCGGCCTGCTCACGTTCGGCGACGAGCTGACCGGCTACGAGATCAAGCAGCGCGCCGACATCACGCTGCGCTTCTACTGGGTCTCCCCCGCGATGAGCCAGATCTACACCGAGCTGCGCCGCCTCGCCGACCACGGCCTCGTGCGCGCCGACGCGCGGGCGGACGGTGAGCGCGAGGTGACGTCGTACGCCATCACGGACGCGGGGCAGCACGCGTTGCGCACGTGGATGGCGGAGACGCCGGCCGGCTTCCCCGTCCTCAAGCACCCGGTGCTGCTGCGGCTCCTCGTCGGGCACGCGAGCGAGCCGGCGCGGACCCGGGAGATGCTCCACGACTACCTCGCCGAGCTCGACCGGGCGCGCGCCGACCTCGGTGACGTCCGCGCGGCGCTGCGGGGCGCCGACAGCCCCGGCGAGCCGTTCCGGTTCCCGGCGCTGGTCGCCGACTGGGGGCTGGACTACTTCGCCGCCGAGGAACGGCACACCCGCCAGGCGCTCGCGAGCCTCGACGACAGCGAGGGCGAGGCCACTCCCTAGGCTTCGGGGGTGACCACCCGCCCGAGCCGCTCCCTGCTCGGGCCCGTCGGCCTGGTCCTCGTCGGCATCCTCTCGGTGCAGGTCGGCGCCGCCATCGCCAAGGGCCTGTTCGGCGAGATCTCGCCGACCGCCATGGTGTGGCTGCGCCTGGTCACCAGCTCGCTGGTCCTGGCGGCAGTGGCGCGGCCGCGGCTGTCGGGGCGGACCCGGCAGGACTGGCTGGTCGTGCTGGGCTTCGGTGCCAGCCTGGCCACGATGAACTGGGGGATCTACCAGGCGTTCTCGCGGATCCCGCTCGGCATCGCGGTGACGATCGAGTTCATCGGACCGCTCACCCTCGCGGTCCTGGGCTCGCGACACGCGCGCGACCTGGTGTGGGTCCTGCTCGCCGGCGTGGGCGTCGTGCTGCTGGGGTTCCACCCGGCCGACCTGGACCCCGTCGGGGTGGCGTGCGCGCTGCTCGCCGGCACCGCGTGGGCGGCGTACATCCTGCTCAGCGCGAGCACCGGGCGACGGTGGGCCGGGTTCGACGGACTTGCGGTGGCGAGCATCGTCGCCGCGATCGGCATGACCCTGCCCGCGCTGCTGAGCGCCGGCTCCGGGCTCTGGGACGGGCGGGTGCTGCTCATCGGCGCCCTGGTCGGCCTGCTGAGCTCGGTCATCCCCTACAGCTGCGAGCTCGTCGCGCTGCGCAGCCTCCGTCCGGCCGTGTTCGGGATCCTGATGAGCCTGGAGCCCGCGGCGGCGGCGCTCGCGGCGATCGTGGTGCTCAGCGAGCACCTGTCGGTGCTGCAGTGGCTGGCGATCGCCTGCGTGGTGGCGGCCTCGATCGGTGCGACCCGGTCGGGAGCGACGCCCGGGGAGAGGCCCGGAGAGCACGCACACCAACCCGGCACACTGGCTCCATGACCCGACTGGCCCGGTCCTCGACGGTGCTGCCCGCCCTCGCCCTCGTCCTCGGCGTCACCACGGCGTGTTCCGGCGACGGCGGCACGCCCGCGCCGATCCCCCAGGTGACGCAGCCGACCGACCAGCCCAGCGAGCCCACGCCGAGCGAGTCTCCCAGCGACTCAGGGTCGACGGGCGAGGACCAGGGAGGTGGCGCGGAGGGACCGAGGGCCGTCGGCACGCTGGTCGACCTGCTCGAGGTCCCGTGGGGCGTGGACTTCCTGCCCGACGGCGACGCCGTGGTGACCGAGCGAGAGACCGGACGGGTCCTGGAGGTCACGCCCGACGGCACGCTGAGCCGGCTCGGCGCGATCACCGCAGCGGTCCCGCAGGGCGAGGCCGGCCTGCTCGGGGTCGCGGTGTCCCCGGACTTCGACACCGACAGCACCCTGTTCTTCTACGTGACGACCGGCTCGGACAACCGGGTCATGAGCGCCGTGCTCGAGGACGGCGAGCTGGGCGAGCCGACCGTCGTCCTGGACGGGATCCCGGCCGGCCTCATCCACGACGGAGGCCGGATCGCGTTCGGTCCCGACGGCTTCCTGTACGTCACCACGGGCGAGACCGGCGACCCCGGGCTCGCCCAGGACCCCGACAGCCTCGCCGGCAAGATCCTGCGGATCACCACCGACGGCCGGCCCGCCCCCGGCAACCCCGACCCGGGCTCACCCGTCTGGTCGCTCGGCCACCGGAACGTCCAGGGCCTCGCCTGGGACGACCAGGGCCGGCTCTGGGCCTCGGAGTTCGGCGACTCGACGTGGGACGAGCTCAACCTCGTCGAGAAGGGCGGCAACTACGGCTGGCCCGAGGTCGAGGGCACCGGCGGCGGGCCGGACTTCATCGACCCCCAGCTGGTGTGGCCGGTCGAGCAGGCCTCGCCGAGCGGGTTGGCGTACGCCGACGGCCACCTCTGGATGGCGGGCCTCCGAGGTCAGCGGCTGTGGCGGATCAGGGTGTCGGACAGCGGGAAGGCGTCCCGGCCGATGGCGTTCTTCACCGAGGACTACGGCCGGCTGCGGACCGTCGTCGCCTCGCCGGACGACCAGCTGTGGCTGACGACGTCCAACAGGGACGGCCGCGGTCAGCCGACCGAGGCCGATGACCGGATCATCGTGATCCAGCCCTGACCTCGCCCGTCGTACCTGCGGCAGCGCGGGTGCCGGGCGTGACGACCGCGCGTCGGGCCGCCCGGCGCAGCGTCGTGAGGATCGCCGGGCCGAGCACGACGACCGCCACCGCAGTCGTGATCGCCCGGCCGGTGTCCCACCCGCCGGTCGACGTCAGCAGCGTGTAGACGAGGAAGCGGTGGGCGTTCTCGAGGACGGGCGCCCCGGCGACGTACGCCAGCGAGCCCTGGTGGTCGGGCACGACGATGCCGAGCGTGAAGGGCCAGTAGCTGAGGTTCATCAGCATCCCGTAGAGGTACGAGGCCACGACCGCGTAGACGACGAGCATGACGATCTCGCCGCGGCCGGTGACGCGTCGCGGGAGCAGCCCGGCGAACATCCCCACCCAGGCGGCGCAGATCATCTGGAACGGCAGCCACGGACCGACCCCGGCGGTGAGCACCGCCGAGGCGAACATCGACGTCACGCCGAGGGCGAACCCGAATCCCGCCCCGAACACCCGGCCGCCCAGGACCAGCAGGAAGAAGACCATCTCGATCCCCGCGGTCCCCGCCCCGAAGCCGCGCAGCACGGCGTTGATCGCCGACAGCACACCCAGCACGGCGAGCACGCGCGCGTCCATGCCGCCCTCCCCCATCTCGGCGAGGACCACGACGATCACGAGCGACAGCAGGCCGAGGAAGACGAAGGGCGGCTCCACCCGCTGACCGGGCTCGGCGGCGAGCAGCAGCGGCCAGCACAGCATCATCAGTCCTGCGAGTGACGCCAGGACGAGCACCGCCGCGGTGCGCGGGCCGATGGGCATCGCGACGGTCCGCGTCGACGTCATCGCCGTACCTCCTCGAGGGCCGCGGCCACTTCCTCGACGACCAGCCACGGTGGCCCGAGCACCTTGGTGACCTGCGGCGCGAAGGACGGCGACTCCGCGAGCACGCGCCGGGGCGGGCCGCTGGAGACGACCTCGCCCTCGGCGAGCACCACGACGTCGTCGGCGACGTGGGCGGCGAACTCGACGTCGTGCGTCGCGAGCAGCACGGCCCGGCCGTCCGCGGCGAGGTCGGCGACGATGCGGGCGAGCTCGGCCTTGCCGGCGTAGTCCAGACCGCGCGTGGGCTCGTCGAGCAGCAGGACCGGCGGTCGGGCGGTGAGCACGATCGCGAGGGCGAGGGCCAGCCGCTGGCCCTCGGACAGGTCGCGCGGATGGAGGTCGGTGTCGATGCCGGGGGCGAGCCGGTCGAGCAGCCCGCGGCAGGTGCCGGACGGCGCCTCGGCACCCTCATCGGCCGCGGCGCACTCCTCCGCGACGGACTCGAGGTAGAGCAGGTCGGCGGCCGTCTGCGGCACCAGCCCGACGTGCGTACGACGTTCGGCGGGCGCCAGCTCCCCAGGGTCGTCGCCGTCGACGTCGATGCTCCCGGACCGGCGCCTGCCCGTGCCCTGGAGCGCCCAGATGAGGCTCGACTTGCCCGAGCCGTTGCGGCCCATCAGCACGGTCACGTGACCGGCCGACAGCGTCAGGTCGACCTCGCGCACGGCGACGAGGGCGCCGTGGACGACCGTGACGCCCCGCGCCACCAGCACCGGCCGGGACTCGCGCGCGGGCGCAGGCTCGGGCGGGGCGAGGTCCGGGAGCGAGCGGGCCTCGCGCCGTGCGTCGCGCACGGTGAGCGGGAGCGGGTCCCACCGGGCCAGGCGGCCGAGGTCGACGAGCGGCGGTGCGACCGGCGAGTCCGCCAGGACCGAGCGTGGCTCGTCGACGCGGACCGTTCCGTCACCGGTGACCAACGCGATCCGGTCGGCGAACGGGACGACCCGCTCGAGCCGGTGCTCGGCGAGCAGCACGGTCAGGCCGAGGTCGTGGACCAGCCGGGTGATGGTCGCGAGGACGTCCTCGGCCGCGGTCGGGTCGAGCGCCGAGGTCGGCTCGTCCAGGACGAGGACGCGCGGGTGGGTGGTCAGCACGGAGCCGATCGCCACCCGCTGCTGCTGGCCGCCGGAGAGGGTCCGGAGGTCGCGGGCGCGCAGGTCGGCGATGCCGAGCAGGTCGAGCGTCTCCTCGACGCGGCGCCGCATCGTCTCGGGCGCGGTACCGAGCTGCTCCATGCCGTAGGCGAGCTCCTCCTCGACCGTGTCCGCGACGAACCCGGCGAGCGGGTCCTGGCCGACGTAGCCGACGAGGTGCGCCCGCTCGCGCGGCGGCTGCTCGACGATGCTGGCGCCGTCGAGGAGCACGTCGCCGCTCAGGACACCGCCGCTGAAGCGCGGGACCAGGCCGGTGACCACGCCGAGCAGGGTGGACTTCCCGACTCCCGTGCGCCCCGAGACCAGGACCAGCTCACCCTCGTCGAGGGTGAGGTCGACGGCGCGCAGGACCTCCTGCTCGTCGTAGCGGAAACCGATGTCCCGGAGCTCGATGACGCCTCTCATGCCGGCACCTCCCGTCCGGTGAGCGCGGAGGAAGGCACCGGCGTCGCGGCCGCGGGGACGGTGCCGAGGACCCCGACGACCAGCGCGAGCGGCGAGAGGTAGGGCATCGTGTCGACGCCCGGGTAGGCGACCGCGACCTGTGCGTGGCCGACGTACCAGCCCAGGACCGCGACGGCGAGGCCGATGCCGACGGTGACCAGCTCGGGCGTCCGCCAGGGGTCGGGGCGGTACCGGGTGCGGTGCACCCGGCGCCCGGCGCTGATGAGGCCGAGCACGGCCACGACGGCACCGGCGGCGAGCATCGGCAGCGCGAGGACGCGGGGCGCCGTGGGGTCGAGCCAGGCGTACGTCCCCACGCAGATGCCGGTGAGCGCGAGCAGCAGCAGCGCGCCGGTCGTCGATCGCTCGCCGCGCGACGCCCCGCCGGAGCGACCGTAGCCGCGGGTGTCCATCCCGGCGGCGAGGGCCAGCGAGCGCTCGAGGGCGTCCTCGAGGACGGGGACGAGGAAGCGTCGGAGCCGGCCCACGCCGGAGGTCGCCCCTCCGCGGAGCGCCTGCGCCGCACGGACGCGACGCGCGCTGTCGGCGAGCTGGGGGAAGATCGTCACCGCCACGACGAGCGCGGTCCCGATCTCGTAGAGCGCGGGCGGCACCGACGCGAGCAGGCGCTTGGGGTTGGCGAGCGAGTTCGCGGCGCCGACGCACAGGATGATCGCGGCGAGCCGGAGTCCGTCGTACAGCCCGGCGAGGAGGGCCTCGCTGGTGACCGGGCCGAGGAGGCGCACGCCGGCCGCCCAGTCCGGGAGCGGGACCTCGGGCAGGTCGAGCAGGACGTGGCCGACCTCCTGGCCACCGAAGACCAGCCGGAAGACGACACGCATGACCACGGTGACGAGGGCGAGCAGGGCGTAGAGCCGGAACGACCGGCCGAAGGGGTGACCGGACCGGCGCGCCATCACCACCACCGTGGCCGAGCCCATGACGAGCAGCAGCAGCAGCGGGTTGGTCGTGAAGGAGGCCGCCGCGGCCAGCCCGATCGCCCAGGTCCACCAGGCGATCGGGTGCAGGTCACGCGGCAGTCCCCACACGGGCGCGGCCGGTCCGGTCAAGGCGCGTCAGACCCCCCGTCTGCGACGCGCCACGACGGCACTCCCCGCGATCGCGATCGCGAGCAGGCCGACGACGCTCCAGGTGACAGCGGCCGGGATGCGGGCCGGCTGGTCCGCGCTCGGCTCCCCCGCCTCCGCAGCCGTGCTGGTCGTCGAGTCTCCCGGAGACTCATCGTCGGTGGGGCCGTCGCCGGCACCTGAGTCTCCGACGGACTCATCGTCCGAGTCCTTCTCGGAGGCCTTGTCAGAGCCCTTGCCCGAGCGCTTGCCGGAGTCCTTCTCGGACCCCGCCTTGGCCCGTGAGTCTCCAGGAGACTCAGAGGACAGCGGGGACTCGGTGGGCGCGCCTGGCGTGCTCGAGGGCGACGACGACGGGGACGAGCCCGAGCCGCCGGTCGAGCCGGACCCGCCGTTGGAGCCGCCACCCGACCCGGTGCCGCCGGTCGAGCCGCCGCCCGAGCCGCCCGCTCCCGGGGAGGGCGACGACGTCGGGCTCGAGGACTGCGAACCGCCGCCGCTCGATGGCGTGGCGGAGGGCGACGACGGCGCCGTTGTCGGCGCCGAGGTCGGGGTGGCACTGGCGGCCGACGCCACCGGAGGGGCGATGCCCGGGGGCACGCTGCCGCTCGCGGACCGGTCCTGCTGCCAGGACCAGCCGACGGAGCCACCGGCGGGGACCGTCAGCCCGCCGACGCCGTACGACGAGTACGTCCACGATGACTTCGTGCCGTCGGCCCAGAAGAGGCCCCAGTACGCGTTCGCGGGCGACGCGTTGACGCACGGGTCGCTCGTCGGTACGCCGTTGACCCGGCAGACGAAGCCCGGCTGCCGGGTGGCGTAGGTCAGTTGGACGCCGACCGAGGCGAAGATCGCGCTCGCAGTCTTTCCGCCGCCGTCAGGGGCGCAGGCGGTGAAGGTCGCCCCTCCGCGCTCGCGGTAGTCGACGACGACGCTGACCCCGCCCGACGTGGTGCACGTCGCAGCCTGGGCAGCGGGGAGCAGCGCCGCCGGGGCAGCGACGGACAGCCCGCTCGCGACCAGTCCGCAGACCAGGATCGCGAAGCGGGCCGTCCACCGACGGATGTCCCGAGACATCGAGGTCACGCCTTCTTCAGCCAGAAGGCCGTACGGACCGTGTCCGCACCGTTGGCCGACTGGGTCGCAACGACCCGCAGGCGGCCCTTCTGCAGTGCCGGCCGAGCCGCGCGACGGACCTTCAGCACGAGGGTGTCCTTCGTCCCGGCCTCGACGGAGTACGCCGCCCGAGCCACGACGATCCGCTTCGCGTCGGCGCCGGTGCCGACGGCCTTCTTCGACCGTACGACGAGCCGGCCCTCGCAGGTCTCGGTCCCCACGCACTTCACGCCGAGCCGGACCTTGTTCTTGCGCACCAGCTCGACCTTCGACGCCTTGAGGCTTCCCGTCGGCACCACCACGGGCACAGGGGTCGGGGTCGGGTTCGCCGTCGGCGCGGTGGGCGCCGGAACGGTGGTCGTGGACGACTTCGTGTCGGTCAGGGTCGTCACCGTGAACGTGGACGAACCGGGGCCCGCCGGAAGGGTGAAGGTCTCCGTCACCGGCGCGCCGGTGCCCTTGACTGAGCGAGCGGTCGACCCGAACGTGATGCAGCCGTACTCGCCTGCGGCGAGACCCGTGACCGTCGCGGTGACCGTCGACGAGCCTGCGGCGGTGGCAGGCGTCGAGATGGCGAGCGGCCCCGAGGCGGCCGGCGCCCACGCGAGGGCGGGAGCAGCCTGGTAGGAGGCGATGCGCCACGTGTTGCGCGCAGTGCCAAGCCCGTTGGCCCGGCCCGCCGCGAAGTCCTCCGCGTTGTAGGCGATGGCGCCGGTGGGTGCCTGCGTGGCGCACGCGCCGGCGTCGGAGACCTGCAGCGCACGGGTCCACGCGCCGGCCTCGGCGGCGGCCGTCGAACGACCTGCCTCACCGAGCGCCCAGCCACCCAGTCCGGTGCCGTTGGTGTTGGCACCCGCGGCACCGCCGTCACCGGGGAAGGAGCCGTCAGCCAGCTGCAAGGACTCCAGCCAGTCGGCGGCGTCCGCGATCGCCTCGGTCACCGCGGGGGTCGTGAGACCGGACTCGACCAGCGAGATCACCACGAGCGCGGTGACGTCGGGCTGGCTCGGCGAGGTCGCGCACGGCTCGTCCACGTCGAGGGGGAAGAAGCCCGCAGGGCACTGCTGGGCGAGCAGGGCGTCGGTCGCCTTGGCGGTCTCCGTCGACTCCAGGTTGGCCAGCGCCTCCACGGCGAAGCCCTGACCGATGTTGTTGGCGTAGTTGCCGTAGGTGCTGTCGTCCTCGATCCGACCGGTGGTGTCGTTGGTCAGGTCCTCGAGCTGCGCCTCGAGGTCGACGTCGCTGTACTGCGTCGCCGGATCGAGGCCAGCGCGAAGGGTGAAGGCGGTCGCCTTCGCCGTCGGGTTCGCGTACCGGCCGGTGCCGAGCTTGGTGTACGGCGCCACGAATTCGTACTCGTCGGCCTTGACGTAGCCGTACTGGTCCTTCTCGGTGGTGACGAGGAACGGGTCGAGCGCTTCGCTGACGTCCTCGGCCTCGGCCTGGTGGCCCGTCGCGGACAGCGCAAGGCCTGCGTCGATGAGCTGCCCGGGGTTGTAGGTGAAAGCGCCTCCGGCGAGCGCCACGGGGACTTCGGCTGCGATCCAGTCACCCGCCGCATCAGCGGCCTGGGCGGATGTGGCGGCGGTGGCGGGCACGGCCTGGGCGAGGGTGGAGGCGGCGAGCGCGACGGCTGCCAGCCCTGAGATGAGCTTCATGGTTCCTTCCTCGCTGCGACAGCGAGGCAAGGTCGGCATGCACCGGTCAGCCTCGCTGCATTCCTCGACAGCGATGGTGTTCAAGACGCGTCGAGGCAGGTGTTCCGGCTTGCACGGGATCGCTCCCGTGCCCACGGTTGCGGGTCAGCGTCGGTTTCGGACCGACTTTCCCCACCTCGGGCGTGTGTGGTGCCGACCCGGTCGGGTGCGGCCAGCGCAGCCTAGCCCCGCCAATGCCCGGAGCGCACGTCGGCCCGGCATCCCTGAGATGGGAGGAATGCCGGGCCGACGCGGTGGTTCAGCTGGTGGTGCGGGTCGCGTCAGTTGCGGACCTTCAGCGACGTACGGGCCTCGTCGTCCGAGGTCTTCACGAGCGCCACGCGACGCTGGTTGCCCGCGGGCAGCTGCAGCTTGCGCACGATCTTGTCGCCGGTCTTCTTGCCCTTGACCCGGACGAAGTCGCCCTTGACCTGCAGGCAGGCGCTCTCGCTGGGCGCGAGGCCGAAGACGCGGAACTGCACCCGCTCACCGGCGCGGGCCTGCTTGCGCACCGAGACGATCTTGAGGGCGTCCTTGCTCGCCGGGGCGAACTGGAGGCCGAGGATCGCCTGGGCGGTGGAACGACGCCACTCGTCGCGCGCGCTCGCCGGGATGCCGGTCGTCGAGGCGGGCTTGATGCGGTCCTTGCGGAACGCGACGGCACCGGTGTCCTTGGTCAGCGCCGTGCGGCACTTGTACTTGTCCACGGGCTGGTTCTTGCGGACCCACAGCGCTGCCTTCAGCGCGGCGTCGCGGTTGCGCATCAGGCCGAGCGCGTAGCCGCCGAGGGCGGTCGTGTTCGAGTTGATCGAGGCGCCGGGACCCGAGCTGCGGAAGGCCCCGCTCCTGCGCTGCTTGCTCGCCAGCCAGGCGCTGGCCTTGTCGAGCGCGGTGGTGACGGTGGCGCTGCGGTCGCCGGACTCGATGAGGTTGATCATCGCGAGCGCGGTGGCGTCGGTGTCCGCCTCGCTCCCGGCGACGCCCTCGGTGCAGGACTGGCTGGGGACGTTCGCCGTGTCGAGGTCGAGCCGGAAGTAGCCCGAGGCGCACTGCTGCTTGAGCAGGAAGTCTCGGGCGGCACCCGCCTCCGCGGAGCGCGCCAGCGCGAGGGCGCGGACGGCGTAGGACTGACCGACGACGTTGGCGAAGTCGCCGAACTCCGACTTGTCGGAGATGCGACCGGCGATCGCGGCGGCCTGCGGCTCCTTGGTCGGGTCGGCCGGGACGTCGGCGGTGCGCTCCTCGAGGCGCGCGACGAGGTTGACCCCGCCGTAGCTGACCGGGTTCTTCTTGGCGGTGCGGGCGAACGTCGCCGCCTTCGCGAGCGCTCCGGCGTAGGACTCCTTGGTGCCGTCGCCGACGTACTCGGCGATGCGCGGCTCGAGCGCGTTGCTGATGGCGGTGACGGTCGCGCCCTGGTTGGCGACGGTCGCGAGCGCCATGCCGGTGTCGATGGTGAGGCCGAAGTCGGGGCCGAAGTCCCCGACGACGAGGCCGTTGGTGAGCTCACCGGCCATCCACTCGGCGGCGATCGTCGACGGCGTGCTGTCGGTGTTGACGGCGGCCTTGGCGCTCCTCAGGGCTGACGAGGGATCAGCCGTGGCGGGCGGAGCGGCAATCACTCCCGCGCCCAGGGCGACCGTCGACAGCGCTACGGCTGCGGTGCGGATGGGTCGAATGCGATGGTGCATGACTTCCTTCCCGCTCGCGCGGGAGCCCCACGACGGCATGCAGCCGCCAGCCCCCTCGTGGCACGAGCGTTTCGTTGGTGATGTGACCAATGTGACGCGCGACCACGGTAACAAGTTGTCTAGACCGCTCGTAAGGGTGTGCCTGTCAGGCGAGCTTCTCCAGGACCAGCTCACGCACCCGGGCGGCGTCCGCCTGTCCGCGCATCTCCTTCATCACCGCGCCGATGAGGGCACCCGCTGCGGCGTGCTTGCCGTCGCGGATCTTCTCGGCCACGTCGGGGTTCTCCGCGATCGCCTTGTCGACCGCCGCGCCCAGTGCACCGTCGTCGGAGACCACGGCCAGGCCGCGGCTCGCGACGACCTCGTCGGGGGAGCCCTCGCCGGCGAGCACGCCCTCGATGACCTGGCGGGCGAGCTTGTCGTTGACGGTCTTCTCGTCGACCAGCGCCTGCACGCGAGCCACGTCGGCTGGGGTGATCGGCAGGTCGACCAGGTCGACGCCGTCCTCGTTGCTGCGCCGGGCGAGCTCGCCCAGCCACCACTTGCGGGCGGCCTGGGGCGTCGCCCCGGCGGCGATGGTCTCCTCCACCAGGCCGAGCGCGCCGGCGCCGATGGTGTCGCGCATGTCGAGGTCGCTGAACCCCCACTCCTCCTGCAGGCGCGCACGGCGGGCGGTCGGGTTCTCCGGCAGGGTGCCCCGCAGCTCCTCGACCCACTCGCGGCTCGGGGCGACCGGCACCAGGTCCGGCTCGGGGAAGTAGCGGTAGTCCTCCGCGTCGGACTTCTCGCGACCGCTCGTGGTGATCCCGGTGTCCTCGTGCCAGTGACGCGTCTCCTGGAGGATGGAGCCGCCACCGCTGAGGACGGCCGCGTGCCGCTGCATCTCGTAGCGCACCGCACGCTCGACGGACCGGAACGAGTTGACGTTCTTGGTCTCCGTGCGCGTGCCGAGCGTTCCGCTGCCCTTCGGCGACAGCGAGAGATTGACGTCGGCGCGCAGGTTGCCCTGGTCCATCCGGGCCTCGGAGACCCCGAGCGCGACGATCAGCTCGCGGAGCTGGGAGACATAGGCCTTCGCGACCTCGGGAGCCTTCTCGCCCGCGCCGAGGATCGGGCGGGTGACGATCTCGATCAGCGGGATCCCCGCGCGGTTGTAGTCGACGAGCGAGTGGTCGGCACCGTGGATGCGGCCGGTCGCGCCGCCGACGTGCAGCGACTTCCCGGTGTCCTCCTCCATGTGGGCACGCTCGATCTCGACCCGGAAGGTCTCGCCGTCCACGTCGACGTCCATCCAGCCGTCGAACGCGATCGGCTCGTCGTACTGCGAGGTCTGGAAGTTCTTCGGCATGTCCGGGTAGAAGTAGTTCTTCCGCGCGAAGCGGCACCACTCGGCGATCTCGCAGTTGAGCGCCAGCCCGATCCGGATCGCGGACTCCACGGCCTTGCCGTTGACCACCGGCATCGCGCCGGGCAGGCCGAGGCAGGTCGGGCAGGTGCCGGCGTTGGGCTCGCCGCCGAAGGTGGCCGGGCAACCGCAGAACATCTTCGAGGCGGTGTTGAGCTCGACGTGGACCTCGAGCCCCAGCGCGGGGTCGAAGGCGGCCAGCACGTCGTCGTACGGCATCAGGGCAGTGTCGTTGGTCGGGGAGGTCATGCCTGGTCCTCGGTCGTCGTGGCGGAGCCCAGGGTGGGCGCCCGGTCGAGCAGGGGGCCGCCCCACTCGTCGGAGAGGAGCCTCTCCAGCGCGGCACCGACCCGGTAGACGCGGTCGTCGGCGAGCGCGGGGGCGAGCACCTGGAGGCCGGTGGGCAGCGAGTCCTCGTCGTCGAGGCCGTTGGGGACGGAGATCCCCGGTACGCCGGCGAGGTTGGCCGGGATGGTGGCGAGGTCGTTGAGGTACATCGCGATCGGGTCGTCGAGCTTCTCCCCCAGCCGGAACGCCGTCGTGGGCGCCGTCGGCGAGACCAGCACGTCGACGCGCTCGAAGGCAGCGTCGAAGTCGCGGCTGATGAGGGTGCGGATCTTCTGCGCCTGGCCGTAGTAGGCGTCGTAGTAGCCGCTGGACAGCGCGTAGGTGCCGAGGATGATGCGGCGCTTGACCTCGTCGCCGAAGCCGGCGTCGCGGGTGGCGCGCATGACCTCCTCGGCCGACGGGTCGCCGTCGGGCGTGACACGGAGGCCGTAGCGCATCGCGTCGAACTTCGCGAGGTTGCTCGACGCCTCCGCCGGCAGGATCAGGTAGTAGGCCGCGAGCGCGTGCACGAAGGAGGGGCAGGAGACCTCGACGACCTCGGCGCCGGCCTTGACCATCAGCTCGACCGACTCGGTGAAGCGGGCCATCACACCCGGCTGCCAGCCGTCGCCCTGCATCTCGGTGATCACCCCGACCTTCAGGCCGGCGAGGTCTCCCGACGCGCCCTGCGTGGCGGCCTCGGTGAAGGACGGCCAGTCCTGCTTGATGGAGGTCGAGTCGCGCAGGTCGTGGCCGCCGATGACGTCGTGGAGCATCGCGGCGTCGAGGACCGTGCGGCTCACGGGGCCGGCCTGGTCGAGGCTGTTGGCGAGCGCGACGAGGCCGTAGCGGGACACCCCGCCGTAGGTCGGCTTCACGCCGACGGTGCCGGTGACGGCGCCGGGCTGGCGGATCGACCCGCCCGTGTCGGTGCCGATGGCAAGCGGGGCCTCGTAGGCCGCGACGGACGCGGCCGAGCCGCCACCCGAGCCGCCCGGGATGCGGTCGAGGTCCCACGGGTTGTGGGTCGGCCCGTAGGCCGAGTGCTCGGTGGAGGAGCCCATCGCGAACTCGTCCATGTTGGTCTTGCCGAGGATCGGCAGGCCGGCGACCCGGAGCCGCTGGACGACGGTGGCGTCGTAGGGCGGCACCCAGCCCTCGAGGATCTTCGACCCGCAGGTGGTGGCGAGTCCGCGCGTGGCGAGCACGTCCTTCACCGCGATCGGTACGCCGTCGAGCGGGCCACGAGCCTCACCGCGCGAGCGGCGGGCGTCGGACTCGGCGGCCTGCGCGAGGGCGCCGTCGCGGTCGACCTGCAGGAACGCGTGGACGTCCCCGTCGACCTCGGCGATCCGGTCGAGGTGCGCCTCGGTCAGCTCGACGGACGTGACCTCACCCGCGGCGAGGTCGTCGGCGAGGGCGGCGGCGGTGCGGCGTACGAGCGACATCAGGCCTCCTCACCCAGGATCCGCGGGACGGAGAAGCGCTGCTCCTCCACGGCGGGCGCGCCCGAGAGCGCCTCCTCGGCAGTCAGGCCGGGGACGACGACGTCCTCGCGGAAGACGTTGGTCAGCGGGATCGCGTGCGAGGTGGGCGGCACGTCGTCACCGGCCACGCCGGTGATCGAGGCGACCGACTCGAGGATCACGCTCAGCTGGGGGGCGAGGTGGTCGAGCTCGTCGTCGGAGAGGTCGATGCGGGCGAGGGTGGCCAGGTGGGCCACCTCCTCGCGGGTGATCTCGGGCATGCGGTCAATCCTAGGAGAGCGCCGACCCACCGCCGTCGGCGGGAACGTCGCGTGGGCGGCCGGGCCAGCGGTTGACCGCGAAGACGCCTGCGCACACCAGCGCCGTACCGGCGACGAGCGGCCACCCCAGCTCCTCGTCGAGGAGCGCCCAGCCCAGCACCACGGCCACCACCGGGACGAGGAAGATGCTGACCGCGACCCTGCCCACCTCGCCGGTCGTCACCAGGTGCATCCAGAGCAGCCACGCGAGTGCCGTGCCGACGAGTGTCGTCCACGCGATCCCGACACCGACGCGCGGCGTGAGGTCGATCCCGTCCGTCCCCACGACCGCGGCGGCGACGGCGAGCAGCGCCCCACCCGCGACCAGCGGCAGCGCCACGGCCCAGAGCGGCTCGATGCGCGAGGCGGTTCGCTTGACGGTGATGGTCCCGAGCGACCAGCACACCGCGGTCGCGACGCCCAGCGCGACGCCGTACGACGACACCTCGCCCTCGTGCCGGAGCGAGACCACCGCGACGCCGGCGAACGCCGTGAGCGCGCCGAGCACGCGCGCCGGTCCGAGCGGGTCCCCGAGGAGCGGGCGCGCGAGGAGGACCGTCACGACGGGCTGGAGGTAGAGCAGGAGCGAGGCGTAACCGGAGTCGAGGTGGTCGATGGCGAGCACCTGCAGGCCGAAGAATCCGATCACGTTGAGCAGCGTGAGGGCGGCGTACGGCCCGAGGTTGCCGCGCAGCTTGAGGCGTCGTCCCGCCCCAGCGGCGACCAGCGCGAGCAGCGCGCCACCGACAAGGCACCGGGTGGCCGCCAGGACCAGCGGCGGGCAGCCCTCGAGGGCGACCTTGATCGAGGTGAACGTCGAGCCCCAGGCCACGATCAGGAGCGCCGTCACGAGAAGCCGGGTCCGCACCCCCACAGGATGTCAGGCGCCCGCGGCACCTCAGGGGTGACCCAGCGTCGCCGGTCGACCACTAGTCTCCGGTCACCATCGACGACGGGGGTTTGAGATGACGCTGGTCCACGAGACCGACGTGGAGGGGGTCCGCACCTTCTGGGTGGACTCGGGGCGGCCCACGCTGGCCGCCACCTTGATGTTCCGTGCCGGGATGGCCGACGAGCGTCTCACCACGTCGGGCTGGCTCCACCTCCTCGAGCACCTCGCGCTGCACGGGCTGCCCCGCGGCACGCTCGCGGTCAACGGTTCGGTGGGCGTGCTGAGCACGACGTTCAGCATGCACGGGCCTCCCGATCAGGTCGTGGCCGCGCTCGCCCAGGTGACGCGCCGCCTCGCGGACCCCGACCTCGACGAGCTCGAGCGCGAACGTCGCGTCCTGACGGCCGAGTCCGCCACCCGCGGAGGTCCGGTGCAGCGGGCGATGGGCATGCGCTACGGCGCCCAGGGGCCTGGGCTCGTGTCCTACGACGACGTCGCGCTGGGCCGCGCCGATGCGGCGTCGCTCATCGAGCTCTCGCGCAGTGCCTTCGCGAGCGGCAACGGGACCCTCGCCCTCGACGGGCCGCCGCCCGAGGGGCTGGAGCTGGCACTCCCGGAGGGCCCGACGTGGCCCGAGCGCGGGGCGCAGGTGATGGAGCAGCCGCGGACGGCGTACGTCGAGCCGGCGGGCCTGGTCCTGTCCGGCACCGTCGAGCGGACGCCGTACAGCGCGCTCGTCCCCGTAGTCGTCGAGGACGCCCTCCGACGCAGGCTCCGCGACCAGGACGGTGCCGCGTACGCGCCGTACTCGCTCTACGAGCCGGTGGACGCCGACCGCGCGGTCGTGCTCGCCGGCAGCGACGTCAGCCCGGCGACCCACGAGACCCTGCTCCGCACGGTCCTCGAGCTGGCCGACACCCTGGCGGCCGACGGTCCGGAGCCCCAGTCGCTTGCGGACATCACCGCGGCGATGCGGCAGGGCTTCACCGACCCCTACAACGTCGGGTTCCTCTCGCACCGCGCGGCCGCGCAGGCGCTCCGGGGGCGTCCGCTCGAACAGCTCGACGAGCTGCTCGCCGAGCTGGACGCGGTGAGCCCGGAGACCCTGGTGCCCGGCCTGGCGACGTTCCACGACACGTTGATGGTGGGAGCGCCTTCCGGCACCCACGAGCACCCCGCCCTCAGCATGGTCGAGCAGCCCCAGGTGACCGCCCTGCGCAAGGGCGTCCGCAGCGTCAACTGGCCCGCCGACGCCTCGCGCATGCACCTCGTCGACAGGGTGCTCGTCGTCGGCAACGACCGGTCCGCCGTGCAGTACCCCGTCGACGACCTCGCCGGCTACCTCACCTGGGAGGACGGCGCGCGCGGCCTGGTGCTGGCCGACGGCTGGTCCTTCAGCATCGTCCCGGCCGCGTGGTCGGGCGGGACCGACTACGTGGCCAGGCTCGACCAGCTGGTGCCCCGCGAGCTCCACCTGCCCCAGCCGCGCACAACGGCGCCCGAGCCACCGCCACGACACGGCCTCGTCGCGCGCTGGTCCGGGGGCCTGAGGCGTACGACGTCGGCGCGGGCGGCTCGGGCGCTCGCCCTCCTGCTCTGGTTGCTCGTCGCGGCCGTCGTCGTGTCGGTCATGGTGGCGCTCGCCGTCTACTACCCGCCGGGGCTCGCCCCGGCGGTCGTCGGTCTCCTGGTCGGACTGTGGACCAGCCGCAGGAAGGACGGGGCCTGACGGGACGGCCCGGGCTCGACAAGCGGCCCGGTCAGCAGCTCGAGCGCTTCTCCGCGGACGTGCAGGTGTCGTTGCCGCCACGCCCGCGGGCGATGTCGAAGCCCTTGCCGCCGTCGAGGCGGTCGGGCTCGTCGGAGCCGGTCATGACGTCAGCGCCGCCGCGACCGTAGATGAGCACCCGGTAGTCGGGGTCGGCGGTGATGATCTCCGAGTCGTTGCTGCCCTTGAAGATCGACAGGGCGCGGGCCGGCAGGACGACGTCGCTGAAGCCCGTGATCCTGCCCTCCAGCGTGAACGGCTGGAGGTCGCGGATGGTCGTCTTCTTCAGCTGGTCGATGCGGAGCGTGGGCTTGAGGGCGGGGTTCGAGCTGGCGACGATGCGCAGCTTGTCCTGGCCGCCGTAGCCCTTGGCGACGAAACCCGACTCCGCCGGGATCGGGAAGGTCATCGTGTCGCTGCCGCTGCCACCGCGCCAGACCTGGTGACTCTCGGAGGTGGTGCGCAGGTCGTCGCTGCCGCTGCCGCCGACGAACGTGTCGATCCCGACGACGCCCAGGAGCTGGTCGTCGCCCGCGTCGCCGTAGAGCCGGTCGTTGCCGACCGTGCCCGAGGTGTCGGCACTCAGGACGTCGTCGCCGCCACGGCCGAAGATCGTGTCGTCGCCGCCGCGACCGGCGATCACGTCGCGCTTGTTGGTGCCCTTGACGGTGTCGTTGAACAGGCTCCCGACCACGCGGATGCCGCCGTCGAAGCCGGCGACCGTGTCGCTGCCCTCCGCGGCGATCGGCACCACCCGGGCGGTCTGGAAGTCGACCACGACGGGAGCCGGGGCGTTGAGGTAGGACACCCCGTCGAGCTCGACGACCGTCCCGGCCGTCGCCGGGCGCGGGTCGTAGCCGAGGTCGATGATGTCGTTGCCCAGCCCGCCGGAGACGGTGTCGCCCTTCTTGATCGTGCGGCCGTAGGGATCGAGCCGGAGCCCGTCGCTCTCCCCGTAGAGCCGGTCGTCGCCCTCGCCGCCCAGGATGCGGTCAGCGCCGTCGCCGCCGCAGATCACGTCGTTGCCGGCGAGCCCGCGGATCGTGTCGTTGCCACCGCGCGCGGCGATGACGTCGCGCTTGGGCGTGCCGGTGATCGAGTTGGCCTTGTCGTTGCCGACGATCGTGGCCTTCAGGCCACCGCAGGTGACGGCGGCGGCCTGGGCGGTCGGGGCGATCGCGAGCGGCGCCGCGAGGCCGGCGGCCGCGATGAGCACAGAGGCAAGAGAACGGGTGAGGCGCATGCTGACTCCCAGGGACTAGTCGTTCAGGTGCTTGTGGCCCCCGCCGGGAGATCCCAAACCTGCGCCGCTCACCCCAGGCCGTCCGGTCCCTTCTCGAAGAGCACGACGAACTGCTCCTCGTCGAGGATCCGGACACCGAGCTGCTCGGCCTTGTCGGCCTTCGTCCCGGCGTTCTCACCGACGACGACGTAGTCGGTCTTCTTCGACACCGAGCCCGAGGCCTTGCCGCCCCGACTGATGATCGCCTCCTTGACGGAGTCGCGCGTGTAGCCCTGCAGGCCGCCGGTGACCACGACGGTGAGGCCCTCGAGGGTGCGCTCGACCGACTCGTCGCGCTCGTCCGCCATCACGACGCCTGCCTGCGCCCAGGCGTCGACGATGGCGTTGTGCCACCCCGCCTCGGGGCCGTCGAACCACTCGCGGACCGACGCGGCGATGGTCGGGCCGACTCCTTCCGTCGCGGCCAGCTCCTCCTCGGACGCCTCGCGCACGGCCGTCATCGACGCGAGCTCCGTCGCGAGCGCCCGCGCCGCCGTCGGCCCGACGTGGCGGATCGACAGCGCGACCAGCACCCGCCAGAGCGGCACGGCGGTCTTGCGCTCGTGCAGGTTGGCCAGCAGCCGTACGCCGTTGGCGCTGAGCTGCGGTCCTTCCTCGCCCTTCTTGGGGGCCCGCGTGAACAGCGGCGCGGTGAGCAGCTTGGCCTCGTCGAGGTCGAAGAGGTCGCCCTCGTTGGTGATCGCGCCCGCGTCGAGCAGCGCGACGGCGGCCTCGTAGCCCAGGCCCTCGATGTCGAAGGCGCCACGCCCGGCGACGTGGAAGACGCGCTCGCGCACCTGCGCCGGGCACCGCTCGTGGTTGGGGCACCGGAGGTCCTTGTCGCCCTCCTTCTGCTGGGCGAGGGCGGTCCCGCACGCGGGGCACGACGTGGGCATCCTCCACGGCCTGAGCCCCTTCGGCCGCAGCGCGAGCACGGGGCCGAGGATCTCCGGGATCACGTCGCCGGCCTTGCGCAGGATGACCGTGTCGCCCGGCCGGACGTCCTTGCGCTTCACCTCGTGGGCGTTGTGGAGCGTCGCGTTCTCCACGGTCGACCCGGCGACCTTGGTCGGCTCCATGACGCCGTAGGGGGTCACCCGGCCCGTGCGTCCGACGTTGACCTCGATCGACTTGAGAAGGGTGTTGACCTCCTCTGGCGGGTACTTGAACGCGATCGCCCACCGGGGCGCGCGGCTCGTGGAACCGAGGCGGCGCTGCAGCGAGACGTCGTCGACCTTGACGACGAGGCCGTCGATCTCGTAGCCGACGATCGTGTGGCGGTGCTCGCCGACGTGGGCGATCCGCTCCTCCACGGCCTCGAGCGACGGCACGACGCGAACCTCGTCGGACGTCGGCAGGCCCCACGCGCGCAGGGCGTCGTACGCCCCGCTCTGGGTCGCCGGCTCGAAGCCCTCGCGGGCACCGATGCCGTGGCACACCATGCCCAGGTCACGCGTCGCGGTGACCTTGGGGTCCTTCTGGCGCAGGGACCCCGCGGCGGCGTTGCGCGGATTGGCGAACATCGGCTTGCCGGCGTCGACCATCGACGCGTTGAGCCTCTCGAACGCCTCGACGGGCAGGAACACCTCACCGCGCACCTCGACCAGCGCGGGCACGGGGTGATCGTCGGTGCCGGTGAGCCGGTGCGGGACGGACGCGATCGTCTTGACGTTGGGCGTGACGTCCTCACCCGTGCGGCCGTCGCCGCGGGTCAGTGCGCGGACCAGGCGACCGTCCTCGTAGAGCAGGTTGATCGCGAGGCCGTCGACCTTCAGCTCGCAGAGCAGCTCAGGTGCCTCGATCCCCTCGCGGAGGATCCGGGAGTACCACGCGGCGAGCTCCTCGGAGGAGAAGGCGTTGTCGAGGGACTCCATCCGCTGCAGGTGGTCGACCGCGGTGAACTCGGTAGAGACCGCGCCGCCGACCTTCTGCGTCGGCGAGTCGGGCGTGCGCAGCTCGGCGTAGGACTCCTCGAGCGCCTCGAGCTCGCGCAGGCGGACGTCGAAGTCGGCGTCCGAGAGCGTGGGGTCGTCGAGCACGTAGTAGCGCCAGCGCGCGTCGTCCACCTGCTCGCTCAGCTCACGGTGTCGCTCGCGCGCCTCGGGCGGAGCGGAGGCGACAGCAGCGGCGGGTTCAGAGGCGGGCTCGCTGGGCGTGCTCATGCGCACAGTCTGCCGGTCGGCACCGACACCCGGCAGCCACCCTCGACCCGACGTACGGCGGCACCGGTCTGGACCGGATGAAACGCGTTTGTTCCATCGGAATACACCGGCCTACGGTGCAGTTGACGGAACGAAACCGTTTCGTTTCATCGTGACCACCGTCACTCCGCCCACGACCGGGAAGGACGCATGACCCCCACCGAGACCGCCACCCGCCCTCGCGTCGAGGGCGAGCGCGAGCTGCAGATCCTCGAGGCCACCCTCGAGGTGCTCGACGAGGTCGGCTACGACCTTCTCACCATGGACGCCGTCGCCACCCGGGCCAAGGCGTCGAAGGCGACGCTCTACCGCCGCTGGAAGGGCAAGCCGGAGCTCGTGGTCGCCGCGATCATGGCGCACAAGGGCGAGACGGTCCTCCCGGACACCGGCAGCCTGCGTGGTGACCTGCTCGCGGCGTACTGCGGCGGCAACGGCGGGCTCGACGACCGGATGGCCCAGTCCGTCCTGTCCGCGGTCGTCACCGCGATGGGCCGCGACCCCGAGTTCGCCGAGGTCTACCGGCGCGACTTCATCGGCCCCAAGGTCGAGGCGTCGCGCGCGATCTACGAGCGTGCTCGCGAGCGCGGTGAGCTCCACCCCGACGTGGACCTCTCGATCCTCGCGCCCGCGCTCGCCGGGATCGTGCTGCACAGGGTGTTCCTGCTCGGCGAGACCGTGACCCCCGAGCTCGTCGGGCGCGTGCTCGACGAGGTGGTCCTGCCCGCCGCACTCAACGGCCCCTGCCCCCGCTCCACCACCTGACCACTGTCGTACCCCCCTGCTCTCATCAGTCCCGCCCCTCTCTGAAGGAAGACCCATGACCGACACCACCAGCACGTCCCCGGAGTCCGGGGCCGCCTCACCGCCCCAGCGCGAGCTCAACCTGACCTGGGCCCTCGTCCTCATCTCGATCGCCCAGCTGATGGTCGTGCTCGACGCGACGATCGCCAACATCGCCCTCCCCTACATCCAGAAGGACCTGGACATCAGCCAGGCCAACCTCCAGTGGGTCGTCACCGGCTACGCCCTGGCGTTCGGAAGCCTGCTGCTGCTCGGCGGGCGCCTGGGCGACCTCTACGGCCGCCGCAAGGTGTTCATGGCGGGTCTCGCGATCTTCGCCGTCGCCTCGCTGCTCGGTGGCCTCGCGACCAACGAGCCCCTGCTGCTCGGCGCCCGCGGCCTGCAGGGCCTCGGTGCGGCGCTCGCCTCGCCCGCGGCGCTGGCCCTCATCACCACCACCTTCCCGGCCGGTCCGGCTCGCAACCGGGCGTTCGCCGTCTACGCCGCGATGTCGGGCGCCGGGGCGGCCGTGGGCCTGATCCTCGGAGGCTGGCTCACCGGCACCTCGCCCGAGGTGTTCGGCGTGGTCGTCGACGGCTGGCGCCTGACGTTCCTCATCAACGTGCCGATCGGCCTGGTCTCGGCGGCCCTCGCGCCCCGCTTCCTCAACGAGTCCGAGTCGCACCCCGGTCAGCTCGACCTCCCCGGTGCCGTCACCGGCACCCTGGGTCTCCTCGGCGTGGTCTACGGCCTGTCCCGCGCGGGCACCGAGGGCTGGGGTGACGGCCTCACCATCGCGAGCCTGGTCGCTGGTGTCATCGTCCTGGTGCTGTTCGGCGTCATCGAGAGCCGGGTCGAGCACCCCCTCCTCCCCTTCCGCATCTTCACCAACCGCACCCGTGCGTCGAGCTTCGTGGCGATGTTCCTCGCGCCGGCTGCGATGTTCGCGATGTTCTACTTCCTCAGCCAGTACATCCAGAACGTCATGGGCTACAGCCCGCTGAAGGCAGGCGTCGCGTTCCTCCCGTTCACGGTGGGCATCGTCGTGGGTGCGGGACTGGCGTCCAACCTCGTCAGCCGCATCGACCCCCGCTTCATCTCCGGGGTCGGCACCCTGTTCGCCGCCGGCGCGCTGTTCGGCTTCTCCACGCTGCCCTACGACACGACGTTCCCGGCACAGGAGGTGACGGGCACCTACGTCACCGACATCCTGCCCTTCATCGTCATGATGTCCTTCGGCATGGGCCTGACCTTCGTCCCCGTGACGCTGACCGCCGTCCACCACCTCCGGTCGCAGGAGTCGGGCATCGGTTCCGGTGTGCTCAACACCGCCCAGCAGGTCGGCGGCGCGCTCGGCCTGGCGGTGCTCGCCACCGTCGCCACGCAGACCTTCACCGACCGGGGCAAGGAGTTCGCCGAGGCGGGCGCCGCGGCGGCCCAGGCCGGAGGCCCGCAGCCCACGCCCGCGCAGATGGAGCAGATCCAGCTGATCGCCCAGCACCAGATCTTCACCGAGGGCTCCACCCAGGCGTTCCTCGTCGGCGCGTTCCTGATGCTGGCCGCGTCCATCGTGATCTGGGTCTTCCTCAACGTCCCGCACGAGGAGCTCGCGACCGACGGCCCGGAGGGTGTCGTCGCGCACTGATCCGCCAGAGCACCTGACGAGGGAGGATCTCCGGGCGACGGAGGTCCTCCCTCGTCGCACCTGTCCCGCACACCTGTCCCCCGCACCACGTCCCATCCGGGCGGGCGCCCGCGCCGAAGGAGTCACGTGAGCGAGCCGACCCTGTCGACGTACGACGCCCCGGAGCACCCCCGGGCGATGGTGCTGGTCCTGCACGGCGGGAAGCCGCGCTCGAGGCAGTCGGTCGACGGTCGCAGCGCCTCGTGGCGCCGGGCGTCCTGGCTGGCGCGCGAGGTCGCGCCGCGCGCGCACGAGGTGGGGGCGGGCGTGTGGCTGGTCCGCTACCGCCGGCGCGGCTGGAACGGCGGTGCCGACGCGGTGGCCGACGCGCGGTGGGCGCTCGACCGGGTACGAGCCGTGCACGGCGACGTGCCCGTCGTGCTCCTGGGCCACTCGATGGGCGCGCGCGTCGCCGTCCACGCAGCCGACGACCCCTCGGTCGTCGGTGTCGTCGGGCTCGCCCCGTGGTGGTCCGCCGAGGACCCCGTCGCCACCCTGGCCGGGCGCACGCTGCGTGCCGCGCACGGGCGGCGCGACCGCATCACCTCGTTCCGCGAGACCAGCCGCTACGTCGAGCGCGCCCGGTCGGTGGCCGACAGTGCCGAGCTGCGCGACATGGGCGCCCTCGGCCACTACATGCTCAGCGGTTCAGGTCGCTGGCACGACGTGGCGACCGCCTCGGTGCTCGAGGTCCTCGACGCGCACGTTGCTTCCCGCTGACTGATCAGCTCCGCTGGGCGGTGGTCAGAGGTTGCGGGCGACCGTCGCGGAGAGGCGTACGGCGCGGGCGGCCCACGCCGGGGTCGCGCCGGCCAGCCCGCAGGTCGGGGTGACGACGAGGTGCTCGCCCGCGGTCTCCGGGTCGAGGCCGAGCATGTCCAGCCACCGCTGCACGCGCTCGACGAGCCGCGCGTCCGACGGCGCCGTGGCCTGGTCGGTCGACGGCACGATGCCGAGCGCGGTCGTCCGACCCGCCTCGACCGCTTCGGCGAACGTGTCGAGGTCCGCGGGGCCGAGCATGTCGAGGTCGGCGGACAGCCCGGCCACCCCGGTGCCGGCGACCATCGACCATGGCGTCTGCGGCGCGCAGGAGTGCAGCCACGCCTCGGCACCGGCGTCGGTCACGGCCTCGACGACCCACTCGAGGTGGGCCGACGCCTCGGGCAGGTCGATCGTGCGGTGCCGGCCGTAGCCGCTGGAGGTGGGGACGCGGCCCGCGACCACAGCGGCCAACGCAGGCTCGTCGAGCTGGACGACCCAGCGGTCGACGCCGTCGATCCGCCGGCGGAGGTCGGCCAGATGGACTCGCAGACCCTCGGCCAGTGACTGGGCGAGCTCTCGGCGGGCGCCGTGGTCGCTGAGCACCTTGTCGCCGCGTGGCTTCTCGACGGTCGCGGCGAGCGTCCACGGACCGGTGACCTGCGTCTTGAAGGTCCCCGTGTAGCCCCGGGCCAGCTCCTCCACGGTGTCCAGGTCCTGCGCGAGGAGCGACCGGGCCCGCCGGTGGTCGATGCCGCTGGAGTCCGTCAGCCGCCAGCCGGCGGGCTGGAGGTCGGCGGCGAGCCCGTCTGCGACGGCCAGTGCGCGGCCGGTCATGCCCGCGGTGACTCCGCGACCGGGCAGCTCGGGCACGTGCGGCAGGTCGGAGAGCTCGCCCAGCACGAGGCGCACGGCCTCCGCGTAGGCGGTGTCGGTGGTGCCGGGCAGCGAGCCGATCCCGGTGGCGGTGCTCATGCGGTGGCGACGGGCCGCGTGGCCGAGATGGTGGCGGAGCCGACGACGCGCGTGCCGTCGTAGATGACCGCGGCCTGCCCCGGCGCGATGCCCTCGGCCGGGTCGTGGAGGTCGATGGCGACCCGGTCGCCGTCGCCGTCGACGACGACCGTCGCCCGGTGCTCCCGGCCGTGGGCGCGCAGCTGCACCGTGCCGTCCACGCGCTCGGGGACGGTGCCGCACCAGCGCGGCCGGATGCCCTCGACGTGGTCGACCGCGAGGCGCTCGCGCGGGCCGACCGTGACGGTCCCGGTGACCGGCTCGATGTCGAGCACGAATCGCGGCTTGCCGTCGGCGGCCGGGACCCCGAGCCGGAGGCCGCGTCGCTGGCCGATCGTGAACGCGTAGGTGCCGGTGTGGCTGCCGACCCGCTCCCCCGTCGCGGCGTCGACGATGTCGCCGCCGTGGTTGGGCGCTCGGTCGCCGAGCTTCTCGCGCAGCCAGCCGGCGTTGTCCCCGTCGGCGACGAAGCAGATGTCGTGGGAGTCGGGCTTGTCGGCGACCAGGAGGCCGCGCGCCTGAGCCTCGCGACGCACCGACGGCTTGTCGGTGTCACCGAGCGGGAAGAGCGAGTGCCGCAGCTGGGTCTGGTCGAGCACGCCGAGCACGTAGGACTGGTCCTTGCCGTGGTCCTCGGCGCGGTGCATCTCGATCAGCCCGTCGGCACCCGTGCGCAGCTGGGCGTAGTGGCCGGTGGCGACCGCGTCGAAGCCCAGTGCGAGGGCGCGGTCGAGGACGGCGGCGAACTTGATCTTCTCGTTGCACCTGAGGCACGGGTTGGGCGTGCGCCCGGCGGCGTACTCGTCCATGAAGTCCTCGACCACGTCCTCGTGGAAGCGCTCCGAGAGGTCCCACACGTAGAACGGGATGCCGATGACGTCCGCAGCACGACGCGCGTCGTTGCTGTCCTCGATCGTGCAGCACCCCCGGGCCCCCGAGCGGTACGACGCCGGGTTGCGGCTGAGCGCGAGGTGCACACCCGTCACCTCGTGCCCGGCCTCCACGGCACGGGCGGCGGCGACGGCGGAGTCCACCCCGCCGGACATCGCGGCGACGACCTTCATGCCTGAGACCCCAGCACCCTCACCGCGCACGGGCCGCCCGCGCCCGCTCGACGACGGGACCGATGGCCTCGACGAGGGCGTCGATGTCGGAGGGCGTGGTGGTGTGGCCGAGCGAGAAGCGCAACGAGTGGCGCGCCTGGTCCGCGTCGCAGCCCATCGCCAGCAGGACGTGCGACGGCTGCGGCACGCCGGCGGAGCACGCCGACCCGGTCGAGCACTCGATGCCGCGGGCGTCGAGGAGCATCAGGAGGGAGTCGCCCTCGCACCCGGGGAACCCGAGGTGCGCGTTGCCGGGGAGCCGGCCGGGGCCGGACGGGGTACCGTGGAGGTGGGCGTCGGGGACGACCTCGATCACGCGCCGCACCAGGTCGTCGCGGAGCTCGGCGACCCGGATCGCGTGCTCGTGCTGCGCCTTCACCGACGCCTCGACCGCTGCGGCGAGGCCGGCGATCGCGGGTACGTCGAGGGTGCCGCTGCGGATGTCGCGCTCCTGCCCGCCGCCGTGCACCAGCGCGCTGACCGGCAGGTCACGTCGTACGACGAGCGCACCCACGCCGTAGGGACCGCCGACCTTGTGGCCGGTGAAGGTCAGCGCGTCGACACCGGAGTCGGCGAAGTCGACGGGCACCTGGCCGAGCGCCTGGACCGCGTCCGTGTGCACCGGGATCCGGTGCTCGCGTGCGATCGCGACGACCTCGTCGAGCGGCTGGAGCGATCCGACCTCGTTGTTGGCCCACATCACCGAGATCAGCCCGACGGACTCGGGGTCCCGGGCCACCGACTCCCGCAGGGCCTCGACGTCGAGCACTCCCTGGGCGGACACCTGCAGCAGCTCGACGTCGGCGTGGTCGTAGGTGCCCAGCCAGTGCAGCGGGTCGAGCACCGCGTGGTGCTCGATGGACGTCGACAGGATGCGCGTACGACGCGGGTCCTCGGCGCGGCGTGCCCAGAAGATGCCCTTGAGCGCGAGGTTGTCGGACTCGGTGCCGCCGGAGGTGAACACGACGTCCCCGGGGCGGGCGCCGATGGCCCCCGCGATGGTCTCGCGGGACTCCTCGACGACCCTGCGAGCACCGCGACCGGAGGCGTGGAGCGAGCTCGCGTTGCCCACCCCGGACAGCTGGCGTGTCATCGCCTCGACGGCGACCGGCAGCATGGGCGTGGTCGCGGCGTGGTCGAGGTAGACGAGCGGCTGGGTCATGACCTGCCAAGCGTACGGGGCGACCGTGGCGAACCCACTCCCGACGACCAGCGTCGCGCTTATGATCCGCGCCATGCGCACTTCGCGGGGGACGGCGTCAGCCGCGCTTGCCTGCCTCCTGCTGCTCCCGCTGTCGGGCTGCCAGTCCGCGGACGACGGCACCCAGCCAGCGTCAGGGGCTGCTGGCCTCCCGTCGAGGTCCGATCCGCCGGCAGGTATGGACGAGTCGCTCCGCGACGCCGCCCTGGCACTGATCGACGCGCGGGAGGAGGCCCTGGTCGACGGTGACCGCGAGGCCTTCCTCTCGACGGTCGACCCCGACGAGCTCACCTTCTCCGCGACCCAGGCGCGATGGTTCGACAACCTGGCACAGCTGCCGGTGACCGACGTGTCCTACGAGCTGGGCGACGAGAGCGTGATGACCCAGGTCTCCGGTGCCGGTGACCTCCAGCTCCCCGTCGACTTCACGATGCGGCTCGACGGGTTCGACCGCCGACCGGTGACGCAGCAGATGGTGTGGACCTTCACGCGTGACGGCGACGACGCCCTGCTGGCCGATGACCGCAACACCCAGATCGACGCGAGGACGGGGTGGACGCCGGCACCGTGGGACCTGGTGCGCATCGAGGTGCGGCGCGAGGGCGGCATCCTCGGGATCTTCGACGAGGACACCGAGCAGCACGCCGACTACGTGATGAGCGACCTCGCCGCGGCGAGCGAGGCGGTCCGCGCGCGCCTGCCCCGGTGGAACGGCAGGTTCGTCGCGTACGGCATCGCCGACACCTCGGCGATCGACGAGATGAGCGCGATGACGGTCGAGAACACCGCCGGCGTGGCCTTCCCGGTGCTCGCGAAGGTGGGCGGCCCCGTCGCGGCCTACCGCTTCGCCGTCAACCCGACCGTGGTGGGCGACGTCCTCGGGCGCAGCCTCGTCTTCCGCCACGAGATCGTGCACGTCGCGTTCGGAGCCTCGGACGACCGGTCCCCCACCTGGCTCGTCGAGGGGATCGCCGAGTACCTGGCCCGGACGACGTACCCGGTCGACGAGCGCCGCCGGATCTCGGCGTACGCGCTCGGTGGCGCGCAGCCCCGCACGCTCGAGCCCACCCGACGGTTCTACTCACGTGACGCCGCCGCGAACTACGAGCTCGCCGCCCTGGTCTGCGACTACGTCGCCACCACCCGCGGCGAGGACGCCCTGTGGAGCCTGGTCCGCACGTTCCAGACCGAGGACTTCGGCATGTGGGCGGCGACCGAGGGCGTCGTGCGGCGGGAGCTCGGGTCGTCGACGCGCGAGCTCAGCCGGCAGGCGCTGGCGTGGGCTCGCGCGGCCTGAGTCAGGCCATCCGCGCCAGCCACGCGTGGTCCGGGTAGAGCCGGCTCACCGACTCGCGCAGCCAGGCGCGGGCGTCCCCGCCCAGCAGCGGCCAGGTGACCGCGAGGTCGCGGTCGTCCTTCGGGCGGTGCAGCGCCGCCTTGTAGAGCAGCGTGATCTCCGGCCGGAGGTAGCGGATGCCCGACTCCGCGAGCCAGGTGACGTCCTCGATGGGCGCCACGTGGTCGGGGTCGCGCTTGCTGGTCCACAGCCCGTCGCGATCCGGTGTGATCGGCAGGTCGACCACCCACGGGTCGGCGGCGCTGCGCCGGATCCACACCTGGCTGCTGGTGTCGAGCACCTCGGGGAACCGGTCGTTGAACGGCCGCAGCGTCCCGCCGTGGTTGCTCCACAGGTTCCAGCGGTCGCCGATGTGGGCACGGAAGGCGTCGAGGTCGCAGGCGAGCAGGGTCAGGTCGACGTCCTCGTGCTCGCGTGCCGCGCCGGTGAAGGCCTCGATCGACCAGCCGCCGACGATCCACCAGGGCCGGTCGAAGCCGCTCATCAGATCGGCCACCCCGGCCGGGTCGAGCGGCGCCCACGGGCCGTACCAGCGGAAGAACTCCTCGTCCTCCGCGACCTCCTCGGGCGTGCGGTGCAGCGGCTCGCGGGCGGTCATGGCCCGACGCTAGCGCCGATCCGCGTCACTCGGTGGCAGGGTGGCGCCGTGCACGAGCCTGCCGACTACGACTGCCCGTTCTGCCGTCTCCAGCGTGGCAGGCACGACGAGCACAACCAGCCAGGCGACGTGGTGGCGGTGACCGACCTCGCGTTCGCCCGCATCTCGCCGCGGTGGTGGCCAGCCAACGAGGGCGCCGTGCTGGTGATCCCGCGCGCGCACCACGAGAACCTCTACGACCTGCCTCCAGCCGCCGGTCATGCCGTCTGGGACCTGACTCAGCAGGTCGCGGTCGCCATGCGGTCGTCGTACGACTGCGCGGGCACGTCGACGCGGCAGCACAACGAGCCGGCCGGTGGGCAGGACGTCTGGCACCTCCACGTCCACGTCTTCCCCCGCCACGACGGCGACCGCCTCTACGAGCGCCATGCCGAGAACCGCTGGGCCTCGCCGGCGGAGCGAGAGCCGTACGCCGAGCGGCTCGCCGCGGCGCTCGACCTCCCGCGCACCTTCGGCTGAGGCAGGATCGCCACATGGACTTCCAGCAGATGCAGGAACGCGCCCGCGCGATCCGGGCGCGGTACGCCGAGGTGGAGGCGACGAGCTACGGACGCTCGTGGACGACCGAGGAGATCATGCTCGGCTTCCTCGGCTGGTGCAGGGCAAGGCGGGCGTGCGTCCCCGTGACGACCTCGACGAGGCGCTCGCCCACGAGCTCGCCGACTGCCTCTGGAGCGTGCTGACGCTGGCCGACTCCTACGGCGTCGACCTGCAGGGCGCCTTCACCGCCACGATGGACGAGCTGGAGCAGGTCCTGTCCGAGGAGGGTTGACCCGCCTGACCGCTTCGATGGATGTCCACTCGAGCGGGTGGAAGTTCATCTCGAGGTCCGTGCACGTCGTCGCGCAGCGGGTTCTGGCACCTAGAGCAGGACGAGGTCGTCGCGGTGGATGACCTCGCGCTCGTAGGCCGCTCCGAGCGCGGCCTTCAGCTCGCTCGTCGAGCGCCCGAGCAGGGTGGGCAGCTCGTCGGCGTCGAAGTTCACCAGGCCTCGGGCGACGACGGTGCCGTCGGGGTCCAGCACGTCGACCGCGTCGCCGGCCACGAACGTGCCGCCTACACCCGTGATCCCGGCTGCGAGCAGCGACGCCCTGCGCTCGACCACGGCGCGTACGGCGCCGGCGTCGAGGGTCAGCGTGCCCTGGCCCGACGTGGCGTGCGCCAGCCACAGCAACCGGGTCGGTCGCCGCTTGCCGGTCGCCGCGAAGAGGGTGCCGACCTCCGAACCCGCGAGCGCGGCTGCTGCCTGGTCCGCCGAGGTCAGTACGACGTCGATGCCGGCGCCGGTCGCGATCCGCGCCGCGTCGACCTTGGTCGTCATCCCGCCGGTGCCGACGCCCGAGGCGCCGGTCGTGCCGATGGTGATGCCCACGAGGTCGTCCTCGGAGCGGACCACGGGCACCAGCGTCGACCCCTCACGGCTGGGCGGGCCGTCGTAGAGGCCGTCGACGTCGGAGAGCAGGACGAGCAGGTCGGCGTGCACGAGGTGGGCGACCAGCGCGGCGAGGCGGTCGTTGTCGCCGAAGCGGATCTCGGAGGTCGCGACCGTGTCGTTCTCGTTGACGATGGGCACGACGCCGAGCTCCAGCAGCTTGGCGAAGGTCTGGTGGGCGTTGCGGTAGTGCGCGCGCCGGGTCACGTCGTCGACGGTGAGGAGCACCTGACCGGTGACGATCCCGTGACGGGCGAACTCCTCCTGGTATCGGTGGGCGAGCAGCCCCTGGCCGACCGAGGCGGCGGCCTGCTGGGCGGCGAGCGAGCGGGGGCGCGTGGTCAGCCCGAGCGGCGCCAGCCCGGCGGCGATCGCGCCGGAGGAGACGAGCACGACCTCGGCGCTGGCTCCCCGGGCGGCCGCGAGGACCTCGACGAGGCGTCGTACACGCGCGGGGTCGATGCCGCCCTCGGCGGTCGTCAGCGACGACGAGCCGACCTTGACGACGATGCGCCGGGCGTCGGCAACGAGCCTCGCGCGGTCGCTCACTCCTCGCCGTCCCAGTCGGGGTCGTCCTTCGTGCCGATCTCGTAGGCCATCGGGCCGACACCCGAGCTGCCGGAGCTGCGGTTGGGACCCTTCTTCGCCTGCCGACGCTCCTCGTCGAGGCGTCGGGCGACGTCGGCGCGAGCCTCCTCCTCGGCCTTGGTCTCCATCCCCTCGGCGATCTCGCGGCGGCGCTCGCGGGCCGGACGGGTCTCGCGGAGGCGCTCGTCCTCACCGCGGCGCCCGAGCATCTCGGCACCGGCCTGGACGCTGGGCTTGAAGTCGAAGACGACCGAGTTGGTCTCGGGCCCGATGAGGACGGCGTCGCCCTCCTGTGCGCCCATCTCGATCAGCTTGTCCTCGACCCCCATCCGGTTGAGCCGGTCGGCGAGGAAGCCCACGGCCTCCTCGTTGCTGAAGTCGGTCTGGCGCACCCAGCGCTCGGGCTTGGTGCCGCGCACGCGCCACCCGTCGTCGGTGGCGACGACCTCGAAGTCGGCCCCGCCGTCCACGGCCCGCGGGCGGAGCACGATGCGCTGCGGCTCGGCCTCGGGCGCGTCCTCGCGGGACGCCTCGACGATCTCGGCCATCGCGAAGGTCAGCTCGCGCAGACCGGCTCCGGACGCGGCGCTGACCTGGAACACCCGCAGCCCGCGGCCGCGCAGCTCCTCGACGACCATGTCGGCGATGTCCTGGCCGTCGGGAACGTCCACCTTGTTGAGCGCGACCAGCCGCGGCCGGTCCTCGAGTCCGCCGTAGCGGGCGAGCTCGCCCTCGATGACGTCGAGGTCGTCGACCGGGTTGCGGCCCGGCTCGATCGAGGCGGTGTCGATGACGTGCACCAGCGCGGCGCAGCGCTCGATGTGCCGCAGGAAGTCGTGCCCGAGGCCACGGCCCTCCGCCGCTCCCTCGATCAGGCCGGGCACGTCGGCGACCACGAACGTCGTCTCGCCTGCGGTGACGACGCCGAGGTTGGGGACGAGGGTGGTGAAGGGGTAGTCGGCGATCTTGGGCCGCGCCCGCGACATCGCGGCGATGAGCGAGGACTTGCCGGCACTCGGGAACCCGACCAGTCCGATGTCGGCGACGACCTTGAGCTCGAGGCGTACGACGAGCTCGTCGCCCGGCTCGCCGAGCAGGGCGAAACCGGGGGCCTTGCGCTTCGACGAGGCGAGGGCGGCGTTGCCGAGCCCGCCGCGACCACCGGCGGCGACGACGAGCGTCGTGCCGTGGCCGACCAGGTCGGCCAGCACGGTGCCGTCGGCGTCCTTCACGAGCGTGCCGTCGGGGACGGGGAGGACCAGGTCCTTGCCGTTGCCGCCGTTCTTGTGGTCACCGGCGCCCTGGCCGCCGTTGTCGGCCTTGCGCTTGGGGCTGTGGTGGTAGTCGACGAGGGTCGTCACGCTCGTGTCGACCTCGAGGATGATCGATCCGCCCTGGCCGCCGTTGCCGCCGTCGGGGCCGCCGAGCGGCTTGAACTTCTCGCGCTTGACCGACGCCACGCCGTTGCCGCCCCGTCCCGCTGCGAGGTGCAGCGTCACCTGGTCGATGAAGCTCGGGATGGCCATGGGGGTCCTGTCGGTGGTCGGGAAAAGCACGAGAGGGCGCCCCGGCCGGGACGCCCTCTCGCAGAAGTGCTCAGTGTCGCGGTGACGTCACTCGCCGGGGACGATGTTGACGACCTTGCGACCGCGGCGGGTGCCGAACTCGACGGCGCCGGCCTGCAGGGCGAAGAGGGTGTCGTCGCCGCCACGGCCCACGCCGGTGCCCGGGTGGAAGTGCGTGCCGCGCTGGCGCACGATGATCTCGCCGGCGCCGACGACCTGGCCGCCGAAGCGCTTCACGCCCAGGCGCTGGGCGTTGGAGTCACGGCCGTTCTTGGTGCTCGCAGCACCCTTCTTGTGAGCCATTGTTCAGTCCTTCGGGAGAGAGCGACCTCGAGCGGGAGCTCAGAGGGAGATGTCGGTGACCTTGACCTGGGTGTACTTCTGGCGGTGACCCTGGCGCTTCTTGTAGCCGGTCTTGTTCTTGTACTTCTGGATGATGATCTTCGGGCCCTTGGTGCGACCGGTGACCTCGACGGTCACGCTGGCCTTGTCGAGGCCCGTCGCGGTGACCTTGTCGCCATCGACGACCATCACCACGGGAAGGGTGAGGGTGTCGCCGGCCGCGCCCATCGCGTCGATCTCGATGACGTCGCCCACGGCAACCTTCTGCTGCTTGCTGCCACTGCGCACGACTGCGTACACGGCGAGTCACTCTCCTCGATACAGGACTTCAGGTGGATATCTGCTGGTTCTCGGTCTGCGCACGCCCTTGCCCGTGGGACGGCGCCATCACATCGGCTGCCCTTGGAAGGCGCTGGCGGCCGCGGGGCGGGCGCGCAGAGGGTGGTGTGACTGGCACACCGAGGGTCAAGACTACGGGATCGGACACCAGCGCCGCAAAACGACGGCGAGACGACCGTCGGCCCGAGCGATCAGCGCTTGCGCGAGCCCTTCTTCTTGATCGGGACGTGCTCGACGTGGGGGGCCTCGGCCGCCGGCTCGGCGGCGTCCGCGGCCTGCTCGCCGGGCTCGACACCTGCCGTGCCCGGTTCCACGGCACCCGAGTCCGGGAGCGTCCCGGCGACACCCGTGGTCGGCGTCGCGGGCAGGGCCGGCGGGCCCGCGGGGCGGCTGGCCGCACGGCGGCGCGTACGCGTCACCACCCGCGGCTTCTCGTCCTCGACGGGTGCCTCGGCGGGCGCCTCGACGGGTGCCTCGGCGGGTGCCTCGGCGGGTGCCTCGGCGGGTGCCTCGGCGGGCGCCTCGACGGGTGCCTCGGCGGGTGCCTCGGCGGGTGCCTCGGCGGGTGCCTCGGCGGGTGCCTCGGCGGGTGCCTCGGCGGGTGCCTCGGCGGGTGCCTCGTCGACCGGCGGTGCCTCGGCAACCGAATCCTCAGCGGGATCGGTCGCCTGCTCACCGCTCGTCGGCTCGTCGGCGGCCGGAGATGCCTCGGCAACCGTCTCCTCCACCGATTCGGTTGCCTGCTCGCCGCTCGTCGGCTCGTCGTCCGCGGGCTTCTCGTGGCGGGCCATCGCGGCGACGTCCTTCGGCGACGGCGCGTGTCCTCCGTTGCCGTTCGTGGAGCCGTTCGAGCCACCGTTCGAGCCACCGTTGGCGGTGTCCTCGCCGGCCCCCCGACGGCCTCGGCGACGACCGCTGCGACGGCCCTCGCCCTCGGCGGGAGCGGCGTCGGGGTCGACGGGCTCGTCCTTGATGACCACGCCGCGGCCGTGGCAGTGCTCGCAGTTCTCGCTGAACGACTCGAGCAGGCCCGTGCCGATCCGCTTGCGGGTCATCTGCACCAGTCCGAGGGACGTGACCTCGGCGACCTGGTGGCGGGTGCGGTCACGGCCCAGGCACTCGACGAGCCGACGCACGACGAGGTCCCGGTTGGACTCCAGCACCATGTCGATGAAGTCGACGACGATGATGCCGCCGATGTCGCGCAGCCGGAGCTGGCGCACGATCTCCTCGGCCGCCTCGAGATTGTTCTTGGTGACCGTCTCCTCGAGGTTGCCCCCGGAGCCGGTGAACTTGCCGGTGTTGACGTCGACGACCGTCATCGCCTCGGTGCGGTCGATGATCAGGGAGCCGCCCGACGGCAGCCACACCTTGCGGTCGAGGCCCTTCTTGATCTGCTCGTCGATGCGGTAGGTCGAGAACACGTCGCCGGCGCCGTTGCGCTGGTACCTCTCGACCCGCTCCGACAGGTCGGGCGCCACCGAGTCGACGTACGCGTGGACGGTGTCCCAGGCGTCGTCACCCTCGATGACGAGCTTGGCGAAGTCCTCGGTGAACAGGTCGCGGACGACCTTGAGGGTCAGGTCGGGCTCCCCGTAGAGGAGCTGCGGGCCGGAGCCCTTGTTGCCGGCCTTCTTCTCGATGTCCTCCCAGCGCGCCTTGAGCCGCTCGACGTCGCGGGTCAGCTCCTCCTCGCTGGCGCCCTCCGCCGCGGTGCGCACGATGACGCCGGCGGTGTCGGGGACGATCTCCTTGAGGAGGGTCTTGAGGCGGTTGCGCTCGGTGTCGGGCAGCTTGCGCGAGATGCCGGACGTCGTGCCGTCCGGCACGTAGACGAGGAACCGGCCGGCCAGGCTGACCTGGCTGGTGAGGCGGGCGCCCTTGTGGCCGATCGGGTCCTTGGTGACCTGGACGAGCACCATCTGGCCGCTCGAGAGGACCGACTCGATCTTGCGGGGCTGCCCCTCCTTGTGGCCGAGCGCGGTCCAGTTGACCTCACCGGCGTAGAGGACCGCGTTGCGCCCCTTGCCGATGTCGACGAACGCGGCCTCCATCGAGGGCAGGACGTTCTGCACGCGGCCGAGGTAGACGTTGCCGATCAGCGAGGTCTGCGACTCGCGGGCGACGTAGTGCTCCACGAGCACCTTGTCCTCGAGGACGGCGATCTGGGTGAGGTCCTTGCGCTGGCGGATCACCATGACCCGCTCGACCGACTCGCGGCGGGCGAGGAACTCGGCCTCGCTCACGATGGGCGCGCGGCGGCGACCGGCCTCGCGGCCCTCCCGGCGACGCTGCTTCTTCGCCTCGAGGCGGGTGGAGCCGGAGACGGCGGTGATCTGGTCCTCGGCGGAGCGGGTCTTGCGGACGCGGGTGACGGTGTTGGGGGCGTCGTCGTCCGATCCGCCCTCGTCGCCGGCGCGACGGCGGCGCCGACGGCGGCGCGAGGAGCCCTCGCCGTTGCCCTCGCCCGCGTCACCGGACCCCGAGTCGTCGCCGGAGGCTGCCTTGTCGGTGCCCGCGTCGTGGGCGTCGTCGCCCGAGGACTCGTCGGCGGAGTCGGTGGACTCGGCGCCGTCACCACCCTTGCGCCGGCGGCGACCGCCTCGGCGGCGCCGGCGGCGGGCGCCGGTGCCGGACTCGTCGTCGGTCTCGTCCGACGCGTCGGCGTCGTCGCCCGACCCGGCGTCGGTCTCGGAGGCCGGCTGGTCGTCGACCGCTTCCTCGGCAGTGATCTCGAGGGTGGCCTCGGCAGTGACCTCGGTGTCGGCGGCGCCGTCCTCGACCGGCGCCGCGGCCTTCTTCGAGGCCGACTTCTTGCGCGAGGACTTCTTGGCGGCAGCCTTCTTCGCCGGAGGAGTCTCCTCGACCTCCTCGACCTCCTCGGACTCCTCGTCCTCGGCGGCGGGGTCGACCTCGACGGGGGTGGGCTCGGCCTTCTTGCGCGTACGGCGGGTGGTGGTCGCGACCGGGGCCGGGGCTTGGAACAGCACGGCGTGGCCGGTCTCGACGGGAGCCTCGCCGTCCTCGGCGACGGACGCCTCGGGGGTCTCGGCAGGCTCGTCGACGGGAGCCGCGACGGCCTTCTTGGCGGTCCGCTTGGCGGCCGTCTTCTTCGCCGGGGTCTTCGCTGCCGTCTTTCGCGCGGCCTTCTTCGCGGGAGGCGTGAGGTCGTCCGGCGACTCCGCGGTCGCGGGCGCCTCGGGGGCCTCGGTGGTCTCGGCCGGCTCGGCAGCGGGCTCGGGGGCAGCCGCACGCTTGGCGGCCGTCTTCCTGGCCGGCGCCTTGCGCGCAGCCTTCTTCGCCGGAGCGGGACCGTCGGTCGCCGCCGACGCGTCGGGGGCGTCAGCGGCCTCCGTGGCACCGGTGGCCTCGGGCGCCTGGGCCGGGGCGGCCGCCTTCCTGGCGGGCGCCTTGCGTGTCCTGCGGGTCACGACGGGAGCTGCGGGGCTTTGTGCGGCGGTCGCTTCCGTGGGCTCGTTCTGGTCGTCCTGGTCGAGCATGGTCGCTCCTCGGGCACCGTCAGGGTGCCGATACGGCGTCCGCCGATCTCGGGTGGCGATCTCGGGGACGCAAAGCTTCAGTGGCGGCGACACCCTCCGCGTGTGTGCGTCTCCGGCGGCCGTCCGTCACCTGCCGCGGTCGCCGGGCCACCCGGGGAGTCGCTCTCACCGACTCCTGTGGCCGCGTCGCGGTCCGGTGACGTCCACCCGATCGGGGTGCCGACCCCGCCCCAACGAGCAGGGCGTGACCGGCGAGAACGTCGTCGGCTCGACAGGTCCCGACAGGTGGCCGGGGTGTCGAACGCTGCGAGTATCGCACACCGATCCCCGCCAGCCCCTAAGCGCGCGGCGCCAGCGGGTCGCCGACCTCGCCCCCCTCGAGCAGCGGGCCCTGGGAGAGCCGCGTCATGTGGGGCGCCTGGCCCGTGTCGAGCCCGGCGACCGTGGTCAGGCCCCGCAGCACGTCGTCGGGGCGGACGGCCGGCGTGCCGTGGCGCAGCACCACGTCGAGCGTCGTACGGCCCTCACGCGTGTCCTGACCTGCCCCGTCGGCGAGCACCGCCAGCGAGACGACGGCGGCACGAGCGTCGAACTCGCGCATGCCCTTCTTCGTCATGCGCTCCACCGGCGCCTCCTCGGCGGCGAGGAAGCGGTCGACCGCGTCGAGCGCCTGCGCGTGGTCCACGGCGAGCTCGATGCGCCACCGGCTGCCCTCGAGCAGGTCCGCCAGCGAGCCGCCCGGCGACTCGACGACCTCCAGGACGTCGAGGCCCGGCGGGAGCGCCTCGTCGAGCATCGCGTGCACGTCGGCCGGTACGACGACCTCCGCCAGCGCGAGCTCGAGGTACTCCGCCTCGCTGGCCGAGCCGGTCGGCGCCGCGCCGGCGTAGGAGATGCGAGGGTGCGGGTTGAAGCCGGACGAGTAGGCCATCGGCACCCGCGCCCGGAACACCGCACGCTCGAACGCGCGGCTGAAGTCGCGGTGGCTGGTGAAGCGCAGCCGGCCGCGCTTGGCGTAGCGCACGCGCAGTCGCTGCACCGGTGGAGCCTGCTGCTCGGGTTGTTCACGCACGGGCGAGAGCCTAGGTCGGATAGGTCCGGGTCGCCTCGGGCGGTATATTCCCGCAGGTGGAAGACGTCGCCTTCGTCGTGCCTGTCTACAACGAGGAGACGGTCATCGGCTCGGTCATCGAGAGTGTCCTCGAGACCTGTCCCCACGTGGTCTGCGTCAACGACGGCAGCTCCGACGCCTCCGCCGACCGCATCCTCGAGGCCGGCGGCTACCTGGTGAACCACCCGATCAACATGGGTCAGGGCGCGGCCCTGCAGACCGGGATCGAGTTCGCCCGGCTGCTGCCCGGGGTCACCCGCTTCGTCACCTTCGACGCCGACGGCCAGCACCGCGTCGAGGACGCCGTGCGGATGCTGCGGGTCCTCGACACCACCGACGTCGACATCGTGCTCGGCTCGCGGTTCCTCGGCGAGGCGATCGGCGCCACCCGCTTCAAGCGGCTGCTGCTCAAGGCGGCCGTCCGGTTCAGCAACATGACGTCCGGCATCCGGCTGACCGACGCCCACAACGGCCTGCGCGTCTTCAACCGCCACGTCGCGGACACGCTGCGCATCACCGCGCCCGACATGACCCACGCGAGCGAGATCATCGAGCTCATCGCCCGCAACAAGTACCGGTTCGTCGAGGTGGCGGTGACCATCGACTACTCCGACTACTCCGTCGCCAAGGGCCAGCCCGCCGTCAACGCGGTCAACATCGCGGTCGACACCCTGCTCCGGAAGGTCAGCCGATGATCCTCATCCAGGTCGTCCTGATCCTGGCCTTCGCCGCGATCTTCGTGGTCGCGCTGCGCAGTCGCAGCGCCCACAGCGTCAACGCGTGGAAGAAGATCGCGTTCGCCGTCCTGATGGTGATCCTCGTGGTCGCGGTGCTCGCCCCCAACCTGGTGGGCGTGGTCGCGCAGGCTCTCGGCGTCGGCCGCGGCACCGACCTCGTCCTCTACCTGGTCTCGGTCACGTTCGCCTTCTACGTCGTCAACCAGTACCTCCACGCCCAGGAGGCCCGCAACCAGCTGCACCAGCTCGCCCGGCGGATCGCGATCATCGAGGCGCAGGAGCGCTACGGCATGGAGCGGCTGAGCGTCGCGGAGTCCGCGAAGACCACCCCGGCGCCCGAGGCCGATGCCTGAGATCTTCATCCCCTTCTGGGGCGAGCCGTCGCTCCTGTTCGAGGCGGTCGAGAGCGTGCGCGCCCAGACGGACCCCGACTGGCGCCTGACCGTCGTCGACGACTGCTACCCCGACGACAGCGTCGGCGCGTGGTTCGCCGCCCTCGACGACGACCGCGTGACCTACCTGGTCAACGAGACCAACCTCGGCATCACCGACAACTACCGCCGGTGCCTCGAGCTCGCGACCGACGAGTGGATGGTGTTCCTCGGCTGCGACGACCTGATGCGGCCGTCGTACCTCGCCACGGTCCGCGCCGCCATCGCCACCGCGCCCGAGGGCGTCGACATCGTCCAGCCGGGCGTCGAGGTGGTCGACGAGACCTCGACCGTGGTCGACCCGCTCGTCGACCGCGTCAAGCGGCGCCTGTTCGCGCCCCGTCTCGACGGACCGCGTGTGCTGGGCGGCGAGGAGCTCGCGGTGTCGCTGCTGCGCGGCAACTGGACCTACTGGCCGTCGCTGGCCTTCCGCACCGAGGCCGTGCGCCGGCACGACTTCCTCGACGGCCTGCCCCTCGTCCAGGACCTCGCGCTGATGGTCGACATGGCGCTGAGCGGCTCGCGGATGCTCGTGCTGCCCGACGTCGTCTTCGCCTACCGCCGCCACTCGGCGAGCGCGTCCTCGGCGACCGTCGACGACGGCGGCCGCTTCGCGGGCGAGCGCACCTACTTCGAGATCGCCGCCGAGCGGTGCGCCGCCCACGGCTGGACGCGCGCGTCGCGTGCCGCACGGGTGCACGCGGCCTCGAGGCTGTACGCCGCCAGCCGGCTGCCGCAGGCCGTCACCGGACGCGCGTGGGGTGCGGTCCGCACCCTCGGCCGGCACGCGTTCGGGCGCTGACGCCCCTCCGAGGCCTCCGCAGCCTCAGCGCAGGACCTGCTCGAAGACGGCGAGCGTGTCCTCGGCGACCCGGCGCCAGCTGAACCTCGCCGCCTGCGCCACGCCGTCGCGTGCGAGCCGCTGGGCGACGTCCGGCCGGGTCGCCAGCGTCGTCATCGCCGCGGCGATCGACGTGTCGTCGTGGGGGTCGAACCACAGCGCGGCGTCGCCCCCGACCTCGCGCAGCACGGGCAGGTCGGAGGCCATCACCGGCAGGCCGATCGACATCGCCTCGAGCACGGGCAGGCCGAAGCCCTCGGCCAGCGTGGGGTAGGCCATGGCGCGAGCCCGGGTCCGCAGGTCGTGCAGCTCCTCGCTGCCGATCCAGCCCTTCAGCTCGACCCAGTCGCCCATCCCCGTGCGCCGTACGACGTCCGCGACAGGGTCCTCGCCCGGGCCGGCGCCGGTGATGACCAGCCGCGGCCGGACGGACTCCTCGACGAGCGGGAGGGCGCGCACGAGCGCGTCCCAGTTCTTGTAGGGACGACGCTGGCCGCTGGCGAGGACGAGGTTCTCGCCGATCCCCTCGCGCCGGACGTCCGACGCCCCGTGGGCGGCGAGCGGCACGACGTGGAGGCGGTCCACCGGAAAGCCGAGGTACTTGTGGATCTCGTCGGCCGAGACCTGGCTGTCGGTGATGATGCGCGTCGCGTTGGCCGAGGCGCGCTTCTCCATCCACATCACGGGCCGCGTGTAGAGCGGCGTCACCATGAACTCCGGGTGGCTCCAGTAGAGCATGTCGTGGACCGTCAGGACGGTGGGCATCGAGGTCCACATCGGCCCCAGCGTCGCCGGGCAGTGGACCAGGTCGGCACGCCGACGCCGGGCGTGCAGGCTCGAGGCGACGAGCTCGCCGGCGGCCCAGACGAAGCGGTTCTCCCCGCTGATCCCCGAGCGGATCACCTCGCCCGGGAACCACGACAGGTCGAGCCGCGCACCCTCCTTGCTGGCCAGCGCGACGAAGTCGAACCCCGTGTCCATCGTCTGGATCTCGCGGTAGAGCTCGCGCGTGTAGGTCTCCATCCCGCCCTTGGTGCCGGTGTAGCTGAGCATGTCGACCAGCACGAGCGGACGGGGCACGAGGATCCTTCCCAACGGTTCGACCGGGTGGGGCCGGGACGGGCGATCGGCGACTCTAGCCGACACCGATCCCGATCCCGACCCTCGCCCGAGGGCCGGCACGGCCTCCCCCGCTCGTACACTGTCGGCGCTGCCGAGGAGGTGCGCGCAGCGGCACACGAGGGAAGAGAGCTGCCGATGCTGCGTCGAGCGCGCTGGGCCACAGCGGTCCCGGCCGCCCTGCTCGCGGGGCTGGCGATGGTCTTCGTCGCGCTGCACGTGCACGGCTACACCAAGCTCAGCCCCATCGACGAGCTGCAGCACATCGACTACCTCTACCGCGCGCCGTCTCCCCCTGCCCCGGCCGACCGCGTCGGGCAGGAGGCCATGCACGAGCAGGACTGCCGGGGCGTGGACGCGCCCGGCTTCGGACCCGGACCGTGCCGGCCGTTCGGCACGCTGGACCCGACCACCTTCCAGGAGAAGGGCTACAACACCGCGGCCGCGAACAGCCCCTTCTACTACACGGTCACGCGCGGGGCGGCAGAGGTGGTCGAGGCCGTCACGCCGGCCGACGACCTGGTCACTGCGGGCCGGCTGGTGGGCGGCCTGTGGTTCGCGCTCGGCCTCGTCCTGACGTTCGTCGCGGGCCGCCGCCGCGGCGTGCCCGCAGCGCCGATGACGGTCGTGTCGCTGCTGCTGGTGGCGACACCGGCCCTGATCTTCCCGAGTGCGACCATCACCCCCGACGCGTCCGGCCTGGCCGCGGGGGCGGCGCTCCTGCTCGCGCTCACGTGGTGGGAGGAGCGGCCCGGACCGGCGCGGGGCGTCCTCCTGACGGTCGTGGGCCTCGTCGTCTCCTTCGCCAAGATGACCAACCTGGTCGGCGTCGCCGCTGTCGCCCTCTACCTCCTGCTGCGCCCGACCGACGACCGTGCGGGCGAGCCGCCGCGCAACCTGCGGGTGCGCTTGGCCACCGCGGCGGCGGTGGGCCTGACCGCCGTGCTCGCCGCGGGCGCGTGGATGGCCTTCGTGTCGTCGCGCGCGCAGATCCCCGCCGACGACCTGCCGGACATGGCCACCAGGTTCGTGACCCCCGCCTTCCCGTGGACCGGCCTGGTCGAGAGCTCGCTCAGCCTCCTGCAGCCGCTCGCCTCCTCGTGGGCGGTCGTGGGCTCGCCACCCCTCACGGGGTTCTCGACGTCCGTCGCCGCGCTGCTCCTGCTCGCCGGCACGCTCGCGGCTGCGCTCTTCACCGGCGCACCCCCGCGCGAGCTCGTCCTTGCGCGGAGCGTGGCCGCCGCGGCGCTGGCCGGGGCACTGGTGCTCGTGACGGTCGGCTACCTGTCGTCGGGGTCCTACTTCCCGCTCCCACCGCGCTACGGGATCGTCCTCGTGGCACCCATGGCCGTCGTGACCGCGTCCGTGGTCCGCTCGCGATCGGGCGTCGCGCTCGTCGGGGGCGTCGCACTGCTGGCCGTGGCCGCCACCGCCTACCGGCTGGCCACCTTCGCCTGAGCCGCGCCGGGGACGGCGGCACCTATGCTCCTCCGGTGAGCACAGCGGATGGGCCCGACCAGTTCTCCCACGCGACCGTCTCGGTGGCGATACCCGTCTACAACGGGGAGCAGTACGTCGGTGAGGCCATCGCGTCGGTGACGGCGCAGACCCGATCCCCCGACGAGTTCCTGGTGATGGACAACTGCTCCACGGACCGCACGCGGGAGATCGCCACCTCCGCGCTCGGCGCTGACCACGTACGCACCAGCGAGGTCAACCTCGGTGCGGTCGCGAACTTCAACCGGGCGGTGGAGCAGGCGACGGGCACGTACTTCGCCTGGCTGGCGGCCGACGACAGGCTCGAGCCGCGCTTCGTCGAGATGTGCCTCCACGCGCTCCAGACCCATCCCGACGCCGCGGCCTGCCTGACGGCGATCCAGTTCCTCGACCCCGACGGTGCGCGCCTCGGTGTCCAGCGGGACCCCGAGCTGGCCTCCGCCGACGCGCGCACTCGACTCCGCTCGTTCCTCAATCGTCCACGCTGGACAGAGACCTATTGCCTCTACCGCCGCGACGTGCTGCTGACCTCGCCCATGTTCCAGCCGGAGTACGGCGCGGACGTCCTGCTCGAGTGGTGGTTCCTCCTGCGTGCCCCCTTCGTCGTGCTCGACGAGCCCCTTGTCGAGTACCGCACCTATCCGGTCAAGACGGCCGAGGCCACGGCAGAGGGACTCATCCCTGGCAGTGGGGGACGACGGTGGCTCATGACTCGCATGTGGCGCAGCCTGTGGCGCGAGGCCGCGGCGGACGGTGTAGACCGGCAGGTGACTCGCACTGCCCGGCGCGAGCTGGTGCGGGCGCTCTGGCACCGGTACTGGATCAAGCACATCGTGTGGGACTTCTACCTCGTCGCGGGAGACCTCGTCCGATGGCCTCGGAAGCGCTTGGTTAGGGTTCGGCGGAGTCCGAACGCTGGCGACGAGGGGAAGAGCACGACGTGAAGACGGTGATCCTGGCCGGAGGCCGCGGGACCCGACTGGCTGAGGAGACGCACGCGATCCCCAAGCCGATGGTCGGCATCGGGGAGCGCCCGATCCTGTGGCACATCATGCAGCACTACGCGGCCCACGGGTACGCCGACTTCGTGGTGGCCCTGGGCTACAAGGGCTTCGTGATCAAGGAGTACTTCGCCAACCAGCTGATGCACTCCTGCGACATGTCGGTGGACCTGTCGACCGGCTCGGTCGAGTACCTGTCGCGCAGCAAGGTGGACTGGAAGGTCACGCTCATCGACACCGGCGCCGACTCCATGACCGGCGGCCGGATCAAGCGGCTCTCGCACATCCTCGACGAGCGGTTCCTGCTGACCTACGGCGACGGCCTGTCGGACGTGCCGATCGACGCGGTCGTGGCCCACCACGAGTCCGTCGGCGCCCTGGCGACGGTGACAGCCGTCCACCCGCCGCCGCGCTTCGGCTCGCTCGGCCTCGCCGACGGCCTGGTCGAGGACTTCCGCGAGAAGCCTCGCGACTCCCACGACTGGATCAACGGCGGCTACTTCGTCGTCGAGCCCGAGGTGCTCGACCTCATCGAGGGCGACGCGACGTCCTTCGAGGCCGCACCGCTCACCACGCTCGCCGATCAGGGCCGGCTCGGCGCCTACCAGCACGAGGGGTTCTGGATGCCGATGGACACCGTCCGCGAGCGCGACGAGCTCAACAGGATCTGGCAGTCCGGGCAGGCACCGTGGGTGAGCGCGCGATGACCGACCAGACGACCGACGAGCTGACGCCCCGGGGCGTCCACACCTGCCGCGGCTGCAACGCCGAGGGACTGGTCTCGGTCCTCGACCTCGGCCGGCAGCCGCTCTCCAACGAGATGTCGCTGTCGACCGACGAGCCGAGCCCGACGTTCCCGCTGCACCTGCGGGTGTGCCCGACCTGCGGCCTGGGCCAGATCGGCGAGTACGTCCTGCCCGACCGCATCTTCGGCGCCGAGTACCCCTACCTCTCCTCCGTCAGCACGTCGTGGCTGGCGCACGCCGGCGAGTACACCCGCCACATGACCGAGGAGCTCGGCCTCGCCGAGGGCGACCTGGTCATGGAGGTCGCGAGCAACGACGGCTACCTGCTGACCCAGATGCGTGACGCCGGCATGCGGGTCGTCGGCATCGAGCCCGCGGGCAAGGTCGCCGAGATCGCCCGCAGCCGCGGCGTGGAGACGGTCAACGACTTCTTCGGCCTGTCCGTCGCCGAGCAGGTCGCCGAGACCTACGGCCGCCCGCGCCTCATCGCGGCCAACAACGTGATGGCGCACGTGCCTGACCTGCAGGACTTCATCGCCGGCCTCAGCCACCTCTGCGACGACGACACGGTCATCACGGTGGAGAACCCGTCCTTCGTCACCCAGATGCTCGAGACGCAGTTCGACACGATCTACCACGAGCACTTCTGCTACCTCTCCGCCCACGCCGTCGCGGCCGCCGTCGCCGGCGCGGGGCTGGAGCTGACCCGCGTGGAGAGGCTCACGACCCACGGCGGGTCGAACCGCTACTGGCTGACCCGCACCGGCACGCGCGAGGCGCACCCGAGCGTCGCCGAGACGATCCAGCAGGAGCTCGCGGCCGGCCTGCTCACCCCGGAGCTGTGGGAGGACTTCGCGGCCCGGAGCCACGCGGTGATCGAGGGCCTGCGGACCTGGCTCGACGAGCGCCACGCCGCCGGACGCACGGTCGCCGGCTACGGCGCCGCCGCCAAGGGCAACACGCTCATGAACGCCGCCGGCGTGCAGCACGACGACCTCGTGCTCGTCGTCGACGGCAGCGAGGCCAAGCAGGGCAAGTTCCTGCCCGGCAGCCACGTCCCGGTGGCGGCTCCTGCGGAGCTGGCCGGCGTCGCACCGGACGACGTTCTCGTCCTGCCGTGGAACATCGCACCCGAGATCGGCCGGCTCGTCGCCGAGCTCGTCCCGGGTGCCGAGTGCTGGATCGCCGTGCCCGAGATGAGGACGATCGGGTGATCGAGGACCTCGGGCTGCGCGGGGTCGCGCTGGTCCGCGGCGCTCGTCACCACGACGAGCGAGGCTTCCTCCGCAAGGTGCTGGTCACCCGCGAGGCGGAGGAGCACGGCCTCGACACGCGCGTCGCCGAGGTGGTGTCGACCGCCAACGAGGTCGCCGGCACCATCCGTGGCATGCACTACCAGGTGGCCCCGGCGGCCGAGGTCAAGACGCTGTGGGTCACCGACGGCTCGCTCCTCGACGTCCTCGTCGACCTGCGCCCCGAGGAGCCGACCTACGGCCGATGGATCTCCGTGGAGCTGTCTGCGGACGACGACGTCGCGCTCCACGTGCCAGCCGGGATCGCCCACGGCTACCAGACCCTCGAGGACGACACCCGCCTCACCTACCTGATCAGCGCGGGCCACTCCCCCGAGCACGCCCGCACGCTGCAGTGGGACGACCCGACGGTCGCGATCGAGTGGCCGCTGCCGCCGACGCGGATCTCGGCGAAGGACCGTGAGGGGCACGCGTGGCCGCCGGCACCCTGATCACGGGCGGTTCGGGGCTGATCGGCACGTGGGTGCTGCAGCACTGGCCCAGCGACGCGCCGCCCCCGGTGGCCGTCCGGCACGCCGACGTCGACCTGCTCGCGCCGGGCGCCGCAGCCGACCTCGTGCGTCGTACGACGCCCGCGCGGGTGGTGCACCTGGCCTGGTCGGCCAGTGGGAGCGCGGACTACCGCACCTCGGACGACAACGAGCGCTGGACCGACGCCACGCTCGAGCTCGTCGAGGCCGCGCGCGCGGCGGGCATCCCCGTGTGGCTGACCGGGACGGCCGTCGACGACGCGACGGACGCCCAGGACGCCTACACCCGCTCCAAGGCGCGCCTGCGGACCGCGCTCGCCCCCCTCGTGGAGGAGTCGGCGATCGGGTGGCTGCGCCCCTTCTACGTCTTCGACGAGGCCCGCCGCCGCCCCGCCCTGGTCGACCTCGCCACCGGGGCGCGCGACCGGGGGGAGACGCTCCACCTGCGCAGCCCGCACCAGCACCACGACTTCGTGCACGCCTCCGACGTCGGGCGGGCGGTCGTCGCGGCCGTGTCGCGCGGGTTGACCGGCGAGGTGCAGATCGGATCGGGAACATTGCGCTCCGTCTCCGACCTCGTCGCCCGCGTCGGCGCCGCCTGGTCGGCCGACGAGGCCGACCAGGACCCGCCTCCGACCCACTCCGATCACACCGCAGACACCACCCGCCTGGCCGCGCTCGGCTGGGCACCCACCCGAACCGAGGGGTTCTTCACCCAAGGCTGATGTTGACACCCTCCCCGAGAGACCTCAGCGAGCAGGACGAGGGACACACGGTCGATCGCGGCAACACCCTGGTCACGGAGTTCCGGGACGGGATCCTGCGTCGGCGGTGAAGTGCCGGCGACCGAAGGCCCACATCGACAGCAGGGCGGTGAGCACGCCCACCAGCGGCGCTGACGTCGCCCGCCAGAGCGGGTCGCCCGGAACGACGAGAACCAAGCAGAACGTCACGGTGGCGGCCACCCAAGCCCACGCGATGTGGTGCCACCGCCCGAGCGCGCCGAGCGCGGCCTGCTGGACCACGCCGACGAACATGCCGCTGCTGGCGGCGGCGAGGACGGCCAGGTTGGCGACATCGAGGGAGAAGTCCGGGCCGAGCATCAGGCGCAGCGCGAGTTGACCGAGCGCGGCGAAGGCGACGACGTACGCCACCCCGAGGGCAGCGGTCAGCACCTCGGTGCGCGCGAGCACGCGGCGGAAGCCCGCCTCGTCGCCGTGCTCGACGCTCTCGGACAGGTGCGCGAGCAGGGGGCTCATCACCGCCGAGATGAACTGCGTCGGGATCCGGCTGAGGGTCACCGCCCCGGCGAACGCCCCGAGGACGTGCGGGCTGACGGCATCAGTCGCCCTCAGCCACGGGACCGAGCCGTTGTTGGCGAGCAGCGGGCCGGCGGTTCCCACCAGCAGGAGGATGATCGGCCGGAGCGGCACGTCGGCGGCGGCGTGGAGCCGCGGCCGGGCCAGCCACGGCCCGATGCGCCAGCTGCCGGCGAGCAGGCTCAGCACCACCGAAGCGCAGCACCCCAGGGCGAGCGTCGTCACCGAGTCGTGGTCCGTCAGCGCGAGGACCGCGACGATCACGCCGCGCATGACGCCGTCGACCGAGAGCTGACTGGCGATCGCGACCATGTTGTGCCGCCCCGTCGCGGCGCCACGCTGCAGCGCCTGCGCGGCGACCAACGACATGAAGACCACGAGCAGCCCCACCAGCACGAGCTCGCCGCTGAACAGCCGGTCCGCGATCACGGGCGACAAGAGCGCGAGCACCAGCGTGATGGCTCCGGCCATGATCGCTGCGCGCCCCACCATCACGCCGGTCGAGCGGGCCGGTGCGCGGCCGCGGGCGAAGTCGCTGATGAGCAACCGGGCGAGGTAGACCTCGAAGACGCCGAAGCTGGTGCCGAGCAGGGTCGCGACCGTCCACCACACCACGAAGTCGGCGTACTCCTCGCCGGGCATGGCGCGCGAGGCCACACCGAGCATCACGAGCGTCCCGACGCCGGTGACCGCGAGCCCCACGGCGACCACGACGGTGCCGGTGAGGAGGGTCGTCCGCCGGGTGCCGGTCGGGACCGGTCCCGGGACGGGCGGCTGGTCCGACACTGGGGCGGTCTCCTGTCGTCGAGGGTCAGCACCTGCGAGGAGCGAGGAGCGCGCGCCAGCGTACCCTTGGCCGACCCCGCACGACGATCTCGAAGGGACCCCATGCTCCGCACGATCGACCCCGCCCAGTGGTCCGGGCGCCGGGTGCTCGTCACCGGTCACACCGGCTTCAAGGGAGCGTGGCTCACCTGCTGGCTCCGCGAGCTGGGTGCCGAGGTCTACGCCGTCTCCCTGCCGGCCGACGCCCATGAGACGCCGCTGTGGGACGCGCTGGCGGTCGAGGGCGTCCAGGACGTCCGCGACGACGTGGCGGGATCCGGGTGGATCGACGGCGCTGCCGCGTTCGAGCCGGAGGTGGTGCTGCACCTCGCCGCCCAGTCCCTCGTCAGCGAGGGCTACCGCGACCCGGCCACCACCTTCCAGACCAACGTGATGGGCACGGTGCGCGTGCTCGAGCTCGTCGACCGGCTGCCCGACCTCCGGGCGGCGGTCGTGGTGACGACCGACAAGGTCTACGACGTGCGCCAGCCGACGCCGTTCAGGGAGGGCGACTTCCTCGGTGGCAAGGACCCCTACTCCGCGAGCAAGGCGTGCGCCGAGCTCGTCACCCAGTCGTGGCCGCACCTCTCGGACCGCGTGGTGACCGCGCGTGCCGGCAACGTCATCGGCGGCGGCGACTTCGCGCTCAACCGCATCGTCCCCGACATCGTGCGCGCCTGGACGGTGGACGAGACGCTGGTGCTGCGCCGCCCGCTCGCCGTACGCCCGTGGCAGCACGTCATCGAGCCGCTCCTGGGCTACCTGCTCTACGCCGAGGACGTGGCCGGGGGCCGCGAGGTCCCGCGCAGCCTCAACTTCGGCCCCGACCCGGCGCAGGCCGTCCCCGTGCAGGCGCTGGTCGAGCACGCCGCCGGCCAGTGGGCCGGGCTTAGTGGCGGCTCGCAGCCGGCGTGGGAGGTCGACCCCGACCCGGTGATGGAGGAGACGCACGACCTGACGCTCGACGCGAGCCAGGCCCAGCAGGTCCTCAGCTGGGGCAACGTCTGGGGCTGGCGGGAGGCCATCGACCGGTCGCTCCAGTGGTACGTCCGGGCCGCCGACGGCGAGCGGCCCGCCGACCTCGTCCGCGAGCAGGTCGCCGCCTACGTGGAGCAGGTGCGGTCATCGTCGGCACCGACCCCCTGACCGCGCCGATCCGTCCCGAACCCGCCCCGCGCAGTAGGGTCGCGCGCATGCGCGGGGGACTTCGACTGCAGCGAGCACGGCGTGCCGACCCCGCGGCGCGCCGTACGAGCGGGGCGAAGGGCGGAGCGGTCATCGCCCTCGCCGGCGTCGTCGCCGCCCTGGTGACGATGGTGGCCTGGAGCCTCGCGTCGCCGGTCGGCGCCTCACCGGACGACGACTACCACCTGGCCTCCATCTGGTGCGCCCGCGGCGACAAGCCCCGCGACTGCCAGAGCGTGGACGGGAACGAGGTCCAGAAGTACATCCCGCTCGTCGCCTCCGGCGGCACCATCTGCTACTTCGGCGACCCCGCGGTGAGCGCCGGGTGCCAGGACGACCTGAAGGACCGTGGCCCCGACACCCTGACCGATCGCGGGAACTGGACAGGCAGCTACCCGCCGCTCTTCTACCAGACCCTGTCCTTCCTCACCCTGGACGACGTACGGGTCTCGGTGGTCCTCATGCGGATCGCCAACGGCGGTCTCGCGGTCGTCCTGCTGGGCGCGCTGGCGTGGGCCCTCCCCCGACGGCGCCGGCCGCTCGCCACGGTCCCGCTGCTCGTGACGAGCGTCCCGCTCGCCTGGTTCGTGCTGGCGTCGACCAACCCCAGCGCGTGGGCGGTCCTGGGAGCCGCGGTCACCTGGCCGGCGCTCTACGGCGCCTTCGAGACCAGGGGACGCAGGCAGGCCGCGCTCTGCGCCCTCACTGTGGTGGGGGCGACCATCAGCGCGGGCTCGCGCGCCGACGGCGGCCTCTTCGCGATCATGGCCGTCGTCCTGGTCCTGCTGATGCGGGTCCGGCGGATCCGCGCCAACCTCCTGCCCTCCGCGACCGCGGTCGTGGCAATGGCGATCGCCGCCGCCTACTTCCTGCACGCGGGCCACAGCGACGTCCTCAACGGGGCGATCACCGACCAGGCGGCCCTGCCGTGGTCGAGGTGGCAGCTCATCCTGATCAACCTCGGCGGGCTGCCGGTGCTGTGGCTCGGCCCGTTCGGGTTCGGCCCGCTCGGTGGCACCGGGTGGCTCGACGTGGCGTTCCCCGCCCTGGTGATCGCGTCCGGCATCGGGGTGTGGCTGCTCAGCGTGTCGACGGCCGTGCGCCAGGTCTTCCCGGCCAAGGCGCTGGGGCTCGCCCTCACCGCGGCGGCACTCGTGGTCTACCCGCTCTACCTGCTCGTCCAGACGGGCGTGGTGGTCGGACAGGGCGTCCAGCCTCGCTACATCCTCCCCCTGCTCGTCATGTTCACCGGCGTGGCCATGCTCGGTCACCGCGGAGCCTCGCTCTCGCTGTCGCGCGGTCCCGCCATCGCCGCCACGGCGGCGCTCACGGTTGCGCACAGCATCGCCCTCCACGTGCAGATGCGTCGCTACATCACGGGCTTCGACGTCGTCGGCGTCAACCTCGACCGGGACGGCGAGTGGTGGTGGACCTTCGCGCCCGCGCCGACGCTGGTCTGGCTCGTCGGCTCCGCGTCCTTCGCGATCCTCGCCTGGGTCCTCCTGCGGGACACGGCGGTTGCGTCCACCAGCACGCCCGCCAGCACGCCCGCCAGCACGCCAGCCAGCACGCCCGCCAGCGCTTGATACGGTGCCTGCGATGTCAGCCCCGTCCCATCCGGTCCCTGCCACGGGGAGGACCGGTCGCTTCGCGCCCGTTCGCCTCGGGGACCGCATCGGTGACCGCGACAACAACTTCGACATCCTCCGGCTGCTCGCCGCCTGGGCCGTCCTCGTCTCGCACTCCTTCGCCCTCGTCGGCGAGGTCGAGCCGCTCCACCAGCTCAACGCGAGCCTCGGCAGCGTCGGCGTACTCATCTTCTTCTCCGTCAGCGGGCTGCTGATCCGACGCAGCTGGGAGTACGACCCGTCGCCGCGCGACTTCTGGGTCAAGCGGGCGCTGCGACTGCTCCCCGCGCTGGCCGTCGTGGGGCTGGTCACGGCGTTCGTCCTCGGTCCCTTCGTCACGTCCCAGAGCCTGCGGACCTACTTCACGTCGTGGGAGACCTGGATCTACCCCGTCCGGATCACCCTCCTGTTCCCCTTCGGCGCCGGGCTGCCCGGGGTCTTCGAGGACCTCGAGTACGCCGGTGCAGTCAACGGTCCCCTGTGGAGCCTGCCGGTCGAGGTGTTCGCCTACGCCGGGCTGGCCGCGCTCGGCGTCACCGGCCTGCTGCGCCGGACCCGCCTCATGGTCGCCCTCTCGGCCCTCGGGCTGGCGTGGGCGGCCGTGTGGATCTCGGTCACCAGCGACAGCCTCGGTGCGATCTACGTGCTCGCCGCCTTCGCCGTCAGCGCGACGGCGTACTCCTTCCGGGACCGCATCGTGCTGACCTGGCCCGTGGCCGCGGCCTGCCTCGTGCTCTGCGTCCTGACCGGCCTCGGCCCCCCGGCCCTGCGCGTGGTCGTGTGGACCGTGTGCGCGGTCTACCTGTGCTGCTGGTTCGCCTACGCCCTGCCAGCGATCGGGCGGCGCATCACCCATCTCGGCGACGCGTCGTACGGCGTCTACATCTGGGCGTGGCCCGTGCAGCAGACCACCATCGAGCTGATGGGCGGCCATCCCAGCCCCTGGGCGGTCATCGCCATCACCACCCCCATCGTGTGGCTGCTCGCACAGGCGTCGTGGCACCTCGTCGAGCGGCCGGCGCTCAAGCACAAGCCGAGGCCGACGGCCGGCCTCGTCTCCTGACGCACCCACCCCGGCGGGCCACTATGCTCGCCGCACCCTGACGACACGAGAGGTCCCGACGTGAGCAACAAGAAGACCGACGCAGAGCTGCTGCGGGAGTCCGAGCTCTTCGACGTCGAGTTCTACCTGAAGCGCAACCCCGAGGTCCGCGCGTCCGGCATCGACCCGGTCCTGCACTACCTGCGCCAGGGCGCGAAGGACGGTCGCGACCCGTCCAAGGCGTTCTCCACCACCGCCTACCTCCGCCGCTACAAGGACGTCGCCGGGGCGGGCATCAACCCGCTCGTGCACTACCTGCGCACCGGCAAGGCCGAGGGCCGGGTGCTCAACCCGGCCGAGGACGACGCCCGCCTGGTGCGCGAGTCCGGCTTCTTCGACGAGGAGTACTACCGCCACTTCCGGCCCGACCTCCCGCCCGACCGCGACGTGGTGAAGCACTACCTCCGCTTCGGGGCCAGGGAGGGGCTCGACCCCAGCGAGAAGTTCTCGACCTCCGGCTACCTGCGGCAGAACCCCGACGTCGCCCGGACCAACGCCCAGCCGCTGATCCACTACCTGCGCCACGGTCGCACCGAGGGGCGCCTGGCCCCCCGCGGAGCGCTCCGCGAGCCCTACGTCGACGCGCTGTACGCCGACCGCTGGCAGGCCATCCAGCCGATGCCCGTCACCAAGGTCGCGGGTGGCGAGCGCCGGATCAGCATCATCACGGACAGCGTCGCCCCGCACAGCCTCTTCGGTGGCGTCGGCACGGCGATCATCCTCGGCGTGCAGCTCGCCAACCGGCTCGGCAACGGCACCCTGCGCCTGGTGACCCGCACCGACATGCCGGACGGCCAGGTCATCTCGCTCCTCGAGGAGGCGACCGGCATCCACCTCGACGGGATCCTCGAGCTCGAGCAGGTCTCGACCGACGGGACGCAGCGCCTCCAGTACACCGACCGCGACATCGTCATGACCACGTCGTGGTGGACCACGCGTGCCGTGCTCGACAGCGACATCCCCCGCGAGCAGGTCCTCTACCTCCTTCAGGAGGACGAGCGGATGTTCTACGCCTTCGGCGACGAGCGGCTGCTGTGCTCGGAGACCCTCGCCGAGCCCGACCTCGCCGTCGTGGTCAACACCTCCCGGCTGCTCGAGCACCTGTCCGGCCCCGGTGGCCTCCCCCACCTGGCCGAGTCCGCCGTCGCGCTCGAGCCGGCCTTCCCCACCCGCGACCCCTCCGTCGTACCGGCCGGGTCGGGTACGACGAAGCGCAACCTGTTCTTCTACTCCCGTCCCCACAACGCCCGCAACCTGTTCTGGCGCGGCGCGCAGGTGATCGCCCGCGCCGTCGAGCAGCGCATCCTCGACCCGGACGAGTGGGACTTCCACTTCGTGGGGCGCGGCACGCCGGAGCTGACGCTCCCCCGCGACGTGCGCGTCAACATCATCGAGGGCCTCGGCTGGACCGACTACCAGGACCTGGTCGCCTCGATGGACGCCGCGCTCGTGCTGATGGACACCCCGCACCCGTCCTACCCGCCCTACGACCTGGCCTCGGTCGGTGCCGCGGTGCTGACCAACTCCCACGGCATCAAGACCGACCTGTCCGACGTCTCGGACAACATCATCGTGGCGCCCTCCACCGTCGACGGCCTGCTCGAGGGGCTCCGCGAGCTCGTGGAGCTGGCGCGCGACCCGGAGCGGCGGGCGGCCAACGTCGCCGCCGACCACGTCAACCGCGACTGGGCGGCCGCCCTCGTGCCCGTCGTGGACTGGACGATGGAGCGCTTCCAGCGGGTGATCGGGGCCGGCAAGGACGTGCCCACCGACGGCGAGGGCATCGTCCCCGATGTTCAGTGACCTCCCCGCCGCCCCGGACCGGGTCGGCGACCTCTGGGACATCTCGATGGCGCGGCGCACGGGCACGATGCTCGACCGCCCGCACCGGGTGGCCTACGTCTACCGCACGCCCGACACCAGCACGTTCCGCTACCGCGTGGCCAACACGGTCGACGCGCTGAACCACGCCGACGGCGACATCGGCGCCGCGTGGTACTGCGACGACGAGCTGCGGGCGCTGCTGCGGATCGTGCCCGAGCTCGACGTCATCGTCGTCGCGCGCTACCCGTGGAACGCGGCGCTGCGCGAGCTCGTGCAAACCGCCCAGCGCCACGGCGTGCCCCTCGTCTTCGACTGCGACGACCTCGTCTTCGACGTCCGGTTCGCCGAGATCGTGATGAGCTCGCTGGGCAAGGACGTCGACGTCAACGCCGAGTGGGACGTGTGGTTCGCCTACATGGGCCGGCTCCGGGCCTCGCTCGACGTGTGCCGCGGCGCCACGACGACCAACCCCGTGCTGGCGCACCAGCTCGCCTCCTACGTCGAGGACGCGCCCGCCATCGTGCCCAACGTGATGAACAGGGAGCAGCAGGCCTACTCCCGCGAGCTGCTCGACGCGAAGGTCGCGGGCGGGTGGCGCCGGGACGACCAGGTCACCATCGGCTACTTCAGCGGTACGCCGTCACACGTGCGCGACTTCGCGGTCGCGGGCCTCTCGCTCGCCCGCCTCCTCGACGAGGACGACGGCGTCTCGGTGCGCATCGTGGGCTACCTCGACGACCTCGGACCGCTCGAGCCGCACCGCGACCGCGTCGAGTTCCAGAAGTTCATGCACTACGTCGATCTCCAGCGCTCGATCGCCGAGGTCGAGGTCAACATCGCGCCGCTGTCCCACACGGCCTTCAACATCTGCAAGTCCGACCTGAAGTTCTTCGAGGCGGCTGCCGTCGGGACGTGGACCGTCGCCTCGCACACCCCCTCGCTCGACCACGCGATCGACGACGGCGTCACCGGTCGCCTCGCCAAGGCCCACGAGTGGGACGGCGCGCTCCGCGAGGCCGTCGCGCTCGCCAGGGACACCAGGGCGTACGCCGACCACGCACTGGCGGCCGCCGAGGTGGCGCACAGCCGGTGGTCGTGGGACGCGGTCGCGGAGCCGGTCGCGCGTGCGTTGGCGCCCTACCTGGGTCGTCGTACGCGGTAGGTCACGCGAACAGGTCGTCGGGCAGCTGCTGCACGCGTCGCAGGTTGGGCATCGCGACGGCGCGCGGGGTGAAGGCGTCCTCGTCGGGGACGCCCCACCGGGACACGACGGCGAGCCGCTCCCACTCCTGCACGCGGGCCTCGCGGGTGCGCGACTCGAAGTGGTAGAGCTCGCTGTTCGCGATGAACAGCGTGCGCAGCCCGGTGGCCCGCACCTTGTAGCAGAGGTCGACGTCGTTGAAGTTGCCCGGCAGCGTCTCGGAGAAGCCGCCGATGCCGAAGAAGGTGTCGCGGCGCATGGCGGCACACGCAGCGGTCACGCCCGTGACCTCGCGGTTGACGACGAGCTCCCCGAACGGACCGACCTCGTCGCGGGTCCAGAACTTGAACGGGTGGTGGTAGCCGGCGTTGTAGTAGGCGTGACCGGCGTGCTGCACGGTCTGGTCGCTGAAGTAGAGCTTGGCGCCGGTGAGGCCGACGTCGGGCTCGTCGAGGGGCGCGACCAGCTGCTCGAGCCAGCCCTGCGAGATCGCCTCGACGTCGTCGTTGAGGAAGACGACGCGGTCGCCCGAGGAGTGGCAGACGCCGACGTTGATCTTCTCGCTGAAGTTGAAGGGCCGCTCGAACGGCACCAGCACCAGCCGGTCGCCCGCGACCTCACGGAGCTCGGCGAGGACGGCGTCCGGCGTGGGGGTGTCGTGGACGACGACGACCTCCACGTCGGCATGGTCGGTGCGGGCGAGGGCGGAGCGCACCGCCTCGACGACCAGCGCCCGGCGGACGCCGCGCACGAGGGACGACTGGCCCATCGTCGGGATCACCAGCGAGACCCGACGGGAGGGGTCGAGGCGCCGCTGGACGGAGTAGCGCCCCGGCTCGGCGCCCGGACCGGCCGTCGCGTCGATCCCGAGACGGTCGAGGTGCTCCTGGACCGCGCGGATCCCGGAGGTCTCGGCGTAGGGCTTGGCCTCGATGTCCACCGCCGTGGACCCGGCCACGGCGCGCCAGTGGTAGAGCACCTCCGGGACGTGGACGATGCGGCGCGCCTTCTCGGTCACGCGCAGCACGAGGTCGTGGTCCTGCGACCCCTCGAAGCCCTCCCGGAAACTGCCGACCTCGCGGACCAGGCTGGTCCGCAGGACCGACAGGTGCGAGGTGTACATCTGTCCGCGGAGCCGCTCGGGCGACCAGTCGGGCTTGTGGAAGGCGCCGTAGGTCGACCCGTCCTCGCCCACCTTGTCCTCGTCGGTGTAGACGTAGTCGACGTCCTCGTGCTCGTCTATCGCGTCGGCCACCTTGGACAGGGCGTCGGGCACGAGCAGGTCGTCGTGGTCGAGGAGTGCGATGAACTCCCCCACGGCCGCGTCGACACCGTCGTTGGACGCAGCCACGATGTGGCCGTTGGTGTCGCGCTCGATCAACGTGATGCGCGGGTCCTGCTGGGCGTACTGCGCGATGACCGTCGGGACGGCGGCGTTCTGCGAGAAGTCGTCGACCATGATCAGCTCCCAGTCCTCGAAGTCCTGGGCGATGACCGACTCGATGCACTCCTTGAGCACGTCCACCGGCGGGTCGTAGACGGGGGTGACGATCGAGAAGCGGGGCTCTCGGCGCCGCTTCGGGCTCACCTCAGCGCTCCGCGCACCCGCCGGGCGACACGACGGGCCACCGAGGCGCGTGGCTGCTCCACCTCGGCGAGACGGGCACGGGCGACCGCGAGCCGGGAGCGCAGCTCGGCCAGGCGCGCCCGGGCCTCGTCACGCTGCTGGGTCATGCGCCGGGAGCGCTTGATCTGCTGGCGCAGCTCCATCGTGACGCGGGTGAGGTCGCGGTTCAGCCGACCGTTCTCGGCCTCCAGCCCCACGATGTGGTCCTGCACGGTGAGCAGGTGGTGCCGGGCCTCGGCGACCTCCTCGCGAAGGCGGTCCGTCTCGGACCGGTCGGTCGCGTCCTGGGTCACGTCTGGCTCCTCCATGGCGTCGTGTGCGCGCGTCACGTTATCTCACTCCGGACCGGCTCCCGGGCCTCGCCCACGGGGTCCTCGACCTCGTCGCCGTCCGTGCCGTCGACGCGCCGCAGGGGGCGCCGCATGCGGGTCATCCGCCGCTTCGCGTCCTCGAGGTCCTTGGCGAGCAGGTTGCGCTCGTGGCGCACCCGGTCGAGCTCGACCCGGGTGTCGAAAGCCTCGCGGTCGGCCGAGGCGAGGGCGTCCTGCAGTCCCACGATGGTCCGGTCCAGCCGGGCGACGGTCTCGTCTCGGTGGGCGGTGGTGTCCGCCAGCGACCGGTTGGTCTCGTCGAGAGCCTGCTCGAGCACGCCGATCCGGGCGGACGGCAGGCGCAGCGACTCGCGCAGCCCGGAGCCGAGGCGGCTGCGGTCCCGTCCCTCCGCGCGCGGCCACTCGTGCCACGGCGAGGCGTGCGAGTCGACCGGCACGGACGCGAGGCGGACGCCGTGCCGGCGCATCGTCGGGACGAACGACAGCTGGTCGCGCCGGGAGTAGCGCAGCACCTGCTCCCACCAGTCCGTCATGGCGGCGTCCGTGACCGTCGTACGACGCCGCGCCAGCATGCCGGTCCAGTGCGGGTTCTCCTCCAGGACGTCGGCGTCGAAGGCGAGGTAGTGGGCGAGCTGCTCGTAGACGCGGGCGAAGTCGTCGAGACCGGCGTCGAGCACGGCCTCCGCCTCACCGAGCACCGACGACCGGAACGAGTGCAGCGGCGCCGCCACGTCGGCCTCGCCGAGCCACTCGTCGAACAGTCCGTCCGGCGGCCGCGTGAGGGCCACGGTGTTGTCCACCCAGAGCGTCTCGTCGTACTCCTCGAGGACCGGGTGTCCCAGGATCTTCAGGGCCCGCGCGCTGCGCGTGGCGTCGCGGGCGAGCCGTGGCTCGACGACCACGAGGCGCCAGGTCTCGCTGGTCAGCTCCGGGTCGTCGGTGAAGCAGATGAACGCCACGTCGGAGTCGCGGGCCACCTCCTCCTCACGCAACCGCTCGTAGCCGCCGATCAGCGCCCGGTAGACCACCCGCCGCGGCGACTCTGCCCGCGCGTCCGGTACCGCGTCCGCCTCCGCGTGCCTGTCCTGCTGCAAGCGTCACCCCTCCCCTGTGCGAGGGACAACCGTAGCGACGCCGGCCGCGCCCGTCAGGGCGGACTGAACCGGTGGAGAGTGTCCCGTGCACCGGGGCGACCCGCTCTCCGGCGGCGATCGGGAGCTTTCGATCACACAGGGAGCACGTCGCGCACCCTGGCCTCAGACCACGGACAGCGGGAGCAGCTTCTGGCCGGTGGGGCCGATCTGGATCTCGGTCTGCATCTCGGGGCACACACCGCAGTCGTAGCAGGGCGTCCAGCGGCAGTCCTCGATCTCGATGTCGGCGCCGTCGGCGGCCGCGAGGGCGTCCTCCCAGTCACCCCACAGCCAGTCCTTGTCGAGGCCCGAGTCCAGGTGCTCCCACGGCAGCACCTCGTCGTAGTCACGCTCACGGGTGGTGTACCAGTCGACGTCGACGCCGCTCTGCTCATCGGGGAGGGCCGCGAGGGCGCGCTCGGCGGCCGCCATCCAGCGGTCGTAGGAGAAGTGCTCGCTCCAGCCGTCGAAGCGGCCGCCGTCGCGCCAGACCTCCTCGATCACGCGGCCCACCCGGCGGTCGCCGCGGGACAGCAGTCCCTCGACGATCCCGGGCTTGCCGTCGTGGTAGCGGAAGCCGATCGCGCGGGCGTACTTCTTGTCCTCGCGCACGACGTCGCGCAGCTTGCGCAGCCGCTCGTCCGTCGTCTCGTGGTCGAGCTGCGCGGCCCACTGGAACGGCGTGTGCGGCTTGGGCACGAAGCCGCCGATCGACACGGTGCAGCGGATGTCGTTGCGGCCCGTGACCTCGCGACCCTTGGCGATCACACGCTTGGCGAGGTCCGCGACCTGGAGAACGTCCTCGTCGGTCTCCGTGGGCAGGCCGACCATGAAGTAGAGCTTCACCTGGCGCCAGCCGTGCGAGTAGGCCGTCGCCACGGTGCGGATCAGGTCCTCCTCGCTCACCATCTTGTTGATGACCTTGCGCATCCGCTCCGAGCCGCCCTCGGGGGCGAAGGTGAGGCCCGAGCGGCGGCCGTTGCGGGAGAACTCGTTGGCGAGGGTGATGTTGAAGGCGTCGACGCGGGTGCTGGGCAGTGAGAGGGAGACGTTGGAGCCCTCGTAGCGGTCGGCGAGGCCCTTGGCCACGTCGCCGATCTCGGTGTGGTCGGCGCTGGAGAGCGACAGCAGGCCGACCTCCTCGAAGCCGGACTTGCGGATGCCGTTCTCGACCATGTTGCCGATGGTCTCGATCGAGCGCTCGCGCACCGGCCTCGTGATCATCCCGGCCTGGCAGAACCGGCAGCCGCGGGTGCAGCCGCGGAAGATCTCGACGGAGAAGCGCTCGTGGACGGTCTCGGCGAGCGGCACGAGCGGGTTGGCCGGGTAGGGCCACTGGTCGAGGTCCATCAGCGTGTGCTTGCGGACCCGGAACGGGATGCCGGGCCGGTTGGGCACGACGGCCTCGATCGAGCCGTCCTCGGCGTAGGCCACGTCGTAGAAGCGCGGGACGTAGATGTTGCCGGTGACGGCGAGGCGGCGCAGCAGCTCGTCACGGCCGCCGGGCTCACCCTCGGACTTGAACTCGCGCACGACCTCGGAGATCGCGAGCACGACCTCCTCGCCGTCGCCGAGGACGGCGGCGTCGATGAAGTCGGCGATCGGCTCGGGGTTGAACGCGGCGTGGCCGCCGGCGATCACGATCGGGTCCCCGTCGCCCCGGTCGGCCGCGTGGAGCGGGATCCCGGCGAGGTCGAGCGCGTTGAGCATGTTGGTGTAGCCGAGCTCGGTGGAGAAGCTCAGGCCGAACAGGTCGAAGGCGCCGACCGGGCGGTGGCTGTCGACGGTGAACTGGGGGATCGGGCCGTGCTCGTCACCGGTCCGCATCACCTGCTCCATGTCGGGCCACACGGAGTAGGTGCGCTCGGCGAGGATCCAGTCACGCTCGTTGAGCACCTCGTAGAGGATCTGCACGCCCTGGTTGGGCAGGCCGACCTCGTAGGCGTCGGGGTACATCAGCGCCCAGCGGACGGTGGGGCCCCCAGCCTCCGACAGAGCCGCGCAGTCCCAGTCCTTGACGACCGAGTTGAGCTCGCCGCCGACGTACTGGATGGGCTTCTGCACCGACGGGAGCCTGGACTCCAGGCGCGGGAAGACCGACGCGACGGTCATGCGGGGAACACCTCGGGTGACTAGGGGACGAGCCGACCGTCAAGGGTACGTCGCCCGCGCGGACGCCGCCTACTCAGCGGATCAGCGACGCGACGCGACCGACGAGCGCAGATGGATGTTCTGCAACAGGCCCAGCGCGAGCATCCCGGCGAACAGCGAGCTGCCGCCGTAGGACACGAACGGCAGCGGAACACCGGTGACCGGCATGATGCCGAGGCACATCCCGATGTTCTGGAAGGCCTGGAAGCCGAACCAGCACGCGATGCCGGCCGCCGCTACCCGGCCGAAGAGGTCGCCCGCGTCGGCGGAGATCGCGAGCGCGCGCCAGATCACCACGGCCAGCAGCAGGATCAGCACGCCCGCACCCACCAGCCCGAGCTCCTCGCCGGCGACGGTGAAGATGAAGTCGGTGTGCTGCTCGGGGACGAAGCCGGAACGGGTCTGCGAGCCCTCGAAGAGGCCCTGCCCGAGGAGGCCGCCGTTGCCGACCGCGATGCGCGCCTGCTCGACGTTGTAGCCGGCGCCGCGCGGGTCGAGCGTGGGGTTCGTGAACGCCATGAACCGGTCGACCTGGTAGGGCTTCAGCACGCCGGCAGAGACGGCGGCGATCGCGCCGACGACCGCGCCGACGGTCAGCCCGGCGAGCCAGGTCCGACCGGCGCCTGCGACCGCGAGGACGCCGAACACCGTCGCGGCGAGCACCAGCATGGTGCCGAGGTCGGGCTGGAGCAGGATCAGCACCGCCGGGACGGCCGCGACCAGCAGCATCCCCACGACCTCGAGGCTGCCCACTCCCCTGCCCCAGCGGCGCTCGGTGCGCTCGGCCACGACGAGTGCCATCCCGATCACCACGGCGAGCTTGGCGAACTCCGACGGCTGGATCGACATGCCACCCAGCTGGAGCCACGAGCGCGAGCCGTTGATCGTGCTGCCGGCGACCAGCACCATGACCAGGCCGCCGACGCTGGCGACGTAGGCCAGCGGGGCGAGGATCCGCACCCAGCGGTGGTCGGTCGCCATCACCGCGACCATCAGCACGAGGCCGATGGCGACGTTGACCAGCTGCTTGCGGAGGTAGGCGTTGGGGTCGCCGCCGGTGAGGTCGGCGCGCGTCGAGGTCGCCGACCAGACGAGCAGCGTGCCCATCGTGACCAGTGCGAGCGAGGCGAGCATCAGCAGCCAGTCGAGCCCGGGGGCACGCAGCGAGCTCGTCGGCTGGCCGGGCCTGGTCGTCGGGCGGTTGCCCAGGATGGTCATGGCGTCACTCCACCCCCGTCGTCGTCACCTTCGGCGGCATGATCGAGCCGTCGTCGAGGAACTGCGGCAGCCGCTGCGGCGGGACGGTGCCCGGGGTCGCGGCTCGGGCGGGGCGGACGGTCTCACCGTCGACGCCGTACAGCGCCTCCCAGATCGCCCGGATGCCGTCGCCGGTCGAGCCGGAGCCGGTGCCGGCCTGGCTGATCATCATCACGACGACGTAGTCCTTGGTGTAGGACGCCACCCAGCCGGTGGTCTGCTTGCCGTAGACCTCGGCCGAGCCGGTCTTCGCCCGGATGGTCACGTCGTCGAGCGGGAAGCCCACGAGCTTCCAGGCCATGGTGCCCTCGCGGGCGACGCCCTGGAGGGCGGAGTCGATGTAGTCGAGGTACTTCTTCGGCACGTCCACCTGGGCGACCTTGCGCGGGGCGATGCGGCGCAGGACCTCGCCGTCGGGGCTGACGAGCGCCTTGGCGACGGTGGGCGCCCAGAGCGTGCCGCCGTTGCTGAGCGCGGCGTAGGCCCGGGCGAGCTGCAGCGGCGTCACGATGGTGTCGCCCTGGCCGATCGAGAAGTTCACCGCGTCACCGGCGCGGTAGAGGTTGCCCTCGAGGCAGAACTCGCGCGCGAACTTGTAGACGAAGTCGCTGGTGTCCGCGGTCTGCGGCTTGGAGCTCAGGTCGCAGTAGTAGTCCTTCTGCGAGGTGTAGTAGTCGAGCTTCCACTTCCGGTCGGCGATGCGGCCGGGAGCCTCGCCGGGGAGGTCGACGCCGGTGCGCGAGCCGAAGCCGAACTCCTTGGCCTCCTCGACCAGCGGGTCCTTGGCGTCGACGTCGGCCGGGTCGCTCCCGAACCTCTGCCAGAAGCTGTAGCCGATCCGGTAGAAGAAGGTGTTGCAGGAGACCTCGAGCGCCTTGGCGAAGCCGATGTTGCCGTAGGCGCCGGACTCGTAGTTCTTGAAGACCCGGTTGCCGACCTGGAAGCCCGACGAGCACGGCAGGGTCGTGTCCATCGAGTAGCCGTTGGTCAGCGCCCCCGCGGTCATGAACGGCTTCCACGTCGAGCCCGGGGCGAACTGGCCCTGGGTGGCGCGCGAGAGCAGCGGCGTGCCGGCCTTCTCGGAGTAGAGGTGGGCGAGCTGCGCCTTGCTGATGCCACCCGTCCAGACGTCGGGGTCGTAGGTCGGCTGGCTGGCCATCGCCACGACCCGGCCGGTCTTCGCGTCGAGGACCACCGCGGCGCCCGAGTCGGCGACGTACCTGCGACCGGTCACGGGGTCGACCTGGGTGCGCTGGTAGGCGATCCGGGCCGCGAGCTGCTTCTCGACGACCGACTGGACCTTGGCGTCGATCGAGGTGACGAGGGTGTCGCCCGGGGTGCTCTCGACCACGGAGTCGTCGCCGAGCACGCGGCCCATCGAGTCGACGGCGACGCGGCGGTAGCCGGGGAGCCCGCGCAGCCACTCGTCGTACTGCTTCTCGACGCCGGCGCGGCCGACGACCGAGGCGCCGTTGAGGGAGCGGTCGTCGCGCTCGACGGCGAGGTCGTACTCGTCCTCGGTCACCGGGCTGAGGTAGCCGAGGACGTGGGCGAGGTTGATGCCGAAGGGGCGGGGGTACGAGCGCACGCTCTGCTGCTCGGCGAGGACCCCCGGGTAGTCCTCGGGCTGCTCGAGCACGCGCAGCGCGACGTCCTTCGACACGTCGGAGGCCACCGGGACGGGCTGGTAGGGCGAGCCGTTCCAGCAGGTACCGCTGACGCTGCCGGGGTCGCCGCAGGTGACCAGCCGCGCCTCGACGTCCTCCGGCGTGGACTCGACCGCGACGGCGACGCGACGGACCAGCTCGGTGCGCTGGTCCTCGTCGAGCTTGCCCAGCAGCGTGCGGTCGACGGAGATCACCCACGACGTGCGGTTGGCGACCAGCGGGCGGCCCTGGCTGTCGACGATGAGGCCGCGCTGGGGCTGGACGACGATGTCGCGGACCGACTGGTTGGCGGCCTGCGCCTGGTAGCCCTCGCCGCCGATGACCTGCAGGTAGTAGAGCCGGACGAACAGGGTCGAGAACAGCGCGAACGCCAGCGCCTGCACGACGACGAGGCGCAACCGGCTCCTGGTCTGCGCGGTGCGGGTGCCTGTCACGTCGTCGCCCACTGCGGGCTCAGGCGGGCGAAGAGCCTCATCAGCGGCGGGAGGACGAACGGCGTGAGCAGCACGTCCCAGACGACTGCGACCAGGACGACCTCCAGCAGGCCGCCGACGGACGAGCCCGGGTCGTCGAGGACGATCCCGGACAGCGCGAACAGGGAGGTCGCGACGAACGACGCCGCGGCAACGGTGCCGACGACGGCCATCGCGCTGGGCTTCTGGTCCTGCCGCACGCGCGCGGCGAGGAACGCGGCGATCGTCAGCGCGAGCGCCCAGCGACCGGCCACGTGGTCGGCCGGGGGCGCGAGGTCGAGGGTCAGCCCGGCCACGAAGCCGAGCACCAGCGCGAAGGGCGCCTCGACGGTGAGCGCGGCCGCGACGACGACGAGCAGGCACAGGTTGGGCACGATGCCGTGCCACGCCAGGTGCGGGAACAGCGAGACCTGCACGACGAGGGCGACCACGACGGCGGCGAGCGCGGCGAGCCAGCGGAGGTACGTCATCGCAGCGTCCCGTCCGCCTCGATGAGGGCGCGGTCGCTGGTCGACCCGCTGGGCACCATCACCCCGACCACGTCGAGGGAGGAGAAGTCGACGAACGGCTCGACGACGGCCCGCTGGGAGGCCTCGCGCAGGGAGGAGTAGACCTCGGTGATGCGGCCGATCGGCACCCCCGGCTCGTAGGGCCCCGTGCTGCTCCCCCACGTCACGACGGTGTCGTCGCGGGCGGGGACGGACGCGTCGTCGACGAGGCGCAGGTCGAGGCCGGCGGCCTGGTCGAGCGAGCCGCTGCCGTTGACGAAGCCGATCTCCATGCTCGAGCCGACGCGGCCGCCGACCGTCGAGTCGGGGTCCACGATCAGCAGGACGGTCGCGGTGCTGCGCGTGACGCGCAGGACGCGGCCGACGAGGCCGTCGTTGTTGACGACCGTCATGTCGGGGCCGACGCCGGCGGCCGAGCCCGCGTCGATGGTGACCGTGAAGCTCTGCGACTGGCGCGACCCGACGGCGACCACCCGGGCGGGGAGCAGGGCCGAGCCCAGGTCGGCCGCGGCGGTCGTGAGGCCGTCGTACTGCTCGAGGCGGTTGCGCTCGAAGCCCGCGAGCTCGACCTGGCTCCTGAGGTCGGCGTTGCTGGCCTCGAGGTCACGCACCTCGTCGGCGAGGTCGCTCTTGCTCCGGAACCAGGCCGGCACGGAGGTGAACGGGCGTACGGCGGCCGCGACGGTCGACTCGGCCGGCCCGAACGCCTCGCCGACAGCCCGGCGGGCCGGGTCGAGCGGCGAGCCGGCGCCGCCGGAGACGTCGAGCGTCACGAGCGTGATGCTGGCGAGCACCAGCGCGACCAGCAGCGAGCGTGGCGGGCGGTTGCGCGACTCGAGCCTGTCCAGCCCGGTCCAGCGCCGCTCGCGTCCCCCGAGCGCGCCCATCAGAAGCGCCTCACGTCGGAGACGAGCACCTGCTGGAGGGCCTCGAACTCCTCGACACACTTGCCGGCGCCGTAGGCGACCGAGGACAGCGGGTCCTCGGCGACGTGCACGGGCATGCCGGTCTCGTGGCGCAGCCGCTCGTCGAGGCCACGCAGCATCGCGCCGCCGCCGGTGAGGACGATGCCGCGGTCCATGATGTCGCCGGCGAGCTCGGGCGGGGTCTGGTCGAGGGTGCTGCGCACCGCGTCGACGATGTTGTGGAGCGGCTCCTCGAGCGCCTGGCGGAGCTCGGAGCTCGACACCACGACCGTGCGGGGCAGGCCGGAGACCATGTCGCGGCCGCGGATCTCGGCGTCGGGCTCGCTGGGGAGCGGGAAGGCCGACCCGAGGGTCATCTTCATCTCCTCGGCGGTGCGCTCCCCCAGCATGAGGGAGTACTCCTTCTTCATCCACGCGATGATCGCCTGGTCGAGGTCGTCGCCAGCAGTGCGGACCGAGAGGCTGGTGACGATGCCGCCGAGGCTGATCACGGCGACCTCGGTCGTACCGCCGCCGACGTCGACGACCATGTTGCCGGTGGCCTCGTGGACCGGCAGCCCGGCGCCGATCGCCGCGGCCATCGGCTCCTCGACGATGTAGACCCGGCGGGCGCCGGCCTGGTAGCCGGCCTCCTTGACCGCGCGCTGCTCGACGGCGGTGATCCCGCTCGGCACGCAGATCACCATGCGGGGCTTGGCGAAGTAGCGGCGCCGGTGCACCTGGTGGATGAAGTAGCGCAGCATCTGCTCGGTCGCCTCGAAGTCGGCGATCACGCCGTCCTTCAGCGGCCGGATCGCGGCGATGTTGTCGGGGGTCCGACCGATCATCCGCTTGGCCTCGTGGCCCACGGCGAGCACCTCGCCCGTGGTCGTGTTCATCGCCACGACCGACGGCTCGTCGAGCACGACACCCTTGCCCCGGACGTAGACCAGCGTGTTGGCGGTGCCGAGGTCCACAGCCATGTCTCGGCCGATGAGGTTGTGTGCCATTGCCGCTGCTGCCCCTGCAGGTCGGGTGGTGCTCCGGGAAGAGGGGTCAGCGCTGGTTCCGACCCACGCTCAGGTTAAGGAGCGTGGTGCGGTCTTCCCGGCAGGACACGCGCGGGGTGCATGGGGCATGTGGGACGTACGAGGTCGGCGCCGGGCCGCCGGACTGGGTGAGTCTTGCGCGATGTGGGGGTTGCAACGGCCGGTCCGCGCAGGAGTCCCCGCTTCAGCGGTGACTCCTGCTACGGCTCACAGCCCGGGGAACCAGATGCCGATCTCGCGGGCGGCGGACTCCTCGGAGTCCGAGCCGTGCACGAGGTTCTGCTGGACGGCGAGGCCCCAGTCGCGACCGAGGTCGCCGCGGATGGTGCCGGGGGCGGCGAGGGTCGGGTCGGTGGCGCCGGCGAGCGAGCGGAAGCCCTCGATGCAGCGCTGGCCCTCGATCACGACGGCCAGCACCGGGCCGGACAGCATGAACTCGACGAGCGGGCCGTAGAACGGCTTGCCCTCGTGCTCGGCGTAGTGCTCGGCGAGGATCTCGGTGGTCGCGGTGCGCAGCTCCACGGCCGTGAGCGTGTAGCCCTTGGCCTCGATCCGGCGCAGGATCTCTCCCGAGAGGCCGCGGCGCACGCCGTCGGGCTTGACGAGGACGAGGGAACGCTGGACGTCGGTCATGCGCGCAGCCTAGCGAGGCGGGTCAGCCGTTCTCCGCTCGGTACGCCGCCCACGCGGCGGCACGCTCGCGCTCGATCTTGCGGCCGAGCAGGTCGGCGCCCGCCCACAGCGCGGCGAAGATGGCGCCGAGGCCGAACATCACCGGTACGACGAAGCCGAGACCGATCGCGGCCACCTGGACCACGTACCCGGCGGCGAAGGCCCACTCGGCGCGGAGCATGCCGGCGAGCAGCAGGCAGACGACGGCCATCCCGAGACCGACGGCCAGGGCCGTGCCGGTGTCCACGTCGGCGATGGTGATCATCACCGGGGTCGTGAGGCCGAGCGCGATCGCCTCGAGGCTGAGCACGGCGGCGCACATGCCGCGTCGCGGCGAGCGCTCGGTGTTGGCGGGCACCCCCTCGGAAGGCACAGGGTCGGCGGGCACCGGGTCGGGCTCATCGCTCATCGGCGGCCCTTGAGCATCGCGCGGGCCTCGCCGACCGTGACGACCGAGCCGGTGACCAGCACGGCGCCGGCGCCGATGGAGACGTCGATCGCCTCCCCCGCCTCAGCGAGGGTCGCGGCGCGGTCGATCGCCTCGGCGAGGTCGGGCACGACGGTCACGCGGTCCTCGCCGAAGACCTCGGCTGCCACGCGGCCGAGGGCGACGGCGGACATCGACCGCGGTGTCGAGTTCTGGGTGACGACCAGGTGGGCGAGGTGCGGCTCGAACGCGGCCAGCACGCCCTCGTAGTCCTTGTCCTCCATCACGCCCATCACGCCGATCAGCGGGCTGAAGGAGAAGGAGTCGGACAGCGCCGCAGCGGCCGCCTCCGCGCCGTGCGGGTTGTGCGCGGCGTCGAGCAGGATCGTCGGGCTGCGGCGGATGATCTCGAGCCGGCCGGGCGACGTCACCTCGGCGAAGGCGGCACGGACGAGGTCCTCGTCGAGCGCGCCGGTGCCGAACGACTCCACCGCGGCGAGGGCGACGGCGGCGTTCTGCGCCTGGTGGGCGCCGTAGAGCGGCAGGAACACGTCGTCGTACCGCGCCCGGAGGCCCTGGATGGAGACGACCTGGCCACCGACCGCGGGCGTGCGGGAGACGACACCGAACTCCATGCCCTCGCGAGCGACGGTCGCGCCGACCTCGGCGGCACGCTCCAGCAGCACGGCGGCCACCTCCGGCGTCTGCTGCGCGAGGACGGCGACCGATCCCGGCTTGATGATGCCGGCCTTCTCGACCGCGATGGTCGCGGGATCGCTGCCGAGGTACTTCTCGTGGTCGACGGCGATCGGCAGCACGACGGCCACGTCGGCGTCGATCACGTTGGTCGCGTCCCATGCACCGCCCATCCCGACCTCGACGACCGCGACGTCGACCGGGGCGTCGGCGAAGGCGGCGTAGGCCATCCCGACGATCGTCTCGAAGAAGCTGAGCGGGTGCTCCTGCTCGGCGTCGACGAGGTGGGTGTAGGGAGCGACGTCGTTGAAGGCCCGGACGAACTCCTCGTCGTCGAGCGGCTCGCCGTCGATGCTGATCCGCTCGCTCATCTTCTCGAGGTGGGGCGAGGTGAACCGGCCGGTGCGCAGGTCGAGCGCGCGCAGGAGCGTCTCGACCATCCGGCTGGTGCTCGTCTTGCCGTTGGTGCCGGTCAGGTGGACCGACCGGAAGGAGCGCTGGGGCTCGCCGAGGAGCTCGGCGAAGGCGAGGATCCGGTCGAGGCTCGGCTCGAGCTTGGTCTCGGGCCAGCGGGACAGCAGGGCGTCCTCGACCTCGTCGAAGGTCTCGGCTGGGCGGGCGTCAGGCGGGGCGTCAGTCATCTCGTGCTGAGTCTAGGGGCGTCAGCAGCGCACGATCCGCTTCCACGGCTTCACGACCTCGAGCGAGCGGCCGTCGAGCGGGTGCGCGCGGAACTGGTCCAGGGCGTCGGCCCACCGCGGGTCCGCGGTGCCGGTGACGAACATCGACGAGCCCTGGTCGGCGTAGACGAGCCCGTAGCGCTTCATCGCGACGACCATCGCCTTCGCGGCGCCGGTGTAGCGCCCTGCGGGGAAGGACCTCCTGAGCCGGAAGCGCATGCCGTACGCCGGCAGGCCGGAGGCCGTGTTGCCGCTCGGGCCGCAGTGGCGCGCCGGCCAGGTGTACGCCGCCCGCGCGCTGGGCAGCGTGAAGCGCAGGGCGTGGGTGATCCGCCCCGAGGCGGCCTCGTCGTAGGACAGCAGCCCCGGCAGGATCGGCAGGCCGGCGGCGTCGGCGGAGGTCCACCGGGCCGGGCGGAGCCTGTTGGACGACAGGTCCCAGCGCGCGGCCGCGGCGGCGCGCCAGGCGACGACCTGCCCACTGGCGTCGTACACCCGCTCGGCGGCGTACAGCTCGACGAGGTCGCAGGTGCCGCGCCGGACGGTGATCACGTGCCGGTCGCCGGAACCGGGGTCGGGGTCGCGGGTGCTGCCGCCCTCGATGGCGGCGTCGGCCGGGACGAACACGGGACCGCGGTCGCTCTCGTCGCCGTAGTCCTCGCCGTCCACGCCGAACTGCAGCGGCAGCAGGGGCTGGTCGGCGTCGACGACGTTGACCGGGATGCCGTAGTACTCCTCGGTCGTGCCGAGGTCGAGGTGCAGGTCGTGGCCCGCGGCCTGCCGCGAGACGATCGCCCGGGACTTCCGGTGCACCGGCCGGTCGTCGATCCGCCGGTTCCACGGGTTGTCGGCAGGGAACACCCGGCACCCGCCGACGGTGTGGACCGGCGCGCGCCGCTCGAGCTGAGGGGTCGCCGCTGCAGGGAGCACGACGGCGGTGACGACCAGGGACACGGTGACGATCAGGACCCGGCGCATCCGACGAGGCTAGGGCCTCGGCGGCGGGCTGACGAGGTGCTCGGCCATGTCGACGACCGGCTGATAGCCGAGCGCGGCGTAGATCTTGTTGGAGGTCGGGTTGGCCTGGTCGGTGAACAGGCACATCCGGTGCCCCGCCTCGAGGCCGCGGCGGGTCAGCTCGCCGACGACGTACGACGCGATGCCGCGACCCCGGTGCTCTCTGGGCGTGTAGACCGGACCGATCCGCACGACGCCGTACGTCGGCAGCCCGGAGCCGGAGAGGTGCGCGACCGTGCCGTCGGGCAGCTCCCACAGCCACTCGACCCCCTCGCGGATCCGGACCAGGATGCTGTCCAGGGTGTTGTGCTCGCCGGAGTCGGGGTCGGGCTCGCGGCCGGCCTGCTCGTCGGCCTCGGCGTGGAAGTCCGTGAACCACGCGAGCACCAGCTCGGCGTCGTCCTCGGTCGCTCGGCGCAGGCGACCCTCGGGCGCCGGCGGGGCCGCCACCTCGGTGCACTCCCAGAGGCGCGTGGTCTTGTCGACCACCAGCTCTCCCCCACCGAGGTCGGCCGTGGTCCGCGCCAGCACCTCGGCCCCGGGCAGCGCCCCGTTGGCGCCGCCGAGGTGCTCGCCGCGCGCGTGCAGAGCGGCCGCGAGGGCTCGCGCGGCCTCGTCCGACATCGGCAGCGAGAAGGACGGGTAGGGCTTGAACGGCGCGGTGCGCATGGCGGCGCTGACGACGTCGCCCCTGTCGCCGCGGACCACCACCCACCAGCGCTGGAAGGGCGCACCCACCTCGGCCCACGAGTCGATCCCGTCGGCCAGCTCGCGGGCCGTGCGCGCGGTGACGCTCGCGATCACGCTGCCCAGGACCGGATCGGCGGCGAGCAGGTCGCCGGCCGCATCGAGGAACGGCTGCGGGGTGTCGAAGAACTCGAGCTCCATGGCGCGACGCTAGTCATCCGTGCAGCGGCGGCATACTCGTTTTCGCAGGCAGGAGGCCCGTCAATAGACTTCCCGCATGACTGAGAACCCCAGCGCCCCGACCGCGGACACGACGAGCACCGACCCGCGTGCCGTCGTCGTACCGGAGCGTCCGGCGCTGGAGGGGCTCGAGGACAAGTGGTCGCGGTCGTGGGCCGACAACGACACCTACGCCTTCGACCGCACGCAGCCGCGCGAGAACGTCTACTCCATCGACACGCCGCCGCCGACCGTGAGCGGTTCGCTGCACGTCGGCCACGTCTACTCCTACAGCCACACCGACCTCATCGCGCGCTACCAGCGCATGCAGGGCAAGGCCGTCTTCTACCCGATCGGCTGGGACGACAACGGCCTGCCGACCGAGCGGCGCGTCCAGAACTACTTCGGCGTGCGGTGCGACCCCACGCTGCCGTACGACGCCGACTTCACGCCCCCGGAGAACCCGGACCCGAAGAAGCAGGTCCCGGTCAGCCGGCCCAACTTCATCGAGCTGTGCGAGCGGCTCGTGGTCGAGGACGAGAAGGCGTTCGAGGCGCTGTGGCGCCAGCTCGGCCTGTCGGTCCAGTGGAACCCGACCTACACGACGATCGGGGACCACTCGCGCACCGTCAGCCAGCGCGCGTTCCTGCGCAACTACGCCCGCGGCGAGGCCTACCTCTCCGAGGCGCCGACGCTCTGGGACGTCACGTTCCAGACGGCCGTCGCCCAGGCCGAGCTCGAGGCACGCGACTACCCCGGCCACTACCACCGCGTGGCGTTCCACAAGCCCGACGGCAGCCCGATCCACATCGAGACGACGCGGCCGGAGCTGATCCCCAGCGTCGTCGCGCTGATCGCCCACCCCGACGACGAGCGCTACCAGGACGTCTTCGGGACGACCGTCACCTCGCCCGTCTTCGGCGTGGAGGTCCCGGTCCTCGCGCACCCCGCCGCCGAGCCCGACAAGGGCGCCGGCATCGCGATGTGCTGCACGTTCGGTGACCTCACCGACGTGATGTGGTGGCGCGAGCTGAGCCTGCCGGTCCGCACGGTCATCGGCCGCGACGGCCGCCTGCTGCGCGAGACGCCCGAGTGGCTCACCGCGGACGCCGCGGCGACGGCGTACGCCGAGATGGCCGGCAAGACCACCTTCAGCGCCCGCGAGGCGATGGTCGCCATGCTCCGCGAGTCCGGCGACCTCGACGGCGAGCCGAAGGCCACGCAGCGGATGGCGAACTTCTACGAGAAGGGCGACAAGCCGCTCGAGATCGTCGCGACCCGCCAGTGGTACATCAAGAACGGCGGCCGCGACGCCCAGCTCCGCAAGGAGATGCTCGTCCGCGGCGAGGAGATCACCTGGATCCCCGCGCACATGAAGCACCGCTACGACAACTGGGTCGGCGGCCTCAACGGTGACTGGCTGATCTCGCGGCAGCGGTTCTTCGGCATCCCGTTCCCGGTCTGGTACCCGCTCGACGCGGACGGCGAGCCCGACCACGACCACCCGCTCATGCCGTCGGAGGACCAGCTCCCCGTCGACCCGTCGACGCAGGCGCCGCACGGCTACACCGAGGACCAGCGCGGGAAGCCCGGCGGCTTCATCGGTGACCCCGACGTGATGGACACGTGGGCGACCTCCTCCCTCACCCCGCACATCGCGGGCATGTGGGAGGTCGACGACGACCTGTTCTCGCGGGTCTTCCCCTACGACCTCGCGACGCAGGCGCACGACATCATCCGCACCTGGCTCTTCTCCCGCGTCGTCCGGTCCGACTTCGAGAACGGCGTCGCCCCCTGGTCGCACGCCATGATTTCGGGCTTCATCGTCGACCCCGACCGCAAGAAGATGTCGAAGTCCAAGGGCAACGTCGTCGTCCCGACCGACATCCTCGACAAGTACGGCGCCGACGCCGTCCGCTGGCGCGCCGCGATCGGGCGTCCCGGCATGGACTCGCCCTTCGACGAGTCGCAGATGAAGGTCGGCCGCCGCCTGGCGATGAAGGTCCTCAACGCCTCCAAGTTCGTCCTCGGCAACGTCGGCGCGACCACGCTGTCGCCCAGCGCGGTCAGCAACCCCGTCGATTGCGCCCTGCTCGGCCGCCTCGAGATCGTCGTCCGCCGGGCGACCGAGGCGTTCGAGGCCTACGACTACACGACGGCGCTCGAGGTCACCGAGAAGTTCTTCTGGGAGTTCTGCGACGACTACCTCGAGCTGGTCAAGGAGCGGGCGTACGACGCCGACGGCGGCCCCGGAACCGATTCGGCCCGCGCGACCCTGGCCATCGCCCTGCACGTCCAGCTGCGACTGCTGGCGCCGATCCTGCCCTACGCGACCGAGGAGGTCTGGTCGTGGTGGCAGGAAGGCTCCATCCACCACGCCGCCTGGCCGACCGCGGCCGACCTCGGGTCGGCCGCCGCCTCGCAGCCGCTGGTCCTCGACGCCGTCGCCTCCGCCCTCACGGGCATCCGCGGCGCCAAGTCGCAGGCCAAGGCCAAGATGCGCGCCCCGCTCTCCCGCGTGGTGATCACCGGTCCGGCCGCCCTGGTCGAGGCCGCCGCCCAGGCGCAGGACGACCTCCGCGCCGTGGGCAACGTCGTCGGCTCGCTCGACTTCGAGACCGACGACTCCGCCACCGAGCTGCGCGTCACCGCCGAGCTCGCCCCGACGGAGGACTGAGCGCCGCTCGAGCGGTGCGTGAGGGGCATTCCGGGCCCGCCGGAACCCTCCTCACGCACCGCTCGCCGGCGCGCCGCCGTACGACGCCCGGGTGAGCGGTGGCCGAGCCACATTCCGTCGGCTACGAATGTGGCTGGGTCACCGCTCGCCAGCGTGCCGTCATAGGACACGCGGATGAGCGGTGGCCGAGCCACATTCCGTCGGCTACGAATGTGGCTGGGTCACCGCCAGTTGAGTGCACTGGGGAGCGGGGCGCCCTCCGGTGGTCCGGACCCCTGGCGCGCTCACGGTCAGGCGGACTCAGCCCTTGCGGGCAGCCTTCTCCGCGTCTCGAGCGGCCTTGGCGGCATGCCTCGACGCGTCGTGGTCAGCCTTCGCGGCCGCCTTCTCGGCGTCGCGAACGGCCTTCTCGGCCGCCTTCGCCGCCTGCCGCTCGGCCTTCTCGGCCGCCTTTGCCGCGTGACGCTCGGCCTTGGCCGCCTCGCGGTCCGCCTTGCGCGCGACCTTCGCGGCCTCGCGGTCCGCCTTCCGCTCGGCCCTCGCGGCCTCGCGGTCCGCCTTGCGCTGGGCCTTCATCTCCTCGCGGTCGGCCCGTCGCTGTGCCCTCGCCGCCTCGCGGTCCGCTGTGCGGTTCGCCGTGGCAGCGTCCCGGTCGACCGTCGCCTGGTCGTCCGTCGACGTGGCGGTCGTGGTCGTCGAGGTCGTCGAGGTGGTCTCGGCGGACGCGCGCGAGCCGGCAGGCTTGCCGGTGGCCGGCTTGGCCACGGCCTTCGTGGCCGACGCGGGTGTGGGTACGGCGAGCGGCGTGGTGGTGAGCTCGACCGGGACCCCGACCGCGGTCGGAGCGGCGGGCGTCGGGGCGGGCGTGGGCACCCGCTCGGGCACTCGAGCGACGGCTGCGGCGATCGGCTTGCCGGGCTTGAAGACGTCGGCGAAGCTCGAGCCGCGACCCATCGACACCGTCATCAGGACGGCGCAGAGCACGGCCACGAGAGCGAAACCGACGAGCGGCCGCTTCGGATCAACCCCCACGGGGTCTCCTTCCCACACGTTGACGAGACGTCAGTGTGGTCGAGTCATGACGCGTGATCACGGTCGATGGCCCGGAATAGTCCGAAATGACTAGACCAGTCTGGTCACAACGGGCCAGAGGTCAGGCGGACTTCTTCTTCCGGCCCTCGGACTCGCGCGGCACGAGGGTCGGCGCGACGTCGTCCTCGACGACCTCGCGGGTGACGATGACCTTGGCCACGTCGCCGCGCGAGGGGACGTCGTACATCACGTAGAGGAGGACCTCCTCGATGATGGCGCGCAGCCCGCGCGCACCCGTGCCGCGCTCGAGCGCCGCCTCGGCGATCGCGTCGATGGCGTCGGGGGTGAACTCGAGCTCGACGCCGTCGAGGTCGAAGAGCTTCTGGTACTGCTTCACGAGCGCGTTGCGCGGCTCGGTGAGGATCTGCACGAGCGCCTCGCGGTCGAGCTTGGAGACGCTGGCGATCAGCGGCAGACGACCGATGAACTCGGGGATCAGCCCGAACTTCGTGAGGTCCTCCGGCCGGACCTGCGCCAGCAGGTCGTCGGCCTCGCGCTCGGCGGCGCCACGCACCTCGGCGGTGAACCCCAGCGACTTCTTGCCGACGCGCTGCTCGATGATCTGCTCGAGCCCGGCGAAGGCACCACCCACGATGAAGAGGATGTTGGTGGTGTCGATCTGGATGAACTCCTGGTGCGGGTGCTTGCGACCGCCCTGCGGGGGCACCGACGCGGTCGTGCCCTCCAGCATCTTGAGCAGCGCCTGCTGCACGCCCTCGCCGGAGACGTCGCGGGTGATCGAGGGGTTCTCCGACTTGCGGGCCACCTTGTCGATCTCGTCGATGTAGATGATGCCCGTCTCGGCCTTCTTGACGTCGTAGTCGGCGGCCTGGATGAGCTTGAGCAGGATGTTCTCCACGTCCTCGCCGACGTAGCCGGCCTCGGTCAGCGCCGTCGCGTCGGCGATGGCGAAGGGGACGTTGAGCATCCGGGCGAGGGTCTGGGCGAGGTAGGTCTTGCCGCAACCGGTGGGCCCGATGACCAGGATGTTGGACTTGGCGACCTCGACGACGTCGTCCTTGGCCTTGCCGCTGACGGGCTGGAGACCGGCCTGGACGCGCTTGTAGTGGTTGTAGACCGCGACCGCGAGCGACTTCTTCGCGTGCTCCTGGCCGATCACGTAGGCGTTGAGGAACTCGAAGATCTCCTTGGGCTTGGGCAGCTCCTCGAGGCTGACCTCCGAACCCTCGGCGAGCTCCTCCTCGATGATCTCGTTGCAGAGCTCGATGCACTCGTCGCAGATGTAGACGTTGGGCCCAGCGATGAGCTTCTTGACCTGCTTCTGGCTCTTGCCACAGAAGTTGCACTTCAGCAGGTCGCCGCCGTCACCGATACGTGCCACGAGTCGTGTCCTCCAGTCTCACCGGGTGGGGGCCCCGGCTGTCCGCACCCTCGCCGTCACGTCCGGCGAAGGCCCCCCGACGGTACCCCGTGCCGGCCCCCGGCGGGGGCCGGACACGAGATGTCGCGGGTCATCTTTGTGCGCTCAGACGAGCGCGGGGGCTCCCTTGCGGGACTCGATCACGGCGTCGATCAGGCCGTACTCGACGGCCTGCTCGGCGGTCAGGATCTTGTCGCGCTCGATGTCGGCGCTGACCTGGTCGATGTCCTTGCCGCTGGAGTCGGCGATCATCCGCTCGAGCAGCTCGCGCATGCGGAGGATCTCGTTGGCCTGGATCTCGATGTCGGAGGTCTGGCCGAAGGTGCCCTCGGTGTAGGGCTGGTGGATCAGGATGCGGCTGTTGGGCAGCGCCATCCGCTTGCCCTTGGCGCCGGCACCGAGCAGGATCGCCGCCGCGGAGGCCGCCTGGCCCAGGCACACGGTCTGCACGTCGGGCTTGATGAAGCGCATCGTGTCGTAGATCGCGGTCAGCGCGGTGAACGATCCGCCGGGGCTGTTGATGTAGATGCTGATGTCGGTGTCGGGGTTCATCGTCTCCAGGCACATGAGCTGGGCGATGACCGCGTTGGCGACGTCGTCGCTGATCGGCGTGCCGAGGTAGATGATGCGCTCCTCGAACAGCTTGGCGTAGGGGTCGATGCGCCGGAACCCGTAGGAGGTGCGCTCTTCCCACTGGGGGATGTAGTAGTTCATGTTCAGTCCTTGTTCCGGGCCGGGCGGCCCTCGTCGGCGGCCTCGCGGGCGCTGGTGATGACCTGGTCGACCAGGCCGTACTCGACAGCCTGGTCCGCGGTGAACCACCGGTCGCGGTCCGCGTCGGCGACGACCTGCTCGACGCTCTGGCCGGTGTGCTCGGCGATCAGGTCGAGCAGCACCTTCTTGATGTGGAGCGACTGCTGGGCCTGGATCTTGATGTCCGAGGCCGAGCCGCCCATGCCCGAGGAGGGCTGGTGCATCATGATGCGCGCGTGGGGCAGGGCGTAGCGCTTGCCCTTGGTGCCGGCGCACAGCAGGAACTGGCCCATCGAGGCGGCGAGGCCCATGCCGACCGTCGCGACGTCGTTGGGGATGTAGTTCATCGTGTCGTAGATCGCCATGCCGGCGTCCACCGAGCCGCCGGGGCTGTTGATGTGGAGGAAGATGTCGGCCTCGGGGTCCTCGGCGGACAGCAGCAGGAGCTGGGCGCAGATCGCGTTGGCGTTCTGGTCGCGCACCTCCGAGCCGAGGAAGACGATGCGCTCGCGGAGGAGGCGCTGGTAGATGTGGTCGTCGAGGCCATACATCCCACCGGCGCCGTTCATCTCGGGCGAGAGGGCTGGGCTGGAGTTCTGGTTCACGCTGGCGACACTAGCCGGAAGGTCGGACACATCCACGCGATGACCCACCCTGTTCGCCCACAGCGGATTCACCGGCGGGACGGGCGGCTCAGCCGAGGGCGACCTCGGCCAGGACCTCGCGGAAGACGCGGTAGCGCTCGGCCCCGACGCGCTGGGCCCACTCCTCGTCGCACGCCCGGAGCACCTCCGCCGACGCGGCCAGGGCCTGGCGCCCCCGCGTCGTGATGCGTACGACGCGGGCGCGGGCGTCGTGATCGGCCACGGCGACCTCCACCATCTCGAGGTCGGCGAGCTGTCGGACGAACTGCCCGCAGCCCTGGGTGGTCATGTCCACCAGCTCGGCGAGCTCGCTGATCGTCAGGCCTTCTGCGGGCAGCCACTCGAGCACCCGCAGCTGCGACGGTCGCAGCTCGGGCCCGTCCTCGGCCAGGCGCTCGCGCAGCCGGGCGAACACCATGCCCATGAGCATCGGGAGGTGGGGCTCGACCTCGGGGAGCCGACCCTTGACGCCAGTCATGAAAGCAACTTACCTTTTTTGGTCATGAAAGCAACTTTCGCGAGCGACGGACCCACCGGGGTGCACGAGCGGGCGCCGCTGGGTGCCGACGACGTCGGCGACGACGAGCTCGCCGCCATGGTCGCCGACCTCTGGCGCGTGCCGTCCGTCGAGCTGGTCGACTCGGCCGCGGAGGTCGTCGACTACCACGTGCCGTCGATCCTCACCGGCGCCCGCACGTGGGTCCGCGGGCGCGCCGACGCCGGCGACGGCCCACGGGCGTTCACGCTCTTCGTGAAGCGGGTGCACCACTGGCGCCACTCCCCCGCCTTCGCCTTCGTCCCCCCGGAGCTTGGGGAGTGGGCGGCGGCGTCCGTGCCCTGGCGCGCGGAGCCCCTCCTCTACGCGAGCGACCTGGCCGAGCGGCTCCCCGAGGGGCTGACGATGCCGCGCGCCGTCCGCGTCGACGAGCGACCCGACGAGACGGCCGTCATCTGGATGGAGGCGGTCGAGGCGAGCGGCGAGCCGTGGACCCGGGAGACCTACGTCGAGGCCGCCGGCCTGCTGGGCCGGTTGAGCGGCAGCCCGCGGGTCGACGAGCTCGCCGGCATCGACCCGCTCCCGTGGCACGTCCAGTCCTTCATCCACGGACGCGTCGCCCACACGGTGCTGCCCGGGCTCCTCGACGACGCCACCTGGCGGCACGAGCTGGTCGCGCCGTGCTTCGGCGACCTGCGCGGCCGACTGACGGCCGTGGCCGACCACCTCGACGCCCTCGGCGAGGAGTTCGCCCGGATGCCCCACCGCGCCGCGCACGGCGACGCCTGTCCCAACAACCTGCTGCGGCACGCCTCGGGCGGAGGCTTCACGCTCATCGACTTCGGCTTCTGGCGTCCGCAGCCGGTCGGCTACGACCTGTCCCAGCTCCTGGTGGGTGACATCCAGATCGGCCAGCGCGACGCCGCCGACCTGCCGGAGCTGGCCGAGGCCTGCCTGACGTCGTACGGCGCCGGGCTGGCCGCCGAGGGCGTCGAGGTGCCCGACGACGTGCTGCGCCGCTGCCACGCGGTCAGCCTGGCGCTGTTCAACGGCCTGCCGAGCCTGCCGATGGAGCACCTCGGCGAGGAGCCCACCGCGGCGCTGCACGACTGGGCGCTGCAGCGCTCGCGCATCGCGCGCTACGCCCTCGACGTGCTGGAGCGCACCGAGGCCTGACCCTGCAGACGAACGACCGGCGCCCACCCGAGGGGTGGACGCCGGTCGCGGTGCTCGTGGGAGCAGGAGGCTCAGGCCTCCTTGTCCTCCTCGGACTCCTCGATGGAGTCGCCGGCCTCGGCGGCCTCGTCGGCGGGCTCGCCGATCGTGCCGTCGGGACGCAGGTTCTTCAGCTCGACCACGTTGCCCGAGGCGTCCTTGACGGTCGCGGACTCCACGATCTGCGCCAGCGCCTTGCCGCGCATGATCTCCTGCACGAGCTCGGGGATGTGGTTGTGCTCGAACATGTGGTTCGCGAACTCCTGCGGGTCCTGCCCGGACTGCTGGGCACGGCGCACGAGGTGCTCGGAGAGCTCGGCCTGGTCGATGCCGAACTCCTCCTTCTTCGCGATCTTGTCGAGGATGAACTGGGCGGCGACGGCGTCACGGACCCGGCGCTCGAGGTCGGCCTCGAACTCCTCCTGGGTCTGGCCCTCGTCCTCGAGGTACTTCTCCATGGTGATGCCGGCGAACGCGAGCTGCTGCTCGACGTTCTGCCGACGGGCGTTGAGCTCGTCGGTGACCATCACCTCGGGGAGCGGGATCTCGACCTTCTCGAGGAGGGCCTCGAGGACGGCGTCGCGGGCCGCGGCCGCCTGCTCGAGGCGCTTGCCCCGGCCCAGGCGCTCGCGGACATCGGCGGTGAGCTCCTCGGCGGTGTCGAACTCCGAGGCGAGCTGCGCGAACTCGTCGTCGTACTCCGGCAGCTGCTGCTCCTGCACGGCCGTCACCTTGACGGTGACCTGCACCGGCTCGCCGACCAGGTCGCCGCCCACGAGCTCGGAGTCGAAGGTCTTGTCCTCGCCGGCCGACAGGCCGACCAGGGCCTCGTCGAGGCCGTCGATCATGCCGCCGCGGCCGACCTTGTAGGACATGCCGGTGACCTCGCCACCCTCGACGGGCTCGCCGTCGGCGGCCGCGACGAGGTCGATCGTCACGAAGTCGCCCTCGGCGGCCGCGCGCTCGACGGGGACCAGGGTGCCGAACCGCTCGCGGAGCGCCTCGACCTGCTCGTCGACGTCGGAGTCGCTGATCTCGATGTCGTCGACGGTGGCCTCGAGGCCCTCGTAGGACGGCAGCTCGAAGTCGGGCTTGACGTCGACCTCGGCGGTGAACTCGAGCGACTCGTTGTCCTCGAACTTGGTGACCTCGATCTCCGGCTGCGCCAGCGGCTCGAGGTCGTGCTCCTGGAGGGCCGCCATGTACTGCTGCGGGACGACCGCGTTGATCGCCTCGTCGAGCACGGGACCGCGACCGACCTGGCGGTCGATGACCGCCGGCGGGACCTTGCCACGGCGGAAGCCGGGGACGTTGATCTGCTTCGCGATCTTCTGGTACGCCGCGTCGAGGCTCGGCTTGAGCTCCTCGAAGGGCACCTCGACGGTCAGCTTGGCCCGGGTGGGGCTCAAGGTCTCGACGGCGCTCTTCACAAATGTCTCCTGGTGCTGGTCATGGGGGGTGAGTGGCGTGGGCGCGCGTGGCACACGGGGCCGGGGAAGGCGCGACCGCAAACCCTGCGAGTCTATCGAGGGTGCGGGCAGGGGCCGAATCAGTCGGTGCCCAGGCGGTGCCCAGTCGGTGCCCAGTGGGTGCTCAGTCGGGGCGACAGGACTCGAACCTGCGGTCTCCTGCTCCCAAAGCAGGCGCGCTAGCCACTACGCTACGCCCCGCCAAACGGGCCGCCGGGCCGCCCGCGAGGCGGCCGCCGGCCTGCTTGGAGCGGATGACGGGAATCGAACCCGCGTAGCCAGTTTGGAAGACTGGGGCTCTACCATTGAGCTACATCCGCGTGCCCGGTGCCGCTCGTCCCATTGGCCGTACGACGCCCGGTGCGGGTGTCATGGTGCCACAGGTGCGGTGCCCCTCCCCCATCGCCTCCACGATCGCCGAGCACGCGCGGGTGACGGCTCAGCGCCGGTGCACCAGCAGCAGCGCCCGGTCGTCGCTGCGCGAGCCGAGCGAGCCGATCAGGCGCTCGGCGCCGCCCTCGAACGTGCCGCGGAGCAGGCGCTCGGCCTGGCCGAGCATCTTGTCGATGCCCGAGGCGATGTCGCGCGTGCGGGTCTCGACCATGCCGTCGGTGTAGAGCAGCAGGGCGTCGCCGCGGCGCATCTCGCCCGAGACGACTTCGAAGCTCGCGCCCTCGATCAGCCCGAGGATCGGACCCTCGGCCTCGAGCACCTCCCACCGTCCGGACCCGGCGTGGCGCAGCGCCGCGGGCGGGTGCCCGGCGCTGCGGATGTCGTAGTGCCCGGTGTCGAGGTCGAGCGAGAGGTGGATCGCGGTGGCGAACCCCTCGTCCCAGTCCTGCTGGAGCAGGAAGGTGTTGGCGCCCGGCAGGAAGTCGCCGGGCGGCAGGGCGCTGAGCAGGCCGCCGATGGCTCCCGACAGCAGCAGTGCACGCGTGCCGGCGCCCTGGCCCTTGCCAGAGACGTCGACGACCGCCACGTCGAGGCGGTTGCCGGTGCGCGAGGCCACCACGAAGTCGCCGGCGAACGGCGTGCCACCCGACGACCGTAGCTCGGCGGCGGCGTACCAGTCGTCGGGGAGCGTGGGGATGCCGCCCTGGCGCAGGATCCGGTCGCGGAGGTCCACGAACATCTGCTCGCCCTGCACACCGGCGACGCCCAGGCGCGAGCGCCGGAACGAGGACACCAGCACCAGCAGCCCGAGTCCGAAGATGATGACGACCGTCAAGATGATGCGGGCGTTGATCGGGTCCTGCAGCGGCACCACGAGGGCGAGCACGAACAGGACGAAGACCACGAACCACGGCAGCTGGCGTGGCCCCAGCACCAGGCTGGACACGACGAGCGGCACCAGGAGAGTCACCAGTGGCGTCTGGGCGGAGAACATCCAGATCGCCAGCCCGATGGCGACGGTGGCGACGACCAGCGCGACGAGGATCCGCGACCCGCGCGGGACGACCCGGTTGAGCGCTGACTCGAACCGCTCGCCCGCGCTGCGGGTGCCGCGGTCGCGGGCAGGGCTCATGTCCGCGCTCCTCCCGATGCGCCGCCGTCCTTGGACGCAGACTGTACGGCGCGCGAGCGGAAGGTGGGCTGACATCGCGGACACCAGAAGATGTTGCGTCCGACGAGCTCACCGGTACGGACCGTCGAGCCGCACACGTGGCACGGCATCCCCGTCCGGCGGTAGACGTAGACCTCGCCGCCGTGGTCGTCCCGGCGGGGCGCGCGACCCATGGCCTCGGGCAGGTGCTCGGGGCGCACCGTGTCGATCCTGTTGGTGCGCACCCCCTCGGCCATGAGCTCGACGAGGTCGGCCCACATCGCGCGCCACTGGCCCACGCGCAGCGTGCTGCCCGGGCGGAGCGGGTGGATGCGGTGCCGGAAGAGCACTTCGGCGCGGTAGACGTTGCCGACGCCCGCGAGCACCTTCTGGTCCATCAGGAGGTCGCCGATCGGGCGCGGGCTGCGCGAGATGCGGCGCCACGCGAGGTCGGGATCCGCGTCGGCGCGCAGCGGGTCCGGACCGAGCCGGCCGAGCACCTCGTCGCGGCGCGCGGTGCCGATCAGGTCACACACGATCGCGCCCCGCAGGTCGGCGTACGCCGTCCCGCGCCCGTCGGAGCCGGGTCCGGGCACGGTCACCAGCCGGAGCCGGACGGCCCCCACCGGCTCGGGCACCGTGTCGACCTCGGTGTGCACGTCGAAGGAGCCGATCAGGCCGAGGTGGACGTGGACGAACCGGTCGTGGTCGAGGTCGACGAAGAGGTGCTTGCCGGCCGAGTCGGCGCCGACGACCGTCGACCCGTCGAGCTGGGCTGCCTCCGCGGCGAAGCGTCCCTGGGGGGAGGTGACGCGGACGACCCGTCCCGCGAACGCGGCGGCGAGGTCGTCGGCGAGCCGGCGGAGGGTGTGACCCTCAGGCATCCCCGTCCTGGCCCGGGCCGCGGAGCGCGGACTCGGGCAGCGGGGGAAGCTCACGGGTCTCGTCGTAGACCGAGAGCTGGCCGATCCGCCGGGCGTGGCGCTCCTCGCCGGAGAACGGGGTGGTGAGGAAGACCTCGACGAAGCGCGTCATGTCCTCGACCGAGTGCATCCGACCGCCGACCGAGACCACGTTGGCGTCGTTGTGCTGGCGGCCCAGCGCGGCGGTCTCCTCCGACCACGCGAGCGCGCAGCGGATCCCGGTCACCTTGTTGGCCGCGATCTGCTCACCGTTGCCCGAGCCGCCGATGACCACACCGAGGCTGTCGAGGCCCTCGGCGCGGTCCGCGGCGACGGCCTCCCCCGCACGCAGGCAGAAGACCGGGTAGTCGTCCTCCGCGTCGTAGGTGAACGGCCCGTGGTCCACCGGCTCGTAGCCGTGGTCCACGAGCCACGTCATCAGGTGGTCCTTCAGCTCGAGTCCGGCGTGGTCGGAGCCCAGGTGAACGCGCATGGCGGAAGTCTCCCAGAGTGGGACGGACACCATGAAGGCAGTTCGGCGGCCGCGCCGTACGCCCGAGCGTGGCGATGCCGCGGCTCCGGTCGAACTGCCTTCGTGGTGGTCGTCCGGGACGCTCAACGCAGGTGCTGGTCGATCCAGCCCGCGACCGTGCGCACGAGGGGCTCGGAGGCGGTGAAGTCGGCGTGGCGCCAGAAGCCGTGGGTCTGGCCGAGGCAACGGATGCCGACGGTCTCCACACCCGCCTCCGCGACGAGCCGGGCGAGCTCCTCCCCCTCGTCGCGCAGCGGGTCCGCCTCGGCGCTCGCCACGAAGGTGGGGGGCAGCGTGCCCAGGCGGTCGGAGAGCAGCGGCGCGAGGTCGGGGTGGTCGAAGTCGGCCTCGTCGCGCGCGTACTGCGCCCAGTACCAGTGCGCCTCCGTGGGGTCGAAGCCCGTGTCGCGGGCCTCGCCCCACGACGGGAAGGCGCAGTGCGGGTCGAGGAACGGGTAGACCAGGGCCACGACGGAGAAGAAGCCCGGGTTGCGGAGCGCGGCGACCAGCGCGAGGTTGGCGCCCGCCGAGTCGCCGTGGGCGGCGTACGGCCCGGGCAGACCTTCCCGCCCCAGCCAGCCGACGACCGTGTCGAGGTCGTCCGGCGCGGCGGGGAACGGCGCCTCGGGAGGTCGGCGGTAGTCCACGCTCAGCACGGCGCGACGTCCGCGGTTGGCCATCCGCCGGCAGATGCCGTCGTGGACGTCGACGTCGTTGAGCACGAAGCCACCGCCGTGGGCGTGCACGACGAGCCCGGGCAGGGCGTCGGCGGGCGTGTAGAGGCGGCACGGCACGCCGTCGGCGTCGATGTCGACCACCGAGGCGACGTCCTCCCGCGGCAGCCGGAGGCTGGCGCGCCGGGCCTCCTCCCGGTGCGCGGCGATGTCGAAGCCGGGGGCGGTCAGGTCGGGACTGGTGTCGGCCGCCACGGCGGCGCGGACCTCGGGGTACATCACGGGCTCGGTCAACGGACCACCTTGATGTTGAAGTCCGCGGTGCCGATCGCGCCCATCACGCGCAGCCACAGGGGCAGCCACATCTCCACCCCGCGCGCGGTCTCGATGCCCCCGAGGTCGAGCACGTCCGCGTGGCCGAGGTCGAGCAGCAGGCCCGTGACGAGCCGCTTGGCGTCCGGGTCGTCGCCGCTGACGAACACGGTGGTCGGCTCCGGCAGCCGGTCGGGGTGAGCCATCAGGTCGGCGGTCAGCGTGTTGAGCGTCTTCACGACCTTCGCTTCCGGGTAGGCGCGCTGCACCTGCTCGCCGAGGCTGTCGGTGTCCTTGACCGTCAGCGTCGGGGGGAAGCCGGCGGAGAAGTCGAGCGGGTTGGAGACGTCGACCAGCACCTTGCCGGCGAGGTCACCGGCTCCGGCGAGGAGGTCGAGGGCCGCGACGCCGTTGCCGGCGTGGACGACGAGGTCCGCGCCAACGGTGGACTCGGCGAACGTCGTCAGCTCGACGCCCGGCAGCTCCGACCAGTCGTCGCGCGAGCGGGTCGTGGACGGGTCCCTGGTGCCGAGGCGTACGACGTGGCCGAGCTCGACCAGCCGCGCGGCGAGCGTGCGGCCCACGGCACCGGTCCCCAGGACTGCGACGTGCATGTCGACCTCCTCGTGCCTCGGTGTGACCTAGCGCGACATCAGCGCGTCGAGCGCCACGGCGACGGCCGCTGCGACGCGGAAGTCCACCCGGTCGTCGGGCACCGAGACGCGGTAGCGGTCCCCGATGGACATCGTGCGCTCGACGGAGAAGAGCGCGTTGCCCGCTGGGTCGACGAAGTCGAAGTGGATCGGGATGAAGTCGAGCTCGGTGAAGCGGCGCAGCAGGCCGACGACCTGGTTGCGCTCGCGCCCGGTGCCGGTGTAGCCCGGCCCCTCGACGTGGAAGGTCGAGCGCAGCAGCGAGGCGCCGAAGTCCTTGCGGAAGAACCCGATCTGCGCGCCGCCCTCGTCCGTGACGTCGTACCCCGCGTTGAGGTCGAGCTTCTTGCGCGCCTTGAAGCCGAAGACGGCACGCTGGCGGTCGGGGCCCGTCCAGAAGGTCACCTGCTCCTTGAACGCCAGCCGCTTCTGCTCGGCGAAGGCCATCAGCCGGGTCGGGTTGCCCGCCTCGTCGGACTCCGACACCTCGTAGCGGTTCACCATCATGGTGAGCTTCTGCTTCACCACGAAGTTCGGAAGGTACATCTCGGCAGGCATGCCGGAAGCGTAGCCAGCCCGGAGGCGCCGGTCAGCCGCTGAGGCGCGCGAGCTCCTCGTCGACGACGGAGGGGTCGAGCTTGGTGAAGACCGGCGTCGGCTTCTCGACCTTCGCCCCGACGGTGACTGGCCGCGACTCCCAGCGAGGCGTCGCGGAGTAGTCACCGGTGATGACGGGGTACGACACCAGGCCGGCGCCGTTGTCGGGGTCGAGCTCGTCGACCTGCTCGATGCGCGGCATCGGGACGAACTGACCCTCGCCGCCCAGGACCAGGTGCACCTTGTTGGCCGCGTGTGGCAGGAACGGCGCGAGCAGCGTGTTGCAGTCGCTCACGCACTGCACCGCCACGTGCAGCACCGTCGCCAGGCGGTCGCGCTGCGACTCGTCCTTCATCTTGTAGGGCTCGGTGACCGTCAGGTACTTGTTCACCTCGCCCACGATCCGCATCGCCTCGGCCGTCGCGGCGCGCAGCCGGTGGTGGCCCAGCAGGTCGCCGACCGTGTCGAACCCGCCGCGCACGGCAGCGAGGACGGCCTCGTCGACCGGCTCGAGCTCGCCGAGCGGCGGAATCTCCCCGAAGCTCTTCGCGACCATCGTCGCGGTGCGGTTGACCAGGTTGCCCCAGCCTGCGACGAGCTCGGAGTTGTTGCGGGTGACGAAGTCGGCCCACGTGAAGGCGGCGTCGGAGGTCTCCGGTCCGGCCGCGCAGATGAAGTAGCGCAGCGGGTCCGGGCCGTAGCGGGCGAGGAAGTCGCCGACGTAGAGCACGTGGCCCCGCGAGGTCGAGAACTGCTGGTCGCCCATCGTGAGGTACTCGGACGACACCACCTGGGTGGGCAGGTTGAGCACGCCGTACGTCCCCGGCTCGCCGCCGCGCGACCCCTGGCCGTTGTAGGCGAGCAGCTCGGCGGGCCAGATCTGCGAGTGGAAGACGATGTTGTCCTTGCCCATGAAGTAGTAGGACTCGGCGTCGGCGTCGTTCCACCACTCGCGCCACTTGTCGGGCTCCCCCAGCCGGCGAGCCCACTCGATCGAGGCGGACAGGTAGCCGATGACCGCGTCGAACCAGACGTAGAGCCGCTTGGTCGGCTGGTCCTCCCAGCCCGGGACCGGGATGCCCCAGTCGATGTCGCGCGTCATCGCGCGCGGGCGGATCTCCTTGAGGATGTTCTGGCTGAACTTGATGACGTTGGGCCGCCACGTGCCGCTCGCCTCGCGCTCGTCGAGCCACGCGCCGAGCGCGTCGGCGAGCGCGGGCAGGTCGAGCAGGAAGTGCTGGGTGTCGACGAACTGCGGCGTCTCGCCGTTGATCTTCGACCTGGGGTCGATCAGGTCGGTCGCGTCGAGCTGGTTGCCGCAGTTGTCGCACTGGTCGCCGCGCGCGTCGCCGTACCCGCAGATGGGGCAGGTGCCCTCGATGTAGCGGTCCGGGAGGGTGCGGCCGGTCGACGGGCTGATCGCTGCCTTCGTCGTCTGCTCGACCATGTAGCCGTTGGCCAGCACGGTGCGGAACATCTCCTGCACGACGCCGTAGTGGTTGCCGGTCGTGGTGCGGGTGAAGAGGTCGTAGGACAGCCCGAGGTCCGCGAGGTCGTTGACGATGACCGCGTTGTTCTTGTCGGCGAGGTCCTTGGCGCTGATGCCCTGCTGGTCGGCGGTGACGAGGATCGGCGTGCCGTGCTCGTCGGTCCCCGAGACCATCAGCACGTCGTGGCCGGCCATCCGCATGTAGCGGCTGAACACGTCGGAGGGCACGCCGAAACCGGCCACGTGGCCGATGTGGCGCGGGCCGTTGGCGTACGGCCAGGCGACGGCGGACAGGACACGAGTCATGGGCGCAAGCCTAGTGACCGGGCGCGACCCGATTCCCTCGGGTCGCGCCCGTCGGGACGTCGGTGGTCAGGAGCCGACCAGCGTGGGGTCAGGAGAAGTCGAGGTCGCCCGTGCGCGAGCGCTTGAGCTCGTAGAAGTAGGGGAACTTGGCGACGGCGACGGCGCCGTCCCACAGCTCGCCGGCCTCCTCGCCACGCGGGATCTTCGACAGCACGGGACCGAAGAAGGCCGAGCCGTTGATGTGGATCGTCGGGGTGCCCACGTCGTCACCGACGGCGTCCATGCCCTCGTGGTGGCTCTTCGCGACGAGCGCGTCGAGCGACTCGTCGTCCCACGCCTCGATCAGGTCGGCGGGCAGGTCGACGTCGGCCAGCGAGGCGGCGACCATGTCGCGGTCGAGCTCCTCGCCGTTGTTGTGCCGGCGGGTGCCGATCGCGGTGTACCACTCGCCGAGCGTGGCGTTGTCGTAGTCCTCGGCGATCTTGATCGCGACGCGGACGGGCTTCTCCTTGCCGGCCAGCATCTCGCGGTAGCCGTCCGGGATGTCCTTGTCCTTGTTGAGGTACGCCAGCGACATCACGTGCCACTGCACGTCGATCTCGCGGACCTGCTCCACCTCCTTGATCCACCGCGAGGTGATCCAGGCGAAGGGGCAGAGCGGGTCGAACCAGAAGTCAGCGGTAGCCATACCGGGTGCAATCCGCCGCGGCCGTGGAGTATTCCGGGCTCGGTGGCAGGATGCGCCCATGCCTGGAACCAACCTCACCCGGGACGAGGCCGCCACCCGCGCCTCCCTCCTGGACGTCACGTCGTACACCGTCGACCTGGACCTGATGGGCGCCACCCAGCCCGAGCAGGCCACGTTCGGCTCCGTCACCACGCTGGAGTTCACCTGCCGCGAGCCCGGGTCGAGCACGTTCGCCGACCTCGTCGCGCCGCACGTCCGCGAGATCACCCTCAACGGACGCCGCCTCGACCCCGCGACGGCGTACGTCGACAACCGCATCGCGCTCGACGACCTCGAGGCGACGAACACGCTCGTCGTGGCCGCCGACTGCGCGTACTCCAACACCGGTGAGGGACTGCACCGCTTCGTCGACCCGGCCGACGACCGCGTCTACCTCTACAGCCAGTTCGAGGTGCCCGACGCGCGCCGCGTCTTCACCACCTTCGAGCAGCCCGACCTCAAGGCGGTCTTCACCTTCAACGTGACCGCTCCCTCGCACTGGGTGGTCGTCTCCAACGCCGCGACCCCCGAGCCGGTCGCAGGGTCCGAGGGCGCCTCGGTGTGGCGCTTCCCGACCACCAAGAGGATGTCGACCTACATCACCGCGATCGTCGCCGGTGAGTACCACGGCGAGCTCGACACCTACGAGGGCAAGTTCGGCACGATCCCGCTCGGCCACTACTGCCGCCAGTCGCTCAAGGAGCACATGGACACGGCAGCGCTGGTCGAGCTCACCAAGAAGAGCTTCGAGTGGTTCGAGGAGCAGTTCGACTACCCCTACCCGTTCGGCAAGTACGACCAGCTCTACGTCCCCGAGTACAACGCAGGGGCGATGGAGAACGCCGGGTGCGTGACGCTGCGCGACGAGTACCTCCCCCGCAGCCGCCAGCCCCGCTCGTTCTTCGAGTTCCGCGCCTCGGTCATCACCCACGAGATGGCGCACATGTGGTTCGGCGACCTCGTGACGATGAAGTGGTGGGACGACCTCTGGCTCAACGAGTCGTTCGCCGAGTGGGCCTGCTACTGGTGCGAGGCCAACGCCACCGAGTTCACGGATGCCTGGACCGGCTTCGCCAACGCCCGCAAGCAGACCGGCTACCGCGCCGACCAGCTGCCCTCCACGCACCCGATCGCGGCCGACAACGTCGACCTGCACGCGGTCGAGGTCAACTTCGACATGATCACCTACGCCAAGGGCGCCTCGGTGCTCAAGCAGCTCGTCGCGTGGGTCGGCATCGAGCCGTTCCTCGAGGGCCTGCGCGCCTACTTCAAGGAGTGGGAGTACGGGAACCCCGAGTTCAAGGACCTGCTCGCGACCCTCGAGAAGGCCTCGGGCCGCGAGCTCGACGGCTGGGCGCAGGAGTGGCTCCAGACCGCCGGCGTCAACACGCTCGCCCCGTCCTTCGAGCTCGGCGAGGACGGCACCTACACGTCGTTCGCCGTCACGCAGACCGCCCACGAGGACTGGCCGACGCTGCGCCGGCACCGCCTCGGCATCGGCCTGTACGACGAGGTGGACGGGTCGCTGGTCCGTCGCGACTACCTCGAGATCGACGTCGAGGGCGCGCGCACCGAGGTGCCGGAGCTCGCCGGCGTCGAGCAGCCGGCGCTGCTCCTGCTCAACGACGAGGACCACGCCTACGCCAAGATCCGCCTCGACGAGCGCTCGATGGCCACGGCGATCTCCTCGCTGTCGACGTTCGAGGACTCGCTGCCGCGTGCGCTCGTGTGGGGTGCGGCGTGGGACATGACCCGCGACGCCGAGATGCGCACCCGCGACTGGACCGACCTGGTGCTCGCCAACATCGGTCAGGAGACCGACGCCTGGGCCGTCACGCGGATCCCCGCCTCGACGGCACTGGCGGTCAACTTCTACTCCGACCCGGCTCACCGCGCCGAGCTCCGTACGACGTGGGAGTCGGGCCTGCGTGAGCTGCTGCTCGCCGCCGAGCCGGGCAGCGACCACCAGCTGACCTTCGCGCGCTCCTACGCCGGTGCCGCGCACCACGACGCCGCGCTCGACGACCTGATCGGGCTGCTCGACGGCTCGTTCACCGTCGAGGGCCTCGCCATCGACCAGGACATGCGCTGGACGCTGATCACCGCGCTGGCGAAGGCCGGGCGCTTCGGCGACGCCGAGATCGACGCCGAGCTCGAGGTCGACAGGACGATCTCCGGCCAGGAGCTCGCCGCCGCGGCTCGCGCCGCGCAGCCGACGCCCGAGGCCAAGGAGGCCGCCTGGGCGGCGATCGTCGACCCGGCGACCCCCAACGAGACCGCCCGTGAGGTCGCCTTCTCGATCTTCCGCTTCGGCCAGGAGGACGTGCTCGAGCCCTACCTCGAGAAGTTCCTGACCGCCGCGGAGACGCTGGTCGACGTGCTCGGCTTCCACAAGGCGTCGACGATCCTGGAGTACGCCTTCCCCAAGCCGCTGGGCTCGGCCGCCACGCTCGCCCGCCTCGACGAGTGGCTGGCGCAGAGCGACGCACCCAAGCAGGCCAAGCGCTACATCGGCGAGGCGCGCGCCGACGTCGCCCGCGCCCTGGCCGCGCAGGAGCACGACGCCCGCTGAGCTACGGCGTCACCGCTGGTCGAGGAGGTCGCGCAGCGACCGTCACGAGACCGGATCACGGGTCTCGTGACAGGACTTCGTCCTTCCTCGACCAGCGGTCGAGGTTCAGGCGTGGAGCGTGTTCTGCGGTCGCGCGTGGTCGGCGAGCATGGCGATGCCGCGCTGCAGGCCGGAGACCAGGCTGCCGCTGGCGAACTCGGACGACATGGCCAGCACGGCCAGCTCGACCTCGGCGTCGGTGAGGTGACGGCGTACGTCGCCACCCGTGACGACCTCGATCGCCCGACGCGAGGGGTCGACGAAGACCAGGACGCTGCGCGCGGGGACGACGAGCCGGTTGTGCAGGCGGGTCGCCCAGGCGCGGGTGTCGTCGCCGTCGGCGCTGCCGACGTAGACGGAGAACTCGACGCGGCTGGACTCCTCGGCGAGCCGGATCGTCCGGTCCAGGGCGAGGCGGTCGGCCTCGCTCAGCTCACCAGCGGCCACTTGCGCCACCCGCTCGCGAGTCGTCGCCGTCGGGCGCGGGGAGCTCGGCGACGCCCTGGCGCGGGCCGCCGATCCACTGGCCCTCGGGGTGGCCGCCCGGACCGCCGTGGTCGGGCAGGAGCTTCTCGCCGCGGACCATCGCAGGGATGTAGACAGCGAGGGCGATGAGCACGAACAGCAGCAGCGGCGCGCCGAGGTAGAGCCCGAGCGCGTGGAGGAAGTCGAGGCTGCGGTGCTGGGTCTCGCCACCCCAGCCCTCGGGCACGTCGGCGTGGGCCGGGACGGCGAGGAGGGCGAGCACGGGCGCACTGCCCAGGACGAGGGCGCGGACACCTCGACGGGCCGGGCGTGGATGGCTGAGGCGCGTGGTCACGGCAAACAGGCTATCGCCATACTGGCGGGCATGCCTCACCCCCTCCACGCCCCGATCATTGACGTGACCGAGGTCTCCGGGAGCGAGACCATCACCCCCCACACGCCTCTCACCGTCTGCACCGACGGGACCCTCTGCACCTGGGTCCTCGACCGCACCGGCAACCAGACGCTGGCCAACGTCACGGACTGGGTCGTCGGCAAGCCGAGCGCCCTGCTGGGGCTGATCATCATCGGCCTGGTCGCCCGGTGGCTGCTCCACCGGCTCATCGACCGCGTCGTCCAGCAGGCCGAGGTCGGCGTGCTGCCCAACCGCCTCAGCCGCGCGATCTCGGGCAGCAAGGCCGGCGCCGCGCTGAACCTCCGCGACGACGCGACGTACACCCGCCGGGTCCAGCGCGCGGCGACGATGGGCACGCTCCTCAAGAGCATCGTCAGCGGGGTCGTCTTCACGGTCGTCGTGCTGATGTTCATCGCCGAGCTCGGCTACGACATCGCGCCGCTCATCGCCAGCGCGGGGATCATCGGCGTCGCGCTCGGCTTCGGCTCGCAGACGCTGGTCAAGGACTTCCTGTCCGGCATCTTCATGATCTTCGAGGACCAGTACGGCGTGGGCGACGTCGTCGACCTGGGTGAGGCCTCCGGCACCGTCGAGGCCGTGAGCCTGCGCGTGACCCGGCTGCGCGACGTCAACGGCACCGTCTGGTACGTCCGCAACGGCGAGATCCTGCGGGTGGGCAACATGAGCCAGAACTGGGCCCGCACCGTCCTCGACGTCACCGTCGGCTACACCGAGGACCTCACGAAGGTGCGCCGGGTCCTCGAGGACGTCGCGCACGACCTCTGGGAGGACGAGGACTTCAAGGGCCTCATCATCGAGGAGCCGGAGGTCTGGGGCGTCGAGTCGCTCGGCGTCGACGGCATCGTCGTCCGGGTGACCCTCAAGACGGCGCCGATGGAGCAGTGGGGCATCGCCCGGGCGATGCGCGAGCGCGTCAAGGCGCGCTTCCAGCACGAGGGCATCGAGCTCGCCGTGGCGCAGCGGGTGATGTGGCAGGAGAGCGCCCCGTCGGCGGCTTCCGCCGAGGCGACCCAGACGGACCGGGAGGCCTGAGGTGAGCGACTCCTTCTACGACAAGATCGGCGGCGAGGCGACGATCCGCACGATCGTGCACCGCTTCTACGAGGGCGTGGCCACCGACGACGTGCTGCGCCCGATGTACCCCGAGGCGGACCTCGGGCCGGCCGAGGAGCGCTTCGCACTCTTCCTCATCCAGTACTGGGGTGGCCCGACGACGTACGGCGACACGCGCGGGCACCCGCGCCTGCGGATGCGCCACGCGCCGTTCGAGGTGACGCCGACCGCCGCCCAGCACTGGCTGACCCACTTCCGCGCCGGGCTCGACGCGGCCGACCTGACGCCCGAGCAGGACGCCCGGTTCTGGGACTACGTCACCCACGCCGCCCAGTTCATGGTCAACACGATGGAGCCCGTCGAGTAGGGAACGGCCCGGGGTCAGCAGGGTCAGCCAGGGGTCAGCCGGCTGCGAGCTCGCGGAACGCGTCGGGCACCGGCGCCGGCCGGCCGGTCCCGTTGTCGATGCAGACGCCGACGACCCTGGCGCGGGCGAGCACCTGTCCGTCCGCCAGGTCGTCGCGCACGACCGACTCGAAGACGACGGACGTGCTGCCGATGCGTGAGACCCAGGTGCGGCAGTCGTAGGGCTCGGGGCGGAAGAGGATCGGTCGCTTGTAGTCGACGTCGGTCTGCGCCACGACGAGGTGGTAGCCGTCCGCGCGCCCCTGACCGAGGTCGCGCCCCTGGGCGACCATCAGCTGGATCCGGGCCTCCTGGAAGTACTCGAAGTACTTCACGTTGTTCACGTGGCCGTAGACGTCGACGTCGCTGAACCGCACGTGGACGTCGTACCGACCTCCGGGGACGTCGACCACGTCCGGGACCGCGGGGGGACGGACGGGCTCGTCCGGCTCGAGCAGCCGGGCGAGCGACTCCCGCTCCTGCGGGTGGAGCCGACGTGGGCGCTCGGTCGAGAAGACGTAGGGCGTCAGGAGGGTGCGGGCCTTGAGGTAGACCGTGCGCTCCCCCGCCTCGTCCTCGGCGAAGACCTCGTAGGCCATCGTGAAGCTCGCACCGCGGATCTCGGTGACCCAGCACTCGATCGAGACCGGCTCGAAGCCGAAGGTCAGCGAGGCCACGTAGGTGACCTCGTGCCGGACGACCACCACGCCCTCGGCCAGGTCGTCGCTCCGGCTGTCCGGCGCGTGCGTCCGGAACATGTCGACCCGCGCCTCCTGGAGGTAGTCGACGTACGTGACGTTGTTGACGTGGCCCAGGAGGTCGAGGTCGGCCCACCTCAGCGGGCACCGGTAGAGATGGCGCACGCCTCGATGGTCGCAGACGATCAGTGCGCGAAGTGCAGGCGTCCGTAGTAGGTCGGGATGGACTCCTGGCGGGCGACGCGGTCGCGGCGCGACTCGCGCAGCGCCGGGGGCAGCGCCACGATGGCGAGCACCACGACGGCGAGCGCGGCGAGGCCGGTCAGGGTCAGGAGGAGGTAGGCGGCGGTGGCGTCGATGATCTGCATGATCAGTTCCTTTCTACACATGTAGATTCTACTTGTGTAGAAGCATACGCCGATGGCTCGGAGGAGCAAGCCGGAGCGGTAGTGTCCTGCGTCACCGCACGGTTCGTGACGCTGCAGAGGAGGCGGAGCACTCGTGAGCCCGACGCAGGAGGAGCTCTCACCGCGCCGCCGCGCGATCCTCGAGGCCGCCACGACCGTGCTCGCCCGCCAGGGCAACCGGGGCCTCACCCACCGGGCCGTCGACCGCGAGGCGGGGCTGGCCGAGGGGAGCTCGTCGGCCTACTACCGCACGCGGGAGGCGCTGCTGGGCGCGCTCGGTGACCTGGTCGCCGACCGGCTCGCAGCCGACGTCGCAGCGCTCGGCGAGAGGCTGGCCTCCTGCCCGGGCGACGTGGGACGAGCGGTCGCCGAGGTGTCCGCCCTCTTCTCCCGGTGGCTCGACCACCCCGAGCTGCTCACCGCGCGCCTCGAGCTGACGGTCGCCGCGACCCGCGACGATGCGCTCGCCGAGCGCTTCACCCAGTGGCGCGCGGAGCTGGTCCGCACGGTCGACCGGGTGATCGCGGACGCCGACGACGCCGGGGCGACCGGCTCCGCCTCGGCCGAGACCCTCGTCGCCGCCATGGACGGCGTCCTCGTCGCCTCCCTGCTGCGGCCGCCGGCAGCCCGGCACGCGTACGTCGCCTCGAGCACCGAGCAGCTGCTGACCGCGCTCGGGCCCCACCCGCAGGACGCCTGACGACACGCTCCGGACTAGGGTGCCGGCAGACAGTGACCCACGAGTAACCCGGAGTTCGCCATGCCCGAGGCAGTGATCGTTTCCGCAGCGCGTACGCCCATCGGCCGCGCCAACAAGGGGTCCCTCAAGGACTTCCGCCCCGACGACCTGACGGTCCTGGCCGTCCGTGCGGCGCTCGACAAGATCCCGGGCCTCGACCCGGCGACGATCGAGGACCTGCTCCTCGGCTGCGGCCTCCCGGGCGGTGAGTCCGGCAACAACATGGCCCGCGTCGTCACCACGCTCCTCGGGCTCGAGGTCCCCGGCGCGACCATCACCCGCTACTGCTCCTCGTCGGTGCAGACCACCCGCATGGCCTTCCACGCGATCAAGGCCGGCGAGGGCGACATCTTCGTCTCCGCGGGCGTCGAGACCGTCTCCCGCTTCGCCCAGGGCACCTCCGACCACATCCCCGGCACCCGCAACCCCGTCTTCGAGGACGCGGGCGCCCGTACGGACGAGATGGCCAAGGGCGGTGTGGACTGGCACGACCCGCGCGAGGACGGCCAGCTGCCCGACATCTACATCGCGATGGGCCAGACGGCCGAGAACGTCGCCCGCCTGCGCGGCCTCGACCGCCGGGAGCTCGACGAGTTCGCCGTCCGCTCGCAGAACCTCGCCGAGAAGGCGATCGCCGACGGTTTCTGGGAGCGCGAGATCACGCCCGTCACCACCCCCGACGGCACCCTCGTGACCAAGGACGACGGCCCCCGCGCCGGAGTGACGTACGACGCCATCGCCGGCCTCGACCCCGTCTTCCGTCCCGACGGCGTGGTCACCGCCGGCAACTGCTGCGCCCTCAACGACGGCGCCGCTGCCGTCGTCGTCATGTCCGACACGAAGGCGAAGGAGCTCGGCCTGACCCCGCTCGCCCGCATCGTCTCCACCGGCGTCTCGGGCCTCTCCCCCGAGATCATGGGCCTCGGCCCGGTCGAGGCGACGAGGAACGCGCTGCGCTTCGCCGGCATGTCGATCGGCGACATCGACCTCGTCGAGATCAACGAGGCGTTCGCCGCGCAGGTCGTGCCGTCCTACCAGGACCTCGGCATCGACCTCGACCGCCTCAACGTCAACGGCGGCGCGATCGCGGTCGGGCACCCCTTCGGCATGACCGGCGCCCGCCTGCAGAACACGATGCTCAACAGCCTCGACTGGCACGACAAGTCCACCGGGCTGATCACGATGTGCGTCGGCGGCGGCCAGGGCATGGCGATGATCCTCGAGCGCGTCTGAGCACTAGGCTCGCGGCATGACGGACGCCGGGGAAGCCCGTTGGCTCGATGACGACCAGCAGCACTCGTGGCGTGCCCTGATGATGGGGATCACGCTGCTGCAGGAGCGGCTCGACGACGACCTACGACGCGAGTTCGGGATGTCGCTCACCGAGTACGAGGTGATGGTGCGGCTCTCCGAACGCCCCGGGCGCGCGATGCGGATGGCGCAGCTCGCCGACGCCATGGCGCACTCCCGCAGCCGGGTGACGCACACCGTCGCGCGGATGGAGGCCGCCGGCTACATCACTCGCGGCACCACACCGGACGACGGCCGCGGGGTCGTGGCGACCATGACCGAGCGGGGTTACGACCTGCTGGTGAAGGCCGCCCCCTGCCACGTCGAGAGCGTGCGCCGCAACCTCGTCGACCTGGTGTCCGAGGAGGACTTCGCCGCCGTCGGCCGGGTCTTCGACGCCGTCAGCGACCACCTCGTGCCGCGGCACCCGGAGTCGGAGATCCGGAAGCAGTAGCGCCGTTTCCGCCCGGGCGTGGTACCTCTGGAGTCACCGGATGTCCGGTGACCACAACGCTTGTCAGCCGAGATCTCGGCTGACAAGCGTGGGACTCGGCTACGAAGCTCGTCAGTCGCGGGTCAGGCGGCGGTGCGTCACGCGGTGCGGCCGGGCGGCCTCGATGCCGAGGCGCTCGATCTTGTTCTCCTCGTAGGACGCGAAGTTGCCCTCGAACCAGAACCACTTGGCCGGGTCCTCGTCGTCGCCCTCCCAGGCGAGGATGTGGGTCGCGACACGGTCGAGGAACCACCGGTCGTGGGAGGTGACCACGGCGCAGCCGGGGAAGTCGAGCAGCGCGTCCTCGAGCGACGACAGGGTCTCGACGTCGAGGTCGTTGGTGGGCTCGTCGAGGAGCAGCATGTTGCCGCCCATCTTCAGCGTGAGCGCGAGGTTGAGGCGGTTGCGCTCACCGCCGGAGAGGACGCCGGCCTTCTTCTGCTGGTCGGGACCCTTGAAGCCGAACGACGCGACGTAGGCGCGCGAGTTCATCTCGAAGTTGGCGACCTTGATGAAGTCGAGGCCGTCGGAGACGACCTCCCAGACGTTCTTGTTGGGGTCGATGCCGCCGCGGGTCTGGTCGACGTAGGAGATCTTCACCGTCTGGCCGACCTTGAGCGAGCCCTCGTCGGGCTCCTCCTGGCCGGTGATCATCCGGAAGAGCGTGGTCTTGCCGACGCCGTTGGGGCCGATCACGCCGACGATGCCGGCGCGCGGCAGCTTGAACGAGACGTCGTGCATGAGGGTGCGCCCCTCGAAGCCCTTGCCGAGGTTCTCGGCCTCGAGCACCACGTCGCCCAGGCGTGGACCGGCGGGGATGTTGATCTCGGAGGTGTCGATCTTGCGGGCGCGATCGGCCTCGGCGGCCATCTCCTCGTAGCGCGCGAGACGCGAGCGGCTCTTGGTCTGGCGGGCCTTGGCGTTGGAGCGGACCCACTCCAGCTCCTTCTCGAGCATCTTGGCGCGCTTGGCGTCCTTCTGCCCCTCGACCTTGAGACGCTCGCGCTTGGTCTCCAGGTAGGTCGAGTAGTTGCCCTCGTAGCCGTGGATCTTTCCGCGGTCGACCTCGGCGATCCACTCGGCGACGTTGTCGAGGAAGTACCGGTCGTGGGTGATCGCCATGACGGCGCCGGGGTAGGTCTTCAGGTGGCCCTCGAGCCACTGGACCGACTCGGCGTCGAGGTGGTTGGTGGGCTCGTCGAGGAGCAGCAGGTCGGGCTGCTCGAGCAGCAGCTTGCACAGCGCGACGCGGCGGCGCTCACCACCGGAGAGGTTGTCGACGAGCACGTCCGGCGGCGGGCACCGCAGGGCGTCCATCGCCTGGTCGAGGCGGCTGTCGAGGTCCCACGCGTTGGCGTTGTCGAGCTCGGTCTGCAGGTCCCCGGTCTCCTGCATGAGGGCGTCCTGGTCGGCGTCCGGGTCGCCCATCTCCATGTAGGCGTCCTCGAGACGCTTCATCTTCGACTTGAGGTCGGCCACGGCCTCCTCGACGTTCTCGAGCACGGTCTTGCCCTCGGTCAGCGGCGGCTCCTGCTGGAGCATGCCGACAGTCGCCTCGGGGTCCTTGATCGCGTCGCCGTTGTTGGCGTGCTCGAGCCCGGCCATGATCTTGAAGAGCGTGGACTTGCCGGCTCCGTTGGGTCCGACGACACCGATCTTGGCGCCGTGGAGGAACGAGAGGGTGACGTTGTCGAGGACGACCTTGTCACCGTGGGCCTTGCGCACGTTGCGCAGTGTGAAGACGTACTCAGCCATGCGGGCGAGCCTACGGGGAACGGCACCCGCCCCGACAATCGCGTCTAGCCTTGCGACGGGCGTGAGACCGATCCGCCGTCCACGACGTCGAGCAGGGTGCCGGCCTCCACCCGGGAGGCCCCGCAGAAGAGGGACCGATGCGAGCGAGCACCAGCGTCGACGAGGAGTTCACCGCCTTCGTCGCGTCCGCCTCGGCACAGCTCCACCGCAAGGCCTGGCTGCTGACGACGTCGTCGTCAGCCGCCGAGGACTTGCTGCAGTCGGCGCTGGCCAAGGCGTACGTCCACTGGCGTCGGGTGAGCACTGCCGACGACCCGACGGCCTACGTCAGCGGCATCGTCCTGAAGACCTTCCTGAGCGAGAAGCGGCGTCGGAGCAGCAGCGAGGTCGCCGTGGCCGAGATGTCCGACAGCGCTGCCGCGGCGGGCGACGACCCCGAGCTGCGGATGACCCTGCTCGCGGCGCTGCGCGACCTCGCACCGCTCGACCGGGCGGTGGTGGTGCTGCGCTACTGGGAGGACCACTCCGTCGAGGAGACCGCTCGCGCGCTCCACCTCAGCAGGGCGGCGGTCAAGAACAGGTCACTGCGCGCCCTCGCCTCCCTGCGCACCCAGCTCGCCGACATCCGCGAGCCGATCCCGTCCCAGGAGGGAACCAGATGAGCATCGACACCGACGAGCACTACGTCCGCGAGGTCATCGACTCCGCGATGAGTGGCACTCGCCCCCCGTCCGACCTGCCATCCATCGCGCTCGCGCGCGGTCGCCGGCTACGCACCCGCCGACGCGCGTCGTACGCCGCTGCAGGTATCGCCGCGATCGCGCTCGCGGGCTTGGCCGGTCCGTGGATCGCCGCGGGCGGTGACAGGCCGGTGCGCGACGGAGATCTCATCGCCACCCAGCCGCCAGCACCCGTCCACCCCGCCCCGAAGGGCTGGTGGGACATGCCGGCGACCGACATGGTGGCTGCGGTAGAGGCGATCGCGCCCGACGGGGTCACCGTCACCGATCCAGGTCCTCTGGAGGCCGACACCCCCGAGGGCGGGCTGGCTCACGGCTCGATCAGCCCGATGCTCGTCACCACGGGTGGGCCGGGCCGCCTGAACGTCATCCTCTCGCCGGGGCCTGCGGAGGACATGGGCCAGATCGGCATGGACCGCCGGATCGGCTGCGGGGGCGAGAGCTCGTCCGACCGCACCCGGTGCGAAGAGCTGCTCGACGCCGCGGGCAACGTCGTCGGCCACCGGCTCAGTGCACGGTGGTTCGACGGCGTCGTGATCAACGAAGTCGTCCTGCGCCGCGACGGCGGCACCGTGTACGCGGCGGGCGCGAACAGCCTCGACGACAAGTGGAGTGAGGACTCCCCCGTGTCGGCGGCCAGGCCACCGCTGAGCCTCGACGACCTGGAAAACCTGGTCCGCAACGACGTGTGGGTGTCGTACGAGCCCTGATCCGGCTCGAGGACGTGTGACAGTCCGGCCGTCCGGGCGACCGCTTCGTCACACGCCCTGTCACGCGGCCTGCGGCTCCGCGACCTCGGGAGCCGCGACCTGCACGACCTCCGGCTTGGCGAAGGTGGTCGTGCCGTGGGCGAGGTCGTGGCCGACCGAGCTCGCCACCACCTCCCACGACGTCTGCGGCTTGCCGTCGCGCTCCCACACGTCCGCGACCAGCCGGCCGTGGACGACCACCGGGTCGCCGTTGTGCAGCGAGGCCGCGACATGGCGCGCGAGGCGGTTCCAGACCTTCACGGTGTGCCACGACGTGGTGCCCTTCACCCATTCGCCGTCGCGGTAGCGGGTCGGGGTGCAGGCCATCCGGAACGACGCGACGTGCCGGCCCTGCGCGACCTCGCGCAGGGTGACGTCGCCGCCGATCCAGCCGGCGAGGGTGATCTGGGTGTCGTACATCGGGTCTCCTCTCGAGGCGGCGGTCGGTCCCGCCGCGGATCACCCAAGGTTGCGGCGGTACGCCGACAGCGGCGCCCACCCGACTCGACGGCCTGTGGACGACGGTCGATCGGTGTGGGCTGTGGACAGCTGGTGGCCCGAGTCGGTCCCGACACAGCGTCGCTCGCGCCTGGCTGCCGGGGAGCCTGCTGGCAGCGGACGGCGTACACGTGTCCGAGAACTGGCCCTCACACCAGCGGTTCCGGGGCCACGTCGCGGACACGTGTGGTCCGGCCGGTCAGCCCGAGGGCCACTTCGCGGACACGTGCCGCCGCCGTCGGCGGAGGGAGGTCAGCGCAGGGCGGCGGCGAGGCCGTCGCGGACCTCGGCGTAGGACGCCAGCTCGGCCTGGATCGGCGTCACGACCATCTCCTGCGACACCTCGGAGATCGCGTCGCGCAGGCGCTTGTCGGCCCTGCGGGCGCGAGCCCGTGCCGTGAGCGAGACGAGCCAGCGGCACACGAGCGCGAGGAGCAGCCCGAGGCCGATGCCGCCGAGCAGGAGCAAGGTCGGCACCGGGAACTGCCACACCTCGGGGGTGGGCGGCTCGGGCAGGCGGGCATAGGAGCCGAAAGCGAGCAGCGCGAGCCAGCCGGCGCCGACGAGCGCTGAGATGATGAGGACGTACTGCAGGACCTTCACCAGTCCGGCCCACGCCGGGATCCGGTCGGCGCCCAGGTCGGTGGACGCGACCGCGCGGTCGAGCCGGTCGCCGAGGTCGGGCAGGCGGGACACGGACGCGGCGCGGACGGCCTGCGCCCACGACGGCGCCATCCCCTCGCCGACCTGGTCGGCCAGGGCGCGCACCTCGGTGTCGACCCGAGCACGCTGGACACCGGTGGCCTTCGGCACCGACGTGCGGGCCGCACCGGTCAGCTCCTTGCCGGCGGCTCCGAGGTCGAGGTGGAGCCTCTTCAGCGGGTCCGGCTTGAGCCTGGAGAACCACGCGGTGACCGGCCAGCCGGTGGCGCGGTTGGCTCGCATCCGGGTGGAGTCCTCGACCGCCTTCACCACGGTCGGCACACCGGCGGCGTCGGCGAAGGCGTCGTCCAGCGCGGCGACCCGCTCCTTCGAGAGGGTCGGCGTCCTCCCGCTGCCCGTCGCCTCCTGCAGCCGCTCCGCGGCGGCGCGGACGTCGGCCTCGAGGCGCGACCGGGTCACCTTCTTCTCGGCGACCCGCTTGGCGACCATGCCGCGCAGCTCGTCGACGCCCCAGCCGTGGCGCGCGCTGATCGGCAGCACCGGCACGCCCGCGAGGCCGTCGGCGTCGAGGAGGCGTCGTACGTCCTCCACCATGCTGGCGCGCCGGTTCTCCGGCACGGAGTCGATGTGGTTGAGCACCACGAGCATCACGTCGCGGTGGCTGGCGAGCGGGCGGAGGAAGCGCTCGTGGATCGCGGCGTCGGCGTACTTCTGCGGGTCGAGCACCCACACCAGCATGTCGGCGAGCTGCACGAGCCGGTCCACCTCGAGGTGGTGCGAGACCTCGGTGGAGTCGTGGTCGGGGAGGTCGAGCAGCACGACGCCGCGCAGCTCGTCGTCCTCGTCGGCCGAGGAGAGCATGGAGTCGCGGGTGACCTGGTGGCGGGCCGGGATGCCGAGCCACTCGAGGAGCTCCTCGGCACCTTCCTTGCCCCACACGCACGCCGTGGCCCACGACGTGGTGGGGCGGCGGACCCCGACCGCGGAGAGCTCGAGCCCGCTCAGGGCGTTGAACGTCGACGACTTGCCGCTGCCGGTGGCGCCGGCGAGCGCGACGACGGTGTGGTCGGCGGAGAGCTTGAGGCGACCGGCCGCGCGAGCGGCGACGGCGTCGGCGTGGTCGACGACCTCGTCGTCGACCCGACCTCGCGCACCCGCGGCGGCGCGCTCGAGGCCGTCGACCCGGGCGCCGACGTCAGAGCTCCGGGTGACCAGCTTCTTGGCCCCTTCGAGCAATGACGTCATGACTCCCTCACGGTCCTGGTGGTGCGGCTTCGCCACCAACCCTATTCGGCGGCGTCACGCGCGTCCGACCCCGGCTCTGCGACCTGCGACCCGCGGCTCGCGGCGAACCGCAGGTCGTCGACCTTGCGGGCGGCCTTGCGCAGCCGCTCGGGCGCCTCGGGCTCGATGCGGAGGCTGTCGAGGAGGTCTGTGTAGCGGCGCCGCTCGCTGTCGAGCAGCTCGCTGACCGACGCCTCGAGGAGTCGCTTGGCGCGCTCGGCGAGCGAGCGCACGGCCTGGTCGCCGAACACGGCCTCGAGCAGCTTCTGGCCCAGCACGGCCGAGCCTCCGGCGATGCCCGCCTCAGCGCCGGTGACGCCCGCGGTGTGGGCGAACACGACCACCATCAGGGCGACCGAGAGGCCGTTGACGCCGAAGGCGAGGAAGCGCGCGGTGGAGCGTTTGTCGGCGCCCTCGGTGCGGACCATCTCCAGCACGTCGGACTGCCAGTCGCGGACGACGCGCTCGGCCCGGCGGCGGAAGTCGCGCGACGCCCGACCGAGATCCTCCCCCGCGTCGCGGAGCAGGATCTGGCCGGCGGCGGTGCTGCGCCACGACGCCTCGGCACGCTCGGCGGCCGCCTCGGCGTGCTCGAGGATCAGCGTCTCGAGCCCGGACTCGACGGCGACGGTGACCCGCTCGGCCTGCTGCGGCTTGCCCTTCACCGCGTTGACCACCCGGTCGCGGATCCAGCCGACCCGCGTCTCCAGCGACTTCAGCAGCTCGCCCGTGCCGACGAACTCCTGCCAGCGCGCCAGCACCTCGCCGCGCAGCAGCGTGCCGTCGGCCGAGGACTCGGCGATCGCGACCGCGGCACGGTCGTAGGCCTCGTTGGCGTCCTCGCGCAGGCGTCGTACGGCGTCGGCCTGCTCGCCCGCCGCGTCCGCCACCTGGTGCGTACGGCGCGCCAGCGTGCGCACGGCGCCCTCGAGGGTCTGCTGCACGACGGCCGCGCGCGCCTCCTGGTCGTTGGCCAGGGCCTGCAACCACTGGCGGATCTCCATCACGGCCGAGGACCTGAGCAGCCCCATCTCGGAGACCTCGCCCTCCTCGACGGTGAAGAGGGGCGAGTCCTTCAGGCCGCGGCTGGCGAGCATCCGGGCGAGGTGGGTCTGGATCGTCTCCACGGCGTCCGGCGGCGTGCGGTCGAGCACGATCGCCACGGCAGCGGACCGCTCGGCCGCCTTGCGCAGGAAGTCCCAGGGCACCTGGTCGGCGTACCTCGCCGCCGAGGTGACGAAGAGCCACAGGTCGGCGGCCGCGAGCAGCTGCGCGGCGAGCACGCGGTTGCGCTCCTCGACCGAGTCGATGTCGGGCGCGTCGAGGATGGCGAGCCCAGGCGACATCGCCGGCGACGCCACCAGCTGGAGGGCCGACGGGTCGTTGGTCTGGCGCGTCACCCGCTCGAGGTCGGGGAGCAGGCCCTCCTGGCCGAACCACTGCGCGTCGTCAGGGTGGTGCACCAGCACCGGCGAGCGCGTGGTCGGGCGCAGCACTCCGGGGGTGGTGACGCGGGTGCCGACGAGGGAGTTGACCAGCGTCGACTTGCCGGCGCCGGTGGAGCCGCCGACGACGGCGAGGAGAGGCGCGTCGAGGGTCATCAGGCGCGGGATGACGTAGTCCTCGAGCTGGTCGACCATCTCGGCGCGCGACGCCCGCTGCTCGTCGGCGCCGGGCAGCTCCAGCGGCAGCCGCGTCTCCTGGAGCGCACCGCGCATCCGCACCAGGGCGGTCACCATCGCGGTGGTGGGCTCGGCGGAACGACGTCCCGTCGCCGACGCCTTACCGGTCATCCCGGGCTGCTGCTCGGTCATCGCGTCGGCACCACCTGTCCGGGGAAGGAGATGTAGGGACGGATGCGCCGCAGCTGCTCGACGAACTCCTGGCCCCGGACCGAGAAGTCGTCCGGCGCGGTGCCACGCAGGTAGCGGTGGTGCAGGTAGCCGAGCTCGATCGCGGCCGCCTGGTACTCGCGCATGCCGCGCTCGGCCGGGGTGCCACCGTGCGCGCGTGCCCACCGTCGCGCGTGCCGACGCGCCCGCAGGTCGACCAACCACGGGATGTCGGTGGCCGGGAGGAGGCCGCGGTCGGCGGCGTCCTGGAGGGCGGCGGCCAGCAGCGGCCGCTCGGAGCGTCGGCGGTAGATCGCGAACGCGGCGACGGCGACGAGCGCAGGCAGCATCAGCGTCCCGTAGACGAGGAAGAAGTGGCCGGTGCCCGACAGGGTCGAGGCGTTCCAGAGACCGTGCAGGAACGCCGCCACGAGGAACCCGGCGACCGGCGCCAGCACCCGTACGACGGTGCGGCGCGACGCGATCGCGAGCCCCACGCCGATCCCGGTGAACGCGGTGAACAGCGGGTGCGCGAACGGGCTGATCAGGCAGCGGACGATGAACGTGCCGGTGAGCGCCTCGGTGCCACCGGGACCGAGGCCGTCCGTGCCGTCGTAGGCCGCCGCGAGGTAGAGGATGTTCTCGGTGAACGCGAAGCCGATGCCGACCATCCCGGCGTAGACGATGCCGTCGAGGACGCCGTCGAGCTCGTGGCGGCGCCACCACAGCAGCAGGAGCAGGAACGCGCCCTTGGTCGCCTCCTCCGTGAGAGGTGCGACGACGGAGAGGGTGTCGCGCTCGCTGGCTCCGCCGGCGAGCCCGATCCCCTGGAACACGAGGGCGGCCGCGGTCGCGACGAACGCACCCCAGAGCAGGCCTGCGGCGAGCAGGTTGCGTGGCTCAGGCTCGTAACGGTCGAGCCACATGAAGCAGCCCACGAGCGGGCCGACCGGGACGGCCGCGAGGAGGGCCGCCACGGCGAGCGAGCCGGGGGCGCCGGAGAGGCCGATCACGAGGGCCATGGCGAGGCCGCCGAGCAGGACGAGGATGCCCACCACGACGGTGAACGCGACGCTGTCGCGGCGACCTCGGTGCATGCCCCGACCCTAACGGAGCACGCTCGTGCGACCCGCCTCGCCGCACCCGTTCGAGGGGGTCCTCACGCCCGTCCGGGTGCGGGCCGGGGCCGCGTACAGTGACCGGCGTGAGCGAGCCGACCGCAGAGACCACCGCTGAGATCCCCGCCGAGAACCCTGCCGAGCAGCTGAAGACCGAGTCGCACGACCCGGCCGTCCCTGCCGCCTACGCCGCCTTCATGCGCGAGGGCTGGGGCGACCGCACGCTCGACGTGCCGCGGCACCCCGTCGCCGACGCCGCGGCCGCGCGACGCCAGAAGCTCGCCGACGCGTTCCCCGGCGAGCGGCTCGTGCTCCCGGCCGGCACCTACAAGGTCCGCGCCAACGACACCGACTACCGCTTCCGCCCCGACACGGCGCACACCTACTTCAGCGGCAACCAGACCTCCGACGCCGTCCTCGTCATCGACGATGGCGAGTCGGTGCTCTACGCCCGCCCGCGCTCCGAGCGCGACACCGACGAGTTCTTCCGCGACCGGCAGTACGGCGAGCTGTGGGCGGGCCGCCGCCCGTCGGCCCGGGAGATCTCCGACTCCCTCGGCATCGAGGTGCGCCACGTCAAGGACCTGCCGTCGTTCGACGACGACCGCAAGACCCGCGACGTCACGACCGACGAGGACCTCGGCCGCGTCGCCGACGAGCTGCGGCTGATCAAGGACGACTGGGAGGTCGGCGAGCTGCAGGAGGCCTGTGACATCACGGCCCTCGGCTTCGAGGACTCGGTGCGCGAGTGGGACCGGGTGCTCCAGTTCGGCGAGCGCTGGATCGAGGGGACGTTCTTCCGCCGTGCCCGCGCGATGGGCAACGACATCGGCTACGACTCGATCTGCGCCGGCGGGTCGCACGCGACCACGCTGCACTGGATCGACAACACCGGTGCGATCGAGCCCGGCAAGCTGGTGCTGCTCGACATGGGCGTGGAGGGCGGCAACCTCTACACCGCCGACGTGACGCGCACGCTGCCCGTCGACGGCACCTTCACGCCGCTGCAGCGCGAGCTCTACGACCTGGTCCACGCGGCGCAGCAGGCCGGCATCGACGCCGTACGCCCGGGCGTGCCGTTCCTCGCCGCCCACAACGCCGCGATGGCGGTGCTCGCCCACGGCCTCGAGGACATGGGCCTGCTGCCGGTGTCCGCGCAGGAGGCCCTCGACCCGGAGTCGAAGGTCTACGCCCGCTGGACCCTCCACGGCACCTCGCACATGCTGGGCATGGACGTCCACGACTGCGGTCGCACGTCGGCCGACATCTACCCGAAGGGCGACCTCGCCGAGGGCATGGTGCTGACGGTCGAGCCCGGCCTCTACTTCCAGGAGGACGACCTGCTCGTCCCCGCGGAGCTCCGCGGCATCGGCATCCGCATCGAGGACGACATCCTCGTCACCGCCGACGGCAACCGGAACCTCTCCGCCTCCCTCCCCCGCACGTCGGCCGACGTCGAGGAGTGGATGGGCCGCCTGCGCTAGTGGACTGCCACCACTACGACGCCTTCCGCTGTCGCTCCTGCACGCTGCTGGAGGTGCCGCGGGCGCGCCAGCTCTCCGACAAGGAGCACCACGCCCGGTCGCTGGTCGACTCCCCGGTCTGGCTGCCCACGGTGGCCGGCGTCGAGTCGGGGTTCCGCAACAAGGCCAAGATGGCCGTCGGCGGGACGGTCGAGGCCCCGACCCTGGGCATCCTCGACCGCGACCTCGCCGGCGTCGACCTGCGCGACTGCGGCCTGCACTCCCCCGGGCTCACGGCGGCGCTCGACCGCGTCGCCTCATGGATCAGCAGCACCGGCGTGGTGCCGTACGACGTCGCGCAGCGCAGGGGCGAGCTCAAGCACGTCCTGCTGACGGAGTCACCCGGCGGTGAGCTGCTGCTCCGGCTGGTCCTGCGGTCGACGGCCCTGGAGGCGAGGATCCGCTCCCGCCTCCCCGCGTTGCTGGAGGGCGTGACGGCGCTGCGCGTCGTGACGCTCAACATCCAGCCCGAGCACAAGGCGGTGCTCGAGGGCGACCGCGAGATCGTGCTGACGGAGGAGGCCGAGCTCCCGATGCGGCTGGCGACGGGCGTGACCTTGCGCCTGGGCCCGAAGGCGTTCTTCCAGACCAACACGTTCGTCGCCGAGGCGCTCTACGAACAGGCCCGCTCGTGGGTCGCCGGCCTCGACGTCCGCACGGTCTGGGACCTCTACTGCGGTGTCGGCGGCTTCGCGCTGCACCTGGCCGGTCCTGGTCGCGAGGTTCTCGGCGTCGAGGTGTCGCCCGACGCGATCGCGGCGGCGACCGCCACGGCGGCCGACCTCGGCGTGGCCGCGTCGTTCGTCGCGGGCGACGCCACCGCGTACGCGCTGGCCTCGGGCACCGCTCCCGACCTGGTCGTGGTCAACCCACCGCGGCGCGGGATCGGCTCCGACCTCGCGGGCTGGCTGGAGTCGTCCGGCGTGCGCCACGTCGTCTACTCCTCGTGCAACGCCGAGTCACTCGCTCGCGACCTCGCGCTCATGCCGTCGCTGCGGCCGGTCGAGGCGCGCGTGCTCGACATGTTCCCGCACACCACGCACTACGAGGTGATCGTGCTCCTGTCGCGCGGGTGAGCGGGCAGGTCAGCCGCGACGGACCTTGGGGCTGCGGCCTTGGCTCTCCAGGCTGAGACCACCACGGAACGCGTCGTCGGCGAAGGCGGCGACGTTGGCCGAGCCGTCGCCGACCGGGGCGACCCGCGTGCGCATGACACCTGCGGAGACCTGGACCCACTGCGGTTTGCCGAGGCAGGCGGTGGGCACGGAGGCGATCACCGTGTCACCGGGCGCGTCGTACCGCACGCGCACCCGGCACTTCCTGAAGCTTGACGCCGCGGTCACGCTGCCCTCGCTGGAGTAGATGGTGTCTCCGTCGCGGCCCGGGAAGAGGACCCACTGCGCCCCGTCCTCGGCGTAGGTGGCCGAGAGGTCCCAGCGCGAGTCGGGCGTGAAGATGCGGAAGTCCGCCGAGAGCCCCTTCAGCTCGACCAGGCCGCGGAGCTGCACGGTCAGGGTGAGGCGCTTGGCCGCGTGATCGATGGTGGTGCTGACGACGTCGACCGACGTCTCGTCCGGAGCGTCCAGGAAGTAGGGCCCCTCCGCGGGAGTGCCATCGATGAACTCGCCCAGGAGGAGGGCCATGTCCAGGGCCTTGGCGTCGCTCGTGCTGTCCGCGACGGTGAGGGTCCGGGCGTGCGCCGCACCGGGCGCGAGCAGGAGGGCGGGGAGGGCGAGGGCGAGCAGGCGCAGGCCGAGGCGAGGAGTCATGCGCGCACCCTAGTCAGGCGGCTCCTGACGTGTGAGGCGAACCACGGAATCGGGGCGACCGCGGGTCGGTTGCGCCAGGTGTGACTGACCCATGGACCCTCGGCGAGCTGCTGACGCAGCGTCGTGCCGTCGACCTCGTCCGCACGGAGAGCGCGCTCTGTCGCCCCCGCCGCGCCGTCGACTGACCCTTCCCTGCGTCCTCGGCACCTCGCTTTGACGAGGCGTCGTTCCGAAAGGTTATCTTTCCAGTATGAATACTTCAGTTATCGAGCCGGAGCAGCGCACCCGCCGTCTCCGGCTCCCCTCGTTCGGCGTCCAGGTCCTGATCGGCCTGGCGCTCGGCGTGGTCCTCGGCCTGGTCGCCCGCAGCATGGGCGCCGACGGCGTCGACGCCTCCACCGGCGAGGTCGACCCCAACTGGCTCACCGAGACCCTCAACACGGTCGGCGGCACCTTCGTGACGCTGCTCCGCGCCGTCGTGCCCCCGCTCGTCTTCCTCGCGATCGTCGCGTCGATCGCCAACCTGCGCGAGGTCACCAACGCCGCCCGCCTGGCGTGGAAGACCCTCATGTGGTTCGCCATCACCGCGCTGATCGCGGTGTCGATCGGCATCGTGCTCGGCCTCGTGCTCCAGCCCGGAGAGCACACGAGCGTGACCTCCGACGCCGCCTCGGCACCGTCGTCGACCGGCTCGTGGCTCGACTTCCTCACCGGCCTCGTGCCGGCCAACGTGCTCGGCCTCGAGGGGTACGACAACGGCGACGGCACCGTCGGGATGTCGTTCAACGTGCTGCAGATCCTCGTCGTCGCCATCGCCGTCGGCATCGCGACGCTGAAGGTCGGCGAGGCCGCCGACTCGTTCCTCGCCTTCGTCCGCTCGGCGCTCGCCGTCGTGCAGAAGGTCCTGTGGTGGATCATCCTGCTCGCCCCGATCGCGACCGTGGGCCTGCTCGGGAACGCCGTCGCCAGCTACGGCTGGGACGCCCTGAGCTCGCTCGGCACCTTCACGATCGCCATCTACGCCGGCCTGCTGCTCGTGCTGCTCGGGGTCTACCCGGTGCTGCTGCGCCTCAACGGCCTGTCGGTCAAGCAGTTCTTCTCCGGCGCCTGGCCCGCGATCTCGCTGGCCTTCGTGTCCCGCTCGTCGGTCGGCACGATGCCCGTCACCGAGTCGGTCACCGAGCGCAACCTGGGCGTGCCGCGGTCCTACGCCTCGTTCGCCGTGCCGCTCGGCGCGACGACCAAGATGGACGGCTGCGCCTCGATCTACCCGGCGATCTCGGCGATCTTCGTGGCCCAGTTCTTCGGCCTCGACCTGTCGGTGACCGACTACGTCCTGATCGCGTTCGTCTCGGTGATCGGCTCCGCCGCCACCGCCGGCGTCACCGGCGCGACCGTGATGCTGACGCTCACCCTCTCGACCCTCGGCCTGCCCCTCGAGGGCGTCGGCCTTCTGCTGGCGATCGACCCGATCCTCGACATGGGCCGCACTGCGGTCAACGTGACGGGTCAGGCGCTCGTCCCGACGATCGTCGCGAAGCGCGAGGGCATCCTGGACCAGGAGACGTACGACGCCCCGCGTGGGCGCACGGCCTGGCGCGAGGACGAGACGACCGACGTGGTCGTTCCGGGCAAGGAGCCGGTCGCGGCCTCCGCCTGATCGACCTCCACGACGCGTGTGACGATCCGGTCGCCCCGGCGGCCGGATCGTCACACGTCCGGACCCGCTGGGATACTGGCTGCCGCCAGCCCCCGTGGCGCAACGGATAGCGCAACGGCCTTCTAATCCGTGGGTTGCAGGTTCGAGTCCTGCCGGGGGCGCCAGACCCGCCCCGCGACACGCCCCGCAGCCTCCCGGGCGAGGAGACCCGATCACGTCAGGATGTGGTCAGGCCCCGCCACGTATGAGGTTGCGGGGCCGCGTGCATTTCCCGGCACCGGGGCACAGGAGCGGAAATAGGTGAGACCCCGGCAAGTATGAGTTTCGGGATATTGCTCGCAGAGCCGCGTAAAGTGGCCCCATTCACGCTCAGTCAGGCGTAAAGACCCCGCAAAACCCCGCAGGTTCAGACCCCCGCGCTGCTACGCGCGTTGCTACATCGACTGTCGGTGCGCGGGGTTACTCTCGGGCTATGACCCAGTCCCGCGCGCTCGCTCCGGAAACTTCTTCCGAGCCTCCCGACATCCTCGACGGCGTGCCCGGTGCGTGGGTCGTCTATGACCACGACATGGGTCCGTACGCGATCGCGCTGCATCACGACGCGGTGTCTGCGGCGCGTGACTCGGCACAGCGCGGCTACGGCAAGGTGGGCTTCTGGGCATTCGGCGTGGAGTTCGCGGACGCCATCAAAGTGTGGGAGGGCCGATGACTAAGAAGCGCACCGACGGCGACGGCTCGGTCTACCAGGTCCACGAGAAGGCTTGCGCCCGGCCCCTCGGCCCACGCGGCAAGAGCGCCTGCAAGTGCCGCTGGCGCGGCGCCGTCATCACCGGCTACAAGCGCGCGACCAACGGCCGCACCGTGCCGGTCCGACGCACCGTCTCCGCAGCCACCGAGAACGCGTGCGCCGTGAAGGTCCGCGAGCTGCGCGAGAGCATCGCCGCCCAGACCGTGCCCGTCGGGAAGTCGCCCACGCTCGAGCAGTGGCTCAACCACTGCCACTCGACGCTGCTCCCCCGGCAGAAGAAGAAGCCGCGCGAGTCGACGATGCTGAAGTACCGCCAGTGCTTCGACCAGTACCTCATCCCGACGATGGGTCACCTGCGCCTCGACGCGATCACCGCCGAGGACATCGAAGGCGTCTGGTCGCTGCTGCTCGAGGAGGGCAACCCGACCCTCGGCGAGAAGCGCCGGCCCCTGTCGCCGAGCACGATCCACTGGGCGCACACGATCCTGTCTCGGATGCTCCGCCTGGCCATGCAGAAGCAGCGGTTGACGGTGAACCCTGCCGGGCCCGACTCGATGGACGCGCCCGCGAAGGACGATAAGGAGGTCCAGCCGCTCGCTACCGAGGACGCGCAGAAGGTGCTGGCCGCGGCCGAGGGGAAGCGACACGAGGCGCGCTGGTCCGTGGCCCTCGCGCTCGGCCTGCGTCAGGGCGAGGCTCTCGCGCTGCGTTGGTCCGACGTCGACCTCGATGCGGGCACCATCCGGGTGCGGCAGACCGTCTACCGACTGCCCGGCAAGGGCCTCGTGTTCGGGCCGCCGAAGACCGAGCGGTCGAAGCGCGACATGGGCCTGCCCGACCAGCTGCTCGCCTCGCTGAAGGAGCACCGCAAGGCCTACGCCGAGGAACGCCTGCGCGCCGGCGACAAGTGGCAGGACCACGACCTGCTCTTCCCCACCCGCATCGGCACGCCGCTGGACCCGCGCGACGATCGGGCGCAGTGGCACGCGCTCCTGGTCGAGGCCGGTGTCGAGCCCATCAAGCTGCACGCCGCGCGCCACACGGCCGCTACGCTCATGCTTCTGCAGGGCATCGACCCGCGCGTCGTCATGGACATCCTCGGGTGGTCGCAGATCTCAACCGCCTCGAACTACCAGCACGCAGTCAGCGAGGCGAAGCAGGCCGCGGCCGCGAAGGTCGGCGGCGCGCTCTGGGGCTAGGGCCACTCGACGGTGTAGTAGCGCCGTCGCTCGAGCGGCACCCGCTTGTGCGCCCACCGGCGCCATGCCTCGATCACCTTCGGCGTCACGTCGAGGTGCTCGGCGAGCGCCGCCATGTGGCAGCCGACCTCGGCCTCGGCGCGGGCGTACTCGCTCGGCGTGATGAGGAAGGCCGCGGCGTACTCCCACGCCCGTCGCTCCACGGCCGGCGTCGAGCAGCGGTCCCCGAACGCTCGGTGGCCGAGCTCGTGCGCCAGGGTCGCAATGGCCTGCCGACGGGTCAGCCGGTGGCTCAGGGTGATGACGTCGGTCGAGGCCTTGTAGCCTCCGTGCTTCGTCGGTCCCAGGTCTGCCCACTCGACGTCGACGCCCAAGTCTGCGCAGTGCCACAGCAGCTCGTCGAGCGTTCTCAATCCGTCGTCATGGCCCTCGGCGCGACTCCCGGTTCTCCGCTGACCGACCGCTCCCCGCTGGCGCCCGCTGTCAGGCCGTGAACTCAATCAGAGGCGACTGACATCAGGTCGACGGATCTTCTTCCGCGCCGGGCTCCTGCTGGAGAGGGTCGCCCGCGGACTCATTGGCCGCTGCGTCCATGTCGTCGTCGAGGGAGTCGGACCCTGGCGAAGCCTGGACCTCACGCAGGCGGCGCTCTGAGCGGGCCATTGGGCGGGTCGCGAGCCGTCGACGGATCTCGTCCAGCAGTTCCTCGTCGCTGAACATGGCGAAGAGGTCGGCGCCGGCCGCATCGGCCTCGAGACCCGTCTCCGACTCGTAGCGCGCGCGGATCGCCTGGATCTCATCGGGAGACTTCGCGACGAAGTCTGGAGAGCTGCTCCCCTTGTCGAGAATCTCGAACAGTGCCCAGTTGCTGACGCCCAGCGCCTCCGAGACCGCCTCGATGGTCTTGGCCCCCTGCGGCTCGCCCCGCTCCAGCCCAAGGACAACGCGGTCGGAGCGACCGACCGCAGCCGCCCACCGCTTCGTGTCGGTGTATCCGGCCTGCTTCCGGGCGTGGGCGATCCAGTCGCCGAGGGCCACCCAGTGCTCATGCGGGTACTTCTTCATGCCAGAAGAGTGTCGGAAGAAGTCCGGAAGAGTCTAGGCGGCGTTGGAAGAGGTTCTGGCCCAGGAGGCTGGAAATCGAAGGCGGTAGTTACAGGCGTGTGAGACGGGCTGACCTGCGGCGATGCGAGATTTCCGGATCTCTTCCGCGTTTCCTCTTGTCTTCCTCCGAATCCCCTCCTAATCTCTTCCACATGACCAAGACGCCTCGCCAGAACGGCCTCGCGATCCGACACCTCCGCATCAAGAGCGGGATGAAGCCCGGACCGTTCGCCACCAAGGCGCTCATCAGCTACTCGACCCTCGACAACATCGAGAACGAGCGGAAGAACGCGAGCCCTGAGGTGCTCTACCGGATCGCCTCCGCGCTCGACGTCCCGGTCCAAGCGCTCATCCGGGAGCCCGGCCTGTTCGCGGTCGAGGAGCCGGCCTGATGGGTGCTCGAGTTCTCGCTCCCGTCGAGCGCCGGCTCTTCGACTACCCGGCCGCCGCGATCTATCTCGGCATCGGCAAGCGCGGCGTCGAGCAGCTCGCGAAGGACGGCGAGCTGCCGAAGATCACCAACATCACCAACAAGGTGCTCTTCGACAAGGCCGACCTCGACGCGTTCGTCGAGCGCAAGAAGGCCGAGGCGTCATGAGCCCGCCCGGCCTCACCGCCACTACGGAGCCTCCCGGCGAGCACATCACCGGGGTCAGGACCACCGACCTGACGACCAAGAGCGGCCAGGAGCGCTACCTCGTCCACGAGCTCGGCGTGACCTACCCGCAGGCCAAGGCCCTGATCCGCGCCTACGAGCTGGACCAGCGCGACGCCCGCCACCGTGACGCCGAGCGCTTCGTGCGCGAGGAGTTTGGCCCCTGGCTGCGACGTCGTGGTGACCTGATGGTGGTGCGCGGCAAGGCGAAGCGCGAGTGGGCGGTGACGAGCGGATGAGCGACCGGATCTACGTCGGCAGCACGCCGACCAACTGCTACATCGGCGAGGATCACGGTCAGGTGACCGCCGTCGTGCGCGACCCCGGTCTGGCTCAGGAGCGAGACCGAACGCCCCGTGCTGCCTTCGTGCATCTCGACGACGGCGACATGCTCCACGTCGTCCTCGGTGGCCAGTTCGGCGAGCGTCGCGACTGGCGCGAGGTGGTCTCTTCGCGCCGCATCAGCCGCGACGAGTTCGACCGCCTCAACGGCCTCGACGCACTCCGGCGCGACCTCGGATGGAGGGACGCATGACCACCACGGACCCCACCCGCCCCCGCCACGCCCGCGCCGAGATCCGCGCCTTCGCGAAGGAACTGCGCAAGGGCGGCTGGGTCTGCGAGGGCACCGACTCGTCGGGCCACACGATCTGGTCGCATAGCAAGGCGTCGGGCACGTACAAGCTGCCGGAGACGCCCACACGGTTCTCGGTGCGGCTCGCCCGCCGTGACGTGCTGGCGCTGCTGGGTGAGAAGCCGCAGGGGAAGCGCAACGCCGCCAACGTCCGCAAGCCGAACGCGCCCGACGCGCAGGTCGAGGCATCCCGCCGACGCCACCAGCAGGTCCGTGACGCCAAGCTCGAAGCACTACGCCAGGAGCAGGAGGCCAAGCGCCGACGCCTCGCCGAGTGCGACGCGATCGCAGCTGCTGAACGATACCGCCGCGAGATCGAGGCGTTGATGCGCCCCGGTCGCTGACCGCCCCACAGATCACCCGCTTCTGCCGCCGAACCCCCGGGCGGTGGGAGCGGGCCACAGCCATGCCCAGAAACAGACGACCCGCCCGGGTGCCACCGGACGGGTCGGAGACGAACTCCTACCGGAAGGGTACGACATGAAGGACCGCATCACGGTCGCCACCATCAACGCCGAGCACGTCGCTGACTTGCGCCGGATGGTCGACCTCCTCGCCGCCATGCAGGTCTGCTGGCCCACGGCTCGCGCGACCTACGACAAGGGCACGGTCACCGTGACAGTCGCTCGCAACGTGACGGGAGCGCTGGCGGCATGAGGGTCTTCACCGCACACGACCCCGAGGCCGGCGCCAGCGGCACCGACTACCTCATCTCGATCTTCGACGACGGGACGGGCGAGTTCGCCACCCGCCCCGGCAAGGACCAGCGCCTGGTGACCTGGTCGCCGCCGACGCCGCTGCGAGCGGAGGCGTGATGTCCGAGCTGCTGATCTGGCTCGCCATGGTCTTCGGCCCCTCGCTGCTCGTCCTCGCGTGGATCAAGGCCGAGGAGTGGCTGGCATGTCGCGAGGACGAGGTCGACCTCGAACCCGCGCCTGACCTCGCCGCCAACGTCGTCTTCTTCGACCGGATGGGAGTTACCCGATGACCGTCACCGACACCCGCGTCGCAGCCGCCATCGCCGCTGGCGAGGAGGGCATGGCGACCGTCGAGAACGGTGCCGACCCGCGCCTCATCGCTGAGGTCGACGCCAAGATCGCCGAGCTGAACGCGACCGGCGAGAAGTGGTCGGCGAACGACTGTCGCGATCTGGTCAGCGTCGCCGCTGCCAGCCTCGTCGGCCCACGCGTCCACGCCGCCGCTCTCCGTCGACCACGGGAGCAGCGCAAGGTCGGGATGACCCGCTCGACGCTGCTCAGCACCAAGGGCGCGTGGATCGCGGTGTGGGAGGGGTGCGCGTCGTGAGTCGCATCAATGAGGGCATGTTCACGTCGGACCGTCTCGACTGGGCCACCCCGCAGGGGTTCTTCGACCTTGTGGCAAGGGAGTTCCCGTTTACCCTCGACGCCGCTGCGTCACCCAACAACGCCAAGGTGAACACGTTCTACACCGAGGCGGACGACGCCCTGGCTCAGCCGTGGCCGGGAATCGTCTGGTGCAACCCGCCCTATGGCCGAGGAATCGGCAAGTGGGTGCACAAGGGTTGGAGCGAGTCGCAGACGGGGTCGACCGTCGTCATGCTCATTCCCGCTCGAACTGACACGTCGTGGTGGCACGAGTACGTCATGTGCGCGGCCGAGGTGCGCCTTGTTCGCGGACGACTCGTGTTCGGCCAGGGCGAGGCGACCAGCAACGCTCCGTTTCCGTGCGCTCTCGTCGTCTTTCGACCAGGGCAGTCGTCGCCCGTCTTCTCCGCAATGGAACGCGGGTTGCTCAACAGGAGGGCCGCATGATCGTGCGCTCGGCCTACCGCGACACCGACTGCCCAACCGGCCACTGCGCCGGCTTCGACCCGGACACCGTCAACGCCGACCGCTACCCCGGGCCGCCGCTGGACGAGGCGTGGCAGGGAGCGCTCGACGGGGCCATCGCCGAGGTCAAGCACATGCGCTGCGGCGTCGACGACTGCGGCAACCGTCGCTGCGACACCTGCGGAGACCGGATGGTCTGCACCGGTCCCGAGCCGCGCGCCTGCGGGACCACCTGCGTCGACTGCCCGTGCGACTGCACCACCTGCGCGCGCGTCGCCGAGGAGATCCGCGCCGACGTGCTGCGGAAGATCGAGAAGGAGGCGTCGTGAACGTCGACAACATCACCGCTCCCGGCGGCTTCACCAGCGGTGTGAGCGACGAGGCCTACCACGCCGACCCGATCCCGGGCGGCTCCCTCTCCTCAACGTTCGCTCGACTGCTGACCGACAACGTGCCAGCCAAGGCCTACGAGCTGCGACGCAACCGCAAGCCCACCAAGTCGATGAACCTCGGCAAGGCGGCTCACGCGCACGCTCTCGGCGCCGGTCCGCTGCTGATCGTCTGGCAGCACGACGGGCGCACGAAGGACGGCAAGGCCGAACGCGCCGAGTACGCCGACATGCTCGCTACCGAGGCGGCCGTCGCTGTGTCCGAGGCCGAGCGCGACCAGATCATCGGCATGGCCACCGCCCTGCGCGAGTCGTCCATCGTCGCCAAGATCCTCGACGAGTCCGAGGCCGAGGTCTCCGGCTTCTGGCAGGAGGACGGCGTCTGGTGCAGGGCGCGCTACGACCTGCTCGGCGAGCGCGCGGCCTGGGACTACAAGACGTGCACCGACGCGAGTCGTCGTGGCTTCTCAAAGGCGATGGCCAACTACGGCTACCACCAGCAGGCCGAGTTCTACCGGCGCGGACTGCAGGCACTCGGTCACCCGGCCGCACGCACGCCGCTGCGCTTCATCTGCCAGGAGGTCACCGCTCCGTACCTCGTGCAGATCCACACGCCCGACGACCTCTCGATCGAGGTCGCCAAGGAGCTGAACGACCGCGCCATCCGCATCTACGCCGAGTCGATGTCGACCGGCCTCTGGGCGGGCTTCGACGGCATGCACGCCGAGCCCACTCCCCTGCCTGGCTACTACTTCTTCGACCGCGACGACGTGCTCTCTGAGTCGTGGCGCGTCCCTTCCGAGGAGATCACCGTCTGATGGACATCACCGACACCCTCGCTCCCAAGAGCGATCAGCTGGACGCCGTGGATCTACTCGGCGGACCACGCGTCTTCACGATCGAGCGCGTCACAAAGAACAACGGCGAGCAGCCGATCAACGTGCACCTCGCCGAGTTCCCGCGCCCGTGGAGACCCGGCAAGTCGATGCGCCGCGTGCTCGCCGGCGCATGGTCCGCCGACGCCTCCACCTGGCCCGGTCGTCGCGTCGAGCTCTTCTGTGACACCGAGGTCGTCTTCGGCGGCAAGGCGGTGGGTGGCACGCGCATCAGCCGCATGTCGCACATCGACGGCCAGAAGAAGATCCCGCTCATCCTGACCAAGGGCAAGAGCGGCGTGTACACCGTCGATCCCCTGCCCGACGCACCCGCACCGTCGAAGGCTGACGAGCTGCGTGCGGAGTGGAAGACCGCGACCCCTGAGCGCCGCAGCGAGATCGAGGCTGAGGTCGCCAAGCTGAACGGGTCGGGCTCGTGAGCGCGACCGAGAGCGGGGCAGGCGAGCAGAAGCCGTGCCTCCGTGAGTACGTGCTGCCCGAGGAAGGTCCGTGCCAGATCCATCACCCCGCCACCCCGGACGCCGACGACGCGAGCGAACCCACCGCGGATGAGCGGTCCGCGATAGAAGCGGTGATCGACGCAATCGAGGACACGTTTCTCGCGCACCTGCCGTCGAAGGCTCTGTCGTACTGCGCCCAAGAGGACATCAACGCGGGCCTCGACGCGCTCCGCGAGCGATTCGGGTTGGAGGCAGGCCGATGACTGACGGACTTGCGCACACCTGCACCTGCCCTCGCCTGCGCTACCCGCACCTGTCCTCGACGGCCAGCGGATGCCCGAGCGTTCCCCCCACCCCCGCCGCCAGCACGGACGCGAGTGGGGCGCTCGACGAGCGGTCATGTCGCATCCACCCGCACTGGTCGGGCATGCAGTCAGATTGCACGTTTTGTCGCGACGCCAGCACGGACGCGAGTGAGGGGCTCAGCGAGGCCGAGCGCCACGCGCTCAGTGCGGCGGTCCGAGCGCCACAGGCCATCGCGCCCGACATGCAGTACGTCTACGAGGCCGTTGAGCGCATCGTCGCTGCCCGTGAGTCTGCCGCCGCGACCCGAGCACGCGCCGAGGGTGAACAAGCAGGCCGCGAAGACAACGCCGACCACGACATGTGCTACGTCCACGGCTCGGAGGCGCTTGCAGCCAGAGACGCCGAGATGCGCGCCGAGGGTGCGGCAGAGGCGCTGAGGCAAGCGGCTGACGAGTGGCCGTGGCACGACGCAGGCGAGACGTGGCTCCGTGACCGCGCCGCTCGCATCGTTCGGAGCGAGTCGTGACCGCCACCGAGCGACCGTCCGAGGCGGACGTGGAGGCGCTGGCGAGGTCCATCTTTGCTGTCGAGCAGGTAGCGCGACACGAGAGCGTCGAACACAGGTGGGCAACCACGCTCAACGACGACGACCAGAACGAGTACCGCGACATCGCATGCACCGTCCTCGCGTCCGACTGGCTCGCCGCCCACGACGCTCAGGTCCGCGCCGACGCATGGGACGAGGGCTGGGTAACCGGCATGGGCGACTCGGCCGGGCTGACTAACGGCACACGAACCGAGGTGACCGCGAACCCCTACCGCGCTCTCGCTCCCACCCCGCGCGAGGAGGGCCGATGAACACGCTGCTGGAGTTCGCCTACACCTTCGTCGTCGTCACGCTGGTCACCGCCGCCGTTGCCGTCTGCCTGGCCGCGTGGGTCATCGCCATCGGCTGGACCATCACCGGCTGCTGCGACTTCTACGACTGGCTGAAGCGCAAGGATGAGGGCCGGTGACCGCCACCGACGCCTGGCTCGCACTCGTCGCCCTCGCCGGGCTGGCGGTCATCGTGCTGAACCTGCGACGCGGGGGGAGGTGGCGAGGGTGACGCACGTCCTTGCCATCGACCCCGGGCCGGTCGAGTCGGCGTACGCGCTCATCGGCGAAGGCTGCCGACCCGTGCGCGCCGCCAAGGTGCCCAACGCGCAGCTGCTCGACGACCTCGGCCACATGCCACTCGGTCTCGACTTCGACCACGCCGCCATCGAGATGGTCGCCTCCTACGGCATGGCGGTCGGGGCTGAGGTCTTCGACACCTGCGTCTGGATCGGCCGCTACGCCGAGACCATCCGCCGGCGCACCGGCACCGACCCCGAGCTCGTCAAGCGGCTGCAGGTCAAGGTCCACCACTGCCACGACAGCCGCGCCAAGGACTCCAACATCGCCCAAGCGCTTGTCGACCGCTTCGCACCCGGGCAGCCCAACCGCGGCAAGGGCACCACCGCCCAGCCCGGCTTCTTCCACGGGTTCAAGGCCGACATCTGGCAGGCGTACGCACTCGCGGTCTACGTCGCCGACACCAAGCAGGAGTGACCCATGCTGACCATCACTGATTTGTTCTGTGGCGGTGGCGGATCTTCGACCGGCGCCGTGCAGGTGCCCGGCGTCGAGATCAAGATCGCCGCCAACCACTGGGACCTCGCCGTGCAGGTGCACAACGAGAACCACCCGACTGCCGACCACGCCGCCGTCGACCTCCACGAGGAGGACCCGCGCTACTTCCCCCGCACCGACATCCTCTGGGCCTCCCCCGAGTGCACGAAGTGGAGCCAGGCCAGCGGCGGGAAGTACTCCAACGTCCCAGCCTCTCTCGAGCCCGACCTCTTCGACGCCCTCAACCCCGAGCTCGTCGACGAGGACCCCGAGACCGCGATCGTCCAGCGCTCGCGGCTGCTGATGTTCGACGTCCTCCGCTTCGCCGAGCACCACCGCTACAAGGCCATGGTCATCGAGAACGTCGTCGACGTCGCCACCAACCCGAAGTACGCCGACGCGTGGATGCTCTGGAAGAAGGGCCTGCGCAACCTCGGCTACGACTTCCGCATCGTCTCGCTCAACTCCATGCACGCCCAAGCGCACGGTGACCCGGCCCCGCAGTCCCGCGACCGGCTCTACGTCGTCTGCTGGCTGAAGGGCAACCGCGCCCCCGACATCGACAAGGTCATGCGCCCGCTCGCGTGGTGCCCCGAGTGCCAGTCGGTCGTCGAGGCCCACCAGGCGTGGAAGAACGGCCGCACCGTCGGCAAGTACCGGTCGCAGTACGTCTACCTCCACGCCGCCTGCGGTACCGCCGTCGAGCCCGGCTACCTCCCGGCCGCCGCCGCGATCGACTGGTCCCTGCGCGGCACCCGCATCGGCGACCGCGCCAAGCCGCTCGCCGACAAGACCCGCCGCCGCATCGCCGCCGGAATCGCCCGCTACTGGTCGCCCTTCCACATGGAGCAGAGCGGCAACCAGTACGACGCCGCCGACGTGAAGCACCCGCAGCACGGAGACCCGAACTCCTACTACCGCGTCTGGTCGATGTACGACGTCCTGCGCACCCTGCACACCATCGAGTCCAAGGCGCTCGTCGTTCCGCTTGAGGGCCGCGCCGGCGACCGGGTGAGCACCGCAGAGCAGGCGCTGCGTACGCAGACCTCGCGCCACCAGGACGCGTTCGTGACCCGCGCCGAGTGGGGCGGGCAGGACTGGCCCACGACCTACGACACCGCGAGCCTGATCGAGCCGCCCGCGTTCCTGACGCAGTTCCGCGACCGGGTCCGCGACCTCGACCCGCGCGAGAAGCCGCTGCCTACCGTGGTGGCCGACGGTGCGAACCACGGCCTTGTCCAGCACCCCTTCATCGCCGAGCTGCGCGGTGGAGGGTCCGACGCCCGGTCGGTCGAGTCACCGATGTCAACCGTCACCGCGTCGGGCAACCACCACGCGCTCATCCAGGCGAACAACCACAACAACCGCGCGCACCCGATCAGCGAGCCGCTGCCGACGGCCACCACCGCCACTGGAGGCGGCGCGGCGCTCGTCATGCCCTACTACGGATCCAGCCAGTCCTCGCAGCCCGTCGAGAAGCCCATCGGCACGCTCACCACCGTCGACCGGTACGCCCTCATCCACCGCAACAACAGCGGCGGTGCCGAGATGACCACACCGGCCAGCGAGTACCTCCGCACCCTCACCACCGCAGGGCACCAGTCCGTCATCACCCCAGGGGACATCGAGGCCGCGGCCGCCCAGGTCGACGACTGCCTCTTCCGGATGCTCGAGCCCCACGAGGTCGCCGCCGGCATGGCATTCCCCGCCGACTACATCTGGGGCGGCACCCGCCGCGAGCGCGTCAAGCTCGCCGGGAACGCCGTCACGCCGCCCGCCGCGCGCGACCTCATCGCAGCCGTCGTGGAGGCGCTGTCGTGAGCATGTTCCGAGCCATCTGGCCGATCGTCGACGAGTCGATGCCCTACGCCGACCTCTGCCGAGAGGCGACCGCAGACCTGCCCCGCCTCATCACGCAGGCCAAGGCGCGGCTGCTCCGACCAGGTGGCTTCTCGATCGCCCCGGCTGCTCAGGTCCCCGGCTCCGGCCGTGTCACCGAGTCGGTGCTCATCTACACCGCCCCGGCCGAGCCGATGCCGTGGCGGTCCTACTGGAAGGGAGCGGCCTGAATGCCATGGTTCAAGGTCGACGACAACCTCGCCCTACACGCCAAGGTGCTCGCCGCCGGCAACGGGGCCATGGGCCTGTGGGTGCGCGCCGGCGCCTGGTCCATGCAGCAACTCACGGACGGCTTCGTGCCGAACGCGATCGCCGTGACCCTCGGCACCAAGGCCGAGGCCACACGCCTCGTGCGCGCCGGCCTGTGGGACCAGAAGGACGACGGCTACCAGTTCCACGAGTGGGACCAGCGGCAGCCAAGCCGGGTCCAGGTGCACGCCGAACGCGAGGCCGCGGCCGAGCGCAAGAGGAAGTCTCGCGAGAAGCGACAGAAAGACGGTGACTCGTGATCGTCACACCGACGTCACGCCGTGACTCACGCGTGACCACACCGTCGCGTCACAAGGGGTGTCACAAGACCCCGACCCGACCCGACCCGACCCGACCGAAGTATGGGTGGTTGAGGTTCATCCATGACCTCAGGTGGTTAGGGGCTCGGCTCATGGATGGCGGCTACGCCGCGAGCTCGAGGGGTGGGCGATGACGACCACGACCCGCGACGCCCAGGCGCTCACTTACCTCGCCACCCGCCTCCGCGACGAAACCCACGGCTGCGCGAAGTGGGACCAGAACGGCACCTACGCCGTCATCGCCGAGCTCGTCGGCCAGAACCTCGCCGAGACCACCCACCGCGTCATCGGGCACGCCACCGACCCCGAAGCCCGCACACCCGGCGCCATCCGACGGCCGTTCGTCCCCCAACGCGCCGAGGAGCCCGGACGACGTCAGCCTGCCAAGGCCGGCGAGGACTGCCGACGACACCCGGGCGAGTACGTCGGCTCGTGCCGAGCGTGCGCCGTCGACGAGCTCAGTGCCGAGACCGACCCCGTGCTCGACGACGACCGGAGTGCCGGGCAGGCGCTGCTGGCGAGCATCAGGGCGAGGCGTCAGGATTCAGGCGAGGACTCGTCCTCCGGCGCCGGGGCGGGATGAAGGATCGTGTTGAGCACCGTGTCACCGAAGGCGATGGTCTCGCCCCTGTCTTGCGGTCTTCCCGTGTATTGATCCGGGTCCCGCAGCCACGCCTGGCACCGGGTCAGGACGGCGTTTGCCACACGCCCTGCGGACTGGCGCCATTGCTCGCGGTTCATCACGTAGTTGATGACCGAGCCATGCATCTGAAGCGACGCAGCGAAGTCGGTGAGACCAGCGCTGTAGAGGTGTGGGGTCGCGAGCCGAATCTCTCGATCTAAGGCCATCAATGCCGCACCGGGGTGCCTATCTGGATCGTTGGCCTGGAGCGCCGAATTCGCGTCCAGCGCCTTCTCCAGCACTCTCCCCACCACTTGGCGCACCTCGTCCAGCTGCTCCGACTTACGTGTCTGTGCACGAGCGTGACGGTCGTACCAAAGCGTTCCCGCAACTCCTGCTACCGCCAGCAAGCCTCCGACGATGCCGTCCAGCCCGTGCTCAAGCATCCAGATCCACCACGCCGAGTAGCCGTCGTAGTCGACCCCGTCGTGCGCGCTCACCCCGATCACGCGCCGACCGTACGCGCCACCGCTCCTGCCTGTCCCCCGATCGTCCGCGAGAGGACCACGCCTTGACCGACACATGCTGGATGCCCGACTGCGGCCGACCGGCCAACAGCGGCCTGCGCCCCGAACTGCCCTCGCTCTGCTCCGCCCACGGCCTCGAGATCGCTCGCCACTTCCGCGCCGAGATCCTGGCCGAGGAACAGGCACGGCTCGCCGCCCTTGCGCAACGACGCTCCGACCGCGACGTGGCCGCACAAGGCAACGTCGGCGGCCGGCCGCTGGTCTACTACGCCCGCATCGGGAACTACATCAAGATCGGCTACAGCACCCACCTTCATGACCGGCTGCGCTCACTGCGAGCCGACGAGCTGCTCGCCATCGAGCCCGGTGGCTACGAGCTCGAGCAGGAGCGACATCGCCAGTTCGGCGCCGACCGCATCGACGAGCGCCGCGAGAACTTCCGCGGCAGCGACGACCTGCTGCGCCACGTGCTCGCCATGCGCGAGAAGTACGGCCTGCCCATGTGGGCCACCCGTCCACGCACCTCCGTCATCCGCACCAGGAAGGCCACGCCGTGATCCACTGCCTCCACTGCCACGCCGAGACCACGAACGGCCTCGCTCTGTGCGAGCTCTGCCGGCGCAAGGCCGAGACGATTCTCGAGGTGCTGCCGGTCTACTTCCGCAACCTCGCCCGCTGGCGACCAGGACGCTCCGGCACCTCGCGACCAGTCCCCGGATCCCGGGTGCTCTGGGACGGGCAGGTCAAGAGCGCCGGCACCGGGGACCGCATCAGCGACACCCTCGACGAGACCAGCAACGCGCTCATCACCTGGGCCCGCGCACTCGTCGACGACCGACCACACCTCACCCGCCTGCTCGACCGGCTCACCGCCTCACGCCAGGCCGAGACCGTCACCGAAGCCCAAGCCGTCGCGTGGCTATGCCTCGGCTTCGAGCGGTACCTCACGAGCATCTCGACACTCGACTGGTGCGGCGAGTTCGTTCGCGACCTCAGCCAGCACGAGGAGCGGCTGCAGACGCTCACGCCGCTCGTGCCCGGGTGGTACGCCGGCGCCTGCCGCCAGGTCGTCGGCTTCGACGAGGACGGCGCTGCGGTCCGCTGCGGCGCCGGGACCTCGGTCATCCCCGGGCTGACGTGGGTCACCTGCGGATCCTGCGGCGCCACAACGTACGCACGCGACCACCTCGACGTCGTGCTCGCTGAGGCGCGTGGGTGGCTCGCACGACCCAAGCCGCTGGCCGAAGCGATCGTCGCGCTCGTCGACACCGAAGCCAGCGTGCCGCGGCTGTACGACCGGATCCGCCAGTGGGCCAACCGCGGCGACCTGCAGCCCCACCACCAGATCCGCCGGGGCTACACCTGGGACTTCGAGCAGGAGCGCATGGTCGTAGCCGACGAGCAGGTCGGCCACGCTCGCTACCGCATGGGCGACGCCCTCGACCTCGTGCTGCGCGACACGCGATCCAAGAAGCTGACCGCCGTGTCGTGACGGTCATGTAGCCTTGTCACAGTTCGGACGTCATTGGCGTCCCCGGACCTCAAGCGCCCCGCTGCCACCAGGCCGGGGCGTTCGGCATGTCGGGCTCGTCGTCCTGCTCGTCGGCCCACCACTCACGGTCGCGCTCCTCGAGCGCCTCCTGCAGCAGGCGCCAGTCCTCGTCGCGCTCGGGGCTCTGGCTCATCCGTCCATGGTGCGTCGCCGGTCGCGCGCAGGCAACGCCTTCGGGGGTGAGCGATGGCCAGGCCGCAGCACCGGACGCCTGAGCACCGGGCCGAGCGCAAGCGGATCACTGCGGCGCAGGCTCGAGGCGAGTGGCTGATCTGCGTGCAGGGATGGCACGGCTCAAGCGGCGGCTGCCTCCATCCGACCCGCGACATCGCGCCGACCGACGAGGCCCACGTCGCGCACAACGACGAGGGCAACGTGGTCATCGGACCGGCTCACGCACTGTGCAATGTGACCGACGGCGGGCAGCGTCGGCATGTCGCGAAGGACGTCACTCGCTGGGTGTTGTGACCCCTGGCCCCCGGGGGTCGGGTCGACACGGAAGACGTCGATGCGTAGGACCCCAGCACCGAAAATCGGCATCTCTCCCCGGCAGATCGTTGGAGGTCGTGGTGGCGAAGTCGGACCTGAAGCCGCCGCACGAGCAGGGTGACGCAGACGAGCCGAACCCGTTCGCCGAGGGCCTCGTGTCTGCCACTCAGGCGGAGCTCCGCAAGCTCGACGCCTTAGAGACGATGCTCGGCCAGCAGGTGCTCATCATCGCCCGCGGCATGGCGCGCGGTCAGGGCTCCGAGCTGGCGACGCTGTCGAAGGAGCACTCGCGGCTGATGGCGAACATCGCGGCCGGCAACACGGTTGCCGAGGATCCGCTGGCCGACGCAGACGACGCGGTGAAGAGGAAGCTTGAGCGCGCGGCGAAGGCTTGAGCCGACCTACCTCCATGTCCCGGAGTACGTCGAGACGTTCGGGCCCGAGGTCGCCGACATCTGCGCGCGAGCCGGCTACGCGCCGGACGCCGAGCAGGAACTGATCCTCGACGCCACCTTCGCGATCCTGCCGAACGGGAAGCCTGCTGCCTTCGAGGTCGACATGGTCGGCCCGCGGCAGAACTTCAAGACCGGTGTGCTGAAGATGATCGAGCTCGGTTGGCTGTTCGTCACCAAGGAGCGCCTCTCGATCCACTCGGCGCACGAGCTGTCGACGACCGAGGAGACGTTTCGCGAGACGGCCGCGCTGATCGAGGACAACTCGTTCCTGTCGCGACACCTGCTGCCGACCCGCGGCGACCGACCTGGCATCACGGCAGCGAACGGCCGCTGGGCGATCGAGCTCACCGGCGACCGGCGGCTCCGCTACCGGGCTCGTCAGGCCACTGGAGGCCGCGGACTCTCTGGCGACAAGGTCGTTCTCGACGAGTTCTTCGCCGTCACGCCGGCGGTGATCGGCTCGCTCTACCCGACGCTCTCGGCCCGACCGCGCCCCCAGGTCGTCTCGGCTTCGTCGGCCGGCCTGCTGATGTCGGAGGCTCTGCGCGACAAGCGCGACCGTGGACGCGCTGGCCTGACGCACAACCAGTTCTACTTCGAGCTGTCCGACCGCCTCGGTCCGACGCCGGAGAAGCCCGAACCTGGCTGCGAGACGCCGAAGTGCAACCACGCCAAGACGGCGAAGGGGTGCGCGCTCGACGACGAGCGTCGCTGGGAGCAGATCATGTCGGCCCTCGATGGCCGCGTGCAGCGCGAGACGATCCGCTCCCTGCGCCAGGCGATGCCACCTGAGGAGTTCGCACGCGAGTTCCTGGTGTGGTGGGAGGACCCGCCCACCGAGACGGCATCGCAGGTCTTCGGTCCCCACTGGGGCAAGCAGGGGATCGCAGACGCGGTCGCTCCGAAGCCGCGGTGCCTAGGCATCGCCGTCGAGCCGGGCCTCGCCTACTCGTCGCTGGCCGCCGTCGGCGACTACGGCACCGATGCCGTGCAGGTGATCTTCCCCGCATCCTCCGACCCGAGGCTCGGAGGTCGCCGGCCGGGTGCGTCATGGATCCTCGACGAGGCGTGCGACATCGCCAACCGTCACAACGTCCCGGTGGCGATTGCCGCCTCGGGACCGGGCGCCGACCTGGTCGAACCGCTGCGCGAGCGACTCGGCGATCGACTCCTGGTGGCCGACATGTCAGACCTGAAGGACGCCTGCGCGTCGCTGTACGTCGGCATCACCGAGACGCACTCCGTGTTCCACAACGACGCAGCCGAGCTGAACGACGCGGCCCGTGACGGCAGTCGACGCATGAGCGCAGGCCGGTTCCTGTGGGACCACTCGATGCTCGAGGCGCCGAGCCTCGCGCTCTGGGGCGCCAACTCCAAGCCGCAGTCCCTGACCCCGATGGCCGCGTTCGTCTGATGAAGGGAGACCCCCGTGCGTGAGGCTCTCCTTGCCCTCGTCCTCATCGTCGCCGGCGCGCTCGTGGTCGCCGGCGTCTCGATGCTCTTCGTGCCCGCGGCCTACATCGTCGGCGGCCTGCTGGTCGCCGCGCTCGGCTACCTGTTCCTCGCCGAGGCCGGCTGATGCGTCTGTCGCAGCGCCTGCTCGAGGGCCGCAAGTCGTTCACGCAGTCGCCGTTCTGGTCGAGCAGCCAGCCCGTGTGGGGCTCAGTGATGCCCGACCGCGAGGAGATCGGCAACGACTTCGAGGGCTACATCCGCGACGCTTACGCGTCCAACGGGATCGTGTTCGCCTGCATGCTCGCCCGCCAGACCCTCTTCTCGGAGACTCGGTTCGCCTGGCAGCCGCGCCGCAACGGTCGCCCGGGCCCGCTGTTTTCGAACTCGGAGCTGTCCATCCTCGAGCGGCCCTGGCCGAACGGCACCACCGGCGAGCTGCTCACCCGGATGATCCAGGACGCCGACCTGTCCGGGAACTTCTTCGCCACCACAGCCGACGACACAGGGCGCCTGGGCAAGGCGGCGACCGGCCCCGGGCGCCGTATCGTCCGGATGCGACCCGACTGGGTCAACATCGTGCTGGGCTCGCGGAGCGGCAACCTCCACGACCTCGACACGAAGCCGATCGCCTACCGTTACAAGCCGCCGCCACACGCCGGCAAGGACTCCGAGCCGGTGCTCCTGCTGCCGGACGAGGTCGTCCACTTCTCGCCGCTGCCTGACCCGTCCGCACGCTTCCGCGGCATGTCGTGGCTGACCCCGGTCCTGCGCGAGATCAAGGCCGACAAGGCCGCGTCCCGCCACAAGCTGAAGTTCTTCGAACAGGGCGCCACGATCTCGACGGTTGTGAGCCTCGACAAGGACGTCACGCCCGCGTCCTTCGAGTCGTTCGTCGCGAAGATGCGCGAGCAGACCGAGGGCGTCGACATGGCGTACAAGACGCTGTACCTCGGAGGCGGCGCAGACGTCACCCTCAACGGCGCGAACATGCAGCAGATGGACTTCAAGTCCACGCAGGGCGCCGGCGAGACCCGCATCGCCTCCGCCGCGGGCATGCACCCGGTGATCGTTGGACTCTCCGAGGGCCTGCAAGGCTCCTCGCTCAACGCCGGCAACTTCGACGCAGCGATTCGCCTCACGGCCGACAAGACGCTGCGTCCCCTGTGGCGCGGCGCGGCGGCCTCACTCGAGGCGCTGATGAAGCGCCCGGGCGAGGACTCCGCGCTTTGGTATGACGACCGCGACATCGCCTTCCTGCGCGACGACTCCACCGACGTCGCCGCCATCCAGGCGAACCAGGCCACCACCGCGCGGCAGCTCACCGACGCCGGCTTCACGCCGGAGTCGGTTGTCGAGTTCCTCGAGACCGGCGACCTTCGCACGCTCAAGCACTCCGGTCTCTACTCCGTCCAGCTCCAGGCCCCCGGCACGCTCACCCCACCCGCTCCGAAGGAGTGAAGATGCACAAGACCATCACCGGCTTCACCGTCAAGAGCGCCGATAAGGGCGAGGTCGAGGCCGTCTTCTCCACCTTCAACGTCATCGACAAGGACGGCGACGTCACGCTGCCCGGCGCCATCAAGGACGGCGCCGAGGTCGTGGTTTCGGCGTACGGCCACCAGTCGCACTACGGCGCGCTGCCGGTCGGCAAGGGCGTCATCAGGACCACTGAGACCGAGGCCAAGGCCGAGCTGAAGTTCTTCCTCAACACCACCGCCGGCCGCGAGACGTTCGAGGTCGTGAAGGAGCTCGGCCCGCTGGGCGAGTGGTCCTACAGCCTGCACGACGTCATCAGCAAGGCCGGCGAGATCAACGGCCAGCGGGTCAACTTCCTCGAGTCGATCTTCGTGAAGGAGGTGTCCCCGGTGCTCATCGGCGCCGGGGTGAACACCCGCACGCTGGTCGCCAAGGGGCTCAAGTTCTCCGAGGAGGGTGACGCGGTCGTGGCCGCCGTCAAGGCCTACCTCGGTCGGGCGCAGGAGGTCATGGTCCTCCGCTCCGAGAAGGGTCGCAGCCTGAGCGACGAGTCGATCGAGTTCCTCAAGGAGCTCGACCAGTCGCTGACGCAGCTGCGCGCCCTGTTCGACACCAAGGCGGACGAAGCCGCCGAGGTGACTCCCGAGGACATCAAGGCCCTCGAGGCCATCGCTGCCGACGTCCGTCGCCGCGACCTGTTCTCCAACCTCACTCAGATCGGAGCATGACCATGACTTTCCCCGCACTCAAGGAGGCCCAGCAGAAGCTGGCCGCCAAGCAGGACGACCTCGGCAAGATCTTCGCCGAGGCCGGCGAGAACCTCGACCTGACCAAGGTCACCAGCATCGACGGTGACACCAAGGCCAAGGCCGAGCAGATCCGCGCCATGAACGACGAGCTGTCCGACCTCGGATCCGAGGTCGACCGCCTCAAGGCCGTGGCCAACGCGGCCGAGGCGTCAGCCGAGCGGGCCGCCGAGCGAGGCGAGCACGAGGGCGAGCGCGACGTCACCGAACGCAACCGCGCCAAGTCCTTCGGCGAGGGCTTCGTCAAGTCCTCGGCCTTCACCGAGAAGGGCCAGGAGGCGACCATCGAGATCGACCTCAAGACCCTGCTCGACACCTCGGGCTACGTGCCGGAGACGACCCGCACTGGTCGCGTGGTGGACTTCGCCACCCGCCCCATCCAGGTGCTGGACCTCATCCCGCAGACCACGACCACGCAGGCCGGCGTCACGTACATGGAGGAGACCACCTTCACGAACAACGCCGCCGAGATCGCCGAGGCCGGGACCTACCCGGAGTCGGCGCTCGGGCTGACCGAGAAGACCTCCATGGTCCGCAAGGTCGGCACGTGGCTGCCCGTCACCGACGAGACGCTCGAGGACGTCCCGCGGGCCCGGCAGTACATCGACAACCGCCTGCCCTTCATGGTGCGCCAGCGCCTCGACAGCCAAGTCCTGGTCGGCAACGGCACCGCGCCCAACCTGCGCGGCGTGCTCAACGTCGCCGGCATCCAGACCCAGGCCAAGGGCGCCGACCCCGTGCCGGACGCCGTCTACAAGGCCATCGTGAAGGTCCGCACCGTCGGCTGGGCCATGCCCGACGCCTACGTGACGAACCCGACCGACTGGCAGGACGTGCGCCTGCTCCGCACCGCGGACGGCATCTACATCTGGGGCAACCCCTCGGAGCCCGGCCCCGAGAAGATCTGGGGCCTGCAGGTCGCGCAGGCCGCGGGCCTCACCGTCGACACGGGCGTGGTCGGCGACTTCGGGAACTTCTCCGAGCTCGCCGTCAAGCGCGGCATCGAGACCAAGATCTCCGACTCGCACTCGACGTTCTTCGTCGAGGGCAAGCAGGCGATCCGCGCGGACGTGCGTGCGGCGTTCATCGTCTACCGCCCGGCCGCGTTCTGCACGGTCACCGGCATCTGACACCCACCTGAGGCAGGGCGGCCGAATGCCGGCCGTCCTGCCTCGAGTCCGAGGAGGACGAGCAATGCCCATCATCGAACCCGGCCGCGTCATCGAGGGCGCCGGCCTCGACGCCCCGCTGCGCAACGCAGGCGCCCCCACGAACAACGTCACCTACCTCGGTGTCGCGATCGTCGGGTCCAACCTGATCGACACGACCAACGGCAAGGCCTACATCTGCACGGCCACCAACGGAACCTCCACGGTCACGTGGACCGTCGTCGGGTCGCAGACCTGATGCGCGCCGAGTCGCGCCTGTGGCGCACCGAGGACGGCGACCTGGTCGAGGACGGTCACCCGGAGGCGAGCGTCCTGGCCTACGGCGAGGACGACGAGCTCACCGAGGACGACGCAAAGAAGATCCGCAAGCCAGCCCCCGCCAAGAAGGCGGCGCCCGAGCCGGCGAACAAGAAGGCCCCCAAGGCCGCAGACAAGCAGGCCGCCCCGCCGAAGAACAAGTGAGGTGACCCGTGGCCGTCCTCTCTCTCGCGAGCGTCAAGTCGCACCTGAACATCACCGGCGAGCAGCACGACACCGAGTTGCAGGCCATGCTCGACGCCGCAGTCGCTGCCATCGGTGAGCGGGTGGGGCCGCTGGAGCCGGTCGAGAGGACGGTCCGGGTTCGCTCCACCGGATACGGCCTGCGTGTCCCCGGCCCGGTCGCGAGCATCACCAGCATCTCCGACATGTACGAGACGACGCTCACGATCGCGGACCTCTATCTGGATGCCGACCCCGGCCTCGTCTCCTACGCCGACGGACGAGCCGTGCCCGCCGGTCACTACCTGGTCACGTACATGGCTGGGCGCGACCCAGTGCCAGCCGATCTGCTGCTCGCGGCGAAGGAGCTGGTCCGCCACTTCTGGAACACGCAGCGCGGCCCGACTCGCCGTCCGGGCTCGGCCCCGTCGGAGTCGGCGGCCAACTCCGTTCCCGGCGCCGCTTACCTCCTGCCCTTCCGTGTGTCCGAGCTGCTGAAGCCGCACATGCCGATCCACGTCGGAGTCTGACGTGCCCTCCGTCGTCCCCGCCTTCATGGCCGCGCTGTACGCCGGTGCCCGAGCGGCACTGCCCGCCGAGGTGCAGGTCCTCGACGGCGACACGGTCATCGACACCTCCGACGACTTCGTGATGATCGGGGTCGGCGACGTCGACTCGGAGAACCGCACGACCGCCGCGACGTCGCGCCAGGAGTGGGCGAACGCGAACTACACCGCGCGCGACGAGACTGGCCAGGTCCTCTGCGCGGCCTCATCGTTCAACGGCGACGGCGACATTCCGAAGGCTCGCGTCGACACCTTCGCCCTCATGGCCGCCATCGAGACCATGCTCCACAACACGCCCGCCATGGGCGTCGAGGGGCTGCTCTGGTCTGGCGTCGGCGACTTCGACTACGACCAGTGGCAGAGCCAGTCGGGCGCCGCCGGCCTGCTCATCTTCCGCATCGACTACCGCGCCCGGATCTGAGGAGTAACCCCATGGCCAAGGTCAAGAACGTGTCCGGCGAGGACCGCATCGTGCAGGGCCGCCTGGTCCTCGCCGGCGCGTTGCTCGAGGTCCCGGCCGACGAGGTGTGGTCGTACACCATCCAGGAGCCGAACTGGGCACCCGGCGACGACGAGGCTCGGACCGCGCACGACGAGGCCTACGCGACGGCGCACGCCGTCGAGGAGGCGATCGAGGAGAACGCGCGCCCCGCCGGCAACGCGTCTCGCGACGTGTGGGCGGCATGGGTCGTCGCCACCGAGCGCGCGACCGAGGACGACATCACGGACATGTCGCGCGACCAGCTGCGCGACACCTATGGCCAGGAGGGCTGACGCATGGCGGTTGGATCTGGAATCGGCTCGTCCGTCGGCTTGGCCGCGGAGTCGGCCTACGGCACGTACGCCGCCCCGACCCGCTTCATCGAGGCGCGGTCGTTCAACGTCAAGAAGGTGCAGAACACCGCCCCGCAGTCGGGTGTCGCGGCCGGCCGTCCGGCCGCGGTCGACGAGGTCGTGACCACGACCGCCGCCACCGGGCAGATCCAGGCGGACGTCCTGCGCAAGGGCTTCGGCCTGCTGCTCGCGCAGCTCATGGGGTCGTCGGCGACGCCCGTCCAGCAGGGCGCCACCGCGGCCTACCTTCAGACCCACGTCCTTGGCGACAACTTCGGCAAGTCGCTGACGATGCAGGCCGGCCTCCCGAACGTCGGCGGCACCGTCATCCCGATCACCGCGACCGGCTGCAAGATCACGCAGGCGGAGTTCTCCTGCGCGGTCGACGGCATCCTCGGCGCGACGTTCGACTTCGACGGCAAGACGTGGACCGACGCCCAGGCGCTGACCGCCCCGTCGTACACCGCAGCGAACGCCCCGTTCCACTTTGGCGAGATGTCGGTGAAGCTCGGCACCTACGGCTCAGAAGCTGCGGTGCAGGGCGTCCGGTCGGTGTCGCTCACCATCGCCCGGCCGCAGGACACCGGCCGCTTCTACGCCGGCAACGCGGGCGCCAAGGCCGAGCCCGTGTGGAACGACTTCGCCGCGGTGTCCGGAACGCTCGAGGTCGACCTGGTCAACAAGGCCGACTTCCTCGACCGGTTCACCGGGCACACCTCGACGTCGCTCGTCCTCGAGTGGGTGGGCGCGACGGCGATCGCCACCTCGTACTACCCGACGCTGCGGTTCTCGGTCCCGAAGGTCTACTTCAACGGGGACGTGCCCGAGGTCGGCGGCCCCGACGTGCTGAAGGCGTCGATCCCCTTCACCGCCTTCTACGACACCACCAACGGCCTGGTGTCTGCGGCGTACATCAGCACCGACACCGCGCTCTGATCGATGCCTGACGTCGAGCTCCGCGGCGCCGACGACGTCGACGCGCTGGTCCGGCGGATCCGCACCCACGCGGACGCGAAGGCGATCCGCAAGGAGCTGTACGCCGGGCTGAACCGCGCGACCAAGGGTGTCCGCGAGGACATGAAGGCCAACATCGGGCCCTCGCTGCCGTCGCGCGGCGGGCTGGCCGCACTGGTCATGGCCAAGGTGTCGCTGACCTCAGGGGCGGTGGCCGGTCGCAACGCCGGCGTACGCATCCGGGCGCGACACCGGTCCTACGACCTGAAGCGCCTGAACGAGGGGCGGCTGCGACACCCGGTCTTCGGCAACCGCAGCGTGTGGGTCGAGCAGACCGCCGGCGTCAACCCTGGCTTCCTCGACGAGGCCTTCGACAAGAACAAGCCCGAGGTGATCCGGGGTGTGCAGCGGGTCCTCGCAGAGATCGCACGGAAGGTGGAGGGATGAAGTTCAGCTACAAGCCGGAGGGCGCCGAGGAGGCGCGCGTCTGGGACTTCGACCCGAACCACATGAAGTCCAGCGAGATGATGGTCGTCGAGCGGCTGACCGGACTGACTTGGGCGGAGTGGATCGACGCCTGCGCGCGCGGCTCGATGATCGCCGTACACGCACTGCTGTACGTGCTCCTGAAGCGCGACCTGTCGACGCTCAAGCCGGACGAGGTCGAGTTCGAGCTGGACGAGGTCGACATCACGGGGGACGACGACCCCGCCCCAAAAGCCAAGGCCTCCAAGAAGGCGGCCACGAGGCGCGACGCCTGACCTACGAGCTCGGGTTCGCGCTGCACCTGCACATGACGCCGCGTGACGTGGACGAGCTGACGTTGCTCGAGTTCGAGCGGTTCTGCATCTACCTGGACGAGATCGAGCGGAGGCGCAGCCTGTGAGCACTGCGATCGTCTTCGACATCCTCGCCAGGGACCGCGCCTCCGACAAGTTCGACCACGTCGGCGACTCGGCGTCCCGCTCCTCGGGCAAGCTGAAGAAGTTCGCGGCCGTTGGTGCTGGGGCCGTGGCAGGCGGGGCGATCATCGCCGGCAAGGCCCTGTTCGACATGGGCAAGGCCGCGATGGAGGACGAGGAGTCGCAGAAGAAGCTCGCGACCGCCCTCAAGAACAGCGCCGGCGCGACGGACCAGCAGGTGGCGTCCACCGAGAAGTGGATCGAGCGGCAGGGCAAGAGCCTCGGCGTCGCGGACGACGAGCTGCGCCCTGCGCTGTCACGGCTCGCCACGGCAACTGGCGATGTCGGCAAGGCGCAGGAGCTGACGTCGCTCGCGATGGACGTCAGCGCCGGGACCGGCAAGTCGCTGAAGACCGTCACCGAGGCGCTGATGAAGGCGCAGAACGGCTCTCTCGGCGGCCTGTCGCGCCTCGGCGTGGCGACCAAGGACCAGGAGGGCAAGGAGAAGTCCCTCAAGCAGGTGACCAAGGAGCTCGCCGACCTGCACCAGGGCCAGGCCTCCAACGCGGCCAACACCGCGCAGGGCAAGTTCCGCCGGCTGTCGGTCCAGTTCGACGAGGTCAAGGAGACCATCGGCCAGAAGCTCCTGCCGATGGCCGAGAAGTTGGCCGACTGGCTGCTGCGCGACGGGATCCCCGCGGCCGAGAAGTTCGCCAAGGTGGCGGGCCCGGTCATCAAGAAGAGCTTCCAGCTCATCGGCGACGCCTTCGAGGACACCGCTACGGCCGGGAAGTGGCTGTGGGAGAAGGTCCTGCGTCCGACGTTCTCGAACATCCTGCAGGGCTTCGAGACCCTCGCCGGCGCCGCGGCCGACATGCTCGACGCGATGTCAAAGGCGCCCGGCATGGGGTGGGCTGCGAAGGCCGCGGACAAGCTGCGCAACATGGCAGAGAAGGCCGGGGAGGCCGACCGCGCCATCCGCGGGATCCCGTCCTACAAGAGCGTCAGCATCAACATCAGCTTCCTCTACCCGAAGGGAAAGCCGACCAAGCACATCGAGGACACCAACGACTGGATCATCAACCTCGGCAACGGCCGAGGTCGTGCCGGCACGACCTCGATGACCGCGCAGCAGGCCGGCGAGCGGCTCATGGACGCGGTCGCCGATGGCATCCGGCGTGGCGGCAAGAAGCTCGACAAGGTGCTCGAGGCGGCCCGCGACCGGATCAAGGACAAGTTCTCCTCGATCCGGGACGAGATGTCGAGCCTCTCCCAGTCGATCGCGTCCGGGCTGACGGGCGACTCGTTCGGGTTCTCCGACATCGCCCAGGAGGTCGACAGCACCACCGGCGAGGTGACGACCGCCGCGCAGTCGGCCATGTCCCAGTCGTCGGCCCAGCTCGCCTCGACGAACACGGCGCTGAAGAACCTGATGGCCACCTTCGCAGCGCTGAAGGGCAGCGCCTCCAAGGGCTTCCTGTCCTCGCTCATGCAGTCGGGCAACCTCGGCCTGATCCAGCAGTACGCCAACGACCCAAGCGCCGTCGTGCGGGACTCCGCGCTCTTCGACGAGAACGCAGCGATCGCCAAGGGCCTGGGCGACGAGAGCGCGCAGGCCATCCTCGGCGACCGCTTCGCGACCGAGCTGGAGAAGCAGATCAAGAAGCTGGTCGACGAGCTGAAGGACCAGCCGGGCAAGACGGCCCGGAAGCTCCGCGACGAGATCAAGGACCTGCGCCTGATCGTCGAGGGACTCAACCCCGGCCAGAAGGCCCACCTGCAGGGAGCGTGGTGACGTGGCTGACCTGGTCCAGTTCGTCGACTCGATCTCCTCGTCGCCGACGGTGCGCCTCGACCTCAACGACGAGATCTCGTTCTGGGTGAAGTCGTTCTCCGCACCGCCGCCGCGGCTGCGCCGGTCGATGGCCAGCAACGCGATGCGCGACGGGATCTCGGTCGGCTCGTCGAACTACGACGGGCGCACTCTGACCATGGAGATCGAGTGCCGCAAGCCGAACCAGGACGCCGCGGCCGTCGAGATGCAGAAGCTGTGGCGCGAGCTCGACCGTCCGACGAACCTCATCCGCTACCACCCGCAGGGCGCGTCGAAGCCGGTCTTCTTCCGCACCTTCCGCTCGGACGCCTCGCAGCTGGCCGACGTCGTGGCTCAGGCGGCCATGCGGACGTTCACGATCGAGGTGCTGGCCGAGCCGTTCGCGCTGGGCCTCCGCGAGACGCTGGGCCCGTACACCGTGAACAACGACCCCGCCGCGGCGAGCGGGGCGCTGAAGTTCACGATCCCGATGGCCAACGCCCTTGGTGACGTGCCCGCCCCGTTCCTCGCCTCAGCCACCACGGGGTCGACGGCGAAGGGCGTGTGGTTCGCGACCGGGACGCCGACGATCGCACAGGCCGAGGCCTGCTCGCTGGGCATCGACACCACCAACCCGGGCGGCGGTCCCGACGCGGCGATGTCGGGCACCGGGACCAACAACTACGTGACGACGTCGTTCAGCACCAACGCGGCCATGGTGCAGCGGCTCCAGACGCCGACGACCCTCTTCGGCCTCTATCGCGTGGCGGCTGTCGTGCGGCGGTCGGACGCGACGTCGGTCTTCACGGCCCGTGCCGCGGTCCCGTCGTTCGGCGTGGTCGGCGACACGGTGACGATCCCGCTCACGACGAACCGGCAGGTCGTCGACCTCGGCATCATCCGCGTCGGCTCGGCGACCGAGATCCTCGACTACTCGTACACCGCGACGGGCGCCTCGACGAACGGCGCCGTCCAGGCCGCGCGCACGTCGGGTAGCGGGTCGCTGCAGTGGGATGCGCTCCTCTTCCTGCCGGTCGACAGCCAGTTCCTCGTGGCGGAGTTCGGGACGGCACGGATGGTGAGCATCGACTCGGCCACCCAGTCGGTCGTCGGAGCGGTGGGCAACCTACTCACGGGCAGCGCCGTGTCCGAGAAGGCAGCAGTGGCTGGCGGGTTCCCGGTGATCCAGCCGGCAGTCGACAACACCTTCACCTGGGTGCACCAGGCCGCCCGGCTCGAGTCGCACACGAAGGCAGCCGCGATCTCGGTCACGGTCTACTACCACCCGCAGTACCTCTTCGTGCGCCCGGTGTCGTCGTGACCTTGCCGGTCCCGCTGACGGTGCGTGTCGGCCTCGAGCACGTCACCGACCAGGTGCAGTCGCTGTCGTTCCGCCGCGAGGCTGTCGGCGGCGTGCGGTCCATCGCCTTCACGCTCACCCGTCCACTGTCCGACCTCGGCGGCCTCGAGCCCCTCGCGAAGGTGTGCGTCTACAACGCCCGCTCCGCGAAGACGGTCGCGGACGGCAGGCTGTCCGACACCGGCCGCACCGCCTCGGCCGACGGGCAGCGGTGGGACTGCGTCGCGTTCGGGCCAGCCCAGCACGCCTCGGACGACACCCGCCCGCTGATCTACGTCGACCGCAGCGCCTCGGACGGATGGCGGACGGTGGACGTGACCAACCCATCGGCGAGCATGACGACCTCGACCCGCCCAGGCGACACGGCGGCCAACGCCACGCAGGGCCTGCTGATGACGTTCCCCGACGGGTCGCCGCTGGTCGCCGACTCCCGCGTGGTGGCCCGATACGACCGGATCTGGCAGGCGGCACAGAAGCTCGGCGCGATCTCGGTCGACTACGTGGCCGGCCTCAGCAGTTCGACGTGGCTGCTGCAGGCAATCGCCCGCACGGACGCAGGCGCTTCGCTCGATCCCGCCTTCACGGTGGCCGCCACCACCGGCCTGTCGGGCGTGACGGGCGTTGTCGGCGGTTCGTTCGCGAACGGCCGCAACACGGTCGAGCTGCGGTGGATCTGGACGGGCGGCCCCACCACCACGGCGGGCGACTCGAGCTGGGGATGGTTTGGAGAGATCTCAGTCCGCGCCATGCTGGTCGACCGCTCTGGCGCCGACATCACGACCGGCTACAGCAACGAGTACGTCCTGGCACACGAGGTCGTCAACGACCTGCTCGGCCGGGTGCTGCTGGACTACGACGGGGCGAATGCCACCGTGGCGACGACCAGCACGATGATCGGCCAGCTCGCGTACCCGGACGGCATCACCGCCGAGCAGGTGCTTGCGGACCTGATGGCCATCGAGCCGGCCTACCGGTGGACGACCGGCCCCGACACCACCGGCAACGGCTACGCCTTCCGCTGGGAACTGTGGCCGACGACCGTGCGCTACGAGGCGACCCTCGACGACGGCGGCTCGTTCCCGATCTCGACGCAGAACGTCTTCAACCAGGTCGCCGTGAAGTGGGTCGACAGCAGCGGCGTCAACCGCTGGTCCTACTACACCGGTGGCGCGCCCATCCTCGACGAGGCGGGCTTCACGCGCATGGGTGTTGTCGACCTCGGCAGCGAGGCGGGATCGCAGACCGCCGCGGCGGCCGCCGGCGCAGCCTTCCTCGCCGAGCACAACGTCCCGAAGAACGCCGGCACCCTGACGGTTGCGCGCCCCATCCGCGACGTGCTGACCGGCGCGATGGTCCAGCCGTGGGAGATCGAGGCCGGCGAGCTCGTGCGCGTCCTCGGGGTCGAGGCTTACCCCGACGCCTTCAACGCCGCCGACAACGACGGGCAGGGCGTCTTCCGGATCTTCGCCGTCGACTACACGACCGAGGGCAACGTCGCGACGCTCGCGCTCGACTCCGACCCGCGCGACACCTCGGACGCGCTCGTGAAGCTGCTGAAGGACCGGCAGCGCCGATGACCGACGGAGGGGCAGCATGAGCCAGAAGGCCGTCACCGCCCTGGTGTTCGTCATCGTCGCACTGCTCGGCATCGTCGTCGTCGTCGGACTCGCGCAGAAGATCCTCGACGCCACCGGCGTCGCGGTCGCCCTCTCCACCCTCCTCAGCGGCGTCGTCGTCGGCGTGATGATGCGCGACCGCACGAAGCCGCCGGGCGGTGACGAGCAGTGACTGCTCTCTTCGCCGGACTCGGGCTCGTCGTCGGGTTCCTCGCAGGCGTCGTGTTCCGCGATGCCCTCGACCTCTACCGCGCCTCTCGGAAGGAACGGCCCATGAGCCCGACGCGGAATCACACCCTGAACCGGTGGATCCTCACCGGCGTCCTGGCGATCAACGCCGTCCTCGGCGGAGTGCTCATCGTCCAGCGCGCGCAGTCGGCAGACTTCACGTCCTGCACTTCGACCTGGCAGACCGACTTCGCGACGGTCTACCGCGCGCGCTCGGATGCTGCGGCCGATACGCAGGAGGCCCTCGACCAGCTGCTCGAGGAGGTCCGCGCCGGAGACCAGACAGGCTTCCAGCGCGAGCTCCGGCAGTACCAGCGACTCCGTGCCCAGCAGGTCGCCGAGCGCAAGGCCAACCCGCTCCCGGCGCTGCCGGAGCAGGTGTGTGGGGAGCCGGCCCGATGACCGCCGAGACCTGGGACTGGTTCCGCTGGATCAACGCCGGCCTGGCTGGGTTGGTCGTCGTGCTCCTGTCGGCCGGAGCGGTGGCCCGGTGGCGGGCGATGCCGCGGCGCTTCAAGCGGATCACCCCGTGGGTGATCGGGACCTACGTGATCATCGCGTACGGCTCGGGCGAGATCGCCGCGTCTGACGACACGGTCGCGCCTGGGCTGCGCGTGTTCCTCCTGATGCTGGTTCTCGTCGGCCTGATCGGCGCGCTGGCGTGGGGCTTCGCTGCGCGCGACTACGACGAATGAGCGAGCGCACCTGCCCGGCCTGCCACTCGCCGCTCGAGCGCACCCAGCACGGCTACGCCTGCCCCGAGTGCGACTGAACGCCTGCCCTTCATCTCGGCCGACTTCACCCCTGCGCTTCATCCGGAGGCACGCATGGCCGAGACGCCGATCTCCCGCCAGCCGTCGTGCCCGCGGTGCGACCACGAGCACCACGAGTTCACCCGCTGCCATGCCGACCTCGGTGGCGCGCTGTGTCCCTGCCCGCCTCGCCTGCCGACCGGCATCTACCTCTAGGAGCACTCGTGACCGTCATGTTCCGCGGCCTGCCCGCGTGCGAGTGCCTCGCGAAGTGGCTGCCGGTCTACGAGCGCGAGCTGCAGGAGACTGGCAACCTCGTCGGGCCGCTGAAGGTCTACCAGCTCATCGGCAACGCCGCGGCCTCAGCCAATACCCACCAGCCGGGCGGCGCGTACGACGTCACCGACGGCACACCGAGCCAGGCCGACGTGCTGATCGGCCGGCAGATGGGCGCGGCCGAGTGGCTGCGGACACCTCCGACGTTCTCGCCGCTGCATCGTCACGGCGTGCTGCGCGGTTGCCCCCACAACGCCGGCGGCCGCTACCAGATCGCTGCGCTCGACGCGGGGTTCAACGGTCTCGGCACGGGTGGCCGCGGGGGCCCGGACGACGGCCCGCGCGACTTCGAGGTGCGGACGTGGCAGGAGGGCATCGCCTGGGCGAAGAAGCGGCAACGGGTCCGCGCCATCGACGGGAAGATCGCCGAGGCGCGCGCACAGATCAAAGTGCTCAACGACACCATCGCCGCGGCCCGGGACGACAAGTCCAAGCTGCAGGCCAAGGTCGCGGACTGGATCGACACCCGGGACTCGCTGTGATCCGCGCGCGCCTGGTCAAGCGGTTCACCGTCGACCTCGACATCGACGGCCACGACGCGATTGGGGTCGTCCTTCGCATCACCGGCGGTCTGCAGCCCTTCCGCCTCGTCGTCGTCACCGCCAACCTCGGCCGGGGCTACGATCCCGGCCAGTTCAAGCGCAATGTCATGCGGCTGCTCGATCGCGTCGACGAGCGTCAGTACGTCGTGCTGCTGCTGCAGGAGATCGACGAGGCCGACCCCGCCGACGAGCACGAGAAGCTGCTGCGCTGGCTCGAGCCCGGCACGACCTTGGTGGGTTGGCTGACCCGTGAGCCGATCGCGGTGTCGCCCGGGGTGAAGGTCACCCGCAAGCGCCGCACGCTGCTGATGGAGCAGGGCACGAAGATCGGCGCCCCGGTCGGCACCGGTCCGCGCCGCGACCTCGTCTCGTGCGTCGCCACGATCGAGGGCGTCCGCATCGGTCTCGGTAACCAGCACCCGCACCGCGACCTGCCCAACGCCAAGGTGCAGCACGCACGCCGCCGCGGCGAGCGCGTCACCTCGCGGGCGCTGGCCGACCTCGCCGAGGTATGCGACCTGGTCGTGGACGGCGGCGACTTCAACGACCCGCACCCGCCCAAGGCCGTCCCGCAGCAGCGCACGCTGCACAGTCGCGGCCCCGACCACCTCCGGCTCATCACATGAACCCCCGCCTCGCCGCCGCGCTGTACGCGCTCGGCTGCCTGTTCTGCCCGCGCCTCTGCGACTTCATCGACCAAGCCGTCCTGGGGCACTCGCCCCTCAACCTCGAGGAGACCCCGTGAACAAGATCGCGCCCTACTGGAAGGCCGTCGTCGGCTTCGTCGCCCCCGGCGCTGTGCTCATCGGCTCGGCAGTGACGGAGGCGTCTGCTGGCGCCGAGCACATCACGACCGGCGAGTGGGTGACGGCGGTCGTCGCCTGCATCGTCACCTCGGCCGCGGTCTACGGCACGCCCAACCGCGACCCGGAGGCCGAGCACCAGGACGAGTCGGTCCAGCCGCCCAACGCCTGATCCACCCGCTGAGCAGGAGGAGCGCCCGATGACGTTCTACACGCTGACCCGCCCCGGCGGCCCCTGGGACTACCCCACGCTCGGGTTCACGGCGACCAACGGCGCGGTGCTCGACGGGTCGCTGTGCAACCCGCCGCTGACAGACCCGCCGGACATCTTCTGGGCGGTCGGCGGGTCGGCGGAGTCGGGCATCACGCGCTGGGGCGCGATCATCTCGCCGCCCGCTCCTGCCGAGCCTGAGACCGGCTCGGTGCTGGTGTACGACTCGGTGACCAACCAGGGCACGTGGACCTCGGTCGGGGAGGTCATCGCCGCCGCCCCCGAGGTCATCGCCGCGGTGCTCGAGGCGCTCGGCAACGGCGAGCTGCTCGACACCATCGCGGCCCGCATCGACGGCGTGCAAGTGCACAACGGCGCTTCAGGCACGCTCGTTCTCAGCCCGGCAAACGGGTTCCACGTCATTCGCGCTACCGGCCCCACGACCATCGAGCTCGGCACGCCGCCCGGCTACTCGATCGCCTTCAAGGTGAAGTCCGGCGCCGAGGCCGTCACGATCGCGGGCTCGGACATCGAGGTCGTCGACGACGCATGGGTGACCGGCGTCTACTACGAGGGCGCATGGGACCTCGTGGCCGCGGGCGCCGGCGGTGGCGGAACGGTTGAGCCTGTCACCGACCCGCCCACCCAGCCCGGAACCGTCACCGTCGACCCCACCACCGACGGCTACGCCCTGACGTGGGTCGCCTCCACCGTCGCGGCCGGGTACGAGGTGCAGATCGACGGCGGCGCGTGGGTCGACTCGGGTAGCGACACCGCCCACACGTACACCGGCCTCGGCGCAGGGTCGTCCCACTCCGGTGCTGTCCGCGCCTACAACAGCACCGGCGAACGCTCCACCGCCCGCACCTGGGGTCCGGCCAACGTCGACAGCGTGGGCCTCCACGAACAGCTGCTGGCGATGAACCTCGACATGTATACCCGCTTCTCGCAGGGCTCCATCCAGATTCACGACAGCCTCCCCGGGACTGCTTGGGTGACCAGCGACGGCAAGTCGTTGCCCGCCCTGAACGGCGCGGCGCTGTCGCCCGGCGCGACCGGTTCGGCGAAGTTCACCACCAGTGTCGCGCTGCAGCGCACTGCGATCGGCACGGCGTTCGACAGCGCCCAGAAGCTCACGCTGATCTTCCTCGTGGACGCCGTGACCGACCCCGTCGCACGAGGCGGATCGACGAAGTTCTTCGTGATGAACGAGGGCCAGACCTACGGCCTGGCGAGCGGCGAGACGTACTACGACAACAACACCCTCAAGCACCTGTTCGTCATCAACGCCGAGCGAGACGGCAGCGGCAACCAGGTCCGCACCGCCTACCGCGACGGTGTGCCGTGGACGATGACCTTCACCCCCACCGGCATCAACGCGACCTACGACTGCAACGAGCTCTACATCAACACGTGGCAGTTCGGCGGCAGCGAGGGCGGGTTCCTCCTCGACTTCATCGCCCTCAACGCAGGCGAGCCCGTCACCCAGGAGCAGGCCCAGGCCCTCGCCGTCGCAGCCGGCACGTACGGCAACGGGAGCACGGCGTGACCGTCCGGCGACTCCTCGCCACCGGAGGAGGCGGCACGGGCGGCGGGACCGGTGGCCCCCCGCCGCCGGACCCGACGCTGGTCGTGCCGCGGCTGATGACCGAACCGCTCGGCGTGAACCAGAACACCACCACCCTCACGGGCAGCGGCAAGACCTGGCAGCACACCGCGTTCACCGTCCTCGCCGACTCCGCGGACATGCGGCTGGTGTTCTTCGGCGGGTCGCAGGGGTCGATCACCAACCCGGCGACCCTCAAAGCGTCTGTCCGGAAGGCCGGCGGTTCGTGGGTGCCGGTGACGTTCAGCGGCTCCACGTCAGGGTCACTGCCTCTCGACGGCTACCTCACCTCGGACGCGCTCACCGGCCCCTTCCTCGAGGCCACCACGTTCGAGGTCCGCGTCTACTCGCCCGCACAGAACATCAACGTGTCCGCACCCGCCGCCGTGACGACCGGGGAACACCTGACCGAGACCACCCTCCCGTCACCCGACGCCTTCCCCGCCAACGGCCCCGTACCGATCGGGTTCATCGGGGACGGCCGCGCGACCGCGCTGTCGCTCGGCCTGTACGGCGACTCCATCGCCGCCCAGGGCTTGTGGTGGCAGCAGGCCCTCGCGTCCCGCGCAGTCGCTGGGGTCAACTTCGGCCGCAACGCACAACGGTTCACCGGACGCTGGCTCGGCGCCGATCTCATCGAGGCGCTCACGCACATGCTCGTCCAGTTCGGTGTCAACGACCTCAGCGACAACATCAACACCACGACCATGTGGGCGCGCGCCGTCGACAACTACGACTACATCCACGGCCTCAACGCAGACCTGCCCCTGTGGCAGACCACACCGACGCCGATCGTCGACACCGACGATGGATGCGCCACCCTCTCGGGTCAGACGGTCCGTGACTACGCCGCCACCTACCGGCAGCCGTGGATCGCGTTCCTCCGCGACGGCGCACCCTGTCACCCGACCACCCGTGCCGCCCTGTCGGTGGGCGCGACCGGCACCGTCATCCGCGCAGGCCAGACCGGTCACCCGCTCAAGGGTGTCGTGGACATCGCAGCAGCGGTCGAGCAGGGCGGATCGAGCTCGCCCACCGGGAAGTGGCGGGTCGACCTCGGCGCGCTCGGAGGTGACGGCGTGCACCCGTCGAACCTCGGCATGACCGCGATGGTGCCGCCGGTCCAAGAGTGGGTGGAGTCGCTCAGCGCCTGACCTACAGCACCAGAACCGGCCCGTCTCCTCGGAGGCGGGCCGGTTCTGTCATTTCCCCGCAGGCTCGAGCTGCACAGCCGGACGGGCCCTGCCACGCAACCGCTTCTCAACGGGCCGCTCGAACGCCTCGTACAGGAGTCCCGAGAGTGCGACGGCGACCGCGATCGCGATGAACACTGTCCATCCGTGCTCACTCGTCCAGGGCCGGGCCAACCGCAGGACGATGTTGTGCACCATGTAAAGCGCGAACGACCACAAGCCGAGCCGGACCATCACCGGGTGGGTCAGCAGCCCCTCCCGGCCAGCCGCATCACGCGCGGCGAACGCCATGACGACGAGCGCCACCGAGGGAAGCATCACGAGCGTCGCAGCCCACGCGTGATCGGCGAACCACCCGCCGCTGAAGCGGTTGAACGCAAGCAGGGCCACGAACGACACCGCGACTGACGCGGAGGCAAGCGATGTCGGAACGAGCGCTTGGCGCGCTGGAGTCGCTCGTCGCGCCGCCAGGCCGAGCGCCATCCCAACGACGAACTCGCCAACCCTGTACGCAGGGAAAGTGCTCACGTACCCCGGCGAGCCGAGCGCCTGAGCCAAAACCCCGCCGACTACCAGCCAGATGACCCCGGCCACGAGCATCACCGGCCACCCACGCCGCCGCCCGAGGATCACCAGCACGGGGAACACGGCGTAGAAGAACGCCTCGGCCGACAGCGACCAAGAGACGTCGTTGAAGGACAGGATCACCTCGGAATCCGGGACCCAAGCCTGCAGCAGCGCCAGATTGATCGGTGCCGCCCAAGCCGGCCCGTAGACGTCGACCAGGCCCGCGGCTGCGAGTCCCGCCGCCAGGCAGAAGGTGAGCGCGTGTAGCGGCCAGACCCGCGCGAATCGACGCCGGTAAAAGCCCCTCGCGGTGTCGTCGTCTCGGGCCGACCAGACCAGCACGAACCCGGAGAGTACGAAGAAGAAGGTCACGCCGAGATATCCGTACCTCAGCACAGCGAGGGGCTGGAGACTAGGCGGATACACCATCGGGTCGGCGTGATGCGCGACCACCAAGAACGCAGCGATGAAGCGGAGGCTCGTCAGCGACCGCAGATGCTGACTCCCCCGAGACATGTCCGGGAGTCTTCCACAGATCAGCCGACCTGGGCTGTTGCTCTGTCGGACCCGCGACCCACACTGGCCCGATGGCCCTCACGATGCGCGACACCTACCCCGAGCACCAGCGGCCGGCGTGCGTCATCACCTTTCCAGACGGCCACGACCACGCCGGGCCGCGGCAGGGTGAGATCCGTGCCCGCCTCGTCGACGACCAGGGCGACTGGTGGTTCGAGGTGCAGTGGCGCAACCCCTTCCACACCGCTCACATCGCCGCCGTCCCCGTCGCCTGGTGCAGACGCCCCGAGCTCACCGACGACGACGGCCTCGTGACACCGCCGCCGGCACCCGTCGAGCAGGCTGTGTCGCTCGGCCGCGACGCGCACGCCGACTGTCCGCGGTGCACGACGTGCCCCAGCAGCAGGACGAGCCACTGCAAGCACGCCCACAACACCTGGGGCTAGGGGCGCGACCCCAGACGCACGCCGACCGCCACGATGCCGATGAAGACGAGCACCTGCCCGACGAGCGCGGACAGACCGCCGAGCAGCAGCAGCACGCCTCCCGTGTCGCTCGTGCTGTTGAAGTCGAGGTAGGCGAGCAGCCCGCCCAGCGCGACGAGGAACAGGCCGAAGCCGATCAGCGTCGCGACCTCGGTCCGGGCTCCCCACTGCTCCGTGCTCATGGCTGCACCCTAGGTCGATGTCGGACCCCCTGCATACCGTCCTCGGCATGCAGCAGCTGACCGACGACGAGCAGGCCATCCTCGACTTCGAGGCCCAGCAGTGGACCCACCCGGGCGCGAAGGAGACGGCGATTGTCGAGCAGTTCGGGATGCTGGCGGTCCGCTACTACCAAGTGCTCAACGCGCTCATCGACCGACCGGAGGCGCTGGCGTACGCGCCGCTCCTGGTGAAGCGGCTGCAGCGACTACGGGATGGGCGAGCGAGGCAGCGGTCGGCGCGTCGACTGAACGCCTACTCGTGACCGTTGCTACTTCGCTGCTACATCAGGCCCCGCGAACGGGGCATCTCACGCTCAAAAATAGGTGAGACCCCGGCAAGTATGAGTTGCCGGGGTCTCGGTGTCTTCCGGACCGAAGTCCTTCCGACACCGCAGTTCTATCCCGGGGGTGACCGGCGCCACAACCCCTCGTGAGGGTGAAGTTCGGGCGCTACGGCGTGTCGCCCGGGACACGCCGGTCGGCCGCCGCGTAGGCGTCGATCTCGGCTCCGATGCGCGCCTTCACGTCGTCGGGCGCGTACGACGCCGCGACCGCTGCGCGGGCCAGGTCGGCGACACCCGCCTCGTCGAGCCCGAGCAGGTCCGCGGCGACCTCGTAGTCCTGGCTCAGGGTGGTGGCGAACATCGGCGGGTCGTCGGAGTTGATCGTCACTGCCACGCCCGCGTCGACGAAGGTGCGCAGCGGGTGGTCCTCGATCCGGTCCACTGCGCGGGTCGCGATGTTCGAGGTCGGGCAGACCTCGAGCACGACGCCCGTCTCCGCGAGGTGGGCGAGCAGCTCCGGATCCCGGGCGGCGGAGACCCCGTGGCCGATGCGCTCGGCACCCAGCAGGCGAAGGGACTCCCAGATCGTCTCCGGGCCGGTCGTCTCACCGGCGTGGGGCACCGAGTGCAGCCCCGCGGCCCGCGCCCGGTCGAAGTGCTCCCGGAACTGGGCCCGCGGCACCCCGGTCTCCGGCCCACCCAGGCCGAAACCGACGAGAGCGTCCGTCCGGTGCCGGAGGGCGTACTCCAAGGTCGCGTCGGCGGCCGGGATCCCGGACTCGCCGGGGATGTCGTAGATCCAGCGCAGCACCAGCCCGAAGTCACGCTCGGCCGCCACGCGGGCGTCCTCGATCGCCTCGGTGTAGCCCTCGATGGCGATGCCGGCCAGCACGGAGGTGTACGGCGTGCAGGTGAGCTCGGCGTAGCGGAGGTTCTGGCCCTCTGCCATCTCGCGGGCGACCTCGTAGGTCAGCAACCGGATGTCCTCCGGCGTGCGGATCAGGCCGACGACCGCGAGGTAGACCTCGATGAAGTGGGCGAAGTCGCGGAACGTGAAGAACTGCTTGAGGCCGTCGAGGTCGCTCGGCACCCCGGCGTCGGGGTGGCGCGCCGCGAGCTCGGAGACGATCCGCGGCGACGCAGACCCGACGTGGTGCACGTGCAGCTCGGCCTTGGGCAGGCCGGTGATGAAGGACTGGAGGCTCACGCCCGGCAGTGTCTCAGGCCGGATCAGCCGACCATCTGCTGGGCGATGTCGGCGATCGTCAGGCCCTCGCCCTCGACCTTCTTGCCGTCGATGAGCACGGTCGGGGTCGCGTTGACCCCGGCCTTCGACGCCGCGTCCTCGGCGGCGTCGACCCAGCCCTCGTAGGCCAGGTCCTCGATGCCGGGCCGCACGTCGGCCTCCGTGGCACCCGCCTGCACGGCGAGGTCGACGAGGTCGTCCTTGCTCGGGAACGGACCATTCTCGGACGGCTGGTTGTCGAAGAGCAGGTCGTGGAACTTCTTGGCGACGTCGGGACCGGAGGCGTCGAGGACGACCGCGAACGCGTTGGCGGAGTCCATCGAGTAGTCCCCGAGCCGCGAGAGGAAGTTCAGCGGGCGGAACTCCACGCTGACGTCCCCGGCCTCGACGGCGGCGTCGAGCTGGTCGCGCACCGTCGTCTCGAGCTGGCCGCAGAACGGGCAGAGGAAGTCCTCGTAGACCACGACCTGCTTCGGCGCGTCCGCGTCACCGATGCGCATGCCGTACGACGACGTCGCGCCCTCGGGCGGCGTGTCCGGCTTGTCCGAGCCGAGGCTGGTGACCAGGAAGTAGCCGCCGACGATCAGCACCAGGACACCGGCGACGAGTCCGAACCGGGTGAGCTGCTCCTTGCGCTTGGCGGCCTTGCGGCGCTCCTCGGCCTGCACGCGGGCGCGCTCGGTGCGAGCCCGCCGGGCCTCCCGCTTGGCCGCGGTCGCGGCCTTCTCCTCAGCGGTCCTGTGCGAGGTCTTCTTCTGCGCCATCGAGGCTTCCTTCGTCGTCGTCTGGATCAGTGTCGTCGTCCGTGCCGGAGGTGAACAGGACGGAGTCGAGCGCGAACCGCGAGCGGGGCCGGACGACCAGCCAGAGGCTCAGCGCCAGCAGTCCCACGTCTCGGGCGATCTCCCCGGGGTACTTCGCCGCGGCGTCCGGGATCTGGCCCCCGCCGCCGAAGCAGCCGCAGTCGATCGACAGCCCGCGCGCCCAGGCGCTCGAGATGCCGATGATGAAGGCAACGAAGAGCAGCGCCGAGACGATCGAGGTGCCGCGCACCAGCACGCCGAGGACCAGGCAGAGCCCGATCACGACCTCGATGACCGGGAGCAGGTGCCCCACGGCGGGCACCACTGCCTCCGGCAGGAGGTCGTACGCCCGCACCGCGCGCACGCTGTCCGCGGGGTGCGGCAGCTTGAGCGCGCCGGCCACGATCCACACGCCACCGGTCACCAGGCGCGCGACGAGGCCGAACCAGTCCCTCACCCCTCCGCTCACACCCCTGAGGCTAAGAGGTGACCCTGAGCCGTGCCTGAGAGCGTCCGCGCAGCGCGTAGGGTGGCGGCTCGTGAGCGACAGACTGGTATGGATCGACTGCGAGATGACCGGCCTCGACCTCGGCGCCGACGCGCTGATCGAGGTCGCCGCGCTCGTGACGGACTTCGAGCTCAACGTCCTCGGCGAGGGCATCGACCTGATCATCAAGCCGTCGCAGGAGTCGCTGGACCAGATGGTCGAGTTCGTGCGGAGCATGCACGAGAAGTCCGGCCTGCTCGACGAGCTCGACGGCGGTACGACGCTCGCGGACGCCGAGGAGCAGGTGCTGGCCTACATCCACGAGCACTGCGCAGAGGGCAGCCGTCCCCCGCTCGCCGGCAACACCGTCGCCACGGACCGGGCCTTCCTCGCGCGCGACATGAAGGCGCTCGACGCCTTCCTCCACTACCGCATCGTCGACGTCTCCTCGATCAAGGAGCTCTCGCGCCGGTGGTACCCGCGTGCCTACTTCGCGGCCCCGACCAAGCGTGGCAACCACCGCGCGCTGGCCGACATCCAGGAGAGCATCGAGGAGCTGCGCTACTACCGCGAGGCCGTCTTCGTGCCGCAGCCCGGCCCGGACAGCGCCCTGGCCAAGGAGATCGCGGCGCGCCACGGCGGGCAGCTGACCGGGCTCGGGATCGAGGGCGGGCTCGAGGCTGACGGCGAGGGTGGACCGGATTCCAGCTCCGGCCACTGATTGCCCTACACTTCACGTCGTCCTCGACGCCCCGGGCAACCGGTGACGATCGAGCAGGCATGGTGGGTATAGCTCAGCTGGTAGAGCGCCGCCTTGTGGTGGCGGATGTCGCGGGTTCGAGTCCCGTTACTCACCCCAACAGCGCGAGGCCCTGACCGACTGGTCAGGGCCTCGAGCTATTTGCGGGGATCCGGCCGGCCTACACGTCGACGACCACGACGCCGTAGTTGTCGGGCGCCCCGGCAGCGAGCACCGCCGCCTCGACGGCGTGCGTCACCTCCTCGGGCGTCCCCGGGGCGAGCAGCAGCTCGGCGAGCCGACGCGGCTCGAGGACGCTGTGCACGCCGTCCGTGGTGAGGACGAACCGGTCGCCCGCGTGCAGCTGACGGACCGACAGGTCCGGCGCCGCCGGCGCCCCCGGGGCGAGCGCGCGGTTGAGCAGGTTGCGGTCGGGGTCCGAGCGCGCCTCGTCGGCGGTGAGCCTCCCCTCGTCGATGAGCGACTGGACGACCGTGTGGTCGCGGGTGAGCCGCTCCAGGCTGCCGTCGCGGACGACGTACGCCCGCGAGTCACCGACGTGGGCGACGAGGGCCCGGTCGCCGGCCAGGAGCAACGCGGTCAGCGTCGTGCCTCCCGCGTCCACGCCGCGGGCGGCGACGGCCTCGGCCGCGCGAGTGACGGTCGCGTCGAGCGCGCCCAGCGGGTCGGCGACCTGCTCCGCGCCGTCGAGGCTCGCGAGCGCCTCGAGTGCCGCGTCGGCGGCGCCGTCCTCGCCGTAGCCGTCTGCGACGGCGAAGACCCGCTGACCGGTGACCTGCGCGGCGACGCGGTGCTCGCGCGGGTGGACCCGGTCGAGGTCGAGGGATCGTCCGCCCCGGCCGGCGCGGTGCGCCGAGCGGGGAGCCGGGTGGTGGGTGGCGGTGGGGTGCATGTCGTGTCCTCTCATCTCTGACACGAGAGCGGCGACGACGTGGCGCGACGACGCGGTGTCGGCCTCGACCTGGCGCCAGTACGACAGCAGCTCGGCCGCTGCGGCCTCGCGGTCGTCCAGGCCGACGATCGTGGCGATGCGCCGCAGCGGCACCCCCACCGACCGCAGCCGGGCGACCAGACGCGCCCGGTTCACCTGGTCCGCCGTGTAGCGCCGGTAGCCGGTGTGCGCGTCCACGTCCGCGGGGGCCAGCAGCCCCAGGTCGTCGTACAACCGCAGCGCCTTGGCCGTCAGGCCGGTCGCCCGCGCGAACTCGCCGATCGTCAGCATCGTCGTCCTCTCGTGACCGGGACCTGGCGTCGCCGGCGAGACGACCATCCGGCTTGACCCGAGGTCAAGGTCAAGCGCTCTCCCTCGGCACGGCCGACCGACGCTGCGGGAGGTGGATCGGGAGCGGCGGTGCACCGATCGGGTTCGCCTCGGCGACCACGTCCATGGCGTCGATGATGTTGCGCAGGTTGATGATGAGGGCGCCGTAGATCGGCCACTCCGGAGACCTCTCGGTCGCCCGCATCTCCTCACTGAGCTCGACGAGCCTGCGCCGTACGTCCAGCAGCCCGCCCGGGTCGGCCTCCGACGCCGCGCGGCCCGCGTCGCCGAGCATCTTTATCCACGGGGTCGCGAACGCCTCGCCCCACGTCTCCCGGTGCGCGCTCTGCCCGCCGAGGGTGCGGGCCAGGCTGCGCGTCTCCGCGATGGCCTGCTCCATCCGGCGCAGCAGCTCGTGCCAGTGCTCCGGGTTCTTCATCGGGCGGGCCGAGCGGCGCGGGTTCATGCGGGCGCTCTCCTGCGCCTGACGCACGAGCGCCCACGCCTGGTCGAGGTCCTCGTCGAGGTCGCGGGTGCGGTCGATCCACGCGGTGATGTCCTCGTCCTGGCAGCCGTCGCCGAGCCCGCCCGCCATGTCGATGAGGAGCTCACCGATGCCGTCGTCGATGCGGTCGAGCGCCTTGGCAGCCGTACGACGACGCAGCGGGGGCCACACGATGACGTTGACCAGCAGCCCGACGGCGACGCCGATCGCGGTGTCGAGCAGCCGCGACACCAGCATCACGTCGTCGTCGAAGCCGGTCGCCAGCACCACCACGCCGGTGGCGGCGATCGTCGTGGCCTCGGCGCCCAGCCACGGCACCGACCCCAGCAGCAGCGCGACCGCGAGCAGCAGGGCCATCGACCCGGTCGTGAGCCCGAGCCACTCCCCCACGGCCGTCGCGAGCAGCACCGCCACCACCGTCGCGGCGACCTGCTGCGCGCCCTTCGAGAACGTCCGGTAGACCGTGGCGTGCACCACGAGCAGCGCCGACCACGGCGCCAGGAACGGCTGCGGCAGGTCCAGCACGCTTGCCGCGATGACCCAGGCCGCCACGGCCGCGAGCACCGTCTTGGCGAGCTGCAGGCAGTCGTTCCACCAGATCGGGTCGCTGAGCCGGTCGTCGACCCAGGTCCTCACCTTCTCCATCTCGAACCCTCCCATCCGCTCGACACTACGGGGCGCGGGGAGGCGTCCTACGCCCGATCGGGCGAGGGGTCGGTCGGTCAGTAGGCGCCGCGACCGCTGACGGCGAGCGATCGGTCCTGCCGCCGCGTCCCACGAGGCGTGATGAGCAGGACCGGGCACGGCGCATCGCGCAGGACGGCCCGCACGACCGGACCGAGGTGCGACCCGATCGGCACGAGGGGGTCGTGGCGCCCCAGGACCAGCAGGTCCGCGTCGGCCGCCTCGGCGAGCAGCACGTCGGCGGCACGGCCCGAGCGGACCACCACCTCCGCCTCGGTCGCGACGGACGCATCGCCGAGGCGGTCGACCGCGGCGCACAACTCTGCCCGGCCGCGCTCCTCCCAACGTCGTACCTCTCCGGCGCCGACCAGCAGGTCCTCGTAGACCGCCGGGACGGCGAAGGAGTGCACGAGCCGCAGGGAGGCACCCCGCGCCCGGGCCTCGCCGATGGCCGCGCGCAGCACGTCCTCGGCGCGGTCGGCCTCGTCGATGCCCGCCACCACCAGCGGCGACCCGGACCGCTGCCAGCCGCTGGGCACCGCGACGACCGGGACCTCGAGGCGGGTGGCGACCGCGTTCGTCACGCTCCGCTCCACGAGGCGGGCGGCCCGGGACATCCGCCGGTGGGCGAGCACGACCATCCGCGCGCCCTGACCAGCGTCGACGAGCGCGGGCACGGGCGCCCGCACCACGAGCCGTTGCGTCACCGGAACGGCACCCTTCACGAGCTCCTCGGCCTGCTCGACGGCGGCCGCCAGGAGCACCCTGCTGTGGTCCTCGACCTCCGGCAGCACGAGGAGCGTCTCTGCCGAGACGGCCGGGACGTGCACCGCGCGCACCAGGTGCAGGCCGCACCGCGCGCGCACCGCCTCCTCCGCTGCCACCGCGAGGGCGGCCCGCATGTCCTCCGTGCCTACCCCGACGACGACCTGTGCGTCCGTGCCGTTCATGTCTCCTCCTCGATCTCGTCTGCTGGTGGGTCCGTGCCACCACTCTTCACCGGCGCCGGGCCGACGGGCAGGGCCGTTGGACCCGACGCGGTGCGCCGAAGGGCCCCGACCCCACGACGTCGTACTACGTTGACCCGATGAGCACCGGCAGGAGCAGCTATGACGTCGTCGTGGTCGGCGGCGGTCACAACGCCCTCGTCAGCGCCGCCTACCTCGCGCGTGCCGGCCTCTCGGTCGTGGTCCTCGAGCGGCTCGGCCACACGGGTGGCGCGGCCGTGTCCGTCGAGCCGTTCTCCGGCCACCCGGCGCGGCTCTCCCGCTACTCCTACCTCGTCAGCCTGATGCCCGAGCAGCTCATGGCCGACCTCGGCCTCGACGTCCGGCTCGCCTCCCGCACCACGGCGTCGTACACCCCTTGGATGCGCGGCGAGCGCGCCGGCGGCCTGCTCGTCGAGCGCCCCGAGGGCCAGGCGACGCGCGCGTCCTTCCGCGAGCTCACCGGCGGGGACGAGGAGTACGCCGCCTGGCAGGCGTTCTACGCCGAGGTCGGCCGGCTGGCCGAGGTCGTGGCGCCGACCCTCATGCAGCCGCTGCCCCTCGAGCGCGACGTGCGCGCGCGGGTCGACGCTGGCACGTGGGCCGACCTCGTGGAGCAGCCGCTGGGTCGCACCATCACCGAGCGCTTCGCCGACGACACGGTCCGCGGCGTCGTGGCGACCGACGCCCTGATCGGGACGTTCGCCTCGCTGGACGACTCGTCCCTGGTCCAGAACCGCTGCTTCCTCTACCACCTGGTCGGCAACGGCACCGGTGAGTGGCGGGTGCCGATCGGCGGGATGGGTGCTGTCACCGACGCCCTCGCACGTGCGGCCGTCGAGGCCGGCGCCGAGATCGTCACCGGGGCAGGGGTGAGCGCCATCCACCCCGGCCTGGACGGCGCCGAGGTCGTCTGGCACGACGGCCACGGGCAGCACTCCGTGACCGGTCGCCGGGTCCTCTCCGGCGTCGCCCCGTGGGTGCTGCGGATCCTGCTCGGGGACGGCGAGGAGGCCGAGACCAAGCCGGTCGGCTCCCAGCTGAAGATCAACGTCCTCCTCGACCGGCTCCCGGCACTGCGGTCCGGCGCGGACCCGGAGGTCGCGTTCGCCGGCACGCTGCACCTCGCCGAGGACTACACCCAGCTCGAGCGGGCGTACGACGCCGCTGCCTCGGGGCAGGTGCCCGACCCGCTGCCGGGCGAGGTCTACTGCCACAGCCTCACCGACCCCTCCATCCTGGGCGACCGGGCCGGCTCGGCGCACACGTTGACCTACTTCGGCCTCCACGTCCCGGCCGGCCTGTTCGACGCCGACCCCGGCGCGCGCGACGTCGCCGTACGACGCGCCCTCGCCTCGCTGGACGCCGTCCTCGCCGAGCCGATCGAGGACTGCCTCGCCCGCGACGCCGACGGCAACCCGTGCATCGAGGCGAAGATCCCCCAGGACGTCGAGCGCGACCTGGCGATGCCCGGCGGCCACATCTTCCACGGCGACCTCGACTGGCCGTGGGCGCCGAACCGCTCCCGCCTCGAGACCCCGGCCCAGCAGTGGGGCGTGCAGACCGACCACGACACGGTGTTCCTGTGCGGGTCGGGCGCCCGCCGCGGCGGAGCGGTCTCCGGGCTCGGGGGCCACAACGCCGCCCAGGCCGTGCTCGCCGACCTGTAGGGCGACCACCGGTGGTGTCCATCCCGATTTCGCCTGCCCGTCACCGGGGCTGTAGAGTCTCACTCGCTTCACCGGGCGCCATTAGCTCAATTGGCAGAGCAGCTGACTCTTAATCAGCGGGTTCGGGGTTCGAGTCCCTGATGGCGTACACGAGCAAGGCCCCCGACCGATGGTCGGGGGCCTTCGTCGTGCACCGAGCGTCGACCACATCGCTTCCACCCACGACGACACGGCGCATCTGTGGAAGGGACCCCGCACCCACTATCTACGTCCTCAGCACGGCGTCCAGGACGGCGTCGCCGGTGCGGGGTGGCCGCCCTCAGTTAAATTCGACTTTCAGCCGTCCTTCCGACTCTTCTTCCCGGCCCTGTCTGGCGGCATCATGAGCGCCGGGATGGTTCGCAGCATGAACCTGTCGAAGTGGGGCACCGTGAAGGCTGCGTAGCCGTGCTGCGGGGTGTACAGCAACCCCATGTTGATGAGCTGCGCTCGAGTAGGACCCATCTGGGTGGACTTGCGGCCGATGACAGCCGCAACGTCTTGCGCCTTCTGCGGCTCGGGCCCCAGTTCAGCCATGGCGCGCAGGTAGATGCGTTCCATCTCGGTCGCTCGATCCAGGCGGACGCGGAAGAATGACTCGTCGAGCTTGGCTTCGTACGTCGGCACAGCCAGCTCAACATCTTCTCGCGTGATCACCGGACCCTCAGCGACGCCCCATACCTCGTAGCCGAGCTCCTGGAGGAAGTACGGGTAGCCGCCTGTGACCTCAGTGGCGAGGTCGAGCGCATCCGCCGCCCAGTCGGCGCCTTCGGCTCGAGCCGGCCCGACGAGTGCATCTCGCGCGTCTTCTTCATCGAGGTTGCCGATCCTGGGAAACTTGAAGAGCCGCTCGGAATACGACTTGGCGTCGCCTGCAAGTTCGGCGATCTGCGGCAACCCGGCGCCGACCATGGTGACGGGCAGGGCGCGCTGAACTGTCTTGTGCAGCGCCGAGATGAGGGCTTCGAGTTGAGCAGTGGAGAGGAACTGCACCTCATCGAAGAGTAGTACGAGGCCTTTGCGGGAGTCCTTGGCGGCTTCGCCCACCGCGACCAGCAAGTCGGTGAGGTCAGCTTGGAGGTCCTGCTGGTCGGCGAACCCTTGAGCCGCATCAACGTCCATTCCGCCCGTCAGCGCACCCGTGGGGTCGACCGACACGCTGAAAGACTTGAGGACGGCGGCCGCGCGCTTCATGCGGTCCCCCCACCGCGCCTTGGGTGACATCTCGAAAAGGGCCGTTCGGATCGAGCTGACCATCTGGCGGCGGAACTTCTCATCGTCATGCTTGGAGACCTCGCGCTCAACCACGACCCAGTCGAGCTCTTGCGCCTTGCTGCGAAAGCGTCCGAGCAACACTGTCTTGCCCACGCCGCGCAGCCCGGTGATGATCATCGACCGTTCAGTACGTCCGGCGCTCATCCGCTTCAGCAACAGCTCGAACGTCTGCAACTGAACGTCGCGACCCACAACCGCAGGCGGCTGCGCGCCGGCGTTCGGCGTGTACGGGTTTCGGACCGGATCCATGCGTCCGATCTTATCAAGATTATCCTGCTTTAGCACACGTCAATAAAGTTGGATAAACTTGGTAAAGACGAGCCGCGAAGCGCGTAGGCGCGGGTCTGGTCTTTGACCGAGGGTGTCGCCAAGGCGGCTCACCATGTCAGTTCGCCCCGTGAGGGTCGTCGCGCAGGTGGACCAACCCCCCGGATAGCCAGCCTTCTGGGCCAGGACCTGCGCGACACAGCGACCACCCAGGGAGTCGGCACACATCACGAGACGATCTCCGGGTCTGGTCCCGTGGACTGAACAGGTCGACTAACCTCGCACCGGCGCTGCCCGGGGGGGTCGCCGAACATGTCCGTCGTCTGCCGTCCGAGAGGTCCGCTGTGTCACTGGCGTCGCGTCTCCTGCTGACCGTCCTTGCGTGCACGGTCGCCATGGCTCCCCCCGCGCTCGCCAGCGACGAGGCGCCACCGGTGAGGGTCACCCGGGCCAGCGCCGAGATCAGCACCGGTGTGCTCGACCTCCGACCGGCCATCGCCCAACCGGGGACCAGCCCGACGAGGTCGAGCGGCAGGACCCAGGCGCTGGCGTCCTTCTCCGACACCCGGACGGGCCGGACGGTCGTGCTGCAGCGGGACACCGGGTCGGGCTGGGAGACGGTGGCCCGGGGCCGTGAGCACCGCACCGGCTCGACCGTCTTCACCCTCCCCGACACCACCAGCCGCTACCGCGCGGTCGCCGTGTCCGGCTCCGGGGCGACCCTGGCCGTGACCGGCAGCGTGCAGGCACGGGGGTTCGACACGATCTTCCGCGACGAGTTCTCCGGCAAGCGGCTCGACCGGACCAGGTGGCGCGACCAGCCGACACTGGCACCGGCGTACATGCGGATGTGCTCCCGGCTCTCACCCCGCGCCCGCACCCTGGGCGGTGGCGTCCTCCGGATGGGCGTCGCCTACGACCCCGCGCGCGCCGACCAGACCTGCACCTGGCACCTCAACGGGCAGTCGGGCTCGCACCGCTACATGCTCAACACCCAGCTCTTCACCCGGGACACCTTCGACTTCACCTACGGCTACGCCGCGGTCCGGATGAAGATGCACCTCGACAAGGGCATGCACGCCTCGTTCTGGATGCAGCCCGCGAACTGGTACACGCCGGGTCGGCCGGCCAAGGGCACCGAGATCGACGTCGTCGAGTTCTTCGGCCGCACGAAGCGCGACTCCACCATCGCGTCGTTCCTCCACTGGTACGACGACGCGAACGAGCACCACAAGCTCGGGGGGAAGTTCCCCGGCGCGAACCGGCTCCGCAAGCGCGCCGAGACGTGGTCGCAGGCCTACCACGTGTTCAGCGTCGAGTGGACCCCGGACGCCCTGGTCTTCCGCGTCGACGGTCGTGAGTACTGGCGCCAGACCGAGATCGTGTCCCAGGCTCCGGAGTACCTGCTGCTGTCGATGCTCACGTCCGACTACGAGCTGGAGAAGCTGACCCCTCGCCGGATGCGCCAGACCGCGAAGGTCGACTGGGTGCGGGTCTGGGGCCAGTGAGGGCCTGACGGCCCGATCAGGCCTGGGCGCGACGCCGTCGCGCGAGCACCAGTGCGGTCGCGGCGGCGAGCACGACCACGACGCCGGGTACGACGGCTCCGCGTCCGCGCTCGGCCCACCCGTCCGCCGCCGGGGTGCCGGTCGCCTCACCGTCCGCACTCGCAGCGGACGTCGGGGCGGAGCCGACCTCGAAGTGCACGTCGCCGCGGACGTCGTGGCCGTCGGCCGACACGACGAAGTACTCCATCGTGTAGGAGCCCTCCGGGCCGGCCCACAACGTCTGCCGCACCTCCGGGCCGACCGAGGTCGGCGCACCGTTGGTGACGCTCCCGTCGGGTCCGACGATCGTGATTTCGCGGATCTCGGTGATCGAGTCGGAGAACGTCAGGAACGCGCGTGACGGCAGTGCCTCCAGGACCCCTCCGTCGGACGGGTCGGAGAACAGCAGCTCGCCGTGGGCCGAGGCCGGGACGACCGCCGGGAACCCCACCACCGTCGCGAGCAGTGCGACGACCGCCGCGGTCACGATGCGGCCGGGCGTGGTGACGGGGCGAGGCATCGGGTGTCCCTTCGTCGGACGGTGGATCGGGCGGAGCGTGGGCCGATCCCGGCGGATCGGGTCGTGCGGTGGAACGGTGCGGGCCGGTGCCGGGACGGAGCGCGCTGTCCCGGCACCGGCCGCGGGGACGACGTCGTGCGCCGCCACCCCGCCCGGACGGAGGACCCGGCCCCGGCCGCTCACAGGGCCGAACCTGTGAGCGACCGGGTGCGACACCTGGGTGTCACGTGGCCGAGCCACCGTCTGCGGACGTCTCTTTCTCTTCTCCCCTCTCCTCGTGCCCGGCTGCTAGAGCTGGGCCTTGAGGGTGCGCGCCACGCTCTTCAGCGCGGCGGAGGCCGCCTCGTCGTCGATACCTCGGACGAGCTTGGTGAAGCGGCGCAGGGCCTGGCGGGCCTGCTTCTCGTGACCCTTCCGGTCGGCACGGCCCGCCGCCTTCAGCTCCTTGACGAGCTTCTTGGCGAGCTTCGGGCCGATCGTGCCCTCGTCGTCGAGCCGCTTGACGAGCCTGGTGCTCCCGGCGTACGTGGGGACCACCGTGAAGGTGATCGTCCGCGTCGTCAGGTTGCCCGCCTCGTCGCGCACCGCGACCTCGAGGGTGTGGGTCCCGCTGCGCAGCGACATGGCGTCGATGCTCACCGGGGAGGCCACGGCCCGGCCGTCGAGCGTGACCGACCGCTCGGCGACACCCGAGGCGGCGTCCGACGGCGTGACCACTGCGGTCCGCACCGCCGAGGCGTCGAGCTCGTCGCCCTCGGAGATCCCGGTGACGGCGACCTCCGGAGCCGCGGTGTCGATCTTCACGGTGAGCGTCGCGACCGGGGAGGTCGTGCCCGCCGCGTCGGTCGCCCTGGCCTGCACCAGCGTCACCCCGTCAGCGGTGACCTCGAACGGCGCGGTGTACGCCGTCCACGGACCGTTGCCGATGCGGTGCTCGATGGTGAGCTTGCCGTCGCCGCCGGCGCCCGTGAGGACGACCGCCACCGACCGCGTGAACCAGTTGCTGCGACCGTTGGCCGCCGCCGGGACCGTGGCCACGGAGACCGAGGGCTTCTCGATCACCACCGGGTCACCGGGCTCGGAGACCTCGACCTCGAGCTCACCCGTGCCGCGCTGGCCCGCCACATCGGTGGCGCGGTAGCGCACGACGTGGGTGCCGGGCTCGTCGATCGTGACCGGCGAGGTGTAGGTGGTCCAGGTGGTGGCGTCGTCGAGCTGGTACTCGATGCTCGCCACGCCCGAGGTGGCGTCGGTGGCGGTCAGGGTGATGGTCCTGGCCCGGTCACCTCCCACCTTGGCGCTCACGGTCGGGGCGACCGTGTCCACGTTCACCGTCCGCGACGCGACGGACCCGACGGTGCCGGCGGTGTCCTTCGCCCGGTACTCGACCAGACGCGCACCCTCCCCGGTGACCGGGGTTGCGAGGGAGTACGGCATCCAGTCGCCGCCCGCGATGCGGTACTCGATCGAGGCGATGCCCGACCCGTCCGTGCCGTCGGCGCCGGTGAGGGTGAAGGACGGACGCTCGGTGTACCAACCGTCGCTGCCTCCGGCAGCGGGGATGGCGAGCGTCGCCGTGGGTGCCACCGTGTCGATCTTCACCGACTGCGACTTGATCGCCTCGACGTTGCCTGCCGAGTCCGTGGAGCGGTACTCGATCAGGCGGGTCCCCTCGCCCGGGACGGAGACCGCCGCGGTGTAGGGGGTCCAGGCGCCGCCGGCGATGCGGTACTCGGTCGAGGCGACGCCCGACCCGCCCTCACCGTCGGTGGCCGCCAGCGTGAACGACGGACGCGTGGTGTACCAGCCGGCCGCGTTCGCGGACGGGATGGTGAGCGTCGTCGTCGGCGCCGCCGTGTCGGTCGGTCCTCCGCCGGGGACGCACGTGTCGTCCTTGCCCAGCGTGAAGAAGTCGAACGACGCGGTGATCCCGGCTCCGTTGGCGGTGTTAGCGGCTGCCAGCAGCCCGATCTTCGGGTTGGTGATGCTGGTCAGGCTGTAGCCCGCAGACATGTTCGTCCACGTCACACCGTCGGTGCTGTAGCTGCCGAGGACCTGCGTGCCGTCCTCGCTGGTCAGCCGGAGCCAGACCGTGCTCGGGAACGAAGCCCCGAGAGCGGCCGTGTTGGTCTCCGCGGCCGTTCCTGCCGTCTCCTTCGCGGTCTGGATGATGTTGGACGCCGCGTTCGGGTCGGTGCTGCGTCCCTGGAAGACGTGCTTGAGGTAGTTGTCGTCGTCCCCGTAGATCAGCAGGCCCGCCGACTGGTAGGACCGGTTGATCGGTGCGGTGACCTTGGTGGTGGCCACGAAGCCTCCCGAGGGCAGGGTGCGCAGCACCAGGTCCCTCGCGGTGTTCGTGGTCTGGTAGAGGTCGGTCGCCTCGAGCGGGATCTTCACCGAGCCGTTGGACACCGTGAGGTTGCCGCTGGGGCGCACGAGGCTCCAGTCGTTGCCCAACGCGGACCCGTTGAAGTCCTCCACGACGCACGGCGGGCTGCAGGGCGTGGCCTTGTCGTCCGGCGTGATGGTGAAGTAGTCGAACTTCGCGACCAGGTTGTCCGCCGCACCGGCCGCCGTCGAGGCGAGGGCCAGGAGCCCGACCTTCGGCGACGTGATGCCGGTGAGGTCACGCGCCGGCGCGGTGCCGGACGACGTGGTGATCGGCAACCAGGTGGCCCCGTCGGTGCTGTACGTCGGCGTGACCGAGGTGCCGTTGGCACTGGTCATCCGCAGGTACACGACGTCCGGGAAGCTCGCACCGAGGTTGGTGGAGTTGGACTCCGACGCGGTGCCGTTGACCTCCTTGGCGAACTGGATGACGTTGGCTGCCTTGCTGCCGTCCGTCGCGGTCGAGCGACCGGAGTAGACGAGCTTGAGGTAGTTGTTGTCGTCGCCGTAGATGATCAGGCCGCCCTGCTGGTAGCCCCTCTTGGCTCCGGTGAGGTCGACCTTGGTGGTGACCTCGAAGGCGCCGGCCGGGAGGTCCTGGAGGACGATGTTCGGCGTCGTGTTGGTCGTCTGGTAGATGTCGGAGTTGGTCAACGGGATGTTGAGGCTCCCGTCGGCGACCGTCAGCGACTGGTTGACGCGGACGCTCTTGTCCCACCTGGTCGTGTCGAGCGCGTTGCCGACGAAGTCGTCGGAGCGACCGTTGAAGCAGGTGTTCGCCGAGGTGACGGTGACCTGCGTGGTGCGGGTGGCCTTGGCGCCTCGGGCGTCGGTCACCGTCAGGGAGACGGTGTACTTGCCCGGAGCGGCGAACGTGTGGCTCGGGTTGGCCGTGGTGGCCGTCCCGCCGTCGCCGAAGGTCCACGCGTAGGTGACCGGCACGTCGTTGTCGGGGTCGGACACCGTGCTGGTGAAGTCCACCGGCAGCGGCGCGGCGCCGCTGGTCTTGCTCGCGGTGACCGTGACGACGGGCGGCTGGTTGTCCGTGACGCCCTTGCCGTTGAACTGCAGCCAGTTGACGTTGGCACCGCCGGTCGTGGCCACGAAGTAGAGCGGGAGGCTCGTCGTGGTCGCGCCGGTGAACGTGGTGGACACGTCCTGGTAGGTCTGGGCACCACCGGTGTTGGGGATGCTCAGGGTGCCGATCGCGGTGCCGGTCGGTGATCCCTGGCGCACCTCGAACGTCGCGCCGGCCGTGGTGGAGGCCGCCCGCATGGTGACGCCGTTGATGTTGGTCAGGTTCATCACGTCCCAGGCGAACCAGTCGCCGGTCTCGACGCCGGTGACGTTCTGGCCGCCGCCGGTGTCGGTCGTGGTCTGCGTGGTCACGCCCGCCGTGCCGGTGGTGTTGCCGCCGGTGCGACCGGTCGTGTCGAAGAACTCGGCCTCCTTCTTCTTCGTGTGGAGGACGATCCCGTCGACGCCCGTGAGTGCGCCGGCGTTGCCGACCGCGTTGTCGGTGTAGGTGGCCTTGATGACGCCGAAGATGTTGGCGCCGGAGTGGCCACTGTCACCGGGGAGCGGGAAGGAGCCGGTGCAGCCCGTGTACTGCTCGTAGTCGTGGGCGTGCTGGTCGTGACCGAGCCCGGGCGTGACGACGACCTTGCTGCAGTCGATCGTGGTGTCCTCGGGGTCGGTGACCTGGACCTCGTACTTCACCGTGTCGCCGAACTCGAAGAACCCGCCGTTCTTGGGCAGGACGAGCTTCACCGTCGGCGCCGTGTTGCCCGCGGTGATGCTGAGGGTGGTGGTCGCGGTGCGGCCGTTGGTCGCGGTGACGGTCAGACGGGCGCTGTAGGTGCCCGCCGCGGTGTAGGTGTAGCTGGCGGTGGCGTTGGTCGAGTCGGTCGTGCCGTCGCCGTTGAAGTCCCACGCGTAGGTGAGGCCGGTGTTGGTGCCGGTGTCACCGTCGAAGGAGGTCGTGCCGTCGAACGCGACGGTGAGCGGGACCCCGCCCGACGTCTTGTCCGTGGTGGCCCGGGCGACGGGGGCGCGGCTGCCCTCGACGTAGTCGATGCGGTAGATGCCCGAGTCGGTGTTGTTGCCGTTGAAGCCGCTGCCCCACTCGATCATGTAGAGGGCACCGTCCGGGCCGAACTGCAGCGCGTGCGGACGCTTCATCGCCAGCGAGGGCAGGAACCGGTTGATGTCGGTGTAGTTGGTGCCGTTCTGGTTCATCTGGACGGTGAACAGGCGGCTGTTGTTCCAGTCGGCCCAGATCGCCTTGCGGTCGAAGTAGGCGGGCCACTTGCGGTCGGAGACCAGGTCCTTGTCGTAGGCGTAGGTGCCCGACGTCATCGGGGCACCGCTGGCGCCGATCTCCGGGGTGCTCGTGCTGGACGCGTTGTTGCTCTGCCAGATCACAGCCGGCTTGGCGGCCGGGAGGTTGGTCAGACCCGTGTTGTTGGGCGAGTCGTTGACCGGCGCGGCGCAGTCGAACTTGGCGCCGGCGGTGCTGTTGGCGAAGTTGTAGTCGCCGAACGCCTTGTTGTCACCGATGCAGTAGGGCCACCCGTAGTTGCCGGGCTGGTCCAGGATGTTCCACTCCACGATGCCGTTGGGGCCGCGGGTGGCGCTGGTCGACGTGGCGTCCGGGCCGTAGTCGGCGACGAGCATCTTGTTGTTCTGCACGTCGAGACCCATCCGGAACGGGTTCCGGAAGCCCATGGCGTAGATCTCGGGACGCGTCTTGTTGTTGGTGTCCTGAGCCTCGTCGAAGAGGTTGCCGGCCGGGATGGAGTAGCCACCCGCAGCGAGCGGCTTGATGCGGAGCACCTTGCCGTTGAGCGTGTTGGTGTTGCCCGAGGTGCGCTGGGCGTCCCAGGCCTCGCGGCCCGCGCGCTCGTCGATCGGGTTGTAGCCGTCGGAGGCGAACGGGTTGGTGTTGTCGCCGACGGTCAGGTAGAGGTTGCCGGTGTTGTCGAACTCCATCGCCCCACCCGCGTGGCAGCACTCGTTGCGCTGCGTGGGCACGTCGAGGATCTTGACGGCCGAGGCGGTCTGGAGGGTGTTGCCGGACATGGTGAACCGGCTGATGCGGTCGAGCGACTCACCCGGCGGCGAGTGGTAGAGGTAGACCCAGTTGTTGGTCGCGAAGTCCGGGTCGAGCGCGATGCCGAGCAGGCCGAACTCCTGACCCGTGTAGACCGGGATGGTGCCCGCGACGACGACGTTGCCGTTGGGCAGGATGATGCGCACCTCTCCGTTGCGCTCGATGTAGAAGACACGACCGTCCTCGGCCACGGCCAGCTCCATCAGGCTGGAGGTGTTCTCGTCGAGGGCCACCTTCTGGAAGCTGGGCTCGAGGGTCGCCTTGCAGTCCGACGGCACCACACCGGCGGCGGTCTGGATGCCGCCGAGGATGTGGGTCAGGAACGTCGGGTCCACGAAGGACTCCGAGGTGTGGCCCATCCCGGTGTACCAGCTGCGGCCACCCTGGTAGTCCTGGCACCAGGCGATCGGGTGCTCGGCACCCATGGCACCGGTCCCCGGGGCGTAGGAGGTCTCGTCCATGGACGCCAGGACGTGGACCTTCTTGCGGAGGTCGGTGCTGGTGCCGCGGAAGTTGTACCACTCGTCGGTGCGCTGCCAGCGGGCGGTGATGCCCGCGGTCGAGGCGTGGGCCGGGTCCTCCACCTTGACGGTCGCGGTCGGCGTGCCGTTGGGGTGGTTGTTGAAGTAGGCACCGACGAGGTTGCCGTACCACGGCCAGTCGTACTCGGTGTCCGAGGCCGCGTGGATGCCGGCGTAGCCGCCACCGCCCTTGATGTAGTTCTCGAAGGCGGTCTGCTGCGTCGGGTTGAGCACGTCGCCGGTGGTGGAGAGGAAGATCACGACCTCGTACTGCGCGAGGTTGGCCTCGGTGAAGACAGTGGCGTCCTCGGTGGCGGTGACGGTGAAGTTGTTGTCGGCGCCGAGCTTCTGGATGGCGGCGATGGCGTCGGGGATGTTCGCGTGCCGGAAGGCGGCGGTCTTGGAGAACACGAGGGCGTCGAACGACTCCGCTGCGGCGGCCGCGGCAGCGGCCTTGTTCGCACGCTCGTCGGTCCACGGCACGGCCTCGCCGAGCGTGGACGAGGTGTCGGTCGAGCCGGTCTTGTCAGTGGTCGAGCTGGTCGAGCTGGCTGCCGGGGCCGGTGCCTCCGGCGCCGCCACGGCGGGTGCCATGCCCAGTGCCGCGCCCAGGGGCAGCGCCACGAGCATGGCCATGGTCGAGCCGAGGGTGGCGCGTGCGCGCCTCCCCGGCCGCGTGATGAGTCGGTTCATCACGGTCCCTTCGTTTGATGGATGTGCGCTCCATCGGTTCCGGGGCGGGTCCCCGGGCGTTCGGCCCTCTGTGGTGCAGGTGTTGCTGGTTCTGCTGGTGGTACGGGTTGGTGACTTCGTGGTGCTGCGTCGTGCTCGGTGCTGCTGGTCGGTGGTGCTGGTCGGTGGTGGTGCTGGTCGGTGGTGGTGCTGGCCTGTCGTTGCTGGTCGTCAGGCGCTCGTCGGCATCGTGCGGGCGACGAGGGTGGGGTCGGTGAACACGGGCTCGAGCGCGGCGGTGGCCCCGCCCCGCACGGCGGCGCGGAAGCCGAGGCTGGACAGCTCGACGCGGGTGCCGCCGGCGTCGGGCGCCAGCACTCCTGCGCGCAGTCCACGCTCGATCGCGGGTCGCATGTGGTGACCGACCGCGGCGTAGTAGCCGGTGAGGACCACGGCCGCGGGGTTGAGCGCGTTGGCGAGGATCGCGACGCCGGTCCCGATCCAGGCCCCGGCGGCGTCGAGGGACGCCAGGGTGCGCTCGTCGCCGAGGTCCGCGCGCCGGTTGAGCTCGGCGAGCCGGTCGTCGAGGGCCATTGCCGGCGCCCGGACGGCGTCATCGGCGTCGGCGGCTCCCTCGAGCACCGCTCCGAGCCCGATGACCGTCTCCCAGCACCCGTGGCGGCCACAGCCGCACTCGCGGCCGTCCTCCTCCACGATCATGTGCCCGAACTCGCCGGCGTAGCCGTGGCTGCCGCGCAGCAGCCGGCCACCGCTGACGATGCCGCCACCGACACCGACCTCGCCGTGCAGCACGAGGATGTCCTGTCGCAGCGGGTCGCCCGGCGTCGCCTCGGCGGCCGCGGCGAGGTTGCCCTCGTTGTCGATCATGATCGGGTACGCCGTCCCGAGCTCGCGCCGCAGCAGCTCCCCCACCGGGACGTCGTACCAGCCCAGGTTGGGGCCGTGGGTCAGCACGTCGCGGGTCTGGTCGTAGAGCCCGGCCACCCCGACCGTCATGCCCGCGACGGTGGCTCCGCGCCGCTCGAGCCGCGCGACCGTCGTCCGTACGAGGTCCGCGAGGCACATCAGCACGCTCTCGGCGTCCATCGACCGCGCGTCGAGGGGCACCCGGTTCTCCTCGAGCACGTCACCGCGCAGGTCCGTCGCCATCGTCGAGACGTGGTTGACGTTGACCTCCGCCCCGATGCCGGCCACCGTCCGCCCGTCGAGCTCGACGGTGATGCTGGGGCGTCCGATGCCGCTCTGGACGAGCTGGCCGTCGGAGACCAGGCCGCGCTCGAGGAGCTCGCTGACCAGCGTCGAGATGGTCGAGCGCGTCATCCCCAGCTCCGTGGCGAGCGCGGCACGCGAGCGCGGGCCGTGGTCGCGCAGGTGGCGGAGGACGAGGCCGAGGTTCGAGCGTCGGACGTCGGGGTGCGCGATGCGGTGGTCGGGCGTCATCAGGCCCGGGCTCACGACGGGGTTCGACATGGTCACTCCTCTCCGCACGGGATGGGGCTGTGGCAGGCAGGAGCGACGACACCGTGCCGGTTGCCGGCAGGCGTGCGACGATCCGAAGGCCGAGGGTCTCGCCGTCCTGTGACGGCGATCACGTTTTGTTGGGGCGTCGCTCAAACTAAGCCACTGGCGACTGGTGCGCAAGCATCCGAACGGGATTTCCTATCCGAAATCTGGGGACATGCCGCACCAGCCTCGCGCACGCAATATCACAGGCGCCGCATAGGTTGCGAATCGGGCGTCCGAATCGTGTCCGATCGCGCGCGGCACGGCCCGGCGCGCGCTGGAGCGCACGCCGGACCAGGGGGCCGGCTGCCGGGAGATCACCGTCCGGGAGCGGAGAGCGCCAGTCCCGTCTCGGCGTCGAACAGATGGGCGCGGTCGAGGTCCACGGCCACCGACAGGCGCTCCCCGGGCGTGCCGGAGACCGCGGGACGGGCCTTGACCTTCACCATCTCCTCGCCCACCTTCACGTCGACCACGGTGCGGTCGCCCAGGGGCTCGAGGCCGTAGAGCTCCCCCGGGAGGGATGCCTCGCTCCGCGTCTCGACGGAGAGGTCCTCGGCGCGCAACCCGAGCATGAGCGGGTGGCCGTCCCTCGCGGTCGTCCACCGCGGACGGGGCAGGGTCCAGCCCTGCTCCCCCACCAGCCGGTCGCCCTCGGCCCGACACGCGAGCAGGCTGATCCTCGGGCTGCCGACGAAGCCGGCGACCCACTGGTTGGCGGGCCGCTCGTAGACCTCCGTGGGCGTGCCGACCTGCTGCACCTTGCCCTCGCGCAGGACCGCGACACGATCCGCCATGGACAATGCCTCCACCTGGTCGTTGGTCACGTAGACGAACGTGCCGCCCAGGCTGCGGTGGATGCGGGTCAGCTCCGTGCGCATCTCCACCCGGAGCTTGAGGTCGAGGTTGGTGAGCGGCTCGTCCATCAGGAACGCCCGCGGTCGCCTGACCAGCGCTCGCGCGAGGGCGACGCGCTGCATCTCACCGCCCGACATCTGCGCCGGGCGACGCTGCAGCAGGCGCTCGATGTGCAGGAGGCCGGACACCTTGGTGACGGCCTCCGAGATCTCCGTCGAGGAGGCGCGGCGCGCCCGGAGCGGCGAGGCGATGTTCTCGTAGGCAGTCTTGCGCGGGTAGAGCGCGTAGCTCTGGAACACCATGGCCAGGTCGCGCGCGGCCGGTGTGTCCGCCGTCGCGTCCCGGCCGTCGAGGTGCACCGAGCCCTCGTCGAGCTGCTCCAGCCCGGCGATGGCGCGCAGCGTGGTCGTCTTGCCGGCACCCGAGGGACCGAGCACGACGTAGAACGACCCGTCCGGCACGTCGAGCGTGACGCCGTCCAGCGCCTGGACCTCGCCGAAGGACTTGCGCAACCCGTGCGCTGCGACGGTTCCCATCAGGCCACCAGCTCTTCCGTGCTCAGGTCGTAGACCGGCGGGGTCCCGCCGGCGTGGCGCAGCCCCACCGAGTCGTCGGTGGCGAAGCGGGCCGTCGGTGGCATCCGCACGCGCAGGTCGCGCCCACCACCGTGGTCCAGGACGTAGATGATCTCGTCGCCGAGCGCCTCGGCGGAGACGACCCGAGCGGCCACCGAGCCCTCGGTGCCGGCGTTGGTCACCTCGAGCGCCTCGGGGCGGACCCCGGCGACCAGGGTGCGGTCGCGTGGCAGCCCGGGCGGCGGTGGCAGCACGAGTCCTCCGGGTCCGCGCAGGGCGCCCTCGGAGACCTCCACCTCGATGAGGTTCATCGGCGGGGAGCCGATGAAGGAGGCGCAGAAGAGGCTGGCCGGCCGGTCGTAGACCTCCAGCGGGGTCCCGACCTGCTCGACGCGGCCCTTGTTGAGGATCGCGATCCGGTGCCCGAGCGACATCGCCTCGACCTGGTCGTGCGTGACGTAGACCATCGTCGTGCCGAGCTGGGCCTGCAGGTGCTTGATCTCCGTGCGGGTGTCGGCGCGCAGCTCGGCGTCCAGGTTGGTCAGCGGCTCGTCCATCAAGAAGGCCTGCGGCCGACGGACGAGGGCGCGCGCCAGTGCGACGCGCTGCTGCTCACCCCCCGACAGCCGGTGCGGCCGCCGGTCGAGGAGGGCGTCGAGCTGCATCATCCGGGACGCCTCCGCGACCCGTTCGCGCACCTCCTTCTCCGGCAGCCCCTCGGCACGCAGCGGGAAGGCCAGGTTGTCGCGGGTCCTGAGGTGCGGGTAGAGCGCGTAGAACTGGAAGACCATCGCGATGTCGCGCTCCGCCGGTGGCAGGTCGTTGACCAGCGTCGTCCCGATGCGGATGTCCCCGCTCGTCTGCCGCTCCAGCCCGGCCATCGCGCGCAGCGTGGTGGTCTTGCCGCACCCGGACGGGCCGAGCATCACGAAGAGCTCGCCCTCCTTGATGGACAGGTCCACCTGCTCCACCGCGACGGTGCCGTCGGGGTAGCGCTTGTGGAGGTTCGTGACCTCGATGCCGGCCATCAGCGACGCACCGCCCCGAGGGTCACGCCCGCCACCAGGTGCTTGCGCACGAGGAAGGCGAAGACGAGGACCGGGAGCGCGAAGACCACGGCGGAGGCGGCGACGAGGCCCCAGTCCACGGTGGTGCCACCGATGAGCCCGGCGATGGCGGGAGGTGCCGTACGGACCTCCTGGCTGGAGGTGAGGAAGATGGCGAACACGAACTCGTTCCAGGAGAAGATCAGGGCGAACACCGCGGTCGCGGCGATGCCGGGCACGAGCAGGGGCAGGGTGAACTTCCGGAACGCCTGCAGCCGGGTGTAGCCGTCGAGCATGGCGGCGTCCTCGTACTCGGCCGGGACCTCGTCGACGAAGCCCTTCATCATCCAGATCGTGAACGGCACGTTGAACGCCGCGTAGATCAGGACGAGGCCGAGCTTGCTGTCGATGAGGCCGAGCTCGCGGTACATCAGGAAGATCGGGATGACCACGACCACGGGCGGCATGAAGCGGGTCGAGAGGATGAAGAACAGCTGGTCCTTCTTGGCCTTCAGCGTGAAGCGCGAGTACGCCCAGGCCGCCGGGACCCCGAGCACGGTGGCGAGGATGGTGGACGCACCGGCGACGATCACCGAGTTCAGGAACGACCCGGACAGGTCGGAGCGGCCTCCGTCGCGTCCGACGAACACGTCCTTGTAGTGGATCGTCGTGAAGTCGAAGTTGAAGAACTTCGCCGGCACGGCGTAGACGTCACGGTTCTCCTTGATGGAGGTCTCGAGCATCCACAGCACCGGGAAGAGCATCGCCACGGCCAGGGCCACGAGCAGGACGACCTCGATCACCCGGCGGGCCGTACCGCCCCGGCGACGCCCGGCAGGTGCGTCCTCGGCGGCCTGGGCCGGGGCGGGCACCGCCTCGTCGATGGAGATGGCCATCAGCCCTCCTTCAGCTTGTTGAGGTAGCGCAGGTAGAACTGCGCCAGGACGATGACCACGAGGACCATGAGGATCCCGTAGGCCGACGCGGTCCCCGTGTTGAAGCCGAGGAACGCGACCTTGTAGACGTGGAAGGACAGCGTCTCGGTGGAGACCCCAGGACCTCCGCTGGTGAGGATGTAGACGAGGTCGAACAGCCGGAAGGCCTCGATGGCGCGGAACATGACCGCGATCAGGAGCAGCGGCCAGACCATCGGCAGGGTGATGTGCCGGAACCGGAACCACTCCGACGCACGGTCGATGGACGCCGCCTCGTAGAGGTAGTTCGGCACGGCCGTGAGGCCCGCCAGTGCGATGAGCATGATGAACGGCGTCCACTGCCACGTGTCGACCACGATGAGCGAGAACAGCGCCGTCCGCTGCCGGGTGAGCCACTCCACCTGCCCGAACCCGAGCGAGCCGAGCATCGAGTTGATGACGCCGAACTGCGCGTCCAGCATGAACTTCCAGAACAGGCCGACCACCACCGGCGAGAGCATCATCGGCACCAGGAACAGGGTGGTCAGTGCTCCCCGGCCCTTCGTGCGCCGGGAGATGAGGTAGGCGATCGCGAAGCCCAGCACCGTCTGGAGGGTGACGGCGCCGACCACGTAGATCAGCGTGGTCAGGGCGCGGATGCGGACCTGGTCGGAGGTCAGGATGTCGGTGTAGTTGCGCAGCCCGATGAAGTTGGCGGGCACGTCACGCGTCGCCGAGTAGTCGGTGAACGACAGGTAGAGCGCCCACAGCAGCGGGAACACCGACATCCCGAGCAGCAGCAGCAGTGCCGGGGAGATGAACGCCACGGCCAGGCCGCGGTCGCTCAGACGGGGGGAACCCCCCGGTGCAGGAGGCGTCTGGGACGCCTCCTGCACCGGGCGGTCGGTGGTGGTGGTCATGGGAGTCAGCTCACAGCCCGCCGCCGCCGGCGGAGTCGAGCACCTTCTGCTGCTCCGCGGCGATGTCGTTGAGAGCCTGCTCCGGGTCCTTGGCACCGTTGAGCGCCGCGTTCACGTTGGTGTTCTCGATGTCGATGAGCTTGGCGTACTCGGGGACGTTCCACATGTCACGCATCCGGGCCACCGAGTCGGCGTACACCTGGTTGAACGGACCGGCCTCGAGGAACTCCGGCGACTGGATGGCGTCGGTGCGTGCGGGCACGCCACCAGCGGCGGCCCACTTCTTCTGGATGTCCTCCTGCTCGAACCACTTCATGAAGTTGAGCGCCTCCGCCTGGTCCTCCTCCGACGCGTAGGCCGAGATGTGCATCCCCATGCCGCCGAGCGGGACGACGTCGGAGTCCTGCGTGGGCAGGGTCGCGAAGCCGAGCTTGTCGAGGATCTCGTCCTGGGTCTTGCCGAGCGTCGACTGCGCCGGGTCGAGCAGGCCTCCGGCGGCGGCGATCCACTGGAAGGCGATGCACGCCTTGCCCTGGGCGACGGCGGCGTTGGTCTCGTCGATGAACCAGTTGCCCGAGCCCTTGGCGGTGAGCGGCTTCATCTGGTTGACGAGGACGTCCATCGCCTTCTGGCCGGCCTCGTCGTTGATGACGCCCTCGATCTTCTTCTCCTCCGAGTCCCACAGGTTGCCGCCGTAGACACCGTTGACGGTGTTGTAGGTGACGGCGGCGGCGTCGGAGCCGTTGGCCTGGTGGAAGGCCAGGCCGCTGACGCCCGGGTTCTCGTCCTGGCACTTCTGCGCGGTGGAGATCATCTCGTCCCAGGTCTCCGGCGGCTCGTCGCCGATGAGGTCCTTGCGGTAGATCATCGTCCAGGTGTCGCCGAGGAGCGGCAGGCCGTAGAGGCTGGCGTTCTCGTCGCGCTGGCCGGTCTCGGCCTGCGGGTACTGGCCGTACGCGGCGAGCAGGTAGGGGTCGTAGGCGTCGACGTCGATGTTCTCGTTCACGAAGTCGGTGATGTCGAGGATGTTGCCGTTGGTCACGGCCTCACCGATGTGCTGCGAGTCGAGGATCGCGATGTCGAAGTCGGTCTGGCGCGCCGCGAACTGGGTGAACATCGCGTCGTGCCAGTTGGCGTTGGGCACCGTGTTGACCTCGATGGTCACGTTGGGGCGCTCCTTGGTGTACTCCGCGTTCGCGAAGTCCTCCAGGGCCTGGGCCGGCGGCCACTCGAACCAGACGAAGCTGAGGTTGATCGGGTCGTCGGTCAGCTCGGGGATGGTGGCCGGCGCCTTGGGGCCGGCGGCCTCCGTGCCACCCCCGCCGCCTCCGCCGTCGCCGTCACCGCCGCCGCAGGCGGCCAGCGCCGCGGCCATGACCACGGCTGCCGTCGCCAGCCGAAGGGGCCGGCCGGGCGCTCGTCGAACTCGTTGTGCGTACCGCATGTTGTCGTCCTGCTTCCTTGGATCCGGGGCTGTTGCGATGGGTGGTGCTGGGGTCCGAGCTGTGGTTCCGAGCTGTGGGGCGACGTCTCACCAGGAGGTCGCGATGTACTGGGCCTCCATGAACTCGAGGAGGCCCTCGGTGCTGCCCTCACGTCCGAGGCCGCTCTGCTTGGTGCCGCCGAACGGTGCGGCAGGGTCGGAGACCAGGCCGCGGTTGAGGCCGACCATCCCGCTCTCGATGCCCTCCGCCAGGCGGAGGCCACGGGCGAGGTCGCGGGTGTAGAGGTAGCTGACCAAGCCGTAGTCGGTGTCGTTGACGAGACCGAGCACGTCACCCTCGTCCTCGATGCGGACGACCGGGGCCACGGGTCCGAAGACCTCCTCGTGGAGGATCCGCGCCTCCAGCGGTACGTCGACCAGCACCGTCGGCGGGTAGAAGTGGCCGGGTCCGTCGCCGGGACGCCCGCCCACGAGGACGCGTGCGCCGCGGTCGACGGCGTCCCGCACCAGCGAGTCGACCTTGTCGACGGCGGCAGCGTTGATGAGGGGGCCGCACTGGTAGGACTCGTCGGTGCCGGGGCCGACCTCGATGGCTCCCATCCGCTGGACGAGCCCGTCGACGAACGCATCGTGGACGTCGGCGTGCACGAAGAAGCGGTTGGCCGCGGTGCATGCCTGGCCCCCGTTGCGCATCTTCGCGACCATCGCGCCCTCGAGGGCCGCGTCGACGTCGGCGTCGCCGAGGACGACGAACGGGGCGTTGCCGCCGAGCTCCATCGCGCACTTCAGCACGCCGTCGGCGGCGATGCGCAGGAGGATCCGGCCGACCTCGGTCGAGCCGGTGAACGACACCATCTTCGTGCGGCGGTCCCGCAGCATCGTCTCGACCACCGGTCCGGGCTCGGACGTCGTGACGACGTTGACGACACCGGCGGGGAGACCGGCCTCCTCGAGGATCGCGGCGACGGCGAGCGCGGTGAGCGGCGTCTCCTCCGCCGGCTTGAGCACCATGGTGCAGCCCGCGGCGAGTGCCGGTCCGATCTTGCGCGTGGCCATCGCGGCCGGGAAGTTCCACGGCGTGATGAGCACGCTCACGCCGACCGGCTGGTAGCCGACGAGCAGGCGGTTGGCCCCGCTGGGCGAGGTGCCGAGCTGCCCGCGTAGCCGGACGCCCTCCTCGGCGTACCACCTGAAGAACTCGGCGGCGTAGCCCACCTCCGAACGGGCGTCGGCGAGCGACTTGCCGTTCTCGAGGCTGATCAGGAGCGCGAGCTCCTCGCTGCGCTCGTGCATCAGCTCGAAGGCCCGCATGAGGACCTCGGCGCGCGAACGGGGCGAGGTGGCCGCCCACGAGGACGCGGCAGCGGCCGCCGCGTCGACGGCCGCCGTGGCGTCAGTGGGATCGGCGTCGGCGACCGTGGCCAGCACCGTGTCGTTGGCCGGGTCGCGGACCTCCAGCTGACGGCCACCGGCGGCCGGACGCCACGAGCCGCCCACCAGCAGCTCGGTCGGGACGGGGATCGTGTCGATCACCGGGCGGAGGGAGGAGTCCATCAGCGTCATCGCAGGTCTCCCGTCCCGGCGAGGTCGGCGGCGGCCACGGTGCCCGAGTCGCGGAGCGCGGCCCGGTCACCGGAGTGCGCCGCACGGACGATGTGCTCGAGCGCGTCGACGTCGAGCCGTCGCGGGTTGTTGGCGACGAGACGCTCGGCACCGATGGCCTGCTCGGCGGTCCACCTCAGCTGGTCGTGCGGGAGCCCCAGCTCGGCGAGGGTCCTGGGGACGCCCACCGACGACAGCAGCGTGGCGACGCGGTCGATGGCCTCGTCCGCCAGGTCCTCCGTGGAGGCCTCGCGGGAGGCGCCCATCGCGAGGGCGACCTGGGCGAGCTCGGCGACCCGGGTGGGCCGGTTGAACTCCATGACGTAGGGCAGCAGCGCGCCGACGCCGAGTCCGTGCGGGGTGTGCGTCAGCGCCCCGACGGGGTACTGGATCGCGTGCGCCGCGGCCGTGCCGGCGGTGCCGAGGGCGAAGCCGCCGGCGGTGGCGCCGAGCATCATCGCCTCCCGGGCGGTGGTGTCGTCCGGGTCGGACCACGCCCGCTCCAGGCTGCCCGCGATGAGCCCGATACCCAGGAGCGCGTAGGTGTCGGTGAGCTCGTTCTTGCCGACGAACACCCGCTCGGCCGCCAGCTCGGCGGCGACGGGGCGTCGCACGGCCGTGAAGGCCTCGATCACGTGGGAGAGGGCGTCGGCACCCGCGCTCGCGGTGAGCGGCGGCGGGCAGCCCCGGGTGAGCTCGGGGTCGCAGATGGCCGTGTGCGGGATGAGGTGCGGGCTGGAGATCCCGACCTTGCTCACCCGCGCGGGATCGGTCAGCACCGCGACCGGCGTGACCTCGGACCCGGTCCCGGCGGTGGTCGGGACGGCCACGACCGGCACGACCGGGCCCGGCACGCGGAACTCGCCGTAGTAGTCGGACGGCTGGCCTCCGTGGGCCAGGACCACCGCCACCGCCTTCGCGAGGTCCAGGCAGCTGCCACCACCCATGCCGACGACGACGTCGGGCGAGGTCTCGCGGGCCAGCGCGGCGCACTCGCCGACCTGGTGGACGGGCACGTCGGGCTCGACCTCGGTGTACGTCGTCACCTCGACACCTGCCTCCTCGATCAGCCGGACCAGCTCGGCGAACTCGGGGGTCGCGCCGAACCGCGCATCGGTACAGACCAGTGCGCGCGAACCGAGGGCCGCGACGACCGGTCCCAGGGCGCGGCGCTGGCCGGCGCCGAACAGCACCTGACGTGGTCCGCGCAGGACTCCGAGCATGCTCATGTGGGCTCCGAAGAGGTCGGTGATGCGAGACGATCGGATGGCCACCACCCGACACCGCGAGCCGTTTCCTATACGATCTGATTGGCGAGAGCATGAGGGAGCACTACGGTGTGTGTCAACCGACACACCGGGACTCTTCCCGCGGCATGACATCCGTGGTAGGTCGTTGCGACGAACCACCGAAGCACGACAGACGCATCACCAGGCGTTGCCCCCGCCCGCCCGCACACACCCCCGGCACACACCCCCCGACACACCCGGCACCACCGATGCTCGACGAAGGGATCCGCCCGTGGACGGCGTAGTGAAGGCGTGGCAACCACCCGGCCCGGGCGCCCGGGACGGCAGGGCGGCACCGCCGACCCGGCACACCGGCCGACTGGCCGAGGAGGTCTACGGCAAGCTGCTCGCGCAGCTGATGTCGCTGCGGATCGTCCCGGACTCACGGGTCACGATCGACGCCCTGGCTCGCGAGATGGGGGTCTCGCAGACCCCGATCCGCGACGCCCTCAACCGGATGGAGGCCGACGGGCTGGTCGTCCGGGTCCCCAACGCCGGCTATCGGATCCCGCCGCAGATCACGCGGCAACGCTTCGAGGACATGGTCGAGCTGCGCCTGCTGCTGGAGCCGTCCGCTGCACGGCACGCGGCCGAACGCGCCTCGGCCGAGCAGGTGGCCGAGCTGCGACGCATGCTCGAGGAGATGGCCGAGCTGGCGGAGAACCACGGCCACCTGTCGTACGGGGCGTTCGGCCTCCGCGACGCCGCGTTCCACGACCTGGTGGCCGCGAGCGCCGGCAACCAGGTCGTGCGCGAGGCGCTCGCGCGGCTGCACACCCACGTCCACCTGTTCCGGCTCGTCTACGACAACGAGGTCACGTTCCTGGCCATGGGCGAGCACGACGCCGTCCTCGCGGCGATCGCCGCGCGCGACCCCGATGCGGCGGCCTACGCCATGCGGCAGCACATCCTGCTGTCGCGCGACCGCTTCCGCCGGCTCTTCCACGACGACCGGGCGCAAGAGGACCAGACCGATGCTTGACGCATGCCGTCCGACCAGCGATTGTTGTCCTCGTCACACCAGATCCGATCGGATTTGATCCGTCATCCCATCGGACCCCTCATCCGACCCAGCCCCACCCAGCAAGGAGACCGCAGGTGCCCAGAGCTCTGCTCCTGGCCGGCGACGCCGCCGAGGAACTCGACACGATGTACCCCTACTACCGCGTCCAGGAGGGCGGCTGGGACGTCGACGTCTCGTCCAAGACCCTGCGCGACATCCAGCTGGTGATCCACGAGTTCGACCCGAACTGCGACGCCTACGTCGAGAAGGACGGTCGCAAGCTGCCCGTCGACGTGCCGTGGTCCGAGGTCGACGTCGACCTCTACGACGCCCTGATCATCCCCGGAGGCCGGGCGCCCGAGTGGATCCGCACCGACGACCACGTCCGACGGATCACCGAGCACTTCTTCGCCAAGGACCTGCCCATCGCCCTGGTGTGCCACGGCGCGCAGGTCCCGGCCGTCTACGGCCTGCTCAAGGGGCGCAAGACCGCCTGCTTCCCTCCCATCACGGGGGACATGGAGAACGCCGGGGCGACGGTCATCGACGCTCCCGACGTCGTCGACGGAAACCTGGTCTCGTGCCGCGGCTGGCCCGACATGCCGTGGTTCGGCCGGGCGATGATGAAGCTGTTCTCCGAGTCCGTCGCCGGCGACGTCACCGAGGCGAAGTCCGCATGAGCGGCTCCGCCGGGCACGGGTGAGCGCCTCACGGACGCTCGACGTCCACGACTCACCCGTCCACCTCCTCGACCTCGGGGACGGCCCGGCGGTGCTCCTCCTCCACGGCTCCGGACCCGGCACCACCGGGTCCGGAGCCTGGCTGGCGACTGCAGATGCACACGCCGGCACCCATCGGGTGATCGCACCCGACCAGGCCGGCTTCGGCCGTACTCCCCTGCCGCCCGGGTCCAACGGCGGCCTGCGCACCTGGACCGACCAGGCAGCCGCCCTCATGGAAGCGCTCGGGATCGACACCTACGCGGTGGTCGGCCACTCGATGGGCGGTGCCGTGGCGATGTCCCTGGCCGCCACCCGTCCAGCACACGTCACCGCGGTCGTCGGCGTCTCGTCGATGGGCGCACCGGGCGCACCCCTGTCCGAGGACCTCGACGCCCTCTGGGGTGCCGAGCCCGGCACCGCGGGCGCGCGCGACATGCTCAGCCGCCTCTTCCACGACCAGTCCCTCGTCACCGCGTCCGCCGTCGCGGCCCGCGCGGAGGCCATGGAGGCCGGCGCGGCGTCGTACGACGTCCTCTTCCCGCCGCCGCGCGAGCGCTGGTCCGACGACCTGACCCTCTCCCCCGCCACGGTCGAGGCCGTCATCGCACCGGTGCTGCTCGTCCACGGCGCCCAGGACCGGGTCACCCCGCTGCGGACCGCGGCCCTCCCCCTGCTCGACCTGCTCCCCGACGTCCGCCTCCACGTGCTGGGCCGGTGCGGGCACGCCCCCTTCGTCGAGCATCCCGCGGAGTTCCGGCAGGTCGTGGCGGAGTTCCTCGCCCGCACCGCGCGCTAGACGAAGGGTTCGTACGTCGGCTCCGGCAGCGGACCGGTCGTGGCGTCCCGAGCCACCTCGTAGCCGTGGGCGACCTCGACCAGCGTCGCCTCGGACCCGGCAGTGCCCCAGAACGAGACGGCCACCGGCAGGCCCGCCGCGAGCTCGGTGGGCACGGTCAGGAGCGGGTAGCCCGCCACCGCGGTCGGACCGCTGCAGGACCCGGGAAAGGACTCGGGGTTGACCAGGTCGATCGGGTTGGCCGGTGCGTAGGACGGGGTGACGAGCGCGTCGAGGTCGTGCTCGCGCAGCACGCCGTCGATGGCCGCGCGGGCGGCCTCCGCACTGCGGGCACGTGCCTGGCGGTGCGCCACGTCGCCGGCTCGAGGACCCTCGAGTGCCCTCTCGAACAGCGACTGGCCGAAGTGCGCGAGCTCGGTCCCGGCGTGCTCGCGGTTGAAGCGCACGAGCTCGTCCAGCGTGCGCGGCACGCCACCCGAACGCGTCGCGAGGTAGTCCGCGACGCCCGAGCGGAACTCGGCCAGCAGGACGAGGAGCTCGTCGTCCCACACCTCCTCACCCAGCTCCGGCAGGTCCGTCGCGTCGACCACCACGGCTCCCTGGGCCGCGAGCAGCGCGACCGCCCGCTCGGCCGCCGCGTCGGCGTGGGGCGAGTAGCCCCAGTAGGTCGAACGCGGCACCCCGATCCGCTTGCCGGCGAGCCGGCCCTCCACCGCGTGCGAGGCGAGGTCGCGACCGTCGCCGGCGAGGACCGACAGCAGCGCAGCCGCGTCGCGGACGGTGCGGGCCATCGGACCGGGCGAGTCCTGCGAGGCGGAGATCGGCACCACCCCCTCGGTGGGGACGGTGCCGACGGTGGGCTTGATGCCGACGCACCCGTTGAACGCGGCGGGGCAGGTGATCGAACCGTCCGTCTCGGTGCCGATGGCGTACGACGCCAGGCCGGCCGCCACGGCCGCGCCGCTGCCCGAGCTCGAACCGCCCGCCGAGCGGTTGAGGGCGTAGGGGTTGCGGGTCAGGCCGCCGTAGGCGCTCCACCCCGACGCCGAGCCCTCGTCACGGATGTTGGCCCACTCCGAGAGGTTGGTCTTGCCGAGCACGACCATCCCTGCCTCGCGCAGGCGGGCGACGAGCGTCGCGTCGTGCGCGGGTGGCGGGGCGTCGGCCAACGCCAGCGAGCCCGCGGTGGTGGGGAGGTCGTGGGTATCGACGTTGTCCTTGACCAGCACCGCGCGACCGTGGAGCGGGCCGCGCGAGCGACCCTCGGCGGCCTCGCGGTCGAGGCGGTCGGCCTGCCCGAGCGCATCGGGGTGGACCGTGCACACCGCGTTGACCAGCGGCTCGACCACGTCCATGCGGGCCAGGAGCGCCTCGACCTCGTCCCGGGCGGTGGCGGGCGTGCTGCTGGTGTCCATCGAGCTCCTCGTGGTGGAAGGGGCAGGAATGCGAGGAGCCGGTCCCGGAGGACCGGCTCCCGCACGCGCCAGGCGTCGCTTGGTGCTGCCCGACGTCGGTGCTACTTGAAGATGCTGTACCCGCCCGGCCCGACGGCGAGGCCGACGATGATGAGGACGATGCCCCACAGCAGCTGGCCACGCACGAGCGAGACGATGCCGGACACCACGAGGATGACGGCGAGGATCCACAGCAAGAACATCATGATGGTGCTCCCTCCCTAGGTTTTCACCGTCAAAACTAGCCAGCGCGGCGAGGTCGCACGAACCGGGCACACCCCTACGCGGGGGTCACCCCTCCTCGCGCAGCCGCGGCGGCGTGAACTCCTCGGGGTGGAAGCCGGTCTTGTCGGCGTAGAACTCGCGCAGCACGTCCATGTCGGCCTTCACGTCACCGGTCGGGTGGAAGGTCGGTCCCCAGCCGACGGTGCGCGAGGGCACGTCGAGGAAGGCGAGCGTGATCGGGAGCCCCGTCTGCTGGGCGATGCGGTAGAAGCCCGACTTCCAGTACTCCCCGCGCGAGCGCGTGCCCTCGGCGGCGATCCCGATGAGCCACGGGTCGTCTCCCTCGGACTCGGCGAGCATCGCCTTGATGGTGGCCGACGGGTTCTTGCGGTCGAGCTCCACCGCGCCGGTGCGTCGCAGCAGCCAGCCGAGCGGGCCGACGAAGAGCTCCTTCTTGACCAGCAGCTTGATGTCGATGCCGTAGGTCCAGCCCAGGAGCAGGGTGAGCACCCAGTCCCAGTTCGACGTGTGTGGCGCGCCCACCAGCACACCGCGCTGCGGCACCTCGCCGACCGCCTGCCAGCGCGCGGCCCGCAGCGCGAGCCTGGCGACCCTACGTCGAAGCACGGGCACGTCCCTTCCTGCGCTCGCGCGCGAGGTCCCAGAGGTAGTGGTCGAAGTCGACCTCGAGCGTGTGGCGCGGCGAGGCGTAGAACTGCTTCCTGTCCCGCTCGTGCTCGGCGCGCATCTGACGCCGTACGACGGAGGGGTGCGGCGGCACGTAGCCGCCGGTCAGCGTCTCGGCGATCCACGACGACTGCGCCTCGGCGATCGGCATCACGGCGCCGATGGCCTGCACCAGACCGATGAAGTAGAGGCCGGGCAGGTCGGGGTGCACGGTCCGCTTCCACAGCGGCAGCTCGTTGTCGCGCACGGACACCAGGTCGTCGTCCAGGAACGGGAAGCTCACCCGGTAGCCGGTGGCCCACACGATGAGGTCGGCCGGGGCGCTGGTGCCGTCGACGAAGACCACCCGGTCGCCGTCGAGCCGCTCGATGCCCGGCCGGGGCGTGATGGCGCCCGCCTCGAGACGCTCACGGATGTGCGCGGAGTTGACCGGGTGCGACTGGCCGGGCTTGTGGCTGGGCCGGGGCAGGCCGTACTTCGTCATGCTGCCCGAGGCGGTGGCGCCGATCCGCATCCGCGCGGCGGTCACCCACCACGGCATCCAGCCGGGCAGGGCCACCTGGTCGGCCGGCCTGCCGAAGAGGTGCTTCTTGAGCACCCACTCGGTACGACGCACCGACCAGGTGGTCGTCCGCGCGCGGTGCGAGGCCTCCACCGAGATGTCCATGGCGGAGTTGCCGGCACCGACGACGACCACGTCGCGGCCGGCGAGCTGGTCGCCCGAGCGGAAGTCGTGGGCGTGCATCTGCTCGCCGTCGAAGGCGCCCGGGTATGCCGGCTCGGGCCAGCGGGCGTCCCAGTGGTGGCCGTTGGCGACCAGCACCGCGTCGTAGGTGCGGGTCTCGGTGCCGTCAGGCCCAGTGATCCGCACGTCCCAGCGTCCGTCCGACGTCGGCGAGACCTGCTCGACCGTCGTGCCGAAGGTGATGGTGTCGCGGAAGCCGAAGTGGTCGACGTACTGCTCGAAGTAGGCGGCGACCTGGTCGTGCCGCGCGTAGTCGGGGTAGTCGGCCGGCATCGGGAAGTCGGAGTAGGCCATGCGGGGGCACGACGTGTTGATCTCGAGGCTCTCGTAGCAGGCGGACGTGCCGTTGGAGTTGTCGTGGACCCAGTTGCCGCCGATGTCGTGGCCGCGCTCGAAGCAGTCGAACGGGATGCCCGCGAGGTAGAGGTGCTTGGCCGCGGTGATGCCGGACGAGCCGGCGCCGATCACGCAGGCGCGGGGCAGCGACTCGTCGACCGGGACGGGCGCGGTGACGGCGGGTGCGCGGTCGCGCTGCTTGACGGAGTAGGCCATCGCGGGTCCTGGAGGTTCCTAGAGGTAGAGGCCGGTCGAGCCGCCCTCGAGGCGCTCGGCCGCGACCGCGTGGACGTCACGCTCGCGCATCACGACGTAGACCTCGCCCTGGACCTCGACCTCCGACTTGTCCTCGGGGTCGAAGAGGACGCGGTCACCCACCTCGACAGCGCGGGCGTGCGGGCCGACGGCGATGACGCGTGACCAGGCCAGCCTCCGCGCACCCATGGCCGCGGTGGCGGGGATGACGATGCCGCCGGACGAGCGGCGCTCACCGGCCTCCGCGTCCACCTCGACCAGGACCCGGTCGTGGAGCATCTTGATCGGGGCGCTCATGTCGCTGCGTACGGCGTTCAGCCGGCGACCTTGCGGACGATCGCGAGCAGGACGACCACGCCGACGACCGCGCCGGCGGCCTTCAGGATGTTGTCGGTGCGCGGCTCACCGGTGTCGAGGTCCACGAACGTCGACTTCACCGTCGTCACCTGGCGGCCGACGATCGTCTTGGGGTGGGCGCGGTGCGCGAGCTGGTCGATCGTCGAGGCGAGGCGCTGGCGCGTCTCCTCGATCTCGCGCTCGAGCGCGCTCATGTCCTGGGTCACCCGGGAAGGCTATCAACGGCCCCGTCGGGTCCGGGACTCCGAGCTTGTTGCAACTGACGTGCAATAGCATCGAGGAGTGAACAACCCGCTTCGCTCCTTCACCGCCCTCGACCGCCGCCACATCCTCGGGATGGGCGCCGTCGTGGTCCTCCTCAACGTGGTGGGCTGGGGAGTGCTGGTCCTTGCCGTCGCACCCCAGCGCTTCGACGTCGGCAGCGCGGGCGTCTTCGGCATCGGGCTCGGGGTCGCAGCCTTCCTGCTCGGCGCGCGCCACGCCTTCGACGCCGACCACATCGCGGCGATCGACAACACCACCCGCAAGCTCGTCGGCGACGGCTCCCCCGCCACCACGACCGGCTTCTGGTTCGGGATGGGCCACTCGAGCGTCGTCTTCGGGCTCAGCCTCCTCCTCGCGATCGGCGTACGGGCGCTGGCGGACCCCGTCAAGGACGACGGCTCCGTCCTGCAGGGCACGCTCGGCACGATCGGCACGCTCACGGCCGGCACGTTCCTGATCGTGATCGGCCTGATGAACCTCAGTGCGCTCGTCGGCATCGTGCACGCCTACCGCCACCTGCGGGCGGGCACCTTCGACGAGGAGCATCTCGAGCACCACCTGCACAACCGCGGCTTCCTCGCCCGGATCTTCCGGCGCAGCACCCAGAAGGTCACCCGCGCCCGCCACCTCTATCCCGTCGGCCTGCTGATGGGCCTCGGCTTCGACACCGCCACCCAGGTCGCGCTGCTCGTCCTCGCCGGCGGCACGGCCGCCTTCGCGCTCCCCTGGTACGCCATCCTCACGCTGCCGGTGCTCTTCGCCGCCGGGATGGTGCTCTTCGACTCCCTCGACGGGATCCTGATGACCCGCGCGTACTCGTGGGCGTTCCTCAAGCCGATCCGCAAGATCTACTACAACCTGACCGTCACGGTCCTGTCCGTCACCGTCGCGCTCTCGATCGGCCTGCTCCTGCTCGTGCAGCTCGCGTCCGAGTGGGTGCCGGGCCTGGCCTGGGCCGGGAGCCTCGACCTCGAGTACGTCGGCTTCGGGCTCGTGGCATTGTTCCTGCTCGTCTGGGCAGCCAGCGTCGCGTGGTACCACCTGGGCCGCGTCGAGGAGAAGTTCGAGAAGGGAATCGCATGACCGACCGCCTCACCCCCGGCGACACCGCACCGGACTTCACGCTCACCAGCGACACCGAGGAGCAGGTGAGCCTCGCGGACCTCCGCGGCAAGAAGGTGATCGTCTACTTCTACCCGGCGGCGATGACGCCCGGCTGCACCAAGCAGGCCTGCGACTTCTCCGAGTCCCTCGACTCGCTCCGGGGCGCGGGCTACGAGGTGCTCGGCATCTCCAAGGACAAGCCGGCCAAGCTCGCGAAGTTCCGCGAGCGCGACGCCCTCACCCTGACGCTCCTCTCCGACGAGGACCTCGACGTGCACCGGGCCTACGGCGCCCACGGCACCAAGAAGCTCTACGGCAAGGAGGTCGAGGGCGTGATCCGCTCGACCTTCGTGATCGACGAGGACGGCACGGTCGAGCTCGCGCAGTACAACGTCAAGGCCACCGGCCACGTCGCCAAGCTGCGCCGGGACCTCGGCCTCGACTGAGGCGTACGACGCTTGCCACACGTGTCCGCGAGGTGGCCCTGGCGACCCGCCTCGAGGGCCATGTCCCGGACACGTGTGAGGATTGGCCCGCGCGCTCGTAGCCCAATTGGCAGAGGCACCAGGTTTAGGTCCTGGCCAGTGAGAGTTCGAGTCTCTCCGAGCGCACTCGCCCCGCGTCGGCGCGTCTCAGCGGCCTGAGAGGTCTTCAGCCACTGTCGGGGCCAGCTCGCGCAGCGCGCGGCCGCGGTGGGAGATGCGGTCCTTCTCGGCCGGGTCGAGCTCGGCGGACGTGAGCCCACGCCCGTCGGCTTCGCCCGCGTGCTCGTCGGCGACGAAGACGACGTCGTAGCCGAAGCCGCCGCTCCCCCGCTGCTCGCGGATGATCCGGCCCGGCATCCGGCCCTCGACGACACGCTCGGTGCCGTCGGGCAGCACCCACGCGATGGCGCACGTGAAGTGCGCGCCGCGGCGCTCGTCCGGTACGTCGTGGAGCTGGGCCAGCAGGAGCTCGTTGTTGCGGTCGTCCGACTTGGGCGGGCCCGACCACCGGGCCGACAACACACCCGGCATGCCGTTGAGGGCGTCGACGCAGAGCCCGCTGTCGTCGGCGATCGACGGCAGCCCGGTCGCGGCGACACCCGCGCGTGCCTTGAGCAGCGCGTTGCCCTCGAACGTCGGCTGGTCCTCCACCGGCTCGACGTAGCCGTCGATGTTGTGGATCCCGAGGACCTCGATGTCTGCGACGTGCTCGACCAGGATGCGCTGCATCTCGGCGATCTTCTTCGCGTTGCCGGAGGCGAGGAAGACGCGTGGTTTCGAGGCTCGCTGCGCTCGCACCTCAACCACCGATCGACAGCGCGTCCTGCTGCATGCGCGTCAGGTCGGCACAGCCCTTCTCGGCCAGGCTCAGGAGGGCGTCGAGCTCGGCCCGGTCGAAGGCGGCGCCCTCGGCCGTGCCCTGCACCTCGACGAACGAGCCCTCGCCCGTCATCACGACGTTCATGTCGGTCTCGGCGCGGACGTCCTCGACGTAGGGCAGGTCGAGGCGCGGGACGCCGTCGATGATGCCGACGCTCACCGCCGCGACCGACCCCGTGAGCGGCTCGCCGGCCAGCGCGCCGCTCGAACGCAGGTGCGCGACGGCGTCGGCGAGCGCGACGTACGCGCCGGTGATCGCCGCCGTGCGGGTGCCGCCGTCGGCCTGGAGGACGTCGCAGTCCAGGACGATCGTGTTCTCGCCGAGCGCCCGGTAGTCGATGACGGCACGCAGCGAGCGGCCGATCAGTCGCGAGATCTCGTGGGTACGCCCCCCGATGCGGCCCTTGACCGACTCGCGGTCGGAGCGGGTGTTGGTGGCAGCCGGGAGCATGGCGTACTCCGCCGTGACCCAGCCCAGGCCCGAGCCCTTGCGCCAGCGCGGCACGCCCTCGGAGGCCGAGGCGGCGCACAGCACCTTGGTGCCCCCGAACTCGACGAGCACCGAGCCCGCGGCGTGGTCGAGCCAGTGTCGGGTGATCGTGACCGGCCGGAGCTCGTCGTCGGCGCGGCCGTCGGCGCGCGGGGTCGCAGAGGGGGTCGCAGAGGGGGTGTCGGAGGGTGCAGCAGTCATGGGCACGACCCTAGACGCGGGAGGCGACACCAGGAGAAATGTGCGGAGCCGGGTCCGGTCACCCCCGTGAGTCACCGGCCCCGGCTCGCGCGAGGTCCCTACCCCTGTGGGACCCCTACGCGCAGCCCCACGCCGCGCAGCTCCCTCCGCGGTCAAGCAAGGGTCACCTTGACGGCGGCCCCGGCGCATCAGTCCAAAGTAGGAGTGTCCGTCGCTAGGCTCGCGGCCGTGCAGACCCGTCCCGCTGCCTCCGAGACCCAGCCACCCCTGCGCTGGGTGGACCACGCGTGGCGCGACGCGATCTGCGTGGTGTTCTCGGCGGTCGTGTGGCTCAACGTCGCCGAGGTCGAGTGGCGCGAGCACCGGACCCTCTTCGTCGTCGAGGTCGTGCTGGGCGCCGCGGCCTTCGTGCTGGTGCACTTCCGACGACGCGCGCCCGTGCCGATCGCGCTCGTGATCGCGGCGATGAGCGCCGCGTCAGGGATCGCCGCAGGTCCGGCGACGCTCGCGGCCGTGTCGGTCGCGACCCGTCGCCACCTGCCCCAGGTCCTCGTGGTCGGCGCGGCCAACTTCGCAGCTGCCCAGACCTGGACCACGATCGCTCCCCTCGTCGACAACGACGAGCTGATCACCCTCCTCGTCAACCTCGTCGTCAACGCCGGGATGATGGGCTGGGGCCTCTACATCGGCTCGCGACGCGAGCTGCTGTGGACCCTGCGCGCACGCGCCGAGCGGGCCGAGACCGAGCAGGAGCTGCGGATCGGCCAGGCCCGCGCGACCGAGCGAGCCCGCATCGCCCGCGAGATGCACGACGTGCTGGCGCACCGGATCACGCAGGTGTCCATGCAGGCGGGTGCGCTGGCCTTCCGCGACGACCTCGACAGCGAACGGCTGCGCGAGGGCCTCGGCCAGATCCAGGGCCAGGCCAACGACGCCCTCCACGAGCTCCGTGACGTCCTCGGCGTGCTGCGCGAGGACGCCCCCGGGCCGACGGCGGCGCGGCCCCAGCCGACGTACAACGACATCGCGGCGCTGGTCGCCGAGGCCCGCGACCTCGGGCTCGACGTCCGCTGGACCGACGGCGTCGACGGGGCGGCACCGGTGCCGTCCGCGACCGGTCGCACGATCTACCGGATCGTCCAGGAGGGCATCACCAACGCCCGCAAGCACGCCCCGGGCTCGGAGGTCGTCATCACCTCCGCGGGCGACCCCGCGTCGGGGATCACCGTGGTGCTCGCCAACCCGCTCGCGGGCGGTTCGGAGACCCGTCGGGCCGGTGCCCCGGGCGCCGGCCTCGGGCTCGTCGGGCTGCGCGAGCGCACCGAGCTGCGGGGTGGGCGGCTCGACCACCGCGCCGACGGTGCACGCTTCGTGCTGGAGGCTTGGCTACCGTGGACGGCGTGATCAGCGTGCTGCTCGTCGACGACGACCCCCTCGTCCGTTCGGCGCTCGCGCTGATGCTCGGCGGGCAGAGCGACATCGAGGTGGTCGGGGAGGCACCCAACGGACAGGAGGGCGTCGCGCTCGTCGGCGAGCTCGACCCCGACGTGGTGCTGATGGACATCCGGATGCCCGTGATGGACGGGCTCGAGGCCACCCAGGTGCTGCACCAGCAGCCCGCGCCGCCGGCCGTGGTCGTGCTGACCACCTTCGACGCCGACGACCACGTCGTCCGCGCGGTGGCCGCCGGTGCGGACGGCTTCCTCCTCAAGGACACCCCGCCCGGCGACATCGTCCACGCCATCCGCACGGTCGCCGCCGGTGACGCCATGCTGTCGCCGTCGGCGACCCGCAGCATCGTGGCGCGGCTGCGCAGCGCCACCTCCACCGACCGCTCGGCCGCCGCGGCCGACCGGCTGACCGTGCTGACCGAGCGCGAGCTCGAGGTCGCGGTCGCGGTCGGGCGCGGGCTCAGCAACTCCGAGATCGCCTCGGAGCTCTACCTCTCCGTGCCGACCGTGAAGTCCCACGTGTCGCGGCTGCTGACCAAGCTCGAGAGCACCAACCGCGTGCAGGTGGCGATGGTCGTGCACGACGCCGGACTGGTCTGAGCCCGGCCCGCTGCAGGACCGTCGGGCTCAGACGTCGTACGTCGCGCCGGCGCGGGCGAGCTCGATCGATCCCGACCACTCGGCGCGGGCCTCGGCCTCGGCGACGGCCGGGTCGTGCCACGGCGGGACGTGGGTGAGGACCAGCCGTCCGACGCCGGCGCGTGCGGCCGTACGACCGCAGTCGGTGCCGGTGAGGTGCAGGTCGGGCGGGTTGACCGCACCGCTCTCGAACGACGCCTCGGCCAGCAGCAGGTCCGCTCCGCTCGCCACCTCGTCGAGCGCGTCGCACGGTCCGGTGTCCCCGGAGTAGACGAGGGTCCGGCCACCGGCGCTCACCCGCAGCGCGTAGGCCGTCACCGGGTGCACCACCTGCCGCGCCTCGATGGCGAACGGCCCGATCTCGATCGGTCCGTCCCACGTCCGGAAGTCGAACTCCTCGGTCATGCCGGGGTCCGTCGGCAGGTCGTAGGCCCGCGCCATGCGGTCGGCGGTGCCGTCGGGTCCCCACACCGGGATCCGCGGCTGCGGGCCGGTCGGGTGGTAGCGGCGCATCACGTGGTAGCCGCAGAGGTCCAGGCAGTGGTCGGCGTGCAGGTGGCTGAGGAGCACCGCATCGATCGTGAGCGGGTCGACGTAGCGGTGGAGCTGCCCGAGGGCGCCGTTGCCGAGGTCGAGCAGGATGCGCCACGTGCGACCGTCCTGCTCCTCCTCCAGCAGGTAGCAGCTGGCGGACGAGTCGGGTCCGGGGTAGGAGCCGGAGCACCCCACGATCGTGAGCCTCACCCCTGCCTCACCTGACCCCGCCGGCGAACTGGCTCGCGCCGAGCAGCTCGGAGCCCAGGAACCGACGTCCGATGGTGGCGAAGTCTTCCGGGCTGCCGGTGGTCGAGAACGTGTAGTCGGCCTCGCCACCCTCACGCATCAGCCCGGTGCGGGCCAGCATCTTGTAGACGTCCTTGGCGCACTCCTCGGCCGAGCTGACGAGGGTGACCTCGTCGCCCATCACGTAGGAGATGACGCCGGTCAGCAGCGGGTAGTGGGTGCAGCCGAGGATGAGGGTGTCGACGCCCGCGGCGGCCAGCGGGTCGAGGTACTCGTGGGCGGCGGCGAGCAGCTCGTCACCGCCGGTGATCCCCTGCTCCACGAAGTCCACGAAGCTCGGGCACGCACGGATGTGCAGGTCGAGGTGGGGCGCGGCGGCGAAGGCGTCGTCGTACGCCATCGAGCTGGCGGTGGCGCGGGTGCAGATGACGCCGACCTGCCGGTTGCGCGTGGCGGCCGCGGCTCGGCGAGCGGCCGGGAGGATGACCTCGACGACGGGTACGTCGTAGCGCTCGCGCGCGTCGCGCAGCATCGCGGCGCTGGCGGAGTTGCACGCGATCACCAGCGCCTTGACGCCCCGGTCGTAGAGGTGGTCGAGGCACTCGAGGGCGTACTCGCGGACCTCGCCGATCGGCTTCTGGCCGTAGGGCTGGCGTGCGGTGTCGCCGAGGTAGACGACCGACTCGTGCGGCAGCTGGTCGATCACCGAGCGCGCCACGGTGAGCCCGCCGAAGCCGGAGTCGAAGATGCCGATGGGGGCGTCGGCGCTCATCGGGCTGGGGGTCGGCACAGGCAGCAGGCTAGGCGCTGGACGGGCCGCCGGTCACGCCGTCCGCCGCGTCGACCCCGTCACACCGGCCGGTGCGGGTTAGGGTCGATCGGTGTCGAACCGCAGCCCGCTCGCCGCCCTGCTCGCCTCCGTCCTCGTCGTCCTCACTGGCACGCAGGCATGTGCCGCTGTGCCGTCCGACGACCGATCGGCTCCGGCCGAGCGTCGCGTCGTTCAGCGGGCGGATGCCGATTCGGTGATCGCCATCTCGATCGACGGGATGAGCGTCGCGGCGGTGCGCAAGCTCGGCCGCGAGCAGCTGCCCAACCTCTACCGCTTCATGCGCCAGGGCGCATCCACGATGAACGCGCGCACTGAGCGCGAGATGACGGTGACGCTGCCCAACCACACCGGGATGGTGACCGGCCGGCGGATCGATGCCTCCGCCGGAGGGCACGGCGTGACCTGGAACGACAACCGGCTCACCCCCGAGACGGTGCAGGAGGCCGCGGGGAGCGACGTGTCGTCGGTGTTCCGGGTCGTGGACGCCTCAGGCGGCTCCACGGCGCTCTTCGCCGCGAAGACCAAGTTCACCCTGTGGCAGCGCTCGTGGCCCGACGCGATCGACGTGACGACCATCGACGAGGACAACTCCGAGCTGGTCGACCGGTTCATCGCCGACCTCGGCACCGACCGGGACTTCCGCTTCCTGCACCTGTCGCCGCCGGACGTCGCGGGTCACGCCCACGGCTGGATGTCGAAGCCCTACCTGAAGGCGGTGCGGCAGGCTGACGCGCTGGTCGGCCGCGTCGTGAAGGCGGTCAACTCCGATCCCGTCCGCAAGGCGCGTACGACGATCCTGCTGACGAGCGACCACGGTGGACACGGCCCCGACCACAGCAACGCCCGCCTGCTCGACGACTACCGGATCGTGTTCATGGCGCGGGGCGCGGCCGCCGGCCGTGGGGTCGACCTCTACGCGATCAACCCGACCTACAAGGACCCGGGCACGAAGCGGACCACCTACGGCCTGCGTCGTCCTCCCGTGCGCAACGGGATGATCGCCAACCTCGCGCTCGACCTGCTCGACCTCCCTGCCGTGGAGGGCAGCGAGTTCGACGTCGACCAGGACCTGCGGCTCACTGCTCCGCCGGCCTGACCGCGCCGTCACCTCACCTTGGCCGCTTCCTGAGGGAGCGGCCAGGGGTTGAGCCGGCAACCGCCGGTGCCCTTGGACTGCTGCATCATCACCGGCGCCTTGCTCCCACGTCGGGGGCAGGACGCGTGCCCGAGCCCGAGCCAGTGGCCCGTCTCGTGGTTGACGACCAGGTGGCGGTAGTCGCGGATCGTCCGGCCGGACCGGTTCCACGCCGCGGAGGCGTGGCGCCAGCGGTACTGGTTGATGATCACGTACCGACCGACGCGGCACGACCACGACGCCGAGCAGCTCGGCGAGAAGCTCGGCACCGCCCCGGCCGAGGCCAGCACCAGCGTGAAGTCGCCACCCCGCCTCACCCGATGGAACTCGACGCCCCCCGCCCGCCAGCCACGCGGGTCGTCGTACGTCTCCTGCGCCTGGCGACGGAAGACCTCCATCGACGCGGTGACCTTGCCGCGGGTGATGACGGAGTACGTCACCACGCGACGCTCGGCCCGCTCCGCCACGTCGGCGTGCGCCGGGGCCGTCGCGAGGGTGGGCGCCAGCGCTGCGAGCACGACGAGGGCCACGCCAGTGGAGATGGCACCGCGGAGCATGGCCGTGAGCCTAGGCCCGACGAGGACCTCGACGAACGACCCGAGCAGGCCGTAGGGGCGGATCCGAATGGCACCGCGGCATCCTCCCAGGCGCGTCAGCCACTCGGAAGGACGACAGCTCCACTGACGGCCATTCGTCCGGCCAGCGGCACGGTGACGGGGGTCGACACCGCGCTCACCTGGACGGGCAGGTTCGCCCGGCTCGGTTTCACCACGTCGGCCACGAACGGAAGGTTCGCGTTCCGCGGAACCGACCGCAATGAGCACATCAAGGTCCAGGCGCCGAGGACGTATGACCGCGACATCGCGCTCGGCAGCGGCAACGACCTCTACGAGTCGAACAGCCTGGGCGGAAAGGCGACGCGGATCAAGGGCGACATCGGGCGCAACACCCTGCTGCTCGACCTCGGGAGCCACGACCGGGTACGCGCCGACCTGAGCCGTTCCCGGGTGACGGCCACCGAGGCGGGCGTCACGGACTCGATCCGCGTCAGGGACTTCAACCGCCTCATCGTGACCGCGAAGCGCGCCATCGTCATCGGCACCGATCGCACGGACTTCATCAGGGCCGCCGCCTGCCGGACGACGATCAAGGGAGAGAAGGGCGGGGACGACCTCTACGTCGACCACCAGATCAAGAGCTATCCCGCAGACTCCTTGACCCCGCCTCGGTGCTCCGACCACAAGGCCACGATCAACGGCGGCCCCGGCAACGACTTCATCACCGGGAACTACGGCGATGACCGCCTCATCGGCGGGCCTGGCGACGACACCGTCTATGGCAAGAAGGGGCGCGACGTGTGCCAGGGGGAGACGATTCGCGGATGCGAGCAGCGCATCTGACCTAGCAACAGGCGCGTCTTGTGTGCCCCCCGGCAGTGAGGTGGCAGCCGCGCCGTACCCCTCCCCGGACGGCCCGGCGGCCTGGCAACTGAGAACAGCACGCGGACGTGTCCACGTTCTCCGAAGAAGGATCGGAGACATCGTGGCCCCGTGCCGCGATGTCTGTCGTCCACGCAGACCAACGCCCCCGCCATGCCGTGCCGTGGCGGGGTGTGGGGCGGGGTCATCGTCGGAGTGGGGGTGGGATGCCGGGCGGGTCGTCGCTCAGGCACGGGTCAGGCCCGTCGATCGGTTCGATCGGGGTGGTGCCGGTGTGGTCGCGGCGGTAGCGGTGGCCGTGGGGCTGGTCCACTCGAGGACCCCGTTGGCGGTCATGGCGTAACGCCAGACCGTGTGGGTCTTGAGGCGGTGGTGGTGCCGGCACAGGGCTGCGAGGTTCCGGGTCGTCGTGGGGCCGGGTTGCGGTCTGCCTTCAGTCTCAGCCCTGTGGTCGAACGGGATGACGTGGTCGAGGTCGCATCTTCGGGCGGGTCGGGTGCACCACGGGAACACGCAGGTCTGGTCGCGCAGGATGACCTGGTCGCGGATCCGGTCCGGGATGTCGTACCCGGGTGCGGACAGGTCCGCGTTGAGGTCGACGACCGGCTTGACCGTGACCTTCGTGCGGGAGTCGCCGCACCAGGACTTCACTTGTTCGAGCAGCAGGAGCTTGCTGCGTTGCTCCATGCGGCCGGTGGGTCCGAACACCGTCTGGTCGCCAGCCATCGAGGCGTCGACGTGGACGTGGAGGACGACCTGACGCGCGGCCGGGAGGTCAGTTCCTTCGGTGGTTGAGGTGCGAGCGGAGCGAGCCTCGAAACCACCACCCCCACGCGCGAAGGCGAGGTCGACGGCGGTCTGGGTGCGGGCGAGATCACCGAGCGCCTTCGCGCGTCGCACGTCCAACGACTCCGTCGAACCCAACGCCTTCTGCTCGGCGGCCTTGTGCTTGAGGACGTGGTCGAGGTCGAGGGAGTCCGCGATACCGAGCTCGGCCTCCCACCGCATCGTCCCCGCGAAGTGCACGTCGTCATCGTGCAAGGTCACGTGACGCGGGTCCACGGACAGGTAGCCGTCCACGGGATCCGCTGCCGGGTCGGGGGCGGCGAGGTCGAACCGCTTGATCGTCTCGGCGACGAGGCGGTCGAGCTGCGCGGCACCGATCCGGCCGGCCACGGCGGCCACCTGGGCGTCGACGTGCGCTGCTGCCTCGCGGGTCAGCGAGGGTGTCGAGTGGATCGTGGTCTCGGCGACAAGCCGGGCCCGCCACGCCGGCACGCGGCCGGTGTGCACTTGTACCCACAGTCGTGGGAAGCGGTGGCGCAGCTCGAGGGCGTGACCGATGAGCTTCTTCGCCGCTGTGGTGGAGATGCCGAGGACGGTGCCGAGCTCGGCGACACAGAACTCCGCCACCAGCGGACAGCCGTCGCCGGCGATGGGTTCCTCGTGCTCACTCCCGCGGACCTCAAACGCGGCAGCGGTGTGGATGGTCTCGGGTGGGTGGAGGTCGGCCCACCGTGCGGCTATCTCCAGCAGGTCGGCGGCGGCGCGGTCCTCGGCAGTCTTGCGATCGCGGGCGAGCGCGAGCAGGTCGGAGGCGGTGAGGGCGTCTGCCTCACCTGCCCCGGGTCCTGCCAATGCATCGATCATGTGTTCGATTCTAGGCGAGGGCACCGACAGCCGGGTCGAGCGTCACAGGGTGGTTTCGAGGCTCGCTGCGCTCGCACGTCAACCACCGAGGACAGAGCTGGTTTCGAGGCTCGCTGCGCTCGCACCTCAACCACCGAGACCCCAGCGAGCAAGGGTCTCGACACGCCCGCCAGCGGGCGGGCTAGGCCCAGAGCTGGCCGTCGAGGCGGTCCTCGGCCTCGTCGACGGTGCCCTCGTAGGCGCCGGTGGAGAGGTACTTCCAGCCGCCGTCGCAGACGACGAAGGCGATGTCGGCGGGCTCGCCTGCCTTGACCGCCTTGGCGGCCTGGCCGAGGGCGGCGTGGAGGATGGCGCCGGTGGAGATGCCGGCGAAGATGCCCTCGAGCTCGAGGAGCTCGCGCACGCGGCGTACGGCGTCACGCGGCCCCACGGAGAAGCGCGAGTCGATGAGCGAGGCGTCGTAGAGCTCGGGGACGAAGCCCTCGTCGAGGTTGCGCAGGCCGTAGACGAGCTCGCCGTAGCGCGGCTCCGCGGCCACGATCCTCACGTCGGGCTTGGCCTCGCGGAAGAAGCGCGAGACGCCCATCAGCGTGCCGGTGGTGCCGAGGCCAGCGACGAAGTGGGTGATCGTCGGGAGGTCGGCGAGCAGCTCCGGGCCGGTGCCGTGCTGGTGGGCGAGGGCGTTCGCATCGTTGCCGTACTGGTAGAGCATCACCCAGTCCGGGTGCTCCCCCGCGATCTGCTTGGCGACGCGGACGGCCTCGTTGGAGCCGCCGGCGGCGGGCGAGGAGACGATCTCGGCGCCCCACATCCGCAACAGCTGGCGCCGTTCCTCCGAGGTGTTCTCCGGCATCACGCAGACGATGCGGTAGCCCTTGAGCTTGGCGGCCATCGCCAGCGAGATGCCGGTGTTGCCGCTGGTCGGCTCGAGGATCGTGCAGCCCGGACGTAGGGTGCCGTCGGCCTCGGCCTGCTCGATCATCCGCAGCGCCGGGCGGTCCTTGATGGAGCCCGTCGGGTTGCGGTCCTCCAGCTTGGCCCAGAGGCGTACGTCCTCGCTCGGCGACAGCCGCGGCAGGCCGACCAGGGGCGTGCCGCCCACCGAGTCGAGCAGGCTGTCGAAGCGCGTCACGCGATCAGCGCGCCCCGCCGGCCACGGCAGGGAGCACGACGACCTGGTCGCCGTCGCTGAGCGGCGCGTCGAGGCCGCCGATGAAGCGGACGTCCTCGTCGTTGACGTAGACGTTGACGAAGCGGCGCAGGTCGACCGAGCCGTCCTTGTCCTCCACGAGGCGACCCTTGATGCCGGGGTGGTTGCCCTCGAGGTCGTCGATCAGCTCGGACAGGCTGCCGCCCGTGCCCTCGACGGACTTCGCGCCGTCGGTGTAGGTGCGCAGGATGGTGGGGATCCGGACCTCGATGGCCATCAGGGGGTGCTCTTCTCTCCAGTCGTGATCGTGACCTCTTCCTCGGTCACGACTCCGTCGATGATTCTGTAGGACCTGAACTCCACGGGGCCCGGGCTATTCCCGTGCTCCCGTGTGCTGACGAGCACGTAGTGGGCGTGGGGCTCGCTGGCGAGCCCGATGTCCGTACGGCTGGGGTAGGCCTCGGTGGCCGTGTGGGAGTGGTAGACGACCACCGGCTCCTCGTCGCGGGCGTCCATGTCCTTGTAGAGGGCGAGCAGCTCGGTGGAGTCGAACTCGTAGAACGTCGGGCTCCCCGCGGCGTTGACCATCGGCACGAACCGCTCGGCGCGGTCGCTGCCCTCGGGGCCCGCCACGACGCCGCACGCCTCGTCGGGGTGGTCGCGCCTAGCGTGCGCCACGATGGCGTCGTAGATCTCCTGGGACAGGGTCAGCACACCGCCAAGCCTAGGCAGGCCGCCGATGCGCGCCTCACCGGTCTCACGACATAGTCTCGACGTCGAGAGAGATCGGGAGAAGCTGGATGTCGGTGTCGCAGGCGCAGGAGCCGTTGACGCGACGCGGCATACCCGTCGAGCGCGACCTGCGGGTCCTCGCGCTGGGCTCGTTCGCGAACCGCTTCGGCGCCGGCGCCGTGATGACGACCAGCGCCCTCTACTTCACCCGCCAGGTCGGGTTCTCGGCCGCCGAGGTGGCCCTGGCCCTGTCCGTCGCGGCGATCGTCGGCATCGTCGTCCAAGTGCCCGCCGGCCACCTCGGCGACACCCGCGGACCGCGGCGCGTGCTGACCTTCTTCATGGTCGGCGCCGCCCTGTGCAGCGCGCTGCCCGTCCTCGCCCGTACGCCGTGGCAGCTGGCGCTGCTGCTCGGGCTGCTCGCGCTCTTCGAGCGGTCGGCGGGCTCGGTCCAGCAGGGCGTCATCGCGCAGCTCGCCACGGGCGGTCGCGGCGTGCTCTTCAAGGCCTACCTGCGTGCCGTCACCAACACGGCCATCGGGCTCGGCTCGGTCTTCGGCGGCGCCGCGCTCGTCATCGACGAGTCGTGGGCCTACGTCTCGGTGTTCGTCCTCAACGCCGTCTTCACCGGTTTCGCCGCGTGGAACACCACCCGCCTGCCCGACCTGCCGGCGTACGTCCGCATCGAGGGCGAGCCGCGGCTCGCCGTGATCCGCGACTGGCCCTACGTCGTGATCGTCACCATCACCGGGCTCTTCTCGATTCACTTCTTCGTGATGGAGCTCGGCCTCGCGCTCTACATCTCCGAGCGCACCGCGGCGCCGCCGGTGATGGTCGCGATCCTGCTCGTCCTCAACACCGCCTGCGTCGCGCTCTTCCAGGTCCGCCTCTCCCGTCGTGCGGACTCCGTCCCGGCGGGCGCCCGGGCCCTCGTCCGCGGCGCGGTGTGGATCGCCGCCGGCTTCGCCATCGTGTCGCTGGCCGACCGTGGCAACGCGCCCGTCGCGATCGCGGTGCTGGTCATCGGCTCCCTCGTCCACGTCGTCGGCGAGATGATCGGCTCGGGTGGCCAGTGGGGCCTCCAGATGGGCCTCGCGCCGCACGAGCGCCAAGGCCAGTACCAGGGCTTCGCCGGCCTCGGCTTCAGCGTCATCGCCGTCGTCGGACCGCCGGTCGTCACGCTGCTCTGCGTCGAGATGGGCGAGACCGGCTGGCTCGTCCTGGCCGCGATGATGCTCGTGATCGCGGCGGTCTCGGTGCCCGCCTCCCGCTGGGCGCTGGCCTCGCGCGAGCGCTACGGCGTCGTGACGCACTCCGGCTGACTCAGACCCGGATCGCAGCAGGCAGTCCGTCGGAGAAGACCTCCGGGGTCTCGGGGAACGACTCGGACAGGCCGAGCGAGTGGCGTACGGCGGACCATGCGGCGGCGCACGCATCGAGCAGGTCGTCCTCGCCGAACCCGGAGCCGCGGAACCACGGCGGAGCGGCGATGCCGTGCGCGGCGAGCGCTTCCCGGCGGGCGCGTACGCCGTCAGGGTCCTTCTTGCTCGCGAGCACCGGGGAGCCGGCCATCCGCGCGAAGCTCAGCTCGGGGTGCACCTCGACCACCTCGACGCCCGGCCGGCCGCGCACCCAGGCGTCGACCTGGAGGACCTTCTCGCGCAGGGCGTAGGCCTGGGCGCTGACGCTCGTGCCGCCGGTGGCGGCGACGTTGGCCGCCCGCCCGTCGGCGTAGGTCGGGGCCTCGAGCGCGACGCGTGTGGGCGTGGAGAAGAGGGAGGACGCCTTGCCGACGAGCTCGCGCCTGGCCTCGGCGTCCGCGCGGCGGCCACCGGCGTCGGGCAGGCCGATCGGGATGTCGATCCCGACGACCGCGACGTCGTACGTCTCGCGCACGAGGGCGACGAGCGAGGCGATGGTGTCGGCCGTGAAGACCGAGGTCCGCCGAGCGGGGTCGACCACCACGCCCACCCAGCCGCCCTTGCACGCGTCGACGCCCAGCACGGGCGCGTCGGGGGCGAGCACCGGCGGCGGCTCGTCGTCGTCCTGACCGGACGGCGCGACGAACCGCGCCTCGCGCTCGCCGCTCGTCGCTGCGTCGATCCGCTCGAGCATGAGGGCAGACATCGGCGGCAGCGACGACAACGGCCACCAGCGCACGTCGCTCGACTCGTCGTCGGCGACGTGGGCCTCGCCCTCGAGCCAGGTGCAGGCGAAGGTGAGGTCGAGGTAGGCCGCGCGGTCGCCGTTGTCGTACACCACCTCGGGGTGCACCGAGGTCGAGGCGAGTCGGTCGACGCGGATCCGCACGCCCGTCTCCTCCATCGCCTCGCGGGCGGCGGTGACGGCCGGTTCCTCGCCCGGGTCCGCGATCCCGGTGACGGGCGTCCACGCGCCGTTGTCGGCGCGCCGGACGAGCAGCACCTCGTCGCCACGGGTGATCACGGCGGTGACGCCCGGCATCCACATCAGGTCGTGGCCGATCTTGCGCCGCATCTCGACGACGAAGTCGGGGACGGGACTCACGCGGGACTCACGAGGTGAGCGCCTCGACGAGCGTCTCCTGGAGGTAACCGACCCACTCGTAGATGTCGTGCGCCTGGGCGCGCGGGTCGTCGTCGGGCAGCGAGTGCCAGTACTCCTCGTCGCCGGCCTCGACGCCGAGGCGGGTGGCCAGCGCGAGCCGGATGTCGGTGAAGGCGCGCATCCAGGTCTCGGCCTCGCCCGAGGTGAGCTCGACGTCGATCACGAGGCCCTCCTCGGTGAGCTCGGGCGGCAGCCCGGCGTCCTCGAGGGTGTCGATCACCAGGCCGGAGGCGGCCGCCTTGCCGTCGCGCAGGCCGCCCTCGGTGAAGCGGCGGAAGTCCGAGGCCGCCTCCTCGTCGTCGGGGTACGCGGTCGGGAACAGCCGCGCGAGCACCGGGTCCTCGGGCGGCGAGGTGGCGCCGGAGAACTCGGCCATCAGCGCCTCGAACGCGTCCGCGGTCGGAGCCGCCGGCTCGGCGCGCTCGTTGCGGAGCAGCTCGACCATCTGCGAGGCCAGGGACCGCAACAGGTCGGCCTCGAACCCCGAGAAGGTGGCGATGACGCGGTCGGACTTGCGATGGTGCTCGAACCCGCTCACGTCAGGGCCACCTCACATGGACTCACGTGGCCTTCTCCATCGTCGCCCAGAGCCCGTACTCGTGCATCGCCTGCACGTCGCGCTCCATCTCCTCGCGGGTGCCGGTCGAGACCGCGGACTTGCCCTCGGTGTGCACCTCGAGCATCAGCTTCTCGGCCTTGGCCTTGTCGTAGCCGAAGTACTTCTGGAAGACGAAGGAGACGTAGGACATGAGGTTGACCGGGTCGTCCCAGACGAGCGTCACCCAGGGCTTGGCCAGGAAGGTGATCTCGTCAGGGGTGAGGGTCGGCTCGACCTCGACGGGACTGGCGGCTGACACCCACCCATCGTGGCACAGTGGCGTACGTGACCGGGACAACCCATGCCTCGACCGCCCTCCTGATCGACCACTACGAGCTGACCATGGTGCAGGCCGCGCGCCACTCGGGCACCGCGGACCGCCGCTCCGTCTTCGAGCTCTTCCCGCGGCGCCTGCCGGCGGGACGGCGGTACGGCGTCGTGGCGGGCGTCGGCCGGGCGCTCGACGCGATCGAGGCGTTCCGCTTCGACCCCGCGGCGATCGCCGCGCTGGAGGGGGTGGTCGATCCCGACATGCTCGACTGGCTGGCGTCGTACCGCTTCACGGGTGACGTGTGGGGCTACGCCGAGGGCGAGGCCTACTTCCCGCACTCCCCCCTGCTCGTCGTCGAGGGCACGTTCGCCGAGGCGGTGCTGCTCGAGACCGTGCTGCTGTCGATCTACAACCACGACTCGGCGATCGCGTCGGCCGCCTCGCGGATGACCCTCGCCGCGGGCGAGCGGCCGTGCATCGAGATGGGCTCGCGCCGCACGCACGAGCAGGCGGCCGTGGCCGCCGCGCGGGCGGCCTACGTCGCCGGCTTCGACGCGAGCAGCAACCTCGCCGCGCGGGCGGCGTACGGCGTCCCGTCGACCGGGACCGCCGCCCACTCCTTCACCCTGCTGCACGACGAGGAGACCGACGCGTTCCGCGCGCAGGTGCAGACGCTGGGAGTGGGGACGACGCTCCTGGTCGACACCTACGACGTCGCCGAGGCCGTACGACGCGCAGTCGAGGTCGCGGGCACCGAGCTCGGCGCCGTCCGGCTCGACTCCGGTGACCTCGGGCTGGTCGCGCGCGACGTCCGCGCTCAGCTGGACTCCCTCGGCGCCACCCGCACCAGGATCGTGGTGACGAGCGACCTCGACGAGTTCGCGATCGCCGCGCTCGCAGCGGCACCGGTGGACGCCTACGGGGTCGGCACCCAGCTGGTCACCGGATCGGGCCACCCGACCTGCGGGTTCGTCTACAAGCTGGTCGCCCGCGAGGGCGAGGACGGCGAGCTGGTGTCGGTGGCCAAGAAGTCGACGGACAAGGTGTCGGTCGGCGGGCGGAAGTACGCCCTGCGCCGCCTCTCCCCCGGCGGCACCGCCCAGGCCGAGGTGCTCGGCATCGGCGAGGCACCCGCCGACGACGGGGACGACCGCTCGCTCCTGGTCCCGCTGGTGCGCGACGGCGAGGTCGTCGGTCGCGCCACGCTCGACGAGGCCCGCGCGCGCCACCGTGCCTCCCTCGCCGAGCTCCCGCGCGCGATCACCCAGATGTCGGCCGGGGAGGCCGTGATCCCGACGGTCTTCGAGCAGTAACCTCGCTCCATGGCACGGGCACTGATCGTGGTCGACGTCCAGAACGACTTCTGCGAGGGCGGGTCGCTCCCGGTGACCGGTGGCGCGCGCGTCGCCGCGGACATCAGCGACCTGCTGCACCGCTGGCACTCGAAGGACGCCGACGGCCCGGACTACGACGTCGTGGTCGCCACCAAGGACCACCACGTCGACCCCGGTGCGCACTGGTCGGTCAAGCCCGACTTCGCCGAGTCGTGGCCGGTCCACTGCAAGGTGGGCTCCGAGGGGGCGGGCTTCCACCCCAACCTCGACCCGCAGCCCTTCGACGAGGTCTTCTACAAGGGCGAGCACGCCGCGGCCTACTCCGGCTTCGAGGGGCGTACGGCGACGGGCGAGCCGCTCGCCGACTGGCTCCGGGCGAGGAGCGTCGTCGAGGTCGACGTCTGCGGCATCGCGACCGACCACTGCGTGCGGGCGACCGCGCTGGACAGCGCGAGCGAGGGCTTCGCGACCCGGGTGCTCACCGCGCTGAGCGCCGGCGTGGCCGAGGAGACCACGGCTGCCGCGCTCACCGAGCTGAGCGGCGCCGGCGTCGAGATCGCCTAGCGGCGCGCGTCGGGTCTCAGCACCACTTCTCGACCACCGTGCGCAGCACCTTCACCGTACGGGCGGTGCCCTGCCCCAGCGCCTTGAACTCCTTGCCGGAGAGCAGCCTCGAGGTGTGGATGTCGCCGTCGAGCAGGACGTAGGCGGCGCGGCCGTCGACCACCACGGTCTCCCCGTCGTGATCGAGGGCGTGCACGGCCGTCGTCGTCGCGGCCGTCGGCGCGGCCGGGTAGAGCGTCACGTAGTGCTGCCCGGACGGGTCGTGCTCGGCGTGCAGCTCGTCGGCGCGCGCGGTCAGCGCTGCCAGGTCGGCGGTGGTGAAGACGACCGTCGGCACCTCGAACCCCGCCTCGGCGGCGTACGCCTCCTCGAGTGCTGCCTGCACCTTCGCGACCGAGCGCGCCGAGTGCGTCAGCCGGACGTTGCCGGTGTTGATGTAGGTCTCCACGTCGGACCCGCCGGCGGCCTCGGTGGCCCGGATGATCGCGTCCTTGGGGAACTTGCGCTTCGCGCCGAGGTTGATGGCGCGCAGGAACGCTACATAGGTGGGCACGCGCCCAGTATCAGCGCTTGCACTGGCTCGGCGGCGTCACCGTGGGGTCGAAGACGTGACCGGGCGGCTTGATCGCCGACCCGTCGGGCGACTCCTTCATCGTCATCGCCCAGTAGCCGACCCGCTTGTCGAGGGTGGCCCTCTCGGCGGGAGCAACCTTCTTCCACATGCCGGCGACGTCGATGCCGACCTCGATGAGGTGCCCGTGCGGCTCGATCGTGGCCGTGGCCTCGGTGTCGTACGGCAGCGAGGGGACCGACTCGAAGAGGCCCATCGGCAGGCCGGCGATGACGTCCTTGTAGCCGAGGGCGACCGTCACGTCCTCGCCGTCGGCCGAGACCGCGCGGCCCTGCGTGAGCGCCCACGACGGGTCGAGGTCGCGCGGCAGCGCCCAGGTGCGGGCGGCGTCGTCGGTGATGTCGGCCCAGCAGTCGTTGGCCACCGGCCCCCACTTCTCGCTGTTGAAGTAGACGCGGTCGTTGACGACCAGGTAGTCGATCTGCTGGGCGTTGCCGTCGAGCACGGTGTCCATCGAGATCTCGCTGTAGCCCAGGGACGGGCTGTAGCGGGCGTCGAGGTCGAGGACGCGCTTGCCGCCCTTCTCGGGGCTCTTGGTCAGCATCTGGCCGTGCCACTCGACGATGCCCATCTTGTCGACGGTGCCGACCATCGTGCTCAGCTTCTCGCCGAGCAGCTCGGGGCCCTTGGTCTCGCCCTCGGCGGCAGCGCCAGAGCCGCCGCACCCGGTCAGGGCCAGGAGCGCGCCGGCGGCCAGCGCTGCGGCCGGGGCGGCGTTCATGCGACGGGTCACGGGGATCCCCTTGGAGTGCGGGTGGAGCGAGCACGGTGCTCGATTTCGAAGGGTAGGACTTCGTCAAGGAACCTGTCAGAGAAACCGAACATCTGCCTCAGGACGCCATCCACTGACGCGCCGCCACGACGACCTCCTCGGTCAGCTCGGCGACCAGCGAGGAGCCCAGGCGCCAGTGCTGCCAGTAGAGCGCGACCTCCGGCCGCCGGCCGGGCACCAGCTCGACCAGGTCGCCCCGGTCGAGCTCCAGGGTGACGTCCGACTCGGGGAGCAGGCCCCACCCCATCCCCACCCTGATCGCGCGGTCGAACTCGCGGACCGACGGGAGGTAGGTGACCGGCGGGGCGAGGTGGCGTCGCGTGACCCGGCGCACGAAGTCGTGCTGCAGCGAGTCGTTGCGGTCGAAGGCGACGATCGGCGCCTCCGCGAGCGTGGCGGTGCCGACCCCGTCGGCGAAGTGGCGGGCGTGGAACTCCCGCGTCGCGACCGCGGCGTACCGCAGCCGGCCCAGGCGCACCACGCGGCAGCCGGGCACCGGCTTGGGCTCCCCCGTGATCGCCGCCATCACCTCGCCCCGGCGGAGCCGTTCCGCGGTGCGGGTGTGGTCCTCGCGGACCACCTCGAACACCACGCGGTGCCGGGTCTGCACCTCGGCGAGCGCGTCGACGAACCAGCCGTAGAGGGCGTCCGCGTTCACCGCGATGGGCAGGGAGGTGTACGACGTCCCCGCGTCGTCGGCCTCCTCGACGAGCTCCGCGACGGCCTCGCGCTCGAGCAGCTCGGTCTGCGTGGCCAGCCGCACCAGCACGAGACCGGCCTCCGTCGGCTCGAGCGGCTTGACCCGGTGCAGCAGGACGCGACCGATCCGGGTCTCCAGCGCCTTGATCCGCTGGCTCACTGCGGAGGGGGTGACGTGAAGGTCGCGGGCGGCGGCCTCGAAGGTGCCGAGCCGGACCGCGACGGCGAGTGTGCGCAGGGCCACAGGGTCGAGCTGGGTGACGTCTTTCATACTAAGAGATGCTAATGATTCCTCAGAATCGTTCGCTGGATTGCGGGATTCGCGCGTCCTACCGTTGACGGCATGTTCCAGGTTGCTCTCACCGGTCTCCTCACCGGTCTCGCTCTCATCGTCGCCGTCGGCGCGCAGAACGCCTTCCTGCTGCGGCAGGGCATCCGCGGCCAGCAGGTGCTGCCCATCGTGCTGACCTGCCTGCTCTCCGACGTGGTAGCGATCACCGCCGGCGTCTTCGGCCTCGGCGTCGTCCTGGAGCGCTGGCCGTCGGTGCTGCCGGTGGCGCAGGTGCTGGGCGGGCTCTACCTGATCGCCTTCGGCGTGCACGCGGCGATGCGCGCGTGGCGTCCGGGCGCCCTCGATGCGGGCGACGGTGCGGCGATGTCGACCGGCCGGGCGATCCTCCTCACCCTGGCGCTGACCTGGCTCAACCCGCACTTCTACCTCGACGCGGTGCTGATGCTGGGCACCGTGGCGAACAGCTTCGGCAGCGACCGCTGGTGGTTCCTGGCGGGCACGCTCGTCGCGAGCCTGCTGTGGTTCTTCGGCCTGGGGTACGGCGCCCGGCTGCTGCGCGGGCTCTTCGCCCGGCCGGCCGCCTGGCGGGTGCTCGACTCGGGCATCGCGGTGGTGATGGGCGCCCTCGGGATCGGCCTCCTCGCGCACTGAGCGAGCTCGAGCTGGAGATGCATAGGTTTCCTATGTAGTCTGGAGGGCGTGACCACCCCTCTGCCCACCCTCGCCAGCGACCTCGTGGTGCTGGCGGCACGGCTGAGCCGAGCGGTCAGGCGCGAGCTCGAGCACCCCGCGGGCGCCCGGGCCCTGTCGCTCCTCGACGAGCTCGGGCCGACGGGTGTCACCGCGCTGGCGTCCGCGGATCGCTGCAGCCAGCCGACCATGACCGCGACGGTGAAGTCCCTGCTCGAGCAGGGCCTCGTCGACCGCCGGCCGCACCCCACCGACGGGCGGGCACAGGTCGTCGCCCTCACCGCGGCGGGGCGCGACGAGCTGTCCCGCATCCGCCGCGCCAACGCCGAGCTGGTCCTGGACCGGCTCGCCGCCACCCGCCACAGCGCCGAGGAGGTCGCGACCGCCGTCGCGGTGCTCCGGGACGTCCTCGACCTGCGACCCGACCCCACCTCGCAGGAGGACACCACCTCGTGAACCGCTCCACCGCCGCCACCCCGCACACCCCCGACCAGCCCTCGATCCTGCGCCAGCCCCGCGCCGTCTGGGCCGTGGCCTTCGCCTGCGTCATCGCCTTCATGGGCATCGGCCTCGTCGACCCGATCCTCAAGGAGATCGCCGCGCAGCTCGACGCCACGCCGAGCCAGGTCTCGCTGCTCTTCACCAGCTACATGGCGATCATGGGCGTCTCGATGCTCGTCACCGGCGTCGTCTCCAGCCGCATCGGCCCCAAGCGGACGCTGCTGGCCGGGCTCGCGCTGATCATCGTCTCCGCCGGCCTCGCCGGCCTGTCCGACAGCGTCGGCGCCGTGATCGGCTTCCGCGCCGGCTGGGGCCTCGGCAACGCGCTCTTCGTCGCCACGGCCCTCGCCACGATCGTGAGCGCCTCCGCCGGGCCCGTGGGCCAGGCGATCATCCTCTTCGAGGCGGCCCTCGGCCTCGGCATCGCGTCCGGCCCGCTCATCGGCGGGGTCCTCGGCCAGGTGTCGTGGCGCGGCCCCTTCTTCGGCGTCTCCGTGCTGATGACGATCGCGCTGGTGGCCACCGCCTTCTTCCTCCCGTCCACCCCTCCTGCCGGACGGCCGACGTCGCTGCTCGACCCGTTCCGCGCACTGCGCCACCGGGCGCTGCTGCTCCTCGCCCTGGTCGCGATCTTCTACAACCTCGGCTTCTTCACCCTGATGGCCGCCGGGCCCTTCGCGCTGCCGACGTACTCGATCATGGGGATCGGCTGGACGTTCTTCGGCTGGGGGCTGCTCCTCGCCCTCACCTCGGTGTGGCTCGCCCCCGTCCTGCAGCGCCGGTTCGGCACGCTGCCGACCCTGACCGCCGTGCTCGCGCTCTTCGCGCTCGACCTCGCTGTCATGGCGCTCGGGGCGGCGCACGAGCCGGTCGTGACGGCGGGCATCGTCGTCGCCGGTGCGTTCCTGGGTGTCACCAACACCCTCGTCACCGAGGCCGTGATGGGTTCGGCTCCGGTCGAGCGCCCCGTCGCCTCGGCGGCGTACTCCTTCGTCCGCTTCACCGGTGGCGCGGTGGGTCCGTTCGTGGCCCTCAAGCTCGCCGAGCGCATCGACCTGCACGCCCCGTTCTGGTTCGGCGCGGCCGCCGTGGCGATCGGCGTCGCGATCGTCGCGCTCGGCTCGCGGACCATCGCGACCGCCCTCGGCTCGGCCCCGGACACGCACGGCGTCACGGAGGCGCAGAGCGAGCTGGTCGGCGACCTGGCCTGAGGTCAGGTCGCGAAGGCCAGGTCGTTCTCGGCGAGCGCCTCGCCCAGCCTCGCGAGGGCGATCGGTCCGACGCCGTGCATGGCCGCGAGCCGCTCCTCCGAGTACGCCGCCACCTGCTCGAGCGTGGTGACGCCGGCCTCCCGCAGCGCGCGGGTCGCCGGCGCGCCGATGCTCCGGGGCAGCGGCGTGCCCGTCGCCCGCGGCGCGCGCACCCGCGGCTCCGCGAGCCCGGCGTCGACGACCGCCTCGCCGCGCGGCGACAGCAGGTAGCCGATCGCCAGCGACTCGGTCAGCCCGAGCTCCTTGAGCTTGCGCACGTCCTTCTTGAAGTCCTGCGTCTCGCGACCGACCTGCGCGGCCAGGTCGGGCGCGCGCACCGCGGGGTTGAGGTCGATCAGGTCGAGCGTCTCCCGCGTCCAGGCGCCGTACGACGACGACGCGTCGAGGCGGTCGAGCCGCGCGAGGATCGAGGCGATCTCGTCGGCGTCCGGAACCGCGGACCGCAGCGCCTCGCGCGGGTCGGGGCCGGCGTACGCCAGGCCGATGCGCCAGGCCGGGTCGGACGACCGCGCCGCCAGCGCCTCCTTCAGCGCGGCCAGCGACGGTGCCCCCGCCCGGCGCGCGTCCTCGGCCTTCAGTCGGCTCACGGAGACCTCCTCGACCGAGGTCACCTCGATGAGCCCGACGCCCGTGCGCATCCGGGTCCCCACGACGACCCGCGGCCGCGCCCAGCGCCGGAACGCCAGGTCGATCGTGCCGGCCCTGATCGCGGCCAGCTCGGCCGGACGGATCATCATGCGGAGAACCTACAAGTTGCCGCGGGCGTCCTGCTCGCGCTCGATGGCCTCGAAGAGCGCCTTGAAGTTGCCCTTGCCGAAGCCGAGGGACCCGTGGCGCTCGATCAGCTCGAAGAACACCGTCGGGCGGTCGCCGAGCGGCTTGGTGAAGATCTGCAGCAGGTAGCCGTCCTCGTCACGGTCGACCAGGATGCCGCGCTTCTGCAGCTCCTCGATCGGCACGCGGACCTCGCCGATGCGCGCGCGGAGCTCGGGGTCCTCGTAGTAGGAGTCAGGCGTGTTGAGGAACTCGACGCCGTTGGCGCGCAGGGCGTCCACGCTGGCGATGATGTCGCCGGTCGCGACCGCGAGGTGCTGGGCGCCGGGGCCGTCGTAGAACTCGAGGTACTCGTCGATCTGCGACTTCTTCTTCGCCACGGCGGGCTCGTTGAGCGGGAACTTCACGCGGTGGTTGCCGTTGGCGACCACCTTCGACATCAGCGCGGAGTAGTCGGTGGCGATGTCGTCACCGATGAACTCGGCCATGTTCACGAAGCCCATGACCCGGTTGTAGAAGCCGACCCACTCGTCCATCCGGCCGAGCTCGACGTTGCCGACGATGTGGTCGAGGGCCTGGAAGAGGCGCTTGGGCTGGCCGTCCTTCTTCTCCCAGCGCGACGCGGTGGCCTCGTAGCCGGGGAGGTAGGGCCCGGCGTAGGCGACACCGTCGACGGTGCGCTGGACGAGGGTGTGGCGGGTGTCGCCGTAGGTCGCGATGGCGGCGATCCGCACCGAGCCGTGCTGGTCGGTGACGGTCTCGGGCTCGCGCAGGACGGTCGCACCGGCCTTGCGGGCCTGGGCGATGCACTGGTCGACGTCGGGGACCTCGAGGGCGATGTCGACGACGCCGTCGCCGTGCTTGGCGTGGTGCGCGATCAGCGGGCTGTCCGGCGAGACGGCGCCGCTGACGACGAACTTGATCGAGCCGGACTTGAGCACGAACGACTTGTGGTCGCGGGTGCCGTTCTCGGGGCCGGCGTAGGCGATGAGCTCCATCCCCCACGCGGAGGCGTAGTAGTGCGCGGCCTGGGTGGCGTTGCCGACCACGAAGCAGATCGCGTCCCACCCGGTGACCGGGAACGGGTCGGAGTCGGCGTCGTACTCCACGAGGCCGACGAGCTGGCGCAGCTGCTCCAGCGAGAGGTCGGCCTTCATCTCGTCCACGGTCAGGGCGCCACCGGTCGAGGCGATGTCAGTCGTCATGGCCTCACCCTGCCCAAGGCGACGCAAGGTGTGCAACAGTACGACGAAACGTTGAGCAGATTGCACAGTCGAGAGGACGCAGATGGACGAGATCGACAGCAAGCTGATCGAGATCTTCGCTGCTGAGCCGCGCCTCGGGGTCCTCGAGGCGAGCCGTCGCCTCGGCATCGCGCGCGGCACCGTGCAGGCGCGGCTCGACAAGCTCACCGCGGCCGGCGTGATCACCGGGTGGGGACCCGACCTCTCCCCCGAGGCGATCGGCTTCCCGGTGATGGCGTTCCTGACCCTCGAGATCCGGCAGGGCTCCGGCGGCTCTGTCGGCCACGAGGCGGTGGCGGCACACCTCGCGGCGATCCCCGAGGTGCTGGAGGCCTACACGATCACCGGCGTCGGCGACATGTGGGCACGCGTGGTCGCGCGCTCCAACGCCGACCTCCAACGGGTGATCGACCAGGTGCTCACCGAGCCGGGCATCGACCGGTCCACCACGGTGATCGCCCTCGCCACCCAGATCCCGCACCGGGTCGTCCCGCTCGCGCGGGCCGCGGTCGGCCGGGGGGTCACCTGAGCCGCTCGCCCACCTCGCGGGCTGCGGCGAGGACCTGGGGTGCCACGACGTCCTCGTCGATCGCGTCGTCGAGCGTGACCACCCCGACGCTCGCCCGGAGGCCGTCGACGCCGCGCACCGGCGCGGCCAGGCCGCGGGCCCCGCTCTGCAGCTCACCGCTCGTGACGGCGTACGACGGCTCGTCGACCTCGAGCAGCGCGATGGCCTTGCCGGCCGCACCCTGCGCCAGCGAGTGGCGGGCGCCGACGCGGTAGGACACGTGGAAGTCGGTCCACGTCGGCTCGACGACCGCCAGCGCGAGCGCCTCGTCGCCGTCGGCGACGGTGAGGTGCGCCGTCGACCCGAGCGACTCCGCGAGCGAGCGGAGCACCGGCATCGCGAGGTCGCGCAGCAGCGGCTGCACGGCGCTCGCGAGGTGGAGCACGCCGAGCCCGACGAACAGCCGCGAGCGGGCGTCGCGGCGGACCAGGCCGTTCTGCTCGAGGGTGCTGATCAACCGGTAGACGACCGTGCGGTTGACCTGGAGCCGGCCGGACAGCTCGGTGACGGTGAGCCCCTCCGGGCTGTCGGCCAGCACCCGCAGCACCCGGAGGCCGCGGTCCAGTGTCTGGGAGGTCTCCGAGGGCACGGGAACGAGCCTAGCGACGAGCGAGGTCGGGCGAGGAGTCTCAGGACGTCTGCTTGACCGCCCACTCGCGGATGCGGTTGATCCGCTCGGCGAGCTGCTCGGCGTTGGCGACCGCGGCGGGCGGGCCGCCGCACTCCTTGCGCAGCGCGGCGTGGGTGATCCCGTGTGCCTGGCCCGTCCGGTGGTGCCATGCCGCGACGAGCCCGTTGAGCTCGCGACGCAGCACACCGAGCTGCTGGTGGGTGCTGAGCTGCTCGACTGAGTCGACGACGCGGTCCCCCGTGCCCTCGCTCGTACGACGCCGGGCGCGCTCGCTCTGCCGCGAGTGCAGCAGCTCGCGCACCTGGTCGGGCTCGAGGAGGCCGGGGATGCCGAGGAAGTCCATCTCCTCCTCGGAGCCGACGTGCACCTCGCCCGAGTGACCGAACTGCGCGCCCTCGTAGAGGACGTGGTCGAACGACGCGGTCGAGCCGAGCGCCTCCCACGACATCTCCAGCTCGCCGGAGGCGCTGTCCTCGGCGTTGGCGGCGGCGAGCAGCCCCTCCTCCGCGGCGAAGATGTCGCCCTCGTCGTTGACGCGGCGGCCCAGCACGTGGTCGCGCTGCGCCTCCATGTCGGAGGCGAACTCCAGCAGGTGCGGCACCGACGGCAGGAACACCGACGCGGTCTCGCCACGCGAGCGGGCGCGCACGAAGCGGCCGACCGCCTGCGCGAAGAACAGCGGCGTCGAGGTGGTGGTCGCCCAGACGCCGACCGCCAGCCGCGGCACGTCGACGCCCTCGGACACCATCCGGACCGCCACCATCCAGCGCTTGTCGCCGGCCGAGTAGGTCGCGATCTTCTTCGACGCGCCCTTCTCGTCCGAGAGGACCACGGTCGGCGCCTCGCCGGTGATCTTCTTCAGCAGCGCGGCGTAGGCGCGGGCGGAGTCCTGGTCGCTGGCGATGACCATCCCGCCGGCGTCGGGCACGTGGCGTCGTACCTCCGAGAGGCGCGTGTCGGCCGCCTCCAGCACCGCCGGCATCCACGACCCCTGCGGGTCGAGCGCGGTCCGCAGCGCCTGGGCGTGCATGTCCTTGGTGAGCGGCTCCCCCAGCCGTGCGACGACCTCGTCGCCGGCCCGGGTGCGCCACTGCATCTCGCCGGAGTAGGCCATGAACAGCACCGGGCGCACGACGTGGTCGGCGAGGGCGTGCGCGTAGCCGTAGGTGAAGTCCGCGCTGGACGTCGGGATGCCGTCGTCCCCGGGCACGTAGGTGACGAACGGGATCGGGTTGATGTCCGAGCGGAACGGCGTCCCGGTCAGTGCGAGCCGGCGGGTGGCGGGGTCGAAGGCCTCGCGCACCCCGTCGCCCCACGACAGCGCGTCGCCGGCGTGGTGGATCTCGTCGAGGATCACCAGCGTCTTGAACCGCTCCGTGCGGATCCGCATCGCGAGCGGGTTCACCGCGACACCGGCGTAGGTCACCGCGATGCCGACGTAGTCGTCGGACGTGCGGCCCTTGCCGGCGCTGTAGGCCGGGTCGATCGGGATCCCGGCCCGGGCCGCGGCCTCGGCCCACTGGGTCTTGAGGTGCTCGGTGGGCGCGACGACCGTGATCCGGTCGACCACCCGGCGGCTGAGCAGGTCGGCCGCGACGGTCAGCGCGAAGGTCGTCTTGCCGGCGCCGGGCGTGGCGACGGCCAGGAAGTCACGCGGCTGACGGGCGCGGTAGTCGTCGACCGCGGCCTGCTGCCACGCACGGAGCGAGGGCGCCGTGCCCCACGCGGCCCGGTCGGGCCACGCGGGGGGCAGGGGCGCGTCGGGGCGCCCCGTCACGCCTCGGGACCCGAGCCGTCCGAGCCGTCTCCACCGGGCTTCATCTGCTCCCAGATCTCCTTGCACTCCGGGCATACCGGGAACTTCTCCGGAGCACGCGAGGGCACCCAGACCTTGCCGCACAGCGCGATCACGGGAGTGCCCATGACCATCGCCTCGGTGAGCTTGTCCTTCGGCACGTAGTGGGAGAACCGCTCGTGGTCACCCTCGTCGGTCGGGACCGTCTGACGCTCTTCGATCGTCTGGCTGCCCGGCGAGAATCCGATGGTGCTCATGATGGGAGAGCCTAACGCGCGGGTCAGTTCAGGTCGGGATCGACGGGGCGGTTCGCGTGCCAGGCGAGCATCCCCGGCTGACGCTTCATCACGTCGCGTCGCAGGCTGGTGGTGTCGACCCGGAACGCGTCCCCGGCCTCCGAGGTGACGACGTACCAGCTGCCCTCGTCGACCTCGCCGTCGAGCTGGCCCGCACCCCAGCCGGCGTAGCCGGCGAAGACGCGCATGGCGCTGAGCGAGCCGTCGACGAGCTCCGTCGGGGTGTCGAGGTCGACCATGCCCAGCAGGCCCGCGACGGGACGCCAGCCGACGGGCGGGTCGTCGGGGCGCCGGAGCCGGGCCACCGCGAGCGCGCCGTCGGTGCCGACCGGTCCGCCGCGGAAGAGCACCTCGGGCTCGGCCACCACGTCACGCCACGGCTCGAGCACGTCGGCGACCAGGACCTGGGACGGCCGGTTGAGCACGACCCCGAGCGCGCCGTCGTCGTTGACGTCGAGCAGCAGCACGACCGTGTCGACGAAGTTGGGGTCCTGCAGTGCCGGCGTCGCGACCAGCAGCATCCCCGATGCGAGCTGCATGCCGTCCACCATGGCAGAACGACCCTCAAGCTGCGAGGACCGCCCGGATCCTGCGGACCAGCGAGGTCGGGCCGTCGGCGACGGCCGAGGTGCGTCGCGGCCTCCGCCCGGGGACGTACGACGTCCGCGCACCGGCCTCGATCGACCGGCCCACCCGCTGGGCGGCGGCGCCGGGTGCGCTGGCGCGGCCGGCCATCAGGGCGAGCATCTCGTGCTCCTTCGCAGTGGCGACGGCCATCGCACGGAACATCTCGGGACTGGTGGGGTGCTCGACGTGGTGGTCGAGGACCGCCCGGACCCCGGGCAGGTCCTCGGCGGTGGCGAGCCAGGCGAGGGCGACGGCGCCCTCGAGGTCGAGGGGCTGGTCGCTCAGGTGCCGCTCGACCTGGCCGGCCAGGCGGGTGTGCCAGCGCAGCTGGAGCGCGCCGAGGAGCGAGAGCTCGTCGCCGAAGGTCTCGGCGACGCCCTCGACGTCCATCGGCAGGAGGACGGGAGTGTCGGCGTCCGGGCGGGCGAGGGTGCGCTCGTCGAGGGTGCGGATGACGTCGCGCAGCACGTCGGCGCGACGGTGGTGGGACGTCCAGGTCATGGGGTCTCCTCAAATGACATACCGAAGGTACGTACTTCAAGTATGGCCAGCGCCCACACCGCGTTCAAACCCGTCCGGCGTGAGTCGGCTCACTAGGGTGCCCCCATGAGGTCCCGATGAGAAGCAGGCGGCAGCGCTACTCCGACTCCACGAAGCGCGCGCTCGTCGACGTGGCAGAGACGCTGTTCACCGAGCACGGCTACTCCGCGACCTCCCTCGACGCGATCGTCGCGGGTGCCGACGTCACCAAGGGCGCGCTCTACCACCACTTCAGCGGCAAGCAGGCGATCTTCGAGGCGGTGTTCGACCGCATCGAGTCCCGTGCGACCGAGAGCATCGGCCGGGCCACCGAGGGGCACGCGGACCCGTGGGAGAAGGCCACCGCGGGGCTGCACGCCTTCCTCGAGGTCGTCCAGGAGCCGGGCTACCGGCAGGTCGTGATCTCCGACGGCCCGGCCGTGCTGGGGCTCGAGCGCTACCGCGAGCGCGAGGAGGGGTCGGCGTACGCCCTCGTGGACGAGGTCGTGCGGTCGGTCCTGGCCCGCGACGAGTGGGCGCTCGACGAGCAGATGCTCGACACCTTCACCCGCATCTTCTTCGGCGCGATGTCGGCCGCCGGCAGCTCGGTGGCCGTGAGCGACGACCCGGTGGCCGCCGCCGCCCGGGTCGACACCGCCATCGGCATCATCATGGAAGGACTGCGCCACCTCGTCGAGAGCGGCGCAGCCGGGAGCGCTACTTCGCGAACGTGACGTTGCCGTTGACCTGCGGCACGAGCTCGATCCACACGTGGCCGGCAGGGACGGTGAGCTCGCCCGACTTGGTCGACAGCTCGATCGCGCCGGTCAGGCCGTCCTTCTTCCACGTGCCGCGGACGACACGACCGCCGTGGAAGAGCATCGCCGGACCCGTCCCCTCGAACTTGGTCTCCGGCACCGGGTAGCCCGCGGGGTCCTTGTATCCGGCGTCGCCGACCTTGACCCGCATGACGAGGACCGAGTCGGCCGGGAACTGGTCGCCCTGCGCTGCATACGAGTCGGTGTTGACGTAGCCGCCCTTCTGGAACGCCCACGTCGTCGAGTGGCCGCCGAAGTCGGCGGTCAGCGTGCTGGCCTTGGCGCCCTTCGGGAGGTCGTCCTCGGTGCCCCACGGCAGGTAGGGCGGCGGCTCCTCCTTGGCCTTGAGGCGCTTGGAGATGTCGGCCAAGTGGGCGAAGAGGTTGTACGGCGCCGAGCGCGAGCTGTCGCGGTAGACACCGGCGGCGCCCTCGGTGATCCACGGGATCCCGGCGCCGTTGATCCGCTTGATGGTGATGGCCGCGGCACCGCTGGTCACCACGGTCGCACCCTCGGGGACGATGCTGATGTCGCTCGCGCGCATCGATCGCACGGGCCCGATGTCGGCCGGCACCTTCGAGTAGTAGAAGGCCGCGAGGCGGGTGTAGCCGCCCTCGACGAGCTCCTCGACGATCATGTCGGCCGAGCCGAGGCCGACCTGGGGCGCGCTGGACGACGTGTTGTCGACCTTGGTCACGATCACCGGGTGCTGGGGGGCCTTCCCGGTCTGCTCGAGGCCGGTCAGCGGCCAGTACACGGGCTCCGGCGGCTCGCTCGTCGCCGAGGACGTCGGCTCCGACGGCGTCGACCCACCCGGGGGCTCCTCCTCGTCCCCACCGCCGCAGCCGGCGAGCAGGAGAGAGGCCGCGACGAGCGCGGCGACAGAGGTGGTGAGGCGGTGACGCACGGGGGAACTCCTTGCGAGCGGGGGGTTGCCTTGAAAGTGTGGGGGCGGGGGGCCCCCCCCCCCGGGGGGGGCCCCCCCCCGGGGGGGGGGCGGGCCCCCACACCCCACACGGGGCCGGGCAG
>NZ_JAKJHZ010000004.1 GCF_021648885.1 Nocardioides potassii | reverse complement strand
GTCCGGGGGGGGGGGGGGGGGGGGCCGTTGCCGGGGGGGGGCCCCGCCCCCCCGGGGGGGGCCCCCCCCGCCACAGGGTAGGTCAGCAGGACCTGCCTACCAAGAAGGGCCTGTCACCGGCGCCGCAGCGTGCCGCCGAACCAGCTCGACGTCCACGGGACGGCCACCCGGACCCGCTGTCCGCTGCCCGGCGAGTGGACCATCACGGCGTGGCCGTGCGACCACTTGAGGAAGATCGCGGCGTGGTAGACGCCGCTGCCGCCGTAGAAGAACATCAGGTCACCGGCGCGCATGTCCTGCTTCGCGATGCGCCGGGCGAAGCCGGCCTGGGCGCCCGACGTCCGCGGGACCGGGAAGCCTGCGCGACGGAAGCTGTAGAACACCAGGCCCGAGCAGTCGAAGCGGTCCGGGCCGGCGGCGCCGTACGCGTAGGCGTCGCCGCGCTGGCGCATGGCGATGTCCTTCGCGGTGATCACCCGGGCCGCGACGCGCTGCGCCACCGTCCGGGTCCTCTGGGTGGTGCGGGTCGTGGTGGTGCGGGTCGTGGTGGTGCTGGTGCTGGTCTGCTGGGTGTCGCCGGTGGCGGCGGTGGCGGGCAGGGCGGTCAGCATCGAGGAGCTGAGGCCGAGTCCCGCGAGGGCGAGCGCGCAGGCTCGCGCCGTACGAGATGTCGCAGGCATGGAGCTGTTCCTTTCCCACGCCTGTGAGGTGAGCTGTCGGGCGAGGGCTGGAAAGTGCCCTGCCGCCGGTCCTCCCCGATGAGTGCCTGGCGGCTTTGCCCCGAGCCGACGCGGTCACGTCGGCAGTGGAACCTGTGGGTCCCCCACTCCTGCCCTCGAAGAACTCGGGGGTCGTCCCGGGCGGGCAGGACTCGGCGTTGTCCGGGACGGTGTGGTCGCTGACGACCGTCGAGGACGGTAGGCAGATCCCGGCCCGGAGTTCAAACCGAGGTCAGCCGAGCTTGCGCCCGCCGTCCACGTAGAGCGTCTGGCCTGTGACGAACGACGCATCGTCGCTGCACAGGAAGGCGGCCGCCGCGGCGATGTCCTCCGGCTGGCCCACGCGCCGCACGGGAGTGGCCTCGGCGTTGAGCCGCTGCAGCTCCTCGGGCTCCATCTTGAGCCGCCGCGCGGTGGCGTCGGTCATCTCCGTGACGATGAACCCGGGCGCGATCGCGTTGGCGGTGATGCCGAAGGGGCCGAGCTCGATGCCGAGCGTGCGGGTGAGCCCCTGGATGCCCATCTTCGCGGCGGAGTAGTTGGCCTGGCCGCGGTTGCCGAGCGCGGAGACGCTCGAGAGGTTGAGGATCTTGCCGTACTTCTGCTCGACGAAGCGCGACTGCGCGGCCTTGGTCATGTTGAAGACGCCCTTGAGGTGGACGCCCATCACGACGTCCCAGTCCTCCTCAGTCATCTTGAACAACAGGTTGTCGCGGGTGACGCCGGCGTTGTTGACGAGGATGTGGATCCCGCCGAGCTCGTCGACCACCCGCTGCACGGCGGCCTCGGCGGCGGCGGAGTCGACTACGTCGCAGCCGACACCGATCGCCCGTGCCCCGTCGGTCAGCTCGAGGCGGCCGGCGGCCTCCTGCGCGGCGGACTCGTCGAGGTCGAGGATCGCGATCGACGCGCCCTCGCTGGCGAAGCGGCGGGCGATGCCGAAGCCGATGCCTCGGGCTGCTCCGGTGATGACGGCGACACGACGGTCGAAACGACCCATCTCGGTACTCCTCGGCTCGGGCGACTGGTCCTCGGCGACCCTAGCCCTCGGGTCGGTCACCCGATCCACGACCTCACCTCGGCGGCCGCCAGCACCTCGCTCCAGGACTCCCGTCGGGGCAGCACGGTCAGGTGGGTCTCGTCCTTCGACACGGGGTCGAAGAGGCTGAGCACGCTGCGCGCACCCGGCGAGCCGCAGTCGTCGCCGATGTGCGCGATCACCAGGTCGTCGCCGCGCGTGCCGACCAGTGAGAGCGCGCCCCGGTCGCCCGGCACCCGGACGACCCGGACCTCGCCCGCGGCGCCCTGCCGGGTGAGGACCGCTCCCCCGCACCCGCCGAACGACTCGTAGTAGTCGCGTCCCTGGACCGTCCGCACGTCCCCGTCACTGAGGATCGGCGGCGCGTTCCGCGCCGTCCGGGTCGCGTGTCGGACGCCCAGCGGCACGGAGCTGCCGTCGAGGTCGACGCGCCTGAGCTGGCTGCCGCGACCCGCGCTGCACGTCGCGACGACGGAGTCCGCGTCGGCCCAGCGGACGGGGGTGCAGAAGCGGTCGACCTCGACGCGCCGGCTGGTGCGGCTCGCGAGGTCGCTGATCCACCAGCTCTTGGCGTCGGTGGTCACGAGGGTCTGGCCGTCGGCGGACGTGATCGCGGCGCCGTCACCCTGCGCCGGCAGCCACTCCTTCGAACCGTCCCAGGCGAGGACCCCCACGCGGCCGGCGCGGCGCGGGGTGCCGTACGTCGTCATCAGCACGCCCGACCCGTCCGGCGCCAGCCCCGTCGTGCTCGCTCGCTCCGGGGCCGGGACCTGTCGCGTCGCGCCGGTCGTGACGTCGTACGACACCAGCGTGTCGCCGTCGGGGCCGCGGGAGACGCGCAGCAGGGCCGTGTGCATCTCCGGGCGCCAGTCGCGCAGCACGAAGTCGCCGGGGAGCCAGCCCCGACGCTGCCGGACCGCCACGGTCCAGACCGGGTGCCTCGTCCCGTCGGCCGTGATCACCTCCAGCGAGCGCTCGAGCCCACGCGCGCCGGCCACGTCGAAGCGGCCGTGCGCCACGACCGCGAGCACCGAGTCGGGCCCGAGCTGGTCGGTCGCGACGGTGGCGGTCGTGGGCGCCGGCACCGTCGTGCGGGCGTGGTGGTCGGACGGGTGCGCGCCGGCCGGTGTGGCGAGGAGCGTGGCCCCGAGCAGGGCGATCAGCCCCGGGATGTGCAGGTGTCGCATGTGTCCCCCTTCGTCTGCCCCCGGGAGACGCGACAGGGGCCCGTTCGGTTGCCTCTCCTTTTGCAGACCTCGTGGAGGTCGCGCGAAGGAAGGTGCCAGGTCGGGCGGGGCGTCGCTACCGTGTGCCCATGGGTAGGGGGGAGTTCCGAGCGGCGGGAGTCGTCGCGGCGGCGATGGCCGTGGCAGCCGTGCTGGTCGCGTGGACCTACGGCCTGCCCCTGCGCGACCCCGACGGTGCGTCGATGCCGACGTGGTTCCGGCTGCCCGTGATCGTGGCGTCCGCGGTGGCGCTCGACGTCGTCGCGCGGTGGGTCATCCTGGCGCGTCGCACCGGGACCACCGACCGCCCGTCGCTGCGCGCGGTGGCCGTGGAGCGGTGGAACCGTGACCAGATCAGGTTCACGCTCAGCGGCCTGGTCACGTGGTACGTCGCCTACGTCGCGTTCCGCAACCTGAAGAGCTACGTCCCGTTCGTCACCGACGGGATCGACGACGCCGAGCTCAGGCGCCTCGACCGGCTGCTGTGGCTCGGCCACGACCCGGCCGTCGTCCTCCACGACGTGCTCGGCACCGGGGTGGCCAACTGGGTGATGGCCGCGGTCTACCTGATCTGGATCGGCCTCGTCCCGGCGAGCCTGGCGATCGCGCTGGTCTGGACCCGGCGCTCGCCCTACGGCGCGTGGTACGTCACCGCGGTGTCGGTCGACTGGATGCTCGGCGCCGCGATCTACTACCTGGTGCCGTCGATGGGGCCGACCTACACCTCGCCCGGGTGGTTCGACCAGCTGCCCCGCACCCCCAACACCGACGTGCGCGACCTCCTGCTGTCCGATCGCGTCGACGTGCTCGGCGGGCCGTGGGACACCCACGCGGTGCAGACGATCGCGGCGTTCGCCTCCCTGCACGTCGCGGTGATGGTGACGATCTGCCTGGTGGTGGAGGCGATGCGGCTGCCGAAGCTCGTCCGCGTCGCGGCGTGGACCTTCCTCGCGCTGACGATGGTCGCCACCATCTACCTCGGCTGGCACTTCTTCGTCGACGTCCTCGCCGGCACGGTGGTCGGCGTCGCGGCCGTCGTCATCGCCGCGATCGCGACCGGCAACCCCTTGCGCCGTCGCGACGAGCCGTGGACCTTCCGGGCCGCCCTGGGCGCCGTCGAGCGGCCCGACCGCGACGCGGTCGCGAGCCGGTCGGCCTGACCTCCCGGCAGGCTGGCGTCAGGCTCGTCGTCAGGTTCGACGTAGGTCGACGTCAGGAGAGTGCGGCGCGCAGCTGCTCGGCGTACGACGCCGCCTCGCCGTCGGCGTACTTCGTGCGCGGCCAGAAGAAGCCGCGCAGCCCGTCGCCCTTGGTGCGCGGCACGACGTGCAGGTGCAGGTGCGGCACCGACTGGCTCACGGTGTTGTTGATCGCGACGAACGAGCCCTGCGCGCCCAGCGCGTCCTTGACGGCCACGGCGATGCGCTGCGCGGCCTCGAGGAACGGGTCGCGCAGCGCGGCCGGCAGGTCGGGCAGGGTCTCGACGTGCGCGCGCGGTACCAGCAGCACGTGGCCCTTGAACACCGGCCGGGTGTCGAGGAACGCCACCAGGTCGTCGGTCTCCAGCACGAGCTCCGCGGGCAGCTCGCCGGCGACGATCTGGCAGAAGACGCAGGTGCTCATGGCACGACCCTCTCACCCGGGCCCCTAGGCTCGGCGCGTGCGCATCGTGTCCCTCATCCCGTCGGCGACCGAGATCCTCTTCGCGATCGGCGCGGGCGACGACGTGGTCGGGGTGACCTTCGAGTGCGACCACCCGGCCGAGGCACGCGAGCGACGCGTGGTGTCGACGTCGGCGATGCCCGAGGGACTGACGCCGAAGGAGATCGACGACTTCGTCGGGGCAGCGATGGCCGCGGGTGAGGACCTCTACCGCCTCGACGCCGGTGCCCTCGCCGAGCTCGACGCCGACCTGGTCGTGACCCAGGACCTCTGCGCCGTGTGCGCGATCGACGTCTCGACGGTCGACGACGCGCTGGCCCACCTCGGCTGCCGGGCCGACGTCGTGATCACCGACCCTCACACCCTCGACGACGTCCTGGCGTCGATCGCCGAGATCGGCGTTCGCACCCAGCGGGTGGACGAGGCCACCGCGCTCGTCGGGTCGCTGCGGGACAGGCTCGCGGCGGTCGAGGCGCGGGTCGCGAGCCGGCCGCGGCCGCGCGTGCTCGTGCTCGAGTGGACCGACCCGCCCTTCGCGCCCGGCCACTGGATCCCCGAGATGGTGACCCGCGCCGGTGGCGAGCCGACGATCGGGGTCGCCGGCAACCGGTCGAGCCGGATCAGCTGGGACGAGGCCGTCGCCTCTCGTCCCGATGTCGTCGTCTGCGCCCCTTGCGGTTTCGGCCTCGACGGCAGCACGCCGCTCGCCGAAGGAGTCCGTGACCGCTTCCCGGGTGTGCCGGTGTGGGCGGTGGACGCCGACGGCCACTTCGCGCGCCCCGGGCCGCGCCTGGTCGACGGCGTCGAGGTGCTGGCGGAGATCCTGCACCCCGAGGGCCGCCCGACCGCAGCCCGCCGGGTCTAGGTCTCGCGCTTGACGAGGACGTCGAACGGCCGCCCGTCCCGCGCTGCGGCGAACGACCCGACGTGCTCGAAGCCGAGCGACTCGACCGTACGACGGGCGCGCACGTTGAAGCCGGCGACCGTCACGCGAAAGGCGGCGGGCGCGAGCTGTTCCCGGCCGAAGTCCAGCCCGGCGGCGATCACCGCCCGACCCAGCCCGCGACCCGTCAGCGACGGCCGCAACCCACCACCGGTGTCGAGCGCCGAGTCGTCGTACGGCCACCCGGGGACCTGGCCGTCCGGTCCGAACGAGCGGAAGCCGATCAGCTCCTCGCCGGCCAGGACCGCGTGGAAGCCGGAAGCCGGGTCGAGCAGCTCGTCGGGGTCCGCGCCGGTCAGGTCGTAGACGTCGTACGGCGGCTCGTAGCCCCACGTCACCATGTCCTCGGCGTGGGCGCGCGTCAGTGGCGCGATGTGGAGGGACGCCATGTCGATCGGCAGCGCGGGCGACGGCACCTCCGCATCGTAGATCTTGACGAATTCTGCGGTCGTCACGCGCTCAGCACCGGAGGTACGCTCCGATCGGGTCGGAGGCGCGGGTCTCCGCTGTCCGATCGACGGAGGATCCCTTGAGCACGTCTGCACAACCCCTCGACGCCATCGCCGCGATCCCGATGTTCTCCGGGGTCGGCAAGCGCCAGCTCAAGCGCCTCGTCGACTCCGGCAGGGAGGTGCAGCACGAACCCGGCCGGGTCCTGGCCCAGGAGGGCATGGGAGCGCTCGCGTTCCACCTCGTGCTCGAGGGAACGCTCGAGGTGGTGCGGGGCGACGCCGTCCTGCGCGAGCTCGGTCCTGGCGACTACTTCGGCGAGATCAGCATGATCGACGGCAAGCCGCGCTCGTCCACCGTCCGCGCCGGGACCTCCGTCCGCACGCTGGCGATCCCGCACGCCGCCTTCGACAAGCTCCTCGACGACGAGCCCGCGGTCGCGCGTGCTCTGCTCGTCGAGCTCTGTGCGCGGCTCCGCGCGGCCGAGCAGCGCCAGAGCTGAATCTCCGCGGCAAGGGTCGGTCGGGCCGGCGACGTCACCGCGGCACCAGGTCGAGCTTGAAGCCCTCGTGCGAGGCGACGTAGCCGAGCCGGGAGTAGAAGCGGTGCGCGTCCGAGCGCGCCTTGTCGCTCGTCAGCTGGATCAGCGCGCACCCGCGACGCTCGGCCTCGTCCCGCGCCCAGAGCAGCAGCGCCCGCCCCAAGCCGCTGTTGCGCGCCTCGGGGTGCACCCGGACCCCTTCGACCTGGGCGCGCAGTGCTCCACGTCGCGCCAGCCCGGGGATGAAGCTGAGCTGGAGCGTGGCCACCACCCGCCCGCCGTCCTCGGCGACCACGAGGAGGTGGGCCGGGTCGGCGTCCACGGCCTGGAAGGCGCGGACATAGGGCCGCATCGCGTCGGGTCCGTCTCCTCCTCGCGCGCGAGACCGAGCGGGTCGTCGACGAGCAGCTCCACGATGCTGGGGACGTCGGCCAACACGGCACGTCGCAGCTCGACGGTGGAGCCGGCAGTGTGCAGGGTCGAGAGGACGGTCACACGTGCAGGCTGCCACACGCCGGGCGCACCTCGACCCCCCGACCGTTCGTCGTCAGGGGGTGGGGCGGGGTCATCGTCGGCGCGGCCGAGGGACACGGGGCGGGACGTCGTCGGGTCCGTCGATGGGGATGGTGCCGGTGCGGTCGCGGCGGTAGCGGTGGCCGTGGGGGCTGGTCCACTCGAAGACGCCGTTGCCGGTCATCTCATACCGCCACGCCGTGTGGGTCTTGAGGCGGTGGTGGTGCCGGCACAGGGGCGCGAGGTTCCAGGTGGCGGTGGGTCCTGGTTGTGGTCGGCCTCCTGCTTCGGCGTCGTGGTCGTACGCAACGACGTGGTCGAGGTCGCAGCGCCGGGCGGATCGGGTGCACCACGGGAACACGCAGGTCTGGTCGCGCAGGATGACGTGTTCGCGGATCCGGTCGGGGATGTCGTACCCGGGAGCGGACAGCTGGGCGTTGAGGTCGATGACGGGCTTGACGATGATCCTCGTGCGGGAGTCGCCGCACCACGACCGGGCCTGGTCGAGCAGCAGCAGCTTGTGGCGTTCCTCCATGCGGCCGGTGGGTCCGAACACGGTCCGCTCACCGACGGTCGAGGCGTTGAAGTGGACATGAAGAACTAGTTCTCGAGCGGCCGAGAGGTCAGTTCCTTCGGTGGTTGAGGTGCGAGCGGAGCGAGCCTCGAAACCACCACCCATTCCCATGGCGAGGTCGAGGTCGAGGTCGAGGTCGAGGGCGGTCTGGGTGCGGGCGAGGTCGCCCAGGGCTTTCGCCCGGCGCACGTCCAGTGAGTCGGTGGATCCGAGGGCTTTCTGCTCGGCAGCCCTGTGCTTGAGGACGTGGTCCAGGTCAAGGGAGTCGGCGATCCCGAGCTCTGCTTCCCACCGCATGGTGCCGGCGAAGTGCACGTCGCCGTCGTGCAAGGTCACGTGGCGTGGATCGACATGGAGGTAGCCGTCCACGGGATCGGCGGCCGCGTCCGGTGTCGCGAGGTCGAAGCGCTTGATCGTCTCGGCGACCAGCCGGTCGAGCTGCGCGGCACCGATGCGTCCGGCAACTGCGGCGACCTGGCCGTCGACGTGCGCGGCTGCCTCACGGGTCAGCGAGGGTGTCGAGTGGATCGTGGTCTCGGCGACAAGCCGGGCCCGCCACGCCGGCACGCGGCCGGTGTGCACTTGTACCCACAGTCGTGGGAGGCCGTGGCGCAGCTCGAGGGCGTGACCGATGAGCTTCTTCGCCGCCGTGGTGGAGATGCGAGGACCGTGCCGAGCTCCGCGACACAGAACTCCGCCACCAACGGACAGCCGTCGCCGGCGATGGGTTCCTCGTGCTCGGTGCCGCGGACCTCGAACGCGGCAGCAGCATGGATGGTCTCGGGTGGGTGGAGGTCGGCCCACCGTGCGGCGAGGTCGAGGAGGTCCGCAGCTGCGCGGTCCTCGGCAGTCTTGCGATCGCGGATTAGCGCGAGCAGGTCGGAGGCGGTGAGGGCGTCTGCCTTACCCGCTCCGGGTCCTGCCAGCGTATCGATCATGTGTTCGATTTTAGATGAGCGCACCGACAGTCTGGTCGGTCGTCAACAGGGTGGTTTCGAGGCTCGCTGCGCTCGCACCTCAACCACCGAGATCAGGTCGACGGGTCTCGTGACGCGACTTCGTCGCTCCTCGACCAGCGGTGGTGGTCGCGGGTCTCGTGACACGACTTCGTTGCTGCTCGACCAGCGGCTGCGCGGGTGACCGAGCGGTGAGAAATCGGGAAAAGCCCACGCGCCTGGACCGGGCTAGCCCACCATGTGCGGACCATGGTCCTCGCCCCGCTCGCCCGCATCCTCGTCGCCGCTGTCCTGGTGGCGGCGCCGCTGGGCGTGCCCGCGTCCAGCAGCGGCGTACCGGAGACGACGGCCCGGAGCCACGCGTCGCAGCGGGCGGCAGAGGCCCTCCCCGTCTGGCTCGCGCCCGTCGCGCCCCACGCCGAGAACCCGACGAACCCCCTGGCCGGGCGGCTGTGGGGTGTCTACCGGGGACCGCAGGACCAGGTGTGGCGGCCGTTCACCCGCTCGTCCGGGAGCAAGCGCGAGGCACTGGCAATGATCGCCGACCGCCCGCGCACGAAGTGGTACGGCTCGTTCGTGCCAGACCGCTCCATCCGCTCGACCGTGACCAGCTACCTCCGCTCGGCGCAGGCGGGCAACCCCGAGACCCTCGCCCAGGTCGCGGTCTTCCGGATGAAGCCGTGGGAGGCCGAGGCGTGCCGGCGGCCGACGACCCCGGCCGAAGCCGCGAGCTATCGCACCTGGATCTCCGAGCTCGCCGCCGGCATCGGCAGCGCGCACACGCTCGTGGTGATGCAGCCCGACGGACCGTTCCTGCTCTGCGCGCCGGACCGCGCCGCCAAGTCGGAGCTGCTCACGTGGGCGACCCAGACGCTGAGCGCGCTCCCGAACACCAGCGTCTACATCGACGCGGGCGCAGCCGACTGGTGCCAGGGCGGCACTGCCCAAGAGTCGTACCGCTGTGCCGAGATCCTCGAGCTCGCCGGGATCCAGTACGCCCGGGGCTTCGCGCTCGACTCCACCCACTACAACGGCCCGGTCGAGAACATCGACCGCGGCAAGGAGATCGTCGACCTGCTGCAGGCGGCGGGCTACGGCGAGAAGCACTTCATCATCGACACGGCCAAGTCCGGACGCCCGACCGCGTGGCGCGACATGATCCCCGCCACGAAGAAGGACCTGCGCAACAACGCCCGCACCTGCACCACCCGCGCCATGACGCGCTGCGTCACCCTGGGCATCCCGCCGACGCCGCGTCCGGCCGACCCCCAGTGGGGCCTGCCGGAGCCGCAGCGCACCGTCGCGGCGCAGTACGTCGACGGGTTCGTGTGGTTCGGCCGGCCGTGGCTCTACAACCAGGCGGACCCCTTCGTGGCCAGCCGGGCGCTCGACATGGCTCGCAGCACGCCGTGGTCCGACACCGGTCCGCGCTGATCGAGGCCACCGACCCCGAGACGCACGACAGCCGCCCGGACGGACGTCCGGGCGGCTGTCGTGAAGAGGGCTGCGCGTGGAGCTGCGGGGAATCGAACCCCGGTCCTCGAGCGTCGATCCAGGTCTTCTCCGGGTGCAGTCGGTGATGTCGCTTTTCTCGGCCCCGGCGCTCGCACAGACACGTCGCCGACAGGCCCAGTCAGGATTGAGTCCCGGTCACCCCTCCTGACAGAGAGTGACCAGCAAGTCTCCTAGATGAGGCCTGGGTCCGGGACGGAGACGGATGCCCGGTCAGACCCTTCGATCACTGCTCAGGCAGCGAGAGCGAAGTCGTTGCGCTCAGAGTTGGCAACTATGGTTTTCCAGCGAACGTTTACGAGATGACGCTGGCTTCTCGACCCGCTTCCCCTGGAACTAACGTCCCAAGTCGAAACCGATCAGCCCCTCTTGTGTTGTCAAGCAGACCCGAGCCTGCATGGCCCAGTCTACGGGTGACAACCACCCCGCGACGACCGCTATTCCTCACGCTCGTCCCGACGCAGCGGCTCGGAGCGCCAGTCCTCGCCGTCGAGGCGCCACAGCTCCTCGTCCGCACCGACCCGTACGCCGCGCGGGAGCGGGTACTGGTCGAGCTCCAGGCCGAGGGACCTGACGGCCTCGGCGTACTCCCGCCACGCTCCTCGGTACCGCTCGGTGGCCCGCGCCTTGTCCTCGTCGGTCGCGTCCTTCGGGGTCACCATCCCCTCCGGCGGCGGCTCCACGTCGGAGCGCTCGACCTGCCCGTCGGGCGTGATCGCGAACAGCCGCTCGTTGGTCATCCTGTTGCCCGCGCGGACGAGCAGCGTCCCGTCGTCGCGCCAGCGGAACCGTACGGTCCAGCCGTTCCCGAGCAGGTGCCCGGGCTGCTGGGCAGCCGCCGCCTCGTCGGGCAGGGTCAGCCCCCAGGCGGCGAAGTAGGCGGCGAATGCGTGCTGCTGCGCGGTGGTGCCGTCCTCACCGGCACCGGCCACGGGTGCCGTGACGGGGTCATGTAGCCGGACGCGCGTGATGCGATGACCCTCGACCACCGCCACCTCGAGCGGCCGGTCACCCACGAGGACCGTGTCGCCGGTGTCGGCCATCCTGGCCAGCTTGTGCAGGACGTAGCCCGCGACCGTCTCGTAGGGGCCGTCCTCGAGCTCGACGCCCGTGCGCTCGGCGAACTCCTCGATGGTCAGTCCGGCGTCGACAGTCTCCTGGTCGGCGGCCGCCGCGACCTCGGCGTCGGTGTCGTACTCGTCGTGGATCTCGCCGACGAGCTCCTCCATGAGGTCCTCGAGCGTCACGATGCCGTCGGTGCCGCCGTACTCGTCGACGACGAGCGCGATGTGCGCGCCGAGGCTGCGGAGCTGGTCGATCGACGGCAGCACCCGGTTGGTGCGCGGGAGGACGGGGAGGTCGCGGGTGATGTCGGCGACGGTGCGCGTCTCGTCGTCGGCGTGGCCGAGCACGTCGCGCAGGTGGAGGTAGCCGAGCACCTCGTCGAACGACTCCCCCGTGACCGGGTAGCGCGTGTAGGGCTGCTCGACGATGATCGCAACCGCGGCGGCGAGGGTGAGGTCGCCGCGCAGGAAGACGACGTCGCCGCGCGGCTTCATCACCTCGCTGATCGACCGGTCGCCGGCCTCGAAGACCTCGTCGACGAGCCTGCGCTCACCTTCGGGGATGTCCTCGTGGCCGGAGATCATCATCCGGAGCTCCTCCTCGTCGACCTCGTCACCAGCGGCGTCGGGGTTGCCGCCGAGCAGGCGGACGAGGAGGTTGGTGGAGAGCGAGAGCAGCCAGATGACCGGCGTCATCACCCGCGCGAAGCCGCCCAGCGGCGGCGCGAAGAGCTTGGCCACGCCCACCGAGCGCTGCAGCGCGAGCCGCTTGGGCACGAGCTCGCCGAGCACGAGGGAGAGGTACGACACCACCAGCGTGACCACGACGAGGGACACCGTGTCGGGCGCGGGGGTGCCGAGCGCCTCGAAGGCCGGCTCGAACGACGGCGCGAGCGTCGACGCGCCGAAGGCAGCGGAGAAGAAGCCGGCGACGGTGACGCCGATCTGCACCGCGGACAGGAAGCGGTTGGGGTCGCGCGCGAGCGAGGCGACGGCATGGCCCCGTCCGCCCTCGCTGTCGAGGCGGTCCACCTGGCCGGTGCGCAGCGACACCAGGGCGATCTCGGTCGCAGCGAACACACCTCCGACGAGGATGAACGCGAGGACGAGCAGGACGTCGATCCAGGTACCGGACACGGCGACAACCTATCGATCAGACGGTCATGCCCTCAGCCAGCGGCGACGAGCGCGGCCCCGACCGCGGCGACCGGGTGGTGCAGCGGCACCATGCTGAGCCGGTCGGCCAGGCCGAGGGAGGCGAGGAAGGGCGAACCCTCCCCCAGCGCCCGCAGCTGGCGCACGACCTGCTCGTGGAGCGGCGCGCCGACCTCGCTGACGCCCCCGCCGAGCACGATGCGCTCGGGGTCGATCGTGAGGCAGAGCGCGCGGACCGCGCTCGCCACCCCCCAGCAGAAGCGGTCGCGGACCGCGACGGCCTCGACGTCCCCGGCGGCGGCCGCGGCGAAGAGGTCGGCGGCGGGCGGGCCGTCGGGCGTGGGCCAGGCCTCGGCCAGCGCCCGCCCGGAGGCGATGGTCTCGAGGCAGCCGACCTGGCCGCAGCCGCACGTCGTGCCGCCCGGATCGACGGGCAGGTGGCCGATCTCGCCGGCCGCCCCGTGCTCGCCGCGGCGCAGCCGCCCGTCGAGCACGAGACCCGCGGCCAGCCCGGTGCCGACGCTGAGGTAGACCACGTCGTTCGCGTCCACCAGCGCCCGGGCCGCGAGCGCCGCCGCGTTGACGTCGTTCTCCAGCACGACGGGCACGCCGAGCCGTGCGGCGAGCAGGTCGCGCAGCGGCAGGTCGTCGCCGTTCACGTCGAGGTTGACGGCGTGGCGCACCATGCCGCGCTCGACGTCGACGAGCCCGGGCACGCCCACGCCCACCGGCCCGGCGAGCCGCGCACCGACCTCACCGGCGAGCGCGTCGAACACCCGCGCCGCCGTGTCGACGACCCCGTCCGCGCCGGGACGGGTGGACTCCCGCACCTGCGCGAGGATCGACCCGTCGTCACCCAGCACGACGCCGTGCGTCTTGGTGCCACCGATGTCGAGACCGACCGCCAGCGTCCCTGCGGTCACCGTGCCCACCCAGCCTCTCGCAACAGCTCCGTCACCGCGGCCACGCCCGGGGCGGACGAGCCGTGGGTGCTGATCCTCGCAAGGCCCACGTCGTACGGCGCCGCCCAGCCCCACTCGACGACGACCGCCGCCCGACCGTCGGCCGCGATCGAGCGCAGCAGGTCGAGGACCTCGGGGCGGCGGTGGGCGTCGCGCACCTGCACCACCAGGGGTACGCCGTCGGCGACCGCGCCGCGCAGCCCGTCCGTCGACGGGTCGACCCGGTGGTCGGGCTCGATCCCCCACGCGACCGCTCCGACCGCGATGTTGGCGACCGTCTCGACACTGACCACGAGGGCGCCGGTGAGGTCGGGCAGGTCGCCGTCGACCACCAGCGCGGACGCCACAGCCTCGACCTGGCGACCGTGGTCGGGCGCGGACCGCTCGGCGCCGCCGACGCCCATCGAGCGCACCCGGTCTCCTGCCCGGGTGAGGCGGTCGGTGGTCAGCCGGCCCTCCTCGACTGCTCGGACGATCGCACCGGCGACGTCCTCGACGAGGGAGGCGGGCTTGTCGGGGCCGAGGCAGAGCAGGTCGCACCCGGCGACCAGCGCGCGCACGGCGGACTCGGGCACGCCGGTCGCGGCAGAGGCTCCGGCCATGTCGAGCGCGTCGCTGACGATCACCCCCTCGAAGTCGAGCACCTCGCGCAGCATCGCGAGCACCACCGGGCTGTGGGTCGCGGGACGGTCCGGGTCCAGGGCAGGTACGACGATGTGCGAGGTCATCACGGCCGCGGTCCCCGCCTCGACCGCGGCGTCGAACGGCACCAGCTCGCGACCCGCGAGCGTGTCGGCGTCGACGTCGATCCGCGGCAGCGCGAGGTGGCTGTCGGTGGCCGTGTCCCCGTGACCCGGGAAGTGCTTGGCGCAGGCCGCGACGCCCGTGGACTGCAGCCCCCGGGTCCAGGCAGCGACGTGGGCCGCGGCACGCTCGGCGACGGGTCCGAAGCTGCGGGTGCCGATGACGGGGTTGTCGGGGTCGCTGTTGACGTCGGCGTCGGGCGCGAGGTCGAGGGTGACGCCGACGGCGGCGAGCTCCGTACCGACCCACCGGCCGACCTGCTCGGTGAGCGTGAGGTCGTCCACCGCACCGAGCGCCGCCGCGCCCAGCACCGGACTCGGCTCGCGCGTGTGCAGCCGGCTGACGTCGCCGCCCTCCTCGTCCACGGCGATCACTGCGTGCGGGTTGGCCTCCCTGATGGCCCTGCTCAGCGCGGCGAGCGCCTCCGGGCCGTCGGCGGTGTTGCTGCCGAAGTAGCACACCCCGCCGAGGCCCGCCTCGAGCAGCGCGCGGTAGTCGTCGGGCAGCGTCGTGCCGGCGAAGCCGGGCAGCAGCACCTGCAGCGCGAGGCCGCGGACGTCGGTTCCCTCGATCATCGGTTCTTCGGGGTCCCCGCGGCGTTGTTCGGGGGAGCGCAGCGGAGGAGAAGAACGTCGTGGGGTGTTCATCCCTTGACGGCTCCCGTGGTGAGGCCGCTGACCATCCGCCCCTGCACGACGAGGAAGAAGATGATCACGGGCACGGCGATGAGGGTGGAGCCCGCCATGATGCCGCCCCAGTCGGTGCCGCGGTTGACGTCGGTGAAGGTCGAGAGCCAGAGCGGCAGGGTGCGCTGGTCCTCACGGGTCATCACGACCAGCGCGAGGGTGAACTCGTTCCAGGCCTGGATGAACCCGAAGACGCCGGTCGCCACCAGGCCGGGGGCCAGCAGGGGCAGCGTCACCCGGAAGAACGCCTGCACGCGGGAGCAGCCGTCGATCATCGCCGCCTCCTCCAGCTCGTAGGGGACCCCCGCGACGAAGCCGCGCAGCGTCCAGATGGTGAAGGGCAGCACGTTGGCGACGTACACGAGCGTCAGGCCGAGCACGGTGTTGAGCAGCTCGGCCGCCTCGAGCATCTTGTACTGGGAGATGAAGAGGCCCTCGACCGGGATCATCTGGATCACCAGCAGGGCCACGACGAACGACATCCGTCCGCGGAACCGGAAGCGCGACACCGCCACCGCGGCGACGAACGCGAAGGCCAGCGCGACGACGATCGTCAGGCCGGTCACCATCAGGCTGACCCGCAGCGCGTTGACGAACTGGTCGGTCGCGAAGACGGTGCGGAAGTTGTCGAGGTCCCCGCCGAACGGCACCCAGGTCGGCACCGGGTTGCGGATCTCGTTGCGGTCGAGGAACGAGCTGTTGACCATCCAGTAGACGGGGAACGCCGCGAGGAGGAAGACGACCACTCCGACGACGTTGGCGCTCGCCCGCACCGCGGCTGGTGCCTGGCGGCTCATGTGTCTGCCTCCTGCTTGAGCATCGTGCGGACGTAGGGCGCGGTGAGCACGACGGTGAGCGCGAGCATGAACATCGCCACTGCAGCGGACATCCCGAACTCACCGCCGCCGATGCCGAGCCGGTAGATGTAGGTGCCGAGCAGGTTGGTGTCACGCGCGCTGCCGCCGCCCTGCTGCAGCACGAATACCTGCGTGAAGACGCGCAGGTCCCAGATGACCTGCAGGAGCCCGACGACCAGCAGCACCGGACGGATCGTCGGCAGCACGACGTGGCGGAACCGCGAGCGGGCGCCCGCGCCGTCCATCTCGGCGGCCTCCAGCAGCTCCTCCGGCAGCTGCGTCAGCGCGGCGTAGACCGTGAACGCGACGAAGGGCACGCTCATCCACACCACGATGACGGTCGCGACGAAGAAGAAGGACAGCGGCCGCAGCAGCCAGGGGTGGCCGGCGTAGTCGAGCCCGAGCTGGGTGAGCAGGTAGTTGACGACGCCGTACTGCGTGTCGAAGAGCCACTGCCACACCGTCAGCGAGGCGACCACCGGCATCGCCCAGGCGAGCAGCAGCCCGGTCTGCACGAGCAGCCGTACGCCGCGCGCCATGTGGCGCATCAGCAGCGCGAGCCCGACGCCGAGGACCATCGTGACCGCGGCGTTGACGAGGCAGAACACGATCGAGCGCGCGGTGACGCGCCAGAGGTAGGCGTCGCCCAGGAGGTCGCGGTAGTTCTGCAGGCCGACCCACTCGGGCGGGCGGCCGAACTGCTGGGCGAGGCCGGAGTCCTGGAAGGACAGCACGACCTGCCGTACGAGCGGGTACCCCAGGGCCAGCGCGAGGGCGAGCGTGGCGGGCAGCACGAGGGCGTACGGCAGCGGGGTGCTGCGGCCGCGACGGGCACTCTCACTCATGCGCTTCCTCCTCCACGGCTCGGGACGGTCTGATTCTGGACTGCGGACAGGCAGCGGCGGGGGCAGCGACTCACGCCGCCCCCGCCGATCCTGCTGTGTGTCAGCCGTTGAGCTGGCTGCCCATCTGCTCGTCCGCCTTGGCCGCGAGCTCCTTCACGTCGCCGCCCTGGGCGATCGCGCTGAAGAGGTCCTCCAGGACGCGCGAGCCCTCGACGTTGGCCCAGCCGGGCGCGGCCGGGGTGAGCTTGGCGTTGGACGCGGCCTCCTGGGTCGCGGCGGCGTACTCGTCGTCACCGAGCAGCGACGCCAGCGACGTGCGAGCCGGCGTGAGCCCGGCGTCGGCCATCATCGTCTGGTAGTCGTCGCTCAGCATCAGCGCGACAGCCTTCTCGGCGAGGTCTTGGTGGGCGGACTTCGCGGCGATCGCGATGTCCGAGCCGCCGAGCAGGACCGGGGCGGGCGAGCCGTCCGGGCCGGGCATCGCGAAGACGCCGACCTGCTTGGCGAAGCCGTCCGGGCAACCGGTCTCGGGGTCCTCGAGCAGGCCCTTGACCCAGCCGGGGGTCGACATCATCCCGACCTCGCCCGCGCAGAACGGGGTCCACGGGTCGGCCTCGTTGCCGTCCTTGGGCGCACCCGACGCCTCGGTGAACAGCTCCTGCGCGGTCTCCAGGCCCTGGATGGACTCCGGAGAGGACAGGGCACCCGTCCACTCGCCGCCGTCGTCCGTGGCCAGGTCGCCGCCAGCGGCCCAGACGAACGCGGCACCGTTGCGCCAGTCCTGGCCAGGGAACCAGAACCCGGAGAAGTTCGCCGGCTTCGGGTTCTCCTCCTTCAGCGTGATCGCCGCCTGCACGAACTCGTCGAGCGTGGTCGGCACCTCGAGGCCCGCCTTCTTGAAGAGGTCCTTGCGGTAGAAGATGTACTTCGAGCCGGCGTAGTAGGGGACGGCGTACGTCTCCCCGTCGACCGTGGCGCCCTCGACGAAGCCGGGCAGCAGGTCGTCGCCGCCGAGGTCGCCGAGCTCGTCGGTGAGCGGCGCGAACGCCCCGGCGGAGGTGAAGGTCGGCGCCTGCGTGTTGCCGATCTCGACCACGTCGGGGGTCTCGGACTCGCTCGACAGCGCAGTCGTGAGCTTCTCGACCAGGCCGTCCCACTCCTGCTGCTCGATCGTCAGCGTGGAGCCGGGGTTCTGGTCCTCGAAGGTCGTCTTGAGCCAGTCGCGGGCCTCCTGCGGGGTGTCCGTGCCGTTGAGCCAGACGCGGATGTCGGCCGACTCGGGACCGCCACCCCCGCCGCCCGACCCGGAGCCGCCGTCGTCGTCGGAGCCGCAGGCGGCGAGCGTGGTCAGCGCGAGCGCCGCGACGGCCACACCGGTCAGTGACTTCCATTGGTACTTCCTGCTGCGCACCACAGTGTTCCTCTCATCGGTGGGTGTCAGGGCGCTCACGAGACGCCCAGCTCTCCGGCGAGCACGAGCACGGCCGCTCCCACGACCACGACGTCCTCGCCGAGCTTGGAGGTGCGGACGGCCAGCCCCGTGGAGCTGATCGGCATCGTCCGCTCGCGGATGGTCCGGTCCGTCGCGTCGAGCAGCGGTCCGTCGAGCAGCTCCGCGGGGCCGCTCAGCACGATCTCGTGCAGGTTGAGGGCAGCGACGATGGGCGCGAGCACCTCACCGAGCCGTCGCCCGACATCGGCCAGGGCGGCGGGCGCGTCCACGCCGGGAGCGGCGACCGTACGACGCAACCGTGGGGCCGCCAGCACCGTCTCGAGGCAGCCCGTGCGGGAGCACGCGCAGCGCTCGCCCTCGGGGTCGACCACGACGTGCCCGATCTCACCGGCGGCACCGAGGTGGCCGTGGAGGAGCGAGCCGCCGAGGACGAAGCCGGCGCCGACACCGGTGCCGACCCGCAGCACCATCAGGCCGCCGTCGCCGGACTCGCCGAAGGTGTGCTCGCCGAGGACCGCCGTGTTGGCGTCGTTGGCCACGAAGACCGGGAGGTGGAGCGCCGCGGCGAGCCGCGCTGCGAGCGGGGTGTCGCTCCAGGCCAGGTTGGGGGCGTCGATGACGGTGCCCGAGGTGTCGACGACCCCGGGGCTGCCGACGCCGATGCCGAGCACCGGCCGGTCCGTCATCGCGAGGAGGTCGGCGGCGAGGCGGAGCACCAGCTCGACGGCCCGCTCCCCCTCCGCACCGTCGACGTGGACCTCGTGGCGGGCCAGGACGGTGCCGGCGAGGTTGACCACCGCGCCGGACATCCGGTCCGTCTCGGACAGGTCGAGCCCGATGATGTGGTGCGAGTCGGCGGCGAGGCCGACGAGCATCGGCGGCTTGCCCACGCGCGTGACCTCCGGCGCGCCGAGCTCGGTGACCAGCCCCTCGGCGACCATCTCGCCGACGAGGTCGGACACCGTGACGCGGGTCAGGCCGCTCGCCCGGGCCAGGTCGGCCCGGCTCGCCGGACCGTCGCGGAACAGCTGCTGGAGCAGCAGCGAGCGGTGGTGGCGGCGGGCGTCCTCCTGGAGGAGCTTGCCCTGTGGACGCAGTGGGCGGCCGACCGGTGTGTGCGGTGTCACATTAGTTAGTTCACCGCACTTACTTATCGCTCGTCAAGAGCCTGAGCGTGCGATCTCGTGGTGGTCCAGTCCGCCGGGCGGTGGTGGAGCTACATTGAACGAGCCGCGAATGTGGGTGGATCACCGCCCACCGGCGCGTCGGCGTACGGCACGCCCGGGAGCGGTGGCACAGCCACATTTCACGAGTCGCGAATGTGGCTGGACCACCGCCAGGCGGTCGATCAGCCGAGGAGGGCGCGGGTGTTGTCCCAGCAGACGGCGCGCAGCCACTCCTCCCCCAGGTCGAGCCGCACGAGGGCGTCCAGCTGCTCGGAGTAGTCGTACGGGATGTTCGGGAAGTCACTGCCGAGGTGCACCTTGCCGGCCAGGCCGAGGTCGCGCAGCCGCGGGAGCAGCGCGGGCGGGTAGGCGCCGCCCATCTCGTCGAAGAACGGGGTGAACGCCATCGTCGTGTCGAGCGCGACCCGCTCGAAGCCCTCCGCCAGCGCCAGGAACTCGGCGTACTCCGGCGCACCCGCGTGGGCGATGACGAGCCGCAGTCGCGGGTGCCGCCGGAGCAGCGCTGCGACCGGCTCCGGGCCGGTGTGCTCGGTCGGGACAGGACCGCTGCCGGCGTGCAGCACGACCGGCGTGCCCGCCTCGGCGACGACGCCCCACGCCTCGTCGAGCAGCGGGTCGGTGACGTCGAAGGCACCGACCTGCACGTGCACCTTCCACACCTCGACCGGCCGGGACGAGGCCGTGCGCGAGGTGACGTACGACGTCACACCGGGCTCGGGGAAGAACGTGCCGCACACCGCCGCCTCGGGCACCCGCGCTGCGAAGTCCGCGGCCCAGTCGTTGAGGAACTCGGCCATGTCGGGGCGGTGCGCGTAGGGCAGCGCGGTGAAGCGGCGCACGCCGAACGAGCGCAGCGTCTCGACCAGGACGTCGTCCTCGTCGCGGTAGCGCAGCGGCCACGGGCGACCGATGAGCGGCCCGGCCGCGTCGAACTGGCCGCGCACCTTGGCCATCACCCGCGGCGGCAGGAAGTGGGTGTGGATGTCCTGCAGGCCGGGCAGGCCGAGGTCTCGGGCAAACGCGACCGGGTCCGTCACGCGATCAGTCCCGGTGCCCCTTCAGGCGTCGCTGCACCGCCTCGACCTTCTCGCGGTTGGCCGTCCGCTCGGCGAGCGTGTGGCGCTTGTCGTAGGACTTCTTGCCCTTGGCCAGCGCGATCTCGACCTTCGCCCGGCCGTCCTTGAAGTAGAGGGCGAGCGGCACGATCGTGTAGCCCTTGTCGGTGATCTTGCGCTCGATCTTGTCGATCTCGGAGCGGTTGAGCAGGAGCTTGCGACGGCGCCGGGCGGCGTGGTTGGTCCAGGTGCCCTGGCTGTACTCGGGAATGTGGACGCCGAGCAGCCAGGCCTCACCGTTGTCGATCTCGGCGAACCCGTCGACGAGAGAGGCGCGACCCATGCGCAGGGACTTGACCTCGGTCCCCATCAGCACGAGGCCGGCCTCCCACGTGTCCTCGATGTGGTAGTCGTGGCGCGCCTTCTTGTTCTGCGCGACCATCTTCTGGCCCTGCTCCTTCGCCATGGGTCCATTCTCCCAGAGCGTGTCCAACCGGTTGCGGGCGCGCAGTCAGAAGTACGGCATCGGGTCGACGGCGACGCCGTTGGCCATCACCGTGAAGTGCAGGTGGCAGCCCGTCGACCAGCCGGTGTCGCCTTCGTAGCCGAGGACCTGGCCCTCGTCGACGTGGTCGCCGACGCTGACGGTGTAGCTGCTGGCGTGGTTGTAGATGGTCGCGACGCCCTTGCCGCCGAGCAGGCCGTGGTCGACGACCAGCCGGTTGCCGTAGACGGCGCTCCAGTACGACGCGATCACCTTGCCGGGCGCGGCCGCGTGCAGCGGCGTACCGCAGCCGCCACCGAAGTCGACGCCGTCGTGCAGGCCCCAGTAGTGGTAGATCGGGTGCTCGCGGTAGCCGAACGGCGAGGTGACGTAGCCGTCGACGGGGTGGATCAGGAGGCCGGTCGACGGGGCGTTGGCCTGGGCGCGGGCCTGCGCGCGGGCCCTGGCCCGGGCCGCGGCCGCGCGCTTGCGCAGCAGCGCCTCGATCCGGTCCTGCTGCTTCAGGTGCTTCTTGAGCTTCACCAGGTCCTTGGCCCGCGCCTTGCGCGCGTCGGCCCGGGCGTCGCGCCGCTCGATGACGAGGGCGACGACGGAGTCCTTGGCGGCCTGCTGCTCGGTCTCGAGCTGCTGCATGAGCTGGAGGTGCTCGGCGGCGGCCTCGCGCTGGTCGGCCACGTCGTCGCGCGCGTCGGCGACCTGCTCCTCGGTCACCTCCAGGAGCACCTCGGCGGCCTTGAGCTGGTCGTAGGCCCGCGCTTCCTGCCCGACGATGACGTCCCGCACGCCGCTGCGGCGGGTGAGGTCCTCGGTGGAGACGGCGTCGAGGAGCGAGGAGAAGGCGATCAGGTCGGGGTCGCCCTCGGAGTACATGTCGGCGACGGTGGACGCGACCTTCTCGCGCTGGGCGTCGCGGTCGGCCTGGCCCTGCTGGAGGGCGGCCTCCGCCTGCGCGAGGTCGGCCTCGGCCTGCGCGAGCTCGGCCTGCATCTCCTCGTCGCGCTGGCGGGCCACCTCGACCTTGCCGCGCGCGGTCGCGAGCCGGGTCTTGGCGACGTCGAGCTGCTGGTGGGCGGACTCGAGGCGGGCGACGGCCTTGCGCAGCTGGGAGCTCGACGCGTCTAGGTCCTCCCGGGCGCCCTTGATCTGCTTCTCGACCTGGTGCTTCTTGTCCTTGAGGTCGTCGGCGTGGGCCGCGGGGACGCCCAGTGCCATGGCCACGACGAGTGCTGCGGCCATGCGCTGCTGAGCGGTACGGGGGAAGGAACGCACCGGGGAAGCCATTTCGTTCGGGGAAGAGAACGATCAGACGCTAACCCCCGGTGATCAGACTTTGAGGTATTTGCGCGTCAACACGAGTGTCGGGAGGAGGGTCAGCAGCGGACCGAGGACCGCGACCGTCAGCAGGGCGAGCCGGAACTCCTCCCAGCCGATCCACGGGATGAACTTCAGCGTGTCGTCGCCACGGCCCTCGATGCCGAACTGCTGGACCGCCGCGAGCGCTCCCCCTGCCAGCACCACGCCGATGATCGCGGTCACCAGCGCCTCGAGGAGGAACGGCAGCGCGATGTAGAGCGTGGAGGCACCGACCAGCCGCATGATGCCGATCTCCTTGCGGCGCGCGAAGGCCGCGAGCCGGATGGTGTTGGCGACCAGCAGGAGGGCGGCGACTACCAGCACGGCGGCCGTCACCAGCGCGACCCACTGCAGCATGCTCAGCGCGCCGAGGATCGGCGCGATCACCTTGCGCATGTCCTGCACGCGCGAGACGCCGTCGAGGCCCTGCACCGCGCTGGTGATCCCCTCGAACTGCTCGGGGTCGTCCAGCGTGATCCAGATCGTCTGCGGCATGTCCTCGGCGGTGATGGCCGGGTTGTCTCCGGAGAACAGCTCTTCGCCGTAGAGCTCCTTGGCCTTCTCGAGCGCGGTCTCGCTGGACTCGAAGTGGTAGTCGGCCACCTCGGGGTTGTCCTTGACGACGGTCTCGATCTCGGCCTTCTGCGCGTCGGTCACGGCGCTCGGGCAGACCGGGTTGCTGTCGCCGTTGCGGCACAGGAAGACCGTGATCTGTAGCTGGTTGCCCCACTGCTCGGCCGCCTTGGTGGCCTGCTGCTGGAACAGCACGCCCATGCCGACGAGGGTGAGCGAGACGAACAGCGTCAGGATCACCGCGAGGTGCATGGACAGGTTGCGTCGCAGGCCCTGGCCGAGCTCGGTGTAGACGTAACGAAGCTGCATGGAGGAGAGGCTCTCGATCTGTTGCGGGGGGTTCTCGGGGGTGTCCGGGGCGGACCTGCGTCACACCTGTGTCAGACCTGCGTCAGACCCGCGTCAGACCTGGTGGCCGTAGACGCCCTGGGCCTGGTCGCGGACGACGTGACCGTTGTCGAGCTCGATGACGCGCTTGCGCATCTGGTCGACGATGCTCGAGTCGTGGGTCGCCATCACCACGGTGGTGCCGGTGCGGTTGATCCGGTCGAGCAGCTTCATGATGCCGACCGACGTCGTCGGGTCCAGGTTCCCGGTGGGCTCGTCGGCGATGAGGATCATCGGGCGGTTCACGAAGGCGCGGGCCACGGCGACGCGCTGCTGCTCGCCGCCGGAGAGCTCGTCGGGCATCCGGTCGCCCTTGCCGGTGAGGCCCACCAGCTCGAGCGTCTCGGGGACGACGTCCTTGATCTCCTTGCGCGACTTGCCGATGACCTGGAGCGCGAAGGCGACGTTCTCGGTGACCGTCTTGTTGGGCAGCAGGCGGAAGTCCTGGAAGACCGTGCCGATGTCGCGGCGCAGCCGCGGGACCTTCCAGCTCGCGAGCCGGTTGATCTCCTTGCCGGCGACGTAGACCCGGCCCTGGGTGGGGCGGTACTCCCGCAGCACCAGGCGCAGGAAGGTCGACTTGCCGGACCCCGACGAGCCCACGAGGAAGACGAACTCCCCCTTCTCCACGTCGACGGAGATGTTGTCGAGCGCCGGGTGGGGGTGGCCGGGATAGGTCTTCGTGACCTTCTCGAAGCGAATCACGCATCGAGGCTACGTGAGGGGTGCACGGGATCCCGAAACGCAATGGCGAGGCGTGCAACCGCGTCAGCAGGCCCGGCGTGTTGGGTGGTGACAGCGACACGACGAGGGGATCTGCATGCGTGACGGGGCCGAGGACGAGTTCGCGGAGTTCTACTCCGCGACGTGGCCGAGGACGCTGGCGGTGGTGTACGCCCTCAGCGGCGACCGCGGCACCGCCGAGGAGGTCGCCCAGGAGGCCTACGTGAAGGCGTGGTCCCACTGGGGCCGGGTCGCGCGCTACGACCGCCCGGACGCGTGGGTACGACAGGTCGCCACCCGGCTCGCGGTGAGCAGGTGGCGCCGGACGAAGGTCGCCTCCGCGTGGTTCGCCCGCAACCGCCAGGAGCAGGTGGTCGACCCACCGGACGAGACGACCACCGCCCTCGTCCGGGCGCTGCAGCAGATCCCGGAGGCCCAGCGCCGCGCGATCGTGCTGCACCACCTCGCCGACCTCCCGGTCGACGAGGTCGCCCGGATCGAGCACTGCCCGTCGGGCACCGTGAAGGCCCGCCTCTCCCGCGGCCGCGCCGCCCTCGCCCTCCTCCTTGCCGACGAGCCGAACGGAGCTCCCACCCATGTCTGACGTCGACCAGCTCGACCGCGCGTTCGAGGCGCTCGCCCGCGACCTCGCCCACACCCACGGCCCCGGCGCCGCCGCAGCGATGGCCACCGCCCGCGCCCGACGTCGTACGAAGGTGGGTGCGGTCGCCCTCGCCACGCTCGTCGTCGTGGGTGGCGGGCTCGCCGTGCCCCGGATGCTGTTCCCGGCGGACGGGGTGGCCGCCAACGGTGGCTCGGCCCGTCTCGACGCGGCCGCGCTCGAGCAGGCCACCGAGGGCTGGCTCGACGGCTGGGACCTGGAGGCACGCATGGGCGGCAGCTTCGACCGGCCGGGGTGCGACGCCCTCGACGCGACACCGCTGTCGACCCAGACCGGGACCACCGTCCTCTTCATCGACGACTCGAGCGCCGCCATCAGGATCAACGGCTTCCCCGACGGGGACGACGTCGGTCGCTCGTGGGACGACCAGGTCGCCGACATCTCCGCGTGCGAGCGCCTCGGCACCCCTGCTCGAGTACCGGTCGACGGCACCACCGTCATGCACTGGAGGGTCGACCTGGACGACGACGGCGCCAGGACGACAGACGTCTGGCTCGCCAAGGACGGCCTCCGCACGGGCCTGCTCGAGCTGGTGACTCCCGCACGACCGGCGCCGGACGCCTCGGTGCGAGGTGTCGCCGAGGCGCTCCTCGCCGGGGTGCGCGACGGCTGGACGGAGTCAGGGATGCAGCAGACCACGCCACGCCCCCTCGACGTCGGCCGCCTGCCGGAGTGGAAGGACGTCGACCTCGAAGGCGCGTTCGACGGCTGGCGCTCGCCCACCAAGCGCGCCGCCACGACCGCACCCAACCTGCTGTGCCTCGACGACCACCTCGACGGGAGCACCGCCGGCACGGCTGCGGGCGGATCCCCGTGGGGGCTGTCCTACCGGATCGCCGGGTACCTCGACCCGGCCGAGGCGACGGCCGACGTCGAGGTGATCCTCGACCAGCTCCGCGCGTGCGACTCCAGCGACGTGCGGCTACGGACGCTGCCCAACGGCGTGCACGTGGCGACGTACGACACCGGAGGACCCGAGCCCTACAACGCACTGTGGATCGCGGCCGAGGGAGACCGTGCCGGGCTGGTCGCAGTGGAGCGGGCGGACCGGGCCCTGCCCGCCGACGTCCCGCAGGACGTGGCCGACGCACTGCTGCAGATCCTGCGCAAGCCCTGGGAGTAGGCCGCTCAGGACGTCATGGGAATCCCGCGTGCGAACGCGGGATCCTTCATGACGTCCGCTCAGGCGTCGACCTTCTCCGCGCCCCGGCGCCAGCGGATGCCGGCCTCCATGAAGTCGTCGAGGTCGCCGTCGAAGACGGCGCTGGGGTTGCCGGACTCGTGGCCGGTCCGCAGGTCCTTGACGATCTGGTAGGGGTTGAGCACGTAGTTGCGCATCTGGTCGCCCCAGCTCGCGGCGACGTCGCCCTTGAGGTCCTTCTTGAGCGCAGCCTCCTCGGCCTTCTTCTTCGCGAGGAGCTTGGCCTTGAGCACGACCATCGCGGACGCCTTGTTCTGCAGCTGCGACTTCTCGTTCTGGCAGGACACGACGATGCCGGTGGGGATGTGCGTGAGCCGGACGGCGGAGTCGGTGGTGTTGACCGACTGGCCGCCGGGACCGCCCGAGCGGAAGACGTCGACGCGGACGTCGTTCTCGTCGACCTCGATCTCGTCGGTCTGCTCGAGCACGGGCACCACCTCGACGGCGGCGAACGACGTCTGGCGACGGCCCTGGTTGTCGAACGGGCTGATCCGCACCAGGCGGTGCGTGCCGGCCTCGACCGACAGGGTGCCGTAGGCGTAGGGCGCGTGGATGGCGAACTCAGCGGACTTGATGCCCGCCTCCTCGGCGTAGGACACGTCGTAGACCTCGACGCCGTACTTGTGCTGCTCGGCCCAGCGCGTGTACATCCGCATCAGCATCTCGGCGAAGTCGGCGGCGTCGACGCCACCGGCGCCCGAGCGGATCGTCACGATCGCCTCGCGCTCGTCGTACTCACCGGAGAGCAGGGTGCGGATCTCGAGCGACTCGACGGACTTCTTGATCCGGCCGAGCTCGGCCTCGGTGTCGGCGAGGGTGTCGGCGTCGCCCTCCTCCTGCGCCATCTCGACCATCAGCTCGAGGTCCTCGATGCGGGACTCCAGGCTGGTGTAGCGGTCGAGCTCGCCCTGGAGCGCGGACAGTCGGCCGGTGATGCGGGTGGCGCTCTCGACGTCGTCCCAGAGGTCCGGCGCGGCGACCTGCTCGCCGAGGTCGGCGATCTCGCCGCGCATCCGGTCGAGGTTGAGCACCTGGCCGACCGTCTTCATGGTCGCCTGGAGCTGCTTGATCTCTGCGTCGTAGTCGATGCCTGCCACGAGAGCCAACCCTACGGCTCGCCCGTGAGGAGTGTCGAAAGCGAGCAGCGGGGGGGGGGGGGGGGGGGGGGGGGGGGGGGGGGGGGGGGGGGGGCGCGCGGGGGGGGGGGGGGGGGGGGGGGGGGGGGGGGGGGAGCGGGGGC
>NZ_JAKJHZ010000003.1 GCF_021648885.1 Nocardioides potassii | reverse complement strand
TCGATGCCTGCCACGAGAGCCAACCCTACGGCTCGCCCGTGAGGAGTGTCGAAAGCGAGCAGCGGCGGGCACGCCCGGGCCTGTGAGTCCGGTCGGGCCCGCCGCTGCGGACCGTGATGGCGCCGCGTGCGTCAGCGCGTGCAGAGCACCTCGGGCGTCGCGACGGCCGCGGTCGCGGCGGGCGTCGCGGTGGTCGTGGCGTCGAACTTCAGGCGGAAGACGCCGGTCAGGTCGATCTGCTCGTCCGCGACGATGCTGCCGACCGCGAGCGAGTGCGAGGCGACCGGGGTGCCGTCGGCGGTGACGGTGATCGCGCCGCTGGAGCCGGTGGCCGACTCGTCCGTGAGGGCGTACGTCGCCCGCAGCGCGGTGCACTTGCGGCCGAGGGTGTACTCGGTCGTCGCAGCGGTGCCGGGCGTGATCGTCGCCAGGCTCTGGCCGAAGTACTCGGTGCCGATCGTGACGCCGCGCGCGGTGATGGTGCTCGTCACCGCGGTGCGGTAGGCGAGCTTCTCCCAGCGGTAGACCTCGACGTCGACCGGGGCGCTGAAGCCCTTGGCGAGGCCGTTGGACGCGGGCTTCAGCACGCGGTACTGGCGTGCGCCCGGGGTCGAGGGCGTGTCGGTGAGCTTGTAGGTGCCGTTGGCCTTGACCTTGGCGTTGCCGGTGACGACCCACTTCTTCTTCTTGCCGACCCGCTGCTGCAGGAGGACCTTCTGGCCGGACGCCTTCGGCGTGACCCGCCCCTTGACCTTGATGAGGGTCTCCTCGGCGATCGCGACGTCCTTGTTGACGCTCGCGGTGACGCTGTAGGCCGCCTTGGCCTTCGCGGCCGGAGCGGCCTGGGTCGGTGCGGCGAGCGCCAGCGTGCTCGCGGCGAGAGCCGCGGTGGCGGTCAGTGCGGTGATGCGGTTCATGGTGTTCCCCGTCGTCGTGGGGCCCACTCGTGGGGGCCCGTTCGCAGGGGAGATGCGAGCGCCGACGAAAAAGTTGTGGCCTTCTTTCAGCGCTTTCAGCGCAGCAGGGCACCGGCGTGCGGCGGCACCGTGATCGTCCCGCCGTCGACCACGACGCCGGCCGGCGTCGTGAACAGCACCTCGGTGCGTTCGTCGACCACGACGACCTCGGTCTCGCCGGTGTTGACCACGACGAGCAGGTCGCCGCGCCGCATCGTGAACAGCCGCCCCTCCACCGTGCAGGAGACCGCTCCGAACGACGGGTCGGTCAGCTGCCGCAGCTCGCGGCGCAGCCGGGCCAGCCGGCGGTAGGCGTCGAGGACGACGGCGTGCCGCCCGGTCGTCCGCTCGTCCCAGTCGAGCCTCGACCGCGTGAACGTCTCCGGGTCCTGCGGGTCGGGCACCTCGTCCGGGTCCCAGCCCATCTGCTCGAACTCCGCGATCCGCCCCTCGGCGGTCGCCGTACCGAGCTCGGGCTCGGGGTGCGAGGTGAAGAACTGGAACGGCGACGAGGCCGCCCACTCCTCCCCCATGAACAGCATCGGCGTGAACGGCCCGGCGAGCGTCAGCAGCGCGGCGCACGCGAGCTGGTCGTCGTCGAGGTGCTCGGCCAGCCGGTCGCCGCGGGCGCGGTTGCCGATCTGGTCGTGGTTCTGGTTGGCCACGACGAGGCGCCAGGTCGACATCGTCGCGGTGTCGACGGGTCTGCCGTGGTCCCGGCCGCGGAACGATGAGAACGTCCCGTCGTGGAAGAACCCGCGCTCGCACACCTTGGCCAGCGCCTCGAGCGGCTCGAAGTCGGCGTAGTAGCCGGTCGTCTCCCCGCTCAGCGCGACATGCACCGCGTGGTGGAAGTCGTCGCTCCACTGCGCGTCGAGGCCGTGACCGCCGGCCTCGCGCGGCCGGACGAGTCGCGTGTCGTTGAGGTCGGACTCGGCGATCAGCGTCAGCGGCCGGCGCAGGTGCGCGGAGAGCGCCGCCGTCTCGATCGCCATCTCCTCCAGCAGGTGCACCTCGGAGGTGTCGCTCAGGGCGTGCACCGCGTCCAGGCGCAGCGCGTCGACGTGGAAGTCCTCGAACCACATCCGCACGTTGTCGAGGATCAGGCGCCGCACCTCGAACGAGTCCTGACCGTCGAGGTTGACCAGGTCGCCCCACGTGTTGCGGCCGTCCTTGAGGTAGGGACCGTACAGCGGGAGGTAGTTGCCCGACGGGCCGAGGTGGTTGTGCACCACGTCCTGCACGACACCGAGACCCAAGGCGTGGCAGGCGTCGACGAAGCGGCGGTAGGCGTCCGGACCGCCGTACTGCTCGTGCACGGCGAACCAGCCGACACCGTCGTAGCCCCAGTTGTGGGTGCCGTTGAAGGCGTTGACCGGCATCACCTCGACGAGGTCCACCCCGATGTCGAGGAGGTGGTCGAGCCGCTCGATCGCGGAGTCGAGCGTGCCCTCCGGGGTGAACGTGCCGACGTGCAGCTCGTAGATCACCGACCCGGCGAGCTGGCGTCCGGTCCAGCCGGCGTCCTGCCAGTCGTACGTCGTCAGGTCCCGTCGCGACAGCCCGTGCACGCCGCCGGGCTGACGGCGCGACCGCGGGTCGGGCCGCGGGTCGGGGTCGTCGTCGAGGAGGTAGCCGTAGTCGACGTAATGAGGTCCCTCGGACGCAGCGGGCAACGGCTCGGCAGGCGTCCACCAGCCGTCGTCGCCGCGGCGCATGTCCACGACCGTCCCGCCCGCGTTGTCGCCGCAGAGCAGCCGGACCCGCTCGGGTCGCGGCGCCCAGACGTCGTACGGTCCCCGCTCGATGCGCTCGGACACGTCAGTCCTTCCTCACCAGCAGCGCGACGGGGTGCGTCGCGAGCAGGTCGGCCAGCCGGCCGTCGGTGTCGAGCCCGGTGAGCACGTCGTGCCACTGGCCCTCGGGCAGGTCGAGCGCCGTGTCGCCCCAGCCGCTCGCGGCGAGGCCGACGGGCAGGCGGGTGACGACGGCGATCGCGCCGCCCCGGTCGTAGGCCACGACGTGACCGGCGGCGTCGCCACTGGCGGTGACCGGGGTGTAGGACGTGAAGAGCTCGGGCCGGTCGCGACGCAGGGTCAGCGCCGAGCAGGTGACGTGCAGCTTGGCCGCGGCGTCGTCCTCGGCGTCGCCGGCGAGCACGGCGGCGCGGTGGTCGAAGTCGACCGGCCGGCGGTTGTCGGGGTCGACGAGCGAGGTCTCCCACAGCTCGCTGCCCTGGTAGACGTCGGGCACGCCCGGGATCGTGATCGCGAGGAGCTTGGCCGCCAGCGAGTTGGCCTGGGCGGGCTCGTCGATCCGGGTCGCCAGGTCGAGCAGCACCCGCTGGACGCCCTCGTCGTCGAAGACGGCGTCGACGGCCGCGTGCACCTGGGCCTCGTAGGCCTCGTCGGGCTCGGTCCACGTCGTCCGGTCGCCGGCCTCGCGCATCGCCTTCTCGGCGTAGCCGTGCAGTCGGTCGCGGAGGTCGGGGAGGTGGTCGGCCGTCCACGCGCCCAGCACGGCCTGCCACAGCAGCGAGCCGAAGCCCGGGTCCGGCACCGGCGCGAGCTGCAGCAGCTCGTCGAGCGCCCGCTCCCAGTGGCCGGGCTCCTCGGCCAGCGCGGTGATCCGCGCGCGGACGTCCTCGCCGCGCTTGGTGTCGTGGGTCGACAGCGTCACCATCGCGTCGGGCCAGTGGGCCTGCCGTGCGGTCATCGCGGCGTGGAAGTCGTCGACGCCGACCGAGAAGATCGACGGGTCGCCGCCGACCTCGTTGAGCGAGGTGAGGCGTGACCAGCGGTAGAAGGAGCAGTCCTCGACGCCCTTGGCCATCACCATGCCGGACGTCTGCTGGAAGCGGCGGGCCGGCTGGCCCCACTCGTCGTGCAGCACCGCCTCGAGGACGTCGTACGTCGTCGCGAGGTCGGGGCGGCTGTCGCGCGCGGCGGCGAAGGCCTGGTCGAGGTGCTCGCGTCCCTCGGGGAGGTAGGAGCGGTAGACCGGGAAGCAGGCGAGGAGCTCGCCGACCGCGTCGGCGACCGAGTCCTCGTCGGGTCGCGACCCGCCGCCGTCGGCGGCCCGGCCGTCGAGGTAGGTGCCGACCTCGCGGGTGATCCGCAGGACCTCGGAGTGGAGGATGCCGTCGGCCACCGCGCGCTTGTTGTCGTGGACCATCCGGTGCCAGTCGACGGACTCGCCGCGCAGCCGGTCCTCGAGGGCGGTCAGCGGCGCCTCGCCCGCCGGGTCGGTGAGCACCCGGTCGATGAGAGCGAGGGCGTCGTACCCGGTGGTCCCGGAGGTCGCCCACGAGTCGAGCAGCTCCTCCCCCGGCTCGAGGATCTTCTCGACCAGCACGTAGGCGCCGCCGGTGAGGGCGGCGAGGTCGTCGAGGTAGCGCTTGGGGTCGCGCAGGCCGTCGGGGTGGTCGACCCGCAGGCCGTCGACCAGGCCCTCGTCGAACCAGCGTTTCACCTCGACGTGGGTCTCCGCGAAGACCTCGGGGTCCTCGACGCGAACCGCGGCGAGCGTGTTGACCGCGAAGAACCTGCGGTAGTTGAGGCCGTCGTCGGCGGTGCGCCAGTTGACCAGCTCGTAGTGCTGCTCCTCGAGGGTGCTCGTGCCGGGCGCGAGCGGGAAGCGCTGGTCGTGGTAGCGGACCTCGCCGCCGCCGATCGTGATGGCGTCCTCGTCGTCGTCCCCGATGACGGGGATGACGATCTTGCCGTCACCCGCGGCCCAGTCGACGTCGAAGGCGTTCGCGTGCTCGGACTCGCGGCCGAGCTTGAGGACGTCCCACCACCACGGGTCCTCCGCCGGCGTCGCGACACCGACGTGGTTGGGCACGATGTCGACGAGGACGCCCATGCCGAGACGCTTGGCCTCGGCCGACACCGCGGCGAGGCCGGCCTCGCCGCCGCGCTCCTCGTCGATGTGGTCGAAGGCCACGACGTCGTAGCCGTGGGTGCTGCCCGGCTCGGACGCCAGGATCGGCGAGAGGTAGACCCAGTCCACCCCGAGGTCGTGGAGGTAGGGCACGACCCGCGCCGCGTCGTGCAGCGTGAAGTCGGGACTGACCTGCAGCCGGTAGGTGCTGTGCGGCGTGCGGGTCGCGGGGGCTCGGTGCTTCACGTGGTCGCCGTACCCGCCCTGGCTGCCAGTGATGCCGCGACCGAGTGGTCGGGGCTGACCTCGGGCTCGGCGTGCTCGCGCAGCACCATCAGCGTGTGCGTGGTGAGCTCGAAGGTCGAGCCGGCCTGGAGCGCGGTCTCGGTGTCGGCGTCGCCCCCGGTGTCGATAACGACGTCCCACGCGGCGGCGTACTCCTCCGTCGGCAGCGTCACCTGCGCCGGCCCGTCGGCGTTGAAGTAGAGCAGGAAGTGGTCGTCGGTGATGGCGGCGCCGCGGGCGTCCTTGCCGGCGATGCCGTTGCCGTTGAGGTACATCCCGATGGCCTTGCCGCCCGCCCAGTCTGCGTCCTCCATCGGCTCGCCGTCGAGGTCGAGCCAGACGATGTCGTTGAGCCGCTCGCCGTCGCCGGTGCGCACGGTGTTGCCGGTGAAGAAGCGCTTGCGGTGGAAGGTCGGGTGGTCGGCGCGCAGCTTGGCGACGGCCGCGGTGAACTCGATGAGCGGCTTGTCCGCCGTCTCCCAGTCGACCCAGCTGATCTCGCTGTCCTGCGCGTAGGTGTTGTTGTTGCCGTCCTGGGTGCGGCTGAGCTCGTCGCCGTGCAGCAGCATCGGGACGCCCTGGCTGAGCAGCAGCGTGGCGATGAAGTTGCGCTGCTCGCGGGCCCGCGCCTGCAGGATCTCGGGGTCGTCGGTCGGGCCTTCCACGCCGTGGTTCCACGAGCGGTTGTGGCTCTCGCCGTCGTTGTTGTCCTCGCCGTTGGCGTCGTTGTGCTTCTCGTTGTACGACACCAGGTCGCGCAGCGTGAACCCGTCGTGGGCGGTGACGAAGTTGATGCTCGCGAACGGCCGGCGACCGGAGTGCTCGTAGAGGTCGGAGGACCCCGACAGGCGGGAGGCGAACTCGCCCAACGACGGCTCGCCGCGCCAGAAGTCGCGCACGGTGTCGCGGTAGGCGCCGTTCCACTCGGTCCACTGGGGCGGGAAGCCGCCGACCTGGTAGCCGCCGGGGCCGATGTCCCACGGCTCGGCGATCAGCTTCACCTGGCTGACCACCGGGTCCTGCTGCACCATCTCGAAGAAGGTGGAGAGCTTGTCGACGTCGTAGAACTCGCGAGCCAGGGTGGCGGCGAGGTCGAAGCGGAAGCCGTCGACGTGCATCTCGGTCACCCAGTAGCGCAGCGAGTCCATGATCAGCTGCACCGAGTGCGGGTGGCGCACGTTGAGGGTGTTGCCGGTGCCGGTGTAGTCCATGTAGTAACGCTGGTCGTCCTCGACGAGGCGGTAGTAGGCCGCGTTGTCGATGCCCTTGAAGCTCAGCGTCGGACCGAGGTGGTTGCCCTCGGCGGTGTGGTTGTAGACCACGTCGAGGATGACCTCGATGCCGGCGACGTGCATCGCCTTGACCATCGCCTTGAACTCCTGCACCTGCTGGCCCATGCCGCTCGCGGCGTAGTCGGCGTGCGGTGCGAAGAAGCCGAGGGTGTTGTAGCCCCAGTAGTTGCGCAGGCCCTTCTCGAGCAGCGTCGAGTCCTGGACGAACTGGTGCACCGGCATCAGCTCGATCGCGGTGACGCCGAGCTTCTTCAGGTGGCCGAGGACGGACGGGTGCGCCAGCCCGGCGTACGTCCCGCGCTGCTCCTCCGGCACGTCGGGGTGCAGCTGGGTCAGGCCCTTGACGTGCGCCTCGTAGATGAAGGACTCGTTGTAGGGGATGGAGAGGCGGCGGTCGCCCTCCCAGTCGAAGAACGGGTTGATGACCACGCCGTGCGTCATCTTCGCCGCGGAGTCCTCGTCGTTGGTGCTGTCCTCGTCACCGAAGGTGTAGGAGAACAGCGACTGGTCCCAGTCGATGTCGCCGCTGGTGGCCTTGGCGTAGGGGTCGAGCAGCAGCTTGTTGGGGTTGCAGCGCAGCCCCTTCTCGGGATCCCACGGGCCGTGGACCCGGTAGCCGTAGCGCTGACCGGGCTGCACGGTCGGGAGGTAGCAGTGCCACACGTAGGCGTCGACCTCGGTGACCTCGACCTTGGTCTCGACGAACTGGCCGTCGTTCGCAGGGTCGGGCTCGAAGAGGCAGAGCTCGACGCGCTCGGCGACCTCGCTGAAGAGCGCGAAGTTGGTGCCGCTGCCGTCGAAGGTCGCGCCGAGGGGGTAGGCCGTGCCTGGCCAGGTCTCCGTCATGCCATGAACGTACCGGCGACCCGCCGGTAGCCCCGATCCCTGACCATCCAGCGGGGTGGTGCCGGTGACGACCGTCACCAGCACCACCGCGCAACGTCAGGCGTTGCTCAGGCGGCGACGGCCTCGCGCCGACGAGCGACGCGGCCGGTGACCTGGGTCTGCTCGGTGCCGCACCAGCAGGTGAACCGCACCTCGATCCCGGCGGGCGTGTTGGCCACGGACGAGACCTGGCTCTCGAAGATGAGCACTCGGGTGGCGCAGACCTGGCAGTTGTTGTCGAACATCGTGACCTCCTCGGATCGATGGGTTGACACAAGTGTCTCGACGTCGAGCCTCTAGGGGTAGCCTCGCTTTCCAGAGGTTTCCCAAGGAGGTTCCTATGCTTTCGCTGCACCAGCTGCGCTGCTTCCTCGCGACCTACGAGCACGGGTCGCTGACCGCTGCGGCCGAGGAGCTCGGCTACGCCCAGCCGTCGGTGTCGGAGCAGGTCCGCGCGCTGGAGAAGACCCTCGGCGTGCCGCTCTTCCGCCGTGTCGGGCGAGGCGTCGTACCGACCACGCTGGCCGACACGCTGCGCCCGTACGCCGAGCAGGCGATTGCCGCGTCGGAGGAGGCGCGGCGCGCGGTGCAGAGCGCGGTGTCGCTCGAGAGCGGGACGATCCGGTTCGGGATGTTCGGCGCCGCCCGGCTCTACGCCGGCGCGCAGATCGTCGCCGACGTCCTCGAGCGCTACCCCGGCGTGCGGGTCGAGCTGATCGGGCAGCACTCCAACGAGGTGCAGGAGCAGCTGCGGCGCGGCCACCTGGAGGCGGCGATGATCGCGGCGACCAGCGTGGAGAGCGAGGGGATGACCGTCATCCCTGTCGCCCGCGACGAGCTCGTCTACATCTCGGCAGATCCCTCGCGGCTCACGACACCGGTGACCGCGGCCCGACTGGCCAAGGCGTCGCTGATCATGCCGGAGACGACGTGGCGCAACAGCGACTCCGTCCGGATCCTGCTGCGCCGCTTCCTGCACGAGGCCGGCCACAACCCGCAGACGCGGATCGAGGTCGAGGAGGCGGAGATCTCCGTCGACCTCGTCGGCCGCGGCCTCGGCGACTCGGTGATCCCCCGCGCCGCCGCCGAGCAGCTCATCCCCCGCCTCGCGCCCAACGTCGACTGGGTCTCGCTGCGCCCCAAGCAGTACGACGTCATGGCGATCGTGCACCGCCGCGGCGCCGTCCTCTCCCCGGCCGCGCAGGTGCTGATCGAGATCGCGACGAAGCACATCCAGTCGGTCGCCGAGCCGATCTGAGGCGTCGTGCGGTGCCGGCGACGCAGCATCCGCGTCATGATCACCGCACCACGAGCGTGACGGCCGCGGTGCTGCTCGCGCCGACGGTCGGGCTGCTCGGCGACCCGGGGATCGTGAGCGGCAGGTCGAGAGGAGCCTCGAGCCTCACCGTGACGGAGCGACCGACCGGGTCGACCCGGACGCCGACGTCGATCCCGGGGAACCGCAACCCGGCGTCGGCCCGCGCGAGGTAGTCGCGGACCGCTTCCTCGACCGCCGCCTCCTGCTGGAGGAGGCGGGAGTCACCGAGGCCCTCCTCGTAGACCGCCGCCGAGCCGAGGTCCGCGCCGTGGAGGGCGGCACCGTCGGCGAGGTTGTCGAGCCCCTGCCGCTGGAGGTACGCCGCCGACGCGTCGATGACGACCACGATCGCCATCAGCAGGATGCCGGCGAAGCCGATGATCAGCAGCGTCACCTGGCCCTGCTCGTCCCTCCTCCGGGTCGGTGCGCTCACTGGACCTCCGGCGCGCTCTCGACGTACTGCCCGATCGGCACCGTGTGCGTCGCGTCGAGCGAGAACGACGCCGCGCCTCCGCCAAGGATCGCGGGGAAGAACGGCAGCTCCACCCCGGAGTCGACGGTCACGGTGATGACCGACGTGCCCACATGGCAGTTCTCGCCCGGCGACTCGCACGAGACCGAGACCGACGCCCGCTGACCGGGGGTGCCTTGATCGGCGAGCACCTGCTCGACGGCAGCGATCGCCCGGGCCTCTCCGGTGGCGTCGTCCGGCGCCAGGGCGTAGGCCCGGCCGGCCGCACGCGCGGCGGCGCTGGTGGCGAAGGCACCCTGCTGCACCTCGAAGACCGAGATCACGACCCAGATCAACGGGACGATGAGGATGATCGCCAGCCAGGAGAACTCGACCAGCGCCGAACCCTGCTCGTCGTGCCGCCTCACGGGGCCGCCTCCTCGGCGACCGCGTGGCCGGTCACGCGGATCAGCATCCCGGTCCTGCCGATGCCGAGCACGCTGACCTCGGCCTCGACGACCGCGACGTAGCCGGGTGCGCCACCGACGGTCGCCGGTCGCACGCTGACGGAGCGGACGAAGTCGTCCGACAGCGCACCGTCGACCAGGTCCTGCACCTTCTGCTGGCCGGCGGGAGCGGACGAGCCGGCGACGGCGGCGTAGCGCGCCCCCTCCGACGCCGCGGACGACAGCGTGTTGCGGACGTGGAGCACGAGGGCGAGCTGGAGGATGCCGACCACCAACGGCAGCAGGACCAGCAGCACCAGCACGAAGTCGACGACTGCGGCCCCGCGCTCGTCGGCACGAGCGCGGCGGGTCATGCGGGGTGCCTCAGCCGCTGACCATCGAGAACGCCCGGACGAGCAGGCCGCGCAGCTCGTCGCCGACGAAGGGCGTGAGCGCGGCGACCACGATCGCCGTCATCAGCGTGACCATCACCCACCCCGGAACGTCTCCCCGATCGTCACGAGGTCGATCGGCCGCGAGGCGGGCGAGGTGGTCGAGCAGTCCCGAGATCGACGAGTGCATGAGGGTCGTCCTTTCGTTGGCGGCGCGGGATCAGGGCTGGATCAGGGCTGGATCAGGGGGTGGTGAGGCGCAGGCCGAGCACCCCGGGGTAGAAGGCGAAGAGGATCGTGACCGGGAGGACGAAGAAGACGACGGGCGCCATCATCGCGATCTCCTTGCGGGCGGCAGTCTCGATCAGCAGGCGGCGACCGGCTTCGCGTACGTCGGCGGCCTGGGCGTGCAGCACGTCTGCCAACGGCGTACCGCGCTCCATGGCGACGGTGATGCCCGTGGCGAAGCGGGCGACGATCGGCAGGCCGGTCGAGCGGGCAAGTGACTCGAACGCGATGCCGACGGGCTCGCCGGTGCGCACCCGCGCTAGCACGCGGGACAGGTCCTCCGACAGCGCGCCGTGGCTGCGCCGCACGACGCGGTCGAGCGCCGACACCGGGCTCTCGCCTGCGGCGACCGACAGGGCGAGGAGCTCGGCGATGGTCGGAAACTCGGTGAGCACCTGGCGCTCGCGGTTCTTCACCTGCGTGCTCAGCCGGTTGTCGCGGGCGAAGACGCCGAGGACCAGGCCGAGGGCGCAGAACACCACGGTCGAGCCGATGCCGCCGGCGCCACCGAGAGTCCGCAGCAGGCTGAGCGCAGCGGCCGCGGCGAAACCGACGAGCCCCCACACGACCTGCTCGATCCGGAAGTCCTGCACCGTGCGATCCAGGCCGGCGCGCTCGAGACGGCGGCGTACGGACGTGCTGCCGCCGAGCACCCGCTCCACGAGGTCGGCCGCCGACCGCAGCACCGGGCCGAAGATGCCCGCGGCCGCGGAGGTCGGCGACGACGAGGCCGGCCGGAGACCCGGGCGCTGGTCGCGCACGGGCACGTCGCGGACGTAGGGCAGGACGCGCACGGCGAGCTGCGGCCGCCGGAGCACGACGATCCTGGTGACGACGAGCAGCAGTCCGATCGCCGCCGTACCGCCGAGCAGCCCTCCCCACATCGCCGCGGTCACGACAAGATCCGCTTCTCGACCGGCAGCCGTCCGATGCGCATCATCGCGGCGTAGGCCAGGACGCAGACGGCGAACCCGATGCCCAGCACGAGCACGCCGCCCGGCGACGCATAGCTGCGGATCGCCGTGGTCTGGAACGACATCAGGAGCAGCACGATCCACGGTGCGGCGACCGCCAGGCGGGCGCCGTTGACGGTCCAGGCCTGCCGCGACTCGAGCTCGGACCGGGTGCGGGCGTCGTCACGGAGGAAGCCGGAGAGGTTGCGGAGCAGCCGGCCGAGGTCTCCGCCTCCCACCTCGCGAGCGAGGCGCAGTCCCTCGATCACCCGATCGCCGACCGGGTCCGCGAGGCGGTCCTTCAGCCGGTCGAGGCACTCGCCGAAGCGCCCGGTCACCTGGTAGTCGAGGGCGAACTGGGCGAAGTCGTGACGCAGCGCCTCGGGACCCGAGGTGCCCAGGGCGGCGACCGCGTCGGGGAGCGAGAGCCCGGCACGTACGGCGCTCGCGAGGTTGTCGACCGCCTCGGGCCACACCTCGGCGAACTCGCGCAGCCGACGGGCCGCCCGCTGCCGCAGCACGGCGACCGGCACGTAGGCAGCCATCGCGGCGAAGACGAACGCCACCGGGACCGTGCGCGAGACCGCCTGGACCACCGCGAACGCGACCGCGAACAGCACCGCGCAGAGCGACAGGACGCTCGCCGGCGTGACGTCGCCGAGGCCCGCGCGACCCAGCAGCCGCCGCAGGCCCGACGAGGTCGGGGTGGCCGGCTTCGGCGTCCTCGGCACGGCAAAGGCCGACCAGACGAGCAGCAGCCCGACGCCGATCCCGAGCCCCACCAAGGCGCCCATCAGCGGTCACCCGCCAACACGGCGTGCACGTCGATGCCGACCCGCTCGAAGCGCTCGACGCGAGCGGGAACGCCGCCGGTACGCCGCAGCTCGCCACCGCTGCGCACGAAGATCGGCTCGACCTCGATCACGTCGGCCTCCACCCGGCCCGGCACGGACACGATCTCGTTGACGCGTCGTACGCCGTCGGCACCGAGCCCGAGGTGCACGACGAGGTCGACCGATGTCGCGACGGTCGGCACCACGAAGCGCGCGGAGATGTTGTCGCCCGCCAGCAGCGGGAGCGTGCACATCTTGACCAGCGCCTCGCGGGCGCTGTTGGCGTGGAGGGTGCACATCCCGGGGAGGCCGGAGTTGAGCGCGAGCAGCAGGTCGAGGCACTCGGCGGCACGCACCTCGCCGACGAGGATCCGGCTCGGCCGCATGCGCAGCGCCTCCTTGACCAGGTCGCGGAGCACGACCTCCCCCGTCTGCTCCAGCCCGGCCTGGCGGGTCTGCATGGCCACCCAGTCGGGGTGGCTGAAGCGCAGCTCGAAGACCTCCTCCGCGCTGACGACGCGTTCGCCGCCCGGCACCGACGCGGCCAGGCAGTTGAGCATCGTCGTCTTGCCGGCCTGGGTGCCGCCGGCGACCAGGATGTTGAGGCCGGCGCGCACGGACGCCTCGAGGAACGACGCCGCCTGCGGCGTGAGCGTGCCGAGGGCGACGAGGTCGGAGAGCCGGTGCGCGCGGAGCAGGAACTTGCGGATGTTGACGGCGGTGAAGCCGCGGGTGATCCCCTCGAGCACGACGTGGAGCCGGTGGCCCTCGGGCAGCATCGCGTCGACGAAGGGCGTGCTGATGTCGAGGCGACGGCCGCTCGACTTGAGCATCCGCTCGACGAGCTCGTCGACCTGGGCGGCGTCGAGCCGGAGGTTGGTCAGCTCGTGGCGCCCGCGCCGCGCGATGAACACCCGCTCCGGCGAGTTGATCCAGACCTCCTCGACCTCGGGGTCGTCGAGGAACGGCTGCAGCGGCCCGAAGCCGGAGATCCGCGCAACGAGCTCGCCGACCATCGCACCGTCGTCGGCCACGGGCGCGACCGCACCGGTGAGGCTGAGGTCGTCGTGGTCCCGGACGACGTCCTCCGCGATGCGGCGTACGACGACCGCCTCGCGCTGAGGGTCGACGCCCTCGCGGCGCACGCGCTCGCGCACCTGGGCATCGAGCAGGTGCACGAGGTCGAGATGACTGTCCGCGCGCGACGCTGCCGTCGGACGGTCCGGTGCCACACGTTCCATGCCTGCCCTGCTTCCCGAGATGCTGCACCCGCGACGCTACCCAGCATCGAGCACCGGAAAACAGAGGCTTGGTAAAGGTTGTGGACAGTGCACGGCCCGGGGGTCACACGTGTCCCAGAAGTGGCCCCGGACGGCGCCGCGCAGGGGCCACGTCCCGGACACGTGTGCGGCCGAAGGCGCGCACGGACCGCCCGCGCAGACCGCGCCGAGCGACGCCGACCGTCCCGCGGACGGGTCAGGACGTCGTGAGCGCGACCGGGGCGAGCGGTGGCCAGCTGCCGCCGGCACCGAAGGCGCGGTCGATGCCGAGCAGCAGGGCGGTCAACGTGGCGTCGCGCTCGTCGGCCGACAGCCCGCGCAGTGGGCCCTCGACGTTGAGGACAGCGAAGCCGTGGACCGCCGACCAGCAGGTCACCTCGGCGCCGGCGCGGAGCTCGGGACCGATGAAGCCGACCGCGACGAGCTCGTCGAGCGCCCTGTTGAGGAGGTTGTAGGGGTCCTCCCCCGCGTCGTCGCCGTCGCCTTTGCCCTCCGGCGGGTCGGGATAGGCGGTGAAGAGCAGCCGGAACAGCCCGGTCTCAGTGAGGGCGAACTCGACGTACCCCGCACCCAGCTCGACCAGCCGCCGGCGCGCGGTCGTCACCGGGTCGGGCTCGTCGACGCGGTCGAGGCGGCGGTGCACCTGGGCCACCATCGCCTCGAGGGCCCGCTCGGCGACGACGTCGACGAGGGCCTCGCGGTCGGCGAAGTGGCGGTACGCCGCGGCGTGGCTGACCCCGACACGCCGGGCCAGCTCGCGCAGGGACAGCGCCTCCGGCCCTCCCTCGCGCACCACCTCGACGGCCGCCTCGACGAGGGCGTCGCGCAGGTTGCCGTGGTGGTACGGGGTGGTCGCCACGCATGCAGCCTAATCGATGTTGACAGCGGTCACATCTCGGTGCACCCTGATGTTACCGCCGCCAACATCGGAGCCCTCATGAACCGTAGAGCCGCCATCCTCACCACCGTCTGCCTGTCCGCGCTGACCATCAACCTCGACACCACGATCGTGAACGTCGCCCTCCCGAGCCTCGCCCGCGAGCTCGACGCCGGCACCCGCGACCTCCTGTGGGTCGTCGACGGCTACAACCTCGCCTTCGCCGCCCTCGTGCTGGCGATGGGCAGCCTCAGCGACCGGTTCGGCCGGCGCCCCGCCCTCGTCCTCGGCCTCGGATCCTTCGCCCTCGCCAGCGGCGCGGCCGCCCTCGTCGACAGCGTCGAGGCCCTCATCGCGCTGCGCGTGGTGATGGGGATGAGCGCCGCGCTGATCTTCCCGACGACTCTCTCGGTGATCGCCAACGCGTTCACCGAGCGCCGGGAGCGCGCAGCGGCCCTGGGCATCTGGGGCGCAGCGGTCGGGATGGGCGTCGCGCTCGGCCCGATCACCGGCGGCTTCCTGCTCGAGCACTTCACCTGGCACAGCGTCTTCTGGGCACTCGTCCCGGTCGGCGTCGTCGCGATCGCGATGACCCTCGCCTTCGTGCCCGAGTCCCGCGACCCTGCCGTACCCCCGCTCGACCTGCTCGGCCTCGCCATCTCCATCGGCGCCCTCGGCTCGCTGACCTGGACGATCATCGAGGCGCCCGAGCACGGGTGGGCCTCGGCCACCACCCTCACCGGCTTCGCCGTCGCGGCCGTGCTCACGCTGGTCTTCGTCGCGATCGAGCGCGCCGCCGAGCACCCGATGCTCGACGTCACCCTCTTCCTCGACCGCCGCTTCAGCGCGGCGTGCGCGGCGGTGACGATCGCCTTCTTCGCCCTGTTCGGCTTCATCTTCCTGATCACGCAGTTCTTCCAGTTCCTGCGCGACCACTCCGCCCTCGGCACGGGCGTGCGGATCCTGCCCGTCGCGATCTCCATCGCGGTCGCCTCGATCGTCGGCGCCCAGCTCGCCCCCCGCGTCGGCACCAAGGCCGTCGTCGGCACCGGGCTCGCCCTGCTCGGATCGGCGTTCCTCTGGATCTCGACGCTCGACGTCGACGTGTCCTACGCCGCCGTGATCGTCCCGCAGATGGTGATGATGGGCCTGGGCCTCGGGCTGATCAGCACCCCCGCGACCGAGTCGATCATGCAGGTCCTGCCGCCCGCTCGCGCCGGCGTCGGCTCCGCGGTCAACGACGCCACTCGCGAGCTCGGCGGCACCCTCGGCGTGGCCGTGGTCGGCTCGCTCTTCTCCTCGCTGTACGGCGCCCGGCTGGGCGAGCTGCTCGACGGACGGCTCGACCCGGCGACCCTCGAGTCCGCTCAGGGATCGGTCGGGTTCACGGACGCGCTCGCCGCGCAGGTCCCCGGCGTGACCGACGCGATGGAGGTTGCCTTCATGGACGGCCTCTCCCGCGGCAGCCTCGTGATCGGGCTGATGTGCCTGGCCGGATCGGTCTTCGCGTGGGCGGTGCTGCCCGGCAACCGCTACGACCCGCTGGCCGAGGGCGAGCTGGTCGCGGTGGAGCCGGTCACCGCAGCCACTGGTCCCGCGTGACCTTGTAGAGGTGGCTCTCGCCGTCCCACCACGGGTCCGGCCCGACGCCCAGCGCACGCAGGCCGAGGCGCTCGGCCACCCGGCAGGAGGCGTCGTTCCCGACGAACACGCCGCACCACGCCTCGGGCAGCCCGCGCGCGAACACGTCGTCGAGCAGGGCGAGGGCCGCCTCCGTGGCGTAGCCGTGGCCGGTGGAGTCGGGGTGCAGCGTCCATCCCACCTCGTACTCGCCGACGAACTTGCCCGTGCCATGGCGGTGACAGCGCGAGAGCGAGACGGTGCCCGCCACGACCCCCGAGTCCCGTACGACGACCGCGCGGGCGAGGTCGAACGGGTCCGCCTCCTCGCGGCGCCGCTTCGAGCCGATCCACTCCCGGGCGGCGTCGAGGTCAACCATCGGGACCGGACTGCCCAGCCAACGCACCACCTCGGGCCGGCCGAGGATGTCGAGGACGCGCGGCGCGTCGTCGTCGACGTACGGCCGCAGCCGGAGGCGCGGCGCGATCAGGCCGGCGTGCCGGTCTCGAGCCGGAAGCCGACACCGCGGATCGCGACGACCCGCTCCCCCGCCTCGGCGGCCTCGAGCTTGCTGCGCAGGCGACCGATGGTGACGTCGAGGGTCTTGGTCGAGCCGTACCAGTTCTGGTCCCACACCTGGTTCATCAGCGTCTCGCGGGGCACGACCTTGTCGTGGTGGGAGGCGAGGACCGCAAGGACGTCGAACTCCTTGGCGGTCAGCGCGATCTCGCGGTCACCGAGGTGGACGCGGCGCGACGCGGCGTCGATGCTGAGACCGGAGGCCGTGGTGACGGTGGTGTCGTTGGTGACGACGATGGCGCTGCGGCGCAGCAGGGCGCGCACGCGCGCAAGGAGCTCGGCGAGGCCGAACGGCTTGGCGAGGTAGTCGTCGGCGCCGACGTCGAGGCCGACCACGCGGTCGAGCTCCCCCGCGCGGGCGGTGACCATGATGATCCCGCCCTGGTAGCCGCCCGAGCGCATCTGCCGGCACACCTCGATGCCGTCGATGTCCGGCAGACCGAGGTCCAGGATCACCACGGCGGGAGCATCGTCGACGACGAACTCCACCGCATCCGCTCCGCCCGAGACCCGAGTCACGTCATAGCCCTCGCGCTCGAGCGTGCGCATGAGCGGGACGGCGATGTCTTCCTCGTCCTCGACCACCAACACGTCGTGCACCATGCGGGAGAGCATATGTGCACCATCAGCGTGCAGTGTGCTGAAACCCCAAGTCGGTGGACGGCGTGACGATCGTCTGGGCCGGAACCGCGGGAGCCTGCTCGCCGGGTCCGGCGACCACGGCACCGGCCGCGAGGAGCACGGCGACCGGGATCAGCAGGATGCGGGACATGTGTCAAGGATCCGTTGCCCTGTTCCACGCACGATCCTCAGGATGGTCACACCGAAGAAAAAATCCGGGCAGGACCGGGCGCTTTCGGGCAGATGTGGGCATCGTCACACGCTCGAGGACGCTCGTGGATGCTCAGGCCTCGAAGACGTCACCCAGCTCGGCGACACGCTCCAGCACCTCACCCATCGTGAACTGCTCGAGGGCGAGCTCGTCCTCCGCGCCCTCCTCGACCTCGGCCCACGTCAGCGGGGTGGCGGCGGTGGGCCGCTCCTTGCCGCGCAGCGAGTAGGGCGAGACGGTCGTCTTCGACCCGGAGTTCTGCGACCAGTCCAGGAACACCTTGCCCGGGCGCTTGGCCTTGGTCATCACGCTCGTCACCAGGTCGCCGTGCTCGCGCTGCAGCTCCTCGGCGACCTCCTTCGCCAGCGCCGTCGTACCGTCGCTGTCGAGCGAGCCGTCCATCGGCGCGTAGAGGTGCAGCCCCTTGCTGCCGCTGGTCACCGGGGTGCAGCCGAGGTCGCGCGCGGACAGCGCGTCGCGCACCATCAGCGCGACCCGCGCGCACTCGTGCAGGCCGGCGGGCTCGCCGGGGTCGAGGTCGATGACGAGCCGGTCGGGGTTCCTGGGGGTCCCGTCCTCGTCGACCGTCCACTGGTGCACGTGGAGCTCGAGTGAGGCGAGGTTGGCCAGCCAGGTGAGCGTGGCCAGGTCGTCGCAGATCGGGAACTCGAGGGTGCCGTCGCCCTTGCCGGAGCGGGAGCCGGTGGTGGGGACGGCGACCGTACGCACCCACGACGGCGTGCCGGGCGGCTTGTTCTTCTCGAAGAAGCTGCCCTTCTCCACGCCGTTGGGCCAACGGATCCGGGTGACCGCGCGGTCCCTGAGGTGCGGCAGTAGCACCGGCGAGACCTGGGCGTAGTAGTTGAGCACCTCGCCCTTCGTGGTGCCGGTGCGCGGGTAGAGCACCTTGTCGAGGTTGCTGATCTTGAGGGTGCGGCCCTCGACGTCGACCTGCACGTCCGTCATCACAGGTCCTCCGGGCTCAGGTCGTCGCGCACGCCCTGGAAGGACGGCTGCCGGAGCCGGTCGTACCCCAGGCCGTGCGTGTCGATGTCCACCACCACGCGCGGCTCGACCCAGAACGTCCCGTCCGCGTCGACGCGCGGTACGTCGTCGGCGAACGGGTTGGTGTCGCTCGCGAGCGGCGCCAGCAGCTCGGCCAGCCGCCTGCTGGTGAGGCCGGCGATGCCGCTGCCGACCCGGCCGCGGTAGAGCAGGCCGTCGGCGGTCTGCTCGCCGACGAGCAGCGCTGCCAGCCGGTCCGTCGTACCGGTCTGCGGGCGCCAGCCGCCGACGACGAACGAGCCGCGGTGCCGGTGGGGCAGCTTGCGCCAGTCCTCGCTGCGGGAGTCGAACCGGTAGCGCGAGGTGCGGCGCTTGCTGACGACGCCCTCCAGCCCTTGGGCGAGGGTCGCCTCGAACAGCATGTCGCCGTCGTCGTACGCCGCCGGGACCTGCCACGTCGAGTCGGCGAGGGGCAGCTCCTCGAGCAGTGCTCGGCGCTCCTCGAGCGGGCGGTCGGTCAGGTCCTCGCCGTCGAGGCGCAGCAGGTCGAAGACCATCAACGTGGCGGGGATCGACCCGACCAGGCGCGCGACCTCGCGGGCGTTGCGCACGTGCATGCGGTGCTGGAGGACGCGGAAGTCGGGGACGCCGCGCTCGTTGAGCGCGATCACCTCGCCGTCGACCATGAGGTCGCGATCGCCGAGCGGGGGCGCGCTGAGCTCGGGCCACGCGGCCGTCACGTTGTTGTCGTTGCGGCTGGTCATCCGGGCGACGCCGTCGCGGACGTCGACCAGCACGCGGACGCCGTCCCACTTGACCTCGTGGAGCCACTGCGCACCGGTCGGCACGCGGTCGGTCTTGGTGGCGAGCATGGGGCGCACCCCTGAAGTCTGGCATCCCGGCGGCATCCCTTTGCAGGGAGACGAGTGACAGATGTGACGGCTATCGTCGATCCATGCGCGCGATCTGGAAGGGTGCCGTCTCCTTCGGCCTGGTCAGTGTCCCGGTGAAGCTCTACGCGGCGACCGAGAGCCACGACGTGTCGTTCCGCCAGGTCCACGCCAAGGACGGCGGCCGGATCAAGTACCAGCGGGTCTGCTCCCTCGACGGCGAGGAGGTGGCCTACGCCGACATCGCCAAGGGCTACGAGACCGAGGACGGCGAGATGGTGATCCTCACCGACGACGACATGGCCGAGCTGCCGTCGACGTCGTCGCGCGAGATCGCCGTGGAGAAGTTCGTGCCGCGCGAGCAGATCGACCCGCTCCTCTTCGAGAAGTCCTACTACCTCGAGCCCGAGGGCGCCGGCGCCAAGCCCTACGCCCTGCTCCGCCAGGCCCTGCTCGACGCCGACCGGATGGCCGTGGTCACGGTTGCCCTGCGCCAGCGCACGAGCATCGCTGTGCTTCGCGTGAAGGACGACGTCATCGTCCTGCAGACGATGATGTGGCCCGACGAGATCCGCACGCCCGACTTCTCCGTCGAGACCGGCGACGTTAAGCCGCAGGAGGTCAAGATGGCGCAGATGCTCGTCGAGACGCTGGCCGGCGACTTCGACGCGACCGAGTTCGAGGACGACTACGCCGGTGCCGTCGAGGCCTTGGTGAAGTCCAAGATCGAGGGCGGCGAGATCAAGCGCACCGAGACCTCGACCAAGACCTCGGGCGAGGTGGTCGACCTGCTCGCCGCGCTCCAGAAGTCGGTCGCCGCGGCGAAGACCGCGCGCGGCGAGGACAGTGGGTCCTCGGACGAGAAGTCGGCCGCCAAGAAGGCGCCTGCCAAGAAGACCGCCGCGAAGAAGGCACCGGCCAAGAAGGCCGCCGCCAAGAAGTCGACGACCAAGAAGACCGCCGCGAAGAAGCAGGCCAAGAAGGCCAGCTGACCTCCGCTCGTCGCGGGTCGCCGCTCCCGGTCCGACCGGGGGTGGCGGAGCGACATTCCCGCGCCGCCGCATGTGGGTGGACCACCGCTGCCGCGCGTGCCGTCGTACGCCGCGCCGGCTGGCGGTGGTGGAGCCACATTCCCGCGCCGCCGCATGTGGGTGGACCACCGCTGCCGCGCGTGTCGTCGTACGCCGCGCCGGCTGGCGGTGGTGGAGCCACATTCCCGCGCCGCCGCATGTGGGTGGACCACCGCTGCCGCGCGTGCCGTCGTACGACGCGCCGGCCGGCGGTGGTGGAGCCACATCCCCGCGCCGCCGCATGTGGGTGGACCACCGCTGCCGCGCGTGCCGTCGTACGACGCGCCGGCCGGGGGTGGTGGAGCGACATTCCCGCGCCGCCGCATGTGGGTGGACCACCGCACCGCTCGGTGCGGCGCGACGTCGTGTCGGGCCGAGCGTCAGAGACCGGCCAGCACTCGCAGGTCGGCGAGGATCTCGTCGATCCGGGCGACGAGCGAGAGGTGGCCCTCGTCGGCGAAGAGGTGCGGCCGCGCGCCGGGGATGGCGGCCGCCAGCCACTGGCCGTGGGCGTAGGGCACCATCCGGTCGTGCTCGCCCTGCCAGACGGCGACCGGCACGGTGATGGAGCGGACGTCGAAGCCCCACGGCGCCACGATCTGCAGGTTGTCGTCGATCATCCCGACCGGTCCCTGCGCCATCGCGTGCCGGAACGACGCCGCCACGGTCTCGGCGAAGGCGCCGGTCAGCGCCGCGGCGTCGACCTCGTCGACGAGGTCGCCGAGGGCGAGGACGATGTCGTCGCCGGAGACGGAGCGGAGCTCGTCGGCCTGCTGCACGGCGATCGGGCGGTAGGTCTCCCGGCCGGCCTGCACGGCCTCGAAGTCGCGCACGTTCTCCTCGCCCATGCCGGCCAGCCAGTCGAGGCCGTCGGCGTCGAAGGGCGCGACGCCGGCCAGCAGCGACGCGGCGCGGCACCGTCCGGGCATCGCCGCCGCGCACGCGAGCGCCCGGGGGCCGCCGCCCGACCAGCCGAGCGTGATGAACTCGTCGATGTCGAGGTGGTCGAGCAGCGCCTCGGTGTCGGCGGCGTCGGCGAGGACCGGCGCGACCACGTGGTCGGGACCGCCGCGAGGCGTGGACCGGCCGTAGCCGGGTCGGGAGTACGTCACCAGCCGCAGGCCGGCGGCCCCGGCCGCGGCGAAGAGCTGCTCGTCCTCGACGGCTCCGCTCGGGGTGCCGGAGTGGTAGACGAGCGGGAAGCCCTCGGGGTCGCCGCCCTCGAGGTGCTCCACCGTCCGGCCGTCGTGGAGCGTGAGGTAGTCCGCCATGCGCCGATCATGGCAGGCACCCGAAGCCGTCAGGACGCGTGCGCCACCGGCGTACGCCCGGTCATCTCGCGCAGGAGCGCCGAGACCTCGGCCGCCACCGCGACGGCGAGGTCGCGGGCCGGCTCGCCGTCGACCTCGGGCACGACGTGCTGGACGATCCCGTCGGCGAGCAGGTCGCTCGCGCGCACGCGCTGGCGGGACGCCATCTCGGCGGCGTGCGAGACGTCGCCGTGGACGATCACGCTCGCACCCTCTGGCGGCAGCGGCGAGAGCCAGGCGTGCTCGGTGGCGATGACCGCCCGCGCGGGCAGGAACGCGAGCGCTCCTCCCCCGCAGCCCTGGCCGAGGACGACCGACACGGTCGGCACGCTCATCGTCGTCAGCGTCGCGATGCAGCGGGCGATCTCGCCGGCGATGGCACGCTCCTCCGCGTCGGGCGACAGCTCGGCGCCGGGGGTGTCGATCACCGTGACCAGGGGCAGGCCGAGCTCCTCGGCCAGCCGCATCCCGCGGCGGGCCTCGCGCAGGGCGCCGGGTCCCATCGCGTGGCCCGGGGCCTGGCGCGCCCGGTCCTGGCCGACGACGACGCACGGCTGGTCGTCGAGACGGGTCAGCGCGACCATCACCGTCGAGTCGCGCTCGCCCTCGTCGGTGCCGCGCAGCCGGAGGGTGCCGGTGGCACCGTGGGCGAGCACGTCGCGGAGCCCGACCCGGTCCGTACGGCGCGTGCGCTCGATGCTGTCCCAGGCGTCGTGGTCGCCGACCGCCCGCGCCGCCCGGACGGGCAGGACGCCCGGGCCGGGGGCGTCGACGAGCACGGCCAGCGCGGAGTCGACCATCGCGGGCAGGTCCTCGGCGGCGACGACGCCGTCGATGACCCCGGCCGCGGCGAGGTTCTCCGCCACCTGCACGCCGGGCCGGAACGGTCGTCCGTTGAGCGCCTCGTAGACCTTGGGCCCGAGGAAGCCCACGAGGGCGCCCGGCTCGGCGACGGTCACGTGGCCGAGCGAGCCCCATGACGCGTAGACGCCGCCGGTGGTCGGGTGGCGCAGGTGGACGAGGTAGGGAAGCCCGGCGGCGCGGTGGTCCATCAGCGCGCGGGAGATCTCGGCCATCCGCACGAACGCCGGCGTGCCCTCCTGCATCCGCGTGCCGCCCGACGCGGTGCTGGCGAGCAGGGGCAGCCCCTCGGCGGTCGCCCGGCGTACGGCGGAGGTGATCCGGTCGGCGGCGGCCCGCCCGATCGAGCCGGCGAGGAAGCCGAACTCGTTGACCACCACCGCCACCGGCCGGCCGCGGACCTCGCCGCGCCCGGTCAGCACGGACTCGTCGGTGCCGGCCTTCTCGGCGGCCGCCTCGAGGGCGGCGCGGTAGCCCGGGTCAGGAAGGGCGTCGGCGTAGGCCAGGTCGATCGGCTCGTCCCACGAGTCGAAGGTGCCCGCGTCAAGCACCAGGTCGAGCAGCTCGCGCGCCGTCCAGCGGTTGTTCTTGGGGTCCCCGCGGCGTTCTTCGGGGGAGCGCAGCGGAGGAGAAGAACGTCGTGGGGTGTCCATCACGCTCCGCCGCCGCCGACCCAGGCGCGGATCTCGTCGGCGTGCTGGTCGAGCAGCGGCGGCGCGACGTGGTCCTTCCGGGTGACCTCGTCGCCCGAGGCGTCGAAGAAGCGGAGCGGGGGGCCGGGCAGCGTCAGGCCACCGAGCGTCGGGTGCTCGACGTCGATCAGCAGTCCCTGGCTGGCGACCTGGTCCCACTCGTAGACCTCGTCGAGGGTGCGCACCTTGCCCGCGGGCACGCCGACCTCGGCGAGCCGGGCGAGCAGGGTCTCCGCGTCCCAGCTGGCGAAGGCCGCCTCGACGACCTCGATGACCCGGTCGCGGGCCGCGACGCGCTCCTGGTTGGAGCCGAGCCCGTCGGCCTCGGGGTCGATCCCGAAGCCGGCGCAGAAGCGCTTCCAGAGGCCCTCGCTGCCGAGCGCGATCTGCACCGCGCCGTCGCGACAGCGGAACAGCCCGTAGGGCGCGATCGACGGGTGGTGGTTGCCCTGCGCGCGACCGACCTCGCCGGCGACGGTCCAGCGGGTGCCCTGGAAGGCGTGCACGCCGACGACGGACGCGAGCAACGACGTACGCACGACCGTGCCCTTGCCGGTCGTGCTGCGCTCGTGGAGCGCGGCGAGGACGCCGTACGCGCCGTACATCCCGGACAGCAGGTCCGCGATCGGCACGCCGACGCGCTGCGGGTCGTCGGGGCCCGAGCCGGTCAGCGACATCAGGCCGGCCTCGCCCTGGGCGATCTGGTCGTAGCCGGCGCGGCCTCCCTCGGGTCCGTCGTGGCCGAAGCCGGTGATCGAGAGGACGACCAGGCGCGGGTTGCGCCGCATCAGCTCCTCGATGCCGAGCCCGAGCCGCTCGAGGACGCCGGTGCGGAAGTTCTCCACCAGCACGTCGGCCCGCTCGACCAGCCCGACCAGGACGTCCTTGTCCGCTTCGTCCTTGAGGTCGAGGGCGATCGACTCCTTGTTGCGGTTGGTGCAGAGGAAGTACGTCGACTGGCGGGCGTCGGGCTCGCCCACGAACGGCGGCCCCCACCCGCGGGTGTCGTCGCCGCTGCCGGGCGCCTCGACCTTGATCACGCGGGCGCCGAGGTCGCCCAGCATCTGGGTGGCGTGCGGCCCGGCGAGGGCGCGGGTGAGGTCGACGACGAGGAGGTCGGAGAGGGGTCCGGTCATTGCTTCATCACCATCCGGGGAGGACGAGGGCTGCCCAGACGAGCAGCGGGCCGACGAGGGTCACGATCGCGGCGTAGCCGAGGATCTGCTTGTAGTAGGTGCTCTCGTCGATCGTGTCGGGCTTGTGGGCCAGCATCAACGCACCGTTGGTGCTGAAGGGGCTGACGTCGACGATCGTCGAGCTGACCGCGAGGGCCGCGACGAACAGGCCCGCGGACAGGCCGCCCTCGGCGACGAGCGGGATCGCGATCGGGATGATCACCGGCAGGAGCGCGGTGGACGAGGCGAACGCCGACACGACGCCTCCGACGTAGCACAGGATCAGCGCGCCGATGGCGGCCGCACCGAGGCCGGCGGCCCACTTCCCGACGAACTCGGGCGAGCCGGCGGTCGTGAGGATCGTGGCGTAGGTGCTGACACCGGCGACGAGCAGGACGGTCGGCCAGGCGATCTGCTTGACGGTGTCCTTGTAGGCCTTCGGCGTCAGCATGGAGAGCACGACGGCGGCGGTGATCGCGGCGAAGCCGATGTTCTTGTCGAAGACCAGGGCGACGACGGCGACGGCGAGGAAGGCCAGCAGCGTCAGGGTGTGCTCGAGGGTGCTCCCGGCGGTGTCGGGGTTCGGCGTGCCGGTCGTCGGCGTGGCGCCGGTCGCGGAGCGGGCGTCGGAGCGGTCGGGGTGCACGCGCGTCCCGCCTGCCGCCGTCGTCGTACCACCACCGGCAGGAGCGGCTCCGGCGTGGACGAGCTCGCCGTCGGCGTCCATCCGGAGCGACATGAGCTTGCGGCCACCGAGGACGACGAACAGGATCGCGGCCATCACCGTGTTGATCACGAGGCTGGAGAAGAAGATCGTCAGGTGGGACTCGCCGAGGCCGGCGTCCTCCATCACCGAGTTGGTGATCGTGCCGTAGATCGAGATCGGCGAGAAGCCGCCCGCCTGGGCGCCGTGGACGACGAACATGCCCATCATCAGCGGGCTGATGCCGTAGCGGCCGGCGAAACCGAGGGCGATCGGGCCGATGATCGCGCAGGCGGCCGGGCTGGCGGCACCGATCGCGGTGATCACCGCGGTCACGGCGAACATCACCCACGGGATGAGGGCCACGCGACCGCCGACCGAGTCGACGGACTTGCGGACGATCAGGTCCACCGTGCCGTTCTGCCGGGCGATCGCGAAGAGATAGGTGACGCCGATCAGGGTGAGGACCAGGTCGGCGCTGATGCCGGCCAGGATCTCCTTCTCGTCGAGGTCGAGGGCGTACATGCCCACGAGCCACGCGGCGACGTAGGCCAGCGCTCCCATGTTGATGGGCAGCAGCGTGCCCACCACGAACAGGGCGACCAGCGCGAGGATCGCGATCCACTCCGGACCCATGGTCCACACCTCCGAGTCGTGCCGGCGCCGCGGGGTCCTGGGGTGACCCTGGTCACGCGCTGGCTCAGTGGCCTAGCCAATAGCACAATGAGCCACCAGTCAATAGGCTGGTGCCATGTCCGACCAGAGCCAGCCGTCGAGCCAGCCCTCGTTCCCACCTCGGCTGATGCGCACGCGCCTCTACGAGCAGGTGGCCGGGCAGATCTCCTCGTGGATCAACGACAACGGGCTGGGCGCCGGCGACCGGCTCCCCGCCGAGCGCGAGCTCGCCCAGCGCCTCGGCGTCAGCCGCGCGACGCTGAGCCAGGCGCTGGTCGCCCTCGAGGTGATCGGCGTGGTGGAGGTACGCCACGGGGACGGCACCGTCGTGACCGCGGGGCACCGGCAGTCGACCCGCATCGTCGAGGCGATCCGCAGCCACGCCGACCGGCTGCCCGAGATCATCGAGACGCGCGACGCCCTCGAGACGAAGATCGCCGCGCTCGCCGCGGCCCGGCGCACCGACGACGACCTGGCCCGGATCGACGACGCCCTGGACTTCATGGCGACCGAGGTCGAGGCCGGCGGACGGGGCGTCGAGGGGGACGAACGGTTCCACGGTGCGGTGACCGCGGCGTCCCATTCGCTCCTGCTCGCCCGCCTGATGGACGAGATCGGCGACCTGATCCGCGAGACCCGGCTCGAGTCCCTGGGTCAGCCGGGCCGCCCCCAGGACTCGCTCGCCGGCCACCGCGCGGTGGCCGAGGCCATCCGTGCCGGCGACCCCGAGGCGGCCGCCGCCGCGATGCACGCCCACGTGGCCATGGTCAGCGACGTCGCGCTGCTCCGCGACCAGCCGTGACCGCGCTCGAGGTGCTCCTGGTCCTGGCGACCGGGTTCGGCGCGGGCATCCTGTCCTCCACCGTCGGCGTGGCCTCCTTGCTCAGCTTCCCGGTGCTCGTCGCACTCGGCCTGCCGCCGGTCGTCGCCAACGTATCCAACACCCTCGGCATGATCCCCGGCGGCCTCGGCGGCGTCCTCGGCTACCGCCAGGAGGTCCGCGAGGGCGGCCGGGTCGCGACGGTCATCGTGGTGGTGTGCGCGGTCGGCGCGGTGCTCGGCGCGGCGTTGCTGCTCGGACTGCCGCCCGGCGTCTTCGAGGCGATCGTCCCGTTCCTCATCCTCTTCACCTGCCTGCTCGTCGGCGTGCAGCCGAGGATCGCGACGTGGCTGCGCGAGCGCCATGCCCGACGCCACGGCGAGCAGCGCGCCGAGCGCGTGCACATGTCCCCGCTGACGACCGTGTTCGCCACCATCACCGGCGTCTACGGCGGCTACTTCGGCGCCGGTGCCGGCGTGATGATGGTCGCCGTCCTGGGCCTCGGCACCGACCTCGAGCTGCGCGTGGTCAACGGCCTCAAGACGCTGTCGCTGATGGTCGGCAACATCGTCGCCGGCCTGATCTTCGTCGTCGTCGCCGACCCGCGCTGGGACGTCGCAGCGGTGCTTGCCGCCGGGTCGCTGGTCGGCGGCTACGTCGGCGCCCGCATCGGCCGCAAGCTGCCCGACGCGGTCTTCCGCTGGGCGGTCGTCGCCGCGGGCGTCGTGGCGGCGCTGCTGCTGTTCTGAGTCAGGACAGCAGGCCGCGCACCACCCGGAGGCCGACCGAGAGACGTGCCAGCTCGGCGGTCTCCTCGCGGCAGATCTCCTCCAGCGTGTCCGCCGAGCGGGCGACGAGCTCTGCCTCGGACTCCTCCCACGCCGCGACCCGCGCCGGGGCGGGATCGTCGGGGCTGGTGGACTCCAGCACCTGTGCGGTGAGCTGCTGGTGCACGCCGTAGAGGTCGTCGCGCACCGCGGCGCGGGCCATCGTCTGCCAGCGGTCGTCGCGCGGCAGCGCGAAGATCCGCTCGACCAGCGCCGGCAGCCCGAGCCGCTCACCGAGCGCGTAGTGCACCCGCGCGACCTCGACCGGGTCGATCCCCAGGCGGTCACCGGTCTCGACGATGCCGAGCGCGGGGTACGCCGACGCGAGGACGGCGACCTTCTCGGCCAGCTCGGCCGGTACGCCGTTGTCGCTGAGCCGCGCCTCGCGGGCGCGGAACTCCTCCAGCTCGCGGCCGCTCATCACCGAGGGCAGCGCAGCCATCACGGCCTGGACCCGCTCGCGGAAGAAGTCGACCGTCGCGCGGGAGTCGAGGGGCGGGCGCCGGTTGGTGACCAGCCAGCGCGAGGCGCGCTCGACGAGCGTGCGCATCTCGATCCGCATCCTGGTCTGACGCTCTGCCGGGACCTTGTTGTCCAGCGCGGCGATCTCCTGGCGGAGCGGGAGCGAGCCGAAGATCTCGCGGGCCACGAAGTTGGCGCGGGTCAGGTCGGCCGGGCTCGCGCCCGTCTCGCCCTGGAGCCGCGGCCAGAAGGTCATGCCTGCGCCGTTGACGAGGTCGTTGACCACCTGGGTCACGATGATCTCCCGGCGCAGCGGGTGGTCCTCGATCTCGGCCCGGAGGTCCGACACCATCTGCCGCGGGAAGTAGGCCAGCAGGTCCTCGCGAAGGTAGGGGTCGTCGGGCAGGTCGGAGTCGATGAGCTCCTCGGCCAGCACGATCTTGGTCCAGGCGAGCAGCACCGACAGCTCCGGTCCCGACAGCGCCTGCTTGCGGTCCAGGCGGCGGCGCACCTGGCGCGTCGAGGGCAGGCCCTCGAGGTCCCGGTTCAGCACGCCGCGCTTCTCCAGCGCCCGCATCCAGTCCTCGTGCACGTGGAGCAGCGAGGGCGCGTGCGCCTGCGCGTTGGCGAGCGCGAGGTTCTGCTCGTAGTTGTCGCGCAGCACGAGCGAGGCGACCTCGTCGGTCATGGCGGCGAGCAGCTCGTTGCGGCCCGACTCGTCCATCGCGCCCGAGCGGACGACCCGGTCGAGCAGGATCTTGATGTTGACCTCGTGGTCGGAGGTGTCCACGCCGGCGGAGTTGTCGATGAAGTCGGTGTTCATCCGGCCGCCGCTGCCACCCGCGCCGAAGCGGGCGTACTCGACCCGGCCGAGCTGGGTGAAGCCGAGGTTGCCGCCCTCGCCGATGCACTTCGCCCGGAGGTCCTCGCCGTTGACGCGGATCGCGTCGTTGGCCTTGTCACCGGCGTCGGCGTTGGCCTCCTCCGACGACTTCACGTAGGTGCCGATGCCGCCGTTCCAGAGCAGGTCGACCGGGGCGAGCAGGATCGCCCTCATCAGCTCGGCCGGGGTCATCGCCGTCACGTCGGCGCCGAGCCCGAGCGTTTCGCGAGCCTGCGGGGAGACCGGGATCGACTTGGCCGACCGGGGCCAGACACCGCCGCCCTCCGAGATCAGCGAGGTGTCGTAGTCCTTCCAGCTCGAGCGCGGCAGGTCGAAGAGCCGCTTGCGCTCGGCGTACGACGACGCGGCGTCGGGCGCCGGGTCGATGAAGATGTCGCGGTGGTCGAACGCGGCGACCAGGCGGGTGTGCTCGGAGCACAGCATGCCGTTGCCGAAGACGTCGCCGGACATGTCGCCGATGCCGACGGCCGTGAAGTCCTCGGCCTGGCAGTCGATGCCCATCTCGCGGAAGTGCCGCTGCACGGAGACCCACGCACCCTTGGCGGTGATGCCCATCGCCTTGTGGTCGTAGCCGACCGAGCCGCCGGAGGCGAAGGCGTCGCCGAGCCAGAAGCCGTAGTCCTTGGCCACACCGTTGGCGATGTCGGAGAAGGTGGCGGTGCCCTTGTCGGCCGCCACCACGAGGTAGGAATCGTCGCCGTCGTGGCGGACGACCTCGCGCGGCGGCACGGTCGCGCCGTCGACGAGGTTGTCGGTGATGTCGAGCAGGCCGGAGATGAAGGTCTTGTAGCAGTCGACGCCCTCGGCCAGCCACGCGTCGCGGTCGGACGGGTCAGGAAGCTGCTTGCAGAAGAACGCACCCTTCGCACCGACGGGCACGATGACGGTGTTCTTCACCATCTGCGCCTTCACGAGGCCGAGCACCTCGGTGCGGAAGTCGTCGCGGCGGTCCGACCAGCGCAGGCCACCGCGCGCGACCGCGCCGAAGCGCAGGTGCGATCCCTCGACGCGCGGGCTGTAGACGAAGATCTCGAAGCGCGGGCGCGGCTCGGGCAGGTCGGGGATCGCCGACGGCTCGAGCTTGAAGGAGATGTAGGGGTGCACTCCCCCGTCGGCCGCCCGCTGGAAGAAGTTCGTGCGCAGCGTCGCCCGGACGAGCGTGCGGTAGGACCGCAGGATGCGGTCGTGGTCGAGGCTGACCACGTCGTCGAGCGCCCTGGCCAGCCGCTCCTCGATCGCCTCGACCTTGGCGACACGCGCCTCGGCGTCGGCCTCGAGCGCTCGGTCGCCGCGACCCGGGTCGAAGCGGGACTCGAACAGCTCGACCAGCAGGCGGGTGATGTCGACGTTGCTGCGCAGCGCCTCCTCGATGTAGTCGAGCGCGAAGGGAGAGTTGCCCTGCTTGAGGTACTTGGCGTACGCGCGCAGCACCGTGGCCTGCCGCCACGTCAGCCCGGCGGCGAGGACGAGCTGGTTGAAGCCGTCGATCTCGTTGTAGCCGTCCCACACGGCACGCAGCGCCTCGGCGAACAGCGTGCGCTCGTGGGGCGGGAGCACGCGCCCGTGCCGCAGCCCGAACTCGTAGACGTACGACGGCCGCGACAGGCCGGTCAGCTCGTAGGGCCGCTCGTCGACGACCTCGACCCCCATCGACGTGAGCATCGGCAGCATCGTGCTGAGCGACAGCGGCTCGCCGACCCGGAACACCTTGAGGCGGGACTCCCCGCGGCGGTAGCCACCGCGCTGGTCGTCCTGGTCGAACAGCGCGAGGTCGATGCCCTGCTCCCCCTGGATCGCCTCGATCCGGCCGAGGTCCGCGGAGGCGCGCTGCGGGGTGTAGTCCTCCTTGTAGGCCTCCGGCCACGCGTCGGCCCAGGCCCGCGCCAGACGCGAGCCGTCGCCCTCGCCGTGCTCGTTGACGACGGCGGTGATGAAGTCGTCGCGCCACGAGCGCGACGCCTCGGTGAGCCGGCGCTCGAGGTCGGCGACGTCGATCTCGGGGACGGTGGCGCCCTTGGGCGGGTGCACCACGAAGTGGACGCGCGCGGTGGTCGACTCGTTGACGCGCACGGTGAACTCCACGTGCTCGCCACCGAGCTGCTCGCGCAGGATGTCGGAGAAGCGCTCGCGCACGGCCGTGCTGTAGCGGTCGCGCGGCAGGTGGACCAGCACCGAGACGTAGCGCCCGTAGGTGTCGCGGCGCACGAACGCGCGCAGCTGGCGGCGCTCGCGGGCGAACAGCACGTCCTGCACGACGGGCGCGAGCTCGGCCGGCGAGGTGTGGAAGAGCTCGTCGCGCGGGTAGTTCTCGAGGGTGTCCATGAGCGCCTTGCCGGCGTGGCTGCGCGGGTCGAAGCCGGCCCGCGCCATCACCTCGGCGGCCTTCTCGCGCAGCACCGGGATCCGGGTCACCGACTCGGTGTAGGCCGCGCTGGAGAACAGGCCGAGGAAGCGCCGCTCGCCCACGACCTCCCCGTCGGCGCCGAACGTCTTCACGCCGACGTAGTCGAGGTACGCCGGGCGGTGCACCGTGGCGCGCGAGTTGGCCTTGGCGAGGACGAGCAGCGTCTTCTCGCGGGCCTTCGCCTTGGCGATCGGGGGCAGCTTGGCGAAGGCGCTGGACAGGTCCTGGTCGCTGCGCAGGATGCCGAGGCCGGAGCCGGGCACTGCGCGCAGGCCGCACTCCTCGGGAGCGGCCTCGTCCGCCTCGAGCTGGTACTCGCGGTAGCCGAGGAACGTGAAGTGGTCGTCGGCCAACCAGGTGAGGAAGTCGCGGCCCTGCTGGACCTCGGCCGCAGCCAGCGGGGGCGGGTCCTTCTCGAGCCCGTCGACGACGGCCAGCACCTGGGCGTGCATCTTGGCCCAGTCCTCGACGGACTCGCGGACGTCGCGGAGCACGCGCTGGACGCCGTCGGTGATCTCGGCCGCCTCGACGTCGTCGGTGCGGTCGATCTCGACGTGCATCCACGACTCGACGGCGTCGCCGGTGTCCTTCGGGTCCTGGGTCACCTCGTGGGCGTGCACGTGCTGCAGCTGCCCGGTGATGTCGCGCTCGACCGCGAGCTGCGGGTGGATGACGGAGTGGACGGTGTGCCCGAGCCGGTTGAGCTCCATCGTCACCGAGTCGACCAGGAACGGCATGTCGTCGGTGACGACCTCGACGACCGAACGCCCCGCAGACGACCAGCCGGACTCGGCGACGGTCGGCGTCACGACGCGGACGGCGGCGGTGCCCTGCGGTCGGGACGACGCGAGGTCGTAGTGCGAGGCCAGGGCGCCGATCAGGTCCTCGGGCGAGCGCTCGGCGACCTCCTCCGGGGCGACGTTGCGGTAGTAGGCCCGCAGCAGGTCACCCCAGCCGGGCCGCGCCCTCGTCGCCTCGTCGAGCTGATGGTCCTTGGTCTCCTCGGGCGTCGCCACGCACCGACCATAGAACCCGCCGAGTGACGGTCACAACACAGGTCCCTACCGGCGCGTAACGCCGCTCCGGAGCCCGTCGTTCAGTCCATGATGAGGCAGGATCCGGGGCTCGGGAACGGCCCCACGACGACACGGAATGCGGGTGGAGACATGGGCACCAGGCTCACCAAGGAGCTGACGTACGACGCCACGGCGGAGCAGGTCGCGGCGATGCTCGACGACCAGGCGTTCCGCGAGGAGGTGCTCCAGCGGCAGAAGGTCCTGCGCGGCTCGGTCAGCATCGAGGGCGACCACGTGACGGTCGAGCAGGTGCGCTCCGCCGACGACATCCCGTCCTTCGCCCGGAAGTTCGTCGGCGACGAGATCCTCATCGTGCAGACCGAGGACTGGACCTCCCCGACCACGGCCGACGTACGCCTCACGATCCCGGGCAAGCCCGGGGAGGCCGTCGGGACGATGGAGCTGGTGGAGTCCGGCGGGACCACGACCGAGTCCGTCGACCTCGACCTCACCGTGAAGATCCCGCTGGTGGGCGGCAAGATCGAGCAGCTGATCGTCGGCATCTTCTCCGCCGCCCTCGACGTGGAGCAGAAGGTCGGCCGGGAGTACCTGGCCCGCTCGTGAGCGCCGTGCTCCGCGACACCTACGCCGCGCTCGCGTCGGTCGTCGGCGGCCTCCAGGACGAGCAGGGCTGGACCCCGACAGGGTGCGTCGGGTGGACGGCACACGACCTCGTGTGGCACCTGCACGCCGACGCCGTACGCGCCCTGGTCGCCGCGCACACCCCCGCCGGGAGGGCGGCCGACTGCGACGCCGTCGACTACTGGCGCCAGTGGGGCAGCGACCCGCAAGCCGACGAGCGGAACCGCCGGATGACCCGCGTCGAGGCCGGGCTGCACTCGTTCGGGTCGCTCTGCGAGCGCTACCTCGAGGCCTCCGCCGCGGCTGCGCTGGCGGTGTCGACGCTCGAGGACGACGAGGTGCTGCTCACCCAGGGGCATGCGATCGTCGCGGCCGACCTCGCCAGCACGCTCGCCGTCGAGGCCACGCTGCACCACCTCGACCTGGTGACGCACCTCGACCAGGCCCCACCGCCCGCGGCACAGGGTCTTCGGGAGACCCGTCGGGTCGTGGAGGAGCTCCTCGGTCGACCGGTCGCCGACTGGACCGACGAGCGCGTGGCGCTGGTCGGCACCGGACGGGCCGAGCCGACACCCGCCGAGCGCGACCAGCTCGGCGAGGTCCGGCTGCCGGTCTTTAGCTGACCGGCGGTGTCCCGTCGCGGCTCGGCCGCGCGCCCTCCGCCTCGCGAGCGACCTCGTCGTCGGGATCTGTCGCGTCGTCCTCCGCGGCATCCTGCGCGTCGTCCTCGCGCCGGCGCAGCCACACCACGACCCCGAGCACGGCGAACGGTCCGAACGCCAGCAGCAGCGTGAGGACCTGCTCGATCGGGTGCAGCGCACCCATGTGCCAGACGGTCGGGAGCAGGGGTCGCAGCACGCCTCAGCCCTGGTGCGGGTAGCGGTGGTCCGTCGGCGGGACGAAGGTCTCCTTGATCGAGCGGGGCGAGGTCCAGCGCAGCAGGTTGACCGCGGCGCCGGCCTTGTCGTTGGTGCCCGAGGCGCGCCCGCCGCCGAACGGCTGCTGGCCCACCACGGCACCGGTGGGCTTGTCGTTGATGTAGAAGTTGCCGGCCGCGAAGCGCAGCGTCTTGCGGGCCCACGCGATCGCGGCGCGGTCCTGCGCGATGATCGCGCCCGTCAGGGCGTAGGGCGCGAACGACTCCATCTGGGCGACGACGGACTCGAAGTCGGCGTCGTCGTACACGTGGACGGTGAGGATCGGGCCGAAGTACTCGGTGCTGAACATCTCGTCGGTGGGGTCGCCGCCCTCGACGATCGTCGGGCGCACGAAGAAGCCCTCGGAGTCGTCGACCTGGCCGCCGGCGAGGATGTCGAGGCCGTCAGTGGCGCGCGCCCGCTCGATGGCGGTCTTGTGCTTGTCGAAGGCACGCTGGTCGATCACGGCACCCATGAAGTGGGACAGGTCGGTGACGTCGCCCATCGAGAGCGCCTCGGTGTCAGCGATGAGCTGGTCCTTGATCTTCGCCCAGACCGAGCGCGGGACGTAGGCGCGGGAGGCGGCCGAGCACTTCTGCCCCTGGAACTCGAACGCGCCGCGGATCATCGCCACGCGCAGCACGTCCGGATCGGCCGACGGGTGGGCGACGATGAAGTCCTTGCCGCCGGTCTCGCCCACGATGCGGGGGTAGGCGCGGTAGCCGGTGATGTTCTCGCCGATGGTGCGCCACAGGTGCTGGAAGGTCGGCGTGGAGCCGGTGAAGTGGATGCCGGCCAGGTCGCGGTGCGGCATGACCACCTTGGACACGTCGAGGCCGTCGCCGGGCAGCATGTTGATGACGCCGGGCGGCATCCCGGCCTCCTCGAGCAGCTCCATCGTCAGCGACGCGGCGAGCTGCTGGGTCGGCGACGGCTTCCAGATGACCGTGTTGCCCATCAGGGCCGGCGCGGTCGGCAGGTTGCCGGCGATGGCGGTGAAGTTGAACGGCGTGATCGCGTAGACGAACCCCTCGAGCGGGCGGTGGTCCGTGCGGTTCCAGACGCCCGGGCTGTTCGCGATGGGCTGGTCGGTGAGGATCTGCTTGGCGTAGTGGACATTGAACCGCCAGAAGTCGATCAGCTCGCACGCCGCGTCGATCTCGGCCTGGAAGGCGGTCTTCGACTGGCCCAGCATGGTGGCGGCGTTGAGGCGCTGGCGCCACGGACCGGCCAGCAGGTCGGCGGCCTTGAGGATGATCGCGCACCGCTCGTCGAACGGCATCGCCTGCCAGTCCGGTGCCGCCGCAGCAGCGGCCGCCACCGCCGCCTCGGCGTCGGAGGTCGTCGAGTTCTTCAGGGTGCCGAGGACGTGGCCGTGGTCGTGCGGCTGGACGACCTCGACCTCCGCGCCGCCGCCGTCGCGGTGCTCGCCGCCGACGACTGCCGGGAAGGTGCGCTGCTCGCCCTCGAGCCGCGCGAGCTCGACGAGCAGTGCCTCGCGCTCCTTGGTCCCCGGGGCGTAGGTGAGGTTCGGCTCGTTCGTCGGGGCCGGCGGGAAGGTGATCGCGTCCATGTCGCTGATCGTGTCAGAGAGGGGGGTGCGCCACCAAGCGGGCCTCAGGGGCGGGAGAGGAGGTCGCCGATCTCCTGCGTCGCCCACCAGGCGAGGTCGTCGTCGGGGTCCGCGTCGTCGTGGTCGTCGACGTGCACCGCCACCACGTCGCGCCAGGTGACGGGCGCGTCGGCGGTCGCCGTCTCGGCGACCACCACGACGCGCCGACGCTGCCCGTCGGGCAGGCCGGCCAGCAGGTCGGCCGAGACGTCTGCGGCGCTCATGAGGGCGACGTACTCCGTCTCCTCGCCGTCGTCCGCGGCGACCACGGCGTCCGCGACCCCCGGCCCGGCGGCCTCCCACTCCTCTGCGAGGCGCGGGAGCGTGGTGGGCAGGTAGCGGCGGGTCACTTCTTGCGTCCCCTCGGTGCGCGTGGCCGCGAGTCGCTGGCCGAGTCGTTGAGCTCCTCGAGCGCTTCCAGCACGCACTGGCCCAGCACGTCGGCGTCGGGCACGGCGTCGCGGTCGGCGGTGATGCCGTAGAACACCCCGCCGTCGTACGACGTCACGCCGAAGGCGAGCGGGTGGTCGGGCAGCAGCGGGTGCACGGGGTAGGACTCGAGCATCCGGGCGCCGTCGGCGTAGAGCGGGAACTGCGGTCCCGGCACGTTGGTGATCGACACCTGGAAGCCGCCGCGCAGCTCGGCCGCGGCGAGCCGGGAGCCGAGCGCGTGGAACGTCGTGGGCGCGAAGCCGGCGATCCCGGACAGCCGCCGCGCGGACACGGCCCGGCCGTTGTCGCGGTGGGCCTTAAGGTCGTAGCTGACCTGGTGGAGCCGCACGACCGGGCTCTGCTCGCCGACCGGCAGGTTCACCAGGTGGCCGGTGATCTGGGTGCCGAGCGAGGTCGCCTCGAGCTCGTCGTCGATGACCGACATCGGCACGATCGCCTTGATGGTCCGCATGCCTCCCATCGACTCCGCCCGGGTCATCAGCCAGCCGCGCAGGCCACCGGCCAGCGTGGCGAGGATGACGTCGTTGACGGTGCCGCCGTGCACCTCGCGGATCCGTCGGTAGTCCGTGAGCTCGGTGCGCACCGTGACGAAGCGGCGCTGCTGCGAGAGCTTGCGGTGGACGGGCGTCGAGTGGACCGGACCGCGACCCGCGAGCGCGCTCGCCACCTCGGCCACGCGGCCGGTGGCGGCCGCGGCCTGCCGGGCGACGGACTCGGCGTTGGCGCGGGTGGTCGACCAGAGCGTGCTCGGCTTCTCCAGGGTGTCGGTGACCGCGTTGAGCGCGGCCGCGACCGGACCGGCCGTGCGCCGCGGTCGCCAGTCGTCGTCGTGGCCGAGGGTCGAGCGGTCCGGAGAGGTGTCGAGCAGTACCTGGCCGATGTCGACGGTCTCGCGGCCGTCGACGAGGATCTGGTGGCTCTTGGTCAGCAGGGCGATCCGGCCCTCGGCCAGGCCCTCGACGAAGTAGACCTCCCACAGCGGCCGGGTCCGGTCGAGGGGCCGCGAGGCGATGCGGGCGACGAGCTCACGGAGCTGGTCCATCGTCCCCGGTCGCGGCAGCGCCGAACGGCGTACGTGGTAGCCGAGGTCGAAGCCCTCGTCGTCGACCCACGCCGGGTTGGCCAGCCGGCCGGGAACCGTCTGCAGGCGCTGCCGGTAGCGCGGCACGAAGGCGATCCGGTCCGCGATCAGCTCGACGAGCCGGTCGTGGTCGAACCCGGACGTGCCCGGGTCGAAGATCTCGACCGTCGCGTTGTGCATCGGCGTCGTGGGGGACTCGGCGGCCAGGATGGCCAGGTCCCGCGGCCGCAGCCGATCACTCATCCCGGTCCCCCACTCGTCTCCGATGCTTGTCCCTCGTGGGATTCTGGCAGACATGCGACTGCCCCTCCGTGCCGCTCCCCTCGTCCTCGTGCTGGGGCTCGGCCTCACCGCCTGCGGCGGTGACGACTCGCCGGCCGACTCCGCGGGTCCGACGACCGACGGCGACGCGGTCGCCATCACGGTGACCCGCAAGGGCGACGACTTCACGCCCAACGGCGAGCGGGTCGAGCTCGGCGTCGACCAGACGCTCACGCTCACCATCGACGCCGACCAGGCCGGCGAGCTCCACGTGCACAGCACGCCGGAGCAGGAGATCGAGTACGACGCGGGCACCTCCGAGCACGAGCTCACCATCGACCGGCCCGGCGTGGTCGAGGTCGAGAGCCACGAGCCCGACGTGGTCCTGCTCCAGCTCGAAGTCCGGTGAGCGGGCTGGGCGTGGGCGACCCGCTCCCCCGTTCGATCCCGGGCTCGATCTCGGCCCACGGGCTCGGTGGCGCGAAGGACCTGCCGATCCCCTCCGAGCTGGCGATCGCCGGGGCCGTGGCGGCACTGGTGATCTCGTTCACCGTGCTGGCCGTCGCGTGGCGCGAGCCGCGCTACGACGCCGCCACCAGCGGCCGGCCCGCCCCCGAGTGGCTCGACCGCCTCGTCTCCTCACGCGCCCTGGCCGTCGCCGGCCGGGTGTTCGGGATGGTCGTCCTCCTCTACGTGGGCGCGGCGGCGGTCTTCGGCAAGGACAGCCTGATCAACCCCTTCCTCGGGACCTTCTACGTGCTGCTGTGGGTCGGGCTGGTGCCCGCCTCGCTGCTGCTCGGGCCGTTCTTCAAGGCGATCAGCCCCGCGCGCACGATCAGCATGCTGTTCGCCCGCGTGTCGGGAGTGCCCGACGGCGAGGGCCTGCGGCCCTACCCCGAGCGGCTCGGCTACTGGCCGGCGGCGCTCGCGCTCTTCGCCTTCGTCTGGCTCGAGCTGGTCTACCCGAGCTCGACGGCCCTCGGCCCGGTACGCCTGTGGTGCGCGGCGTACCTCGGGATCATGCTGATCGGCTCCGCCGTGTGGGGTACGACGTTCCTCGCCCGCGCCGATCCGTTCGAGGTCTACTCCTCGCTGGTCGCCAAGCTCTCGATCTGGGGCCGACGTGAGGGGCGGCTCGTGCTGCGCAGCCCGCTCGCGAACCTCGACACGCTGGTCGCCCGGCCCGGTCTCGTCGCGGTGGTGGGCGTGCTGTTCGGCAGCACGGCGTTCGACTCGTTCCGCGAGTCCACGCCGTGGCTCAAGCTCGTGCAGTCGCTCTCGACCACGCGGATGCTGCCCGACACCCTCGCGCTGGTCGTCTTCTCGCTCGGCGTGGCACTCATCCTGACCGTCGCGACGATGGCGACAGGCGTCACCAGCGACACCCCGCGACGGGCGCTCCCGTCCCTCTTCGCCCACTCCGTCGTGCCGATCATCGTCGGCTACGTGACGGCCCACTACCTGACCTACCTGGTCGAGTACGGCCAGCGCACGGTCATCCAGCTGAGCGACCCGTTCAGCCGCGGGGACGACTTCCTCGGGACCGCCGACCTCCAGGTGGACTACTGGCTCTCGACGCACCCGACCTTCCTGGCCGTGACGAAGGTGGTCGCCGTCGCACTGGGGCACGTGGTCGGCGTGGTCGCGGCACACGACCGCGCGATCAAGCTCCTGCCGCGCAGGCACCAGCTCACCGGTCAGCTGCCGCTGCTCGTGGCGATGGTGGGCTTCACCGTGGGAGGTCTGTACCTGCTCTTCGCGGCATGAAGCGTCCGTTGGGGAGCTGGACCGGACCGTAGGGCCAGCTGGCCGGGAGCTCGGCGAGGACCTCGACGATCTCGCAGCTGCCGAAGGGGTCGACCACGTCGAGCGGGTCGCGGCTGCCGACGAAGTAGACCCGGTCGGCGGTCCCGTTCTCCTGGGTGCCGTCGTCGCAGCGGATCTTGTCGACGAAGCCGTCGGGCAGCACGTAGATCGTGTCGTTGCCCTGCTCGCTGAAGACCTTGTCCGCGCCGTTGCCGAGGAAGACGGTGTCGTCGCCCTCGTCGCCCTTGACCAGCCAGTCGTTGCCATCACCGTCGATGAGCACGTCGTTGCCGGGCCCGCCCTGGATGGCACCGTCGTCGCCGGCGCCGCCGTCGATCCAGTCGTCGCCGGCGCCGCCGATGTGCTTGTCGGAGCCGTCGCCACCGACGAGGCGGTCGTTGCCGTCGTTGCCACCGAGCAGGTCGTTGCCGGCCTCGCCGTAGAGGACGTCGTCGCCCACGTTGGCCGCGAGGATGTCGTCGCCCTCGCCGCCGTACACGGTGTCGTTGCCGGACCCGCCGTCGATGCGGTCGTTGCCGTTGCCGCCGGCGGCCCAGTCGTTGCCGGGCTGGGCGGTGATCCAGTCGTTGCCGTCGTCGCCGGTGACCACGTCGTCTCCGTTGCCGGCGTAGATCTTGTCGTCACCGCCGCGGCCGGCGATCTTGTCGTTGCCGCCGATGGCCATGATGACGTCGGCACGGGCCTTGCCGTTGATGACGTCGCTGGTGGTCGTGCCGCGCATCATCGGCGCGGCGAGGGCAGGCGTCGCGGCCATGGTGAGTGTGGTCAACGTCAGTACGCCGACCCGGAGCGGTCGTATCACGGGAGTCTCCTCAAGGATTGACACCCAAACTACGACGAACCTTGAGGATTTGGACAATTTCTACGGTTTTTTACCGCGACGCTGCCGCCGTCTGCCGGACACGGGGCGAGCGGAGGAGGGGAAGACGGCGTCGGTGAGCGTGCACAGCCCTTGCACGAGCGCGGAGTCGCCCGCGTCGGCCAGTGGACGGCCGGACACCAGCGCCCGGTCGACCCCGGCGCGGTCCTCGGGCAGGAAGTGGAGGCCGGCGACCCGGCTGAACCCCTCGACCATCCCGGCGATCTCCTTCTCCGACCACCCGATGGAGTCCCGCATCCGGTTCACCACGACGCGGACGGGCACCCCGCCACCACGGTCGCGCAGGTCCACCAGCGCCCGCGCCAGTCGCGCCAGGCCGACCGGGTCCGCCGCCCCGACCACCACGACCTCGTCGGCCCGGTCGAGGGAGGCGAGGGTGAGCGCGTTGCGCCCCGGGCGGCCGCCCAGGTCGTGCCCGCCGTCGTCCTCGACGCTGAATCCGGTGTCCACGACGACGTGGCCGAGCGCGCTCGCACGCTCGAGGAGCTGGTGCACCTGGGCCGCGCGCACCTCGCGCCACCGGTCGGCACGTGGCAGCCCGGTGACCACCGCGAGGTGCTCCCCCACGCCGCGGCACACCGAGGCGAAGCGCTCGTCGAGGTGCCCGGACGCCGCGAGACGGGCCGCGGACAGGATCCCGGACACCTCGTCGAGGACCCCGAGCTGCTGGGCCACCGACCCGCCGTAGGGGTCCAGGTCGGCCAGCACCGCGTCGACCCCGCGGCTCGCGAGCTCCCAGGCCAGGTTGGTGGCGATCGTCGTACGACCGGGGGCGCCGGCCGGGCCCCACACGACGACCACCCGCCCTGCGTCGCTCGTCGGCCCGGGACCTGCCTCGAGGTCCGGGACGTCGTCGCCGCGTGCCCGGGTGTCGCCCTCCTCCACGGCGGTCACGACCTCGGGGATCGTCGCCAGCTCTCCGGAGCCGACGACCGCCGTGATGCCGAGCCGCTGGGCGTGCTCGCGCACGTCGAGGTCGTCGGACCTCGACGCCGTCACCGCGACGGGACGCACGGCGTGCCGGCGCAGGTGGGTCACGCTCGCCGGGTCGAGCCCCGGCGCGTCGAGCGCGACCACCGCCACGTCGACCTGCCCGCTGGTGACCGCGGCGAGCAGGTCGTCGACGTCGACGCAGCGCTTGAGCACCACGACGCCGGGGTGCGCCTCGAGGTCGGCCAGCGCCGGGGACTCCCAGGCCTCACCCGCCGCCAGCAGCACGACGCAGATCACGGGCTCAGTCCTTGCCGACCACGCGGACGCGGTCGTCGCCGCTGGCGGCGAGCAGGACGCCCAGCGACTCCTCGTCGTCGCGGGGCACGGCCAACACGAGCTGACGGACAGTGGCGGCGGCGAAGGAGTCGCTGACGACCGGGGCGTCGACGACCAGGACGTCCTCGAGCACGAGCTCGGCCTCCGAGCGCGAGCCGCGATCGTCGCCGATCACCCAGACGTCGACGCGGGAGCCGCGGCCGAGGCCGGTCGGCACGTGCTCCGCCGCGACGGCCACCGAGACGTCGACCGCGTCGTCGTCGGACTGCTCCCCCAGCGCGGCGGACGGCACCAGCTCACCGGCGGCGAGCGGACGGGTCAGCGTCAGCGTCGCCGGCAGCTCCTCGTCCACGCCGAGGTAGCGCTGCTGGTCGCTGGCGTCGTCGAAGCGCAGCCGCGTCGCGCGCAGGTCGTCGGCCGTGATCGTCTGGCCGGCGGCGAGGTCGGAGGAGGCCGCCCACACCGACGTCATGTCGTCGGCGGTGGAGAGCAGCCGCGCCCCGGCCACGACCGAGCCGGTGACCAGCACGACGCCGATCCACAGGCGCGGGTCGCGCCACCCCGCCGACCCCGAGCGGGTGGCCGCCGGCACGTCGAGCGCGTGCGGCGCGCGCGAGGGGTTCCGAGAGCTGTTCCGAGACACGACCGCCATCATTGCCGTACGAGCCGGAATTCACACCTGTCTCTCCACAGGCAACGGCCGGGCGGGCCCGTCGGAGGTCGCGCCGGTGCGAGGATGAGCCCATGGCCGACGACCCCCAGGAGCCTCGCACCCCCCGCTTCCTCACGCTCGCCGACGTCGCCGAGGCGCTCAACACCTCGAGCGCGCAGGTCTACGCACTCGTCCGCCGCGGCGAGCTCCCGGCCATCAAGATCGGCGGCCGCGGCCAGTGGCGCGTGGAGAACGTCCAGCTCGAGGAGTTCATCCAGCGGATGTACGCCGAGACCAGGGAGTTCGTCGACCAGCACCCCTTCGTCGAGTCGGACGCCCCCTCGGCGCAGTAGCCGTCGCCGGACACGTGTCCCGGCTGCGGCCCGGACCCGACTAACCGACCTTGCCGTCGAGCTCGACCTCGACGACCTGCTCGTCGCCGCCGCGGAGGACGGACATCTCGACGGTCTCGCCCGGGCGGTGGGTGCGGATCGCGACGATCAGGGCGATGCCGTCGTTGACCGGCTGGTCGTCGACCGCGGTGATGACGTCGTCCTTCAGCAGCCCGGCCCGCTCGGCCGGGGTGTCGGGCATGACCTCGGTGATCGTCGCGCCCTGCGCGGTGGGCTCGCCGCCGGTGCGGACCTGGGCGCCGATGACGGGGTACTCCGCCTTGCCGGTGCGCAGGATCTGGTCGACGGTCGTGACGACCTGCTCGATCGGGATCGCGAAGCCGACGCCGATGTTGCCCGCCTCGCCGGAGGCACTGCCGTTGGTGGCGATCGCGGAGTTCACGCCGACCACCTCGCCGGCGAGGTTGACCAGCGGGCCGCCGGAGTTGCCCGGGTTGATGGCCGCGTCGGTCTGCACCGCGTTGATGTACGACGACTCGTCGTCGGACTCACCCGAGGTGGTGACCGGTCGGTCGAGGGCGCTGACGATGCCCGAGGTCACGGTCTGGCTCAGGCCGAGCGGGGCGCCGAACGCGATGACGGAGTCCCCGACGTGCAGGGCCTTGGAGGCACCCAGCGCGGCCGGTTCGAGGCCTTGGCCGCCGTCGACCTCGAGGACCGCGAGGTCGTAGACCGCGCTCCGGCCCACCACGGTCGCGTCGTGCCGCTCGCCCTCGTGGTCGATGACGACGATCGGGCCGTCGTCCTCGGCAGCGGAGGCGACGACGTGGTTGTTGGTGACGACGTGGCCCTCGCGGTCGAGCACGAAGCCCGAGCCGGTGGCGCCGGCCGCCTGACCGTCGAACTCGGCGACGATCTGGACGGTGCTCGGCAGCAGGGCCTGGGCGACGGCCGGGACGGATCCGTTGTCGGCGTCGAGCGGCGCAGCGGTCTGGGTGCGGACCCCGCCCAGGCCGTTGTCGTTCGTCCCGCGAGGCGTCGACAGCTGGTCCTGCAGCGCGCCTCCCGCGAGGCCGCCGAGCACACCGACGACGAGCGCGAGGGCCGCCACGGCGGGCCAGACCCAGAGGGCGACCTTCCGGGCCGGAGGCTGGCGGTAGTGGTCGACCGGCGGGTAGGGACGCTGGCCGGGGCCGAACCAGCCCGGTCCCTGCGGCTGGCCGGGCCGGCCGGGAGGGGGTCCGGGGTGCTGGCCGGGACCGAACGCGAGCGTGTCGGGCGCCTGCTGGACCGGCTGGCGCCCGCTCGGCGGCGGACGCAGGGCGTCGTCCGCTCGGGGCTGCTCGCCGTAGGTGCTGCCGTAGGGCGGCGGGCCGGGCTCGTCGCGCTCGACGGACGCGCTCTCCTCAGCGGGACGCTTGTAGGACTCGCCCTGCGGCTGGTCGCCGCTGGGCCGCCAGCCCGCGATCGGCTGGGTGGGCTCCTCGGCGGGGAGCGCCTGCGCGTCGGCGGGAGCGGTCGACGCCTCGTCGGCGCGCGGTGCCGCCTGTTCCTCGGTGGGCGGGGTGTGCTCGGGGGGTTGCTCGTCGAACCGGTGCTCGTCGCTCACGGAACGATCTTCTCCCGGATCGCGACCAGCCGCTCGGCCAGGGGCGTCCGGGAGGGTGAGACGGGACCGCGCGCGCCGCGGTCGTCGACCGCGTTGACGGGTGTGGCCGACCCGGCCGGACGGCTGAGGTCGGTGGCAGGCGGGCGCGGCTCGATCCGCGGCGAACCGGCCACCCCGAGCGCCAGGACGCCGACGACGCAGGCGCTCGCGGCGCCGCCGCCGATGGCGACCAGGCCCCGGCGAGAGCGGTGGCCCCCGGTGCGGAACCCCGCGGCGGCGAGCGGGCTGGACTGGGAGCCCAGCTCGGAGCACCGGCCGACCAGGGCCGACTTGAAGTCGTGCGACGGCCGGGAGGCGCCGTACGACAGCTGGGCGAGCTGGGTCTTCACCCAGCCCTCGTGCTCGACGAGGTCGCGGCAGGTGTGGCACGTGTGGACGTGCGCCCAGCAGCGCTCCTCCTCGTCGGGGGCGAGGCGGCCGTCGACCAGGGCGCTGACGCGGGATCCGAGGTGCGTCATCAGGACACCACCCCGCGGTAGCGCTCGCTGCCGGCGGCGGGCTCGCGGTGGGCGAGCGCCTTGCGCAGCATGCTGCGGCCGCGGTGGATGCGCGAGCGGACGGTGCCGAGCTTGGCGTCGAGGATCTCGGCGATCTCCTCGTAGGTGAGCCCCTCGACGTCGCAGAGCACCACGGCGGCGCGGAAGTCCGGCGGCAGCGTGGCGAGCGCGGTCTCGATGTCGTCGTCGAAGCGCTGGTCGGTGAAGGCGAGCTCCGGCGCGGGTGCCGTGCTCGTCAGCCGCGCGGCGCGCTCGTCGGACAGGGGGTCGAAGCGGATGCGCTGCTTGCGCCGGGCCCCGTCGAGGAAGAGGTTGGTGGTGATCCGGTGCAGCCAGCCCTCGAAGGTGCCGGGCGTGTAGGAGTCGAGCGAGCGGAAGACCCGGACGAAGACCTCCTGCGTGAGGTCCTCGGCGTCGGGGCGGTTGCCGGTGAGGCGGTAGGCCAGCCGGAAGACCCGGTCGGAGTGCTGCTCGACGACCTCGTCCCACGTGGGGACGACCACCTGCTGCTCACCCACGGGAGACCTCTCGTTCTTCCTCGACCTCAGCTGCAACGGCTTGCCTTGCCTCCCTGACGCTAGGTACCCCGCCTGAGAGTTGCCTGTGAACCTCATGCGGGACGACCAAGAAACGAGCGGCGCCGGATGGCGCCGTACCGCCTCCAACGAGCGAGGTGACCGGCGTGTTCCCGGCCGAGTCCGACTAGAGTCCGATCCGTGCCGACCCCCACGCAGCCGATCAAGCCCGCGAGCTGGACCTACGCCGAGTCGTTCGTGGCCGAGGACGAGATCCTCGCCGCCGCGCGCAGCCGTGCCGAGGAGGTCGGCGTGACCGCCGTCGGCTCCGGAGCCGGCGCCGCGCTCCGCTTCCTCGCCTCCGTCCTCGACGCCCGCGCGGTGGTTGAGATCGGCACGGGCACGGGTGTCTCCGGCCTGTGGCTGCTGCGCGGGATGCGCTCCGACGGCGTGCTCACCACGGTCGACATCGAGGCCGAGCACCAGCGCCTCGCCAAGGAGACGTTCACCGAGGCCGGCATCCCCGGCAACCGGGCCCGCACCATCGCCGGTGCCGGGCTCGACGTGCTCCCCCGCCTCACCGACGGCCACTACGACCTGGTGTTCTGCGACGGCGACAAGCGCGAGTACGCCGCCTACCTCAAGGAGGCGCTGCGGCTGCTGCGCCCCGGCGGCATCGTGGCGTTCGACAACGCGCTCTGGCACGACCGGGTCGCCGACCCGGCCCAGCGCGACGAGGAGACCGTCACCATCCGCGACCTCGGCCGCACGATCCTCGAGCACGAGGCCCTCGTGCCGGTGCTCCTCCCCGTCGGCGACGGCCTGCTCGTCGCCAAGAAGGAGTGGGCGCCGGAGGACGCCTGAGGGTTCACCCACCATGGGATGTCGATGAAGGTGCACTTCCCCATGTCAGTTGACCGAGGGACGTGCACGCCGGCCGACATCCCCTGGTGGAGGATCAGCAGCGTGGGGCGGCCGTGAAGCCCTCCCAGCCCTCCGCGACGGCGACGACGTCGCACGCCTCGACGAGGATCGGTGGCGACCCGATCATCCGCGAGCCCGGCGACTCCGCGGCACCCTCGGTGAAGGTCCGCTGGAACTCCTCCCGCGCCTCGCTGGTCGCGAAGACGTAGGACCCCTCGAACCACTCGCCGCGCACCATCCGCCACGTCTTCCACCGCAGTCCGGCCATGCCGGTGAAGCGTGCGTGCGACGTCTCGGCGACGAAGCTCGCGAGCTCCTCCTCCGCACCCTCGGGAGCACCCTCGAGCGACCACCGGATGGTGAGCCCGAGCATCAGGCGATGCCGTCCAGCGGGTCGTCGGAGCCGAGCCACGACAGCAGCAGCCGCGGGCCCCAGCCACTCGGCCCGGCCGTCCACTCGTGGCGGTCGGTCGGGGACTCCGCGGCGGACGCGAAGTCGACGTGGACCCACGGGACGTCGCCCGTGAAGTGCTGGAGGAACAGGGCCGCGGTGATCGCCCCCGCGCCGCCGGCGGCGTTGTCGCCGTCGGCGATCTTCGAGGTCACCTTCTCCTCGTAGTCCGCGACGAGCGGCATCCGCCAGACGTTCTCGCCCGACGCGGTGGCCGCCGCCTCGACGTGGGCGGCGAGTCCCTCGTGGTTGGCGAAGTATCCGCCGGTCCACTGTCCCAGGGACACCTTCATCGCGCCGGTGAGGGTGGCGATGTCGAGCATCGCCGCGGGCGCGAGCTCTGAGACGGCGTACGCCATCGCGTCGGCGAGGACGAGCCGACCTTCGGCGTCGGTGTTGTTGACCTCGGAGGTGCGGCCGCCGACGTGGGTGATCACGTCGCCGGGTCGCATCGAGGAGCCGCTCACGGCGTTCTCGGCCGCGGGCACCAGGCCGACGACGCGGACCGGGCAGTCGACGTCGCGCAGCGCGGCCATCGTGGCGATGACGGCACCGCCACCGCTCATGTCGCGCTTCATCGTCAGCATGCCCTCGCTGGGCTTGATGTCGAGGCCACCGGTGTCGAAGGTGATGCCCTTGCCGACGAGCACGACGGTGGGCGTACGACGGTTCGCTCCGGGCGGCGCGTAGTCCATCCGGATGAAGCGAGGCGGGTTGACCGACCCACCACCGACGGCCAGCACGCCCCCGAAGCCCTCCTCGGCCAGCCTGGCCTCGTCCCACACGGTGACGTCGAGGCCGGCCGCCTCCCCCACCTCGACCGCCTGGTCGGCGAGCCAGGCGGGCGTCTTGAGGTTGGCCGGGACGGTCGCGAGGGCGCGCGAGCGCCAGCCCGCTCCGCCGTGCGCGATGGCCCGGGCGAGCTCGTCGTCGGCGCCGTCGTCGTCGATGTCGGCCAGCACGATGCGCGCGACCGGCAGCTCCTTCGGGCCGTTGGAGCGCCAGTGGAAGGAGAAGGAGGCCAGCATCGCGCCGACGACGAACGCGCCGAGGCCCTCGTCAGGAGCGATCGCGGCCAGCGTCGTCACCACGCTCGCGCGGTCCTTGGTCGCGCGGGCGACCGCTGCGCCGGCGCGGCGGAGGTCGGTGGCCGAGCCGTCGCCGATGCCGACCAGGAGCACGAGGGCCACGTCGTCGTCGCGGTCGGTGCTGCCGACGGGGACGGTCGTGACCTCACCGGCGCGGCCGGTGCCACGGCCCGCCTCGAGGGCGGCCAGCAGGTCGACGTCGAGGGCGTCGGACGCCTCGTCGGCACCCGGCCCGAGCAGCGGCCCGTCCGAGTCCGGGAGGACCGGGAAGGCCCACACCTCCGCGCCGCCGATCTGGTGCGGCAGCGCCGGGCTGAGGGCGAACTGGGGCGGCGAGGCCTGGGGCGGCAGCTGTGCTGTCAGGTGCCTGGTGGCTGCCACGATCAGCCGACGACGCCCTTGAGGGCGTCCCCGAGAGCCGTCGCCTCGTCGGCGTTCAGCTCCACCACGAGCCGCCCACCACCCTCGAGCGGGACGCGCATGACGATGCCGCGACCTTCCTTGGTCACCTCGAGCGGTCCGTCGCCCGTGCGGGGCTTCATGGCGGCCATCGGCGCACCTCTTCCTGTTGTCCACCGCCTCGGCGGTGGTGGCTCTCCACATGCGAATCGGAGCGGCTGAGTCGTGCCTGGCCGCCCCGATAGGCGTCGTACGGCCCCCATTATCCCCCATGACCAGCGTGATCGGCACCACAGGGCGCACGGACGCCCGCTCGCGGTCGGGCAGACTGCGTCCATGACCAGCTCTCCCCCCGTCCTGCTCGACGTCACCGACGCCGTCGCGACGATCACGCTCAACCGTCCGGAGGCGATGAACGGCCTCGACGTGGCCACCAAGGACCTGCTCCTCGAGACGGTCCGTCGCGTGGCGGACGACCCGGAGGTGCGCTGCGTCGTGCTCACCGGCAGCGGGCGCGCGTTCTGCGTCGGCCAGGACCTGAAGGAGCACCTGGCCGGGCTCACCGGGGAGGCCGACGTGCCGCTGTCGGACACGGTCGAGAAGCACTACAACCCGATCGTGCTGGCCCTGTCGACCATGCCGAAGCCGGTCGTCGCTGCCGTGAACGGCGTCGCTGCGGGCGCGGGAGCGAGCCTGGCCTTCGCCGCCGACTTCAGGATCCTGGTCGACTCGGCGGGCTACAACACCTCCTTCGCCGGCGTCGCCCTGTCGTGCGACACCGGCTCGAGCTGGACCCTGCCGCGCCTGGTCGGGCGCGCCAAGGCGATGGAGCTCCTCTACTTCCCGCGCACCGTGCCGGCACAGGAGGCGCTCGAGCTCGGCCTCGCGACGCAGGTCGTCACGCAGGCCGACTTCGCCGGTGCCGTCGCCGAGCTCGCGCGCCGGCTGGCCGACGGCCCGACGGTGTCGTACGGCTCCATCCGGCAGGCGGTGGCCTACTCCGCCTCGCACCCGCTCGAGGAGTCGCTGGCCTTCGAGGCCGAGAAGATGGCCCTCACCGGCGGCACCGAGGACCACCTCGCCGCGGTGAACGCCTTCGTGGCCAAGGAGAAGCCGGTCTACCGCGGCCGCTGAAGCTGGTAGTCCGCATCAGATGTCACCTTGCCGGGCCGTCCAGACCTGACTTCTGATGCGGACTACCCCGACGTACGACGGGCGCGCAGGGCGTCGAGCAGCTGGCGCGGCGCCTCGACGCTCATCCGGTGGCGCGAGGGGCGGGCGCCGTACTCGACGGTCAGCGCGGAGCCGGCGAAGCGGTGGTTGAACCACATAGTCATCGTGCCGTGGCACAGGCCTCCGCAGTCCAGCGTGGTGCTCGGCAGCCGGAGCGCACGGGCGAGCCGGCGGGCGAAGCCGGCGTCCTTGGTGTCGGTGTCGACCCCGTGGAGCGGCTGGTGGAAGCTGATCACGCGCCGCGGCGCGATCTCGTCGAGGAACGCCATCATGGCGCGCGTCTCGGGCTCGCTGGCCGGGCCCCGGCCGGACTCGTAGCTGCCGTCCAGGTCGGCCCACCGGTAGGGGAAGTTGCGGTTCAGGTCGACCCCGTGGGCGTTGCGCCGCGTCCCGCGGGCGAGCCCGTCGGGGTTGTACGTCGGCACCACCCACAGGTCGATGCCCTCGACCGGGCGGCCGTCGCGCAGGCTCTCGAGGATCCGACGGGTGTGCGGCTCGTTGCCGTGCATCGTGGAGACCAGCACGACCGGGCGCCTGCCGGGCTCGCCGAGGCGCCATGCCCGGATCGGGCGACCCCTGACCGAGTGCCCGATCGTGCGGACCTCGACGACCGCGGGACGGTCTTCGGAGACCACCGCCTGCGACGGGCTCGGTGCCACCAGGACGGCACCCAGGAGCACCGTCGCGATCCCCGTGACGCGGGCCATCACACCGCGGCGGTGAGGTAGGCGTAGGTGAAGACGAGGACGCCGACGACCATGCCGAGGTGCGCCAGCAGGGAGAGCCCGGGCCCGTCGCTCCAGCTGTCGCCGGACGCCTCCGGCACGTGCCGGCCCTTCGCCGGCAGCCACCGCATGAGCAGGAGCAGACCGCAGATCGCGGTGACCCACCAGGCGGCGATGGCCAGGATGCCGAACAGCGGTCCGCCCAGGACGCTGTCGTCGGGTGCCAGCAGCACGCCGAGCCACAGGACGAGGGCCAGCAGGCCCACGACGAAGTGCACGACGGGCAGCCGGCGACTGATCGAGAACCGGCCGGCCGCGTCCGCAGCCCGCAACCGCAGTCGGGTGAGCACGATCGCCACGGCCGCGAGGCCGGTGAGGATCCACACGACGATCGGGAACGACATGTCGGAGGAGTCTGCCCTAGGCGGGGTCGCGGTCGCCAGACGAAGCAGCACCCGTGCCCGGCTCCCGGTCCTCGAGCTCGGTGGCCAGCCGTGCGAGCAGCTCGTCGACGTCCGACATCCGGTAGCCGCGCACCGCGAGCGGGAAGCGCACGGACCGGAGGTCCCGCGCCTCGAGGGGTCGGCCCTCGGGCAGGCCGAGGTCGGGACGGTCGTCGTACGCCGGCGGCATGGACCCGCCGCGACCGGACGCGACGACGGCCACGCCGCCCATCGCGAGGACGATGAGGATCGCGAAGAGCCACGTCATTCGGGACGCTCCGGAGTCGGCGTGGGCCAGCGGTCCTCGCGCGCGGCGACCATCAGCGCCACTGCCTCGTCGACGTCGTCGGTCACGACCATCATGTCGAGGTCCTTGGCGTTGATCTTGCCCTCGGTGAGGACGGTGTCACGCAGCCAGTCGAGCATGCCCTTCCAGTACGCCGTGCCGATCAGCACGATCGGGAACGACGTCACCTTCTGCGTCTGCACGAGGGTGAGCGCCTCGAACAGCTCGTCGAGGGTGCCGAGGCCGCCGGGCAGGACGACGAAGCCCTGGGAGTACTTCACGAACATCGTCTTGCGGGCGAAGAAGTAGCGGAAGTTGATGCCCTTGTCGACCCACTGGTTGAGCCCGGACTCGAAGGGGAGCTCGATCCCCAGGCCGACACTGACGCCGCCCGCCTCGCACGCACCCTTGTTGGCGGCCTCCATCGCGCCCGGGCCGCCGCCGGTGATCACGGCGAAGCCGGCCTCGGCGAGCTTGCGCCCGGCCTCCTCACCGACGGCGTAGTGCGGGTGGTCGGCCGGCGTGCGGGCCGAGCCGAAGACCGCGATCGCCGGACCGAGCTCGGCAAGCGAGCCGAAGCCCTCGACGAACTCCGACTGGATGCGCAGCACCCGCCACGGGTCGGTGTGCACCCAGTCCGTGGGCCCGCGGGAGTCGAGCAGGCGCTGGTCGGTGGTGCTGCCGACCGTCACCTGGCCGCGACGCTCGATCTCGCGGCCCTTGACCCGGCGCTGGGAGTCGTCGCTCACGCGGTGCCTCCCAGCCAGTCCTTGAGGACCCGTTCGCAGTGCTCGAGGTGCGCGGTCGGGACGTGCTCGTCCTGCTTGTGGGCGAACATGGGGTCGCCGGGGCCGAAGTTCACCGCGGGGATGCCGAGCTTGGTGAACTGGGCGACGTCGGTCCAGCCGAACTTGGGGTTCACCTCGCCGCCGACCGCCTCGACGAACGCCTTCGCGGCGGGGCGGTCGAGCCCCGGCAGGGCGCCGGCCGCCATGTCGGTGACGGTGACGTCGTACCCCTCGAAGAAGTCGCGGACGAACGCCTCGGCCTCGGCCTCGCTGCGGTCGGGGGCGAAGCGGAAGTTGACCTCGATGACGCACTCGTCGGGGATCACGTTGCCGGCGACGCCGCCCCGGATGCCGGTCGCGTTGAGGCCCTCGTGGTAGGTCAGGCCGTCGATCGTCGGCTTGTGCGCGACGTAGTCGTTGAGGCGGGCGAGCACCGGGCCGGCGAGGTGGATGGCGTTGACGCCCTTCCAGCTGCGCGCGCTGTGGGAGCGCTCGCCGGTGGTGCGTACGTCGACACGCATCGTGCCCTGGCACCCGGCCTCGACGACGGCATTGCTCGGCTCCATCAGGATGGCGAAGTCGGCCGCGAGCAGGTCGGGGTCGCTCTCGGTGAGCTTGCGCAGCCCGTTGTGGACCGAGTCGACCTCCTCGGCCTCGTAGAAGACGAAGGTGAGGTCGCGCTCGGGCTCGTTCCCGGCGACGTCCGCGGCGAGCTTGAGCATGACTGCGTCCCCGCCCTTCATGTCGCACGTGCCGAGGCCGTGCAGGACGCCGTCCTCGAGGCGCGAGGGCAGGTTGTCGTTGAGCGGCACGGTGTCGAGGTGGCCGGCGATCACGACGCGTTCGGGACGCCCGAGGTCGGTGCGCGCGACGATCGTGTGGCCCCGACGGGTGAGCGTCAGGTGGCCGAGGCTGCCCAGTGCCACCTCGACCGCGTCGGCGATCGCCTCCTCGTGGTGGGAGACCGACTCGATGTCGACGAGCTGCTGGGTGAGGGTGACGACGTCGGCGGACAGGTCGAGCTTCATGGAATCCATACAACCAGTCCCCCGTCCGCGACGTCATAGGGTGTGGCGCGCGCCGATCGAGCGGCGCGGACAACGTGGGGGATCAGAGATGAAGCGTGTCATCGCACGGATCGTGGTCGTGACCGTGACGGGGTTGCTCGGAGCAACCCTCGTCCCGGCCCAGGCCGGGGCGGCGCCGACCTGGCGCCCGGTCACCAACCTCTTCGCCGATCTGTCGGCGCCCGGGGCGCAGACGCCGGCGATCGGCGCCGACGCCGCCGGCAACTCGACCGTCGTCTGGTCGCGCTACGACGGCTCCGGCACCGTCGTCGAGGCGTCCTACCGACCCGTCGGCGGCGCATGGAGCGCGCCGGTCGTCATCGCCACCGGCGCCCAGATCGGCTTCCCGCAGGTTGCCGTCGCGCCCTCGGGTGTGGCGACCGTCGTGTGGCGGAACGCCGAGCCCGACCGCAGCACGGTCCAGGCGTCGTCCCGGTCCGCCACCGGGACGTGGAGCGCGCCCGCCACCCTGTCGAGCGACCCCAGCCGCGACCTGAGCTCGCGACCCGACGTCCCGCAGGTGGCGGTCGACGCGGCCGGCGTGGCGACCGCGACGTGGTCACGCTTCGAGGGAGCCCCCGGCCAGCCGTGGCGCTTCACCGTCCAGGCCTCGACGCAGGCTGCCGACGGCACGTGGGGCGCCCCGGTCGACCTGTCGCCCGCCGGCAGTCCGGCCCGCACGACCGACGTCACCATCGACCCGGCCGGCACCACGACCGCGGTGTGGGCCGCCGGGGCCTCGCTCCAGGCCGCCACCCGGCCCGCGGGCGGCGCGTGGAGCACGCCCGTCGAGCTGTCCGGCACGGCCGGTCCGCGCGCCAACCCGCGTGTGGTCGCCGACCCGGCCGGCACCGTGACCGCGGTCTGGGGCAGCTTCGCCGGTGGCGCGTACGGCGTGCAGACCGCGTCCCGCGCTCCCGGCGGCGCCTGGTCCGCCCCGCTCGACCTCGTGCGCGGGGAGGTCTTCGACACCCCCGCGATCGCCGTGGACCGCCGGGGCGAGGCCACCGCCCTCTGGCAGCAGAACGACGGCTCGGGCTGGGTCGTCGCGAGCGCGTCCCGACCGGCCGACGGCACCTGGAGCACCCCAGCCCTGCTCTCCGACGGCGCGAGCAGCTCGTGGGACCCGCAGCTCGCGGTCGACCTCGCCGGCAACGCGACGGCTGTGTGGTCGCGGGGCGCCGAGGGGGGCGGAGTCGTGGAGGCCGCCCGCCGCACGAGTGTCGGCGGGTGGTCGGAGCCGATCGCGCTGTCCGCCCCGAGCAACGCGCTGCACCCGCAGGTCGCGGTCGACGCCGCGGGCAACGCCACCGCGGCCTGGTCCCGCAAGGGGGACGCCGGCTGGATCGTCCAGGCCCGCGGCCTCGACGCGGCCGGCCCGGTCGTCGACGAGATCACCGGCGCCGCCGCCACCCGCACGTCCGCGCGTGCCCGCGCGTACTCGGTGAGGGCCCACGACGTCTGGTCCCGCGTCGCCTCGGCGCGCTGGACCTTCCCGGACGGCACCACCGCGACGGGCACCTCGGTGTCGTACGGCGGCACGGGCGGCTCCGGACCGGTCCGGGTCGTGCTCACCGACAGCGTCGGCAACGCGACCGCCTGCACCTACACCGGCACGTTCACCTGCCGGCCGACCACCCGGATCGCACCGGTGATCGACCGGGCGCGCCTCAGCACCAGGAAGATCCGCGCGGTCGGGTCGGACGCACGCGTGGTCAAGAAGGCCAAGGCCGTCGTCGTGCTCAACACGGACGCGCGGGTGACCTTCACGTTCCGCAAGGTGGGGGGCACGGGCAAGCCGGTCCGCCTGGTGGAGAAGCTCGAGGCGGGCCGCAACGTCGTCGCCGTCCGGGCCCGGCTCGGTGCCCGCAAGGTGCTGACCCCGGGTCGGTGGAAGGTCGTCGTCACCGCCAAGAACAAGGTGGGCACCAGCCCGAGGAAGACGCTGCGCCTGCGGGTCGTGCGGTGAGGTCCGTCGTCGGCCGCCGCACCCGCACCGCGGCCGCGGCGGTGGCCGTCAGTCTGCTGCCGACTCCCGCGTCGGCCGTCGACGACACCACCCCGCCCGTGGTCGACTCGGTCACCTTCCAGCCGACCACGCCGACCGTCCACTCGGCCATCGCCTTCGCCGCCACCGCGCACGACACTGAATCGGGCATCGCGTCCCTCACCTGGACGTTCGGCGACGGCGGGTCGGCTGTCGGCCCGTCCGTCTCCCACACGTACGCGCAGTCCGGCACGATGACCGTCACCGTGACCGCCGTCGACCTGGCAGGCAACACCGCGACGGCCACAGCGGCGGTGCCGGTCTCGGCGTTCCAGCCCGAGCCGTCCTACACCGAGCCGACCGTGTCGCGACTGGAGGTGCGACCCGCGACCATCTCGCTCGAGGGTCGGACGGCTGGGGTTCGTCGTCGGGCCAGCGTCTCGTTCCGGCTCTCCGACATCGACGACACGACGAGGCTCAGCGTCGAGGTGCGTGGGACCACAGCGAGGACGCGCTTCATCTTCGACGCCGTGGACGACGGCGGTGACCACGTGCTGAGGTTGAGCACGCTGCCGGGCGCGCGTTCCGGGCTCGGGCTGCTGCCCGGGCGCTACCGCGTCATCGTCCGGGCGGCCAACCGCTACGGGGTCGCCAAGGCCCGCGCGCCACTCCGCATCGTCCGCTGACGCCTCAGGCCTTCGCCACCTCGACGCCGACCTCGGCCGCGTCGTCGTACGACACGGACGTGGCGAGGGTCTCCGCCGAGAGCAGCGCCTCGTGGGTCCGGGCCGCGTCGAGGACGTCGGCCGGGCCGGAGACGGTGAGCGCGATCCGGTCGGAGACGGCGAGGCCGGCGTCCTTGCGGGCCTGCTGGACCGCCCGGACGAGGTCGCGGGCGGTGCCCTCGGCCTCGAGCTCGGGCGTCACGTCGGTGTCGAGGACGACGAAGCCGCCGCGCGGCAGCACGCCGACCGCGCGGCCGGTGTCGGAGGCTCCTGCGACGGTGTCGACGGTGAACTCCCCGTCCTCCAGCCGCAGCCCGCCCGAGGTGACCACACCGTCCTCGTCGACCGACCAGTCGCCCGTCTTCGAGCCCTTGATCGCCACCTGCACGTCCTTGCCGAGCCGCGGCCCGGCGGCGCGGGCGTTGACCGTGAGCCGCTGCTCGACGCCGTACGACGCCGCCTCGTCCGTCTCGAGGTCGAGGAGCCGGACCTCCTTGAGGTTCAGCTCGTCCGCGACCAGCCGGTCGAAGCCGGCGAGGCCGGACGCGTCCGGCACGACGACCGTCAGGGACTGCAGGGGCAGGCGGTTGCGGAGGTTCGCGGCCTTGCGGAGCGCGGAGCCGGCCGAGCAGACGTCACGCACGGCGTCCATCGCCGCGACGAGCGCGTCGTCCGCGGGCAGGTCCTCGACGGCAGGCCAGTCGGCCAGGTGCACCGAGCGCTCACCCGTGAGCCCGCGCCAGACCTCCTCGGTCGTGAGCGGCAGCAGCGGGGCGGTGGCGCGACAGACGACCTCGAGGACCGTGTAGAGGGTGTCGAAGGCGTCCGCGTCCTCGTCCCAGAAGCGCTCGCGCGAGCGGCGGATGTACCAGTTCGTCAGCACGTCGAGGAAGCCGCGCGTCGAGTCGCACGCCGCCGCCACCTCGTAGTTGTCGAGCTGGTCGGTCATCGCGGCGACGTAGTCACGCAGCTTGGCCAGGATGTAGCGGTCCATCGGGTCCGCGCTGTCGGTGCGCCAGGTGGCCTCGTGGCCGCTGCCGTCACCAGCCGCGTTCGCGTACAGGCTGAAGAACGACCAGCTGTTCCACAGCGGGATCAGCACCTGCCGCACGGAGTCGCGGATGCCCTGCTCGGTGACGACCAGGTTGCCGCCGCGCAGGATCGGGCTCGACATCAGGAACCACCGCATGGCGTCGGCGCCGTCGCGGTCGAAGACCTCGCGGACGTCGGGGTAGTTGCGCAGCGACTTCGACATCTTCTGCCCGTCGTTGCCCAGGACGATGCCGTGGCTCAGGCACGTCGAGAACGCCGGGCGGTCGAAGATCGCGCCCGCCAGGACGTGCATCGTGTAGAACCAGCCGCGCGTCTGGCCGATGTACTCGACGATGAAGTCGCCCGGGAAGTGGTGGTCGAACCAGTCCTTGTTCTCGAACGGGTAGTGCACCTGCGCGAACGACATGGAGCCGGAGTCGAACCACACGTCGAGGACGTCGGTGACGCGGCGCATGGTGGACTGGCCCTCTTCTGGCGAGCGAGGGTCGTCGGGGTTCGGGCGCGTCAGGTCGTCGACGAACGGCCGGTGCAGGTCGGGGTTGCCGTCCTTGTCCGTCGGCAGCCGGCCGAAGTCGCGCTCGATCTCCTCGAACGAGCCGTAGACGTCGACGCGCGGGTACTTCTCGTCGTCCGACTTCCACACCGGCACCGGGCTGCCCCAGAACCGGTTGCGGGTGATCGACCAGTCGCGGGCGTTCTCCAGCCACTTGCCGAACTGGCCGTCCTTGATGTGGTCGGGCACCCAGCGGATGTCCTGGTTGAGCGCCATCAGCCGCTCCTTGACCCGGGTCACCTCGACGAACCACGACGAGACGCCCTTGTAGATCAGCGGCTGCCGGCAGCGCCAGCAGTGCGGGTAGGAGTGGTCGTAGGTCTCGCGCCGCACCAGCACGGTGCCGGGGCTGACGCTGCCCGTCTCGCCGCTGCCCGTGGTGGCGGCCTTCAGGTGGTCGATGACCTGGAGGTTGGCGTCGAATACCTGCATGCCCTCGTAGTCGACGACGGGGAAGGTGAACCGCCCGTCCTTGCCGACCGGCATGACGGCCTCGATGCCCTCGCGGTCGGTGACGACCTTGTCGTCCTCGCCGAAGGCGCCGGCGGTGTGGACGAGCCCGGTGCCGTCGGTGGTCGTGACGAACTCCGCGGGCACGAGGCGGAAGGCCCTCTCGTGGCCGGCGTAGTAGGAGAACGGCGGCGTGTACTCGAGCCCGAGCAGGTCCGCGCCCTTCCCGCGCCAGGTGACGGTGGGCTCGCTCTGCCCATCGCGAGGGGCCAGCTCGCGGGCGTACGACGCCAGCCGGGCCTCGGCGATGAGGTAGCGCTCGACGCTGCCCGTGGGCCCGTCGGACTCGACGACGACGTAGTCGATGTCCTCCCCGACCATGACGGCGAGGTTGGAGGGCAGGGTCCAGGGCGTCGTCGTCCAGACGAGGACCTTGACCCCCTTGAAGTCGCCCTCGGTGGTGACGTCGTACCCGACCGTGACGGCCGGGTCCTGCCGCATCTGGTAGACGTCGTCGTCCATCCGCAGCTCGTGGTTGGACAGCGGCGTCTCGTCCTGCCAGCAGTAGGGCAGCACCCGGAAGCCCTCGTAGACCAGGCCCTTGTCGTGCAGCTGCTTGAAGGCCCACATGACCGACTCCATGAACTCGGGGTTCATGGTGCGGTAGTCGTTGTCGAAGTCGACCCACCGCGCCTGGCGGGTGACGTAGTCGCGCCACTCGCCGGTGTACTTCAGCACCGACTGGCGGCACGCCTCGTTGAACTTCTCGATGCCGAGCTCGACGATCTCGTCGGTGGTCTTGATGCCGTTGAGGCGCATCGCCTCCAGCTCGGCCGGCAGGCCGTGGGTGTCCCAGCCGAAGCGGCGCTCGACGCGGTGGCCGCGCATGGTCTGGTAGCGCGGGATGAGGTCCTTGACGTAGCCGGTCAGCAGGTGGCCGTAGTGCGGGAGCCCGTTGGCGAACGGGGGGCCGTCGTAGAAGACGAACTCGTTCTCGCCGTTCGCGCCCGCGTCGCGCTGCGCGACGCTCGCGCGGAAGGTGTCGTCGGACTCCCAGTAGGCGAGCACCGCCTCCTCGATCGCCGGGAAGCGCGGGCTGCTCGCGACCGACGTCGCATCGGTGTGGCTGACCTTGGGGTACGTCATCGGCTCTCTCTCGCTGGTTGAGGAAGGACGAGGTCCTGTCTCGAAACCCGCGAGGACGACCACCTCCGACGGAGGGTGCCGCGGTACCACCTCGCTTGCCGCCCTGACGGGCGACCGCTCGTTCCGGCTGTGTCGGGCCGCACCCGTCGGGTTCTACTGGGGCCGCGGCCGGATCGCCGTACCCGTTCTTCCCGAGGCTCGCCGCTGATGACGGCTCAGACGCCTGCCGCGATCGTACGGCGCGTGCGGAGGCGACCGCCAATCCGTTTGCTCGGTCAGCCGGGGTGGCTCACCGGGACCACCCGGGTAGTCCAGTGGGCTTCCGTCGTGGGAGCACGTCGTCGCCGCCCTCGGGGTAGTCCAGTGGGTTCCTGCTCCCGAACGGCTCCGCGGACGGCAGAAACCCACTGGACTACCTCTGGCGGACGACAGGAACCCACTGGACTACCCCCGTGCGGGGCGAGGTGCAGCCGCGGGCGAGGATCACGCAGCCCCTCGGTAGCGGAGGTACCGGTGGCGCTCGAGATCAGTGAGCGCACGGCGTCGAGCGACCGTGTGGGTGGGGGTCCACCACGCCGGTGGGTCGACGGTCCAGGAGCCACCCAGTGGCCGGGCTCGTCGGGCGCCGGCGTGCAGGCGAGCGATGAAGTCGGACAACCGCGACCAGTCCGTCGCGAGCATGGTGACGACCTCGAGGCCGACGTCGCGGTAGTCGGAGCTCTTCTTCTCGTCGGCGGCCGCGCCGACGAGGCTCAGGTGGTCCGAGCCGTTGTAGAGCCCCACCAGCCCCATCTCGGGCGAGATCAGGTCAGGGGTGCCGACGTGTCGCCCGGAGCCGTCGAAGACAGGGACGTTGCACAGGGGCCGCGGCAGCAGTGCGCGCTTGGTCCACACGCCGCGCATCCGGGTCTCCCGCGGGGACCACGAGTTCTCGTCAGCCTCGACGAGGGCGTCCCGCGCCTGCTGGATGCCGGTCACCGGTCCGAGGGCGGACAGGTACGTCGTGACCTCGGCGATGCTGACGAGGTCGGAGTAGCAGGCCATGTCGAGCGCCACGACCGCGTCACCGAGCGCGGCGGCGTACCGCATCTCGTACGTCACCGAGCGCACGTGTGTCGTGACGGGCAGTCCGTCGACGACGACGATCTCGTCGGGGTGGAGGAACTCCTGACTCACCCGCCACCCGGCCTGCGAGGCGATGTGCCGACGGGCAACGACGTGCACGTCGCGTGGCGTCGCGCCGTCGATGGTCCCGTCGAACCATCGACCGCCCGTCCATGCGAGGGCCGCCCACCCGGTGACCGCCTCGTCCGTCGTGAGGACCGCGGCCGCCTCGACCGTGCGCTGGAAGGACGTGGCGGGGACGTCGTGAGGTACGAAGAGACCGCGGCTCGTGGTGCGCCAACGAGGGCCGCGAGCCACGCCCGGCGTCGGCCCACGCAGACCGTCAGGGTCGTGCCGGACCGGCGCGACCAGACCCGGACGGCGTTCGTGGAACGGCGGAGGAACGAACATGCCCCTCCCCTGCCCCGTGCGTGGCCGTCGTACCGGCAGTCCACAGGCCTTCGTCCCGCCACCCGCCCGGGGGTAGTCCAGTGGGCTTCCGTCGCGAAGGTGGCCGTCGGACGACAGGAACCCACTGGACTACCCCGGTCCGGGCAGCAGGAACCCGCTGGACTACCCGGGAGGGGGTGCGATTGGGTCGTCCCCATGAACTTCAACGGCATGTGGCTGCCCGAGGACCAGGACCCGCGGATGCAGATGGGGCCGACGCGGGGCGAGAAGGAGTGCCTCGTCGGCTACCTCGAGCACTACCGCGGCACGCTCGCGCTCAAGTGCGACGGGCTCGACGCCCAGCAGCTCGCGACGAAGGCGGTGCCGCCGTCGAACATCTCGCTGCTCGGGCTGGTGCGGCACATGGCACGCGTCGAGCAGAGCTGGTTCCGCCGGGTGATCGAGGAGCGGATGGACATCCCACGGCTCTTCCAGGACGAGGACGCCGGCTTCGACCTCCCCGAGGTCGACGAGGACCTGGTGCGCGCGTCGCACGACCTGTGGGAGGGCGAGATCGCCCACGCCCGCGAGGTGCTCGACCGCACGGACCTCGACGCCGTGGTCGACGTGCACGGTGAGCCCACCGAGGTGCGCGACATCATCGTCCACATGGTCGAGGAGTACGCCCGCCACTGCGGGCACGCCGACCTGGTGCGGGAGTGCATCGACGGCCGCACCGGCCAGTGAGCGGGGTGCGGCCCTAGACGTTGGCGTGGACGGTGAACCGGACGACGCCGCGGCACCCGCCGTCGTAGGTCCACGTCAGCGAGCCCACGCCGCGGGTGGTCGAGAGGAAGTCGAGCTCCAGGACCATCTGCGAGCCGTCCGCCCCCGCCGCCGAGCCGTAGACCTCGTTGTTGCGCGGGACGGCGATCGCCGGGTAGACCAAGTCCTTGGTGCCGCAGCTGGTGGGCACCTTGCCCTTGAGGACGTTGACCTGCCCGCCGAGCAGCTGGAACGACACCCCGTCGCCCGACCACCCCGTCGCCCGCGGCGGGAGCGGCGCGGGCCGGGACGCCAGGCGCACCGACGTCCGCGCGAGCGTCGTACCGAGCTCGGTGGCATCGAGGCGCAGCGTCGCGGACGCGACCCGCAGCTTGGCCCACACCAGGCCGGTGCGACTGGAACCGGCAGCCAGCGCACCCACCGAGAGCTTGCGGACGCGCACGCCGGTGGCGGCGCCGACGACCTGGACGTCCTCGGCCGGCACCGCCGAGGTGTTGGTGACGGTCACCGGGATGCGCGTCCAGACACCCTTCACCAGCTTGTCCGCGCGCGGCGCAGCGACGGTCAGGCTCACCCCGTCCGACGCCGCCGCGCCTGCCGGCCCCGGGATCGGGCACACGACGGTGAGGACGGCGGCCAGCACGAGGCTCGCGACGGAGGAGAGGCGCCGGGTCATGCGCGAAGTGTCGCACCGGGCCGACGCGGATGGCTGCGGAATGGGTCGCTTCCGTACCCTTGCCGCGTGACTGCTGCCTCCGGCTACGGCCTGCTGACCCTGCACGGCGACACCGTGCTCGACGCCTGGTTCCCCTCCCCCGCGCTCGGCGCGACCGAGGGCGGGGCGCCGGCCGAGCTGACGGCGCTGGAGGGCGACGACGACCTGCGCGGCGTACGGCGCGAGGTGCGGTTGGTCGAGATCGCGGACCTCGACGCGGCGCCCGCCACGACCGAGGACGTCTGGCTGCGGCTGCACCTGCTGTCGTCCCGGCTGGTGAAGCCCCACGGGCAGAGCCTCGACGGGATCTTCGGCCTGCTGACCAACGTGGTGTGGACCTCGGCCGGGCCGTGCGCGGTCGAGGGCTTCGAGGCCACCCGCGCGCGCCTGGTCGCGAGCGGCACCGCCGTCACGGTCTTCGGCGTCGACAAGTTTCCCCGGATGGTCGACTACGTCCTGCCCAGCGGCGTACGGATCGGCGATGCCGACCGTGTCCGCCTCGGCGCGCACCTGGCCGAAGGCACGACCGTCATGCACGAGGGCTTCGTGAACTTCAATGCCGGCACGCTCGGCGCATCCATGGTCGAGGGCCGCATCTCCGGCGGCGTCGTCGTGGGTGACGGCTCGGACATCGGCGGCGGCGCCTCGATCATGGGGACGCTGTCCGGCGGCGGCAAGGAGGTCATCTCGGTCGGCGAGCGCTGCCTCCTCGGGGCCAACGCGGGCATCGGCATCTCGCTCGGAGACGACTGCGTCGTCGAGGCCGGCTGCTACGTCACCGCCGGCACCAAGGTCACCGTCACCGACATGGACGGCAAGCCCGCCGTTGTGAAGGCCCACACGCTCTCGGGCGTGGACAACATCCTGTTCCGCCGCAACTCGGTCAGCGGCGCCGTCGAGGCCGTGCCGTGGAAGGGCGAGGGCATCGCCCTCAACGCGGCACTGCACGCCAACTAGCGGGGGCCTGAGCATGCCGTCCCTGCGGACGGCCACCATCGGGGCGGTGGTGGCCCTCGGAGCGGTCGCCACCACGGTCGTCCTCGTCGACCGCGGCGGCGTGCCGACCATCCTCGACACGTCCGGCTGCACCGCGGAGGTCGACGGCCACACGGTGGAGATCGACCTCGAGCAGGCCGAGAACGCCGCCCTCATCACGGCCGTCTCGATCCAGCGCGGGATGCCCGCGCGTGCGGCCAGCATCGCGCTCGCCACGGCCTTCCAGGAGTCCAAGCTCTACAACATCGACTACGGCGACCGGGACTCGGTCGGCCTCTTCCAGCAGCGCACGTCGCAGGGCTGGGGCACGGTCAGGCAGCTGATGGACCCCGTCTACGCCACCAACGCCTTCTACGACGCGCTCGAGAAGATCGACGGCTACCGCGACATGGAGATCACCGAGGCCGCGCAGGCGGTGCAGCGCTCGGCGTACCCCGATGCGTACGCCGACCACGAGGAGGACGGGCGCGCGCTCGCCTCGGCCCTCACCGGCAACTCGCCCGAGGCGATGTGGTGCGACGTACCGGGCGACGCCGACGAGGAGCCGGACGAGCTCGACGGGTCGGGCCTCACCGCCCGCGCCGCGGTGGTCCGCGCCGACCTCGAGGCCCGTTTCGGCTCGCTCTCCCTCGGCGGCTTCGAGCCGCAGGGCGTCTCGAGCGGCCACATGGAGGGCTCCGCGCACTACGAGGGCCGCGCGATCGACATCTTCTACCGGCCCGTCTACGCCGAGAACAGGCAGCGCGGCTGGGCGATGGCGACCTACCTCGTCGCCAACGCCGACCGCCTCGACATCAAGACGCTGATCTTCGACGACCGGATCTGGCACGCGGGCTCGCGGTCGGGCGACGGCTGGACCGACTACCGGGTGCCGTCGTCGTCGCGGGGCGACCGGCAGATCCTGGAGCACCGCGACCACGTGCACGTCGACGTCTTCGACTGACGGGCCCGGCCGGGCCAGGGGCGTGGTTCAGAAGACGGTGCGCACCGCGGCCATGTCGTCGTCACCGTGGCCCGCTTCGCTCGCGTCGGCGAACAGGGCCAGCACCGCCGTCAGGAGTCGGTCGTCGACCGACGCGCCGTGCGCCGCGTCGCGGATCAGCCCGAGGTCCTTGACCACGCCGTCGACCGCGAACGACGGCGTCCAGTCGGCGCTCGTCATCGCGGCACCCTTCAGGTGCGCGTAGGGCGCGTCGACCGCACCGCCCGCGATCGCGTCGAGGAACAGCTGTGCGTCGAGGCCGAGGGCCTCCGTGAGGGCGACCGACTGGCCGAGCGCCGCGGTCAGCGAGGCCACCCAGGCGTTGCAGGCGAGCTTGAGCCGGGACCCGGCGCCAGGACGGTCCCCTGCGCGCACCACGCGTGAGCCGATCGCGTCGGTGACCGGTCGCGCCGCCTCGAGCGCGGCGTCGTCACCGGCGGCGAGCACGACCAGCGCGCCCTGCTCGGCCGGCGCCTTGGTGCCGAGGACGGGGGCGTCGAGCAGCAGCCAGCCACGCTCCTCCGCGAGCGCGGCGACGCGGTCGGTGCCCTCGAGCCCGATCGTCGACGCCTGCACCCACACGCAGCCGTCGGGGAGCGAGGCGCCGCCCATCACCTCGAGGACCGAGTCCGTGTCGAAGAGGATCGTCACGACCGCCTCGGCGTCGGCCACTGCGTCGGCCGGGTCGGTCGCGACGCGGGCGCCGTCCGCGGCGAGCGGCTCGGCGCGCGAGGCCGTCCGGTTCCAGACCGTGACGTCGTGTCCCTCCCGCAGCAGCGAGTGGGCCATGCCCACGCCCATCGTCCCGGTGCCCATCACGGTCACGCGCATCGCGGCTCCTCCTCGATCAGTCGGTGAGACGGGCCACCGCGGCGTCGATCCGCTCGTCGGTGGCGGTGAAGGCGACGCGGACGTGCCGGCCGCCGGCCGCGCCGTAGAAGTCGCCAGGGGCCACGAGGATGCCCTTCTCGGCGAGCCACGCGACCGTCGCCCAGCAGTCCTCGGCACCCTCCTCGACCTGGCGCTGTGCCCACAGGTAGAGCGACGCCTCGGAGTGGTCGATCCGGAACCCGGCGCCCTCGAGCGCCTGCTTCAGCTTCGCCCGCCGGGCGGCGTACGTCGCGTGCTGCCGCTCGACGTGCTCGTCGTCCTCCAGCGCGGCGATCATCGCGCGCTGCTGCGGGCCGGGCATCTGCAGACCCAGGTTCTTGCGGACCGCCAGGAGCTCACCGACCAGAGCCGGGTCACCGGCGACGAAGGCGCAGCGGTAGCCGGCGAGGTTGGAGCGCTTGGAGAGCGAGTGCACGGCCAGGATCCCGTCGTGGGAGCCGCCGCTGACCCGCGGGTCGAGGATCGAGAGCGGCGGGTCGTCCGTCCACGCGCACTCGATGTAGCACTCGTCCGAGACGAGGATCGTGCCGCGCTCGCGGCACCAGTCCACGACCTTGCGCAGGTGGTCGAGCGGCAGGACCCGACCGCTCGGGTTGGCCGGACTGTTGAGCCACAGCAGGCGCGGCGTGCGCGGGCCGAACGCCGTCAACGAGTCCGTGGCCAGGCTGTCGGCACCGGCGAGCGCGGCGCCGACCTCGTAGGTCGGGTAGGCGAGGGCCGGGTAGCCGATGAGGTCTCCCGCCCCGATCCCGAGGTGGAGCGCCATCGACCCGATGAGCTCCTTGGACCCGATGACCGGCAGCAGGCCGTCGAGGCCGAGGCCGGTCACGCCGTGGCGGCGCGCCAGCCAGTCGATGGCCGCGCGGCGGGTGGCCTCGAGACCGATGGTCGTCGGGTAGCCCGGCGCGTCAGCGGCCGCGCGCAGCGCCTCCTGGACGACCTCGGGCGTCGCGTCGACGGGCGTGCCGACCGACAGGTCGACGATCCCGTCGGCGTGCGAGCGGGCGGTCGCGGCGTGGGCCGTGAGCTTGTCCCACGGGAAGTCGGGAAGCCGCTCGGAGACCTTCCGGTGGTCTCGTGACGGTCGCTGTGCGACCTCCTCGACCAGCGGAAGGTCACTCACTCGTCGTGCTCCTGCGGGGGCAGCGCGGCGACGAGCTCGTGGTCCTTGTCGATGAGGCCCATCTTGGCCGCCCCACCGGGCGAGCCGAGGTCGTCGAAGAAGTGGACGTTGGCGTCGTAGTAGCCCTTCCACTCCTCCGGGGTGTCGTCCTCGTAGAAGATCGCCTCGACCGGGCAGACCGGCTCGCAGGCGCCGCAGTCGACGCACTCGTCGGGGTGGATGTAGAGCATCCGCTTGCCCTCGTAGATGCAGTCGACGGGGCACTCGTCGACGCACGCGCGGTCCTTGAGGTCGACGCACGGCTGGGCGATGACGTAGGTCACCAGGTCCTCCTGAGGAGCGGGGAGCACGGATGGGGAATCGAACGCGGATCACTCTAGTATCCGGGGCGTGTCAGGCACGGCAGAACCCCAGCCAGTGGGCAGGCACTCCCTCGGCCCGCACGTCGTCGGGCAACGGATCGTGGTGCGCCACCGGCTCGTTGACGGCTCGGCGACCGACGTCCTGGGTGTCTGCACGGCGTGGGGTCAGGGCGTCCTCACCGTCGACCGGGACGGGCACGGCCCCGTCACCATCCCCCTGGCCGACGTCATCACCGGCAAGCCCGTCCCACCCCGCGCGTCCGTGCGCGCCCGGGTCGAGGCGCAGGAGGTCGAGGAACGCACCGGCGCCCTGTGGTCGTCGATCGCGACCGAGGCGCTCGGCGGCTGGCTGCTGCGTGCCTCTCCCCCGCACGGTGGCCGGCTGCGCCGCCGCGGCAACTCCGCGCTCGCCATGCGCGAGCCCGGCATCGGCTGGGTGGACGCCGCCTTCGGCGTCCGCCGCTACTACGACGCGCTCGACCAGACGCCGGTCGTCCAGGTGGAGCGCGGGTCGTCGGTCGAGGCGCGGCTCGCGCCGCTCGGCTTCGCCCCGGTCGCCCTCCCCGACGGGGACGGGACCGGAGCGGACGGCGACGCCCATGCCCAGCTCGCCTCCGTCGCGCGGGCGCTGCGGTCAGCGCGGGCCGCCGCACCCACGGTCGACGCGGCGCTCGACGAGACGCCGTACGACGCCACGGTGTCGGTCGCGGGCGGCGTGGCGTCGGGTCGCGGCGTGCTGACGGGCGACTGGCTGCTCCTCGAGTCCCTGGCCGTCGACGAGGACCACCGACGCCGCGGTCTCGCGACGGCGGTCCTCGCCGAGCTGCTCGACTGGGGCGCGTCGCTCGGGGCGACGACCGCAATGCTCCACGTCGAGACCGTCAACACGGGGGCGATCGCGCTCTACGAGCGGCACGGCTTCGTCACGCACCACACCAACCGCTACCTCGTCGCGCGCTGATCCGACCGCGTGAAGAGCCGCTGTGCGGCCCGGAGCGTACGGACCCACAGCAGGCGCTGCAGGACGAGGACGAGCATCCCGGCGACGACCATCCCGCCGATGTTCACGGCGAGCTGGGCGGCGGACCCGCGGATCTCCGACGGCGCCCACACGCCCAGCGCGAGCGCGAGGTTGCCGACCGCGGGGATCGTCGTCACCGAGATGAAGACGCCGACCATCGCGTTGGCCCGCGCGGTCGTCATGGCCAGCACCCCTGCGGCGCCGGCGATCAGCGCGACGATGAACGACCACCGGTCGGGGTGCCAGATGAACCCGGTCTGCGGGCGCGGGCGGGTGACCATGTCGGCGGTGATCAGGCCGGTGAGGCCGGCGACGAGGCTGAGGAGCGTGACGACGACGACGGAGACGAGGACGCCGGTGACGAGCAGCCGCAGCGCCTTGCCGCTCAGCCGGAGCCGGCCGAACACGAGGCCGGTCGCGATCGCGGCGACCGTCCCGAACTCGGGACCGACGACCATCGCGCCCACGACCAGCACGGCCGAGTCGGTGATGACGGCGATCGAGGCGAGCATCGTGGCGAGGACGAAGAACAGGTAGTAGGAGACCGTCGGCCGGCTCGCGGCGTAGCACTGCTCGATGACCGCCTCCCACACGACGGCGTCGTCGGGGTCGCCCGGTGCGGCTCGTTCGAGGCGGCGCGCGGCGGTGAACGGCGTGCTGGTCGGCGTGGTGACGACGATGCCACCGGACTCGTGCAGGCCCAGCCGCTTCAGCCGGGCGATCACCTCGCCCGCGAGCTCGCGGGCCACGTCGCACTCGACGAGGTCGCCCATCGGTGCCAGGGACGCGCCCCGGGTCAGCGTGAGGTTGGCGGAGCGGTCGTCGTGGCACAGCAGGTCGACGACCTGGTCGCTCAGCTCGGCCGGGACGGTGAGCCGCAGGTGGAGCAGCATGGCGGAAGTGTCGCAGCGATCACTCGTCGACGGCGTCGGGATTGGTGCAGACCACCGTGTCGCTGGGGATGTAGGTGGTGCTGAAGACCTCGTCGGGGCGGGTCTCGGTGTTGCCGTTGACCGGCGTGAAGGAGCGGGTGACATCGATGTCGAAGCCGCCGTAGCCCTCGTTGGGGTGGCACTTCAGGTCGTCGATCCTGCGGACCTTCGCCTGGGTGATGTTGTGCCGCGGCCCCTCGGTGGTGGTGATGTCCCAGTACTTCGTGGAGTACATCGTCACCGTGGCGACGCCGGAGGTGGAAGGAGTCGACGGCGTCACCGATGCCTGGATGAGCACGCCGTACGGGGTGTCGTTCCTGAACCGCAGGTCGACCGATCCCCAGGCCACGGTGGCCTCGCGGCCGACGGGGTAGCGGTCGATGTAGAACGAGTGCGGCTTGTGCTCGACGTCCTCGAGGCCGGCGAAGAACATCGCGTTGAACGTCGTCGTGGCGATCTGCGAGACGCCGCCGCCGAGGTCCTGGACCAGGATGCCGTCGTTGATGATGTAGCCCTTGGTGAACCCGTTCGCCTCGGTGCGCTCGCCCACGGTTCCGTTGAGCGAGAACGTCTCCCCCGGCTTCAGCACGGTGCCGTTGATCAGCTCGGCCGCGCGGCCGAGGTTGATGTTGCGGTACTCGGCGTAGGGGAAGTAGGTCGTGAAGGTCGAGACCTGCTCGGTGATCTTGAGGTCTCGTGCGTCCTGGGTCGTGAAGGCCGGCTCGGCGACCTTGGCCGTGAGCGCGAGGGTCCGCTCGCCCTGCGGCTTGGCGACGGTCTCGAGGAACCCCGCCTCGAGCTCCTCCTCGTCGAAGGTGATGCCCGGCTTGGCGGGGACGACCTGGGGCCTGCCGTCGACGAGGGCGACGCTCGCGTCGACCGGGGCGCCCTGCGTGATCCTGGCGTCGACGACCTCGGAGAGCTTCGCGGCGTCGAGGGTCGGCACGAGCTCACCGTCGGTCGGCACGAGGCTGAGCGCCGCGGTGTAGTCGGCTGGGAAGACCTTGACGCCGGATCCGTCGAAGCTCAGCGTCACCGGCGCGGCGACCGCCGGCGACGCGAAGCCGTCGAGGGCTTCCTGCACGTCACCCGCGTCGATGGCGGGGGCGACGTCGACCGTCTCGAGGGCGACCGTGCCGGGCTCGTCCTCGAGGAAGGCCGTGCGCAGGGCCGTGAGGGTGTCGCCCGGATCGAGGGCCTTGCCCGTGACCGCGTCCTTCTTCACCACCCGGGCGCCGTCGAAGCCGACAGCGCCGTCGCGGGCGGCCGTGCCGTGCTGCTCGTCGAGGGTGGCGAGGTAGCCCTGGAAGGCCGCGTCGTCCACGCTCACCTCGGCCTCGGAGGCGTCGCCGCCGGTGAAGTAGTTCCACAGGCGGACCGGGTCCCAGCTCTCCTCGCCGCCCGCCTCGGCGACGGACGCCTCGTAGTCGACCGACAGGCCGGCCTGGGCGGGGTCGACCTCGACCGGGGTGCCGTCGATCGTCGTGGCGATCGGCCGGTTCACCGTGTCGGCGAGGCCGGCCTGGAGCCGCTGCGCGGCCTCGGCCTGGGGGTGCCCGCCGATGCGGACCCCGGAGACCGTCGTGTTGCGCGGGACCTTGTCGCCGGCGACGTAGTGCGCGGCGACGTACAGCCCTCCGAAGATCGCGACGAGCCCGAGCAGGAGCCACCCGACGACGGAGGCGCCCGCCTTGTCGCGAGGCGGCCTACTGGTGCTCTGGGGGTTCTTCGCCACGCGGCGAGTCTAGGTAGGGCGTGCTCGAACTCCCGGATCCGCGCCGCGCCCCGGCACCACTGCGCACGGTCAGCAGCGCACCCAGCAGCAGCACCGACGAGGCGGCCAGCCACGACCAGCCGGGCGCGTCGGAGGCGATCAGGAAGCCCCCGGCCGGCCGCTCGAGCGCACCCCGCAGGACGGCGAGGCACCAGCCGGTCGCGAAGGCGAGGCGTACGACGCCGGGCGACAGCCAGCCCAGCGCCGCAAGCCCCGCCGCCGCAGCCAGCGCCAGGCCCCACCACTCCTGGTGGAGGAGCGTCCCGGCCGTGCCGGAGACCAGCCCCACGACCCCGGCGAGCAGGGCCCTCACCGAGGGCCCCTCACAGCCCGGCGAAGAGGTCCTCCTCGAACCCGTCGGCGTCGAGGGGTCCCGGGGTGCCCTTGACGAGGCGGTAGTACTCGTCGGACCACCACGAGTGCCCGCTCTCCGCGCCGGAGAAGAAGTGCCCGTCCTGCTCCACCTGGGTCGCGTGCTGGCGCAGCGCCCCCATCTTGCGCTCGACCGTCGCCGACCCGTCGACGCGGGCGCTGATGAGCTCGTCCGGGGTGACGAACGGCGGGAGCTTGCCGTCGGGCTCCATGCCCTTGAACGTCTCGGTGTCACCCGACTCGCGCAGCTGGCGCAGGCTCTCGCGCATCCGCGACTCGCTCATCGCGGTCCAGTAGATCTTGGCGATGTCGTGCGGCTCGCCGAGGTCGCGCTTGTAGGACGGGACCGCCGCCAGCTGGGCGGCGTACATCGCGACGCGGTGGGCCTGGATGTGGTCGGGGTGGCCGTAGCCGCCGAACTGGTCGTAGGTGACCAGCACCTGCGGGCGGACCTCGCGGATCACCTTCACCAGCTCGTCGGCCGCCTCGTTGAGGTCCGCGGTCCAGAACGCGTTGTCCGGGATCGACTCGGCCGGGATCGCGTGGCCGTCCTCGTGCCAGGCCATGCCGGAGTCGTGGAAGCGGCCGAACCCGCCGAGGAAGCGGTGGTCGGTGACGCCGAGGACCTTCATCGCCTCGTCCAGCTCGCCGCGGCGGTGCTCGCCGAGACCGCCCTCCTTCTCGTAGGCGAGGTGGGCCAGCTCGGGCACGAGGACCTCACCCATCTCGCCGGCCGTGCAGGTGACGAGGGTGACGCCGACGCCCTCGTCGACGTAGCGCGCCATGGTGGCGCCGGTGCCGATGCACTCGTCGTCGGGGTGGGCGTGCACGAGCAGGATGCGGTGGTCGGTCATTCACTCAGCCTAGGTCTGGGCGCTTGATGCGCTTCGGAGCGGTCGGGAGGTGCAACGGCGGCAACGGGTCGCCCTGTTCCCCGGGCTCGTCGTCCTCGTCGAGCCACCCGTCGTGGGAGTCCACCAGGACCTCGAGCATGAACGGCGGGGCGTCGGTGAGCACCGCCCACGGGTGGTCCTCGTCGTCGTCCTCCCCCGCCAGCCGTTCCCGCTCGACGTGCGCCTCGAAACCGTCCGCGCGCAGCTGCCGGACGACGGCCTGCGCGTCGTCCTCGTCGAAGAAGATCGCCCTCACGGAGACCATCCTCCACCCGGCCTTCCCGCTCTCTGCAGGCCGGCGCTCCCGCCCCCGCCCGCTGGGGTAGTCCGCATCAATTGTCACGCCTGGCCCCGATTGGAAGGTGAAGATTGATGCGGACTATCCCAGCTCCCGGCCGCATCAAAGCCCGCGAGCCGCAGCCCAGGCCGGCCACCAGTCAGGTTGCTCGAGGGTCCAGAGCCGGTCCCCCGGCTCGCGGAAGAGAGCACGAGCGCGAGCTGCGTGCATCCGCTTCGAGACCAGGTCGACGTCCGACAAGTCACCGCCGACCACCTCGAAGCACTCGATGCCGGCATCGCGCAGGCGCTGCTCGCGGGCAACGTCCTGACGATGCCGCTCGCCCTCCTTGTGGTCCGCCCCCTGGTACTCGCCGGCGCACCCGGACAACGGCTCGAAGAGGTCCACCACCGCGATGAGGCGACCATCGAGATCGAAGATCGGCACGTTGCAGAGCGGCCGGCCGAGCTCGGCGTCCAGGATCCAGATCAACGCCATCTTGGCCTCCGTCCTGGACCAGCACCCGAGCCCCGCCAGCGCGACGGCGTCGCGCGCCAGGCCGATCCCGGTCCATGGATTGTGGCTAGCCACGTAGCGGGAGAACTCGTCGTACGACAACAGGCCGGCCGCCACCGCCACCTCGATGTCGGCGACGGCGTCCCGGAGGCGGCCGTGACGGCGCATCTCGTCGAACAGCGCTCGAGCAGGAACGGTCGTCCAGACGCCGCACACCAGCTCGCGCTCGTCCTTCGCGAGCTGCTCGCGAGTCACGACCACGCGATCGTCGGCGCGAAGCAGCGCCGGACCGGTGACGATGGGGACGGGCGCCAGCACACCATCGTCGGCGAACACCGACCCGTCGAAGAACCGAGCGCCGCGGAACCGCAGGCTCGCCCACCCCGTCACCGCGCCGTACGACCGGATGCGGTTCCCCTGCTCGAGGATGTGCTGGTGGATGCCCCGCTCGGTCGCCAAAGGGACGAACCGACCCGGCGAGGTCTGACGCCACCGGGGGCCATACGCCTGGCGTCGCGTGGGGCCGTCCGCCCCCGTCGGATCGACCTGAACCGGCACGACCAAGCCATCGGGGCGCGCTTCCCAGGCTGCCTTCTTCGGGTACATCCCGAGATCACATCGCCGGGTCCTGACGTCTCGCGCACCGAGCCGACCGGGCCTGTGGAGAGTGGCTCCCCACGCAGTCTGTGGATGATTGCCGGCTGTGCTCGCCTCCCGCTCCCGGGGTAGTCCTCATCAGGTTTCACCTGCGCCGGGTGCCTCGGGGTGACAATTGATGCGGACTACCCGTTGGAGGGGCGGCAGGCTGACCGACCGTGGCTAGGGTCGAGCGCGTGAGCACCGCGTCGGAGTCGCCGTACGTGCAGGGGGTCCACCTGCAGCGCACGGACGAGAACGTGCGCGAGATCGCGGCGCTGGCCGAGGTGCTGGGCGAGCCGACGGGGCTCGACGGCGTGCTGGGCGACCTGAAGTGGGAGGTACGGCGCTCGCGGGTCCCGCGGCTGCTGGGCCGGGCGGTGCGCGAGGCCTACCGGTGGGACGACTACGACGAGCAGGACGAGCAGTGGTACCCGCAGGGGATCTCCACCAGCGCCGACTCCTCCGACACCGAGGCCTTCCAGACGGCGACCGGCGACGGGCGGCGGGTGGTCGTTGCGACGTGGTACTCGACCGGCAAGGACGGCACGAAGCGCGGGTCGCGGGTCACCTTCGTCGACCTCGATGCGCGCAAGTACCGCCACGTCCTGCTCGTCGCGCCGGTCTTCGACAAGACCGGGCGGCTGGCCCTCAAGCCGATGAGCATCCACGCCGGCGGCATCGTGTGGGCCGGCCCCTACCTCCACATCGCGGCCACCAGCCGAGGCTTCGTGACCGCGCGGGTCGACGACATCATGCGGGTGAGCGGCGACGACGCGCACCCGGAGAGGTTCGGCATCGACGGCCGCACGCTCTACTCCTACGGCCACCGCTACGTCCTGCCGGTGCGGTTCACCTACCAGGCCTACGCCGACGAGGGCCACGAGAAGCTGCGGTACTCCTTCATGTCGCTCGACCGGCGGTCCGACCCGCCCGCGCTGATCGCCGGCGAGTACGCCCTCGACCCGGACGCGTCCACCCGGCTCGCCCGGTACCCCCTAGACCCGCAGACGTGGCAGCTCGCCGTGGGGGATGACGGGTTCTCGCGCCCGTTGGCGATCGACGAGGGCGGTGTGCGGCAGATGCAGGGCGCCGTGATCGCGTCGGGGCGTTACCACGTCACCGTCTCCCACGGGCCGTGGACGCCGGGCTCGATCCACGCCGGCCAGCCGGGCTCGATGACGGAGCACCGGTGGGCGCTGCCGATGGGTCCCGAGGACCTCAGCTACTGGCCGTCGACCGACCGGATCTGGTCGGTCACGGAGCACCCCCGGCGGCGCTGGATCGTCGCGATGGACCGCGCCTTCTTCGACTGACTCGCCGTTGAGTCTCCTGGAGACTCAAGGTCGAGCACCGCCCGCGACACGCCCGAGCTGCACGGTTGAGTCTCCCAGCGACTCAGGGGCAAGGCTGCAGGTCAGCGGCGGGGCTGCATCGCCAGCTGCCGGCTCTGGGCGACCAGGCGGCCGGCGGAGTCCCAGACCTCGCAGTCCTCCTCGAACATCCCGCCAGCGACGTTGCGGGTGCGGTGCGAGACCTTCAGCCAGCCGGGCGTGGGGACGGCACGCACGTGCACCGTCAGCTCGAGCGTCGGTGCCCAGCCGGGCAGGCCGAGGTCGAACGTCACAGGCGGGAGGGCGTCGCACACCATCAGCAGCCCGACCGGGTCGACGTCGTGGCCGTCGGCCATCCGGAACCAGCCCTGGATGAGTCCGTTGCCGCTCGGCGCACCCATCGCCCAGCCCACGCAGGCCGGGTCGAAGCGGATGTCGAAGCGCTCCATCAGCGGCGCGATCCGGCGCACCTCCTCGGGCGCCATCGTGCCCGGGACGCACTCCTCGATCGGCGGGAGCGCGGGCTCCTCAGCCGTCGTGGCCACGTCGCCGTGCATCGCCCGCAGGTCGCCGTATGTCGCCAGCGCGGTGATGCGGGTGACGCCCTCCTGGCCGAGCTCGGCCGCCACGGTGGCGACGCTGCCGCCCTCGCGCAGCACCCGCGTCGAGACCTGCGCGGGGCCGGGCGTGGAGGCGGAGAGGTAGTAGGCGCTCACCGAGAGCGGGTGGGGCTTGGCAGGCACGCTCTCGGCGACCGCGCGGCCGAGGATCCCGAGCAGGTAGCCGCCGTTGACGCCGCCGCCGACCACCCAGCCCGGGTCGAGCTCCGCGCCGAAGAGGCCGTCCCCGGTCGCGGTGACGGAGGTGTGCGTGTCCCACTCGGATGGCATGGACCGAGCGTAGGACCGGCCGGGCTCAGCCGGCGCGGAGCCAGTCGGTGACCTGCGGCACACCACCGAGCCAGCCGAGCTCGGCGGCGTACATCGCCCGCACCCCGCGCTGCCGCGGCTTGTGGTCCCACTTGCCGCGACCCACGCACGGCAGGTCGGTGCCACGACAGGTCCAGCCGTGGAGGAACAGCAGGGTCCGCCCACCGCTCCCCTCGACGAGGTCGGCGCCGCCGGGACCGCACAGTGGCGTCGTGGCGTCGTCGAGCAGCGTCGACGGGACCGCGGCCGACCAGTCGAGCAGGGACGGCGCGATCCGCCACGTGGTCGCGTAGCCGCAGCGCGTCCAGTCGCCCTCCGACGTCAGCATCACGTAGCCCTCGGGGCGCTGCGTGAGGACCGGGTTCTCGATCACGCCGGCCGAGCGGACGAGCTCGATGCTCGTCGCGCCGGGCGCGACCGACTGGCCGGTCTCAGCGAGCGGGACGAGGCGGATCGTGGACGGGACCCGGTCGGTCTTGTAGAGCAGGTACGGCGTCCCGTCGGCGTCGCGGAAGAAGGACGGGTCGATCACCCCCGCACGCGGCAGGGTGGGGTCGCGTGGCAGGAGCGGGTCCTGCGCGGTCGGCACGCCGGCGTAGGACGGGCACACCAGCGGGCGACGGCCGACCGGGCGGAACGGGCCGCGCGCCGAGTCGGAGCGGGCCACGCCGATGCAGCGGCCGGTCGTGCCGAGGCTGGACACGGGAGTCGCGTAGTAGAGGACCCACGTGCCCTGGACGCGCTCGACGTCGACGGCCCAGATGCCACCGTCACGCGACCAGCCGGGGCGGTGGGTGAGCAGCCCGGGACCACGACGCCACGGACCGTCGGCGCTGCGCGACCAGGCGTGCGGCACCCGGTCGCCGGTCGAGTACGCGACCAGGCCGCTGCCGGTGGCGACGACCGCCGGGTCCGGGAAGTCGACGTCGAGCACCGGACGCGGTACGTCGTCGGCCACCGCGGGGGTCGTGACGCCGAGCAGCGCCATCGCGAGGGCGACCAGCAGCAGCACTCCCCGGGTCGGCACGGGGTGGACCGTATCCCGAGGGGGACGGGTTCAGGGCCGCAACGTGGCGGGAAGTCGCTCGTAGCCGCGCAGGATGCGTGTCGCGCGGCGGCGGGCACCCGGGTCGAGCCGCAGGTCGGGGTAGCGCTGCCAGATCGTGCGCAGGCCGACCTCGCCCTCCATCCGCGCCAGCTGGGCCCCGAGGCAGTGGTGCCGCCCGGCGGAGAAGGCGATGTGGTCGCGGGCGTTGGGGCGGGCGACGTCGAAGCGCAGCGGGTCCTCGAAGACCTCGGGGTCGCGGTTGGCCGCGCCGAGGATCGCGGTCACCATCGAACCGGCCTTGACCGGCGAGCCGGCGACGTCGGTGTCGCGCAGCGCCATCCGGCCGGTGAGCAGGACGGGCGGGTCGAGCCGCAGCGCCTCCTCGACCACGTTGGTCCACAGCGACGGGTCGGCGTCGACGCGCGCCCGCTCGGCCGGGTTGTCGTGCAGGAGAGCGATGCCGTTGCCGAGCAGGTTCACCGTCGTCTCGAAGCCGGCGGCGAGGACCAGCCCGGCCGTCGCCTTGAGCTCCGTCTCGGTGAGGCCCTGGCCGTCCTCGCGCACGGTCACGAGCTGGCTGAGCAGGTTGTCGCCCGGGTCGCGGCGCAGGCGCTCGAGGTGGTCGCCGAGCCAGGCGTCGAAGCGCGCCAGCGCCTGCGAGACCGAGCGGTAGCGCGCGTAGCCGAGCCCGAGGTCGAGGCTCGGCGCGGCCGCGGAGCCGAAGTCCAGCACCGTCCCGCGCTCGGCGTCGGGCACCCCGAGGATCTCGGCGATCACCGTCACCGGCAGCTGCGCGCAGTAGGACTCGACGAGGTCGACCGAGCTCGTCGCGTGCGGCTCGAGCGCGTCGAGGAGCTCGGTCGCGATCTGCTCGGTGCGCTCGCGCAGCCTCTCGACCGCACGCATCGTGAAGACCCGCGTCACCAGCTTGCGGTAGCGGGTGTGGTCGGGTGGCTCGGTCACCAGCAGGGACGGTGGCTGGACCGGGTGCAGCGTAGACGGCGCGGCCCACCGGACGACCCGCCCGATCGCGCCCTCCGCCGTCGGCAGGCCCGACCGGAAGTCGTCGCTCGTCAGCACCTGGCGCACGCCCGGGTGACTGGTCACGACCTGCCCGATGCTCGAGCGGTAGAGCGGCCCCCGCGCCCGGATCTCCTCGATCAGGTCGAAGACGGCTTCCTCGGAGCCCAGCGAGCCGATGCGGATCAGCCGCGCCTGGAGGTCACCGCGCGCGGCCGCCCGCCGGAGGTAGAGCGTGGGGAGGCCGTGGGCCACGCTCCAGTGCACCGTCGACTTCATGTCCCGACAGTAACCGTGCCTAGGGTCTGACACATGTCCGATCGAAGATGGCTCGTGATCGATCTCGTCCTCGTCGGCGTCTTCGCGGTGATCGGCCGGCTCAGCCACTACGGCACCCTCACCGCGGGCGGCTGGTGGACGACGGCGTGGCCGTTCCTGACGGGAACGCTGCTCGCCTGGGCCGCGCTGGTCGCCGTACGACGTCCGGGCGGGGCGACCACCTCGGGTGTGGTCGTCTGGCTCGGCGCGCTCGTCGGTGGGATGGTGCTGCGCCAGGCGAGCGGACAGGGCACGGCCACCGCCTTCGTCGTCGTGGCCACCCTCGTCCTCGGCGCGCTCCTGGTGCTGCCTAGAGTCGGTGCACGTGTCCGACGCCGATGACCGCCCCTCGACCCGGTCGCACGGCGCGGCCCTCCCCTTCGCCGTCCTGGTCGCCGCCGTCGTCCTCGTCTCGATCAACCTCCGACCGGGCGCGTCGTCCGTGGGCCCGGTCCTCGAGGAGGTGCGCGACGGCCTCGGGATGAGCGCCGGCGTGGCCGGTGCGATGACCGGACTGCCGGGCCTCTGCTTCGGCATCGTGGGTGCGCTGTCGGTCGCCTTCGCCCGTCGCATCGGCACGACCGCCGGCATCGCGATCGGGCTCGCGGTCGCCGCAGCCGGGCTGCTGCTGCGCGTGGCCGCCGACAGCGAGCCGCTCTTCCTCGTGCTGACCGTGGTCGGCCTGTCGGGCATGGCCGTCGGCAACGTGCTGGTGCCGGCATGGGTGAAGGCGCACGGCCACGCCGTCGCGCTGATGACCGTCTACGGCACCGGCCTGGTCGTCGGCGGCACCATCGGCTCGCTCCTCACCGCCCCCGTCAGCGAGGCGACGGGCTCGTGGCGCGCCGGACTCGGCCTGTGGGGCGTCCTGGTCGCGGTGGCGCTGCCGCTCTGGGGGTGGCTCGCGGTGCGCGAGCGTCGGTCACCGGCCGAGCGCGAGGTGAGCGGTGAGGCGCCGGCGGGCCGCGTCGTCCACTCCCCCACGGCGATCGCGCTCACCGTGCTGTTCGGCGTGCAGTCGATGCACGCCTACGTGCAGTTCGGCTGGCTGCCCACGGTCTACCGCGACGCGGGGCTCTCGTCGTCCACCGCAGGCGCGCTCCAGGCGCTGCTGTCGTCCGTCGGCATCCTCGGGGCGCTGGTGATGCCGACGATCATCGCGCGCGGGCGCGGGCTGCGGCCGATCACGGTGTCGTTCGGGGTCGCCCTCGCGACCGGCTACGCCGGCCTGGTCGTCGCGCCCGCGACGGTGCCGTGGCTGTGGGCGATCATCCTCGGCTACTCGGGCCTGGCGTTCCCGACCGCGATCGCCCTCATCACCGCGCGCACCCGCCATCCGGCCGTCACCGCCCAGCTCTCCGGGTTCGTGCAGCCGGTCGGCTACGCCCTCGCCGCGATCGGGCCGTTCGCCGTGGGGCTCGTCCACGAGGCCACCGAGGGCTGGACGCTGGTGCTGGTCCTCCTCGCGCTCACCTCGGTGCCGCTCACCCTCGCCGCGCTCCGTGTCGCGCGGCCGACGTACGTCGACGACGAGCTCGAGCGGGTCCGGTAGCAGCGCTCAGTCGTTGCGGCCGCGACCTCCGAGGCGGTGGTGGATCGTGACCGGAGCCTCGCCGAGGTGGCCGGTGCCGGTCCCCGGCCGCTGACGACGACCGCCCATCCCGGGACGGGTGAGGTCCTCCCAATCACGCCGGCGCTGCCGCTCGCTCAGCACGTGCACGACGACGACGACCGCGACGACCACCCCGATGAGGACCATCCGTCGACGGTACGCCCGATCGCTCGCTCAAACCACGACCTCCGCGCGGCCGTCCGCCCACACCACGACCCCGGTCCGCAGTCGCGAGCGCAGCCACTGCGGGCCGTCGAGGCCGAGCGCAAGCGCCGTGGTCGCGTCGATGTCGACGCTGGTGAGGTCGGCGCCGATGACCGTGACGGACGCGACGGCCTCCGCCGGCCCCCCGGTGCGCGCGTCGACGACGTGGGCGCCGCGGTGGGCCGTGCCGGAGGTCGCGACGGCAGCGCGGCGCACGGGCACCTGCGCGACCAGCCGCGTCGGGTCGAGGGGGTGCTCGATCCCGACCAGCCACGGCTCGCCGGCGTCGTCGGCCACGTGGCACACCATGTCGCCGCCGACGGAGAGGCAGACGTCGGTGTCGGCCAGCGCGAGCAGGGGGCGTACGGCTCGGTCGACGGCCCAGCCCTTCACGACTCCGCTCGGCTCGAGACGTCGTACGCCGTCCGGGCCGGGGAGGAGGATGTCGAAGGCACCGCCGGACGACGCGCGGGCGGCGTCGCCGAGCCGGAGCACCTCGGCGACCGCCGGATCGCACTCGTCGACGGTGACCTCACCTCGGCCGAGCCGCGAGACCTGGCTGTCGGGCCGCCAGGTGCTGAACACCTCGTCGACCCAGCGGAGCTCGGCCAGCGCCGCGTCCCAGGCCGCGTCGGCCTCGGGACCGGACGCGTGGCGACCGCGCAGCGCGAGGCTGACCGGCATCCCCATCACGTGCTCGACGCGGCGGGCGACGGCGGGGGCGGCGGTGCTCACAGCCCCGCCTGGTCGAGCGCGCTCTGCAGGGACTGGGCGTAGCCCTGGCTGGTGTAGGTCGCCCCGCTGATCATCGAGACCGACCCGCTCTGCGAGTCGAGGGTCTGCTGGATCAGCTGCGGCAGGGCGTACTGGGCGATCTGGATGTCGCGACCGTCGCTGTCCGGGTACTGCAGCACCGACACGTCGGTGATCGTCGAGCCGTCGAGGTCGACCTGGACCTGCACCGGCCCGTAGCGCGTCTGGGCGACGGCACCGGTGACGGACGTTCCCGAGCCGGAGGAGCCGGAGGAGGAGCCCGCCCCCGACCCGGTGGACGACGAGCCCGAGGAGCCCGTGGACGTCGAGCCGCCGTCGTCGGGGGGAGCCGACCCGCTGGTCGTCGTACCGGTCCCCGATCCCTGGACCGACCCGGTGATGGCGGTCTCGCTCCCGGTCGCCGTGGCCATCGTGGCGGAGGTGGAGGTGTGGTAGCCGAAGAGGACCACCAGGGTGGACAGGGTGCTCAGCACCCAGAGGACAATGCGTTTCACGCCAGTCACCAGCCGAAGGTCTCGTAGTGGATGTGCTGCTCGGGCACCCCGGCGGCCCGGAGGTCGCGGAGGACGAGGTCGGCCCACGGGGTGGGGCCGCAGAGGTACACGTCGCGCTCGGCCACGTCGGGCACCCAGGACGTGAGGGCGGCCAGGTCGGTCGGGGCGGCGATGCCGTCGCCGAGCCAGGAGTCTGCGGCACGGCGACGACCGGGCAGGCCCCACACGACGAGCCCGCGCTCGGCGGACAGCTCGTGGAGCTCGTCGACGAAGAGGGGTGAGCCCGACGAGCGGTAGAGCAGGAGCGCGTCGCCCGGGGCGTACTCGAGGTGCTCGGCCAGCGCCCGCAGCGGGGTGATGCCGACCCCGGCGGCGATCATCAGCACCTTCTCCCGGCTCCGCGCCCGGGGGCTCAGGCGGCCGTAGGGGCCCTCGATCCAGGCGCGGCTGCCGACCTCGAGCCCGGCCGCGGCCGCGCTCCCGTCGCCGGCGTCCTGGACCGTGATCCGCAGCGAGCGGCCGTCGGGGGCCGCGGACAGGGAGTACGGGTTGGCGCGGCTGCGACCGGGGCGGCCGCCGAAGCGCCAGGTGAAGAACTGCCCGCCCTCGACCGGGAGGCGGTGCAGGTCGCGGCCGGTCACGTGGACCGACACGGTGCCGTCGCCCTCGGGCACGACCGCGGCGACGCGGAGGTCGTGACGCAGGTTGCGCCACAGCGGCAGGCCCACCCGCCAGACGAGCACGCTGGCCATCGACGCGCCCCACGCGGTCCACCAGAAGACCTGGCGGCCCGGCGAGGACGTGAAGTCGGTGCCGGTCCAGAGCTGGTGCGGGATCGCGAGGCCGACGCCGAGGTAGGCGTAGAGGTGCATCAGGTGCCAGGACTCGTAGCGCAGGCGGCGCCGCGCGGCGCGGACGCTCGTCACCAAGACCATCACCAGGCACAGGGTGGCGGCGGCGGCGAGCAGCATGCCGGGGTAGTTCACGACCAGGTCCCACAGCGTCGCGGGCGACGCCAGCAGCGACCCGGCGGCGTAGCCCCAGGTGATGAGGACGACGTGCGCGACCATCAGGTTGAACGACGTGAAGCCGACGACGCGGTGGATGCCGGTGAGCCGGTCCTGGCCGAACGCCCGCTCCAGCACCGGGATGCGCGCCATCAGCACGACCTGGGCGAGCAGCAGGACCGCGGAGGCGAGGCCGCTGATGCGGCCGACCGACTCGAGGCCCGTCGCCCACCCGCCGAGCTGGCTGATCCCGCCGCCGGTGGTCCACCACCAGGTGACGAACAGCAGCGCCAGCCACAGGGTGCTGCCGGCCGCGAGGCGGACGCCCGCGTCACGGCGGGCACGCGCGCCGAGTCGTACGACGTCCGGCGCGGACGTCGGGAGGAGGGTCATGGCACGAGCGTGCCGGGCCCGGCTGGCACGAGGGTGGGTGCTACCTGTGACCTTGCTGTGAGAGGCCGTCCGGTGGGACCCGGTCCCGTGGGAGGACCGGCGGGGTCTCTCTGTCAGGATCTGCGCGTGAACCAGTGGGTGGTGGTCGTCGGCGGGACCAACATGGACGTCGTCGCCCGCACCTCCGCCCCGCTCGTCGCCGCCACGAGCAACCCCGGCCACACCCGCATCTCCCCCGGCGGCGTCGGCCGCAACATCGCGGCCTGCCTCGGCCTCCTCGGCGCCCCGGTGCGCCTGGTGTCGGCGGTGGGCGAGGACACCTTCGGCGACGAGGCCCTCCGGGTGACCGCCGCGTGCGGCGCCGACGTCTCGGCCGTGCGGCGGGTGCCGGGCGCGGCGACCGGCACCTACACCGCGGTCCTCGACGACGCCGGCGAGCTGGTCGCGGCCGTCTCCGACATGGCCGTCGTAGACGAGCTGGTGCTCGAGACGGTGCACCTCGACGACGCCGCGCTGGTCGTGGTGGACGGCAACCTCGCGCACGAGCAGGCGGCGCAGGTCGTGGCGGCGGCCTCCGACGCCGGCGTGCGGGTGGCCTTCGAGCCGGTCTCGGTCGCCAAGGCCCGGCGCCTCGCCGACCTCGTGGACGACCTTTTCCTGGTCACCCCCAACACCGACGAGCTGGCCGCCCTCACCGGGCGCCCGGTGGACGACTGGCGGGCGTCGGTGGCAGACCTGCACGCCCGCGGCGTCGAGCACGTCTGGGTCCGGCACGGCGCGAACGGCTCGTTCGTGTGCAGCCGGGACGCCGACCCGGTCCACCTCCCGGCCCGGCCCGCGACCGTCGTCGACGTCACCGGGGCAGGTGACGCGATGCTCGCCGCCTGGGTCTCCGCCTGGCTGGCCGGCGCCGACCCGGTCGAGGCGGCGCACGCCGGCCACCGCGCGGCGGCCGCCACCATCGAGAGCCCCCACACCGTCCGGCCCGACCTGGCCGAGACCATCCGATCGACCCACGAGGAGACCCCCTGATGCTCACCGTCACCGACGAGGTGCGCGACGCGCTCGCGTCAGGGCAGCCCGTCGTCGCGCTGGAGAGCACGATCATCAGCCACGGCATGCCCTACCCGCAGAACGTCGAGATGGCCCGCACCGTCGAGGGCATCGTCCGCGACGGCGGCGCCGTCCCCGCGACCATCGCGGTGCTGCACGGGACGCCCACCATCGGCCTGTCCGCCGACGACCTCGAGCTGCTCGCCTCGGACGAGTCGGTCATCAAGGTGTCCATCCGCGACCTGCCCTACGTCGTCTCGCGCGGCCTGCACGGGGCGACGACGGTCGCGTCGACGATGCGACTGGCCGCCCTCGCCGGCATCGGCGTCTTCGTGACCGGCGGGCTCGGCGGCGTGCACCGCGGTGCTGAGACGTCGTACGACGTCTCGGCGGACCTCACCGAGCTGTCCACGACCTCGGTGGCCGTGGTCTGCGCGGGCGTGAAGAGCATCCTCGACATCGGCCTGACCCTCGAGAAGCTCGAGACGCTGGGCGTGCCGGTGCTCGGCTACGGCACCGACGAGTTCCCGTCGTTCTTCTCCCGCTCGTCGGGGTTCGGCGCGCCGATGCGCGTCGACTCGCCGGCCGAGGTCGCCGCGCTGATGCGGGCGAAGTGGGACCTCGGGCTCGCCGGCGGCGTCGTCGTCGCGAACCCGATCCCAGCGCAGGCCGAGATCCCCGCCGACGAGATCGGCGCGATCATCGAGCGCGCCCTCGCCGACATGGACGACCTCGGCATTCGCGGCAAGGACGCGACGCCGTACCTCCTCGGGCGGATCGTCGAGATCACCGAGGGCGCGTCGCTGAAGGCCAACATCGCGCTGGTCGAGCACAACGCGCGGCTGGGCGCCGCCATCGCCGTGGAGTACGCACGCTGACCGGCTGCTAGTTGACGACGACCTGGTACGTGCGCCGACGCGCGTCGCTCGGGACGACGAACAGCACGGTGGGTCGGAAGCCCTTGCGCCGCAGCGTGTAGGTGCCTTGCGGCGGACCTGCGCTGAGACGTCGGAAGGTCAGCGCGAACGAGCGCTGCTCACCTCGTCGGGCGTGGGCCAGGTCGGTGACCCGGGTCAGGGTGACCGTCCAGCTGCCGGTGCCGTCGGTGAGCACGAACCTGCGTCCGCGCAGGCGGGTGAACCTGCGGCGGGTGTAGAGACTGCGCACCTGCGCCGGGGAGGCGTCGGCAGGACCGCCGACGGCGAGCACGGCGGCGCCTGCGGCGCTCGCGCCCAGGACGGTCCGGCGGGAGATCTCGGTCATGGTGTGCTCCGGTGATCGGTGGGGTCGGTCTGGTCGGTGGGCTCGGGCACCTGCGGGACTAGCATCGGCGCGTGACGAGGATCGAGTGGCTCACCCACGAGCACTTCGCGCCGCTGGTCGGGCAGGACGTCGAGGTGGACGCGGGTGCGGCCGGGACGTTGACGATGAGGCTCGCGGAGGCCACTGCCAGCGAGGTGCCGGGCGGTCCCGGCCCCGACGGCCAGCAGCGGGTCCAGTTCTCGCTCGTCTTCCTCGGCCCGCACGACGCGCCCCTGCCGCAGGCGACGTACGTCGTCACCCACCAGGCGGTCGGGGAGCAGGAGATCTTCCTGGTCCCGATCGGCCGCGACGCCGACGGCGTGCGCTACGAGGCGGCCTTCGCCTGAGCCCGGCCGCAGGTCGGCCGTCCGGCTCACGCGGACCACTCCATCCGGCGGTAGACGCCGAGGTCGGCAGCGACGACGAAGCCGAGCCGGGAGTAGAGCCGAGCGGCACGGTTGTGGACCTCGACGTGGATGCTGACGATGCAGCCGCTCACCCGGGCCTCCTCCACGAGGTCGGAGAGGAGTCGACCGCCGATCCCCGCCCCGCGCGCTTCCGGGAGGAGCGAGATGTCGACCACCCGGATGTCGCCCGGACGGCGATCGACGATCAGGCGCCCGACGGGACGACCGTCGACCTCGATGACGTCGAAGCGGCCGCGGGGGTTGTGTCGCCTGTACTCGGTGTCCTGGGCGTCGAACTGCATCCGCACGAAGGCGTCGAGCTGGCCCGGTGCCCAGCCGACCTGCGCCAGCTCCTCGGCACGCGTGGACCCGTAGACCGACGAGGAACTCCCGGTCGTCCGGCGTCGAGCGGCGCAGGACGATGCCGGTGGCCGCAGCGGGGGCGGGGCGGGCGGACACGTGCTCAGGACCTCGGCGGGAACACGCCCTGCAGGGCGATGTTGAAGTAGAACGTGAGGTAGGGCTGCATGTTGTTGTGCGGCTGGTCCCCGCCAGCCGGGGACAGCGCCTCGGGCGCGAGCGGGACCAGGTTGTCCGGGTTGTCGCGGTAGACGGTGTTCGTCGTGCGGCCGGCCACGCGGTCCGGAGCGGGCGACTGCAGGCTCGCCGGTCCGGAGCTGGCGTTGACGGTGTGCGTGTGCGAGGGGATCTCGCTCTCCAGGAGGGTGACGGTCTCGCTGCCGCCGGTCTCCCCGAGGTCGTGCAGGCTGAGTCCCGGCCCCTGACCGGGGTGCATCGGCGCGCGGACCATGAGGTCGGGCAACGCGAAGTTGGACTTGCCGTTGCCCCCGTAGGTCGTGCCGAGCAGGGAGAAGAGGGCCGTGTTCTGCGAGAGCGGGAGGAGCTGGCCGTCGCACCACGCCCAGCCCTTGGGGGCGAAGTTGAACGGGAAGATCCGGATCTCCGCCACGAACGGGTCTGCCATGGGTGTTCCTTAGGTCGGGGAGGGGAAGATGCCGAAGAGCGAGATGATGTGGTTCACGCAGAGGTAGGGCTGCATGTTGGTGTGCGGTTGCGACCCGCCGGTCGGCCACACCGACTGGGTGGACATCGCCGCCGAGGCGGGGGCGGGCCGGTAGACGTTGCCGGACCCGCTCGCGGCCAGGACGTTGCCGGCAGGGCTGGCGGCCGACCCGACCGCGGTGCTGGCCACCAGCGCGTGGGAGTGGGCCGGGATCTGCTGGGGGGTCACGGTGACCTCCTCGACGCCCCCCGTCTCGGCCAGGATGAAGCCGTTGCCCTGGTGGATCGGGACGCGGCCGCGGAGGTCGGGCAGGGCGAAGGTCGACTCGCCGTCGCCTCCGTAGGTCGTGCCGATGAGGTTGAAGAGGGTCTCGTACTCGGAGATCGGCAGGAGCTGTCCCTCGCAGAACATCCAGCCGGCGGGCGCGAAGTTGCCGGCGAACATGCGGATCTCACCGATGTAGGGCTGTGCCATGTCAGGTCCTCAGGTCTGGCTCGGGAAGATGCCCTGGAGGGCGATGCAGAAGGACAGGGTGAGGAACGGCTGCATGTTGAGGTGGGCCTGCGAGCCCCCCGCGGCCGTGGTGGAGGAGGCGTCCAGCGAGGTCAGCTGGCTCGGCGGACCGTAGAGCTGGCTCGAGCGACCCACCACGTTGTCGGTCGGCAGCACCACGTCCGCGTCGGCTCCCGACCCGCGCAGCTGGTGCGTGTGCGCCGGCAGCTCGGCGACGGTCAGGGTGTGGGCCTGCTCGCCTCCGCGCTCGCCGAGCGTGTGACCTCCGCCGACGTGGATCGGCACGCGGCCGCGGAGGTCCGGCAGCGCGAAGTTCACCCGGCCGTCACCCCCGTAGGTCGTCCCCAGGAGGCTGAACAGCGCCTGGTTCTGGTTGATGGGGAGCAGCTGGCCGTTGCACAACGCCCAGCCCTTGGGGGCGAAGACGAAGCTCATCAGCCGGATCTCGGACAGGAACGGCTCAGCCACTGCGGCCTCCGGTCATCTCGGGCGTGGTCTGGTGCGTCACGGCGTGCCCTGGGCCAGCTGGCACGCGGTCGCGCTCGTGCCGGTGGGCTCGGCGCCGTACGTCTCGAACGTCAGTCCCGGGCTTCCCGGGTTCTTCGATGCGAGGCTCGACTGCACCGCTGCGGCACTCGGGGTGACGACGTCGGCGAATCGCAGGCTGGCCGAGCCGAAGCGGTCCATCGCGACGTCGGGAAGGCCCTGCTGGCCCGCGGACTGCAGACCGACGTTGTTCTCGAGGTCGACGCACACGTCGCTGGTGTCGCCCGTCGCTCCCCCGGCGAGCACGTAGACGCCCTCGAAGGCGTTGGGCCCGGCGTCGGCAGCGCCGAACGAGTTCCCGGTCGCGGTGTAGTCGGCCGAGCCGCTGCCCTCGTTGTGGGAGAGCGTCAGGGCGCTACCTCCCCAGTTGGCGATGGTGTTGTTGCGGACCTCGATGCGAGTCGCGCCGCTGCCGTGGGCCCAGCCCCATATGCCCACCCCGGCGTCGACCTGCGGGTCCAGGGCTCCCGGCTGGGCGTCGCCGATGTCGTTGCCGACCACCGTCGCGTCGAACGTGCCGGTGTGGCCGGGCAGGGTGTTGAGGATCAGCTCGGACCCGGCGGCGCTCTTGATGTCGTTGTTCGACACCCTCGCCTTGACGATCGCGCCGCTTCCGGCGTTGATGGAGACCTGTGGACGCCCGGGGACGGCGGACGGGCTGCCGCCGGAGACGTCGTTGTCGTCGAAGACGAGGGTCTGGCGTGCCGTGTTGGCCGCGTCGGTCTGCATCGAGAAGCCGGGGTCGGCGTTGAGGGAGAAGACGCTGCGCTGGACCGTCGCGGTCATCGTGGACGAGCCCTCGCCCCTGATGCGCAGGCCGGCGTTGTTCTTGGACCCGGTGAACGTCGAGCCGTCGACCGACAGCGTCGTCGTGCCCGTGGTGTTCCTGATGTGGGCGTTGGAGTCGTCGGACCCCGAGACCACCGTGCGCAGGATCTGCGGGCTACCGGTGACGTCGAGGTAGTCGAGCCCGCGCTCCTCCGCACCGCCCGCGTGGCTGTCGCCGTTGCCGGTGACGAGGACGTCGCTGAGGTCGAGGTCGCCGACGGTGGTGGCGCGGATGCCGTCGTCGAGGCCCTGGCCCACCTGCACCTGCGAGAGGCTGACGCCGCCGGGGACGTTGGAGAGCAGGATGCCGGGACCCGACGAGGACAGGATCTTGCCGCCGGAGCACGTCGGGGTCGCGACCGTGCAGGCCGTCCCGGTCCCGCCGGTGACGGCGAGCCGGCCCATTCCGGTCCCGCTCAGCACGACACCGTTGACGGCACCGTTGGACGCGATGCTCCGGAAGGTCAGCCCGTCCGCGTGGATCGCGGTGCCGGTGACGGTGAGGGGCGTGCCGGTGGTCGCCTGCAGCGAGTTGGCGTCCGATGCGGCCGACACCGCGACCGTGCCGCCACCGGTGGCGGTGAACGCCGGCTGGGTCGTCGTACGCACGACCAGGCCGCCGTCGAGACGCACCGTCGCGCCAGTGTTGCCGGTCAGCTGGACGCCCAGCTCGCCACCGTCGCCGTCGCCGTTGTCCGTGATCGCGCCGTTGAAGTCCTTGACCCCACCGGTGGTGCCGTTGACCCGCAGCAGCCGGCCGACGTCGTTGGTGATGGCACCGTCGTAGGTCACCGCGCCGCTACCACCGTCGAGGTCGAACGCGGTGTCCGAGGCGTTGGTGATCGTGCTGCCCGTGGCGGCGGAGAAGGTGCCGGCGCCGAGGCCGCTGAGGTTGATGCCGTCGCCGGTGCTCCCCGTCGAGTCGACGTCGTCGAAGGAGAGGTTCGCGCCGGCCGCCGAGACGACGTCGATCGCCGGACCACCGGTGATGGAGACGTCGGAGGTGCCGCTCGCCGGAACGGTGACCGAGGGTGCGTTGGCCAGCCGGAAGGCCGGGGTCGTGCCCGTCATGCCGGTCAGCGAGATGTCACCCTGCGCACCGTCGCCGAGCGAGACCGCGCCCGTGGTGTTGCTCAGCGAGATGCCCCCCACGGCGGAGCCGGTCACGACGATGCTGCCGAACGTGCTCCCGGTCAGCGACGTGCCGGTGACGTCGAGGGCCTTGGCTCCGTCCGTACGCACGGTCGTGGCCCCGTTGCCGGTGCCGAACACGACGGTGCCGGCATTGTTCAGCCGGATGCCGGTGGCGCCAGCCGTCTCGACGACCAGGCCGGTGACCGCCGAGCTGCCGGTGGTCCCGTCGAGCTCGAGACCCGGCTGGCTGCCGGGCGTCCCACTGTCGATGATGCGCACGTCCTGGAGCACGACACCTCCGACTCCCGCCCCTCCCGAGATACCGCCACCGGTGCCCTGCGGGTCGACCTCGACACCGCGCACGCTGGAACCCGTCGCGAGCGCGAGGACGTCGGCGTTGGTGTTGGTGATGGTGGGACGGGCGCCGGGCACGGCGGAACGCAGCAGGACGGCGCCTGCGAACAGGTTCGCCGCCTCCCCCACCAGGCGCTGTCCGGGCTTGAGGGCGAAGCCCGCGGCACGGCCGGTGGTCGTGTCGTCGCCGTCGAGGAGGTAGATCGTGTGGTTGGGCGCGGACGCGCTCTCCGCCTGCGCCAGCGTGTCGAACGGCGCGCTCGACGTGCCGGCGTTGCCCGGCGCGTTGTTCGAGACGTACCAGACGCAGTCGGTGACCTGGATCGTCACGCGTCCGGTGTCGCTGGCCGGCGTGGCGGCGGAGTCGGACACCGTGTAGTCGAAGAAGTCACTGGTGTCGGTGCAGCTGGTGCCCGCGGCGGGGGTGAAGACGAAGTCCCCGTCCGCCTCGAGCACGACCTGGCCGCCGTCGTTGGTGGCGAACGTGCCGGCGGTGACGACGAGGGGGCCGGGGCCGTCGACGTCGGTGTCGCCGTCGAGGATGTCACCGCTGACCGTGCGGCTCGCGTTGCTCACCGTCGGTGCGCCGTCGGTGGGGTCGTCGACGATCAGCGTCGTGTTGCCGATCGCACCCGAGATGGTCTCGTCGTCCGCGACCGGGGCGTCGTTGACGCAGGTGACCGTCATGGTGACCGTCGCGGTCGAACCACCGGGGCTGAGCGTGTAGGTGAAGGAGTCCGGTCCGCAGTAGTCGGCGGCGGGCGCGTACGTCACCGCCGTGCCGCCGCCGGTGATCGCGGCCGTCCCGTGCGCGGGCTGGGTCACCGACGAGATCGAGCTCGGGCCGCCGTCGACGTCGGTGTCGTTGGAGCGCACGTCGATCGACGTCGCGCCGGAGTCCTCGGCGACGGTCCGCGCATCGGCGACCGCGACGGGGCCGTCGTCGACGCAGGTCACCGTGACCGACACGGTCGCCGTACCGCCGCCGTTCAGCGTGTAGGTGAAGGTGTCGGGGGTCCCGCCCGTGCCGGAGTTGCAGTAGTTCGCCTCCGGCGCATAGGTCACGGCCGCGCCGCCGCCGGTGATCACGACCGTGCCGCGGGCCGGCTGGGTGACCGAGGCCACCGACTTCGGGCCACCGTCGGGGTCGGTGTCGTTGGCCAGCACGTCGATCGCCGTCGACCCGGAGTCCTCCGCCACCGTCGCGGCGTCGGCGACGGCCGTCGGCGGGACGTCGCAGGAGACGGTGACGGACACCGTGGCGGTGCTGCCGCCGTTCAGGGTGTAGGTGAAGGTGTCCGGGGACGCGGTGCCACCGGTGTTGCAGTAGCCGGGGTCCGGCTCGTAGGAGACCGTGGCGGGCGTCCCGGCCAGGGTGACGGTGCCGTTCGCGGGCTGCGTCACCGAGGCGATGGTGAGCGGGCCGTCGTCGACGTCGGTGTCGTTGGCCAGCACGTCGATCGCCGTCGGGTCGGCGTCCACCATCACGCTCGCGGCGTCGGCCACGGCGACCGGGGCGTCGTCGACGCAGGTCACCGTGACGGACACGGTCGCGGAGGTGCCGCCGTTCAGGGTGTAGGTGAAGGTGTCGGGGCTGCCGCCGACGCCGGTCGTGCAGGAGTTCGCGTCGGGCGCGTAGCTCACGCCGGTGCCGCCGCCGGTGACGGTGGCCGTGCCGTGCGAGGGCTGCGTCACCGACGCGACCGACTTCTGGCCGCCGTCGACGTCGGTGTCGTTGGCGAGGACGTCGAGCTGCGCCGTCGCGTCCTCGTCGGTGGTCGCTGCGTCGTCGACCGCGACGGGGCGGTCGTCGACGCAGCTCACCGTGACCGACACGGCGGCGGTGCCACCGCCGTTCAGGGTGTAGGTGAAGGTGTCGGGAGCTGCGTCGGGGACGCCGCCGCCGGGGGCGTTGCAGTAGTCGGCGTCCGGCTCGTACGTCAGGCCGGTGCCGCCGCCGGTGATGGCGACCGTGCCGTGTGCGGGCTGGGTGACGGTGTCGATGGTCGTCGTCCCGCCGTCGACGTCGGTGTCGTTGGCCAGCACGCCGATCGCCGTGGCGCTGGCGTCCTCGACGAGCGTCGCCGCGTCGTCGACGGCGACCGGGGCGTCGTCCACGCACGTGGCGGTGACCGAGACGGTCGCGGAGTCGCCGCCGTTGAGCGTGTAGGTGAAGGTGTCCTCGGGACCGCCGGGGGCGTTGCAGTAGTCAGCGTCGGGAGCGTAGGTGAGGCCGGAGCCGCTCCCGGTGATGACGACCGTGCCGTGGGCGGGCTGGGTCACCGACTCGATCGTGCGCGGCCCGCCGTCGAGGTCGGTGTCGTTGGCCAGCACCGCGATCGCACCCGCCCCGGCGTCCTCGACGACCGTCGCCGCGTCGTCGACCGCCACCGGGGCGTCGTCCACGCACGTGACGGTGATGGCGACGTCGGCACTCGAGCCGCCCGGGGCGAGGCTGTAGGAGAAGGTGTCCGGGGTCCCGCCCTGGCCGCTGTTGCAGTAGTCGGCGTCCGGTGCGTAGGTCAGCCCGGCGCCGCCCCCGGTGATGACGACCGTGCCGTGGTCGGGCTGGGACACCGACCCGATGGCGAGGTCGTCGCCGTCGGCGTCGCTGTCGTTGTCGAGGACGGTGACGGCCTGAGCCGCGGAGTCCTCGTCGACGGTGGCGGTGTCGTCGCTCGCCTCGGGGTCGTCGGGGACGCAGGTCACGTCGACCGTCACGCGCCCGACGTCCGTGCCCCCCTTGCCGTCGCTGACCGTGTAGTCGAAGCGTCCCGCGCCCGCGCCACAGAGGTCTGCGGTGGGGACGAAGCGGATGACGCCCGCCGAGAGCGTGACGGTTCCGCCGACCGGCGCCGACACCGCGGTCACGGAGAGCGGGTCGCTGTCCACGTCGTTGGCCGCCGGGCTGCCGGGGCCGCTCGCCGGCAGGACGAGGGCCGTGTCCTCGTCGGTCGTGGACGTGTCGTCGACAGCCACCGGTGCGCCGTTCTCCGGGACGTCGAGGACGGTGACCACCAGGTCCTCCTCGTACGACGCGCCGGAGCCGTCGGTGACCCGGACCCGGACGTCGAGCGCGGCGTCCCTCTCGAAGTCGAGGACCGCGGCGGTCAGCAGGCGGGTGCCGTCGACCGTGAACGACCCGTTGTCCGTGCCGCCCGCGACGAGCGCGAAGCGGTGGGTGTCGTGCTTGTCGACGTCGGTCACCGACAGGCTGCCGACGAGCGTGCCGACGGGAGCGTTCTCGACCACCGACGACGGCGTCAGCGCGAGGTCGGTGGGAGCGGCGTCGCGTCGCGGGAGCTCGCACGTGGGTGAGACCCGGTCGCCCGCGTCGGCGTACGCCCGGTCCCGGGAGCCCTGGTCGCAGCGCAGGACGTCCTCGAAGCGAGCCGCGTCTCGGGCCTGGAGCCGGTCGTCACCCCGGCCGCCGAGCATCACGTCGTCACCCGCGCCGCCGCGGAGCAGGTCGTCCCCGCGTCCGCCCTGGAGGTAGTCGTCGCCCGGCCCACCGACCAGACGATCGTCGCCGGACCCGCCGCCGCGCAGGACGTCGTCGCCACCGCCGCCGCGCAGCACGTCGTCGCCACCGCCGCCGCAGATGACGTCGTCACCGGAGGTGCCGACGAGCACGTCGTCGCCGCGGGTGCCCACGATGGTGCACGGGAGCTCGGAGAGACGCTTCTCCTCCGCCCGGTCACGCGCCCCCGCCCCCGTCGCCGCGGACGCCGGCACGGCGGTCAGCAGCGCACCGAGGAGCGCGAGGACGACGAGGGTCGGCCAGGTGGACAGATGGGTGCGGATCCCGATGGTCGACGCCACGTCTGGTGCTTTCTGCTCGCCACGCCCCGGTCCGAAACGACAGGAGGACCCGACCGAGGCGGGCCGCGGCCAGACTTCCACGCAGCCGCCGGTCGTGTGACCGGTTTGGGTGAACTCGTGGCCATCGGCCTCGGCCCACCGCCGTGCGCGTGCTTGGATCGGCCCATGGCCTCCCGACTGACCGAGATCTCGCTCGACTGCCACGACCCCGATCGGCTCGCGGACTTCTGGACGGCGGTGCTGGGCTGGGTGGTCCTGCACCGCGAGCCGGGGCTCGTCGAGATCGGCCCGGACGGCCGCGAGGACGCGGAGCTGCTCGACGCCGTCCGCTCGGGCCCGGTGGCGCCGACGATCTTCCTGGCACGGGTGCCCGAGGACAAGGTGGCGAAGAACCGCGTCCACTTCGACGTCTCGCCCGTCGACTGCTCGCAGGACGAGGAGGTCGAGCGCATCCTCGGCCTCGGCGCGACCCGCGCGGAGATCGGCCAGAGCGGCGAGGAGTCCTGGACCGTGCTCGCGGACCCCGAGGGCAACGAGTTCTGCGTGCTCCGCAGCCTGGCACCGGGGCACTTCTCGCTGTGAGCGGACTGCCGGTCGACCTGCCGCTCACCACCGATCGACTGGTGCTGCGGGCACACCGGATGGACGACCTGGACGACCTGGTGCGCTTCCACGGCGACCCCGAGGTGGTCCGCTACGTGCCGTGGCCGGTGCGCGACCGGGAGGCGACCGAGGAGACGCTGCGCGCGAAGCTCGGCCAGACCGTGCTGGACGAGCACGGACAGTGGCTGGTGCTGGCCGCCGAGCTCGCCTCGACCAAGACCGTGATCGGCGAGGTGCTGCTCAAGTGGGCGTCCGACCGGCAGGGCGAGCTCGGCTTCGCCTTTGGCCGCGAGCACCACGGCCAGGGGTACGCCATCGAGGCGGCCCGCGCCGTGCTGGGCCTCGCCTTCGACGACCTCGGGTTCCACCGGGTGACGGCCGTCGTGGTCGAGGGCAACGACCCCTCGCTCCGGCTGCTCGACCGTCTCGGCTTCCGGCAGGAGGCGCGCCACGTCGACGGGGCGTTCTTCAAGGGCGAGTGGGCCACCACCCTCGTCCTCGCGCTGCTCGAGGACGAGTGGAGGTCGAGCCGATGACCCCGCTCCCCCTGCCCCCGTTCCCCCTGCCCCTGGTCCTCGGCGTCCAGTGGCTCGACCCCGAGTGGCTGCTCTCCCAGCTCGGCGCCGGCTTCTTCTGGGTGAGCCTCGCCATCATCGTGGTGGAGTGCGGCCTGTTCTTCCCGTTCCTCCCCGGTGACACCCTGCTCGTCGCCGTCGGCCTCTTCCTGGCCAGCGACAAGCTCTCGGTCGTGCCGGGTCCGAGCCTGGTGGACCTCGCCGTGAGCTGCGCGCTGCTCGTCGCGGCCGCCATCGGCGGCAACGTGCTCGGCTTCGAGATCGGCAGCAAGCTCGGTCCGGTCATCTACGAGCACGACGGGAAGGTACTCAGGCGGGACTACTTCGAGCGGACCGAGGCCTTCTTCGACAAGCACGGCCGCAAGGCGCTGGTGATCGGGCGGTTCGTGCCCGTCGTCCGTACCTACATCACCGTGGTGGCGGGGGCGTCGAAGATGAAGCGTCCGCGGTTCATCGCGTGGAGCCTGGTCGGCGCCCTCCTCTGGGTGCTGACGATCACGCTCACCGGCTACTTCGTGGGGGACACCTTCCCCTGGCTCGCGCGCCACATCGACTACCTGATCCTGGGGCTGCTGCTGCTCACCGTGATCCCCGCCGCCATCCACTGGTGGCGCGAGCGCGCGACGGCCTAGGACCCGCGACGGGGCTCAGCCCGCGGCAACGGCCTCGCGCATCGCGTCCGCGCCCAGCTCGGCGCCGTACGCCGGCTTGTCGCGGTCGAACCGCTTGCCCTCGGCGAGGGGGCCGGCGTCGACCACGTCGAAGCCGAAGGACTCGATCAACCGGGTGACGACGGCCTTGGCGTCGGCGTCGTCGCCGGCGATCGGGAGGGCGCGACGGTCGTCGGCGCCCTGGGGGCGACCCTCGCTGACGATGTGGGCGGCCTGGATGGCGTTGAACGCCTTGACGACCCGGGAGGTCGGCAGGTGGGCGGCGAGCATCTCGCTCACGCTCGTGCGGCCCTCGTCGAGCTCCGCGTAGTGGCCGTCGCGCTCGAAGTAGTAGTTGTTGGTGTCGATGACGACCTTGCCCGCGAGCGGCTCGACCGGCACGTCGAGGTGGGCCTTGAAGGGGACGGTCACCACGACCAGCTCACCCGCCTCCCCTGCCTCCTCGGCCGTCGCTGCGCGGGCCCGCGGGCCGAGCTCGGCGACGAGGTCGGCGAGGGTCTCGGGCCCGCGCGAGTTGCTGAGCACCACGTCGTGGCCCTGCTCGATCGCACGGCGCGCGATTGCCGTACCGATGTGTCCGCTGCCGATGAGTCCGATGGTCGTCATGCCCGGTGCAACCAACCGCCGCGCCGTCTGCTTCCCCGCGCGTCAGCCGGTGACGCCGAACTTCTCGACGCGGATGGCCTGGGGATCGAGCCCGGACGAGAGCAGCAGGTCCTCGGCGAACCGGGCGAAGCGCGCCGAGCCGCAGACGTAGGCCAGCTCGGCGCCGTCGAGCAACGGGGCGAGCTCGTCGGCAGTGGGCGGGCCGGGCGGGCGGCCGTCGTCGCCCTCGCGGGTGTACGCGATGGTGGCGCCGAAGCGCGCGAGCTCGTCGGCGTACGGCAGCTCGTCGGGGCGGCGTGCCACGGCCATCACGCGCAGCTGGTCGCTGCGGCCGTGGTGGCGCGCCGCGCGGATCATGGACACCGCGGGCACCACACCGGTGCCGCCCACCAGGCACACGGACGGGGTGTAGGTGTCCCACCGGAACCAGCGCCCGATCGGACCCCGCAGCTCGAGGACGTCACCGACCTCTGCCTCGTCGGCCAGGAACTCCGAGACCTCCCCGTCGGGCAGCCGCTCGACGAGGAACTCGACGAGCGGGTCGCTGTCGTCGGAGGCCAGCGAGTAGGACCGCTGGGCCGTGTAGTCGTCAGGGGCGCGCAGCCGGATGAGGTAGTGCTGCCCGGGCCAGTGGCGCTGGCGGTCCTCGACGTGCATCCGCAGCCGGACCAGGTGCGGGGCCGGCAGGTCCTTGGTGATGATGCGTCCGGTCGTCCATGCGGTCGCGCCCGTCCCGCCCGGGTCGAACGACCCGGCCTCCTCGGCGCCGCTCACGGGTCACCCTGGTAGCGCTGCTCGAGCCACGGGTCGCCCCGGTCGTGGTAGCCGTTGACCTCCCAGAAGCCCGGACGGTCGGCGGCCATCAGCTCGAGCCGGCTGATCCACTTGGCCGACTTCCAGAAGTAGAGGTGCGGGACCAGCAGCCGCACCGGTCCACCGTGCTCGGCCGTCAACGGTCGTCCGTCGAACTCCCACACCACCCAGGCCTTGCCGCCGGTGAGGTCGGCCAGGGCGAGGTTGGTGGTGTAGCCGGTCGACGAGTGGGCCATGACGTACGCCGCCTCGGGCTGCGGCCCGGCGACGTCGAGCAGGCTGTCGACGGACACCCCGGTGAAGACGACGTCGAACTTCGACCAGGTGGTCACGCAGTGGATGTCGCCGCTGTAGGAGGACCGCGGCAGCTGCTGCACGTCGTCCCACGTCCACGTCGTCGGGCGGTCCACCAGGCCGTCCACCTCGATGGACCACGACTCGCGCTCGATCCGCGGGGTGGCCTCGGCGGTGAGGACCGGCCACCCCGAGCCGACGTCGTACTGACCCGGTGGCAGGCGCCCCTCGGGTCCATCGGGTCGGCGGCGGCGGAAACCTCGGGTCACGGGCACGAGCCGAGCCTAGCCACGAACACGTGTGCCGCGCCCCGGTCGGACCGGGACGCGGCACACGCAGCTGCGGGAGAGAGGTCAGCCCCGCAGGTTCTTGAGGTTGTCGAAGCTGTACTTCGCGAGGTCCAGCGACTGGCCGGGGTTCGCGGTGCCACCGGGAGCGCTGTCCTGCTCCCACATCGGGTTGTGGTAGCCCTTGGCGCCCACCCCGCCGAGGAACGCCTTGTAGTCGATGACGCCGGCGCCGAACGGTGCGAAGGCGTAGCCGTCGCGGGTGCCGGGCTGCGACGTGCCGTCCTTGGCGTGGAACAGGGGGTAGCGCAGCGGCCCGAAGGTGTTGACCGTGCCCAGCGGGTCGAAGGGGTCCGCCACGGTCGTGCCGTCCGCACCGACGTAGGAGCCGAAGCGGTACTGCGCGACGTGCGCCCAGTAGATGTCCATCTCCAGGAAGACGTAGCGCGAGTCGGTGTTGTCCAGGAACCACTCGAGGCGACGCACGCCGCTCGAGCGGGTCGGACGACCCTGGGCGTCCGCCGGGCCCACGTCGAGGAGGTGGCTGTACGCCTCGGCGTGGTTGTGCGTGTAGAGCTTGAGCCCGTGCTTGGTCATCGCGCGCTCGCCGAGGATGTTCCACCGCTCGGCCGCGAGCTGCCAGTCGGCCAGGTAGGCCGAGCTCGTCGGGTCGCTGCCGGTGCCGATGTGGCCCATGCCGAGGATGTTCGCCGCCTCGCAGGCGGCGTCGAAGGTCGCCAGGGTGGCGTCGGTGATCGTGCTCGGGATGCTGCCGTGGTTGCCCTCGGCCTCGAGGCCGTTGTCGTCGAGCCACTGCTTCAGCAGCTCCGGGGCCGGCGTACGTCCGCCCTCGGCGTTCGCGCTCTGCGTGTAGCCGGCGAACTCGATCTGCTTGTAGCCGATCTTCGCCAGCGCCGCGAAGACCTCCTTGAACCCGGACGGCAGGTCGGAGGTGAGCGGATCGCGGCTGACCGCGTCGCGCACCGAGTAGAGGATGATGCCGAGCTTGCCGCGCGGGATCAGCACGCCGTTCCCTGCGGCCGCCGAGGACGAGGCGAGCGGGCCGGCCATCGTGGCAGCGGCGGCGAGCCCGGTGGAGGCCGCCATGAGCTGGCGGCGGCTGAGACCGAGGCTGCGCCGGAGCGCGGGCGTCTCCTCGGACCTGATGTCGGGGGTCTTCATGGGGTTCCTCCAGGAGCGGGTCGGTCCGGCACCACGAGACCGGATGTGGCGTGCGTCACAACGTGACCCTGCGACCGTAGGCAGTTGTGACGACTGACGTCAATCTTTTGTCCGCATATCGACGAAAGTGGCAGACGGGCAGACTGACGCCATGGCACTCCGGGACCTCACGCGGTCGGTCGCTGGAGGTGCGCTGTCCTCGGGGATGGCACGGCTCAACGCGCGTCACCCGTGGAGCCACAACGACCACTTCCACCGCTGGATCCTCGACCACCTCCCGGTGCAGCGTCGGGCGGCGCTCGACGTCGGCTGCGGCCAGGGCGGGCTCGTCGCCACCCTCGCGCCGTACTTCGGTGAGGTGGTCGGCAACGACGTCGACGCGACGATGCGGGTCGCGGCGTCCCAGCTGTGCTCCGGGCTGGCGAACGTACGGATCGACGGCGGGGACTGGAGCAGGCTCGACGGCCCCTTCGACCTGGTGACGATGGTCGCCGTCCTGCACCATCTCGAGGTCGGACGCGCACCGGAGGAGGTGCGTGGACTGCTCTCCCCCGGCGGCCGCTTCCTCGCCGTGGGCCTCGCTCCCCCGACGTCGATCGCCGACCACGCCTGGGACGTCGCGTCGATCGTGACCAACCCGGTCATCGGGTTCATCAAGCACCCGAGGGCCAACCGCGGGGGCCCCCAGCCACCGCCGTACCCGGTGCAGGACCCGACGACGACGTACGACGACCTCCGCCGCCACGTCGCGGCAGTGATGCCCGGCGCACGGATGCGCCACCGGCTCGGCTTCCGCCACACGATCGAGTGGACCAAGCCGGCCGACCGTTGACGTGGGTGAGCGGACCTTCACACTCCGTTCACACCGCGCGGGCGCCGGGCCCGTCATGGGCCGGGGGACGCTCGTAACGTCGAAGCCATGCATCTCGACGTCTCGTCCCTCCGCACCTCGATCGACGTGCTGGCGGACCTGGCCGCGTGGCTCGAGCACGAGCCCGAGACCACCGAGGACTCGCGCACCCGCTGAGCGGGTCGCGACGGCGGCCCGTCCGGCCGCACCCCCCTGGCGCGGACCCGGACGACGTGGTCGTCCGGGTCCGTGCGTGGCGGACCTGCTCCTACGGGGTCGGCAGGAGGTACGGCACCGGGTCGCCGGCGGCGATGGTGATGGTGTCCCGGCGGTGGTGGGTGATGCGACCGTTGGCGTACGTGTCGCCGGTGAAGTCCTCGATCACGCGGGTCGGCTGACCGGCCCGGAGGGTGGCGAGCGGCGCGTCGGTCTCGTCGAGCCAGCCGATGAGCTTCTCGCCGAGGCGGTGCACGAGGCCGGGCTTCTGCGCGGCCAGGTCGGTCGTCTCACCCACGTCGGCGACGAGGTCGTAGAGCTCGAAGGAGCCGTCGTCGTAGGTGTAGTAGAGCTTCCAGCGACCGTCACGGACCAGGGACGACGGTCCCTGCACCCCGACGTAGCCCGGCAGGTGGTGGAAGTGGTCGCGGTTGATCTTCGTGCCCGTGCTGAACGCCGGCGTGAGGTCGATGCCGTCGAGGGGGACGCCGGCGGGCAGCGCGGCCCGGGCGTAGGACGCGAAGGTCGTGTAGAGGTCGGTGCTGTTGATGATCGTCTCGTTGGCACGACCGCCACCCCGCACGAGGTCGGGGTTCTGGCTCCACACGATCCACGGCACGCGGATCCCGCCCTCGTACATCTGGCCCTTGTCCTCGCGGAGCGGGCCGTTCCACGCGCCGGAGTTGACGGGGTCCTCCTCGCCGCCGTTGTCGGAGGTGAAGATCACCACGGTGTTCTCGGACAGCGGCTTGCCGCCGTTGCGGGGGTCCGGGGTCTCCTCGAGGTAGTCGATGATCCGCGCGACCGACTGGTCGACGCCCTCGGTGAGCGCGCCGTACGACGGCTTGGCCGGCGCCTGCCCGGGCACCTTCGCCTTGTACTTCGCGAGCAGGTCGGGCCGCGCCTGCGCGTCGTTCACCGGGAAGTGCGGGGCGAACTCGCTGACCCAGGCGAGGAAGGGCTCGTCCTTGCTGCGGTCGATGAAGTCGAGCGCCGCATCGGTCTGCGCGTCGGTCACGTGCTTGTCGGTGCCGACGAGCGCGTCGAGCTGGGCCTCGCTGACCCCGCGGCTGTAAGGCGCGATGTTCTCGTCGACGTAGTCCTGCGTGTAGTCCGCGGCGAACTGGTCGAGCGACGGAGAGACGGAGTCGTTGAACTGGTTGTTCGTGGCGAAGTAGTAGGTCGCGTGGGAGTTCTGGCTGCCACCCCAGTTCTCGTCGAACCCGTGGGCGGAGACGATCTCCTCGGCCGAGCCGGCGACGTGGAACTTGCCGCTGTAGCCGGTGGCGTACCCGGCCTTCTGAAGCGTCTCCCCCAGCGTCGTGTAGCCCGTGGCGATGGCCGTCTTGCCGTCCTCGGCAAGGCGGCCCTGCGTGACGCCCCGCAGCGGGGCGGTCGCGGGGCCCGTGACGGCGCCGACGGCGTACACGTTGTTGGTGGGGCGGGTGGCGTACTGGCCGGTGTGCAGCGCCGCGCGCGTGGGGCTGCACTGCACCGACGCGTACGCCTCGGTGAAGACCTGGCCCTCCTGCGCGAGCTGGTCCAGGCGCGGCGTCTCGTTGTAGTCGTTGCCGTAGCCGCCGTTGACCAGGCCGGTGCTCAGGTCGGACCAGCCGAGGTCGTCGGCCATGATGAAGACGAGGTTCGGGCGCGGCGCCTGCACGGGTGCGGGGGCCGCGTTGGCGGTGGTCGCCGGCGCACCGGCGAGGACGGGGGCGACGCTGGCCAGCGTGAGCACGGCTGGCGCGGCGATCGCGGTGAAGAGCTTGCGGTGGGGCATGACACGTCCTTCTCGAGATGGAATCGTGCCATGCAATCTACTGTTAACAAGTCGAGTTACTAGACATCAGTCCCTTCCATGTCGATCCGTGTTCCCTGACGCCCTGGACCTCATCCCTACTGACTTACTGTAATTTTGGTGGGTGCCCGTCGACCCGCCCGCGTCCCGCTCGCTGCTCCCACTGCTGGGCGCCGGCGACGGGGCACCCTCCGCTCCGCACCCGGAAGCCCTGCAGACCGGCACGCACGGCGACGCGTGCTGTGCCCCGACGGCGACGCGACACTCGGGCGAGGCGGCCACGCCCTCGATGCCGCGAGGAGCGCGGAGCACCCGCGGGCAGGTGCACATCGACGGCGGGTCCTTCTGGATGGGCGACAGCCACGGCGACGGCTATGCCGCTGACGGCGAGCAGCCCGTGCACGCCGTACGTCTGTCCTCCTACTTCATCGATGCCAAGACCGTCACCAACGCCCAGTTCGCCACCTTCGTGAAGTCGACCGGCTACGTCACCGATGCCGAGCGCGACGGGGTCTCAGCGGTCTTCCACCTCGCCGTGGACGCCGCGCCGGCCGACGTCCTGCGCCGGGTGGCCGGCGTGCCGTGGTGGCTGACGGTGCGCGGCGCGGACTGGCGCCACCCCGCCGGACCTCGCTCGAGCATCAACGACCTTCAGAACCACCCGGTCGTGCACGTGTCGTGGCGCGACGCCCAGGCCTACTGCCGGTGGGCCGGCAAGCGGCTGCCCACCGAGGCCGAATGGGAGCACGCCTCGCGCGGAGGCCTCGACCGCGCGCGCTACCCCTGGGGCGACGACCTCAGGCCCGGCGGGCGCTGGCGCTGCAACATCTGGCAGGGCGACTTCCCCCACCGCAACACCCTGGACGACGGCTTCCTCACCACAGCGCCGGTCACCACGTTCACACCCAACGGCTACGGCCTGCACAACACCGTGGGCAACGTGTGGGAGTGGTGCCAGGACGCGTTCCGCAGCACCGAGTACGTCGACCGCGCGGGCCCCGAAGCGGTCGTCGACCCGGTCGCCGCCGACCCCGCCGACGTCCCTGACGCGCACGTGCCGAGGGTCATGCGCGGTGGGTCGTACCTGTGTCACGACAGCTACTGCAACCGCTACCGGGTGGCTGCCCGGTCGTCGAACACCGCCGAGTCGTCGTCGGGCAACATCGGTTTCCGCTGCGCGAACGACGCGGCCTGAAGCAGCCCCCGATCACGACCGCAGGGACTCCACGGCCGCCAGGTCGGCGCGGAACGGACGGCTGCACCCGGTGAACGTGAGGACGGCCCCGACCTCGATGGCCGCGTCGCGGCAGCGCCCCAGGCCCCTCACGCCCTCGAGGCTCGCTGACGTCACCCGCGTCAGGTCGATCCCGATGACACGCGCTCCTCCCCGGAGCGCCGCGTCCACCCGAGCGCACAGGTCGTAGGCAGCGATGACGTCGAGCGGGCCGTCGACCTCGATCGAGGTCGTCAGCCCGGCGACTGAGGCGGTGATGTGGTGCATGGTGGACCTGCTCGGACGTGGGCTGCTTCGCGTGTTCTCTGGTGCCGAGCCTACGGACTGGAGGGGCGGGCGGAGCGCGGTTCGCCCGATGTTCACCCTGTCGGGCGTCAGTGCCGCCCGGGGCACCGCATGCGGGCGTAGGAGCAGACCTCGCACACCACGATCAGCCCGATCACGTCGGGGTGCTTCAACGTCCGCGGCGAGAACCGGTGGCCGGTTCCCTGGTCCCTGCCCCGCTGGTGGGCCGCGCCCACGTCGGTGGCTTGCTGTCCGAGTGTCGTCACCTGCCCCATGGTGGCGCGCCAATGATTCGCGGAGGTTGCGACACGTGTCGGGCGCGTTACGGTCCTCCGGGGCTCGCCCAGCACCCCTCGACCAGGACGCGTCAGAGCTTCGCCCGGATCGCGTCGGACTCGTCCTGCACCGTGGTGGCATCGACCAGGTCGCCGGCCTGCTCGAGCAGCACGCTCGTCCAGGCGTCGAGGACCTCCTCGGCGTAGCCACTGTCGATGAGCTCGTCGGTGAGGTCGCTCTTCGCCTGCTCGACGAGGTCGGCCCACTCCTCGACGGCGGTGAAGCGCTCGACGAGAACGTTGGAACGTCCCGGCATGCCCCCACCGCCGCCGTACCCGCCGCCGGGTCGCCCGCCGTCAGGGAAGTCGGTCGGCATCCCCTCGGGTCGCTGGCCGTCCGGGAAGTCCGTCGGCATCCCCTCGGGTTGTTCCCCGTCCGGGAAGCCACCGCCGGGCCCGCCCGCGCCGCCGGGCGAGGCGCCGAAGGCGAGGTTGTGGTCCCACGCGACGACCGTGAAGGCGCCGGTCTCGGCGTCGTAGCGCAGGTAGGAGTTGTTGCCGGGACCGTCGATGTCGTCGAAGTTGTCGACGAGCTCCTCGAACGCCAGGTAGCGAGCGAAGGACTGCACGTCGAGCCGGGACGGCAGCTCGGAGACGAAGTACTCGTCGCTGCTGTTGTTGAGGAAGTCGAGGAAGTCGATGAGCGGCGTGAGGTCGTCGTCGCCGGTCTCCTGGTCGAAGACGTCGGTGTAGGCGTCGGGGTCGTCACCGCGGTAGGACCAGTCCCCGCTCGCCTCGGACTTGTAGAGCAACCCGTCGGTCGAGAAGTTCTCCGCCTCCCAGTCCTCGTCGAGGTTCTGCACGACCAGGCGCAGCCGGGCACCCGAGCCGTTCACCTCGAACGACGACGCGACCGCGTGCTCGCTGGCCAGGCCGGCCTTGGCCAACAGGTCGAGCGCGACGGCTTCGTTGAGCGCGGTCTCGCTGCTGTTCGACCGGATGATGAACTCGCTCGACCCGTCGACGGCCTGGTCGTCCACGAACTTGTCGAGCCGGATCAGCCAGGGCAGGTCGGTCGGGTCGGAGTCGTCGCTGACGCTGCGGAGCGACGAGTTGCCCTTGAGCCTGATGCCGGCGCGCTGGAAGGTCTCGCCGTCGATCGTCACGGTCGCCTCTAGCCATTCCTTCTCGTCCGTCTCCTGGTAGGTGTCGATCATGGTCGCCACGGCGTCCCCGTCGACCTCGACGCTGATCGCGTGCACCTTGCTCGCGTCCCACACGCCGGAGCCGTCCGCCACCTCCCGCGCGGACGAGGTCACGCCCGTGGTGGCGACGTTCGCGTCGCCCGTCGTGGCGGAGCACCCGCCGAGGGCGAGGGAGGCGAGGGAGGCCAGGACGACGACGCGGCGGGTGGGACCGCTGGGACGGCTGGGGTGGTGGTCGCTCATGAGAGCACTCCTTGGTGGATCGTGAGGTGGTCGGCGAGGTGTCGGGAGGTGACCCGGTGCCAGCGGTTGCGCTGGAGGTCGGGGGTGAGGAGGGCGAGCCCGGTGCCGTACTTGCTGATGCGCACAGGTCGGTGGCCGAGCTCCCACAGCCGACGGTCGAGCGGACCGGGCCGGGCCGTGGTCGCCTTGGTCTCCACGACCAGCACCTGGTCGACCGCCGCACTGCCGTGGGGCGAGGTCCAGCGGAGGTCGCGGTCGATCGTGGCCCGTCCGGCGCCGTCGTCGAGCAGCACCGTCGTACGCCGATAGCTCGTGCGGAGCGTCGCGACGAGCTCACCGGGATCGACGTCGTGGACGTGCGCCGCTCCGAGCCGGTCGCGGACCCAGGCGTCGGCGCAGGACGGCACGCCGAGGTCGTCGTGGCCCGGGTGGGGCAGTCGCTCCTTCACCGTGGTGCCGCGCGGCCCGCGGGTCTTCACCTCCAGCCACCGCTCGCCGGTGTCGGCGTAGGTGCGGGTCCGGACCTTCCAGCGGCGGCGCCTGCGGTGCGCTGCACCGCTCCAGCTGTCGAGGTCGACCGTGTCGAGGTACGTCGACTCGTAGCGCGAGCTGCGTCGGCCGTCGATCTCGAGGGCGCGCAGGCCCGGGATGCCGGTCAGGACGGCGTCGAGGTCGTCGGCAGGGAGGACGTACTTGCGATCGATCCTGGTCAGCAGTGCGGCCTCGGTGTTCACCTCGCCGAGCGTCACCGCGGGGAGGCGGCCGAGGACCGTCATCGCGTCACCGCCGCGACGCTGCGCCGCTCGGTGGCGGGTACTGCGGGGCCACGCGGTGCGACGTAGTGCACCTCCACGGTGGTCGCGTCGTTCACCAAGTCCGTGCGCACCGGCGTCACCCGGACCACGCGCGCGTCGAGCAGCAGCTCGAGCCGCTCGACGAGCGACGCCTCGTCCGTGATGGCGGCGTCCAGCACGATCACCTGACGCAGCGTGCTGCTGTGGAGGAGGCGGCTGTCCGCGGCGGCCAGCACGCCCACCAGGACGGCCATCAGCGAGATCGAGAGGACGAGGTCGGCGGTGCCGAGACCACCGATCAGCCCGATCGCGAGCGAGGCGAAGTAGTACGCGATCTCGTGCTGCCCCAGCTCGTCGGACCGCAGGCGGATGATCGACAGCACACCGAACAGCCCGATCCCCAGCCCGACCGTGGCCGCGCTGCCGGACAGCACGATCGTGACGGCCAGGACGCCGACGTTGACCGCGATGAAGGCGGTGACGAGGTCGGCGCGCCGGTGGCGCGGGTAGTAGACGGCCACGGCGAGGACGACGACGGCGAGGAGGTCCACGGCCGCGAGGAGGTAGGTGGAGTTCATGGGATGCCCTTCTGGATCGGTGTGGTCCCGACCTTCACGGTCCGCGCTGTCCGCCGGCTCCGGCTCCGCTGTGCCCGCGCTGTGAACCACCACCGGTGCGTCCCGCACCCCTACGAGATGCACGGTCGCGCCACAGCCGTCGGACAGGGAGGCCCCGCACCGTCGGGGGGACCCCCGACGACAGGACCCCCATGCCGACACGCATCCCGACCTCCACCCGCCGCGGCTTCCTCATCGGAGGCCTCACCACCCTGACCCTCGGCACCGCCACAGGCGCATGGGCGCTCGACCGCTACGTCGTCGACCACGTGGAGGTGGCGGACGCGTCGGCGTACGAGGCGAGCCAGGGCAGCGACGGCACCGAGCTCGACACCTCTCAGGCCGTCCTCACCGACGACAGCTGGAGCGCCGACGGCACCACGGTGACCGTGCGCGAGGTGATGACCGGCAGCGGTGACGCGACCGTCACCTACTTCGTCGCCGACCTCGTGCTGAGCGACGCGACCGTCCTCCGCTCGGCCTTCGCCGGCGACGCGTTCGGCACGAACATCATCGACGAGACCTCGGACATCGCCGAGCAGAACGGCGCGATCTTCGCGGTCAACGGCGACTACTACGGCTTCCGCGACACCGGCATGGTGATCCGCAACGGCGTCGTGTGGCGCGACTCCGGCGCACGCGAGGGACTGGCGTTCTACCGCGACGGCCGGGTCGAGCTCTACGACGAGACCGCCACCGATGCGCAGACCCTCGTCGACTCCGGCGTCTGGAACACCCTCTCCTTCGGCCCTGCGCTCGTCGCGGACGGCGAGGTGCTCGACGGCATCGACGACGTCGAGGTCGACACCAACTTCGGCAACCACTCGATCCAGGGCGACCAGCCCCGCACCGCGATCGGTGTCGTCGAGGACAACCATCTCCTCGTCGTGGTCGTCGACGGCCGGTCCACCGGTTACAGCGCCGGCGCGACGATGACCGAGCTGGCCACCCTGATGAAGGGCCTCGGCGCGGTCACCGCCTACAACATCGACGGCGGTGGGTCCTCGACGTTCTACTTCGACGGCGAGGTGCGCAACCGGCCGAGCAACGGCGGCGAGCGCGGCACCTCCGACATCCTCTACATCAAGGGCTGAGCCGTGTCGTCGGTCCAGCCCGGCCCCACCGTCCTCGTGCCTGCCTTCCGTCCCGGCGCGGCACTGGTGCAGGTCGTCGCCGACCTGCGCGCGGCCCGCCCGGACTGGCAGGTCCTCGTCGTCGACGATGGATCCGGAGCGGCGTACGACGACCGCTTCGCGCAGGTGGGCGCGGCGGGCGCCCAGGTCGTCACCCTGCCCGTCAACTGCGGCAAGGGCGCAGCCCTCAAGGCCGGCCTCGCCCACGCCGCGGCGCACCGCACCGGCTCGCCAGTGGTCTGCGCGGACGCCGACGGCCAGCACGCGCTGGCCGACATCGTCGCGGTCGGCGAGCGCCTGGTCGACGATCCCGACGCCCGACGCCTCGTCCTCGGCACCCGCACCTTCGAGGGACCGGTGCCCGTGCGCAGCCGCATCGGCAACAGCGTGACCTGCTGGCTGTTCGCGGCCGCTGCCCGCACCCGCGTCCCCGACACCCAGACGGGCCTGCGCGGCATCCCGGCCGGCCTGCTCGCGTGGGCGTGCGGCGTGCCCGGCGAACGCTACGAGTACGAGATGCAGGTCCTGCTCCGCGCGGGACGATCCGGCATCGCGCTCGACGTGCTTCCGATCGCCACGATCTACCTCGAGGACAACGCCTCGTCGCACTTCCGGCCGGTCGTGGACTCCTGGCGGGTCTACGCACCGCTTCTGGCGTTCCTCGCCTCCTCGCTCGCCGCCTTCGCCATCGACACGATCGCGCTGCTTGCGCTGCAGGCCCTCACCGGCGACCTGCTGCTGTCCGTGGTCGGCGCCCGGATCACCAGCGCGGGTGTGAACTTCGTCGTCAACCGGCGTCTCGTCTTCGACGAGGAGCACCGGATCCGCACCCGCGTCGCCGCGGCGAGGTACGCCGCCCTTGCGACGGCGCTGCTCGGCCTCAACTTCCTGCTGCTGAGCGCCCTCGACGCGTCCGGGATCGCGCTCCTGCCGGCCAAGGTCCTCACCGAGCTCGCACTGGTGTCGACGAGCTTCGCGGCCCAGCGGGCGTTCGTCTTCCGGGCACCGGGTGCCCTCACAGGAGGCTCACAACGCCGGCCCACCTCCCCGACAGGCACGTCCACCACAGTCGACTCCACCAGCCGCTGACACCGGCCACCTCCTTCTCGCCAGCTCCTGAAAGGCCGCTCCCATGCGCCCCTCTCGATCCACTCGGCTCCCCACTTCCACCCGGATCCGCCAGGCGCTCGCCGGCACCGCGGCCGTCTTCCTGCTCGCCGGCTGCGGCGCCTCGGTGGCCGCCGACACCGCGACCACGACGTCCGCGAGCAGCTCGACCTCGTCGAGCGCCGTCGCCACCTCAGACGGGACGACCGTCGACGAGGCGCTCGCCGACGACGTCGCGGTCGAGACCGGCGACACCTCCTACGACGAGGCCGACGCGACCGCCATCACCCTCGACGGCAGCACCGCCACGTCCGACGGCCACGCGGTCACGGTCGACGGCGGCACGGTCACCATCTCGGCCGCCGGCACCTACGTGCTCTCCGGCGAGCTGACCGGCCAGGTCGTCGTCGACAGCGCCGGCGACGGCGTCGTACGGCTCGTGCTCGACGACGCCTCGATCACGTCCGAGAGCACCGCCGCGATCGACGTCGTCGATGCGGAGTCGGTCGTGGTCGTCCTCGCCGACGGCAGCGACAACAGCCTGGCCGACGCGACGACCTACGAAGACGCGGGCGACGACGCACCGACCGGCACGCTCTACTCGACCGCCGACCTGACCATCGGCGGCACCGGATCGCTCACGGTGACCGGCAACAGCAACAACGGCATCGTCGGCAAGGACGGGCTGGTCATCACCGGCGGAACGATCGACGTGACGTCGGTCGACGACGGCATCATCGGCAAGGACTACCTCGTCCTGGCCGACGGCACCGTCACCGTCGACGCGGCTGGCGACACCTTCACGTCCGACAACACCGAGGACGCCGGAGCCGGCTTCGTGCTGATCCAGGGCGGCTCGCTCACCGTCACGTCCGAGGACGACGGCATCAAGGGCGTCCAGGTGCTCGTCAGCGGCGGCACCGTGGACGTGGCCGAGTCCAACGAGGCGCTCGAGGGGTCGCTCATCATCATCGACGACGGCGACGTCGAGCTGCACTCGGCCGACGACGGCGTCAACGCGGCGAGCTCCGACGACAGCGCGCAGACCGACGGACAGCCCGGAGGCGAGATGGCCGCCGACACCTCAGTCGACCTGTACGTCAACGGCGGCACCCTCGAGGTGTGGGCCAGCGGCGACGGCCTCGACTCCAACGGCAACGCCACGATCACCGGCGGCGACATCGTGGTCTACGGACCCACCACCGACGGCAACGGAGCGCTCGACGTCAACGGCGCCTTCGAGGTCACCGGCGGCACGCTGATGGCCACCGGCAGCTCCGGGATGATGGTGGCCCCGTCCGCCGACTCCGCCCAGGGCTGGATCGCCACGGCGCTCGGCAGCACGGCCGCGGCCGGTTCGGACGTGGTGATCACCGACGCCGACGGCACCGAGGTCGCGTCGTACACGGTCCGGAAGGACTTCGCCTCCGTCGTCTACTCCTCCGCCGACATCACCTCGGGCGAGACCTACACCGTCACCGTCGCCGGCACCGCGACCGAGGTCACCGCGGGCGAGGCGCCCGCCGGCGGGCACGGCGGCCCGATGGGCGGCTGACCCGATGACCCACCCCGACCACCACTCCACCCCTCCGACCCACGAAGGAACTTCCATGAACGACGCACCCCAGCTCCCCGACGCCCCCTCGACCACCCCGGCCGCGGCGGCCAGCTCGCCGACGTACGACCCGGCCGTCCCCGCCGGACGGCGCACCTGGCGCGACCGGCTGCCCCGCGGGCGCACGGTGATCGCCGCCGGCGCGGTCGTCGCCGGGCTCGCGGTCGGCGGTGCCGGCTTCGGCGCCGGGTACGCCGTCGGCACCGACGACGCCGCCACCACCACCAGCACCCAGACCACCGACGGCTCCGGCGGTCGGGGCTTCCCCGGTGACGGCCAGATGCCCGGCGGTCCGATGGGCGACCTGGACGGCGGACAGATGGGCGGGCAGATGCCGGGCGGCCCGATGGGAGGCACCACCCAGGACGGCGGCGGGACCACCCAGGACGGCACCGGTCAGCAGCCCGACTTCGACGGCGACGGAGTGCCGGACGGCGACTCCGGCACCGGGACCGACAGCGGGGCGACCTCCGGCTCCGACACCTCGAGCCTCAACAGCTGACCTGGGTTCCCACGATCGCTCACCCCGGCCGACCTCCGCCCCCGTGAGGCGGCCGGGGTGAGCCTGCCGAGCTCGTGCGGCGTCGACCGCTGCACCTCACGTGCCTCGACATCACGCCCCGGTTGGCGTCCGATCATCGTCCGCGGGCAGGTCCATCTGCAGCACCGCCTCGTCCTCGGGCCCGCCGACCCGCACGCGGCCACCGTGGACGCTGGCGACCGTCGACGCGAGCACGACCCCGAACCCCGTCCCGGACAGGTGGCGGGAGCAACTGTCTTCCAGGCCATCCGCGCCAGCGGCCCGCTCCTGCGCGAACGGCGGCACACCGGGCGAACGGCGTACGACGGTGACGCGAACGCCACGATCCGTGGGGGTCGTCCGGACCTCGACCTCCGTCCCGGGAGCAGCCTCGCCCACGGCGTGCTCGAGCAACGCCCGGACCGCCCGTCCCAGGGCCGAGGGATCGCCGGTGCACAGCGCTCCCTCGACGCCGCGGAAGCTGAGCCGGACGCCGGCACGCACAGCGGCGTCCATGCAGGCGGACAGCTCCTCGGCCACGAGCTCGGAGAGGTCGACGAGCTGGAGGTGACGTGTGTCTGCACACGCGATGTCGATGAGGTCGCAGACGGCGAACACCACCTCGTCGAGTCGTGCGCCCGCGCGTCGCATCCCTTCGATCGAGGAGCGGACGTGCTCCGGCAGCTCGGCCCCGTCGAGGTCGACCAGGTCCGCGTGCCCCAGCAGGGCGGCCAGCGGGGTCTTGAGGTTGTGGTGCACCCATTCCACGACGTCACGCACGACTGTCTCCTCGCTCGGGAGGCCTCCCGTGGGCGTGGTGGTGCCTTGCGGCCGGTGGGGGAACGGACGCGCAAGGCACCACGAGGGCCGCCTCTTGGACCCACCCCGAGTCTCACCCGGGCGCGAGGGGCAGCAGCGTCAACCGCGGGAACGCCTGCGCGATCCGGCGCACCGTCCGCGCAGGCCGGACCGCGTCGAGGCACCGGGCGGGAGAAGCACGCCGTCAGGTGCGGCGCAGCGTCTCCGCAGGCGACTCGCCGAACTCGCGGCGGTAGGCCGCCGCGAACCGGCCGCGGTGGGACAGGCCGACCGCAGCAGCGGCGGACGACACGGTCGTCGCGGCCGGGGACCCGTCGACCAGCAGCTCGCGGACCCGACGCAGGCGCACCTGCTGGAGGTAGGTCATGGGCGGGACTCCGACGTGCGTCGCGAACCCCTCCTGCAGCGACCTCACGCTCACGTGCACCGCTCGCGCCAGCGACGTCGTGGACCAGGGCTCCTCGGGACGCTCCTCCAGCAGGTCCCGTGCCGCCTGGACGGACCGGTTGGCCGAGGGTGCCGCACGTCGCTCGAGCTCGGCGGAGTAGGTGTGCGGCTGGGCCAGGAGCAGGCCGTCGACCATGAGCCGCTCGAGCTGGCGAGCCGCACGACGGTGGGCGAGCAGGTGCGGCCCGTGGGTCAGCTCGCCCACGAGGACGTCGAGCGAGGCACGCCAGCCTCGCCCCGCCGGTCCGGACAGGTCCATCTCGGGCTCGAACACGACCGGACGTGTGACGGACCGCCCCAGCAGCTCCTCGAGCTCGCGCTCGACGGTGTCCTTCGGAAGCATCAGGCACAGCTGGCTGGCACCCTGTCCCCAACGGATGTCGGCCGGTCGGTCCGGCATGAAGACCGTCGCCTGACCGGAGCGGGCCCGGGTCCTCGGCCCGCCGCCCGCGCTGCTCACGACCTGACCCGTGACCGGGACGTTGACGTGGTAGTTCGTGGCCTCGCTCGTCCGCAGCCGGCTCTCGGCGCCGAAGGAGACGAGCCCCACGGTCGCGGAGTCGAGCTCGAGCGAGTCCAGGCGCAGCGCGAGCGGGCCTGCGCCGATCCGCTCGACGGAGCTGGGGAGGTAGGCGGCGGCGATGACGGCCTCGGCCTCACGCGGATCCTCGGTCCTGCCCGTGACCCGCCGGACCTCCTGACGATCCTGCACCGCTCTCTTCCCTCCGGCCCAGGGCCATCGTCGCGCCATGCTCCAGGCACGTCCGCGAATTTACCTTCAGGCCGGAGGCGTGTTCACCGAACGCGACGACCGGCGCAGCCGACGTACCAGCCTCCTCGTCAAGACCGCACCCGCGACCCAGGGCGCACCCACGATGAGGGGGTCCATCCAGTGGTGCTTGACGTCGGTGCGCTTGCGCCCCAGGCGGGAGCGAACGCCGTGGTGCGTGATCTCGGCGCGCACTCCCGTCTGGGTGATCGGGTTGTCCGGGTGGAGCGTCACGAACGACCGCAGCGCGCTCTCGAGCGTGTCCACCCGGTCGGCGGCGATGAGCAGCAGCCAGTGCGCGGCCTGGCCCTCGCTGTAGCGGGCGTAGGACAGCTTGCGGATGGCGCCGGACACGCCACGGGGTGGTTGCGCGGTGCCGAACACCGGGGGCAGCTGGGTGTGCTCGACTGATCGTTCGCGCGGCCACTTCTCGGGCTGGCGCTCGGGGTGCTTCCAGTGCGCTCCGGAGAGTGTCGGGTCGAACTGCTCCCGCGGCACCGACGGCCGGTCGGCGGGGTCGAGGTCGGCACCCCACCCGGGGATCCGGGCGAGGAGCTCCTCGCTGCTCTCGGCGATCGGGGGCTTCTCAGGGGTGTAGGTCATCGTGGGCTCCTGTCGTGGCTCGGGTCGGGCTCGGGTCGTGGGCTCCGTGGGTCTAGGCGGCGTCCGGTACGACGACCGTCTTGATGCAGCCGTCGAGCTTGGCGGAGAACATGTGGTAGCCCTCGGCGATGTGCTCGAGCGGCACCTCGTGGGTGACCACGTCGCTGGGCTTGAAGTGGCCGTTGCGGATGTGCTCGAACAGGCGCGGCCACTGCCGCTTGACCGGGCACTGGTTCATCCGCAGCGTCAGGCCCTTGTTCATCGCGTCGCCGAACTTCACGGCGCTGAAGAGCGGGCCGTAGGCGCCGATGACGGAGACCGTGCCGCCCTTGCGGACGGTGTCGATCGCCCAGTTCAGCGCGACGGGTGAGCCGCCCTGCAGCTTGAGCTTGGCGGACGTCACGTGCTGCAGGAGGTTGCCGTCGGCCTCGGCGCCGACCGCGTCGATGACGACGTCGGCCCCGAGCCCCTCGGTGAGGTACTTCAGGTGGCGCACCACGTCGGCGTGCTCGGTGAAGCAGATCGTCTCCGCGTGGGCGAAGTCGCGCGCCTTCTCCAGCCGGTAGTCGAGGTGGTCGACCACGATCACCCGGCCGGCGCCCATGAACCACGCCGACCTCGCGGCGAACAGCCCGACCGGCCCGGCGCCGTACACCACGACGACGTCGCCCTCCGCGATGTCCCCGATCTGGGCACCGAAGTAGCCGGTGGACAGCGCGTCGGTGCACAGCAGGGCGTCGGTGTCGTCCATCCAGTCCGGGATCAGCCCCGGCCCGACGTCGGCGAACGGCACACGGACGTACTCCGCCTGGCCGCCGTCGTAGCCGCCGCAGGTGTGGGAGTAGCCGTAGATGCCGCCCACGGCCGTGGCGTTGGGGTTGACGTTGTGGCAGTTGGAGTAGAGCCCGCGGGCGCAGAAGAAGCACGTCCCGCAGAACACGTTGAAGGGCACCATGACGCGGTCGCCGACGGACACGTTCTGCACCGAGCCGCCGACCGCGTGGACCTCGCCGATGAACTCGTGGCCGAACGTGTGCCCGACCCGGGTGTCCGGCATCATCCCGTGGTACAGGTGCAGGTCGGACCCGCAGATCGCCGCCCGGGTCACCCGCACGATCGCGTCGTTGGGGTGCTCGATCGCCGGGATGTCCTTCTCCTCGACGCGGACCCGGTAGGGCCCGCGGTAGACCATCGCTCGCATGTTGATCCTCTCCGAGATCGGGGTGGTGCTCGTGTGGTTGGTGTCAGGCCCCGGGGACGAAGACGGCGCGGACGCAGCCGTCCTCCTTCTCCTTGAACATCCGGTAGCCCTTCGCCCCGTCCTCGATCGACATCACGTGCGTGGCCAGGTGCTCGGTCCTGACCTCGTCGCGGCTCATGTGGTCGAGGATCTCGGGGATGTAGCGGTGCCCGTGCTGCTGGGCCCCGCGCAGCGTCAGTGCCTTGTTCATGACGGCGCCCAGCGGGAACTTGTCCACGACGCCGCCGAAGACGCCGAGCGTGAAGACCGTGCCCCCCTTGCGGCAGGAGTAGATGGCCTCCCTCACGGCGGTCGGACGGTCGGTCTGCAGGCGCATCTGCTGCTTGACCTGGTCGTAGACGTGCTGGGGACCGGGACTGTGCGCCTCCATCCCGACCGCCTCGATGCAGACGTCCGGGCCGCGTCCGCCGCTCATCTCGCGCAGCTCGGCCGGGACGTCGCTGTGCTCGTAGTCGATGGTGTCCGCGCCGATGTGCGTGCGAACCTGCTCGAGCCGGTTGTCGAACCGGTCGATGACGACCACCCGCTCGGCGCCCATCAGCATCGCCGCTCGCGCGGCCATCTGGCCGACACCGCCGGCGCCCCAGACGGCGACCACGTCCCCTGGCTGTACGCCGGCCTGGTGGGCGCCGGTCCAGCCGGTGGGTGCCGCGTCGGAGGCGAACAGCGCACGCTGGTCCGAGACGTTCTCGGGGATGGCGAACGCTCCCTGGTCGGCGTACGGCACCCGGATGTACTGCGCATGGCTGCCGGCCCAGCCGCCCATGGCGTGGGAGTAGCCGTAGCACCCGCCGATGGACTGGCCCCAGAGGGCCTCGGTGATGCCGGGGTTGGGGTTGCCGTTGTCGCACAGGGAGAACAGCCCCTGCCGGCAGTACCAGCACTGTCCGCAGCTGGTGAAGGAGACCACGACCACGCGGTCACCCATCTGGTGCTTGGTCACGGCGGGACCGGTCTCGACGACCGTGCCCATGAACTCGTGGCCCAGGACGTCGCCGGCACGCATGGCGGGGATGTAGCCACCGAGCAGGTGCAGGTCCGATCCGCAGGTCGCGCTCAGCCCGACCTCGACGATGATGTCGTGCCCGTTGAGGATGGCCGGGTCCGGCACGTCCTCGACGCCGATCTCGTTGACGCCCTGCCAGGTCACGGCCCTCACAGCACACCTGCCGCGGGGGCGTCTTTGGTCCAGGACTCGAGCACTGCGCCACTCGGCGTGGCACTGCGCTTGCCGTGCGGGGCCGGATCGACCGCGAGGACCTCACCGACCTCGACGAGCTGCTTGGCGCGGCGCAACGCCGAGCGCAGCTCGGCCTCGGCGTCGTTCCCGGTCAGCCTGCTGCCTGCGCTTCCGCCACCGCGTGCCTTCCTGCCGCGCAGCCGGGCGTAGAGCTCGGTGCCCTTGTCCCCCGGCGCCGGGCGGACGTCGACCTCGATGCGGTCGCCCAGCTCCGCGAGCGGGGCGGGAAGCGCCGCCGGGTCCAGCGCACCGGGCTCGCACAGCACGGTGACCGCGAGCCAGCCGGATGCCGGCCGGGACGCGCCCGCCGGGGAGGACGAACCGCCGAGCGACGACCGCACCTGACCCACGAGGGCACCGCCCGCGCGCGCGGCCCGGGCCGCGACACCCGGGCTCATCGCGCACCGCCCGAGGCGATGCTCGACGCGCCCGCGAACTCCTGCACGATCCTCTCGCAGAAGGCCGGCAGGTCGTCCGGGGACCGGCTCGTGGTGAGGTTGCCGTCGGTGACGACCTCCTCGTCGACGACCTCGGCCCCGGCGTTGCGCAGGTCGGTCCGGATGCTGGGGAACGACGTCAGGCGCCGGCCGCGGACGACGTCGGCCTCCATGAGGCTCCACGGGCCGTGGCAGATGGAGGCCACCGGCTTGCCCGAGTCCACGAACACGCGCACGAAGCGCACCGCGGTCGGGTCCGTCCGCAGCTTGTCGGGGTTCACCGTCCCTCCCGGCAGGAGCAGGGCGTCGTAGTCGTCGGGCGACGCGTCGCCCACCAGACGGTCGACCGCGAAGGTGCCGGCGTCCTGGAGGTCGTTGTTGCGCGCCTGGATCTCGCCCTCGGCGAGGGACACGACCTCCGTACGTGCGCCCGCACCGTCGAGCGCGCGCCGGGGCTCCTCCAGCTCCACCCGTTCCACGCCGTCGGCGGCGAGGATCGCGACGCGGCGACCGTCCAATGACCCGCTCATGTCAGGCACCGGCCGGGTGCAGGACGACCTTGGTCCAGCCGTCGTCGCGGTTGTCGAAGTGCTCGTAGGCCTCGGGTGCCTGGTCGAGGGGCAGCTCGTGGCTGACGATGAACGACGGCTCGGCCTTGCCGCCGGCGATCAGGTCGCGCAGCTGGCGGTTGTACTTCTTGACCGGCGCCTGGCCGGTGCCGACGTGCTGGCCCTTGAACCAGAACATGCCGTAGTCGAAGGCGAGCTTGCCCTGCTTGGCGAGCTCGTCGTTGGCGCCCGGGTCCTGCGGGACGAACACGCCGACGTTGCCGATCTTGCCGGTGAGGCGCACGGACGCCACCAGCCGGTTCATGGTCAGGTTGGCCTGCTCCTGCCCGTCGGGCTCGTGGGCCTGGTAGCCCACGCACTCGCAGCCGTTGTCGGCGCCGAGCCCCATCGTCTGCTCGAGGACCGCCTCGACCGGGTCGACCTTCGAGTCGTCGATGGCGATGGCGCCGATCGACTCGGCGAGCCGCAACCGGTCCGGGTGGCGATCCACGACCATCACCTTGCTGGCGCCGCGGATGGTCGCGGACAGGGCGGCCATGAGGCCGACGGGGCCGGCGCCGTAGATCACCGTCTGGTCACCCGGCTTGACCCCGGCCATCTCGGTGGCGTGGTAGCCGGTCGGGAAGATGTCGGCGAGCATCACGTAGTCGGTCTGGCGCTCCGCGGCGTCCTCGCCGAGCCGCAGGCAGTTGAAGTCACCCCACGGGACACGGAGCAGCTCGGCCTGGCCGCCGCCGTAGGGGCCCATGTCGGCGAAGCCGTAGGCCGCGCCCGCCATCTTCGGGTCGGGTTGCGCGGTGAGGCAGTAGTTGGTGAGCTGCTGCTCGCAGTTCTTGCAGTGGCCGCAGGCGATGTTGAAGGGCAGTACCACGTAGTCGCCGACCTGGACCTTGTCGACGCCGTCGCCGACCTCGACCACCTCGCCGAGGTTCTCGTGGCCGAACCACCGACCGGTCTCGAAGTCCGTCCGGCCCTCGTACATGTGGAGGTCCGAGCCGCAGATGTTCGCGGAGGTGATGCGGACCAGGACGTCGGTGGGCCTCTCGATCCTCGCGTCCGGGACGTCCTTGACGCTGACCTTGCGCGGGCCTTCGTACACCACTGCCTTCATGTGATCCTCCTGGTTCCGAGATCGGTGTCGCCAATGCTCGGCGACTCGTCCCTCCATTCAGGCAGGGGCGGCGAGGTGGGTGCTATCGGCAGACATACCGATCTCCGTCCGGGGTACGGGCCTGGTGTCCCCGGGCCCAGAAGCCGGCCGCGCTGGGGACGAGCGCACGGGTGCTCGCAGCTGGTCCGCGAGTGCCGGTGGAGAGAGAAGCCATGCCCGTGGACGAGCCACCCGTGGCCCAGATGCTGGAGGTCGCGACGTCGAGCGCGCCCCTGCTCGAGCGCGCGCGCGGGCTCGTCGAGAGCCTCGACGGCTGGTTGCCCGTCGACGACATCTGGATGACGTTGTCGGACCCGGACGAGGAGGTCTACGCCACCGCCGGGAGCCCCGGGCTCCACGAGCACGTCGGCCGCCCCGTTCTGGCCGTCACGCTCGCCGAGCCTGACGGTCATCCGCTCGGGGTGCTCCACCTCCTGTTCCCGGTCGCGGACCCGCCGAGCGAGGCAGTGCGCGGCCACCTCGCGACACTCTCGTCCGTGATCGCCGAGGGCATCTCGCCGATGCGGTCCGTGCTGGCCTCGGCCAAGATCGTCCACGCCGCCTCGTCCGGCGTCGTCCTCCTGCAGAACGGCGGCACCCACCCGTTCCCGGGGATGCGCGACGACCTGCTGTCGCGGCTGCCGCACGTCGTCGACGTCGCCCGTCGCGTCCTGCTCGACGGCCAGGTCTACCGGACCTTCATGTGGCCCGTGAGCGACGGAACCCCCCATCCGCCCCACGTACGCATCACGGTGCTGGCAGCGACCGACGCTCCCCGCTTCGTCCTGGGCGCCGTCCTGGCGAGCGATGACGGTCATTGCAACAACCTGACGGCACGCGAGCTCGAGGTGCTGGGCCTGATGGTCGACGGTCGCTCCAACCAGCAGATCGCGGAGCACCTCGTCATCGCCGCCCGCACCGTGGCGACCCACGTCGAGCACATCCTGCACAAGCTGGACGTGCCGACCCGGACCCACGCAGCAGTACGAGCCGAGCGCGAGGGCTGCTACGTCCCAGCGCCGCCTGCCGGCTGAGCCCGTGTCCTGCCCAGGGTGGCGCGGTGCCTGACCCGTCCGAGATCGACGACCGGATCGATCGTGCCAGCGCGCGACCGTTCGGGCGGGGGTTCCACCTGCGCGGGCGCGAGCGGGCCATCGCGGAGCAGCGCGGACCCCGGACGATCCGGGCCCATGCCTCCGAGATCGTGCTGGAACGGCTCGCGCCCGCCGAGCCGCGCAACGACGGCCGACAGACGCCGTACCGCAACCACCCGGTCTTCGTCGCCCAGCACGCGACGGCCACCTGCTGCCGGACGTGCCTGGAGACCTGGCACGACATCGCGAAGGGGCTCCGGCTCGACCGCGACGAGCTGGCCTACGTCGTCGAGGTCATCGGCCGCTGGATCGATCGCGAGCTGGCCGAGCCCGTCGACGGACCACGGGCCTAGCGCAGCACCTGCAGCTCGACCCGGGCATCGTCCACGACCCGGCCGGCGTCGTCGACCGGCGCCAGGTGGACCGCCTGACCAGTCGGCCCCTCGACGTAACGCAACGCATTGGGACGTCCCGTCGGCACCGGCCGGAACTCGTCCGCCCAGTCGTTGAGCGCGGCCAGGACCAGACCGAGCCGGATGCCGGACTCGGTTGCGACGTACTTCGGGCGAGGACGGTGCCCCGGCTCCCGGTACTCCACCTTGCTCACCACGCCGGCCCGGGTGAGCTTGGCCAGCCGGTCCGAGAGCACGTCGGGCGCCACGCCCAGCTCGCGCTGCAGGTCGCTGAACCGCTCGAACCCGCGGAGCACGTCACGGAGCACCAGCCCGGTCCACCGCTCGCCGAGCAGGTCCAACCCCCGTGCGATCCCGCACGAGTCGTCCGCCATGCCTGATCGCGCCATGACGTGATCATGACGGACTGGACAACTCCCGATCCACCTGACTAGGTTTTTCCTATTCAGACGGCGAGGAGGCGACATGGCGACATCGAGGTCGAGCACGTGGTTCTGGGTGCTCGCGGTCCTCTTCCTGGTCGCGGTCGCGTCGTCGGCGGTCCCCTCGCCCCTCTACCCGGTCTACGCGGCCGAGTGGGACCTCTCGCCGTTCATGCTCACCGCGGCCTTCGCCGCGTACATGGTCGGCATCCTGGCGAGCGTGCTCGTGGCCGGGCGCCTGTCGGACCACGTCGGACGACGCCCGGTGCTCGTCGTCGGGTCCCTCGGCATCGTGGTGTCGCACGTCGTGCTCGCAACGGCGGGCGGGTTCGCGGCGCTCGTGGCGGGCCGCGTCGAGCAGGGGGTCGCCGTCGGGGTGACGCTCGGCGCCCTCGGAGCGGCACTCATCGACCAGGCCCCGCCCGGACGTCCCGAGCTCGCCAGCACCGTCAACGCGGCCATGCCGGCACTCGCGCTGAGCGTCGGAGCACTCGCCAGCGGCACCCTCGTGCAGTGGGCCCCGGCACCCGAGGTGCTCGTCTACGTCGTCTTCGGCTCGGTCCTCGCCCTGCTGACGCTGCTGCTCCCCCTCGTCCCCGACGACGTCGAGCGCAGACCAGGAGCACTGCGGTCACTGCGACCCGCCATCTCGGTCCCGGCCGCCTCCCGCGTGGAGTTCCGCAGCGGCGCCCGCGCCATCGCCGCCAGCTGGGCGGTCGCGGGACTGTTCCTCTCGCTCATGCCGTCCGCGCTCGCCGACGTCTTCGGCACGTCGAGCCACTTCGCAGCGGGTGCGCTCATCGCCGCGACGACAGGGGCGGGAGCGTCGGCCGTCGTCGCGCTCCAGCACGTCGACGCCCGTCGCGCTCTCGGCGTGGGCGTCGCCGCGCTCGTCACGGGCTCCGTCCTGACCGTCGCCTCGGTCCTGCTCCAGCTCCTGCCCGGTGTCGCACTCGGGGCCGTCGTCGCGGGCGTCGGCTTCGGCGCCGGCTTCCAGGCGCCGCTGAGGCTGGTGCTCGCCACGGCACCGCCGACAGGACGAGCGAGCCTCATCTCGGCGGTCTACGTCGTCTGCTACGTGGCCTACGGCCTGCCCGCCCTCGTCGCCGGACTGCTGGTGCCGTGGCTCGGGCTCTCGGCGGTGATCGCGCTCTACGGGACGCTCGTCGTCATCGTGGCCGCCCTCGCGCTAGCGGGTCCTCGGCGCCTGACCGATGCTCGGCCCAGCGAGGAGCACGCCGTCATCGCGACGGCGAGACCAGGCCCGCGACGCCCTTGAGGAACGCCGAGGTCACCGCGTCGGGGTCGGCGAGACAGCCGGCGGCCATCGCACCGTCGCGCAGCAGCACGAACAGCGTGGCGGCGTCGGCGTCGCTGTCGAGTGCCTGCGACACCTGGTCGGCGTACCAGGCACGGTGACGCAGCACTGCCTGGTGGATCGGGTGCGACGGGTCGGGGAACTCGGCCGTCGCGTTGAGGAACGCGCACCCGCGGAAGGCGGGATCGTGGATCTGCGCGACCACCGCCCCGGCGAGCGCACCGATGGCGCCGCCGACCTTCCCGGCCGGCGCACCGCCGTCCCGGACCTGCGCGAGCGCGCCCTCGACCGCGGCACGCTCCATCGCGCTCGCCGCATCGAGGTAGGCGACGACGAGGCCGTCCTTGCTGCCGAAGTGGCGATAGAGCGTCGACCTCGTCACCCGGGCCGCCTCCACGATCTCGTCGACCCCGACGGCGTTGATGCCCTTGGCGTAGAAGATGCCGCTCGCCGTGCCCAGGAGGCGCGTGCGGGCCTCGGAGGACACCGGGGGTGCGGAAGCGCTCATCCGGGGAGCCTAGCAGAACGATCAGTTCGATCAAACAGAACGTTCGGTTGCATTGCCGCCGGACATGTGTCACTGTCAGAACGATCGTTCGCTCTGCTTGGAGCGAATGCCGAACCTAATCGAGGAGCACACATGTCCACCGCACTGTCCGCGCCACCAGCCGTCGTCCCGACCGGGCTGTCGCGCATCTACCTGACCCGGGCCGCGTTCGCGTTCGCCTGGGCGGTCCTGATCGCCGCAACGTCGACGAGCGACACCCTGTCGGCGCCCGTCTTCGCGCTCGCTCTCCTCTACCCCGCGGTGGACCTCGCCGCCGTGCTGGTGGACGCGCGGAGCGCGACTGCTGCAGGTCGTCCGACGTCCGTCCTGCTCCTCAACGCCGTCATCAGCCTGGCCGCGGTCGTGGGCATCGCCCTCGCCGGCACCGACGACGTCGGCGACGTCGTGCTCGTCTGGGGCGCTTGGGCGATCGCGTCCGGCGGGGTCCAGCTGGTCGTCGCTGTCCTGCGTCGCTCGCTCGGCGGCCAGTGGCCGCTCATCCTGAGCGGCGGGATCTCGGTCCTCGCCGGGGTCGGCTTCCTCGCCTCCGCGGCCGACAGCACGTCGCTGCGGCCCCTCGCGGGCTACGCGACCCTGGGCGGCCTGTTCTTCCTCGTCTCGGGCCTGCGCCTGCGTCGTACGACCCACCACACCGAGACGACCGAGGTCCGCTGAGATGACCGTGACAGAACACCTCTACGACGTCGTCGTGATCGGCGCCGGACCGGCGGGCGAGAACGTCGCCGACCGGGTGGTCGCCGGCGGTCTCACCGCGGTGGTCGTCGAGCAGCAGCTCGTCGGCGGCGAGTGCTCCTACTGGGCCTGCATGCCGACCAAGGCGCTGCTGTCCGCCACGACCTCACATCCGGCCCGCACGCTCGGCGCCTCCGACGCCGCCGAACAGGTGGCCGCGGCGCTGGCACGACGCGACCGGTTCGCCTCCCACTGGCACGACGACGACCAGGTGGCGTGGCTGGACAGCGCCGGGATCGCGCTGCTGCGCGGCCGCGCTCGCCTCGCCGGACGGCTCGCAGTGGACGTCCTCCCTGCCGACTCCGACGAGCCCGTCGCCCGCGTGACGGCACGGCACGCCGTCGTCCTGGCGACCGGCACCTCGGCGCTCGTCCCGCCCGTCCCGGGGCTGCGGGAGGTCGGGGCCTGGACGAGCAGGGACGCGGCGGCCGCGCAGGAGGTCCCGGCGTCGCTCGCCATCGTCGGCGGTGGCGTGGTCGCGACCGAGATGGCCACCGCCTACGCCGACCTCGGCTCTGCGGTGACCGTGCTGGCCCGTGACGGGGTCCTGCCGAACCTCGAGCCGTTCGCCAGCGCCATGGTCGTCCGCTCGCTCGAGGACGCGGGCGTCGACGTACGTCTCGGCGCGGAGGTCGTCGGGGCACGCAGGGACGAGCGAGGTGTCGAGCTCGATGTCGGCGGCGCGGGGACGGTCCGTGCGGACGAGGTCCTGGTCGCCGTCGGTCGGAGGCCGAACACCCACGGCCTGGGGCTCGGCAGCATCGGGCTGGATGATGGGTCGTGGATCTCCGTCGACGAGACCCTCCGGGTGCTCGACCGCGATGGCACGCTGCTCGACGGTGGCTGGCTCTACGCGGTGGGCGACGTCAACGGCCGTGCACTGGTCACCCATCAGGGCAAGTACCAGGCCAGGGCGGCCGGCGACGCGATCGTCGCGAGGGCTGCGGGACTGGCGGCCGACGACGAGCCGTGGGGATGGCACGCCGCCACCGCGGACCACGCCGCCGTCCCGCAGGTGGTGTTCAGCCATCCCGAGGTCGCGGCGGTCGGAGTCACCCTCGACCAGGCCAGGTCACGCGGCATCGAGGCCGTGGCGGTCGACTTCGACCTCAGCGCGACCGCCGGCGCAGCCCTGCGACCCGACGGCTTCCGGGGGCAGGCGCGCCTCGTGGTCGACCGCCCACGCGACGTCGTCGTCGGTGCCACGTTCGCGGGCGACGGTGTCGACGAGCTCCTCCACGCGGCCACCATCGCCGTCGTCGGCGAGGTCCCGGTGAAGCGCCTCTGGCACGCCGTCCCCGCGTTCCCGACGGTCAGCGAGGCCTGGCTGCGGCTGCTCGAGGCCTACGGGCGACCCGACTCACGTCACGACCTCAGCGGGCGGCCGGCGCGCGTCCCTGCCTGAGGTACGCGTGGAGCGGCTGGGAGGCCGTCGCGGGCGGGCTCGCTCCGTAGCGGGCTCGCTCGACCGGTCAGGAGTCGTCGCGCCTGCGCATGCCGCGCAGCGCAGGCGCGCCGTCGACGTCGTTGAGGCGGTCGAGCACCTCGTGCAGGTGCTCGCGCAGCCGGTGTGAGTGGTCCGTGGCCACCTGCTGCAGCCTCGCGACCTCGGCCTCACCTGCCGAACGCCGCTCCGCGGTCTCGGCCCGGATGGCCTCTGCCTCGCCCGCCGCGCGTCGCACGATCTCCGAGGCGTCGCGCTGGGCCGTCTCGACGAGCTCGTCGGCCGTGCGGCGGGCAGTGCTCACCAGGGCGTCCGCCTCCGCTCGTGCAGCGGCGACCACCTCGGCGGCCTCGACCCGAGCGTCGTCTCGCCACTGGTCGGTGTCCCGCGCGGTCATCTCGAGGAGCCGCGCGGCCGAGGTCGAGCGCGGTCCCGGCACCACGATGCGTCCGGTCTCACCGTCGGCACGAGGCTCGAGCGATGCGCCGTGACTGCTCTCCTGCTGTTCCTGGCTCACCACGTCTGTCTCCTCACCTCCCGCTCGGGCGGGATCACAGCAGCGTACGAGGAGACGCACACGGACCTCGACCCGGGGCGTCCGGCGGTGAGCAGCCACTCCGAATGGAGGGGCTCGCGCGCCCGGCACGATCGTGGGACGCTGAACTCTATGGCTTCGGGGTCACTCTCTGAACGCATGGCGTGGACAGGACGCCGCCTTCAGGAAACGCACGACGATCCGCGGGCGACGTTCCAGACCGCGGTGGAGGTCACGCACAGCTCGATCGAGGAATGTGACGCCGTCGGGATGTCGTTCGTCTCCCGCAAGCACACCGTGACCACGGTCGCCGCGACCGACGAGTTGGCCGTCGTCGCCGACCAGCTGCAGTACGACCTCCGCGAGGGGCCGCGCCTGGACGCGGTGTGGGAGAAGCACATCGTCCGGAGCCGTGACCTCTCCGCCGATCCGCGGTGGCCCACCTGGGGTCCTCGTGTGTCGGAGCAGACGTCCGCCCGCAGCGTGGTGTCGTACCAGCTGTTCACCAACGCCGACCACCTCGGAGCGCTCAACCTGTACTCGAAGGAGGTCGACGCGTTCGACGACACGACGATGGAGGAGGGCTACGCGATCGCCGCGCACATCTCCATCGCCGTTTCCTCGGCGCTGGAGATCGACGCCCTGGCGCAAGGACTGGCGAGCCGAACGGTGATCGGTCAAGCGACAGGGATTCTGATGGAGCGGTACGACCTGGACTCGTCCCGTGCGTTCAGCGTCCTGGCCCGGCTGTCCAGCCAGGGCAACATCAAGATCCGCACCCTGGCCGAGCAGATCGTGGACAACCGTCACGACGGAGTCGGGCTGCCCCCGTCGATCGATCACCGACCTCTCTCGCGAGGCACCGGCTGATCGAAGGGCCATCGCGCGTTCGACAGCCGCCCGGGGATGCACAGGGCGTGCCACACTTGTGACCGATGGTCACCTCGGCGGGAGGAGCGTGAGATGCCCACATCGACGTGGGAGAGATTGCCGCAGGCTCGTCGCGCCGCGGTCATCTCGGCAGCCGAGGCCGAGTTCGCCGAGCACGGCTTCTCCGGCGGAAGCCTCAACGTGATCGCGCGCGAGGCCGGCGTGGCGAAGGGCAGCCTCTTCCAGTACTTCCACGACAAGGTGGACCTCTACTCCTACCTGTCCGAGCGGGCGAGCACCCGCATCCGCGGCGACATGGAGCCCGTCATCGCGTCACTGCCGTGGCAGACGGACTTCTTCGGGGCGTTCGAGGACCTGACGGTGGCGTGGGTCGCGTACTTCCGTTCGCATCCGTTGGAGCTGGCGATGACGGTGGCGGTGAACCTCGAGCCGGACCGTTCGGCGCGCACGGCGGTCCGCCGTGTCGCCAACGAGCACTACCTCTCGGTGCTCGAGCCGCTGTTGCGAACCGCGAAGGACAGCGGCGCGCTCCGTCCCGATGCGGACATCGAGGCCTTCCTGTCGCTGCTCCTGGTCCTGCTGCCCCATGTTGCTGTGGCGCCGAGCAGCCCCGGACTGGATCCCGTCCTGGGGCTGAGCAGCCCCGACCACGACGACCAGGTAGCGGCCGCGAAGAGGCTGGTGGCGGTGCTGCGGGCGGCATTCGAGCCGGCGCCGGTCGGGGTGGCCTGACTCAGCGCGACGCTCGAGCGGCGAGCCAGTCGAGCATCGCTCGCGCTGGTCCTGCCCAGCTGCCGTCCAGCATGAGGTCGTGGCCCATCCCGGGGAACTCCCGCAGCTCCGCGCCGTAGCGCCGTGCCGTCCTCCTCACGTCGGTGATCGGGACCAGGGCGTCGTCGGGAGTGGCGAGCACCAGCACTGGCGCTGACGCGCGCGGCGCACTCGACGGGCGGTGGAGCAGCAGCTGGTACTGCGCCACCGAGGACTCCTTCCCGCACCGGGCGCTCACCCGTCGCGCCGCGTCCTCCGGGAGCTGGTTGACGAGGTACTCCGGTCGGAGCGGGAGCGATCCTCCGGCGATCATGCGCGCAGCGTCGAGGGGATGCCGGCGGGCGATGGCGAGCAGCGACCCGATGGCCGGGTGCGCCGGAACCGGGGCGACGAGCACCCCCGCCGCAGCGCCGTAGCGGGCCAGCGCCTTCTGCACGACCAGACCGCCCATCGAGTGCCCGACGAGCACCGCTCGACGGGGCAGGGTCGCAGCGACGTGGACCACGTCGTCGACGTAGGTCCCGAGGGAGGCGCTGCGCAACGATCCGCCGCTGCCGCCGTGACCGCGCAGCGACAGCGCGTACGCCGGGTGTCCGGCCCGCGCGGCCTCGAGCATCCAGTCCGTCCAGCACCAGGCCGCGTGCCCGAGGCCGTGGACGAAGAGCACCGGCGGCTTGTCACCGTCCGCGGGCGGGGCGGCGTACAGCACTTCCAGGTCGCGCGGTCCGGTCGTGGTCTCCACGGAGGTGTTGATCGTCACGGCAGGAGAGCCTACAGTGACCACTGGTCATATGACCATCGGTCACACATCACTCCGGAGACTCCCATGACGACGACAGCCCTCCCCCACCCGCCGTACGACGTGCGCGACGGCTCCGGGCAACGTGTCTGCGTGATCGGGGCGGGCTCCTCCGGCATCGCCGCCGTCAAGGTGCTGCACGAGCGCGGCATCGACGTCAAGTGCTTCGAGCTGTCCGACCGGGTCGGCGGCAACTGGGTGTGGGGCAACAGCAACGGAGTGTCGTCGTCCTACCGGTCGTTGCACATCAACACCTCGCGGAGCCGGATGGAGTTCAGCGACTTCCCGATGCCCGAGCACCTGCCGAACTTCGCCCGCCACGACCAGATCGCGGCGTACTTCGACTCCTACGTCGACCACTTCGGCTTCCGCGACCACATCACGTTCAGCACTGGCGTGGAGCACGTCGAGGCACTCGCCGGAGGCGGGTTCGACGTGAGGCTGAGCACCGGGGAGACCCGCTCGTACGACGCCGTGGTGGTCGCCAACGGCCACCACTGGGATCCCCGCCTCCCCGAGCCCGGCTTCCCCGGTGTCGAGACCTTCACGGGTGAGCAGATCCACTCCCACCACTACAGCGACGAGCAGCAGCTGGTGGGCAGGAAGGTGGTCGTCCTCGGCATGGGAAACTCCGCGATGGACATCGCCGTGGACGCCAGCTACCACGCGGCCGAGACCTACCTGGCCCACCGGCGCGGCGTGCACATCATCCCCAAGTACGTCTTCGGCAAGCCGTACGACGAGATCGCCGGGCACGAGCGGATCCCGGGATGGGTGCGGTGGCCGGTCGCCCGGCTGATGATGCGCGCCGCGACGGGCCCGATGTCGCGCTACGGCCTGCAGCAACCGGACCACAAGTTCGCGCAGGCGCACCCGACGATGTCCAGCCGCATCCTGGACCGCCTCGCGCACGGCGCCATCACGCCCAAGCCGAACATCGCGCGGTTCGAGGGCGACGAGGTCGTCTTCGAGGACGGCTCGCGCGTGGCCGCCGACCTGGTGGTCTACTGCACCGGCTACAAGATCTCCTTCCCCTTCTTCGACCCCGACTTCCTCGACCCGAGCGGGGACAACGAGGTCCGGCTCTACCAGCGCATGTTCCACCCGACGGTCCCCGGCCTGTACTTCGTCGGACTCATCCAGCCGCTGGGTGCCATCATGCCGATCGCCGAGCGCCAGTCCGAGCTGGTCGCCGACCACCTCGAGGGGAGCTACGCCCTGCCCGATGCGTCGCAGATGAAGCGCGAGATCGACCGTCACCGCAGCGCGATCGCCAAGCGCTACGTCGCCAGCAAGCGCCACACGATCCAGGTCGACTTCGACGACTACATGCTCACCCTGCGGCGCGAGCGCAAGGCCGGTGCCCGGCGAGCGGTCACCGGCGGCGCCCCTTCGCGGCTCGGCTCCACGAGCGCAGGCTGACACCGTGACCGGCCCCGAGAGGACACTCGCAGGCATGCCGTCGTCCTGCACCGCTGAGGATTCCTCCTTCGTGTCGCGAGGGACCACGTGCGCCGCGACCGTCCACCGCCCGGTGTCGTCCGCGACGGAAGCTCCGGTGATCGTGATGGGCCACGGCTTCGGCGCCGTACGAGCGCTGCGCCTGGGTGCGTTCGCCGAGCGCTTCGCAGCCGCGGGCTACACCGTCGTCACGTTCGACTACCGGGGCTTCGGCGACAGCGACGGGACACCTCGACAGGTCGTCGACGTCACCATGCAGCACCAGGACTGGCGAGCAGCACTCGCGTTCGCGCGGTCCCTGGACGGGGTGGACCCGGCGAAGGTGGTGGCCTGGGGCACCTCGTTCGCGGGCGGTCACGTCATCAGCCTCGCCGGACGAGGTGAGCCGCTCGCGGCGATGATCGCCCAGGTGCCCCACGTCAGCGGGCCCGCAGCAGTGAGGTCGACGGGCATCCGCGCGGGCGTCCGGCTCGTCCCGGCAGCCGTGCGCGACCAGGTCCGGGCCTGGTCGGGCAGGGCGCCCGTCTACGTCGAGTCCGCCGGCGCCCCGGGACAGACCGCCGTGATGACCTCCCCCGACGCCATGCCCGGGGTCGAGAAGCTCATCGCCGAGTCGGGCATCGCGCAGGGCGAGCACCGCACCGACGTCGCAGCGAGGATCGCGCTGAGGATCGGCCTCTACTCCCCCAGACGGTGGGCGTCCGGCGTCCGGTGCCCGGCGCTCGTGCAGATCGTGGACGCGGATGCCATCACGCCGGCCCGGATCGCCCGGGCTACCGCCGCCCGGATGGCAGCGCCGACCGTGCGCGTGTACACCGGGGGCCACTTCGACCCCTACGTCGAGCCACTGTTCGAGCGGGTGGTCACCGACCAGCTCGCTTTCCTGCGCGAGCACGTCCCGGCTCGATGACCGGCAGCTGCACCGGTCAGACGTTGAAGCGGAACTCCACCACGTCGCCGTCGGCCATCACGTAGTCCTTGCCCTCCATGCGCACCTTGCCGGCCTCCTTGGCCTTGAGCATGGAGCCGGCGGCCATCAGGTCGTCGAAGGAGACGACCTCTGCCTTGATGAAGCCCTTCTGGAAGTCGGTGTGGATGACACCCGCGGCCTCCGGAGCGGTGGCGCCCTTGCGGATCGTCCAGGCCCGCGTCTCCTTGGGGCCGGCGGTCAGGTAGGTCTGCAGGCCGAGCGTGTCGAAGCCGACCCGGGCGAGCTGGTCGAGGCCGGACTCGGTGATGCCCATCTCGCCGAGCATCTCGTGCGCCATCTCGTCGTCGTCCATCTCGGCGAGCTCGGCCTCGAACTTCGCGTCGAGGAAGATCGCCTCGGCCGGCGCGATGATCTCGCGCATCCGGTCCTTGAGGGCCTCGTCGGCGAGCTCGTCGGCGTCGCAGTTGAAGACGTAGATGAACGGCTTGGCCGTCAAGAGCGACAGCTCGCGCAGGAGCGAGCGGTCGATGTCGGTCGCGATGACCGGGGTGCCGGACTCGAGCGCGTCCTTCGCGGCGCGGGCGGCCTCGAGGTTGGCGACGAGGTCCTTGACCTTGCGCGACTCCTTCTCGAGCCGGGCGATCGCCTTCTCGACGGTCTCGAGGTCGGCGAAGATCAGCTCGGTCTGGATGGTGGAGATGTCGTTGGCCGGGTTGACCTCGCCGTCGACGTGGGTGACGTCCTCGTCGCGGAAGACCCGGGTCACCTGGCAGATGGCGGCCGACTCGCGGATGTGGGCGAGGAACTTGTTGCCCAGGCCCTCACCCTGCGAGGCACCGCGGACGATGCCGGCGATGTCGACGAACTCGACGGTGGCGGGCAGCACCTTGGCGGACTCGAAGACCTCCGCGAGCTGCGGCAGCCGCTCGTCCGGCACCCCGACGACGCCGACGTTGGGCTCGATGGTCGCGAACGGGTAGTTCGCCGCGAGGACGTCGTTCTTGGTCAGTGCGTTGAAGAGCGTCGACTTGCCCGCGTTGGGGAGACCGACGATGCCGATGGTGAGAGCCACGGGCGGGGAGTCTACGGCGGCGCCGGACCCGCGGACGAAACGCGACCGCGCCACGACGAAGGGCCCGACCCAGCGGGTCGGGCCCTCCCCCCGGTCAGGGAAGGTGCCGGCTCAGGAGCCGTACACCGCCCGCACGAGTGTCGGTCGGATTGGTGGGTGCCCCTCCACCACACCCCGGCGCCGGATCGCAGGGGAAGGTCTGGTCAGGGTCAGGTGTGTGCACTGCACGAACCTGCAGAAGTACGTCGGCTCGCCCAGCGAAGCTCCGGATCGCACAAGTTCGCCGACGCGGGCGCACCTGCAAGACTCGCCCGCATGAGCGACGTCGTGCTGCGCGAGCCCGCCCACCGGGTCTCGCCGCGGGCGGTCCCCTACTGGCGGCTGTCGGCGGCGATCGGGGACGCGATCGTCGCGATCGCAGCCGTGGTGGCGTACGTCGTCGTGCCCGGCATGCCGGGGTGGACCATCGTCCTCGTGCTGCTCGTCGTCGCCGCGGCCGTCGCACACGTGGTGCTGATGCCGCGGATCCGCTACCGCGTGCACCGGTGGGAGGTCACCGACACGGCGGTGCACACCCGCTCCGGCTGGATCGGGCGGGAGTCCCGCATCGCGCCGATCAGCCGGGTGCAGACGGTGGACTCCCGCCAGGGCGCGCTGATGCGGCCCTTCGGGCTGGCCTCGATCACCGTCACCACCGCGTCGGCCGCCGGTCCGATCACCGTCGACTGCCTGGACGCCGACACCGCTCGCGAGGTGGTCGCGCGGCTGACCGCGATCACCGCCGCCACGGAGGACGACGCCACGTGATCCCCTCCCCCGGTGACGGGTGGTCCCGGCTCAGTCCCCGCAAGCTCCTGCTCGATCCCGTCAAGGCGATCGGTCAGGCCTTCGTGCCGGTCGTGGTCGCGCTGGTGGGCATCAGCCAGAGCGACGGAGGGTTCGGCTGGGTGCTGCTGCCGATCGCCGTGGTCGCCCCGCTCCTCTTCGGCGCGCTCCCCTGGCTCACCACGCACTACCGGCTCACCGACACCCAGGTCCAGGTCCGCTCCGGCATCCTCAGCCGGAACACCTCGACCGCTCCGCTCGACCGGGTGCGGAGCGTCGACCTGGAGGCATCGCTGCTGCACCGGGTCCTGGGCCTGCAGAAGGTCGAGATCGGCACCGGCGTCGACGACGACCGGATCACCCTCGACGCGCTCGCGGCGGCAGACGCCCGTGCGCTCCGTACGACGCTCCTGCGCCGTCGCGAACCGCCGACGACCGGGCCTGTCGAGGTCGCCGACGCACCCGTCGACGGCGAGGTCGCGGTCCCACCGCCGTCAGCTCCTCCCGCTGTGGAGCTCGCCCGGATCGACTGGTCGTGGCTGCGGTTCGCGCCGTTCAGCCTCGGTCGCCTCGTCCTCCTGGCCGGCGCGCTCGGCGTGCTCTCCCAGTTCGGCAACGACCTGCCGATCTGGAACGAGGAGACGGCCCGGTCGGCGTGGGAGTGGATCATCCAGTTCGCCCTCGTCACGGTCGTCCTCGTCCTGGCCGCCGGGGCGCTCGCCATCTGGCTCGTCGTGTCCGTCGCCGGCTACGTCGTCCAGTGGTGGCGCTTCCTCCTGGTGCGCGAGCACGGCTCGCTGCACCTGACGAGCGGGCTCTTCACCACGCGCTCGATCACCGTCGAGAAGGCCAAGGTGCGCGGCGTGGAGATGACGGAGCCCGTCCTCATGCGCCTCGTCGGCGGCGCCGAGCTCTCGACGCTGGCCACCGGCGTCGAGGATGGCGTGACCCAGGTGCTCCCGCCGTGCCCGCGCGACGTCGCGATCGGAGTCGGCGAGACCGTGCTCGAGCACCGCGGACCGCTGACGGCACCGCTCGTCGAGCACGGCCGCCTCGCCCGGCGTCGCGCGTGGTTCCGCCAGCTGCGCGAGGCAGTGTTTCTCGTGGTGGTCGCGGCCGTCGCCGCGTGGTGGTTCGACGTCTCGTGGTGGTGGGTCGGTGCCGGCGGGGTCGCCCTCCTGCTGCTGGCCGCGGCCGTGGGCGAGTCGTCGTACCGACACCTGGGGCACGCGCTCACCGGCGACCACCTGGTCGCGGGCAGCGGTCAGCTCGCGCGGGTCCGCACGGTCCTCGAGACCGACGGCATCATCGGCTGGGTCGTCTCGCAGACGTGGTGGCAGCGGCGCATCGGGCTCGCCGACCTGGTCGCCACGACGGCCGCCGGCAACGAGCGCGTGCTCGTGCACGACGTACGGCTCGAGGTGGCGGTCGCCCTCGCCGACGCCGCAACGCCCGGGTTGGTGCGCGAGTTCCTGGTCGAGCCGGCCGAGGCCGGCTAGAACCGCCTAGAACCAGCTCGCCCGCATGTCGAGCGTGGTCGTGTCGCCCGCCGCCAGCAGGTCCAGCATCGGACCCACCTTGGGCAGCTCCCAGCCGAAGAAGTAGCGGGCCGCGGCGCGCTTGCCGTCGTAGAAGTCGCCGTCCTTGTCGCCCACCGCGACGAGCTGCTCGAGCCACATCCACGCGATCACGACGTGACCGGCGGCCTCGAGGTAGATCGTCGCGTTGGCCATGATCCGGTCGGGGTCCCCCAGACCGGCCAGACTCATCGTGACCTCGCCGAGCCGGTCGACCATCGCCTTCAGCGCGGCGGCGTGCTCGGCGGGCTCACCGGCGAGGGCAGTGGCCCGGTCGACGGTCTCCCCGATGCGGCCGGCCAGCGCCATCAGCGACGCGCCACCGCCGCCGAGCACCTTGCGGCCGAGCAGGTCGAGCGCCTGGATGCCGTGCGTGCCCTCGTGGATCGGGTTGAGCCGCTGGTCGCGCCAGTGCGCCTCGACGTCGTGGTCGCGGGTGTAGCCGGCACCGCCGAGCACCTGGATCGCCAGGCTGCACGACTCCTGGCCCCACTGCGAGGGCCACGACTTCGCGATCGGGGTGAGCACGTCGAGCAGCTGGCCGGCGGCGAGCCGCTCGTCGTCGTCCGTGGCGGTCACCTGGTCGTCGAGCAGCCGGCTGCACCAGAGGTTGAGCGCGAGCGCGCCCTCGACGTAGGACTTCTGCGCCAGCAGCATCCGGCGCACGTCGGCGTGCTCGATGATCGGCACCTGCGGCCCGGTCGGGTCGGCGGCGGTCAGCGACCGGCCCTGTGGCCGGGAGCGGGCGTACTCCAGCGACTTCAAGTACGCCGTGTAGGCGGTGGTGGTCGCCGACATCCCGACGCCGAGCCGGGCGGCGTTCATCATGTGGAACATGTAGGAGAGGCCCTTGTGGGGCTCGCCCACGAGGTAGCCGATCGCACCGGGCGAGCCACCGGGCGTGAAGGCGCCGTCGCCGAACACAGGCGCGGTGTTGACCGTGCCGCGGCTGCCGAGCTTGTGGTTGATCCCGGCGAGGGAGACGTCGTTGCGCTCGCCGATCGAGCCGTCGTCGTTCACGAGGTGCTTGGGGACGATGAAGAGCGAGATGCCGCGCGATCCCGGCGGCGCGTCGGGCAGCTTGGCCAGCACGAGGTGGACGATGTTGTCGCCCATCTCGTGGTCGCCGCCGGAGATCCACATCTTGCTGCCGAAGATGCGGTAGGTGCCGTCGTCCGCTGGCACCGCGCGGGTGACGACGTCGCCGAGGCTGGAGCCGGCGTGCGGCTCGGAGAGGGTCATCGTGCCGAAGAACCGGCCCTCGAGCATCGGCCCGACGTAGCGCTCGACCTGCTCGGGCGAGCCGTGGGCGAGCAGCAGGCCGGCGTTGGCGATGGTGAGGAACGAGTACGCCGCGGTGCCGATGTTGGCCGCGGTGAACCACGCCATGCACGCCGCCGCCACGACGCGCGGCACCTGCAGGCCGCCGTGCTCCTCGTCGAGCGACAGGGTCAGCACGTCGGCGCGGGCGAGCTTCTGCAGCGCGGACTCGATCTCCGGGATCAGGGTGACCTTCGAGCCGTCGAAGGACGGCTCCTCGGTGTCGCTCTTGCGGTAGTGGCTCGCGAAGTGCTCGGTGGCGAGCTCCTCGCACAGCGCCAGCAGGGCGTCGTACGACGCGCGGTCGTGCTCGGCGAACCGCGGCCGCTCGCTGAGCTTCTCGACGTCGAGCCACTCGAAGAGGAGGAACTCGAGGTCGCGGGGGTTGAGGATCACCGAGCTGCTGGTCACGAGGCGACCGTATCCGGGCAGACGAACGCCCCCTCCGCTCGGGACGGAAGGGGCGTTCGTCTCCTCAGCGGATCAGGCGCCGTAGAGGGCGACTGCTCCCTGGCGGTCGGTGCTGGTCATCGAGAGGTTGCTCGACGAGCCGTTGCACTGCGGGTAGTGCATGATCGACGCCGAGTCGTACGGCGTCAGCGGACGCCAGTTGTTGTCCTCGAAGCAGGTGCCGGCCTCGGGACGGGTGTGCTCGTGGCGGAAGCCCAGCGTGTGGCCGAGCTCGTGGCCGAGGATGTTGGACGGCGTCCAGCTGCCCGAGGTCCAGATCGAGTCGTCGACCAGGACGTTGCGCGAGCGCTTCGGGGTGCTCGGGAAGAACGCGCGGGCGATGTACTGCGAGGTCTGGACGGGCTCGACCGAGAACAGCACGTTGTTGTTGCGCGTGGTGCAGCTCGGGTCCTGCGACGGGACGTAGACGAAGTTGATCTTCGACGAGGCGGCCTCCCAGAGGCCGGCTCCGCCGTTCATCGCGTTGACGATGTCGGCCTTGCGGCTGCCGAACTTGTCGCTGACGCAGTAGGTGAGGTTGCCGACCTGGGCGGTCGACCACTTGTCGTCGACACCGCCCACGGTGTTGACGATCAGGCCCTCGTTGAGGGTGTCCTCACCGACCAGGCGGTCGTAGAACTTCTGCAGGTCGGCGTTGGTGCCGGCCGGCTCGTCACCGTTGACGATGTACTGCTTGTCCGCGTCCTGGTAGGTCGCGGCCTTGAACTCCTGGTAGGTCGGCACGGTGGTGCCGGTCTCCGTGGCGGCCATGGCCGGCGAGGCCAGTGCCGCGCCGAGGAGTGCGGAGCTGGCGAGGGCGATCGCCCCGAGTCGACTGCGCTGCATCGTGATTTCTTCTCCTTGATGGGGGATGTGGGCACACGCCATCTCGGAGGTCGAGCAAGGGTCGACCAGGTGAGAGACAGGTCGATCCAGTGGTGAGCACGAAGTTCCCGAGACCAGTGCGCTGCTCAGAACCTCCCCCACGGACCCCCCATCTGTAAAGGGTCGGCGCCGTGAAGACTGTCCCCGCCCCGTGGCGTACGCCGTCGGATCCCGTCCCTAGGGTGGAGTGGTGCGCATCGCCACCTGGAACGTCAACAGCCTCCGCTCCCGCATCGACCGCGTGGAGGCGTTCGTGCAACGCCACGACATCGACGTGCTCGCGCTGCAGGAGACCAAGGCCCGCGAGGACCAGCTGCCGCTGATGGGCCTGCAGGCCCTCGGCTACGAGATCGCGGTGGCCGGGTTGAACCAGTGGAACGGCGTCGCGCTGCTCTCGCGCGTCGGGCTCGACGACGTGCAGGTCGGCTTCGAGGGCATGCCGACCTGGGGCGAGCCCGCGACCGAGGAGGCGCGCGCGATCGCCGCCACGTGCGAGGGCGTCCGCATCTGGTCGCTCTACGTCCCCAACGGCCGCAAGCCCGACGACCCGCACTACGTCTACAAGCTCGACTGGCTCGCGCGGCTGCGCGAGACGGCCCGCGGGTGGCTCGACACCCCGACCGCGATGGTCGGCGACTGGAACATCTGCCCCACCGACGACGACGTCTTCGACCCGGCGCAGTTCCAGAAGTCGACCCACGTCACGCCGCCGGAGCGGGCCGCGTTCCAGGGCTTCCTCGACGACGGGTACACCGAGGTGACCCGCGCGCACGCCCCCGGCTACACCTACTGGGACTACTACCGCCAGCGCTTCGAGCGCGACCGCGGGCTCAAGATCGACTTCGTGGTGGCGTCCCCGGCCCTCGCTTCGCGGGTCACCGGCGCCTTCATCGACCGCGACGAGCGCGACCCGCAGGTGTTCTCGGGTGCTCCCTCCGACCACGCCCCCGTGGTCGTCGACCTCGGCTGAGTCACATGACCCCTGCGGGCTGCGGCTGGTCCGCGGGCTGCGGCCTCCGCCGGATGGCGTACGACATCGCGGCGGCGACCGCGCAGAGGCCGGCCGCCGAGTAGAAGGCGGGGTCGTAGTCCCCGGTGACGTCGCGGACGATGCCGGCGCCGGTGGCGGCGACGGCCGCGCCGACCTGGTGGCTGGCGAAGACCCAGCCGAACACGATGGGGCCGGAGGCTGCGCCGAACCACTCGCGGCAGATCGCGACCGTCGGCGGCACGGTCGCCACCCAGTCGAGGCCGTAGACGATGATGAAGACCCACATGCTCGGCTGCACGTGCGGCGACATCAGCGCCGGGAGCGTTATCAGGCCGACACCGCGCAGGGCGTAGTAGCCGACGAGCAGCAGGCGCGGGTCGACCTTGTCGGTGAGCCAGCCCGACGCGATCGTCCCGACGACGTCGAAGACCCCGACGACCGCGAGCAGCGACGCGGCGGTGGTCGCGGGCATGCCGTGGTCGTGTGCCGCGGGCACGAAGTGCGTGGCGATGAGGCCGTTGGTGGTCATCCCGCAGATCGCGAACCCGCCCGCGAGCAGCCAGAACGTCCGCGTACGGGCGGCGTCGCGCAGCACCGCCAGCGCGCGGCCGGCGCTCGAGCCGACCTGCTGGTGCGGTGGCGGGCCGGGGTCGGCGTCGGTCGCGCCGAGCGCACGAAGCCCGAGGTCGGCCGGGTGGTTGCGGAGGAAGACGAGGACCAGGGGTACGACGGCCAGCGCGGCCACGGACGCCAGCAGCGCCGCCGTACGCCACCCGTGGTGGGTGGCGAGCCACGCCACGACAGGGAGGAAGATCAGCTGCCCGGTGGCGTTGCCGGCGGTGAGGATGCCGCTCACGAGGCCGCGGCGCGCGACGAACCAGCGACTCGTGATGGTGGCGACGAAGGCCATCGACATCGACCCGGTGCCGACCCCGACGAGCAAGCCCCACGTGAGGATCAGCTGCCACGGCTGGGTCATGAAGACGGTCAGCCCGCTCCCCAGCGCGACCATCAGCAGCGCGAAGGTGACGACGGGACGGACGCCGAAGCGGTCCATGAGCGCGGCGGCGAAGGGCGAGATGAGCCCGAAGAGCATGAGGTTGAGCGAGACCGCCGACCCGATCAGGCCGTGGGACCAGCCGAACTCGTCGTGCAGCGGCTCGATCAGCACCCCCGGCACCGAGCGGAAGGCTGCGGCACCGACCAGCGTGGTGAAGGCGACGGCCGCGACGACCCAGGCGAAGTGGACCCGCGGGCGGGGGTCGTCGGCGGGCGTCAGGGGCCCTGGCGGCGGGCTCGTCATCGTCACGCGCGACAGCCTCTCGCGTCGGGCTTCTGGCGACGAGTGGCACAATTGCCAACATGTGCAAGGATCCGGCCATGGTCCTGCCGCACCGCGTGGTCGTCCTCGCGATCCCGCCCGTGATCGGCTACGACCTCACGATCCCGCCGCAGGTGCTCGGCGAGGCGCGCGACGACGACGGCCGGCCGCTCTACGACGTCCAGGTCGTGTCGGTCGACGACCGGCCGGTCGCCACGAGCAAGGGCTACGCGATCGCCCCGTCGGCCGGCATCGGGGCGCTGGCCACCGCGCAGACGGTGGTCGTGCCGGGCACGATGATCCACGGTCCGCGCCACGACGGCACCCTCCCCGACGAGCTGCGCGCCGCGCTCGCGACAGTGCCGGCCGACGCGCGATGGGTCTCGATCTGCACGGGCGCCTTCGTCCTTGCCGCCGCCGGGATCCTCGACGGGCACCGCGCCACGACGCACTGGAAGTACGCCGACGACTTCCGCCGGCTGCACCCCACCGTGGCGGTCGACGAGGACGTCCTCTTCACCGACGACGGCCGCGTGCTGACGTCCGCCGGGCTGAGCGCCGGGATCGACCTCTGCCTCCACCTCGTCCGCACCGACCACGGAGCGAGCGTCGCCAACGCGGTCGCCCGCCACATGGTCGTGCCGCCGTGGCGCGACGGCGGCCAGGCGCAGTTCATCGAGCGGCACGTGCCGCGGCGCACCGACGAGACGACCAGCGACGTACGCGCGTGGGCGCAGGCCAACCTCCACCGCCCGCTCGACGTCACGACGCTCGCGAAGAGGTCGTCGATGAGCGTGCGGACCTTCACCCGGCGCTTCCGCGAGGAGACCGGCCAGTCCCCCGGCGCGTGGGTCACCCAGCAGCGGATCCGCCACGCGCAGCACCTGCTCGAGGCCACCGACCTGCCCGTCGACCAGGTCGCGGCCCGGGCTGGGATGGGCACGGCCGCCTCCCTGCGCCAGCACCTCCGGACCAGCGTCGGCGTCTCGCCGTCGGCGTACCGGCGCACGTTCCGCGGCGCGCCGTCGTCGGCGTAGTCCAGTGGGCTCTTGCTGCCACCGGGGGGTAGTCCAGTGAGTTCTTGCTGCCGTTCGGGCCGCCTGACGACAGAAGCCCACTGGACTACCCCGCGACGCCGGCGGTGACCTCCCACCGGCTGTCGGACCCCCGCTCCATGCTGGGTCCATGGACACCTTCCCCCTGCTCCTCACCCTGGCGCTGGTCCTCGCCGTCGGCCTCGGCCTCGGCGCCGTCATCGGCGTGCTGTGGTCGCGCAGCCGCCCGGAGGACGACGTCGCGGTGGCCGCGCTCCAGCAGCGGGTCGCCGACCACGCCGTCGTCCGTGAGGGGCTCGAGCGCCTGCAGGACCAGCTGAGCGACCTGTCCCACGACCGCGCGGCGTGGCAGGCCCAGCTCCACCAGCAGGTCGCCGACGTCCGGCTCTCGACCGACACGCTGCGCCGCGAGACCACCACGCTGGCCGCCGCGCTCCGCAAGCCGCAGGTGCGCGGGCAGTGGGGCGAGATGCACCTGCGGCGCACGGTCGAGCTCGCCGGGCTGGTGGATCACTGCGACTTCACCGAGCAGGTCCGCCTCGACGACGGCCGGCTGCGCCCCGACCTGGTCGTCTCGCTCGCGGGTGGGCGGACCATCGCGGTCGATGCCAAGGCTCCTCTGGCGGCGTTCCTCGACCTGACCAGCGCGGACGACCCCGACGAGCACGACCAGGCGCTGGCCCGCCTGGGCGAGCACGTCCGCAAGCACGTCGCCGACCTCGGCTCGCGCCGCTACTGGGAGGCCCTGTCCGGGACGCCCGAGTTCGTCGTGCTCTTCCTCCCAGGCGAGGCGATCCTCCAGGCGGCGCTGCAGGCGGTCCCCGACCTGGTCGAGCAGGCTGCCGCGAAGAACGTCGTGCTGGCGACCCCGTCCACGCTCATCGCCCTGCTGCGCACCGTGGCGCAGGGCTGGCAGCACGAGCTGCTCAGCGCGCAGGCCCAGGAGGTCCAGCGACTCGGGCAGGAGCTGCACGCGCGGCTCGGGTCGATGGCGGGCCACCTCGACCGGGTGGGCCGTTCGCTGGGCGCCAGCGTGGCGGCGTACAACCAGGCGATGGGCTCGCTCGAGGGTCGGGTCCTGGTGTCAGCGCGCCGCTTCGCCGACCTCGGGGTCACGTCCGAGCAGCTCGAGGCGCCCCGGCAGGTCGAGGCCGTGCCGCGCTCGCCCGCTGCGCCGGAGCTCACCGTGCTCGACGGGGTGCCCACAGCCCTCGGCGACCCGACGCTCGACGAGCTGCTCGCGGACCAGGGAGCGCCCGACGCCGTGGACCACACGGCGCGCCGCGTGGAGGGGGCGTGAGGTGCGCCCTAGGTTGAGCGTCGTGGACCAGGCCGGAGCGTTCTGGGAGGCCGGGCGCGAGCCCGGTCGACAGGTGGTCGCGCTCGGCGTCGCCGTCGCCCTCACCGCGGTCAGCATCGACGTGCTGCTCGCCGGCCGGCTGACCCTGTTCTTCGACCTGTGCTTCATGGCGCTGTGCCTCGGCCTCGCGGCCCTCGTGCGCCGGCGCGACTTCTACCTGGTCGCCCTCCTGCCGCCGCTGCTGATGACTGCGGTCTTCACCTTCGTCGCCGCGGTCGCCCGCGATGTCGTCGCCGATCCCGCCGACAGCCTCGTGCAGGCGGTGGTCTCGGGCGTGGCCACCCACGCCGTCGCACTGTCCCTCGGCTACGCCCTCTGCCTCGGATGGTTGGTCTGGCGGCTCCACCGCGAGGGCGAGGACGACATCGCGACCGAGCTCAGCCGCGAGCTCTCGCGGCCTGCCTGACGGGGCTCACTCCTCGAAGCGCGACACGTCGCCCGCCCCGTGGCGTACGACGACGGGCTGGGCCTCGGACCAGTCGATCACCGTGGTCGGCTCGGCGGTCACCTCGCCGGACTCCACGACGATGTCGACGACGTGGTCGAGGTCCTCCTTGATCTCCCACCCCATCGTCCGCGCCTCGGTCTCACCGGGCAGGATCAGGGTGCTGGTGAGGATCGGCTCGCCGAGCTCCTCGAGCAGTGCGCACACGAGCCTGTGATCGGGGATCCGGACGCCGACCGTGCGCTTCTTCGGGTGCATCAGCCGCTTCGGGACCTCGCCGGTGGCGGGGAGGATGAAGGTGTACGGGCCGGGCGTCGCGGCCTTGATCGCGCGGAACGCGTAGTTCTCCACGTGCACGAACTGCCCGAGCTGGGCGAAGTCCTTGCACATCAGCGTGAAGTGGTGCCGGTCGTCGAGCTCGCGGATCCTGAGGATCCGGTCGCGGCCCTCCCGGTTGCCGAGCTGGGCGCCGAGCGCGTAGCCGGAGTCGGTCGGGTAGGCGATCAGCTCGTCGTTGCGCAGCGCCTCGACGACCTGGGTGACGAGCCGCGGCTGCGGGTTGTCGGGATGGATGTCGACGAAGCGGGCCATCGCGATCGTCAGGCCCTCTGTGCGGCGCGCAGGTCGCGGCGCAGCTCGGGCGGGAGGGCGAAGATCAGCGACTCCTCGGCGGAGTGCACGGCCTTCGCGTCGGGGTAGCCGCGCTCGGCGAGGAACGCCAGCACCCCCTCGACGAGGTCCTCGGGCACCGACGCACCCGACGTCACCGAGACGGTGTCGACCCCCTCGAGCCAGGCCTCGTCGATCTCGGTGTGGTCGTCGACGAGGTACGACGCCTTGGCGCCCGCCTCGAGGGCCACCTCGACCAGGCGGACCGAGTTGGAGGAGTTGCGCGAGCCCACCACGATCACGAGGTCGGCGTCCTGCGAGATCTCCTTGATCGCCAGCTGCCGGTTCTGGGTGGCGTAGCAGATGTCGTCGCTGGGCGGGTCGAGCAGCAGCGGGAACTTCTCCCGGATCGCCGCGACCGTCTCGAGGGTCTCGTCGACGCTCAGGGTGGTCTGCGAGAGCCAGGCGACCTTCGCGGGGTCGCGCACCTCGATGTGGGCCACGTCGGCAGGGCTCTCCACGAGCTGGATGTGGTCGGGCGCCTCGCCCGCCGTGCCCTCGACCTCCTCGTGACCGGCGTGGCCGATCAGGAGGATGTCGTAGTCGTCGCTCGCGAAGCGCTTCGCCTCGTGGTGGACCTTGGTGACCAGCGGGCAGGTCGCGTCGATGGTCTTGAGCCCGCGGTCGGCGGCCTGGGCGTGGACCACCGGCGAGACGCCGTGCGCGGAGAAGACGACGGTCTGGCCCTCGGGGACCTCGTCGAGCTCCTCGACGAAGATGGCGCCGCGCGACTCGAGGTTCGCCACGACGTGCTTGTTGTGGACGATCTGCTTGCGGACGTAGACCGGGGCGCCGTAGAGGTCGAGCGCCTTCTCGACGGTGATCACGGCCCGGTCGACCCCAGCGCAGTAACCCCGGGGGGCCGCGAGGAGGACGTTCTTGGCGGTCTCGGGGTCGAGGACCGGGGGCAGGCCGAGGTCTGTCATGCCCCTCATTCTACGGGCGTGTCCGCGGCCTCCCCTATCCTCGCGGCGTGCCCTCCCTCCGCGACGCCACGGCCGAGCAACCGGCCCCGGTGCGCGCGGTCGCCAATGCCGTCTCGCAGTGGATCGACCGGCTCGGCGGCGTCTGGGTCGAGGGCCAGATCGCGCAGGTCAATCGCCGTCCGGGCGTGCAGACGGTCTTCATGACGCTCCGCGACACGGTGGCCGACATCTCGGTGACCCTGACCTGCGCACGCTCGCTCGTCGACTCGATGAACCCGCCCCTCGTGGAGGGCGCCAGCGTGGTCGTCCACGCACGGCCCAGCTTCTACGCCAACCGCGGGTCGTTCTCGCTGGCCGCGCGCGAGATCCGGATGGTCGGGCTGGGCGAGCTGCTGGCGCGGCTCGAGCGTCGTCGTCAGCTGCTGGCCGCCGAGGGCCTGTTCGCGCCCGAGCTCAAGCGCGACCTCCCCTTCCTGCCCGGACGCGTCGGCCTGGTGACCGCGCCCAACAGCGCTGCCGAGCGCGACGTCCTGGAGAACGCCCGCCGCCGCTGGCCGGCCGTGGAGTTCGAGGTGGCCTACGCCGCGATGCAGGGCACCCGATCGGCGGCCGAGGTGATGGAGGCCCTCGACCGGCTCGAGCGCAACGTCGACGTCGACGTCATCGTCGTCGCGCGCGGAGGCGGCTCGATCGAGGACCTCCTCCCCTTCTCGGACGAGGCACTCATCCGGGCCGTGCACGCGATGCGCACGCCGGTGGTCTCCGCCATCGGTCACGAGCCCGACCAGCCGCTGCTCGACCTCGTCGCCGACGTCCGCGCCTCGACCCCGACCGACGCCGCGAAGCTCGTGGTGCCGGACATGGCCGAGGAGGCGCACGGCGTCACCTGGGCGCGCGACCGCCTGCGCCAGGTGATCACCCAGCGCATCGCGCGCGAGCAGGAGTGGCTGACGCAGGTCCGGTCCCGACCGGCGATGGCCGACCCGCGCAACCTGCTCGTCGCGCGCTCCGACGAGCTCGACGAGCTGCTGGCGCGCGCCCGTCGTACGCTCTCGCACCGGCTCGACCGTGCGGCCGACGACATCGGCCACCAGCGAGCCCGCGCCCAGGCGCTGTCGCCGCTCGCCACCCTGCAGCGGGGGTACGCCGTCCTGCAGGACGCCGACGGGCACGTCGTCACCTCCGTCGCGCAGGCAGCCGTCGGCGCCGCGGTGTCCGTCCGGGTCGCCGACGGCCGGATCCACGCCACCACCGACACGATCGAACAAGCCACCCTGGTCGAGGAGGACCCCGATGCCTGATGCACCCGCGAAGCAGCCGACCTACGAGGGGGCCCGCGAGGAGCTCATCGAGGTGGTCCGCACCCTCGAGGCCGGCGGCACGACCCTCGAGGAGTCGCTCGCGCTCTGGGAGCGCGGCGAGGCGCTCGCCAAGATCTGCCAGGAATGGCTCGACGGCGCCCGCAAGCGCCTCGACGAGGCCATCGGCCCCGACGCCGACTGACGTCTCCGCTGGTCGAGGAGGGACGAAGTCCCGTCACGAGATCCGCTCAGGCCACAGGGCGCGCCAGCCGACGGGTTTCGACACGGACGCTGCGCGACCTCCTCAACCAGTGGTGGCGGGCGAGGTGGTGAGCAGGCCGATGAAGGCCTCGATGTCGGCGACCGGGGCCGAGCCGTAGACCAGCACGGCCTCGTCACCGACCTCGGTCGAGAAGCCGTGGTCGCCGCCGGAGTCCGACCAGGTCTGCCAGGTGTCGGTGACCTCGGACGGCACGGTGGCGTCGTCGCCGGCGTCGGCCTTCTCGTCGACGTACGTCTCGACGAGCGAGTCCACGGACGTGTCCTGCTGGCGAATCCCGACGAAGTCGCCGTCGTCGGTGAGCACGCCGAGACCCCACCGCGGGTCGTCGCTCGCGTTGAGCTCGACGCTCGTGGCGATCCACCCGGCCGGCAGCTCGCGCGGCCGGACGACCTGCAGCCCGGCCTGGTCCGCGAGGGTGACGGTCTCCTGCCAGTCGACCGGCACCGGGGTGTCGTCGGTGTCGGTGCGGAACAGCCCGCGCCACGTCACGAACGCCACCACGAAGAGCACGGTCACGATGAGGGCGCCGGCCATGCCGCCGAACGAGCGGTTGTACCTGCTCGGCTGTCCCTGCCCACTCACGCCGGCCATCCTCCCAGCCGCCCCCAGCCGCTGTAACGCCGGGTTAGGAGCTGTACCCCCTACGGAGCACGGGGGTGGGTAGAGCACCTAACCCGGCGTTACAGCGCAGCAGGCGGACGGCGGCTGACACCGCGGGTGCGGGCGGTCGGAGGCCAAATGGCCGCAGATGCGGCATACTGCCACCGTGATCACGTACCGAATCGCGGAAGCCGCGGAGATCCTGGCGGTCAGCGACGACACCGTACGGCGCTGGGTGGACACGGGCCGGATCCCGAGCCAGCGCACCGAGGGCCGGGCGACCGTCGCGGGGCCCGACCTCGCGGACTTCGCCGAGCACCTCGTGGAGTCGGGCGAGCTGGCCGAGCGCGACCGCACCCGGGCCAGCACGGTGAGCGCCCGCAACCGGATGAGCGGCATCGTCACCCGGGTCAAGCGCGACACCGTGATGGCGCAGGTCGAGATGATCTGCGGCCCCTACCGGGTCGTGTCGCTGATGAGCAGCGACGCCGCGGACGAGCTCGGCCTCGAGCCCGGCGTCCGCGCCATCGCCAGCGTCAAGTCCACCAACGTCGTGGTGGAGGTCCCGAAGTGAAGCACCGTCTCGCCGCGGCAGCCCTCGCGCTCGTCCTCCCCCTCGCCGCCTGCGGAGGAGGTGACGAGGGGCCGGCCGACGACCGGGGCGAGCTCACCGTGCTCGCCGCCGCGTCGCTGACCGACGTCTTCCAGCAGCTGGCGACGCCGTTCGAGGAGGAGCAGGACGCGAAGGTCACCTTCTCGTTCGGCTCCAGCACCGACCTCGCCGAGCAGGCCGCCGACGGCGCCCCCGGTGACGTCCTGGCCACGGCCGACCAGACGTCGATGGGCCTCGCGGAGGACGCCGGCGTCACGGGCGACGTCCAGACGTTCGCCACCAACGTGCTCACGATCGTCGTACCGAAGGGCAACCCCGCCGGCATCGAGTCGCTCGACGACCTCCAGGGTGCGACCTGGGTGCGCTGCGCCGACGAGGTGCCGTGCGGCAAGGTCGCCCTGGCCGTCCTCGACGACAACGGCATCAGCGCGGAGCCCGCCAGCCTCGAGGAGGACGTCCGCGCCACCCTCGACAAGGTCATCTCGGGGGAGGCCGACGCCGGCCTCGTCTACGCCACCGACGCCGTCGCCGCCGGTGACGACGTGGTGGCCATCGAGATCCCGGGCGCCGAGGAGGACCTGACGTCCTACTACGTCGCGGCGCTCGACCAGTCGGAGGACTCCGGCCTTGCAGCAGACTGGGTCGCGTGGGTGACGTCGGACGAGGGCCAGGCCATCCTCAAGGACGCCGGCTTCGGCAGCCCGTGAGGGACAGGCAGTGAAGGACAGGCTCGGCAGGCCGCCCGCGCTGCTGATGGTGCCGGCGGCCCTCGCCGCGCTCCTCCTGCTCGTCCCGCCGGTCGCGATGGTCGCCAGCACCAGCTGGTCACAGCTGCCGGAGCACCTCACGTCCCGCGTCGCGCTCGACGCGCTCCGGCTCTCGCTCGTCACCTCGACCGTCGCGATCGTCTTCTGCCTGGTCCTCGGACTGCCGCTCGCCTGGCTGCTCGCCCGCGTCGACTTCCGCGGCCGCGGCGCGTTGCGGGCACTGGTCACGGTCCCCCTCGTCCTGCCGCCCGTGGTCGCGGGCGTCGCCCTGCGCAGCGCCTTCGGCCGGACCGGGCTCGTCGGCGAGCCGCTCCTCGCCTGGACCGGCTTCGCCTTCCCCTTCACGACGTACGGCGTCGTGCTGGCGCACGTCTTCGTCTCGATGCCGTTCGTGGTGATCGCCATCGAGGGCGCCCTGCGCTCGGCGGACCCGAGGTACGACGACGCTGCCGCGACGCTCGGCGCGACCCGCTGGACCACCTTCCGCCGGGTCACCGTGCCGCTCGCGCTCCCCGGCGTGGTCGCCGGGACCGTCCTCGGCTGGGCCCGCTCGCTCGGCGAGTTCGGCGCGACGATCACCTTCAACGGCAACTACCCCGGCACGACGCAGACGATGCCCACGCTCATCTACGTCACCCGCCAGGCCGACCAGGACGCCGCGCTGTCGCTCAGCCTCGTCATGCTCGTCGTCTCGATCGGCGTCCTCGTGGCGCTGCGCGACCACTGGCTCGGTACGCCGTGATGCGCCGGCTGGTGGCGGACCTCCACGTCGCCGACCGGGTGCGCGCCGCCTTCACGGTCGAGCCGGGCGAGGTGCTCGCCGTGATCGGGCCCAACGGCGCCGGCAAGAGCAGCCTGCTGCACGCGCTCGCCGGCCTCGTCGACGTCGACGGGACGGCGCACCTCGGCGGCACCGACCTGCTCGCGGTCCCGGTTCGCGAGCGCCGGGTCGGGCTCGTCTTCCAGGGCCAGCTGCTCTTCCCGCACCTCACCGCCCTCGACAACGTCGCCTTCGGCCGCCGCGCACGGGGTGAGGACCGCCGGGCCGCCGAGGCCGTCGCGCGCGACTGGCTGGAGCGGTTCGGCATCAGCGACCTCGCTGACCGCAAGCCGCATGAGTTGTCCGGCGGCCAGGCCCAGCGCGTCGCGATCGCCCGCTCGCTCGCCACCGACCCGGACGTGCTCCTGCTCGACGAGCCCTTCACCGGTCTCGACGTCTCGGTCCAGGTGGCGCTGCGCATCGAGCTCGGCCGCCACCTGCGCGACTTCCCCGGCATCGCGCTGCTGGTGACCCACGACGCGATCGACGCACTGACCCTGGCCGACCGCGTGCTCGTCCTCGACGACGGTCGGGTGGCCCAGGTCGGGCCACCCGCCGAGGTCGCGGCCGAGCCCCGCACGGCCCACGTCGCCCGCCTCGTCGGGCTCAACCTCGTTCCCCAGGGCGGTGAGCTGATCTCCTTCACGCCGGACGCGGTGACGGTGTCGCTGTCCGAGCCGGAGGGCTCGTCGCGGCTGCGCTGGCACGGCCCGATCGCGACCCTCGCGCCGCACGGCGACGCCGTACGACTGCTGGTGCACGCCTCCCCCGACCTGCTCGCCGACGTGACCCCCGCCGCCGCCACCGAGCTCGAGCTGGTGCCCGGACGGGAGGTCTGGTTGTCCGCCAAGGCGACGGCTGTCAGCCGGTACGGCGCCCGCGACACCGGCCGATAACGTGTGCGCCATGAGCGCCGACCTCGCCCCGCAGCCCGAACGCAACCTCGCCCTCGAGCTGGTGCGGGTGACCGAGGCGGCGGCCATGGCAGCGGGTCGCTGGGTCGGCCGCGGCGACAAGAACGACGCGGACGGCGTCGCGGTCGAGGCGATGCGCTACATGATCTCCACCGTCGAGATGCGCGGCACCGTCGTGATCGGCGAGGGCGAGAAGGACAACGCCCCGATGCTCTTCAACGGCGAGCAGGTCGGCGACGGCACCGGCCCGGAGTGCGACGTGGCGGTCGATCCGATCGACGGCACGACGCTGACCGCGAAGGGCATGAGCAACGCCATCTCGGTCCTCGCCGTCTCGCCGCGTGGCTCGATGTACGACCCCAGCGCGGTCTTCTACATGGACAAGCTCGCCACCGGTCCCGAGGCCGCCGACGAGGTCGACATCCGCCTGCCGGTGAAGGAGAACATCGCCCGGGTCGCCAAGGCCAAGGGCCTGGGCGTCCACGACGTCACCGTCGTGCTGCTCGACCGGCCGCGCCACGCCCAGCTCGTCGAGGACATCCGCGAGACCGGCGCGCGGATCAAGTACATCACCGACGGCGACGTGGCCGGCGCGATCATGGCCGCCCGCCCGGACACCGGTGTCGACCTCATGCTCGGCGTCGGCGGCACTCCCGAGGGCATCATCACCGCCTGCGCGATGAAGTGCCTCGGCGGCACGATCCAGGGCCAGCTCTGGCCGCAGGACGACGACGAGCGCCAGCGCGCCCTCGACGCCGGCCACGACCTCGACCCGGACGTCGTGCTGGCGACCGACGACCTGGTCACCGGCGACGACGCGTTCTTCGTGGCGACCGGGATCACCGACGGCGAGCTGATGCGGGGCGTGCGCTACCGCGGCAACGGCGTGACGACCCACTCGCTCGTGATGCGCTCGCGCAGCGGCACGGTCCGCTCGATCACCGCGGAGCACCAGCTGTCGAAGCTACGCGCTCTCTCCACGATCGACTTCGACAACTGACCCGGCCGCCGGGCGCAGCGCGGCCGACACCGCCGCGATGACGGCGGGGTCGAACGCCATCCCCACGTGCGACGAGCGCACCTCGACCGCGATCGCGACCGGGTCGATGCAGGCGCGCCAGTCGACGATGCCGTCGCGGCGGGAGTAGATCGCGGTGAAGTCCACGTCCGCGGGCAGGTCGGCGCGCGCCTGCGCGAAGCTCTCCTGCGCGCACAGCCCGGCCACGCAGTCCTCCGCCATGAGGTTGCGCAGTCCGGCGCGGTTGAGGCGCACCAGGAGGTCGACGCTGCGCGCCAGCGAGGTGTGGTGCGCACCCGGCGCGAGCATCGGGCTGCCCATGGTGACGATCCCGGCCACGAGGTCGGGACGTCGAGCCGCGACGCCCCGGGCGAGCATCCCGCCGAGACTGTGGCCGACGATCCGCACCCGCGAACCGCGGCGCTGGGTGATCTCCTCGAGCCGCTCCTCGAGCTGGGCGGCCGCGGCGAGGGTGCAGCCCACGTTGGCGCGGATGTCCGCGCGGTAGGTGCGGAAGCCCTGCTGGCGCAGCGTCCTGCTCATCGGGCCGAGCGAGGAGTCGCCGGCCATGAAGCCGGGGACGAGCAGGACCGGCTCCGTCACCCGCACGGGCAGGGCGCCATAGGGCGTACGACGTCTCGCTCCGCGCGCACCGAGGGCCTGGACGGCGTACCGACCGGCTTCGGTGAGGACCGAACCCTCGCGCAGGACGGCCGCCAGGGAAGGCTGGGAGAAGCCCTCCGGCGTGAGGAACGCCGCCATCGTGCGCTGGGTCACAATGGCTGAACCTAGCCCAGAACCCCCATTCGTAAAGGGACATCCCCCACTTTCGGGTGCACTGGGGACGGACCGTCGTGTTCACTGGAGCCATGCCCACCCGCCGCGACAGCACTGCAGCACCCGTCGTCGCCGACGAGCTCGTCGCGCCCGTCGGCACCGGGGTCGAGCTCTACTACCAGACCTTCGGCGACCCGTCCGACGAGCCGCTGGTGCTCGTGATGGGCCTCGGTGGACCCATGAACTGGTGGGACACCGAGCTGTGCGTGATGCTCGCGGAGGCGGGCTTCTACGTCGTGCGCTACGACAACCGCGACACCGGTCGCTCCACCCGGATCCCGGGTCGGGTCAAGCGCAGCCACCTCGTGCGGGCCTTCGGCGGCGCGAAGGTGCGGGCGCCGTACTCCATGTCCGACCTCGCCGACGACGCCGTCGCGCTGATGGACCACCTCGGCCTCGAGTCCGCGCACCTCGCCGGCATCTCGATGGGCGGCATGATCGCGCAGACTGTCGCGATCGAGCACCCGAAGCGCGTGCGGTCGTTGACGAGCATCATGTCGACGACCGGGAAGCGGTCGGTGGGGTGGCAGGACCCGCGCCTCATCCCAGCGCTCCTCGCCCCGCGCAAGCCCGGCCGCGAGTCGTACGTCTCCACCAGCGTCGCCTTCTGGGACGTCATCGGTTCGCCGGGCTACCCCGCCGACCGTGAGCGCCTCACCGCCCGCGCCGGCGAGACCTTCGACCGCGGCTACAGCGCCAGCGGCGTGATGCGCCACATGATGGCCGTCCTGCAGCAGCCCGACCGCACCCACCGCCTGCGCAGCCTGCGCATCCCCGCGCTGGTCGTTCACGGGCTGAACGACAAGATGGTGCACGTCAGCGGCGGCCGCTCCACCGCCGCCGCCATCCCCGGCGCCGAGCTCGTCCTGGTCGACGGGATGGGCCACGACCTGCCCCCCGCCCTCTTCGAGACCCTCGTCGAGGCGATCTCCCGCACCGCCGACCGCGCATAGCCGTTGGTCGAGGAAGGCGCACTGGCGCCTGTCACGAGACCGACGCCTTCGGGACAAGGGTTTCGAGACGGTCGCTGCGCGACCTCATCAACCAGCAAGGGAGCGGGCGCCGGCCTCGGCGGTCGCGGTGAAGAGGGACGGCTCGCCGAAGCCGGCGTCGGCGAACGCCCGGCGTACGGCGTCCCCGCCCGCGTCGACGTCGTCCTCGGGCAGCAGGCCGATGACGCAGCCGCCGAAACCTCCACCGGTCATCCGGGCGCCGAGGGCGCCGGCCGACAGCAGCGCGTCGACGGCGGTGTCCACCTCGGGGACGGTGATCCGGAAGTCGTCGCGCATCGAGGCGTGGGAGGCGGTCAGCGCCTGGCCGATGTCGGGGAGCCGGCCCTCGTCGAGCAGGCGCGTGACCGCGAGGACCCGCTCGTCCTCGGTCACCACGTGGCGCACGTAGCGGCGCAGCTCCTCGGAGTCCAGCCGGCCCAGCGCAGAAGACAGGTCCGGGCCGCCGACGTCGCGCAGCGCCGGCACGCCCAGGACCCGCGCGGCCTCCTCGCAGCCGCGCCGGCGCGCGCCGTACTCACCGTCGGAGTGCCGGTGCGGGGCCTTCGTGTCGGCGACGAGGACGGACAGGCCGTGGCCGGCGAGGTCCAGGGGGACGGCGCGCGTGTCGTGGCTGCGCATGTCGCACAGCAGGACGTGGCCCGCCTCGCCGCGCAGGCTGATCAGCTGGTCCATCCCGCCGGTCGGCGCGCCCACGGCGTCGTTCTCCACGTCGCGGGTCAGGGCGAACACCTCGTCGTCGTCGAGCCCGAGACCGAGGTGGTCGTCCACGGCCCGGACGACCGAGCAGACGAGGGCGGCCGACGACGACAGGCCTGCTCCCGTGGGCACGTCGGAGTCGACCGTGATCTCCAGCGGAGGTACGTCGACGCCGCGGTCGGTGAGCAGCCAGAGTGCGCCGAGCACGTAGCGGGTCCACTCGGGCACGTCCTCCGCGTCGCTGAGCCCCGAGCGTCGTACGACGACCGGCTCGGGCTCCTGCGCCGACCGGACGGTCCACTCGGAGTCAGCGTCGGCAACCGTCGCGGCGCAACCGACACCGAGCGCGAAGGGCAGCACGAAGCCGTCGTTGTAGTCGGTGTGCTCGCCGATCAGGTTGATGCGTCCAGGCGCGAACCAGCTCGTCACGTCGGGTGGGTCCTCTCGGAGTTCGCGGGGGTGAGACGCGTTTGCCAAACCCTAGCGGCCTCCACTAGACCAGTGGCCTAGGTCACAGAGGAGGAGAGCGCATGGCATCCCGATCATCGACCGGGTCTCCGCGCCCCCGCCCCCGACGCGCGGCAGGATCGGTGGCCGCGCTGGCGCTCGCCAGCAGCCTCCTGGCCGCGTGTGGTGGGGACGGCGGCAAGCCGGAGCTCGTCTGGTACATCAACCCCGACAGCGGCGGCCAGGCCGCGATCGCGAAGGACTGCTCGACCGACGAGTACACGATCACGACGCAGGTCCTGCCGCAGGACGCCGGGCAGCAGCGCATCCAGCTCGCGCGGCGCCTCGCGGCCAAGGACCCGTCCATCGACCTCATGTCGATCGACCCGCCGTTCACCGCCGAGTTCGCCGACGCCGGCTTCCTCGCCGAGGTCCCGCAGGACGCCAAGGCCAAGCTCGAGGAGCAGGGCACCTTCAAGGGAGCGATGGATGCGGCGACGTGGAAGGACAAGCTGGTCGTCTTCCCGTTCTGGTCCAACACGCAGGTCCTCTGGTACCGCAAGTCGTTCGTCGACAAGGCCGGCATCGACATGTCGCAACCGGTGACCTGGGACCAGATCATCGACGCGGCCGACGAGAACGACGCCAAGATCGGCGTGCAGGCCAACAAGTACGAGGGCTACGTCGTGTGGATCAACGCCCTCGTCGAGGGCGCGGGCGGCCACATCCTGGAGGACGCCGGCGAGGGCGTCGACGCGAAGATCACCCTCGGCGACGAGGCCGGGCAGGACGCCGCGGCCATCATCGAGAAGCTCGCCACCTCCGAGGCCGCACCCGCGGACCTCAGCGTCTCCAACGAGGGCACGGCGGGCTCGACGTTCGGCTCCGACCAGGGCTCGTTCCTCGTCAACTGGACCTACATCTGGCACAACTACGACGACACCGCGCCGGACGTCGCCAAGGACATCGGCTACGCCCGCTACCCGCAGACCGTGGAGGGTGAGGAGTCGCGGCCCCCCTACGGCGGCATCGGCATCGGGGTCAGCGAGTTCTCCGACGAGAAGGACCTCGCCCTCGAGGCCGCGCAGTGCCTGGTGAGCCCCGAGAGCCAGGGCGTCAACGCGGAGATCACCGGCAACATGCCGGCCAGCACGAAGGGCTACGAGTACCCGAAGCTCGAGGACCAGTACCCCGCCGACCTCCTGGAGCTCTTCCAGGCGAGCGTCGACGCGGCCGCCCCGCGCACGGTGACTCCGTACTGGAGCGACGTGTCGGGGGCCATCCAGAACATCTGGCACCCGCCGCGGGCCGTCGACAAGGACACGCCCGAGCGGTCGACCGTCTTCATCGAGGACGTGCTGAAGGGAGGTGACCTGCTGTGACCGCGACCATGGCACCCGAGAAGGACGTCACGAAGGCGGCCAAGCGGGCGGCGAGCGACCGCGCCCAGGCCGAGAACCGGCTCGGGCTCAAGCTCGTCGCACCGGCGGTGGTCCTGATGCTCCTGGTGACGGCGTGGCCGATGATCCAGGCGCTCTACCTCTCGCTCTTCCGCTACCGGCTCACCGCACCGGACGACCGGGCGTTCGTGGGGATCGACAACTACCTGACGATCCTCAGCGACGACCAGTTCTGGAAGAGCACGCTCACGACGCTGCTCATCATGGTGGTGACGGTGGCGGTCGAGCTCGTCATCGGGTTCGCGTTCGCGATGGTGATGCACCGCATCGTCTTCGCACGCGGCCTGATGCGCACCTCGATCCTCATCCCCTACGGGATCATCACCGTGGTCTCGGCGTTCGCGTGGCAGTTCGCCTTCTCGCTCAACAACGGCTTCGTGAACTCGTGGTTCAACTGGCTGCCGTTCATCGCCGACGACACCAACTGGTTCGGCGACTACCCGCACGCGATGTTCGCGATCATGGTCTCGGAGATCTGGAAGACCACGCCGTTCATGGCGCTGCTCCTGCTGGCCGGACTGGCGCAGGTCAGCGAGGACATGCTCGAGGCCGCCAAGGTCGACGGCGCCACGTGGACGCAGCGGCTGACCAAGGTGATCCTCCCCAACATGCGGGCGGCGATCATGGTCGCGGTTCTCTTCCGCGCGCTCGACGCCTACCGGATCTTCGACAACATCTTCGTGATGACCAAGGGCGCCGAGGGGACGCAGTCGATCTCCTTCCTCACCTACCGGCAGGTGATCGAGCAGATGCAGCTCGGGCTCGGCTCGGCCATGTCGGTGCTGCTGTTCCTGTCGGTCCTGCTGCTGGCGTGGCTGATCGTCAAGCTGTTCCGGGTCGACCTGGCGCAGGCGAGGGGTGAGGGCTGATGGCGAAGCAGAGCGGAAAGAACCAGGTCGGCACCTGGATCGGGTTCGTCCTGATCATGCTGTGGTGCCTGTTCCCGGTGGCGTGGATCATCTCGCTGTCGTTCAAGTCCGAGGGCGAGACGGGCGCGGGCAGCGCGCAGTTCCTGCCCAAGGAGCCGACGTTCGACAACTACAAGGCGATCATCGACAACCCCGACTTCACGCGGGCGCTGATCAACTCCTTCGGCATCTCGCTGATCGCGACGGTGCTGTCGGTGATCTTCGCGACCCTGGCGGCCTACGCCATCGCCCGGCTGGAGTTCAGGGGCAAGCGCCTCGTGCTCTCGCTGGCGCTCGCGATCGCGATGTTCCCCGTCGTGGCGCTCGTCGGGCCGCTCTTCGACATGTGGACGACGTTCGGGCTGTTCAACACCTGGCCCGGGCTGATCATCCCCTACATGTCGTTCACGCTGCCGCTGGCGATCTGGACCCTGTCCGCCTTCTTCCGCGAGATCCCGTGGGAGATGGAGCAGGCCGCCCAGGTCGACGGTGCCACGTCGTGGCAGGCCTTCCGCAAGGTCATCGTCCCGCTCGCCGCACCCGGCGTGTTCACCGCGGCGATCCTGACCTTCTTCTTCGCGTGGAACGAGTTCGTGCTCGCGATCTCGCTGACCTCCACGACGTCCTCGCGGACGGTGCCGGCGCAGATGTCGTTCTTCGTCGGACCCGACCCGTTCAACCCGCCGTACGCGCAGCTCGCGACGGCGTCGGTCATCGTCACGTTGCCGGTGATCGTCATCGTCCTGCTGTTCCAGCGCAAGATCGTCGCCGGTCTCACCTCCGGCGCAGTGAAGGGGTGATCAGCACATGGCTGCCATCGAGATGAAGAACATCGTCAAGCAGTACGGCGACGGCTTCCCCGCCGTCAACGACGTGAGCATCGACGTGGAGGACGGCGAGTTCCTCATCCTCGTCGGGCCGTCGGGGTGCGGCAAGTCGACGCTGCTGCGGATGATCGTCGGCCTGGAGGACATCACCGACGGTGACATGGTCATCGGCGGCAAGCGGGTCAACGACCTCGCCCCGCGCGACCGGAACCTGTCGATGGTGTTCCAGAACTACGCGCTCTACCCGCACCTGACGGTCTACGAGAACATCGCCTTCCCGCTGCGCCTGCAGAACGCGTCGGACTCCGAGGTCGACGAGAAGGTGCGGGAGGCGTCGAAGACGCTGGAGCTCGACGAGCACCTCGAGCGCAAGCCCGGCAACCTGTCCGGTGGCCAGCGCCAGCGGGTCGCGATGGGTCGCGCGATCGTCCGTGACGCGGAGGCGTTCCTCTTCGACGAGCCGCTGTCCAACCTCGACGCGAAGCTCCGCGGCCAGATGCGCACGGAGATCTCGCGGCTGCAGAAGCGCCTGGGCATCACCACGGTCTACGTGACCCACGACCAGACCGAGGCGATGACGCTCGGCGACCGCGTCGCCGTGCTCAAGCGCGGGGTGCTCCAGCAGCACGCGACTCCTCGCGAGCTCTACGAGAACCCCGCCAACCTGTTCGTCGCGGGCTTCATCGGCTCGCCGCCGATGAACTTCCTGCCGGCGACGGTCACGGGCAACCAGGTCGAGCTGCCGTTCGGCACGGTCACGATCCCCGAGGAGAAGGCCGCCAAGGCCCAGGGCAAGGGGCTGCTGATCGCCGGCATCCGTCCCGACCACTTCGAGGACGCCTCGGTCATGGACTCCGACAAGGTCACCGACGAGGCGACCTTCTCGGCCACCGTCGACGTCGTCGAGTGGCTCGGCAACGAGGCCTACGCCTACATCCCCTTCGAGGCGCCGCCGGAGGTGCAGGAGCAGCTCCAGCAGCTCGAGCGCGACCTCGACGGCGAGTCGCTGCGCACGCAGCTGGTCGTCTCCCTCGACGGCGCGAGCCGCATCAAGGAGGGCGACGAGGCGACGATCTGGGTCGACGCCCGCAAGATCCACCTCTTCGACCCGTCCACCGGCGAGAACCTCACGATGGACGCCGACCACGCCGGCATCGTGCCCGGCGGCAACGCGATGGCGAAGGCCGAGGAGGTCGGCAAGGAGCAGGACGACGTCAAGCCGGAGGCCAGCGCGACCTGACGCAGGCGAGGCTCAGCCGCCGTCGTGCAACCACGCGGCGGCGTACGGCTCCAGCGGGACCGCCCCCTCGTGCAGCGAGGGAGCGGTCCCGCTGATCGCGTCGCGGAGCCCGTCGGTGTGCAGCCCGAGCCAGTGCAGGACGTCGGCGTCGACCCAGGCCCGCTCCCCCGTGACGTTGTGGGCCGCGAGCAGCGGCCCCGACGGGTGGCGCCGCACCACGAGCAGCACGCCGGGGTCACGCGGGTCCCACACCTCGGTGGGGGTCGCCGCGTGCAGGTGGGGCAGCGACCGTCGTACGGCGAGCAGGTGCCGCAGGCCGGCCGTGATGCGGTGCGGGTCCCGGCCCTGCTCGACCGTGGGCCACGGCATCCGGGGCCGGTGCACCCAGCGGTTGTCCGCGGCGTGCGCCGGGTCGTCCGCCCAGTGCGGGTCGTTGAGGAGGCCGAGCTCGTCGCCCATCCAGATCACCGGCAGGCCGCCGAAGGACAGGACCACCGCGTGCGCCAGCAGGATCCGCGCGACCGACTGCGGGTCCCCGGCCTCCAGCCCGGCCAGCGAGGCCAGCGAGCCGGAGATCCGCCGGTCGCCGGTCTGCTCGTTGTGCTGGAACACCAGGCCGCGCGCCCACGAGCCCGGGAAGGACCCGGAGTACCAGTCGGACAGGAAGCGGCGGTGCGCCGACGGGTCGGTGCCGACCGCCCAGGCGTCCTCGTCGGCGATCGCCCACCCGATGTCGTCGTGGCACCGGACGTAGGTCACCCATGCCGTGGTCGGCGGCGGTTGCGGGATCCCCTGGAGCGCGTGCGTCGCCAGCCGGACGTCGCCGGAGGCGAGCATCGACCAGACCTGCACCATCAGCCCGTTGTGGTAGGCGAGGTCGCTCACCTTGCCGGCGTGCTCGCCGACGCCGAGGTAGGCCGGCAGGTCGGCCGGGCCGACGATCGCCTCCGCCTTGAAGTGCACCGCGGGCGCCGCGATCCGGGCGACGGTGCGCAGCGCGCGCGTCAGCTCGTGCACCTCGGGCTCGTTCTGGCAGTCCGTGCCGAGCCGCTTCCAGATGAAGGCGATCGCGTCGAGGCGGAACACCTCCACGCCGAGGTTCGCCAGCGCGAGGATGATGTCGGCGTACTCGCACAGCACGGCGGGGTTCGACCAGTCGACGTCCCACTGGTAGTCGTTGAACGTCGTCCACACCCACCCGTCGAGCTCGTCGTCCCAGGTGAAGTTGCCGGGCGCGAAGTCGGGGAAGACCTCAGGCAGCGTCGCCTCGTAGGCGTCGGGCACCTCGCGGTCGGGAAAGACGTGGAAGTAGCCGCGCTTGTCCTCGTCGCCCGCGCGGGCGGCCTCCGCCCACGCGTGCTCGCGTGCGACGTGGTTGAGCACCAGGTCGAGGCAGAGGCTGATCCCCTCGCCGCGCAGCGTGGTGGCGAGGTCGCGCAGGTCGTGGGTGTCGCCCAGGTCGGGGCGCACGGAGCGGTAGTCCGCGACCGCGTAGCCGCCGTCGTTGGGTGCGGGCCGCGGCGTCAGCAGCGGCATCAGGTGGAGGTAGCCGACCCCGAGGTCGCGGAGGTACGGCACCCGGTCCTCGACGCCGCGCAGCGTGCTGGCGAACCGGTCGGCGTACGCCGCGTAGCCGAGCATGCCGGGCCGCTGGAACCAGTCGGGCTCGGCCAGCCGACGCTCGTCGAGCGCGCGGAGCTCGTCGGGCCGTACGTCGTGGGCGGCGCGCCCGATCGTGAGCAGCCGGTCGGCCACGGCCGGCGCGGCCTCGGCGCCGTACACCCGCTCGAGCGTGCGGAGCAGGTCGGGCGCCAGCTGCTGCAGCCTGCCCTCAAAGCCGGCGTCGGTCCGCGTCACGGGAGTCACTAGGGGGTCACCTCCGAGGGACCAGGTCTCGATGCGCCTCAATCGCGCGAAGAGCCCGTCGGTCGAGTAGCACGCGAGCGCCAGCGAGCGGCGTATCGAGACCCGCCCCGAAGGGCAGGTCTCGATACGCCTCGCTCGTTCCTCGCTCGGCTGCTCGACCGACGGTGAGGACCGTCAGTCGGAGAGGCGCTCGCCCGACTCGGTGTCGAAGACGTGCACGTGCTCGGGGTCGGTGGTGACGTGGAGCGTCTCGCCCTTCTGCGGGTGGTGGCGCCCGGAGACGCGCACGATCACGTTGGAGGGCGTGCCCTCCACGTCGCAGGTGCCGTAGACGAAGCTGTCCGCGCCGAGCTCCTCGACCACGGTGACGGTGACGGGCAGGCCACCCTCCTCCGCGCTGACGAGGCGCCAGTTCTCGGGGCGCACGCCGACCGTGACGTTGCCCTTCATCTTCTTCTCGGCGGTCGGGTCGACCGGCACGGCGTACTTGCCGAGACGCACGACGCCGTTCTCGTCGGCCACGCCCTCCAGCAGGTTCATCTGCGGCGAGCCGATGAAGCCCGCGACGAAGAGGTTGGCGGGCTTGTCGTAGAGCTTGAGCGGGGTGTCGACCTGCTGGAGGACGCCCAGCTTCATGACGGCCACGCGGTCGCCCATCGTCATCGCCTCGACCTGGTCGTGCGTGACGTAGACCGTCGTGACGCCGAGGTCCTGCTGGAGGCGGGCGATGTCGGTGCGGGTCGCGACGCGCATCTTCGCGTCCAGGTTGGACAGCGGCTCGTCCATGCAGAACACCTGCGGGTTGCGCACGATCGCACGGCCCATCGCCACGCGCTGGCGCTGGCCGCCGGACAGCGCCTTGGGCTTGCGCTGGAGGTACTCGGTGAGCTGGAGGATCTCGGCCGCCTTCGCGACCCGCTCCTTGCGCTCCGCGGCCGGCACCTTGGCCATCTTCAGCGAGAACGCCATGTTCTCCTCGACCGACATGTGCGGGTAGAGCGCGTAGTTCTGGAAGACCATCGCGATGTCGCGGTCCTTCGGCGGGACGTTGGTGACCTCGCGGTCGCCGATGAAGATCTTCCCGTCGTTGACCTCCTCCAGCCCCGCGAGCATGCGCAGGGTGGTGGACTTGCCGCAGCCCGAGGGACCGACGAGCACCATGAACTCGCCGTCCTTGATCTCGAGGTCGATGCCGGGCACTGCTGGTGCGTCGGCCCCGGGATACCACCGCTGGGCCTTCTCGAACGTCACTGATGCCATGACTCGTTCACTCCTTCACCGGCAGGAACGTGCCGGACGATCCGTAGTGGAAGGGACGTGCGGACGCCCGTGAGCGGCGTCACACCCGGCGCACACTACCCCTCCCACGCCGATCGCGCTGTTACGCAACCGTGACCTAGACCAGCGTTGACGAAAGACCGTTGCAAACGTTTTCATCTTTGCGTGACGCCGGTCACTTCCCACCACCGGCCCAGCACCGGCGGATCGTGGAGACGGGGCACCCCTCCTGCCATGGCCGCACCCCAACGAGAGGTAAAACGTCGAATGAAGAACCAACGGACCCGCAAGGGACTGGCCGCCGTCGCGGTGGTCGCCGTCTCGACCCTCGGCCTGGCGGCCTGCGCCAGCGACGACGGCGGCGGCAGCAACGAGGTCAGCGGCGACGCGCCGGGCAAGGGCAAGCCGGAGTGCGCCCAGCTCGAGCAGTTCGGTGACCTGACGGGCAAGACCGTCTCGATCTACACCTCCATCCTGCCGCCCGAGCAGCAGGCCCAGGAGGACTCCTACAAGGTCTTCACCGACTGCACCGGCGCCAAGGTCGACTACGAGGGCTCCGACCAGTTCGAGACCCAGCTCGTCGTCCGCGTGAAGGCCGGCAACGCCCCCGACATCGCCTACATCCCGCAGCCGGGCCTGCTCAAGACCCTGGTCAGCTCGGGCAAGGTCGTCGAGGCGCCCCAGCCGGTCGCCGACAACGTCGACGAGTTCTTCGGCGAGGACTGGAAGTCCTACGGCACGGTCGACGGCACGTTCTACGCCGCCCCGCTCGGCGCCAGCGTGAAGTCGTTCGTCTGGTACTCCCCCAAGATGTTCTCCGACAACGGCTGGGAGGTCCCGCAGACCTGGGACGACATGCTCGCGCTGTCGGACGACATGGCCGCCAAGGGCATCAAGCCGTGGTGCGCCGGCATCGAGTCCGGTGAGGCGACCGGCTGGGTCGCCACCGACTGGCTCGAGGACGCGGTCCTGCGTGACGCCGGTCCCGACGTCTACGACCAGTGGGTCAACCACGAGATCGCCTTCGACGACCCCGCCATCGTCGACTCCCTGGACCGCGTCGGCGGCATCCTGAAGAACGACAAGTACGTCAACGGCGGCTTCGGCGACGTGAAGTCGATCGCCACCACGGCCTTCCAGGACGGCGGCCTGCCGATCCTCAAGGGCGAGTGCGGCATGCACCGCCAGGCGTCGTTCTACGCGGCGCAGTGGCCCGAGGGCACGAAGGTCACCGAGGACGGCGACGTGTTCGCCTTCTACCTGCCCACGACCAACGAGGACAACGGCAAGCCCGTCCTCGGCGGTGGTGAGTTCGTCGCCGCGTTCGACGACCGTCCCGAGGTCCAGGCGTTCCAGACCTACCTGTCCTCGGACGTGTGGGCCAACGAGAAGGCCAAGGCCACGCCCGGTGGCGGTTGGGTCAGCGCCAACACCGGTCTCGACATCAACAACCTGACGAGCCCGATCGACAAGCTGTCGGCCGAGACGTTCCAGGACCCCGAGGCCGTCTTCCGCTTCGACGGTTCCGACCAGATGCCCAGCGCCGTCGGCGCCGGCTCGTTCTGGAAGGAGATGACCGCCTGGATCACCGGCGAGTCGTCGTCGGACGCCCTCAAGAACATCGAGGAGTCCTGGCCCGCGTCGTGACGTGAGGAGGGTGGTCGGGTCGGGGTCATCCCCGGCCCGGCCGGCCTCGTCGTCCCGTCCGTGCGGAACCTGACCCGACCCGCGATCCGACCCGAGGGAGAGAGCACCACGTGACCACCTCCGAGAAGTTCTTCCACATGGCCATCGCCGTGCTGCTCTTCTACGGCGTGATGGCAGCGATCCTGCTGCTGACCCAGCGCCTGCGCTCCAGACAGGGTGAGCGCGTCCAGGCGGCCGCGTTCCTCGGGCCGTCGCTGCTGCTGATCGGCATCGGCCTGCTCTACCCGGCCGGCGTCACCATCTACCAGTCGTTCTTCGGGGCGGCGACCTTCGACCCGCCGTTCGTCGGGCTCGACAACTACTCCGCGCTGTTCACCAACTCCCAGCAGCTGACCGTGCTGCGCAACACGCTCTTCTGGGTGCTGCTCACCCCCACGATCTCCACCATCATCGGACTGGTCTACGCCGTCCTGGTCGACCGGGCGTCGTTCGAGAAGTTCGCCAAGGCGCTGCTGTTCCTGCCGATGGCCATCTCGATGGTGGGCGCCTCGATCATCTGGAAGTTCGTCTACGACTACAAGGCCGGCGACAGCACCCAGATCGGCCTGCTCAACCAGATCCTCAAGTCGATCGGCCTCGACACCTACAACTTCCTGCTCGAGCCCCCGTGGAACACGTTCTTCCTGATCATCATCCTGATCTGGATCCAGGCCGGGTTCGCCATGACGATCCTCTCGGCGTCGATCAAGGGCATCCCCGAGGAGATGACCGAGGCCGCCCGTCTCGACGGCGTCGGCGCGTGGCAGATGTTCCGCCACATCACGGTGCCGAGCATCCGTCCCTCGCTGATCGTCGTGCTGACGACGATCACGATCGCGACGCTCAAGGTCTTCGACATCGTCCAGACCGCCACCGGCGGCAACTTCGACACCAGCGTGCTGGCCTACGAGTTCTACCGACAGAACTTCGTGGCCGGCAACCAGGGCCTGTCCGCGACGATCGCGGTGGTCATCTTCATCCTGGTGATCCCGATCGTGATCTACAACATCCGTCAGATGCGCAAGCTGGAGGCCCGATGAGCACGAGCACGCCGACCGCGGCAACGGTCCCGGTCGAGACCGCACCCGCGGTCCCCGCCTCCACCGCTGCGAAGAAGGGCCTCACCAACAGGTGGGCCTCCGCCGTCGCACTCATCGTCGCGATCGTGTGGACGATCCCCACCTTCGGCCTGCTGGTCTCGTCGTTCCGCCCGGAGGCGGACGTGAAGACCAACGGCTGGTGGAACTTCTTCACCGACCCCTCGCTCACCCTGCAGAACTACCGCGACGTCCTCAGCGGCGGATCCACCGGCGAGTCCCTCACCACCAACCTGATCAACACCATCGTGATCACGGTGCCGGCCGTGCTGATCCCGATCAGCCTGGCCACGCTCGCGGCCTACGCCTTCGCGTGGATCGACTTCAAGGGCCGCGACACCCTGTTCGTGGCGGTCTTCGCGCTGCAGATCGTGCCGATCCAGGTCACCCTCGTCCCGCTGCTCCAGCTCTACGTCGACCCGCCCGGCAACCTGATGCCGCTCGCGGGCCGCGACGCGCCGGCCGGCGGCCTCTACGAGCTGTGGTTGTCGCACACGATCTTCGCGTTGCCGCTGGCGATCTTCCTGCTGCACAACTTCATGCGCGAGGTGCCGGGCGAGCTCATCGAGTCCGCGCGGGTGGACGGCGCCGGCCACGTCGCCATCTTCACCAAGATCATGCTGCCGCTGATGATGCCCGCGATCGCCGCCTTCGGGATCTTCCAGTTCCTGTGGGTCTGGAACGACCTCCTGGTCGCGCTGGTCTTCAGCAGCCCCGAGGTGTCGCCGATGACGGTCAAGCTCGTCAGCCTGGTGGGTCAGCGCGGCGAGGACTGGCAGCTGCTGGCCTCGGGCGCGTTCGTCTCGCTCGCGATCCCGCTGGTCGTCTTCATCGCGCTGCAGCGCTACTTCGTGCGCGGCCTGCTCGCGGGCAGCGTCAAGGGGTGATCAGCCCGGCAGCGCGCGCACGGCCCCGTGCGGGCGCTGCCCGGTCGGCGAACCAGCGGTACGACGCCTTGGGCGTCCGCGTCAGGAGTGGAGAGGAGCGGTCGACGTGGACCAGACCGAAGGTCTTGTCGTAGCCCTCGGCCCACTCGAAGTTGTCCATCAGGGTCCAGGCGAAGTAGCCGCGGACGTCCGCCCCCGCGGCCCGCGCCCGGTCGACGGCGGCGAGGTGGCCCTCGAGGTAGTCGATGCGGTCCTGGTCGTCCACGACGCCGTCGACGACCTCGGTGTCGGTCATCGCCGCACCGTTCTCGGTCACGACCAGCGGGACGCCGACCCGTCGGTGGGTGTCGACCAGGAGCTCCTCGAGCCCTCGCGGCTCGACCTCCCAGCCGATGTCGGTGCGCGGCTCGCGCACCACCAGGTCGAGGTCGGGCACGCCCGGGTACGCACCCTGCTCGGGGTGCGGCTCCCCGTGGCCGGACGGCACGGCGGGCCGGATCGGCGTGTAGTAGTTGATGCCGAGCCAGTCGATCGAGCCCTGCATCGCCTCCAGGTCGCCCGGCCGGACCAGCTCGGGGTCGCCGAGCACCGGCGCGACGTCGAGCAGGCGGGCGTCGTACGCCCCGTCGACCAGCGGGTCGAGCCAGACGCGGTTGCGGATCGCGTCGACCCCGTCGGCGATCTCCTCGGCCTGCGGCGTCTCGGGCCACACCGGGGCGAGGTTGAGCACGATGCCCAGGTGCGTGTCGGGCAGGGCCTGACGGACCAGCGCGTGCCCGAGCAGCAGGTGGTGGGCGGCGCGGTGGCCCGCGGCGCCCTCACGTCGTCCGGGGGCGTGCACGCCTGCCGCGTAGCCCAGGTAGGCCGCGCACCACGGCTCGTTGTGCGTCGCCCACGACGACACCCGGTCGCCCAGCCGCTCGTGGACCACGCGCGCGTAGTCGACGAACGCCTCGGCCGTGCTGCGCGACACCCAGCCGCCCTCGTCCTCCAGCGCCTGCGGCAGGTCCCAGTGGTAGAGGGTCACGGCCGGCTCGACGTCCGCCTCGAGCAGGGCGTCGACCAGCCGCTCGTAGTAGTCCAGCCCGCGGGTCTCGACCTTCCCGCGACCGTCGGGCATGACCCGCGGCCACGCGATCGAGAAGCGGTAGGCGTCGACCCCGAGGCCGCGCACGAGCGCGAGGTCGTCGTCGAGACGGTGGTAGGAGTCGCAGGCGTGCGTGCCGTCGTCGCCGTTGCGGACCCGGCCCGGCTCGGCGCTGAAGGTGTCCCAGATGGAGATGCCGCGGCCGTCCTCGGTGGTGGCCCCCTCGATCTGGTACGACGCGCTGGCGACGCCGTACGCGAGGGGCTTGAGGTCGGCGGCGGCTGGGGTGCTGGTGGTCACCGACCCATCGTAGTGACGGGCGGAGAGGCGGTGAGCGCGTGAGCGACATCGTCCCGCAGCCCGGGCAGGTCAACATGGCCGACGTCGCGCGACGTGCCGGCGTCTCCATCGCCACGGTCTCCCGCGCGCTCCGCGACCTGCCGGGTGTCAGCCCGCTGACCCGCAGCCGCGTGCTGTCGGCCGTGGCCGAGCTCGACTACGTCGTGTCGCCCGCGGCGGCCTCGCTGCGCGGCGCGACCCGGAGCGTCGCGGTCGTGCTGCCACGCCTCGACAGCTGGTTCTCCGCGACCATGCTCGGCACGATCGAGTCGACGCTGCGCCAGGCCGACCTCGACGTGATCGTCTACCAGGTCGGGACGCAGGAGCAGCGGGCCGCCTTCTTCCGCGACCTCCCCGCGCGCCGCAAGGTCGACGCGGTCGTGCTCGTGACGCTGCCCATCCGGCCCGAGGAGGAGGAGCGCCTCGACGTGATGGGCGTGGAGGTCGTGGTGGCGGGCTCGCGGCTGCGCGACTTCCCCTCGGTGAGCGTCGACGACGTGGCCATCGGCATGGAGGCCGTGGCACACCTCGCCGGCCTCGGCCACACCCGGATCGCGATGATCCGCACGAGCGACACCGATGGCGCCAAGTGGGCCAGCGACCTCCACCGCCGCACCGGCTACCTCCAGGGACTCGAGCACCACGGCCTGCCCCACGACCCCGAGCTCGTCGTCACCGCGCCCTACGGCGTGGACGCGGGCGCCGTGGGCATGGAGCGCCTGCTGGCGCTGGCCGACCCGCCCACCGCGGTCTTCTGCTACAGCGACGACATCGCCGTCGCCGCGAGCGTCGCCGCGCGCCGCCACGGCCTGGCCGTGCCCGAGGACGTCTCGCTCGTCGGGGTCGACGGCAACGGCCTCGGCGCGCTCTTCGACATCACGACGATCGACCAGCACGTGCCGGACCAGGCCCGCGCGGCGGGCGCGATGGTGATCGACGCGCTGTCGGGGCGCTCCCCCGCGGACCCGTGGCTCACGCTGCCCACCCACCTGACGGTGCGTGGGTCGACGGCGGCGCCGCGGACGGTCGCCGGCACGGCCCGCCGACGTCAGTAGGAGCCGAGGAACTTCTTCGGGGTGCCCGGCGCGGGCTGCCGCTGGACGTTGACCGATCCCATGAGGGCCATCCCCCGCACCCGCACGGTCGGCGAGCCGGGACCTACCTCGGCCGGCGTCTTGTCCTTCTGCTGGGTGAACTCGCCCATGATGGGCGTCCCGTCGACGACGACGTGCATGTCGGCCGGGACGATGATCTTGACCTCGCCCATGATCGAGCTGGCGTTGATGTGCGTCTCGCGCGCCGACAGCTGCGCCTGGCGCAGGTCGATGACGACCGATCCCATCAGCGCGAACGCACTGTGGTTCTCCGGCACCGACCAGACGCCCTGGCGCTTGACCTCGCCCATGATCGCCGTCGACGAGGCGTGGCCGACCGCCGGCAGCCCGGACGACGTACGACGCACGGGTGCCGCGGCGGGCGGGGTCACCGGGCCGGTCGACTGCAGGTCGAGCGTGATCGGGACCAGGTCGCCGTAGGTCTTCGCGGCGAAGGTCAGGTCGAGGCGCTCGTCGAGCTCGTCGAGGTCGAGGCGTCCCTCACCGGCGGCTTCGCGCAGCACCTCGGCGACGCGCTGCCGGTCGGCGTCGGACACGCGCATCAGCGACGGGTCGTGCGGGCGGTTCTCGATCTCCCCCATGGCGCCAGCCTAGCGAGTCCGCACGCGGTGTCCCGTGACGTTCGTCAGGCCGCAGCGGCCGTGAGGACACGGGACACGGCGAGTGCCGCCTGGCGCCCCGCACGCGAGGCTCCGATCGTGCTCGCCGACGGGCCGTACCCCACGAGCTGGACGCGGGGGTCGACCACCGAGGTGGTCGCGCCCTGCACGTTGCCGGGCACCGGGACGAGCGCGATGCCGCCCTCGGGCGTGCGGAGGCCCAGCGGGGCGAGGTGGTCGACAGCCGGCCGGAAGCCGGTCGCCCAGAGGATCACGTCCACGGGCTCGAAGCGCCCGTCCGCCCACCGCACCCCCCGGGGCTCGATCCGCTCGAAGATCGGCTGCCGGTCGTACGCTCCGAGACGGGCCGCCTCCTGCTCCTGCGGCCGCAGCGCGAGCCCGGTGACGCTGACGACGCTGGCCGGCGGCAGGCCGCGTCGTACGCGCTCCTCGACGGCCGTCACCGCCGCGAGCCCGGCCTCGGCGTCGAAGTCGTCGCGCCAGACGGGCGGCCGCCTCGTCACCCACAGGGTCTCGGTGACCGGCGCGATCTCGCCGAGGAGCTGGACGGCGGACGCCCCTCCCCCGACGACGAGCACCCGCCTGCCCCGGAAGTGCTCGGCGCCCGGGAAGTCCGCCGTGTGCAGCTGCTCGCCGGCGAACGAGGCGACGCCCGGGTAGTAGGGCACGAAGGGCCGCGTCCAGGTGCCGGTCGCGTTGACGAGCGTGCGCGTCCGCCAGGTGTGCCCACCGGCGTGCGCGACGAGCAGCTCCCCCTCGTCCTCGACCCGGCTGACCTTCACCGGCCGGAGCACGGGCAGGCCCTGCTCGCGCTCGTAGTCACCGAAGTAAGCCGGCACGACGAGGTTGGCGGGGCGCCGCGAGCGCGTGGGCGCCGACGAGCCGGGCAGGTCGGCCACGCCGTGGACGTCGTCCATGCTGAGCGAGGTCCAGCGGTGCTGCCAGGCGCCGCCCGGCTCGGGGTTCGCGTCGAGCACGACGTGGTCGACGCCCCGCTGGCGCAGGAAGTACGACGCCGCGAGGCCGGCCTGGCCGGCACCGATCACCAGCGAGTCCAGCGTCGGTCCGGTCGGTCGATGGGCGTCCACGCAAAGGGAACGCCAGCACCCTCGCGCCTATGCCCGTCCGCGTGGCAGCCTCGACGCATGGACACCTCCGCCTCCGCCAAGGCCACCGCGCTGCTCGAGCTCCACCACACCGGCACCACGCTGGTCCTCCCCAACGTCTGGGACGCCTGGTCGGCCCGCGCCGTCGCCGAGGCCGGCTTCGGGGCGCTGAGCATCGGCAGCCACCCGCTCGCCGACTCGCGCGGCCAGGGCGACAACGAGGACATGTCGATCGACGACGCCCTCGACGGCATCCGCCGCATCTGCTCGGCCGTGCCCGACGTGCCCGTGACCGCCGACATGGAGTCCGGCTACGGCGTCGCGCCCGCCGAGCTGGTCGAGCGGCTCCTCGAGGCGGGCGCCGTCGGCCTCAACATCGAGGACACGGTGCACTCCGAGGGCGGGCGCATGCGCTCGGTGGCCGAGCACGCCGACTACATCGGTAAGATCCGGCAGGCCGCCGACTCCGCCGGGGTGGACGTCGTGGTCAACGCCCGCACGGACGCCTACCTCAAGAAGGACCGATTCGACGACCCGACCGCCGAGGCGATCACGCGGCTGCGCGCGTGCGAGGAGGCCGGCGCCCGCTGCGTCTATCCGGTCGGCGCACCCGATGCCGACGCGCTCCAGCGCCTGCTCGACGCGCTCGCCGGTCCGGTCAACGTGATCGCCAACCCCCGGAAGGGATCCGCCGCCGGGTCGTTGGAGGACCTGCAGGCGATGGGCGTGCACCGGGTGACCTTCGGCCCGTTGCTCCAGAAGGAGCTCGCACCCGACCTCGCCGCGCTCGTTGCCCCCTGGAAGTAAGGGCTCGGTTCGACCCCTGCGGGGCGTGGGCGGCGCTACGCTGCCGCCACGACGGGCGACCCCGTCGTCCGAGGCCCCGGCTGGGCCGACCTGCGGGGGTCCCACGTGTTGCGGTTGCTGCTGTTCCTCGTCCCTGTCGTGCTGTGCGTCTTCTGCGTCGTCCAGGCCATCACGAGCCGGGACGACGAGATCCGCAACCTCCCCAAGCTGTGGTGGATCGTGCTGATCCTCTTCTTCCCGTTCGTCGGGTCGGTCGCCTGGCTCGTCGCCGGGCGACCGCTCACGACGCCGCGGCGTCTCGGCCCCCACGAGCGCAGCGCCAGCGCGTTCCCGGAGTACGACCGTCCCGGCCGGTTCGCGGCCGCGGACCCCGAGGCCGACGAGGAGTTCCTCCGCAAGGTGCGCGAGCGTGCCGAGGAGCAGCGCAGGAAGTACCGCGAGCAGAAGCAGCGCGAGGCCGGCGGGACCGACCCGGCTCCCGGGGAGCCGACTTCCTGAGAGCGGCTCGTCGGCGGCCGGTCAGCCGGCGACGACGAGGACGGGCGACGGCTCGACCTCGAGGCGTACGGCGTCGCCCGGCTGCAGCCGCAGGGCGTCCGAGCTGGCGAGCTGGGCGACCACGTCGGTGCCGTCGACGAGCTGGCAGGTGACCCGGGACAGCGGTCCGAGGAACATCACCGCCGTCACCGTCGCGCCGCCGTCGGCGTCGGCCACCACGGAGATGGCCTCGGGGCGGACCAGTGCGTAGCCGCTCGTGGAGCCGTCGAGGGCGGGCACGTCACGGCCCAGCACGGACGCCGTACCGCCCTGCACGGTGGCCGGGAGCCGGTTGCTGAGGCCCACGAACTCACCGACGAACTTGGTCGCCGGGGCGGAGTAGAGCTCGGCGGGCGGGGCGAGCTGCTCCAGCCGGCCGGCGTTCATCACGCCCACCCGGTCGGCGACCGCGAGCGCCTCCTCCTGGTCGTGCGTGACGAAGAGCGTCGTCGTACCGACCTCGAGCTGGACCCGGCGGATCTCGTCGCGCAGCTGCACGCGGACCTTCGCGTCGAGCGCCGACAGCGGCTCGTCGAGCAGGAGCACCGACGGCTCGATCGCGAGCGCGCGGGCCAGGGCGACGCGCTGCTGCTGGCCGCCGGAGAGCTGGTGGGCGTAGCGGTCGGCGTGCTGGCCGAGCCCGACGAGGTCGAGCATGTCGCCGGCGCGGGCGCGTCGTGACGAGCCGTCCTTGCCGCGCAGCTTGAGGCCGAAGGCCACGTTGTCGATGACCGTCATGTGAGGGAAGAGGCTGTAGGCCTGGAAGACCATCCCCATGTCGCGCTTGTTGGCCGGCACCCTGGTGAGGTCCTTGCCGCCGACCGACACCGACCCGGACGTGGGCTGGTCGAGGCCGGCGAGGATGCGGAGCGCCGTGGTCTTGCCGCAGCCGGACGGACCGAGGAGGGCGACGAGCTCGCCCGGCGCCAGGTGGAGGGTGAGGCCGTCGAGCGCCTTGACCGCGCCGTAGACCCGCGTGAGGTCGGACAGCTCGACGGCGAGACCGCGCTCCGTGCCGGGACGGGTGGACACGTCGGTCATGAGGAGGCTCCTTGCTTGTGCCGGTCACGGCTGAGGAAGGTGAGGCCGACGAGCAGCACGGCGACCAGGATCATCGAGGCGAGCGCGGCGGCCATCGCGGCCGGCCCGTTGCTCTTGTAGAGCGCCGCCATCGCCACCGGCAGGGTGTCGAAGTGCAGCAGGGACGCGAAGACGTACTCACCGAGCACGAGCGCCACCGAGATGAACGCCGCGCCCAGGATGCCCCCGGTGATGTTGGGCATGATGATCCGCACGATCACCGTGAACCAGCTCGCGCCCAGCGAGCGGGCCGCCTCCGAGAGCGTCGCCGCGTCGATGGCCGCCAGCGAGGCGTCGATCGCACGGTAGGAGTAGGGCAGGACCAGCACGACGTAGGCGAAGGTCAGGACGAGCGCGCTGTCACCGAGCAGGTAGGTCACCCACGAGTAGACGTTGGTGATGCCGACGACGATCACCAGCGCCGGGATGGTGAGCGGCAGCAGGCAGAGGAACTCGATGAGCGGGCGGGCACGCGGCACGCGCAGCCGGACCCACACCATCGTCGGGACGAGCAGGACCACCATCAGCACGACGGTCAGCACCGCCAGCAGCAGCGAGGCGACGATCGAGGACCGCAGGTCCTCGTCGGTGACCATGAAGGCCCAGTTGTCCCAGGTGCGCCCCTCGGCGCTGCCGCGACGCTGGGTCGAGAAGTCGAACATCGCCAGCAGCGGGACGAAGAAGTAGGCCGCGAAGACCAGCAGGCCGATGGCGCGGAAGGCGCGGAACCCCGGGGTGAGCCTCACCGCATCCACCTCGCCGTGCGTCGCAGCAGGACGTTGTAGGCGACCATCACGAGGGTCACGACGACGATCATCTCCAGCGCCAGCGCGAACCCGACGTTGGCCTGGCCGAGCAGCACCTCGCTGGTGATGGCCTGGCGGATCATCAGCGGGACGATCGGCTGGCCCTGGCTGACCAGCACCGCGGCGGTGGCGTACGCCGCGAACGCGTTGGCGAACAGCAGCAGGAGCGCGCCGAGGAATGCGGGCGTCAGCAGCGGCAGCGCGACGTGGCGCCAGTAGTCCCAGGTGCTGGCGCCCAGGTTGACCGCGGCCTCGCGCCACTGCGGCCGGAGCCCCTCGAAGGCCGGGGCGAAGACGATCACCATGAGCGGGATCTGGAAGTAGCAGTAGACGACGACGAGGCCTGGGAGGCCGAAGAGCCAGCCCGAGCCGTAGATGTCGGCGCCGACGAGGTCGTTCATCGCCTTGGTGAGGACGCCCACCGGACCGATCGTGGCGATCCACGCGAACGCCAGCACCACGCCCCCGAACTGGGCGAGCACGCCGCTGACCGCGAGCGTGCCCCGTCGCATCAGGCTCTGCGGGGGCATGGAGACGATGAGGTAGGCGAGCAGGGCACCGAGCAGCGCGCCGATGACCGCGGTCGACGCCGAGAGGATCAGGGATCCCTTGAGCGCGGTCACGGCCGCCTCGCTCGTCAGCGCGTCGAGGTTGCCGAGGGTCAGGGCGCCGTTCTCGTCCTGGAACGCGCCGACCACGACCGTGAGGGTCGGGGCGACGAGGAAGACCAGGACGAAGAGGAGGAACGGGAGGAGAGGGAGGGCCGGGCCGACGGCGAACCGTCGGCGCCCCCCACCCGGGCCCCCGGGGGGGGGGGGGGGGGCGGGGCCCGCCGCCCCCCCCCCCCCCCCCCCCCCCCCCCCCCCTCCACTCGCGGTGGTCGTGCTCAGCGGATGGCCTTGGACCAGTTGGCCGCGAGGTACTCGCCGGCCTTGGTGGTCTGGTCGTCCGTCGGGATGACCGGGTCCCCGGTGACCGCGGGCAGCGCGCTCCACAGGTCCTCGTCGATCGTGCCGGCGGCCTCCATCGCGTCGCCGCGGACGGGGCGGGCGCCGCCCTTCAGCCAGAGGTTCTGGCCCTCGTCGCTGTAGAGGAACTCCTGCCAGAGGCGCGCCGCGGCCGGGTGCGGCGCGTCGGCGTTGATCGCCTGGAAGTAGTAGCCCGCGACCACGGCCTCCTCCGGGACGACGGTCTTCCACGTGTCGACGTTGGCCGCTGCGGCCGCACCGAGGTAGTCCCAGTCGATGACGACGGGCGTGGTGCCCTGCTCGATCGTGGTCGAGTCGGGGTCGACGGTGAGGAAGTTGCCGGCCTTCTTGAGCTGGCTGAAGAAGTCGACGCCGGGGGCGATGTCGTCGGCCGAGCCGCCGTTGGCAATGGCCGCCATCATCACGCCGCTGAACGCGGCGCCGGCCTGGGTCGGGTCGCCGTTGAGCGCGACCTTGCCCTTGAACTCCGGCTTGAGGAGGTCCTTCACCGACGTCACGTCGGGGACCACCGAGGAGTCGTAGCCGATGGCCATGTAGCCGCCGTAGTCGTTGACCCAGGTGCCGTCGGCGTCCTTGAACTGGTCGGGGATGTCGTCCCAGGTCTCGACCTGGTAGGGAGCGAACATGTCGGTGTTGGCGAGCGCGACCGACTGGCCGAGGTCGAAGACGTCGGGCGCACGGTCGGTGCCGGCGAGGTCGTTGGCGGCGTTGATCTCGTCCTGCGAGGCCGCGTCGGGCTGGTCGGAGTTGACCTTGATGTCGTACTTGTCCTCGAACGTCGAGATGATCTCGCCGTAGTTGGCCCAGTCCGGCGGCAGCGCGATGACGTTGAGCTCGCCCTCGTCCTGAGCGGCCTTGACCAGGTCGTCCATGCTGCCGAAGTCGTCGGCGGAGGTGGCCTTGGCGGCGTCGACACCGCTCTCGGTCGTCGTGTCCGCCTCCTTCTCCGGAGCGGCGCAGCCGGCCGCGGCGATCATGGTCGCCATCACGGCGAGGGAAGCGAACGTCTTGCGGGTCTTCACAGGGGTCCTCCAAAGGGCTCGACCGAGATCTGGGACGAAGTGCAAGGCGGAGCCTCTCGGGTCCCGTCGGATCGGAGGCTACTCCCGAATGACGCGCGCGCGGCGTAACGATGAACCAACGGTTTGGGCAAGAAATACCGGGCACCTGGCGCTGCGTAGACTCATCGGACGTGACGACCGCTGCTGCAGGACCCGAGTTCCTCTACTCCGACCTCCTTCCCACCGCCGGTTCCAACGGTGAGCCGGAGACGCCGTACCGCCTCGTCACCACCGAGGGCGTGTCCACCGTCGAGGTGGAGGGCCGCACCTTCCTGAAGGTCGAGCCCGAGGCGATCCGGCGGCTGACCGAGGAGGCGATGCACGACATCAGCCACTACCTGCGCCCCGGTCACCTCTCCCAGCTCCGCAGGATCATCGACGACCCCGAGGCGTCGGGCAACGACCGCTTCGTCGCCCTCGACCTGCTCAAGAACGTCAACATCTCCGCGGGCGGCGTGCTGCCGATGTGCCAGGACACCGGCACCGCGATCGTGATGGGCAAGAAGTCCGAGGGCGTGCTCACCGGCATCGACGACGGCGAGGCGATCAGCCGGGGCGTGTACGACGCCTACACCCGGCTCAACCTCCGCTACTCCCAGCTCGCGCCGCTGACGACGTTCGAGGAGAAGAACACCGGCACCAACCTGCCGGCCCAGATCGAGCTCTACTCCACGCCCGCCAAGGACGTGCCGGAGTACAAGTTCCTCTTCATGGCCAAGGGCGGCGGCTCGGCCAACAAGTCGTTCCTCTTCCAGGAGACCAAGGCCGTCCTCAACCCGACGCGGCTGATGGAGTTCCTCGACGAGAAGATCCGCTCGCTCGGCACCGCCGCGTGCCCGCCGTACCACCTCGCCGTGGTCATCGGCGGCACGAGCGCGGAGTTCGCGCTGAAGACCGCGAAGTACGCCTCCGCTCACTACCTCGACGACCTGCCGACGTCGGGCTCGATGTCCGCGCACGGCATCCGCGACACCGAGCTGGAGGAGAAGGTCTTCGAGCTCACCCAGTCGTTCGGCATCGGCGCGCAGTTCGGCGGGAAGTACTTCTGCCACGACGTCCGCGTCGTCCGCCTCCCCCGCCACGGCGCGTCATGCCCCGTCGCGATCGCGGTGTCCTGCTCGGCCGACCGACAGGCGCTGGGCAAGATCACGCCGGAGGGCGTCTTCCTCGAGCAGCTCGAGACCGACCCGGCCCAGTACATGCCCGATGCCGGCATGGCCCACGACATCGAGGGCGGCGCGGTCGTGCCGATCGACCTCAACCAGCCGATGTCCGACATCCTCGCCGAGCTCTCGAAGCACCCCGTGAAGACCCGGCTCTCGCTGACCGGCCCGCTGGTGGTGGCGCGCGACATCGCGCACGCCAAGATCAAGGAGCGCCTCGACGCCGGCGAGGACATGCCGTCGTACCTCAAGGACCACCCCGTCTACTACGCCGGACCTGCGAAGACCCCGTCCGGCATGGCCTCGGGATCCTTCGGCCCCACCACTGCGGGCCGGATGGACTCCTACGTCGAGCAGTTCCAGGCCGCGGGCGGCTCGATGGTCATGCTCGCCAAGGGCAACCGCTCCAAGCAGGTCACCGAGGCGTGCGCCGCCCACGGCGGCTTCTACCTCGGCTCGATCGGCGGTCCCGCCGCCCGCCTCGCGCAGGACTGCATCAAGTCCGTCGAGGTCGTCGAGTACGAAGAGCTCGGCATGGAAGCGGTCTGGAAGATCGAGGTCGAGGACTTCCCCGCCTTCATCGTCGTCGACGACAAGGGCAACGACTTCTTCACCGACCCCTCGGGCGCCGTCACGGTCCCGCTGAGCTCTCTCCTGGGGGCCGGCATCCGGGTCCGTTCCGCCGAGTAGCCCGCGTGACGTGTCACGATGCGGTCGTCCTGGCGGCCGCATCGTCACACGTCCTCGGGAGTGGGCAGCCCTGGGAGCGCAGCGCCTCCTCGATCTGGGCGAAGAAGTCGTCGGCAGCGACGCGGAGCCCCAGCAAGGGAAGCCGGAGGACGACCGACGAGTCGAGCGTCACGGCGTTGTGGCGGAGCGCGTCTGCCACCACGTTCGTCGCCCAGCCGTGGTGGATGCCATCGATCTCGACCACCACGCCCCACTGCTCCCAGCAGACGTCGAGGTAGTACGTGCCGTCCCTCCCGCGTCGGACCACCTGGCGAGAGGGTCTCGGCAACCCCCGCCGCCGACACTCGGCCGCGAACTCCGCCTCACTGACGGAGCGCACGCCGTCGAGCAGGTCGAGGACCGTCGCGTGGAGCAACGTACGACGCCTGTCGCGCCGTACTGACAACAGGGAGACGCCGATCCGCTCGGCCGTCGTCAGCCGTTGCTGGACCGGCATCGTCAGGAGCAGCGCAGCCTGCTTGTCCGACACGGCCCAGAGCGCGGCGCGCACGGCCGCGACGTCCGGACGCGTCCGTGGGATGCCGGAAGGCTGGACGGTGCGTGGGTCGTACCTCCTCGTCCGGACGACCTGGAGGCCCGGCGCGGAGCGGGCCCGCGAGTGCATCGGCACGCTCACCCTGGTGACGTCCCAGCTGAATCCGGTCATTCCCTCGGCGATGAGGGCGGACGCACCGTCCAGGTGTGCCGAGGGGCCGCCCTCGAGAACCGCGGCCCACATCATCGCGAGGCCGCTGAGCGGCCCAGTGGTCACGGCCACCACCTGCGTGTGGACTCGCTGCCACCGGCGGGCCGCCAGCTGCGCTCGTACCTGCGACCGCGTCACGCCGCAGGAGCGCAGCTGCCCCAGGCTGATCACCCCGCCCTGGGCGGTCGCCACCTCGGTGGCCACTGAGATCCGCTTCGCGCGCAGGGCAGGAGCGTCAAGACGTGGGGCGTCATCCATCCACGCACCGTCGCCCCTCGTGATGCGCCGCCGCCATCCTCTCGAGCGGATCTGTGGATCGTTCACACCACCCCTCTCAGGACGTGTTGCGATGCGGTCGCCAGAACGGCCGGATCGTCACACGTCCAGCGGGCAGACGCGGCAGGGGCGGTGGGTCAGGCGCTGAGGCGGTCGGCGAGGTCGGCGGCGGCCCGACCGGCGGTGTGGCCGAGCGGCTCGGCGCCCTCGACGCGGTGCTGGTGGGCGCCGCCGAGCAGGACCGGGGCGATGGGGGCGATGGCCTGGACGGCCTCGCGGACGGCCGGGAGGTCCTCGACCGTCGGCACACCGAGGACGACGGCGTCGGGGCGGACGGCGCGCACGGTGTCGATCCAGGCCTCGACCGGGAGGTCGGCGCCGAGGTAGGTGACCGCGACGCCGCGGCTGCGGAGCACCATCGAGAAGGCCATCACGCCGAGCTCGTGGCGCGACCCGCGCGCCAGGCCGACCATCGCGGTCGGCGCGTCACCGGCGGGGTGCGGGAGCTGGTAGAACTCCTGGGCCAGGCGACGCAGCACGGCGGCGCTGACGAAGTGCTCGCCGGCGATGCTGACCTCCCCGCGCTGCCAGGCCTCGCCGAGCCGCACGAGGGAGGGCATCAGCCACTCGTCGACGACGACCGCGAGGTCGTCCTGGGCGAACGCCTTGTCGATCAGGCTCTCCAGCCGTACGACGTCGAAGTCCCGCGCGCACGCCACGAGCTCGTCGAGGTGCGACAGCGGCGAGCCCTCCTCGGTGTCGACCGTGATCGATACGGCGGCCGTCGGCTCCTCGAGCACCTTCTTCGCCGCGATCCGTGGGGCCCACCCGGCATCGACCAGGTCGCGCATCACTGACAGGCGGCGGACCGCCTCGTCGTCGTAGAGCCGGTAGTTGCCCTCGGAGCGCACCGGCTCGACGACGCCGTAGCGCTGCTCCCACTTGCGCAGCGTCTCGCGGGGGATGCCTGTGAGCTGTGCGGTGCGGCCGGCGGTGTACACACCCGAGAGGGTAGCACCAGAGTGGACAAACCATGGACAAGCGCCTACGTTCCTCTTGTCCACAACAGTGGACAGACTGTGGACAGCAAGCCGGGAGGGCCCGTGAGCGAGATGTACGACGTGGAAGACCCGGGTCCGGGCATGTGGCTGCAGGTGGTGGGGATCTCGGCCATCGTCGCCGCCGCACTGGCGACCGTCCTGTTCACGACACCGACCATGCCCGAGCCGCCCTCGACCGACAGCACGTGCCAGCTGGACCTGGTCCGTCAGCAGTGGACGGGCAGCTCCTGCGAGGACGTCGAGGCGGAGTCCGCCGGTCTCACCACGCGCTGAGCGCGGCTCAGCGGACCCGGGCCTCGAGCACCCGACCGTCGGCGGCGTGCCGGACCGTCTCAGCCGGCCGGCGCGAGCCGGTCGGCGAGGGCGGTCGCGGCCGCACCAGCCAGGTGCCCGAGGCGTTCGGGTCCGACGACCTGGTCCTGGTGCGCACCACCCAGGAAGACCGTCGTCATCGGCATCAGGGCCTCCACCACCTCACGGACGGCCGGGAGGTCCTCGACCGTCGGCGCGGCCAGCACGACGGCCGCGGGAGCGACGAGCCGGACCGTGCCCACCCACGCCTCGAGCGGGAGGTCGCCGCCGAGGTAGGTGACGGGTACGCCGCGCGAGCGCAGCACGAGGGAGAACGCCAGCACGCCGAGCTCGTGGCGCGACCCGCGCGCCAGCCCCGCCACCACGCGTGGACCGCGGGGTGCCACGGGCAGCGCCTGGAAGGCCTGGGCCAGTCGCCGGTGGACCGCGCTGGAGACGAAGTGCTCACCGGCGACGGACACCTCGCCGCGCTGCCACGCCTTGCCGAGCTCCACCATGGACGGCATCAGCCACTCGTCGACGACCCTGGCATGGTCACCGTCGTCGAAGACGTCGGCGAGCAGCCACTCCAGGCCCGGCACGTCGAAGTCGATCGCGCACTGCACCAACTGCCGGGCACGGGGGTCCGGGGTCTGCGGCTCGGGTCGGGCGACCTCGGCCTCCGCGGCCGAGGCGTCGTCCACGACGTGCGCCGCGGCCTCGTGGGCGGACCACCCGGCGTCGACCAGCGTGCGCATCACGCTGAGCCGGCGGACGGCCTCGTCGTCGTAGAGCCGGTAGTTGCCGGCCGATCGCTGCGGCACGACCACGCCGTAGCGCTGCTCCCACTTGCGCAGGGTGGTGCTGGACACGCCCGTGAGCTCCGCGGCCCGCCCGACTGTGTACACGTGTACAAGGTACGTCCACGTCGTGCCGCTGGGCAGCCTTTCCGCGACGCCCACGACCCCTTCGGGTGGGCTGGGCTCGTCACACCTTCGACGGTGGGAGCCCGCGACGGTGGGGCAGGATGGACGGGTGAGCATCGACAGCGGGCCCCGGAGCACCGTCGAGATCGCCCGTGCCGAGACCGAGCGGGGCGAGCTCGTGCTGCGGCGGCGTCGGTCCGACAACGCACCCGACGTGCTCGAGCTGCGGGTCAACGGCGTCTTCGTGATGGACACGCTGGAGACCACCAGCGAGATCGAGCTCGCCGCCCAGGCCCTCGACCTCGTCGACGCACCGGCTGCCGTGCTGATCGGCGGGCTGGGGCTGGGCTTCACCCTCCAGCGGGTCCTGGCCGACCCCCGGGTCGAGCGCGCCGTGGTCGTCGAGATCGAGCAGCCGCTCATCGACTGGATGCGCGACGGCACCGTCCCGCACGGACCGGCGATCCTCGCCGACGAGCGGGCGTCGGTGGTCAACGCGGACATCGCGATGGCGATCGCCGAGGCGCGGTCGTCGTACGACCTCGTGCTGCTCGACGTCGACAACGGCCCGGGCTACCTCGTCCACCAGGGCAACCAGCAGGTCTACCAGGCCGAGTTCCTCGGGCGGTGCCGCGACCTGCTCAGCCCGGGCGGGGTCCTCGTGGTGTGGTCGGCCAACCCCGCGCCCGAGCTGCTCGCCGCGATGGAGGACGTGTTCGGCGCGGCCGAGGAGCAGGCGCACGACGTGCTGCTGCAGGACCGGCCGGAGCAGTACTTCCTCTACCTCGCGCGCCGAGGCGACTGACGCCGGGTCAGCCGACCGAGCGCAGGAAGGTCTCCAGCACCGGACCCGCGGTCTGCGAGCCCGACACCCCGGTCTCGACGAAGACTGCCACCGCGAGGTCGCCGCGGGTGGCGATCATCCAGGCGTGGGTGGGGAGCTCGCCGGTCGCGTCGGGCTCGCCGTACTCCGCCGTGCCGGTCTTGGCACCGGTCACGCCGGGTACGTCGAGGAGGAACCGCCCCGACCCGGTGTCCACCACGCCGCGCATGAGGCCGCGCAGGGTGATGGCCTCGCGCCGGGTCAGCGGCCGCTCGGGCGGCACCTGCTCGACCTGGTGGTCCGGCAGGAGCACCGGCAGCACGGCGCGGCCGGCCTGCACCGACGCGGCGACGGTCGCCATCGCGAACGGGCTGGCGAGGACCGTGCCCTGGCCGATCAGGTCCGCGGCGGCACCGGTCTCGGTCTCGGGCGGCGGCACCTGGCCGAAGTAGACCGGGAAGCCGAGGTCGTGGTCGGTGCCGAGGCCGAGGGCCTGCGCGGCCGCCGTGGCGTCGCCCGGCTGGAGCCGGTCGGCGTTGCCGACGAAGGCGGTGTTGCAGGACTGCGCGACGGCCTGGCCGAGGGTGATCTCGCCGATCGACGAGGCCGGGTAGTCGTCGTAGTTCTTGAAGGAGCGGCCGTCGACGACCGTGGTGGCCGGGCACGACACCCGGTCGCCCGGTCCCAGGCCGCTGCGCAGCAGCGCGAGCGAGGAGACGACCTTGAAGGTCGACCCGGGCGCGTACTGGCCCGTGTCGGCGAGGTCGGCCCCCTCTGCGCCGGCACCGTTGGCCGTCGCGAGGATCGCGCCGTCCGACGGCCGGATCGCGACGAGGGCGCTCGCGGGTGCCCGGTCGCCCAGCGTGGCCAGCGCGGCCTCGGCCTGCTCCTGGATGCGGACGTCGAGCGTGGTCGCGAGCGGCGCGCCGTCCACGGCGGGGACCTCGAAGACGGTGCGGAGCCCGTCCTGCGCGTCCCGTACGACGACCGCGCGGCCGGGCGTCCCGCGCAGCTGGTCGTCGTAGCGCGCCTGCAGGCCGGAGAGGCCGACCTCGTCGCCGGCGACGATCGCGCCGTCGGACTCCTCGACGACCTCGGCCGTCGCGTCGCCGACGCGTCCCAGCAGTGCGGCGGCGAACTCGCGGCTGGGCGCGAGCGGCAGCGTGTCGTTGACCGCGAGCGCTCCCGGCACCTTCCGGAACGCGGGCAGCACCTCGCGGGCGTCCTCCTCGCGGAGCACGACCGCTTCCACGAAGGCGTCGGGTCCCATGGCCTCCGCGCGGTCGACGTACGACGCCGGGTCGACGTCGAGGATCCGCGCGATCCTCCGCGCGCTGCGGGCCACCTGCGCGCCCTCGACCTCGGTCTTGTCGAGCCCGTAGCGCAGCACCGGGCGTTCGGTGACGAGCACCGACCCGTCGGCGCCGGTGATGTCACCGCGATCCGGGGTGATGGTGCGCAGGCCGAGGGTCTCACCCGCGACGAGCTCGGGGACCAGCGTGGCGGGCGACCACTCGACCTGCCAGCCGTCCTCGCCCTCCACGAGCGCGGCCCGGGTGTCGTAGGTCCAGAGGTCGGGGCCGCCGAGGTCCCACTGCCAGGACAGCGTGGCCGTGGCGCTGCCGCTCGACTCGTCGGTGTCGGGCTGCTCCACCCCGGCCACCTCCACGGCGACCGGCACCTCGTCGAGCGGCGTGACCAGCTCGGCGAAGGCGTCGCGCGCGGCCTCGTCGGTGAGCGGGACGTCGCCGAGGGAGTGCTCGGAGAGCGCGGCGGCGAGGTCGTCCGCGAGGTCGGCCACGGGGTCGGAGTCGTCTCCACCGCCGGTGCCGGAGCAGGCGGAGCCCACCCCCATGACCACGACGGCGATCCCGAGAGACAGTGATCGCATGGGTCCATGCAACCAGCCCGAGGGTGACATCGGTGGAGGTGGGTACGGTCGCCACATGAGCGAGACACGCACCGAGCACGACTCCATGGGCGAGGTCGAGGTGCCTCGCGACGCCCTCTGGCGGGCCCAGACCCAGCGCGCCGTCGAGAACTTCCCCATCAGCGGCCTGCGCCTCCAGCCGCGCCACGTCCAGGCGCTCGCCCACGTGAAGGCCGCGGCCGCGCTCGCCAACGACGGGCTCGGCGTGATCACCCACGAGCAGGCGCAGGCCGTCGTCGCCGCGGCTGACGCCATCGTGGCCGGCGAGCACGACGACGAGTTCCCGATCGACGTCTTCCAGACCGGGTCAGGCACCAGCTCCAACATGAACGCCAACGAGGTCATCGCCACCCTCGCCGACCGGGCCGGCGTCACGGTCCACCCCAACGACCACGTCAACGCCTCGCAGAGCAGCAACGACACCTTCCCCACCAGCATCCACGTCGCCGCGACGCTCGCCGTCGTCGACGACCTGCTTCCGGCCCTGGACCGGCTCGCGTCGTCGTTCGAGGCGAAGGCCGCGGAGTTCGCCGACACGGTCAAGGCCGGTCGCACCCACCTGATGGACGCGACGCCGGTGACGCTCGGACAGGAGATGGGGGCGTACGCCGCCACGCTGCGGCTCGGTGCCGAGCGGCTGGAGGCGGTGCTCCCCCGCGTGCGCGAGCTGCCGCTGGGCGGCACGGCCGTCGGCACCGGCATCAACACCCCGGCCGCCTTCGCCGAGCGGGCGATCGCGGCGCTCGCCGAGCGCACCGGGCAGCCCTTCACCGAGGCCCGCGACCACTTCGAGGCGCAGGGCACCCGCGACTCCCTCGTCGAGCTGTCCGGCGTGCTGCGCACGATCGCCGTGGGCCTCACCAAGATCTGCAACGACCTGCGATGGATGTCGTCGGGGCCGACGACCGGCCTCGCCGAGATCCACCTCCCCGACCTCCAGCCGGGGTCGAGCATCATGCCCGGCAAGGTCAACCCGGTGCTGCCCGAGGCCACGCTGATGGTGTGCGCGCGGGTGGTCGGCAACGACGCGACCATCGCGTGGGCCGGCGCGGCCGGCACCTTCGAGCTCAACGTGATGATGCCCGTGATGGCCCACGCGCTCCTCGAGTCGGTGCACGTCCTCTCGACGTCCACCGTCCTGCTCGCCGAGCGCTGCGTCGACGGGATCACCGCCGATGCCGAGCGGATGCGCCGCTACGCCGAGTCCTCGCCGTCGGTCGTCACGCCGCTCAACGCCCACATCGGCTACGAGGAGGCGGCGAAGGTCGCCAAGAAGGCGCTGGCCGAGGGCGCCACGATCCGCGAGACCGTGATCGCGATGGGCTACGTCGAGCGAGGCGACCTCACGGAGGAGGAGCTCGACGCCGCGCTCGACGTCGACTCGATGACGGGCCGCTGATCGGGGCCGTAGCGGCAGCCGAGCGTCCGGTAGCCGTCGTACGGTCGGGGCATGAGCGGGACGACGATCACCACCGGCACCGGGACGACGTACGACATCCGGGCGCTGACGCCCGAGACCTGGGACCTCTTCGCCGACCTCAACGAGCGGATGGGCGGGCTGTTCGGGGGGTGCTGGTGCGTCGCGTTCCACGCCGAGCGCGACGATCGTCAGCCCGGACCGGAGGGCAACAAGGCGTTCAAGAGGGCGATGGTCGACGAGGGCATCGCGCACGCGGCGCTCGTGGTCGACGGCGGACTGGCCGTCGCGTGGGCGGAGTACGGCACGCCCACCGAGCTGCCCGACATCCACCACCGCAAGCAGTACGACGCGGAGAAGCACGCCGACCCCGACTACCGGGTGACCTGCATCCGGGTCGACAAGGCGCGTCGCCGCGAGGGCCTGGCCGAGGTGGCGCTGCGCGGCGCGCTCGCGCTCATCGCCGCCGAGGGCGGCGGCACCGTCGAGGGATACCCGCACGACCTGACCGACGTGACCAAGAAGACCTCGTCGTCATGGCTCTACAACGGCACGCGCAGCATGTACGAGCGCGTCGGATTCACCTATGACCGCCCCAAGGGGATGAAGAACTGCGTGATGTCGATCGAGGTCCCGGCGTCGGCCTGACCCGCAGGGCATGACACGAGGCGCGGCCCGCTCGTCCCCGTGGAACGTGCGGGTCGCGCCCCTCCGACCCCCCTGGTCAGTCCGTGGCACGAGACGCACCTCGGTGCGCCTCGCCACCGAAGGATGACCCCTCGAGGGCCTCGGGGACGGCGGATCCGATCCTGACTAGGCCGATCGGTTGGACCAGTGGTCCGCTTCCTGCGGGTGGCCGGTCAGTACCAGCCGTGGCCGGCCTTGAAGCTCCACGCGCTGCAGGGCGAGCCGTAGGTGTCCTGGATGTACTCCAGGCCCCACCGGATCTGGGCCTCGGCCGAGGTCATGTAGTCGGCGGGCAGGTCGTGGAGCTGCGTCAGCGCCTGCGGGATGCCGTACGCCGACGAGGTGGGGTTGTCCGCGTCGATGCGCCAGCCCGACTCGCTCATGTAGAGGGAGTCGAGGCAGGAGAACTGGTCGGACGAGAAGCCGTAGACCGGCAGGAGCGCGCGGGCGATGTCACGCGGGTCGGCCTGCGAGAGGGACTGCGACTTCGTCACGACCGGGCCGGCCGACATGGTCAGCGCGGTCGCCTTGGTGGCGTCGCGGCGCGAGGAGCGCGAGGTGACCTGCCGCTCCGCGCGCCTGGCCAGCAGCTCGTCCGTGGCAACCTCGTCGCCGGAGGTCCGGGGCTGCGCGGGCGCGGCGCTCGTCGTCCGCGCGACGTCTGCGGCGGCCGGCGTGAGGCCCGGGTCGCTGCCGGCCAGGCCGCCCGTCACGCTGATGCCGGTCACGGCGGCCGCGAGGCCGGTCAGCGCGACGCCGGTGCGCAGCGCTCGGCGCGGCCCGCGCGCGGCCTTGTGCTTGCCGGGGGCGCGGTGCGTGGGGACGTACTTCGGGGAACGGGGCACGGAGGAGTCTCACGGGTGGGGAACGGGGGCTGTGCGGCTCGAGAGGCACCACGGGATCGCACGCAGCACGGTCGGGACGCGGTTCTCGGGGGTGTCCCTGGCCTGACCCTGTCCTGTGGTGGGACGACAGGTCACGAAACGATCACGACCACCATGCATGAGGTGCCGGGGGCACGCAAACCGAACGCCCGAATTGACTAGAGCCCCTGTGCCACAGGGGTTGCCTTGCGTCTCATGGGCCACATCGGCCTCAGGATTCCCGCCCACCTCTTGACCCCCGACCGTCCCGTGTGCCGCGCTGTAACGCCGGGTTACAGCCTGTACCCACCCCCGAGCACGGGGGTGGGTACAGCACCTAACCCGGCGTTACAGCGCGTGGTGGGTCAGAGGGTGACGTCCTCCAGCATCTCCGTCACGAGGGCCGCGATGGGCGAGCGCTCGGAGCGGGTGAGGGTGACGTGGGCGAAGAGCGGGTGGCCCTTGAGCTTCTCCACCACCGCGACGATGCCGTCGTGGCGCCCGACGCGCAGGTTGTCGCGCTGCGCGACGTCGTGGGTCAGGACGACCTTGGAGTTGGCGCCGATCCGGGACAGGACGGTCAGCAGCACGTTGCGCTCGAGCGACTGGGCCTCGTCGACGATGACGAAGGCGTCGTGGAGCGAACGGCCGCGGATGTGGGTCAGCGGCAGCACCTCGAGCATCCCGCGGTCCATCACCTCGTCGATGACGTCCTTGCCGGTCAGCGCGCCGAGGGTGTCGAAGACGGCCTGCGCCCACGGCGACATCTTCTCGTTCTCCGAGCCGGGCAGGTAGCCGAGCTCCTGGCCGCCGACGGCGAAGAGCGGGCGGAAGACGACGACCTTCTTGTGCTGGCGGCGCTCCATGACGGCCTCGAGGCCGGCGCACAGCGCCATCGCCGACTTGCCGGTGCCGGCGCGACCGCCGAGCGAGACGATGCCGACCTCCGGGTCGAGCAGCATCTCGAGGGCGACCCGCTGCTCGGCCGAGCGGCCGTGGACGCCGAACGCGTCCTTGTCGCCGCGCACCAGGTGCACCCGCTTGTCGGCACCCACCCGGCCCAGCGCCGTACCGCGGTCGGACAGCAGCACCAGGCCGTTGTGGCAGGGCAGGTCACGGGCCTCGGCGAGGTCGATCGTGCCGTCCTCGTAGAGCTCGTCGAGGTCGGTGGCCGGGACCTCGAGCTCGGTCATGCCGGTGTAGCCGGAGTCGCTGATCGCCTCGGCGCGGTACTCCTGCGCGTCGAGGCCGACGGCCGAGGCCTTGATGCGCAGCGGCAGGTCCTTCGAGACCAGCGTGACGCGGTGGCCCTCGTTGGCCAGGTTGCGTGCGACGGCGAGGATCCGCGTGTCGTTGTCGCCGAGCCGGAAGCCCGACGGCAGCGACTCGGCGTCGGTGTGGTTGAGCTCGACGCGCAGCGTGCCGCCGTCGGTGCCGATCGCGACGGGTTCGTCGAGGCGACCGTGCAGGACGCGCAGGTCGTCGAGGGAGCGCAGCGCCGTACGGGCGAAGAAGCCGAGCTCCGGGTGGTGCCGCTTGCCCTCGAGCTCGGTGATCACCACCACGGGCAGCACGACCTCGTGCTCGGCGAAGCGCGTGAGCGCCCCGGGATCGGCGAGGAGGACGCTGGTGTCCAGGACGTAGGTCCGGAGGTCGGAGCTGGGCGATGCGGACTCGGGTGAGGTCTTGCTGGCCACGACTAACCCCTTGCTGCGGGTCGGCGCGCGCACTCCTCGCCCGGCCCGATGTCATTCAACGGACCGGAGAGCTCCCATCTGAGTGCTCAAGGACTGCCTCCCGGTTCAGCAGGCTTCCCCACCTGCCGATGTCGCGAAAGTACGCCCGGCCGAGGGCCGATCCGGCGCGACACGCCCGAACGCGAGGTGACGAGCAGGTGACGATCCCAGCCGGGCCGCTCAGCCGCCGAAGCGGCGCTCGCGGGCGGCGTACGCCCGGATCGCGCGCAGGAAGTCCACGCGCCGGAAGTCGGGCCAGAGCGCCTCGCAGAAGTAGAACTCCGAGTTCGCCGACTGCCACAGCAGGAAGCCGCCGAGCCGCTGCTCGCCGGACGTGCGGATCACCAGGTCGGGGTCGGGCTGGCCCTTGGTGTAGAGGTGCTCGGCGATGTGCTCGACGTCGATCAGGTCGGCGAGCTCCTCCAGCGACGTGCCCCTGGTGGCGTGGTCGGCGAGCAGGGCGCGTACGGCGTCCGCGATCTCCCGGCGCCCGCCGTAGCCCACCGCCACGTTGACGAGGATCCCGTCGAGGTGGCGGGTCGACTCCTCGGCGGCCTTGAGCTTCTCGGCGGTCTCGGTCGGCAGCAGGTCGAGCGCGCCGACCGGGTGGATCCGCCAGCGCTGCGCCTCGGCGAGCGACTCGACGGCGCCCTCGATGATCGTCAGCAGGCCGGTGAGCTGCTCGGGGGGCCGGTTGGTGAGGTTGTCGCTCGAGAGCAGCCACAGCGTGACCACCCCGACGCCGACCTCCTCGCACCAGCCGAGCAGCGGGCGGATGTTGTCCGCGCCCGCCTGGTAGCCCTCCGCGGTGTTGAGGCCGACCGCCTTGGCCCACCGCCGGTTGCCGTCGAGCATGACGCCGACGTGCCGGGGGATGCGGTCGGGTGGGAGGAACTTCACCACCCGGGACTCGTAGGCCGGGTAGAGCACCCGACGCAGCGCGTCCTTCACCTTGACCACCGACCGATCGTAACGCTGCGTGTGACCGAGTCCTCGCCTCCGTCGTCGTGCGCGCGCCATGGCGTGCCCGCTACTTTGGTAGGCATGTCCCGATCACGCGAGCCTCGACGATGACCCCGCGTGACCGCGTCGACCAGGCCGTCGACCGCGTGGAGCAGGCCGTCGAGGCCATGTCCGACAAGATGGCCGAGGTCAAGCCCAGGCTGCGCGGCTGGCTGCACGCCGGTACGGCGCCGCTGGCGCTGGCCGCCGGCATCGTCCTGGTGGCCCTGTCCCCCACCGCCGAGACCCGTCTGGGGTCCGCCGCCTTCGCACTGTCGGCGCTGCTCGTCTTCACCGTGTCGGCGATCTACCACCGCGGCACGTGGTCACCCCGCACGTGGGCGTTCCTGCGCCGCTTCGACCACGCCAACATCTTCGTGCTCATCGCCGGCACCTACACGCCGTACGCCCTGCTGTTCCTCGACGGCTCCGCGCGTACGGAGCTGCTGGTGATCGTGTGGTCGGCAGCTGTCGTGGGCGTCGTCTTCCGCGTCTTCTGGACCGACGCGCCGCGCTGGCTCTACACACCGATGTACATCGCGCTCGGGTGGGCCGCGGTCTTCTTCATCCCGCAGTTCCTCGACGGAGCCGACCGGTTCAGCAGCGGCATCGCGATCGCCACGCTCGTGCTGGTCGCGGTCGGCGGGCTCCTCTACACCGTCGGCGGCGTGGTGTACGGCCTCAAGCGCCCGGACCCCTCGCCGCGCTGGTTCGGCTTCCACGAGGTCTTCCACTCGTTCACCGTGCTCGCCTTCGCGGCGCACTACGTCGGCGTCTCGCTGGCCACCTACAGCCTGCGCTGAGCGTCCTCCATCGCTGGTCGAGGAGGTCGCGCAGCGACCGTCTCGAAACCTGGTCAGTGGTCTCGTGACAGGACTTCGTCCCCCTCGACCAGCAGGAGCGACCGCGTGCAGGTCCGGTGAGCCTGCTCACGTCGGGAAACAATGCGCGGCCCGCGGTCGTCGTACTGGGGAAGCCCGTGTCCCCCACCCCTCCGCGAGATGACTGACTCACCCCAGAACGACCAGCGGCCAGACCGCCAGCCCGTCCTCGACCTCAGCCTCCCCCAGCTCGTCGCCGGTGCGACCGCCGCGGCGACCTCGGCGATCCTCATCAGCCGCCTCGACCTCCTCGGCACCGTCATCGGCGCCGCCGTCGCCAGCGTCGTCTCGGCGATCGTGACGGCGGGCCTCGTCGGCGGCTGGCACCGGGTCCGCACGGTGCCGAGCCGCTTCCCGCGCAACGTCAACGGGATGCTGGTGACCGCGGTCGCGCTCGGCCTCGTCGTCCTCGCGTTCCGCACCGGGATCGACCTGCTCACCCACGACGTCCCGGACACCGGCTTCACCGGCAGGTGGCTGGCGCAGGTCAGGGGATGACCGTCAGAGGGTGACGGCCGCGAACGTCACCAGCGCGCCCACGACGACGACCGCCGCCAGGACCCACGCCAGCACCGGCGAACGTCGGGCCAGCCGCTCGAGAGCCAGGTGAGTCGCGCCGATCACGGCGAGCCCGATGGTGACGTGCAGCAGCACGGCGAGCAGGACGCCTGCGATCGCGCCGGCCACCCGCAACCGGCCCCACAGCAGGCTCAGCGCGAGCGGTAGCACGATCGCGCCCGACAGCCCACCGGCGACCTCGGCCCACCACGGGCCGCCCATCCACGGCACGTCGACCGCAGCCACCCACGAGCGGTCGAACAGGTCGCTGGTCGAGGAGTAGCCCAGGTAGAGGATCGTCACGATCGTGACGGCTGCGGCGACCCGGTAGGACCAGTGCTTCGCGGGCGTCCACGGCACCGCCCGGCCGACGAAGATCGTCGCGACGGTCACCGCAGTCCAGACGATCCACCGCCGGACCACCCCGGTGCCGGTGTCGGCCATCGCGTCGCGGAAGATCCGGTCGGCCTCGACCCGGTCGACGACGTGCCCGCCCGTGGAGTCGTACGACGTCGGGTCGTCGCGCCCGGCGACGAGCGCGTCGTGCAGCAGGGCCGCCGGGAGGTGGGCGCCCGTCTTGGGGACCAGCCAGGTGAAGAGCGCCGGCACCGAGGTCAGGTCGGTACGGAAGCCGGGGTCGGCGCGGACCAGCAGCTCGCCGAGGTGGCGGTCGCGGTAGGCCAGGCGCCGCTCGAGGGAGAACGTCTCGACCCCCTCCTCGGCGTGCCGCTCGAGGACGATGCGCGGGTCGGCGCCCGGGTCGGGCGGCTCGCCGGGCACGCCGTCGCGGACGAGGGTGCCGCCGTCGTAGAAGCGGCGCGGCTCCTGCGCGACCTGTCGCGCCATGCCCCGCAGGCGTTCCCGAGCTCGCATGCCCCCAGTGTGGCGCTGCGCGCCGACATCCCCATCCAGGTAGTCCCCACCACATGGGTCGTGGCGAGCACCTCCGCGCGCCCCGACCGATGGGGACTAGCCGACTAGCCGGGCCGGAACGAGGTCGTTGCGGAACGTGCCACCCGGGTCGAGGCGCGCGCAGAGCTCGTGGAAGGCGGCGAGGTCGTAGGCGCCGTCGGGAGCCCGCAGCTCCTCGGTGGCGGTGAGCTTGCCCCAGTGGACACGCGGCTCCCACGGGGCGAGCGCGTCCTCCACCGCCCGGATGGCCACCATGGCGCGGGCCACGTCGGGCTTCCAGGTGAAGTGCGCGACGACGGAGTCGCGTCCGCGCATCGGGCTGAGCCAGAGGTCGTCGGCGGCGACCGCACGGATCTCGTGGACCAGCAGGGCGGGCGCGACCGTGTCGCTGATCGCGGTGAGGGTGGGCAGCAGGTGCGGGGCCGCGGCCCGCGGCAGGAACACCTCGCTCTGCAGCTCGTCGCCGACGCTCGGGACGTGGCTCGCCCGGAAGTGCGGCAGCCGCTCGTGCCACGGCCCGACCGACCCCTGCTGCGGCGTGGTCGCGGTGGGGTCGACACCGGGGACCGGGTGCACGTCGTGGTCGGCCGGTCGGTGCGAGGCCAGGCACGGCGCGAGGGTGGACGGACGGTCCACGCGGTCCTTGACCCAGACCGTCGAGACACGGGTGGGGTCGGCGAAGTCGGTGAAGACGCTCACGCTGGTGCCGCTCGTCATCACCTCCCCGAGCTGCGCGGCGACCTCGTCGGCCGGCAACCCGACCCACACCGTCTGGCGCACGTCGTAGGTCGGCTCGGTCCGCAGCCACATCCGCGTCACGACACCGAGCGCACCGAGCGAGACCACCGCCCCGCCGAAGTCGGCGTCGCCCTCCTCGATGCGTACGACGTCGCCGGCCGCGGTGACGAGCTCGACGGCGCACACCGCGGTCGCGAGCGAACCGAGGGACGGGCCCGACCCGTGGGTGCTGGTGGCGCACGCCCCGGCGACGCTGATGTGCGGCAGCGACGCGAGGTTGTGCAGCGCGAGGCCGTGCTCCTGCAGGACCGGCGCCACCTCGGCGTACGTGGCACCACCCGGGACGACGGCGACGGTGCCCCCGGGACGGTCCTCGACCTCCACGGCGAGGCCGAGCCCGCGGGTGTCGACGTGCACTCCGTCGGTGTCGGCGACCCGGGAGAACGAGTGTCGCGACCCCAGTGCCCGTACGTGCTCCCCGTCCGCCGACGCGGACGCGACGAGCCGTTGCAGCTCAGCGACGCTGCCCGGACGGACCCGTCGCCGGGCCGCGTAGGTGACGTTGCCGGCCCAGTTGACGGCCGGGTCGACGGCCGGGTCGACAGCCGGGTCTACGGAGGGCGGGTGGTCGGCGGTCACGGTGCTCCTGGGCGGTGTGGGGGGCGCGGGGCCGCGGCCCGCTCCCACCCTCTCAGACGGGACCGCGCCGTCGTCCGGACGACCGCCTAGGGTGCGGCCATGACGACCGCGCGCACCGTCCCCGTGACGACCGAGATGGACGGGGACGAGCTCGACGCGCTGGACGCCTGGCACCTCGCCCGCCGGCACGGACTGCGCACGATCGCGGTCGAGTCGTTCGTGCGCTTCCGCTACGGCGACGGCTTCACCAACTCGCGCGCACTGGCCCTGCAGGCCTGCCTGGCCGTCGTGCCGTTCCTCCTCGCCCTCACGGGACTGGCGGCCGACCTCGACGAGGAGCGACCGGCCGCCGTCGTGGCGCAGGTCGTCGACTCGATCTCCCCCGGAGCCGGCGACAGCGACGCGCTCGCCTCGGCGGTCGAGCAGCCCGACGAGGACGAGCGCGCCGGTGAGGTCGCGCTGGTGCTCGGCCTCGGGTTCGCGCTGCTGTCGATGACCACCGCGATGGCCCAGGTAGAGCGCGGGGCCAACCGCATCTACGGCATCCGGCGCGACCGCAAGGCGTTCGCCAAGTACGGCCGCGCCGCGGTGCTGACCGCGATCCTGGCGGTGCCCGTCGGCACCGGGTTCGTGATGATCGTCGGCGGCCACGCCCTCGGCGAGGCGATGGTGGACAACTACGGCTGGTCCGACACCACCGAGGACTGGTGGAACGTCCTGCGCTGGCCCCTCGGGCTCGGGCTGCTGGTGCTCACCATCGCCGTCCTCCTCGACCACGCGCCGCGGCGCCGCCAGCCCGCGTTGTCCTGGCTCGCGCTGGGCTCCGCGATCGCGGTGGTGCTGAGCGCGGTCGCGACGCTGGGGCTGGCGGCCTACGTCTCGCTCAGCGGTTCCTTCGGCAGCGTGTACGGCCCGTTGGCAGGTGTCTTCGCGCTGCTGCTGTGGGCGCTGCTGTCGTCCATCGCGTTCTTCTACGGCACCGCGGTCTGCGCCCAGCTCGAGGCGCTGCGCGCGAGCGAGCCCTCGCCCGCCCTCGACGACCCGGGGCGACCGCACGCGCGCACCGTCGGCGACCGACCGGCCGAGGACAGGTAGTCAGAACGGGTGGTCCGGCCTCGTTCCTGACCCACGCGAGGTGATCGCTCCCTAGCGTTCTGGTTCCACCACAGGAGCGAGAACTCGATGCGTCGTCCGGCCAGCCGTCTCGGCGTGCCCACCCTGTCCGTCCTGTCGATCGCCCTCACCCTGGGTGGCCTCGCCGTCGTGCCCGCCAGCGCCCAGGCGGCGCCCGTGACCGGCAGCCCGGAGGCCGCGTCGAGCCCGGGTCCGACGGGCAGCGCTTCCGACGCAGGCGTGCAGCGGGTCGGTCGCGACGTCGCTCGGGCTGCCGCCGCGGTGGAGCTGCCGCGTCCACTGCGTGGCCCACGGGCCGTGCGCGCCCTGGACGACCAGCTCGACGAGGCGGCCGCGCTCAACGACCTGACCGAGGCCGGGCTCACCGCCCTCCTGGCCGAGGACCCGACCGCGTGGATCGACCAGGACGGCCACGTCTTCTACAAGGACGAGCCCGCGATCGCGCCGCCGAACGACCCGGTGAGCGCGCAGGCGCCGCTCGACCAGACCTTCCTGCTGCACAGCAAGCCCGGCTCGACGAAGACGATCTACCTCGACTTCGACGGCGGCGCCGCGAGCGGCACGGCGTGGCACAACGCCTACCCGGCGACCCCGACCACCCAGCCCGCCTGGGACCCGTCCGGCAACGGAGCGGCGTTCAGCGACTACGAGCTCACCTCGATCCAGACGACCTGGCAGTCGGTGGCGGAGGACTACGCGCCCTTCGACGTCGACGTGACGACCGCCGACCCCGGCGCGGGCGGGATCTTCCGCACCAGCGCCGCCGACTCGTCGTACGGCTCCCACGTCCTGATCACCCCGAGCGACGCCGCGCACGACGCGATCTGCGGCGGGTGCGGCGGCGTTGCCTACCTCAACGTCTTCGCTGCCGTGAACGGCGGCGGCGGAGGCCCGGCAGGCGACGGCTACGGCTACCGGCAGCCCGCATGGGTGTTCCCGCAGAAGCTCGGGAACTCCCCCAAGAACATCGCCGAGGCCATCACCCACGAGGTCGGGCACAACCTCGGCCTCGAGCACGACGGCAACGCCACGCAGGGCTACGACCGCGGCCACGGCGCGTGGGCGCCGATCATGGGCGTCGGCTACGACCACCCGGTCAGCCAGTGGAGCAAGGGCGACTACTCCGGCGCCAACAACCAGCAGGACGACGTCGCGATCATCCGCACCGTGACCGGCTCGCGGTCCGACGAGGCCCCCACCAGTATCGCGGGCGCTCCTGCGGTCCCGACCGGGACGGCGTACGTCACCAGCCGCAGCGATGTCGACACCTTCCTCCTCGGCACCTGCTCGGGCTCGGTGGCCATCGACGCCCGCTCGCTCGGCGCCTACGCCGACCTCGACGTCGAGCTCTCGCTGCTCGATGCGACCGGTCAGCCCGTCGTCAGCGACGACCCGGCCTCCGCCCAGTCCAGCCCGACGACCGCGACCGGGATGGACGCATCGATCTCGCGCACCGTGACCGCGGGCACCTACTACGCCAGCGTGGACGGGGTGGGCAACGGGCCGTGGAGCACGGGGTACGACGACTACGGCTCGATGGGTGCCTACACCCTCGCGGCCACCGGCTGCGACGGCGCGGCCCCGACCGGTACGCCGTCGGCGCCGACCGGTGCCGCGGCGACGCCGCACGCCACCGACCCGAGCGTCACCCTGACGTGGGCGGCGCCGTCGAGCGCCGGCAGCAGCGCGGTGACGGGCTACGTCGTCACCCGCGCCGGCGACGACACCCCCGTCCAGGTCGACGCCACCGCCACCTCGTACGCCTGGAGCGGGCTCGCCTCGTCGACGTCGTACACCTTCACGATCACCGCGCTCAACGCGAAGGGCCCCGGTCCGTCTGCCACCGTCACCGCGACGACGAACGCCGCCACCGTCCAGCCCAGCGCACCCCAGAACGTCACCGGTTCGTGGGACAGCCTCAACCAGCGCGGGCTCCTCGGCTTCGCCGCGCCGGCCAGCGCCGGCACCAGCGCGGTGTCGAGCTACGACATCTTCATCGACGGCGTCTACACCTACGTCGTCAGCGCGCCGGCCACCTACATCATCCCGCTCCAACCCGGCACCCACACCATGGGCGTGGCGGCGGTCAACGCCCAGGGCCGGGGACCGGTCAGCATCGTCTCCGCGGTCGTCCCGGCCAAGGCCGGCAACGACTCCTTCGCCGCGCGATCGGCCCTGTCCGGCGTCAGCGGCTCGACCACCGGCAACAACCTCGAGTCCTCCGCCGAGGCGGGCGAGCCCGCTCCCCCTGCGCTGCGCACCGGCTCGGGCGCGGCATCCGTCTGGTACTCCTGGACCGCGCCCGGGTCCGGCCCGGCGACCCTCGGCACCACCTCGTCGGTCGCCGGTCGCGACACCATCCTCGCCGTCTACACCGGCACTTCCGTCGGCGCGCTGACCCAGGTCGCGGGCAACGACGACAACGGGACCAACGCCTTGTCCAGCGTGTCCTTCAACGCCATCGCCGGCACGACGTACGCCGTCGCGGTCAACGGCTACCGCACGACCGCCGCCGGTGTCGGGGCCTTCGGCCTCACGTGGTCGGGCACGGCGCCGGTCGCGGCCCCCACCACGACGACCCTCGGCTCCGTCGTCACCGGGCGGTCGGCCACGCTGACCGCCGGCGTCACGGCAGCCTCGGGCACCCCGGCAGGCACGGTCGAGTTCCGCGACAACGGGGTCGTCGTGGGGACCAAGCCCCTCGCCTCGGGCAGCGCCTCGATCACCCTGACCGACCTCGTCAAGGGCGACCACCCGCTGCGGGCCACCTTCGTCCCGACGGACAGCACGCAGTTCGCGACGTCGCAGTCGGCCCTCGTCACCTCGACCGTCGCCGCCACGTCCAGCACCACCACCCTCACCGCCACCGGCGGCGTCCAGCAGGTCGACCTGAACGCAGGCGTCACGGTGGCAGCGGGCGCGGTGGCCGGTACGGTGCGGTTCACGGAGGGGCCGACCACGGTCGGCACCGTCGCCGTCACGGGTGGCTCGGCATCGCTGTCGCTGACCGGCGTCACCGCCGGCTCGCACACCTACGCAGCCGTCTTCGTGCCGGCCGACACCACCCGCTACGACGGCTCGACCTCGTCCGACCGCTCGGTCACGGTGACCGACCCGGTCGTCGCCAGGCCGACCACCACCACGCTGGTCACCAGCGCGAGTGGTCGCACGGCGACGCTGACGCCCACGGTGACCGCGGCGTCGGGGACACCGCAGGGGACCGTCCAGCTGCGGGACGGCGCCGTCGTCATCGCCACCGTCACGCTGACCGGGGGCACCGCGTCGTACCAGGCCACCGACCTGCTGCGCGGCACCCACCGCTTCACCGCCGAGTTCGTGCCGACGGACTCGTCGGCGTTCGTCGCCTCGCAGTCCGCGGAGTCCGTCGTCGAGGTCGCCGCCACGCCGACCACGACCAGCCTCACCGCGACGTCGACCCCCGCCCGCGTGGTCACGCTGCAGGCCACGGTCACCGCGGGCGTTGCCGGCACGGTGCAGTTCACCGAGGGAGCGACCGCGCTCGGCACGGTCGCCGTGTCCGGCGGCTCCGCCAGCCTCACGGTGACCGGCGTACCGGCCGGCACCCACACCTGGACCGCCACCTTCACCCCGGCCGACGACACCCGCTGGGCACCGTCGTCAGGGCAGCGCGTCGCCGACATCGCCGCGACACCCACCGCGACCGCCCTCGGCTCGACGGTCGCCTTCCACCGGGTCACGCTGGTCGCGACGGTCACCAGCAGCGGCGGCAGCCCAGCGGGCGTCGTCGAGATCCGCGAGGGCACCTCGCTCGTCGCCACCCGGCCGGTGTCGGCCGGTACCGCGACCGCGGTGCTCGAGGACGTGAGCACCGGAGGCCACGACTGGACCGCCACGTTCGTGCCGAGCAGCCCGACGTCGTACGCCGGCTCGACCTCCTCGGTGCACACCGCGACCGTGCAGGCGACGCCGACCACCACGCCGCTCGTCGCCACCGCGAGCGGCCGGACGGTCACCCTCTCCGCGGCGGCGTCGACCGTGGACGGGACGCTGACCGGCGACGTGGTGTTCCGCGAGGGGACGACGGTCGTCGGCACGATGGCCGCAGGCCCCGCGTCGTCCGTCCTGACGCTGGGCTCCGTCTCGCCGGGCGCCCACTCCTACTCAGCGTCGTTCGTGCCGTCCGGCACCTCGCACGCCGGCTCGACCTCGCCCACCCGCTCGGTCACCGTCCAGGTCGGATCGACCACGTCCCTCACCGCGACCGCCACGGGGCAGGACGTGACCCTCGCCGTCCAGGTCGGTACCGAAGCCGGGTCCCCCGCGGGATCGGTCGAGCTACGCGAGAGCAGCGCGCTCGTGGGCACCGTCCCCCTCTCCGGCGGCACCGCATCGCTCACGCTGACGTCCGTGACGCCCGGTGACCACGCCTACCAGGCGACCTTCGTCCCCGCCGACCCGTCGTCGTACCTCGGCTCGGCCTCGGCGGTCCGCACGCTCACCGTCGACGAGCCGGTCGTCACACCGCCGCCCGTCACCCCGCCGCCAGTCGTCACGCCGCCCGTGGTCACGCCGCCCGTGGTCACGTCGCCGCCGACCGTGACGCCCACGGCGCCCACGACGCCCACGACGCCGCCCCTCGCCGCGAGCACGACCTCGGTCAAGGCGCCCAGGAAGGCCAGGGCGGGCACCCGGCCGACCATCGCGGTGAGGGTCATCCGCGGGTCCGCTGCCGCCACGGGGAAGGTCACCGTGACGGTCGGGAAGAAGACCACGACGCTGTCGCTGGCCTCCGGGTCGGCCAGCCTCAAGCTCCCCAGGGTGAAGAAGGGCAAGGTCACCGTGACGGTGCGCTACCTCGGCGACGCCACCACCTCGGGGTCCTCGGCGACGAGGACGATCAAGGTGACCGCCTGAGCAGGGGCACCAGCGGGCGCAGGTCGTCGTGGACCTCCGCCGCGCCGGCGTCCAGGAGCACGGAGGGGTCGTGGGACGTGGCGACGCCGACGACACGACGTACGCCGGCGGCGCGGGCGGCACGGATCCCGGCCGGCGAGTCCTCGGCCGCGACAGCGGCGGACGGATCGACGCCGAGCCGCCCGCAGGCCAGCGCGAACCCCTCGGGGTCGGGCTTGCCAGCGAGGACGTCGAGCGCGGTGACGACCAGGTCGACGTCGTCGAGTCCCAGGCCGAGCGAGGTCAGCGACCGCTCGACCCACGAGGGGCCGGCCGAGGTCACGATCGCGACCGGGGTCCGCGACGAGCAGGCGGCGAGGATGAGCTCGCGGGCGCCGGCGACGGGGGTCGGGTCCTCGTCGGGGACGTGCGCGAGCACGTCGTCGAGGACGACCTGCGGGTCCAGCCCCGACCACGGCCCCGGTTCGGTGGCGAAGACGTCGAGCGCTCTGCGGCCGGTGAAGATCCCGAGGTCGGGCACGTCCCACCCCCTCGCCGCGAAGCACAGCTCGTAGCCGCGCCGGTGCAGCGGCTCGGAGTCGACGAGCGTGCCGTCGAGGTCGAGCAGCAGCGCCGAGACGGGCTGGTCGGCAGCGCTCACGGAGCGGCGAAGAGCAGGTCACCGGCGGCGACCACGCCGCCGGTCGCGTCGCTCGTGACCGAGCCCTTCGCGCCGTCCATCAGCACGACCGGCACCACGGGCGAGACGTCCTGGCCCGCGGCCGACGCCGGCAGCGCAGCGGGGTCCCAGGTGATCATCGGGTCGCCCGCGGCCACCTCGGCACCCTGCTCCGCGTGGACCTCGAAGCCCTCTCCCTCGAGCCGCACGGTGTTGATGCCGAGGTGCACCAGGACTCCGACGCCGTCGCCCATCACGACGAACGCGTGCGGCAGGACCTTGAGGACCTTCCCGGCGATCGGCGAGACGACCGTCGTCGTACCTCCGTCGGGCTCCACTGCGGGGACGATCGCCACGCCCGGGCCGACCATCTCCTCGGCGAAGACCGGGTCGGGGACGTCCGCCATCGCGACGACCGTGCCCGGGCACGGTGACAGGATGTCGGTCACATCAGGTCCTCGATGTCGTCCGCGATGTTGTCGGCCTCGGGGCCGACGACCACCTGGACGACGGTGCCGCTGGCCATCACGCCGTGCGCCCCGGCGGCCTTGAGGGCGGCCTGGTCGACCTTGCCCGCGTCCCGCACCTCGGTGCGGAGACGGGTGATGCAGGCCTCGATCTCGACGACGTTGTCGGCGCCGCCGAGGCCGGCCAGGATCTGCTCTGCCTTGTTTGAGCCGCTCATCGGATTTCCTCTCGGGTGGGGGTGGTGGTCTCGTGACGGTTGCTGCGAAGCCTCCTCGACCAGCGAGTGCTACCGACCGGCGGTCGGCGAGAGCTCGGTGTCGGTGATCTTGTGGAGGCCGCGCGGGTTGTCCGGGTCGAGGCCCATCAGCCGGGCCATCTGCTCGATCATGACCTGCGCCGGCACGATCGAGGCGATGGGCTCGACGGTCTCGGGCAGGTCGGGGCCGGCGAGGTGCAGGTCGCAGCGCTCGGCGAACGCCGCCGTGCCACCGATCCCGAGCACCCTCGCGCCGCGGCCCTGGAGGTCGCCGACGAGGTCGACCATCGGCTCGGCCAGCGGTCCGTGCGCCGCGGCGACCAGCACGGCGAGCAGACCGTCGGACACCACGGAGATCGGGCCGTGGCGCAGGTCGGCGTACGAGTAGCCGCGCACCGGACGCAAGCAGGTCTCCTCCATCTTCAGCGCCGTCTCCAGGGCGGTGCCGAGCAGCAGCCCGCGGCCCGACACCACCACCCGGTCGGCATCGGCGAGCGCCTCGGCGGCTGCCGCCACGTCGGCGTCGAGGAGACAGGCGACCGCGTCGGGGACCCGCTCGAGGTCGGCCGTGAGGCTCCCTGCGGACAGCGCATCGACCAGCACGGCGAGGGCGACCTGCTGGGTGAGGTAGGTCTTGGTGGCCGGCACCGCGACCTCCGGGCCGGCTTGCGTCACGAGGGCGACGTCGGCCGAGCCGGCCAGCGACGACTCCGCGACGTTGGTGACGGCGACGGTCGCGGCGCCAGAGGCACGCGCCCACTCCTGGGTCTCGACGATCTCCGTGGTGGACCCGGACTGCGAGACCGACACCACGACCGTGTCGGAGAGGTCGAGCCGGGCGCGGTAGTGCGTCGCGACGCTCGGCGCGGCCAGGGCTGCCGGCATCCCCGCGACCACCTCGAGCAGGTAGCGGCCGTAGATCGCGGCGTTGTCGCTGGACCCGCGGGCCACCAGCAGCACCCGGCGCCGGCCGGCGGCGAGCCCGCGCAGCCGGTCGCGCTCGGGCAGCAGGTGGTCGAGGGTGCGCCGGGCGGCCGCGGGCTGCTCGGCGATCTCGGCGGCCATCCGGGTGGTCGTGCTGGTCATCGTGGTCCTTGACAACGTCGGGGCGGCAGAGCCATGCTCTCCAACTGGTACGTACCAGACCGTACCAATGGATCGCTCCGACGTCGAGAGGACGACATGGCCGACAAGCTCGAGCCGGGCCCGCGCCCCAAGCACGTCCAGCTCAGCGACGTCCTGGCCGACCTCGCGATGCGCGACCTCGGCCCCGGTGCGGCCATCCCGTCCGAGCGCGAGCTCATGGCGTCGTACGACGTCTCGCGGGCCACCGTCCGCAAGTCGATCGACAGCCTCGTGGCCGGCGGGCTGCTCGAGAAGATCCACGGCAAGGGCACCTTCGTCGCGCGGCCGCGGGTCGAGACCCACCTCCACCTCGCGTCGTTCTCCGACGACATGCGCCGGCGCGGCCTCGTGCCGTCGACCCGGCTGATGCGCGTCGACGAGGAGCGCCCGCCCCCGGAGGTCGTGACGTCGCTGCGGCTCGGCGCCCACGGGACCGCCTGGCGGATCGACCGCGTGCGCCTCGCCGACGGCCAGCCGATGGCGATCGAGCAGGGGTGGTACCCCCGCTCCCTCCTGCCCGACCTCGACACGGAGGACCTCACGGGCTCGCTCTACACACTGTTCGCCGAGCGCCACGGCCTCGTCATCGACGCCGCCGAGCAGACGCTCTGGGGCGAGTCGGCCGAGGGTGCCACCGCGCGCCGCCTCGAGGCAGCGGTCCACACCCCGCTCCTCGTCTTCCGCCGCGTGTCGAGCGCGGCGGGACGACCGGTCGAGCACGTCGTCTCGCGCTACCGCGGCGACCGCTACCAGGTCCACATGAGCCTCGGCGCCGCCCCGGGCGCCACCGGGAAGACCCCCAGCACCACCAGAAGGAACGGAAGGAAGCGGTCCTCATGACCACAACGGACGCCACCTCGGGCGGCACCGGCACAGACACCACCGACTCGGGCAGGCGGAGGTTGAACCTCGCGCCCGTCCAGAAGTTCGGGCGCAGCCTGATGCTCCCGATCGCAGCCCTGCCGGTCGCAGCGCTCCTGCTGCGCCTGGGGCAGCCCGACCTGCTGGGCGCGGACGGCCTCGGCTGGACCCGCGTCGCCCCAGTGGTCGGCGCCGCCGGTGGTGCCCTCTTCGACAACCTGCCGCTGCTGTTCGCGGTCGGCATCGCCATCGGCATGGCGAGGAAGTCGGACGGCTCCACGGCCCTCGCCGCCGTCGTCGGCTACCTCGTCTTCAAGTCCGTCGGCGACGCCATGTCCCCCAACGTCCTCGACGACGACAAGCTCATCAACTACGGCGTGCTCGGCGGCATCGTGTCCGGCCTCGTCGCGGCCTTCCTCTGGCAGCGCTACCACCGGATCTCGCTCCCGCCCTACCTCGCCTTCTTCGGCGGCCGCCGCTTCGTGCCGATCATCACGGCGTTCGCGATGCTGCTCATCGCGGTGCTGACGGCGTTCGTCTACCCGGCGTTCGACAAGGGACTCACCAGCCTCGGTGACTGGATCACCGACAACGCGGTCATCGGCGGCTTCGTCTACGGCACGCTCAACCGGCTGCTGATCCCGCTCGGCCTGCACCACATCCTCAACAACCCGCCGTGGTTCGTCTTCGGGTCCTACGACGGAGCGCAGGGCGTCGTGCACGGCGACATCCCGCGCTTCCTGGCGGGCGACCCGACGGCCGGTGCGTTCATGACCGGCTTCTTCCCGATCATGATGTTCGCGCTCCCGGCGGCGGCCATGGCCATCTGGCACGAGGCCAAGCCGCAGAACAGGAAGCTGGTCGGCGGCATCATGCTGTCCGCCGCGCTGACCGCGTTCCTCACCGGCGTCACCGAGCCGCTCGAGTTCGCCTTCATGTTCGTCGCCTGGCCGCTCTACGTCATCCACGCCCTGCTCACCGGCACGTCGATGGCACTGGTCAACGCGCTCGGCATCAAGGACGGCTTCGGCTTCTCCGCCGGCCTGTTCGACTACGTGCTCAACTTCAACATCGCGACCAAGCCGCTGCTGATCATCCCGATCGGGCTGGCGTACGCGGTCCTCTACTACTTCCTCTTCCGGTTCGTGATCCGCAGGTGGAACCTCAAGACCCCGGGTCGCGAGGACGACGACAGCGCTGCGAACCCGGTGCTCGAGCAGGACACCAGGGCGTGATCCTCTCCGCCTCCCAGGTGGTCACCCCGGCGCGGATCCTCGCGCCGGGGTGGCTGCTCCTCGACGGCGAGCGCATCGCCGAGGTCGGCGAAGGCGCGCCGCCGCGCCCGCCCGACGTCGACCTCGGGGACGCGACCGTCGTCCCCGGGTTCGTCGACCTGCACGTCCACGGGGGAGGCGGCGCGTCCTTCGACACCGGTACGGCGGACGCAGCCGACGTCGTCGCCGCCACCCACCTCGCCCACGGCACCACATCGATGGCCGCGAGCCTGGTCACCGACACCCAGGACCGGATGGTCGACGCCGTGCGGGAGCTCGCGCTGCTCGTCCGGGACGGCCGGCTCGCAGGCATCCACCTCGAGGGACCGTGGCTGAGCCCACAGCGCTCGGGCGCCCACCAGCCCGGATCCCTCGCCACTCCCGACCCTGCATCGGTCGACGCGCTGCTCGGAGCCGGCGACGGTGCCGTGCGCATGGTGACCCTCGCTCCCGAGCTGCCCGGCGGCCTCGACGCCGTACGACGCCTCGTCGACGCCGGCGTGCTCGCCGCCATCGGGCACACCGACGCGACGTACGACGAGGCGCGTGCCGCCCTCGACGCCGGAGCCGGGCTCGGCACCCACCTCTTCAACGCGATGCGTCCGCTCCACCACCGCGACCCCGGGCCGGTCGGCGCCCTGCTCGACTCCCCCGTCGACGTCGAGCTGATCGCCGACGGCGTCCACCTCCACCCCGCCGTGCTCCGCACGGTCTTCGCCGCCAAGCCGGGCCGCTGCCTCCTCGTCACCGATGCGATGGCGGCGGCCGGCGCACCGGACGGCGACTACGCGCTCGGCCAGATGGCCGTCGAGGTGCGCGAGGGCATCGCCCGGCTCGCGTCGGACGACGGTGACGGCGCGATCGCGGGCTCGACGCTCACGATGGACGCGGCGGTCCGGTTCGCCGTACGGACGGCGGGGCTGCCCCTCGCCGACGTCGTGCACGCCGCCAGCACGACGCCCGCGCGGATGTGGGGCCTCGACGGGCCGGACGGGGTCGGCGCGATCGAGCCCGGCCGTCGCGCCGACCTCGTCGTGCTCGACGACGACCTCGAGGTCGTCCGGGTGATGAGCGCGGGCACCTGGGTCACCCGCTGAGCATCAGCCCTTCGTCGAGCCCAGGGTGAGGCCGGAGACGAACTGCTTCTGCAGGGCGAAGAACACCACGAGGACCGGCAGCGCGACGATGATCGATCCGGCCGCGACCAGGTTGGTGTCGGTGAAGAACTGGCCCCGCAGGTTGTTGAGGGCCGAGGTGACCGGCAGCTTGTCGCCCTGCTGGATCAGCACCGTGGCCCAGAAGAACTCGTTGTAGACCCAGGTGACCTGGAGCGTCGCGAGTGCCGCGAGCGCAGGACGCACCAGCGGCATCGTCAGCTGCCAGTACTGCCGCCACACGCTCGCCCCGTCGAGCTCGGCCGACTCGTAGATCTCGTGCGGGAGCGTCTTCATGTAGTTGCTGAGCACGAACGTGCAGAAGCCCATCTGGAACGCGGTGTTGACGAGGATCAGCGCCCAGAAGCTGTTGAGCATCGATCCCGAGTCGCTCATGAAGTAGGGCAGCGGGACCTCGCGGAACATCCGGAAGACCGGGATGAGCAGGGCCTGCGGCGGCAGCAGGTTGGCGGCCAGGAAGACTCCCAGCAGCGCGAGGTTGAAGCGGTAGCTGAAGCGAGCCAGCACGAACGCGACCATCGAGGAGAGCCAGAGCGTCAGCAGCACCGCCGGCACGGTGATGAGGAACGAGTTCTTCATGTGCAGGCCGAAGTCGCCCTGCGACCAGGCCTGCCGGTAGTTGCTGGTGGTCCAGCCGCCGAAGGACAGGTAGCCGTTGACCTGGGTGTACTCGTACTCGCGGAAGGAGTTGATGAGCGCCCACACGAGCGGGAAGAGCCAGAGCAGCGCGAGCACCGCCATGATCACCGTCGCCACCGTGCCGCGACGCTGGCTGAGCACGCCACCCTCCCGGCGCACCGGCGCGGCCGCGCGGCGCTCGGGTGGCGCGACCGCGACGGGGGTCTCGTAGGTCATCGCTGTCGCTCCTCGCGGAAGACGGTCCGTAGGTAGATGGTGATGAAGACCGACGAGATCAGCATCATGATCACCGCGAGCGCGGAGCCGAAGCCGTACCGCGTCGCCTCACCGATCACGTTCTGCGCCACCAGCGCGCCGATGACCTCCAGCCCGTTGCGGCCCTTGTTGATGACCCACACCAGGTCGAAGGCACGCAGCGACTCGATCACCACGATGACGACGACGACCATGTTGATGGGCCGCATCACCGGGAAGATCACGCTGAAGAAGGTGCGCACCTCGTTGGCGCCGTCGACGGCGGCGGCCTCGCGCAGGCTGGCGTCGATGCCCTTCAGCCCGGCCAGGTAGATGAGCATGATGTAGCCGGTGTGACGCCACGCGGTGGCGACCAGCACCGCCCAGAGGTTGATGTCGGGGTCGCCGTACCAGTCGACCTCGCTGTGGAACACCTGGTTGATGAGCCCCTGGTCGCGGGAGTAGAAGAGCTGCCAGATGAAGCCGATGAGGGCCAGCGACAGCACCACCGGCATGTAGAACGCCGTCTGGTAGAACCGGCTGCCCCGCATCTCGCGGTCCAGCACCACGGCGAGCAGCATCCCCAGCACGGTCGGGAACAGGAAGAGGAATCCCAGCCAGATGAGGTTGTGCTGCACCGCCGGCCAGAACGCCGGGTAGATCGTGAAGATGTCCTTGTAGTTCTGGACGCCGACCCACTCGATGGTGTCGATGTCGCCGAACCCGTTCCACTTGCCGAACGACAGCGCGACCGACAGCAGCGCCGGCACCCACACGAGCAGGACGACGAGGACGAGCGGGATCGCCACCATCGTGATGACGGTCAACCGGTCACGGCCCGGCAGCTTCTTCTCGCGGCCCTGGGCGGGCGCCACGGCCTTCTCCGACCGTGGCGCCTCGTCGAGGTGTGTCATGACTCAGCCGAAGATGGAGTTGGCCTGCTCCTGGATGCTGGCCGTCACCCCGTCGATGTCGTCCGGGTTCTTCAGGAACGCCTGGATGGACGGGATCATGACCGTGTTGGCGAAGTCGGCGTTGGTGTCGCGGTCCATGAACTGCGCGATGTTGGCAGCCGCGCCGACGACCTCGGCCGACTTCTTCTGCAGGTCGCTGTAGGTGGAGGTGCTGGCGCCGGAGTTGGCGGCGATGAAGGGCGCGTCGGCGGCGTTGTTGCCCGCGTCGGCCGCGGCGGCGCTGCCGAGCCACTTCGCCATCGCCTTGCCCGCCTCTTGGTTCTTGCCCGCCGCGGCGACGCAGAAGCCGTCGATCGGCGCGTCGAGCGCGTCCGAGCCGATGGAGGAGTCGAGCTCGGGGAAGGTGAAGAAGTCGAGGTCCTCGCCGTTCTCGCCGAGGGCGTCGACGACGAAGGTGCCGAGCAGGTACATGCCGCACTCGCCCTTGCCCATCGCGGTGGCGGCCTCCTGCCACGTACGCCCGAGCGGGTCGGCCTGGTGGTAGGGCAGGAGCTTGCGCCACGTGTCGAAGACGCCCTTGACCTCGTCGCCGTCCCAGGCCTCGTCGCCGGCCATCAGGCTCATGTGGAAGTCGAAGCCGTTGAGGCGCATGTTGAGGATGTCGAACGTCCCCATCGCCGGCCAGCCGTCCTTGTCGCCGAACGCGAACGGCGTGATGCCCTTGCCCTGCATGTCGTCCATCAGCGCCATGAAGTCGTCGTTGGTGGTCGGCGCCTCCCAGCCGTTCTTCTCGAAGACCGACTTGCGGTAGAAGACGGCCCACGGGTAGTAGCTGATGGGCACGAAGTACTGCTTGCCGTCGGCCGCGGTGGACGCCTGCTTGAAGGAGTCGTTGAGGCCGTCGATGGGCCACTCGTCGCTGAGGTCGGTGATCAGGCCGTTCTCGGCGAACTGCGCCATCCGGAACCCGGCGAACCAGGTGAAGACGTCGTCGGGCGTGCCCTGGAGATAGGTGTTGATGCTCTCCTGGAAGGTGTTGTGGTCGACCGCGTTGACCTCGACCTTGGTCCCGGACTCCTTCTGGTAGGCCTGCGCGATCGCGGCCAGGCGGTCGTGGGCCGCGCCCGCGCCCTCCGCCTCGTTGATGCCGAACTTCACCGTCGCGCCCGACCCGCTGGCAGCACCGCCGCCGCTGTCGCCGCCACACGCCGCGAGCAGGCTGGCACCGCCGACGGCGAGCCCGCCGAGCCCCAGCCCTCGGAGCACGGAGCGGCGCGTCGCGGCCGTCGTGGCCACGGTGGAGCGGGGGATGGCGGTGGAGAGGGGACGTGACACGGGAGACCTCCGGGGGACAAAACCGAACAGGGAGCCACAGCATGTGACCGTCGGCACACCCTCGTCAAGGCCAAACCCGCCTCAATTCGGACTTGATCAAACATTTTTCGACGTAATCCACGGTTGAAACGTTGACTTCCCCACGTGAGGGTCGCCACAGTGGGCGCATGCCGACGCCCCTGCCGCCCCTCGCCTTCGGTGGCGACTACAACCCCGAGCAGTGGGACACCACGGCACATCGCGAGGACCGCGAGCTGATGCGCGCCGCCGGCGTGGACCTGGTGACCGTGGGCGTGTTCTCGTGGGCGTGGATCCAACCCCGACCGGGTGCCTGGGAGTTCGGATGGCTCGACGAGCAGATGGACGAGCTCCACGCCGCGGGCGTCCGCGTCGACCTGGCGACCGCCACCGCGTCGCCACCCCCGTGGCTGACCCAGCGCCACCCGGAGATGCTGCCCGTCACCCAGGACGGGCGGACGCTCTGGCCGGGAGGCCGGCAGTCCTTCTGCCCCAGCTCCCCGGTCTACCGCGAGCACGCGCTCGAGCTCTGCACCGCGATGGCCGAGCGCTACCGCGACCACCCCGCGCTCGCGCTGTGGCACGTGTCCAACGAGATCGGCTGCCACAACGCCCGGTGCTACTGCGACGTCAGCGCCGAGGCGTTCCGCACGTGGCTGCGCGACCGGTACGGCGACGTGGCGGGGCTCAACGAGGCCTGGGGCACCGCCTTCTGGTCGCAGCGCTACGACGACTTCGCGCAGGTGCTGCCGCCGAGGAGCGCGCCGACCCACGCCAACCCGACCCAGCAGCTCGACTTCCTGCGCTTCTCCTCCGACCAGCTGCTCGACAACTTCGTCGTCGAGCGCGACGTGCTGCACCGCGTCTCCCCCGGGGTGCCGGTGACCACGAACTTCATGGTCATGCGCCAGACGATGGAGATGGACTACCTGCGGTGGGGGCGCGAGCTCGACGTCGTCTCCAACGACCACTACCTCATCGCCGCCGATGCAGGCGGCCACCACGAGCTCGCGTTCAGCGCCGACCTGACGCGCGGCACGGCCGGCGGACGCCCGTGGTTGCTGATGGAGCACTCGACGAGCGCGGTCAACTGGCAGCCCCGCAACCGCGCCAAGCGGCCGGGCGAGATGATCCGCAACAGCCTCGCCCACGTCGCGCACGGCGCCGACGCGGTGCTCTACTTCCAGTGGCGAGCCTCGCGGGCGGGCGCCGAGAAGTTCCACTCCGGGCTGCTCCCCCACGCCGGCACCGACACCCGGCAGTGGCGCGAGGTGGTCGAGCTCTCCGGCATCCTCGACGCGATCGAGGAGGTCACGGGGAGCGAGGCCCGCAACGACACCGCGATCCTCTTCGACTACGAGGCGTGGTGGGGGTGCGAGCTCGACTCGCACCCGAGCGTCGACGTCCGCTACCGCGACCGCGCCGAGGACCTCCACCGCGCGCTGTCGGCGTACGGGGTCGGGGTCGACGTCGTCCACCCGACGGCCGACCTGTCGCCCTACACGCTCGTCGTGGTCCCGACCCTCTACCTGGTCTCCGACGAGACGGTCGCCGCGCTCGTGGCGGCAGCCGAACGGGGTACGACAGTGGTCGTGACCTACTTCAGCGGCATCGTCGACGAGTCCGACCACATCCGGCTCGGCGGCTACCCAGGCGCCTTCCGCGACCTCCTCGGGGTGCGCGTCACGGAGCTCATGCCGCTGCTCGAGGGCGAGTCGGTGCAGGTGGAGGGCCTCGGTGCGGACGCGGTGACGGCCGACGTGTGGACCGAGGACCTCGAGCTCGCCGGCGCCGAGGCGGTGGCGACCCATGCCGACGGCCCGGCAGCCGGACTGCCTGCCGTGACACGACACGACGTGGGTCGCGGGAGCGCCTGGTACGTCGCCACCCGGCTCGACGCCGCCGGTACCGACCGCCTCGTCGAGCGACTGGTGGGCGAGTCCGGTGCAGCACGGCTGCCCGGCGCCTCCCCGTCCGTCGAGGTGACCCGGAGGGCGAGGGACGACGCCAGCTGGCTCTTCGTGATCAACCACGGGGACGACGAAGCCCCGGTCCCCGTCGACGGCGTCGAGCTGGTCACCGGTCGCCCCGTCGCCGGCGACCTCCTCGTCCCGCCGGGCGGGGTCGCCGTCGTCCGCGAGACCCTCGACCTTGCCGGCCGGAGGTCCTGATGCTCGCGGCGCAGCGACGGGGCCGGATCCTCTCCGAGCTCAGCCGCGACGGGACCGTGCGCGTCACCGACCTCGTCGAGCTGCTGGGCGTGTCCGACATGACCGTGCGGCGCGACCTGGTGGCGCTGCACCGCGAGGGCCTGCTGGAGAAGGTCCACGGTGGCGCGCTCGCCGTCGCCGAGCCGTCGTCGTCGGAGCCGGGCTTCGCCGCGAAGTCGGTCCAGCACCGCCGGGAGAAGGAGGCGATCGCGACCGCTGCTGCCGACCTGGTGCGACCCGGCATGGCCATCGCGGTCTCGGCCGGCACCACCACGCACGCGCTCACCGAGCACATCGCCCGGATCCCGGACCTGACCGTCGTGACCAACTCGGTGTGGGTGGCCGATGTCCTCCACCGCCTCGGCGAGCCCACGACGTCGGTGCTGCTGACGGGTGGCCTGCGAACCCCGTCCGACGCCCTGGTGGGCCCCGTGGCGGTGTCCTCGCTCCGCAGCCTGCACGTCGACGCCTTCTTCATGGGCGTGCACGGGATGGACGTGCGCGCGGGCTACAGCACGCCCAACCTCCTCGAATCCGAGACCAACCGCGCCATGATCGAGCGGTCGCGGCGGCTCATCGTGTGCGCCGACTCCAGCAAGTGGGGCGTCGTGGGTCTCAGCAGCATGGCCGGGCTCTCGGAGGCCGACGTGCTCGTCACCGACTCCGGGCTGCCCGCCCAGGCCAGCGGCGCCCTGACCGACCACGTCGGCGAGCTGCTGGTGGTCGACCCGGTCGACGACCTCGACGAGGTGGACGACGCATGACCGTGGCGCACCTGAGCAACGGTGGCGTCAGCATCGTGCTGGGCAGCGACGACGCCGGGATCCCGTTCGTCGCGCACTGGGGCGCCGGGCTGGGCGACCTGGACGACGACGCCCTCGCCGCCCTGGTCGCGGCCCGGCGGCCGGGCGTCGCGCGGTCGTCGTACGACGTCCCGCGCGCGACGGGCCTCGTGCCCGACGGCACCCGCGGTTTCGCCGGCACCCCCGCGCTGGAGGGTCACCGGGTGGGCGGCGACTCCGCCGCGGCGGCGCCCAGCCTGGTCGAGTGGCAGACCAGCGTCGGCGACAGCGCCCTCACCTGCACCTCGAGCGACGCCGAGGCGGGCTGGGACGTCATGGTCCAGCTCGCGCTGGACGACGGCGGCCTGCTCCACACGCGGACGTCGGTCACCAACGCCGCCGACGGCGACCTCCACCTGACCTCCGTGCTGTCGGCGCTCCCGGTCGGGGCGCACGCCACCGAGCTGCTCGACCTCACCGGGAGGTGGTGCAAGGAGCGCGCTCCCCAGCGCCACCCCTGGGTGCAGGGCACGCACCGTCGGGACGCGCGGCACGGCCGCACCGGCCACGACGCCACCCTCCTCCTGGTGTCGGGCACACCGGGCTTCGACTTCGCCAGCGGTGAGGTGTGGGCCGTGCACACCGCCTGGAGCGGCAACCACACGACGTACGCCGAGCGCACGCCGGAGGGCGACTGCCTCCTCGGCGGTGGCGAGCTGCTCACGGCAGGCGAGGTCGTGCTCGCGCCGGGCGAGACCTACCGGTCCCCCTGGCTGCTCGGCTCGTGGTCGCCCGCCGGCCTCGACCCGCTCAGCCACCGTTTCCACGCCCACCTGCGCGCGGTGGCACCCCGCGAACGCACCGATCGGCCGGTCATCGCCAACACGTGGGAGGCGGTCTACTTCGACCAGTCGCTCGAGCGGCTCACCGAGCTCGCGGACGTGGCCGCGTCGGTCGGCGTCGAGCGCTTCGTCCTCGACGACGGGTGGTTCCTGGGGCGCCGCGACGACACCTCCGCGCTCGGCGACTGGCGGGTCGACCCGACGATCTGGCCCGACGGCCTCGGCCCGCTGGTGCAGCACGTCACCGGCCGCGGCATGGAGTTCGGCCTCTGGGTGGAACCCGAGATGGTCAACCTCGACTCCGAGGTCGCCCGCGAGCACCCGGAGCGGGTGCTGCGGGGGCGGGCAGGACTGCCACCCGAGTGGCGCCACCAGCAGGTCCTCGACCTGCAGGACGACGACGCCTTCGCGGACGTGCGCGACGCGCTCCTCGCCCTCCTCGACGGGCTGGACATCTCCTACCTCAAGTGGGACCACAACCGCGACCTCACCGACGCGACGCACGCGGGCCGGCCGGCGGTGCACGGCCAGACGCTGGCGGCCTACCGGCTGCTCGACGAGCTGCGCGACGCCCACCCCGCGCTCGAGATCGAGTCGTGCTCGTCCGGAGGCGCACGGGTGGATGCCGAGGTCCTGACGCGCACCGACCGCATCTGGCCGAGTGACACGATCGACCCCCTCGAGCGGCAGCACCTCCAGAGGTGGACGTCGTTGCTGGTCCCACCCGAGCTGATGGGCTCGCACGTGGGCGGGCCGACCTCGCACACCACGGGTCGGACGCACGCGTTGCGCTACCGCGCCGCGACCGCGCTGCTCTACTCGTTCGGTATCGAGTGGGACATGACGCAGCTCGACGAGGCGGGTCTCGCCGAGCTCCGCTCGTGGATCGACCTGCACAAGCGCGTGCGCCCTCTCATCGCCTCCGGGAGCCTCGTGCACCCCGACCACCCGGACCCCGCCGTCGTCGTGACCGGCGTCGTGGCCGACGACAGGTCCGAGGCGTGGTACGTCGTGGCCAGCGTCGCGCAGACGGAGACCCAGCACCCTGCTCCGCTGCGGCTCACCGGGCTCGACCCCGCTCTCACCTACGACCTGACCGAGGAGCTTCCGCCGTCCGGGGGCGGGGCCGACCTCACCGGCTCCTGGTCCGCGTCCGGGGTCGGGCTCGCCGGGCACGTCCTGGCCCGGGTCGGGGTGGCGCTGCCCGTGCTCGCGCCCGAGGAGGCACGGGTCCTGCGTGCGGTCGCCCGACCGGCGGCGTCTCGACCCTAGGCTGGCCGCATGGACGCACGCGCCTGGGACGAGCGGTACGCCGCCAGCGACCTCGTCTGGTCGGCCGAGCCCAACCAGTTCGTGGCCGCCGAGCTCTCCGACCTCGCGCCCGGCACGGCCGTCGACCTCGCCGCGGGCGAGGGGCGCAACGCGATCTGGCTCGCGTCGCGCGGCTGGAGGGCGACCGCGGTCGACTTCTCTCAGGTCGCGCTCGACAAGGGTGCCCGGCTCGCAGGAGACCTCGACGTCACCTGGGTCCGTGCCGACGCGACGACGTGGATGCCACCCGAGCCGGCCGACCTCGTGGTGGTCGCCTACCTCCAGCTACCGGCTGACGAGCGACGGTCAGCGGTGCGCAACGCGTTCGCGATGCTGCGGCCGGGCAGGACCCTCTTCCTCGTCGCCCACGACTCGACCAACCTCACCGAGGGCACCGGCGGGCCGCAGGACCCGTCGGTGCTGATGACGGCCGACGACGTGCTCGCCGACCTCGACGGGCTCGACGGGCTCGAGCTCGAGGTGGTCCACGCCGGGCGGGTCGCGCGCGAGGTCACGACCGCCTCCGCGGACCACCACGAGCACGGCGGCGAGGAACGGCGTACGGCCTGGGACTGCCTGGTCCGGGTGGTCAGGCGCTGAGCCTGACCACCCGGAGGCACGTCACCGGGTGAGTCGGACCCTCACCTTCTGGGTCGGGCCGTCCTCGAACCGGACGACGAGGACGGCCTTCACCGTCTTGCTCGCTCCGAGGAGGGTGCGCGCCCGCTTGGTGAGGGTGAGCGTGATCCTGCCCTTGTCGCGTGCGCCGAGGTCGAAGGTCGCCGCACCGAGGCGCTTCGCCTTCTTCCCGGTGGTGCGGAGCACCACCTTGCCCGCGCAGTCGTCCGAGCCGCAGCGGAGCGTGAGCTTCGCCTTGCGCCGGTTCGGCGTCGCGTCCGCTGTCCCGCGCCCGAGCACCTTCACCGTCGGCTCAGCCGTGCCGCCCTGCGGGGTGGTCGGCGGGGTGGGCGTGGTCGTCGGCGGGGTCGTGGGCGGGGCGGTCGGCGAGACCACCTTCATCGTGGCGCTGCCCTGTCCCGCGTCGTGCGCCAGGTCGCCGGCGTACGACGCCTCCAGCTCCACCGTGCCGGCCTGCGCGAACGGACCGACGTCGAACGTCGCCGTGCCGTCCTCGAGCTCGACGCCCGGCAGGTCGTTGCCGTCGACCGACAGCACCACCTCGCCGGTCGCGACCTCCTCGGCCGCCGAGGTGACCTCGACCTCGACCTGCGCGGTCTTCCCGGTCTCCACCTGCTCCGGAGCCGTGACCGTCACTGTCGAGGCGACGTTCTCCGGGTCGGCGAGGTCCTTGACCTGGATGTCGCGGTAGTAGACCTCGTCGCCGCCGCCGTGGTTCTGGATCCCGATGTGGCTGGGCCAGGTCAACCGCTTCGACTCGCTCGCCGGGCTGGTGTAGTCGTTGACGAGCACGTCGTTGAGGTAGACGCGGATCCGCTTGCCCTCGACCTTGATCTCGTAGTGGTTCCACTGCCCGACCGGCTCGAGCGCCGCATCGCGCTGGTCGTTGGCGCCCTGGAACGTGTAGACGGCGCCGGTCGTGCGGTCGGGCAGGTCCGTGGCGTCGATCTGGATCTCGTAGCCGCGGTCGACCGCCACCCAGGGGTCACCGGCCGGGTTGGGAGCGTCACCGTCGTAGCGGGGCGTCGTCTCCGGGTTCGGGAACCCGACGAAGACGCCGCCGTTGTCGTCGCCGGCGAGCTTCCAGTCCAGCTGGAGCGAGTAGTCGTCGTCCAGCGGGTCGGAGTGCCACAGCAGGCCCAGGCCGCCGTTGGTCTTCAGCGAGCAGTCGGCCTCACGGGTGAACAGGCCGGGACCGGCCATCTTCCAGCCCTCGAGGCTCTCGGCCGTGCCGTCGAACAGCATGCGGTAGCCGGGATCGGCCGCGGTCGCCTGACAGGTGTCCGGCTCGACGACGGGATCGCCGTCGAGGCGGAACCAGTCGAACGCGCCGGTCTGGGTGCCGGTGCCGTTGTAGGCGGCAACGCCGATCTTGGGCGCGACGAGCCCCGTGCTCGGGTAGCCCGAACCCATCGAGCTCCACGTCTGGCCCTGGTCGACCGACCAGCGTCCCTGGATGGCGGTGCCGGTCGAGACCATCTGCAGCTGCAGCTGGTCGGGCGCAGCCCCGTCGGGCAGGTCGGCGTTGGTGTAGAGCATCTCGCCGTTGACCCGGCGACCCAGCTCGAGGACCCAGTCGCCGTCCGGCTTCTCCATCGCGACGAGCTTGGCGTAGTTCATCGCGTCGGTCCACGCGACCACACCACCCTGGAGGTAGTCGTCGGTGCCCGTCATGGTCACCTGCGTGGTGGCGGCCCAGGGACCGTCGGCCGGCGAGTCCTGGAGGATCATGTTCTTCGCGTCGACCGCGCCGCCGGACAGGTCGCCCGACTGGGCCTTGATCACCAGCTGGCCGCCGGTCACGCTGACTCCGGTCGCCGTCTTGTTGACGATGGTGCTCCAACGGCAGGTGTCCAGCGTGTCTCCGTCGAACTCGTCATCGGGCCCCGGGGTCTCACCCGGTGCGCACGCCTGGCGCTCGCCGAGGTCGAGGTAGTCCAGGTTGAGGTTGCCGTTGTCACCGGGATCGCGAGCGATCTTGATGACGTTGGTGCCCGCGGTGAGCTCGACCTGGTCCGTGATGGTCCCCCAGGTCTTCCAGGAGCCGGTGGGAGGGAAGGAGAGCTTCTTGACGAACGCACCGTTGACGTAGAGCGACATCGCCTTGGTCTGGTCGGGCTGCGGGTTGGGCCCGTTGGCGTAGCCGATCGTGACGTCGTGGAAGCCGGCCGACGCAGCAGTGACGTCGAAGGTCACCGCCGTGCCGTCGTTCTCGAAGCCACCGACGTAGCCCGTGCCGCTGTAGCCGGCGTGCTCGGTCTGGACACGGTTGTCCTGACCGGTGATGGTGCCGGCCTCGGCCTCCACCCGCCCGGCGTCGGGGTCGATGACCTTGAGGTGGTCGAGGTTGACGTTGCCGTCGTCGCCCTGCTCGTAGACGATCTCCACACGGGTCCTCCCGGCAGGGAGCGTGGCCCGCACGGTGAACGTGCCCCACGTCTTCCAGTCCGCGAACGGCGGGAGGACGATCGTCTGCTTCTCCTCACCGATGTAGAGCGACATCTTCTTCGCCTGGTTCGGCTGGGGGTTGGGGCCGTTGGCGTAGCGGATCTGCAGGTCGTACGCCCCCGCCGTCGGCGCGACCACCTCGACCGAGGTGCCCGAGCCGATGGACTGGATGCCGTCGACGAAGCCCGAGCCGGTGTAGCCGGCGTGCTCGGTGTCGATGCCGGCGGTGCCGGTGAGCTGGCCGTCCTCGAGCTCGTAGATGCCGTCGGCAGGCGCCTGCGGCTCCGGCTCGACGTACCCGGGGTAGGTGTTGAGGGTGTACCAGGCCTCGGTGCTCCACAGCGTCTCGCCGGACTCGGCGGCGAAGGGACGCGGGGAGCGCAGGTGCACGACGCGGTCGGGCTTCATGCCGTCGACCTTCAGCGTGACGGTCTTGTGGTCCGCGCTGGCCACGGCCTCGGTGACCTCGAGGGTCTCCTCGTCGAGCTTCGGTCCGCCGTACTGCGAGGTGGCCCGGTAGTGCCACTGCTCGAGACGGTACTTCGAGGCGAGGTCGGCGAGCGTCTCGGCCGACAGGGGCTTGGTGTACTCGATCTCGAAGCCGCCCTCGACGACGTCCATCGAGGCCATGTCGAACGGGGTGTCGCCGCTGAGGTCGAGCTTCTGCAGGCCGTAGCGGAGCTTCCCGGTCTGGCCCCAGTTGCCGCCGGCGCCGAGGCCTCCGACGATCAGCGAGCCGTCGGGCCCGGCGAGGACCCGGCTGACGCCGGCCTCGAGGCCCTGGGTCATGCGGAACACCGCGCCCTGCTTGGCCCCGCCGACCTCCTCGAGGTCGGCGCGCTGCAGGCCGCCGTAGGTCACGTCGCCGATGAACAGCTGGCCTGCGTAGGGGCCCTCCTCGACCACGATCGGGGTGCTCGGGGAGTTGGCGATCTCGTTCTGCGGCATCCACAGCACCGGCTTGGTGACCGGCTGGTCGTCGAAGCGACCGGGCGTGCCGTCGGGCTCGGTGGTGTAGTGGTTGTAGAACTCGCCGGGCTTGATCTCGATGAGCTTGTTGGCCGGCAGCCAGCCGCCCTGGTTGTCGGTCACGAAGATCTCGCCGTCGGGACCCCAGCCCATCCCGTGCGGGGTGCGGAGACCGCCCGCGACGTAGTCGATGGTGCCGTCCTGGCGGTCGACGGTGATGTGGGTGCCGCGGTTGTAGGAGCCCTGCGGCACGGTCGTCGCGCCGCCGAGGTTGATCGACACCGACAGGTTGAGGTGGAACTGGTCGGTGGCCTCGTCGTAGAGCATGCCGAAGCCGAACTCGTGGAAGTTGCCGTCGAAGGGATAGGTCGCGATGTCGTCGTGGCCCTCGTAGACCCCGTCGCTGTCAGCGTCGAGCAGCTCGATCAGCCCGGTCTTCTCGGAGACGTAGATCCTGCCGTCGACGACCTTGATGCCCTGCGGCTCCTTGAGTCCGCTGGCGATCCTGGTGCGGGTCACGTCGGCGGGCGAGGTCGCGGCCTTCACGCCCTCGAGCCGGTAGAGCTCACCGAGGGAGACGTTGCCCTGGTCGTTGCCGTTGCCGCCCCAGGTCAGCACCAGCAGGTCGTCGCCGTCCCACTCCAGCCCGGTCACCTGCGGCTCGAAGCCGTCGGGGCGCAGGTTCACGAGGTCGTAGGCGGGGTTGACGCCGTCGAGCTGCAGGCCGTCGCCGGCCGAGTCGTCCTGGCCCTCGCACTGCTTGAACCCCGGGGTGGTCACGCGGGTGACGTTGGCCTCGGTGCTCAGCGCCGACGTCGGCACCACGGAGAAGGTGGTCGCACCCGGCGGCATCCACTCCAGCAGCAGCCGCTCGCCGCCGCCGGCCTCGAAGTAGTCGACCCGCAGGCGGTGGATCGTGCCGGCGGTCAGGGTGACGCTGCCCTCCACTGCCTCGGTGCCGTGCAGCCCGTCGTTGTCGACGACCACCTGGTCGTCCACGGTGAGGCGCGAGCCGTCGTCGCTGGTGAGGCGGAGCTTGTAGGTGCCGGTGGTCGGCACGCTGAGGTTGGCCAGCGCCTCGACGACGAAGTCGTCCTGGAGCCCGCCGAAGTCGTCGGGGGCGTCCCAGTCGATGACCTGCTTGAGCAGGTCGACGTTGGGCGTCTGCCCGGACTTGAGCTGGCAGAGCTCAGAGATGCCCGCGCCGAGCTGGTAGGCCCGCATGGTCAGCCCGGGCTCGTCGCCCGCCGGGACGGCCGAGGCGCTGGGCGCCACCGCGGCGAGGCTGGCGGCGACGGCGCCGACCAGCAGCGCCGCACCCCACCGGGTGCGGGGGCGTGGCCGCGACGCGTCACGAGCTCGGACGGGTAGCAAGGGATTCGACACCGTTTCCTCCTGAGATCCCGCGCGGTCGCCCGGGATGTGATCGACCTCACCGTAAACGGGTTATTGCGAAATGAGAACAACTTTTGACTGATTTTCGTCAAAAGGGGTGACCCCGGTTACAGTCGGCCCGTGCTGGACGACCTGGGGCGGGTGCTCCACCGCGGGCGCCACTGGGTCGGCGGGGCGTGGCTGGTCCTGGTCCTGCTGGGCGCCACCGTGGGCGGTGGCGTCTTCGACCTGGCGCAGACGCCGGATCCCCTGCGCGAGTCGGCGGAGTCGGCGCAGGTCGCGCAGCGACTCGAGTCGGTCGACCCCGAGGGGGAGCTCGTCGTCGCCGTGCTCACCGGCACGGACGTCTTCGCCGTCGACCTCGTCGACCAGGCCTCCCGCGTGCTGCACGAGGTGCGTGAGCTCCCCGGCGTCGTCGAGGTGCGCGACCCGTGGACGACGGGTGCCCAGGACCTGGTCGCCCCGGATCGGCTCGGCACGGTGGTGGTGGTGGAGCTCGACCCGGCGCTGGACCGCGACGGCGCTGTGACCACCGCCGGGCAGGTGGCCGAGACGCTTCGTCGAGTCGCGATGCCGGAGGTACTCGTCGGCGGACCGCTGCTCGCGGAGGAGGCGTTCGGTGACCAGGCCGTCCGCGACGCCGCGCGCGGGGAAGGCGTCGCCGTCGTCCTGCTGCTCGGCGTCCTGGCCCTCACGCTCGGAGGCGTCGTCGCCGGCGCCCTTCCTGTGCTCACCGCGCTCGGGGCCGTCTGCGCGGCGCTGCTGGCGCTCGCCGGACTCGCGCGCGTGACGTCCGTGAGCGAGTACGCCGTCAACGTGGTGACCCTGCTCGGCCTCGGGCTGGGTGTCGACTACGCCCTGCTGCTCCTCGGCCGGTTCCGCGAGGAGCGGGCGGCGGCCCCGCGGTCGACGGACCTCGCCACGGTCCTCGGCCGCACGCTGGCGACCGCCGGGCGCACCGTGCTCGTCTCGGGGCTCACGGTCGCCACCGCACTGACCGGCCTGCTGCTGGTCGGCGACCCGGTCCTCTCCCCGATGGCCGTCGGCGGGCTGGTCGCGGTGGGTGCGGCCACCCTTGCCGGACTGACCCTCGCACCCGTGCTGATCGCGTGGGGCCACGCACGGGTGCCCGCCCCGGGTGCCGGCCGGTTCCTCGGCGGGACGCCCAGCGCCCACTCCCTCCTGGCCCGCTTGGCCGGCCTCGCCCAGCGACGGCCGTGGCTGGTGCTCGTGGGATGCACCGCCCTCCTGGTCGTGCTCGCCTCTCCGCTGCTCGGACTCGACCTGCGCAACTCCGACACCCGGTCGCTCCCGCGGGACAGCGAGCCACGGCTGGCGCTGGCCGCCATCGACGCGGGCTTCCCCGACGAGACCGCGACCCAGGTCACGGTGCTCCTCGAGGCGCCGTACACCTCTCCCGAGACCGCGGCGGCGATGGCCACGCTGGACGCCATGCCCGGCGTGGCCGACGTGATGCTGCTCGACCCTGGCCCGGACGACAGCAGCCACATCCTCGTCGAACCGCTCCCCGACGCCGCCGGGGACTACGACGGACCCCAGGCCCAGGACCTCGTGCGCCGGCTGCGGGCCGCCGACCTCGGCCCGGCGGCGACGGTCGGCGGGCCCACCGCCGAGCTGGTCGACACTCGGGACGCTCTTGCTGAGCGGGCGCCGCTCGCGGTGCTGGTCGTCGCCCTTCTGACGGCCCTGCTGCTCGGCGTGCTCACCCGCTCGATCGTCGTACCCCTCAAGGCGATCGTCCTCAACCTGCTCTCGCTGGGCGCGACGCTCGGTGTCGTGGTGGCCGTCTTCCAGTGGGGGTGGGGCTCCTCACTCCTCGGCTTCGACCCGTGGGGTGCGATCGACGTGACCACTCCCCTGCTGCTCTTCATGTTCGCGTTCGGGCTGTCGATGGACTACCACGTGTTCCTCGTGGCCAGGATCCGCGAGGCCTGGGACGCGGCCCGCTCCGCCCGCCCGCCGCGCCGACGTGCGGGCGAGGTCGAGCCCCGCGCGATCAACGACCGGGCCGTGCTCACCGGCATCACCGCCTCGGGACCGGTAGTGACCCTCGCCGCCGTCGCGATCGTGATCGTGTTCCTCGGCTTCGCGCTCGGCGAGCTCGTCGCCGTCAAGGAGATCGGAGTGGGCATGACGGTCGCCGTGCTCATCGACGTCACGATCGTGCGCGGCCTGCTGCTGCCGGCGTCGATGACGCTGCTGGGCGCGTGGAACTGGTGGCTGCCCGCGCGCTGGTCACGCGACTGAGCGCGCGATCACCGCTCCTCGGTCGTCGAGGGCGTCTCGGCCGCGTCATCCCTGGTGACCGGCTCGTCGCCGTAGACCCCGGCGTCCTTGGCGGCCTGCGCCTTGCGCAGCTGCTTGACGAGGCTGAACCCGATGACCACGACCGCGACGATCATGAACATCCACACCGCGAAGCCCAGCGGACCGGCCTTCACCTCGGTGGGGTCGGGAGTCGTGTCCATCAGGATGGACAGCGGGACGATCAGCTGGTCGAGCATGCCCCCAGTCTCCCACTTCCCCGTCAGGGTGCGGGGATCGGGATGCCCGCGAAGAGGTCGTCCTCCGGCAGCGTGCTCTCGACCGTCGACGACACCAGCTCGTAGTCCTCGGTGGGCCAGGTCTTCTGCTGGATCTCGCGCGGGATCGCGAACCACATGCCGTCGGGGTCGATCTGAGTCGCGTGGGCCAGCAGCGCCTGGTCGCGGACCCCGAAGTACTCGCCGCACGGGACCTTCGTGGTGATCCGGTCGTCCCAGTCGGGCTCGCGCTCCCAGGTGGCGAGCCGCTCCGTGTAGGGCGACTCCAGGCCGTGGGCGAGCATCGCCTCGTGCAGGGCGTTGGTCTTCGCCCAGCTCCAGCCGTGGTGGTAGTAGAGCTTCATCGGCTGCCACGGCTCACCGGCGTCGGGGTACTTCTCCGGGTCGCCGGCCGCCTCGAAGGCCGCGACGGAGACCTCGTGGCAGCGGATGTGGTCGGGGTGCGGGTACCCCCCGCGCTCGTCGTACGTCGTCACGACGTGCGGGCGGAACTCGCGGATCAGCCGCACCAGGCGCTCGGCCGACTCCTCCAGCGGGACCAGCGCGAAGCAGCCCTCCGGCAGCGGCGGCTTGGGGTCGCCCTCGGGCCAGCCGGAGTCGACGAAGCCAAGCCAGTCCTGGCTGATGCCGAGGATGTCGCGGGCGCGGTGCATCTCCTCGCGGCGGATCTCCGTGATGTTCTCCCACACCTCGGGGCGGTCCATCTTCTCGTTCAGGACCGAGCCGCGCTCCCCACCCGTGCAGGTGACGACGTGGACGTCGACGCCCTCGGCGACGTACTTGGCGGTGGAGGCGGCGCCCTTGCTCGACTCATCGTCGGGGTGGGCGTGGACGTGCATCAGTCGGAGCCCGGTCTTCGACCGGTCCGCGGGGGGTCGGGCCATGGTCTCCATCCTAGGAGCCCTCTCTTACCCTCTTCACCGTGACCACCGACCTCGCCGACCGCTACGGCACCGCGCCCGGGTGGCGACGCCCCGTGGCCATGTCGCTGGCCGCCGTCCTCGCGGTCGTCGGTCTCGGGTGGCTCGGCTGGACGATGTGGTTCCACGCCACCCCGGCCGTCCGCTCCGAGCTCGTGTCGTTCCAGGTCACGAGCGACCACGAGACCGAGGCGCGCCTCGACGTCCGCGTCGGCGGGGGCGTGGACGCGACGTGCCGGCTGCGCGCGTTCGCCGAGGACCACACACCGGTCGGCGAGCTGGCCTTCACACCGACCAACGGCACCAACGAGGTCGTGATCCGCACCGAGCGGCGCGCCACGACGGTCGAGAAGCTCGGCTGCACGAGCGACGGGCAGCCCCGCCCCCGCTGACCTTTCTGCTGACCTGCTTTTTGGCGCGGGTGTTGCTAATCTGGACGTTCTGCCCGTCCCCGGGTGCGCTGGTCCATGCCGAGCCTGAGCTCCGTGACCGCGCCGACGCCGATCGGACGGACGAAGAACCACCGACCCCCTCCGGGTGCGCTGGGGCACACCCAGAACGTCCAGTCACACCCAGTCGCATCCCCGGAGCACACCCCGTACCAACCGCGAAGCAGGAGCAACGACATGACCGACCAGGGCACCATCTGGCTGACCCAGGAGGCCTACGACAAGCTGCAGGCCGAGCTCGACGACCTGAAGGGCCCCAAGCGCCAGGAGATCATCGAGAAGATCGCCGCCGCGCGCGACGAGGGCGACCTCAAGGAGAACAGCGGCTACCACGCGGCCAAGGACGACCAGGGCAAGCAGGAGGCCCGGATCCGCCAGCTCGAGGACATGCTCCGGCGCGCCGAGGTGGGCGAGACGCCTCCCGACGACGGCGTCGTCGAGCCCGGCATGGTCGTGACCGTCGACTTCGGTGACGGCGACCACGAGAAGTTCCTGCTCGGCGCCCGCGAGAACCTGAGCGAGGGCGACACGCTCGACGTCTACTCCCCCGAGTCGGCCATGGGCGCCGCGATCAACGGCAAGTCCAAGGGCGACACGGTCACCTACTCCACGCCTACCGGCAAGGAGCTCAGCGTGACGATCGTCGACGCCGAGCCCTACCGCGCCTGACGTCTCACCCGATCACCGCCCTTCGGCGTGTCGGGGTCGTGTCGGCTCCTCGGCGGTGGTGGAGCCACATTCCTCGCGCCCGAATGTGGTTGGGCCACCGCTCGAGGAGACCGGCGTACGACGGCTCAGCCGGCGACGCGGTAGCCCCGCTGGCGCAGCCGCTCCACCAGGTGCTCGGCGTGCGCCTCGCCGCGGGTCTCGAGCTGGATGCGGACCTCGACCTCGTTGAGGGTCAGCGACGGCGAGATCCGCTCGTGCGCGACCTCCAGGACGTTGGCGCCCTCGTCGCCGATCTCGGCCAGCAGCGAGGAGAGCCCGCCGGGCACGTCGGGGATGCAGACCAGCAGGTAGAGGTAGCGACCGGCCGCGGCGAGACCGTGCCGGATCACCTTGCTCAGCAGCAACGGGTCGATGTTGCCGCCGGACAGCACGGCGACGGCGGGCGTCTCGAACCCGCCGGGGTTGTCGAGCAGCGCGGCGACGGCGGCGGCTCCCGCGGGCTCGACGACCTGCTTGGCGCGTTCCACCAGGGCGAGCAACGCCTGTGACAACGACTCCTCGGAGACGGTGATGATGTCGTCCACGTGGTCGCGCACGGCGGCGAAGGTGATGTCGCCGGGCCGTCCGACCGCGATGCCGTCGGCCATCGTGCTCATCGACTCGAGCGGCACCGGCTGGCCCGCTGCGAGCGATCCGGGGAACGCCGCCGCACCCTCGGCCTGCACGCCCACCACACGCACGTCCGGGCGCAGCGCCTTGATGGCGATCGCGACCCCGGCCAGCAGCCCGCCGCCGCCGGCCGGCACCAGCACCGTCCGTACGTCCGGCACCTGCTCAAGCACCTCCAGGCCGAGCGTGCCCTGCCCGGCGACGACGTCGACGTGGTCGAAGGGGTGGATCAGGACCGCACCGGTCTCCTCGGCGAACGCGCGGGCCGCGGCCAGCGAGTCCTCGAGGTAGCGGCCGTGGAAGACGACGTCGGCGCCGTAGCCGCGGGTCGCCTTCTCCTTCGGGATCGGCGCGCCCTCGGGCATGAACACGGTGGAACGGATGCCGAGCGTGGTCGCGGCGAGCGCGACGCCCTGCGCGTGGTTGCCGGCCGAGGCGGCGACGACGCCGTGGGCGCGCTCCTCCTCCGACAGCCGCGAGATCCGGACGAAGGCGCCCCGGGCCTTGAAGGAGCCGGTGCGCTGGAGGTTCTCGCACTTGAGCAGCACCGGCCCGCCGACGAGCGAGGACAGCCAGCGCGACTCCTCCATCGGGGTCGTCACGGTCACGCCCTCAAGGACCTCGCGCGCGGCGGCGATGTCCGCAAGGCCCACCTGCTCGGTCATCGGTCCTCGTCCTTCCGGGTGTGGTCGTCGGGAGCGTCCGGCCCGGACAGCGGCCCGTCGTCCGGCGGGGTGCTCGACGGCGGTGAGCCGTCGGGCGCGAGATCGTCGTCGAGGGCGTCGTCGGGCTCGTCCTCGCCGATGTCGGTGTAGGAGGCCAGGTGCTGGGCGACGGCGTTGCCGGCCGCCGCCAGCGGTACGGCGATGAGCGCGCCGGCGACGCCGGCCACGAGGACGCCGCACCCGATGGCGACGATGACGCCGAGCGGGTGCAGCGAGACGAAGCGGCCCATGAGGAAGGGCTGCAGGACGTGGCCCTCGAGCTGCTGGACGATGATCACGCCGACCAGCATCAGCAGGGCGGTCCACGGGCCCTGGTCGACGAGCGCGACCAGGATGGCCACCGAGCCGGCGATCGTCGCGCCGATCATCGGGACGAACGCGCCGAGGAACACCAGCACCCCGATCGCGACGACGAACGGCACGTCGAGGAAAAAGGCCACCAGCATGATGCCGATCGCGTCCGCCAGGGCGACGAGCACGGTCGCGCGGACGAACTGGGTCAGCGACACCCACGCCACCCGGCCCGAGGCGTCGACCCGCTCCCGGGCCGCGCGCGGCGCGAGCCGCACCATCCAGGCCCAGATCCGGTCACCGTCGGCGAGGAAGAAGTAGGTCGAGAAGAGCACGATGAAGAAGCCCGCCACGACGTGGCCGACAGCGGTGCCGACCTCGGTCACCCGGGTGACCATGCCGTCGGTCCCGGTGCTGTCGGTCACGGTCTTCTGCACGCTCTCGATGTAGCCGTCGAGCTGCGAGTCGGAGACGTGGAACGGTCCGGTGCGCAGCCACTCGCGCACCTGCTGCAGGCCCTCGACCACGGAGTCGGCGAGGTCGCTGGCCCCGGCTGCGACCTGCTGCCCGACGAACGTCAGCAGCAGTGCGACGGTGCCGATCCCGAGCACCATCACGATGCCGGTCGACGGGCCGCGGGGCATGCCGATCCGGCGCAGGAGGTTGACCAGGGGCACCGCCAGGGCGGCGATCAGGAGCGAGATGGCCAGTGGCAGCGTGATGACCGCGAAGTAGCGCAGCGTCCACAGCAGGCCGAGCATCGCGACGGTGATCACGATCAGCCGCCACGACCACGCGGCCGCGAGGTCGAGGCCCCACGGCACCTGGGCCCGGCTGAAGTTGGAGGGGCCGGCCGCGATCACCGGCTCGGCACGCCGCTCGGCGCGCGCCTGGGCCCACTGGCTCACGATCCGCTCGGCGAGCCCGTCGTCGTCCTCACCGCGGCCGAGGGCCGCGAAGAACCGGCGACGACCGGTCTCCTCCTCGTCCGCCCGGTCCCGATCGTCGCTCACGCCTCCCACGCTACCGACGCCCCGCCGTGCGCAGCCGCTCGACCAGCCGGTGCGCCGCCACCGGGTGCTCGGCAGCCAGGAGGCCGGCAGCTGCCAGGACGTAGTCGTGGTCCACGACGACCGCCGGGTCGCGCGGCAGCTGCCACCCGCCCTCGAAGGCATCACCCGTCGCGGGCTCGAGCACACGTCGTACGGCGTCCGGGCCGCCGTGGCGCAGCACCCCGCCCGAGCCGACCAGCAGGTCGACCTCGCGGAGGTCCTTGCCGCTGCGCTCGACCACCCGACCCTCGGGACTCACCACCACCTTCGACCGGCCCGCGTGGCGCTCGAGCGCGATCCGCACCGCGGCGGCGGCGATCTCGAGGTCGGTGTCCCGCTCCTCGTCGGAGTCGGGCAGGAGGTCGGGCTGCCCGCGACGCCGTACGGCGGCCGCGCGCAGGTCCTCGCGACCGGCGGCCTCGACGGTCGACACCGCCGACCACCGCATGCCGAGGTCGCCCTCGACGGTGCGCGTGACGGGCGTGGTGGCGACGACCTCGCGGGCCAGGCCACTGTCCTCGGGGTCGAGCTCGACGACGCTGTGCACGTCGGTCGTGGCGCCGCCGACGTCCACGACGACCACATCGCCGGCACCGGGGTGCTCGTCGTCGAGGCCGCGCGCGAGCAGCTCGACCCCGGTGAGGACCACGTCGGGGGTGGCGCCGCGGACGAGGTCGGTGAAGCTCCGGCCGCGGGCGTCGGTGCGGCTGCTGAGGTGCTTGCCGCCGATGACGTGGGACAGGAACATCTCGCGGATGGCCGCGCGGGCACTGTCGGGAGCGAGCACCCCGATCCGCGGCACGACGTTGTCGGCGAGCACGTAGGGCGTCCCGGACCGGTCGAGCAGGTCGGACACCCTCGCCTGGGACTCGACGTTGCCGGCGACGACCACGGGGCCGGGCCACGGCGTGCGCGACAGGAGGTCGGCATCGCCCTCGAGCACCTCGGAGTTGCCGCCGTCGGTGCCGCCGACGAGGAGGACCACGTCGGGCTGGGAGCTCCGCAGGTCCGCCAGCTTCGCGTCGTCGAGCCCCCCGGAGAGCACCAGCACGACCTTGCCGCCGCTGGACAGCGCGACCCGGCGGCCGGCCTCGGCGGTCACCAGCTCCTCGTTGCCGACCACCGCGATCCGCAGCCCGCCGCCGGCGCTCGAGCACGCGAGCACGTCGGCTTCCGCGGCGGCAGGTTCCTGCTCGGCCAGCGCGTGCATGCAGGCGTCGTACCCGTCGAGCACGTCACCATCCCCCGCGGCGTCAGGCAGGGTGGTCGGGTGGCTGGCCGTGGCCAGGAGCTCGCCGGTGCGGAGGTCGACCAGTGCGGCCTTGGTGAAGGTGGAGCCGAAGTCGACGCAGGCCGTCACGGTGGCGCTCACAGGACCACCGAGATCCCGGCCGCGACGATCACCACGACCACGGCTGCCGCGAGGAGGGGCACGGTGACGCCGGCGGCGAGGTCCTGGCCGGCCCGGATCGCCCGGTCCGCCTGGCGGTAGCGCAGCCACCCGCCGATCGCCGCGAGGAGGGCGGACGCCACGAGCAGGATGCCGAGCAGCCGCTGCGGCCAGGACGGGTCGAGCAGGTGGAAGACCGCGAGAGCAGCGGCGACCAGTCCGACCGCGGTGCGCTCGTAGGCCAGGAAGGTGCGCTCGTTGGCGAGCGAGAACCGGACGTCGGGCTGGTCGGCCACGTCAGCCGAGCGCCCGGTCGAGGTCGGCGACGAGGTCGTCGATGCTCTCGATGCCGACGCTCAGTCGGATCAGGTCGGCCGGCACCTCGAGGTCGGTGCCGGCGACGCTCGCGTGGGTCATCCGGCCCGGGTGCTCGATCAGCGACTCGACGCCGCCGAGCGACTCGCCCAGGGTGAAGACGTCGGCGCGCTCGCACACGGCCAGCGCCTGCTGCTCGCCGCCCGCGACGCGGAACGAGATCATGCCGCCGAAGCGCTTCATCTGCCGGGCCGCCACCTCGTGCCCGGGGTGCGCCGCGAGCCCGGGGTAGATGACCTCGCTGACCCGCGGGTCGCCGTCGAGGAACTCGACGACCTTCTCGGCGTTGTCGCAGTGGCGATCCATCCGTACGCCGAGCGTCTTGAGGCCGCGGTGGGTGAGGAACGCGTCGAACGGGCCGGCGACCGCTCCCATGGCGTTCTGGTGGAAGCCGATCCTCTCGGCGAGGTCCAGGTCGCGTACGACGACCGCTCCCCCGACGACGTCGCTGTGACCGCCGACGTACTTGGTCGTCGAGTGCACCACGACGTCCGCGCCGAGCGTCAGCGGCTGCTGGAGGTAGGGCGAGGCGAAGGTGTTGTCGACGACGAGCAGCGCGCCCGCGTCGTGGGCGACGGCGGCGAGGGCCTCGATGTCGCCGATGGTCAGCATCGGGTTGGTCGGCGTCTCGACCCAGACGAGCTTGGTGCGACCGGGCTCGACCGCGGCCGCCACGGCCTCCGTGTCGGCCACCGGCGCGGCGCTGTAGGCGGTGCCCCAGAGCTTCGCGACCTTGTCGAACAGGCGGAACGTGCCGCCATAGGCGTCGTCGGGGATGACCACGTGGTCACCGGGTGCGGTGAGCGCCCGGATGATCGCGTCCTCGGCGGCCAGGCCGGAGGCGAAGGCGAACCCCTTCTCACCGTCCTCGACGGCCGCGAGCGCGCCCTCGAGCGCCGTACGCGTGGGGTTGGCGGAGCGGCTGTACTCGTAGCCGCCGCGCAGGCCGCCGACGCCGTCCTGCTTGTAGGTGCTGCTGGCGTAGATGGGCGGGTTGACCGCCCCGGTCATCGCGTCGGGCTCGTAGCCGGCGTGGATCGCACGCGTCTCGAACCCGGTCTTGTTGGCACGTTCCTGGGTCACCGCTCGAGCGTAGACCCAGCCTCTCCCGGGCAGCCGAACGGCCGCCACCTCTCCCCAAGGAGGTGACGGCCGTCGGTCACGGCAAACGTCAGTTGATGATGACGTTGAACGGCCGGTCGGCGGCGGCGCCCGCAGCGTCGTAGGTGCGCAGGTCGAAACCGCTGGTCTCGCATCCGGTGAACTGCTGACCGAAGCCCGTCGCGCTGCCGTTGAGCGTCACGTTGGCGACGTAGTCGTAGCCGGCGGACGACACGTAGGGCTGGTAGTCAGGAGCGAAGATCGTCCCGACGTTCTTCTCGACGTGCAGGCAGTAGCGACCTGTCCCGAGCTTGGAGACGCGGACCCGCCGGGAGGGCGCGAGGCAGAACCCCGAGCACGCCAGGTCGACGCCGTCGACCTTGGACATCAGCTTGGTGCCGTCGGCGGCGTAGCTGGCCACGGCGATCGCCGCGCCCGGCGCGCCCTGCGGTCCGGCCGGGCCGGCAGCGCCCGCGGGGCCGGCAGGTCCGGCCGGGCCGGCAGGACCGGCAGGACCCTGCGCGCCGGCGGTCAGCTCGCCTGACTTGAAGTCGATGGCCTGGAGCGAGCCGTTCTTCACGTCGGCGCTCTTGATGGAGGAGTTGATGATCTGCGGCGAGCCGACGGAGTTCTTGGCGACTGCCACGGCGGCGTAGCTCGTGCCCCCGAGGGCGACGACGAGCGCCAGCGTCGAGGCGACGTTGGCGTAGGTGCTGGAACGGAACAGCATGTGGTGCCTTTCGATCAGGATCCGAGCGGATCGGTTGGCAGCACACTTCTCTGCCGCCTCGGTCAGCACATCGGTGGCAGCACGACGTCTAGACCACGTAATTCCACGTAGGCCACGCTCGGGACGCCTTGCGTGAGGAGGGAGAATGGAGCCATGTTCGGATTCGGCAAGCCCAGCACCCTGCCCACGCCCGACCAGGCCCTGCCCGGCCGTGAGCAGCAGATGTGGACCCTCGGCGAGCACGTCGTCCTCCACACGCCCGTCGTCACCGACGAGGTCCCGGCCGGCCACGAGGTCGCGATCCTCGGCCTCGGCTGCTTCTGGGGCGCCGAGGAGATCTACTGGCAGGTGCCCGGCGTCTGGTCGACCTCGGTCGGCTACGCGGGCGGCATCACCCCGAACCCCACCTACGACGAGGTCTGCAGCGGCCGCACCGGCCACACCGAGGCCGTCCGCATCGTGTTCGACCCCGCCGTGGTGTCCTACGCCGACCTGGTCAAGCGGTTCTTCGAGATCCACGACCCGACCCAGGGCATGCGCCAGGGCAACGACGTCGGCACCCAGTACCGCTCCGCGATCTACTGGACCACGCCGGAGCAGGAGCAGACCGCGCGCGAGCTGACCAAGGCCTACGGCGAGGAGCTCGCCCGCCGCGGCCTCGGCGACATCACCACCGAGATCCGCCCCGCCAGCGAGACGCCGTACTACTACGCCGAGGACGCCCACCAGCAGTACCTCGCCAAGAACCCCTTCGGCTACCGCTGCCACGCCAACACGGGCGTGAAGTTCCCCGAGTCCGCCTGACCTGTCGATTCCGGGCCGCTTCGTCCGTCAGAGTGTCGGAGGGCCGCACGAGGCGGCCCCGGGATGAGGAGTGACATGACCCAGCCGACGACCAGGTACGCCATCTACTTCATGCAGCAGTGGGTCGGGGACCACCCGGCGGAGTGGTACCTGACCCGCGTCGAGCCCTCGCGGGCCGTCGTCCAGGAGATGCGGGACGCCGGCGTCCTGGTGTTCGCCGGCGGCCTCGTCGAGGACATGGAGCTGGCCTTCAGCGCCGACGGCACCAGCGGCGAGATGCTGGTGACCGACGGCCCCTACACCGAGGTGACCGAGTACCTCGGCGGCATCACGATCATCGAGGTCGAGACGATCGAGGAGGCGCGGCACTGGGCGGCCAAGGTGGCCGAGGGGTGCGGGTGGCCGCAAGAGGTCCGCGAGATCAAGTAGGCGGCCGAGGGTGGTGTCGAGTCTCGCTGCGCTCGCGCATCAACCACCGAGCCTCACTGGGCGACCCAGTCGGTGAAGGACCTCGGGGCGCCGAGCCAGTCGCGCCTGGTGCTGCTGCCGTCCGGGCGCGAGCCTGCGACCCGTACGGCGACCCGGACCTCGTCGGGGTTGCCCAGGGCCGCGCGCGAGATCCGCATCCGGACCTGATCCCGCTCGTAGTCGACCGTCATCCGGTACGAGCCCTCGACGGGCTCCCCGACGGCGGAGCTGGCGAAGCCGTCGGTGGTCAGCAGGGCGTAGTCGGTGCCGACGAAGTAGCCGCCCTGGAGGACGAACTCGGGGCCGGGGTCGCTCGGGTCGGTGTCGATGAAGACCGAGCCGGACGAGCCGGACCGGAAGGACTCCACCAGGTCGGTGTGGGTCGTGGTCACGACCACGTTCTTCCCACCGTGCCGGACCTCCACGGAGCGCAGGTCGACGCCGTGGCCGAGGTCCTGCGGGTCGGAGACGCCGATGCCGTCGGCGCTGGCCGGGAGCTGGGTGAGGGCGAGGGCCGCGACCGTGAGGGTCGCGGCGCTCAGGATGGTCGTACGCATGGTGCTGGTGTCCGTTTCTGTGTCGTGCTCCCGGTCGTCCGGGGCACACGGAGGACGCGGGACCCGCACCCGAGGTTGCATGAAGGTTGGATGTGGTCCGGACCGGTCTGACATGATCCACCTCTCGACGCATCCACCGACGACCGAGGAGGGACGTGGCCTCCCCCCGGCGCACCTTCCCGGCCCTCGCCTCCTGGCTCGTGCACGCCTACACGGCCTCCGGGCTCGTGCTGGCGTTCCTCGCCGTCGTCGCGGTCATGGAGGGCGACACCACGCAGTGCCTCTGGCTGTTCCTGGCGGCGATGGTCGTCGACGGCACGGACGGCATGCTCGCGCGCTGGGTGCAGGTCAAGCGCCACGTGCCGTGGTTCGACGGGGCGCTGCTCGACAACATCGTCGACTACATCACCTACGCCTTCATCCCGATGGTGCTGCTCTGGAGCGCCGGCCTCCTCGGTGACGGGGCCTCGGCGAAGGTGCTCGCAGTCGTGCCGCTGCTGGCCTCGGCGTACCAGTTCTGCCGTGTCGACGCGAAGACCGACGACCACCTCTTCCTCGGCTTCCCGAGCTACTGGAACATCGCGGCGTTCTACATCGTCGTGCTCGACCTGACGCCGGCGGCCGCCGCCGGCGTCCTGCTGGTGTGCTCGGTGCTGGTGTTCGTGCCGATCGGCTACGTCTACCCCTCTCGCACGACCACCCTGCAGGCGCCCACGCTCGCGCTGACCTGCCTCTGGCTGGTCAGCTACGCGGTGCTGCTCGTGCAGGCGCCCGACCCGAGCGCCGTCTGGCTCGCCGTCTCGCTGGCCTACGTCGCCTACTACGTGGGGCTGAGCCTCTACCTGACGGCCCGCCGCGGTCGCCGCACCGCTCCCGCCGCCGGCTGAGCCGCTACCGCCCGACCTGCAGGCGTACGTCGACCACGTCGCCGAGGGCGATCCCCTCGGCCCTCCGCACCGCGTCCTTCACCGGCAGGAACCAGGTCTGCTCGCGCGGGAACATCGAGGTCGTGAACTCCGTCGCGCCGATCCACGCGCGCACGGGCACCACGCCCCAGTAGACGACCTCGGCCTTCACCTCGTCGACGAGGTCGGCGGCGTCGAGGGGCAGCGGCACGAAGTGGTAGGGCGCGGGCCCGCGCCACTCCACGAGATCACCGCTGAATTCGAGCTCCATCCCCGATCACCTTCCCGGTCCCATGGCCCCAAGTCTGCCCGTGGACCCGGACGAGGGGCTGCCGGAACAGGAAAGCGGGCGGGAGCTCTCGCTCCCGCCCGCTACGTCCACCGCGCCCCTGTCGCGCGGCGGCTCCCCCCTGGAGGGTCTGTGTCAGCGCTGGTGTGACCCGGGTCGGTCAGCCCAGCGCCGCGACGGCGGCGACCACGTCGACGAGGCCGTAGCCCTTGTCGTACGACGTGGTGCCGAGCGGGCCGGACACGTAGCCGGCCCCGTCGGTGTACTTGTGGGCCGAGACCTTCAGCGCCCGCTCGATGTCGGCGGGGGTCGCGGACGGCTTGGCCTGGAACAGCTGGGCGACGATCCCCGCGATGTGCGGAGCAGCCATCGACGTGCCGCTGATCGTGTTGAACGTGCCGATGTCCAGCGCGCCGGGACCGTTCTGCGGGTCGAGGCCGGTCGCGCAGATCGCCAAGTAGAGGCGGCACGACGAGGTGATGTTCTCGCCGGGCGCCGAGATGTCGGGCCAAGTCGAGGCGTCAGCCGACGCGCCGCGTGAGCTGTACTCCGAGACCGTGCCGTCACGGGTGCCGGTGTCCTGGTCGTAGAACGAGGCGACGGACAGGATGCCGCCGGTCGGGTCCTGCCCGGGCGGGTTGGTGAGGCTCGTCGAGCCGTCCCCGCCGTCGTTGCCGGCCGCCCAGACGGTGACCACGCCCTGGGCCGCGAGCGCCCGCTGGAGCTTGACGGTCGCCGACTCCGGGTCGAACTCGCCCCCGCCGGTCGGGCCGTAGGAGTTGTTGGTGACCTTGATCGGCGGGCAGGTCGAGGCCGGGACGCCCGCGCCGCACGGAGCGGCGTGGTTCTCCAGCACCCAGTTGAGCGCCGAGTCGGCGCCGAGGATCACGATGCCGGCACCGGTCGAGATCGACACCAGCTTGGCGCCGGGAGCAGCGCCTTGGAGCTGGCCGCCGTCGCTCAGCGTCGTCGGGCGACCCGCCACGATGCCGTTGACGTGCGTGCCGTGTCCGCCGACCGAGAGCGTGTCGGTGTCGACGAACGCGGGGACGCGCTGGACCGAGCAGGTCTCGGTCAGCGGCTCGCACAGCGCCTTGAGGTTGGCCACCACGGCCGACGAGCCGTCGGCCTCCTTGAAGTAGGGGTGGGTCGGGTCGACACCGGAGTCGATGACCGCGACGCTGACGCCCTTGCCCGTCAGCGGGCTGCCGTCGGCGCCGGTGAGCGTCGAGGCCGCCTCGGCCCCGCGGGTCGCGGTGTTGGACGTCTCGGCCTGGTCGGCGAAGAACTCGATCGGCTGGGCGCCGCCCTCGACGTAGGTCACGCCGCTCTGGGTGCGGACCGCGGCGATCTGCGACTTCGTGGCGTTGGCGATCACGACACCGATCTGCCGGTACTCGCCCTTCTTGGCCATCCCGGTCGCGGCGACCGCCTGGCGGGCCGCGGTGATGTCGGTGCCGTGCACGAGCACGGTGGTCTTGCCGGTGAGCCCGGTCAGCTGCGTGGCGAGGAAGTCCGAGACGTTGGCCTGCTGCAGCGGCGCGGCGCCCTGCACGGCCGCGGTGGCGGTGCCACCGGCGGTGAAGGCGGCCGAGGCCGCGAGGATGCTCGCCGTGCAGGCGAGGGTCGTCCTGAGTCGCACGGTGATCCCTCCCGAGGGGGTGTGGGGTGTGTTGCCCCCTCAACGACGCAGGACGCGACGGGTCACGGAACCTGCGGACAGCGGTGGTTCGGCGCCCTGCCACGGGCGGATTGCGCGGCAGGGGACAATGGCCCCATGACCGAGCTCCCGCGCAAGGCAGCCGCCCGCACGGCCCGCCTCGCCGCGCTCCCCCTGGGGTACGCCGGCAGGCAGGCGATCGGGTTCGGCAAGCGCCTGGGCGGGCGCAACGCCGACGTGGTGATGAGCGAGGTCCAGCAGCGCACCGCCGAGCAGCTGTTCCGCACGCTCGGCGAGCTGAAGGGCGGTGCGATGAAGTTCGGCCAGGCCCTCAGCGTGCTCGAGTCGGCGCTGCCGGAGGACCTGGCCGCTCCCTACCGCGAGCACCTCACCGCGCTCCAGGACTCCGCTCCCCCGATGCCGACCGCGACGGTCCGCCAGCAGCTCACCACCTACCTGGGCGCGGACTGGAAGGAGCGGCTGGTCTGGCTCGACGGCGCCCCGACCGCCGCCGCCTCGATCGGCCAGGTCCACCGCGGCCGCTGGCTGGTGGACGGCGAGGAGCGCGACGTCGCGGTCAAGGTCCAGTACCCCGGCGCCGGCGAGGCGCTGATGGCCGACCTGCGCCAGATCGCGCGCGTCGCCCGCGGGATGGCGCCGGTCTTCCCGGGCCTCGACATCAAGCCGCTCGTCGCCGAGCTCCAGGCGCGCGCCGCCGACGAGCTCGACTACCACCTGGAGGCCGAGGCGCAGGCGGCCTACGCCGACGCCTTCGCCGACCACCCCGACATCAAGGTGCCGGGTGTCGTCGCCGTCGGCGAGCAGGTGCTGGTCACCGAGTGGCTCGACTCGCCCCACTCGCTGGCGCACGTCATCCGCGAGGGCACGCAGGAGGAGCGCGACCACTACGGTGAGTTGTTCGTCCGCTTCCTCTTCGAGGGTCCTCGGCTCACCGGGATGCTGCACGCCGACCCCCACCCCGGCAACTTCCGCATCCTGCCCGCGGCCGACGGCGGCCTCGGCCGCATCGGAGTGCTGGACTTCGGCGCGGTCGCCCGTCTCGAGGGCGGGTCGATGCCGCCCGCCACCGGACGGCTGCTGCGCATCGCGCTCGAGGCCGACCCGGAGTCGCTGGTGGCCGGGCTGCGCGAGGAGGGCTTCATCCGGGACAGGATCGAGGTGGACCCCGAGATGGTGCTGTCCTACCTCGCCCCGTTCGTCGAGCCGGCGGCGGTCGAGCGCTTCACCTTCACCCGCGAGTGGATGCGCGGCCAGTTCGAACGGGTCAACGACCCCCGCTCGGAGGAGTTCGCGCTCGCCCTCAAGCTCAACCTGCCGACGTCGTACCTCCTCATCCACCGCACCTGGGTCGGCGCCATCGGCATGCTCAGCCAGCTCAACGCCACCGCGCCCTTCCGCGAGATCCTCGAGGAGTCGCTGCCCGGCTTCGCCGAGGCCTGATCCTGCCGGCCGGCCCTCCATGTGCGCTGTAACGCCGGGTTAGCAGCTGTACCGACTGCAGTGCATGGGGGGGGGTACACCTCCTAACCCGGCGTTACAGGGGTGCCGGCGACCCGGCGGGCGAGCAGGACGAACGCCGCCGCGGCGAGTGCCAGGGCGGCCATGAGCGGCCAGAGCAGGCCGGGGGCGGCGGCATAGACGGCCGTGCCGACGGGCGCGGAGATCAGCGTCCCGCTGGTGGCCGCGCCGGTGTAGAGCCGCTGGTACTGGCCGACGAGGTGGTCGGGCGCCTGGTCGAGCACGTGGGCCGTGGCGGTGGTCTTGTAGAGGATCTCGCCGGCGGTGAGCACGACCATCGCCAGCAGCACGGACGCGACGGACACCGGGAGCGCGAACATCGCCGTGCCCAGGCCGACGAGCGCGTAGCCGAGCGAGATGACGCCGTACGCCCCGCGCCCCTGCAGCCACTGGGTCACCGGGATCTCGAGGACGAGGATCAGCCCGCTCCCGACCGCGATCACCGACGCGTAGAGCCAGACGGGCTGGCCGGAGTCGCGCAGGTGGAGTGGGAGGGTCGAGTAGAGCTGGCGGTAGACGAGGTCGACGAGCACGACGCCGACGAGCAGCACGACCAGCGACCGGTCCGCCCGCAGCGCCGTCAGCAGGCCGTGGCCGACCGGTCGCGCGGCGACAATGTCGGGGGCGTCACGTGGCAGGAGCCGGCTCAGGGCGAGACGTACGACGATCACGGCCAGGCCGTCGACGACGAACATCGCCTCGTAGCTCCACGTCACGAGCAGTGCACCCAGGGGCGGCCCCAGCACGAAGCCGGCATTGGAGGCGGCCCGGCCGACAGCCACCGACGTACGACGCTGGCCGCGCGGGACCGCGAGCGCCGAGAGCGCGCCGGACGACACCGACCCCGTCGCCATCAGGTAGGACTGCACCGGCAGCAGCCCGACCAGGGCCCACAGCGGCAGGAGCGGTACGACGACGAGGAGCAGGCCGCCGGCCGAGCTCGCCCCGAGCAGCACCCGGCGGTGGCCGTACCGGTCGCCCCACCGACCACCGGTGAAGTTGCCGACGAGGAAGCCGACGCCCACCGTGCCGGCGAGCAGGCCCGCCGTGGCCGTCGACATCTCCCGCGGTCCGGTGAGGTAGAGGGTGAGGAACAGCATGGTGAACGACGCAGCCGACGACACGAACCTCGCCGCCGCCAGCGCCCAGACGACGCGCGGCAGGTCTCGGAGCTCCACGTGCCAGACCCTGCCAGACCCGCGCCCTGCCGTGGCCGGCTGGCACGATGTCGCCATGGATGCAGCACGCGCACTGGCCCGCTGGCACGCCGTCGTCGAGAGCCGCGACCCCGCCGGGCTGCCTGCGCTGATCGCCGAGGACGCGGTCTTCCGCAGCCCTGCCGTGCACACCCCGCAGGTCGGGCGCGACACCGTCGTGGGCTACCTGACGGCCGCGTTCGCCGTGCTCGGCCCGGCGCTGTCCTACGAGCGCGAGTGGCTCGGAGACGACTCCGCGGTCCTCCAGTTCCGCACCGAGGTCGGCGGGCTCGACGTCTCCGGGATCGACATGATCACGTGGGACGAGGACGGACAGATCGTCGACTTCACGGTGATGGTGCGTCCCGCCAAGGCCCTCCAGGCCGTCATCGAGCACATGGGGGCCGAGCTGGCGCGGATGCTCGAGGCCTCCGGTCGCTAGCCCCGGCGGCGCACCACCCGGTCCAGGATCCCCAGGGTGGCCCGCAGGGCGCTCTGGTCGATGACCGGGAAGATCGGACGCCAGTCGTCGGAGACCCGCGACCAGTCGTAGACGGACGTCACCCACGTGCCCGGGGTGCTCCCCACCTCGCCCTCCTCGAGGAGGTAGCCGTACGTGTGTCCGATGGGCGGCTTGATCGTGCCGTCGATCCACCACGCGATCTCGCGATCCCGCTCGAACCGATCGATCACCACCTCCACGTCGTACCGGCCCATCGGGAGGTCACCGAGCGCCTCACGGTCCATGTGGACGACGAATCGGTCACCGACCGCGCCGACCACACCACCCTCCGCCGACTGCAGCATGCCGGAGGCGTCGATGTCGACGTGTCCCTCCGGGTCGCACAGCACGGAGAAGACCGCCGAGGGCGCGGCCTCGATGAATCGACGGGCAGTCAGCTGGTCGGTCACGGCACCAGCCAAGCACGGTCCTCTAGACCCAGAACCCCCTACCGCCGTAGAAGTCGCCGAAGTGCTCGCGGTACGACGTCCCGGGTCCGCGTGAGCCGAGGTAGGACCCGACCACCGCGGCTCCGAGGTCGTCGAGCTCGGGGCTCACCATCCGGCCGTCGACCCGCCGGGCCATCGAGTCGATGAAGCGCGCCAGGCCCGGGTCCTCGCCGAGCCGGAAGAACGTCACCTGAGCCCCCAGCCGCGCGGCCGCGTCGAGCTCGCGCACCGAGTGGGCGATCGTGAGCGGGTGCGGCGGGTAGGAGAACCAGACCTCGCCGTCGGCCTCGAGGTGCGAGGTCGGCTCGCCGTCGGTGACGACCAGCAGCACGGGCTGCGCGTTGGGGTGCTTGCGGAAGAACCGGTTGGCGAGCAGCAGGCCGTGGTGCAGGTTCGTGCCCTTGTCCCACTTCGCGTCCAGCGCGGTCAGCTGCTCGATCTCCATCACCTGCGCGTGGCGTCCGAAGGCGATGAGCTGCAGGTCGTCGCCGCGGAACCGTGAGCGGACCAGCTGGTGCAGCGCGAGCGCCGTACGCTTCATCGGCACCCACCGGCCGTCCATCGCCATCGAGAACGACGTGTCGACCAGGAGTGCCACGGCGGCCTGGGTGCGGGCCTCGGTCTCGGTCACCTCGATGTCGTCGACCTGGATGCGGATGGGGAAGGTGCCACCGTCGCGCAGCACCGCGTTGGTGATCGTGCGCGGGACGTCCCACGGCTCGGTGTCGCCGAACTCCCACCGGCGGGTGGCGCCGGACGGCTCGCCGGCGAGCCCCGTCGTACGCGTCTCCCGGGCGCCGCTGCGGCCACTCATCCGGTCGGCCACGTCGCGCAGCAGTGCCTTGCCGAGCTGGCGCATCGCCTTCGGCGAGAGCCTGAGCTCCCCGTCGGACCCGCGCTTGAGGTAGCCGCTGTCGCGCAGCGCCTGCTCGAGCTCCTGCAGGGTCTTCGCGGCGAAGGCCGACTCCGGGCCCAGCTGGTCGGCCAGCGCGTCGAGGTCCACGTCGTCGAGCCGGGCGCCCTGGTAGGACTGGGCGAGCTGGTCGGACAGCTGGTCGAGCTGCGCGAGGTCCTGCAGCGCACCGGTCCCGTCGCCGAGGCCCATGCCCTGGTCCCCCTCGAAGCTCTCCGAGCCCGACCAGTCCTCGCCGGGACGCAGCGCCTGGAGGTTGGCGTCCATCCGCGCCAGCTGCTCCATCAGCTGGGGCGAGCCGAAGGCCTGCTGCGAGAGCTCCATGAGCTCCTGCCGCTGCTCCTCGGTCATCGAGTTCAGCATCCGTTGCGCCGCTGCCGCGCGCTGGGCGAGCGAGTCGAGGAGCTCCTCCATGTTGGCTGGCCGCTCGGGGAAGAAGTCCCCGTGCTTGTCCATGAAGTCCTCGAACTCCTCGTCGCTAACGCCACCCGCCGCGTGCTTCTCGAGCAGGTCGTTGAGGTCCGACAGCATCTCGGCGACCGCGGCCCGGTCCTCGTCGGTGGCGCCCTCGAGCGCCTGCTTCATGCCGGCGAACCGCTGGTCGAGGAGCTCGCGACCGAGCAGGTCCTTGATCTGCTCGTAGGCCTCGCGTGCGTCGGACGACTGCCAGTCGTACGACGACAGCTCGCTCACCGCCGCAGCGGTGGACGACGGCAGGTTGTCCAGCACCATCTCGCGGAAGTCGCGGTCGGAGTCCGACATCGTGATGTCGCGGGCGAGCTGGCCGCGCTCGGCCAGCACGGCCTTGTCGAGGAGCTCGCGCACCTCCCGCATCGTGCCGTCGAGGTTGTTGCGCTGGAGGATCTCGCGTCGCCGCTCAGCGACGCGGCGCTGGAGCTCGTCGAGCCCGGCCTGGTCGGGGCTCCCGCGCCGGAGGTACTCGCGCATCGCGTGCTCGGGCGAGTAGCCGGCCATCACGTCCTGGCCGATCGCGTCGAGCGCGTCGGCGAGGTCGACGGGAGGCGCGAGCGGGTCGCCGCCGGCGTACTTCTGGAAGCGGCTCACCGCAGCACCTTCCTCATCCAGACGTCGTCGGGCCACTGGCCGTCACTCGAGCGCTCGACCTCGGTGAAGCCGCGGGCGCGGTAGAACCCGAACGCCTGGTCGTTGCCGTCGACGACCTCGAGCCACAGCTCGTCCCCCTCGACCAGCGTCTCGACCTCGGCGAGCAGCCGGCTGCCGATCCCGCGGCCGTGGTGGTCGGGATGGACGTAGAGCTTCCACATCACCTCGCGGTCACCGTCGACGTACGGGAACTCGCGGTAGGACCGTGACAGACGGCCGAACGACGACAGCGCGACGACCTCCCCGTGGACCTCGGCGACGAGGTGGCGGTTGGTCTGCATGGAGCGGGTGAAGACGGCCGGCGTCCACCACTCGTCGATCATCCGCTGGGCGTACGCCGCGTCGATCGGGCCGTAGGTCGGCGGCACGACGGCGCGGCCGAGCGCGACGAGGGCCGGGATGTCGTCGGTGGCGGCGGGACGCAGCACGGGTCTCGAGGCTCGCTGCGCTCGCACCTCGACCAGCGAGGGGCGCTCAGCCATAGACGGTCTCCCCGGCGTCGGTGTCCTTGCCGATCTTGCGGGCGAGGTAGAGCCCCTCCAGCGCGAGCTCGATGGCAGCCGCGCGCTCGCCGTCGTTGGTCGCGCCGAGGCGGTCGCACACCGCGTCGTAGAGCTCCGACTCCCCCAGCACCGGCAGGCCGGCGAGGAAGTCGCGCGCGCCGACGCGGGCGCCGGTGCTGACCATCGCGCCCTCCTCGATCGCCTCGACGAGCAGGCGCAGGTCGATGCCGGCGAGGTGGGCGCGGACCGTCTCGGCGATGGCGGTGCGGAGCAAGTGGGTGAGGATCTCGGTCTCCCGTCCCTCCTCGCCCGTCTCGAACTCGATCTTGCCGCCGAGCACGTCGACCGCGGTCTCGAGGTCGACCACGCGCGCCACGGCCTCGTCCTCCCCCTGCGTCGTCGCGCGGTGCAGCGCCGCGGCGGCGATGGTCTCGGCGCCGGCGATCGCGAAGCGCGCGCTCACGCCCGAGCGCTGGTCGACCGCCTGGGAGTCGCGCAGGTTGCGGGTGAAGCGGGCGAGCACCTCGAGGAGGTAGGTCGGCACCTCGGCGACGAGGTCGGCCTCCTGCTCGATGACCGCCATCTCCTCCTCCACCTCCCGCGGGTAGTGGGTGCGGATCTCGGCGCCGAAGCGGTCCTTGAGCGGTGTGATGATCCGGCCGCGGTTGGTGTAGTCCTCCGGGTTCGCGCTGGCGACGACGAGCACGTCGAGCGGCAGCCGCAGGATGTAGCCGCGGATCTGGATGTCGCGCTCCTCCATCACGTTGAGCATCGCGACCTGGATCCGCTCGGCGAGGTCGGGCAGCTCGTTGATGGCGACGATGCCGCGGTGGCTGCGCGGGATCAGCCCGAAGTGGATGGTCTCGGGGTCACCCAGGTGCCGGCCCTCCGCCACCTTCATCGGGTCGACGTCGCCGATCAGGTCGGCGACCGACGTGTCGGGCGTCGCGAGCTTCTCGGCGTACCTCTCGTCGCGGTGGCGCCACGAGATGCGCAGGTCGTCGCCGTACGTCGCCGCGGCCTGCTGCGACGTGACCGTGATCGGCTCGTAGGGGTGCTCGCCCAGCTCGGAGCCGGAGATGACCGGGGACCACTCGTCGAGGAGGCCGACCAGCGAGCGCAGCAGCCGGGTCTTGCCCTGCCCGCGCTCGCCGAGCAGCACGATGTCGTGGCCGGCCAGCAGCGCGCGCTCGACCTGCGGGATCACGCTCTCGGAGAAGCCGTGCAGGCCGGGCCACGGGTCCTCGCCGCCGCGCAGGCGCGCGAGCAGGTTGTCGCGCAGCTCCTGGCGGAGCGTCTTCTGCTGGTGGCCGCTGGCGCGGAGCTGGCCGAGGGTGCCCGCCTCGGGGTGGGAGCTGGAGGGGTGCTGGGTGCTCTGGTCCGTCACGCTCTCCACGCTAGACCCGGCCGTCAACGTGGAGTGCGCTCGAACCTGCCCCGGACGCCGATCTGGACCAGTGGGGAAAGCAGGGTTCAACCCCGCGCGACAGGGCAGGATGCGGCCATGATGGGTCCGCTGCTCCCGATTCTGGTGCTCGTGCTGATCGGCGTCGCCTTCTGGGCAGGCCGCATGTCTGCCGGCGTCGGTACGACGCCCGCCGCCGCCCCGACCGCGCCATCGCGCGACCTCGCCGAGCGCGACGCCTTCATCGAGCAGCTGCGCGAGCTGGCGTGGCAGCACCGCGACGTCTCCCCCGAGCTCTCCACGATCATCATCGACGAGATCCAGACCCACCACCGCCGCATCTCCCGCGGCCCGGACGCCTGAGGACCCTGATGGCCACCACGAACAAGATCGCCAGCGGCGCCGGAGCGCTCAAGAAGGTGTCGGGGGTGTTCCTCCTGCTGCTGGTCCTCGCGATCGGCGTGCTGGTCTTCGTCCGCCCGACGACCGTGTCGACCGGCCCCGACCAGGTGGCCCTGCACTACAGCGACGGCGCGTTCACGCCGCGACGGTTCCAGGACTGCGTGGAGAGCTCGACGCGCGTGTGGGACGGGCCCGGCGACAAGCACTACTCGTACCCCAAGAGCCAGCGCAACTACGTCTTCGGCGAGAACGGCGACCGCGGCCCGGTCACGTTCGTCAGCAAGGACGGCATCGAGATGTCCGTCGACGGGGTTGCCGCCTTCCTGCTCAACACCGACTGCAAGACGCTGCAGAAGTTCCACGACCTCATCGGCAACCGCTACGCCGCCTACATGGACTCCACCGACGGCAACGGCTCGGCCGGCTGGCTCTCGATGCTCAGCGTCTACATCAGCCGACCGCTCGAGACCGCGATCGACCGCGCCAGCCAGAACTACACCTACACCGAGCTCTACACCGACCCGGCCGTCAAGGCGCAGTGGGAGCAGGACGTCCTCGAGCAGATGCCCGAGCTGGTCGGTCGCAACATCGACGGCGACGAGGAGTTCTTCACCGACTTCGCGATCACCCTGCAGAAGCCGGTGCCGCCGGACGCCGTCAAGGCCGCGCTCGTCGCCCAGCAGGAGGCCGTCGCCCGCGCCAAGGCCAAGGAGGCCGAGGCCGCCGCCCAGGTGAAGGCCGCGCAGGCGCAGGTCGAGGTCGAGAAGGCCGAGGCGGCGAAGATCGCCGAGCGGATCAAGGTGCTGGGCCAGGAGGGCTACCTCAAGCAGTACGCCATCGACCACGGCCTCAACCCCTACCAGCCGACGACCGGAGGGCTCATCACCGACCAGGGGCAGTAGGCGGGTCGGCCCGGGACCTTCGGCCCTGCCCGGGGGCGGTGCGCCGGAGGCACGCTGGGAGTCCGAGCCGGAGGAGGACCCCATGCCCATGTCGTACGACCTGTCCCGCGACGACTGCTCGCGCCTGCTCCGGGCCGGCGTCGCCGGCCGGGTGGCGCTGGGCACGCCGGACGGTCCCCACATCATCCCGGTCAACTACGCCGTGGACGCAGGCGAGCGCGGCGACGGACCGGAGTCCGTGCTCGTGCGCACGACGGCCTACAGCCTGCTGGGGACCTACGGTCGCGACGCGCAGGTCTGCTTCGAGGTCGACCAGTTCGACCACGAGCTCAAGCGGGGCTGGAGCGTGGTCGTGCGCGGCCGGGCGTCCTTCGTCGACGACCACGAGGCCCTCGCGCGGATCGCCCGCTCGTGGCAGCCGCGTCCGTGGGCCGAGGGACAGCGCCACCTGCTCGTCCGGATCCCCTGGACCGAGGTCACCGGCCGCCAGCTCGGCGGCGGCTGGGACCCCTGGGAGTTCCTGCCCGTACGACGACTGGCGTAGGAGGATGTGCGGGTGACGCACACCCCTCCGCCCGACCTCGGCGCGGACGCGCGCTCGCTGCTGGGCGCCGTGACCGCGATCTCGAGCGACCTCGACCTCACCAGCGTGCTGACCCGCATCGTCGAGGCGGCCACCGCCCTCACGGGCGCCCGCTACGGCGCGCTCGGCGTGCTAGACCGGCAGGGCGACGGACTGGTCGAGTTCGTCACGACCGGCCTGGACGAGCGCACGCGCGAGCTGATCGGCGACCTGCCGCACGGCCGCGGCATCCTCGGCGTGATCATCGAGGACCCGTCCGGCTTGCGCCTCGCGGACCTGACGGCGCACCGGGCGTCGGTCGGCTTCCCTCCGAACCACCCGCCCATGACCTCCTTCCTCGGCATGCCGGTGCGCATCCGCGGCACGGTGTTCGGCAACCTCTACCTCACCGAGAAGGCCGGCGGTGGGCCCTTCACGGAGACCGACGAGGGCCTGGTCGAGGAGCTCGCCCGGACCGCGGGCTACGTGATCAGCAACGCCCGCTCCTTCGCGCTGAGCGAGCGTCGGCGCCAGTGGCTCGAGGCGTCGGCGGAGCTCGCCGAGCTGCTCCAGCCGCCGGTCGATCTGCCGACCGCGCTGCTCCAGATCGTCTCGACCGCCCGCCAGGTCTCGGGCGCCCGGGCGGTGGCGCTCTGGTCCTCGCTCGGCGCCGACCACGACACCGTCAGCACCGCACCGGACGCGGACGACGACCGGGTGCTGGCCGTCCTCGCCGAGGCGCGCCGCACGCTCGACGCCGGCTCGTCCGTGGTGACGGTCGAGGTCGACGGCGCTCCGCTCGTCGTCGTACCGCTGCGCTCCCACCTCGCACCCGTGACCGCCCTCGTCGCCGTCACCCAGCGCGACGCCGGCCTCCTCGACGTCCAGGACCGGGAGCTCTTCGCCGGGTTCGCCGACCAGGTCGCCCTCTCGCTCGACCGGACGCAGGCGCTCGCCGACCGTCAGGAGCTCGCCCTCATCTCCGACCGTGAGCGGATCGCGCGCGACCTGCACGACATCGTCATCCAGCGCCTCTTCGCCACCGGCCTGCAGCTGCAGGGCGTGGCGGCGATGACCGGCGACGGCCCGGTCTCCGAGCGGCTCGACCGGTCGGTGGCCGAGCTCGACGACACCATCAAGGCGATCCGCGGCACGATCTTCGAGCTGCAGGACCGCGGTGGCGAGTCGCTGCGCGCGCGGATCCGGAGCCTGGTCAAGGAGTACGTCCCGGTGCTGGGGTTCACACCGGTCGTCCGGACCTCCGGTCCCCTGGACACCGCCGTGCCGCCGGCCCTCGGCGCCCAGCTGCTCGCCGTCCTGCGCGAGGCCGTGTCCAACGTGGCCCGGCACGCGCTCGCCGACGGCTGCGAGGTCGACGTCGTGCTCGGCGGTGACCTGCTCGAGCTCCGCGTCGCCGACGACGGCGTCGGGCTGCCCGGCGAGGTCAGCGAGAGCGGTCTCCGGAACGGCCGGCGGCGCGCCGACGACCTCGGCGGGACGCTCTCGCTGGAGCCGGCGACGCCGCGCGGCACCGTCCTCGTCTGGCGCGTCCCGCTCTCCTGAGACGCTGAAGGACCCGGCACCCTGCGGTGCCGGGTCCTCCCTGGGCCGGGTGTGTCACTGCAGGACGGGGTGCTCCTGCACGACGTCCGTGCTGCTCCACCAGCGACCCAGCCCCCACGTGCTGCCGGCCGCGCCGAGGGCGAGGACGGCCATCACGATGATCCCGACCAGGTGGTCGTCGACCACCGGGTTGTTCTCGAGCGGGAGCGAGGCGGCGTACATGAAGGCGTACATCAGGGCTCCGGCGGCAGTGCCGATCCGCATGCCCACCCCGAGGAGCAGGGTCACGCCGATGCCCAGGAGGCCGGCCATGAACAGCCAGTCCACCCACGCGTGCCCGGCGAGCGAGGCGAAGAAGCCGTGGAACGGGTTGTCGGCGGGGACGCCGAAGGTGAGGAAGCCCTCGGTCGGGCTGCCGCCATTGATCCAGGCGGCGGGGCCGAAGCGGTCGAGCGTCCCGTCCTGGCCGTAGCCGGTGTGGAAGCCGAGCGCGAAGGTCTTGTCGAGGAACGCCCACAGGAACGTGATCCCGAAGGCGATCCGCAGGACGGCGAGGGCGCGGGAGAGCCCGGTGGGGACGTGCTCCTCGGTCTCCGACATGGTGACGCCCTCGGTGCTGATGTGGTGCTGGCGGTGGATGACGTTCATCGCCATCGCCTCCTCGGTAGTGGTGACCGGATCCCTTCCGGTGCCTCCAGCCTCGTCGCGCGCGGCGTCCACGCCGAGAGGAGGACGTCACCACTCCTGGGGGACCAAGGTCCCGACCGCCTACTGCTCCTCGCGCAGCAGCTTGGACGCGAGCACGGCGGCCTGCGTACGCCGCTCGAGGCCGAGCTTGGCCAGGATGCTGGAGACGTAGTTCTTCACCGTCTTCTCGGCGAGGAACATCTGGTCGGCGATCTGGCGGTTGGTGAGGCCCTCGGCGATGTGGCCGAGCAGCACCCGCTCGCGCTCGGTCAGGGACGCGAGCTCGTCAGGCGTCTCGGGACCCTTGCGGATCCGCTCGAGGACGGTGGCGGTCATGGCCGGGTCGATGAGCGACTTGCCGGCCGCGACGTGGCGCACGGCGGTGACCAGGTCGGAGCTGCGGATCTCCTTGAGGACGTAGCCCGACGCCCCGGCCATGATCGCGGCGAACAGCGCCTCGTCGTCGTCGTACGACGTCAGGATGAGCGCGTTGATCGACGGGTCCACCGCACGCACCGAGCGGCACACCTCGATGCCCGACCCGTCGGGCAGGCGCGCGTCGAGGACGGCGACGTCCGGGCGCAGCGCCGGGATGCGGGCGGCCGCCTCGACGGCGCTGGCGGAGTCGCCGACCACCTCGATGTCGTCCTGCTGCTCCAGCAGGAAGCGGAGGCCCTCGCGGACCACGTCGTGGTCGTCGAGCAGGTAGACGCGGATCGGGTCGGCCATGGGCCCATTCCAGCAGATCCGCAGCCTGGTGGTCAGACGTCCGTGGCGCCGTCGATCGACTGGCGGATCAGGTCGGCGTGGCCGGCGTGGCGGGCGTACTCCTCGACCATGTGCACCAGCACCCACCGGGTCGTGGCGGTCTCGCCCTTGGCCGGGTCACGCGGGCGGGCCACGAGCCGTCCGAGGTCGGGGTCGGCAGCGAGCGCCGCGTCGAGGCACGCGTCGGAGCGACCGATCGCCTCGACGAGCAGCCCGTCGAGCTCGGCGTGGGACGCACCGGCCGCGCTGTGCCAGTCCCAGTCGGCGTCCTCGCCCCACGGCGCGGTGTCCCACGGCGGCGCCGGGTCGTGCCCGGCGAGGTTGTAGGACAACCAGTAGTCCTCGACGAAGGCGAGGTGCTTGAGCATCCCGCCGAGGGTCAGGTCGCTCGGCGGCAACGGCTGGTCCAGCTGCTCGTCGGTGAGCCCGCTCGCCTGGAGCCGGATCGTGGCGCGGTAGTGGTCGAGGAAGCCGCGCAGCATGCCGGCCTCGTCTGCGGCGTAGGGCGGGTCGGTCCGCTCGATCGTCATGGGCCGCAACCTAGTCCGCAGGTCGACGGACCGAACAGCGAATTGAGGCGGGCCGCCCCGCTCGGTCGAGCGAGGCGGCCCGGGTTCGGTCCGTCAACCTGCGCGTCAGAGGGCAGGGCCCTCGCCACGCAGCTTGTCGACCTCGGCCATCGCCTCGCGGAGCCGGCCCAGCCACTCGTCGGCGTGCTCGCCGACCAGCCGCACCGACCAGGCGAGCGCGTCGGAGCGGGAGCGGGCGACGCCGGCGTCGACGAGGGTGTCGAGCACCTGCCGCTCGGGCTGGCGCAGCCGGGTCATCACCGGGGCCGCGACGTGGGTGAAGAGCGCCTCGGTCCCACCGAGCCACACCCCCCACGACACCTTGCGCTGGTAGCGCGCCTGGGCCTCGAGCGCGATCTCGATGCGCTCGGCCTTGGTCTCGGACCGGAACCGCGAGATGCGGCCCTCCGCCGCGGCGCCGTTGGCGCCCTCGGACTGCTCCTCGCTCAGGGTGCCGATCACCGTGATCTCCTCGCGGTCGATCCGCACGTCGATCTCGCTGAACCAGCCGTCGGGCAGGCGTCCGCGGAACCAGTCGGCGGCGTCGTCCGCGGGCGGCAGGTCGGCGACCTGCCAACCGCCACGTCGGCCCCGCTCCCCCCGCTCGCCCCGTTGGCCGCGTCGTCCGCGGCCTCGTCCCTCACCGCGTCCGCGGCTCTCGTCGTACTCGTCTCGGGTCATCATGTGTCTGCCTCCTTTTTGCAGTACTTACATGATTACACCGTTGCACAAGCAGACCAACACGCTGGTTCCCCTACTCTCAGCGCATGGACCGGCCAGCCTGCCCCTGCGGCACCGGAGCGGCGTACGACGACTGCTGCGGGCCACTGCTGGCCAACCGCGAGCAGGCGAGCACGCCCGAACAGCTGATGCGCTCGCGCTACACCGCCTTCGTCCGCGGCGACGCCGACCACCTGTTCCGCACGTGGCACCCGCGCACCCGGCCCGACGACCTACGACCGGACCCGTCGACGCGCTGGACCGGTCTGCGGGTCGTGCGGGCCGAGGGCGACACGGTCGAGTTCGTCGCCTCCTGGGAGGGCGGCGAGATGCACGAGGTCAGCCGCTTCGAGCAGCGGGCAGGGCGATGGTTCTACGTGGACGGCGACGTCAGCTGAGGTCCTCGACGACCTCGAAGTTGCGGACCGACCAGCCGCTGCCGCAGTCGGAGTAGCCCTCGCCGCACGTCTCGGTGATGGAGGCCGGGAAGCCCCAGTAGCCGTCGTAGGTGATCGTCACGTGAGCGCCGAAGAGCCGCGGCCGCATCTGGTCGGCGAGGTCGAGCATGTCGTCGATCGTCGGGCCGGCGTCGCGGGACGGACCGCAGCCCCGACTTCGGGTGGTGCCGACGACCTCACCGTCCCGCACCGTGACGTGCGTCGTGCACTCGGCACACATGCCTGAGCAGTACGACGTGTCGAAGGAGTACGCAGTCGGCTCGTGCTCGGCCCAGCGGTCGACTGCCGCCCCATGGGCACGCGCTCCGACCGGTCCGGGCGCAAGGAGGAAGAAGGCGACGACGAGTGCGATCGCCAACCCCGCCGGAAGCACCCGTGCGAGGGTCTTCAGGTCACCGCGGGTCAGGTCGTCCATGGCCGTCGGACGCCGCGGCCCGCTCAGCCGTTCCGTCCGATGTCCCGTCGTCGGACCGCGTGCGCTCGGCCGGGCCCGGCTCCCAGACGACCTGCACCTTCTCGAACCCCTTGTGCCGCTGCATCCGGGCGTAGAGCGCGTAGGCCTCCCGGTCCGCGTCGGTGAGCTGCACGTTGTCGGTGAACGGCGTCAGCAGGGCGCGCGGCCAGAGCCGGCGTGCGGCGACGACGTTGATCTCCATCGCCAGGACGGCCATGACCGCGCCGATCCAGAGGAAGCCGATGAGGCCGAGGACGAGCCCGAACGTCTTGGTCATCGACGAGGTGTCGACCAGGACGTTGTTGACGTAGGCCGCTCCCGCGATCTGCAGCAGCTGCCACATCACCGCCAGCGAGTAACCGCCCGGCGCTGCGCGGCGGAACGAGTGCTGCCCGGTGGCGGCGTAGCGGAACAGGAGCGTCAGGAACGTCCCGACCACCAGGATGGTCAGCACCGGCAGGAAGTACTGGCGGCCGGGGCCGAGCACCTCGGTGAAGACGTCGGTGGTGCTGGCGATCGTCGACACCACCGAGACCACGAGCAGCGAGAACCCCGCGGTGACGAGGAGGACGAGCGTCTTGAGGCGGGCGTAGAACGGGTTGGGCCGGCTGTTGCGGGGCACCGACCAGGCGACGTGCTGGGTGTTCTGGAGGGCCTGGCCGAGACCCATCGCGCCGTAGAGCGCGGCGAGGGCGCCGACCGCGACACCCGTGAACGAGCCCGACAGGCCGTTGGGCCGGCCCAGCTCGTCGCCGATGATCGGGAACTGGGCCAGGGCGGAGTCGAGGATCGACTGCTGCCAGTTGGGCTCGCCGCGCAGGATGATGCCGAGGATCGAGCTGCCGAGCAGCATCAGCGGGAAGATCGAGACGAAGGCGTAGTAGGTCAGCGCCGAGGCGAGGTAGGGCCCCTGGTCGTCGAAGTACTTGTAGACGACCGCCAGCGGGAAGCCGACGACGGGATGACGGCGCTGGAACGCATCGACCGACGAGACCGCTCCCACGTGGGGAGGGTACCGGTCACCACCAGCCGAGGACGTCTCCGCCGAGCCGGACGACGAAGCCCGACACCACGACGAGGAAGAACGCCCGCACGAAGCGCGAGCCCCGCGCCATCGCCAGGCGCGCGCCGAGGTAGCCGCCGACGATGTTGGCCGCCGCCATCGGCAGGGCGAGCTGCCAGATGACCGCGCCCTGCGGCACGAAGACCACGAGGGCGGCGAGGTTGGTCGCCCAGTTGGCGAGCTTGGCCTTGGCGGAGGCCTCGAGGAAGTTGTAGCCGAGCAGCCCGACGAGCGCGAACACGAGGAACGACCCGGTGCCGGGACCGATCGCGCCGTCGTAGAAGCCGATCGTCAGCCCCGTCGTCAGTACGGCGGTGAGGTGCCGGCCGCCGCGGAAGCGCAGGCTGGTCAGCTCGCCGACGCTCGGCTTGAACCACACGTAGCCGCCCACCAGCACGAGCACGACGAGGATGATCGGGTCGAAGGCGCTGCGCGGCAGCAGGGAGGCGACGAGCGCGCCACCGGTCGACCCGGCGAAGGCGGCGGCCATCAGCGGCAGGAACGTCCGCGGGTCGGGGCGGATGCGCCGGACGTACGTCGTCGCACTGATGGAGGTGCCGCAGAAGGACGCGAGCTTGTTGGTGGCGGCGATCTGCACCACCGACGCGCCCGGCAGGCCCACGAGCAGCGCCGGCAGCTGCACCAGCCCACCGCCGCCGACCACCGCGTCGACGAAGCCCGCGACCAGCGCAGCCAGGACCAGGAAGAGGACGACCTCGAGCGTCAGGTCCGCCACGTCAGCGGGTGTACTCCTGCACCACGACGGCGTCGTAGTCCTCGGGCATGGTGGTGTTGAGGCCCGGGCAGAGGAACTCCTGCGACTGGCCCTCGATCATCTTCGCCGCCGAGCAGTTGAGCGTCGCGACGGGGTCGCCGTCGGAGGAGAACACCATCTGGAAGATCGCGGCGCGCTCCTCCTCGAGGGTGTTCTTGATGGTGCCCTTCACCTCCGGCGTGGTCACCTCGTCACCGCCGGCGGACCGCTCGATGGGGTTGAGCTCCCACCCGTCCTCGACGGCGAAGCCGTTCCAGCTGAAGGCCTTGCCGACCTCGACCTCGACCGGGTCCGTGCCGGTGTCGATGTCGTCGCCACCACCACCGCAGCCCGCGAGGATGCCGGCGCAGAGCAGTGCGAGCGCCGCGACGCGCAGGCGCACGGCGCTCACGGGGCGGCCACGAAGGTGAGGAGGTCCTGGCGGGTGAGGACGCCGATGGGCTTGCCGTCCTCGTGCACCAGCACGGCGTCGGCCGTGCCGAGGAGGCTGACGGCGTCGGTCGCGGCCTCCGTCGAGCCGATCGTCGGCAGCGGCTGGGACATGTGGTCCTCGACGCGGTCGGTCAGCTTGGCGGCGCCGGTGAACAGCGCGTCGAGGATGGTGCGCTCGGACACCGACCCCGCGACCTCGGCGGCCACGATCGGCGGCTCCGCGCGGACGACGGGCATCTGGCTGACGCCGTACTCCTGGAGGATGTGGACGGCCTCGGCGATCGTCTCGCCGGGGTGGGTGTGCACGAGGTCGGGCAGCCGGCCGGACTTGCCGCGCAGCACCTCGCCGACGGTGCGGTGGTCGGCGTCGGCGCCCGAGGCGAAGCCGTACTGGGCGAGCCACTCGTCGTTGAAGATCTTGGTCAGGTAGCCGCGGCCTGAGTCGGGCAGCAGGACCACGACGACGGCGTCGGTGCGGCCCTCGGCCGCGAGCTCCTGGGCGACCTGCCGCGCCGCCCACGCCGCCATGCCGCACGAGCCGCCGACGAGCAGCGCCTCCTCGCGGGCGAGACGCCGGGTGAAGGCGAACGAGTCGGCGTCGGAGACCTCGATGACGCGGTCGGCGACGGTGCGGTCGTAGGTGTCGGGCCAGAAGTCCTCACCGACGCCCTCGACGAGGTAGGGGCGGCCGGTGCCGCCGGAGTAGACCGAGCCGGCCGGGTCGGCGCCGATGACCTGGACGTCGGGGTTCTGCTCCTTGAGGTAGCGCCCGACGCCGCTGATCGTGCCGCCGGTGCCCATGCCGCACACGAAGTGCGTGATCTTGCCCTCCGTCTGCTCCCAGATCTCCGGGCCGGTGGTCTCGTAGTGCGAGCGCGGGTTGTGCTGGTTGGCGTACTGGTTGGGCTTCCACGCGCCCGGCTCGGAGGCGAGCCGGTCGCTGACGTTGTAGTAGGAGTCCGGGTGCTCGGGCGCGACCGCGGTCGGGCACACCACGACCTCGGCGCCGTAGGCCTTCAGGACGTTGCGCTTGTCCACGCTCACCTTGTCGGGGCACACGAAGATGCACTTGTAGCCCTTCTGCTGGGCCACCATCGCCAGCCCGACACCGGTGTTGCCGGACGTCGGCTCGACGATCGTGCCGCCGGGCTGGAGCTCGCCGGACGCCTCCGCCGCCTCGATCATGCGCGTGGCGATGCGGTCCTTCACGGACCCGCCGGGGTTGAGGTACTCCACCTTCGCAAGGACCAGGGGGCCGGCGTCGGGGCCACCCTCCAGGTCGAGCGTCCGGCCGAGCCGGACGAGCGGGGTGTTGCCGATCAGGTCGAGGACGGAGTTCGCGTACTGCACCCGGCCAATCTAACGACCTACCGTTCCGTAACATTGAATCGTGGGGGCAACCGGAGCAGCACGGAAGCTGGCGTCGGCAGCAGCGCTGGGCGGCGGTGGGCTGTCCGTGCTCGGCGGGGGCCTGTACGGCGTCCTGGTGCTGGAGGCCAAGCTCGCGCGGCGCCTCATCGGCAACGCGACCGACGCCGCGCTCGACTCCACCGGCTGGTACGGCCGCGGCCGGCCCGGGCCCGCCATCCGGATCGCCCTGCTCGGCGACTCCAGCGCCGCCGGCTACGGCGTCGAGCGGGTCGAGGACACCACGGGCGCGCACCTCGCGACCGGCGTGGCCGCGCAGGCCGACCGCCGCGTCCACCTGCGCTCCTTCGCCAAGGTCGGTGCCCAGTCGAGCGCGCTGGCCGACCAGGCCGACGCCGCCATCGGCACCCACCCCGACCTCGCCGTCGTACTGATCGGGGCCAACGACGTCACCCACTCCGTGCTGCCGTCCGCGTCGGTGCGCCACCTCGCCGAGGGCGTACGACGCCTGCGCGAGGCAGGCATCGCCGTGGTCGTCGGCACGTGCCCGGACCTCGGCACGATCCGGCCGATCCCGCCGCCGTTGAAGCAGGTGGCCCGCAGCTGGTCGCGGCGCCTCGCCGCCGCACAGACGATCACCGTCGTCGAGAACGGCGGCCGGTCGGTGTCGCTGGGCGACATCCTCGGCCCCGAGTTCGACGCCGCCCCGGCGGTGCTCTTCGGGCCGGACCGGTTCCACCCGTCGGCCGAGGGGTACCGCCAGCTGGCGTCGGTGCTGATCCCGTCGTGCCTGGCCGCCCTCGACCTGCTTCCCGAGGACGAGGCCCTGCCCGAGCCGCGCCGCCGCGAGGGCATCCTCCCGGTCGCGGCCGCCGCGGTGCGCGCAGCGCGTACACCCGGCACCGAGGTCGACGGCACGGAGGTCGGCGGCAACCAGCGCGGCCTGCGCGGGCGCTGGGTCGAGCTGCGCCACCGCCGCCGCCGCCCCGCCACCGACGCCGAGTCCCCCGGCGAGCACGAGGAGCACGAGGCGACTACTCCGGCTCCCCCGAGCGGTGGCTGAGCCACATTCGGAACGCATGGAATGTGGGTGGACCACCGCCCACGGAACGACACGCCGTACACCACTCCTGAGCGGTGGCTGAGCCACATTTCGCGGGCACGGAATGTGGGTGGACCACCGCCGAGACCAGCACGAAATGACGCCGGCCCGCCCGAGGCGTGCTCGAGCGGGCCGGCGGAGCTCAGCGGGTGCTGATCAGCGTGTGATCAGTCGCCTCGCAGGATCGCGAGGATGCGGAGCAGGTTGGTGTAGATCCAGACCAGGCTGACGGTGAGGCCGAAGGCCGCACGCCAGGACTCGCGCTCGGGGAGACCGGCGGCGACGCCCTGCTCGACGTAGTCGAAGTCGAGGATCAGCATGAAGATGCCCAGCACCAGGCCGGCGGCCGCGAAGACGAAGCCGATCGGGCCGTCGCCGTAGAGCGGCGACTGGATGCCGAAGAGGCTGAGCACGAGGGACAGCAGGCCGAGGCCGACCATCCCGAACATCGCGGCGACCACACCGCGCCGGAACTTGTCGCCGACCTTGATGTTGAGGAACTTGTAGGCGGCGAGCGTGCCCGCGAAGGCGGCGAACGTGCCGAGGACGGCACTGGTCACGATGCCGGGGAACTGGGCCTCGAACACCTTGCTCAGCGCACCCAGCGCGACACCCTCGGCGAGGGCGAAGATCATCACCAGGGCGGGGCTGATGACCCGCTTGAACGAGTTGACCAGCGACAGGATGAACGCGCCGCCGGCGCCGAGCATCGTCAGCATGTAGGCGCGGCCGAGGGCGTCCTCGTTGAGGAAGTTGTTCTCGACGACGTCGCCGATCCACCACCACGTGGCGAACGCAGCCGCGAACACCAGTGCGACGGAGATGGCGGTCTTCTGGACGACCGTGTCGACGGTCATCCGGCCCTGGTCGACCTGACCGGGCGTGCCGGTGCCCCACTGGGACGGGTCGGACCCGGCGTCGCCGTAGCCGGGGTAGGTCTGGCCCCCACCGGCGTAGGTCTGGTTGCCGTAGGCGTTCGACGAGGCGCGGTTGAACTCCTCGGAACGCGTGAACACGGGATTGTTGCTTCTCATGGTCTCTCCTTGGAGGCCGCCCCCGGAGGTTCCGGAGGTGCGACGCCGTCGCGGTGACGGCGCCTGTTCTTTCCACCCCACTCTAGCCGGGATGACACCTGTTCAAACGCGCACGGAACGGGCGCCGTTCCCCTCACAGCAACTTCTCAGGCAGCGTGCTACCAAAGTCTGATCCCGCACCCGGCGAGGTCGTCCCCACGGCCTTGGTCCCCTCGTGCAGCCCGCTTGATGTACGAACCCGGGGGCGCAAGAGTCGTCGCATGACCGACGAGCTGCCCCGTCCCGTCCGGGTCTACACGCCCGCCGACCTGGAGGCGGCCGACCCGACCCTCGGGATGCAGCGCGCGCTGGCGTTCGAGCTGCCGCTGCTGTGGGCCGGGCAGGTCGTGACCGAGCCCGGTGCCGTGTCGGGCTGGCACCACCACGATCGCAACGAGTCGAGCCTGTACGTCGTCCGCGGAGTGCTGCGCCTCGAGTTCGAGGGCCGCGAGGGCTACCTCGACGCGGTCGCGGGCGACTTCGTCCACGTGCCGGCGTGGACGGTCCACCGCGAGTCGAACCCGAGCGGTGAGCCGTCGCTCGCCGTCATCGCGCGGGTCGGCGGCGGCGTCCCGACCGTGAACGTCGACGACCCTCGGGGCCGATGAGGACGAGGGTGCCCCGGCTGGGGTTCGAACCCAGACTGTGCGGTTTTTAAGACCGCTTCCTCTACCGGTTGGGATACCGGGGCGTGCCGCCCAGCGACGGGGTCAGTCTGTCAGCGCACGGGCGCGCTCGAAGACCGCGTCGGTCATCGCGCGGGTGAGCCGGCCGGTGTAGGTGTTGTGCGGCGAGGGGTGGTAGCACCCGATGAGCGTCACGTCGCCGAGGACGAGCTCGACCCCGTGACCGAACTTCGGGCGCTTCACCGGCGGCTCCGCACCGGCCGCGACCAGCGACCGCACAGCACCGTCCCAGCCGAAGGCGCCGAGCGCGACCACGACGCGCACGGTGGGCAGCAGGGCCAGCTCGGCGGCGATCCAGGGCGCGCAGGTGTCGCGCTCGGCGGGGGTCGGCTTGTTCTCCGGCGGCGCGCACCGCACGGTCGCGACCATCCGCGCGTCGAGCAGCCGCTGGCCGTCACCGGCGTGCTCGCTGGTCGGCTGGCTGGCCCACCCGGTGCGGTGCAGGCTGCCGAAGATCCATTCCGCGCTGGGGTCGCCGGTGAAGATCCGCCCGGTCCGGTTGCCGCCGTTGGCGGCGGGCGCGAGCCCGACGATGAGCAGTGACGGCTCAGGATCGCCCCAGCCGTTGATCGGCCGTCCCCAGTAGGGCTGGTCGGCGAACGACGCCCGCTTCTCGACCGCGACGTCCTCGCGCCACGTCACCAGCCGCGGGCACGCCGAGCAGACGCTCACCCGGGCGTCGAGCTCGGCGAGGTCGTCGGTGGCAGCGAGACGTCGTACGTCGTCGGCGTCGCGGGCCACGGACGTGTGGAGGTCCGCCGGGTCGTCCGGCCACCCGGTGCCCGGGGTGACCGGGCTGGTGAAGTCACCGCCCACGATCGGGTGCGGCAGGCCCATCAGAGGCCCATCAGATCGCGGCGGCCATGCCGTGGAGGATGTCGGCCTCGGAGACGAGGTGGTCGGGCACCGGCACGCGCGCCAGGATCCCGCTCCAGATCAGCGCTCCGGCGTCGATCACGTCGGCGCGCCCGGGGTGCATGTAGGGCAGCGCCCGACGCTCCTCGACCGTCATCGCGACCAGCCGGTCGACGAAGTCGGAGGTCCCGGCGTTGGCGAGGACCGCCCCGTCGAAGGCGTCGCGGTCGTAGGCATCGAGCCCGAGCACGCCGCAGGCGAGCGTCTTGATGGTGCCCGACGTCCCGATCACGGTCCGGGCACGGTCGAGCGGGATGCCGGAGGAGTCGAGGTGCTGGTCGATGTCGGCGACGCAGGCCGCGACCTCGGCCGCCGCGGGCGGGTCGCCGTGCAGGTGCCGCTCGTGCAGCCGCACCGAGCCGATGTCCATCGAGATCGAGCGACGCTCCTCGCCCTCGCCGAGGACCAGCTCGGTCGAGCCGCCGCCGATGTCGACGACCAGGACCGGCTCGGGCGGCATCGGCGACTGGGCAGCGATGGCACCGGCGTAGACGAGGGCCGCCTCCTCGTCCCCGGAGAGCACCTCGGGCGCGATGCCGAGGCGACGTCGTACGCCCTCGGCGAAGACCGCCGCGTTGCTCGCGTCGCGGGTGGCCGAGGTGGCGCAGAAGCGCATCCGGTCCGGCCCGACGCCGTGGTCGCGGATCATCGCGCCGAGCTCGTCGATCGCGACGAACGTCCGCTCCAGCGCCTCGTCGGCCAGACGCCCGGTGCGGTCGACGCCCTGGCCGAGCCGGACGACACGTGACTCGCGCAGCACGACGTCGAGCGTGCCGTCGTCGCGACGGCTGCCGATGAGGACCTTGATCGAGTTGGTGCCGCAGTCGATCGCCGCGACGAGGTCGTTCATGCGGTCATTCTGCCGGGCGGGGGACGCAAGGCCCTTGGGCCCACCACTCGCCGAGGGCGTCGAGGACCTCGTCGCCGAGCGGGTTCACGCCGCGGCCCATCGCGAGCGACTGGGCGGCGAGCACGTGCAGGCACTTCACCCGGTCGGGCATCCCCCCGGCGGAGATCCCTTCGATCTCGGGCACGTCGAGCCCGGCCCGCTCCCCCACCTCGGCCCGGAACGCGAGGTAGCGCTCGTGGGCAGAGCGGTAGGCGGCGGCGAGCTCCTCGTCGGTGCCGAGCCGGGCCTCCATGTCCTTCATCACGTGCGAGCCCTCGAGCGTCCCGATGCGCGAGGCCGCGCGTGGGCAGGTGAGGTAGAAGGTCGTCGGGAACGGCGACCCGTCGGGCAGTCGCGGCTCCGTCGTCACGACGTCGGGGTTGCCGCACGGACAGCGGTGGCCGATCGAGTCGATGCCCCGTGGCCTGCGCTCGAGCTGGGCGCGGATGGCCTCGACGTCGGCCGGGTCGATCGCGCTGTCGGGGGTGTCGCTCACTGCGTGCTCTCGCTCGTTCCGTCGATGAGGTCGGCCGGCTCCTCGCCGGGCTTCGGGGGGTTGCCGGCGAGCTCCATCGACTCCCAGGCGGCGGTCCACCACGCCTTGGGCACGGTCTTGATCACGTCGGCCGGGTCGTTGAGCGTGGCCTGCGCCTCGAGCGGCTTGCCGTCCTCGCCGATCACCTCGAAGCCCTGCTCGCCGGGCATGAGGTAGCCGAAGCGGGCGCGCGCCTGGGCCTTCACGTAGGCCGGGTCGTCCCACCGCTGCTTCTCGCGCTCGAGGTCGTTGATGTTGGCCTCGCGCTCGGCGATCTGCGACTTCAGCTCGCCGATGTGGGCGCGTTGCTGGAGGTAGGCCCGGAGCGAGGAGGCGTAGGAGACCGTCAGCACGGCGAGCACGAGCACCAGCACCGCCGCGCGCCCGGTGAAGCGCGGACGGCGGGTGCTGCGCCGAGCCGCCGGTCGTACGGCGGTCTGCGTGCCGGTGTCGGCGGCCTGCGACGCGCCCGGCCCCCGGTTCGCTGCCGTGCGCGGCCGGGTGGACCGGTCGCCGGGCCGCGTGCTGCTGCCCGGCCTCGCTCCGCGTCCGCTGCCGCTCGGCCCACCGCGTGACGTACGACGCTGGGAAGGCATGCGGGCCAGTCTGCCTTGCCTGCACCGAGATTTCGGTGAGGCGCAACGCGCCCGGTGAGGCGTCTGCCCCGGTCAGCCCCCGAATCGCGGGAAGGCACCCCGACCGGCGTAGCGAGCCGCGTCACCGAGCTCGTCCTCGATGCGGAGCAGCTGGTTGTACTTCGCGACCCGGTCGGAGCGGGCCGGCGCACCGGTCTTGATCTGGCCGCAGTTGGTGGCGACGGCGAGGTCGGCGATGGTCGTGTCCTCGGTCTCGCCGGAGCGGTGGCTCATCATGTTGCGGAAGCCGGCGCGGTGGGCGAGCTCGACGGCGTCGAGGGTCTCGCTGAGCGACCCGATCTGGTTGACCTTCACGAGCATCGCGTTGGCCTGGCCGCCGTCGATGCCGCGCTGGAGGCGCTCGACGTTGGTGACGAACAGGTCGTCGCCGACGAGCTGGGTCTTCGTGCCGAGGGCGTCGGTCATCGCCTTCCAGCCGTCCCAGTCCTCCTCGTCGAGGGGGTCCTCGACGGAGACGATCGGGTAGGAGTCGACGAGGTCGGCGTAGTAGGCGACCATCTGGTCGGTCGACTGCTTCTTGCCCTCGAAGACGTAGCTCTTCTTGTCGAAGAACTCGCTGGCCGCGACGTCCATCGCGAGCGCGATGTCCTTGCCGAGCTGGAAGCCGGCGGACTTCACGGCCTCGGCGATCAGGTCGAGCGCCGCGCGGTTGCTGTCGAGGTTCGGGGCGAAGCCACCCTCGTCGCCGAGGCCGGTGGAGAGGCCCTTCTTCTTCAGCACCGACTTCAGGGCGTGGTAGACCTCGGCGCCGTGCTGGAGCGCCTCGCGGAAGGTCGCGGCGCCGATCGGCGCGATCATGAACTCCTGCACGTCGACGTTGGAGTCGGCGTGGGACCCGCCGTTGACGATGTTCATCATCGGCACGGGCAGCAGGTGCGCGTTGGGGCCGCCGACGTAGCGGAAGAGCGGGAGCCCGGACGACTCGGCAGCGGCCTTGGCGGTCGCGAGGGAGACGCCGAGGATCGCGTTGGCGCCGAGCTTGGCCTTGTTGGCGGTGCCGTCGAGGTCGAGCATCGCCTGGTCGACCAGCCGCTGGTCGTCGGCGTCCAGGCCGACGACCGCGCCGGCGATCGTGTCGACCACACCGGCGACGGCCTTCTGCACGCCCTTGCCGAGGTAGCGCTTGCCGCCGTCACGCAGCTCGACCGCCTCGAAGGCGCCGGTCGAGGCGCCGCTGGGCACGGCCGCGCGACCGAACGCTCCGTCCTCGAGGAGGACCTCCACCTCGACGGTGGGGTTGCCTCGCGAGTCGAGGATCTCGCGGGCGCCGACTGCGGCGATGATCGACATGGGTGCTCCTGTGGGGGACGTCTTGTGGACGCCCGCCAGCCTAGCCACGTCGTGGCGGTACGTCGCCGGGTGTCCGCGGGCGTGGCTACGGTGGCGACGATGTCGACCCCGGCCCAGCACCTCAGCGCGTTCGTCGACCGCGCCGGCGACGACGACGAGACGGGTGCGCGCATCCGCCGGGCGATGGCCGGCGAGTCGGCACCGCGGTTCCGCGACCGGCTCCTCCTCGAGCGCGCCGCGTGGCTCGCCAGGTCCACCGACCGCACGCTGCAGGACATCGCCGACGACTGCGGGTTCCGTGGGTACGACGTCTTCGTCCGCGCCTTCCGGCGTGAGCTCGGCGCCTCGCCGTCGGCCTGGCGGGCCGAGCCGACGAGCTGGGAGATCGACGCGCCGGGCGACGTGCACGTCCACCCGCCGGACGGGATCGTCCTGCCGGCGTGGGCGTCGTACGACGACACCCCGTCGATCGGCGTGTCCTACGTCGCCGTGTTCTCGGGCGACGAGAGGTTCGTGCCGCTCGACGGGCCGCCGGGCACGTAGTCCGCCTTCTCAGCAGCCTTGGCGGCGTTGTAGAGCGCCATCACCTCGTCGACGGTGGTGGCGACCGCGTCACCGAAGACGTGGGGGTTGCGGCGCTCCATCTTGGCCCGTACGCCGCGGGCGACGTCGTCGAGCGTGAACTCCCCCGCCTCCTCGGCGATCACCGCGTGGATCACCACCTGCAGCAGCAGGTCGCCGAGCTCGTCGCACAGGGCGGCGGGGTCGCCGGACTCGATCGCCTCGACGACCTCCTCGGCCTCCTCGCGCACGTAGGGGATCAGCGAGGTGTGGGTCTGCTCGCGCTTCCAGGCGCACTCGCGCTGCAGGACCCGCATCTGGTCGGCGAACGCCTCCAGCTCCGAGCCACTCGACGAGGAGGCCATGCGTGTCAGCCGCAGCGCTGCGTCGAGGGGAGGGTCCCGGCGAACTCGGCGTCGGGGGTGTCGGCGAGGCCCGACTTGGCCGTGTCGCCGACCGCCACCGAGGTGTTGGTGTCGATCGGCTTCAGCACACCGTCCACGCTCTCGAGCCCGTAGCGCGGGTCGATCTCGATGCCGTTGGCGTCGGGCCACGTGTTGAGGACGTCGACGCCGGCCTGGGTGGCCTCGTCGCTCGTCGGGTCAGTGACGCCGCGGTCCTCAAGGACCTTCGCGCCGACCTGGTCGACGATGTCCTGCGCGTAGGCAGGCGTCGAGGTGAGCTTGATGTAGTCGTCGCGCACGTCCTCGGGCATCGTGGCGGCGGTGCCCTGCCGCTGGGCGACGTCGTTCTGGTAGGTCGAGCCCGGGGTGACGCCGTACTCGTCGGCGATCTGGTCGACCTGCGCGCGCAGCGTCAGGAGCTGGACGACGTACTGCCGCACGAAGCTCATCGGCACCGGCGACTCGAGCTGGTCGCCCACCGAGGTGCAGTAGTGCTCGGTGGCCGTGTCGATGGTCCGGTTGGAGATCGTCTCGTCGCCGACCTTCGCCGCGATCCCGGGGGACGCGCTGCCGCACCCGGTGAGCAGCAGCCCGGCGACTCCCACGGTCGCGGCCGTCATCAGGCGGGTCTTGCTCACGAGTCGCTCCTCGAGGTCTCTGCTGGGTCTGCTGCGGGTGGAGGTGCCGGCGAGGCGATCACGTCGTCGATCACGCCGCGGGCCCATTCAAGCAGGGCCACGCCGCCCACCGGACGCACGGGGAACCCCGCGGTCTGCGGTCGCGGCACGAGGATCGTACGCACCGGCGCCTTGACGATGCTCTTCGGATGCAGCCGCTGCAGCCGTACGACGCGCGAGTCCGGGAGGTCGACCGGCGCGAACCGGACGTACTTGCCGGCGACCGTCACCTCCCCCACGCCGACCTGGCGGCACCGGGCCCGGAAGAGCGCCACGAACAGGAGTGACTGCACGACCTCGGGCGGCTCGCCGTAGCGGTCGACCAGCTCGGCGCGCACCTCCTCGACATCGGCGTCCGAGCGCACCTCCGCGAGGCGCTTGTAGATCTCGAGGCGGAGCCGCTCGCTGGGGATGTAGTCGTGCGGCAGGTGCGCGTCGACGGGCAGCTCGATGCGGACCTCGGCGAGCTCCTCCTCGGTGCCGCCCTTGAACTCCGCGACCGCCTCGCCGACGAGCCGGACGTAGAGGTCGAAGCCCACGTCGGCGATGTGGCCGGACTGCTCGCCGCCGAGCAGGTTGCCGGCGCCGCGGATCTCGAGGTCCTTCATCGCGATCGCCATGCCGCCACCGAGGTCGGAGTGCTGGGCCAGCGTCGCGAGGCGCTCGTGGGCGGTCTCGGTGAGCGGCTTCTCGGCCGGGTAGAGGAAGTAGGCGTAGGCGCGCTCGCGCGAGCGACCGACGCGACCGCGCAGCTGGTGCAGCTGCGAGAGGCCGAGCGTGTCGGAGCGCTCGATGATCATCGTGTTGGCGTTGGAGACGTCGAGGCCGCTCTCCACGATCGTCGTGCACACCAGCACGTCGAAGCGCTTCTCCCAGAAGTCGAGCATGACCTGCTCGAGGGCGTGCTCGCCCATCTGGCCGTGGGCGGTCGCGACCCGCGCCTCGGGCACCAGCTCGCGGATCCGGGCGGCCGCCTTCTCGATCGACTGCACGCGGTTGTGGATGTAGAAGACCTGGCCCTCGCGCAGCAGCTCGCGCCGCACGGCGGCGACGACCTGCCGGTCCTCGTAGGCGCCGACGTAGGTCAGGACCGGGTGCCGCTCCTCCGGCGGGGTGGTGATCGTCGACATCTCGCGGATGCCGGTCACCGCCATCTCGAGCGTGCGCGGGATCGGCGTCGCGCTCATCGACAGCACGTCGACGGACGTGCGCATCCGCTTCATCTGCTCCTTGTGCTCGACGCCGAAGCGCTGCTCCTCGTCGACGATGATGAGGCCGAGGTCCTTCATCTTGATGTCGGGGTTGAGCAAGCGGTGGGTGCCGACCACGATGTCGACCGAGCCGTCGGCGAGGCCGGCGATGACCTCCTTGGCCTCCTTGTCGGTCTGGAAGCGCGAGAGCCCCTTGATGACGACGGGGAAGCCGCTCATCCGCTCGGAGAAGGTCGACATGTGCTGGGTGACGAGCAGCGTCGTCGGCACCAGCACGGCCACCTGCTTGCCGTCCTGCACGGCCTTGAAGGCCGCCCGCACCGCGATCTCGGTCTTGCCGTAGCCGACGTCGCCGCACACGAGGCGGTCCATCGGGACGACCTGGCGCATGTCGGCCTTGACCTCGTCGACGGTCGTCAGCTGGTCGACGGTCTCGGTGAACGGGAAGGCGTCCTCGAGCTCGCGCTGCCACGGGGTGTCGGGGCCGTAGGCGTAGCCCTTCGTGGCCTGCCGCGCGGCGTAGAGCTTGATCAGCTCGGCGGCGATCTCGCGGACGGCGCGGCGCGCCTTGTTCTTGCGCTTGGTCCAGTCGCCACCGCCGAGGCGGTCGAGCGCCGGGTTCTCACCGCCGACGTAGCGGGTGACCTGGTCGAGGGTGTCGGCCGGGACGTAGAGCATGTCGTTGGGCCCGCCGCGCTTGCTGGCGCCGTACTCCAGGACGAGGTACTCGCGGACCGCGCCGCCGATCTCGCGCTGCTTCATCTCGACGAACCGGCCCACGCCGTGCTGCTCGTGGACGACGTAGTCGCCGGCCTTGAGCTCGAGCGGATCGATCTGCTTCTTGCGGCGCGTGGGCATCTTGCGCATGTCGCGCGTGGACGCCTTCTGGCCCGACAGGTCGTCGCCGGTGACGACGGCGACCTTCGCCTGGTCGTCCACGAGGCCGTTGACGACGTGGCCGCACGTGACCGTGACGACGCCGGCGCCGGCCGTGCCGCCCTCCTCCACCAGCCGGGCCGCGACGTCGTGCTCGCCGAGCAGCTCGACGAAGCGCTGCGCGGGACCGTGACCGGCGTGGACGACGACCACGTCGAGGCCGCGGTCGAGCCAGTCGCGGATGTCGGTGACCGCCTGCTCGAGGTCGCCGCGGTAGGCCTCGCCGGGGTGGACTGGCAGGCTGAGCGACTCGTCCTCGACCTCGTCGAGGCCGAACGGGCTCACCGTCCACCAGGCGTGGCCGAGCCCGAGCGCGTGGAGGCGGACGTCGGCGATCTCGCGGTACGACGCGGCGCCGAGGTCGATCGGCGCGGTGCCACCGCCGGCGGCCGCTGCCCACGACGCCCCGAGGAACTCCTCGCTCGTCGCGACGAGGTCGTGCGCCCGGCTGCGGGCGCGCTCGGGGTCGAGGACCAGCACGGTCGTGTCGGCCGGCATCAGGTCGACGAGCAGCTCCATCTCGTCGACGAGCACCGGCGCCAGCGACTCCATGCCCTCGACCGCGATCCCGGCGGCCATCTTGTCGGTGAGCTCGAGCAGCTGCGGGTGTGCTTGCCCGAGCTCCGCGGCGCGACGTCGTACGTCGTCGGTCAGCAGCAGCTCGCGGCACGGCGGCGCCCACAGGCGCTGGACCGTCTCGAGCGTGCGCTGGTCGGAGACGGCGAAGGCACGGATCTCCTCGACGTCGTCGCCCCAGAACTCCACGCGCAGCGGGTGCTCCTCCGTGGGCGGGAAGACGTCGACGATGCCGCCGCGCACGGCGAACTCGCCGCGTCGCTCGACCATGTCGACGCGCGTGTACGCCGCCTCGGCGAGGCCGCGGACGACGTCCTCCAGCGGCCGGGAGTCGCCGGGCACCAGCTCGACCGGTTCGATGTCGGCGAGACCGGGGACCTGTGGCTGGAGCAGGCTCCGGATCGGCGCGACGACGACCTTGAGCGGGCCGTTGGTCGCGTCCGTGCCGGGGTGGCGCAGCCGGCGCAGCACCGCGAGGCGGCGACCGACGGTGTCGCTGCGGGGGCTGAGGCGCTCGTGCGGGAGCGTCTCCCAGCTCGGGTAGTAGGCGACCGTGTCGGGGTCGACGAGGTCGCCGAGCTCCTCGACCAGGTCCTCGGCCTCGCGGGACGTGGCCGTCACCGCGAGCACGGTGCGACCGCGGGCGAGCAGGCCGTGCACCACGAACGGGCGGACGGCTCCCGGGCCGGTCAGGTCGAGGGCGTTGCGCACCGCCGCGTCAGCCAGCGCGCCGCCGAGCGTGGGTGCGGAGACGACGCGCTCGGCGACGGCGAGGAGCGGCGTGGACGGCACGAGGGGTTCCTTCGGAAGGATCGGGGGCATGCGAGAAGGCCCCCGTCCCGCGGGATGGGGGGAGGTGATAAGTCTACGGGGGCGGTGGGTTTGCCCCACGTGCCACGGGGTAGCACCCAGACCACACCGGACTCCACCTGCATCTGACCTTCTCTCGAGAGGAACAACGGGGACATGCGCACCAACCGACTCGTGGCCTTCACGGTCACCGCCGCGATCGCCGGCATCACGCCGATCGCGATCGCCGCGCCCAGCCAGGCCAGCGACAACCTGACCACCACCATCACGCTCACCGTCAGCTACGGCGAGCCGCGCGTGGTCTACGGCGACGACATGTCGCTCACCTCGGAGATCGACTCCTCCGACGGCCTCTCGCCCTACAACGACGCCGACACCGCCACCCTGTGGGCGATGCCCGCCGGCTCCACCACCTGGACCGCCGTCGAGACCCAGCCCGCCAGCGGCTACATCTCGTGGACCGACTTCAAGCCGGCCCAGAACACCGCCTACAAGGCCACCTACAGCGGCGGCACGGCGGCCAACCAGTACGCCGACAACTACGCCGCGAGCGAGTCCGCCCCGCTGGGCGTCGAGGTCGCCCGCAAGATCACCTACCCGAAGAACGGGTTCGTGATCAAGGGCAAGGTGACGCCCAACTACGGCAAGAAGAAGATCGTCATCAAGGTCTCGAAGAAGCAGAACAAGGGCTACAAGTCCTTCAAGACCATCAAGACGACCTCGGCCGGCAAGTACAAGGTCACCCTGCCGCGTCGCGGCGGCACCTGGTACTGGAGCTTCGTCGTCAAGGGCGACGCGAAGTACCTCGCCAACGGCTTCGTCTGGAAGACGTTCGTCGGCTGACCCGACACGCGTACGACGACCCCCGGCGGACACGGTCCACCGGGGGTCGTCGCCATTTCATGTCGGTCTCAGGACGCGGGCGGCCCGGCGTCGACCTCACCCTGTGAGCGAAGGATGCAGAACTGGTTGCCCTCCGGGTCGGCGAACACGACCCAACCCGTGCCCGGGCCGTACTGGCCGCGCTGGTCGTCGACCTGGACCGCGCCGAGCGCCAGCACCCGCTCGACCTCCCCGTCGCGCGTCCCCTCGCGCGGGCGCAGGTCGAAGTGGATCCGCTTGGCCGGCAGCTCCTCGTCGGGCACCTCGATGAAGAGGATCGTGTGCCCGGTCTCCGGGTCGTGGATCTCGCACTCCTCGTGCCCCGGCTCGTTGGGGTCGCCCTCGCGGTCGACGTAGCCCAGGAGCTGCTTCCACCACTCCGAGAGCTCGAAGGCGTTGCGGCAGTCGACGGTGGTGTGCGAGACGAAGGAGGTCATGCGCGCCACGCTGGCAAGGCAGGCGTGCGCACGCAACCCGATAAGGCGATGTCCGCTGGTCGAGGAGGTCGCGCGGCGACCGCCACGAGACCCGGGGGGCAGCGTCAGTCGGTCCCGTGGCGTCGTACGAACTCGATGATCTGCTCGGCGAGCTCGGGGCGGCAGACGATGAGGTCGGGCAACGAGGTGTCGTCCTCGTTGTAGACGAGCGGCGAGCCGTCGACGCGGCTGCAGTGCAGGCCGGCCGCGCGGGCGACGGCGACCGGGGCGGCGTTGTCCCACTGGTACTGCCCGCCGGCGTGGACGTAGGCGTCGGCGACGTCGCGCACGACGCTCATCACCTTGACCCCGGCGCTCCCCATCGGGACGAGCTCGGCGTCGAGCTCAGCTGCGAGGGCCTCGACGAAGGCCGGCGGCCGGCTGCGCGACACCGCGATGCGCGGGCGCTCGGAGGTGCGGGGCGGCAGCGTGCTCGGCCGTCCGGTGCTGAAGGTCTCGCCGAGCGCGGGCTGGGCGACGGCGCCGGCGACCAGGTCGCCGTCCTCCCAGAGAGCGACGTGGACGGCCCAGTCGTCGCGCGGCGGCTCGGAGAACTCGCGCGTCCCGTCGAGCGGGTCGATGATCCACACGCGGCGTGCGGTCAGCCGGGACTTGTCGTCCGCGGCCTCCTCCGAGAGCACCGCGTCGTCGGGCCGGTGCAGCGTCAGCACCCGGTCCAGCTCGGCCTGCGCCGCGGCGTCGCCGGCGTCCTTGAGGGCCTTGCCCTCGAGGCCGTCCGCCTCGGCTCCGGCGCGTACGTCGAGCAGGACGGTGCCGGCCCGCTCGGCCGCCCAGACGGCGAAGGCGTGGTCGTCGAGCGCAGAGGGATCGATCATGGTCACAACCCTATCGACGGCCCTCGTCAGGAGTTGAAGCGCTGCTGGGTCTTCTCGAGGCCTTCGGTGATCAGCGACTCGACCGCGTCGGCCGCGTCGCCGATCTGGAACGGCAGTTCCTTGCGCTCGACGGTGGAGTAGTTCGAGAGCACGAAGTCGGCGACGTCCTGGCGACCGGGCGGCCGGCCGATGCCGGCGCGGACCCGGTAGAAGTCGCCCGTTCCGAGCGAGGAGCGCATCGACTTGAGGCCGTTGTGGCCGTTGTCGCCGCCGCCGAGCTTGATCCGCAACGTCCCGAAGGCGATGTCGAGCTCGTCGTGGATCGCGACGATGTGGTCGGGGGCGACCTTGTAGAACGTCGCGAGCGCCTTGACCGGGCCGCCGGACTCGTTCATGTACCCGCGGCCGCGGGCGAGCACCACGCGCGGGCCGCCGATGGACAGCCGGCCCTCGACGACGTCGGCGCGCCCCGACTTGTGCGACCGGAACGGTGAGCCCATCCGGCTCGCGAGCTCGTCGTTGACCATGTACCCGATGTTGTGGCGGTGCCCGGCGTAGCCCGGTCCGGGGTTGCCGAGCCCGACGACCAGCCAGACGTCCGAGGTGGGTGCATCGCTCACGCGGTCCATCCTTCCAGTCCCGGGAGCAGCTCCTTCACCACGGTGCGTAGGCGAATGGGCACCTCCCCAGGTCAATTGACACGGGGAAGTGCCCATTCATCGACATCCCATGGTGGATGCGCACCACGGGACGCCGGAGGTCACTCGGAGTCGGACGAGCCGTCGGCGTCGCCGGACTCCTGTGCGGCGTCCTCGGCCTGGGCCTCCTCCTGCGCCTCGGCGATCTCCTCGTCGGACGGGTCGTGCTCGATGCCGAGGTCGGCCTCGGCCTCCTCGAGCTCGGCCTCGAGGGCCTCGGCGGAGATCTGCTCGGTCACGTTGACGACCAGCAGGTCCTCGTCGGCGAGCAGGGTGACGCCCGAGGGCAGGTCGAGGTCCTTGGCCAGGAACTGGGTGCCGGCAGCGGCGCCCTCGACCGAGACCTCGAAGGCCTCGGGGATGTGGGTGGCCTCGGCCTCGACGGCGACGACGGCGTTCTCGGTGACGACGAGCGTCTCCGGACCGGCCTCGCCCACGACGTGCACCGGGACGTCGACGGTGACCTTCTCGCCGCGCTTGACGGCGACGAAGTCGAGGTGCTCGATGACGCGGCGGATCGGGTCGACCTGGACGTCCTTGGTCAGCGCGAGCTGCTCGGAGCCGTCGATGGTGAGCGACAGGAGCGCGTTGGCGCCGCCGTGCTTGAGGGCCATCATCGTCTGGTGACCCGGGAGGATCACGTGGACCGGCTCGTTGCCGTGGCCGTAGATGACCGCGGGGATCTTGTTGTCGCGGCGGATGCGGCGCGCGGCACCCTTGCCGAACTCGGTGCGGGCCTCGGCCGCGATCTTCTCGACGTCAGACATCTGCTTCTCCGTACGTGTAGGGGGTCAGGGGCCTCGGCCGGAGACGACGAACGCCGCGCTCCGGATCGTGAGCGCGGCGCAGCGGAGCTGTTCCGGCCCAGTCGATCACGGAGTCCCAGTCGTTCGGGTGGGCTCCCTCGCCGAGGCAACCCGAGAACTCTAGACCCGGTCGCGTGGCGGGGTCGAATCCCGGATGCCGGGCCCGCGGCCGTCCGCCTAGGGTGGCCGCGTGCCCCTGATGCTCCCCGAGGCGCGCGAGCGCGCCGTCCTGCTGACCGACGTCCACACGGTGGTCCACCTCGACCTCACCTCGACCGAGGACTTCGGGGTCGAGGCGACGATCTCGTTCGGCTGCACGCAGCCGGGGGCCTCGACGTTCCTCGAGCTCAACGGCGGCCGCGAGGTGACCCTCGACGGGCGCCAGGCGCCGTACGCCGACGGGCGGATCGCGCTGAGCGACCTCGGCGAGACCAACGAGGTCCGCGTCACCGCGCGGATGCCGTACGTGCACGACGGCGACGGGATGACCGAGACGATCGACCCCGCCGACGGCGAGCGCTACGTCTGCGCGCACACCTCGATGGACATCACCCAGAAGGTGATCCCCTGCTTCGACCAGCCCGACATCAAGTCGACCTTCGAGCTCTCGGTCACCGCGCCGTCCCACTGGACCGTGCTGGCCAACGGCGCGCTCGAGTCCCGCGACGGCGACACGTGGAGGTTCACCAAGACGCCGCCGTTCTCGTCGTACCTCTTCACCGTCGTCGGCGGACCATGGGTCTCGGTGACGTGGGACGAGCCCTACGCCCCCGCGCCCGGCGGCACCCTGCCGTTCGGCTGGCACGCCCGCGCGTCGCAGGAGCGCGAGCTGCGCCGTGACGCCGACGAGCTCAGGCGGATCACCAGCGCGTGCTTCCAGCACTACACGACGGTCTTCGAGCCGGAGTACCCCTACGCCGACTTCCAGCAGGTCTTCGCACCCGGGCTCAACTGGGGCGCGATGGAGTTCCCGGGCTGCGTCGTCTACCGCGACGAGACGCTGGTGCAGGGCACCCCGACCGAGCTCGAGCGCGAGTGGATCGCCTCGACGATCGCCCACGAGATGGCGCACATGTGGTTCGGCGACCTCGTGACGATGAAGTGGTGGGAGGACTCGTGGCTCAACGAGTCGTTCGCCGACTTCATGGGGTACGACGTCTCGGGCACCGCGGCCGGCTACACCGACGCCTGGACGTCGGCCGCCATCACCCGCAAGCCGGCCGGCTACCGCGCCGACCGCCGCCGCTCGACGCACCCGATCGCGGAGGACACCGAGAAGATCGTCGACGTCGACACGGCCTTCGCCAACTTCGACATGATCACCTACGCCAAGGGCAACGCGACGCTGGCGCAGCTCGGCCACTGGCTGGGTGAGCGCGACTTCCTCGCCGGCGTGAACCGGCACCTCACCACCCATGCGTTCGGCAACGCCGACCTCGCCGACTTCCTGGACTCCCTCGACGCCGAGAGCGAGCAGGACGTGCGCGCCTGGGCGGAGAAGTGGCTGCGCACGACCGGCTTCGACACGCTCGTCGTGACGCGTGACGGCGACGTACCGGTGTTGACCCGCGAGGGGACCCGCCCGCACCGCCTCACCGTGTCGGCGTACGACGACTCGATGAGGCTCGTCGACTTCCGCGACGTGCAGCTCGGCGACGAGCCGGTGCGGCTCGAGGAGCTCGCCGGCCGGGTCGTCGTACCGAACGCGGGGGACGAGACCTTCGCCGTCATCCGACCGGACGAGCAGTCGTGGAATGCCATCACCGCCGGCCTGTCATCGGTCGAGTCGCAGCTCACGCGGGCGATGCTGTGGTGGACCGCGATCGACCTCTGCGAGTCGCAGGTCATCGGCGTCGACGAGATCATCGCGCTCGCCGACCGGCACCTGCGCCCCGAGACCCACCCGCTGGTGTTCGAGGGCGTGATGCGCGGCCTCCAGACGATCGCGCGTCGCTACTCGACCCCCGACTCGGTGGCCGGGCACCTCGCCGTGATCGCCGACATCGCGCGCGAGGCGACCGAGGGGGGCGACCCCGCCCTGGCACCCGGGGCCTCCCGCGTCCACGCCCGCCTCACGTCCGACACCCAGCGCCTCGTCGACCTGCTCGGCCAGGACGACGCCGACCAGAGCGTCCGCTGGGCGGCCGTCCAGCGGCTCGCCGAGCTCGGCGAGACGTCGTACGTCGATGCGGAGGCCGAGCGCGACAAGTCGGTCTCCGGCCACCACGCCGCGCTCACCGCGCGCGCGCTCGTGCCGACCGAGGCCGCCAAAGCCGAGGCGTGGGAGCGGCTGATGAGCGGCGAGCTCGGCAACCACGAGCTCGACGCCGTCGGCGCCGGCTTCTGGGGCTGGGAGCAGGCCGACCTCGTGCACCCCTACCTCGCGCGCTATGTCGCCGAGGGTCTTGAGCTGGCCCGCCGCTCGGGCCAGGCGATGGCCGACCTCATCGGTGACGCCTTCCCGAAGCTGCCGCTCACCCCGGACGTACGCCGCGAGCTGCGCGCCGCGGTGGCCCAGGCGCTGGCGGGGGGCGACGTGCCGACCGTCCTGGCGCGGTCGTGGAACGACTCTCTCGACGACCTCGACCGCACCCTCTGACCCGGTTCCGCGGATGACGACGCAGGGGCGTGCCGTGTTCGGCGGCCTGCGCAGCCCCCTGGTCTGCGGCGCGCTGGGTCGTCACGACCGCGACCGGGTGCGCCGGATGGCCGCCGCGCTCGGCGCGGACGTGCGGATCCAGCACGAGGACCGCACCGCGACGCTGGCCCTGGACCGCGAGCCACTGCGGTGGGGGGACCGGCGGCACGGCGGGCTCGGCTGGATCGAGGGCCAGCCGTGGCGTGCGGGTCCGACGACGTGGGAGCAGGCCTCGACCGCCGGGGCGTGCGGACTGGTGCTCGACGGCCGCAAGCGCCGGTTGCACTCCTCGATCAACGGCATCGGGGCGGTCTACTGGATGGTCGACGGCGACGCGGTCTACTTCTCCTCGCGCATCGACCCCCTCGTCCAGGCCGCGCCGGGGCCGCTCACGATCGACTGGGACGCCTGGTCCTCGATCATCGCGGTGCGCTTCCCGGCCGGGGACCGTACGCCGTTCGCCGAGATCCGCCGTCTCGAGCCGTACTCGACCCTGTCCGTCGAGCGCGGCCGGCCAGTCCTCGAGTCGCCGCCCTGGCCCTGGCTCGACGTGGAGCAGCACCTCGACCGGCACGAGGCCGGAGCCGCGCTCGCCCGGATCCTCCTGGAGACCGCCGAGGCGGTGGACCGTCCCGTCCTCGTGCCGCTCAGCGGCGGCCGGGACTCCCGGATGCTGGCGTGCACGTTCGCCGAGGCGGGCCTCGCGTCGCGGGCGATCAGCGTCGCCGACGACGAGGGCGACACCCACGAGGAGGACCTGGCCCGGCCGGTGGCCGACGCGCTCGGTCTCGAGCAGGAGCGGCTCGCGGCCGACCCCGCGGACTACCCGGCGAACTGGCAGGCGCGCGCCAGGCTGGTCGAGCACCAGTTCGTGGACCACGCCTGGCTGGTGCCGCTCTCCCGCCACGTCGCGCGTCAGGACCTGCCGATCACCGACGGCCTCGCGATGGACACCATGCTCGGGCACGGCACGCGCTTCTTCGTCGAGGAGACCCTGGACCGCGACGACGCGCGGCGGGCGAGCCTGGCGCTCTTCGACAGCATGCGGCAATACGGCCGTGGACACCTGGCCCTGACCGAGCACCTGCGCGGACCGGTCGAGGAACGGGCGCGCGCGCTCTTCCTCGGTGTCGCTGAGCAGTTCGAAGGGGCGCCGGAGCAGACCCGCCTCACCTTCTACCGCACGCGGACGGTGCGGGGCGTGGCGTCGTACGCCACCGGGCTGCTGGGGCAGCGCGCCTCGGTGGTGGCGCCGGCGATCGGCAACGACTTCGTCGTGACCTCGCTCGCCGCGACCACGGAGGCCCGCGACCTCGACCACCTCTACGTGGCGACGTTCGACGCGCTCGCCCCCCACATCGGACGCCTGCCGTCGACCGCCACGGCCGAGAGGCGCGCGCCGCACCTGCCGCGGGTGTGGCGCTCGGACCCGGCGGTCGACGCCCACCGCAAGAGGATCGCGCGCGGTCCGCTGCGAGGCCTCGTCGACCCCGAGCTGCGCGCGTGGCTGCGCTCCTCGCCGCGGGGCGAGCTGTCTCCCGACCTGCGGCTCGGGATGGAGGCGATCAGCCTGCTCCACTCCTGGTGGTGGCGCTACCGCGACCGCCTGCACGAGGTCGACGTACGCGACCTCGTCGGCTGAACGCCCTTGGTTGCTGGTCGATCAGGCGTGGCCGTCGAACATCGAGGTGACGGACCCGTCCTCGAAGACCTCCCGGATCGCGCGGCTCAGCAGCGGGGCGATCGAGAGGGTCGTCAGCTTGTCGAACTGCTTCTCCTCGGCCACCGGGAGGGTGTTGGTGACCACGACCTCCATGGCGGTGGAGTTCTTGAGGCGGTCGACCGCGGGGTCGGAGAGGATCGGGTGGGTCGCGGCGATGATCACGCCCGCGGCGCCGTCGGCCATGCACGCCTCGGCGGCCTTCACGATCGTGCCGCCGGTGTCGATCATGTCGTCGGTCAGGATGCAGATCTTCCCGGTCACCTCACCCACGACCCGGTTGGCGACGACCTCGTTGGCCACGTCGATGCGACGGGTCTTGTGGATGAACGCGAGCGGTACGCCGCCGAGGCGGGCCGACCAGCGCTCGGCGACCTTGATCCGGCCGGCGTCCGGGGAGACGACGGCGAGCTCCTGGTCGCCGTACTTCTCCTTGACGTAGTCGGTGAGGATCGGCAGCGCCATCAGGTGGTCCACCGGGCCGTCGAAGAAGCCCTGGATCTGGTCGGCGTGCAGGTCGACCGTGATGAGGCGGTCGGCGCCGGCGGTCTTGAAGAGGTCCGCGACCAGGCGTGCCGAGATCGGCTCGCGGCCACGGTGCTTCTTGTCCTGCCGGGCGTAGCCGTAGAACGGCATGACGACCGTGATCCGCTTGGCCGAGGCCCGCTTGAGGGCGTCGACCATGATCAGGTGCTCCATGATCCACTCGTTGATCGGAGCGGTGTGGCTCTGGATCACGAAGGCGTCGCACCCGCGCACGGACTCCTCGTAGCGGACGTAGAGCTCGCCGTTGGCGAAGGCCCGCGCGTCCTGCGGGACGAGCCCGCACTCGAGGAGGTCGGCGACCTCCTCGGCGAGCTCGGGATAGGCCCGTCCACTGAAGACCATGAGGTTCTTCTCGGTGGTCCGCTTCATTCCGGTCACGCGACGCGACTCCTCGCTGTGGCAGCAGCTTCGAGGGTGTTCGGAGGTGCTGGGCACGATTCTGGCCCACGCCGGGGCCATCCGCGAGCCCGGGGTCAGCCCTCGGTCGTCTCCTGCTGTTCACGAGCCGTTCGCGCGGCCTCCGCCTGCGCCGTGCCGGCTCGCTTCGACTCGGTCCAGCCCTCGAGGTTGCGCTGCGGCGAGCTGCTGACGGCGAGGGCGCCCGGCGGCACGTTGCGGCGTACGACGGTGCCGCCGGCCGTGCCCGCGCCGTCGCCCACCGTCACCGGCGCGACGAACGTGTTGTTGGACCCGGTCCGCGCGTGGCGCCCGATGGTCGTGCGGTGCTTGGCCACGCCGTCGTAGTTGGCGAAGATCGTGCCGGCGCCGATGTTGGTGCCCTCGCCGATCTCCGCGTCGCCGACGTACGACAGGTGCGGGACCTTGGCGCCGTCGCCGATCCGCGCGTTCTTGGTCTCGACGAAGGCGCCGATCTTCCCGCCGACGCCGAGCTGCGTGCCGGGGCGCAGGTAGGCGAAGGGCCCGACGGTGGCGCGGTCGCCGACGACGGCGAGCTCGCCGTGCGTCCGTACGACGCGCGCGCCGGCGCCGACCTCGCAGTCCTTCAGCGTCGTGTCCGGACCGACCACGGCGTCCTCACGCACGATGGTCGCGCCGAGGAGCTGGGTGCCGGGAAGGATCGTCGCGTCGGGCTCGATCACCACGTCGGCCTCGATCCACGTCGTGGCCGGGTCCATGACGGTGACGCCGTCCTTCATCCAGCGGGTCACGATCCGGCGGTTGAGCTCCCTGCCGAGCTCGGCGAGCTGGGCGCGGTCGTTGGCGCCCTCGGTCTGCGCCACGTCGTCGATCAGGTGGGCCCCGACGGTGAGGCCGTCCTCGCGGGCGAGGTGGACGGCGTCGGTGAGGTAGTACTCGCCCTTGGCGTTGCGGTTGGTGATCCGCGGCAGCGCGGAGACCAGGAACTCGGCGTCGAAGGCGAGGATCCCCGAGTTGATCTCGTCGATCGCCTGCTGCTCGGGCGTGGCCTCCTTCTCCTCCACGATCGCCTCGACGTCGCCCTCGGCGTTGCGCACGATGCGGCCGTAGCCGAAGGGGTTCGGCACCCGGCCGCTCAGGATGCTCACCGCGCGCTGCGCCGCCTCGTGCTCCTCCGCGAAGGTGCGCAGCGACTCGCCCTCCAGCAGCGGGGTGTCACCTGCGGCGACGATCACGGTGCCGGTGGTCGTGCCCGCGGCCTCCATCGCGATCCGTACGGCGTGCCCGGTGCCCTCCTGCTTCTCCTGCACCGCCAGGACCGCGGTCGGCAGCAGCTCGATGATGTGCGGCCCGACCTGCTCGCGCTGGTGGCCGACGACTGCGACGACCCGGCTCGGCTCGACGGCCTGCACGGCACGGAGGACGTGCCCGATCATGGAGCGCCCGGCGATGGGGTGCAGCACCTTCATGGTCTTGGACTTCATGCGGGTGCCGCCGCCTGCGGCGAGGACGATGACGGTGAGGTTGTCCATGACCCGCAGTCTGTCACTGAGGCGGCGGGGCCCGGTCCACGGCCGGACCGGGGTACGTGAGCCTCGTCACCCGACGCGCAGACAGGGGCGCGACGGCTTTACAGTCGAAGCCCATCTGTCGAGAGGACGTCATGCAGCAGCTGGACGACAAGGTCGCCGCCATCACCGGAGCGGGCTCCGGCATCGGCCGGGCGCTCGCCCTCGAGCTGGCGGGCCGCGGGTGCCGACTGGCCATCTCCGACGTCTCCTCGGAAGGACTCGCGGAGACCGAGCGGTTGCTCGGCGGTCGTGCGCGGGCGCTGACGGTCTCGGTCGTCGACGTCGCCGACGAGTCGGCCGTGCTCGGCTGGGCCGACCAGGTCGTGGCCGACCACGCCCGCGCGAACCTCGTCTTCAACAACGCCGGCGTCGCGCTCTCCGGCACCGTCGCGGCCCTCTCCACCGACGACTACCGCTGGATCATGGGCATCAACTTCTGGGGCGTCGTCCACGGAACCAAGGCGTTCCTCCCCCACCTCGAGGCGTCGGGCGAGGGCCACGTCGTGAACATCTCCAGCGTCTTCGGGCTCACCGCCCAGCCGCTGATGAGCGGCTACAACGCGAGCAAGTACGCCGTACGCGGGTTCACCGAGTCGTTGCGCCAGGACCTCGAGCTCACCGGCTCCCGCGTGAGCGCGACCTGCGTCCACCCGGGCGGCATCAAGACCAACATCGCCCGGGCCGCCCGCACCGACGCGAGCACCGCGGCCGCGATGGGCAAGCCTTCGGACGCCGCCGCGCACGACTTCGAGAAGTCGTTCATCACCTCGCCCGCCAAGGCGGCCGAGGTCATTGTCGAGGGCGTGCGCAAGGACAAGCGGCGCGTCCTCATCGGGCCCGATGCGCGCCTCATCGACGTGATGGGACGCGTCGCGCCCGCCGGCTACCAGCGCCTGATGACCGGCGTCGTCCGGAAGCGTGCTGCCCGATGAACCGCACGGCCCTGGCCGGGCGCCTCTACTCGCTCATCACGCGAGCCGAGGCGAGGGCGTACGGCCTGCGCGAGCGCCGCGTGGACGCCGGGGACACCGAGCTGGCCGTCCTCGAGGGTGGTCCCGCCGACGCGCCCGTCGTGGTGCTCCTGCACGGCTACACCGCCGACCGCGTGGTGTGGGTCCGCTTCGCGCGCCACCTGCAGCGCGACCACCGAGTGCTGATCCCCGACCTCGCCGGCCACGGCGCCACGGGGTTCACCGCGGGCACCGACTTCTCCGCTCCGGCCCAGGCCGCGCGCGTGGCGGCCCTGCTCGACGGCCTCGGCGTGGAGCACGCCGACGTGGCCGGCAACTCGATGGGGGGCTTCGTGGCCGCCACCCTCGCGGTCGCCCGGCCCGACCTGGTGCGCTCGCTGCTGCTGAGCGACGCCGTCGGGGTCACGTCGCCCGAGCCGAGCGACGCCGAGCTCGTCCTCCGCGAGGGCCGCAACCCGTTCCTGCTCGACGACGTCGCTCTCTTCCCGGAGTTCTACGCCATGACGATGGCGAAGGCTCCGTTCGTGCCGGGCTTCATCCGTGCCGCCATCGCTGCGGACTACGTCGCGCGACGCGACGAGCTCGAGGAGATCTTCCACGGTTTCTTCCAGCGCGACACGCTCGACGACCGCCTGGACGAGATCGCTGCGCCGACCTTGGTGATGTGGGGCGAGCAGGACCGGCTCGTGCACCGCAGCACTGCTCGGGTGTGGGCCGACGGCATCCCCGGCGCCCGTACGGTCACCTACCCCGAGGCCGGGCACATGCCGATGCTCGAGGTGCCGAGACGCAGTGCCGCCGACTACCGCGCGTTCCTGGCCCGGGTCGTCGACGCGCCCGTCACCGCTCGGCCCTGATCACCAGGTCGGCGCGCTCCTGAGGACGCTCGAGCCGCTCGTAGTCACGACCTTCCGGGATCCACTTGGTGTCCCACAGCGCGAGCTCGGCCTCGTCGTCGCCCTGCAGGACGTTGCGCGCCACCGCCCGCGCGCCCGCCTCGTCGGCATCCATGTCGATCCAGGCGCTCAGGTCGAACCAGTTCGTCGTGCGGTCGTGGAACAACCGGATGCCCTCGACGATCAGCACCACTGGCATCGGGTGGTCCTCGGCACCGGTCTCCCCCGACCACCAGCGGTAGTCGTAGCGCAGCCGCTCCCCTCCCTCGCGCGCCGTCCGCACCACCCGCTCGACCAGCGCCCAGTCGGTCTGCTCCCACATCCCCGCGTCCGGACCGCACGTCGTCGCGTGGAACGCGTCCGTCGCCACGACCTGCTCCTCGGTGATCCCCAGGTCGGCGGCGAGCCGCAGGGCGAGGGTGGACTTGCCCGCGCCGCCGTGGCCGCTGATCCCGACGACCGGCACGCCGCTCCCGGTGGCGTCAATCAGCGCGCGCGTCCGCGTGAGGAGGTCGTCGTACGTCGCGGGGGTGGGCATCGCTCCGATCCTCGCGGTCGTCGGTCGGCGACGCCAGCGAGTATCGGCTCCCCGGGTAGGAGTCGAACCTACGTCGCTAGTCCTGATTCAAAGTCAGGCGGGCCCTGCCGGCAGACCAACCGGGGAATGTGCGGAACAGACTAGAGGCGAAGCGCGGGACGTCATACGGAAGGGGCAAGCGGTTGCCCCGTCCGTATGACGTTGCGGGACGTGCGACGAAGTGGTCGCCCGGACGACCGCATCGCCACACGTCCTGACCGGTCGATCTTCACCAGACCTCCACACGCGATCGGGGCGATCCCTGATGCCCCGGGCCGGACGGGCCGCTAGCGTGACGGACGTGACGGGGGAACTCATCGGGCCCGGGCCGGTCATCACGACCGCGGGCCTCACCAAGCACTACGGCGCGGTCCACGCGCTGACGGACCTGACGGTCGAGGTCGGCTCCGGCGTGACCGGACTGGTCGGCGCCAACGGTGCCGGGAAGTCGACGCTGATCAAGATCCTGCTCGGCCTGCTCGAGCCGACGGGCGGCCACGCGCGCGTGCTCGGCCACGACATCGAGCACGACGGGCAGGAGATCCGGCGCCTCGTGGGCTACATGCCCGAGCACGACTGCCTGCCGCCCGACGTCAGCGCGAGCGACTTCACGGTCCACATGGCCCGGATGTCCGGCCTCGGCGCCTCGGCCGCGCGCGAGCGGGCCGCCGACGTGCTGCGTCACGTCGGGCTCGACGAGGAGCGCTACCGGCCGATGGGCGGCTACTCCACCGGCATGAAGCAGCGGGCCAAGCTCGCGCAGGCGCTGGCCCACGACCCCCAGCTGGTCTTCCTCGACGAGCCGACCAACGGCCTCGACCCGGCCGCGCGCAACGACATGCTCGACCTGGTCAAGCGCATCGGGAGCGACTTCGGGATCGCCGTGCTCGTCACCTCCCACCTGCTCGGCGAGCTCGAGCAGGTCAGCGACCACGTGATCGTCCTGGACGGCGGGCACCTCCTCCGGTCGAGCGCCACCGGTGACTTCCTCCAACGCACCGGCAGCCTGCTCGTCGAGGTCGTCGGCACCGAGACCGAGCGCGATCGCCTCGGTGAGGCACTCGCCCAGCGTGGGCTGACCTGCCGGCCGCGCGGTCCGATGGTCGCCATCGACCCACCACCTCCCGAGCTGGCCGCGGAGGGCGTCGCCCACGACCTGGTCCGCGACGTCGCCGCCGAGCTCGGCCTCGGCCTGATGCGGCTCCAGCCCGACCGCCGTCACCTCGAGGACGTCTTCCTCGACGGAGGTACCCATGTCTGACACCCCCCAGATCGGGCAGAGCCGCCCGGGCGTGATCCACGACCTCGGCTACCGCCACTACGACGGCGTACGCGACGGCACGCCCACGATCGCGCGCACGCTGTTCGTCACCGGCCTGCGCCACGCGTACGGCCTGGGGCGCTCCGGCAAGTCGAAGGTGATGCCCTTCCTCCTGCTCGGGATGTCGGTGCTGCCCGCGCTCATCGTGGTCGGCGTCGTGGTGCTCACCGGAGGCAGCGCGCTGCCGATCTCCTACGCCGACTACACCAACCAGACCCAGCTGCTGGTGAGCCTCTTCGCCGCGGCCCAGGCGCCGGTGCTGTTCTCCCGCGACCTGCGGCACCGCTCGATCGTGCTCTACCTCGCGCGGCCGTTGGCAGCACCGGTGTTCTCGATGGTCCGGTGGCTGTCGCTGACCGTCGCGGTCTGGCTGTTCATGGCGGTACCGACGCTCCTGCTCTACCTCGGCGCGCTGCTGGCCGGCATCGACAAGAGCGACCAGACGACGTCGTGGCTCAAGGCGGTCGTCCTCCAGGTCCTGCTCGCGATGATGATCGCCGGCATCACCGGGCTCATCTCGTCGGTGTCCCTGCGCCGCGGCTTCGCGGTGGTCGGGTCGGTGATGGCGCTCATCGTCCTCACCGGGGTGATCACCGCCGTACAGGCGATCTCGGCCGACCAGGACGCCGCCTCGGCCGCCACCGCCGTCGGGCTGTTCTCGCCGTGGTCGCTCTACAACGGTCTCGCCAACGCCTGGGACGCAGGCGTCGACACCTTCGCGCCGGTCGAGGGCGCCTGGCCGCTGGCCTACGCCCTGGTGGCCGTGCTGCTCGTCGGCGGCTGCCTGCTCGGGCTGGTCGCCCGCTTCCGGAAGGTGGGCTCGCGATGAGCAACCTCGTCCTCGACTCCGCCTCGCGCTGGTTCGGCAACGTCGTCGCCGTCAACGACGTCTCGCTCACCATCGGTCCCGGCGTCACCGGCCTGCTCGGTCCCAACGGGGCCGGCAAGACGACGCTCATGGCCATGATGGCGGGCTTCCTCGCCCCCTCGGCCGGGCACGTGACGCTCGACGGCCAGCCCGTGTGGCGCAACACCGAGATCTACCGCCAGATCGGGCTGGTGCCCGAGCGCGAGCTGAGCTTCGGCTACCTCACCGGTCGCCAGTTCGTGCGCGCCAACGCCGACCTCCACCGGCTTCCCGACGCCGCGGAGGCCACCGAGCGGGTCCTCGCCACGGTCGACATGGTCGAGCCCGCCTCGCGACGGCTCGACACCTACTCCAAGGGCATGCGGCAGCGCGTGAAGATCGCCGCGGCGCTCGTGCACCAGCCCTCGGTCCTGCTGCTCGACGAGCCCTTCAACGGCGTCGACCCGCGCCAGCGGATGGTCCTGATGGACCTGCTCCGCCGGCTCGGCGACGAGGGCCGCACGGTGCTCTTCAGCTCCCACATCCTCGAGGAGGTCGAGCGCCTCGCCCGCCACATCGAGGTCGTGGTGTCCGGTCGGCACGCCGCCTCCGGCGACTTCGGCGCGATCCGTCGGCTGATGACGGACCGACCGGTGCGCTACGCCATCCAGTCCAGCGACAACCGCGCCCTCGGCGCCGCGCTCATGGCGCGTGAGTCGGTGCGGGCGGTCAGCCTGCGCGGTGACCACCTCGACGTCCAGGTCGGCGACCTGGGCAGCTTCGCCGTCGAGCTCCCCGGCCTGGCCCGGCAGCACGACGTGACCCTGTTCGAGCTCTCCCCCAGCGACGAGTCGCTGGAGAGCGTGTTCGCCTACCTGGTGGCCCGATGATCAACTCGACCATTGCGAAGCTCGCGCTCCAGGCCCTGCTGGGCCGCCGCCGCTTCTACCTGCTGCTCGCCTTCCCGGTCCTGCTGATCGGCCTCGTCGGCCTGGTCACCGCGCTCACCGACGGCGACGCCGCCTGGGAGATCGTCCCGGGACTGGGCTACACGCTCGTCCTGCCGCTCGTCGCCATCCTCGCCTCCTCCTCGGTCCTGGGGCCCGAGGTCGACGACGGATCGATCGTCTACCTGCTCTCGAAGCCGGTCAGCCGCTACGGCATCGCCATCAGCAAGTGGCTGGTCGCGCTGGGTGCGACGCTGGTGGCCGGGTCGCTGCCGATCTTCGTCGCCGCGCTCATCACCGGCGACAGCGCCCGGGCGGTCGCCCTCCTCGTCGGCGCCGCCGTCGCCGGTACGACGTACTCGGCGCTGTTCCTCGCGATCTCCGCGGTCACCCGGCACGCGGTCATCGCGTCGCTGATGTTCGTGCTGATCTGGGAGAGCCTGCTCGGCAACCTGTTCACCGGCATCGCCTGGTTGAGCATCAGCCAGTGGGGCGTGCGCATCGCCCATGCGCTGTCGGACGAGCTGCCCGACCCGGCCAACCTGCCGTGGGCGATCGGTGCGAGCGCGGTCGTCACGGTGGTCGGCGTGTGGTTCGCGGGTGACCGGCTGCGGTCGTTCTCGCTGCGCGGCGAGGACTGAGCTCCGTCCTGCTCCGACCGGACTAGGCTCGATCGCGTGGACCTGCCTGTCATGCCGCCCGTGCAGCCGATGCTCGCGAAGAGCGTCAGCGGGGTGCCGGACCCGGCGAAGCACGGCGGCCTGAGCTTCGAGCCGAAGTGGGACGGCTTCCGCTGCCTGGTGTTCAAGGACGGCGACGAGGTCGAGCTGGCCAGCCGCAACACCAAGCCGCTCACCCGCTACTTCCCCGAGGTCGTCGAGGCCTGCCGCGACCAGCTGCCCGACCGGGTCGTGCTCGACGGGGAGATCTTCGTCGGCCTGCAGGGGCCCGACGGGTGGCGGCTGGAGTTCGAGACCCTGCAGGAGCGCATCCACCCCGCGGCCAGCCGCGTCGACAAGCTCGCGGTCGAGACCCCGGCCGGCTTCGTCGCCTTCGACCTGCTCGCGCTCGGCGACGAGTCCTTCATCGATCGCCCGCTCTCGGAACGGAGGGCCGCGCTCGTCGAGGCGCTCGGCCACCTCGACGGAGCCGGGCCGTGCTTCCTCACCCGCACCACCGAGGACCCCGCCGAGGCCGAGCGATGGTTCGAGGAGTTCGAGGGCGCGGGGCTCGACGGTGTCGTCGCCAAGCCGCTCGGGTCGCCGTACGAGCCCAACAAGCGCACCATGCTCAAGATCAAGCACGAGCGCACCGCCGACGTCGTCCTCGCCGGTTACCGCGAGCACAAGACGTCCACCCCCGAGGAGCCGCTGATCGGCTCCCTGCTCCTCGGGCTGTACGACGACGACGGCGAGCTGCAGCACATCGGCGTGTCCGCCAGCTTCACCGCCAAGCGGCGGGCCGAGCTCTGGCACGAGCTGCAGCCGCTGGTCTGCGACATCGCGGACCACCCGTGGGGTCGGTGGAACGAGTTCCTCACCGCCAACCCCGACCGCGTCCCCGGCACCCAGAGCCGGTGGAGCGCGGGCAAGGACCTCGGGTTCACCGCGCTGCGCCCGGAGCGGGTGCTCGAGGTGAAGTACGACCACATGGAGGGCCGACGGTTCCGCCACACGGCCCACTTCAAGAGGTGGCGCACCGACCGTGACCCGGAGAGCTGCGGATACGGTCAGCTCGACGAGCCGGCCGGCTACGACCTCACCCGAATCCTGAGCACCGACCCCGGAGGCGCATCATGAGCGACACCGACACCCCGCACGACGACGACTCCATCCACGACGACTCCATCCACGACGGCGTCGGCACCTATGACGTGGTGCTCCTCGTCGAGCAGGCCCTCTCCCCCGCCGACGCGGCCCAGGTCCGCTCGCTCCACGCGGAGATCGAGGACCAGGTCGTCTACCACGTGCTCCTCCCCCTCGAGGACGCCGCGGCCCGCATCGAGGCCTCGATGGGCACCCTCGGGGCCGGCGACCTGATGGCCGCGCCCGCCCTCGCGATGAACGACGTCGACATCGAGGCGCTGCGCAAGGACTGCGAGGACACCTCCAACGCCGAGCTCAGGCAGACGATCGCCGCGATCACCGCGGCCGGCGGCCAGGCCCGCGGCGCCGTCACCTCGGAGCCACCGGTCGACGCCCTCGCCGCGCTGGTCGGCGCGGTCGACGCCCGCGAGGCGATCATCCTCACCCGGCCCCACGTCGTCGCCGAGTTCTTCCACGTCGACTGGACCTCGCGCGCCCGCCGCAAGCTCGGCGTACCGGTCCTGCACCTGATCGAGCACGAGAACTTCGACGAGCAGGTCTCCGGCCAGGGCGAGGGCGTCAGCGGCCTCTGAGCCGGCCGCGCTCGTGGGTCGTCAGGCTTTCGCTCGACGTTGTCAGGCGTTGCAACGGCCGACAACGTCAGTGATCCCCGGTCAGCCTGGGATCACCGATCGGCGGATCAGCGGCGGGTGAGGCGGCGCACGACGGCGCGGCGCAGGATCGCGGCGGCCTCGCGGCCACCAACGGCGGGGGCACCTGCTGACCCGAAGGATTCCCGGCGCGCCTCGGCGAGCTCGCGGCGCAGCTGCTGGACGGTCGCGCGCTGGGCGTCGCGGGCCTCGCGGCCGGCGAGGGTCGACTCGGCCTTGGTGTGGTCGAAGGTGAGGGCGACGGCCTCGGCGTAGCGGGCGTCGTAGTCGTCGTGGATCCGGTCGAGCGCGGCGAGGGTGTCGGGGTCCTGCGGCTCCTCGGTCAGGACACCGAGCAGCTGCCAGACCTGCTCGGCGGTGTCGCGCAGCCAGTCCGGGGTGCGTACGTCGTCCCAGGTCAGCTGCGACTTGCGCATCGACGGCTCGATGAAGTCGTCGACCGGGTGGTGCTCGCGCTGGCCGGGAGGGGAGGAGAGGTCGGCGTTCAAGAACAGCTCGAGCTGCTCCTGCACGGGCGCGAGCGCCGAGCGCCAGTCCGCGAGCAGGTCGACGTAGCGCACGAAGGAGCGCTTGCGCCCGCGGCCGGCCTGCTCGGTGAGCAGAGCGGCGTGCACCCAGCCGGCGACGTTGGACGTCTCCTTGGTCAGCCGCAGGTCGTCGGACTGCGACGAGAGGTAGGCGATGTCGCGCGAGCCGACCACCTCCGCGGGGTGGCGCAGCGCGGTCAGCCAGCGCAGGTCGGCGTCGAGCTCGGCGCTGACGTCCTCCCAGACCTTGGCGAACCAGAAGGCGTGCGGGTCCTTGACGACGATCTGCGCCTGACCTCGTTCGGGTGCCTGCAGCTGGCCGGCGAGCCACTCCCGGAGCTCGGCGCTGGGGACGCCCGAGTCGACGTACGCCGCCACGAGGTCGACCGCGGCGGGCCGGCTGTCGATGTTGAAGAGCGCGAGCTCGCGGAGGTGGCGCTTGTGGAAGTCGATCACCCACTGCGGCTCGTAGAACCCGCGCGGGTTGGTCTCCGAGGCCTCGACCTCGGGCTGCGGGACGTGGAGTCCGAGGCGCTTGAGGGTGCCCGCCAGGGAGCTGGTGCCGCTGCGACCGGAACCGGAGACCAGGACCAGGGGGGTGGGCATGCGGGTCACCCTATCGGCCGTCGGCGGCCCCCCTAGGATCGTGGCGACGAGGCTCCCGACGACAGGACTGAGGCGCACGTGGCTCTGGGCGACAGGCTGGGTGGGAAGGTGCGGTCGGTCGTGCGGCGCGCCCGCCGCGACGGCCCCCTCGACATCGTCTTCGTGCTCTTCAACGCCGACGGCATGGGCGGCACCGCCCGCTCCGGCATCGAGCAGGCCAACGCCCTCCTCGCGCTCGGCGAGGGCCACCGGGTCCGCATCCTCAGCGTCTGGCGCAGCGGCGACACGACCCACTACCCGCTGGCCGACGGGCTCGAGGTCACCTACCTCGTCGACGTGCGCGGCGGGCGGGCCACCGCGGTCGCCGGCCGACATCCCGACGGCGTCGCCCACGAATTGGCACAGCGCGAGTCGGTGATCGTGCCGCGCTCGTGGGACGCCCTCTACAACGGCCTGACCGACGCCACGATGCGCGAGGCGCTCGGCTCGATCGAGGCCGACGTGCTCGTCACCACGACCCCCGAGCTGCTGGCCGTCGTCGCCCAGCTGGCGCCCGACGACGTCGCCCTCGTCCACCAGGAGCACCGCGCGTCGTCGGCACGGGTCAACGACCTCGGCGCGCTGCTCGAGTTCGCCCCGCGCGCCGACATCGTGGTGTCGCTGACCGAGTCGATGTCGCGCTGGCTCGCCGGCCGGCTCGGCGGTGCGGCGCCCGAGCTGCTCGTCATCCCCAACCCGCTCCCCGGCACTCCGCAGCCGCGCTCCTCCCTCGACCAGAAGACGTTCGTCACCGCCGGCCGGCTCGCGCCGGAGAAGCAGTTCGAGCACCTCGTCGACGCGTTCTGGCGCATCCACGAGGACATTCCCGGGTGGACCCTCACCATCTGGGGCGACGGCCCGCGCGCCGACAACCTCGCCGCCCAGGTCCGCAAGCTCGGCCTCGAGGACCGCGTGCTCCTGCCCGGCTCGACGCGCGACCTCGCGGCCGAGTGGGCCAGGGCGAGCGTCGCCGTCCTCGCCTCGCGCGGCGAGGGCTACCCGCTCGTGCTCCAGGAGGCCATGTCGGCAGGCGTGCCGCCGGTGTCGTACGACTGCCCCTCCGGCCCGCGCGAGATGATCACCCACGACGTCGACGGACTGCTGGTCCCGCCCGCCTCCAAGGCCGCGATGGCTGCTGCGATGCTGCGGATGGCCACCGACGACGACCTCCGCTCGCGCCTCGGCGCCGCCGCGCTCGCCCGCTCGGAGCAGTGGGACGGCCAGCGGCTCGCCCGGCGGTGGGTGGACACGTTCCGCCGCGCGGTCGAGCGCCGCGCCGACCCGCTCGCACCGCGGCGGGTGCTCCACGGGCTGCGCCCGGGACCGCTCGGCGACCTGCCCGAGACCTCGTCCGCGGCCGGCGTCACTCCCGCCGAGGCGCGTACGACGACGCTGCGGGTGCTCACCTCCGCCGCCTCGGCTGCCGGGGACGACTGGTTCGTGGTGCCCGCGCGTGGCCTCGACCCGCACCCGGTGGTCGTCGTGCCGTCGTCGCGCCGCCAGGCCTTCCTCACCGCCCTCGCGGCGGCGCCGGTGCCCGACTGGCTGTCGGTCCGCGACCCCGCCGAGCGCGGGTGGCACGAGCGTCGCGGCACAGTCGCGGCGATGACCGAGGAGCTGGCCCGCACCCGCACCGCCTCGCTGTTCCTCGAGCCGTGGCCGATGCGCGGCGGCCACGACGGCGTGCTCGGCGAGGGCGTCGAGGTCGGCGTGCAGTTCTGGGAGGAGTCGCCCGACGGCGACCTCTTCGCCCCGAGCCTCAACAGGTACGGCGACCGGGTGCCGGCCGGCACGCCGCGCACCACCACCACCGTCGAGGGCGTCGACGTGCCCACCCTCGAGCTGATGGCGCTGCCGACCGTCGACGACGTGCGCTTCGACGTCGACGTCGTCTACACCTGGGTCGACGGTGACGACGAGGAGTGGCTGGCCGCCCGCGACCGGCGCATCGTCGACACCGGCGGGACCCCCGACGAGCGGGCCGGCGGCGCGCAGCGCTACACGAGCCGCGACGAGCTGCGCTACTCGATGCGCAGCCTCCACCTCTTCGCGCCGTGGGTGCGCCGGATCCACCTCGTCACCGCGGGCCAGGTGCCGTCGTGGCTCGACACGTCGCACGAGCGGATCCGGGTCGTCGACCACCGGGACGTCCTGCCCGCGTCGGCGCTCCCGACCTTCAGCTCGCACGCGATCGAGACGCGCCTGCACGCCGTGCCCGACCTCGCCGACCACTTCATCTACGTCAACGACGACGTCTTCCTGGGCCGGCCCCGGCGGCCAGGGCACTTCTTCGCGCCCGGCGGGCAGTACGCCGCCTTCGTCGCCGACCACCGCGCCGTCGGCCTCGCCGGCACCGACGACCGGCCCTACCTGACCGCCGCGCAGAACAACCGCCGTGTGCTCGCCGACGCGTTCGGGGTCGCGCTGACGCAGACGATGATGCACAGCCCGCACCCCCAGCGTCGTTCGACGCTCGAGGAGATCGCGGCCCGCTTCCCCGAGGAGGTCGAGCGGACGACGAACGCGCCGTTCCGCTCCGCGACCGACCTGTCCCTGCTGTCGTCGTTCGCGCAGAACTACGGCCTCATCACCGGCCAGGCCTTCCGCGCGAGCGCCCACCACGGCTACGTCGACCTCGGCCACCAGCAGCTGCCGGCCCAGCTCAAGCAGATGCTCAAGCGCGACCGCGACTTCTTCTGCATCGCCGACAACATGCTCTCGGCCTTCGACGACCACCGCGCCGACGCCATGCTCCACGAGTTCCTCGAGCAGTACTTCCCGATCCCGGCCCCCTGGGAACGCTGACTCCCGCTGGTCGAGGAGGTCGCGCAGCGACCGTCACGAGACCTGGTTCTCGGTCTCGTGACGGGACTTCGTCCCTCCTCGACCAGCGGGAGGTTCGCTCAGTCGGCGATCCGGTTGCCGTCGGAGTCCCAGTGCGACTCGACCTTCTTCGACGGCTGCACGCGGGGCGGCTCGCCGGGCATCTTCGGGTGGTCGGGCGGGAAGTTGAGCTCGACGGGGTGCTCCTCCCAGAGGTCGAGGAGCGGCTGGAGCGAGTGGTGGACGTCGTCGATCGCAGCCCACGGGTCACCTTCGGAGGCGAGCCGCTCGGGGACGGTGAAGAGGTTGAGCTCGGCCGGTGAGGTCAGCCCGGCCAGCTCGTCCCAGGCCAGTGGCGTCGAGACGGGCGCGCCGGGGATCGGGCGCAGGGAGTAGGCCGACGCGATCGTGCGGTCGCGGGTGTTCTGGTTGAAGTCGACGAAGATCCGCTCGCCGCGCTCCTCCTTCCACCACGCCGTCGTGACGCCGTCGTCCCGCTTCTCCAGCTCGCGGCCGAAGGCGATCGCGGCGTGGCGGACCGCGGCGAAGTCCCACTCGGGCGAGATCCGCACGTAGACGTGGATGCCGCGGTTGCCGGACGTCTTCGCGAAGCCCGTCATCCCGAGGTCGGCCAGCAGCTCGCGCGCCACCCCCGCCACCCGTACGGCGTCGCCGAAGCCCGTGCCGGGCTGCGGGTCCAGGTCGATCCGCAGCTCGTCGGGGTGGTCGCCCCACGAATCAGACGCAGCGGTACGACGGACGGGCCAGGGGTGGAAGGTCAGCGTGCCCATGTGCGCGCACCACACCGGCACGGCGATCTCGGTCGGGCAGATCTCGTCTGCGGTCCGGCCCGACGGGAAGGTGATGGTGGCCGTCTCGAGGTAGTCGGGAGCCCCCTTCGGCACCCGCTTCTGGTAGAACGCGTCGGCGTTGCGGTCCTGCGGCCCGGTCGCGAGCCTCATCCCGGGGCGGACCCCGGAGGTCCACCGCTCGAGCGCCGTCGGGCGGTCGCGCAGCGCGCGCATCAGGCCGTCCTCGACGCTCGCGAAGTACTCCGCGACCATCAGCTTGGTCACCTCGCCGGTGGTCTCCGTCGCCTCGTAGATGACGCGGTCGGGCGAGGAGACGCGGACCTCGCGGTCGCCGGCCCGCACCATCACCGGCTTCGCTGCTGCCATGCCCCGACCCTAGTCGCGTCAGCCGACAGGCTGGAGGTTCGAGTCGACGACCACCACGCCCTCGCCGAACGCCTGGTCCACCCACCGCTGGATGGACCCGTCGTCGTTCAGCACGACCAGGTCGACCTGGTTGTCGGTGTTGCCGCTCCCGACCTCGTTCATCCCGGGGACGTCGAGCAGCGCGTGCTGGACCCTGCGCAGCTCGCGGTAGGAGTGGTGGACGCGGCTCACGCAGAGCATCCCGCCCCACACCTCGCGCAGCGCGGCCTCCGACGCCGACACGTCCCCGGCGACGAGCACGGTGAGCACGGTGCTCCCCGGGTCGCGCGGGCCGGGCCTGCCGTCCGGGGTGCTGACGACGGCGAGGGCGTAGCCGTCGAGGTCCTGGGCTGCCGCGGTGGCCGCGCCGAGGTCATCCGCACCCGAGCGCGACGGGGCCACCACCTGCCACCCACCGTCGGGCGTCGGGCAGGGGATCTCGAAGTCCCACTCGTAGGGCGCCGGCTCCGGCTGGCTGGCCGCGTCGACGGCGAAGGTGTGGCCGTCGAACGTGCCGACCAGCTGGAAGTTGCCCCACCGCACCCCGTCCTGCTCCTCGACGTCCCAGGTCGGGTCCCACTCCCATCCGGTGATCGCGATCGCGGAGCACGTCGGCGGCGAGACGTCCTGCCAGTTGCCGTTCTGGCACGCGTGCGGGCCTGAGCCGTCGTCGGTGACGAGGAGCGAGAAGGTGGTGGTCACCGTGCCGGAGGCCGGCGGCACCGCCGTCGGGCTCGACACCGGGATCGCAGGCGTCTCCTCCGTTCGGGGCGACGACGACCCGTCGCCGCACCCGGTCGCGAGCACCGCCACCGCGCCAACCACGAGCCACGTCCCCCTCATGGCGACACGGTGCCGCACGCGGACGTCGTACGACCACGGGTGTGCGCGAATCGTGACCTTCCGTCGCTCCGTAAACTGGAGCCATGGCCTACGACGTGCAGAAGACCGACGAGCAGTGGCGCGAGGAGCTGACCCCGGAGGAGTACGCCGTCCTCCGGCAGGCGGGCACCGAGCGCGCGTTCACCGGCGAGTACACCGACACCGAGACCGAGGGCACCTACTCCTGCAAGGCCTGCGGCTCCGAGCTGTTCACGAGCGACACGAAGTTCCACTCCGGCTGCGGCTGGCCGAGCTTCTACCAGCCGATGACCGACACGGTGGAGTACATCGAGGACAACTCGCACGGCATGAAGCGCGTCGAGGTCCGCTGCGCCACGTGCGGCTCGCACCTCGGCCACGTCTTCCCCGACGGCTTCGGCACGCCCACCGGCGACCGCTACTGCATCAACTCGATCGCCATCACGCTCAAGGAGAAGTGACGCCTACTCCGCCGGTTCGAGGGCGGAGCTGACCCGCACGAGGCCGTCGCCCCACGTGGCGTCCGCCCAGTCCTGGATGGACCCGTCGTCGAAGACGACCGTCGCGTCGAGCGAGTCCGGCGAGGTGGACCCGCTGCTCAGCAGCTGGTCGCCGAGCGCCACCTGGAGCTCCTGGTTGACCGCGTTGAGCTCGGCGTCGGTCCTCTCGACGGTGGTCACGCAGAGCCGGCCGCCCCAGGTCTTGCGGAGCTCCGCCTCGGCACCGTCGGGGTCGTCGGTGACGGCGACGCTGATGATGCCCTCGCTCAGCCACGAGGTGGCGTACGACGGCAGCGCGGAGGCCGCGGCGAGGGTGGCGTCGAGGTCCTCGGGGCTCGCCTTGTCCGCGTCGACCACGGTCGCGTCGTCGCACGCGGGCTCCAGGCCTCCGGCCCCGGGCTCGAGGATCGTGTCGTAGAGCGCGGCCGGGATGGACTCGGTGACGGTGAAGGTCGTGCCGTCCCACGTCCCGGTGACGTTGTACTGCCCCCACGTCACGCCCGCGGCCTTCTCCGCGCCGACGTCACCGAACTCGAAGCCCTCGAGCGCAGGACCGCCGCACTGGGGCGGGTACGACTCGGCGACCGCACCGAGGCAGAGCTCGGGGCCGTCGCCGGAGTCGAGGACGGTGACCAGCCCTTGCGTGCGCACCGTCCCGTCGGGGACCGGGGTCGGAGCCCCCGTCGGTGAGCCCGTCGACGACGGCTCACCGGACGCCGCCGGATCGACCGCCTGGTCGACCGCCCCGGCGCCGTCCCCCTCGGTGCCGCAGGCGGTGAGGAGGGCGAGGGCGGTGACGGACAGGGCGAGGGCAGCCGGGGACAGTCGGCGTGAGGACGTCATGGTCCTCCGACGGTAGTCGCCGGTGTCGCGTTCCCGGCCGACCCACGACGGCCGGGAGCGGCACACCGGAGGATGCTCAGCGCACGCGGTCGGGGCACGCGGTCGGCAGGTGGGCCTCCCGCCACGCCTTGAAGCCGCCCACGACGTCGGTCGCATCGAGGCCGAGGCTGCGGAGCGCGTCGGCGGCCAGGCTCGAGGTGTAGCCCTCCTGGCACAGCACCAGGATCCGGGCGTCGGACGACGCCTCCGGCAGGCGGGCGTCGGAGCGGGGGTCGAAGCGCCACTCGAGCACGTTGCGCTCGACGACCAGCGGCCCCAGCGCCGGGCTCACCTCGCCCTCCTCGGCGCGCTGCGCGGCGGGCCGGATGTCGACCAGGAGCGCGCCGTCCAGCGCCTCGCGGTAGGCCGTCTCCACGTCGATGCGGTCCAGGCGCGACCGCGCGTCGGCGAGCAGCGCGTCGACGCCGTCGTACCGAGGCGGGGCCGAGGTCACCACGTCTCGTCCCGCTTCTCGACGCTGGTCACCTGCAGCCGGCCGCGCACCAGCTCGTAGCGCGTCATCGCGGCGAGCCCGGGCGCGTAGGCGTGCAGGGACACAGCGGGACGGACGCCGTGGTTGATGACGTCGTGGATGTGGCTGCCACCGAACTCCCGCACCCCGGGCGACTGCAAGGTGGTGGCGGTGGCGACCCCGGTCCAGACGTACTCGGTGAGCTGGCCCTCGAGCACGACGAACGCACCTGCGGCGCTGCCGTGGTCGTGCCAGCCGGTGCTCGAGCCGGCCGGCCAGGTGATCAGCCAGATGTCGGCCTCGACGCCGTGCTCGACGCGGACCCAGGTGCGCTCCGGGACGGTGAGGTCGACGAGGGCGAGCGGGTCGTGGGTGCTGAGGTACTGGGCGAGCGCCGCGCGGGCGGTGTGCGACGTCGCGCGCGGGCGCACCGTGGCCGGGCTGGGGAAGGTGGCGGTCATGCTGGCTCCTTAGAACAATGTCGAGTGACTTACTCTACATTGCTCGACGAGCCGGACACGCCGTCCGACGACACGAGTTCCCGGGCGCCGGTGACAGGTCAGGGCAGGCGCGCGATGAGGTCCGCGGCGGACACCCGGGCGCCGGTGTAGAAGGGCACCTCCTCGCGCACGTGACGCCGGGCGTCGGAGGCGCGCAGGTCGCGCATCAGGTCGACGATGCGGTGCAGCTCGTCGGCCTCGAAGGCGAGGATCCACTCGTAGTCGCCGAGGGCGAAGGACGCGACCGTGTTGGCCCGCACGTCGGCGTAGCCGCGCGCCTGCTGGCCGTGCTGCGCGAGCATCCGGCGGCGCTCGGCGTCGTCGAGGAGGTACCACTCGTAGGAACGGACGAACGGGTAGACGCAGATGTGGGCTCGGGGCTCCTCGTCGGCGAGGAACGCCGGGATGTGCGACTTGTTGAACTCGGCCGGGCGGTGGAGGGCCATCTGCGACCAGACGGGGACCAGCCGGCTGCCGAACGTCGTGCGGCGGAAGGCGTTGTAGGCGTACTGCAGGTCCTCGGAGTCCGCGGCGTGCCACCACACCATCACGTCCGCGTCGGCGCGCAGGCCGCTGACGTCGTACAGCCCCCGGACGACGACACCCTGCTCGGCGAGCGAGGAGAAGAGCGCCTCCACCTCGAGCGCGTCGGCGTCGCGGTCGGCCTGGCCGATGACGTCGCGGAGGCGGAAGACCGACCACATCGTGTAGCGGATGGTCTCGTTGAGCTCGCGGGTGCGGGCGGCGTTGGTCTGCTCGGCGGGCTGGTCGGGGGCGTCGCTCATGCCTTCATTGTGCCTGCGTGAGCGAGGCCACAGCGCGGCGGGCGGACCCGATCACCGCCGGGATGCCGACGCCGTCGTACGCCGCCCCGCAGACGGCGAGCCCGGGCAGGTCGGCGACGGCGGCGCGGATCCGGGCGACCCGGTCGAGGTGGCCGACGGCGTACTGCGGGAGTGCGCCGCCCCACCGCTGGACGTGGGTGTCGACGGGCCGGGCGGTGATGCCCGCCAGGGCGGCGAGGTCGGCGAGGGAGACCCGCACGAGCCCCTCGTCCGCGGCCTGGAGCGTCGCCTCCTCGCCGTGCCGACCGAGCGAGGTGCGCAGCACCACGACGTCGCGGTCGAGGTCGCGGACCCAGGCCCACTTGGCGAAGGAGAACGTCGCGGCCTTGATGGCGCGCTGCTCGACCGGTGGCACCAGGAAGCCCGAGCGGTCGAACAGGCTGTCGGGCACGTCCTGGGCGCGGAAGGCGAGCGTCACGACGGCGACACTGGCCGTCTCGACGGCGGCGAGCTCGGCCGCCGCAGTCGGCACGACGTCCGCGAGCAGGCGCGCGGTGGGTGCGGCCGGGGTCGCCAGCACGAGCGCGTCCGCCTCGAGGGTCTCGGCGTGCGTGGTCGGACCGACGGTGAGCGACCAGCCGTGGTCCGTGCGCCGCAGCGCGCGGACAGTGGCGGACGTCCGGACCTCGAAGCCACCGCGATCGACGACCAGGCCCGGCAGCCGGCCCATCCCGCCGGGGACGGTGGCGAAGACGGGAGCGGTCGAGGCGGGGAGGCCGGCGGCCTGGTCGAGGAGCCCGCCCCGGCGGGCCATCGCGAGCAGCTGCGGCACCGCGGCCGCGGCCGAGATGCGGCGGGCGTGGCCGGCGTACACACCTCCGAGGAGCGGCTCGACCAAGCGGTCGACGACCTCGTCGCCGAGCCGGGACCCGACGAGGTCGCCCACGGACACGTCCTCGTCCACCTCGGTGGGCTCCTCGGCCGACGCCCGGGCGAGTCCCTCCGGGCTGAGCACCCCGCTGGCGGCGAGCTGGTCGTGGTCGAGGGGGACGCCCATCAGCGAGCGCGGAAGCGTGCGCAGCGCTCCGCGCGACCAGACGGCGGAGGCGGCGGCCGTCGGGTGGAGCACCTCGGTGCCGAGCTCGGCCGCCAGGTCGAGACCCTCGGGGCGACGGGCCAGCATCGCCTCGGCGCCGACGTCGACCGGCAGCCCGGCCACCTCGGCGGTGCGGAGCTTGCCGCCGACCCGCGGCGACGACTCGAGCAGCAGCACCTCGCGCCCGGCGGCGGCGAGCCCGCGGGCCGCGACCAGTCCGGCGACTCCCCCACCGACCACCACCACGTCCCACGCCACGTCGTCAGCCTAGGCTGCGGTCATGGAGCCCAGCCCCGGAGCCGACCGGATCGCCGTGATGATCGACGCCGACAACACCCGGCCGGCCTACGCCAACGAGGTGCTGAGCGAGGTCGCGAAGTACGGCAACCCCACGATCCGTCGGGTCTACGGCGACTGGACCAACCCGCACCTGACCCAGTGGTCGCGCAAGCTCAACAGCCTCGGCCTGCGCGCGATGCACCAGAACGCCTTCACCCAGGGCAAGAACTCCACCGACCTCGCCCTCGTCATCGACGCGATGGACCTGCTCTACGACGGCAACGTCGAGGCGTTCGCGCTGGTGACCAGCGACAGCGACTTCACCAGCCTCGCGCACCGGCTCCGCGAGTCCGGCAAGGCGGTCTACGTGCTCGGTGAGAACAAGGCGCCGGAGTCCCTGCGCAACGCCTGCGACAAGTTCATCGACCTCGCCGTCGTGGCGGAGACGCCGCACGCCGCCGAGCCCGACTCCGACGACGCCGACGACGCCCACGAGCCGGCCTCCGCCGAGATCAACCTCGAGAGCGCCCTCACCCGGGCGATCAACGCGGTCGCCGACGACGAAGGCTGGGTGCCGCTCCCCACCCTGGGCAACCAGCTGATCCGGACCCACCCGTCGTTCGACGCGCGCACCTTCGCGGGTCCGGGCGCCCGGCTCAGCACGCTGGTCGCCGACCAGCCCTACCTGGAGACGACCGGGACGGGCAACGCGATGCGCGTACGACGCAAGGGCGCGGGCCGCGCGCCGGCGAAGGCCGCCACCAAGGCCGACCCGAAGGCCGACCCGAAGGCCGACCCGAAGGCCGAGGCCAGGACCGAGCCGAAGGACACGCCCGAGCCCACCGCCACCACGACCCGCAGCACCCGGGCCCGCAAGACCAAGGCGACCAAGGCGACCAAGGCGGCCGAGCCGGTCGAGGCGACGCCCGAGGCCACGCCCGAGGCCACGCCGGAGCCAGCCGTCCCCACGGTCACCACGACGACGCGGGCAGCGAGGAAGGCCGCCACGACGCGGGCGGCAGCAGCCAGGAAGTCCTGAGGGTCACAGTTCCGTCACGGCCGGAACCGGCGTCGACGCGACCGGCGTCGGACGCACATGAGCACTCGTACCCGCGCCTCCGGCCTCCTCCTCGCGATCATCATGACGGCCCCCCTGGCCGCCTGCTCGTCCTCCTCCGACAGCGGCGCCTCGGACGGCGGCGGCTCCGCGTCGTCGGCCGACATGGATGCGGGTAACGGCGTCGGTGCCGAGGCCCCGGGCGGTGCCAGCCGGGACTTCTCCGACAGCGGCGCCACGACGTCGTCGCCGAAGTCGGCCAGCGCGCCGGGCACTCCGCAGATGGAGCGCGCGGTGGTCTCCAGCGGCACCGTGTCGATGTCCAGCAAGGACGTCGCGAAGACCCGCCAGGACGTGCAGAGGATCGTCGACGCGCAGGGCGGGGACATCACCGAGGAGACCAGCGAGTCCGACGACGCCGGCCGGACGTCGTACGCGCGGTTCGTGGTCCGGGTGCCGAGCGGACGGTTCGGCGACGCGATGACCGCCCTCGAGGAGGTCGACGGAGTCGTCGCCTCGAGCCGGGGGTCCGAGGACGTGACGACCCAGGTCATCGACACCGACGTCCGCGTCCGCGCCCAGGAGGCGAGCCTCAAGCGCGTCGAGCTGCTGCTCGCGGAGGCGACGTCGCTGAAGAACCTCATCTGGATCGAGTCCCAGCTGACCACCCGCCAGGCCGAGCTCGACTCGCTGAAGTCGCAGCAGTCCTGGCTCACCGACCAGACCTCGCTGTCGACGATCACCGTCGACATCTCCCGCAAGCACGACGACAAGGCGAGCGTCGTGGAGGACGACGACGCGCCCGCCGGCTTCCTCGACGGGCTGCGCGGCGGGACGAAGGCCCTCGGTGGCACCTTCGCCCTGATCGCGCTGGTCGCCGGGGCGCTGCTGCCCTTCGCCGTCGTGGCCCTCGTGATCGGCGTCCCGGCCTGGCTCGTCGTACGCCGCCGCCGGACGTCGGCCCCGGCCTCGGCCGAGACGCCCGCAGGCTGAGCTCTCGATGAACTTCCACCCGAGCGAGTGGGAGTTCATCGGGACGGGACCGGCGGAGGTCAGACGGACACGGGCTCGCGCGCCGCGGTCTCGTGGCCGAGGTCCTCGCGGTCGAGACCACGACCGCGGGTCTCGGGCAGGAAGCGCGCTGAGACGAGCGAGATCGCCGCGACCAGCACGTTGTAGCCCGCCACCCACCAGAGCGTGCCCTCGCCCTTCGTGACCAGCCACGCCGCGATGAGGGGCGTGAGGCCGGAGGCGAGGATGCCGGAGACCTGGTAGAGCGTGCTGAGCGCGGTGTAGCGGTAGCGGGTGTCGAACAGCTCGGACCAGAAGGCGGCGAGCGGGCCGTAGACGATGCCGTAGATCGCGCCGAGGCCGACGACGAAGACCGCGGAGATCGCCCAGCGGTTCTCGGTCTGGATCAGGTACGCCGCCGGGAAGGCGAACAGCAGGCCGAGCCAGGCGCCCACCCGGTAGACCGGCTTGCGGCCCAGCTTGTCCGACAGCGCCCCGGAGATGGGCACCAGCACGACGCCGAGCGCGGCGCCGACGATGATCGCGTCGAGTGCCCAGGACCGCGGCAGCTCGAGGTTCGTCGCGACGTAGGCCAGCAGGTAGACCGAGAACAGGTTGAACGTGAAGCCCTCGATGAACCGCGTGCCCATGCCCAGCAGCAGCGGCCGCGGCTGCTCGGCGACCAGGTCCTTCAGCGGGATGCGGGAGATCTCCTTGCGCTCCTGCACCTTGGCGAACTCCGGCGTCTCCATGACCGAGAGCCGGATGTAGGCGCCGATGCCGAGCAGCACGATGCTGACGAGGAAGCAGGCCCGCCAGCCCCAGGCGAGGAAGTCCTCCTCCGGCAGGAGACCGGCGAGCGAGAACGCACCGGCCGCGAGGACGAGACCACCCGGTACGCCGATGTGCGCGAAGCTGCCGTAGAAGCCGCGGCGCCGGGGCGGGGCGTACTCGACCGCGAGCAGCACCGCGCCGCCGTACTCGCCGCCGACGCCGATGCCCTGCAGCACGCGCAGCACGACGAGCGCGACGGGCGCCCAGACGCCGATGGAGTCGTAGGTCGGCAGGAGCCCGATGAGGGCCGTGCCGACGCCCATGATGACCAGCGTCAGGAGCAGCATCTGCTTGCGGCCGATCCGGTCGCCGAAGTGGCCGAAGATCAGGCCGCCGACCGGGCGGGCGAAGAAGCCGACGGCGAACGTGGCGAAGGCCGCGAACTGGGCGGCCGGTCCGTCGAGGCCGTTGAAGTAGAGCTTGTCGAACACGACGGCCGCCGCCGTGCCGTAGAGGAAGAAGTCGTACCACTCGATGGTGGCGCCGACGGCGGACGCGAGCGCGACGCGGCGGGGGCTGGGCGCGAGCTCCGTGTTCTTGTGGGTGCTCATGCTGCGTCCTCCTGCTTGTCGGTCGCGCGAGCCTGGTCGGCGCTGCTGTCGACGTCGGCGCCGTTGATCCGGCCGTCGAGGCGGGCGGGGTCGAGGTCGTCGCGGTGGAGCTTGGCGAAGCCGGAGCGGTGGAAGACGAGCGGGTGCTCGCCGTCGCCGCCACCCACCTCGTGGACCTCGAGCAGCACGATCAGGTGGTCGCCGGCGACGACCTCCTGGTGCACCGAGCAGTCGTAGGTCGCGACGGCCTCGTCGAGCAGGACCGAGCCGTTGCCGGTGACGTGGAAGGGCAGGCCGGCGAAGCGCTCCTCGCGCGGTCCCGCGAGCTGGCGGCAGACGGCGTCGTGGTGGTCGGCCAGCACGCTGATGCCGAGGTGGTCGGCCTCGCGCAGCAGCGGCCACGTCGAGCTGGTGGTGGCGATGGAGAAGGACACCAGCGGCGGGTCGATGCTCACCGAGGTGAACGACGACGCGGCGATGCCGGTGAGCTGGCCCTTGACCGACGCCGCGACGGCGACGACGCCGGACGGGAAGGCCCCGAACGCGTCGCGGAGGGTGCGCGGGTCGAGCGCTGGGGTGGACAGGGACTGGGTCATGCGGACACCGCCTGACGGGATCGGGGGTCTGTCGGGATGGGGGACGGGAGGAGCGGCTCGGCGGAGGCGAGCCAGCGGTCGTACGGCGCCGCGTCGGCGTGCTCGGAGTCGAGGACGAACAGGCCCCTCGTCGGCACCGACGCGCCGAGCTCGACGAGCAGGGGGCGCAGGGTGTGCTCGACCGCCAGGGCGTGGACGTCGGCAGCGCCGAGCATGAGCGGGACCGCGGTGACGCCGGCGAGGCCCTGGTGCGGGAACAGGTCGAGGAAGACCTTGAGCAGACCGGTGTAGGTCGCCTTGTAGGTCGGGCTTGCCACCACGACGAGGTCGCTGGCGGCGACCTCCTCGACCAGCTCGCCGACCGTCGAGGACGACCAGTCGAAGAGCTCGCCGGTGTGGTCGGCCAGGTCGATCACCAGGTCGGCGCCGCCGAGCCGGTCGGCCAGGGTGAGCGCGGCCTCGTAGGTGCGGGACACGGGCTTGGGGTTGCCGACGACGACGGCGACACGGGCGCTCACGATGCGGCCTTCTGTCCGCCGAACGGCACCGAGGACCGGCCGCGCGCGGGCGCGGGGTTGGTCCACAGTCCGCGCTTCTCCAGCACCGGCAGGACGCCCTCGCCGAAGTGGTAGGCGCCCTCGAGGTGCGGGTAGGCCGAGAGCACGAACTCGTCGATGCCGACGGCGGCGTACTGCTCGACGAGGTCGGCGACCTCCTCGTGGCTGCCGACCATCGCGGTGCCGGCTCCGCCGCGGACCAGGCCGACGCCGGCCCAGAGGTTCGGGAAGATCTCGAGGCCGTCCTTGCTGCCCTCGTTGAGCGCGAGCATGTTCTTCTGGCCGACGGACTCCGAGCGCTTCAGGCCCTCCTGGACCCGTGCGATGTCCTCGTCGGAGATGCCCGCGAGCAGGCGGTCGGCCTCGGCCCACGCCTCCTCGGACGTGTCGCGGGAGATGACGTGGAGGCGGATCCCGTAGGTCAGCTCACGGCCCTTCTTCTCGGCGAGCTCGGTGATCCACCGGACCTTCTTCTCCACGGCGGCCGGCGGCTCGCCCCACGTCAGGTAGACGTCGGCGTGCTCGGCCGCGACCTCGCCGGCGGCGGGCGACGAGCCGCCGAAGTAGATCCCCGGGATGGGGTCGGGCAGCTGCTGGAGCCTGGCCTGGTCGACGCGCAGGTGCTTCCCGGCGTACGTCACCTCCTCCCCCGTCCAGAGCCGGCGCACGATCGAGAGGAACTCGCCGCACCGCTCGTAACGCCCGTCCTTGTCGAGGAAGTCGCCGTACGCCCGCTGCTCGTGGGACTCGCCTCCAGTGACGACGTTGAGGAGCAGGCGGCCCTCGGTGAGGTTCTGGAAGGTCGCGGCCATCTGAGCGGCCAGCGTCGGGGAGGTGAGTCCCGGGCGGAACGCGACGAGGAACTTCAGGCGCTCCGAGAGCGGGGCGAGCATGGCGGTCGTGAGCCAGGCGTCCTCGCACCACGCACCGGTCGGGGTCAGTGCCGCCTCGAAGCCGAGCTGCTCGGCGCTGCGGGCGATCTGGCCGAGGTAGGGCACGCTCGCGGGCCGGCCCGCGTTGCCGTGCTCGACGCCGTGGCCGCCGCTGACGACCTGCCGGCCGTCTCCGCCGTTGGTGGGCAGGAACCAGTGGAACTTCATCGCCGTCCTCTCACGAGCCTTCACGCACTTAATCTCTATTGATCTTGTAGACAAACGTAGCAGCGGTCGACCCCCTCGCCGCACACCGTCGCCCGCGGGGATGTCGAGGGGGTGACAGGTGCTGCCTTGCAGGCAGAGCCGCCACCCCGGTCGACACGCGGACCTGTCGGACGACCGGTTCCGCCGTTTTGTATAGTTTCTTAGTAGACTTTAGCGAACGTCGTCGCGGACACGCTCCCGCGCGGCTTCCCGACCACGGCAGAGCAGGAGCATCGGGTGCGGATCGAACAACTGGAGTACCTCGCGGCGGTCACCGAGCACGGCTCGCTGCGCCGGGCGAGCGAGGCGATGCACATCTCCCAGCCCGCGCTGAGCGAGGCGGTGACCAAGCTTGAGAAGGAGCTCGGTGCGACGCTCCTCGACCGTCGCCGTACGGGCTCGCGGATCAGCCGTCAGGGACTGGACCTGCTGCAGAACATGACCGACGTCCTCGAGGCCGTCGACCGGCTGCGCCAGGCCGCGGGCCAGCAGTCCGTACGGCGCCGTGACCTGCGCATCGGCACCGTCAACACCGCCTCGTCCACCCTCCTCGCCCCTGCGCTCAAGGACATGCGCGCCGAGCACGGGGCGGGCGGTGTCGAGGTGGTCAACGCGCGACAGGTCGACATCCAGCAGGGTCTCACCGAGGGTTCGCTCGACCTCGGGCTCGTCAACGTGCTCCCGGGCGACGAGATCCCGACGACGATCGTCGCCGACAAGCTGATCGAGGGCACGCCGGTCGCGTGCATGCGTGCCGACCACCGCCTCGCGGCGCAGGCACACGTGAGCGTCGACGACCTCCGCAAGGAGCCGCACGTCCTGATGCGACCGGGCTTCGTCATGCACCGCTACGCCCACCGCCTCTTCGCGGGCGCCCTGCCGGAGACGACGTACGCCACCGACGGCGCCGAGATGGGCAAGTCGATGGTCGCCGCCGGGCTGGGGATCTCCATCCTCCCGGACTTCTCGATCACCGGCGATCCGCTGGTGCGCGCCGGGGTCCTCACGACCCGTCCGATCCTCGCCGGCGACGGCGCCACGACCGTCACCCTGCTGATGCTGCGACGCCGCGCCGAGCGCGTGCCGGAGCCGGTCCGCGACCTGCAGACCGCCCTCGTGCGCCAGGCCCGTTCCTACCTGGCGTCGCTCGAGCCCGACCCGTCGGTCGTGACGCCGATCAGCGCGGGTAGGACTGGACGAACTCGGTCAGCGCAGTGAGCTGACCGGGGTCGGTCGACGGGATGACCCCGTGACCGAGGTTGAAGATGTGGCCCCTCGCCGCGCGACCGGCCTCGATCACCTCGGCGGCGCGAGCCGTCATCACCTCGGTGGGCGCGAAGACCAGCGTCGGGTCGAGGTTGCCCTGGACCACGCGGTCACCGACGAGCGGGATGGCCCGGTCCAGCGGCGTGCGCCAGTCGACCCCGACCACGTCGGCGCCCGCCTCGCCCATCAGCCCGAGCAGGTTGGTCGTCCCGACGCCGAAGTGGATGCGCGGCACGCCGAGCTCTCCGGCCCCGGCCAGCACCCGCTGGGAGTGGGGCATCACCGAGTCGCGGTAGTCGGCCGGGGTCAGCGCGCCGGCCCACGAGTCGAAGAGCTGCACGGCCGAGGCGCCCGCCTCGACCTGGATGCGGAGGTAGGCCGCCGCGATGCCGGCGATCTTGCGCATCAGCGCGTCCCACACGTCGGGGGCCCCGAACATCATCGCCTTGGTCCTGGCGTGCTCCTTCGACGGACCGCCCTCGACGAGGTACGACGCCACGGTGAACGGCGCGCCGGCGAAGCCGATCAGCGGCGTGGCGCCGAGCTCGGCGACGAGCTGGCGGACGGCCTGCGAGATGTAGGGCACGTGCTCGGGCACGAGGTCGGGGATGGCCTCGACGTCCGCGAGCGTCCGGACCGGTGAGGCGACGACCGGCCCGACGCCCGGCTTGATGTCGAGGTCCACGCCCACCGCCTTGAGCGGCAGCACGATGTCGGAGAAGAAGATCGCGGCGTCGACGCCGTAGCGTCGTACGGGCTGCAGGGTGATCTCGGTGACCAGGTCGGCGTCCATGCAGGACTCGAGCATCCCGATCCCCTCGCGCACCTTCAGGTACTCGGGGAGCGACCGGCCCGCCTGCCGCATGTACCAGACCGGCGTGTGCGCCGGCTGCCCACCGCGTGCGGCCACCAGGAAGGGGCTCTCGGACAGTCCGGGATGGGGCGTGGTCACCGACGAATCTTCGCAGGTCAGGCGGCGTGGCGGCACATCGGCGAAGCGCGGGGCTGGCCTACTCTGGCCGAATGGTGGCTCGTCACGAGACCCACCCGGGCAGCGGTGCCGGGGCTGGGCCTGCGGAGTTCCGCGCGGCTGTGGAGTCGATGCGGCAGGCCTCGCTGCGCCCGGAGGTGTTCTGCGAGGAGATGCCCGCCCCGCAGCGCATCGCGCCGTGGTCGTCCGCGCTCAGCGGCGACGTCACCGTGGACGACGAGGACCTCGGCACCGGCCGGCTGATCCTGCTGCACGACCCGGCCGGCAACGACGCGTGGGACGGCACCTACCGCTGCGTGGCCTACGCCCGCGCCGACATCGACCCCGAGCTCGGCGCGGACCCGATGCTGGCCGCCGTCGGGTGGTCGTGGCTCACCGAGGCGCTCGAGGCGCACGGCGCCGAGTTCCACGCCGCGTCCGGGACGGTCACCTGCGTCACCACCGAGAGCTTCGGGGGGATGCGCGACGAGCCGGGCACCGCCCAGGTCGAGATCCGCGCGTCGTGGACCCCGACCGTCGGCGACGACGGCCTCGACATGACCGCCCACGTCGAGGCGTGGGGCGAGCTGATGTGCACGGCAGTGGGCCTGCCGCCCGTGCCCGAGGGCGTCACCGCGATCCCGAGCCGACGCGGTCAGCGCGGCACGTGAGCATGGCCGACCGTGAGTCGGGGACTGCCGGGAACGAGCCCGACGAGGACACCGCCCCCGAGACCGAGCCGCAGGCGGAGGCGGAGCCCGCTCCCCTGCTGGTGCTGCGAGACGGCCTGCCCGAGGTCGTCGACACCGACGACGGGCTCGCCGAGGCGAGCGCGGCGCTGGCTGCCGGCACCGGCCCGGTCGCGATCGACGCCGAGCGCGCGTCCGGCTACCGCTACTCCAACCGCGCCTACCTGATCCAGCTGCGTCGCGAGGGCTCCGGCACCTGGCTCGTCGACCCGATCGGGATGACCACCCTCGAGCCGCTGCAGCAGGCGCTGGCCGGGTCGGAGTGGATCCTCCACGCCGCCACGCAGGACCTCCCCTGCCTGCGCGAGGTCGGCCTGACGCCGACCAGCCTCTTCGACACCGAGCTCGCCGGCCGGTTGCTCGGCTACCCCCGCGTCGGCCTGGCCACCCTCGTCGAGACGGTGCTCGGCCAGCGGATGCGCAAGGAGCACTCCGCGGCCGACTGGTCGACGCGTCCGCTGCCGAAGCCGTGGCTGGAGTACGCCGCGCTCGACGTCGAGGTCCTCGTCGAGCTGCGCGACCACCTCGCCGCCGAGCTCGAGGAGGCCGGGAAGGCCGAGTGGGCTCGCCAGGAGTTCGACCACCTGCTCGACTTCGAGCCGGCCGTGCGCGTCGACGCGTGGCGCCGTACGTCCGGGGTGCACCGGCTGCGCGGACGGCGGTCGCTCGGTGCCGCCCGGGCGCTCTGGGAGGCCCGCGACGCCATCGCGGCCGAGCGCGACGTCACGCCCGGGCGGATCCTGCCCGACTCCGCGATCGTCGTGGCCGCGACCGCGATGCCGACCGACCGCCGGGCGCTGCTGTCGACGCAGGGCTTCCACGGCCGCGGGGCCGGGCGCTACGCCGCGACCTGGGTCGACGCCCTCCAGCGCGTGCGCGAGATGAGCGAGGACGAGCTCCCCTCACGTGCTCCTCGAGGTGACGGTCCGCCGCACCCCCGCACGTGGGCCGACCGTGAGCCGGTCGCCGACCGCCGGTTCAAGGCGGCGCGCGAGGCGATGCTCAACCTCGCCGAGCTCCACCACCTGCCGGTCGAGAACCTCCTGACGCCCGACTACCTCCGCCGCCTGATGTGGGCGCCGCCGGCCACCCGCGACCCGGCCGACCTGGCGCTCGCCGTGCGCGAGCAGCTCGCAGCCCTCGGCGCCCGGCCCTGGCAGGCCGAGCTGGTCACCGGCGCGCTGGTCGGCGCCATCCTCGGCGCGGACGTCGAGCCGGACGACCCGCCCACGCCCGCTACCTAGGGACGTTCTGGTAGGTGTTCGGGCCCTCCGACCTACCGGGATGTCCCTGGATACCCGCGCGGGGGATCGGACCTACTCGGTCGGCGACTCCGACGGGTCCTCGGTCGGGGACTCCGTCTCCTCGGGCTCGGGCGAGAGGACCTCCTGCGAGGCCTGGTCGATCTGCTCGGTGGTGAGGTCGAGGTCGAGCACGCCGGGGGCCGTCACCAGCCGCTCGAGCAGCGGGGTGACTGCCTCGGTGAGCTCCATCCGCTGGTCGATGAACGGCGGCACCACCATGTAGCGGATGCTCGCGTTGAAGACCGCGGAGCTGGCGGGTTCCTGCTCGGGCGCGAGGAAGTCGTCCGACGCGGCGACCGAGGTGTTGGCCGGGACGATGTAGCCCGTCTTGGCCACAGTCGCGATCGCGGCGTCCGAGACGGCGTACGCGATGAAGTCGGCCGCGTCGTTGACGACCTCGGAGTCGGCGGAGATGCACAGGCCGTTGATGTCGCCGACGGTCGCGCGCGAGTCGATGACCGGCATCGGGAGGACGTCGAAGTCGAGGTCCTCGGCGTCGCGCAGCTGGGGCACGATGTTGCGGAAGCCCGCGATCATCGCGAGCTCGCCGCGCTTGAACAGCTGGAGCGGCGTGGCCCGGGCGAGCTGCGCGTTGGTCGGGGTGACCGTCGGGTCGCGCAGGATCGCGAGCGTCTCGCTGAGCGCCTCGCGGGTGTTGTCGTCGGAGAAGGCGAGCGACGTCGGGTCGCGGTCGTCGTCGAACACCTTCCCGTCGCCGGAGTAGATGAACGGGGCGAGGCCCTGGAGCGTCGGGTCGATCCACACCCCGCGGGTGTCGCCCCTCCGGGACGCGAACGACGCCGCCGCACCGAACTGGGCCAGCGTCCAGCGGTCGCGCTCGCCGTCCTCGTCGGCGGACGGCACGTCGAGCCCGCGGCGCTCCATCTTGTCGAAGTCGACCAGGTCGGTGTTGTAGTAGATGACCATCGGCGAGACGGAGTACGCCATGCACTGCAGCTCGTCGTCCATCGCGAACGCGTCGACCGCGTCGCGCGAGAAGCGGTCGCCGAAGTCCACACCACGCTCGTCGAGCAGCAGGCTCACCGGCTGGAGGGCGTCGGCGCCCACGAGCTGGCCGAGGTCGATGCGCGAGGTGAGGAAGGCGTCGGGAGCGTCGCCGGCGAGGATCGCCTCGAGGGCGGACTCGTGGTCGGGCCACGACTTGAGCGTGACCTGCCGGGTGGTGGAGCTCGCGTTGAACGCGTCGACGACGCTCTGGAAGGCGGCCACCTCCTCGTCGCTCCCGTAGGCGCCGAAGGTGATCTTGCGCGGCTTCTCGCTCGGCTTCGCGGTCTTGGTGGGGGACGGGCTCGGGGCCGGGGTCGGCTCGCTGCCCCCGCTGCACGCGGCGAGCGACAGCGCGACCGTCACCGCGCAGGCGGCGAGGGCGCTGCGGCGCAGGGCGGGAGGACGGCGGAGCACGGGTCGAACCCTAACGGGAGAGGCCACGCCAGGCCTCGACCACGTCGCGGAAGATCACCTCGTCCAAGGCCGCTCCCTCGCGACGGACAGCGCCGCGCTCGAGGTGGATGAGGCGGTCGAGGCGCACCTCGCTCGGCCGGCGCTGGCTGTCCCAGGCGCCGGTGCCGACGTCCATCCAGTGACGACCGTGGCGCGCCTCGTCGTCGGCGTCCCGGTCGTGGTCCTGGCTGCTGAGCATCAGCCCGACCCACCCGTCGCCCTCGTCCGCCCCGGCCGTGTCGAGCAGCAGGACCGGCCGGTCCTTGCCCTGGGACGGGTCGTCCTCGTAGGGCACCCACGCCCACACGACCTCACCCGGGTCCGGCTCGCCGTCGGCCTCGGGCGCGTAGCGGGCTCCCTCGGTCGGCGCTGCCGGGCTCGAGGTGCCGCCGGAGAGGAAGGCACGGACGCGCCTGGCGATCGTCATCCGGCAAGCCTAGAGCGCCCAGGCATCCAGCGGACATGTGCGAGTGCGCCGGACCGGGAGCGCCTCACGGCGCGTGGCCGCTCGTAGCGGCTAATTGTGGGACCCGGGGCTGCCACAGCCCGACGCACTCGACCTCCATTGTAAATCGTCAGGCCAGCGAGTGGCGGATTTCCACCTGTCCCGCGGCCTCGAGCTGCTCCGACAGCGCGAGCATCCGCGTGATCTCCTCGTGCGTCGCCTCGCCGAGTCCGGCGCGGCCCGCGGCGACGATGCGGGCGAAGGCGGCGGCCCGGAAGAGCGTCACCGCGAAGTCGCCGCGCGCGATGCCGCGCAGCACGTCGTCGACCATGTGGCGCAGCTCGTCGGGTCCGGGCGGGTCGGCCACGCCGGCCACCACGCGCGCGACGTCGACGCGGCGGTGCCCGGCGTCGTACTCCCGCGACACCTGCTCCGGGGCGGCGTGGACCCAGGAGCGCAGCAGGAACAGCCGCCACAGGCTGCCCGCCAGCGTGTCGGCCGGCGCTCCCGACCAGACCTGCGCGAGCGTCTCGAGGCCCTCGCGCTCGGCGAGGTGGACGATGCGCTCGGCGACCCGCGGGTCGTCGGAGTCGCGGGCGCCACGCACCAGGACCGTCGCGGCGAGGTCACCGGCCTCGCGGACCTTGGCGGGATCGGCGCCACCGGCGATCTCGGCGAAGAAGCCATCGCCCGGCGTCATCGGTCGGTGGTGGGGGCGGTCGGTCACCGGTCCAGCGTAGGTCGAGTGCGCGGCCCCGTGGCGAGGAGTGCCGCGCAGGCACTCAGGCCGACGTGCCCATCACCTTGCGGATCCGCTGGTCGCTGACCTTCTCCCGGGTGCCGAGCTGCTGGGCGAAGAGCGAGACGCGGTACTCCTCGAGCATCCAGCGCGCGTCACGCAGGTGCTGCGGGAGCGGCTGGCCCTCGGGCAGCGCGGCGACCGCGTGGAGCCAGGCGTCCTGGAGCCCGGAGAGCTGGTCCTGCAGCTCGCGGTCGCGGGCCACCTGGCTGTCGAGCCGCTCGCGCCGGTGGGTGACCGCGGCGAGGTAGCGGGGGTAGTCGCGCAGCCGGGTGGTGCCGGCCTCGCCGACGAAGCCGGGCCGGACCAGCCGGGCGACCTGGTCGCGCATGTCGGTCATCGCCGGCAGGGTCATCAGGTCGGCGCGCCCGGAGATCGCGCGGTCGGTGGTGCGCCAGGCCTCCAGCACGCGCATGACGTCGTGCACCGCCGGGCTCATCCCCTCTGCGACTGCGGTGCGGGCCGCGGCCACCACGGCGTCGTACGACGCCTCGTCACGGACGGTGGGCCGCGCGTCGACCACCTCGCCGACGATCGCTGCGCGCACGTCGTCGAGCAGGTCGCCGACGCTGGGGTACGGCGAGCCGACCAGGGCGAGCTTGGCCCTCTGGTCCAGGCCGGCCGCGGCCAGCACGTCGTCGACGGGGTCGGCCGGTCCGAGCGCGAGCAGCACGAGACGTCGTACGCCGAGGCGGTGGTGCGCGGCGGCCACCTCGGGCGTGGCGAGGACCTGGAGCCCCACCGTCGTGCCCTCGTCGACCAGCGCGGGGAAGCCGCGCACCTCGTGCCCGGCGCGGCGCTGGACGAAGGACTCGTCGATCGTGCCGAAGGTCCAGCTCGTCTGCCCGGTCGCGGTGACCCCGGAGTCGGAGGCGACGTCGGCCATCGCCTGCTCGAAGGTCGGGCGCAGCGGCTCCTTGAGCGCGTCGAGGTCCTTGCCGCGACCGGCCTCCTTCCCCTCCTCGGTGACGACGCGGTAGGTCGGCTGGAGGTGCGTCGGCACCTTGGACCAGTCCCACGCGTCGCGGTCGATGACCAGGCTGCGGGTGCTGCGGGCGAAGCGCTCGAGCGCGTCGAGCAGCGGCTCGGAGCCGGGCGGCGTGGCCTCGAGGAACTCGCGGGCGGTGTTGGGCGCGGGGACCATAGCGACGCGGAGGTTCTTGGGTAGCGAGCGGATCAGCTCGGTGACCAGCTCCTCGCGCAGCCCGGGCACGAGCCAGGAGAAGTCGTCGGCCTCGATGCGGTTGAGGGTCGCGACGGGTACGTCGATCGTGAGGCCGTCGTCGGCCGCGCCCGGCTCGAAGTGGTAGCTGATCGGGAAGGTGAGCCCGGCCTCGTCGCTGTCGTGCCACTCGGTCGGGAAGTCACGCTCGCGCACCTCGCCCGCCGCCGCGTTGGTGAGCATGGCGGGGTCGAAGGTCAGCAGGTCGGGCCGCTTCTGCCGCGCCCGCTTCCACCACTGGTCGAAGTGCTGCCCGCTGACCACGTCGGCGCCCACGCGCGCGTCGTAGAACTGGAACAGCGTCTCCTCGTCGACGACGATGTCGCGGCGCCGGGCGCGGTGCTCGAGCTCCTCGGCCTCCTCCAGCAGGCGGGCGTTCTCGGCGAGGAAGCGGTGGCGGGAGTCCCACTCGCGCTGCACGAGCGCATGGCGGATGAAGAGCTCGCGGGCGAGCGGCGGATCGATGCGGCCGTACTGCACGAGCCGGTCGGCGACCAGCGGGACGCCGTACAGCGTCACGCGCTCGCGCGCCATCACCGCCGCACGCTTGCGGGACCAGTGCGGCTCGGAGTACGTCCGCTTGACCAGGTGTGACCCGAGGCGCTCGGCCCACTCCGGGTTGATCGCGGCGTTCTGGCGGGCCCACAGCCGTGAGGTCTCGACGAGCTCGGCGCTCATCAGGAAGCCCGGGTTGCGGCCCTTGAGGACGCTGCCGGGGAAGATCGCGAAGCGGGCGTTGCGGGCGCCGAGGTACTCCCGCATCGGGCGCCTCTCACCCGGCCTGCCCTGCTCGCGCTCCTCCAGCGCGCCGACGTGGCTGAGCAGCCCCGACAGCAGCGCCTGGTGGATGCCGTCCTCGTCGGGCGTGTCGGAGGGGTGCCCGACCTCGAGCTTCATCTCCTTGGCGACCTGGCGCAGCTGGGACTCGTAGTCCTGCCACTCGCGGATGCGCATGTAGTTGAGGAACTCGCGCCTGCACATCCGGCGGAAGGCGCTCGACGAGAGCTCCTTCTGCTGCTGCTTGATGTGGCGCCAGAGGTTGAGCCAGGTGAGGAAGTCGCTGGACTCGTGCGTGAAGCGGGCGTGGAGCTGGTCGGCCTGTGGGCGCTGCTCCTCCGGGCGCTCGCGCGGGTCCTGGATCGACAGCGCCGCGGCGATGACCAGCACGTCGCGGACGCAGCCCAGGCGCTCGGCCTCGAGGATCATCCGGCCCAGTCGGGGATCGATCGGCAGGCGGGCGAGCCGGCGGCCGACGTCGGTGAGGCGCAGGCCGGGCGCCCGCCCCTCGCCCTGTCGTCCGCCCCTCCGGGACGTCATGCGGTCGGGGCGAGCGGTTGCCCCGTCCGTATGACGTTGCGACGGTGCGCCGACCTGCACGGCGCCGAGCTCCTCGAGCAGGTCGGTGCCGGCCTTGACGTTGCGACGGTCGGGCGGCTCGACGAAGGGGAAGCGGGCGATGTCGCCGAGCCGCAGCGAGGCCATCTGCAGGATGACGCTGGCCAGGTTGGTGCGGAGGATCTCGGGGTCGGTGAACTCAGGGCGGCCCTCGAAGTCCTCCTCCGAGTACAGCCGGATCGCGATGCCGTCGGAGACGCGGCCGCAGCGCCCGGAGCGCTGGTTGGCCGACGCCTGGCTGATCGGCTCGATCGGCAGCCGCTGCACCTTCGTGCGCACGGAGTAGCGGCTGATCCGCGCGACGCCGGTGTCGACGACGTACGCGATCCCGGGGACCGTCAGCGAGGTCTCGGCGACGTTGGTGGCCAGTACGACGCGGCGCACCGTGGACGGGTGGCTGGAGAAGACCTTGTGCTGGTCGGCCGCGCTGAGGCGGGAGTAGAGCGGCACGATCTCCAGCCGATCACTCTTGAGGGCGTCGAAGGCGTCCGCGGTGTCGCGGATCTCCCGCTCGCCGGGCAGGAACACCAGCACGTCGCCCGGACCCTCGGCCGACAGCTCGCGCACCGCGTCGACGATCGCCTCGGTCTGGTCGCGCTGGACGAGCTCCCCCTCCTCGTCGCGCTCTGCTTTGTCGGTTCCTGAGGAGGCGAGGGACGAGCCGTCTCGAAGGGCCAGCAGGGGGCGGTAGCGGATCTCGACCGGGTAGGTACGGCCCGAGACCTCGACCACCGGGGCGTCGAAGTGCTTCGCGAAGCGGTCGACGTCGATGGTCGCGCTGGTGATGACGAGCTTGAGGTCGGGCCGGCGCGGCAGCAGGCGCTTGAGGTAGCCGAGGAGGAAGTCGATGTTGAGGCTGCGCTCGTGGGCCTCGTCGATGATGATCGTGTCGTACTTGCGCAGGTCGCGGTCGCGCTGCAGCTCGGCCAGCAGGATGCCGTCGGTCATCAGCTTGACCCGGCTCGCGCGCGAGGTCCGGTCGGTGAAGCGGACCTGGTAGCCCACGACGTCGCCGAGCTCCGTGCCGAGCTCGTCGGCGATCCGCTCGGCGACCGACCTGGCGGCGATCCGGCGCGGCTGGGTGTGGCCGATGAGCTTGCCGCCGCCCGACGCACCGAGGCCGCGGCCGAGCTCGAGGCAGATCTTGGGCAGCTGCGTCGTCTTCCCGGACCCGGTCTCGCCGGCCACGATGACGACCTGGTGGTCTCGGATCGCCGCGGCGATGTCGTCGCGGCGCGCGGAGACCGGCAGCTCGGCGGGATAGGTGATCTTCACAACGGGCGACATTCTCGCCCACGGCGGCAACCGGTTTGAATCGGTGAACCCCTGACACGTCAGCTGTTCGAGCCGTCCTCCTCCTCGGGCGGCGTGGTGGGCTCGACCTGGCCGGGCATGCCCGGAGGACCGCCGTGCATGCCGCCGCCCGGCCCACCGAACCCGGGCCCGCCCCGGTCCTCGCGCCGCTGCACCCATCCCTCGCGGTCGAACCGGTCCCCCGGCCCGTCGTGGGTGATCGCGTGGAAGGTCGCCAGGCCGAGGCCCCCGACGATGACACCGGCGAGGGCGGACGCGATGAGGGCGGCGAGGCCGTAGGTCCGGTCCCGGCCGCTGGTCCCGCGCAGCGTGCGGAACCGCTCCCGGAAGCCGCGCCGGGCCACCGGCGCCGGCTCGGGTGCCTCGCCCGGGGCCGAGGTCGTGGCGGCCGGGGCGGTGCCGGGCGGTTCGGGAAGGGGTGCCGCTGCACCCTCCGGGCGTACGGGCTGGGTCTCGTCGTCGGGCCGCGGAGTGCCCTGCTGGTCGCTCATGGGGTCGAGGGTGCTTCCCGACCCTGTGGCGGACCTGTGCGTCAGCCCTGAGGAATCTCGGACTCCTCATCTGGTCGATGTCGAGGAGCCGAGATCGGCTCCGTCCCCGGGGTGGACGCGGCCACAATGGGCTGCAGCTGACAAGGAGATGCGAGATGCCGAAGTACCTCATCCTCAAGCACTACCGCGGGGTCCCCGCGGGCACCGTCAACGATGTCCCGATGGACCAGTGGACGCCCGAGGAGGTCGACGCGCACATGCAGTTCATGGACGAGTTCGGCAAGCGCCTCGAGGCCGACGGGGAGTACGTCGACGCGCAGGCGCTGTCGCCGGAAGGTGCGTTCGTGCGAGCGAACGACGAGGGCACGGGGCCGGTCACCGACGGACCGTTCGCCGAGACCAAGGACCTCATCGCCGGGTGGTACGTCGTCGACGTGGACGGCTGGGACCGCGCGGTCGAGCTCGCCGGCGAGCTGTCGCTCGCGCCGGGGGCCGGTGGCAGGCCGATCCACGAGTGGCTCGAGGTGCGTCCGTTCTACGGCGCACCCACCGCGACCGGGGACTGACCCCGGCGTGCCGGACCCGTTCGACGAGGCGGTCCTGCGTCCGCTGGTGCCGGCTGTCATCGGTGTCCTCGTCCGCCGTGGAGCCGACTTCGCGACGGCCGAGGACGCCGTGCAGGACGCGCTCGTCGAGGCGGTCCGCTCGTGGCCGGCCGACCCGCCGCGCGACCCGAAGGGCTGGCTGGTCACCGTCGCTTGGCGTCGCCACCTCGACGGCGTACGGTCCCGGGCGGCGCGGCAGCGGCGCGAGGAGGCGGTCGACGCGGAGCCGGGACCCGGCCCGACCGAGTCGGCCGACGACACGTTGCGGGTGTTCTTCCTCTGCGCGCACCCCGCCCTCACGCCGGCCTCCGCGGTCGCGCTCACGCTGCGGGCGGTGGGCGGCCTCACGACGCGTCAGGTCGCCGAGGCCTACCTCGTGCCCGAGGCGACCATGGCCCAGCGGATCAGCCGCGCGAAGCGCACGGTCTCGGGCGGGTCGTTCGACGAGCCCGGCGACCTCGCGACCGTCCGGCGGGTGCTCTACCTCGTCTTCAACGAGGGCTACTCCGGCGACGTCGACCTCGCCGCCGAGGCGATCCGGCTGACCCGCGAGCTGCGCTCGCTCGCAGCCGATCCGGAGACCGACGGACTGCTCGCCCTGATGCTGCTCCACCACGCGCGCCGACCCGCGCGGCTGCGCACGGACGGGACGCTCGTGCCGCTCGCCGAGCAGGACCGGACCGGGTGGGACCTGGCGCTCGTCGCGGAGGGCGTCGAGATCCTGCAGGCCGCGCTGGCCCGCAACCAGCGGGGGGAGTACCAGCTCCAGGCCGCGATCGCGGCGCTGCACGCCGACGCGCGGAGCGCGGACGAGACCGACTGGGTCCAGGTCGTGCAGTGGTACGACGAGCTGCTGGCGCTCACCGGCAGCCCGGTCGTGCGGCTCAACCGGGCGGTCGCAGTGGGCGAGGCCGACGGTGCCCGCGCCGGGCTCGCGGCCCTCGCCGAGGTCGATCCCGGCCTGCCGCGCCACCGTGCCGTCGCGGCGTACCTCCACGATAAGGACGGCGACCTCCCCACCGCCGCGCGCCTCTACGCCGAGGCTGCGGCGCTCGCCACGAGCACGGCCGAGCGGACCCACCTGACCAGGCAGGCCGCGCGCCTCAACTCGTCGCTGTCGATCGAGTAGCCGGCGAACAGGTGTCGCACAGGAAGTCCACAGCAATCGGCGGCAGGATGCAGGCATGGTCCTCACCCGTCCCGACGGTTCACCCGTGCGCGTGCTCGTCGTCGACGACGAGGTCAACATCGCCGAGCTGCTGTCGATGGCGCTGCGCTACGAGGGCTGGGACCTCGCCATGGCCCACACCGGCACCGACGCCGTCAGCACGGCCCGCGACTTCCGGCCGGACGCCGTGGTGCTCGACATCATGCTGCCCGACTTCGACGGCCTCGAGGTGCTGCGCCGGATGCGCGCCGACGGCAGCGACGTACCCGTCCTCTTCCTCACCGCCAAGGACGCCGTCGAGGACCGGATCGCCGGGCTCACCGCCGGCGGCGACGACTACGTCACCAAGCCGTTCTCGCTCGAGGAGGTCGTCGCCCGGCTGCGCGGGCTGATCCGCCGCGGTGGCAGCGCCGCCCAGGCCGAGGCCGGCAACGTGCTGGTCGTGGGCGACCTGACCCTCGACGAGGACAGCCACGAGGTGCACCGCGCCGGCACGGAGATCTCGCTGACGGCGACGGAGTTCGAGCTGCTGCGCTTCCTGATGCGCAACCCGCGACGGGTGCTGAGCAAGGCGCAGATCCTGGACCGCGTCTGGCAGTACGACTTCGGCGGTCAGGCCAACGTGGTCGAGCTCTACATCTCCTACCTGCGCAAGAAGATCGACGCCGGCCGCGAGCCGATGATCCACACGATGCGCGGCGCGGGCTACGTCCTGAAGCCGGCGTCCTGATGATCCGCGCGGGGCTGCCGCGGACCCTGACCGCCCGCCTGGTCGCGGTGTCGGTGCTGCTGGTCGCGCTCGCCGGTCTGCTCATCGGGACCGCCGCGACGCTCGCGATCCGCGCGCAGCTCACGCAGCAGCTCGACGACGAGCTCCGGGCCAGCATCGGCCGCAGCTTCGGTGGGCCCGGCGGTCGCCTGCCACCCGTCCACATCGACGGCGACGGGGACGACCGCGAGTTCCTCGGGCAGAACTACGGTGCGGTCCTCGGGCACGTCGCCGCGGACGGCACGGGCTACGCCGGCGTGGTCACGGGCGACGCGGGCAACGTCGGCACGAAGAACCTCGACGCGACCGAGGTGCGCCCGCTGATCGACGTGGCCGGCGAGTCGGACCCCCGCACCGTGACCCTCTCCGACCTCGGCACCTACCGCGTGCTGTCCAGGCCCAGCCTGCGCGGGGGCTACGACCTCGCCGCGCTCCCGACGGCCGAGCTCGACCAGACCCTCGAGGACCTGGTGCGCCTCGAGCTGCTCGCCACCCTGCTCGGCGTCCTCGCCGCGGCCGGCGTGGGCACCTGGGTCGTACGACGCCAGGTGGCGCCGCTGCGTGAGGTCGCCGCGACCGCCCACCACGTCGCCGAGCTGCCCCTCGCGTCGGGCGAGATCGACCTGACCGAGCGGGTCCCGGACCGCCTCGCGGACGAGCGCACCGAGGTCGGGCAGGTCGGCGCCGCGCTCAACACGATGCTCGACCACGTCGAGGCGTCCCTGGCCCAGCGCCACCGCAGCGAGCAGCAGGTGAGGCAGTTCGTCGCCGACGCCTCCCACGAGCTGCGCACGCCCCTGGCGACCATCGCCGGCTACACCGAGCTCGCCCGCCGGCGTCCGGAGACCGTGGGCACCGCGCTCGACAAGGTCGAGACCGAGTCGGCGCGGATGACCGCGCTCGTCGAGGACCTGCTCCTGCTGGCCCGCCTCGACTCCGGGCGTCCGCTGCTCCGCGAGCCGGTGGACCTGTCCCGGCTGCTGCTCGAGGCGGTCGACGACGCGCGCGTCCTCGACCGGGAGCGCTCGTGGCGCCTCGCGCTCCCCGACGCGCCGGTGACCGTCACCGGCGACGAGGCCCGCCTCCACCAGGTCGTCACCAACCTGCTGACCAACGCGCGGAAGTACACGCCCGCCGGAAGCACCGTCACGGTGACTGGCACCGAGGACGGCTTCACCGTCCACGACGACGGCCCGGGCTTCCCCGCCGAGCTGGCCTCGCGCGCCTTCGAGCGGTTCGTCCGCGGCGACGCCGCCCGCACGCGCGCCGGCGGAGCCGGGCTCGGCCTGTCGCTCGTGGAGGCGATCGTCGCGGCCCACGGCGGATCGGTCGCCCTCGAGACTCGTCCCGGCGACACCACCCTCATCGTCACGCTCCCCCGGACCTGACGACCCGACGGGCTGGTAGGAAGGGCGCATGGAGCCCGGGACCCAGATCCGCGTCGAGATGACCAAGTGGGGCGACCGGCCGCACTGGGAGTTCGACGGGGTCTTCCTCGGCGAGGACGAGCACGGTGAGTGGCTCGGCTTCCCCGCAGGCACGGTCAACACCCGACCGGGTCTCCGGCTCGAGTCGAAGGCCGACTGCGTGACGCTGGTCCCGACCAGTGGGTGGTACGCCGCGACCTTCCACGCACCCGGCATCTGGTGCGACACCTACGTCGACATCGCCACGCCCGGCCGCTGGGACGGCGCGGTCATGCGCGCGGTCGACCTCGACCTCGACGTGATCCGGATGTCCGACCCGCTGCCGGAGGTGGTCTACCACGCGGCCGAGGAGGCGGGGCGCGTCGCGGGCGAGGTCTTCGTCGACGACGAGGACGAGTTCGCCGAGCACCAGGTCGCCCTGGGCTATCCCGCCGACGTGGTCGAGCAGGCGCAAGCCAGCTGCGACGCGGTCCTCGCCGACGTCCGCGCCGGGCGGGCGCCGTACGACGGCACGGCGCAGCGGTGGCTCAGCGAGCTCGCTCGTCCGACTTCCTGAGGGCCCGCCGCTCGGCGCGCGTCATCGCGCGGAACGGCCCGACGAGCCGCGGTCCGGCCAGCCGGTTCTCCAGCTTGCGCGCCTCGCGCTTCAGCGGCTGGGCGACGTACTCCCCCAGGATCACGCCGGACGCCAGGGCGATCGCCACCGAGATGGCGGTCATCAGCGCGAGGATCCCTTGCGATACGAAGAAGCCGCCGTCGGCGAGGAACGTCAGGCCGCGGTAGATCGAGAGGCCCGGCAGGAACGGCACGATCGCCGGGACCGCCACGACGAGCGGCGGCACCCGCACCCGGCCGGCGACAGCGTAGGCGACCAGGCCAATGAAGAACGCCGCCGCACCCGCCGCAGCCGCCCGGCCGAAGCCGGCGTACTCCACGCCCTGCGAGATCGCCGCCGCGACCGCGGTGATGAGGCCGACGGGCAGCACGGCCCGCCGGGGTGCGTACGACGCCACGCTGAACGCGGCCGCCGACACCGCCGCGCCGCCGAGGATCGTCGGAACCTCCGAGATGCTGCCGAGCTTGCCGGGGACGAGCTGCTCGAGCGGGAAGCCGAGACCGTCGGCGATCGAGATGCCGAGAGCGACACCCGCGATGATCCCGGCGGTGGCCATCATCGCCTCGATGAGGCGGGCGCTCGCGGTCAGGTAGAAGCCGGTGAGCGCGTCCTGCACGGCGCCCATCAAGCCGATGCCGGCGAGCAGCAGGATGATGTTGGCGGTGACCGCGAGCGAGGGGTCGACCTCGACGGGCGACGCCGCGACACCGGCGGCGAGCAGCGTCGCGATCGTCCCGCCGGCGACCTGGAGGTAGAAGAACGGCAGGCGTCGCCGCGCCATCACCAGCTGCACCCGGTCGATCAGCGCGGCCGACAGGGCCGCGACGACGGAGACGACGACACCACCGCCGAGGAAGACGCCGACCGCGCCGGCCATCACCGCCCACGCGATCGTCACCGCCCAGCGCGGGAACGCGTGGCCGAGCGACACGATCGTCGCCATCCGCGACCTCGCGAGGTAGAGGTCGGTCCGGTCGGTCAGCAGGTCGCGGACCAGGTGGTCGACGGCGGTGAGGTCCTCGTAGTCGATGTCGCGCTGCTGGACGTGGCGGACCATCAGCACCGGCACGTCGTCGGTGCTGCGCTGGTAGCTCATCGACAGCGCGGTGAAGGTCACGTCGATCTCGGCGGCGCGCAGCCCCATGTGGTCCGCGACCGACCGCATCGTCGCGGTCACGTCCGCCGCTCCGGCGCCCGAGGACAGCAGCATCTCGCCGATCCGCAGGCACAGGTCGATGGTCAGCGCGACCTCGCGAGCACGCTCGGCGGCCTGCTCGTCGTCCGGGGTCAGGGCGTCGTGCGGGGTCACGGCAGCATGGTCGCACCGAGTGCGGTCCGCCCATCAGAGGGGTGATCCACCCCTGTCCGGTCCTCCCTAGAGTTGGGCCATGCGCATCGACTTCCACGCCTCGCCCGAGCCGACGCTCGGCGTGGAGTGGGAGCTGATGCTCGTCGACCGGGTCAGCCGCGACCTCGTCAGCAGCGGCTCGGAGCTGTACGAGCTGGCCGGTGGGCGGCTCGACGAGCCGGCCCGGCTGCACAAGGAGCTGCTGCGCAACACCGTCGAGATCGTCACCGGGATCTGCCACACCGTCGGCGAGGCGGTCACCGACCTGCGCGACACCCTCGCGGTCGTCGCGCCGGCCGCGCGCGAGCTCGGCGTCGACCTGCTCGGCGCCGGCTCGCACCCCTTCGCCGACTGGTCCCACCAGCAGCTGACCGACGGCCACCGCTACGCCGAGCTCATCAACCGCACGCAGTGGTGGGGCCGCCAGATGCTGATCTGGGGCGTCCACGTGCACGTCGGCATGCCCGAGCGTGACCGGGTGATGCCGGTCCTGGCGTCGATGCTGACGACGTACCCCCATCTCCTCGCCCTCTCGGCCAGCTCGCCGATCTGGGCCGGCCAGGACACCGGCTACGCCTCCAACCGGGCGCTGATGTTCCAGCAGCTGCCGACGGCGGGGCTGCCGTTCACGTTCGACACGTGGGGCGAGTTCGAGAAGTGCATCGACGACCAGACGACCACGGGGATCATCGACTCGATGGCCGACGTGCGCTGGGACCTGCGACCGGCGCCGCACCTCGGCACGCTCGAGCACCGGGTCTGCGACGGCATGTCCGACCTCGGCGAGATCGCCGCGCTCACCGCGCTCGTGCACTGCCTCGTCGTCGACCTCGACACCCGGCTCGCCGACGGCGAGGCGCTGCCGACGATGCCGCCGTGGCAGGTGCAGGAGAACAAGTGGCGCGCCGCGCGCTACGGACTCGAGGCGATCGTGATCCTCGACGACCACAACCGTGAGCGGCTCGTCACCGACGACCTCGCCGACCTGCTCGAGCGGCTGACGCCGGTCGCGCGGCGGCTGGGCTGCGAGGCCGAGCTGCGCACCGTCGCCGACATCCCGACCCGCGGGGCGTCCTACCAGCGGCAGCGGGCGGTGGCCCACGAGTCCGGGGGCGACCTGGTCGCCGTCGTCGACGCGCTGGTCGCCGAGCTCGACCACTCGCTGACGGCCTGAACCACCTGACTCGCCTGGTCCGCCTGCGGCTGAGACGTCCGACTCCCTCCCTTGTGGCGGTCGTCACCAGGGGGAGAAGATGCGCGGACGCCTCGCGACAGGTGCACGACAGGTGAAGAGGAGAGCTTCGTGGTCAACCCGATCGACCCGACCGCCACCGGGTTCCTGCTCGCCGAGAACCGCAACATGCCGATGCACGTCGGCGGGCTGCAGCTGTTCGAGAAGCCCGAGGGCGCGGGGCGCAGCTACGTGCGCGAGATGTACGAGCAGATGCGCGACGTCGACGAGATCGCGCCGCTCTTCCTCAAGCACCCGCACCGCTCCGCGAAGACAGCGGGCCAGCTGGTGTGGCAGCCCGACGAGCAGTTCGACATCGAGCACCACGTCCGCCACAGCGCGCTGCCCAAGCCGGGCCGGATCCGCGAGCTCCTCGAGCTCTGCTCCCGCCTGCACAGCACGCGCCTGGCCTGGGAGCGGCCGCTGTGGGAGGCGACGGTCATCGAGGGCCTCCGCGACGGCCGCGTGGCGATGTACACCAAGACCCACCACGCGCTGGTCGACGGCGTCTCGGCGATGCGGCTGCTCGCCAGCGTGCTCTCGACCGACCCCGACGAGCGCAACATGCCTGCCCCGTGGGCGATGCGCCCGCGCGCGCCGCGGGAGCGGGCGCCGAGCGACGGCGGTGCCTCGTTGGCCGACGTCTCCGCCACCACGGTGCGTACGGCGCTCGCGCTCGCGACCGAGGCCGCGGGGATGCCCGGAGCCCTGATCCGCACCCTCAACAAGTCGGTGCGCAACGAGACGTCGGCGCTCTCGCTCTACGCACCGCGCACGATCCTCAACCAGAACATCACCGGCTCGCGGCGCTTCGCCGCGCAGGACTGGCCGATCGAGCGGCTGCGCGGGGTCGGCCGGGCGACCGGGACGACGATCAACGACGTCGTGCTCGCCATGGTCAGCGGCGCCATGCGCACCTACCTCGCCGACCTCGACGCGCTGCCCGACACCACGCTCGTCTCGATGGTCCCGGTCGGCCTCAACGCCAAGCAGTCCGGCCTCGCCTCCGCCGACGGCGGCAACGCGGTCGGCTCGGTGATGGTGCAGCTCGGCACGCACCTGCCCGACCCGGCGCAGCGGCTCGCCGCGATCCACCGATCGATGAAGGACGGCAAGGAGGTCCTCTCGTCGATGACCCCCGCCCAGATCGTCGCGATGAGCGCGCTCGGCCAGGCGCCGGCCATCCTCGGTCCGGCCCTGCGGATGTCGGGCGTCGTGCGGCCGCCGTACAACCTCATCGTCAGCAACGTCCCCGGCCCGCGCACCACGCACTACTGGAACGGCGCGAAGCTGACCGGCACCTATCCCCTGTCGATCCCGATCAACGGCATGGCGCTCAACATCACCTGCACGTCCTACGACGGCAAGATGTGCTTCGGCCTCACCGGCTGCCGCCGCACCGTCCCCCACCTCCAGGTGCTGCTCCAGTACCTCGACGACGAGCTGAGGGCCCTCGAGAAGGCCGCCGGCGTCTCCTGAGGGGCGTTCCGGATCTGGAGTCACCGGATATCCGGTGAGTCCTACGGTTCGTGGCCGAGATCTGGGCTACCAACCATGGTGGTCACCGGATGTCCGGTGACTCCAGCACCACCTCGAGCCCCCCGCCGAGCTGCTCGGCGACGGCGGCGAGGCGGGCGCGGGTGATGTCAGCGACGGTGGCGAGGCCGGCGAGGTGGGCGTTGGACCCCTCACGGGTCGGCTCGGCGGAGTTGATGCTGATGCAGCGGCGGGTGCCGCCGTCGGCGGCATTGGCGAGGGCGACGGCGTGCCCGGTCGTGCCACTGCCGGCGAACGGGTCGAGCACGACGGCGTCGTCGGGGACGGTCGAGAGGATCCGTCGGACGAGGCCGGTGGGCTTGGGCGACTCGAAGACGTGGCCGACGAGCGCCTTGAGCTCGGCCACGGCGGTGTCCGTCGAGCCGATCTCCTCGGCGAGCCAGATGGTCCGCAGCTTCTTGCGGCGGCCGCCCTCACGCTCGAGCCAGTCGCGCTGGAAGATGTCGACCCGTTCACCGCTCCGGCCGCGGATCACCCGGCACTCCAGGTCGTCGGGCCGCTCGTCGACCAGCGGTCGCGACCAGCGCCACACCGCCGGCCTGCCGTCGCCGAAGACCGGCGTGAGCGGGCGGCCGCCGTCGAACGGCGTCGTGGCGACGCGGCCCGTCACCGGGTCGCCGTACAGCTCGAAGTGGAGGGTCGGCGCGGTCACCGGGTTGAACTTCTTGTTGGTGTTGCGCAGCGGCAGGTAGCGGAAGCGCCGACCGTCCGCCGAGGTCAGCGGGAAGTCCGCCTCGTCGACGGCCTCGGTCGAGCTGCCCTCGACCACGCAGGAGGGAAGGTGCCGGGCGTACGCGAGGACGTACTCGTGGCTCGTCGCGAACCCACGACCGAGCTGGCGACCCTTGGGGTTGAGGTTGACCACGATCTGCGCGAGGAAGTTGGTCTCGCCGAAGACCTCGTCCATGAGCAGGCGCAGGTGGGCGACCTCGTTGTCGTCGATGCTGACGAAGACGGCGCCGTGCGGCGCGAGCACCTCGCGCATGGCGACCAGCCGTGGTCGCATCATCGCCGTCCACGCGGCGTGGTCGCGGAAGCGATCGGCGTAGACGAAGTCGTTGCCGGTGTTGTAGGGCGGATCGGTGTAGACGAGGTCGACCGAGCCGGGCGCGAGCCGAGGCAGGACGTCGAGGTTGTCGCCGGCGTGGAAGGTGTTCCAGGGCTCGGCGGGCACGGCGGCAGCCTACGGTGGGGTGGCGGTCCACCGCGGGGGCAGCGGAGGCGCTGTTCCCAATTTTCCCACCAGTCCCACCTCGTCCTTTACTCTGGAGCGCGTGTCTCTCCTTCCCCGCCGCCCTGCCCTGACCTTCGCGACGGCCGGTGTGCTCGTCGCGGGCCTCGCGATCGGGTCGGGCGTCGGCCCCTCGGTCGCTGCCGACCGCGACGGCGTCTCGGCCCGGGAGGGATTCCCCGCCGCGGGTGGCACGAGCGGCTACCGCGGGCGCAACCAGACGTCCGACGGCAAGCCCGGGATCGTGGTCGGCCCGCCGGTCAACAGGCGCGGGAAGGCCGCGGTCGTCGCCAACGAGACGGCGTACGAGATCGCGCCCGGCGTGACGCTGCGCGAGTGGGACCAGATCGACGGCCGCCAGCCGGTCGGCCAGGTGAAGATCAACCTGGTGACGGTGAACCTCGACGCGCCCAACCTCAGCTTCGGCCCGCTCACGGGCAGCTTCGTCACCACCCGTCGCACGGTCAGCCAGCTCGGCCGGTGGAACAACGCCCTGACCGCGGTCAATGGCGACTTCTTCGACATCGGCCGCACGGACGGCCCGCTCGGCGTCACCGTCGACCCGGCGGAGGGCATCCTCACCGGGTCGCGCGACGGCTGGATCCCCGGCGTGAACTCCACGCTGTGGTTCGACGGCTCGGGCCCGCACATCAACCCGATCAGCGTCCAGTACCGCCTGCGCCAGCGGCCCGGCCTGATCGTCAACGGCTTCAACCACCCGATCGTGCCCAAGGGCCGCATCGGCATCTTCACCCACGAGTTCAACCGCACCAAGGGCTACCTGGTCACCGACGGCAAGAAGCGCGCCCGTGAGGTGGTCCTCCGCAAGAACCGCGTCGTCTCCAACAAGCCGACGCTCTCCAACGGCCTCAAGATCCGCTCCAAGGACCGCGTGATCATCGGCGCCGGGTCGGCCGCGGCCCAGCTGAAGTCGCTGAGGAAGGGCCAGAAGGTCACCCTCGCCAAGAGGATCGAGGGCGGGCGCCCGACCGCCGCGATCAGCGGCGACCGGCCCCTCCTGGTCAACGGCGTGCGCACCGTCATCAACAACACGATCGCCCACCCGCGCACTGCTGTCGGGATCGACGCCGACGGTCGCAAGCTCTACATCCTCGTCGTCGACGGCCGCTCCACCACCAGCCGCGGCTACACGATGGTCGAGCTCGCCGACTTCATGACCGCGCTCGGCGTCGAGAACGCCATCAACCTCGACGGCGGCGGGTCGTCGGCGATGTACACCCGCACCGGCAGCGGCGCGATGGGCATCGTCAACGAGCCGTCCGACGGCGGCGAGCGCAAGGTCGCCAACGCCTTCGGCCTGATGTACGCCGGTGAGCTCCCGCCCGTCATCAACCTGACCCCGGTGCCCACGCCCACCCCGACGCCGACCGTCACGCCGACGACGCCGTCGCCCGCGCCCTGACGGTGGACGGCGCCGACCCGGTCCTCAGGCGTCTGGGACGGTGAAGACGACGACGTAGGTCATCGGCGCCAAGCACTGCACGGTGGCCTTGGGCAGCTTGGGCACGACCTCGAAGCCGGCCTCGCCGGCGTCGATCGCCACCGACCTCGGTGCGTCGCAGCCCACCGCCACCGTGGCGCCGTACGGCGTCGAGGCGGGCGCGAGCGCGGACTCGGCCCCGATGGCCGCGCCGAGCGCGCCTGCGAACGACGGGTCGAACTGCCCGGTGAAGTCCGAGACCGCCTGGTCGGTGTCGAGGGCGAAGGCCAGGGTCGAGGCCGAACCACCGACCTCGGTCGCGTGCACCATCGTCGCCTCGGTGACCCCGGCGGAGCCGATCACCTGCACCGTCTCGGCGGTACCCGGATCGGGTTCGGGCGTCGTCTCGCTGGGGGTCGAGGAGTCCTCGGTCGGCGTCGGCGTGCCGCTCGTCGCGTCCGGGTCGGTCGCGGTGTCACCCCCGTCGCCGGCGTCGTCGCCGCTGCAGGCGGCGAGGCCGAGGCAGAGGGCGGCGGCCAGCGCCGCGGAGGCGGCGGCTCGCGAACGGGTGCGCGTCGTGCGGGTCCGAGTGCTCATGGTGCTCATGGTCCTCCGACGATAGCGACGCCCGGCCCGCTCCCCCGTCAGGTGCGGTTCGGGGTCGTGGCGGTCGGTCGGCTCTGGCAGGCTGCGGCCATGAGCGAGGGCAGTGCTGGGGAGCGGGCCGACACCGAGCCGGTGCGCGAGGCCGTACGCGCCTACGCCGCGCTGCAGCCCCAGCTGGTCGCCGCGACCCAGGCCTACGTCGCGCTCATCCAGGTGCTGCTCGACGACGCGGGGATCGACTACCTCAGCGTCACCGGCCGGACGAAGAGCGTCGCCTCCTTCGCCGCCAAGGCGAACCGCACCGAGGACGGGCGCCCGCTCTACCCCGACCCGCTCACGCAGATCACCGACCAGGTCGGCGTCCGCGTCATCACCTACGTGCACAGCGACGTCGCCGCGGTGGCGGAGGTCCTCGACGACGAGCTCACGCTGCTCGACGACCGCGACCTGGGCGAGGAGACCGCGCGGTCGGGCCGGTTCGGCTATGCCAGCCGGCACCTCCTCGTCGAGACCCGGCCCGGGGCAGGGCTGCCGACGCTCGAGGGGCACCGCGCGAGCGTGCAGGTGCGGACCGTCCTCCAGCACGCGTGGGCGGAGTTCGAGCACGACATCCGCTACAAGGGCAACGTGCCCGAGGACGCGGCCGCGGACCTCGACCGTCGCTTCACCCTGGCCGCGGGCCTGATCGAGCTCGCCGACCGCGAGTTCGCCACGATCCGCGAGCGGATCCAGGCGGCTGCGCCCGGCAGCGCGACGGACGCGGAGGACGGCCACATCGCCGGGCAGGACCTCGCGACGTTCCTCGCCGGCCACTACAGCGACGCCGGGTGGTCGCACACCGACCACTACGACTGGATCGCGGGCCTGCTCACCGAGCTCGGCATCGACACGATCGACGACCTCGCCGGCCTGCTCACCTCGGTCGACGCCGACGCGGTGATCCGCCGCATGGGCTACCGCTACCCCGCGGGCGCCGTACGACGCCTCGACGACGCGCTCCTCGCGATCTTCGGCGAGCAGTACGTCACTCTCGAGGGCAACAGCCACCGTGTCCCACTCCTGCGGGCGCGGCTGGAGAAGCTGACCACGCCCGAGAACTGAGAGGCAGTCTCAGGGAGGGTCAATAGGGTTGGCCGTGTGAACAGGCCATCGTGGACGACCGTCGCCCCCCTGCTGGCCGTCGTGGCGCTCGTGCCCGCGTGGTTCGCCCACCCCGAGGGCGCGCTCGTGCTGGGCGCGCTGGCCGTGCTGCTCGTCGCCGCGGTCCTCGCCGCGGTGCACCACGCCGAGGTGGTCGCGCACCGGGTCGGTGAGCCGTACGGCTCCCTGGTGCTCGCGGTCGCCGTCACGATCATCGAGGTCGGCCTGATCGTCACGCTGATGGTGACCGCGGACAAGGACGCCTCCGGGCTGGCCCGCGACACCGTCTTCGCCGCGGTGATGATCACCGTCAACGGCATCGTCGGCATCTCGTTGCTGGTCGGCGCGCTCAAGCACCACCTCGCGGTCTTCAACCCCGAGGGCACCGGGGCCGCGCTGGCGACCGTCATCTCGCTCGCGGTGCTGTGCCTGGTGATCCCGTCCGTCACGACCTCCGAGCCGGGTCCGGAGTTCACCGGCGCCCAGCTGGCGTTCGCCGCCATCGCGTCCCTCGCGCTCTACGGCATGTTCGTCTTCACGCAGACCATCCGGCACCGCGACTTCTTCCTCCCGGTCACCGGTGCGCAGCACTCCCCGCTGGTGGGCGGGACGGGCGACTCCTACGAGCACGAGCCGGTCGACCTCGACGAGGACGGCCACGCCGACCCGCCGACCGGCCGCGCCGCGCTGGCCAGCCTCGGCCTGCTCGTCGTCTCGCTGGTGGCCGTCGTCGGGCTGGCCAAGATCGAGTCGCCCGCGATCGAGTCCGGGGTCGCCGCGCTCGGCTTCCCGCAGGCCGTGGTCGGCGTGGTGATCGCGCTCCTCGTGCTCGCGCCCGAGACGATCGCGGCCGTCCGGGCCGCCGCGCGCAACCGCGTGCAGGTGAGCCTCAACCTCGCCCTCGGCTCGGCGATGGCCTCCATCGGCCTCACCATCCCGGCCATCGCGATCGCGAGCATCTGGCTCGACGGCCCGCTCGAGCTCGGCCTCAACCAGCTCCAGTCCGTGCTGCTGCTGCTGACCGCGGCCGTCGCGATCCTCACCGTCGTCCCGGGACGGGCCAAGCCGCTCCAGGGCGGTGTGCACCTGGTCCTGCTGGCGTCGTTCCTCTTCCTGACGATCGCGCCGTAGCCGCCCCCGGACGCAGCACGACCCGGCAGGGGTGCCTGCCGGGTCGTGCGGGGCCGATGGGTCAGCCGAAGTACTTGTCGTAGATCTTGTCGTAGGTGCCGTCCTCGCGGAGGCCGGCGAGGATGCTGTTGATCTTGCGCAGCAGCGGGACGTTGCCGTCCTTCTTGACCGCCATGCCGTACTGCTCACCGGTGTCGAACTCCCGGGCCAGCTTGAGCTTGGGGTTGGAGGAGACGAACTCGCCGGAGACGGTGTTGTCGAGCATCGCGGCGTCGATCTCACCCGAGTCGAGCGCGGCCTGCAGGCCGGCGGCGTCGTCGTACGCCGTCACCTGGGCGGTCGCCGGCGCGAAGTCGCTCATGAACGTCTCGCCCGTGGTGTCCTTCTGCACGCCGACGCGCGCGCCACCGAGCTCGGCGAGCTCGTCGAGCCCGGAGCCGCGCGGCGTGATGAGCGCCTGCTTGGCGTCGAAGTAGGGGCTGGAGAAGTCGAGCACGCGGGCGCGCTCTCCGGTGATGGTCATCGCCGAGACCGCGACGTCGCAGGCGTCGGTGTTGAGCGACGTACCGGAGGTGATGTCGTCGAACGGCACGTCGACCACGTCGAGGTCGACCTTGAGCTTGTCGGCGACCTTCCTGGCCAGGTCGATGTCGAAGCCGACCAGCTTGCCCTTCTCCTCGTAGACGAACGGGGCGTAAGGGCTGTCGGTGCAGACGGTGAGCGCGCCCTTGAAGACCAGCGAGACCTCCGAGAGGCTCGCGGCGGACTGGCCGCTGGCGGCGCCACCGCAGGCACTGAGGGCGAGCATCAGTCCGGCGGAGGACAGCGCTGCAGCGGCAGCGCGGACGGTGCGGGGACGGTGGGATCGCATGGCTGTCTCAGTTCGCATTCACGGTGAGCTGCTCGCGCAGCCGCATCAGGGCGTATTCGGTGATCTTCACGAGCGCACCCTTGGCCTGCTCGCGGTCGCGGGCGTCGAGGCTGATGATCGGCACCTCGGCCGGCAGGGCCAGCGCGGCGGCGATCTCCTCGGCGGGGTAGCGCGGCACGCCGTCGAACTCGTTGACCGCGACGATGAACGGGATGCCCTTGGACTCGAAGTAGTCGAGCGGCGAGAACGACTCGTCGAGGCGGGCCACGTCGACCAGCACGATGGCGCCGATGGCGCCGCGGCACAGGTCGTCCCACATGAACCAGAAGCGGCGCTGGCCCGGCGTGCCGAAGAGGTAGAGGACCAGGTCCTCCGCCAGCGTCAGGCGGCCGAAGTCCATGGCGACCGTCGTGGTGGCCTTGGTGGGGACGGCGGCGAGATCGTCGACGCCCTCGGACTCGTTGGTGACGAGCGCCTCGGTGCGCAGCGGGTCGATCTCCGAGACGGCGCCGACCAGCGTCGACTTGCCGACGCCGAAGCCGCCGGCGATGACGATCTTCGTCGACGCAGCCGCGCGCTGTGCCTTAGTAGTTTCGAAGTCCACGGAGGGTCCTTTCGATGAGCTCGAGACGCTCATCTGTCGACGTGTTGTCGGTGATGGTGGCCTGGATGCGGACCAGGCCCTGCTCGATCAGGTCGCCCAGCAGCACCCGGGTGACGCCGATCGGCATCTTGGTCAGTGCCGACACCTCGGCGACGGAACGGCGGTCGCAGACCTCGAGGACCTGCGCGGCGGGATAGCTGAGCACCGGCGCCTCGACACCCGGCTGGAGACGAAGGGTCGCCTCCATGGCCAGCTCGACCTTGGTGGCCGTGCGACCTGCGGTGATGGTGTAGGAGCGGATGAGGCGGGGTCGGTAGACCTCGTCCTCAGGCTCGTGCGGCGGCGTCATGTCACTGGTCCGGCTCAGCCGCCCGTACCGACGCGGGCCTGGGCCTCGACGGTACGTCCCACGCGGTCCACCAGGAGGGCCATCTCGTAGCCGACCTGGCCGATGTCGGCCTCCTCGGTCGTGAGGACGGTGAGGTTCGAGCCGTCACCGACGCTCATGAGCATGAGGAAGCCCATCTCCATCTCGACGATGGTCTGCATCACCGCGCCGCCCTCGAAGAGGCGGGCGGCTCCGACGGCGAGGCTCGCCAGGCCGGAGGAGACGGCGGCGACCTGCTCGGCCCGCTCACCAGGGATGCTGGTGCTCGAGGCCATCAGGAGGCCGTCGGCGGAGACCAGGATGGCGTGCGCTGCGTCGGGTACGTCGTCGACGAATCGCGACATCACCCAGTCGAGGTCGCGGTCGTCGCCGGTGCTGATCTGTGCGGCGGATTCGTGCGTCATGCGGGGCCTGCTTCCGTGTGCTGAGTGGAACTTTGGGCTGCCTTGCGACCGCGGGAGACACCCGCGGTGTGGGCCTGGAGACGGCGGCGGATGGCTTCGGGGTCACGCGTGCGGCCCGCCGTGGGCGCGGACACGCTACCGGGGACGAGACGCTCGCCCGGGGCACGACGCGGCAGTCCGGTCACCGTCGACGCCGCGACCGCGGGCTCGGCCAGCGGCGGGGTGTCGACCACGGCCTGCGCCGCGATCTCCCAGCCCCGGTCGACCTCGGTCTCGTGGATCTCCTCGGCGTTCCCGGTGAGGAAGCCCGAGCGCATCGACTTGAAGATCGGCGAGTCGCCACCGGCGCGGGCCGGCTCGTGACCGTTGGACGAGTGACCGTTGAGACCGCTCCCGTTCAGGCCGCTGCCCGTGAGCGTGTGGTCCGCCAGGGCGACCGGCTCGACGAGCTGCTCGGCAGCCGGCTCCTCGACAGGCTCCTCGACGACAGGCTCCTCGACGACAGGCGGGGCCACCGGCTCCTCGACGACCGTCTCGGTGACGGGCTCCTCGACGTGGGCGACCTGGGCGACCCGGTGGTCGGGCCGGTCGTCCTCCGGGCGGTGCGTGCCGAGGCCCAGCGGGTCGTCGGCGTCGACGCGTACGTCGTCGTGCTCCGCGAGCGCGACGGGCTCGTCCGCGGGCACGGGCTCCTCGAGCTGAGCGGCGGGCTCGGGCTCGGACGCGGCGACCGGCTCGTCGACCTGCTCGTCGACCTGCTCGTCGACCTGCTCGTCGACGTGGTCCTCGGTCTGCGGGTCTGCGTCGTCGAAGGCGTCCGCGGGGAGCGGGTCCGACAGCGGGTCGTGGACCCGTACGGGCTCGGCGACCGGTGCGGCCTCGACGACCGTCTCCGCGACGGGCTCCTCGACGGGCTCCTCGACGACCACCTCGTCGGCCACCTCGTCGGCCACCTCGTCGGCCACGGAGGCGTCGACCACCGTGTCGTCGACCCGTGTGTCGTCGACGTACGTCTCGTCCGCGGCCTCCTCGACGGCGTCCTCGGCGCCGGGCTCGGCCACCTGCTCCTCGGCGCGGGCCTGCTCGGCCTGCGCACGCTGGCGGGAGGCCAGGGCGGTGATCGGGACGACGGACGCGACCTTCTGCACGCGGCTCGCGGCAGCGTCCTCCGAGCCGCCGTCGGACTCGGCGTTCTTCGGCTCGTCACGCTTGCCGAAGAGCGGGCCGGTGGCGGTCGAGGTCTCCGGCGGCAGGAAGGCGTCGGCACCCGTGCGGGGCATGTTGGCGCCGGGCTCGCGACGCGGCAGCAGGCTGTCGAGCGACGGGCGCGCGGTGTCAGCCGGCGGGGCGTCGACCGCCTGCGTGGCGACCGGCTTCTCCGGCGTCACGGGAGCAGCGTCCACCGCGGCAGGCTCCTCGACCGGTGCGGCGACGGCGGCGGGCTCCACGGGAGCGTCGTCCACCTTCGCAGCCTTCGCGGCCTTCCGGGCCTCGGCCTTCTCGACGCGGGCACGGTTGCGGGCCTCACGGCGCGACTCCTGCGGCGCGACCTCGACGGTCTCGACGATGGTCGTCGAGACGGCCTCCTCGCTGCGCGCGGCGGCACCGGCGACCGGCGCCGCGACCTGCGGCAGGTCGGGCAGAATCGAGGCCGGGAGGACCACCGTCGCCGTCATGCCGCCGCCCGGGTTGCGGGCCAGCGAGGCGTCGATGTCGTGACGCTCGGCCAGGCGCGAGACCACGAACAGGCCCATCCGACGGGCGGTGTCGGGCGTCGCCTCGGCACCGTGGGCGAGGTCGCGGTTGAGGGTCTCGAGCTCGGCCGGCGGGACGCCGAGGCCGGAGTCGGTGATGGTGATCGTGACGCCCTCGTCGCCCTGCTTGGCGGCCAGTCGCACCGGCTCACCGGGAGGCGAGTAGGTGAGCGCGTTGTCGACGAGCTCGGTGAGCAGGTGGACGACGTCGGCCGCGGCCTCGTCACCCACGCGGGTGTTGAGGTGCGAGAGGATCTGCACGCGCTGGTAGTCCTGCACCGCGGAGGTCGCGGCCTGGAGGGCCTCGCCGACCGTGAGGCTGAACTGGCCGGCGGCGCGGTTCGGGGCGTCGGCGAGGATCAGCAGCGAGTCGGCCGTGCGACGCATGCGCGAGGCGAGGTGGTCGAGGCGGAACAGCGACTCGAGGCGCTTGGGGTCCTCCTCGTCGTGCTCGAGGCGCTCGATCTGGGCCAGCTGCTGGTTGACCAGCGAGGTGGAGCGCCGCGACAGGGTCACGAACATCGCGTTGACCGTCTGGCGGAGCTGGGCCTCGCCGGAGGCGAGGTGGATGGCCTGGCGGTGGAGGTCGTCGACCGCGCGGGCGACCTGGCCGATCTCCTCGTTGGTGTCGACGTCGATCGTGGTGATCGGCTCCGGCTCCTGGCCGGCGCGGATCCGCGCGACGGCGTCGGGCAGGCGGTGGCGAGCCACCGCGAGGGCGCCCTCGCGCACCTTGTTGATCGGGCCGAGGAGGCTGCGGGCGATGTAGAACGCGATGGCGATGGCCACGGCGAGGGCGAGGAGCGTCAGTGCGGCGCCGAGGATGGCGTTGCGCTGCGCGTCGGACGCGGCCTCGTCGAGGGACGCGGTCACGCCCTTGGTGAGGGTCTGCGTGATCTCGTCGTACGGCGTGTAGGCGTCGCGGCCGTCGAGGTTCGTGGCCGAGTTGTCGCGGACCTGGCCGGCGTGCTTGGTGTTCTGCAGACGCAGGAGGGCGGTCTGGTCCTCGGCGCCGGCGACGGCACCGGCGAGACGGTCGATGGCCGCCGCCTCGACGCCGATCTCGGAGAAGAGCTCCTGCGAGGTCGACTGCTTGAGCGTGGTGGCGAGCAGGCCCTGCTGCAGCGCGAGGGACAGGCGGCCGCTCATCACCTGCGAGAGCTGCTCGAGCCGGGGCTCGGGCGTCTCCTGTGCGGCGTTCACGCTGGTGATGAGCTGGGAGACGCTCGACTCGAGCTGGCGGACCAGCGCCACCCAGGTGGCGGGGCCGAGGGTCTCGGCGCCGGTGCCGCGCATGGCCTGGCTGAGGTCGAGCAGCGCGTCGACGTGCTCGGCCTGGAGGTCGTTGAGGTCGGCGGAGTCCTTGGCCTGGGCCAGCGCCTCGCCGTTGGTGACGATGTCGTCGATGGAGTCGATCAGGTCGCCCTGGCTGGCGGCGCTGTCCGTCTGTGCGGCCACCATCGCGGACTCGGCGGAGGTCAGGTAGTCGATCGCGGGCTGGATGATGGTGACCTGCTTGGCGCTCGTCGCCGCCTGGCGGGAGTCACCGAGGTCGCTGGAGACGCGCAGGCCGCCGAGGATCGCGGCGAGCAGCAGCGGGATCGCGAGCGCCATGGCCACCTTGCGGCCGATCGGCCAGCCAGCGACCGAGCTCGTGCCCTGTCGGGGCTGGGCTGCGTCCTGAGTCATGTGTGCCTCACGTTGTCTGAGCGACGTCGACGATGAAACGCCCCGGTCGGCCGGAGCAGACTCAACTTAAAGACTCCCGCGACATTCCGTGGCGTTTTCACAGAACTGGGTGCGAAGCGGTGTAAAGGGAGTTACGGAGGTACCGATCAAGCGTGGGAGCAGTCCCACCGTCACCACCGGTCACAGCAGCCGCGTGGCGCGAGGGCCCGGAGTGACGGGTGGGACGTGCCCGTCGACCCGGCACTGGTCCAGCCCGCCCGTCCGCCCCGCCCGCCGTCGCCCCCTCTTCCGCCTCTTCCGCCGGGGGCCGACTTCGGGCAGGCTCACCGGCCATGACCCTTCATCTCGGGAAGGTCCGGTTGATCCAGCCCGCGCCTGCCCTTGTCACCTCCCTCGCCCTGTCCGTCGCCCTGTCCCTCGGCCTCGCGCTGGCCGTGCTGGTCTCCCCGCCGGGAACCGCCCCGGCTCGCGCGGCCGCCCCCCTGACCGTCAGCCAGGCCATCGGCCAGCAGGACGGCTCGTCGCAGACCGTCCGCGGCTACGTCGTCGGACAGCCGACCGCCACCAGCACCGTCGTACGCTCCGGCTTCCCCAGCGACTACGCGCTGGCCATCGCCGACTCCGCGTCGCAGACCAGCACCTCGTCGATGCTCTACGTCCAGATCCCGTCGGCGTTCCGTGCCCAGTGGGGCCTGAGGTCGAACCCGTCGCTGATGGGCAGGCAGATCGACGTCACCGGTGCTCTGTCGTCGTACTTCTCCCACCCGGGCATGACGAGCACCTCCGCGTTCGCCCTCGCCGGCGGCACCACCCCGACCGCCCCACCGCCGACCGGCGGCACGAGCCCGTGGGACTCCACCTACTACGCACCGGCGATCGGCAAGACCGGCTCGGCCCTGCGCACGTCGCTGCACGACATCATCGACGGCAACACGAAGCTGTCGTACGACGCCGTGTGGACCGCGCTCAAGGACACCGACCAGGACCCGGGCAACAGCAACAACGTCATCGAGCTCTACACCGGCCGCTCGATCGCCAAGAGCAACAGCGGCGGCAACGCCGGGCAGTGGAACCGCGAGCACGTGTTCGCCCAGTCGCGCGGCGGCTTCACCACGAACGCCGGCCCCGGCACGGACCTGCACCACCTGCGCGCCGAGGACGTCACCGTCAACGGCACCCGAGGCAACAAGGACTTCGACAACGGCGGCACGGCCGTGTCGGGCTGCACCGACTGCTGGACCGACGCCGACTCGTTCGAGCCGCGCGACGCGGTCAAGGGCGACGTGGCTCGGATGCTCTTCTACATGGCGGTGCGCTACGAGGGCGACGACGGCTTCAGCGACCTCGAGCTCAGCACGGTCTCGGGCAGCGCCGTCCCGCGGATCGGCGACCTCGACGTCCTCCTCGCCTGGAACGCCGCCGACCCTGTCGACGCCTTCGAGATGCGACGCAACGACCGGATCCACGCGCAGTGGCAGGGCAACCGCAACCCGTTCATCGACCACCCCGAGTGGGCCGCCGCGATCTGGAACTGACGCTGATCGCTCTGTTCACCGCGCCCGCGCGGGTGTAGGCAGGGTCAATGACCGCACTCGAGACCGAACAGCTGCTCACCGAGCTCGAGCCGGTGGTCGAGGAGAACCTCAACCGGCACCTCGCGACCGCGGACGAGTGGATGCCGCACGAGTACGTCCCGTGGAGCCTCGGGCGTGACTTCGCCGACCTCGGCGGCGAGCCGTGGGAGGTGGCCCAGTCCCAGCTGTCCCCGATCGCGCGGACCGCCCTCGAGGTCAACCTGCTGACCGAGGACAACCTGCCGAGCTACCACCGGGAGATCGACCGGGCCTTCGGCCGCGACAGCGCCTGGGGCACCTGGGTGAACCGTTGGACCGCCGAGGAGGGTCGGCACGCCTACTGCATCCGCGACTACCTCCTGGTCACCCGCGGCGTGGACCCCGTCGAGCTCGAGCGGGCGCGGATGGAGACGATGGAGACCGGCTACGAGGCCCTCGACAAGTCACTGCTCAACGTGTGCGCCTACGTCTCCTTCCAAGAGCTGGCCACGCGCATCTCGCACCGCAACACCGGCCGCTACACCGAGGAGCCGATCGCGGAGAAGCTGCTGAGCCGGGTGGCCAAGGACGAGAACCTCCACATGCTCTTCTACCGCAACATCGTCCAGGCGGCGCTGCAGCTGACACCCAGCCAGACGATGCGCGCGATCACCGAGGAGGTCGTCGGCTTCCAGATGCCCGGCAGCGTCATCCCCGGCTTCTCGCGCAAGGCCGTCCAGATGGCCAAGGCCGGGATCTACGACCTCCGCATCCACCACGACGACATCGTCACGCCGCTGCTGCGGCAGTGGGGCGTCTGGGACCTCGAGGACCTCGACGAGGACGGGGAGAGGGCGCGCGAGGAGCTGGCCGGCGCCGTCGCGGCCCTTGACTCCGAGGCCACCCGGTTCGTCGAGCGGCGTGCGGAGGCCGAGGCGAAGAGGGCGGCCCGCCAGTAGGTCCGCTTGACGATTCGCTGAAGGTCTGTGACCAATTCCTTGATGCGACGTTAGATTGGTGGGGGTACGGGGACCCCGGATTCCCGACCACCACTCGGAGGGACGTCGATGCTCACGGACACCAGCCGCACCGCTGCGACGGAGACCCGGCGCCAGCGTGCGATCGACGCGCTCGGGCTCGGCGTACCGGTCGAGCAGCGCCGCGACGAGCGCTTCGACCGGATCACCCGGCTCGCGACCACGGTCTTCGGCACGCCGATGGCGTCGATCACCATCCTCGACGGCACCTGCGCCTGGTTCCCCAGCAAGCAGGGCTTCGACGCGCCCCTGGTCCCCCGCGAGGAGACGTTCTGCGACCGGGCCCAGGCAGCCGACGAGGTGACGATCGTGCCGGACGCGAGCGTAGACCCCGACTTCGCCGAGCTGCCGGTCGTGCGCGACGGCGGCGTCCGTTTCTACGCCGGCGTCCCGATGCACGACCAGCTGGGCAACGTCGTCGGCACCTTCTGCCTGTTCGACGTCATGCCCCGCACCCTCGACAGCGACCAGCGGCAGACCCTGGAGGACCTCGCCGCGTGGGCCGAGCAGGAGCTCGTCGCCTCGAGCGAGATGATGCGCGCCGGCCAGGTCCAGAAGGCGATGCTCCCGGCCTCCGCCCTCGAGGCGGACGGCTGGCACGTCGAGGGTGTGTGCCTGCCTGCCCTCACGGTCGGCGGCGACCTGTTCGACTTCGCCCTCACCGACGACGTCATCCACATCGGCCTCGGTGACGTCATGGGCAAGGGCACCGGCGCAGCCCTGATCGGCGCGGGGGTCCGGGCGGCCGTCCGCAGCACCCACCCGGCCGTCGTGTCCGGCGCTGACCTCGGCTCGACGACGTACCGCGTCGCACGGACGCTGCAGGGCGACCTCGACCGCGGCGGTGCCTTCGTCACCCTCTTCCAGTGCGCCATCGACGTGGCCGACGGCACCGTGCGGTACGTCGACGCGGGCGCCGGGCTGTGCGTCGTCGCTCGCACCGACGGCACGGTCGAGCGCCTCGTCAGCAGCGACCGCCCGATCGGGATCCTCGAGGAGGACACCTGGACCGAGCACCGCACCCACCTCGCTCCCGGCGACCGGATGCTGATCTTCAGCGACGGCCTGTTCGACCTGCTCGAGGACCAGCGCGAGTGGTGGCGGGAGGTGGGCAGCCTGGTGGCCCGGCACGCCGACCCGGCCGGAGTCCTCGAGGCCGTCCGCGACCTCGCGACGGCGCTGGTGAGCCTCGACGACGTCACCGCGGTCGCGGTCTACCGCCGACCGGAGGGCGCGGCGTGAGCCAGCGTCGCCGCTACGTCATCCGCGTGGTGGCGCTGGTGACGGCGATCCTCGGGGTCAACTACGTCGCCTGGCGATGGCTCTTCTCCGTCAACTGGGACGCGTGGTGGATCGCCGTCCCCCTCGTCCTGGCCGAGACCTACAGCCTCATCGACTCGCTGCTGTTCGGGATGACCATGTGGCGGCTCAAGGGCCGCGGCGAGCCGCCGGAGCCCGAGCCGGGACTGACCGTCGACGTCTTCATCGCGACCTACAACGAGCCGCTCGACCTCGTCCTGGACACGGCGCGCGCCGCGCAGGCCATCACCTACCCGCACAGGACGTGGATCCTCGATGACGGCAACCGCGCCGAGCTCAAGGCGCGGGCGGAGGCCGAGGGCATCGGGTGGATCACCCGGTCGGCCGCGTGGGCCGGCATGCCGCGGCACGCCAAGGCGGGCAACCTCAACAACGCCCTCGAGGCCACCGACGGGGAGTTCCTGCTCATCCTCGACGCCGACATGGTGCCGAGCCCCGACATCCTGGACCGCACCCTCGGCTACTTCCGCGACGAGCGGATGGGCCTCGTGCAGACGCCGCAGTGGTTCGTCAACGTCCCCGACGACGACCCGCTCGGCAGCCAGGCCCCGCTCTTCTACGGCCCCATCCAGGAGGGCAAGGACGGCTGGAACGCCGCCTTCTTCTGCGGGTCCAACGCCGTCATCCGCCGCGAGGCGCTGATGCAGATCGGCATCGCCCGCTACGCCGACGAGGTCGAGGTCGGCGTGCACCGCGCGCTGCGGACCGCGAAGGAGGTCATCGAGCAGGCCCGCAAGGACCTCGGCCCCGGCGACGTCGACGTACGCCGCGCGCTGGACGAGATCGCGTACGACATCGCCCGCGCGCGCCGCGACCTCGACCGCGGCGAGCCGCTGTTCGACGTGACCTACCGCTTCCAGAAGCGCGTCGCCGCGACCCGGCGCACGCTGGTCGACGCCGACCTCCGCGCGCTCCACGAGGACCTGGCGATCATCGCCGGCCTCGAGCAGCTCGGGGAGGCGCCCGACATGAGCCTCGCGACGATCGACGAGACCGCGCTCCGGCAGCTCGCGGACCGCGAGTGGTCGCCGCTCGGCGCCGTCGAGACGGTCGAGGCCCTGGTCCGCTCGATCGACGTGGACCGCGGTGGCGAGGCCCAGGCGGTGATGCCGATGGCGACCATCTCGGTCACCGAGGACATGGCCACCTGCATGCGGATGCACGGCCTGGGCTGGCGCTCGGCCTACCACGACGAGATCCTCACCACCGGCCTCGCGCCCGAGGACCTGCAGACCATGCTCACCCAGCGGCTGCGGTGGGCGCAGGGCACGATGCAGGTGATGTTCCGGGAGAACCCGCTCGTGCAGAAGGGGCTCTCGATCGCCCAGCGCCTCATGTACTTCGCGACGATGTGGAGCTACCTGTCGGGCTTCGCGGCCCTGGTCTACATCGCCGCACCGATCGTCTACCTCGTCTTCGGCGTGCTGCCCGTGCAGGCGCTCAGCACCGACTTCTTCGTCCGGCTCGTGCCGTTCCTCGTGGTCAACCAGCTGCTGTTCTTCGTCGTGGCGAACGGGAGACCGACGTGGCGCGGGCAGCAGTACTCGCTGGCGCTGTTCCCGACCTGGATCCGGTCCTTCACCTCCGCCTTCGGCAACGTCTTCCTCGGTCGCTCGCTCGACTTCGCGGTCACCCCGAAGGAGAAGCGCGAGCACACCGGCTACCGCTGGGACCTGGTCCGCCCCCAGCTGATCGCGATGGGCCTGCTGGTCCTGGCGCTCGTCGTGGGTGGCGTCCGGCTCGCGCTCGGCCACGCGAGCCCGTTCGGCACGGTCTTCAACATGGTCTGGGTCGTCTTCGACCTGGTGATCTTCTCCGTCATCATCAAGGCGGTGCGCTACCGCGGCTTCGAGCCGGAGAGCGCCGAGGAGCCCGCGCCGGCCCCCGCCGTTGCCCGTCCGTCCGACCAAGGAGCAGCATGATCGAGTTCGACGTCCGCACCACCTCCGACAACATCGGCGTCGTCGTGCCGCGCGGTCGGCTCAACATGGTCGCCGCGCGTGAGCTCCGTGAGCGCCTGACGGGCCTGGTCGAGGCCGGCACCACGCGGATCGTCGTGGATCTGGCGGAGACGACGTTCCTCGACTCGTCCGCGCTGGGCGCGCTGGTGGCCGGCCTCAAGACCGCCCGCCAGGCCGGCGGCGACCTGCGCATCGCCCGGCCGACGGAGTCGGTCCTGACGGTCTTCAAGCTGACCAACCTCGACAAGGTGCTGCGGCCTCGCGACGACGTCGAGTCCGCCTTCCATGGCTGACACCGGCGTCGAGCGGGACTTCTTCGAGGTGGCCGTCGAGGAGGCGGTCATCGACCACGTGCAGGACCGCCTCGACGCCTTCCTGGACCGCGACCCCACGGTGGCGGACACCGACCGGACCCGCTTCGAGATGGCTCTCGTCGAGATCGTCGGCAACATCGTCGAGCACGCCTTCGCCGCCGACGCGGACGAGGGGGGCCGTCGGCTCTCGGTCGACCTCCGCCTCGCGCCGGACCGGATCGAGGCGACGCTGGCCGACAACGGCGTGCCGCACGAGCTCGACCTCGGGTCGGTGACCATGCCCGACACGGACGCCGTGTCGGGGCGCGGGCTCGCGCTCGCCGTCGCGGCCGTCGACGACCTGAGCTACGAGCGGGTCGACGGTCGCAACCATTGGGGGCTGCTGTGCCGTCGGGCCGGCGGCTGACCGGTCGCTGCCTGGCCGCGGTGGCGGCTGGCCTGCTCGCAGTCGGTACGACGACCGCTGCCGGCGCCGCCGACGGCGTACGACCCGAGCCGGGCCGGCCGTGGTTCGGTCCCGTGCTCGACTGGACTCGCGACCTCCCGGCCGACTACGCCGACCGGCTCGGCGAGACGCCGTCGCTCTACGGCCAGTCGGTCCACTACCCGCTGACCGCCGACGACCGTGACTACCTCGCGCAGTTCGCCGAGCTGGCCGCGACGCAGGGCGCCGTCGCGGTGCTCAGCCTGGAGCCGCAGGTCGCGCTGGACGAGCTCACCGCCGATGACGCAGAGGTCCTGGCCGACGAGCTGGCCCGGCTTGACGACAGGCTGGACACCCACGTCCTCGTGCGCTTCGCACCCGAGATGAACGGCTCGTGGGTCGTCTGGGGCCAGCAGCCGAAGGCCTACGTCGCGGCCTTCCGCCGGGTCGCCGACGCCGTGCACGACTCGCCGGCCTCCGACCACGCCGAGATGGTGTGGTCGCCCGCCTACGGGGCGGGCTACCCGTTCGGGGGTTCCTACGGCGCCGTCGAGCCTGCTGGGCGACGCGCCGCCGCGCAGCTGGACACCGACGACAACGGGGTGGTCGACGACCGCGACGACCCCTACGGCCCGTACTTCCCCGGTGACGACGCCGTCGACTGGGTGGGGCTCTCGCTCTACCACTTCGGCGCGCGGCAGGACTTCGGCGACAACGAGGTCCCGGCGGCCGGCGAGCTGGAGGCGCGGCTGCGGGAGCGGTTCGGCTACGGCACCCGCACTGCGCGACGGTCGTTCTCGGACCGCTGGGTCCGTCCGGACCGTCCGCTGCTGCTCGAGACGTCCGCGCTCTACGACACCGCCAACCCCCACGGCGCGCCGGAGCTCGGCCTCAAGCGGGCGTGGTGGCGGCAGGTCCTCGCGGCGGTCGACGACCGCCCGGCCATCGGCGCGATCAGCTGGCTCGAGGTCGAGCGCGAGGAGGCCGAGATCGACGGCAACCTCGCGGACTGGCGGGCCACGCACACGCCGGCGCTCGCCGACGGCCTGCGCGACGACCTGGCCGGCTCTTCCGTGCGGCTCGGGCCGGTGACCGGCGTCGTCGACCCTGGCGCGAACGGGACCACCGACTCGCCCGACGCAGAGGCACCGGCCGGCGGCGGCGCCTCGCCCGCCTGGTGGGCGGCGGGGACGGTCGTCCTCGGCGCGGCCTGGCTGGCCCTGCGGCTGGTGCGGCGGCGCCGTACGGCCTGAGGCCTCAGGCCTTCATCAGGCCTTTTGCACTTCGCTCTGCAGCTTGAGGACGGTGGTGCCGTCCTCCTGCTCGATGACGTAGGCCGGGTCGTCGTCGCTGCCGTGCCGGGTGATCTTCTCGCCCTTGGTCGTGCGGGAGACGTCGTCGTGGTGCACCTCGGTGACCTTGCCCTCGGCCCACGACGAGCCCCACTTCCACTTCACGTTGGTGCCGGTGCGGATCGTCATGGCCACCACCGTGCCACCCCGCCACAAGACCGGCGTCACCCTTCAGGACCGGACGTGCATCCGCTCCCCCTGGGGGCCGAAGATCGCCAGGACCTCGGCCGGGACCGGTCCAGGGTTGCCGACCCAGTGGGGCGTGCGGGTGTCGAACTCGACGACCTCGCCGGGGCCGAGCAGCAGGTCCTTGGTGCCGAGGATGAGCCGTACCCTGCCGCTCAGCACGTAGAGCCACTCGTAGCCCTCGTGGGTCTTCAGCGACGGGCCGGGGTCGTCGTCGACCGGCATGATCATCTTGAAGGACTGCAGCCCACCGGGTCGGCGGGTGAGCGAGATGAAGGTGCGCCCGTGCCGGACGACGGGCTTGGAGCGGATCCGCGGGTCGCCGGTCTCGGGGGCGTCGACGAGCTCGTCGAGGGCGACGCGGTGTGCGCGTGCCAGGGGTAGCAGCAGCTCGAGGGTCGGCTTGCGTTGCCCGGACTCGAGCCGCGACAGCGTGCTCACCGAGATGCCGGTCTCCTCCGCGAGGTCGGTCAGCGTCGCCTCCCGTTCGAGGCGGAGCTGGCGCAGCCGCGGACCGACGCCACGCAGCACCGATTCGTCGTCCATGGAGCGCAGTTTGTCATTCCAGCAAGAATGTTTGTCAATCATGCGAACCCCGTCGCATGCTCGGGTCATGGAGACGAACGAGATGTACGACGTGGTGGTGGTCGGCGGCGGCGTGGCCGGGCTGAGCGGGGCGATGGCTCTCGGCCGGTCGAGGCGGTCGGTGCTGGTCATCGACGCCGGCGAGCCGCGCAACGCCCCCGCCGGCCACGCCCACAACTACCTGGGCCGTGAGGGCGTCGACCCGCTCGAGCTGCTCGAGGTCGGCCGCGCCGAGGTGGCGTCGTACGGCGTCGAGGTGCTGGCCGACCGCGTCGTCGGCCTGTCCGGCGAGGTCGACGACTTCCTGGTCACGACCGACGGCGGCCGGCGCGTGCGGGCACGTCGGGTGCTCGTCACCGGTGGGGTCGTCGACGAGCTGCCCGACGTGCCGGGGCTGGCGGAGCGATGGGGGAAGGACGTCCTGCACTGCCCCTACTGCCACGGGTGGGAGGTGCGCGACGGCGCCATCGCCGTCCTTGCGACCACGCCGATGGCGGGCCACCAGGCGCTCCTGTTCCGCCAGCTCTCCGACGACGTGGTGGTCGTCGTGCACGACGGCGTCGAGCTGCCCGACGAGGAGATGGAGAAGCTCGGTGCGATCGGTGTCCGGTTCGCGCACGGCACGCCGCAGGAGGTCGTGGTGGACGGCGATGCGCTGGTCGGGCTGCGGCTCGCCGACGGGTCGGTCCTCGAGCGCGACGCGATCGTGGTGGCGTCGAAGCCGCACGTCCGCGCCGACTTCCTCGGGCCCATGGGCATCGAGCCGAAGCCCTTCGAGATGAACGGGACCGCGTTCGGCTCGGTGATCGAGGTCGAGCCGAACACCGGAGCGACCTCGGTGCCCGGCATCTTCGCGGCCGGCAACGCCACCGATGTCGCGATGATCCTCGTCGCCTCGGCGGCCCACGGCACCCGCGTGGGCGCGTGGATCAACGCCGAGCTCGCCTCCGCCGACGCGATGCGTGCGGTGCAGGCCCGGCGCGACGGCTTCTTCGAGCGGCCCGCCTGGGAGGAGCGCTACTCGGGTGACCGGGTGTGGAGCGGTCGGGTGAACGTCCAGCTCGCGGCGGAGGCGCCGTCGCTGACGCCCGGGCGGGCGATCGACATCGGCTGCGGGGAGGGCGGCGACGCGATCTGGCTGGCCCAGCAGGGCTGGGAGGTGACGGCGGTCGACTTCGCCGACGCCGCCCTCGCGCGGGTCTCGGAGCACGCCGCGGAGGCGGGGGTGGCCGAGCGGATCGAGACCCGCCGGGTCGACGTACGGACCTTCGACGCCGCCGGTGAGACGTGGGACCTGGTCACGTCGCACTTCTTCCACCTGCCCGACGGCCGGATGCCGGACGTCGTACGACGACTCGCTGCCGCGGTCGCGCCCGGTGGCACGCTGCTCGTGGTCGGGCACCACCCGGAAGACCTCAAGACCGGCCTGCGGCACGGGCACACGTCGTTCATGTTCACCGCCGAGGAGCTGCTGCCGGCGGTGCCGGACGGCTTCGTGATCGAGGTGTGCGAGTCGCGTCCGCGCACGCAGCTCCACCCGCACACCGGTGAGGAGATCGCGGTGGCGGACGCGGTGCTGATGGTCCGCCGCCCGGCCTGACGTCGTGGTGCGGATCGGCATGATGGAGACATGAACACGTCCCGGGACGCCTCCGTCGTGCCGCCCGCCCGCACCTGGGTGACGCTGCTGCCGTTCCTGCTGGCGGTCGTCGTGGTGGCGGGCGTCGGTGGGCTGGCCGCGGCGGGCTCGCAGGCGACGTACCGCGCGCTGGACCTGCCGCCCTACGCACCGCCGTCGTGGCTGTTCGGTCCGGTCTGGTCGGTGCTCTACCTGATGATCGGCGTGGCGGGATGGCTGCTGTGGCGTGCCGGCGGGTGGGACCGGGTGATGTGGCTGTGGGCCGTCCAGCTCGTGCTCAACCTGCTGTGGACTCCGCTGTTCTTCGCAGCCGACCTCTACACCGTCGCGCTGGTCGAGATCGTGGTGCTCCTGGCGTCGATCGCGCTGCTCATCGCCTGGTCGTGGCGGCGCTCGCGGGCCGCAGCCTGGCTGCTGGTGCCCTACCTCGCGTGGGTCTGCTTCGCGACCGCGCTCAACGCGGGCATCGTCGTCCTGAACTGATCACACCAGGTCGAGCCGCGCCAGCACCCGGTCGACGATCGCGTCAACCGGCAGCGCGATGTCGACGTCCATCCCGTCCTCGTCGTCCAGCAGCGGCTCGAGCGTGTCGAGCTGCGACTCCAGCAGGCTCGGCGGCATGAAGTGCTCGCGGGCGTTCATCCGCTCGATCAGCAGGTACTTGTCGCCGGTGCAGTGCACGAAGAAGGTGCCCTCGCCACCGCGCCGGAGCACGTCGCGGTAGACCTCCCGGAGCGCGCTGCACGTGATGATCGTCGGCTCGCCCCTCGCGTCGCGCTCCGCGGTCCACGCGGCCAGCGACTCCAACCAGCCCCAGCGGTCGGCGTCGGTGAGGGGGGTGCCCTCACTCATCTTCCGCACGTTCTCGGGCGGGTGGAAGTCGTCTCCTTCGGCCAGCTCCCAGCCCAGTCGCGCCTGCACAGCGGTCGCGACCGTCGACTTCCCCGACCCGGAGACTCCCATGAAGACGAGGTGGAGCGTCACCCGACCGCCCAGACGCCCAGGGCGAGCACGAAGATGGACAGACCGAGGGTCGTCTCCAGCACGGTCCACGTCCGCAGCGTCGTCTTCACGTCCATGCCGAAGAACCGGCCAACCAGCCAGAAGCCGGAGTCGTTGACGTGCGACAGCACGGTGGCGCCGGCGGCGATCGCGAGCACGAGGGCGACCAGCTGGAGCGAGGACGGGGCGGCGTCGGCGACCCCGGCCGAGATCAGTCCGGCGGTCGTCGTCAGCGCGACGGTGGCCGACCCCTGGGCGACGCGCAGGATCGTGGCGATCACGAAGGCCGACACGATCAGCGGCAGCCCGAGGTCGGCGAGGGAGTCGGACAGCGCTGCGCCGATGCCGCTGTAGCGCAGCACGCCTCCGAACATCCCGCCCGCGCCAGTGATCAGGATGATCGCGCAGATCGGGCCGAGCGAGTCGTTGAGCAGCGTCTCGACCTCACCGCGCGGGTAGCGCCGCACGGCCAGGGTGTACGTCGCCACGAGCAGCGCGATCAGCAGCGCGACCGGCGTCTGCCCGATGAAGATGAGCGCGTCGACCAGCCCACCCTCCTCGGCGACCGTGCCGTTGGCGCGGAGCGTGGTCAGCACCGTGTTGGCGCCGATCAGCACCAGCGGCAGCAGCAGGATGCCGAGGACGTGGCCGAAGCCGGGCGGGTCCTCGTGCTCGGCTTCGCGCCCGCCGGTGAGCACCGAGTCGTTGATCGGGACGTGCACCTTGCCGAGCCACGCGGTGGTCACGACGTAGACCCCGACGAACCACGCGACGACCGCCACGACGACGCCCACGAGCAGGGTCAGGCCGATGCTGGCGCCGAGCTCGGTCGCGGCGGTGACCGGGCCGGGGTGGGGCGGCACGATCGCGTGCATGGCGGCGAACGCACCCGCCGCAGGTAGGGCGTACATCAGGACGGAGCCGCCGAAGCGCTTGGCGACCGCGAAGATGATCGGCAGGAACACGACGAGCCCGGCGTCGAAGAAGATCGGCAGTCCGAAGAGGAGCGCCGCGACCCCGAGGGCCAGCGGGGCGCGCTTCTCGCCGAACCGGCTCACCAACGTGTCGGCGAGCACCTGGGCTCCCCCGGTCACCTCCAGCAGCCGGCCGATCATCACCCCCAGCCCGACCAGGAGCGCGACGGTGCCGAGCGTGCTGCCGAACGCGGCGATCGAGATCGTCGGGACGTCGGCGAGGGGTACGCCGGCGGCGATCGCGGTGCCGAAGCTGACGAGCACCAGCGCCACGAAGGCGTGCATGCGCAGCGCGATGATGAGGACGAGCAGGACGGCGACGGCGAGCGCTGCGATGAGCAGCAGCGTGCCGGAGCCGTAGACCGGGTCCATGGTGTCCACGAGGTGCCTCCGAGACGGGCAGGGGGTGAGTCCCGCACCACCCTAGACCGCACGACGGACGGCGGGTCCTCCACAGATCACCCGTCGGGGCTGCCGCCAAGGTCGCGCAGACGTCAGGATCGACGCATGATCCTCTCGGGCACCGTCTCCCTCCACCCGGCCGACCACGCCGCCTCCACCGCCGACCTGCGCGACCGGCTCGAGGACCTCGACGCCCGCCGCCGCCGGGCCGATCACTCGATCGAGGCAGTCCTCGCCTCGTGGCGCGGCAGTGCCGCGGACGCGTTCCGCGAGAGGTGGGAGGAGTGGAGCCGGGCCACCGCCGCCGTGGTCGACGATCTCGCCGCAGCGGCGCAGGCGCTCGACCTGGCCCGTGCCGACCTCGTCGGTGCCGACGTCGCCTCTGCCGGGGCCACGCGACGGGTCGAGGAGCGGGCGTCGTGACCTACGAGGTCGACCTCGCCGAGCTGCGCGCGACCCTGGCCGAGCTCGCCGCCTGCCAGCGCGACCTCGTCGGCATCGCCGGCGAGATCGACCGGGCGCAGGACCGGGTGCGGACGGCCTGGACCGGCCGCTCCGCCGACGCCCACGCGCTGACCCACGAGGGCTGGCGCGACCGGTGCGCCGAGATGGTCACGGCGCTCGCCGGTCTGCGATCGATCGTCACGGCCGCGGACGAGTCCTACTCGCGAGCCGTGGAGGCCAACGTCGCGATGTGGGGCCAGGTCAGCGCGTGACCGCCACCCGCCCCGGTCGGTCGACCGTGGCGTAGACGCCGAACATCGGCTCGCCGGCCTTGTTGGTCGGCCGGGCGCGCACGAGATCCTTCAGCAGTCGGGAGTCCTTCTCACCGGTCTCCGGGTGGTGGTCGATGACCGCGCACCGCGGGACCGGGCCGCCGATGCGGAGCGTGGCGTCGCCGACCTCGACCTCCCTGCCCAGCCAGGATTCCTCGACCCACGGCTCGTCCGTCTCGACCAGGAGGGTCGCGCGGAACCGCGCCGCGTCCGCACCCATCGCCTCCAGCGAGGCGGTCGTGACGATCGTGACCGGATCGCCGAACACGACCCCGCCGCGTGGCGCCCGCGCGAGACGTTCGTCGTGCCCGAGCCGACGGGAGATCAGCTCGGCATGCGGTCCCGCGGTCAGCGACAGCGCCACCTGACGGCCCCAGTAGTCGCAGGTGATCGTCTCGCCGCTGGCGGTGGCCGGTCCCTCGGCGCGCTCCCCGCTCGGCAGCGTCAGCGCGAGCTGGTCGTCGTACGGCTGCGCGGTGATGGTCATGAGCGACGGGTGCTGGACGGTCCTCAACACGCGGCGTGCCGCCGGGTCGACGACGCAGAAGGCCCGGTCGCCGACGGCGCCCAGCCGGTCGAGGTAGACGTGGTCGAGGGCGAGGTGCCGCATGCCTTTCACGGGCGAGAACCCGACGCCGCGCACCACTGCCTCCACGAGCCGCATGCTGTCATGCGCGGCGTGGGCGCAGCTCGATCACGTTGGCCGGCCGCCCGCCGGTCATGGCGCGCGGCCGGGACGTGCCGGGGCAGTACGACGGCACCGTGCGGCCGGTGACGACGTTGTCGGACACCGTGACGGCGTACGTCGTCCGCGCGCCGGGACGGCGCCCGATCACCGCCCCGCTGAGCACGTGGTCGAAGCTGAACCCGTCGAACCGCGGTCGCCCCTCCGCCCTGGCACCCGCACGCAGCAGGTGCTCGACGAGGAACTGGAGCGTCTCCGCCATCCACTTCGCGTCCTCGCCCGTCTCGTCCTACCGCAGGCAGCATCCGTCGTGGCAGACCTCCCACCCCATCCGGGCGAACGGCACACCGGTGTCGCCGCGACCCGTCGGCGTACCACGCAGGGTGCGGTTGGAGTCGCGCAGCTCGAGCAGGTGGCTGCGCTCGACCTCGTTGAGCGGCGGGCGGACCTGGATGCAGCCGATGAAGTGCGTCATGCGGACCTGGTGCCCGGCTCGCGCAGCGTCGGAAACGTTGCTCCTGCGATCTGTGGATAGGTCGCTGTTGTCCACAGATCGTCCCGGTGGGGTGGTCGCGCAACCGTTCCGTTGGCGAGGGTCGTGGGGTGCGGATCAGCGTGGAGTGCGGCGGGTTCACCCGGGCGGCGGACGCCTGCGCGGCGGCCAACCAGACCAGCGCGGTGCTGACCCTGGCGCTCGCGGACCGCCTGGTCCCGACCGCCGGGATGGCGGGCAACGACGCGACGAGCACGGACTTCGCTCAGGCGTACGACGCAGGGGCGCGCGAGGCCGTCGCGGCGCTGGCCGACCTCACGCACGCCTTCATCGGCGCCGGCCGGCTGCTCGCCACCACCGGGCGCAACCACGCGTCGGCCGAGGCCGGGGCTGGCGCATCCGTTGTCGGCTATGTCGGCGATGACCTCGACGACTCGGCGTACGTCCGCGTGCGACCACCTGTGGTCCCGTCGAGCCTGGGCTCGCAGGAGCCGTCGCTGGGGGTCGTCGACGCCTGGATCCTCGACCAGCTCGAGGGATTCGTCTGGCCCGGCGCCGACGTGTCGCTGCTCCGGTCGGCCGCCGGCGCCTGGCGGCGTGCTGCGGCCTCGACTGCCGGGCTGGCCGACCACGTCGACGTCGCCCTCACCTTCGTCGAGGCACAGCACTCTCCCGAGGTCCCTCTCGCCGTCGACGCCCTCACCGACCTCGGCCGCCTGATCGGCGACACCGCGTGGCAGCTGGCCGGCCTCGCGGACGCGTGCGAGGAGTACGCCGATGCGGTCGAGGCGGCCCGCGACCGCACCCGCGCCCTGCTGTCCGAGGTGGCGCAGATGGTGGTCGAGGGCGCCGCGATCTCCGTCCTCGTCACCGGACTCACCGGCGGCCTCGGCGGCGCCGCATCGGTCGCCGCAGCCGCCGCGAAGGTGCGCTCGCACGCTCCCCGCTTCTACGCCCTCCTCACGGCCCTCCGCGCCAGCGCCGCCGCCTCGGTCTCGCGGCTCGAGCGAGTGCGCGACGAGCTCGCGGTCGTGCGCTCGCGCGTCCAGCGCTTCGTGCGTGCGCCGGTCCGCAACGAGGTGGGTGCTGTGAAGCCGGGCGCATGGCTGCCCCCGAGGAAGACCGGCTGGCTGAGGGACCACGAGGTACCGCCGGGCCACACGATCGAGTTGCACGTCGGCAAGACGTCGGACGAGCTGCTCCAACGATTCGAGAGATGGCCGAGACTCAAGCGTTCGTCGACCTTCGCGGACGAGTCCGAGGCCGAACACCTCATCTCGAGGGTGATCCAAAGGCGAGAAGACGAGATTCGGCAATGGCTAGCTCGCCCGTCGGGAAAGCTGACCCTGGAAGAGGATCTCGGCATCGCGACAGGACGCAGCATCGGGCGCGACGGCACTGTTCACATTCCCACCGGTGTGCGTGTGGTGCTCATCTCCGACGCCAGAGCACCGACGGGGTGGCGCATACTGACAGCGTTCCCGGACTGAGCAGGAGGCTCACATGGAAGCCGTGAAGTACCTCATGGGTGCGTACTTCCACCAGGACTGGGTCATGGACGGCGGCACCCTCTCGGACACGGTCGGGTCGTTTCTCCGGGAGCGACGCCAGCTGGTCGGCGACGCTGCCGACGAGATCGACCAGCTGCTCACCGCACCATTGCCCGAGGGTGACCTCGAAGCGCGTCTGGACGCATGGGGATGCGACTACTACGCCGGGGACACGGACGACGACTACCGTCGGTGGCTCGCCGAGATCCGCGACCAGCTGCGAGCCTTCCTCGCGACGAGCGCCGCCTCCTGACACCAGGCTGACAACCAGCGCGGGCAGTTCGCGCCGCTGCGCGCCCATCCCCCGCGTGAGGAGCGCGCCCGCTGACGCGAACTGCCTGCGGTGGTGGTCGCCGTTCCGGGCAAACGCCGGACGAAGCCCCACCAGCACCGCACAATCGTCGGGTGCCCCGCCGGACCTGGACGACCGTGCTGGCCACGCTTGCCGTGCTGTTCGCGATCGTGGCGCTCCACCCGTCCGACCGGCTCGCACCGGTCCGCCGCGCGATCGGGCTCGGATCCGAACGGGTGCTGCCTGCGCCCGCCGTCGTACGGCAGGGAGGGACCTACGCCTTCACGATGACGCAGCCGGACGACGACGGCGAACCGGTCGGGTGGGACCCGTGCATGGTGATCCGCTTCCAGGTGAACCCCGAGGGCGAGCCGGCAGGCGGCCGAGCGCTGGTCGACCGGGCGATCGCGCGGATCAGCGCCGCGACCGGGCTGGCCTTCGAGGACGAGGGTGACACCGTCGAGCGGCCGTTCCCGGGCGGGATCAAGATCTTCGGCGGGCCCGATCCCGTGGTCATCGGCTGGGGCACACCAGCCGAGTACCCCGACCTCGCCGGCGCTGTCGCCGGCGTGGGTGGTGCGATGGCGGACCAGGGCCGAGGGCGGGTGCACTATGTCAGCGGCGGCGTCGCCCTCGACCGGGAGGCGTTCACCGACGTGGCTGTCGCCCAGCAGCCGCGGGTGATGGAGGCGATCGTGCTGCACGAGCTCGCGCACGTCGTCGGCCTGGCCCACGTCAGCGAGCCGATGGAGCTGATGTTCGCCGACAACAGCGGGCAGGTCGAGCTCGGTCCGGGCGACCGCGAGGGCCTCGCGAGGCTCGGCTCGCTCCCCTGCGACTGAGACCTGCGGCTGACGGTCACGGCGCACGGTTGCCGCGCGCGTCCTCCTGCTCGACCAGCTCGGCGAGGTCCTTCAACCGGTCGAGCCCGTTGACCGCGCGCGACATCCGGTGGTTGCCGGCGAACGCCTCGCGGTGCCGGTCCAGGAACCACCAGTAGCCCGCGCTGAACGGGCACGCGTCCTCCCCCACCCGCACCTTCGGGTCGAACCGGCACGACCCGCAGTGGTCGCTCATCGTGTTGATGTAGGCGCCGCCCGAGGTGTACGGCTTCGTCATCATCACGCCGCCGTCCGCGTGCTGCGACATCCCGACGATGTTGGGCACCATCACCCAGTCGTAGCCGTCGACGAACGCCCGGTGGAACCAGTCGGTGACCTGCTGGGGCGCCCACCCACGCTGCAGGGCGTACGACCCCAGCACCATCAGCCGTGGGATGTGGTGCACCCAGCCGTGCTCGGCGACCTGGCCGAGGGCGTGCGACAGGCAGCGCGCGTCGGTCGCGTCAGCGTCGAGCTCGGTGAACCACTGCGGCATCCGCTGCGTCGCCCGCAGCGCGTTCTCACGCCGGTAGCCGTCGCCCTGGTGCCAGTAGGTGTGCCACACGTAGTCGCGCCACCCGATGACCTGCCGCACGAACCCCTCGACGCTCGCGATCGGTGCGGCGCCGCTGCGGTACGCCGCCTCCGCACGCTCGACGACCTCGAGCGGGTCGAGCAGGCCGAGGTTCATCGGCGCGCTGACGAGACTGTGCGCCATCCACGGGTCGCCCTCGAGGATGGCGTCCTCGTGGGCGCCGAACTCCGGCAGCCGGTGCTCGACGAAGTGGTCGAGCGCCGCCAGGGCCTCGCGCCGCGTCGCGGCGAAGAGCCGTGGCCCGTCCTTGCCGATGAGCTCGACGCCCTCGCTCTCCCAGCGATCGAGGTCGTCGCGCACCTCGGCGTCGGTGTCGTCCTCGGTCGGCCACCACGGCTCGGTGACGCCGAGCGTCGTCGCGCCCTTCGGCGGCGGCTGTCGGTTGTCGTGGTCGAAGTTCCACTGGCCGCCGGTCGGCTCGCCGTCTTCCACGAGCACGCCGTGCGCGAGCCGGGCGCGACGGTAGAAGTCCTCCATCAGCAGGCGCTTGCCCTTGCGCCCCTCGGCCCACCGCTCGAAGTCCTCACGCGGCGTCGCGAAGCCCCGCGGCGGCAGGATGCTGCACCCGAGCCGCTCGACCAGACCGAGTGCGGCGTACGACGTCGGGTGCACGACCTCCACGTCGTCCCGGCCACGCAGCGCGTCGGCGTACGTCTCCGCCTGCACGTAGGTCAGCCGATCGCCCAGCTGCGCGGCGCGGTGCCGCATCGCGCTGAGGACGAGGTGTGCCTTGGCCCGGTGGAACCGGCGCCGCCGGAACACCGCCTTCGACTCCACCATCAGCAGCGGGCCGCGGTGGTCCTCGGTGAAGTGCGGGCCGAGCTGGTCGCCGAACAGCCAGCGGGTGGTCATCCCTGCTGGAGGCCCTTCACGTAGGCCGCCTGCCCGAGGTGCTGGAGGCAGTCGCCGATGATGCTCACCAGTCGCTGGCCGGCGGTCACCGGCGGGTCCCAGCGCTGGTCGACCTCGCGCTCGAGCTCGCGCTCGTCGACGGTCTCGAGGTAGCGCGCGGTCGCGAGGGTGACCTCGTGGTGGTAGGCGACGAGCAGCTCGGGATCGGAGATCCGGATCGCGTCCACCTGCTCGCTCGTGTGTCCGTAGCCGATGTCGTCCGTGCCGTTGGGCAGGCCGAACCGCTCCTGCCACTCCTCCCACACCTGCGGCGTGTCCGCGAGGTCGGCGACGTGGTCGTCCTGCACCCGCGCCAGGTGCCAGAGCAGCCAGGCGATCGGGTTGCCGGTGCCGCCCGGTCGGTGGTGGAGGGTCTCGTCGTCGAGCCCCTCGGCCACGCCGTCGTACAGCTCCGTGATCCGGCCGAACGCCTCCGTCAGCACCCCACGCGAGTCCACGGGATCACTCCACCGGCGAGGCGGACCGGACCTGCGGCGCGCTCGACTTCTCGTCCTTCATCCCGTCGATCTCGGCAAGGATGCGGGTCTTCTCGTCGTCGCTGATCGAGACCTGCGCCTTCGCGAGGCCCTCGTCGAGCTGCTGCGCGATGGTGCTGTCCTCGGCGCTGTACTGCCACGAGCTCACCTCGTCCACCACCCGCTGCGCTGCCTCGATCGCTGCCTGCTGCTTGTCGTCAGTCATGCGTTCCAACGTAGCGAGGGCATCCGAGGGCGCAAGGCCCTTCGGGGTGGCTGTCTTCCGCGTGTCAGGTCCTCGTCGTACCCACCAAGGCATATGGCTTCGCTGTCGCGTGACCACGGACGGGCAGGCTCTTGGCTCGGCCGCGGCTAGCGCCTTCCGGTCTCGTAGATGAGGTGTCCGCCGTCCTCTTGCTCCTGAAGGAAGTCCGCCACCTCCTGTGCGTGGGACTCGTCTCGCGCGTCCACGGCGACCAGGCTGCGGGAAGACCACTCCGGGATCGCACCCATCGCTTGCAGCCGCTCGACCACCTCGTCCCGCGGCTGGTCCGTCTGGCCGAAGTGGACCCGGAACACGTACCTGCCCGACTTCTCGACCACCTGCGTCATCACGTGGTCGCCGTCGACTTCCACGACATCCCCGAGAGCGAGGTCGTACACGAAGAACGGGATGCAGCAGATCTCGTACCGATCCCCGTCCTGCCGTGCCCACAGCTGCTCGGTCGTGACGCCCGTGCTGCCTGGGTCGATGTTCGCCGCGATGATGAAATTCGAGCGATCCCGCCACGCTGGGTGCCGATGGACGACTTCGATCCGGCTCACGCGTCGCTACTGCCGTTCCCACTCCAGTGACGGATCCACGGCTCCGTCTTCCATGAACGTCCGAGCTGCCTTGCGCGCGGACGCGACGTCGACGACGAACTTGACGGGATACTCGCCAGGCTGGCCCGCCGCAACCAGCTCGACCATCTCCTCCTCGCCGCGGTGTGTCTCGGACAGCAGCTGGTGGATCTCGCCCTCGAGCCCGACGAAGAGGACAAGTCCCTGCTTCGCAGACCCTCCGCAGACCAAGTGCGCCTCGCCATCACCCAGACTCACGTGTGTCCGCTCGTCGCCGTCCAAGGACTCGATCAGATCGCTGACAGCACGCCACTCGGCGGTGTCGTCGTGCTCGCCGTCGTCGTCGTCCCACGAAACGTTCACAGCGTGGTTCCCCCTCCAGGCCAGAAGACATCCAAGCGCCCGATTCCGGCTTCGTCGGCCATGGTGCGCACTCCGCCGAAAGTACCGCAGGCCTTGCACAGACCGCCCGGATGGTCGATGTACATCGATGCATTCGAACCTCCCGCGCCGCCCCTGTTGACGACTTGTTGCATCGCGTCGCCCTCGGCGTGCGTGCGTGAGATCGCGTTGGACTTCATCGTCACGTCCTGCCCGTGCCCGCTGATTCCGTAGGTCGACCCCTGACCCTCCACGTCGAGCCTGGCGAGGGTGGGCGAGCCCTTGCCGGCGTGCTCTCCCAAGCCCAGTTCGCTGCGCATGCTCGACAAGTCGTCGAAAGCTGCTTGGGTCTTGCACGAGTTGTGCACCAGCACCCCGGCGTCACCCACCTGGTAGGTGTGGATGTCGGCGACCTCGAGGTTGTACGCGGTCCCGGTGCGGGCGCTGCCCGCCCGGATCCCGCGCACCTTGACCACCCGGCCATCGCTGGCCAGCACCCGGTCACCGCGGTCGAGCTCGTCGGCGCGCTGGTACTCCGCGTCGTCGACGTTCCAGAACGGGTGGTCCGTGGTGGTGGTGATCGACTCCCTGCCGACCTTGAGCTTCACGAGGGTGTCGGTGTGCACGAAGGTCTCGAGGACCTTCTTGCCCACCCGCTCGCCTGTCTCCGGGTCGCGGGCCTGGACCTCGTCACCGACGGCGACCTTGCTGATGGCCTTCGTCGAGCCGTCGGCCATCACCACCTTGGTGCTCCCGGAGAAGGAGCACATCTTGCTGGCGGTCTTGCTCGCGGTAGCGGCGTCCTGTGCCCCCTGGACGGCGTCGGTCGCCTTCTTGGCGTACTTGCCGGCCTTGACCGCGCTGGCGCCGTACCCGGCGAGCGGGACCGCCGCGGCGGCGCTCAACGCCGCGTTGGCGTAGTCCCCCTCAGCGGCATACCAGGCGGCGTTGCCGAGATCGGCCACCTCACCGATGACCGGCACCAGCCCGGCGACGTCGAGCGCGCCGTGACCGATCTCGGAGGCGTTGTCGGAGACCCAGTCGCCGGCGTCGTCGGCGAAGTCGCTGACGTCCTCGGCGCGGTCGGAGAACCAGCCCCCGATGCCGCCCCCGTCATCGTCGTCGTCGGACTCCTCGGAGTCGGTCGAGTCCTCGCTCGTCGACGACTCCCCCGACGACTCCGTCGACGTGCCGCCCGACGTCGTGCCGCCGCCACCGCCGTCGGCGAGCGCCATGTGCCCGTCGATCTCGATGTTGGAGACCGGGTTCCCGCCGGCCAGTGCGTAGCGGTTCTGCGTCAGCGGGTCGGTCGACAGCCCCAGGTCTCCCAGCGAGGACTGGAACATGTCCTCCTGCAGGAACCGGCCGGTGTCGAGGCCGTAGCGCCGTGCCCCCATGTTCATCGAGGTGGCGTTCTCGTTGGTCCCCGCCGTGCCGGAGTCCAGCCGCTTGCCCGAGAACCGGTAGGGGTTGAGCGGCGCCTGGTCGTCGGTGTCACCACTGCTGAGCGACTCCCCGCCCTGGTCGTCCTGCGCGTTGCCGTAGGCGTCGTAGCCGTAGGACGCCTCGACCTTGCCGTCCTCGTCGAGCAGCTGCGACGGCGACCCGTGCACGTCGTTGCCGTAGGTGTAGGACTCCTTGGGCTGCGTGTTGTCGGTCTTGGACGACACGTCGGTCATCGAGATCCGCTGCCCCATGGCGTTGTAGGAGTACGTCTTGGTGCGCGGGTCGGTGCCGCCGGTCTGCTTCTCCTCACCGACCTGGGTCGTCAGGCCGATGTAGGAGAAGTCCGTCGTACGGCTGTTGGCCGTGTTCTCGTGCTGCTCCGTCTCCTGCAGGGTGCGGTCGAGAGCGTCGTAGATGTACTGCGAGCTGTCCGTCGGCGCACCGGCACCCTCGTAGGAGGCCTGCGCGATCTGGCGGTCGAGCGGGTCGTAGGTGTACTCGGTGAGCACGTTCGCGCTCGCCCGGTCACGCGGCCCGTTGCAGTCGGCCTTCGTGCCGCCCGTCTTCGTCACGCAGTCCTGGTTGCCGAAGTCGTCGTACCAGGTCTTCGACACCGACGTACCGCCGACGAGCGTCTCCGTGAGCCGCGTGCCCAGGTAGCGCTTGTTGGTGGTGGTGCCGTCGGAGACCTGGGTCGTCACGTTGCCCGAACGCAGCGTCTGGTCGCCGTCGAGGTAGCTCGGCTGGTCGTAGGCGTAGGTGATGACGGTGCCGTTGCCCATGTCGTCCTTGAGCACCTTGCCACGGGCGTCGTACTCGTAGGTGCGGTTGCACCGGCTCGCAGCGACGCACTTCGTGGCGTCCCCGCCGGTGTCCGCGGACGTCTCGGACCGGAGCAGCAGGTAGCTGTCGGTGACCCGGTTGCCGTCCTCGTAGCGGCCGGAGGCGAAGTAGCCGACGTCGTGCGCCTCGGTGGTGCGTCCGCTGGTGTCCTTCGTGGTGAGGGTCTGCAGCTTGCCGTTGTCGAAGTGCGTCCAGCTCGTCGTCTGGCGAACGCCCCACGTCGCGGAGTCCGGGCCACATCCCGCCTTGGCCCGGCGCAAGGTGCGCTGCCGCTCCCAGCCGGTGTCGTAGTAGGTGGTGTCGGTGCGCTCGTCGTCCACGCAGTCACCGGTCGTCCCGAGGTTGACCTGACGCGTCATGAAACCGCTCTGGTCGTAGGTGAGCTCGACCCGCTTGGGCGCCTTGACCTGGGCGCCCGCCGCGTCGCGCTCGGAGTTCTCCAGACGCAGCGTGATCTGGCCCTCGCGGTCGTAGGTGAACTCGGTGTACTTCCAGTTCGCCTCCGAGTCGCGCTTGTAGCTGGTCTCGATCGCCTCGTCGAAGCCGTTGTACGACGCCCGGGTGGACACCGCGGAGTCGAAGCCGACGGACTGTCCGGCGGGGTCGTAGGCCTTCACGATGTTGTCGTGGAGGTCGTACTCCCACGTCGTGATGCCGCCCTGGTAGTCGGTCATCGACGACTTCATGCCGTCCGGCGTGTACGTCCAGCTGGTGCGACGGGCGTAGTTCCAGTCGTCGGCGGTGCCGGGCTTGGCCGGCAGGCGCGACGTCTGCTGGCCCAAGGCGTTGTAGTCGAAGAGCAGCGCCGGGTTGGCGTTCTTCCCGAGGGTGCGGATCCAGCCGGGGTCGTAGTAGGTGTTCTCGGTCTTGGCCAGGTCGCTCACCAGGTTGGGGTCGGTCTCGGTGGTGGGCAACGACGTCCACAGCGTGCGCCCGAGCTTGTCGTAGGACGCGTGGACGTAGCGCTTCTCCTCGCCCGACTTCGTCGGCTGCTCCTCGCGGACCATCTGGCCGTTGGCGTCGTACGTCTTGCGCGTCGCGAACTGCGTGTAGGTGCCTGCACCACCGTCGGCGTCGACCGCGCGCGGCGAGGCGGTGAGCGTCTCGCGGCCGTCCTGGTCGTACTGCGTGATGGTGGTCAGCTCGCGACCGGCCTGCTTGTCGAAGACCTCGACCTGCCTGGTCGTCAGGCCACGCTGGTCGTAGTACATCGTCGTGCGCTGCACGCGGGCCGCGCCGCGGTCGATGTCGGTCTCGCTCCACGTGGTGCGGCCGTTCGCGTCGTAGGCGGTGCGCGACTGCCGCCCCATCGGGTCGGTCTTGGTCGTCAGCTGGTGCGCGGCGTCGTACGCCATCCGGGTGACGTGGGTGTACGCGCCGAGGGCGCCGCAGTCGACGGTCGCGACACCGGCACCGGCCGACACCTGCGCGACGGCGTCACCGGCGAGGTCGTAGCAGGTGTGCGTGTAGCGCACGTCGGTCGCCGACAGGCCGTACTGCGCGGTGCGGGTGGCCCGGTCGAGCAGGTCGTAGGTCGTCACGGTCGTGAAGTCCTGCGCCGACGTGCCCTGGCCACGCGGCCGCGTCATGCTCGCGGTGCGGCCCGCCGCGTCGTAGACCATCGTCGTCTGCGCGCCACCGGGCTCGGTGTTGCTGACGACCTGGTCCATCTTGTCGTAGACGGCGACCGTCCTGGGCGTGCTCGGGTCGACAGGAGCGCCCGAGGCGTCGGCGAAGACCGGGATGTACTTCGACACCGCGTTGTCGTTGGGGTCCTGCTCGGTCACGCTCCACACCAGCGTGCCGCGGTCCGCCACCGTCGACTTGGGCGCGCTCTGCCGCACGACACGTCCGAACTCGTCGAAGTCGTAGTAGGTGCGGAAGGCACGCACGTCGGTGCCGCTGTCACCCTGGTGCACCGCGTCCTGCATCCACTGCGCGCGTGAGTCCGCGTCGTAGCCGAACGTCGTGAGGGCGCCGACCGGGTCGGTGATCTTCGACGGCTGTCCCGAGACGTGGTACTCGTAGCGCGTCACGCCACCCATCGGCATCGTCTTGGTCAGCGTCAGGCCCGCGGTCGCCGTGCCCGGAGCGCCGTAGGTGTAGCGCGTGGTGAAGTCGTCCGCGGTGCTCGTACGGCTGCCCTCGGGGTCGGTGATGCTGGTGATGTTGCCCCGCGAGTCAGCGCCGTACCGCCAGACGAAGTCGTTGGCGTCGGTCGTGGTGGCGACGCCCATCGGCATCACCCGCTCCTTGATGACGTTCCAGTGCAGGCGGGTGTCCAGCGCGTCGACCTTGCGGTCCTCGTAGGTGATGACGCTCTTCTCGCCCAGCTCGTTGGTCTGCGAGGTGAGGTAGCCGTTGGCGTTGTAGGTGAACGTGTTCGTCTTCCCGGTCGGGAAGGTCACCTTCGAGACCTTGTTGTCTGCCGTCCACTCCATGAGGGAGACCTCGGACCTGGGGTTGGTCATCTTCGTCACCCGACCGGAGAGGTCGTAGCCGTAGACGTAGGTCCGGCCCAGGGGCAGCGCGGTCGTCATCGTCCGGTTGGCCCAGTCGTGGGTGAAGGAGGTCTGGTTGCCGAGCCGGTCGTTCCAGCTCTTCAGCTTCCAGCGGTTCTTCGAGTCCGGCGTCGGACCCCAGTAGGCGAAGGTCGTCTCGTTCTTCCTCGGGTCGATGACGGAGTAGAGCTTCACCGACTGGGTCACCTTCTGCGGCGGGTTGAGCCGCTCGGCGGCGGTCGCGAGAGCCGGCGCGTCGCCCTTCGGGTTGGTGTAGGTGAAGACGAAGGACCGGTCCGCGACCGCGACCCCCGCGGCCGTGGTGCCACCCTGCTGGGTGACGCGCATCAGGTTGCCGTCGTCGTAGTAGTCGAAGAGCAGCAGCGAGCCGGAGTGGTCCGCGATCGACTGGACGTTGCCGCGCACGCGGCCGCCCTTGACCTCGTCCTTGTCGTAGTAGTCGACGACGTACGCCCGACCGCCCGGGTCGACCACCTTCGTCACGCGCATCTTCGGACCGCCCGGGTCCTGGCCGGGTGGCGTGGCCTCCAGCACGAACTCGAGGAGGTTGCCGTTGGTGTCCTCGACGAGTCGCGGGTAGCCGTCCTGGTCGAACCAGTAGGTGAGGTTGTCGGGGCGGGTCAGCGCCCAGTACTTGCGGGCGTCCGTCGTCGACGGGTAGCTGCGCAGGTAGAGGTTCACGCCTGCGGGCTCGGTCCACACCACGTTGCCCGAGGAGTCGAGCTGCCCGGTGAACTCGTGGGCCGATCCGTCCCCGTCGACGAAGCGGACGTAGCGCGTGTTCTGCCCGGTGCTCTTGTCGGCCTGGTTGGGGTGGATGTCGAGCCGCGAGCCGAAGCGCAGCAGCCCGGACACGTTGAGCGAGACGTTCTCGCCCGCCGGGGAGTCCGAGTGCTCCTCCAGCGAGTTGTAGGTCAGGTCGACGATGCTCGAGATGCCGCGCCCAGGGGTGGCCCACGGCGACCAACGCCAGAGCAGGTTGCCGTTGTTGGCGTTGGTGTACGCCGAGCTGCCCGCGCCGGTGGCGAGCTGCTCGTACTGCCAGTAGCGCTCGAGGCCGAGGTTCTCGGACTGGATCTTGTTCACGATGACCGGGTTGTCGACCGGCGCGTTGCCGCCCTGGGAGAACCACTTGCCGTTGGCGCTGTCGTAGATGTCGAATCGCAGCCGGATGCGGTCACGCTGGGCACCGTTCAGCAGCGGCGGCGGCTCGACGGTCACCGGGATCAGCTTGGTCTGGCCCGGCTGGAGGGTGGACGGGAAGTAGTCCGTGCCCGGCGCCTCGAAGAGGACCACACCGTCGTCGGTGTACCAGCGGTACCAGAGCTGGAGGCCGGTGCCGGTGGTGTTGGACTTCCACGGGATCGTCGACTGGTTGGTGACGTCCACGTCGAGCTTGAAGCCGTACGGCGACACCGGGTCGTCCGAGGGCTGGGCGGTCTCGATGACCTCGATCGAAGCCGGGTCCGTGGTCGCGCTGGTCGAGTTGCTGCCGGACTTGCTGCCGGACGTGCTGGCCGCACCACTGTCCGTGCTCTGCAGGGTGGCCGTGGTCGATCCGCTGCCGCACGCGTCGCAGCTGGGCGAGGTGGTGAGCGTCCCGCCCTTGGTCCCGGTGGAGCCGCTGCCGTAGGTCGTGGTCTCGGTGGTCGCCGTGGTGAAGCTGCGGTCGGTCTCCAGCATCTGCGGGAGCACGAACGGGGTGTAGTTGGACGACCCGACCTCGTTGAGGAAGAACGACGCCTTGAACGGCCCGGCGGTGGACCCGACGAGGTTGTTGTCGACCGTCACGTTGCGCACCGACGACTCGGTGGTGCGACCGCTGTCGTCGACCGCCTCGACCTTCAGCACGTGACTGCCGTTGAAGGCCTGCGTCAGGGGGGCCAATGTGTTCCAGGTGAAGGAGAACGGTGCTGCGGTGTCGGTCTCGACGACCGACCCGTCGACGCTGAGCACGACCTTGCTCACCGCCCGGTCGTCGGTCGCCGTCGCATTGACGGTGACGGAGCCGCCGACCTTCGCGCCCTCTGCGGGCGTGGTGATCGCGACGCCGGTGGGGGCCGGGGAGTTGTCGACGGTGAAGGTCGACGACGACGTCTCCACGACGCCGCTCGGGGTGCTCACCTCGGTCGTCAGCGTGTGCTGCGCCGACGAGACCGACGCCGAGTTCCACGACAGCGCGTAGGGCGCCGTCGCGTCGGTGCCCACTGCGGTGCCGTCGATCTTGAACGTGACCGTCGCCCCGCCGCGGGCGGCGGAGGCCTCGGCGCCCAGCGTCGTCGTACCGCTGACGGTGCTGCCCGGTAGCGGTGCAGCGGTGTCGACGGAGGTGGATCGTGCGACGTTCTTGGTCGCGTCGGTCCAGGTGACGTCCAGGACGGGACGGTTGGCCGCGGTGGTGGCGTCGTCGGAGTTGTAGGTGACGCGGGAGGCCGTGGTCCGGTCCTCGGTCGCCTGCTTGAGCAGGAGGCCGTGGTTGGGCGAGCCGTTGGCCCACGCCTGCACCATGGAGGTCAGGTTGAACGTGTCCTTGCCGGCTGTCGCGCGCGAGTGCGTGCCGCCGGTGGGGGCGATCCCGGTGGCGTCGTAGGTGCCGCCGGTCGCGAAGGCGGTGGCCTTGCGCCACTGCACGCCGGGCGCGGACTCGCGCCAGGTGGCGCCGGCACCGGGTCCGCACTGAGCGGAGGTCACGGTGCCCTCGGTCCATCCCTGCGTCATCCGGTGGGCGCGCATGCCGGTGTCGGTGTTGCTCGTGGCGATGTAGGTGAGGCCGAGGTCAGCCTTGGTGATCGTGGCCTTGGCCGGGATGTCCTTGAGGTCGAAGCGCAGGAGCGAGCGCAGGATCCAAGTGGTCGTGTCGCTGCCGGCGTAGATGTAGCCGGCGCCGCCCCAGCTGGTGTCGTTGCCGCACGCGAAGGTCGAGGTCGAGGACAGCGCGCCGATGGAGGTGGCGTCCACCGTGGACGGGGTGGCCGGGATGAGCAGGCGGCTGGTGCCGGCCGCCGGGAGCGTCGCGGCGACCTCGCTCGACGCGCTGCCGGACGCGGTGACCACGACGACCTTGTAGTAGTAGGTCGTGCTCCCCTTGGCCGAGTCGTCGGTGAAGGTGTTGGTCACCCGCGAGCCGATGCGCGCGATCCGGTTGGCGTCGGTGGCGGTGAAGCCGGCCGCGGTGCCGCGGTGGACGTCGTACCTCGTGAAGTCGCTGTCGGCGGCGCGTCGCCAGGTGAGGCGGGCGCCGTTGCCGTGGAGCAGGGTCGGGGTGTCCACCGCGACCGCGGTGACCGCCCGGGCCGGGGCGAGCGTCGCCTGCACGACGATCTGACAGATGCCGATGACGAGCAGGAGCCCGACCCACCTGGCGAGGAACGACCGGACCGCCACCCCCGTGCTGCCGACGTTGCCCTCGATGACGCGTGCCCGACCGGTCATGGCGACCTGCTCCCCGTGAGTGCCGACGACGCCCGGATGCCCGTCGGCTCTCGCAACGTAGGTCGCTCGGCCGCTGTCAGGACAGCCCTGCCGACCCCTCGGATGCCGACACAATGCCGACAGCTCGTGAACACGTTCACGATGCGTCGAAAGGGTGTAGTCAAGCCGCCACGCCGGACCTACCGTCCCGGACATGACGCTCGCTCTCGGGGTGGGCGCGGCGGCCTCGGTCGCCCATCCCACCGTCGCGTACGCCGCTCTCGCACAGGCCCTGGTGGTGGCCGCCGAGTCCCACATCGGGTCGGAGGCCGCGCGGGCCTGGGCGGTCCAGCAGGCCGGTCAGCTGCTGTCGATGGCGGCCGTCGCAGCCGCCCCCGCCGCTGCCCCGCTGGTACCGACGCCCGTTCCGGCAAGGTCCCGGCTCGTGCTCGACGAGGAGCACTGGGAGGTCCGACATCGCGACCTCGCGCTGCGCATCACCCTCGCGCAGTACCGCCTCCTCGGTGCGCTGATCCGGGCCGAGACCCACACCGTCCCCACCCGGCACCTCGCGCTCGTGATGTTCGGCAGCGCCCACCGCGAGACCGAACGGGTCGCCGCGCACGTACGTCGCCTGCGCCGCCGCCTCGTGGAGGAGCACGTCGACTGCTGCTCGCTCGACACCGTCCGCGGCGTCGGCTACCGCCTCACGTGGACGAGCTGACCGGACCGCACGCCGGGACGTGCCGGGCGTGCGCGCGACCTACAGGTGCTGCAGCTTGGCGAACGGCGGCTTGATCCGCACCGACTGGGCGCCGAAGTCCACCGTCACCGCGTGGCTGTCGACCGCCGAGACGCTCCCGAGCCCGTAGAGGTCGTGGCAGACGCGGTCGCCGACCTCGAAGACCTCCAACACCTCCTCGACCGGCGGGGCGAACGGACTGCTGCTGAGGTGCTTCGGCCGTGAGCCGTGCGAGGAGGTCATCGTCCGTCCAGTATGCGCCCTCGAGGAGGCGTTCCGTGCACGAACGGGGGACCCGCCTCCGGACTACGCTCGCGGCATGACCTCTTCCGCCACCTCTCGCGTCGCGCTGGTCACCGGTGGCTCGTCCGGCATCGGCGAGGCCACCGCCCGCGCGCTGCTCGCCCAGGGCTTCACGGTGTACGCCGTCGCGCGCCGTGTCGACAAGATGGCCGGCCTCGAGGCCGAGGGCGTGCACACGTTCGCCATGGACGTCACCGACGACGACTCGATGGTCGCCGGCATCGCGCGTACCGTGGATGAGCAGGGACGGATCGACGTCCTCATCAACAACGCCGGCTACGGGTCGTACGGCGCCGTCGAGGACGTGCCGATCGACGAGGCGCGGCGCCAGTTCGAGGTCAACGTCTTCGGTCTCGCCCGGCTGGTGCAGCTGGTGACACCGCACATGCGCGCGCAGGGGTCGGGCCGGATCATCAACATCTCCTCGATCGGCGGCAAGTTCTACGAGCCGTTCGGGGCGTGGTACCACGCGACCAAGTTCGCGGTGGAGGGCTTCAGCGACAGCCTGCGGATGGAGCTGCGGCCGTTCGGGATCAAGGTCGTGCTCATCGAGCCCGGCCCGATCCGCACCGAGTGGAACGAGATCGCCCGCGACTCGCTGCTCGAGCGCTCCGGCGACGGCGCGTACGCCGACCACGCACGGCGCGCGCACGCCGTGCTCACCCGCTTCGACGAGCCGTCCCGCGCGTCGACGCCGGAGGAGGTCGCGGACAAGATCGTGAAGGCGGCCGTGGCGAGGCGTCCCGCCGCCCGCTACCCCGTCGGCCGGGGCGCGCGAGTGATCACCACCTCCCGTGACCTGCTGCCGGACCGGGTCTTCGACGAGGTCGTTAGCCGCACCTTCGGGACGCGGTAGGAGATGACGGAGCGCAACGTCCTCGGCGGCGAGCTCGACCCGTGCGGCACCGACCCGGTGACCGGGTTCCACCGAGACGGCACGTGCACCGTCGGCCCGCAGGACGTCGGGCTGCACGCGATCTGCGCGGTGATGACCGAGGAGTTCCTCGCCCACCAGCGTTCCGTGGGCAACGACCTCTCCACCCCTCGCCCGGAGTGGCACTTCCCCGGCCTGGTGCCGGGTGATCGCTGGTGCGTGGTCGCCGTGCGCTGGCTGCAGGCGTACGACGCCGGGGTCGCCGCACCGGTCGTGCTGTCGGCGACCTCGGAGCGCGCGCTCGACGTCGTACCGCTCGAGGTGCTGCGTGCCCACTCGGTCGACGTGCCGCCCGACCTCAGAGCGCTGGACTGACATGGAGCTCGTCGATCGCGCCCGGGCCCTGGTACCCGCGCAGGGGCGGGCGATCCTCGGCATCACCGGCCCGCCCGGCGCGGGCAAGTCGACGCTCACCGACGCGCTCCTCGCCGACCTCGGCCCGGACGTCGGGCACCTGCCGATGGACGGCTTCCACCTCGCCGACGTCCAGCTCGACCGGCTCGGCCTGCGCGACCGCAAGGGGGCGCCGGAGACGTTCGACGTCGACGGATACGTCGCCGCCCTCCGGCGGCTCCACGACGAGCCGGACCGCACGCTCTACGTCCCCGGCTTCGAGCGCGACCTCGAGCAGCCGGTCGCGGCCGCGATCGCGATCCCGCCGACGGCTCGGCTGGTGGTCACCGAGGGCAATTACCTCCTGCTGCCCCACGGCGGGTGGGAGCGCGTGCGGCCGCTGCTGGCCGCGTGCTGGTACGTCGACCTCGACGACGACGTACGACGACAGCGCCTCGTGCGCCGGCACGAGCAGTTCGGCAAGTCGCCCGCCGACGCGACGGCGTGGGTCGAGCGGAGCGACGAGGCCAACGCCCGGCTGTCGGCTGCCACCCGCGAGCGCGCGGACCTCGTCCTCCCGGTCACCGTCGGCTGACGCCCGGGCCGGGGATCACGAGCTGGACGCCCGCAGCCAGTGCCAGGCGACCGCGCCGACCCACAGCTCGTACGCCAGCGTGCTCAGCGCGAGGAACGGGAAGAGCGCGTCGGCGAGCAGCGTCGCGCTGCCCAGTAGGCTCACGGGCAGGAGCACCAGGCCGATCCGCTGCAGCCAGCGCGCGGAGCCCGCGAGACAGAGCGCCATCACGATCGCACCGACGAAGAACAGCCGCGGGAAGACCGAGAACGCCAGCGAGTACGGCGCGACCGAGTCCCAGCCCGCCAGCAGGCGCGGGTCCGCCCCACCGGCGGCGGCCTCCATCGCGACGTCGTGCAGCACGCCCGCGAACGGCCAGACCAGCGCGAGCATCGTGCCGGACGCCAGGGCGACGGTGGCGAGGACCCCGCTGGCGTCCACCGCGCGGAGTCGCGCCTGCACCACGCCCAGGAAGCCGAGCAGCAGGGTGCCGGCGGCCATGAACGCGTAGTTGCTCACGCGGTAGGCGGTCTGCACGTCGAGGATGTCCCGCCCGCGGTCGAGGGCGGGGTCCCCCGGCCCGCCGACGTGCGGCAGGACGAGGACGCCCATGGCGACCATGACGAGCAGCTGTCCCACCGCGAAGGCGATCCCGAAGCAGGCGCTCGCGCGGGCCAGCGTGGCCCCGGGATTGCGTGCGGGCGGCTGGGTCGTGTGAAGCAGACGCGTCGACATCGCAGGCCGCTCAGGCGAACCGGAACGCACGGCGCTCGCCGCGCTCGAAGCGGGGCCGGAGCAGCCGCAGCAGCAGGCCGTAGCCCGGCGGGGTCGACTCCATCATCCGCTCGCGGACATCGGCGGGGAGTCCGTCCATCGCCCACGGCAGGACGAAGGGGATCGTGCTGAGCGGGTAGGCCTTCTCGATCGACTTCTCGAACGCCGTGTTCTCCTCGACGCTGAGGGTGCGCTGCAGCATCGGCAGGGCGTAGGTCTCCTCGTGGGCGAGGTGGTCGAGCAGGAGCTCGTGCGCAGCGGCGAGCCGGATCTCCAGTGCGTTGCGGTGGTCGGCGCACGGGTGCGCGGCCATCGCCGCGAACGCCTCCTGGACGTGGTGCAGGGCGGGGTCGACGTCGGCGTGCTCGGCCTCCATGTCGGCGAGCAGGCGCACGCCCTCCTCGTCGCCATCGGCCTCCGCGTGGCTCAGCAGCAGCGGCCACAGGTGGGCGTCCTCGGCGGAGTGGTGGTGGTGCAGCACCTCCGCCATCTCCACCCAGCGCCGCTCGAGCGCGACCCAGACGTCGCGCTCCGACACGGGCGTGGCCTCGACGGCGGCGGTGAAGCGCACGAAGTCGCGGCGCAGGGCGTGGTGCATGACGTACATCCCGGTCTGGTCGTGCGGGCCTTCGGCGGTGTGCGCCTGGCGCGGCAGGGTGAGCTGCGGTCGGTGGGTCGTCGGGTCGGTCTCGTGGTCGGTCATGGCCTCTCCTCTGGTCGGTGGGATCCGACGATCTCCCCCGACTCTTGAGACCGACTCCAGAGCGACTTGGGTCGCCGGGCGCTACGTTGCTGCGCGTGTGGGTCCGTGTGCTCGGGACGAGCCAGGTGGCGCTGGGGGACGACCCGGCGGCCACCGTCGACGTCGGTGCCCGCAAGCCGCGCTCGGTGCTCGCGGCGCTGGCGTTGCGCCTGGGTGGGGACGTGGCCCCCGACGCGCTCGCCCGTCTGGTGTGGGGCGAGGACCCGCCGCGCGGGGCGCACGGCACCCTGCACTCCTACCTCTCCGGCCTGCGTCGGGTGCTCGAGCCGGGGCTCGGTCCGCGGGAGAAGCCGCGGGTCCTGCTCACCAGCGACCACGGCTACCGTCTCGCGCTCGGACGCGACAGGGTCGACGCCCACAGGTTCGCGGACGAGGTACGAGCGCTCGGACGGCAGCTGGCGCCGCTTGCCTCGCAGCTGACCACCGGCACCGGGGCGGACTGGCCGACGCGCGACCGGGTCGCCCAGCACGTCGACCGGGTCGAGGAGCTGCTGGGGCTCTGGACGGGTGAGGCCTACGCCGACCTGCCCGACGAGCCGGCGGTCGTCCTCGAACGCACCGCGCTCGACCAGCTCCGTGTGGACGCCGAGGAGGCCAGGGTCCTGGGGCTCCTCGCCCTCGGTGACCACGCCGTCGTGGTCGCGGCGACCGAGGAGGCGACCACGCGGTACCCGCTCCGGGAGCGGCTCTGGGCCCTGCACGCCCTCGCCCTGACCCGCTCCGGGCGGCAGGCCGACGCGCTCACGGCCTTGCGCCACATCCGGTCGGTGCTGGCGGACGAGCTCGGCCTGGACCCCGGCCAGGAGCTGCGCGACCTCGAGCAGGCCGTGCTCGTCCAGGACCCGGCGCTGCACCAGTGGCTCCGTGCGCCCGTCGTCACCGCGCCTTCGACCTCTTCCGCTGTCGCTCCGGCTGTGCCGTCGACGGACTGGGCGACGGTCGGCAGGGAAGCCGAGGAAGCGGCGTTGCTCGACGTGCTCCAGCGCGCGGAGGCCGGCACGCCCTCGACCGCTGTCCTGGTCGGCGAGCCCGGCATCGGCAAGTCACGCCTGGTCTCGCGGGTCTCGGAGGCAGCTCGCGAACGCGGCTTCCGCGTCGCCACCGGACGCTGCTCGCAGGACGACGGCGCCCCGAGCCTGTGGCCGTGGAGCCAGGCGCTGCGCGAGCTGGCCGACGGTGATCTCGACCCCGAGGTCGACCGGCTGTTGTCCGGATCCCCGAGCGGCGGCGACGACGGCACGGAGCAGGGGGCCTTCCTCGCCCGTCAGACCCTGGTCCACGAGGTCGTGTCGCGCGCCACCGAGCAGCCGGTCCTCCTCGTGCTGGAGGACCTCCACTGGGCCGACACCGCCTCGCTCAAGGTCATACGACACCTCGTGTCGGGCGCGCGCCCGGGACACCGCCTCGCGCTCCTCCTCACCCGCCGCGCGCGGCCCGAGCCGGTCGGCGACCTCGCCGAGGTGGGCGAGGAGCTGGCCCGCCACCACGCGACCCGCCTCGACCTGGACGGCCTGGACGCCCGTGACGCCCACACCCTCGTCGACTCGGTCGCCGGGACCGAGGTCGCGGCCGACGTCGTGGCCGAGTGGCACGCGCGCTCGGGGGGCAACCCGTACTTCCTCGTCGAGCTCGCCCGGCTCGGCACGCGCGACAGCGCCTCGCTGCCCTCGAGCGTCCGGGACGTCATCGTGCGACGGTTGCAGGACCTGCCCGACACCACCCGGGAGCTGCTGCTCCTCGCCGCGGTCCTGGGCAGGAGGTTCTCGCTCGACCTCCTCGCCGCCGTGGCCGGCAAGTCCGCGGACGTGGTGGACGACGTCCTCACCCCCGCCCGTGCGGCCGGCCTGCTCGAGGACCCGGAGGCCGGGACCGTCGCCTTCACCCACGCCCTCACCCGCGACGCGGTGGTGACGACCGCGAGCCCCTCGCGGCTCGCCAGGCTCCACGCGCAGGTCGCACACACCCTCGACGACGAGGCGCTCGTCGGCGGCCTGGTCGGTCGCGAGGAGCGCGAGGCCGAGCTGGCCCGTCACTGGCTCGCCGCGGGTCCCACCCATGCCGGGCGGGCGTGGCGGGCAGCGGCACACGCCGCCACCCACGCACGTCGTACGTTCTCCTGGGTCGAGGCCGAGCAGCTGGTCGCGGCGGCGATCGACGCCCACCGCCGCGATCCCCTCGGCACCGTGACGGAGCTCATCGACCTGCTGCTCACGCGGGCCCACGACCTCCGACCCAACGCGGAGTGGGACCAGGTCCTGCCGTGCGCCGAGGAGGCCATCGCGCTCGCCCGCCGGGAGGAGGACCTGTCCCGGCTCGCTGCGGCAGCGGCCGCCGCCACCGACGGCTCGGTGTGGATGCCCCAGCAGTGGAACGAGGTGCCCGAGGACACCATCGACGACCTCCGGTGGGCGCTGGCGCAGCTCCCACCGGGCGACTCGGCCGACCGTTGCCGGGTGATGCTCGCGCTCGCAGCGCTCCTCTACTACGACCCCTCGGCGCAGGCCGAGGTGACCGCGCTCGTCGACGAGGGCGTCGCCATGGCGCGGCGCACGGGCGACCTCGACCTGCTCGGCTGGGCCACGCAGACGGCGTGGAAGGCCGTGTGGACGCCCGCCCACCTCGACCTGCGGCTCGCGCTGGCGCGTGAGTGCCTCGACGCCACCCGCGGGGCGGGCGACCCCGACGCCGAGGTGGTCGCCTCGGTGCTGCTGACGGGCAGCCTGCTGGAGATCGGGGACCGGGAGGAGCACGTCCGCCAGGCAGCCGCCACGAGCAGGCTCGCTTCCCGGCGCCGCAACTCCTACGCCCGCCTCGCCCTCGCCTGGACTGAGCTCAGCCTCGCCTCGATGCGGCGCGACGAGGCCCGCATCGGGCAGCTGCTCACCGAGCTCCACGCACTGCGCCCGCGCCGCAACCCCGCCAACGAGGCCCTCCACCTGATGGGCATCCACCTCGTCTCGCACACGTGGGACGAGGGCATCGGCGAGGTCATCGAGCCCATCCGGCAGGCGATGGCGATCGCCGACAACGACCTGGCAGCCGACGTCCTCGTTCTCGCCCTGGCCCGTGCCGGCGACCCCGACCAGCTGCGCGCCCAGCTCGCGCACCCGCTCCGGCACCGGGTCGACAACTGGAGCAGCACCAGCACGTGGAGCACGCTGGCGGAAGCCGCTGCGGTGGCGGGCGACGTACGCCTCGCGTCGCGGATGGTCGAGCTGCTCGAACCCCTCAGCGGTCGGATCGCCGTCAGCGGCATCTCGACCGTCATGGGGCCGGTGGACGGCTACCTCGCGCTCGCCCTGGCGACGACGGGCCGTTCGGTCGAGGCGGCCGAGGCCGCGGACCGCGCGGACGCCCAGGCCGAGGAGTGGGGCTTCGAGGCGTACGCCGCGTGGCTCGCTGAGCGACGCAGGCAGCTCGGCATCTGACCCGTCTTGGGTCCGTGGCGCAAGCCGGGTCCAAGCCGCCCTCAAGAGGCAGGCGACAGCGTGCTCGGTGTCAGCACACCGCATCCCGCAGGAGTCCCACCATGTCCACGCAGTCGCCCTCGTTCCTCTACCGGCTCGGACGCTCGTCCGCCGCCCATCCCTGGCGCGTCCTCGGCGCGTGGGTCCTGGTCCTCGCGACCGTCTCGACGCTCTCGTGGGCCTTCGGCGCCCCGATGCGCGACGACTGGGACGTGCCGGGCGCCCGTGCCCAGCAGGGCATCGACACCCTCCGCGAGCACGGGGTCGGCGGCTACGCCAGCGCCCGCGTGATCGTGCACGACGGATCGGGTGAGCCCCTGGCGACCGCCGAGGTCGGCCGGCTCACCGATCGCCTGCTCGACCTGGAGCACGTCGCGTCCGTCAGCCCGCCGCGCCTCAGCGAGGATGGTGACACCGCGATCCTCACCGTCGAGTACGACCAGCCCGTCACCCACCCCGACCTGATGGCCAACACCGAGCCGCTCGAGGGCGCGATCGCCCCGACGATCGACACCGGCCTCCAGGTCGAGCTCGGCGGCGACCTGCCGGACACCGCGGGCGAGCCGATCGGCGGCACGGGTGAGATCGTCGGCGTCGTCTTCGCCCTGCTCATCCTCGTCATCGCTCTCGGCTCCGCCGTGGGCGCCGGTCTCCCCATCGGCATCGCCATCGCCGGCCTCGCCGGCGGCAGCGCAGGGATCGGCCTGCTGGCCGCGACCATGGCGGTCAGCCCGTCAGCCCCGATGGTCGCGTCCATGGTCGGCCTCGGCGTCGGCATCGACTACGCCCTGCTGCTCGTCACCCGTCACGTCGAGAACCTCCGCCTGGGGCTCTCGCCGATCGAGGCCGCCGCTCGCGCGGTCGCCACGTCGGGCCGCTCGGTGGTCCTCGCCGCGGTGACCGTGCTCGTCTCGCTCATGGGCCTGCGCCTCGCCGGCCTGACGACGTACGACGCCTTCGGGCTCGCGACGGCGATCGCGGTCGTGTTCGTCGCGACCGCTGCCCTCACCCTGGTCCCGGCGCTCTGCCGGCTCGGCGGCCGCAAGCTGCTTCCCCGACGCGTCCGTCGCGGCCGCCCGGAGCGCACGACGCAGCCGCTCACCGGTCGGTGGGCCGCCCGCGTCGGTCGTACGCCGCTGCCGTGGGCGCTGGCCAGCCTGGGTGTCCTGCTCGTGCTCGCCGCGCCGGTGCTCGACATGCACACCTGGCCGAGCGACGCGAGCAACCAGCCGGCCGACAACACCACGCGCCAGGCGTACGACATCGTCGCGGAGGAGTACGGCCCCGGGACCAACGGCCCCGTCACCGTCGTCGTCCCGACCGCCGACGGCGTCACCGACGAGGTCGTCTCGACGCTCGCCTCGGACGACCGCATCGCCGCCGTCGCGCCGGCCGTGGTGACCCCCGACGGCGAGCTCGCGATCGTCACCGCAGAGCCGACCTTCGGGCCGACCGACCAGCGGACCTCGGCGCTCGTCTCCGACCTGCGCCAGGCCCTGCCGGACGGCGCGGAGGTCACCGGGTGGACGCCGTTCTTCTCCGACATCTCCGAGATGCTGCAGCAGCGACTGTGGGTGGTGATCGCCTTCGTGGTCGGAGTCTCGGTGCTCCTGCTCGGCGTGATGTTCCGCTCGGTGCTGGTGCCGCTCAAGGCCGCCGCGATGAACCTGCTGTCGATCAGCGCGGCCTACGGCGTGCTCGTCGCGGTCTTCCAGTGGGGCTGGGGCTCCGACCTGCTGGGGGTCGACCGCTCGATGCCGCTGTCGAGCTGGATGCCGATCCTGATGTTCGCGATCCTGTTCGGACTGTCGATGGACTACGAGGTGTTCCTGCTCTCCCGGATCCGGGAGGACTACCTCCGCACCGGCGACCCACGCGGCAGCGTGGTCCGGGGCCTCTCGGCCACCGGCCGGGTGATCACCTCCGCGGCCGCGATCATGATGGTCGTCTTCCTCGGCTTCGCCAGCGAGGGTGACGTGGTCGTCAAGCAGCTCGGCCTCGGCATGGCCGTCGCGATCCTGCTCGACGCGACCCTGGTCCGGATGGTGCTCGTGCCCGCAACGATGTCGCTGCTCGGGCACTGGAACTGGTGGCTGCCGGCCTGGCTCGACCGCCTGCTCCCGACGGTGCGGGTGGAAGCCGAGCTCGAGGAGGAGCCGGCCGACGAGCGGGAGCTCGTCGGGGTCTGACCTGCCGCGGTGTGTGCCGGGCCGGCGTCCTTCGAGGCGCCGGCCCGGCGTCGGCCACCGCGGTCTAGCCGTCCGCACCGGTCGGTCTAGTCCCGACAGTCAACTTTCTGTGGCAGACGACGAGGTGTCCGGGCACACCACAGGCCGTCGGAATCCGGTGCCCCCGACGGCCCTCCCGTATTACGCCTCGCCACCAACGATGTCAACACTCGTCACGGCAACGTTGACCACCCGCAGAGGCGAGGTCTGAACTGACCGGTGGCACGTTCCGGAGGGGCGCGTGCCTTCCGGGAGGTCGGCCATGTCCATGGCGTTGGGGAACAAGCACGTACGTACGTCTCGGTCGGGCTCGCGACCTTCGCGACGAGCGAGGTGGCTCGCCCTCCTCACCGCCGCAGTGCTGGTGTGGCCAGCGCTCCAGGCGCCGGCCTCGGCCGATCCGGTCAGCCCCATCACGGTGACCAACACCGCGTCGCCGAGCCCCGTCGCGTCCGGGGCCGAGATCACCTACACGATCACGATGACCAACACCGGCGGCGCCAAGCTGACCAACCTGGTCATGACCGACCAGCTCAACGGGGTCGGCACGATCCAGTCGCCGCCCGCGACCCCGCAGTACGTCATCACCTCCACTCAGGGCACCTGCACCCAGTCCGGCCAGCTCGTCTCCTGCAACGGCGGCACCCTCAACGGCGGAGCCACGTGGACCGTCACCATCCGCGGCCTGGTCACCGCCCCGTCCGGGTCCACCCTCAACAACACCGCCGGCGTCACGGGCACGAAGTCGGCGCAGAACTTCACCACCAACGCGAGCAACCAGACCCTCGTGCAGGGCGGCTCCGGCAGCACGCTGCCGGACCTGACGATCAACAAGACCGGTCCCTCGACGGTGGTCGCCGGCGCGGGCTTCGACTACGTGCTGACCGTCAACAACATCGGCACCGCCCTGGCCAACGACATCAAGGTCGTCGACACCCTGCCGGCCGGCGTGACCCTGCAGACGCCCGCCTGGGACACCACGAGCCTCTTCACGTGTACGTCGTCGGGCACACCGATCAAGGTGACCTGCACGGGAGGTCGCGTGAACGCCGGGCAGAACGGCAGCATCCGCCTGCACGTCGTCGCGCCCGCGACCGGACCACTGACCAACACCGCCGCCGTCGACCCGGACAACACCATCGCCGAGGGCAACGAGCTCAACAACACCTCCGCCGTCGTCAACACGACAGTGACCGCGGCGCCCCAGCAGGGCTCCCTGGAGATCATCAAGACCGACGATCCGGCCGTCCTCGCGGGAGCCGGTCCCGACCCCGTCGCGCCGGGCCAGCTGCTGACCTACAAGATCCAGGTCACCAACAAGGCCAGCACCCGAGCGGACGACGTCGTCGTCGTCGACGGCACCCAGGGCCTCGAGGCCGCAAGCATCGTGGCGACCCAGGTCGTCGTCAACGGCACCGTCGGCAACGGCAACGGGTGCGCCGTCGCCGCGCCCGAGGTCCGGTGCAGCATCCGCACCCTCAATCCCGGCGGCACCCTGACCATCACCGTCAGGGGCACCGTCGTGGCGCCGGCCGGCACCACCCTCATCAACACCGCGACGGCGACTGCCAACATCAAGAACACCGGCGTCCGCGCCACCGCGACGGAGCGTACGACGGTCAAGCCGCAGAACGACCTGACGATCACCAAGGCAGGGCAGCCAGACCCGGTCTGCGCGCGCTCGTGGCCGTCGGACGATGCCGGCGACCTCTGCACGGGCGGCCTGAAGTACACCTTCGTGGTCGGCAACAGCGGCGTCTCCGCGACGCAACCGGTCGTCGTACGAGACGTGCTGCCGGCCGGTGTCGTCTACGACTCGTCCAGCAACGCCGCCGGCAGCGACTTCGCCTGCGTCCTGGGGAGCGGCAACACCCTCACGTGCACGAACCCGAGCATCGGTCCCGAGACCACCGAGACGTTCTCCATCATCGTCGTCCCGCCGGCGGGCACCGGTCCGCTGACCAACAACGTCATCGTCGACCCGGAGAACACGATCTTCGAGGCCGACGAGACCAACAACAACGCATCGGCGAGCGTCCAGGTGAGCACCGGCATCGACCTCACGATCTTCAAGTACGACAAGAAGAACGCGGCCACCGCCGACCCCGCCGGCCGCATCCCGGCCTACCCGCCGCCGCCCGACGGGTTCGACCCGATCGCGACCAACGGCACGCAGACCTACACGATCTACGTCGACAACCTCGGCACCCAGGACGCCACCGACGTACGCGTCGAGGACACGCTGCCCGCCGGGACGAGGTTCCTGTCGGTGTCCGGCGACCAGGGCTTCACCTGCAGCCACGACGGCTCCACGACCGGCGGCAAGGTGACCTGCGTCGGGGGCCACCTCGACGGCACCTACAAGGAGTTCTACAAGCAGACGCCGACGAAGAACCAGTTCGCCACGATCACCATCAAGCTGAAGGCCACCGGCTTCGTCCAGCCGGCCATGCACAACGAGGTGCGGGTGGATCCCCTGAGTGCGATCGCCGAGTTCGACGAGAGCAACAACTTCGCCTTCCAGGACACCGTCGTCGGGACCGGCGGCGCCGACCAGAGCGCGTTCAACCAGCTCAAGATCGCCAAGGCCCAGACCTCGCCGGCCGCTGACAAGCCGGTCGCCACCAACGGCATCCTCAAGTACGAGCTCACCGTCGAGAACGACGGCACCGACCCGGTCAGCAACGTGGTGGTCAAGGACTTCCTCCCGACCGGCGCACGGTTCATCTCGGCGAAGGACACCGACCCCGGACCCGGTACGACGGACGCGTTCTTCTGCACGCACGACGGATCCGCCACTGGCGGCACCATCACCTGCACCGGCGGTGACTTCTCCGGCACGGTCAACACGATCCCCGACACCGGCGGCGCCGGCACCGTCCCGCTGACCCGCAAGATCGAGGTCGTCGTCTACGCCCCCGACGTACCCGGCACCTACACCAACACCGCCAAGGTCGACCCCGACGACGTCGTCCCCGAGGGCAACGAGTTCGACAACACCGCGCAGGCGCAGACCGTCGTGAAGACGGCAGGTGACGGCGGGCTGAACTCGTTCGTCCAGCTGACGATCGACAAGAGCGCGACCGCCCAGGTGGGCACGAGCAGCGTCATCACCTACACGCTCGACGTGAGCAACACCGGCACCAACCCGGCGTTCGGGGTCACGGTGCGCGACGTGCTCCCGGCGGGCACGCAGTTCATCTCGGCCGAGGAGACCTCGCTGGCCGGGCCCGCGACACGGTTCAGCTGCTCGGAGTCCGGCGGGACGGTCACCTGCACCGGCGCCACCCTAAGCGGTACGACGGTGACCGCCTCGGGCGCGCCGACCACCCGGACCATCACCATCAAGGCGTTCTCGCCCACCCGGCCCGGCAACGTCAGCAACACCGCTGTCGTCGACCCGGCCAACGCCATCCCCGAGGGCGACGAGACCGACAACCAGGACTCGGCGACCACGAAGGTGGTCGTGGGTGCCGGCTTCATCGACCTGCGGATCCAGAAGTGCGACACCGCGATCACGACCGGCTGCGCCAGCGACGTCAACGAGTTCAAGAGCGGTGACGAGATCGCGTACCAGATCGAGGTCAGCAACGCGGGCACGGACCCGGCGTTCCAGGTGGTCGTGCGCGACGCCCTGCCGGCAGGACTGACGTACGTCTCCTCCAAGGACGTGCTCGGCGGTGACGGCGCCTTCCTCTGCGGCGAGAGCGGCGGCGTGGTCACCTGCACCGGTGGCACGCTCGACGGGTCCGACGACCTCGTCCCGGGCCTGCCCACCACCAGGATGATCCGGATCGTCGTCCGAGCACCTCAGGTGCGGCAGCAGACCTACATCAACCAGGCGGCGGTCGACCCGTTCAACGCGATCGCCGAGTCCAACGAGATCAACAACACCGCGAGCGACACGCTCAACGTCTCGTCGCCGTACAACCTCACCATCGACAAGGACGGTCCGACCACCGCCCAGCAGAACAACACCGAGGACTACGTCATCACGGTCACGAACAAGAAGGCCGCTGTCGATGACGTCGTGGTCCGCGACCCGCTCCCGGTGGGACTGATCCCTCTCGGGGTCGAGGCGACGGGCAACTTCACGTGTGAGATCAGCCCGACCAACGTCGTGGAGTGCGTGGGCGACATGGCTGGCAACGACGCCACGGCGACCATCACGGTCCACGTCTTCATCACCCAGGACGGCGGCACCCTCGACAACGAGGCCTGCGTCGACCCGGACGACGCGGTCGTGGAGGAGCTCGAGAACGACAACTGCAAGACCAAGACCACCGCCATCCGTCCGTTCTCGCCGAACATCTCGGTGCAGAAGTCGGCCAGCGCCGGGACGGTGAGTGTCGGCGCCACGCTGGAGTACACGATCAGCGTCAGCAACACCGGCGACGCCAAGTCGGCGCAGTTCGAGGTCACCGACGAGCTGCCGGCCGACGTGTCGATCATCGGCGACCCCACGGCGACCAACGGCCTGGCGACCTGCACGCACGACGGCTCGGCCACCGGCGGAACGGTCACCTGTGACGTGACCGGGGGCCTGAGCCCAGGACAGTCGACGGTCATCACCATCCAGACCAAGGTGGAGGACACGGCCAGCGGAGCGCTGGTCAACACGGCCGAGGCCAACGGCGGCAGCGCCGTGGCCTTCGACCCGGCGGCACCCTGCGACGTCGCGGACGCGTGCGAGGACGAGACGCCGACCAACGTCTCCAACAACACGGACTCGGTGACGACCAACCTCGGCGGTGCGGCGATCGACCTCGTGGTCGGCGACATCACCGATGCGTTCGACCCGGTGGCGACGTCCGACGAGGTGATCTACACCGCCACGGTCACCAACGCCGGCACGCAGGACGCCAAGGCATCGGACGGCAACGGGGTCGTCGTTAAGGTCGACCTGCCGACCCAGGGCATGACGCTGGTGTCGGTGCTCGGCTCCCAGGGCTTCGCGTGCTCCATCACCAATGCCAACGCCCTCGCGACCTGCACCGGGGACCTGCTCGCCGGCCAGTCGACGACCATCACGGCCAAGCTGATCGTCGGTGCCGCCGCACCGGGCAAGCTCACGGTCAGCATGACTGCCGACCCGCTCGACGCCATCACCGAGACCGACGAGGCCAACAACACGCAGACGGAGACGACGACCGTCACGCACGACGAGTGCACCGCCTGCGTCGACCTCGAGCTCGGCCAGATCATCGCGACGCCGAACCCGATCCCCGACAACTCGGACGTCACCTACAAGTTCACCGTGACGAACATCGGCGACCAGCCGGCCGTGCCGACCGGGTCGAACCGCATCACCATCGCGATCGACCTGGACCGGACGGCCAACGAGCTCAAGGCGCCGTGGACCGCCGACGCCACGAACGGGTTCACCTGCGCGGCCTACCCGTTCTTCGGCAGCGGGGTCGGGCAGAGCCTCGCCAACCCGGAGATCATCTGCACCGGCCCAGCCGCCGGGCTCGCCGCCGCTCAAGGCACGACGGTCACGGTCAAGGCCCACGCCGACACTGCCAGCCCGAGCTCCTACGTGGACTTCGACGTCGCGGTCGCCTCGGGAGGGGTCATCGAGGCCGAGACCAACAACAACACCGGCGGCCTGCGCGTGAACACGTACGCGCCGTGACGTGACGAGGACGGACGACATGACAGACACCAAGCGACGCACGTACGTCGTACGACTGCTCGCGACCGCCAGCGCGGTGGCTTTCCTGGTCGCCGGGTCCGTGGCCGCGCCGTCGTCCACGCCGCCGGCGCAGGCTGCCGGGTGCCGGATCTACGTGGCCTCGGGTGACGACGTCACCAACGGCAAGGAGCTCGACGACAACGCCAAGCGCTACCCCGAGCGGCTGCTCGAGGACCACCTCGGTTCGCCCGGCTGGTGCGTCTACAACCAGGGTAAGAACGGCGTCACGTCGGCGACGTACATCTCGGGCGGGTCGATGTCGTCGGCCTACAACATGCGTCCGGACCTGCACACGATCATGCTCGGCGAGCAGAACAAGCCGGCCGTGGACCTGATCGACTCGTGCTTCAGCAAGGTGAAGGACCACCAGTTCGCGGAGGCCGCGGCGTGTGCGACCGCGGTCTACGGCAACACCTCGCTGTGGACGAACATCAAGAACAACTACACGACCCTGCTGGCCACGGAGAAGACGATGGCCGCCCAGCGCCCAGGCCTGGTCGTGGGTGTCGTGAACTACCCGAATCCCTACCCGCGGGCGGTGGACGTCTACGGCAAGATCCAGCAGCTCTGCACCCCGCTGATCGACACCATGCCGACCTGCACGGTGCGCTGGTCACAGCTGCCAGCGGCGCTCACCGCGATCGACCAGGCGATCGCCAAGCTGAACACCACGATCAAGGAGTCATTGGCGCCCTACCAGTCGGGGCCGGGCGGCTGGCGCTACGTGTACGTCGACGTCGCACCGAAGTTCGTCGACCACTGCATGTCGATGAAGGTGCAGATCAAGACGACCGTCGAGCACCCGGAGCTGATGGGCCAGGTGCACGACCACAACTCGCCGACGATCAACTTCGGCTGCTACGACACGTGGTTCGTCAAGGGCCAGACCGGTTACTACCCACCCACCTACCTGATCCCCGCCACCCCCGGCGTGCTCGTCAACTTGAGCCAGACCACCGAGGACATGGGCGTGATGCCCAACGCCGACGGCCACCAGTGCATCGCCGACGCCATCTGGGAGGCCGACACGATCGACCCCGGCACCACCCCGCTGAAGTGGAAGCTCGGCTACGGCGAGGCCTCCACCACCGACTACTGCAACTAGGAGATCGCGATGCGCAAGGTTCTGGCGAGCGGCCTGGCCGCGGCCCTCGGGGTCAGCACGGTGCTCGGCGCAGTCCCCGCGTCTGCAGGCCCGACGAGTGGGAGCACGGAGCTGCTGGGTCCGGCTGTCGGCGGTGGCGAGGTCACGGTCCGCGCCACCATCGGCGGCGTCTACCCCGTCGTCAGCTACGACTTCGCCCTGCTCAACCAGTGCTGGTTCAAGGGCAAGTTCTCCGGCCGCTTCGACTCGAGCGAGACCTACCCCCTCCTCGGCCCCTGGTACGACGCCGGCAACGGCGCGGCATACAGCGACGAGGTGATCAACCTCAACAGCGTGCCGTCAGGCGCGGTCTGCAAGGTCTCGATCGTCCGCGGCGGCCCGGTCGTGAAGGGAACGACCACCTCGTACGCCGTCGGGTAGTGCCCATCGGTGGTTGAGGTGCGAGCGAAGCGAGCCTCGAAACCACGAGGTCCACCGCTGGCTGAGGTGCGAGCGAAGCGAGCCTCGAAACCACACAAGCCGCCCGCCATCGTTAGTTGAGGTGCGAGCGAAGCGAGCCTCGAAACCACACAAGACCAGCAGCCTGTGGATGACCGTTCGCGCGCCACGGCGATCGGCGACAAGGTCGGATCATGACCGAAGAGCTCTTCCAACCCACGATTCGTACTCAAGCCGACCTCGAGTCGGCCTGGCGCCGGCTGATGGGCCCGTGGTCCTTCGGCGGTCGCTCCGTCTGGATGATGCTGATCCAGGACGACGTCCCGCTCCCGCAGCTCACCGAGATCACCGACGCGGATGAGCCCGACGACCTGTTCCGCGCGAACTTCGGCACGGTCCTGACCCTGCTTCGCGACGACGTGGTCCCACGCGTGAGCTTCGCCTTCCTGGTCTCCCGTCCGGGTTCGGGGTTCCTCACCGCGCCCGACCGACGCTGGGCCGCAGCCCTCTACGAGATCACGAAGGACGCGGGCGTCCCGTGCGAGATCGTGCACCTCGGGACGAAGGGCGCGATCCGGCCCATTCCTCCGGACCAGCTCGAGCCGATGGCGAGCTCAGCCTGACCCTTAGATGCCGAGCCTCTTCGCGACAACGTCCCCGCCCACACGGCGTACGGTCTCGGGGTCTCCCACCACGACGAGCTCGTCCGTGGCTCGGGACATCCCGACGTACAACCGTTCCCGCGCGCGGTCACGCGACCCGTCCTCGTTGAGGCAGAGCACGACGGCTCGACGCTCGAGGCCCTTGCAGCCGAGGACGTGGCCGTAGAAGACGTCGTCGTCCCAGTAGGTGCTCCAGTAACCGTCCTGGTCGTGGAAGTCCGTGCGCTCTACCTGTATCGGGTGTCGGTGCCCGACTGTCAGCAGTGCGATGTGCCTCGCGTCCCACCCTCCGTCGAGCAGCCGGTCGACCTCGTCGTCGGCCACGTCGATCGGGTCCTCATCGCCCGCGTCCACGAAACGCACCGACGGGCCATCGCCTCCACGGGAGTACATCCGGCTCGGCGCCAGTGGCCCGAAGGACTCATGGATCTGCTTGGTGTTGCGCAGGTTGTGGTCGAGCACGAGTGGGACGAGCGCGACCGGCGGCCGCCCGAACCGCGCGAAGATGCGCTGGTTCTCGTCGGAGTAGACATAGAGCCCTCCTTGCTCCTCATCGCGGAGCGAACGCAGGACGGGCGTCCACCAGGAGTCCGCGAAGTCCTGCGCCTCGTCGACGATCACGGCGTCGTACCTCTGCCCGTCGGGCAGGTTCAGCGCGAGCTCAGCCATCTCGGCAGGCAGACGCTCCTCCCAGAACTCGCTGTCCTGCCGGTCCCCGTCAGCCGCTCCCCACTGCCGCCCGAAAGCATGGAACGTGCCGACGAACGCCGGCCGCTGGCGTCGCTCCCACGTCGCGACCTCACGCTTGAGGTGCTCGGCGAGCCCGATCGAGTAGCAGAGCAACGCCACACGCTGTGGCTTGCGCCCGTGACCGCCGCGGGTGAGCTCCTTCGCCTGCTGGAGCGCGAGGACGGTCTTGCCGCTCCCGGCGCCGCCACGTACCTCGACGCGGTTGAGCAGCCGCGTCACGCCGAGGATCGACGCCTGCTCGAGCGTCAGCCGGTCGGCCACAGCGGCGCGCTCGTCGGCCTCCGCGCGGATGTCGTACGACGTCCGCAGCCGGCCCGTGAGGATCTCCGCGATCTCGTCGACGTCGTCGGGCGTCGCGACCCGCTGGCCGTGGGTCATCTTCGCCGCGGTCTGCCTCAGTCGCAGGACGAGGTGCTCCTGATCGTGCTTGTCGTGGAGCGCCCAGCGCGGCAGGTCGGTCAGGGAGAAGTCGTCGCCGAACTCGGAGTACGGCGTCACCACGGCATGCGCCCACGCGACCCGCGCGCGGCTCCCCCACCGCTCGTCGTGCTCGACGTACGTCCGGACGGCGTACTTCCCGTCGCGTGCCTGGTCGACGGGGTGTATCACCGTCTCGCGGCCACGGCGCATGATGTGCCAGCCGTCGTCCCACCAGACGCTGCTGCCCTTCACCTCCACGGTGACGATCCCGATGTCGGGCATCAGAACGACGAGGTCGATCTCGTGGTCCTTGTGCTCGTCGGTGAGTCGTAGGTTGGCGACGAGCACGTCGTCGTCGCCGAGGGTGTCTCGCAACCGCTCCCACACCTCCCGCTCGGAAGGAGTGGTGAAGGTCGGGCTCTCCGGGATCAGGCGCGGCATGCGTTTACCCCATCACCCATCGCGTTGGTGCGTCCGGCGAACGCGTCACCGGCCGGTCCCCGCCTCGTCCTCGTCGAAGAGGGCAAGCTGGTCGACCTGCACCTTGCGGATGGGCGCGTCGACCATCAGCCGGAGACCCGCGCGCATGCGGGTCACCAAGTCCCGGTGGTAGTCGTGCCGCGCCTTGGCGAGCTTCTCCCGGGTCGCCTGCCCCGCCGCCCGAGCGTCGCGCATCACGGTCCGCGCGTCGCGACGGCGCTGCTCGGTGATCCGGATCGCCTTGAGCAGCAGCCCGGTGTCGTTGCCGTAGATCCGCACCATCGCGGCCGGACCGACCGAGCCGCGGCGCTCGCGCTCCAGCTCGGCCATCACGGCGTACGCCGTCCCGAATCGCCCACCCTTCCGCTCCCTCTCTCCACGGGGCGCGGAACGGACGCGCGGACCGAGGTGTCGCGCCCATCCGTCGACCTGGGAGAGCAGCCGCTGGATCTCACCCTGGACGGCCGCCGGCACGGCGACACCGAGCCCGAGCTCCCGCGTCACGGTGAGCCGCTGCTCGGTCAGGGCGAAGGAGAGTCCGAACTCGGTCCGGTTGAGGCGGTTGACCTCCTCGAGCGCCGCCTTCTCGTTGGCGACGTCGTCGACGAGCAGGCAGGACAGCAGCACCCGCGGTGCCTCCTTGTGCACGAGCACCCACACCAGGCAGTCCTCGGTGGGCAGCGGGAGGTCGCCGTCGCTGTCCCACGCCGGCGCCTCCTCGTAGATGCCGGCGACGGCCAGGTCGACGACGGCACGCACCTCGTCCGGCGAGGAGGGTCGCACCACCCGGTCGACATCAGGCCGTGCCTGTTGCTCGCGCTTGTCGACAGGCTGCGGCTCGAGGCCGTCCGCGTCGAGGTAGATCGGGTGGAGCACCCCGTAGGTCTCGCGGAACGCCTCGACCACCATCACCGCAGCGCGATCGACTTCGCGCGGCTCGAGCTCGACAGCCAGCCCCTCCTCCCCGTTTGCGAGGGCGTAGACCCACAGGACATCGCCCGTGCGGGACACCTCGCACCACGGGGCGGCCGGATCGGCCGGGTCCGCGTCGATCACCACGTTGTCGTCGACCTCGAGCTCGGCCAGCCGGTCCGCCAACCGTTGGCGGAACTCCCGCCACGCCGTCTCAATCGCGTCGTCCCACCGACGCTCCAGCTCGTCCTTCATGCTCTCGACCCCTCACTGGATCGCCCCCGCGACCCCCACAACCACGACTCTAAGGACGACCACCGACAGTCGGTCAGGCTCAGGGACGGGCACGCTGGGCCGACATCTCCAATCTCCTGACTCGCCAGCGAGAGCGGGGTAGCGTGCGCGATCGGCGGGGTCTTCCGTCATGCCCTTCCGCCAATTCTCGAGGTCCTCCTTCCATGTCTCGCATCTCGAAGGTCGCCGTGCGCGTCCTTGTTGCCTTCGTCGTCCTCTTCGCCGCCATCGTCGGGTTCACCTTGCTCAAGAACGCGGGCCTGCTTTCTCCGCTCGGCATCAAGTCCGAGACTTCTGACTCGCAGGTAGTGCAGTCGATCAAGCGGACCGAGGAGGTGTCTCTGCTCGCGCTGGGCATCCAGGGCATCACAAGCGAGGAGCGCTGCTCGACGGCGTTCGGCAAGTGCGTGCCAGGCACCTCGGACACGGTCTACCTGCAGTACACCTTCACCGGAAAGCTCGGCATCGACGGCGGGGCCGTCGAGGTCACTGAGTCTGGCGCCGGCAACTACATGATCTCCGTCCCGGCTTTTGAGTTCATCGGCTACAGCGAGCCCAAGTTTGAGGTCGCGGTGACGGACGACGGCGTGCTGAGCTTCGTGACCGAGGACATCGACCAGGCGGAGATGATCACCAAGATCCTCGGCGAGGAGGCGCAGCAGAAGCACCTCGACGACAACCAGGAAGTCCTTCAGCAGCAGACCAAGGTCTTCTACGACAACATCATCCTGAGCGTCGCCCCTGACGCGAAGATCACGTACGAGTTCGCATGAGCACGTGGGTCGCCGGCTGGTACCCCGATCCCCTCGGTCGTCACGAGCACCGCTACTGGGACGGCCGCGAGTGGACGCACCACGTGGGATCTCGAGGTCAGCAAAGCATCGACCCGCTCCAGGGTCCTCCTCCAACGGCTGATCAGGTGCGCCCAGATCAAGCACCAGCTCCCGATGCCGACCGAATCCGTCCTGCGGAGGACGTCCGAGACCCCAGGACGTACCCGGAACCCGTATCACGCAGCGACAGGCGCATCCAGAAGCAGGTGAACAAGCTCGGCTTGAGCGATGGTTCAGCCCGGGGAGATGACTCGTGGCTGGACGAGCCGGTGCTGGTCGTCAACCAGAAGGGCAAGCTGCTCGAGGTCAACGCCGAGTACCTGGTCCACGACCGGTCCGGGCGCCAGGTGGGCAGCATCCGAGAGGTGGGTCAGAGCCTCACCAAGAAGGCCATCTCTCACAACAATCGCACGCGCAGGTTCCAGGTCTTGGATCGAGACGGCAATGAGCTGATCTCGCTGACTCGTCCTACGGTGTGGCTCAAGGCAAAGATGGTGGTCCGCGGACCATCTGGACGAGAGATCGGGCAGATCGCTCGCGCGATCTCGTTCGACTACTCGCGCTTCAAGCTGGAGGCTGACGGACGGACCCTCGGGACCATCAGAGGCGAGAACGGCCGTCAGTCCGACTTCAGCATCCGCGATGAATCGGGAGCGGAGATCGGACGGATCACGCGAACGTATGCCGGCGTCCTCAAAGAGGTGTTCACCAAGGCGGACCACTACGTGGTCGAGATCCACCGTCCGCTAGAAGAGCCACTGCGAACGCTCGTGATGGCAGCCGCTCTGGCAGTCGACACCGCCCTGCGGCAGCAATGATCAGGCACTAGCGAGTCGCGCGTGGCGGTGCTTGGGTCAAGGTATGGCTGACACTGCAGATGGACTGCCCGAGCCGGAACCGACCAACGCAACCGTGGGCGACTGGGACGGCGTACTTCCGCGCGACCGCGATCCGGCGACTCGGCGACACCGCCGCCACCAGGGCGAGTGGCGCTCGAGCACGCTCCGTTGGGCCGCGGGACCACCTCAGGACGACATTCGTGTTCGGGCGCGGTACGAGACGCTGCCCAATTGGCTGGCTGCGACAGACCGCGGCCGGGACGTCGTGGTCGACGGCCCGAACGTGATGTCGGACGAGGCACGGTCCTACACGCACGGGCGACTCGACGCGCTGAACACGATCGACGGCAAGGCAGAGCCCGACCGACTGTGGCGCAACCTCCTCTCGTCGCAGCCGATGGCGTTCAGCATCGCGGGACACCTCAGGGCGCACCGAGACGAGGCTGCCGCTCTTCTCGGTGCGATGACCGGGCTGGACGTGGCACACCTCGGCACGCTTGCCCCTCCTGATGGGACGCCTGCCGCGCACATGCTTGAAGGCGTCGAGGCCGAGTGGTTCCCACCTCGTCAATCGCATACCGACGACAAGTCCGGAGCGGATGTGGCTGCCTGCCTGGACCTGACCGACAACACCAGGACCCTCATCACGATCGAGGTCAAGTTCACCGATACCTTCAGCCCGGCTCCCGTTCGTTGGACGCGTTACGAGGAGCACCTCATGTCTCTAGGACTCGACGAGGAAGCGACAAAGAGGCTCGTCGACGCTGGGTGCAGCCAGGTGCTCCGTCAGGTCATGCTCACCGATTCAGTACGTCGACGGGGCATCACCGCTGACTCTGGCCCTGACGGAGCGGTCGAGGCGGGGATCGCTGTCGTGCTGGCTCGGCACGACGACAAGACGGCCAAGCGCGTCGCGAACACCCTTGACGAGGCAGTTGGATCAGTCGTGCCGGTCAAGTTCTGGAGCCATCGCCAACTGTTCGGCGAGGCTGCCCGGATCCCCGGACTCAGCGAATGGGCACAGCGAATGAAGGCGCGCTACGTGCTCAAGTGACGTCTCACGTGCGGCAGCTGATCGAAACAGGTCCTGGATGGTGGACATCGTGACATCGTGTCGTCGGCAAACCGGCAGGACAACGGCACCAACCTGATCATGGGGAAAACATGACGGATTCGTGGAGCGCGGGCGAGCTGGTCACGCTCGCGCCAGCAGAGCTGTTGGGACTTCCAGACGGACCAGATGTGCACGTCGTCCTCGACGAGAACGGCGTGCTTGTCGTTGGACCGCCCGAGGGAAGGTCACGCGCGTTCAAGCTTGTCCTCGAGCCGCTGGGTGGCATCGGCAGCCAGGTCTCGAAGCGTAGCCTCGCCGACACCGCGGCGGTGGCTGGGTCTGCCGCTGCGGTGATGGCAGCCGGTGCAGATTACTTCAGCCTGACGGCCGAAGGTGCGGCCAAGCTCGCTCAGTTTCACGAGAAAGCGGCGCCCAACGGCGGCATGTACGGCTTCGTGATGAACGACAGCGGCCAGTTCGCCGGTCAGCTGACGTTTGATCGGGCATCTCTGGTCGGCGGACAAGCGCTTGCGATGCAGACAGCTGCCACGTCCATGGCCTTGCGGACAGCCATCGCCGAGGTGCAGGCGGCCGTCGAACGCGTCGAAGAGCGGGTCGACGACATACAGAGGCGGCTACGGGCCCAGCAGATCGGTCAGGTCATCGGGACCCACCGACACCTCGACCGCGTCACTCGGTCGTCACGCGACCGGGGCGCGCTGCTGGACGCGGATTGGGAGTCGGTTGCTGGTGTTCGGACCGGACTTTACCGAGCCCTCGAGGAGATGCGCGAGTTCGTGCGGAGCCAAGCCGCAGACATCGACCCTCGTGCCCGCCTCTCAAAGCGCGAGAGCAAGCTCGACGACTTCCTCGAGCCCGGTGGCGGTCGCGACGTCCTCGACCTCATCCTGATCGCTGAGCAGTCGCTCCTGCTCTTCGAGCACCTCAGGCTCATCCGCGTGCAGGCCACGCAGCCCGAACATCTCGCTTCGGCTTTGTCCGAGGCCCGCGACGCCCTAGCCACCGAGCGGACTCGCGATGAGGAGCTAGTCGCGACCGTCATGTCGGCAGTCGACGAGGTGCGAGCCGTCGCCCCCTTGGAGATTCACCGCCTCCTCAGCGCACGTGAGATGCGACAGACGGCGTCGGACATCCACGCGTCGCTCACTCGCTTCGCCACTGCTGTACGCCTTCCAGCCCCTGAGATGGTCCTGGTCGAGCACCCGACGATCGGTCAGGCACGTGAGGAGGTGAGGGCCCGAGCACTCATGGCAGGACGCTCCGCCAAGTCGCTCGGGTCCGCTTCAGCGGATGCGGGAGCCGGCATTCTTCGGGGGGCGCGCGACAAGGCACGCGAGCGATTCACCAAGGACGGGTGACCTATGGACACCGGCGTACGCACCCCGCAGGAGATCTTCAACCTGCCGCAATACCTTCTGGTGCCGATCTTCCAACGCCCCTACGTCTGGGAAGAAGAGCACCAGTGGACGCCGCTGTGGCAAGACGTACGCCGCATCGCTGAGCTCCGCCTCACTCCCCAGGGCGCCAGCGCAAAGCACTTTCTCGGCGCTGTCGTCCTCCAGGCGCAGCAGCCCGGAGTCAACAGCTTGACCGCCCGTGACCTCATCGACGGTCAGCAGCGTCTCACGACCATCCAACTGCTGATGGACGCGGTCGCTCTGGTGCTCGAGGAGCTCGAGCACGACAACCTGGCCCAACAGCTGGCCGACCTGACGCACAACCCAGCTCACTTCGTGGGCCCGGGTGAGTCCACCCTCAAAGTGCGTCACACGAATCGGGACCACGAGCCGTTCGATGCGGTCATGAACGCGACCCCACCCCTCGACTACGAGCACATTCCCCACGCCGATTCGAGAATCGTGCGGGCTCACCGCTACTTCAGCGACGAAGTTCGGTCGTGGCTGGGATCCGGCGACGCATCGGACTTCGCCATGCGCGCTTCAGCACTGGTCAGTGTGCTGACGCAGGGACTTCAGATCGTCACCATCGACCTGAAGTACGACGAGAACTCCCAGGAGATTTTCGAGACCCTGAATGCGCGGGGCACCCCGCTGACGGCAGCCGACCTCATCAAGAACTACGTCTTTCAGCGGCTGACCGGAGAAGGCGCTGATACCGCCCGCGCCTACAAAGAGGACTGGCCTTTCGACACTGCGTTCTGGGAGCAGGAAGTTAGCGTCGGCCGATATCTCTTGTCCCGCTCGTCGCTGTTCCTCAGCCAGTGGCTCATTTCCCGAACGGGGGAAGAGATCGGTCCGCGCGTGGTGTTCACGCGCTTCAAGCACTTCGTGGAGCATCAGTCCAACACGTCGATGTCGGTGCTGCTGCAACAGATCAAGGAGCAAGCGGACCTCTACAAGACGTGGACTGAGCGGTCTGCCGCTACGAACGACGACTTGGATCCAGTCCTCATGTGCGTCTACCGCATGCGGGCCATGGACCTCGAGACACTCAAACCCATCCTGATCTGGCTCCACGAACGCCCGCGACCGGACTCAACCCTCTACCCGGTGGTCGCGAGCACGGAGAGCTGGTTGGTCAGGCGAGCACTTTTGAGGCTGAAGATTGGTGACCTCGGCAGGGTCGTCGCGGACCTGATCCGCGCCCACCGCGACGTTGCCGACGACCAGCTCGCGACCCAGGTCGCCGGCTACCTAGCCGCGCTCGATGTGGAGAGCACGTACTGGCCGGGGGACGACGAGATACGAACCGCTCTGATCACGGAGCCCATCTATCGACGTATCCGACGACCGCGCTTGCGCATGTTCCTCGAGGCCGTCGAGGACCACCTGCGCGGCTACAACGACAAGCCGCTCACCCTCGGTCGCGTGCCGAGAAAGGCTTTCCACATCGAGCATGTCCTGCCCCGCAGGTGGCAGCAGCACTGGCCGGTCGACGACCTTGCGGGGGAGATCGATCGTCAGAACCACGTCCACGCCCTGGGAAACTTGACTCTCTTGACGGCCTCACTGAACGCGTCGGTGTCTAACGGCCCTTGGAGCGGCCCGACCGGGAAACAGCGGAAGCTGAAGGACCACGACGTCTTCCTGATGAACGGCCGCATCAGGGACGTCGAGAACTGGGATGAGGAGGCCATCGACGCGCGCACCGATCGGATGATCGATGCGCTCCTCGCGACGTGGCCCGTTCCTGCCGGCCACGCCGGGCGGGTGATCGCAGCAAGCCAGGACTCCGGCGCCTCTGAGATCTACCTCCCGCACCTCGTGGCCAGCGGCCTGCTTCCGGTCGGCACAGAGCTACGTCCACGCAACGGCGGTCCTGAGCGCGCCGTGGTGCTCGCCGACGGACGTCTGGCGGTAGATGACAAGGTTTACGACAGCCCGTCCGGAGCCGGTCAGGCCGTGCGTGGCGGTGCCACCAACGGCTGGCAGTTCTGGACCCTTCCGGACGGGCGCCGCCTAGGAAGGCTTCGCGAGGAAGCGCTCGATCGAAATTCCTGACGAACGGTGGTTGCAGCACCTGGCACACTGGTCGCCTGAGTGGGGACCACAAGCGTTCCATCAGGCTACAGCGAGCAATGGCCCGTGGCAGACTCTCGTCGTGCCCAGTCCGGAGAAGGTCCTGCTTCGCAAGTCGCAGGATGGCTCGTGGTCCGAAGTCGGCGTCCTGCGTGAGCGCGTCCGCGGGAAGACCTGGAGGTTGTTACTACCTGATGGGCGCGAGGTCGACCACGACATCCAGGCCTCTGAGTCCTTCCCAGAACGGCACTCCCTGCAGTACCGCCTCAAGCTGGACCCGGACGGAGTTGCTGCCGACCTCGAGACGGCCCCGGCGGACGTCTTCCTCCTGGCGCTCGGAGGTTTTCGCAAGGGCGCAACATCTGGTCAGCTCAAGCAGGCCTTCGTGGGGATCGACACAGGCGTGGTGGACCGAGCCTGGCGACGTGCGAAGAAGCACCTCGACGCCTCTGAGGTCGTCACGCGTTCCGGTTCGAAGGTTCCCACCTACACCCTTGTCGTCGAGGCCAGCAGGGACAGCGAAGCAGGCGAGGAGAGCACGGAGACGCCTGAAGATGTCGTCACAACGCAATCTGAGGGCTCGGCGCCGGAGCCAGTCCAGCAGAACCAGGCACATGCTCGCGACACTCCAAGATTAGCGGCCAGCTCTGACCACGACCGGCCGGCGGAAGATGACGTGCTCACCCGCCATCTGGTCTCCCAAGGGTGGGACGAGGCGGAGGCGGGACTTGCGTCGCTTGGTCAACGCCCTCTGAGGCTGGGGCTGACACTCGGTCGCCTCAAGGCTACCGAGCTCAGCGACCTGCTCCAGTCCTTGACTTTCAGCCAACGTGCCGAGGTCGCGGTTGCGCTGGGGAGAGGCAAGGACGGGCTGCTGGAGACTGACACCGCCGGGCTGTCCCAGGCGAAGTACGAGACTGCGCTACGACGTGCACGTGCTGAGCTGGATCGCGATCAAGCGTCCCCCAGCCTCATTGGTGCCCTCACCTCGCTGCTCGAGCGGGTCAGTGCGACGTACGTCGTACCACTCTCCGTCGCTGCCGAGCTTGCGGGGAGCTTCGCCAAGGTGGCGCGCGAGGGGGAGCGCAAGGCAACTACGAGGGCCCAAGCACGCGACGGACTGAACAAGGCCCTGGCGGCGGCAGCCGAAGCGATGAAGCTCGCAAGCAGGATTGACAGTGAGGCTGCGCCCGAGCTTGTCCGACTCTCCCAGGCGGCGCGCCATGTTCCCTTCGCTCGGACAGGTGGACGTTCGCTGCTCGTCGCGACGATCTACCAGCTGGGTCCTGACCGAGCGAGGTCTGATGCATGGTGGACCGACGCTACCTTCGACGACCTCGCCGAGGCGGGACATGGACCGCTGGCGAACGTGCTCGAGGATCGACTGATCGCCGAGTCGGTCGTGAGGCCGCTGGTCACCGCCGCCGTCGATCAGGCGGAGTCCCGGTCGCGTGTCGGACAGATCATCTCGGCAGCGATCCCGGTTGCCCGTTGGGTGTCGGGCGAGACGCTCAGGGGCGCGATTCTCCGGGCCGCTCGGCACGACGAAGTGGCCTCAGCATGGGCCGAGACGCTCACCGACGACCGCAAGCTTCAGCGCATGGAGTCGGCGCTGGCTGCAGCACGAGCAGACGTCGAGGCGAGCGCCGACAAGCAGCTGGACCTGCAGCGACATGTCGCACGCCTCGAGCAGCGCCTGGCGACAGTGGGAGAAGAGCTCGCGGCCGCTCGCTCTGCTCAAGGAGAGAGTCGCGGCGCTCACGACCGGCAGGTGCGCGCCGACCTCGTACGAGTCCTCGCCAAGGTCGCTGCGCAAGTAGCACAATCGGCCGCCGCGTCCGAGGACGAAGGACTGATGAGGAGCGTCAGCCACGCGACGAGGCGCGAGGGTCTCGATCCCATCGGCGAGGTCGACCGTCAGACGACCTTCGACCCCAAGGTCCACGACTCGATGGGACAGTCGATCTCGGCCGAAGCGCAGGTGACTGTCGTACGTCCGGGATATACATGGCGGGACGGCACGGACACGCTTGTGCTGGTGAAGGCGCAGGTAGTACCAACGGGGGAGTGATCGCAGGTGCCGTGGTTCAAACGTTCAGCGACAACTGCTCGGGAGACCGTTGCGGCGTCCCTGGTCACGACGCCATCCCAGACCCCGAGCGCACCTGAGCATCTTGTTGAGCGGCTCGATGGCGGCACGGACGTCGCCCTGCTGACGCACGCCATCGGGGTTGACTTCGGGACCTCGACGACCTTGGTCGCCGAAGGTCGACGCGGGCGTCTGCCGCTGGTCTTCCCCGTCGGCACACGAGGCACGTCCTGGCTGCCCTCGTTGATCGGAGTCGCAGGCGACGGCGCGTTGGTGGTCGGCGAAGCGGCTGCCGACCTTCCTGTCGAACGGCTCCGACGATCGATCAAGCGCGCGATCACCAAGCGGCAGACCGAGATCGACATCGACGGTATCCCGGTCAGTGTCGACGGTGGCATCCGACAACTACTCAACGAGCTTGCCTTCCGGGCACGCGATGACCTTGACCTCGATCCCGGAGTAGTGCGCCTCGGCTGTCCAGCCATGTGGACCGGAGACCAGAGGAAGCGACTCCTCGAGGTGGCTCGATCGGCCGGCCTCCCCGTCGACGACCACACCCTCATCGACGAGCCGATCGCAGCTGGCGTTGCATGGGTCAACAGCAGGATGGCGCGATCTGGCCAGGGCGTCCGCGGGCAGCTCCTGGTGTTCGACATGGGCGGCGGCACGCTTGACGTGGCGGTGCTGGACGTACGCGCGGACCTCGGTCACGAGCCGGAGATCTCCGTTCTTTCCTCGTGGGGTGTCGACGAAGCGGGAGACGCGCTCGACGAAGCGTTGGCGGGCGAGCTCGAGCAGCAGCTCCGCGACATGGGGCATGACGTTGATGACCTCCCGATGGCCGCCGGCGTGCGCGCCATGATCCGACAGGCTGCGAAGGAGGCAAAGGAGCGCCTGAGCCACGACCTGGACACGCAAGTGGCCATTCGCCATCCCGACGCCGAGCTTCCCACGCTGTCGCTGTCGCAGGAGCAGGTCGACACAGCCATTCGGGACCAGCTGACGCGTGCCACTCACCTCGTGTGGGCTGTGCTCCGCGGAGCCCAGGTGACCCATGAGGTCGCCAAGGCCCCCGACGAGATTCGCGCCATTCCGCTCGAGACGCTCGCCGAGGAGGTCGACTTCGTCCTCCTCGCGGGAGGCATGTCCCGCGTTCCTTCGGTTGCACGCATGCTCGCGAGTTTGTTCCCTCACGCGGAGATCTCGTCGGACGCTGGCGTAGCGAGCGACGAAGCGATCGTGGCGGGGCTGGCGGAGACGGCGTCCTACGAGCGCGTCAACCTGCACCGTCCGCCTTTTCACTTCGTGCTCGAGTACGAGGACAAGGACGGGGTGGAGCACGCGACGTCCGTCTACGAGGCCCATTCACCGTTCTACCCGCCCTACCAGGCGATGCAGCGCAGCTCGCTCTACTACGAGTGGCGTCCACCTCGCGGCGCTCTGCCAGCTGTCGGCGCGGGACTAGTCAGCGTGTTCACGGCCGGCGGCGAACGTGCCCGGTTGTCCATTGACGGCGCAGACGGGGACGGTTTCGTCCTCCGTTTCGGACCGAACCCGCCGGCTGTGCTGATCTATCCCAATGGTCGGGTCCTCATCGTCGACGGCAAGGGCAGTCGCACGGAGTTCCTGGTGCCGCGCTGGCCCGTCATCCGCGGGAAGGACCACGCCGTTCTCTACGCGAACAAGCGAGGCGACTCGCGAGCGCCACTTGTGGAAAGGTCGTGGATGAAGGACCCGTTGTTCCTCCACTAGGGGCACACGATCAGGCGCGGTGGACCTGCAGCACAGCGACCGTCGACGACGTGACGTCGAGGTGGCGCATCGCCTCGAGGTCGTGCTCCACGCGCGCCCGGTCGAGCTCGAGGTTCTTGATCCGCCCCTCGTGCAGCCGGGCGACCCGGTCGTCGCGTTCACGCTCACGCACGTCGGCCAGTGTTGACCGAGCCCGGTCCATCTTGATGTCGATCGACCGCTGCTGCGACGCGAGGCGGGCATCCACCAGTGCGTCGTTGTCTGCGCGGCGCTCTCGCTGGACACCTCTTCGTCGAACGGCTGCTATCTCGTCCAGCAGAGTCAGTCGGGCCTCAACGAGGGGGTGCTGTTCATGCGGCACGTCGACAAGGCTTCCGCGAGCGATGCTCTCGAGCAGTTCAGGGCCGAGGTCCCTGAGAGTCTCGCCCGTGTCGAGGTCCACCGCGTGCGCCCACAGCTCGGTGCGGGGGCGGACTCCGGTCGAGCTCACCATGTCCAGGCGCACCAGCGCACCCAGCGCCGGCAGCTGCGCCCCTGGCAACCCCACGACTGCGAAGCGCCTCAGGCTGATGACGTCGTCCTCCAACGAGGCAAGAGCGAGGTCGACGAGAGGGTGCCGGCTCGCCACGAGCTCGACCCCGTGCTTGCTGGCCACGTCGGAGTCGAAGGTGACCCTGACCTCCGCGCGGTTCGCAAGGTCGGCCGCGAGCTGTCCCACGGGGCGCATGCCGCCGCTGCTCCTCACATCGAGCGCCCGGAGCCGCGTTGCCATCTCCACGCTGCCAGTCAGTCGGGAGATGCCGAGCTGACTGGAGGGAGTCAGCTTGCCGCCGAGGCGAGCGACCAGTCGCTCGACCAGGAGCCTCACCTCGGCTGCGCCCACGAAACGACCGTGGGTCGGACCGTCGTCCGTCATCCCGTCGACCTGCAGCTGGTCGACGGTGGAAAGGGCGCCTCGGGATGCTTCCAGCTCGCGTACCTGCGCGGCGCGCTCGGCGAGCGCGACAGCCACCCGCTTGGACTCCCGATCTCGTTCGGCAGGAGTCAGGCTCGGGTCCAGCAACGACCTGGTGATGTCCTTCAGCTTGTCGCGCAGGATCGGCTCGAGCTCGCCGATCGATCGCTCGAAGACCCCGATGCGGCGGTAAAGCCGCTCGAAGATGTCCGACTCGATCGTCCCGGGCACGTGCATGTTGAGGATGAAGATCTTCTCGTTCTGCTGACCGAACCGGTCCAGTCGTCCGATCCTCTGCTCGACCTGCATGGGGTTCCACGGCAGGTCGTAGTTGACCATCACGTTGCAGAACTCGAAGTCGAGGCCTTCCGCGCCCACCTGGCTCAGCAGCAGCAGCTCGAACTTCCCGTCCCGAAACTCCTGCATGATGCTCTGGCGGTCGTCCATGGACGTCGCCCCGGTCATCCGCCTCGCGCTGAAGTGCTGGCTCAGTCGCTCTTCCAGGTAGCGCAGGGTTCCGGTGAAGAACGAGAACACCATGGCCTGCTGCATCCCGCGCTCGCGCGCCTGAAGGAGCCGCTCAAGCATCGCCTCGAACTTGGTGTCGTGCGCCAGCGGCCTCATCAGTCCATCGAGGTCCAGGATGTCGAGTTCCACTCTGTCGGACGCTGCGGCATCGGCCACGTCCTCGAACGCGTCCTCGTCTTCATCCTCAGCGTCGACGAACCGCCGTCGGATGCTCTCCTGCATCGCGGGAAGGCACGACGCGGCCTGCCGGAGCGGCATCTGCAGCGCGAACCCGATCGGCGTCCCACGCCGCTCCGCCTCGGCGGTGTAGAGCGCGCGCACGCTCTCGTACATCGATCGCTCGTGGTCCGACCAGTCCACGGGAACCTGCTCCGCCACCCGGATGGCCTTGGCATCAGGGACGTCCGCCTTCCGCGTACGGGTCAAGACGCTGCCGAGCGTGTTCAGCGCGCTGGCCGCGCGCTTGGCCCCTGCCGCCTCCTCCGACGTGAGAGGACGGTCCACGTCCAGGATCGTGCACAGCCTCCCGTAGTCGGGCCGTGCCGCGACCGCGGCGCCCAGCTCCATCTCGGCGATGCCCTCCACCAGGGGCAGCAGGGTCCGGGGTGCCTGCATGCCGGTGCGCACCTCGCGGATGACCTCGTTGAGCGCCTCGTTGGGCTCGAGCTGGGCCTCGAAGACGGCCGGGTCGCTGAACTCCTCCTCGTGAAGCATGTTGACGAGGTTGAAAAGATCGCTCTGGCCGAGGTTGAGAGGGGTCGCAGAGAGGAACACGAGCACGTCTGCCCAGTCGGAGAGCAGCTGGCCGAGCTGATAGCTCTTTCCCCCTCGGTTCCGAAGCACGTGAGCCTCGTCGACGATCACGAGGTCGAACCGCGCGTGCACGTCGGTGAGCGCCTGGAGCGCGTCTTCGTGCCGCCGAAGGGACTCGACCCCGACCACACCGGCGAATCTTGACTCGCGCCCCTGGGCCATCTTGTGCGCCTGGTCGCGGAGGTCTTGAGGGGTCATCAGCGCCAGGTCGCGGTCGAAGCGCCGACCCATCTCGCTCTTCCACTTGAGGCGGAGCGACGCAGGGCAGACCACCAGGACGCGGTCCAGGGGGGTGCGCCGCTCCAGCTCGCTCCAGATGAGGCCCGCTTCGATCGTCTTGCCCAGACCGACCTCGTCAGCGATCAGCAGACGGCCGGTGCCGGACGACAGGAGCTTGAGCACCGGCACGAACTGGTAGGGCCGGAAGATCGTCTTGCTCGATGCGTAGGAGTAGACGGTGTCAGTCAGTGCGTTGCGCAACTTGGTCCACGTGACGGTCAAGGAGATATCGGCCGCAGAGCCTCCCGGCTGGCTGATCCAGAACGCCGGGTCGTTAGGGTCGCCTCCGATCACCTCCAGGGCGTCGGTGTCCATGACCTGCACCCCGTTGGGTCCGCGCACCTCCACTTCGTACTCGCCTGCCCGCAGGCGCACCGCGGTCACCGTGCCGAGGGCAGCTGAGCCCCGCAGCCGGACCACGTCGCCCTCGCGGACGCCGGCGGAGGTGTCGACGGCACGCCCCTGCGGCCACATGCTTTCGAAGACTGGTTCTGCCAGCCCCATGTGACCGACGAGGCGTCGCGAGTCCCCCTGCAATGCACTTCCCCCGGGGATGCCGTGGAGCACGAGAACGATTGCTGCCTTGCTCCCGCGGCGCAGGGTGTACGTCCCCGTGTGCAGCGAGCGCGACCACATTGTGCCGTCCGCGAACCGCAGCGATGCGCCAGACGCCTCCGCCGCCTGAGCGATCTCCTCAGTCGGCTCGCCGAGCACGAGCCACTGCTCGAGCTCTCCGCCCAGGTCGGTCCAACGACCGTCAACCGCTGGCGTGTACGCGACGTCGTCCATGTCGCCTCCTATCCGACGTTCGGGAGCGCGCGATAGGTCGTCGGGTCCAGCTGGGCCGCGGAGCGCAGCGAACCTGGCAGCTCGTAGTGCCCACCGCCCGCGCCGAACTTGAAGAGCCGGTAGAGGATGAACTTGTCGGGCTCCTCCTCGGAGAGGTCAACCTCGTTGCGGGACACGAGGAACGGCAAGTGCCTGGCGTAGCGCGTCGTCTTGACCTCGATGAATCGCTCGTTGCCGGCCCGGTCGAACGACCTGACGTCGTAGCCGAGACCGTCACCGTCCATGACCGAGACGTGGCGCACCTCGGCCGCAAGGTCAGCCTTGCCCGCTGCAGCCAGACGAGCACGTTCTAGCCGCACAACGGCCTCCTCCCCTGCTAGGCCGAGCGACCGGTTGCGTGCCTCGCGCTCGTGGAAGTCGATCATCCGGGCGACGCGGACCCGGCCGAACGCTGGCGGGGTCAGCTCGACTTCAGGAACGGCGGCCGCCGACCCCAGCGTCACACGGTCGGACGGTGCCGGCTGCTCGGCGGCTCTCACCATCTGGTCGCGCAGGTCGACCGCGCCGCCGAACCGTTCCGTCACCCGCTCGCGTAGCAACCCCTGGACGTTGGTCGCCGGCTTGTAGCCGTCGATGAAGACCCCGCCCAGCTCGTTGATCACCGCGGAGATGTTCTGCAGCTTGTACTCGACGGAGCCGTTCGAGCGTTCGATCTTCGTCATCAGGTCTCGCCGGTGGTCGGCCTTGCTGTAGGGCTGCCCGTCCAGCTCGAGCCGCAGCATCGAGAAGTACGTGTCGATCGTCAGGTCCACCTCGCGGGTGTCCCACGCCTCTCGCGCCATCAAATCTCCTCTCTGGTCGGCAACAGCTCACTGGGCTCGCCTGTCCACACGATCGCGAGCTCGTCGCGAGCCCGGGTGGCAGCGACGTAGAGCAACGAGCGCTCACGACGCACCGCGTCCTCGCGCTCCGCCTCGGGCACGTCCTTCAACGCGTACGCCGCAGGCACGGAGTCCGCGTCGGCGCCCGTGATGAGCACCCGGGAGAACTCCATGCCCTTGGCTCGGTGCATCGTCATGGCGACGGGCTTGCCACCAGGGACGGTCTTGTCCGAGACGAACCGTGCGTCTACCCGGCGCTCCTCGAGCGCGCGGACCAGACGCTCCCCCGCATTCTCCGACCGCACGAGCAGTCCAATCGTCTCGGGGACGGCGCCCTCGTCCAGCCAGGCACGCACCACCTCCGCGGCGCGGTCAAGCTCCTCGCTCGGGGACGAGGCCTGGACGAGCCGAGGGGACGGTCCCGTCCGTGCCGAGCGGTACTCACTGGGGTCCTCTGCCTGGTCCTCGAGGTCGACGAACTCGGTGCCGGTGAGCATGCTCACCGCGTAGCGGAGGTTCTGCGCGGTCGTGCGGTAGTTGAGCCGCAGGCGCTGCGACCGGCCGACGATGCGCACGCCGTAGCGGCCCAGGACGATCCTGTGGCCATAGATCCGCTGGTGCGAGTCCTCCGCGATGAAGATGTCGTCGGGTCGCTCGGCGACCAACGCTCGCAGCAGCTGCCAGCGGGACGGCCCCAGGTCCTGGCCCTCGTCGACCAGCACGTGGTCCAACGGGTGCTGACCACTGGCCGACACCGCCTCAGCAGCGACCGCGGCGGCCTCGGAGAAGTCCAGGCTGCCCCGGATCCCGGCCTCCAGGCGGTAGGCAGTGATCACCTTCCACACCGCTGCCCGCCCGCGTCGGTCGAGGGACACCCCGCGTCCTTGCCTGCGGACCTTCGCGTACTCCTCGAAGGTCGTGACGCGGTGCGGGAGCACGACCGTCGCGTACTCGGCCTCCAGGAAGGACGGGCTGCGCAGCTCCGTCGGCAGGTCGTCCCCGGCCGCGGCGATCGCGTCTCGCCACGCGTTGCGGCCGGTCACCTGGCTGACCTCGCTGGTGCGGGGCCCAAGCACGGCCGACACGGCGCCGGGGAGGTGTGAGGCGTACGACTGCCTCACCGCGCGCGCGACCGCATCGATGCCGCGGACGAGGACGCCCGGGTCTCCGACGCGCTCGGCCAGCGGCAGCGTGGGGTCGAGGACGCGGAGGTCGCGCTGCATGGCCTCAGCGAGGGTCTTGTTGAAGGTCGTCAGCAGGATGCGAGCAGCGGGGTCCTGTCGCGCGAGACGGCGCGCACGGTGGAGCAGCACGACGGTCTTGCCCGTGCCGGCGCCACCGGAGAGCCGGAACGGACCGTTCCAGCTCTTCTCGACGTACTTCCGCTGCTCCGGGTGCAGGAAGACGCGCCACGCCGCGAAGTCACCGTCCTCGATCGCGCGGCGCAGCGCAGCGTCGTCCTCCACGAAGGCGAACTGCATGCGGGCCGCAGGGTGCGTCAGTGCCCGGACGAGCGAGCTGTCCTGGTCGGCGGCTGGCTCGGGTGCACTGGTCGCGTCCAGGCTCAGCGCCTCACGCACCTGCTCGATGCTGCGGCCTGCGACGAGATCGATGAGCGCCACGCCCTGCCACGGCGCCGCGGCGTCGGCGAGCGTGACGATGTCGTCGGGGTCGCGCACCTCCATGGCGAGCTCGACGAGCGCCGGGTCTAGGCCGAGGTCGTTCACGAGGTTGACCGCGGAGTGTCCAAGAGCAATCAGCAGGGGCTCCTCAGGCGCCAGGTCCGCGGACTCGAGGACCGGGACCTCGGCGGAGTCGACATGCAGTGGCGCAGGCTCGGCGAGCAGCAGCTCGGCGATCCCGTTGACGGGGTTCACCTGCAGCTGCGCACGCTGGGCGAAGGCGATCGCGTCGTCGTGCGGCCAGACGCCGAGGTATACGTACATCGCGTCGTCGGCCTGACCCTGCACCTTGAACAGGACGGCCCGCCAGAACTGGTCGACCCGGCCGGTGCGCACCCGCGCGTCGAGCGATCCACCGATGGGCTCGACGTGCAGACCGGGACGGGTGTCGTCCTCCGCGAGCTTCGCGAGGAACGTGTACGCCTTGCCGCGCACCGATCCGTCGATCTCGGGCGCGTGCTGCTGGGGGCCGAGGATGATCTGGGGCACTACGGCGCTCCTGCCGGTTCGAGGGCCTGCTGGACGGCGGTTGCATCAGGCGGGACCACGACCCACCCGTCATGGACCAGGTCGTGGCGGTCGTCGTCGGTGAGGTCGAGGTCGACCACAAGCTGCCGGTCTGGCCACGCGATCTCCACGACGATGCCGTCGCCGGCCTCACCGCCCACCACAGGTGGAGTGACGTCGAGGTCTGCCAGGTCTCGCACGAGCGCGATGGCGGCGTCTCCGACCACCTGCTCGAGCAGGCTTAGCCAGGGCTCGGCGTACGTCGCGGAGGCGGGCGACGTTCCGGGGCCGACCCCTACGGCGGGGGCGGCCAGCTGGGAGTACGTCAGGACGGTCGCCTCCTGGAGGCGCAAGTTGAGCAGGTTCGCCAGCCGCAGCCACTCGTTCCAAGCCTGCTTGTGCGCCTGGCCGAGCACATCGGTCCGGTCGTCGACCATCACTGCCACCTCGCTGGCCGTCCCGGTCGTGCGTCGGGCGAGCACGGTCAAGGTGTCGTGCCGCCACGACCACGTGGCATGCGCCCCGTCGCCCGGCAAGGCCTGACCGCTGTGCAGCGGCCCGACGAGCTCGAGCAGCGGTTTGGAAGGATCCGTCTTGCCGGCGTCCCCCGCGCCAATCAGCAGCAGCGGCAGGAGCTCTGCGAGTGCCTGCAGGCCATCTCGATCGGGTGACGCGACCCAGGACACCAGGAGGTCGATCGGCCCACCGACGACGAGGTCACGGTGCGCCGGGCGAAGGGCGCCGTTGCTGGCGCCGAGCACCTTGCTCCACCGCGCGTCGTCGAACCACGATGGCGGCGTGGCAGCGGACTGCTCGGCCCCGTCGAGGTCCTGCCAGGTGAGGGAGACAACCACGTAGCCCTGGGCGCGGAGCCAGGCGCGCTTGGTCGCGTCGGCGGCGAGGTTGTTCACGGCCGGACTGGCGTGGAACCGCCAGCCGTCGCAAAAAACTGCGACGCGGGGAACATTGGGGTCGTTGCACACCAGGACGAAGTCGGGCTTGACGTTGCCGAGCGGCAGCTGCGGCTCAAGGGTCCACGTTCGGCCGCCTAGGACGATCGTCCACCGGTTGCCGTGCGGACCTGGCTGCTCGCTGACGGACGCGCCCAGCCCCTCGGTCAGCCGCTTGCGGAGGACCGCGCGGAACCGCTGCTCGATGTGGGTCTCAGGGTCATCGGGCACAGTGGGCTGCTTCATGACGGTCCAGCCGAGCACCTCGTCGGGCTCGGGGAGCGTGCCTCCGGCGGTGAGGATGTCGTGCAGGTGCCGCTCAGCGGCCAGGCGGGACACCCACCTGCCCGTTGGTCCGTTGAGCCACGGCGAGAGGCAGCGGTGGCACGCCGCGCGGTCCTCGTCCTGGCAAGGGCAGTCCCTGACGACGAGCCACGCCTGGCGCAGCACCGACCACAGCTTCTGCGGCTCGGAGAGCTCGGCGAGATAGCCGGTGCCACCTGGCACCTTGTCGTGCACCAGGAGCGCGTCGCGGTTGTCCGACCCGTCGCTGAGGTGCGGATCGACGACCTGCTCGACCGCGAGGTGGTCGGGTGTGCCTCCAAGGTGCTCACGAAGGCCGAGCTGGAAGGCAGCGATGAGGCTCGGCACGGCGAACCTGTCACCCAGCGTGATGGTCGCGGGCAGACGCACCACCACGCCCTCAGTCCGGAGGGTCCGCGACAGCGCGATCGCGCGGACGTCCTCGTCGACCGCGTGCCGCTGGGGGCACCACGGGCGGTGCTCGGACGCCGCGTTGCGGCGCGTCCCTGTGTCGACCTTGCCGCACCGCGCGCACACCCGGAAGAGCGCGGCGGCGTGCTCCTGGCCCGACACGTGGACGCTGCCGGACGACGGCTCGCCGGTGCGGCCGAGATTCAGCCACCGGATCGTCATGCCGTGCAGGTGCTTGACGCCGAGCGGGTACTGGTCGACGTGCCACTCCGTGCGGGGGGTGCCGACGTCGGCCGCAGTGACCACCTCGAAGCCAGCGCGCTTCCGGTCGTCGCTGCCGTCGTCGATCGTCGCCTCCTCGCGTCGCACGGCGGAGGAGACGCTCGTCAGCTCGACCACGTCGATCGTCTGGCGAACGTCGGCGATGGTCGTGTCACCGCACCGCGGACAGCTGGTCGGTGGCTGGGCGCCGCCGTCCCGCGGCTGGGCATGGCCGCACGCTGCGCACAAGGCCCACGGACGGACGGCCTCGCCTTCGTGGCCCAGGTCGACGGCGTCGACGAGCAGCTGGTGCCGGTTGGCGTAGAAGGTCGCGCCCGGTGCTAGGTCACGCAGGGCCAGCGACGAGGCCCGATGGAAGGACTGTTCCTCCGAGCGGTACTCCTGGCTCTCGGGGTCGAGCCAGCTCAGCGTGACGTCCAGGCTCACGGTGTCGTCGAGCAGGGTGTAGTTGGGCAGGATTCCGTGCTCCTCGAGGACCCCGATCCAGTAGCCGTCGCGCAGGTCGGCGAGCTGCCTACGCGCCAGGCCGAGGCCTGCGACCGCGGTGCGGACCGCCAGCTTGTCGTCGTCGGTGGCGGCCGGAAGCGCAGCGCGCTCCTGCAGCTCGGGCAGCTCGGCCTGGATCTCGCCGATGCGGTGCTGGACCGTTTCCACCCGTGACGCCCAGTGGTGTCGCTGCTCGTGCAGGAACGCGGCCATCGGGCTGGTGAGCGGCGTAGCTCCCGGGGTGATCCACTGCTTGAGCCCGTCTCGAGCCCTGGCCGAGAGGTCGTCGAACCCCACGACGAAGGCGTCGAGGGCGCCGGCGTCCTCGGCCGCCGTGCCGAGCGCGTGGAGGAAGCTGCCCGCCTCGACGCTGCCGATGGCCTGCGCCGGGGTGCTGGGGTGCGGTGCACCCGGCGTCCGGGCGAGGACATCCGCCACCGACGCGAGGTACTGACGGCGCAGGATCTCCTCGGCGTCGAGGTAGGTGGCAGGCGGTCGGACGGCTCCGTTGACCACCGACAGTGGGTCGCCGAGGCGCGGCAGCTGCTCCCCCCTGCCCGACACGAACGCGAGGTTCAGTGCACTGCCGGTGAGGCGGCCAGCGCGTCCCACCCGCTGGAGGTACGACGCGACGCTCCGCGGCAGTCCGGCGAGCATGACGGTGGAGAGATCGCCGATGTCGATGCCCATCTCCAGCGTGGGCGTGGCCACCAGGACGTTCGGAGCCGCCGGGTTGCTGGCGCCGGCCTTGAACTCGGTCTCGTACGCCAGTCGTGTCTCGTCCGGCAGCAGGCTGGTGTGCTCGCGGGCGATGACCCGCGTGGTGTCCGCCGCGGCGTAGAGCCGGCGGTAGAAGTTGTCGGGCTCGCCGGACGCCCGGACGAGCGAGCCGCGGCAGCGCAGCACCTGGCAGGGCGCGCCTTCGAGCTCGTCGACGACCTGGGGCGTCCCCGGATGAAGGTCGCCACACGTGTCGCACACGAGGAGGACGCCGCCGTCGGCGAGCTCGACGTCGCCGACCGGCTGGACGAGGACCCGGCTCGGGAGGATCTCGTAGACCTGCGCGCCGGACTGGGTGTTGACGACCTGGACGACGTCGAGCGCGGCGAGCTGCTTGAGGAGCTCGACGACGACAGAGGCACCTTCGGCTGGGCTGCACCCGAGCGCGCGTGCGGTCCACACGGCGTACCAGCCCTTGGTCGAGGCGGCGGGCACGAGGTCGTTGTCGCGCGGGCCTCCCCCGCCACCGACGCGGGGGTAGCCCGGGGCCGGACGCCCCCGCGGGAAGGCGGGCATCCCGTCGGTCGCGGGGCGACCGCCCCAGATGGAGTACCTTCGCCCGTCCTCGGCCTGGAACCGGCGGAACCACTCGTGCTGGATCGCACCGTCCGTACGCATTCGCTCGAGCACCCCGCGCGCCCAGCGAACCCGCTCGTCGTCGGTGACGCCGAGGCCGTCGAGGTGCTGCTGGCCGAGCGCCTTCTCCACGTCGTTCGCGGCGCGGAGCAGGACGCCTCGCGATGCCTCGACCTGGGCTGCAAGGCTGCCGGTGAGCTCGAGGGTGCGGCCGAGGCGCGACTGGAGCCCCACCTCGAGCACCACGTCGAGGAGCAGCCGTGCCCGTACGCGGCGCAGCACCGCGGGTGCGACCCGCCGCTGCCGCTCCTCGCGCCAGAAGGGCTCGAACTCGCTGCGGTCGGCGTGCTCGGGCGGCAGCAGGCGATAGCGGTGGTGGGGGTCGTTGCCCGCCTGCTCCAGCACCCGCTGCACGAGGTGGTCGAGGGTCATCGTGTCGTCTCCGACTGCCGCACGCAGGACGGCGCGGAGCGTCAGGCGGTGGGATCGGCTCTGCACGAAGCCAGCCCGATGGGCGGCGTCCTGCACGGAGTCGGTGAAGACCAGCGACTTCTTCTCTGCCTGGTCGAGGTCGTCGCTGCCGAAGATCGTGGACAGCGAGACGGACAGCAAAGTGGCGACGGCGGAGCCGAGGAAGCGGATGCCATCCTTCTGCAGGCAGGAGGGGCAGGTGTCGTCGCGGGAGAGGTCGCCGGCACCCGGGCCGGCATGGGCCAGCACCGGGAGGACGCGCCCCTCCGCCACCTCCGCGTCGTCCGCGGGGAGGGAGGGCAGCACCCGGCGCTGTTCGGCGTGCAGCCACATCAGCCGCGGCTCGTCGGGCTCGGAAGGCCCGGCCCCCTCCTCCGTCTCGGCCTCTGCGGGCGCATGGATGAGCGCCCGAAACTCGCGGTCGTCGAGCAGGCTCGCCCGCCGGATGTCGTCCGGGTCTGCGCCCGTGAGGTCGAAGCCACCGACTGGCGCGCGCAGCACCGCCCAGCCCGAACGTCCGCAGTGACGGCAGTAGACGGCCGGGAAGGCCGGCACCGAGTCTGTGCCGTCGTCACCACCCAGCGCGAGGTGACGGTCGTCGGACCACAGGTAGTCGGGAGCGCCTGTCGCACGGCGGTCAATGCGGCTCAGCTCGCGCACCCACAGGTGCAGCTCCACGGACACTGCGTCGCGACCGACCTCCTTGCGGACGTGGCTCAGCACCGCGCTCCAGAGCAGCAGCACCTGTTCGGCTACGGCTCGGCCGTCAGGGTCGGCGGCGTACGACGGGAGCACCGCGTCGACCAGCGCGTCGAGCGACACAGCCTCGGCGGCGGCCTCGACCATCGCGCTGGTCATCGGGTGGGCCTTGACGAGGTCGAGCAGGTCGCCAGGCTCGGCGCCGGCGAGCATGGGAGCCGCGCCGTCCCGGTCTGCGAAGAGGGAGGACAGCATGCGCTCGGCGATCAGTCGGCCGCTGGTCTCCGCACCGGCGGTCTCGACGGCCAGCTCCAGAGCCGCACGATCCGTGCGGGGCAGAAGGGTTGTGGCGGGCTCACCCAGCCATTCGTCAAGGGTGAGCCGCGACTCCGTGACGACGGCGTCGAGGCCGAACTCCTCACCGAAGACCGTGCGGGCGAAGTCCAGCATCGCGGCGGGATCGCCCTTGTCGCCGAGGGTGGCCGACGTCGCGACGGGCGTGACGATCCCGAGCGGCCGCGCACGGTCGGACGCGGTGAACGCGTCATCCGGCCAGTGGCTCTTGAGCGCCATGCCGAGGCGGCGCAGCAGCATCGACACATCGGTGCCCTGGGCGCCGTCGTAGGTGTGGAACTCGTCGAGCACGAGGTACTGCAGACTGGCGGCGCTCTGCGCCCAGATCTGCTGGTCGGCCTCGCGAAGCAAGAGCTGGTCGAGCATCTTGTAGTTGGTCAGCAGGATGTCCGGCGCTTGCCGCCGGATGATGTGCCGGTCCGTGATGAGCGCCGTGGCGGTGACCCGCGATCGCGGGGTGCCCTGCTCACCGGTGTAGAGCGCGGCGGTGATGCCTGCCAGCTCCTGGTGCTGGGTGATCAGGCTCGCGAGGCGGCCGGCTTGGTCGTTGGCGAGGGCGTTCATCGGGTACAGCACGATCGCCTTGGTGCCGGTCACACCCCGCCGCTTCGCCCGGACGACGTGGTCGAGGATCGGGTGGAGGAACGCCTCAGTCTTGCCCGACCCCGTGCCGGTGGTGACGAGCGTCGGCAACGGCCGCGGCTTGTCCAGACCTAGGTCGAGGCTGGTCAGCCGCTCAAACGCGCGTGCCTGGTGCCCGTAGGGAGGAAACCCCTCGTACCACTCCATCGAGTCACGCCACCCGTCAGCAGCAGGCCGGAACGGCAGGCGCAGGCGCAGGTAGGGGCCTTTGAAGATTCCGCTCTCGCGATCCTGAAGCAGGTCGAGCAGAGCAGAACGCGCGTCTTCGTCGGCGAGCGAGAACGTGGTCGCCAGGTAGTCGAGCATGCTCTGCTGGATCCGCGGCGCCTGCGTCGTGGGCAGGAGCTCGCTCACGCGCCACCCCGCTCGGCGAGCACCTTCTCGAAGTGCGCGTAGGCCCGTCGCATGTCGGCCTCACGATCCAGCGTCACGAACGGCAACTCGTAGGTGTACGTGTTGCCTGAGGCGTTGGTGGCTGTCCGCTCGTCCAGGCTGATGTCGTTGCCCTTCTTGCGCCACACTGTCAGCACGGAGTTGGGCACGAGTCGACCGTTGGCGTCGTAGAAGTACGTGTTGCGGTCATAGCCGTAGAGCACCGGGAATTGGGTCCGATAGATCGTTGCCAATTCATCTGCGCTCAATCCAAGCGTGACGGCAACGATTGCATCGATCTCAACCTGCGCCTGTCGACGGTCAGAAGCTCGACGAAGAGGTGCATTCGGCAACCAGTCAGTCGAAACGCCGGCCAACTCTGGCCGCCCTCGATAGGCCAGCCCTCCAGTCCATTCATCTTTCAAATTGATCGCGCCGAGGGATCTATTCCAAATCTGCGCGTACTCCGACACAATGCAGTTGAGACGAAGTACTCGCAGTACAAGTTGGTCGGCAAGCAGATCCCGCGCGGTGACGATTGGCACACGATTGGCCGCAGACATGTAGACGCCGCTCTTAGGAGCACACCGTATGGAGAAGTCCGCGATCAATGACGTCATGCTTCCAAGAGCCAGCACTAGATCACGCAATGCCACCCCAGGAGATCCGGCGGAGAACACCGCGTTGATGTGCCCTGGCCCAGGCGGGAGCAAAATCGGAATAAGGGTGCGCTCGCCCGTATTGGCCGCCATTCCTCGCCAAGCGATACGCGGCAGATCGAGTGACCGACTTCCACTCCACGCCTGGTAGGCATTTCGATATGTCGGCGCGTCAGTGGCACGCTTGTAAGAAGTTACGGGAACTTCGTCCACTGACAACCCTTCCAGATCGACTTGCGACCAATCGAGGTTGTTAGCCATGGTCTCGTTCGGAGACTTATAGAAAGGCGCTGCCACGTGGAAATTTGGCCCCATTAGCACCACGTCGGACCAATCTGTTGGCCGGCCCCACTGCAGTTCGATAAGCCCATCTTTCCGAGCCTGAGTCTCAATCAGACCCGGACTGAACGACAAGTCCAGGCCGCGCAGCCGCGGGGCGCGAGCAATCACTCGCAGGGTTTCGGCACTCGAACTGTTTACAGAATAGACCATTCGAGAGTGAAGCACCGGTACATCTTCTGGTTCGACAAGCGTATGCCAAGTCGCAAGCGTCTCTTTATCAACTCTCAGTATCCGACTTCTGTGGGGCCGTACATCCCATTTGCCTTCCATGTCCTTCAGGCCCGGCTCAGTACCCTCCCCGCCGTGCTGCAACGACCGCTCAACTGTATCTGGGTGGTAAAGCGAACTCGCCATTAAGAATTCCGGGGCGTCCCGTTCCAGTCCATAGACGTGAACACCGTACACAACCAAGTGGTGGATCTCGAATAGGACGAGCTCGTTGATGAACTGCCAGTGCCGCCGGAGACGACGATAGGCGCCAGCCCGAAGCACGCCCGCCTTCTCGTCCGTGAAGTGCGTTTCAGGGTGAATCAGAGCGATGACGCCTCGGCCGGACTGACGCCCCCACGTGCTCTCAATAAAGCATCGATAGAGATCTGGTCGAAGCCCAGCGAGATAGGGGAAGAGAATGGGCGCCGAAACTGCTTCGCGTAAAGCCATCTGGTCGGAAGCGAGACCTACAACTTCGACGCGCGCAGCAGGATTACAAAGCACTGTCCGTGCGAGCACCTGCCGGCGTTCGCTCGCCATCTTCCCTTCCAGCGCGAAACGCACGTCGTGCTCAGCGAGCGCAGAAGTCTCGTCCCAATCAGGACGTACCCACGGTGGATTTCCGACCTGAAGGTCAAAGCCTCCTTGCTGGTCAAAAAGCTGCGTGAAGTCGAGGTGCCAGTGAAAAAAGCCCTGCCGCATCGCGACCGACTGCGTGACGGCGAGCCACGGGTGATCGGCGAGCACCTTCTCGACGCGATCCGCCCCTGCAAGCACCCAGTCGTTGTGCTCGGCATCTGCGAGCTCGTCCCAGTCGGCGATGTCACCGATGGTGGCGTCCCCCTGACTGCGTGTCTTGGCGCGCATGGTCTCGCCGCCGAGGATCTGCCGGAGGGTGCCGTACCACTCATCAACCGTCGGGGGCTCGATGGTCTCTTCGGTGAGCGGCCAGAACCAGAGCGCGCACCAGGCGTCCATCACGAGCTTGAGGCGCTGGTAGGCGCCGTCGTGGTCGGCCAGCGACTCCTCGATCTGCTCGCGGGTGACGTAGGCCTCTGCCGTCTCCTCGTGATCACGGCCCCAGAGGGGGATGTCGCGGCTGGCCTGCTGCTCGGCGATCTCAAGGCGGCGGGAGGCGATCCCCCAGAGCGTCTCGACGCGAGCCGCGAGCTCGGTCAGGTGGTCGAGCTGCTTCTTGGTCGGCTTGGACCTGGTGGAGCGTCGCCACGTCTTGAGGTCGGCGACCGCGTCGGGGACGAGCTCCTTGATCTCCTTGCCCACGTCGGCGGCGGCGCCCCAGCCCTCAGCTGGCACGAGGAAATGGTGGATGAGCCCTGGGCGGTCCGAGATGTCCGTCGGTACGGTGGTCAGCCAGGTCTTCGACTGCAGGTCCGACTTCGAGAACCCGGCACGGCGAGCGCCGACCAGTGAATTGCCCCGCTTGAGATGAAGCCCAAACCACGGGGCGTGCAGTCCCTCGACCATGGTGTCGAGCCACAGCGAGATCTCGGCGAGCTCGACAGCCGTCGCGTTGAGGTCGACACCGTAGACGTTGTGCAGGGCGAGGTAGGCCTTCACCTTCTGCAGCTCGCGGGGGTAGGCCTCGGGGTCGATCCGTTCGCCGAGCTCGTCCTGGCGCCGGGTCAGGTACTCGGCCGCGAGCTGGCGCACGGCCTCGATGGCGAACGCACCCGAGCCGAGCGCGGGCTCGCAGACCGTGAGGGACAGGATCTCCTCGGCGGTCGTGCGCTGGCCGTCCTGGTCGAGCAGCTCCTCGAGGGCTTGGCCGACGGTGAACTTCGTCAGCACCTCGGGGGTGTAGTAGGACGCCGACTGCTGGCGCTCGCGGCCCGCAAGCCGGAACACGAAGGCTCCGCGCCGGTGGTGGACCGGCTTGAGCTCTCCGGTGACCTTGTCCTCGGTGCGGACGAAATCCTTCTCGTCGATGTCTCCGGACCGGTCGACGGGGACCAGCCAGGACCCCTTGGAGGAGTCGCCGCCCTTGGCGACCTCGTAGAGGTCCGTCTCGGCGAACCGGCCCGTGTAGGACATCAGGCCCTCGTAGACCGCACCCAGCTGGTTGATGCCGAGCTCGGCGTAGGAGATGAATCCGCGGTCGCGACCACGCGCCTCCTTCGAGAGCAGGAGGTGCTGGAGCACCTCCTGGAGCCGCGCGTTGCCGAGGCCAACCTCGGCAATGTGAGCAACAGCGTCCGGGTGGAAGAGGTCTGCACGGAGCGACCGGAACTCGAGCGGCTCCAGCAAGCCTTCGTCCTCGGTCACCGTGGGCTGGTAGCCCTGGTCGACGAGCCGGAAGAGGACGCCGAGGGAGTCGTAGAGGTGGGTGCCCCGCTCGGCCTGCGGGCTCGTCAGCGGCACCTGCACCAGCTCGCGGAGCCGGTCGAGGCTGTAGCCCGCGTCGTACTCGGGAGCGCCGACCGGCATCACGCCGAGCTCGGGCGACGCCTCTGCGTAGAGCAGGAACAGGATGCGGTAGAGGTAGCGCAGTGACTGCTTGGCCAGTTGTTGCGCCTCGGACTGCGGGAGCGGCTCGAGACCCTGCTCGCGCCGCCGGGTGACGACCTCGTTGGCGATGAGCTCGATCGAGAGGCGCACCCCCTCGCGAAGGTCCTGGGAGACGCCGACGGTGTGCTTGACGGACTCCTCCAGCACCTCGTGCCACCAGATGGTGCCCTCCGCGTCGGGTGCGAGCGACTCGGCGGCCAGGCAGGTGAGCGCGCGGTCGACCTCACCCCCCTTGGTGCCGTCGTTGCGCTCACACACCAGCTGGAGGTCGAGCGAAAGGTAGCGGCCCTCGGGCCACCGCTCCTTCTCCGCAACCAAGAGCACACGGCCGGCGAGGACGAGAGCGAACGCCGGACCGTGCTCCTGGACGAACAGCCTGGACAGCAGCCGGCTGACAGACGTGACGGCGTCCCCGGAGTCCTCGTCGACGAACGCTTCAGCCAGTGTCTCCTCGTCCTTGGCGAGCAGGTCCTCCACGGAGTCGACCGGCTTTGCGGCGACCAGTGCCACTCCCGCCACGTCGGCCAGGCTGGCCTGTCGCACGAGGGTGAGCGGCCCTGTCTTCTCGTGGTGCAGGCCGATGGCGTCGTACCGCAGGACGCGCAGCACGTCAGACCTCAGGTCCGCGGCAAGGGTCGGGTCCTCCTCGAGCCGTGCCAGCCGCGCAAGGAGGTCGACACGCGCCCCGGTGAACCGGCTCCGGGCGGTCTCGCTCTCGGCGGCGTCCCACTCCTTGCGACGAGCCAGCACTCGAGCCTTGAACGACTCCTTGGTCGCGTCGGTGGTGAGGTAGTGCTCGCTGATCCAGTCACCGACGACCACGATCGCGTCACTGGCACTCACGGCTGACCTCCGAGGAACGACGGGACGACGACGAGCAGCGGGCGGACGAGCCGCTGGTCGGGCAGGAGGGACTCGGCAACCTCGCGCTCGCGGCGTACGAGCTCCGTGCGGTCGCGGATCTCGAGACGCTGGGCCTCGCGGGCGGCGTCTACTTCCCACTGGCTGACGCGCTCGAACCAGGCATCGACGCGGGCCTGGACGTCCTGAGCCGATGTCTCCACGAGGGAGGACAGGAAGGTGTGGCCCTGGTCGACCGCTGGTGCGACGTACGCCTGCAGGTCGTCCAGCCCGGTCACGGCGCCGGTGTTGACGGGCGTGCGCTCGAGACCGACCGACATCAGGGCGCGGCGCAGGGACGGGTGCGGCTCCGGGAGGGCGAGACCCGCGGGGCCCTGCCCGACGAAGCGCAGCGTGAGGAAGGACGACGCCACGACCTGCCCTCGCCGATTGGTGAGCATGCCGTGCATCAGGACAGCGACCTCGTCGACCGACCCGCGGACCGCGAAGACCTGGTTGCGTCCGAGCTTAGCGAGCGCTCGGTCGGCCGCCCACTCCAGCACGGGGTGCAGCGGCGCGAGGTAGTGCGCCTCCGGCCAGGTGATCCCGTCCTCGGCCCGGGCGGCCGCCATCGCCTGCTCCCCGCGTCGGGTCGTCGTGGCAAGACGCAGCCGCTCGGCGACCCGCCGCTCGCGGAGGTAGGTCTGCGGGAGCACCTCGAGTCGGCGGCGCAGGTCGGGCGACGGCTCGAGGTCGGCCACCTGGTAGGCCCGGTCCTCCTGCCACGCGACGCCGTCCGGCCAGGGTCGGCCGGGGGTCAGCAGCACCTCGTCAAGGGTGTCGCGCAGGAAGTCGAGGTCGCTGGGGTAGACCCCGGACGGCTCGTCATCGACGGTGGCCACCGGCGCGTCGTCAGGGGCGTTGACGATGGCGGCGAAGAGATCGTCGAAGTCGTCGCCGGTGCCGATGTCCTTGACCTGTCGGACCACCTCGTCGAAGGACTCCTGCTCGGCGAGGACTCGACGGATTTGTTCCTCCTCGCGCTTCACGTCGTGCTGCCCCATCAGCGACGCAGAGTCACCCAGCGCCAGGTGAGCCTCGTGCTCGCGCTCCATCAGACGGGTCAGCACGCGCAAGTCGCCCAACGACCCGTCGACGTCCGGGTCGAGCAGCAGGGTGGTGATGCGGGGTCGGTGTCGCTGGCCGTAGCGGTCGACGCGCCCGTTGCGCTGCTGGATGCGGATGAGGCTCCACGGGATGTCGTAGTGCACGAGGTGGTGGCACTGGAGGTGGAGGTTGACGCCCTCGGACGCGACGTCGCCGGTCACGAGCACCCGGATCTGCGACGACTCGAGCTTGAAGGACTCGACGACGTCCTGCTGCTCGACGTCGCTCAGTCCGCCGTGCAGCACGACGACCTGGTCCTTGATCATGCCGAGGTCCTTGCACAACTTGCCCTGGAGCCACTCGAGGGTGGCCACTCTCTCAGCGAAGACGACGACCCGGGTGGCGCTCTGCCCGGCGACGCCGATGTCGTCGAGGTGCGCACGCAGGGCGTCGTACTTGCCGCTGGGCTCGGTGTGCGCGCGCTCGGCGAGGGCGAGCAGGCGGACGAGCGCCTCGTCCTCGGCGCGCTCGTCAGCGCTGAGGTCGGGGCCGAGCTTGCGGCGTCGCTCCCGCACGCTGGCGACGAGTGCCGCCGGAGAGGACAAGAACGCCTTCATCAGGGTCCAGGGGAACAGAGAGGAGTTGGGGCCGGAGTAGGGGTTGCTGCCCGACCGTGGGTGCAGCCAGACCTCGTCAAGCTCGCGGGCGATCTCGTCCTCGATGGGCGACGCTGCCACGACCTGGTTGTCCGGTGGCAGCCGCTCGGCCCAGTCGCCACCGACATGGCTGGCCACCTCGGGGCTGTTACGGTGGCGGCGGATGACCAGGCGCCTGACCTCGTCCTTGACGAGCTCGCCGTCGGGTGTCACGGCACTGGGCTCGAGCATCCGGACCAGCTCGGCGAACGACTCCTTGCGCCCGTTGTGCGGGGTCGCCGAGGCGAGCACCAGCGCGTCCGTGCGGGACGCGAGGAGCCGCGCGAGCCGGTTGTTCTGGGACGCGCCGGTGACGTTGTGGGACTCGTCGATCACCACGGCGTCCCAGTGCTGCTTGCGGAGGTGGCTGAGGTAGCGGTCGCTCTTGAGGGTGTCGATCGAGATGACGACGCGCTTGTAGTAGGCGAACGGGTTGCGGTTGCCGGGCACCTTCTGGCGGATCCGCTGGATGCCGACCGAGTCGAGGCGGACGAAGGGCAGGGCGAACCGGGTCCACATCTCGTGCTGCATCTGCTCCAGCACGTGACGCGGCGTGACCACGAGGATGCGCTCGCCGCGACCGCGACGCACGAGCTCGGAGAGGATCATGCCTATCTCGATGGTCTTGCCCAGGCCGACGGCGTCGGCCAGCAGGATGCGGGGGCGCAGGTTCTGCGGGTCGAGCGCCTTGCGGACCGCCTCGAGCTGGTAGGGCAACGCATCGGCCATGCCCTGGGTGGCGACCGTGAGGGTCGGGTCGGTGACGGGGACGGCCGTCTTGCGCGAGGTGGCCTCGAGCCACAGCCGCGACCGTCGGTAGCCCGGGGTGTCGTCGGCGACGACCTGCGCCTGTGCGGGGTCGAGCACCTCGATGTCGTCCAGGCCGGTCGAGAAGGTCGCCGAGGTGTCGCGCACGAGCTCGGAGAGCCCCTGCACGTCGATGAACCACTCGCCGTCGGACGAACGCTCGGTCCGCGTAACCAGCCACTCCTCGTCGCGGACAACCAGCACCGAACCGGGAGCGGGTGCGACCCGCTCCCCCACCGCCACGTCAGTCACTCGGCGACCCTACCCGCGTCATTCGTCGTCACTTCTCGTCCCTGGGGTCGCGCCACTCCAGGCAGCGGGACTGGACCGGGCAGGCTGCGCACACCTCGGCCTTCTCGGCACGCGGAGGCAGCAGGTTCGGTTTCGGCGGCGCCACCTCGAGCTCGTCCGCCGGGAGGCCGTCCTTAGCCATCTGGTAGGCGGCGTCCAACGCACTACTGCCGTTCTTGGTCCCCTTGAGGGTCAACAGCCACTGCGGCCTGGCGCCACCCTGCTTGACGACGCGCTTGTCATAGCTGCTGGTCTGCTGGCCGTTGGTGAGGTGGGGCCACAACAACTTGCCCGTCGCCTGAGCCGCCAGGAACGGTGCGCCCTCGACCTCCAGCGCTCCGACGACGTTGCCGTAGAGCATGGACTGCAGGTGGCTGGGCCCGAAGGACGCCGTCGGACCCATGGCCCACTGGATCGCGAAGCGGCGAGGGCAGGCTCGGGACGCGGCAGCTGCGGAGGCGTGTATCGAGTCCACAGCAGCGACGAGGGTCTCCTCTTCCTCGTCGGGCTCACTCGGCTCGGGTCGCTCCCGGTCGGCGACTCGCTCTGCCGGGCTGGGGCCTGGGACGACAGCCACACCGCCGGCCACTTGCTTCACAGCATCAGTGGAGTGCGGCTCTGTCAGGAGCGAGACGATGGGCGACAGGCGTCGACGCTCTCCTCCCGCGTCTGACACCCAGCTCACCGTGAGCGTTCCCTCCGGACCGACCCCGTCGAGCGCCAACCAGAACAGGTAGAGGTCGCTCAGACCCGCCGTGTGGGCTCGGGTCTCGAGCAGACCCGCAGTGACCGGCTCGACGGCGTCGTCAGTCGAGGCGCGGAGGTCATCGAGCGTGAACGGCCATCCGACCGGCTGTGCTGCCGCCGGGAAGGCGTCCTCGGCCATGTTGGCGAGGTGCAGGTCCTTCTCCGCCCTGCTGAGGCCGAGGGCGTCCAGGCCGCGCAGCTTGGTCACCTTGGTGGCGGCCGGGTCGTCTTCCCCCTTTCCCTCGAGCTCCAGGTTCCGCCCGAGGATCATGGCGACGACGTCGACGAGCCCGACCACGTCGATCTCCTCATCCGTGAGGACACCCAGGCCGCGCAGCTTGGCATCGACGGCGCGGGCTTCGTCCTGGGGTAGCCGGCGGAGGGCCTGGTCCAATCGATGTCGTACGGATCGGAGGTGGTCGCCGAGGACGACTCGCTCGTGCGCAGTGGTCTCGGCCAGGAGCTGCACCACCGAGACCACGGTCGTGCGCACCCTCGCTGCGTCGTCGGCCGAGAGGTCCGCCCAGGGCACGAGGCGGGTGGGGTTCAGGACGGCCTTCTCGATGCGGGTGACGTCGTCGTCCGCGTCCTGCCGAGCGCCACGTGGGGCCACGCGACCCGTGACTGCGTCCACGAGCTGGCTGGCGCGCCCCACCCATTCGTCGCCCGAACGGCAGTCCGCAAAGTAGGGCAGCGCCCGACGGACGAGCGGCGGGCGTGCACCGATGCCTGCGACGACGTCGAGGTATCCGCTGGCGACAATGTCGAGCAGGGCCTCCGGGCTCAGCCGGAAGGTGACCTCCCCCTCGTCATCCTGGGTGATGCACCCGTGCAAGGCGAGCAGGAAGCTGCCGATGGGGAGCTGCGACAGACTCGGTGCGGGCGTGTCGCCGACTGCGGCCGGCTCGCCCTCCCGACCCAACCGGCCCGCGTACCTCTCGACCTGCTCGGCAGCGGCTGCGTAGCGGGCTGGCGCCTCCTGGCCGTCCGCTGTCTCGGCGCGCCAGAGCCGTACGAGCTCTGCAGGGCTGTGGCACTCCACCACACGCACCGCGTCGGGTGCTCCGGGCTCCGCACCGGTCAGCACGTCGCGGAAAGCGCGAGCAGCAGGTGTCGCCTCGTGCCCCACGTCTACCCGGGTTGGTGTTGGCATCTGCCACTCTGATCGGAAGAAGTAGCGCCAGGTGGAGAACGCCGGGTTGTCACCGTCGTCGTGCACGACGAAGACCTGCTCGACGCTGGGGACACGGGCGAGCGCCTGGAAGAAGGCCCACTGGACAGGGTTGTAGAAGTAGAAGCCGTGGTGCACGATCGTGCGGCGGTCGGTGCGGCCGAGTGCTTTCTCGAGGGCGCTGACGATCCGTGCCACCAGCCCTCGTGCCTCGGGCGTCGACTGTGCGTCCAGGTCGTCGAGGTCAACCCAGAGCAGATCTCGGGGTGCGCCCAGGGACGGCACGTCCACCTCGGCCTGTGCCCATGCCCGTGCGGCGAGACGGGCGGCTGGGTCGTCCAAGCGGAGCGACTGGGGTCGCACGCCTGCCGCGACGAGAGCGTGGACGGTGGTGGCGTACTGCCTGCGTGACGCGAGCAACGCCCGGCCGACTCGGTCGTTGGCGTGCTCCCGCACGAAGCGGCGTAGGGAGTCGTCCACCTGGATACCCGTGCGAAGGCGGCGGCCGGACGCCTCTTCCTGCCAAGCCCTGATGCGCGACCGGTGGGCACCCGGGCTGGAAGCGAACAGTCCCGGGCCCGGGAACTCCTCAAGGCCCAGGCTCATCTCGCCCGGGAGTCCGGGGAGCGTGACCAGGTCGATCAGCGTCGCGATCGGGAACGCCAGCGTCCCGCCATCCTTGATGGCCGCAGCGAGCGTGGTCGTCGCCGTGACGTGGTCGACGTCGTCCCACCCGCGTCCGACCTCCTTCTGAAGGGCTTGGTCGATCTGCTCGACGGAGACGCCGGGAAGCGCGAGAGCGCGCACGTCACCCATGTCCGCCTCCCATGAGGAGAAGGTCCGACCATCGCGTCGGCCTGCCAGCCGCGGCTGTCGCTCGGTGGTCCACCAGCAGCACGAGCTCTTCCTTGGCGCGGGTCATGGCCACGTAGAGCAACCGCGCTTCCTCACGCGCGGTGTCGACCTCGTCCGTGCCCCAGTCGGCGAGCTGCCGAGCCAGCGGGACGTTGCTGTAGTCAGTCTCGGTCCGGCCCTTGAGGTGCCACCGCCACAGCAGCCGGACCTTTTCGTCCTTGGGCCGGAGCACGGCTGTGCGCGTCTCGACGCTCCGCGGTGGGCCGAAGATGCGATCGGTCGAGGGCACGACCACCCGGTCGTACTCCAGGCCCTTTGCCTTGTGCACGGTCAACGCCACGATGGTGCCTTCGGTCTGCGGGTCTGGCTCGTCCTCACGGTGGTTGGTGGCGATCTGGAGGCGGATCCACGTCAGCAGGCTCTCAAGGCTCAGCGGCCCGTCCTGGAACTGTCCGTCGAGGAGCGTCAGCAGGTGGTCGAGACAGCGGCCGTAGCGTGGGCGCTCGGTCTTGTCGTCGTCAATCGGCAGGGAGCAGGCCTCGGGAGCGAAGACGCTGACGCACTCGACCACCCATTCCAGCACCGGCGTGGTCGACAGGGCGGTGCCCAGCAACTGGAGCCGGTCACGCAGCGACCGCAGGTCGTCCCGCAGGAAGCTGCCGTGCTTGGCGAGCTCGGCGAAGCGGGTCTGCCACGCTGCAGGGACCGGGAGCCCACGGCCCCACTCCTCCTCGAGGCCAGCCGGAGCCTGGTCGCCGAGGATCCCGGCGGCCCACCGCGTCTCGCAGAGCTCGAGCAGGGCGGCGGCGTCGTCCGGGTCGGCCACGGCATCGAGCAAGACTCGGAGCTCCCTCACGGCCGGGGTGGTCCAGAAGCTGCCACCCACCCGGAGCTCGCACGGCAGCTCGAGCTTGCGCACCGCTTTCTGGACCGCGATGGCTTGCCAGTTCTCGCGGCACAGGATGCCGATCGAGTCGTCTGGCTCAAGCACCTGCCAGCGCGCGACCATGGCGGCGGCCTCCTCGGCGAAGTCCTTGGCGGCGATTTCCTCGATGGTCGCGCGTCGGCTCGTGTCGCGGTCGCGGTGGCGTGGCCGCAACCGGTCACCGAGCTCGTAGGGCAGCAGGTCTTGGTGACCCCACGCCATGAACCACGGGTGCAGCGAGTCGAGCAGGATCTCCCCCGACCTGAAGTTCCTCGTGAGGTCGTACGCCCGTGCGGGCGCGAGGTCGCGCGACTTGTACCGGTCCTCCAGCTCCTCGAATGCGTTGCCCTCGGCTCCGCGAAACCGGTAGATGCCCTGCTTGACGTCACCGACCACGAAGAGTCGCGCTCCGAGGCGCTCGCGGACATCGAGGACGAGCTCCATCTGAGCGGCGTCGGTGTCCTGGAACTCGTCGACGAACAGGTGTCGGTAGCGCCGGACCTGCGTCTGGTCGTCGGCGTTGAGCACCACGGTGGCCGCCGGAACGAGCGCGTTCGTCGGCAGGGTCTGGTCACGCACGTACGTGACAGAGAGGCTGGCCGCGGCCGCCACCACGACCGACCTCGTCAGGTCAACGACGGCCGCACCGACGGCTCCGTCGGGCGATGACCCCCAGTCGACGTCGTCAACGCCAGATGCCCCCGCGACGCCGAGCAAATCGACTCCGTTGTTCTCCAGCGCTTCCCAGACGGCAAGCACGTGCCGCTGCCACTCGTACGACGCCGGCACCTTTTCGTGGTGCTGGTTGATGAGCGTCACCAGCTGGTCGGAGAGCGCGCGCTGGACAGCGTCCTGCACCTCGAGGGTGCGGCGCGCGACCCGAGTGTCTGGTCCGAGACCCACGGCACCTCCGCCACTCGCGATGATCCGCTTGGCGAAGGAGTGGATCGTGGTGATGTCCGCGCGTGCCAGCTGCAGCATCCACGCAAGCGCAGGCAGGGCGCACGACTGGCAGAGCCGCTGACGGAGCAGAAGGGTTCGCGCGATCCGGTGTCGCATCTCCGAGGCTGACTCGCGGGTGAAGGTGATCAGCGCGATCTCGTCGGCTCGTAGGTCGCGGGGCTCCTCACCCTTGCCGGCCGACAACCCGGCGCCCGTTGCGAGCAGGTAGACGATGCGCTCCGACATCGTCTCGGTCTTGCCGGTGCCGGCGCCGGCCTTCACGACCACGTCCTCGTCCGGGGGCGCGTGCACGACGCGGTACTGCGCATAGTTGATCCCACCGGCATCGTCCGCCGCGAGCAGTGCGCCTTCGACGTCGGCGGGGAGGTCGTCGATCCCGTCGCCGTCGACGATCCACGTGCCGGGCAGGTCGACGTCCTTGACCGTCGACCACTCGAGCAGGCGAGCATCCTGGTAGGCCTGGAGTCGCACGGCGTCGAGCGATGAGTCGAGACCACGATCCGCCACCACGAAGACGCGGATTCCGTATGCGATGAGCCCCAGAAGATCGTCGACCTCAACTTCATCGAGGCCGATCCGGAGGACGGAGTACCGGGGCGAGTGTGGCACGCCGAGCGAGCGTCGCAGCACGTCGAGGGCGAGTGCCGGCTCGTGCTCCAGCCACTGGTGAGGAAGCGGCGCCTCCGCGACAGGCGGGACGATCACCTCAGGTTGCTCTGCGACCCCAGCGCGCTTGCGTCGGAGTGTGCGCTCGATGGGGTACAGATCGGCCGGCTTGACCGGCGGCCCATCTCCCTCCTCGGGCAGGATCGGCTCCTCTCCGGCTATCACCTCAACAGGTGGTCCGGCGATCTCCTGCATCGCGGACACCGGCCACACCCAGGCGGCCACCTCCTGCCCACTCGCCCCGCGCCTCACCTCGTCGCTACCAACCTCGCGAAGATGGCCGACGTCGGTCTGCAGCCACCGTCCTGGAGTCGTCGCGGTAGGCGCCTCGTAGAGGACCACCCAGACAGGTGTGCCCGTGACGTCGTAGATCCGCACGTAGTCGGAGAAGACGGCTCTATCGATCCAGTGCTGGCTCTCCCCGGTCAGCGAGTCGACCGAGGCTCGGGAGCGACTCTTCACCTCCCAGAAGGCTGTCGCCCCAGCCTTGATGGCGGAGAAGTCAGGACTGCGTAGCCACTCGCCCGCCACCCTGGTCAGCGGCGCCTGTGAGCGCTCGGTGTTGCCGGTCGCCTCACCGAGAGGCGTCACGGCGTACCCGTCTGCCTCGAGCCAGGACCCCCATGCCAGCTCGCACCGACGCCACAGCGCGTCTTCGTCCAGCACCCCCGAAGTCCTCCCTGGCCGCGTCGTCGAGGCACGTGGAATCGTGCCTCCGACAGTCCTATCAAGAATCTGTGGACGAGCGCGGGACTTCTGAGAAGTCAGGACACGCCTGACGCGCGCGCTGCAGACTGATGTCGGTGGGCCGCTCTAACGTCGGCGGCCTCAAGGGGGTTCAGATGACACCGGACATCAGGCAGCAGCTGCTGGCCGCACTAGCGAGCCGCCTCGACGGGGCTTCGATCAAGCGCTCGGCGGTGGAGGAGGCGATCCTATCGGCCAGTGGCGGCGTCGGCTTGCGCGCGCACGTTGACCAGCTGCTCGCGGAGGCCGGCATCGAGGTCGTCGAGGACGTGGTGGTCGAGGTCGACCCGATGCCACCGGCCACTCAACCCGCGCCAGTTGTGGCCGTCGATCCCATCCAAGCGGCCCGGCGGCGGCTCGAGCTCGATCGCGGGCGGGCGCCCGATCGGCTGGCCAAGATCATTCTCAAGGCTGAAGAGGAGGTCGGCCTGACGCTGCTCGCCCGCCCAGACGGCGTACAGCTCGACGCGGGCGGTTTTGCCCACCTTGAGGGCGAGGCCAAGGAGGCCGCCGACGCCATGGTCCTGCACAACATGGGACTTATCCACTCGGTTGCCCAGCGACTTGGCGGCCAGGGTCTCGAATACGACGACCTCGTCGCCAGCGGCATCCCCGGCCTTGTCCGCGCCGTCGAGAAGTTCGACCCTTACCGCGGCCTGAAGTTCTCCACGTACGCGATGCACTGGGTGCGGCAGAGCATCACTCGCGCCATCGACAACGAGGGCAGGGTGGTCCGGCTCCCGGTGCACGTCATCGAATCGATCCGACAGGTGAAGGCTGCGCAGGAACGGCTCACGGTCGACGGGAAGATGCCTGCGTGGTCCGAGATCGCCAAGGCCTGCCACATGTCGGTCGACCGGGTTGAAGAGCTGCTCATGCTGGCGCCGGCTGTGGTCTCGCTCGACAAGCCGGTCGGCAACGACGGCATCACGCTCGGCGATCTCGTGGATCGCCCAGTCCGTCGCGAGCCGGTGGAGGTTCACGGCATGGACGGAGATGATCTCCAACCGTTGCTGGACTGCCTGGTGGAGCGTGAGGCCGACATCCTGCGACGCCGCCACGGGCTTCCGCCGTACGACGACTCGGCGACGCTCGACGACATCGGCAAGGTCTACGGCGTGACGCGTGAGCGCATCCGCCAGATAGAGACCAAAGCCATGAAGAACATCCGGAAGGTTCTGGGGGTCGAGGACCCGAAGAAGGCCACCGCGGAAGCGCAGGAGTCGCAAGAGGCATCGTGACTTGATCCGAACCGGTAGCGGTGATCGAGTGGTGAGATGACCGCAGCCGAGCCGGGGCGAGTGTCCCCTGGGGTGCCCCTGTCTCGGAAGATGTCGACACTTGCTCGTCGCGACACCAAGCCCGAGCTCGACCTCCGGCGCGAGCTCCACCGGCGCGGCATGCGCTACCGGGTCCAGGTCAAGGTTCCAGGAAACAACCGCCGGACGATTGACATCGCCTTCACTCGCGTACGGCTCGCGGTCTACGTCGACGGTTGCTTCTGGCACGGCTGTCCCGAGCACCACGTTCGCCCTCGCGCCAACAGCGAGTGGTGGCAGTGGAAGATCGAGCGCAACCAAGCACGCGACGCCGACACCGACCGCGAACTGGCAGAGGCGGGTTGGGAGGTGCTTCGGATCTGGGAGCACGAGCCTCCTGGTTTGGCTGCGGACGCGGTCCAAGGTGCATACGGTGAGCTCGTCCAAGCCCGGTAAGCACACCCAGGAGATCCCATGCCCCGCCCCGACATTGCCTGGGGCACCAACGTTGAGCTCAGGGAAGGGCATTGGGCGTGGCGGCACGACATCAGGGCACAAGTCGTCAATCCAGACATCGACGGATTACTCACCGCTTGTTTGCTCCACCACCTCAAGGGCTGGCCGGTTGCCGGCTTCTACGACACCCAGCGCCTTTTGATGGACCCGGCGCAGGCCCTGCCCATGAACTTGGACGAGGTGATCTGGGTGGACGTCGACATGTGCTGGCCTGGGGCGCGGAGCTTGAGCCAGCATGTGGTGCTCGATGCGCCATCGGACGCCACTGCCGTGGATGCCTACGCAGATACGGTCAATCCGAGTCTCCTCAGCGGACACGCCCGTCGCCACAACTACACCGCGAAGTATCCGTTCGGGACGTTCCAGTGGGCATGGTGGTTGATAGGTCGCCGCGCACTCCCAGATATGCCTGACCCCGGCGACCTCGTCATGACGGGGCTCGCATGGATGCCCGATGGAGGATTCCAGAGCGTCGAGACGGTCTGGCGCGACAACTGCGTTGGATGGGCAACGCAGCGCATGCCGGGGAGCATCCTCGCCCCGCTCGCGACCACTGACCCGAGCCGAGCCCGCGCGGCCGTCGCCTTTGCCGAGTCAGAGCTTCGCCGACGCAGCGGCGTCGATCGTGGCTGGCGGAACCACCAGTTCACTTTGACTCGCGGGTCGGGCAACGGTCCCGTGATGAACATGTCGTGGGACGAGGCGCCGGGGGCACTGCAGGCACTCTGCGACGCGATCACAGGCATCTATGGATGGCGCCGTCTGGTGCTGCCGTCCTCTTACGACGTCCACGAGGGTCGTTGGCGGACCGGAGACCGGGCTCCTGACGGCTGGCCGTTGTCCGCGAATCGTCGCGAGGTTGTTTCGCTGGCCGTGACGTCCAAGAGTCAATTCTGCTGGACGGAACCAGGATCTCTGACCGCCGCCATCGAGTAGTCGTCAGCGCCTGGGCCGGACGCTGTGTCACCAGTCGTGTGAAGCGACTATCCACTCGCCGGCACGTTCTAGATCAATCTGGTACTTGTCACCGCGCGGCTGGCCACCAGGCTGCGGCGGCTGCGACCAGACTCGAATGACTCCACCCTTCAGCGCCGACTGCCACCCATCTCTGTCGAAGTAGAGGACACGAAGCCCGCTCACGATCGCCTCGCTCTTCAACCTTCGGTTGAATGCAGCAGGCTTCTTTCGTGCACCGGGCACCTTGCCGTACCTGAGCCTCTCGGCTTTGAGCCACTCACCGAACTCCTCGTCAAACTCCATAGCGGCTGCGAGCACGATCAGACCGACACCACCGTGTCGCCTGAGCACCCAGTCCGTCGCCGCCTTGTCGTTGAGAATCGTCATCCGTACATCAGGATTGTGAACCTTGAGGTCCCATACGTGGTCAGCGCTGAGGTCCAGGACGACGCGCGGATTGTTTGTCGGCGCGGCGGAGCCGCCCAACCTAGCCATGAGGGGGCCGAGGGTGCAGAACTCGAAGTAGAACCCGGGCCACTCGCTCTTCGCCCAGTCAGCCGACTCTGCTTCACGCATCTCTGTCACCGCCTCCCGGCCGCGCACGTGATGGGGCGTGTGAGCGACCACGACGTCGCGAATGACCTCTGCTTCTTCGACCGGCGTTCGGCGAGTCGTTTTGGCGCTCTGTCTGCCTACTGCTTCCTCCATGACGCGCAGGAGTTGATTGAGACCGGACAGAGTCACCGTCGCGCCTGTCGACGAGTGCTCCGCCTCCCACAAGTGCCCGTTCGACGTGACGAGATGCTCCGCTAGGCGAGGTTTGCTAAGGCACAGGACCGAATCGCCGTGGCCCAGGTACTTCGCACAGTTGACGAGAACCCGCTTCCGCTCAGTGCTCCCAGGACCAAGATCCTCGGGCTGACCGCCGACCAGCGCAGTCAGTCGGTTCACGGCTTCTAGCTTGTCCCGGGCGGGCACAAACCCATCGACAGCAGTGCGATCTGACTCGAGTTCGCTGACATCCTGAAGCGCGTTGCCCACGCGCTCGAATCGACTGTCCGGAGACTCGCCAGCAAGTTCCACTGCTCTCACGAGCATGCTTGGGAGCTCGTCTCGATGCGCGAGGACGTACTTGCGGAAGACATAAAACGCGGCTCCGACATTCACGCCGTTCCCCATCTGCTTGTAGGAGGCGGCATCTCGTTGCGCAACCGGGTTCTCGACCCCTGGCACCTTCCTGGCGAACTCGAACGAGTCCGGAAGCCCCTGCAGCCGGGCGGTCTCGCGAGGGGTGAGGCGGCGCCGGTTGCCCATGATCGACGTCTGTGTGATGGCAACTAGGGCGGGTACATAATCGGGCCGCTTGGCGCGGATGCCCGAGGGCCGGAAGTGCATGATCGTCTCGGCCAGCGGTCGGTGCGGGCCGGCCTGCCACTCGAACTTGCGGCGTGAGGGCGGGAAGGCGTCGAGCTGCATCCGGAAGGTGTCGAGCACGTCTCGGTGGCGGTCGTAGAACTCGGCGTTCTTGAGCAGGAAATTCGTCTTCCAGGCCGGGAATGGCGCGCCCTTGGCGGCCGCGATGTCGATCAGGTCGGTCGCCGCTTCTAGAGTCCGCCACTCATCTGCCCAGATCGGGAAGCCAGGCAGCCGCTCGTCAGGCCCCAACCGCTCCGCGACGGCGGTCAAGAGACGGTCCCAGGTGTCGATCATCTTCACCTCGGCACTGTCGAGCCAGTAACGCTCGTCCACCTCCGAGTCGGGCTGAAGGGGTAGATCTCGCTGCAGGTCCCACTGGTCCTTGCGCCACTCGAGGTCGAGTGACCTGGGCGAGACGATCGGGTCGTCGAAGTTTGCGGGATCTTGTGACGTCTCGACCCCAACGTAGTGAGCCAGGATGAAGACGCGCTCGCGGACCTGGGGTCTGCCGCCGAGGTGCCGCGGGAGGAGGTGCGGGGAGAACACAGCGGGCTCGCTCGCGGTGCGGTAGCCGAGCTCGCGAAGCGTGCGCACGATTGTCTTGAACGTCGTGTCCCGGTGGCGCGGGCCGGCGAGATTTCGGACGTTCTCCAGCATCACGACGGAGGGACGGCGCTCAGGGTCCTCCAGGATCTTGGCAATGTTCCAGAAGAGGGTGCCGCGGGTCTCGTCCATCCCGCGCTGGAAGCCGCTCTTGGAGAACGGCTGGCACGGGAAACCCGCGGCTAGCACGTCCGCGTGCGGGACACGTACCTCGGGGTCAGTCAGCGCGACGATGTCCCCGCTCACGCCGAACGACTTCACGCCGGGCGGGAGCGGAGCCCCCGCCTCGCGTAGTGGCCGCAGCCAGTTATGGTCGTAGACCGCTGCAGCATCGGGATCGATCTCGCTCGCGAAGGCCCACTGCCCACCCGCGGCGTGCAGCGCTGCGTGGAAGCCACCGATGCCTGCGAACAGGTCACTGAAGGTGAACGAGGGTGTCGAGCTCATGTTCGAAGCCTAGGTCTCTCGTACGACATCGCGGCAGAGGTGATCGGCGTGTTGTGGACGAGGGCGGGCCGCTGATGCGGCCCGCCCTCGACGTGTCACTCAGGTCAGCTGCAGCCGCTGGTGGACCCGCAGCCCTCGCACACGTAGCACGAGCCGGCCGGGCGCATCTTCGTGCCGCAGGTCATGCAGAGCGGGGAGTCGACGGCGGTGCCGGTGAGCTTCTCGAAGAGCTCGGCGGTGGTCTTGGCCTCGCCGGTCGACACCTGGGCGGGGACCTCGCGGGCCTCGCTGCCGTGGGTGTCCTTGGTCTCGACCTCCTCGAGGTCACCGACCGACGCCGCCGGGGCCGGCGACGAAGGGGCCTCGACGAGCTCGGCGGCCGAGCCGGTCTCCTCGACGAGCGGCTCGTAGGAGCCGGTCTCGAGGTGGCGCTGGCGCTCCGCGGCGGAGTAGATGCCGAGCATCGAGCGCTCCTCGAAGGACAGGTAGTCCAGGGCGAGGCGGCGGAAGATGTAGTCCATGATCGACTGCGACATCCGCACGTCCGGGTCGTCGGTGAGGCCGGCGGGCTCGAAGCGCAGGTTGGTGAACTTCGAGACGTAGGTCTCCAGCGGGACGCCGTACTGCAGGCCGATCGACACCGCGATCGAGAAGGCGTCCATCACGCCGGCCAGGGTCGAGCCCTGCTTGCCGAGCTTGAGGAAGACCTCGCCGAGCTGGCCGTCGTCGTGGGCACCCGAGGTCATGTAGCCCTCGGCACCGCCGACGGTGAACGACGTCGTACGGGAGACGCGCGACTTCGGCAGGCGCTTGCGGACCGGGGCGTAGACGACCTTCTCGACGACCTTGGTCTCGACGGCCTCGGCCGAGTCGGAGGCGGCCTTGTCGGCGGCGTCCTTCTTGGCCTTGCCGCCACCGTCGGACAGCGGCTGGCCGACCTTGCAGTTGTCGCGGTAGATCGCGGTGGCCTTGAGGCCGAGCTTCCACGACTGGAGGTAGACGTCCTCGATCTCCTCGACCGTGGCCGACTCCGGCAGGTTGACCGTCTTGGAGATCGCGCCCGACAGGAACGGCTGCGCGGCAGCCATCATCCGCACGTGGCCCATCGGCTTGAGCGCGCGGGCGCCCATCGCGGTGTCGAAGATCTCGTAGTGCTCGGTCTTGAGGCCGGGGGCGTCGACGACGTGGCCGTGCTCGGAGATGTAGGCGACGATCGCCTCGATCTGCTCCTCCTGGTAGCCCAGCTTCTTCAGGGCCCGCGGGATCGTCTGGTTGACGATCTGCATCGAGCCGCCGCCGACGAGCTTCTTGAACTTCACCAGCGAGAAGTCGGGCTCGATGCCCGTCGTGTCGCAGTCCATCATGAAGCCGATGGTGCCGGTGGGCGCGAGGACCGAGGCCTGCGCGTTGCGGAAGCCGTTCTTCTCACCGAGCTTGATGACGTCGGCCCAGGCCTGCGTCGCGAGCTTGTGGACGCGGCCGTCCTCGGTGTGCAGGACGCGGACCACGTCGTTGGCCGCCTGGTGCTTGCGCATCACGCGCTTGTGGGCGTCGGCGTTGCGGGCGTAGCCCGTGTAGGGGCCGACGATGCCGGCGAGCTCGGCGCTGCGCTTGTACGACGTACCGGTCATGAGCGACGTGATCGCGGCAGCCATCGAGCGGCCGCCCTCGGAGTCGTACCCGAGGCCCATCGCCATCAGCAGCGCGCCGAGGTTGGCGTAGCCGATGCCGAGCTGGCGGTAGTCGACGGTGGTCTGGCCGATGGCCTCGGTCGGGAAGTCCGCGAAGCAGATCGAGATGTCCATCGCGGTGATGATGAACTCGACGGCCTTCTGGAAGAGGGCGGCGTCGAAGGTGTCGTCGTCCTTGAGGAACTTCAGCAGGTTGAGGCTGGCGAGGTTGCAGGACGAGTTGTCGAGCGACATGTACTCCGAGCACGGGTTGGACGCGGTGATGCGGCCGGTCTCCGGGTTGGTGTGCCAGTCGTTGATCGTGTCGTCGTACTGCAGGCCCGGGTCGGCGCACTCCCACGCGGCCTGGCTGATCTTGCGGAACAGGTCGCGCGCGTCGACGGTCTCGATGACCTCGCCGGTGCCGCGGGCCTTGAGGCCGAACGACGTGCCGTCCTCGACCGCGCGCATGAACTCGTCGGTCACGCGGACCGAGTTGTTGGCGTTCTGGTACTGGACAGAGGTGATGTCGGCGCCGCCGAGGTCCATGTCGAAGCCGGCGTCGCGGAGCGCGCGGATCTTGTCCTCCTCGCGCGCCTTGGTCATCACGAACTCCTCGATGTCCGGGTGGTCGACGTCGAGGACGACCATCTTGGCCGCACGACGCGTGGCGCCGCCCGACTTGATGGTGCCCGCGGAGGCGTCGGCGCCGCGCATGAAGGAGACCGGACCCGACGCCGTACCGCCGCTGGAGAGCAGCTCCTTGGACGAGCGGATGCGGGAGAGGTTGAGGCCGGCACCGGAGCCGCCCTTGAAGATGAAGCCCTCCTCCTTGTACCAGTTGAGGATCGAGTCCATCGAGTCGTCGACGCTGAGGATGAAGCAGGCCGAGACCTGCTGCGGGGACTGCGTGCCAACGTTGAACCACACGGGGGAGTTGAAGGAGAAGTACTGGTTCACGAGCAGCCAGGTCAGCTCGTGCTCGAAGATCTCCGCGTCGGCGTCGGTGGCGAAGTAGCCGTGGTCGGTGCCGGCCTTGGTGTACGTCTTCACGACCCGGTCGATGAGCTGCTTGAGGCTCCACTCACGGGCGTCGGTCCCGACCGCGCCACGGAAGTACTTCGTGGTGACGATCGTGGAGGCGTTGACGCTCCAGAAGTCGGGGAACTCCACGCCGCGCTGCTCGAAGACGGTCTCGCCGGTCTTCCAGTTCTGCTGCACGACGTCGCGACGCTCCCAGGTGATGGCGTCGTAGGGGTGCGTGCCCTTGGTGCTGAAGACGCGCTCCAGCTTGAGGCCCTTGCCCTTCGTCCTGGCAGCGCCGGTGCTCACCGTCTCGGTCATGGAGTTCCTCTATCCCTGGTGGTTGGTGAAACTGAAGATCGCGAGTCGTCTCGCGGCTGTTGGTGAGCCCGGCAGACCGCTTCCCCACGATCTGCCGGGCCGTATGGGGGTCAGCCCGTCGTGGCGGGCTGATCGTGGGTAGCGCGTTCGAGCCGCATGATCTCGATCTCGTTCTCGAAGTCGGCGGCCGACTCGAAGGCGCGGTAGACGCTCGCGAAGCGGAGGTAGGCCACCTCGTCGAGCGCGCGGAGCGGGGCGAGGATCGCGAGCCCGACCTCGTTGGCGTCGAACTCGGCCTGGCCGCTGAGGCGCAGCGCGTCCTCGACCTCCTGGCCCAGGCAGGCGAGCTGTGCGTCGGTGACCGGGCGGCCCTTGCAGGCCTTCCGGACCCCGGCGATCGCCTTGTCGCGGTTGAACGGCTCGGTGGCGCCGGAGCGCTTGAGCACGGTGAGCTGCATCTTCTCGACCGTCGTGAAACGGCGGTCGCACTCGGCACACGTACGGCGTCGGCGGATCGAGCCGCCGTCGTCGGCGACCCGGGAGTCGAGGACCTTGGTGTCCTCGTTCTTGCAGTAGGGACAGTGCATGGTGGTCCTCCCTCCGTACGCGTTTCGGGCGCGCTTGATACGCCCTGTGTCGGGTGTGAATGAGCTGTGGATAACCGGCTCCGGGGTGTGGGCGACGCCCTGTCCCTCTGTGAGCGAGCTGGGGATAACTACAGCGATGTAAGTACTAGATGTAGTGGTAACCCTAGGTCCCGACCACAACACTTGGCAAGAGAACGCCGCAGCTCATCGGATCAATTTCTGGTCGTAGGTAAAACCGCAGGTCAGCCCGCGTTATGCCCGGTACGGACCTCCTCCTGCGGGCGTGTCGGGGCGCTCGGACCGTGTGTTCCCCTCCCCCACTCAGGTCACATCCGTCACAATGAACCCGTGTCCAGGGGGAAGCGTGCGGGGTCGCGTCGTGGCACCGCTCCGCCCCGGACGCTGAACAAGGCGGCCCTCGCCATCGGCGCCGCGATCACCCTGTGCGTGGTGGCTTGGGGCTACCTCGTCTACGCCGCCATCGACTTCGGTACGGCGGCGCGCGGGGGCAGCTCGTCGGCGTGGTGGTTCATGGCGCTCGCCTGCCTCGGCGCGATCGCCTGCCTGTTCGTCGGGCTGCTGCTCGTGGGGCGGCTGCTCCGGGCGTTGGGGATCACGTCGCCGCCGTCCTCCCCTGATGCTCCCGCCGGGCCTCGGCCCGTTGGTGGCAAGCGCGCGGCTCGCTGACTGTGCGGTGATCCTGACGCGGATGTTGCGTCGTAATTACCGCGCTAGCGGAGGACGAGCTGGGGGCGCGCCTCGACGACCTCGAGGTCCTGGCCCTCGCCGGGGACCCAGATGGTCGACGGGATCTCCTCGGGCGGACCGCCATTGACGCTGAAGCTCGCCGCGCCGTACTGCGTGTCCACGCTGACCACCACCTTGTCCGTCACCCGCTCGTAGACATGGGAGACGTCGAGGTCGGGGTACGGCGCACCCGGGCTGGTCGTGGTCACCGAGGTCCCGTCGCCGAAGTTCCAGCGGTACGCGATGGGCTCGGCGGTCACGACGACGTGCGACCGCACCAGCGTCACGGGGATGCTCGTCGCCTCGGAGTTGTCGGTGTAGAAGTTCGTCTCAAGATTTACCAGCGTCTTGCCGCCCGGCGGCTGGACCACCAGCTCGGACGCCGGCCAGTCCAGGGTTTCGAACGCCCTCAGCACCAGGACGCGGATCGGCGGCGGGTCGCCGACCTTGCGCTCCTCGTCTGCGGTCAGGCAAGCGGTGCCGACGTTCACTCCGTCCCGGTAGAGCGTGTAGCGCGTGCCCGGCACCCCGGCCGCGGTCGTGCAGTCCTGCGGGTTGAAGCACGCGCCCTCGAGGGTGCGGCCGTCGTCCTTGCAGAGCTGCCGGACGGTCCAGGTGGCGGTCGGGTACTCGGTCTTCTGCTCTTCAATGTCCGCAGCCGACAGGAAGTGACACTCCTCGAACGCCGATCCAAAGTCGGCGCTCTCGTTGCAGTCGGCAGAGGCGGCCGGGCCGATAAGCGTGAGCAATGCAGCCACCATGGAAACCACGAGAACCCGACCAACGCTCATTGCGAAACCGCGCCCTTGTCGACCACGAGCCAGGAGTCACCCAACGTCTTAAGCGTCAGCAGATGCGCGCCGGGGCCACCAGCCAGCTTCTTAACCGCCCCGTTGCTTGACTCCTTGTACTCAGTAGGCCTGGAGACAACCTTTACGACATACTGGTTGTCCTGGAACTCTCGCTGAGTGATGCGCTTGATCTGCCACCCATCCCACTTCAGGTAGCCGCCAGCTTCGTATACGCGTTCAACGTTGTCCGCGAGCTCACTGCACGCCTTGCAGCCCTTCGACATCGCGCGGTACTCAGCCGTCTCGCCCGTGTTCTCCATCTGCGCCTCAACTGCTGCCCATTTCCGAATGAAGTCCTCCGCGCTCTCCGCATTTGGCGTCTCGGACTCGCTGGCTGTAGGCGACGGTGAGCTCGAGGTCGGTTCAGGGATCTTCGGCGTGGGATCGGGGTCGTCGGTGCAGCCCGCAAGCAGCAGGACGCCGGCCAGGGCGAGCGCGAGGCGTACGTGCATTGGTGTGCCTTCCCGAGACAACGTCAGCATGCTGAAACTACCCAAGGGAGCCGTTCGAAAAACAGTCCCTCGGCAAAGCCTGTGGAGAACCAGCGAACTGCGGAGATCCGGTCTCGATACGCCGCTCGTTCCTCGCGGCAACCCGACCAGCACGGAACAAATGTGCGAGGGGCGGGCCGCTGGGCCCGCCCCTCGTCTTCCCCTTGGTCCACCAGCCGGGGTCGAGTCGGCTGATGGAGGCCTCTGCGTCAGTCGGTGCGGACCGGGACGCGGAGCTTCTGGCCGGCTGCGAGGCCGGTGGAGTCGAGGGCGTTGAGCCGCTCGATCTCGTTCATCACGCCGCGGACGTCGCCGTCGGTCGCGATCTCGCTGGCGATGCCCCACAGCGTGTCGCCGGGCGCGACCTGGACGATCTCGGTGGGCGCAGGCTGGCCGGCCTCGCCGGTACCGACCGCGCCGCCGGCCAGCACGAACGCGGCAGCCAGAACGATCATCAGGGAGGTCAGGAACACCACGAGCCGACCGCGGCGGGTCAGGCGGACCGTCGAGCGGCGGGCGGTGGTGGAAACGAACGCGGGTGCAAGGCTGAGGGTGCTCATCGTGGCCTCCTGGGGAAGATCAGCCGGTGTGGACTTGGTGTTGATCCATGTCTAGACGGAGCCACCGACAGTGGGTCTGGAGCTACCGAACTGCGGCGGTCGATCAGACGTTCGATCGAACAGGTGTACGACGTTAGAGCACGTGTTCGAACAACGCAAGCACTCGATCGAACAACTGTTCGGCGTGTCGTATGACATCTGCAGGCGACACGCGGGTTCGAACAGGTGTTTGATCCCGGGCTGGCCCGAGGACTACGGTGAGCGGACTTGCTTCCCGCGTCGAGAGGTTCCCAGTCATGGCCAGGTCGGACGACAAGACAGTCATCGAGATGCCGGACGGTCCCCCGGACGCCACCGGGCTCACCCCGCGCCAGCAGCGCGTGCTCGCCACGATCAAGGACTCGATCGAGAGCAAGGGCTACCCGCCGTCGATGCGCGAGATTGGTCAGGCCGTCGGCCTGACGTCGTCCTCGAGCGTCGCCCACCAGCTCCGCGTCCTGGAGAGCAAGGGCTTCCTCAAGCGCGACCCCAACCGTCCACGCGCCCTCGAGGTGTTCCTCCCCGAGGTGATGGCAGCCCGCCGCTCGATCTCCAGCGGCGAGGAGTCGCTCGTCGACGAGACCGGCATCGGCGACGTCGCGCCCACCGCGATCAACATCCCCGTCGTCGGCCGCATCGCCGCTGGCGGCCCGATCCTCGCCGAGGAGCAGGTCACCGACGTCTTCCCGCTGCCCAAGCAGCTCGTCGGCGACGGCACGCTCTTCCTCCTCGAGGTCTCCGGTGACTCGATGGTCGACGCGGCGATCTGCAATGGCGACTACGTCGTCATCCGCCAGGAGCAGACCGCGACCAACGGCCAGATCGTCGCGGCCATGATCGACGGCGAAGCCACGGTCAAGACCTTCCAGCGCAAGGACGGCCACGTCTGGCTGCTGCCGCACAACGAGGCGTACGACCCGATCCCCGGCGACAACGCCACGATCCTCGGCGTCGTGACGGCGGTGCTGCGCAGCCTCTGACCGGTTCGTGGTTTCGAGGCTCGCTGCGCTCGCACCTCAACCACCGAGGGGGTGGAGAGGGTGTTGAAAGGTCAACCATCGCGGGACACGATGGCCGCATGAGCGATGCGGAGAAGACCTACGACTACGTCATCGTCGGAGCGGGAGTGGCCGCGGCAAGCGCCGTGAAGGGCATCCGGTCCGGCGACAGCAGCGGCACGATCGGGGTCTACGGCTCCGAACCGCACAAGCCGGTCTACCGGCCGGTGCTGTCCAAGGACCTCTGGCTCAAGGACGACGAGACCCTCGAGAGCAGCTCGCTCGCCGGCGACCTGGACGACGACGCCGACGTCGACCTCGTCACCGACACGACCGTGACCGAGATCGACCCGGACGCGCACGTCGTACGACTGGCTGACGGCAGCACCGTCGGCTACGGCAAGCTCCTGCTCGCCACCGGCGCCGAGCCGCGCACGCTCGCGGTCGACCCCGGCCCGCGCGTCGTCTACTACCGCACCGCCGCCGACTACGAGCGCCTCCGTGCGGTCGCCGAGAACGGCAGCCACGTGGTCGTCGTCGGTGGTGGCTACATCGGCGCGGAGCTCACGTCCGCGCTCGTGCAGAACGACGTCCAGGTGACACTCGTCCTCGACCTCGAGGACGTGCAGGAAACGATGTTCCCGCGTGCGCTGGCCGCAACGCTGACCAAGGCGTTCGCCGACCGCGGCGTGACCGTCGTGCACGGCTCGGTCGAGGGCGGCGAGGAGCAGGACGGCGGGGTCCGGATCCGGCTCGACGACGGCACCGACATCAACGCCGACGCGGCCGTCATCGGCGTCGGCGTCCTCCCCCGCACCGGGCTTGCCGAGGCCGCCGGGATCGACGTCGACAACGGCGTCGTCGTGGACGACCACCTGCGCACCAGCGCAGCGGACGTGTACGCCGCGGGCGACGTGGCGTCGTACCCCGACTCCCTCCTCGGGCGCCGACGCGTCGAGCACGTCGACCACGCCGAGAAGTCCGGCGAGCACGCCGGCAAGGTGATGGCCGGCGCCGACGAGGCCTACGACTACACGCCGTTCTTCTGGTCCGACATCCTCGACTACGGCTACGAGGCCGTCGGGGAGACCAGCAGCCAGCTCGACATGGTCGAGGACTGGAAGGATGGCCAGGTCGGGACGGGTGTCGTCTACTACCTGAAGTCCGGCTCGGTGCGCGGCGTGCTCCTCTGGAACGTCTGGGACAGCGTCGACAAGGCGCGCGAGGTCATCGCGGAGACCGCCAAGGAGCCGGTGTCGGACGTGGAGTCGCTGCGGGGGCGGATCGCGTTCGACTGACACGGGTCTCGTGACGGGACTCCGTCCCTCCTCGACCAGCGGTGGGTGGGTCTCGATACGCCTCGCTCGCTCCTCGCTCGGCTACTCGACCAGCGGATGTGCTGACGCGGTAGCCTCGCGGCGATGTCCGAGCCCGTCGTACCCGCGCCCGAGGTGTTCCGCACGCGCGAGGGGAACCGGCGGCGGCTGACGCCGGCCGGGCAGGCGGAGATCGAGCGGTTGACGGCCGCGGGTGAGGCGTCGGCGTGGCTCAGCCCGCTGGCGTACAACCTGACGATCAGCCACAGCCACCGGTTCGTCTGGTACCGCGTGGCGAAGGTCGCGACCCGCACGATCCGGCACCACTGCGAGACGCACGGTGTGCGCCTCGACGTCGACCACGCGATGCGGGTGCGCTACCCGCTGGCGACGTACGCCGACTACTTCACGTTCGCGTTCGTGCGCGACCCGCTCGACCGGTTCGTGTCGGCGTGGCACGACAAGGTCGTGGACCACAACTACTACGACTTCGACCCGGCGACGCACGAGCGGATGCAGGTGGTCGAGGAGTTCGCGCGGTGGACCGCGACGCACGACCTGTCGGCTGTGCCGGGGACCGACCAGCACCTCACGCTGCAGAGCCGGATGATCGACCTGAATCGCGTTGACTTCGTCGGGCGGCTCGAGACGTTCGACCGCGACTTCGCCGAGGTCTGCGAGCGGATCGGCGCGCCCGCCGTCCTGACCGCGCCGAAGAACCAGACCGCGCCGGGCGGTCGCGACCGACAGGTCTCGGACGAGCTCCGCGAGCTGGTCGCGCGGATGTACCGCCGCGACTACCAGCTCTTCGGCTACGAGGCCTGACCCAGCCGCTTGAGCGCCTGGCGCACGAGCGCGGGGTCGGTGGTCGACCACATCGGCGGCAGCGAGGCCTTGAGGAACCGTCCGTAGCGGGCGGTCTCGAGCCGCGGGTCCAGCACGGCGACGACGCCGCGGTCGGTCGTCGTACGGATCAGGCGGCCCGCACCCTGCGCCATCAGCAGCGCGGCGTGGGTCGCGGACACCTCCATGAACCCGTTGCCGCCGGCATTGTCCGCAGCCTTGGCGCGCGCCGACATCAGCGGGTCGTCGGGGCGCGGGAACGGGATCCGGTCGATGATCACGAGCTGGCAGGTGTCACCCGGGACGTCGAGCCCCTGCCAGAGGGAGAGCGTGCCGAAGAGGCAGGTGTGCGGGTCCTCGACGAACTGCTTGGCGAGCTCGGGCAGCTGCGCGTCGCCCTGCGCGAGCGTGGTGAGGTGCGGCAGCCTGGCACGGACGGCCTCGGCGGCGGTCTCGGCGGCGCGCCGGCTCGAGAAGAGGCCGAGCGTGCGCCCGTCGAGCTGGTCGACGAGGTCGCAGATCTCGTCGAGCTGCGCCTGGCCGAGGCCGTCGCGGCCGGGCTGGGGCAGGTGGCGAGCGACGTAGAGGATGGACTGCTGGCCGTAGTCGAACGGCGACCCGACGTCGAGGCCCTTCCACGGCAACGCGGTGTCGTCGTCGGCCGGCGCGACGAGCGAGCCCTCGCGCTCGGTGGGCTTCAGGCCGAGGGACGTGGCGACCGCGCTGAAGTCGCCACCGAGCATGAGCGTCGCGCTGGTGAAGATCACCGTCTTGTCGGTGAGCAGCTTGTCGCGCATGGGGCCCCACACCTGGAGCGGCGCGACGTGGAGCCGCGCCGGGAACCGGTCCCTGGCCTCCCCCAGCCACAGCACGTCACGATCGGAGCCGGCGGCCATCCGCTCGGCGTTGACGAAGACCTCCTGCACCATGCCCTTGGCCTGGGTACGGCCGGCGTCGCCCTCGCTATCACCACCGGGTGACTCGCGGGGGTACGCCGACAGGCAGGCGCGCGCGGCGTCGCGCACGAGGACCAGCGCGTCGGCCAGCTGCGTCGACACCTGGTCGATCCGCCCGGGCGGGGTCGCCTCGATCGCCTCGGCCAGGGCGGCGGCGGCGTCCTCGAGGTCACCGGCCGGGTCGCCGTCGGCGTCGGCCGTCCACCGGGACGAGCGACGGGCCGCCCGCTCGATGTCACCCGCGCCGAGCTCGTCGGTCGCCGCCTGGGTGACGCGGGCAACCAGCTCGTGCGCCTCGTCGATCACCACCGTGTCGTAGTCCGGGATCATCGGGACGTCCTCGATCGCGTCGATCGCGAGGAGGGAGTGGTTGGTGACGATCAGGTGGCTGCGCTGCGCCTTCTCGCGCGCGAGCTCGGCGAAGCACTCCGCGCCGAAGGGACACTTCGAGGCGCCGAGGCACTCGCGGTGGTTGACCGCGACCTGCCGCCACTCGCGGTCGGTGTGGCGCGGTGCGTTGTCGCGCTCGCCCGAGCCGCCCTGCTCGGACTCCTCCTCGGCCCACGCCCGCAGCTCGAGGACCTTCTCGGCCATCGACCCCGTCGGGACGTCGACGAGGGTGCCCTGGTCGTCGGGGACGCCGGCCCGGATGCGGTGCAGGCAGGCGTAGTTGGACCGCCCCTTCAGGACGGCGTACGACGTGTCGAGGCCGGGCACGCCCTTGACCGCCTCGACCAGCCGCGGGAGGTCGCGCTCGACGAGCTGGTGCTGGAGCGCGAGGGTCGCCGTGGCGACCACGACGCGCTTGTCGTGGAGCATCGCCGGGACCAGGTAGCCGAGCGACTTGCCGGTGCCGGTGCCGGCCTGGACGAGCAGGTGCCGGCCCTGCTCCATGGCGTCGGCGACCTCCTGGGCCATCTGCACCTGGCCGTCGCGCTGCTGCCCGCCGAGGCCGCTGACCGCCTGCGCGAGCACCTCGCTGACGGGCGCGGAGGTCGTGGCGGTCTCGGGCACCAGAGAACCCTACGGGGCGGCGCCGACACGACGTCGTACGCCATCCACAGAGGTGACTAGTAGTTCTTCTTGCGGCCGATCTGGCGCTCGATGCGGCGCTCGGGCTGGCCGAGGAGCTTCGCGAGGAGCTTGACCCGGTAGCGGTAGGCGACGACGCCGAGGACGACGATCAGCAGGAGCCACAACATGAGGTGAGCCTATTACCCGGCGGCAATCCGCCTACCGGACCGGGGCCGGGTGGGGGAACTCTTGCGCTGTTGGGGCGTTGCAACGGCCCAGACGCGTAGGAGTCACCGCCTCAGCGGTGACTCCTACACTGGGCAAGAGCCAGGTCAGACGACGGCGCCGGAGTCCTCGGGTGCGCGCTGGACCTTCTCCTTCTTGACCCGCGACATCGGGTACCTCGGCTGCAGGTAGGTGAGCAGCGGGGTCGCGACGAAGACGGAGGAGAAGGTTCCGACGACGAGGCCGACGAGCAGCGCGATGGCGAAGTCCTGGAGCGAGTCGCCACCGAGGACGGCGAGCGCGGCGAGGATGAACATCGCGCCGAGGCCGGTGTTGACCGTGCGCGGGATCGTCTCGACGGCCGCCTTGTTGGCTACCTCGTTGAAGTCGTCCTCCGGCTTCGAGGCCCACCAGCGCTCGCGGATGCGGTCGAAGACGACGACGGTGTCGTTGACGGAGAGACCGACGATGGTCATGGCCGCGGCGAGGAAGATCCCGTCGATCGGCTTGTGGAGCCACGCGAAGAGACCGACGACGAGCACCACGTCGTGCACCATCGCCAGCACCGACGCCACGCCGAAGGTCCACTTGAACCGGACCGCGAGGTAGAGCAGCTGGGCGAGGAACGCGACACCGAAGGCGATGAGCGCGTTGTTGCGCAGCTCCTTGCCGAGCGAGGAGCCGATCGTCTGGTCGTCGATCTTGGTGACGTCGCCGCCGACCTTGGCGAGCTCCGCCTCGATCTTCTGCTCCTCGTCGTTGGAGATCGTGCTCGTCCGGACGGTGAAGGCGGTGTCGCCCGTGTCGGCGGTCTGCACGACCGCCTCCGGGAAGCCGGCGGTTGCGACGGCCTCGCGGGCCTGGTCGACGGAGATCTTGTTGCTGACCGAGTAGTCGAGCTGGCGGCCACCGGTGAACTCGACACCGAGCTGCAGGCCCTGCGTCGCGATGCCGGTCACCGCGAGGACGAGCGCAGCGGCGGAGATGCTGAGCCACGTGTTGCGACGCTTGACCAGCTGCGGGTTCTTGCGGTCCAGCCAGGTGCGGACCCTGCCGAGGTGGCTCAGGCCGCTGACGGCCGGGTGGGTGGCGACCGGCTTGTTGGCGACGGCGAGGTCGCACAGCACGCGGGCGATGATCAGCGCGGACACCATCGAGGCGACGACACCGATGGTCAGCGTGACACCGAAGCCCTTGATCGGGCCCGAGCCGAGGAAGAACAGCAGTCCGGCGGCGAGGAGGGTGGTGACGTTGGAGTCGATGATCGCGCTCCACGCCTTGTTGAAGCCGACCGCCAGCGCCCGCCTGAGCCCGGCGGACGGGTAGGCGACGTACTCCTCCCTCGCTCTCTCGAAGACGAGGACGTTGGCGTCGATCGCCATGCCGATCGCCAGCACGAACCCGGCGAGGCCGGGCAGCGTCAGTGTCGAGCCGAGGCCGACGAGCATGGCGTAGGCCAGGAGCGCGTACGACGCCAGCGCGATGGTCGCGGCGAAGCCGACCAGGCGGTAGACGAAGATGATGAACAGGCCGGTCAGGACGATGCCGATGATGCCGGCCTCGATCGAGGCGTCGATCGCCGCGGCGCCGAGCGAGGGGCCGACGAGGCGGTCGGAGATGGCCTTGAGCTCGAGGGGCAGCGAGCCGCCCTCGATGAGCGCGGCGAGGTCCTTGGCGTCGGTCGGCGAGAAGTTGCCGGTGATGTCGGTGGAGCCGCCGCGGATGCCGACGTCGCAGCCGACGCTGGTGTTGACCTCGGGCGAGGAGATGACCTCGCCGTCGAGGACGATCGCGATGCGGCGCTTGGGGTCGCCCGACGGGTTGCAGGCGGCCTTGCCGGTGATGTCGGCCCAGGTGTCGCCACCCTTGCCGTTGAAGTCGATCGCCACGACCCACTCGACGCTCTGGTCGCGCTGGACCGCGCTGGCGCCGGTGATCTCGTCGCCCTGGATGACCGTCGGGCCGATCTCGAGCGAGTCGCCCTGGTCGGACGGCAGGATCTCGTTGCCCTTCTTGGTGGGCTTGGCGTCGGGCTGGGCGGTCGCGATGACCTCGTGGACCGTCAGCTTGGCGGTGGTGCCGATGCGCTCCTCGGCGTCCTGCGCCTGCTTGTCGCTCGTGACGCCCGGGAGCTCGACGAGGATCCGGTCCTGGCCCTGGCGCACGAGCGTGGACTCGGCGACACCGAGGGCGTCCACGCGGCCGCGCAGCACCTGCAGGGTCTTGTCGACGTTCTCGGCGTTGGCCGGCGTCTGGTCGGTGCCCTCCGCCTGGAAGACGAACTGCGCGCCACCCTTGAGGTCGAGACCGAGGTTGGGCTTGACGTTGATCGCCAGCGCCAGGCACCCGACCAAGAGGCCGAGCACGAGGAAGAAGCGGATCCAGACACCACGTGACATGCGCGAGTTACTTCCTTCATCGACAACGAACGCCCGAATCCTCCACCCGGACCCGTGCAACGCACGAATCCGACCGAGAGTTCCGATTCACCGAGACGCAAACCTCGGCGACTGTACGCCCCTCGCGCGCGCGACGCCCGGAAAGGTCAGCGGGCGTAGGCCGTCAGCTCGCTCGCGAGGTCGGCGTTGGCCCGCCCGACGACGAGCGTGCCGTCGCCGGTGTGCTCCAGCGAGCCGATCTCGGCCTCCTGGTGGATCCGGTTGACCAGGTCGCCGCGCTCGTAGGGCAGCAGCACGTCGAACTCGACCTGCGGGCGGGGCAGCTCGGACTCGATCGTCCGCAGCGCCTCCTCGATGCCGTCGCCTGTCTTCGCGCTCACGACGACGCTGTGCGGCTCGCGCGCCCGCAGCCGGCTGATCACCATCGGGTCGGCGGCGTCGGCCTTGTTGATCACGATGATCTCGGGGACCTTCGTCGCGTTGATCTCGGCGAGCACCTCGCGCACCGCGGCGATCTGGCCCTCGGGGTCGGGGTGCGAGCCGTCGACGACGTGGAGCAGCAGGTCGGAGTCGGCGACCTCCTCCAGCGTCGAGCGGAACGCCTCGACCAGGCCGTGCGGCAGGTGCCGGACGAACCCGACGGTGTCGGACATCGTGTAGATGCGCCCGTCAGCGGTCGTCGTACGCCGCGTGGTGGGGTCGAGGGTCGCGAAGAGCGCGTCCTCCACCAGCACCCCGGCGTCGGTCAGCCGGTTGAGGAGCGAGGACTTGCCGGCGTTGGTGTAGCCGGCGATCGCGACGCTGGGGATGTGGTTGCGGCGGCGCGACTGGCGCTTGACGTCGCGGGTGCCGCGCATCTCCTTGAGCTCGCGGCGGAGCTTGGCGATCTTGGTATTGATCCGGCGGCGGTCGGTCTCGATCTTGGTCTCACCCGGACCGCGGCCACCGATGCCGTCGCCGCCGGCGGCACGACCACCGGCCTGGCGCGAGAGGTTGCCGCCCCAGCCGCGGAGGCGCTGCTTCATGTACTGCAGCTGCGCCAGCTCGACCTGCGCCTGGCCCTCCTTGGACTTCGCGTGCTGGGCGAAGATGTCGAGGATCAGCGCGGTGCGGTCGACGACCTTGACCTTGATCCGGTCCTCGAGGTTGCGCAGCTGACTGGGCGCGAGCTCGCCGTCGCAGATCACGGTGTCGGCGCCGGTCGCCTGGACGATCTCGCGGATCGCCTCGACCTTGCCGCGGCCGATGAAGGTCGCCGGGTCGGGCGACTGGCGGCGCTGGAAGACGGCCTCGAGGACCTCGGAGCCGGCGGTCTCGGCGAGCGCGGCGAGCTCGGCCATCGAGTTCTCGGCGTCGGCGACGGACCCCTCGGTCCACACGCCGACAAGCACGACCTTCTCGAGGCGGAGCTGGCGGTACTCGACCTCGGTGATGTCCTCGAGCTCGGTGCGCAGCGCGGCGACCCGGCGCAGCGCGTGGCGCTCGGCGAGCTCCTGCGCGCCGACCGTCAGCTCCTCGGGGTCCGGCTCGTCGTCGTACGCCTCGTCGGCGTAGCCGGACTCGCTGCCCCACTCGGAGTCGGCGTCAGCGTCGTCGGTGTCGAGGAGGTCGTCGTCGAGCTCGATCGAGTCGTCGTCCCAGCCGCGGGTGGCGTCGAGGGCGTCCTTGAGGTTGAAGTCAGGTGCGTTCGTCATATGCCTTCAAGCGTAGGTCGGGGTGCCGCCGAGCGCGAACGCTTTCGCCACGGGCGTACGACCCCGGCTACTTCGGTGGCATCCGGATGCCGCCGTCGACGCGGATGGTCTCGCCGTTCATGTAGGAGTTCGTGAGGCACTCCACGACCATGCTGGCGAGCTCCTCGGCGCGGCCGAGGCGCTTGGGGAACAGCACGTTCTGGCCGAGGTTCGCCTTGAACTGCTCAGGGTCGGGGAACGCGTCGTAGATCGGGGTGTCGATCAGACCCGGCGCGACGGTGTTGAGCCGGATGCCGGCGGCCGACAGGTCGCGCGCGACCGGGAGGGTCATCCCGACGACGCCGCCCTTGGAGGCCGAGTAGGAGGCCTGGCCGATCTGGCCGTCGAAGGCGGCGACGGAGGCGAGGTTGACGATGGCCCCGCGCTGGCCGTCCTCGTCGGGCTCGTTGCGGCTCATCACGGTCGCGGCCTGGCGGGTCATGTCGAAGGTGCCGATGAGGTTGATCTCGACGACCTTGCGGAAGGCGTCGAGGTCGTGTGCCTGCTCGAGCAGCCCGTCGCGGCCGATCGTGCGCTGCGCCCAGCCGATGCCGGCTGAGTTGACGCACGCGCGCAGCGGCGCGATCTCGGCCGCCGCCTCGACGGCGGCGGCGACCTGCTCGGTCTTCGTGACGTCGACGGCCGCGAACACGCCGCCGATCTCGGAGGCCAGCGCCTCGCCCTTCTCGGCGTTGAGGTCGGCAACGACCACGACCGCTCCCTTGGCGGCGAGGGCGCGCGCGACGGCGGCGCCGATGCCGCTCGCGCCGCCGGTGACGATGGCGGTGGATCCGGTGATGTCCATGCCTCGGATCCTAGAGAGGTCGGGTGCGCGGCTCCGCAGCGGATGGTGCCGCGACGGCACTCGACCTCAGAGGTCGGTGAGACCCTCCGCGACGAGGACGGCGGGGCCGGTCAGCAGGACGCGGTCGTCCTCGGTCCAGGTGATGGTGAGGGTGCCGCCGGGCACGTCCACGCGGTACGGCGTCCCGCGGGGCGCGTCGTCGACCAGCGACGTTGCCACCGCGACCGCGCACGCGCCGGTGCCGCAGGACCGGGTCTCCCCCGAGCCGCGCTCGTGCACCCGCATCGCGACGTGGTGCTCGCCGCGACGGACGACGAACTCGACGTTGACGCCGTCGGGGTAGACCGCGTCGTCGTGCTCGGGCTCCTCGAGCAGCGGGCCGGCTTGGGCCAGGTTGTCGACGAAGGCGACCGCGTGCGGGTTGCCCATCGAGACGTGGCGGGCCGCGAACGTCGTACCCATGACCGTCACGTGGGTCTCGCCGAACACCTCGGGCGAGCCGAGGTCGGCGGTGTAGTCGTCGCCGGTGCGGTCGACGACCTTGATGCCGTCGCGGGTCTGGATCTTCATCGGGAACGGCTCGCCCTCGCGCTCGTGCAGGTAGCGCGCGAAGACGCGGATGCCGTTGCCGCACATCTCGCTGACCGAGCCGTCGGCGTTGCGGTAGTCCATGAACCAGTCACCGTCGCGGCGCACCGCCCGCAGCACCCCGTCGCCGCCGATGCCGGCACGCCGGTCGCAGAGCGCGCGCACCCGGTCCGCGGACAGGTCGCCGTGCACCGTGCCGTCGGCGTCGGGCAGCACCACGAAGTCGTTCTCCGTGCCGTGGCCCTTGAGGAAGGGGTAGCTCACCGCTCAATTGTGGCACCCGCAGCCCATCGCTGGTTGAGGTGCGAGGGCGCCCCGCGCCCGAGCCTCGAAACCTGCGTGGTTTCGAGGCTCGCTGCGCTCGCACCTCAACCAGCGAGAAAGGTCGGACCTCGACCAGCGAGGGTCGGGTCTACTGCGGGTCGACCACCTTCGCCGCCCCCTTGCCGCGCCGGCTGGGCTCGGCGACGGCGGTCAGCCGCTTGCCCGGGCCGAACTCGATCGCCGTCGCCGCCCCGATCTCGGCGGCGCTGGTGAAGGCGTCACCGGCCGGAGCGAGGGTGTGGCCCAGCGCGGTGAGCGCGGGGCCGTAGGCGTCGATGAAGGCGGGCTCGGCGGTGACGCTCGCGGTGTTGCGCTGGCTGGCGCGGGGCGCGGCGATGGCCTCCTCGATGGTCATGCCGAGGTCGATCCGGTTGACGAGCATCTGCAGGACGGTCGTGATGATCGTCGAGCCACCGGGCGAGCCCAGGGCCAGGAACGGCTTGCCGTCCTTCAGCACGATCGTCGGCGACATGGAGCTGCGCGGCCGCTTGCCCGGCTGGATCCGGTTGGGGTCCGCGGCGTCGTACACCGTCGAGAAGTCGGTCAGCTCGTTGTTGAGCAGGAAGCCGTGGCCGGGGACGGTGATCCCGGAGCCGCCGGTCTGCTCGATCGTGAGGGTGTACTCCACGACGTTGCCCCACTTGTCGGCCACCGTGAGGTTGGTGGTGGAGATGTTCTCGGTGTCGGTGTCGGTGGTGCCCTTCGCGCTCGCGGGACCGCACACGCCGTCGTACGACGTCACGTCACCGGCGGCGACCGGCTTCTTCGCGGCCCTGGCGGGGTCGAGCGAGCAGGCACGCTCGGCGGCGAACTTGTCGTCGAGCAGCCGCTTGACCGGCACGTCGACGAAGGCCGGGTCGCCGACGTACTTGCCGCGGTCGGCGAAGGCCAGCGCGCTCGCCTCGAGGTAGTGGTGGAGGGCCTGCTCGGTGGTCATCTTCGACAGGTCGTAGCGCTCGAGGATGTTGAGCGCCTCGCCGACGGTGGTGCCGCCCGACGAGGAGGGCGCCATGCCGTAGACGTCGTGGCCGCGGTAGCTGATCTTCGTCGCGCGCTGCGAGCGGACCTTGTAGTCGCGCAGGTCACGCGGCGTGAGGTAGCCCTTGGGCGTCGGGAGCTTGGTGTTCTTGGTGGTGCGCGGCTTGCGGACGACGTCGGACATCAGCCGCGCGAGCGGGCCGCGGTAGAAAGCGGACGTGCCCTTCTCGGCGATCGTCCGGTAGGTCGCGGCGAGGTCCGGGTTGCGGAAGATCGAGCCGACGGCAGGCGCGTCACCGCCGCGCAGGAACAGCTTCTTCGTGTCCTTGAAGGCGCGGAAGCGCTCCTCGTTGTCGAGGGTCTGCTGGCGGAAGGTCTCGTCGACCTTGAAGCCGCGCGTGGCGACCTTGGTGGCCGGGGCGAGGGCCTCACCGAGCGACCAGGTGCCCCAGTTGGCCAGTGCCTTGTCCCAGGTCGCGAGGGTGCCGGGGGTGCCGACGCTGACGCCGCTGGTGACCAGCTCGGGCGTGAAGTTGTAGGGCTTGCCGGTCGCCGGGTCGATGAAGGCGTCCTGCGGCATCTTGCTGGGAGCGGTCTCGCGGCCGTCGATCGTGCGGACCTTGCCGGTCTTGGCGTTGTAGTAGACGAAGTAGCCACCGCCGCCGATGCCGGCGCTGTAGGGCTCGGTCACCCCCAGGGTGGCGGCCGCGGCGACCGCGGCGTCGACCGCGTTGCCGCCGGCCTTCAGGACCTTGAGGCCAGCCGCACTGGCCTCCGGGTCGACGGTCGTGACCGCCCCGCCCTTGCCGATGGCCGTGGGCGCCTTGGTCGTGGGGCGGGGGTCGGCGCCGCCGGGCGGCTGGGCCGCGGTCGCGCCGAGCGGGGTCGCGAGCACGAGCCCGGAGATGAGGCCGGTCGCGGTGACGGCGGCGAGGGACGTACGCAGGTGCATGGGGAGTCCTCCCGAGACGAGATCGTCCGTCCACCCTGCCCCGAGGCGGCAGGTCGTGTCCACGTCCTCGCGAGGGTGTCGGCTCAGCGGACGACGGAGTAGCGCCCGCACATGAAGTCGCGGTTGCGCGCGACCTCCTCCAGCCGCAGCTCGACGTGGCGCGGCAGCACGGGCGCTCCGCTGCCGACAGTCACGGGGGCGTACTGGACCCAGACCTCGTCCAGCAGCCCTGCGTCGTGGAACTGCCCGACCAGCTCGCCACCGCCGACCACCCAGAGGTCCTTCCCGTCGGCCACCTCCGTCATCTCGGCGTGGACGGCGGCGACCTCGGCGTCGGTGAACCGCACCTGCTGGAACGGTGCGAACTCCCGGTGGGTGACCACCCACGTCGGCTTCGGGCCCCACGGGTCCTCGTCGTGGTCGAGGATCCACTGCCACGTGTTGGCGCCCATCGCGCACGCGCCGATCCGCTCGCTGAAGGCCGGGTAGGCCATCGGCCCGTCCTGGTCGATGTCGCGCGAGGTCAGCCAGTCGAGCGAGTGGTCGTCGGTCGCGATGAAGCCGTCGAGGGTGCAGCCGGTGTAGTAGATCGTCGCCATCGATCCACCATGGCACCGGCCACCGACACCGGGCTTGATCCTCGTCGTCAGGTCTCCGGCAGGGCCCGGACCGCCTTCTCGACCCGGTCCGGGTCGTCGTGGGCGACCCAGACGATGCGCGGGTCCTTGCGGAACCACGCGTCCTGGCGGCGCGCGAAGCGACGCGTGGCGGTCTTGGTCTGCTCGACCGCCTCGGCGAGCGTCCGGTCGCCGGCGAGGAAGCCGACCACCTCGCGGTAGCCGATGGCGCGGTTGGCGGTACGAACCTCGGCGAGGCCCTGGGCCAGGAGCGCCTCGACCTCCTCGACGAGCCCCGTCGCGAACATCTCGTCCACCCGCCGGGCGATCCGCTCGTCGAGCGTCGGCCGGTCGATGTCGACACCGATCTGCACGGTCAGCGGGTCGACGTACTCCAGGCGCGGGAGGCTGGCGCTGAACGGCCGGCCGGTGAGCGCGACGACCTCGAGCGCCCGGACGACGCGACGCCCGTTGTCGGGCTGGATCTGCGCCGCGGCCTCGGGATCCACGCCGGCGAGCCGGTCGTGGAGGGCGTGGCTGCCGATGCGCGTGAGCTCGGCCTCGAGCTCACGCCGCAGGGAGTCGTCGGTACCGGGGAACTCGAACCGGTCGACGATCGCGCGGGTGTAGAGCGCGGAGCCGCCGACGAGGACCGGCGTAGCGTCCCGGCGCCGGATGTCGGCGATCGCGTCGCGTGCCCAGCCCTGGAACAGCGCGACCGTGGCCGGCTCGGTGACGTCGAGGAGGTCGAGCAGGTGGTGCGGGATGCCGCGGCGCTCGGCGGGCGGCAGCTTCGCCGTACCGACGTCCATGCCGCGGTAGACCTGCATCGCGTCGGTGTTGACCACCTCCCCGCCCAACCGCTCGGCGAGGTCGAGGCTCAGCCCGGTCTTGCCGGATGCGGTCGCGCCGACGAGGGCGACGATCGGCTGGGGCATGGGCTCATTGTCCCTGCCTCGCTAGGCTCGGGATCGCCGGAGTCCTCACCTGTCCGGGTGGGCCGGCGCTCCTCGAGGAGGACCTGATGAGTTTCCTGGACAAGGCCAAGGCCAAGCTCACCGAGGCGGTCGACCAGCACGGCGACAAGATCGCCCAGGGGATCGACAAGGCCGGCGCGTTCGCCAACGAGAAGACCGGCGGCAAGCACGCCGACAAGATCGGTCAGGCGACGAGCAAGGCGCGCGACGCCCTCGACAACCTCGACGGCAAGAACGACGACATCGGCCCCGGGCCCGCCAAGAACCACGGCGACCCGCTGCGCGACGAGGGCACCGACCGCCCCTGACGCCGGTCGTCCTAGGGTCGGCCGCGTGACCGACCGCTTCGTCCTCGTCCCCGCGTCCTACGTCTACCTCCTCCGCGAGGGAGACGCCGGGACCGAGGTGCTGCTCCAGCTGCGCCAGGGCACGCCCTACATGGACGGCCACTGGGCAGCCGCCGCGGCCGGGCACATCGAGCGGGGCGAGACGGCGTACGACGCCGCGCGCCGCGAGGCGCTCGAGGAGCTCGGCATCACCGACGTCGACCTGTCGCTCCAGTTCACCATGCAGCGCACGCAGCACGCCGACGCCATCGACGAGCGTGTGGACTGGATGTTCACAGCCCGGTCGTGGACCGGGACGCCGCGCGTCGTCGAGGCGCACAAGGCGGCGCGGATCGACTGGTTCCCGATCTCCGCGCTGCCCGAGCCGATGGTGCCGCACGAGGCGTACGCCCTCTCGCAGCTGGGTACGGGTGAGGTCTACCTGACCTTCGGTTTCTGACCCCTCTCACCCCTCGGGGGTGGTCGAGCAGGCAGCGCCGCGGCACGATCGAAGGAGATCACCCATGGAGGGAACCGATGAGCAACGACGACCTGAGCCCGATGCCGACGCCCGTCACCGAGGAGCCGGAGCTGGTGCCCGGCGGTGTCGACGCGATCGAGGAGGACCCGGCCGACAACGGCCTGGGCCGCGACCTGAACCCCGACGACAACCCCGCCGTCGACGACGCGATGCCCGACGAGATCTCCCAGCCCGACGACAAGCCGCAGGCCCCCGAGGGCGAGGCCGACGACCACGAGGCGGGCACGCCCGCCTCCGGCGACGACGCTCCCGAGGCCGGCCAGGAGGCCGAGGACGGCTCTCCCGAGCCTCCCGCCTGACCTTTCTGTCGTCGGAGTCACCGGCTATCGGGTGACTCGGCGGAGACAGTGGAAGATCTGAGCCACCTAGCGGCTCGGGTCTTCCACGATCTGGCTCAGGCGGCGTCGGCCACTGCGCAGCCAGATGCACAGGGGCGGGCCGGCGGCCAACCGTCCAGCACCAGCAGGCGTGAGAGCTTCGCCGCCGTCGAGCAAGGACGGTCGAAGACCTGGCCCCACGTCAGTCGCACGGTTCCCATCCCGGCGACAGCGGCATCGAGATCACGCTCGAAGTCCTTGTCCCGCTGCAGGGCGGTGTCGTGCCACAGCCGGCCGTCCAGCTCGACGAGCCGTTCGCCGTACGACGCGTCGCGGTAGACAATTCCGCTGGCCGTCCCCACCCGTAGCTGTCGCTCGGCGGCGGGCAGACCGTGTGGGCGCTCGACCAACGTCAGGAAGCCGTGCTCGAGGACCGAGCAGGTGCCGGTCGCCACGTCCCTGAGGACATCCTCCAAGAACTCGCGCCGTCGAGCGCGCTTCCTCTCCGCGAGGGTCGCCATCATCCGCAGCGCCGTGGTGTGTCGGCTCTGCACGGCACGTGACACCGCACCGATGGCGTCGAAGTCGCTCCGCGCCTCCATCGCGACGTCGAGGGCTGCGTGGTCGTACGCCATGCGGGGCGGACCGAGGTTCCATCGCACGCGCTCGTCGAGTCCGTACGTCCGGACGACCCTCACGCCTGTTGGCGCCACGACCCGGCGCTCACGAGGGATGGCGACCACGATCGGTGCCGCGTTCGCTTCCGCCCTGCCCGGGCCGTCAGCCGCTCGCATCGCGGAGGCGCCTGCCAACGCGGCGGCCAGATCGCTGCCCGAGATCGCTCCGGGCGTCGCGCAGGCGAGGACCGCACCCCATGCCCGTTGCACCCATGTCGGGTCACCGGTGTGGTCGACGAGGACGCCCGGGTGCATCGGGGTCAAGTCGCGGCGGCGAACGAGTCGACGTACGTCGTGCGGCTCGAGGCCGGCGCGCAGCGCCTGGGCGCGCGAGACGACGCCGTCTTGGGCGGCGAGCAGCTCGGCAAGGAGATCCATCCCTCGACGATCGACGGCGGACACGCCGTCGCGCGACCCTCGCGGGGCGCCCTGTGGACAACCGGAGCGTGGAAGATCCGAGTCACCTGGTGGCTCGGAAGCTCCACGATCAGGATGGAGTCACCGGGTACCCGGTGACTCCATCCGAGCGGTCAGCCGCAGGCGGGGGCGCCCGGGAGGGGCGCCGGGACGCCGATCGTGGGCATGCCGAGCCCGACGGAGGGGGTGGCGGGCGGGGCGGCCGTTCGGCGCTCCCACGCGTCGCCGGCGCGCGTACGCCGGACCGCGAGGACCGGGCCGTCGGCCACGAGGTGGTGCGGGGCGGCGTACGTCACCTCGACGGTGACCATGTCGCCGGGGCGCGGGAGGTCGGTGGGCGCGTGGCCCGAGACGGAGAAGTGCACCAGCCGGTTGTCGGGCGCGCGGCCGGAGAGGCGGGCGGTCGCGGCGTCCTTGCGGCCCTCGCCCTCGGAGACCATCAGCTCGAGCGTGCGGCCGACGAGCGCCTTGTTCTCCTCCCACGCGATCTCGTCGACGACGGCGGCGAGGCGCAGGTAGCGGTCCTTGACCACGTCGGCGGGCACCTGGTCCTCGAGGACGGCGGCAGGGGTGCCGGGGCGCTTGGAGTACTGGAAGGTGAAGGCCGACGAGAAGCGCGCCGCCCGCACGACGTCCAGCGTGGCCTGGAAGTCCTCCTCGGTCTCGCCGGGGAAACCGACGATGATGTCGGTCGTGATCGCCGCGTCCGGGATCGCGGCCCGCACGCGCTCGATGATCCCGAGGTAGCGGGACTGCCGGTAGGACCGGCGCATGTCGCGCAGCACCTTGTCCGAGCCGGACTGCAGGGGCATGTGCAGGGACGGCATCACGTTGGGGGTGGACGCCATCGCCTCGATCACGTCGTCGGTGAACTCCGCCGGGTGCGGCGAGGTGAAGCGCACCCGCTCGAGGCCCTCGATGTCCCCGCAGGCGCGCAGCAGCTTGGAGAACGCCTGCCGGTCGCCGAACTCGACGCCGTAGGCGTTGACGTTCTGGCCCAGGAGCGTGACCTCGGTGACGCCCTCGGCGACCAGCGCCTCGACCTCGGCCAGGATCTCGCCGGGGCGGCGGTCCTTCTCCTTGCCTCGCAGCGCCGGGACGATGCAGAAGGTGCAGGTGTTGTTGCACCCGACCGACACCGACACCCAGGCGGCGTACGCCGACTCGCGCCGCGTCGGCAGCGTCGAGGGGAAGACGGACAGCGACTCGAGGATCTCGACCTGCGCCTCCTCGGCGATGCGCGCCCGCTCGAGGAGCACCGGCAGGGACCCGATGTTGTGGGTGCCGAAGACGACGTCGACCCACGGGGCACGCGTCGTGATCGACTCGCGGTCCTTCTGCGCCAGGCAGCCGCCGACGGCGATCTGCATGCCGGGCGTCGCGGCCTTGACCGAGGCGAGCTGGCCGAGGTTGCCGTAGAGCTTGTTGTCCGCGTTCTCCCGTACGGCGCACGTGTTGAGGACGACGACGTCGGCCTGCCCGGCCGTCGCGCGGACATACCCGGCGTCCTCCAGCAGCCCCGCGAGGCGCTCGGAGTCGTGGACGTTCATCTGGCACCCGTGGGTCTTGACCTCGTAGGTGCGGGCGGAGGGAACTGCGGCGCTCATGACCGCACCAGCGTACGGGCGAGCCCTCCCACGGCGGCAATCACGACGCTCGCATGGCCCGTTGTGACTACTCCGAGTGATTCTTAGGGACCGAAAACCCCATTTCTCCCATATTTCCTTCGCAGAAACCCTCAGATTCTCCCTCAGAGGAACAATGCGGTAACACGAGATCCACACGGACGTGGGCCCACAGCGTGTTGCCGTCGACGCTGGGAGTGCACGGATGCAATCACACGGAGTTTTCGCCCTTCCCGCCCGGGCTGCGCGGGTCGTCGCCCTGGCGTCGATCGTCCTGGCCATCAGCATGGTCGCCTCGCTGGCCCCGTCTCCGGCGCAGGCCGCGCACGGCAGCGAGACGACAGCCGGCGACCACCGTGCGAACCACAGCAGCAAGCACGGGAAGACGCACGGGAGCAAGCACGGCACCCAGCGTGGGGGCAAGCACGCCGACAAGCACCCGAGCAGGCCGGCGCGCAAGAAGGCCGTGCGCGGCACCCTCGCCGCCCTCCCGCCGATCGCGCAGCCCGGCACGTCCCCGGCCGCTCCGGAGCGCAACGGCAGCCTGGTCGCCACGTTCTCCCCCGCCGACCCCGGCCGGAAGGTCGTCCTCGAGCGCCAGACCCGCGCCGGCTGGAAGGCGGTCGCCTCGGGCCCGGAGGACGCCAGCGGCACGGTCGCCTTCTCCCCCGCTCCCGGCACCTACCGCGCACGCACGACCACCACCGACCGCTACTGGGTGACCGGGACGGTGACCACCACCGCCTGGCAGCCGACCTTCGAGGACACCTTCTCCGGCAGCACGCTGGACCCCACGAAGTGGAACGACCAGCGCCGCGAGCACGAGAGCGTCTACGCCCCGCGCACCTGCGCCCGCACCGATCCCTGGGCCCGTCGCGTCGAGGGAGGGGTGCTCCAGCTCGGTGTCGCCCTCGACCCCGAGCGCGTGGGGATGTCGTGCTCCTACACCACCAAGCGCGGCCCGGGCACCAGCCCGTACATGGTCAACTCGCAGGTCGCGACCGAGCTCACCCGCTCGTTCCGCCACGGCATCTTCGCCGCGCGCATCAAGCCGCAGCGCGCCAAGGGCATGCACTCGGCCTTCTGGCTGCTGCCCGAAGGCACGACGTACGTCGACGGCGACCCGTCCGGCGGCACCGAGATCGACGTGATGGAGTTCTTCGGCGAGGCCGGCCGCGGCAAGGACGCGATCGGCTCCCACATCCACTACTACGAGCCGGGCTGGAGCAAGGTCAGCCTCGGCGACGTCTTCCCGGAGACGCGCGAGGTGCTGGGCAAGGGCCGCAGCTGGTGGGACGAGTTCCACGTGTTCTCGGTCGAGTGGACGCCGACGGAGTACGTCTTCCGCGTCGACGGCCGCGAGTACTACCGCGAGCAGACCGCGGTCTCCCAGGCCCAGCAGTACCTCGTGCTGTCGAACCTGACCTCCGACTACGAGCTCGCCGAGCTCACGCCCAACGAGATGAGCGACACCGCGCAGGTCGACTGGGTGCGCGTGTTCGACGCCGGGTCGACCACGTCGACGCGCACCACGAGCGGACGCCGTACGACGAGGTGACCCGGCCCTCCGGACGAGGCAAGCGGCGACCGCCGGGGAAGGTATGGCGAAGCCTGGCCGTAACTCCTACTGATTCTTAACGTTTTCTCCACAGAACGGTAACAACACGACCGTTGTCCGGGGGAACCATGACGTCACCACTTCACGGCTCCAGCTCCGTCTCCGCACTCCTCGCACTCGTCCTGCTCGCAGCACCGTCTCCGGCCCACGCCGGGGAGGGACGGGCGGCCCCGCCGAAGCAGGTCCGCGGCACGCTCACTGCGTTGCCGGCGATCGTGCAGCCGGGCACCAGGCCCGCGGATCCGTCCGACGCGGGCAGCGTCGTCGCCCGCTTCACGCCTGCCTCACCGGGGCGGGTGGTCACGCTCGAGCGGCGCACCCGCGGCGAGTGGAGGCGCGTCGGTCGCGCGGTCGAGGACGCGTGGGGATCCGCGGCCTTCGCGCCGCGCCCCGGGACGTACCGCGCCCGCACGACGGGCCGGGGCCGCACCTGGCTCAGCGGCACCGTCCGCCTGAAGCGGTGGCGCACCGAGTTCGCCGACGACTTCGACGGCACCGCGCTCGACACCTCCGTGTGGAACGACCAGCAGCGCGAGCACGAGTCGGTCTACGCGCCGCGGACCTGCGCACGCGTCGACGGCTCCGTGCGCCACGTCGCGGACGGCCTCCTGCACCTCGGGATCGGCGTCGACCCCGATCGCCTCGGCACCTCGTGCTCCTACACGTGGGGCGGCGCTCCGGGCACCAGCCCCTACCTGCTCAACTCCCAGGTCTCGACCGAGTTCACCCGGTCGTTCCGGCACGGGATCGTGGCGGCCCGGATGAGGTTCCAGCAGGCGAAGGGCCTGCACGCCGGCTTCTGGATGCTGCCGGTCGGCACGACGTACGCCGACGGCGATCCTGCCGCCGGTGCCGAGATCGACGTCGTGGAGTTCTTCGGCGAGAACGGCCGCGGGAGCGAGACGATCGCCTCCGGCGTGCACCACTACGAGGCCGGGTGGGACAAGGTGAGCCGGGGCGGGTTGTTCCCCGAGGCACGCAAGGCGCTCGACGGTGACCGCTCGTGGTGGGACGAGTTCCACGTGTTCTCCGTCGAGTGGACCGCGAAGGAGTACGTCTTCCGGGTCGACGGACGCGAGTACTACCGGGAGCGGCGCGACGTGTCGCAGGCCCAGCAGTGGGTCCTCTCGGCGCTGACCTCCGACTACGAGCTCGCCGAGCTCACGCCGGACGAGCTCGACGACACCGCCCAGGTCGACTGGGTCCGGGTCTTCGACGCCACGTCGCGGGTGTCCACGCGCACGACGGTCGGACGACGCGTCGCGGCTGGCGGTGCGTGATGGGTGCCGGGTCGCACGTCTACTCGTGCGAGTGGACGGCGTGGGAGCGCGTCTACTGCGTGGACGGCCAGGAGCGCCACCGTGAGCAGCGCGGGGTGTCGTTGCCGCGCACCGAGGTGGTGCGCTCGCCGGCCACGTCGGACTACGCGCTCCTCGCGGTGGTCGAGCACGTGGTGCTCGTCCCACGCCCGCGCGGCGCGTCCGAGGCCGAGCTCGTCTCGACGCACACCACGGACCTGGACGGCTCATCGGGGACCGCCACCTAGTCTCGGACGCATGCCCCGGATGCACGCGATCGAGCTGCTGCCGGACGCTGACGGGTGCGAGGCCGTACGCCGCGACTGGCAGGCGTTGCACGACGCCGGGCTGCCGTCCCAGCTCGACCACCGCGGCACCACCAACAGCCCGCACGTCACAGTGGTCGCGGCACCGGCGCTGGCTGCTGCTGACGAGCAGCGGGCCCGCGAGCTCGTCGCCTCGCTCCTCCCCGTCCAGGTGCGGGCCGGTGCGATCGGGCTGCTGGGTGGGGCGAAGGTGTCGCTGGTCCGGCTCCTCGACGTGCCCGACGGCCTGGTTCGCGCCGTGCTCGACCTGCGGTCCGAGGTGGCCGACGTGCAGCACGACGGCTGGCTGCCGCACGTCACGCTGGCGCGGCGGATGCGCCGGGACGACGTACCTGCCGCGCTCGAGGTGGTCGGCCACGACGACGTCGTGATGACCGTCACCGAGCTGCGCCGGTGGGACCCCGAGGCAGGAATCGTCACCACTCTGTGATGGCCCGTTCGGGCCATGCCCGATGGCCCGGAAGGACCACCTGCCGATAGGTTGCGCCTATGACCGCGCAGGAATCGGGATCCGTCACGGCCAGTCGGGGCGAGCCGCTCGTGGTGCTGAGCGACGTGCAGAAGCACTTCGGGCAGCTGCACGCTCTGAAGGACATCGACCTCACTGTCAACCGCGGCGAGGTCGTCGTGGTGATCGGGCCCTCCGGCTCCGGCAAGTCCACGCTGTGCCGCACGATCAACCGGCTCGAGACCATCGACGAGGGCACGATCACCCTCGACGGCCAGCCGCTGCCGCAGGAGGGCAAGGCGCTCGCCGCGCTCCGCGCCGAGGTCGGCATGGTCTTCCAGAGCTTCAACCTCTTCGCCCACAAGACGATCCTCGAGAACGTCACCCTCGGCCCGATCAAGGTGCGCGGGATGAAGAGGGACGAGGCGGAGAGGAAGGCGCGCGAGCTGCTCGACCGCGTCGGCGTCGGCCACCAGGCCGAGAAGTACCCCGCCCAGCTCTCCGGCGGCCAACAACAGCGCGTCGCGATCGCCCGCGCCCTGGCGATGGAGCCGAAGGTGATGCTCTTCGACGAGCCGACCTCGGCCCTCGACCCGGAGATGATCAAGGAGGTCCTCGACGTCATGGTCGACCTCGCCGAGCAGGGCATGACGATGATCGTGGTCACCCACGAGATGGGCTTCGCGCGCACGGCCGCGCACCGCGTCGTGTTCATGGCCGACGGGGCGATCGTGGAGGAGAACACCCCGGAGGAGTTCTTCACCCACCCGACCTCGGACCGGGCCAAGGACTTCCTCGGCAAGATCCTCAAGCACTGACGCCCCACCTCGGCACCCACAGACTCGGGAACACAGCACGTCCCATCCCCAGACACCCCCAGACGGCCTCTCGGGCCGCCGACAGAAGGAGAGCAAGGATGAGATTCACCAGGACCAAGGCGGTCATCGCCACGGCGGGGTTGGCCCTGTCACTCGCTGCCTGCGGCAACGCCGGTGAGGACTCGGAGGGCGTCGACGTCCAAGCCGACGAGAACGCTGCCTCCAGCTTCGACGACGGCACCCGGATGAAGGAGATCGCCGACGCCGGCACCATCAACGTCGGCGTGAAGTTCGACCAGCCCGGCCTCGGCTTCAACGAGACCGGCTCCGACATGCCGACGGGCTTCGACGTCGACATCGCGAAGATCCTCGTCGCCAGCCTCGGCATCGACCCCGACGACACGTCGAAGGTGAAGTACGTCGAGACGATCTCCGACAACCGCGAGCCCTTCCTCCAGGAGGGCAAGGTCGACCTCGTGCTGGCGTCGTACTCCATCACCGACGAGCGCCGCCAGGTCGTCGGCCAGACGGGTCCCTACATGCTCACCGGTCAGCAGCTGCTGGTGCCGGAGGACTCGGACGCCGAGGGCCCCGAGGACCTGCAGGGCAAGGAGGTCTGCTCGGTGACCGGGTCGACATCGCTCGAGAACGCCAAGGCGCAGGGCATGAAGCCGGTCGGCTTCGACACCTACAGCCAGTGCGTCGACAAGGTGCTCGACGGCACCGTGGAGGCGATGACGACAGACGGCACGATCCTCGCGGGGTACGCCGCGCAGAACGAGGGCCAGCTCAAGGTCGTCGGCGACCCGTTCTCCGAGGAGCGCATCGGCGTCGGCTACTCGAAGGACTACCCCGAGATGTGCCAGTGGATCAATGACACGCTCGAGAAGGCCAACGAGGACGGCACGTGGGCCGAGGCCTTCGAGGCCAACCTGGGCGCCTCCGGTGTCGAGACCCCGGATTTCCCGGAGCTCGACCCCTGCGAGTGAGCCACCCGCACCACTGACCGGTCCGGGCCCGCGCCTCGCGGGCCCGGGCCGACCACCGCCTGACCCCCGACCGAGAGGAGAGACGTGGACGCCGTCATCGAAAGCCTGCCCGACGTCTTCAAGGCCTTCGGCTACACCGTGCTGCTCTTCCTCGTGTCAGGGACGCTCTCGCTGATCGGCGGCACGCTCCTCGTCGCGATGCGGGTCGGGCCGATCGCCATCCTCAACAAGGCTGGCGCCGCCTACGTCACCCTGGTGCGCAACACCCCGCTGCTCGCGGTGTTCTTCTTCTTCTCGTTCGCTGCACCACGCATCGGCATCAACTTCAGGTGGGTCGACGTGCACATCGGCACGTTCGACTTCACGTCCTTCTTCTCCACCGCGGTCGTCGCGCTGACCCTCTACACGTCGACATTCGTTTGCGAGGCACTCCGCTCGGGCGTCAACGCCGTGCCGCTCGGTCAGGCCGAGGCTGCCCGCGCCATCGGGCTCCCCTTCGGCGGCGTGATGAGCCAGGTCGTGCTGCCGCAGGCCTTCCGTGCCTCGGTGCCTCCTGTGGCGAGCGCGTTGATCGCCCTGCTGAAGAACACGTCGGTCGCCGCCGTCTTCGGCGTCATCGAGGCCACCTCGCAGATGAAGTCGCTCACCAACAACAACGCCGACGAGCGCTGGGGCATCTTCCTCGCCTTCGCCATCGGCTACGTCGTGCTGGTCGAACTGGTCTCGCTCGCCGCCGGCACCCTCGAGCGTCGTTGGAGGATCGCGTAATGGCATCAGCAGTCCTGTTCGACTCACCCGGGCCGAAGACCGCCGCCCGACACCGCATCTACACGGTGGTCGCCGCGGTAGTCCTCATGCTGCTCGTCGCCTGGGTGCTCAAGCGGCTCAACGACGCCGGCCAGTTCGCGTACGAGCTGTGGGAGCCGTTCGTCACGCCCAACATCATGCAGGCGATCGGCGAGGCGTGGCTCGACACGTTGTCGATGGCCGGCTTGTCCGTCCTGGGCGCACTGGTGTTCGGCGTCGTCTTCGGTGTTGCCAAGCTCTCCGACCACAGGCCCGTGCGGTGGGCCAGCTGGCTGGTCGTCGAGTTCTTCCGGGCGGTGCCAGTCATCATGCTGATGATCTTCGCGTTCTACGCGGTCTTCAACTCGATGTCGATCGAGCGCGGTGCCTACTGGTCTGTGGTGCTGGCCCTCACCGTCTACAACGGCGCGGTGCTCGCCGAGGTCTTCCGGGCCGGCATCAACGCCCTCCCCAAGGGTCAGGCCGAGGCGGCGTACGCCATCGGCATGCGCAAGAGCCAGGTCATGAACATCGTCCTGCTCCCGCAGGCCGTCAAGATCATGGTGCCCGCGATCATCAGCCAGATGGTGGTGGCCCTCAAGGACACCAGCCTGATCCTCATCGTCTTCGGCGTCGGCCTGACGAAGATCCTCAAGCAGCTGCCGCTGAGCTTCAACAACCTCGTCCCGACGACGATCGTCATCGCCTTGCTCTACATCGTCACCAACCTCGTGCTGACGGCGATCGCAAGCTACGCGCAGAAGAAGTTCGTCGGCGAGAAGGAGATGCTCAAGGTCTCGATGGTCGGCGAAGCGGACCAGAACCAGTCGGCCGCAACGTTCTAGTGATTCTTCGTGGGCGACACCCAGAGCCGGATCTCGCCCTCGACCACCACGGTCCCGTCCGTACGGACCCCGCGCACGCGGACCGGCAGGTCGTACCCCTCACCGAGTTCGCGCGTCCACTGCTCGGGGTCGGTCTCCGCGACGCAGGTGATGTCGGAGCTGGCCTTGGCGGTGTAGGCGACCTCCATTCCCTTCGGGATCCAGCGCCGATCGCGCGGGATGGTCGCCTCGGCGAGCGCGCCCATCGCGGCCTCGAGGCCGTTGCACAGCGCGATCGCGTGGACGGTGCCGATGTGGTTGTGGACGCCCCGGCGATCGCGGATCACCAGCTCCGCGTGGTTCGGCTCGATCACGGTGAACCGCGGCCGGATGCTGGCGAAGTAGGGCGCCTTCTGGCTGAAGGCGAGCGAGAAGATCCGGTTGCCCAGCGGCAGGGCGGAGGTCTTCTTCCAGAGGTCCAGGACGGCAGGCATGGTGGTGAGGTTACCAGCCGGTAACCCCTATCTGAGGACGCCATGCACGAGTTCCGGCCCGATCCACGTACGTGGTGTCCTCAGAGGTCCGCCAGCCAGGCGAGGATGCGGTCCGCCGTCTCGTCCGCGGACAGGTCGGTGTTGTCGACGACGAGGTGGGGCCAGCCCCCGAGCAGTCGCTCCCCCGGCGCGTCCCGGCCGGGCTCGGAGGTCATCCGGTGGCCGGCCTCGAGCTCGCGGACGTTGTTGTCGGACCACTCCACGTCGCGCTTGGACTTCTTCTCAGCGAGCCGGTGCTCGGTGCGGTTGCGCACGAGCCGGGTGTCGAGGTCGGCGACGAGCTCGACGAGCGCGACGTCGTCGCCGAACGGGCGGGCGAGCTCGGCGAGGTAGTCGGCGTCGCCCTGGTCGTCCATGCCCATCACGAAGGTGAACACCAGGTCCGTGCCGGCCTCGGCCGCCTCCTCCATCACCCGTCGGCGGACCTCCTTGTTGAGGGTGTTGAAGGGCGGCGTCCCGTAGTCGAAGACGTCGAGGAGCATCTCGATCGTGTGGTGGTTGTGGAAGAGCCGGTACGACGACCGCGCGGCGACGGCGCGGCCGACCGTCATCTTCCCGACGGCGGGCGGGCCGAGGATCAGCAACAGGCTCACCGGGCGATCGTCCCCGATGACCGACGCCGACCGCACGTCGATATCTGAGGACGAGGTGGACGTGATCCGGGTCGGACCACGTGCACGGCGTCCTCAGGCGTCGGCGAGGACCTCGACCCGGTTCCCGTGGCCGTCGAAGGTGTGGAACCGCACGTGCCCCGGGAAGGTGTCGCGCTGGCTCTCGTCGACCTCGAAGCCGAGCCTCCTGAGCCGTTCGGCCACCTCGTCGAGGTCATCGACCACCAGCGCAGGGTGCGCCTTCCGAGCGGGCGTGAACGGCTCCTCGACGCCCACGTGCAGCTCGGCCGCGACCGCGCCCGAGTCGTCGTACGCCCGGAACCAGCAGCCGCCGCGAGCGACGAGGTCGGCCGGCTTGTCGACCTCGGTCATCCCGAGCCCGTCGCCGTAGAAGCGGCGCGCGCCGTGCTCGCCGCCCGGCGGGCAGGCGACCTGGACGTGGTGGAGCCTCATCCCACCCGCTCCCCGTCGGGCTTGCGCGCGACGACGAAGATGCGGCGGAACGGCAGGATGACGCGACCGTCGGCGTCCTCGGGATAGGCCTCGCGCAGGAGCGCGCGGAACTCCTCCTCGAACAGCGGCCGGAGGTCGTCGGGCAGCGCCTGCAGGGTCGGCCGGGCGCCCGTGCCGGACACCCAGTCGAACACCGGGTCCGACCCGGTCAGCACGTGCAAGTAGGTGGTCTCCCAGGCGTCCACCTCGCAGCCGAGGTCGAGCAGCACGCGTGAGTAGACGGCCGGGTCGTGGCTCGCCGGGACGCTGACACCGCGCGTGTGCGCGGCGTAGGGCTCGCGAGCGGCGAGCTCACTGCGGGTGGTGTGGCTGGGCTCGTCGAAGTTCCCGGGCACCTGGAAGGCGAACCAGCCGCCCGGGGCGACGCGGTCCACCAGGCCGGGCAGCAGGTCGAGGTGGTCCGGGACCCACTGGAGGGTGGCGTTGGAGACCAGTACGTCGACCGGCGCGCGCAGCGCCAGCGGGTCGGGGCGCGCCCACTCGCGCAGGTCGCCGACCTCCCACTCGATGCCGTCGATGCCCTCGGCCGCCGCGACCATCTCGGGGCTGCTGTCAACGCCGGCGACCTTCGCCTGCGGCCAGCGCGCGGCGAGCAGCGCGGTGAGGTTGCCCGGGCCGCACCCGAGGTCGACGACCGTGGCGGGGTTCTCGGCGGGCACCCGCGCGAGCAGGTCGACGAACGGCCGCCCCCGCTCGTCGGCGTAGGACAGGTAGCGGTCGGGGTCCCAGGTGTGGCTCATGGTCGTCTCCTCCGTGCCGGGCTCGGGGTAGTCCAGTGGGAATCTGCTGTCGAACAGCCTCGATGACAGCCAATTCTCACTGGACTACCCAGCGAAGTGTCTTGATGTCGAGATATTCACACCCTCGGCCACATCTATCTCGATGTCAAGATTCTCGACCGGATCGGTCGTCTGGCAGGATGTCGCCATGCGGGACGAGGTGGACGACCTGGTCGAGGCCTGGGGGCGCGAGCGCGGCGACCTCGACCTCGCGCCCGTCGAGGTCTTCTCCCGGATCAGCCGGCTGGCCCGCCACCTCGACCTCGCCCGCCGCGACGCCTTCACCGCGCACGGCATCGAGTCGTGGGAGTTCGACGTGCTCGCCGCGCTGCGCCGGGCCGGGACGCCGTACGAGCTCTCCCCCGGCCGCCTGCTCCGCGAGACCCTCGTGACCAGCGGCACCATGACCAACCGGGTCGACCGGCTCACCGCGCGCGGACTCGTCGAGCGGCTGCCCGATCCCAAGGACCGCCGGGGCGTGCTCGTCCGGCTGACCGCCGAGGGCAAGGCCGCCGTCGACGGCGCCTTCGAGGCGCTGCTCGCCGCCGAGGCCGACCTCCTCGCCGACCTGCCCGAGAAGCAGCGCACCCAGCTCGCCGGTCTCCTGCGCTCCCTGCTCGCGCCGTTCAGCTGATCCACGTCGGAGACGCGCAGGCATTGGTCAGCGCCTGCCTACGCTCCCGCGCTCAGGCGAGAGCGCGGCCGGCACCAATGCCTGCGCGCCTACTCGACGACCTCAGAAGCCTCGAGCCACTCCAGCTCGAGCTCGTCCTTCTCCGCGGCCAGCTCGCCGAGCTGGCTCCCGACCCGGGCCAGCAGGTCGTAGTCGCTGAGGTTGGCCTCCATCTCGGCGTGCAGCTCCGCCTCGCGTACGGCGATGCGCTCGAGCTGCTTCTCCACACGGGCCAGCACCTTGCGGGCCGCGCGGTCCTCCGCCGATCCGGGCCGCGCCTTGGCCGTCGCCGCCGGCGCTGCGTCATGCGACGGCGCACTCACCGGTTCGGGTTCGGATGACGCAGCGGCGACGGCCGAGGCGGCACGACGCTCGAGGTACTCGTCGACCCCGCGCGGCAGCATCGAGACCTGCCCGTCGCCGAGCAGCGCCCACACCGAGTCGGTGACGCGCTCGAGGAAGTAGCGGTCGTGCGAGACCACGATCAACGTGCCGGGCCAGCTGTCGAGGAAGTCCTCGAGCACGTTGAGGGTGTCGATGTCGAGGTCGTTGGTCGGCTCGTCGAGCAGCAGGACGTTGGGCTCGGTCAGCAGCAGCTTGAGCAGCTGGAAGCGCCGGCGCTCGCCACCGGACAGGTCGCCGAGCCGGGCGGTGAGCCGGTCGCCGGTGAAGCCGAACCGCTCGAGCATCGACGTCGCGGTGATCTCCTGCCCGTCGAGGGTCTTGGTGACGCGCCGGATCGACTCGACCGTCGGCAGGACGCGCGCCTCGGGGTCGATCTCGTCGAGCGCCTGGGTGAGGTGCTGCATCGCGACCGTGCGGCCGTGCCGTACGCGCCCGACGCTGGGCGGCAGGGCACCGGAGATCAGGGACAGCAGCGAGGTCTTGCCGGCACCGTTGACGCCGACGATACCGATGCGGTCGCCCGGACCGATCCGCCAGGTGGCGTGGTCGAGCAGCACCTTGTCGCCGCGCGCGAGGTCGACGTCCTCGATGTCGATGACGTCCTTGCCGAGCCGCTGGCTGGCGAAGCGCTGGAGCTCCATCCGGTCGCGGGGCGGGGGTACGTCGTCGATGAGGGCGTTGGCCGCGTCGATGCGGAACTTCGGCTTGGACGTCCGCGCCGGCGGGCCGCGCCGCAGCCAGGCGAGCTCCTTGCGGGCGAGGTTCATCCGGCGCGTCTCCGACGCCGCGGCCTGCCGCTGGCGCTCGGCCTTCGCGAGGACGTAGGCCGCGTAGCCGCCCTCGTAGGAGTCGACCGCGCCGTCGTGCACCTCCCACGTCGTCTGGCAGACCTCGTCGAGGAACCACCGGTCGTGGGTGACGACGATCAGCGCGCTCGGCAGCGTGACGAGGTGCGAGGCGAGCCACGCGACGGCCTCGACGTCGAGGTGGTTGGTCGGCTCGTCGAGCACGATCAGGTCGTGGCGCGAGAGCAGCAGCGCGGCCAGCGCGCAGCGGCGGCGCTCGCCGCCGGACAGCCCGACCACCGCGCGGTCGAGGGTCACGCCGGCGAGCAGCTCGTCGACCACCTGCCGGGTCGTGGGGTCGGCGGCCCACTCGTGGTCCGCACGCCCGCCGAGCACCGCCTCGCGCACGGTGTGGCTGTCGACGAGCTCGTCGCCCTGGTGGAGGTAGCCGATCTCGACGCCGCGGGTGCGGGACACCCGGCCGGAGTCCGGCTCCTCGATGCCGGTCATCACCTCGAGCAGGGTGGTCTTGCCGTCGCCGTTGCGCCCGACGATGCCGACGCGCTCCCCCACGGAGATGCCGAGCGAGACGTCGGCGAGCAGCGGCCGGACGCCGTAGGACTTCGAGACGCGCTCGAGGTTGATCAGGTTCGCCATGTCGGGGTCGATCCTCTCAGGCGACCCCTGGCGCGGGCGGATCGGCGTACGCCTGGGGGCGGGGCGGTGAGTGAGGGGGATCCGGACGCCCCGGAATCCTCCTCACGCACCGCTCGCGTGGGTGAGAGGTGGTCGAGCCACATTCGCCGGTTGCAGAATGTGGCTGGACCACCGCTCGACAGGAGATCAGGCCTTGTCGTCCTCGGCAGGAGCCGACGCCGGGGCGGCCTCCACCGCGGCCGGGGCTCCGGTGGTGGTGGCGTACTTCTGGATCAGCGACTCGATGTCGAGGCCCGTGGTCGTCTTGAGCAGCTCCATGGTCTGGACGAGGTTGTTGCTGACCTGGCGCGGCAGCTCGCCGGCGCCGTCGGCCGAGATCACGGTGAGCTTGTCGATGCCGGTCATCGGGCGGGCCAGCTCGGCGGCCACCTTCGGCAGCACCTCGACGAGCATCTGCAGCACGGCGGCCTCGTTGTAGCCCGCGAACGCCTCGGCCTTCTTGTCCATCGCCTCGGCCTCGGCCTGGCCGGCCGCGAGGATGGCGGCGGCCTGGGCCTCACCCTCGGCGCGTACGGCGTCCGCCTCCGCGACGCGGCGCGCCTTCTCGGCCTCGCCGCGCTTGGCGCCCTCGATGGCCTCGGCCTCGGCGAGCGCCGAACGGCGGGACTTCTCGCCCTCACCGGTCAGTCGCGCCTTCTCGGCGTCGGCCTCGGCGGCGGCGATCGAGGCGGCCTTCTTGGCCTCGGCCTCGAGGATCTGCGAGTTGCGGCGACCCTGTGCCTCGGTCTCGACGCGGTAGCGCTCGGCGTCGGCGGGCTTGCGGACCTCGGTGTCGAGCTCGCGCTCCTTGAGCGCGGCCTGCCGCACGGCGACCTTCTCCTGCTCGAGCAGGATCGCCTGGTCGCGGTCGGCCTGCGCGAGCGGACCGGCGGCGGAGGCCTGGGCGTTGGCGGCGTCGGTCTCGGCCTTGATCTCGGCGTTCTTGAGCGCGAGCGCGCGCTGGGTGACCGCGATCTCCTGCTCCGCGGCGATGCGGGCCTGCTCGGCGGCCTGCCGGGCGTTCGCCTCGGCGATCGACGCGAGCTGGTTGAGCTTGGCCGCCTCGGGACGACCGAGGTCGGCGAGGTAGGACCCGTCGTCGGTGATGTCCTGGATCTGGAAGGTGTCGAGCACCAGGCCCTGGCCCGTCAGCGACGACTCCGACTCCTCGGCCACCCGCTGCGCGAAGGCGGCGCGGTCGCGGATGATCTGCTCGACCGACATCGAGCCGACGATCGAGCGGAGCGCACCGGCGAGGACCTCCTGGGTGAAGGTCTCGATCTCGGCCTGCTGGCTCAGGAAGCGCTGGCCCGCGGCGCGGATCGAGTCCTCGTTGCCGCCGACCTTGACGATCGCGACGCCGTCGAGGTTGAGCTTGATGCCCTGGCCCGACACCGCACCGCGGATCTGCACCGAGATCCGGCGCGAGGAGAGGTCGAGGATGGCGAGGCGCTGGACGAACGGGATGACGAACACGCCGCCGCCCATGACGACCTTCTGGCCGGACAGGTCGGTGGAGATCTCCCCGGTCTCCGGGTTGCGCACCTCGCCCTTGCCCTTGCGCCCGGTGATGATGAACGACTCGTTGGGGCCGGCCACCTTGTAGCGGGTGACGACCAGCAGCGCGAGGAGCACCAGGAGGACGACGAGGCCGATCACAGCGGTGACGACGGCGGACAGACCGAACATGGGTGGGGCTCCTAGCGAGTGGCGTACGACGGACGGGTCAGGGCTGGTCAGGGCAGGAAGAGCGGCTCGACGTGGACGGCGGTCGGCGAGATGACCGAGGTGACGCTCACCTGGGTGCCGGCCTCGACCGGGACGCTCGAGCGGGCGTTGAGCCGGGTGAGGTGCCCACCGACGCTGACCGAGACGACGCCGAAGCCGTCGGCGGGGATCGCGCTGACGACGGTGGCGATCTTCTCGAGCATGTCGGAGGTGCGGACGGTGTCGGTCTCCCCCGAGCCATGGAGGTACGCCGACGCCTTGGCGGCCGCGGCACCCAGCAGCACCCCGAGCACCAGGCCGATGACGACGGCGAGGGTCGTGGACCCGGTGGCCGACAGCGCGATGGCGCCGCCGAAGCCGAGGGCGCCGAGGAAGCCCGCGAGCGCCTCGGTCGAGAAGAACCCGGCGCTGAGTCCCTCGAAGGCGCCGTCGAGCACGTCGCCGAGCACGAGCGCCACCACCAGCAGCACCACCCCGAGCGCGCCGAGCAGCAGGAACACGGTCACGATGCTCTCCCCCGGTCAATCAGCGCGACGTCGCGCACACCCTAGCGGGTGATCACCCCGCCCGGGAGAGGACGCGGGAAGCCGCGGATCAGGCGACGACGTGGGCCCCGGCGACCGGGCCGGTGGCGGTCAGCACGACCTCGTGACCGGCGCCCGCCAGGCTCGCAGCGGTCTCGCGCGCACCCTCGGCGGAGTCACAGAGGAAGACGACCGTCGGCCCCGACCCGCTGACGATCCCGCGGAGCGCACCCTCGGCCTCGCCCAGCGCGATCAGCTCGCCCAGCTCGGGGCGCAGGTCGATCGCCGGCTCCTGCAGGTCGTTGTGCAGCGCCCGCGCCAGTCGTACGGGCTCGCCCGACGCCAGTGCCGCCAGCAGCGCGTCCGCCGGGGCGGGCACCTCCGGGGCGTCCGGTCGCATCGTGTCGAAGTGGCGGTAGACCACCGGCGTCGACAGGCCGACGGGCGCCGGTACGGCGACCCACCACCACGCGCCGCGGTCGTCGACGGGGGTCACGAGCTCGCCGCGGCCCACGCCGCGCGCCGTACCGCCCACGAGGGAGAACGGGATGTCGCTGCCCAGCTCCGCGGCCATCGCCAGCAGGTCGTCGTCCGGGGTGCCGAGACCCCAGAGGCGGTCGCAGGCGACGAGGGCCGCCGCCGCGTCGGCCGAGCCGCCCGCCATCCCGCCCGCGACCGGGATGTCCTTGCGGACCTCGAAGGCGCCGGTGGGCTTCCTGCCCGACCGCTCCGCGAGGAGCCGGGCCGCGCGGAGGACGATGTTGTCGGACCCGTCGGGTACGACGGCGGGGTCGATGTGGTCGGCGACGAGGGTCGTCAGGGTGAGGTCGCCGGCGTCAGCCAGCGACAGGTCGTCGTGGATCCCGATCGCCTGGTAGACGGTGTCGAGCGGGTGGAAGCCGTCGTCGCGGGCCCGGCCGACACCGAGGTGCAGGTTGATCTTGGCGGCCGCGCGGACGGTGATGCTCACACTGGCCCTTGGTCTCGTGACGGGCGCTGCGCGCCCTCCTCGACCAGCGGGAGCGACGGGCGCTGCGCGCCCTCCTCGACCAGCGGTAGTGACGGGCGCTGCGCGCCCTCCTCGACCAGCGCCGAGCCGTGCGCCGCCAGGCCCTCGGCGATGCGCGCGAAGTCCTCGACCGTGAGCACCTCACCGCGGGCGGTGGGGTCGACGCCGGCGGACTCGAGGGCGGCGGTGGCGACCTCTGCCGAGCCGGCGAGCCCGCGCAGCGCGGCGCGGACCTGCTTGCGGCGCTGGGCGAACGCGGCGTCGACGACGGCGAAGACCTGCTGCCGGGTCGCGGTGGTGACCGGCGGCTCGCGTCGGGTCCAGGCGACCAGCCCGGAGTCGACGTTGGGGGCCGGCCAGAACACGTTGCGCCCGATCGCCCCCGCGCGTCGTACGTCCGCGAACCATGCCGCCTTCACGCTCGGCACGCCGTAGGTCTTCGACCCCGGGCCGGCGGCGAGCCGGTCGGCCACCTCGGCCTGCACCATGACCAGCCCGCGCTCGAGCGAGGGCAGGAGCGTGAGCAGGTGGATGAGCACGGGCACCGAGACGTTGTAGGGGAGGTTGGCCACGAGGGCCGTGGGCGCGGGGCCGGGCAGCTCCTCGACGCGCATCGCGTCGGCGAGCACGACCTCGAACGCGTCCACCTGCGCGGGGGCGTACTCCGCGATCGTGGCCGGCAGCCGCTCCGCGAGGAGCGGGTCGACCTCGATCGCGATGACGCGCCGCGCCACCTCGAGCAGCGCGAGGGTCAGCGAGCCGAGTCCGGGACCGACCTCGACGACGACGTCGGCGCCGGTGACGCCGGACTCGCGCACAATCCGGCGCACGGTGTTGGCGTCGATCACGAAGTTCTGCCCGCGCTGCTTGGTCGGGCGGAGGTCCAGCCCGGCCGCCAGCGAACGCACCTCGGCCGGCCCGAGGAGCCTCGGGCCGGCCGGGGTGGTGGTCATGGGCGTCAGCCTAGTCATCGCTGTAACGCCGGGTCAGGTGCTGTACCCACCCCGGAGCAACGTAGGGGGTAGAGCCGCTAACCCGGCGTTACAGGGGGTACGGCGATCAGCGGGGCAGGCCGAGCTTGGCCGCGCAGCCGGGCCAGGCGCCGTAGCCGCCGGAGGCGTCGCGCAGCTTGGTGGCGATGGCGATCTGGGTCTCCCGCGAGGCCTGGCTCGGCAGGCCGGTGCCGCCGTAGGCCTGCCACGTGCCCAGGTTGAACTGGAGGCCGCCGTAGTAGCCGTTGCCGGTGTTGATCGCCCAGTTGCCGCCGGACTCGCAGCGGGCCAGGGCGTCCCAGACGGTGCTGCCACCGGCGAAGTTGGAGGTGACCTCCTCCTTCGTGCCGACGCGGACGATCGTCGGGACGGCCTTCTGCGTGACGGAGGCGGTGACGACCTTGCGCGCGACCAGCTTCCCGTTGACGAAGCGGAGGCGGTAGGTGACCGCACGGACCCCGTCGGAACCGGCGCGCACGACCTCCTCCTCGCCCTCGAGCATGGTCGGGTCCTCACGCTGGATGACCGGCGCGTCGACGATCTCGCGCTTCACCTTCCTGGTCGCGATGCGGATGTCCTTGACGACGACCTCGTCGCCGTCGGAGATCTCGGTGGTCAGCGACGGGGTGACCTTGTCGTGCCGGTCGACCTCGAAGCCCATCTGGTCGAGCACGTCGGCGACGGTGAGCGCGGCGATCTTCCGCTTCTCCAGGTCCTTCGCGCCGAGCTTGATGCGCACGACCTTGGGGGTGACGACGTCGAGGCTCATTCCCCTGCGACTGATCGAGGAGCTGCGGCTCGTCGACAGGTCGGCGCCGTCGAAGCGGCGGCCGATCTCGCTGAGCGCGCTGGCGACGCTGGTCGAGGTGACCCAGTACGTCCGGGTGGTGCCGTCGACAGACAGCTCGAGCGGTCGGCCGAACTGCACGGCGATGGCCGTGCCGTCGGTGACCGGCTCGTCGACCGCGGGGGCCACCAGGTCCTTGTCCGTGACGTCGATGCCCTGGGCGGCGAGCACGTCGCCGACGGTGTCCCCGATGGCGCTGACCTGCCGGGTCCGGCCGTCGAGGGTGAGGGTCACGTCCTTGCTGAGGGCGGCGTAGCCGACCGTCGTACCTCCGACGGCGGCGACGACGACGGCGACGAGGGTCGCCAGCACCATCTTGGACCTGCTGAGCTGCGCGAGACGAGAGCGCACGATTCTCCGAACGTCGTACTCCCCGGGCCTCGGGCGGCAGCACCCCCCGACCGGCGGTGCGCAGCACCCAGCGGGGGCGTACGACGTGCGAGCGGGGGTCTCGCAGGACCGGCCCGAACCGGTCCTTCTGTGCTGCCGGAAACACTCCGATCCCGGCTGACAATCACAAGACGATAACGACGGAGGGCGGTGTCGCAAACTCGAACGCCCGAAATCGGTGGAGACTCCGGTCACCCCGGTGAATGCCACCGACGTGGTTCGCGACGGTCGGCGGAGGGCTACCAGCCGCCCCCGAAGGCCGTCTCGGTGGTGGAGTCGATGGCCCGGCAGAGCTCCTCGAGGTCGGCGTCGAGCACCTCGGCCATCGCCCGCACGGTGAGCGGGACGAGGTAGGAGGCGTTGGGCCGGCCGCGGTACGGCGTCGGGGTGAGGTAGGGCGCGTCGGTCTCGACGAGCACCCGGTCGAGCGGCGTGATCGCGAGCGCGTCCCGCAGCGCCTGGGCGTTCTTGAAGGTGACCGTGCCGGCGAAGCTGAGGTGGGCGCCGCGGTCCAGGCAGCGGCGGGCGAACGCCTCGTCACCGGAGAAGCAGTGCATCACCCAGCGCTCCGGCGCGCCCTCCTCGTCGAGGATCCGCAGCACGTCGTCGTGGGCGTCGCGGTCGTGGATGACCAGCGTCCGGCCGAGCCGCTTGGCGATGTCGATGTGCCGGCGGAAGCTCTCCTCCTGCACGGCCCGGCCGTCCTCGCCGGTGCGGAAGGTGTCGAGCCCGGTCTCGCCCACCGCGCGCACCTTGTCGTGCGCGGCGGCGAGGCGCTCGATCTCCTCGAGCGCCGCGTCGAGCTGGCCCGCGGCGGCGAGCCGGGGCGCCTCGTTGGGGTGCAGCGCGACCCCGGCGATCAAGGCGTCGTGCTCGGCCGCGGCCTGCACGGCCCACCGTGCGCCGGGCAGGTCGCAGCCGATCTGCACGATGCGAGGGACCCCCACGGCCGCGGCGGCCGCGATGGCGTCGGCGGTCGCGGTCCAGTCACCGTCGGCGATGTCGAGGTGGCAGTGGTTGTCCACGACGGGGTGGGGCAACGGCTCCGGCGCGGGCGGGCGCTCGCGGTCGCGGCGAGCGCCGGACTTCTCCTCGGTCGCAGCACGACTGCGGGTCGGCCCCTGCTCAGCGGTGGACAACGTCGTACACCTCCCGCTTGGGCAGCCCGGCCCGCTTCGCCACCTCCGCGATCGCCTCCTTGCGGGTCGACCCCGAGGCCTCCAGGTCGGCAACGGCAGCGCGCAGCGAGCCGGGGTCGGTGTCGACCGCGGGGCCGCCGCTCGACCCCTCGACGACGATCGTCACCTCACCGCGTACGCCGTCCGCGGCCCACGCGACGAGCTCGGCCAGCGGGCCGCGGCGTACCTCCTCGTGGGTCTTGGTCAGCTCCCGGCAGACGGCGGCGGGGCGGTCGTCGCCCAGCGCCTCGGCCATCGCGGCGAGGGCGGCCTCGGTGCGGTGGGGCGCCTCGAAGAAGACCATCGTCCGCTCCTCCGTCGAGAGCGCGGCGAGGCGTCGGCCGCGCTCACCGGCCTTGCGGGGCAGGAAGCCCTCGAAGCAGAACCGGTCGACCGGGAGCCCGCTGACGGCGAGCGCCGTGAGGACCGCGCTCGGTCCGGGGACGGCGGTGACGCGCACGTCGTGCTCGACGGCCGCGGCCACCAGCCGGTAGCCGGGGTCCGAGACGCTGGGCATCCCGGCGTCGGTCACGAGCACCACCCGCTCGCCGGCCAGCAGCGCCTCCAGCAGCACCGGCGTCCGCGCCTGCTCGTTGCCCTCGAAGTAGGAGACGACCCGACCCGACAGCGTGATGCCGACGTCGGCGCAGAGCCGCTTGAGCCGGCGGGTGTCCTCGGCGGCGACCACGTCGGCGCCCGACAGCTCCGCCGCGAGCCTCGGCGGCGCGTCGCCCGCCTGCCCGATCGGGGTGCCCGCGAGGACCAGGACGCCAGCCATGACCCGATCATGTCAGCATCGCTGGTCGAGCAGCCGAGCGAGGACCCCACCCGGTTGCGGGCTGCTCGACCAACGGGGGCCGGCTACCTGACGACCGTGAAGGTCCACCTCTTCGAGGACCGGTTGCCGGAGGTGTCGGTTGCCACCAGCCGTACGACGTGCGTGCCGCGCGCCAGGGCCGTGGCGGGTCGCCAGCGCAGCAGCCCACGCTCGCGGTCGTAGGACGTGCCCGTCACCTTGCGGCCGTCCACGCGCAGCACGATGGCCTTCCTGCGCACGTCGGACCCGGCGTCGCGCACCCGGGCCTTGATCACCGGGCGGGCGGAGCGGACCGTGCGGACCGGCCCGACCTTCGTGATCCGCGGGGGCGTCGCGTCGGCGGTCGGGGTCGGCGGGGTCGGGGTCGGCGTGGTGGTCGGCGGCGGAATGGTGGGCGTGGGCGCGATCGTCGGCGTCGTGGTGCCCGCCACCACCACCTGCACGCTGTCGCTGACCGACAGGTGCCCGGCGTGCTCGCCCGTCGTCCGGGTCACGGTGACGGTCGCGGTGTAGGTGCCGGGAGCGGCATAGGTGTGGTCGGGGTCGGCACCGGTGCCCGTGGTGCCGTCCCCGAAGCTCCACGCGTAGGCCAGGTCCGCCGTGCTCGGCGACAGGTCGGCGCACCCGATCCGGCGGGCCGAGTTGTCGGGGTCGTGCACGACCACCGAGACGGCCTTCGGGCCGGCGCGCATCGGCTTCACCACCTCGACGGGGCCGCTGGCGCCGGCCGCGTCCGAGGTGAAGAGGGGCCAGATCTCGTTGGGCTCGGCGAAGGGCTGCGTGGTGTCGAAGCGGAAGTGCGCGCCGCCGAGCGAGTCGTCGCACGCCTGCTCGTGCACGTGGACGGCGTTGTGCGCGGTCGACGGCTTCGTCCCGGTGACGCTCAGGGTCGTGGTGGTGCGACCGCGGCTGCGCACCATCTCCACCTCGCCGGCGAGGTCGGGGTAGGCGTCGACACCCACGGAGTAGGCGTCGAGCACACCGCGGGTGGTCACCTCGGTCGAGAACGCGACCGCCGCCGGAGCGGTGCCCTGGGCCGGCGCCGCGAGCGCGTCGATCGTCGGGAGGGCGTCGTCCGTCGCGGGATCGGTGCCGGGGTCACCACCGTCGGTGACCACGACCTGGAAGTCCTGCGCGTACAGCCCGCCCTTCCCGTCGCTCACCCGCAGCCGGACGACGTACGTCCCGGGGGTCGTGTACTCGAACATCGCGTGGTCGGTGTACGACGGGGCCTTGCCCGTCCCGAAGTCCCACGAGACGTCGGTGTCGTCACCGTCGGGGTCCGTGGCGTTGGCCGTGGCGTGCACGACGTGGGGGGCGGGCCCGGTGAGCGGGTCGACGACGGGGGCGGCGGTGGGCGACTGGTTGGTCCCGTCGGCCGGCAGGACCACGATCGTGCCGGTCATCGACGGTGCGTGGAGGGAGCACTGGTAGCGGTAGGTGCCGGGCTGGGTGAACGTGTAGGTCACCGGCGCACCGTTGGGGTCGCGGTACTCCTGCAGCGCGGTGGGCCAGGCCGTCTCGCCGGCACCCGCGGGCGCCATCGAGGTGAGGTCGTGGCCCATCGTGGCGCGGTCGAACTGCCACTCGACGGTGTCGCCGACCCGGATCGTCAGCACGGGGCCGCCGGTGTCGACGGAGTCCCAGCGGTTGCCCGAGCTGTCGTCGACCGCGTCCACCACCCACGTGCGTGGCGGCTCGGCCGCGCTCGAGGTGGCGGTGGACGTGGCGGCCACAGCGGCGACGGTCAACGTCGCAGCGAGCAGGGCCAGGGCAAGGGCGGCACGGAGCGGGTGCAGCAGCACGGGCAGGAGACGGGTGGGCCTCGACGGGCGGGGCATGGCGAACCTCTCGGATGGACAACGTGGTTCGCGCTCCTGCTCGGCGCAGCGAGTCTTTGCCGTGACGCGCGCCACGTCAAGGGCGTGTCCGGCCTCTGGTTAGAGTTCCGGCGTGATCCCCACCGCCGCGGAGCGCAACACCCCGCGCTGGCGGTCGGAGGACCGGCTCGCGGGCTGGGTCGGCGCGATCTGCCTGGCGAGCCTGGCGTTCTTCCTGCGGCGGTGGAACCTCGGCACCCCGCACCAGTTCTCGTTCGACGAGACCTACTACGCCAAGGACGCCTGGTCGCTGCTCAACTTCGGCTACGTCCGCGGCTACGTCGAGGACGCCGACAAGACGATCCTCAACGGCAACGTCACGGGGCTCTGGACCGACGGCCCGTCGATGATCGTCCACCCCGAGGTCGGCAAGTGGCTGATCGCCGCCGGGATCAAGGTCTTCGGCATGGACCCGACCGGCTGGCGGATGGCCTCGGCCGTCGTCGGGTCGCTGATGGTGCTGCTCATGTGCCGGTTCGTCCGCCGCGTCACCGGGTCGACCGTGCTCGGCCTCGTCGCCGGGCTGCTGCTGTCGATCGACGGCCTCGAGCTCGTGCTGTCGCGGCTGGCCCTGCTCGACATCTTCGTGGCGTTCTTCACCCTCCTCGGCGTGCACTGCGTGGTGGCCGACCGCCAGTGGCTGCGCGACCGGCTGGTGGCAGGACGTCGTACCCGCCTGTCCTGGCGACCCTGGCTGCTCGCCGGCGGCGTCGCCTTCGGCCTCGCCTGCGGCACCAAGTGGTCGGCGGTCTACACGCTGGCCGTCTTCGGCCTCCTCGCCTGGCTGTGGAGCGCCGGGGCGCGGCGGGCCTTCGGCGAACGACGTCCGCTGCTGCGCTCGGTGGTGCTCGACGGCCTGCCCGCGTTCGTGGCCCTCGTCGGCGTCGGCCTGGTGACCTACCTCGCCACCTGGACCGGGTGGCTGATGCACGCCGACGCCTACGAGCAGGCCTTCAGCAACACGCAGTACACGACCTACGGCGGCGGCACGCAGTGGCCGACCGCGACGGAGCCCGACGCCCACGGTCTCGGCGAGGTCACCCAGTCGCTGCGCTCGCTGTGGTCGTACCACCAGGACGTGTACACGTTCCACAGCCACTTCCTCAACGACTCCACCCACATCTACGCCAGCAAGCCCTCGACGTGGCTGGTCATGGGCCGCCCGGTGGGCGTCGACGCCCAGACCGACATCCAGCCCGGGGCGCAGGGGTGCGACGCCCCCACCGGCTCGACGTGCATCCGGCAGGTCCTGCTGCTCGGCAACCCGGTGATCTGGTGGGGCGGCTGCCTGGCGATGGTCGCCTCGCTGCTCCTGTGGATCGGCGCGCGCGACTGGCGCCACGGCGTCGCCGTGCTCGGGCTTGCCACCACGTGGCTCCCGTGGTTCGCCTTCGACGACCGGCCCATCTTCTTCTTCTACGCCATCACCAGCCTGCCGTTCCTGGTGCTGTCGGTGGTGCTCGCGATGGGCCACCTGATCGGCACGTCGGACGTCCCGACCCCACGACGGACGTTCGGCGTCGTCGTGGCCGGCAGCTACACCGTGCTGGCCCTGGTCGCCTTCGCGTGGTTCTGGCCGATCTGGACCGACGTGCTCCTCACCAAGTCCGAGTGGGACGCCCGCGTCTGGTTCCAACGCTGGATCTGACGGCCGCGGTCCGTCACGAACGGAGCCCGCCGGGCCAGACCGGGGCTACCGAAAACGGGTGAACGATCGCAGAATCGGTCAAGAAGCCTCGGAGTTCGCGCATCTCCATGGTGGCGTCCTCCACGGCGACGGACGATAGACACGCCCCGGTGAGCCCGGAGCATGTCGCCAGGGAGGGTGCGCCATGGAGTCCACGTTCATCCACGTCTGTCTGAAGACCGACGAGGCTCCCACCGCGACCGGCCACGAGGTCGGTGATCGCTGGGTCTGCTCGTGCGGGGACAACTTCGTCTACCGCGAGGGCTTCAACCGCAGCGGCTACCCGGAGGTGGCCTGGTGGCCTGCTCCGGCGATCCCGCAGCCCCGGCGCGCCGGCATCCGGCTCTTCGGCCCGCGCAAGGGCTGAGACCGCGCGGGCACCGGCCCGCCCACGTCACCGACGACCCCGCCCGACCAGCCCGGGCGGGGTCGTCGGCGTCCGGGATCAGTCCGCCCACACCCCGCTGCGCACGAGGTCGAGCAGCCGGCGGGCCGGTGGGGCGAGCGGCCGGTCGGTGCGCCACGTCAGGCCGATCGTGCGCGTCGCGCCGGGCGAGGACAGCGAGAGCCCGACCGTCCCGGAGAGCCCGGCGAACGCCTCCGGCACGACGGCGAAGCCGAGGCCCGCCGCCACCAGCCCCTCGATGGTCGCGAGGTCCGCGCTCTCGAACGACGTCCGCGGGGCGACCCCGGCCTCGGCGAGCAGGCCCTGGACGAGCGCGCTGTGACCGAAGCCGGGTGGGGTGGTCACCAGCTCGTCGTCGGCCAGCTCTGCGAGGTCGACCCGTCTGCGGCCACCGAGGCGGTGCGTCGGCGGCACGATGACGACCAGCCGCTCGCGCTGGACGGCGAACCAGCCGTGCTCCGGCGCGTGCTCCATCGTGAGCCCGAGCTCGACCGCCCCCCGGTCGAGGTCGCGCCGGATCTCGTGGGCCGGCTCCTGGCTGAGCACCACCTTCACCCCCGGTGCGTGCTCGTGGAAGGCCCGCAGCAGTCGCGGGACGAGGGTCGTGGCCATGGAGTCCAGGAACGCCAGCCGCACCAGCCCGGTCTCGGGATCGAGCCGGTTGGCCAGCGTCGCGCGCAGCAGGTCGTGACGACCGACCAGCTCCCTCGCCGCCTCGAGCACCACGTCGCCGTCCGGCGTGAGCACCAGCCCGGTCGGCACTCGCTCGAAGAGCCGCACGCCGAGGTCTCCCTCGAGCCGGGCCAGTGCCCGCGACAGGGTGGGCTGGCTCGTGCCGATCACGGCAGCCGCCTCCGTCACGTGGCCCAGCTCGGCGAGCGCCACGAGCCACTCGAGGTCGCGCAGCATCACTCCGCGATCATACGTGCGACGCATGGCTGAGGGCACAAAGCGACATTGGACGCATGGACGCGGCAGGCGGATCATCGATCCGGTGACCACCGTGCAGCTGTCGTCCCTCCGGCCCACCGCCATCGAGGACCCCGCGCCCTACCGCGCGGGCACCGCCGGCTACCGCCGCGTCATGGTCGCCATGTTCGCCGCCGGGGTGTCCACCTTCGTGCTGCTCTACGACATCCAGGCACTGCTGCCGGAGCTCGGTGCGGCCTACGGCATCTCCGCGACGCACGCGACCCTCGCGCTGTCCCTGACGACGGCTGCGCTCGCCGTCGCGCTGCTCGTCGCCGGCCCGCTGTCGGAGGCCGTGGGTCGCACGCGGCTGATCCACCTCGCCCTCTGGTCCGCCGCCGCCGTCGCGCTCGCCTCCGCCGCCGCACCGACCTGGGACGTGCTGCTCGGCCTGCGGGTGCTGCAGGGCGTGACCCTCGCCGGGTTGCCGGCCGTCGCGACGGCGTACCTCCGAGAAGAGCTGCACCCGTCGGTGCACGGGCGCGCCTTCGGCCTCTACATCGGTGGCACCGCGCTGGGCGGGATGGCGGGACGCCTGGTGACGGCGCCGATCGCGGACGCGTCGAGCTGGCGCTGGGGACTGGCCGCGGCGGCCGGGGTCGCGCTCGTCGCGGCCGCGCTCGTCGCCTGGTTGCTGCCCGCCTCGCGTGGCTTCGTCCCGCGCGACCGCGGAACGGGGAGCGTCCTGGCCGGTGCCCGGGCCGCCCTCGCCGACCGCGGCCTGGTCGCCCTCTACGTGCTCGGCTCCTGCGCCATCGGGGCGTTGGTCGCGGTGTTCAACGCCCTCGGCTTCCGCCTCAGCACGGCGCCGTACGGCCTGTCCGTCGGCACGATCAGCCTCGTCTACCTCGTGTACGCCCTGGGGTCGGTGAGCTCGACGGTGTCGGGCCGCGTCGCCGACCGCATCGGACGTCGGGCGACCATCCCCGTGGGGTGCGCGCTCGCGCTCGCTGGCGTGCTGCTCACCCTTGCCGGCTCGCTGGCCGTGGTCGTCGCCGGCATGGCGGCGCTGACCGTGGGGTTCTTCTGCATCCACGGCCTCGCCAGCGGGTGGGTGACCGCACGCGCACACCTCGCCAGGGTGAGCACAGGGCAGGCGGCCGCGTTCTACCTGTTCGCCTACTACGTCGGCTCGTCGGTGTTCGGCAACCTCGGCAGCGCCGCGTGGAGCCACCGCGGCGGGGGCGGCGTGGTGCTGCTCGCCTCGGCGTTGCTCCTGACGGTCTGCGCGATGGTGGCGGTGCTGCGTCGTACGCCCGCGCTGGACGCGGGAACGACGTCGACTCCTCACCCCTAGGACCGGTTCCTCCGGCTCGCCCGCCGGGTCTAGCGTGCGAGGACCTGGGCACACCAGGTGCCCGGGGGCGTCGGGCCACCGGCTCACGGGGGACGAGAGGTGCCACTCACATGACCAGATCGACCTGGTCCGTCGTCGCGACGGCCATCGCCATGCTCATCACCACCGCAGCCGCCCTGCCGGCGGGAGCCTCGCAGAGTGCGGACCCACTGGCGGGCGCACCGGGCGTGGGTGAGTGCCGGGCCTACACCATCGAGGACCGCGAGGGCATGCACGAGAGCTCCCCGGCCGTCGACTGCGCCGGACCGCACACCGCCCTGGTGGTGGCCGTCGAGATCGTCCCGAAGAGGATCAAGCTCACCGGCAAGCCCAGCGCCCGGCTCCAGCGCTTCGTCTCCAGGACGTGCAAGGACCCGTGGAACGCCGCGATCGGTGCCAGCCACAGGCAGACCCACCTCGTGGTCTACACGGCCTCGTGGTTCGCGCCGTCGAAGGCGCAGGTGAAGGCGGGAGCGCGCTGGATCAGGTGCGACGTCAACGCGTACGACGACAGGGAGCTCGGCAACCTGCCCGTCACGACGCCGTTCGTCAGCGGCGGCATCGACCCGGGCGATCGTCGCTGCCTGACCCGCAAGCGCAACGTCGTGCCGTGCACGTCGAGCCACACGTGGATCTCCCGCGGCGTGGTCACCGCGCCGGACGGCCGCTACTCCGTCGCCCGGCAGGACGCCTTCGCCAAGCGGCGCTGCCCGAAGGTCATCAAGCGGGCCGACCGTCGCTTCCTCTGGTGGCGGGTGAGCGAGGCCTCCTGGAAGTCCGGCGAGCGACACATCACCTGCTACGGCAACGGCGGCTGAGCCCCGTACGGCGTCACCAGGAGCCGGGGAACCGCGACGATCCCGCGATCGAGAGCAGCGACACCGCGACGGCGACCGCCACCGAGATCAGGAGCGCCTCGCCGAGGTGCCGGCGACCGGGCACGAGGAGCAGCACCAGTCCCGCGAGCAGGACGAGGAGCGGAAGTACCCAGATCGGTACGACGCCGGAGCCGATCACCGCGACGAGGGCCAGCACGCCGCCGCCGATGGCCGCCTGGAGGAGGGGCACCGGTCGTGAGCCGCGCGGGAGCAGCACCTCCGTCACGGCACCGGCCATCGGCAGCTGGTCGGGGGCCAGCGTCCTGAGCAGCAGCGTCACCGTCGCCGCGTCGGCCACCACGACCACGTCGCGGAACCGGTCCGCGACGGCGTGCTGGCGGACGAGCTCGTCGAGTCGGTGCCCCCGGTCGACGCCGGGGAACCGGACGGGTGCCAGGAGCACGTCGGCGACTGGCTCGACCTGCAGCCCGGTCACGACGCGCTTGGCCTCAGCCGTCGGTGCGGTGAGGACGACGACGCTTCGACCCAGCGACGACCTCAGGTGCGCGACCTCGTCGGCCGCCGCCCGGTCGCCCACCACGAAGATGCGCTGGTACTCCGTCACGGTCCTGACGCTAGCGGTGCCCTAGCCTCGCAGGATGAGCACCCTGGGTGGAGCCGTCGTCACCGGAGCCGGCCGTGGGCTCGGCCGACTCGTGGCGGGCCTCCTCGTCGACCGTGGACACGACGTGCTCGTGACCGACCTGGACGGCGAGGCGGCGGCGGCCGTGGCCGCCGAGCTCGGACCACGCGCCACCGCGCGTGCGCTCGACGTACGCGACGACGTGGCGGTGGACGCGGCCCGTGACGAGCTGGTCGGGCGGGCCGGACGGCTCGCGGTCTGGGTCAACAACGCCGGCGTCCTCGTGACCGGACCGGCGTGGGAGCAGGACCCGCAGGCACGTCGGCTGATGCTCGAGGTCAACGCCCTCGGCACGATCAACGGCACCGTGAGCGCCATCGCAGCGATGCGTGAGCACGGCGGTCACGTGGTCAACGTCGTCTCGCTCGCCGGCCTGACGCCGGTGCCGGGCGAGGCGGTGTACGCCGCCTCGAAGCACGCCGCGATCGGCTTCTCCCTCAGCACGGCCGCCGACCTCAGGCTGGCCGGCATCGGGGGCATCGACATCTCCTGCATCTGCCCGGACGGCATCTGGACGCCGATGCTCCACGACAAGCTCGACGACCCCGGCGCGGCCCTGTCCTTCTCCGGGAGGCTGCTGCAGCCGGAGGAGGTCGTCGCGGCGGTCGCCCGGGTGCTCGACCGGCCCCGGCCGGTCACTACGCTCCCCCGCTCGCGCGGTGTCCAGGCACGTCTGGCGGCACTCGCCCCCCGCCTGGCCGTCGCGGTCTCGCCTCTCGTCGCGGCGCGCGGTCGCCGTACGCAGGCGCGCATGCTGCGCGAGCGCTGAGCCCGGGCTACTCGTCGCGCGTCTGGAGGTAGCGCGAGATGCCGAGCCAGGCGCCGACGACGGCGACGATCACCCCGCCGTAGAGCAGCACCTCGCTGACGGCCTGCAGCGAGGGCGTGGCCGAGCCACGGAGAACGAAACCGGCCGCCGCGATGAGCACCCCCACCAGCACGGCCCCGAGTGCCTGTCCCATGCTCCACAGGATACGGGGACGGGTGAACCACTGTGCACCCGATCGCCGTTCACACCGGCTTCACACCGAGCCCGCGGCGCGGCTCGTGCCGACCGCGCTCCTCACGCACCATGGAGTCACGCCTCCCGGTGCAGCCCACCTCGGAGGCCAGGTCCGAGGGCTCAAGGAGCGGGTGCTCGGGCCGTCCCCAGCCGGCTGGGCCCAGCCCGGCACCCGTGTCCGACCCATGGCCCCCGTGTGGGTCGGACACGGGCCACCCGGCGGACACGTGTGTGCGACGTGGACGCCCGAGGTGGGCCCGGCCGGCGGCGGGGCCACGCACCGGCCGGGACCCTGCGCGGCCGTAGCCGTCTCTCGACCGGACCGGCTCGCGCACTCGAGGTGTAGCGGGGTGTCCCCATCCTGCCCGGGAGGTGGTGACAGCCGGCCACCCGGGGCTGTCTTCACAACTCACCCACCTGTTGACCACCGAATGGTGACGCCCCGGGCCGCGAATGGTGACACCATCACCCCATGCCCACGGCCTCAGAACAGATGCGGTTCCTCGTCGTCGACGACAACGAGGACATCCGCGAGGTCTTCGCGCGGATCGTCGAGCGCGCCGGGCACCACGCCTCGACCGCGGCTGACGGCGTCGAGGCCGTCGAGGCCGTGCAGCGCGAGCCCTACGACGTCATGCTGCTGGACCTCTCGATGCCGCGGATGACCGGACTCGAGGTCGTGCAGTGGTTGAGGACGAACGACGAGGTGGCCCCGACGATGCGAGTCATCGTCGTCAGCGCGTGGACCGGCGACCACCGCCGTGAGCTCGACGACCTCGGCGTCGACCGCGTCCTCGAGAAGCCGGTCCACGTCGCGCAGCTCAAGCAGCTCATCGCCGAGCTCGCGGCCGCGTAGGGGCCACCGGCACGCGGACAGGCCGCAGCAAGACGCGCGGCTCCGGAGGGCTGCGCGTTGTACGCTCGCGGCGCGAGGCCCCGGCCAGGTCAGCCCCCATGCCTGGCCGGGGTCTCGTACACCCCTACTTTCGGACGCTGGCGCACTCGCCCAGGGTCGGACAGGCTGGCAGTCCCGCTCCACCTCGAACGCGCGGACCGGCGAGCCCCTGTTGCGCCGCGGTCCGCGCAGGACCCGGCCGCCGGCCCCCCAACCCGGCCGGGTCCACCTCGCGGACTCTCGGAAGGGTGATGGCCCAGCGGCGCCGGCCACCGGGGGGACAGCCGCGCCGCTGGGCCCATCACACCTACAGCGCCGCGCACATCCGTTCCGTTACGGGCGGAGGAGATCCGTCGGCCTGACCGAGCGCGCTCATCACGGCAGGTCCCCGTCTGGCTCGTGCGCACCCGCTGCCACCTCACAGAGAAGAGAGCGTGAGGTCGACGGCTCGCACGAGACCTGACCTCGACCAAGCGAGAGGGAACACGACCCGTGGCGCGAGCCTGCTAGGCCGAGCGAGGCTGGAGCTCGGCCCGGCAGTCGCCGGTCAGGGGCGGTGGTCGGTGCCCGGATGCGGGTGGGTCGGACCGGACGCGATGTTCGTGGGATCGCTCCCGGCAACGATCTCGTTGCCGTCGCTGACGCCGCCTCGGTCCGTGTCCCAGTTCGTGGGGTCGGTCGCGCGATGGTGGAACCGTCGATTGGCTCGGCCGGTCACCTCGTCACGGTCGCTCAGTCCGTCACGGTCCGTGTCTGCCTTGACGGGGCTCGACTTCAGCACTCCCAGTCCCCGCACACGCGTTCCGTGCACCTCGCGTCCGTCGGAGAGTCCGTCGTCGTCGGTGTCCGCGTCGCACGGGCTGGGCCGCAGAATGCCCAGTCGCTTCGTCCTGTCGCGTGGAACCAGGACGCGGCGGTGCAGCTGCACACCGGTGACCTCACTGCCGTCGGACAGGCCGTCACCGTCGGAGTCTGCCTGGCGTGGATCGAGGCAGCCGCCGTACTTCAGATGACGTACCTCGACGCCGTCCTCGAGGCCGTCGTCGTCCGAGTCGGCGTACGACGGATCCGTGCCCGCAAGCCTCTCCATCGCATCGGTCAGACCATCACCATCGCTGTCGGTGGTGTCGGTCGTGGGGCCGCTGCTGTTCGGCGTGGGTCCGCCGCCGTTCGCCTGCGGGACCGGCGGGGTGTCCGTGGTCCACCTCGCGGTCAGGACGACGGCACTGGTCACGGGCGTGCTGAAGGCCCAGGGCGTGGCCCCGTCGAACCAGCCGAGGAACGTGTGCCCCGTCCACGTGGGGTCGGCAGGCTCGAGGGCCGCGTCGCCGTAGGGCACCGTCTGGGGCTCGACGGCGGGTCCGCCGTCGGTGTCGAACGTGACGAGGTAGTTGTTCCTCGTCCATGAGGCGGTGAGGGTGGTCGCGCCCGTCACCGCGGAGGTGAAGTCCCATGGCGTGGCCCCGTCGAACCAGCCGACGAACGTGTGCCCCGCCCGCGTCGGGTCCGTCGGCGCGACCACCACATCGCCGTAGGGCACCGTCTGGGGCTCGACGGCGGGTCCGCCGTCGGTGTCGAAGGTGACGAGGTAGTTGTTCCTCGTCCATGAGGCGGTGAGGGTGGTCGCGCCCGTCACCGCGGAGGTGAAGTCCCATGGCGTCGCCCCGTTGCGCCAGCCGTCGAAGGTGTAACCCGGTCGGATGGGCGGCGTCGGCTCGCTCACCTGGCTTCCGTGCTCGATGCTCTGCGGCGCCACCGCAGATCCTCCGGCGCTGTCGAACGTCACCTGGTAGGTGCTCACCACCCAGTGCGCAGTCAGCTGCTTCGCTGCGGTCACGGGCGTGGAGAAGCTGTAGGCCGAGTCCCCGTCGTACCAGCCTGTGAAGGTGTAGCCGGCGCGCGTGGGTGCGGGCGGGGTGGTGGCGTTCTCGCCGCTGACGACGTCCTGCCCCTGCACCGCACTACCGCCGGCACTGTCGAAGGTCACCGAGTAGACCGGCGGCACGAGCTGGACAGTGCTCAGCGAGGCGAAGTTCACCGAGCTGGCCCCCGGGATCATGAAGTCCTTGTTGATGACGGCGAGGTTCGCGGCCTGCGACGACCCGTAGTAGAGCTTGATCGGGGTGGACCCGGTGATGGCACCGCCCGAGATGGTCGTGATGGCACTGATCGGTACCTGGAAGTCGAGGTAGTACTGCCCGGTCCCGTCGTTCGCGGGGATCCATCGCATGCCGTCGGAAGCATCGCTGTGCAGGAACGGGTACTCGTAGATCATGGTGGTCGTCGCACCGGCGGCTGTCGTCACGTAGACGTAGTCGGCGGACACCGACTTGCCGTCGACGCCCACGACGGCGCGCACCGTCCCGGACGCGTCGGCGAGCTGGACGAGGAACGCGGTACCGGTCAGGCCACCCTTCGACGGGTCGTTGTTGTCGGCCGACATGCGCATGCGGAAGAACGCGTTCGTGCCGTCACTGGTGAGGAGCACCGATGCGTCGGGCCCCACGCACGAGCTGCACGTACCGCTCGCGAGATCGCTGGTCGGCGGGTTCTCGTCGCTGTTGGTGTCACCCACGGGCACACCGCTCGTGTACTTGTACGTCCTCCACGCCGCGGGCCAGTCAGCGGCTGAGGCGCCACCGTACGCGGTCGCACCCGCCGGCGGAGCCGCCATGAGCAGACCGGCCAGAAGAGCGACGACCAGGGCGACAGCATGTGCGGTGGACATCCGTCCCGAACGGACGGGCCCACGGCCGACGACAGAGGGGTGGTGCGGGTTCACGGCGATCCTCACGGTTGAAGGTTGAATCGCCGTTACCCTCCCGTTCCCTTTCCGTTGCCGAGCGAGAACGCGTGAAGATGGCCCGATCGGACCACGAGGGCTGACCGCACGGACCACCCGGCGCGTCCGATGCGCGGGGAGGAGAGCAACCGCCTCGTACCGAGGACCCGAGCTCACCGATGATGACGGCCTCGGCCGGCCGGTGCCCGTTGCTCGAGCCACGGGACGTCTGCTGGAGCGGATGCGCAACCGCGCCGGGGCTCGATCCTCGGCCCCTTCGTGAGGGTGAAGCCTGCTACGTTCCCCGAATACACGCTCCGGTCACGGGTACGTTCCCAGTGCGGTCATTCGCCTTGGGGAGCGAATTGATCGCTGCCCCGCCGACTCGTCCCCCGTAGTCGGCGGGGCACTCCTGGCTCGACGCCGATCTGTCCTTCAGTCGCTCCGCCCGAGGGCAGGGGGACGCGACTGGCGCAGTCGAGAACGCAGGACCGCCCGCCACCTCTGCAGGTGACGGGCGGTCCTTGTGTGGTGGAGCTGAGGGGATTCGAACCCCTGACCTTCTCATTGCGAACGAGACGCGCTACCAACTGCGCCACAGCCCCATGCGCCTCACGGCGCGTCGCCAAGATACACGAGCGGATCTGGCCGCACCCAATCGCCTCATGAACTTCCACGCGTACGAGTGGACCTTCATCCGGACCCGAGCGTGGACAGCCGGCCGTGAGGCTGAACTTCCACTCGTACGAGTGGAAATCCATAGAGCGGGCGGTCGGCGAGGCGCCTCAGGCGCCGCTGGCGCGGCGGTCGTCGGCGTCGCGCGCGGTCCTGGCGGACTGCTCGGCCGAGCGGGCGAGGGCGGAGTCCTCGTCGTTGTGGCCGCTGGACCAGACGCCGGTGGAGTCGAGGTCGATCGTGGAGACCGTACGACGCTGGGCGGCGGGCTTGCCGACGTAGGTCGGGAGGGTCGTGGGCACCATCTCCCAGCCACCGACGACCGGAGCCGCCACGGGAGCGGCAGCCGGGGTCACGTCGCCGGCAGGCGCCTCGACCGGCTCGTCCTCCGCCGGCGCGGCGGGCGTGGCCGGGCTGCGCGGCTGCGGCGGCGACACGGGCAGCTCACCGGTGAGGTCGAGGTCGTCGTCGCGGTCGTCCTCGACCACCGGCGGGTAGCCGATCTCGATGGCGGCGCGGGCGTCGCGCTGGCGCCGTTCGGCACGGACCGAGACGCGGCACGCGACCAGCCAGGCGACCAGCACGGCCGCGGGCACGGCGACCCACGGCCAGGTGATCACCGAGGTCGCGGCGAGACCGATGACGACGGCGTTGGCGAGCAGGACGAGGCCGAGGACGTTGCGACGCCGCTTGGCGGCACGGCGCGCGGAGGCACGCTCGGCCGCGGGCGTCGTCCGGGCGCGGACGGAGGTCGTCACTTCGCGACGGACCTGCGTGGTCACGGTGGCGACGGGCTCGACCGGCGCGTGCGCCTTGGTCTCGACCGGCGGGCGGAGCACGGCGCGGATGGGCGCGACGACCAGGCGGGCGTTGCGGCGGTCGACGGGCTCGCGGCGCGCGAGGATCCGCATGGTGTGGGAGAACTTCTCGACCGACCGGCTCCGGACCACCTCGTCGTGGTGCTTGAGGGCCTTGGGGATCAGGTAGACGGCCCACGCCACGGCAAGGGCGACGAAGATGAGAGCGCTCAGGTCCACGCTCGCAGCGTAGGAGGGCTAGGCGGGGGTGGGGCGGATGTCAAGAGGTGTGTCGCAGAACTACTGGTGTGACTGGTGGGTCTCGAGCCGAGCGGCGATCCCTTCGGGACACTCCTCCGCCGTCACGGCGAACACCCGGTGGTCGCGCCAGGCACCGTCGATGTGGAGGAAGCGCGGCGCGTAGCCGACCTGCTCGAGGCCGAGCTTCTCCACCACCCGGAGCGAGTTGGTGTTCTCCGGGCGCACGCAGATCTCGACCCGGTGCAGCCCGACCGGGCCGAAGCAGTGGTCGATGACCATGGCGACGGCACGCGGGGCGACGCCGCGCCCGGCGACGTCCATGGACACCCAGTAGCCGATCGAGGCCCACTGCGCCGAGCCGCGTGCGACGTTGCTGACGGTGACCTGCCCGACGAACCGGCCGTCGACCTTGATCACGAACGGCAGGCTCTGCCCGCGCCGGGCCTGCTGCAGCAGCGAGCGGGTGACCGCGCGGTACGACGACGGGCGCGGGCTGGCGCCGGGCGGGACCGTCGCGTCCCACGGACGCAGCCAGTCGTTATTGCGGGCCCGCACGGCCTGCCACTCGTCGGCGTCGGAGCGGCGCAGCGACCGGACCACGACACCGTGCGACTCCAGGCGCGCGGGCCAGCCGGGCGACGCGCCGCCCAGCGTGCTCAGTGGTCGCTCCCGACTACCTGCTCGACCGCATGGCGCAGCACCGGCTCGAGCACTCCCAGGCCGTCCTTCACGCCCCCGCGCGACCCCGGCAGGTTGATGACGAGGCAGTCCCCGGCGATGCCGGCGAGGCCGCGCGACAGCATCGCGGTCGGGACGCCCTTGGCGACCCCGGCGGCCCGGATGGCCTCGGCGATGCCCGGCACCTCGCGGTCGAGCAGCGGCGCGGTGGCCTCGGGCGTGCGGTCGGTCGGCGTCAGCCCGGTCCCGCCGGTGGTGAGCACGACGCGGGCGCGGTCGGCCACCGCGGCCGCGATCGCCTCGCGCACCGGGTCGCCGTCGGGGACCACGGCCGGCTCGTCGCAGTCGAAGCCCTGGCCGCGCAGCCAGTCGACGATGAGCGGGCCGGTCTCGTCGGCGTACACCCCCGAGGCGGCGCGGTTGGAGGCCACCACCACGGCGGCGCGCAGGCTCATCGCTGCCAGTCCCCGGACCGGCCGCCGCTCTTGGTCTCGACCTGGATGTCGGTGATCACGGCCGCCTTGTCGACGGCCTTGACCATGTCGACGACCGTGAGCGCGGCGACCGACACGGCGGTCAGCGCCTCCATCTCGACGCCGGTGCGGTCGGTGGTGCGGACGGTGGCAACGATGTCGACGGACTCGTCGGTGACGGAGAGGTCGACGGTGACACCCGAGATCGAGAGCGGGTGGCACAGGGGGACGAGTGCGGGTGTCTGCTTCGCACCCATGATCCCGGCGATCCGGGCCACCGCGAGCGCGTCACCCTTCGGCACGCCCTCGCCGCGCAGCAGCTCGACGACGGTCGGGCTGACGAGCACGCGGCCGGACGCGGACGCCGTACGTGCCGTGACGGGCTTGTCGCCGACGTCGACCATCCGGGCGGCGCCACTCTCGTCGACGTGCGTGAGCCGGGTCGGGGCGGGGTCGCTCATCAGAAGTCCTCGTCGAGCCTGCGGACCGCGACCATCTCGCCCGCCGCGAGCGAGGTGACGTCGGCCGGCACCTCGATCAGGCAGTTGGACGTGGCGAGGTCGCCGATCAGGTGGGAGCCGTGGCCGCCGACCGGTGAGACGAAGCTGCCGCCGCGGTCGGAGTCGACGAGCCCGCGCACCAGCTGGACCTTGCCCTCGGGCGACGAGAGGCCGTGGGTGAGCCGGGCCCGCGCGAGCGGCCGGGAGTAGGGCAGCTTGCCCATCATCCGGCGGATCGCGGGCAGCACGAACATCTCGAAGGAGACGTAGGACGAGACGGGGTTGCCGGGCAGGGTGAAGACCGGGGTGTCGTCCTCGCCGATCGTCCCGAAGCCCTGCGGCTTGCCGGGCTGCATGCCGACGCCGCCGAACCACATCGTGCCGTGCTGCGACAGCGACTCCTTCACGACGTCGAAGTCGCCCTCGCTGACGCCGCCGCTCGTCACGACGATGTCGGCGCGCACCAGCTGGTCGCTCAGCGCCTCGGTGAAGGCATGGGACTCGTCGGGGACGATGCCGACGCGGTAGGCGATCGCGCCGGCGGCACGGGCGGCCGCGGCGAGGAGGTAGGAGTTGCCGTCGTAGATGGAGTCGTGGCCCAGCGGCGTACCGGGGTCGCGCAGCTCGGAGCCGGTGGAGATGACGACGACGCGCGGTCGCGGACGGGTGCGCACGGTCGCGCGTCCCACGGCCGCGAGCATGCCGAGGTGGCGCGGGCCGAGGACGGTGCCCTCCTCCAGCAGCATGTCGCCCTCGGAGATGTCGTCGCCGGTCGGGCGGATGTGCTGGCCGACCGTCGCCGGCCGGTCGATGCGCACCTGCGCGACGCCGCGATCCGTCCACTCGTAGGGGACGACCGTGGTCGCGCCGGTCGGCACCGGGGCGCCGGTCATGATCTTGACCGCGGTGCCGGGCGACATCGCCAGGATCGAGGACTGGCCGGCCCCGATCTCGCCGACCACGGGCAGCACGACCGGCGAGTCCTCCGACGCGCCCGCCACGTCGTCGGCGACCACGGCGTAGCCGTCCATGGCGGAGTTGTCGAAGCTCGGCAACGAGATCGGCGCGACGACGTCCTCGGCGAGCGCGAGCCCCAGCGCCTCCATCAGCGGCTGCGGGAACGCCGGCAGCGGGGAGATCGTGGCCAGGATGCGCTCGACGTAGTCCCCCACCGGGAGGAGGCCGGGGTGCCCGTCAGGCATGTTGCTCCTGCTCGTCGAGGACGGTCCCGCCCTCGACCCGCTGCGCCGCCCTCGACTCCAGCGACACCTCGCCCACGACCTTCACCCCGCGGCCGAACGTCCAGTCGCCCTCGACGGTGAACGAGCCGGCCTCGCGCAGCGACGGCGCCCCCTCGGGGAAGCGCTTGTCGAAGTCGCCGACCAGCTTGTAGAAGTCGCCGTCGAGCGAGACGTAGGGCACCTCGTCGCCGGCCTGGTCGAGCACGAAGTCCTTGCCGAGGTCGTAGACGTCGGAGCGGAGCACGAGCAGGTCGTCGGTGGTCTTCACCGGCACGAAGCGGTCGCGACCGACCTCGATGGTCGTGGCGCCCTCGAAGACCTCGATCGCCGCACCCATGGCGGTCTCGACCTGGATCACCTCGGGGGTGGACGGGTCGGCCGGGTCGAGGTGCTTGACGTTCTTGATGAGGGGGAGGCCGAGGATGCCGCCGCGTGCGTCGAGGGTGCTGGTCATCGCCTCGATGTCGAACCAGAGGTTGTTGGTCGAGCAGTACCGGTGGCGGTCGAGGTCGGCCAGCGCCTCCTTGTCCTGGTCCGGGGTCTGCGCGGTCTCGCGCAGCACGATGCGGCCGTCGCTCTTGCGGCGGGCGAAGTGGCCGCCCTTGCGGTCCGAGGGCGTACGCCGCACGGCCTCGATGGCGAACGGCGCACCGCTCTGGGCGAACCAGCCCGCCACCCGCGCGTCGGGCACGGCACCGAGGTTGTCGGAGTTGGAGACGAAGACGTAGCGGTAGCCGGCGTCCTGGAGTCGCGCGAGCAGGCCGGTGCCGCGCAAGGCCGTGTAGATGTCGCCGTGGCCGGGCGGGCACCACTCGAGGTCGGGGGCCTTGGGGTAGGCCGCCGGCATGAGGTCGGCGGCGAGGAGCTTGGGCTCCTTGTTCTGGAGGAACTCCAGCGGGAGACCGTCGACGGCGAGGTCGTCGTAGCGCTCGAGCGCGGCCATCGTGTCGGCCGAGGTTCGGAAGGAGTTCATGAACATCAGCGGCAGGGTGACGCCGTACTGCTGACGGAGGTGCAGGACCTGCCGGGCGATGATGTCGAGGAAGCTGAGGCCGCGGCGCACACACAGCAGCGACTTCGCGCGGTCCATGCCCATCGAGGTGCCGAGGCCGCCGTTGAGCTTGATGACGGCCGTCTTGCCGATCGCCTCGGCGGCGACGTCGTCGGGGACCACGACGTCGGCCAGCGCCTCCATGTCGAGCGGCTCGATGGTGTCCTCGGCGATCATGCCGGTCTCACCGTGCTCGAGGAGCCGGTAGTAGTGCGCGAACGTGTCGATCGCGACCTCGTCGACCCCCGCGTCGCGCATCTTCTGACGCGCGAGGTCGAGGCCCCGACCGTTGCCCTTGCTTGCCATGGTTCGATCGTAGGCTGCTCTCGTGTCCTCGCCACAGTCGGCCGACAGCACGTTCGCCAAGAGCGCACTGCGTGACCAGGTGAAGGCCGCGCGCAAGCGCCGCCCGCTGGAGGCCGCCGCCGCGTTCTCCTCCTCGGTGGCCGAGGTAGCCCTCGCGTGGCGCCCGGTGCGCGACGCGGCGACGGTGGCGGCCTACGTCTCCGTCGGTAGCGAGCCCGGCACCGGCCTGCTCCTCGACGCGCTCGTCGCCGCCGGCAAGCGCGTGCTGCTGCCCGTCGTGGTCGCGGGGCTCGACCTCGACTGGGCGGTGTACGCCGGCCGGTCCTCGTTGGCCCCGGCCGTGCGCGGGCTGCTCGAGCCCACCGGGCCGCGGCTCGGCAAGGACGCCATCGCCCGCGCGGACGTCGTACTGGTGCCGGGGACGGGTGTCTCGCTCGACGGCGCGCGGCTCGGCCAGGGTGGCGGGTGCTACGACCGCGCCCTCCCCCGCATCACTGCTGGGACCCCGGTCGCCGTGGTGCTGTACGACGACGAGGTCGGCCTTCCCGTGCCGGCGGATCCCCACGACGTACGGGTCGGCTTCGCCCTCACCGGGAGCGGCGTGCGGTCGCTGGAGTCACCGGATATCCGGTGACCACCACGCTTCGTGGCCGAGATCTCGGCTACTAACCGTAGGAGTCACCGGACATCCGGTGACTCCAGCCCGGAGCCGAGGGCCTCTAGTCGCCCGCCGGCTTCAGCACCAGGCGGTCCTCGGTCGCCGCGTCCACGGCCTCGCGGGACCAAGCCCACGGGAGGGTCTCGCCCTCCACGTAGAGCTCGGTCTGGTCGGCGTAGTGCAAGGACGCGGGGTGGCCGGAGACCCCGGTGAGGTTGATCCAGCGCGAGTCGTCGAAGTCGGCGAGCGAGACGACCATCCGCATCGACGGCGCGGCGGTGACGTCGTAGCCGTCGGCGGCGTTCCACGACGTCGCGTCGACGATCGACGAGCCGCCGCCAACCTGCCAGCCGTCGCGGTTGAAGAGCCGCTCGACGAGCCCGACCCCGGACTCGCCGAGGGTCGGGTTGTGGAGGTTCATCCGGTGCAGGTGGCCCCAGGTCCAGCGGCGCGGGTCGCGCGCCTGCGCGCGGGTGAGCTCGTCGCGGGCGTCGATCATCGCCTGCCGCAGGATGTCGTCGCGGGTCTCGACGGCGTCCTCGGTCGTGACGTCGTCCCACCACGGTCCGGCCGGGTCGGTCAGCATCCCGCTCACCACCAGGAACCACCGGTCGCCGCCGTCGGGCCACGACCGCTCGCGCAGGTCGTCGTGGAAGGTCAGCTCGAGCAGGTTGCGCCACACCGCGTTGAAGTACGCCGCCGGCGCACTGTCGGCGGGCGAGGAGAAGTCCCAGCCGCGCAGCAGGTTCTGGGCGTTGCGGTAGTAGCCGTTGGGCAGGTCCTCGATGTCGAGCAGGTAGGGCACCAGCGTCTCGGCCATCGGGTTGGTCGTGTCGAGCTGGAGGCGCGCCATCTCCTGCACCGACAGCTCGCCCTCGGCGAGCAGCGCGTCGCGGATCCGCGTCGAGCGGTAGCCGTAGTCCCAGTCCATCGTCAACAGGTAGGGGTAGTCCTCGCCGATGACCGCCTGGTTGGCGGTGGCGATGAAGCCCTCCTCCGGGTCGAGCACGCTGGGCAGGCCGTCGAAGGGGACGTAGTCGCCCGACCAGTCGTTCGCGCTGATCCAGCCCTCGACCGGCATCGTGCCGTCGTTGCCCGCCCGCCGGATCGGGATCCGGCCGGGTGACTGGTAGCCGATGTGCCCCTCGCGGTCGGCGTAGACGAGGTTCTGCGCGGGCACCGCGAACTCCGACGCCGCCTCCCGGAACTCGTCCCAGTTCGAGGCCCGGTTGAGCCCCAGGATCGCGTCTGCCGTGGGCGCCGGGTCGAGGGCCGTCCACGCCAGCGCGACGGCGTACCCGCTCCCGCGCTCGCCGGGCTCGTCGGTCGGCGCGTTGGCCCCCACCGTTGCGAACTGCGACGACACGTCACTGATCAGCGGTCCGTGCACGGTCTTGCGCACGCGCAGCTCGACGTCGTCCTCGCCGCGCACCTTGATCGTCTCGGTGCGCACGTCGATCGGCTCGGGCTGGCCGTCGCGGACGTAGCGGTCGTCGCCCTCGGTCTGCTCGAGGAAGAGGTCGGTGACGTCGGGCCCGAGGTTGGTGAATCCCCAGGCGATGTCGGCGTTGTGCCCGATGATCACGCCCGGCACCCCGGAGAAGGTGAACCCGCTCGTGTCGAGGGTGCAGTCAGGGGTGATCTCGCGGCAGTGCAGGCCCATCTGCATCCAGATGCCCGGCTGGCTGATGCCGAGGTGCGGGTCGTTGGCCAGCAGGGGCATGCCGGTCGAGCTGTGCTCGCCGTCGACGACCCACGAGTTGCTGCCCAGGCCACGTCCGGACCCGAGCAGGTCGGGCATCGCGTCGACGGTGTCCTGCACGCGCTCGAGCGCCTTGACCACGGCGGGCGGGTACGCCGGCCGGCGGGGGTTGCGGGTGCCGTTGGCCGTGGCGTTCTGCTCGAAGACCCCGTCGACCACGCCGCCGCCGGAGACGATCGGCGGGTGCGCGTCGTAGGGGTACTCGGGCCACAGCGACGCGATCTCCTCGGGCGTGTGGTCCACGGACAGCTGCACGCGGTCGACCTCGGCGTCCATGTTGCCGCGCAGGTCCCACGCCATCGCCTTGAGCCAGGCCAGTGAGTCGACCGGGTCCCAGTCCTCGGGCGTGTAGTCGAGCCCGGACAGCCCGAGCACGGCGTACTCGGTCGCCAGCTGAGACCCCGAGCGCTCGTCGAGGTAGGCGTTGACCCCCTCGGCGTACGCCGTCAGCGCATCGCGGGTGGCCGGCTGCAGCAGCGCCCACTCCTGCTCGGCGACGCCGCGCCAGTCCATCGTCCGGATGAACTTGTCGGTCTCCAGGGTGTCGGGCCCGAACAGCTCGGAGAGCCGGCCCGCCGTGACGTGGCGCCTAAAGTCCATCTCGAAGAACCGCTCGGAGGCGTGCACGTAGCCCTGGGCCCGCATCAGGTCCGCGTCGTCGTCGGCGTAGATCTGAGGAATGCCGTGGTCGTCGCGCAGCACGTCGACCGACGCGGTCAGGCCGGCGAGGGTCGCCTTGCCGTCGGTCTGCGGCAGCGGACGCCGTACGACGACCACCGCGGCGGCCACGACGACGATCAGCACCAGCACGAGACCGACGGCCGTCCACGCGGTCCACCGCACGGCTCGCGGCAGCCGCCGGAACGTCTGCCACCAGCTGGCGCGCGGCCCGTCGTCCGGCGCGGCGGCGGGGCTGGGTGAGGGGGTGGCTGCCTGGTCGCTCATCGCGCCACCCATTGTGCCGTACCATTGGCAGTCGAGAGGCCCGAGTGCCAGCGCGTCGCGCGGGCCCGCCCACCGGTCGTCACCAGCACCACCTTCACGACTCCCGAGGATCCTGCGATGCCCACCTACCAGTACGCCTGCACCGAGTGCGGCCACTCCTTCGAGCAGTTCCAGAGCTTCAGCGAGGACGCCCTCACCGTCTGCCCCGTGTGCGACGGCAAGCTCCGCAAGCTCTTCAACGCGGTCGGCGTGGTCTTCAAGGGCTCCGGCTTCTACCGCACCGACAGCCGCTCGAGCACCTCCTCCTCCGAGCCGGCGTCCTCGACGAAGTCCTCCTCGGACTCCTCCTCCAGCACCAGCACGACCTCCTCCTCGACGGCGTCGTCCTCGTCGTCCTCGTCGTCCTCGTCGTCCTCGTCGTCCTCGTCGTCCTCGTCGTCCTCCTCGTCCGACTGAGTCGCAGGTCTCGAGGCTCGTCGCTGGGGCTCCTCGCACCTCGACCGGCGAATCACTCGGTGGTTGTGGTGCGAGCGCAGCGAGCCTCGAAACCACGACCCTGTGGAGAGGCCGAGCGAGCGACGCCGGACCGGCCTAGCGTCGGGGGATGTTCCCGGGCCTCCCGCCGGCGCGCCGCCGGATCCGCGCCGTACGCCACCAGCTGCGGCGCCGTCGTCGTCTGATCGCTGCGGTGCTGACGGCGGGGGCCGTCCTCGCCGGGGTGCGGGCGGTCGCGCCACCCCCGCCCCACACCGTCGCTGTGCTGGTCGCGGCCCGTGACCTCCCGTCGGGGACGGTCCTCGACGAGCGCGACGTGGCCTCGCGCGACTTCCCGGCCGAGCTCGCGCCGCCCGCGGCAGAGGGCGCCGTCGCGGGACGCGTGCTGGCGGCTCCGGTGCGCAGCGGCGAGGTGCTGACCGACGTACGCCTCGTCGGTCCGGGCCTCGCCGACGCGGTGCCGGGCGAGACGGTGCTGCCCGTGCGGCTGCCCGACGCCGGGATGGCCACGCTGTTGCGCGCCGGCGACGAGGTGGACCTCCTCGCGACCGATCCCGGCACCGGCGACACCGAGGTGGTCGCGCGCGACGTCACGGTCCTCGCCACCCCGACCGGGCTCCCGGACGGTCCCGCCGGTGGCGCGGGTGGCGCGCTCGTCGTCATCGGAGCCTCGGCGAGCGAGGCGGTGGCCATCGCCGGTGCCGCACTGGGACAGTTCCTGACGGTGTCGTGGAGCCGCTAGCGTGGCGGGCGTTCACTGATCCGTGGCCTCTTGGGGCCTGACACCGGGGAGACAGCATGACTGGATTCAAGAACTTCATCCTTCGCGGCAACCTCGTCGAGCTGGCCGTCGCGGTGATCATCGGCACCTCGTTCGCCGCGGTCGTCACGGCGTTCACCGCGATGTTGCTGTCGTTCGTCGCGAAGATCACCGGTGGCTCGCAGCCCAACTTCGACTCATGGGCACCCGGCGACATCGCCGTCGGCCAGTTCCTGACGGCGGCCGTCGCCTTCCTCATCCTCGCGGCTGTCGTCTACTTCTTCGTCGTCACGCCCTACACGAAGGCCAAGGAGCGCTTCTTCCCGACCGAGGACAAGGGGACCCCGGCCGACGTGGCCCTACTCGAGGAGATCCGCGACCTGCTCAAGACCCGCGGCGGCGCCGTCTGAACGTCGTACGACGCCACGCACTGGTACGAACGGCTCGCCCTCCGGGGCGGGCCGTTCGTCCGTCTGCGAGGTAGTCCCCATCACGTGGGTCGTGCGGGCCGGTCGCGAACGACCCAACTGACGGGGACCATCAGCCGTGGTGCGGGGGGACCTGCTCGCGGTACCAGTCGTCGCCCTTGCCGGAGCGGTCCTCGCGGGGGTCGACGTCGTCGCTGGTCTGGTCGGGTACGGCGTCGCCGAAGGCCGCGGCCAGGCGACGGCGTCGCTCGCGCTCGGCGTCCCGCTGGTCGGACGACTGGTGGTCGGCGTCGTCGGAGGTGGTCACGAGCAGACTCCGGGGACCGGGTCCTCCTCGGGCGCGGTCGTCTCCGACGGCGTCGCGGGCGACGGCGACTCGGACGCGGTCTCGGTCGGCGTCGAGGGCGTCTCGCTCGTCGTCTCCGACGGCGTGCTGGACGGCGTGCCGGACGGCGTACCGGTCCCGCTCTCGCCGGCCGTCGGCGTCTCCGTCGATCCGGGCGGCCCCTCGGCGCTGACCGAGGTGTCGCCGATCAGGCTCTTGGGCAGCACCTTGTCCTCGGTGAGGAGCTTCCAGATCTCGGTGGCCTGGTCGGTCCAGCGGACGCGGCCGAAGAACTCGCTGTCACGCGGGTAGTACTCGGTCGGCAGGGTGATGAACTGGACCTTGTCGAGGCCGATGTTCTGCAGCTGGAGCGCGACCCGCGCGATCTTGGTGACGTCGGCGAACTCGTCGTCGGTGGTCAGCGCGTTGGTGGCGGCGTTGAGGAACTTCACGACCTTGTCGGGTCGGGTCAGGGTGCCGGCCGACTTCACCTCACGCACCAGCGCGCCGATGAACTCCTGCTGGCGGCGGATGCGCGAGATGTCGTTCTGCTGGATCAGCTCCCCGACGTAGCGCGCCCGGACGTAGTCGAGCGCCTCGTCGCCGGTGAGGAGGGACGGGTTGCCCTTCGGCACGAAGATCTGGTGCTTGCGGTCGACGATGTCCTCGGGCACGCAGACGGGCACGCCGCCGACGGCGTCGACCATCTTGCCGAAGCTGCCGAAGTCGACGACGACGAAGTGCTCGACGCGGATGCCGGTCATCTGCTCGAGCTGCGACATCGTGCAGAGCGGGCCGCCGTTGTCGTAGGCGGCGTTCCACATGACGTCGGTGCCGCCGGTCGTGCAGGCGTCGTTGTCCGGGCGGTCGACGATCGAGTCGCGCGGGATGGAGACGGCGTACGCCCGGCTGCGGTCGGCGGAGATGTGCACGAGGATGGAGGTGTCGGAGCCACCGCCGCCCTCCTGGTCGATGTCGCACCCCTCGCAGTCGCGCGAGTCCGAGCCCATGACGAGGATGTCGAGCGGCTCGCCGTTGCCCTTGTAGACCTCCTGCGGGCGGTCCTCCTCGCTCAGGACGTCGCCGATCGAGACCCCCTCGATGTTGCCGTTGAGGTGGCGCACGAAGTAGACGACGCTCAGCGCGGTGACGAGTGCGAGGGTGAGCGCACTGATGAGGACGACGCGTCCGACGGTGTGCTTGCGGGCGACCTTGCCCCGGCGCTTCGGCCCGTCCGATGGAGCGGTTGAGGGAGCGGTTGGGTGAGCCGTCGAGGACGGCCCGGGAGGTGCGTCCGACGGCGCCTCCGGGCGCGACTCATCCGACACGGGGCTCACCTTCGACAGGGCGGACAGGGGCTGACGGGCCTGAACCTACTTCACGCGTGCAAGATTTCGCCTTCCTGCGGCGCCCCGGATCACCGGGTGTCACCCGGCCGTCCAGCGGGCGCGCATGCGGCCGATGTACGGCGTCGTGGCAGGATGCTGCCCGCCACGCCCCAGTAGCTCAGTGGATAGAGCAGCCGCCTCCTAAGCGAAAGGTCGCAAGTTCGACTCTTGCCTGGGGCACCGAGACGGGACCGACCAGTCTCAACGTGAACCCTCGGCCTGACCTGCACTTATTCGATCGGCCAACCAATCAACGTGCGGCGCAACCCATGTGTAGGTACAGGTCGGCAAGACGATCTGACGTTCCCTTCGCACAACTTCCCCCCGTATTCCCCCGGGATCTGGCGGCCCGGCGTTGCCTCAGCTGGTGTGGGCTCAGTTCACGAAGAGTCGCCGGCACCAGCACTTGGCGCGACGAGCGACCCATGTCCGTTGATGGGTCACGCTGCTGAGGCGACAAGGGTTGCGTCCAACTTCAAGGTCTGACGTTCACGCCCGTCGTGTTCGACACGCCATACCTGCTCGGCGGCGAGGAGGCCTTGCGCGAGGCACGGACGCCGGAGATCGTGTCCGACGCTGCGCACGCCGTGCTGGTCCGCGACCCGCGGAACTGCACCGGCAACTTCTTCATCGACGAGGACGTGCTGGTCGAGGAAGGCGTCACCGACCTCGGCGACTATCGGGCGGTGCCCGGCTCCGGCGCGCTGCGGCCCGACCTGTTCCTCGATCCTTTGGGGACACCCTCGTGATCCGGGTGCTGTACGAGCTACGCGGCGGCGCCGCCCACATCACCCTGTCGGACCCCGACCGCGGCAACGCGCTGGACGCGGTCGTCGTGGATGAGCTCCACACCGCCGTACGACGAGCGCGCATGGACGATGTCGGGGTCCTCGTCCTTCGAGGCGCGGGCCACGCCTTCTGCGTCGGTGGGGACGTCCGCGCCTTCCACGACGCGGAGGATGTCGACCACACGGTGGAGAACCTCGCCGAGGCACTGCACCGGACCATCAGCGAGCTGCACCGGATGAACGCAGTCGTGGTGACGGTCGTGCAGGGAACCGCCGCGGGCGCCGGGGTCGCGCTCGCAGCCGCCGGTGACCTCGTGCTCGCCGGCGCGTCGGCCAGGTTCACCCTGGCGTACACCAGGCTGGGACTTTCCCCGGACGGCGCAGCAGCCTGCTGACTGCATCGATCGGCCTGCATCGTGCCCTGCACCTTGCCCTCACGAATCCGATGGTGAGTGCGCACGACGCCCACGCCGTCGGACTGGTCGCGGAGGTCCACCCCGATGCCGAGCTCGACGCGGCGACCGACCGCGTGGTCCAGGTGCTGGTGTCCGGTTCCCGCACCGCACAGGTGGCCACGAAGCGCCTCTTCCGCAACGTGGCACTTCCCTCGCTCGAGACCGCGCTCCGCGACGAGTCGCTCGCCATCCGCTCCTGCGCAGCCGGTCCGGACGGCATCGAGGGAGTCAGTGCGTTCGCTGCACGGGGCCCCCCGCCTTCCCCTCCTTCTCCGCCTCCTCCCCTCCCGCATGAGTCGCTCACGGCTCCCCGGCGACGGCACGTGGGACACACCGCCCGCCGGCCCGCTGGCGGGCCTGAGGGTCGTCGAGCTCGCGGGGATTGGCCCCGTGCCGCACACGTGCATGGTGCTCGGCGACCTGGGCGCAGACGTCGTACGCATCGAACGGCCCGTGCCCGGGCTCGACGTGGTGGGCGGCGGGGTCGACCACCTGTTGCGGAACCGCCGCTCGTTCGCGGCCGACCTCAAGCAGGATCACGATCTCGAGACCGTGCGGCGACTGGTCGACGTCGCGGACGTGCTGGTCGAAGGGTTCTGGGTGTTTCGATCAGTTGCAGTAATCGGTCGAAGATTGCCTCTGAACCGCACAAACTCCGCCGCATACGTTATTCGTAATCACTGTCAATTGCCGTCGTTATCGGTTCTGGTGAGGGCAGATTGAGGGCAGCGAGGGTCCTCGATGGCCTGCTCAGCGAGGGTTCTCGATGAGCTTGCTCACCATCCTGCTCACCAGTGCCCGTGAAGCCAGGTCCCCTCTCGCCAGAACGACTGGCTCGGGCGCGGCGAGACCGTCGTTCAGTTCGGAGCGGCGCGATCGTCGTCTATCGCTCCGATCGGGGCGGGGCCACGGAAACGCCGAACACCGAAAAGCGCCACTGCAAGCGCCGCGATGTTGGCGATCGCGAGGCTGCTGAAGAGGAACTGCACATTCCAGGTCGCGATCAAAGGGGTCACTACGGCGGCCCCAGCTGCGAGCAACCTAGCGACTGCAACGGTCGCGCCCTGTACACGAGCCCTTGCTAGCACAGGTACGTGCCGCTGGACCCACACCTTAAAGACAACCTCCCCAGACGTCGAGGCTCCCACGGAGAACATCACGCAGAGCGAAACGAACGACGACTGCTCCAGCCTAAGGCTGACCAAGAGCCAGCCGGCAATCGAGATGAGTGAGCCACAGATGAACCACCGGCGCTGCGCGGGACCGTCGACCACGAGAGTGAAGAGCATGGTTCCAGCAAGGCCTATAGGAAGCACGGCCAAGATCAGCCAAGAGATCCCCCGCGGGTCACCGCCGAAGACGTTGATCCATAAGTAGGGACGGAACTGCCCCAATGTGTTGGCGCCAAGATTCCACAACGCGTAGTAGATACCGAGCACGGCGGCAGTCATCCAAACAGACGTCGAGATATGCCCAAGCGGACCATCGGAGCGCCCGCCTTCGATGCGAGACGCCCGCTTGGCGTCAGCTGCGATCCAATCCCGCGACTCCCGAAGGCGCAGGCGCATGGCAAGCACCACAGAACCAACGACGAACAGGAAGGCGTAGAGAGTCCGTCCTGCTGTCACGCCATGGCCCGACGCTATGACACCAAGCGCACCCATCGTCCCGATACCCGCGATCCACAGCACCTGAGAGAAAGCAATCAACCTTCCCTTGGCACCTTCCGGAGCCTCCTCCCCGATGATCGCGAGAGATACCGGTAGGTCACCGCCGATGGCCAGACCGGAGATCGTGAGTCCGACTGCCAGCGAGACCACTCCAGTAGCGGCGGCCAGGATGCCGATGCCCAAGACGTATAGAGCCAGAGAGGCGATCAGTACGCGACGTCGACCCGCACGGTCGCCAATATGGCCGCCCAACACTGCACCTGTTGCGAATGCCACCGTCTGCAGCCCGAGGAGTAAGCCTACGGCCAAAGGACTGAGTTCGAAAGCAGGCGCGTAGAAGCCTCCAACAGCCAGACCAGACGCGACCAAGGCAGCTGCATCTAGGTAGGACGCCATGCCTGCGACAACTGCCAGCCGACGTGTAGCGGCATCGATCTCGCGCAGTGCAACCACGATCAGATGATGCCGCGCCGGACGGCTATGACGACAGCATGGACGTTGTTACGAGCTGAGAGTTGCTCTCGAATTGCGCGTAGTTGCAGCAGCACCTTGCTGCGCGGTTCACCGACACTGTCTGCGACCTGTCGCGTGGTACGCCCAGCGGCCACGAGTCTCAACAGCGCGACATCCGACTCGCTCATGCCGTCCTCACTCATGAACTCTGCTCCTGCAACTCCGCAACTGAGTGCTCGGCGCGACGCCCGGATCCGATCGCTATCCCATGGATCGGATCCGGGCCACGCACTCATCTCAGAAGTCGAAGTCGTCGATGTTGTCCTTGTTGAAGGTGAACGGCTCGCCCAGCAGGACGGTGCCGTCGGCGCCGACCTCGAACTCACCGAGCTCGCCGGCCTCGAACGAGTCGCCCTCCTCGCCGGAGATGGTGCCGTCCACCAGCGCGGCAGCGGCGTACGTCGCGAGGTAGCCCAGGTCGCCCGGGTTCCAGAGCGCGAACGAGGCGACCGTGCCGTCCTCGACGAACTCACGCATCTGGTTCGGGGTGCCGAGGCCGGTCAGCGCGACCTTGCCCTTGTACTCCGAGTCCGACAGGTAGCGCGCCGCAGCGGCGATGCCGACCGTGGTCGGGCTGATGATGCCCTTGAGGTCGGGGTGGTTCTGCAGCAGCGCCTCGGTCTGGTCGAAGGACTTCTGGTCCTCGTCGTCGCCGTAGACCGTGTCGACGAGCTTGATGTTGGCGTAGTCGGGGTTGTCCGCGAGCTCCTTCTCCATCATGTCGATCCACGCGTTCTGGTTGGTCGCGTTGGCCGAGGCGGACAGGATCGCGATCTCGCCCTCGCCACCGATCTCGTCGGCGATCAGCTCGAGCTGCTTGGACGCGATGCCCTCGGCGGTGGCCTGGTTGATGAACAGGTCGCGGCAGTCCGGGTTGGTGTCGGCGTCGAAGGTGACCACCTTGACGTCCGCGCTGCGGGCCTCGTCGATCGCGTCGCACAGGGCGTCGGGGTCGTTGGCCGAGATGATCAGCGCGTCCTTGCCCTGCTGCGCGACGGTGTTGATGTAGGACACCTGCGCGTCGGGGCTGCCGGTCTCCGGGCCGACCTCCTCGAAGTCCGCGCCGAGCTCGTCCGCCGCCTTCTCCGCACCGTCGGTGCTGGTGTCGAAGTAGGCGTTGCCGAGGTTCTTCGGGAGCATCGTGATGGACAGGTCACCGCCGCCGCTGCTGCTCGAGCCGCCGTCGCCGCCCGTTGAGCTGTTGTCGGTGTCTCCGCCGCAGGCGCTCAGCATGAGCGCTAGCGCGGCTGCCGCCGCGACCAACGACGTGCGTGTCGAGTACAGATTCATCGCAATTCCGTTCTTGTAACGTTTCATGCTTCGGCATAGGCGATCATGAGGTCCGGATGTGACCACCGCAACACCAACTCGGGACTCGCGTCACGTACTACGACATACCTCACTATCTGTTAGGTGATGACTTGTGACCGATCTGAAGCGGCTTGACTGGAACCTGGTCCCCGCCCTTGACGCCCTGCTGCAGGAGAGAAACGTGAGCAGGGCTGCACGGCGGCTCGGAGTCAGTCAATCTGCGGCAAGCGGCTCCTTGGCCCGCTTGCGACGCCACTTCAATGACGAGCTGCTCGTGCGTCGTGGCACCTCGTACGAACTGACCTCCACAGCGCAGCGCTTGGCCCCGCAGGTGCGAGTGGTGGTTGATACCGCCTCGAGCCTGTTAGCGAGTACACGCGCATTCGTGCCGGAGGACAGCCGCCGCGAGTTCACTATCATCTCGAGCGAATACGGACAGACATTGGTGGGCGCGGCTCTACTTAGCCGCGTCGGCGAGCTCGCTCCCGGCGTACGAATTAGCTTTCGGGGGTCAGAGATCCGCAGTACAACTCCCGACTGGCTACGAGCGGTCGACGGGTGGTTCGGACCTCGGGATTCACTTGCTAACACACCATCGACAGGTCTTCGGACAGATCGGTGGGTGGGGGTCGGAGCCAGGACCAATGACGCTCTGCCGGACAGCTTGGATATTGGCGATGTAGCTAACCACCGATGGGTGTTGCCTACAGTCGCTCGAGATCGGGACGTCCCGTGGCGGAAGCGGCTACTCGCCCACGGGATCGATCTGAAGGTGGCCGCCACAACTGAAAGCTTCGGCGCCGTCCCGTTCCTGGTAGCAGGTACTGACCTAGTCGGCATCGTGCAACACGATCTCGGCACCAAGCTGGCCGACGCCGCAGGTGTTCGCCTCTTGGAGCTGCCCTGGGAGATGCTTCCGCTCAACCTCACATTCTGGTGGGACAGCAATCTCGAGCACGATCCGGCGCACACCTGGCTTCGCGCGCAGATCCTCGAGTGCATGAAGGTCTAAGGCCCGCCGACTCCGCACCGGCACGATTAGCAGGCGGAGAGGGCGACCAGCAGGGCGCTCATCACCGAAGTCGGCGCCAGACGATCGGTGCACTGGTCGTCTGGGCTATCACTCCGAGCGATAGATCGGTATATCGAACAACCGTTGCGATCTTGCGGGCAGGTGTTGCGCTCGTCACATCGCACAACAGACTCTTCCCCTGTTCTGCATGAATCGATTCAGACAGGGAGGCCCTCGTGCCCACACTGCGACAAACCACCGGCGACTCCGCCGTTGGGCGGACAGCAACATGGAATGGACGCCGTTTCGGTGGCGCTGTGCTCAGCGGCGCTCTCGCGGTGAGCATTCTCGCTATCACTGGTGGTACGACAGTCGCTCTTCCTGCGACTGCCACGCCTGATGGAGACCCGCCCAGCACTGCAGCCTTTGCCAGCCTCAACCCCGTCACCCCGCTGACGACCTCGTCCTTCGCCGACCCGGCGGACACGGAGAAGCCCTGGGTCCGATGGAACTTCAAGCCGGCCGACGCCGCCACCACGGACGCGTCACTGATCGCCGACCTTGAGGACATGGCTGCTCACAACATCGGTGGCGTTGAGATCGGTCAAGGGGGCGTGCCTACGAAGGCGCAGCTCACGCTGATCTACAACAAGGCCGAAGAGCTCGGAATCACCGTGAGCCTCAAGGTCGCGAGCGCGCTTCCCGGCGGAGCTGCCTTCGCAAACACCAACGATCTCGCTCGCCGAACCCTCAACTTCAGTCGCTTCGACCCAGTTGCTGCCGGTGGATCCATCGACGCCGACCTCCCTGGCACCGCTACCGGCACCGTGGTCGCCGTCGTCGCCTACCGATGCAACGTCGCAGGTTGTCCCAACCTGAACTCTGGACAGTCGCTTCAGGTATCACTAGTACGCGACTCCGCGATCGACCTCACCAGCACGCTCACCGGAACCAACACGAGCGGGTACAACGGCGGCAGCACCTCAGGCCACCTGAACTGGACCGCACCTGCTTCCCCAGCAGGCGCCAGCTGGCTCGTCACCGTGTACCGCGCCGTGCCCTTCGGCACCACGCCGGAGACGCTGAGCACACAGGGCACCAAACTGGTCACCGACGCCTACGACGCCTACTTCGCGGGCGGTCTCGGTGATCTGGTCAAGGCCAACGGCGGTGACTTCTTCGTCGACTCTCACGCCAGCGACCCCTGGGGCGCGCCTGAGGAGCTGTGGTCAACCAACATGCGCACGGAGTTCCAGACCCGTGCCGGCTACGACATCGTCCCAGTGTTGGCCGCCCTGACGGACACCACAATGCAGACGAACCTCACGACGACCTACACGTTCAGCGATGGTTCGTCTCCGCGCATCCGCTCGGACTTCAACAAGATCCGTAGCGACCTGTTCACCCAGAACCGCATCGTGCCGTTCCAGAACTGGGCGCACACGTACAACATGAAGCTGCGACTCCAGCAGGAGGACGGCCCGGCCACCTCGATTGGTGACGAGCTCCAGACCTCCGCGGTCCTTGACCGCTCTGAGTACGAGTCGCTTACCGGTAGCGACCAGACTGACCTCTACCGTCCGATGGCCTCGGCCAACCACATGACGGGCAATACGTGGTACAGCACCGAGTGCTGCGCCGTCCTGAGCCAAAGCTGGGCGGAGACCACCGAGGACATGATCGTCCGGATGAACCACGAGTTCTCCGCCGGCGTGACTCGTTTCGTCTACCACACCCGTCCGTCGACCGCGACGTCCACGAGCAGCTGGCCTGGCCCGTCGTTCAACGGTGGTGACGGCAAGGTCAGCTTCTCTAACGCGTACAACAGCCAGAACCCCTACTACACCGACGCCGCTGCAGTGAACGACCACTTCGCTCGTACGACGACCGTACTGACCCAAGGCACGGCGAAGATGGACCTCGCGGTCTACATGCGAAACTACTCGTCGCCGGCGGCGTTCCAGACGACCGACCCGTCCAACAAGCACTGGCAGGACACCAGCCTGCAGCGCGCCGGATGGACGTGGGACTACACGGATGAGGCCCTGATGGACCTCCCGAACGCGACCGTCACCAACGGTCGCCTGGCGGCCAACGGCCCGGCGTACCAGGCAATCATCTTCGACCAGTTCCTGCTGCCGACGACCAACAGCGCGCGCAGCACGCTGAGCGTCAAGGCGGCGCAGAAGATGCTGTCCTACGCCCAGGCCGGGCTTCCGGTCATCTTCGTCGGCAACCCGACCAACACGGGCAGTTTCCCGGCCAGCACCGACGCTGACCTGACGGCCGTGCTGACGCAGCTTCGGGCCAATCCGAATTTCTACCACGTGCCTTCGGAAGCGGCCGTGCCCGGCAAGCTCGCCAACCTTGGGCTCAAGCCGGCGGCGGAGAACACCACGCCCAGCAGCATCATGAGCGTGCGTCGCCGCGACGTCTCCACCGGGACGAACTACTACTGGCTCTACAACCAGGGGCTCGACGCCTATGTCGGTAACAACTCCGTCTACGGCCAGAACCCGAGCAACCTGTACGAAGACCCTGAGGTCTGCCACACGACCGGTTCGATCCTGAACCCCTGCATGGCTACGGGTCGCGATGTTGACACCACCGTGACCCTCGAGGGCGCGGGTGTGCCGATCAAGCTCGACACCTGGTCGGGTGAGATCACGCCGATCGCCGACTACACCCGCAACGGCGACCGGGTAGCCGTTCCCGTGGAGCTCGCTCGCGACGACACCACGGTCATCGCGCTGACCACGAACCCGGCCCACTTCGGCGTGTCTGCACCGGCGGCTCACGTTACGAGCACCAACGCGCGCGGAGTTACGACTGCTGGCGGCAAGGTGTTCATCAAGGCTGGAGCTGACGGCACCTACACCACCGCGGTGGACGGCGGCCCGAACAAGCTGGTCACGACGGAGGTCACCAACGTTCCGGCCGCGATCAACCTGACGAACTCGGCGTGGAGTCTGGACGTTGAGGACTGGCAGCCGCAGGCGGCGTACGGCACCACCGGACCGGCTGGCTCGGAGACCAAGAAGCCGGTTGTGTCTGTGACGCTCGATGGCTTGAAGCCGTGGGGCGAGGTGCCGGCGATTGCTGACGCCTCAGGTGTGGGCACGTACAAGACGACCGTCACGCTGCCGGCGAACTGGAACGTTGCGACGCATGGTGCCAGCCTCGATCTGGGTCAGGTCACCGACTCGTTCCGCTTGGCTGTCAACGGCACCAACGTGCCGGCGAACCAGGTATCCGGGCTGTTCGACATCAGCCCGTACCTCCACGCAGGTGACAACACGCTGGCGGTTCGGGTCGCGACGACGCTAAACAACAGGCTCTACTCGCTGGATGGGGCCGTTCGCAACCGCGGCCTGCTCCAGGAGAACGGTCTGGTTGGCCCTGTCGTTGTGTCCCCTTACCGGCTCGTCCAGGTCGACCTGCCTCCTGTGGTCACCAACCCGCCGACCGGTACCCCGGCACCCTTGGTGGCCCTCACGGCAAGCAAGGCGCCCACCCTCAAGGGCATCGCAAAGGTAGGTCGCAAGCTGACCGTCCGCAATGGCACCTGGGCACCCTCCACCCCCGTTCGGACATACACCTACAAGTGGCTCCGCAACGGCAAGGTGATCCGGTCCGCTCACGGCATGAGGTACAAGCTGCGGAAGGTGGACGCCGGCAAGCGAATCCGGGCAGTGGTAACTGCCTCCAGCCCCGGCTACGCCTCTGGCACAGCTCGAACTGCGTCCAAGAAGGTGAGGAAGTAGTCACGAGCGTTTGACGTGGCGGGGCCGGTGGAGAACTCTCCACCGGCCCCGTTTCGTCATTCATGGACGTCACCTGCGTCTTCGGCGGCACCATCGCGTCACCTGAGCACAATTCGAACGTGGTCAGGTGCGGGGCTGGCGAGTACGTCAGCCCGCATATAGCAGCTCGAGTGGAAGAGACCCGGCCTTGAACCGCCGGAGGCAAGCACCAATGGCGCCTGACCCGCGGGCGACGACACTCATATAGGGCGCACGCCGGGTGCATTCTGTTTGAGGTCACGCGCAATTCAACGGCTCGCCGACCGGGTGGGTCCCACAGGTCGGGAGTGGACCCGAAAGTCGCTCGTGCAAGTGGGGATGCGGTGGACCTCGTCGGCGCTCCGACGAGGTTGGGTCACTCCCCAACGCGCATGGCCGATGCGCCAAGAAACAGACGTTCGCTCTCCCGTGACCTCATTCGTTGCTCGACGGTGCCTCACCCGGCGGCGTACCACCGTCACCCGGACCACCGGCCATCCCACCGGCCATGCCGGTGGCGGCCTGCTGAGTCGCGCTGCCCGCGTAGTCGTTGGTGGGGTCGCGGTAGATGGTGTGGACGTGGCCCCACCCGGAGGTGGTGACGCCCTCGACGTCGGCACCCGCCGAGCCCTGCTGCGCCTGGAAGGCGACGTAGACGTTCGGACCCGAGATCGAGAAGTTGATGCCGTCGCCGGTGCTCATGTCGTACGACGTCTCGCCCGACCAGGCGATCACCGTGTCGTCGAGGGTGGCCTCGATCTCAGCGAGCTCTGTCTCGGTGGTCTGCTCGTCGGCCATCCCGGCCCAGTTGGCGACCAGGTCGAGCAGGAGATCCTTCTGCTTATCGGTCAGGTCCGCGCCGGTCAGGCCATCGCCGGTGGTGAAGTCACATGTGTCGCCGGGCGCGCACATCGTGACGTCGCCCGAGGTGAGGGTGGCCTGCTGCTCCGCGGTGAGGCTGTCGAAGAAGGCGAACGCGTCCGTGTAGATCCCGTCGAACGGCTGCACCTCGTTGCCGTCGGCGTCCGTGTAGACGGCCGGCTGCACGCCGAGGTGGGTCGGCGCGAACGTGATGGCGTCCTCCGTGCCGTCCATCGTGGCGTTGATGCCGAGGTGGTGCCCGCCGAACTGCACCTCCCACGCGTCCGTGTCGGACGGGTCACCGAAGAACGCAATGTAGTACTGGCCCAGTGACTCCTCGGTCGAGCTGCTGTTCTCGTGGAGGTAGACGTCGCCGTTCATGATGCCGGTGACGGTCTCGTAGGCCTCGTCGCTCAGCAGCGCCTCGAGCACCTCGAGCGCGGCTGCCTGCTGCTCCTCGGTCAGGTCGGCCAGGTTCAGGCCGGCACGCTCGACGAAGGTGACGGGGAAGTTCGACCACGACGTGGTCTTCGTCTCGTCGTCGTACGGGTAGAGCACGGTCTCGCGCTGCTCGTCGGTCAGCGTGGCAAGGAACGCCTCGGCAGCAGCGGCCGTGTCATCGATCGTGTCGGCGGTGGTCGTCGCGTCGGCGCTGTCGCTGGAGGTCGTCACCGACGAGACGGACCCGCTCGACGCCGAGGCGGACGTCGAGCTGGCTGCGCTGCTGGTCGAGGTGCTGGTGTCGGTCGAGGTGGTTGCGCCACACGCAGCCAGCGACAGCACGCTGACCAACGCGAAACCGGCGATCGCGGACGTGCGCTTGCGGAAGGAGGACTGGGGGCGGCTCGTGGTCGTCATGGGAACAGCCTGCGGACCTACGTTGTGCGTTTCCTGTGAGGTGACTGTACGCCGATGATGCATCACGAAACGCCATGGATAACCCCGTCGGCTGCCAGTTCGTCGGCTGTACGAGCGATCAAGCGGTGATGCTCTGCGCGAGCGTCGCCATCGAGCACACGCCGCCTGCACTCAGGGCAGTGCGCTGATCGTGACCGTCTCATTCACCGCTCACCAAGTACCTCTGCGAACTTCACGGAGAGCTCTCGGTCGAGTCTCGAGATGGGCCTATGGACTGAGGATCCGGCCATGCTGGTCGCTGCACGGAAGTGGCTCTTGGCGCTGGTGGAGCTTTCCGAACCTCTGGGCGAGGGGCCTGACGTCCTGGATCCGGAACTGCTGCCGGTTGAGTACGACGACGCGGCAATCGCGGAGTACATGGGTGAAGTTAGCTGGCACAACGGCGGGGAGGACGAGTCGTAGGGCCCCCACGTGCAGCTGCCCCCACGCGCGTCGTCGGCGGGCGGGCGGGCGGGTACCGCGCGATCCGCGCCCACGGCCCAGCAGCGGCGTAGGGTGCGTGCCCGTGACGGACGAGCCAACGGAGCCGGAGACCTCCTATGACCAAGAACTGGGTCAAACCGTCCAGCTACTGATGGACCGGGGTCACACCGAAGCGGCGGCACTTCTACTGGACTGCCGCATCGTCCGCATCGACCACGTCGACCTGCTCTTCGCTCTGCCGTTCGACGATTCCGCACCGGTCAGTCTCTGCGACGTCTGGGTCGAAGGGCCGACGCATGTCACTGACAGCATCCACCATCGTATGGCTGGCGAGATCGTGGCGCACCTGAATGAGGCTTTCGAAGCTCAACACGTCCACGTCCGCGAGATGAACTTCACCGCACCACCCGTGCCGGCGGACTGGCGAGAACGGGCCAGTCGGCGCCTAGGCGAGGGACCTCGCAACCAGGCAACACTGGCTCCGAAACCCCCCGACTTCCGCGCCGACCGGATGTCGTTCCGAAGCGCCGAGGAAGTCAAGGTCTATGAAGCCCTACGCCGCGCTCAGGATCGGCGACCGGAAGCCGAGACCCTGACGATTTTGGCGCTCCCGTCCGCACGCATCACCGGGAACACGCTGGAACCCGACTTCGTAGTCTGCTTCAAGAACCGCGTCGGGGTCATCGAGGTCGACGGTCCGCACCACGTCGGTAAGCGTGCCAGCGACACGTCGCGCGACCGCCTGTTCCGGTACTGCGGGATAGCCGAAGTCGACCACTTTGATGTCACCGACGTGCGCGACGCTGAAGCGCTCGACCGCCTGGTCGAAGGCTTCCTGTGGCGACTCGGCAAGCAGCCGTGACCGCGCCAGCGCGTCATTGCGACTGAGTGGTCGATTCGCGGCACCACGGCGCAAGGACTGGCCTCACCTTTGCTGACCACGGGCTTGGGCGGGATCTTGGCCGTCTCTGGCGGCCTCGTCACGGGCTGGATCAACGGGCAAAAGCCGAGGCAAGGGAACGCCGCGCGCGTGAGCACGAGCGCGATGCGCCGCGTCGCTGCGGCAGCTGTCGGTCCGTCGATCTACGCTCCGATCGTGGCCCCAGGAACTGAGAAGCACGTCTTCATCTCATACGTGCACGAGAACGACACGCAGGTGGACCGCCTCTGCGCGATCTTGGACGCGGCGCAGATTCCGTTTTGGCGCGACCGCGTGAATCTGGCGCCGGGTGACAACTGGCGCGCGGAGATCAAGAAAGCGATCCGGGACGGTTCGCTGGTCTTCCTCGCCTGCTTCTCCGAGGACTCGCGATCGCGCACCAAGACTCACATGAACGAAGAGCTCACCCTCGCCGTCGAGGAGTTCCGCCAGATGCCCCCGGGGCACAAGTGGCTAATCCCTGTGCGCTTCGACAACGGGCCCCTTCCCGAATGGGATCTCGGGGGCGGTCGTGGCCTGGCTGATCTGAACTACGTTGACCTGTACGGCCCGACCGAGCCGGCGGCTGCCGCCTCGCTCGTGACGACTATTAACCGGATTATGGGCGATAGACCTCTGAGTCCTGCAGCCACCATGGCTGCAGTTGCGGAAGCAACCGATTCGACCCGACCGGAAATGATGCGCGTCCTCACAAAGGATCTGCTTCTTGACGGGAGTCGCCGCATCGAGCTCGACGAGCTAATCACGCAGGAAGCGAACCGGGTGGTTGGCGTGCTCAAAGATGAGGCGTTTGGCGCCGGTCCCATTGCCGGGACGAGCAACCAGCAAGCGGGGATCATCGCCAAGCAGGCGCACCAGGCCTGGTTGCTTGCGGCGCCGTTCTGCGCGTCGCTGCGGATCGCTGCCCGCTGGGGCGACCCCAGCCTGCTGACTCCTTGGATTACCGGCCTGCGGCGCATGGTCGAAGCCTCGACCACTGCCGTGGCGGGCTATGAGGCGCTCACTGACCTACGCCGGCTTCCCGCAACCTTCGCAGTAGTGACCGCTGCCATCGCCGCTGTCTCCGACAGGCGTTGGGACAACTTCAAGGCGGTCGCGGTCGACCCGGCAGTCCGGCACGCGCGGTTTGCTGGCCCTCCCGTTGCCTTGCTCGAGCTGACAGATCCGTTCCATGCCTTCCAGCACGGAAATGGAGTTGCCGCGCTGCTGGCCTACGCAGCATCGCAGGGCCGAACGATCGACAACGTGCTCGCCGAACTCGGCGAGGACAAGCACATGCGATCCGGGGCAACCCCCGAGTTCAACTGGGTGTTCAAGACCTTGCAGCCTCTGTTCGCCGACCAGATGCCAGATGACCACACCTGGACGACGGAGTTCGAGCGAGCCGAGGTCTTCATCGGGATCGTCGCAGAAGACCGTTTCCTGACGCGTCCGGTTGCCGAGTCGGGACAACGCTGGCGTATGGGCTACTGGTTTGGCCGCGCGGCGAGCGACATGTACCGCATCGACTCCAGCCCCATCACTGGCTGGGCCTACGAGTTGGAGCGAGACGGTGCTACGTGGGGACCGATCCAGGCCGGTCTGTTCGGTGGGGACATGCAGCGAGCAGACGCTGCCATCAAGTCGTACACAGAGCAGTTCAACAAGCGTGCCTCGGAGCGTTGGTGACTGTCGCGGGTCGGTTAGCTCATGCCTTCACGCTCTGTCGGCGAGCCGGCGTATGCGCGCGTTGCTCGGGCACTCGCCGCTGGTACATTTCGCCGCAGATCGAACCTGGGCCGGCTTCTCCGGTGGATTGTCCGCCGACCGAACTCACGAACCGATTAGGCGATCCGCAGATCCACCGCAGGCGCAATGTGAGGTTTGACCACCACGGTTCGTCGCATTGCTCCGTCAACGCCACAGCCCCGGACTCTGAAGCGACAAGCCTGACGAGGCACCACCTGGACGACGCGCGATCGCTCCAAACTTCCCCCCGTATTCCCCCGGAACCACCGAAAGAACCCGGATACAGCAGCCGCCAGCCGGACAGGCGAAGCCCAGCGAGGATCAGTGCTAACGAGCAAAACCGCAGTTCAGGAGCCTACAGATATTAGTTCGGGCGACTTTGCATCTCGTTCTTGACGAGGGCCCAAGTGGGTAGAGCAGCCGCCTCCTAAGCGAAAGGTCGCAAGTTCGACTCTTGCCTGGGGCACCACTGTCACCCACCACGGGCACGTGTCCCGTCGGTCTCAGCCGGGGTCGAGGGCCCTGATCAGGTCATCGAGCCGACGGGCGCGGGTGTCGGCCCGTGCGGCCGCCTCCACCGGCACCAGCAGCTGCCTCCGGCGTGACGCCGGCAGCCGCTCGAATGCGTCCGTCCTGCCGCCGCGCTCGAGCGCCTCGACGACGTCGTCGGGCACCGGGACGCGGTCGGGGTCGGCAGGCGCGAGGGCGCAGTCCACGACGTCGCCCAGCGCCGCCTCGATCCGGCGCAGCATCGGCTTGCCGACGTAGAGGAACGTCTCCTCGATGACGTCCGCGCGGTTGAGGCCGGCGTTGACCTCGACGCCATTGATCGTGCCCTCCACCCGGCGGGTGCGCGCGAGCGTCGCGCTGCGCGCGAGGCGGTCGGGGACCTTCAGGACGGTGTAGGTGTTGCGGCCCCAGACGAGGGGTTCCACCACGGCCTCGAACCGCACCGTCTCCCCAGCCATGCCTCCAGTGTCGATGCCGGGGCAAGACCGACCCGGGTCCCCCGGCCGACCGGTTCGCACGCGCCCGGACCGCCTCACACGTCGCGGCGCAGGACGCTGACGAGCGCCGCGGCGCCGGTGCCGACGACCCAGACGAGGAAGACGGCCGCACCGAGTCCCACGGACAGGTAGTCGCTGCCTGCGTCGAGCGCCGTGAAGGACATCCCGGCCTGGGACGGCAGGTAGTCGAGCACGCCCTGGTAGTCCTCGGGCAGCAGCAGCGTGCCGAAGGCCGGCAGCACGAGGCCGAGGCCGATCACGATCCCCAGGCCCGATCCGATGCTCCGGGTCAGGGTGCCGACCGCCACGCCGATGACGGCGCTGCCCACGAGGTAGCCGATGTTGCCGATCAGCGCCCGGACCACGCCGTCGTCGCCCCAGCCGGCCGTGGGTGCGTCGCTCGCGGAGAGCACAGCGTTGCCGCCGACGAAGGCGATGAGCGCACCCAGCCCGACCACCACCGTCGCGGCCGCGGCCAGGACCAGCATCCTGCCGAGGACCACGGGCCACCGGCGTGGCACCGCGGCGTACGTCGTGCGGGCGAGCCCGGTGCCGTACTCCCGGGCGCCGACGATGACGCCGAGCACGACCATGAGCAGGAAGCCGGGCGTGGCGCCGGCCATGAGGGTGGCCATCGGGTCCGAGGTCTCGAAGGCCGGGGTGGGCCCGCCGGGCTGGGCCGACGTGCCGGAGCCGGAGACGCTCGCGGCGACGAGCCCGATGGCGACCATCACGAGTCCGGTCGCGAGGAGGGTCCACCGGGTGGACCGGGTGGTGACGAGCCGGATCCACTCCGAGCGAAGCACCCGGGCGAAGGTGAGGCGGTACGCCGTGGTGCCGGCCGTCGTCGGTGTCGTCGTGGCGGGCGGGGTGCGGGTGGCGGTGAGGTCAGGCATCGGAGTCTCCAGTCGGCTCTGCGGGTGCGGCGTCGGTGTCGGTGTGGGAGCGGTAGGTCACCGCGTCGGCGGTGAGCTCCATGAAGATCTGCTCGAGCGACTTGCGCCGCGGCGTGAGCTCGTGGACGGCGACGCCCAGGTCCCGGGCGAGGTCGCCGACGTGGGCGGCCGTCGTGCCGTGCAGCAGCAGGTGGTCGCTCCGGTCCTGCTCGACCTCGATCCCCTGGGCGCCGAGCGCCTCGGCGAGCACGGACGCGCCCGGGCTGACGACGTGGACGGCGCCGCCCGAGGTCCGGGCGATGAGGTCGTCCATCGGCTCGTCGGTGATGACCCGGCCACCCCCGACGATGACGAGGTGGTCGGCGGTCTGCTCCATCTCGCTCATCAGGTGCGAGGAGATGAGGACGGTCCGGCCTTCGTCGGCGAGCTGGCGGGTGAGGGTGCGGATCCAGGTGATGCCGTCGGGGTCGAGGCCGTTGACCGGCTCGTCGAGCATGACGACGGGCGGGTCCGCGAGGAGCGACGTGGCGATGCCGAGGCGTTGTCCCATGCCGAGGGAGAACTGGCCTGCGGGCCGGTCGGCGACGCTGGTGAGGCCGGCGAGGTCCAGCACCTCCTCGACGCGACGCTTGCCGACGCCCACGGCAGCACCGACCGAGCGAAGGTGTGCGCGGGCGGTGCGGGAGCGGTCGAACGCTCGACCGTCGAGGAGCGCGCCCACCTCGGCGAGCGGAGCGGCCGAGGACCGGTAGTCCTTGCCGTTGACGCGAGTGGTGCCGCTGGTGGGGGTGTCGAGCCCGAGGACTGCTCGCATGGTGGTGGACTTGCCGGCGCCGTTGGGCCCGAGGAAGCCGGTCACGACGCCGGGGCGGGCGGTGAAGGTCATGCCGTCCACAGCACGGGTGGTGCCGTAGTGCTTGACGAGGTCGTCTACTTCGATCATGCATCGAGGTTCGCGCGCACGCCCCGTCGTCCACATCGCGCAGCGGGAGCGTCCTCCGCGTACCGCAGGCGCAGTACGCCGATGGCAGGAGCCGGACCGGGTCAGTCGGTGGTGCGGCCGGGCTGCACGAGCCCGGTCTGGTAGGCGAGCACGACCAGCTGGGCGCGATCGCGGGCGCCGACCTTGGCCATGGCCCGGTTGACGTGGGTCTTGGCGGTGTGCGGCGAGACGACGAGCCGTTCGGCGATCTGTGCGTTGTCGAGGCCGAGCCCGACCAGGGTCACGACCTCCCGTTCACGCTCGGTGAGGTCGGCCAGTCGTTCGTCGACGCGGTCGGTGGTGGCCGCGATGGGGACGGCGAGGTGGCGGTCGATGAGGCTGCGGGTGGCGCGCGGCGAGAGGAGCGCCTCGCCCGCGGCGACCACGCGGATCGCCTCCGCGAGGCCCTGGGGTCCGACGTCCTTGCCGAGGAACCCTGCCGCACCGGCGCGCAGGGCGGCGACGACGTAGTCGTCGGACTCGAAGGTCGTCAGCACCACCACGCGGACGCCCGCCAGGTCGGGGTCCGCGCTGATCGCCTCGGTCGCGGCAAGTCCGTCCAGGCCCGGCATCCGGATGTCCATCAGGACCACGTCGGGACGGGTGCCGCGAACGGCGTCCAGCGCCTCGTGGCCGTCGGCCGCCTCGGCCACCACCTCGATGTCGTCGTGCGTGCCGAGGATGGCGGCGAACCCGGCGCGGATCAGCGCCTGGTCGTCGGCGATGGCCACCCGGATCGTCATGCCGGCTCCTCGACGGTCGCAGGGGCGTCCCCTCGCGGATCGAGGGGGAGCTCGACCAGCACGCGGAACGCCTCACCCTCGGCGCCTGCCTCCAGGGTGCCCCCGCACAGGATGACCCGCTCGCGCATCCCGACGAGCCCGTGCCCACCGTCGGTCTCGGGGCGCGCGGGAGGCAGGCCCGGCCGCAGCCGGTTCGTGACCTCGATGCGGAGCCGTCCGTCACGAGCGTCGGTCAGCAGCTGGACCGGCCCCGCACCGTGACGCACGGCGTTGGTCAGCGCCTCCTGCACGATGCGCACACCGTTGCGGTCCACGACCGCGTCGGCCACGGGAAGGTCCCCGCGCCTGGTCCACCGCACCTCGGCGCCCGCGGCCCGGGTGGACTCGACGATGCCGGGGAGGTCGCGGAGCGTGGGCGCCGGGCCGGTGTCGTCGTCGCCGATCCGCAGGTGCCCGACCAGGGCGCTCGTCTGCGAGAGGGCCTCGGAGGTGGCCGCGCGCACCTGCTCGAGCGCCGCGATCGCCCCGTCGGGGTCGCGGGTCGTGAGCACCTCGGCCAGGCCCGCCTGGACGTTGATGACCGCGAGGTGGTGGCCGATGACGTCGTGGAGCTCGCGCGAGAGCCGCAACCGCTCCTCCGCCACCCGCCGCCGCGCTTCCTCCTCCCGCGTCTCCTCGGCCACCCGTGCCCGCTCGCGTGCGTCCGCCAGCCGCAACCGGTGGCTGCGCACGGTGTCGCCCAGGGCCGCCGCCAGCCCGCACCACGGCAGTACGGCGACCAGCGCGGGGTCGCTCAGCACCGAGTCCGCCGTGGTCAGGAAGATCGTCATCGCCATCACGACGCTCACCACCCCGGCCCACAACGCCCAGCGCCGCCCGGCGTACGCCGCCACGGTGTAGAGCGCGACCGCCACCGCGGGAAGTCCCCGGCCGCTCTCACCGATCGTCACGGCGGGCACCAGGGCGAGGACCACGGTGCCGGCCCACACCGCCTGCGGGTACCGCCGCCGCAGCAGGAGCAGCAGGCTCGCAAGCACGATCGGGCCCAGCACGGCCGGGTTCGCGTCGGGCCACGACGGCGCAGTGGACGGGCTGTTGGGCGGCGCACCCAGGGCCGACGCCACCAGGACCACCAGGGCGAGCACCACGTCGAGCACGACGTCGCGGCGCGACTGGTGCGTGGTGGACGTCATGCCTGCATGGTGCCAGTGCGCTGATGGCGAGGTGAGCGTTCGCGCCCGCGACCATCCGTTCCCCGGAGCCGACGCGACCGCGCGCGCCATGGCCCACGTCCGACTTGCCCGGCTGTCTGCGGCGGTTGCATCATCGCGTCATGAGCGACCGGTCGGGCGGTGGCGCGTTCTCCGCGTCCCACAACGCGCAGGTGGGCAGGTACACCTACGAGCCCGACCGGGACCACTGGTGGTGGAGCGACGAGATGTATCGCATCCACGGGTTCGAGCCGGGCGACGTGGTGCCGACGACCGAGCTGGTGATGAGCCACATCCGGGCGGAGGACCGCGGCCCGGCGTGGGACTCCCGCGAGGGAGCGGTGGAGCGGGGCGAGCCGTTCTCGTTCCTCCACCGGATCGTCACGGCGAAGCAGCGCGAGCGGGTCGTGATCGCGGCCGGCCACGCGGAGCAGCGCGACCGAGCGCTGGTCATCGCGGGGCACCTGGTGGACATCACCGACGTGCGACGGGACGCGGTCGACGCGGAGCTGGACGAGGCGGTCTCCGACTTCGCCGAGCACCGTGCGGTCATCGAGCAGGCCAAGGGCGTCCTGGTGCAGCTCTACAGCGTCGACCCGGAGACAGCGTGGGCGTTGCTGCGGGCCTTCTCCTCGGACTCGAACCGGAAGATCCGCGACATCGCGTCGGCCCTGGTGGCGGCGGCCGAGGTCAGGGAGACGCCCACGCGAGGGAAGTCGCCGTCACCCGAGGCCATGCTGCGGCGCCTCTACGGGGAAGCGGTGAAGTAACTTCTGTCAGGTCAGCGCCGACCGCGACGGAAGTGAGCGCCCGTGCCAGACGAGTCGCCCGAGGAGGCTGAGCCACCGCGCGCCACGGCGAGACGCAGGTGGTCCGTCGGTCGCATCGTCCTGGTCACGGCGCTGGTGCTCGCGCTCGTCACCGGCGTCAGCACCGTCGTGTTCGTCCGCCACCTCAACGGCAACATCGAGAGCGTCCCGACCGATGGGCTGGACGAGAAGGCGCGACCGGTCGAGCGGTACACCGGCAACGGACGGCCGCTCGACGTCCTGGTGATGGGCTCCGACTCGCGTGCCGGTGCGAACCGCATCGACGACGAGCAGGGCGGTGGTTCCGACACCACGATCCTGGTGCACCTCTCGGCCGACCGCTCCAGGGCGTACGCCGTCTCGATCCCGCGCGACTCCATCGTCGACCGGCCGGAGGACGGCTGCGACTCCCCGGCGGTCACGGACGTGATCTGGAACGCCGCCTTCAACGTCGGCGGGCCGCTGTGCACGATGCGCCAGCTGGAGGAGAACGCCCACATCCGGGTCGAGCACTTCATCGTGGTCGACTTCGCCAGCTTCGGCTCGATGGTCGACGCAGTGGGTGCCGTGGAGGTGTGCGTGCCCTACGACATCGTCGACAAGCCCCGCGGCATCTTCGTACCGGCGGGGAACCCGTCGAGGCTGAGCGGCGACGAGGCGCTCGACTACGTCCGCGCGCGGTACGTCGGACCCCTGCTCCAGCGCAACGACATCTCGCGCATCCGGCGCCAGCAGGAGTTCATCGGCGCCCTCGTGCGCCAGGTGCTCTCGGCCGGCACGCTGACCCGGCTGGACCGGGTCGTGAAGTTCCTCGACGCGGCCACGAAGTCGCTGCGCACCGACGAGGAGTTCGCCAACGTCGTCCGGCTCGGCAGGGTCGCGATGCAGCTCCAGGGCATCGGCCTGGACGAGATCCAGTTCGTCACCCTGCCGACCGAGTACTACCCGCGCGACAGCGAGTTCTTCGGCCGGGTCCGCTGGACCGACCGTGCCGACGAGATCTGGAGGCTGCTCGCCCGCGACCAGGAGCTCCCGGCGAGGCTGATCGGCGACACGTCCGTCGACGCCGAGGGTCCGAGGGCGGACCGCGACGGTTCCCCGTCCAAGTCCGGGAAGAAGGAGGACGAGGACGAGATCTACGGCATCTGCTCCTGAGCAGCCCACCGCGGCACTGTCGGTGCTGGTTGGTAGGACGGACGCATGACGGACTCCGCCCTCCCGCTCTTCGGTGACGACGCCGGCGATCGCGAGCCCTGGGTCGACGACACGTTCTCGACCGCCCACCGCGTGCGGCTCGACGCCCACTCCTGGGTCGAGCACGTCCCGGGCTGGCTGGCCGGCGCCGAGCAGGTGTTCGAGGACCTGCTGGCGAGTGCCCGCTGGGAGCAGCGGTGGCGCCGGATGTACGACCAGACGGTCAGGGAGCCACGCCTCACCGCCGAGTACGCCGAGCTGCTGGACGCCCCCGAGGTGCTGAGGTCCATGGCCTCGGCCCTGACCGCGCACTACGGCGTCAGCTACGACCGCCTCTGGATCAACCTCTACCGCACCCACCGCGACAGCACCGGGTGGCACGGCGACGGCCCCTCGACGCGGCGGCGCGAGTGCATCGTGCCGGTGCTGAGCCTCGGCGCGGCGCGGCGGTTCCTCATCAGGCCGACGGCGGGCGGCGCGAGCAGGACGTTCCGTCCGCTCGCCGGCGACCTGGTGGTGATGGGTGGCCGGTGCCAGGTCGACTGGCGCCACTGCGTGCCCAAGGAGGTCGGTCCGTCCGGCCCGCGCATCAGTGTCAACTTCGCAGCGACGAGCCAGTCCCGGCCGGACTGATCGTCGGCGTTCCGGCAGCAGCAGCGGCGGCCCCGCCCGACACGTCAGCCGATGCGCAGCTCGCTGATGAGGTCGCCGGTGAGGGTGAACCGGTAGTGGAGGTCCGCGACGCCTCCGGGGAAGTCGCCCTCGATGTGGTTGACGACGACGTAGTGGGTCGCGTCCTCGCGCCGCGCCGAGACGAGCTCGGTCGTGTAGGTGAACTCGGCCCCGGCGTTGCGCAGGAAGTCGGACACCTCCTCGGTGCCGCTGAAGGTCTCGTCCTGGTCGACGACCACCGGGTCGTGGGTGAACGTGCGGAGGGCGGCGTCCGCCTCGCGGACGGTGTGGGCCGCGAGGAACGCACGGATCGTCGCCGGCAGCTCGTCGAGGCTGATGTCCTGGATGTTCGTGTGAGTGGTCATGCAACGACCGTCCCGCCTGACCGCACAGGAGGGTCAAGCACTGGACTCTCCCCCCGGGAGAGAGTGCACACTGCGCGGGTGTCCACCCATCTCAGCATCGGGGAGTTCGCCCGCCTGACGCACCTGAGCGTGCGGACGCTGCGGCGCTACCACGAGGCCGGCCTGCTGGCCCCGGCCCGCGTCGACGGGCTGAGCGGGTACCGCTACTACACCGCCGACCAGATCCCCACCGCCCAGGTCATCCACCGGTTGCGCGAGCTCGACGTCCCGCTGGCGACCGTGCACCGCATCCTTGGAGCAGCGGACCGCACGACGCGCGCCGAGCTGGTGGCCGCGCACCTGCGCAGGCTGGAAGCAGAGCTCGACAGGACCCGTGCCGCCGTACGCTCGCTTCGCCGCCTGCTGGCACCCGAGCCCGCGCCCGTGGCCGTCGAGGTGCGGCCGGTGCCCTCGTCGATCGTGGCAGCCGTCGAGGCGGACGTCGAGCTCGACGACGTCCTGGCGTGGTACGCCGGCGCCATGGCGGAGCTCGACGCCGCCCTCGCCGATCCGGTCACGACACCGGGAGGCGTGTACGACAACGCGCTCTTCGAGGTCGGCCGCGGACACGCGCTGGTCTACCGGCCCTCCGACGACCCGCCACGTCGGGGGCGTGTGCACCCGGTCGAGCTGCCGGCCGTGGAGCTGGCCGTCGCGACGCACGTCGGGGACCACGACGACATCGACGTCACCTATGGCGAGGTCGGCGCCTGGGTCGTCGCCAACGCTCTCGCCGTCGCCGGACCGGTGCGCGAGACCTACCTCGTCGGGCCTCGTGACACCGACGACCCGGCCCGCTGGCGCACCGAGATCGGGTGGCCGGTGTTCTCGGTGACCGACCCGGCGGGATGAGTCCGGGTCAGGCCGGGCCGCTCTGGTCGAGGAGCGCCAGCAGGGCGCGGGCCACCGCGTCCTGCGCGCCGACGTCCACGTGCTCCTGCTCGGCGTCCGCCGCCCGGACGCGGACGACGTACCCGCCCGAGCGCGCGGTGAGGCTGACGAACGCGGGGCCGAGCAGCTCGAGGAGCTGGTCGAGGCGGGGCAGCCACACGGCCTCGCGCTCGTCGACGTCGTCGAGCGCCCACTCGGTGGTGCCGTTGAAGGCGAGCACCCGCCCGTGCGGCTGGTCGCGCACCTCGACGACCATGTCGCTGACGGTGAAGACCGTGTCGTCGAGCTCGCGGTCAGGCACCCAGAAGGTGTCCCCGTTGCGCGGCGACCACGTCAGCCCGGCGTCGTGCAGCCGGCGGGCGAGGTCGTGGGAGATCACCCCGTCAGTGTGCCTGGTCCGGCCTCAGCGCCCGGCCACCGTCACCGTCGAGCGCGCGACGTCCGGCAGCACCAGGTCGGTGCCGGAGTAGCGGACGACGAGGGGCTTGGTGCCCGACTTGAGGTGCTTGAGGACGACCCGCGCCTTCCCGTCGACGACCTGGGCCTCGACCGAACGGCCGCCGAGGGTGACGGCGATCGTCCCCGCCGGCTTCGCCGACCCGGGAGCCTTGACCTTGACCTCGAGCGTCACCTTCGATCGCTTCACGTCCGCGCGGACCCGCACGTCGGAGACGGCCATGACCGGGCCGGTCACCGCGACGCTCTCCACCGTGTCGCGGAAGTACCGCTTGGTCCAGGTGACCTCGACCGACAGGCTGTGGCCGACGTCGCCGCGGCGGACCGTGTAGGTGTTGCGCGTGGTGCCGGAGATCCGCTTGCCGTCGCGCAGCCAGCGGTACGACGCCGTGGCGTTGGTGGGGCGGGCCGCGCCGACGTTCGCCACGAGCTTGCTGCCGACCTTCGCCGCGCCCTGCACGACGGTGGGCCGGGTGATCGAGACGGCCTTGGCGAGGACGGGCGTGGTCTCCGCCGCCACGGAGCGCGACTTCTTGAAGCCTCCGGCGCTGGCTGTCGTGCGGGCGGTGATGCGCTTGTCGATGTGGCTCCGGTCGAGGACGAGCGTCGAGCCGGTGGCGCCGTCGAGGGCGACCCCGTCGGCGTACCACTGCGTCGTGACCTTCCTGGGCTCCGGCGCCCACGCGGACGGCGTGAGGGTCAGGGTCTGGCCGACCTCCGGCGTGCCCTGGATCGTCGGCGTCGCGGTGCGCTGGAAGGTCCCGGGTGCGACGGGTGCCGTGGCCAGGGAGGCCTGCCCGGGGTTGTAGCCGTCGAGCACGGCCGTGACCTCGGCGGTGAGGCTCTTGCCCTTCACGTCCGGCGTCGGGACGTAGCTGGGCGAGGTGGCGCCCGGGATCGCGGCCCCGTCGGCGAGCCAGCGCACGGCCACGCTGCTCGGAGTCGGCGTCCACGCGCCGAGGTCGACCGCGAGCGGCGACCCGACGGCCGGCGAGCCGGTGATGACCGGCGGGGTGGTCGGCTCGACCACGCGGTCGTTGAAGTGGATGAAGCCGCTGGGCCAGCCGCCCCCGGTCTTCGTCACGCGGCGCCAGTGGAAGTCGCCGCCCCAGTAGTCCTCCGACACGATGATCTCGGAGTCGGAGATGACCTGCTCCACGAAGGCCACGTGGCCGTTGGACCCGGCCGGCGAGACGTTCGAGCGGTACCACGCGACCGCGCCGACCCGCGGCGACTGGTCGGTGATGCTTGCCATCGCCACGCCCCAGTTGGACGCGTTGCCGTTGCCCTCCCAGGGCCGCGTGGCCGGCATGCCGGACTGGATCAACCGGTACGCCACGTAGTTGGTGCAGTTGTGTCCCGCGTACATCTTCCAGTACATCGTCGACGACGCCGTGCGGTACCCGAAGTTGCCGTAGCCGGCGGCCTGGCACCCGGCGTACCCCGTGCAGAGGTACGTCGAGGTGGCGAGCTGGACCCGGCCGGTGGTCGTGGGGGTGACCAGCAGGACGAGCGCGAGCGCCCCGACCGCCAGACGCGTGGTCCGACCGACCCAGGACGTCACCGACCGCAGCACTCCCGCAGGGCGCTGGGACTGCTGTGACTGGTGTGACGAGAGGGGCAGACGAGACACAAAGAGAGATCGTAGGAGCGATCTGTCAAGGCCGCCACGCCGATGGATGAAGAACAATTGTGTAATTCATCCGCCCACGCTCACCGGGCTGTCAGCAGGGGTGGGGCGAGGTGGTCAGACCGTCTCGAACCGGATGCCCGCGGCCTGCAACCGGGCCAGCAGCGCGTCGCCCATCGCGACCGCAGGCGTCACCTGGCCGGAGGTCTCCGGGTTGTCGTCGAAGGCTAGGCACAGGGCGGCCTCGGACAGCATCTTGGCCGTCTCGGTGTAGCCGGGGTCGCCGCCCGACACCTTCGTGCGCACCGTCCGGCCGCCGCCCTCACCGACGAAGTCGACGGTGAACCACGAGCGGTCGCGCTTGGCCGCGTCGGGGCCGGACCCCTGCGGCACCCTGCTCTTGAGGAAGTCGCGCAGCGGCGGCACCTGGGCCGCGACCGTCAGGGCGCCGACCCCCGCGGCACCCCCGACCGCGTAGCGCAGCGTCTTGGTGCCGGCCCAGTGCGAGTAGCGGAACTCCGGGCCGTACGCCGGAAGCGCGGCGCCGCTGCGGGCGACGATGATCGGGTCGATCGTCGGCAGCGGGAGCAGCCAGTAGCCGAGCACCGGGTCGCGGTGCGGCGTGCCGCCGACCGATCGCGACGACCGGCCCTCGGGGCGACCCTCCGCGCGCCGTCGGGCGGCGTAGGTCTTCTTCATCTCCCTGGCGCGGGCGAACTGGTTGAGCGCGGAGTGGAACGTGCCGCCGGAGAAGGTGCCGGCCGAGCGGACCACGCCGCGCAGCGTGATCGGCTGGTCCGACGGCAGCTGCTGGACGGTGAAGTAGGCGCCGAGGTCGTGCGGGACCGAGTCGAACCCGCACGCGTGGACGAGCCGCGCGCCGGTGCGCACCGCGGTCTGGTGGTGGGCCAGGTAGGTCTGGTCCACGAACTCGGGCTCGCCGGTCAGGTCGACGTAGTCGGTGCCGGCCTCGGCGCACGCGGCGACCAGCGGGCCGCCGTGCTCGAGGTAGGGGCCGATGGTGGTGATCACGACGCGGGTACGACGGGCCACGTCGGACAGCGCGGCAGGGTCGCTGGCGTCGGCCACCAGCACCTCGACGTCCGCGCCCGCGGCATCGGCCAAGCGACGTCGTACGGCCTCGAGCTTGTCGGCGTTGCGGCCGGCGATCGCCCAGCGCAGCCCGGCGGGCGCGTGCTCGGCGAGGTAGTCGGCGGTCAGCCCGCCGGTGAAGCCAGTGGCCCCGAAGAGCACGATGTCGAGGTCACGTTCTCCTGGGGCGGCGCTCATCGCGCCATCGTGCCACGCGGAACCGCGCTCTCCCGCCCGGCGTCCCACGGCCATGAGCATCCGCACTCTTGTCGGTGGCGTGGCAGCCGTGGCTTCCCTCGCCGCGGCGGTCGGCGCGGGCTACGCACTGGGCGCGGGCCACGAGCCGAACGTGCCGCCGGTCGTCGCGCCGCCCCTCGTGCTCGCCAACGCGGACCTCACTGCCACGCCGAGCTGCGACGAGCTGCTCGACTCCTACGTCGAGCGGGGTCTCGAGCAGGTCGGGCCCTACGGATGGGGCTCGGGCATCGTCATGTTCGACTCCGCTGCCGGCTCCGACGCCTCCTCCCCGACGGCGTGGAGCGCTCGGCCGGCTCCACGGTGACCACGTCGCGCTCGGAGAGCAACGAGTCGGGCACCAACGTCCAGGAGCTGGGTGTCGACGAGTCCGACGTGGTGAAGGTCGCCGGACCGCTGCTGGTGCGGATGCGCGACGGCGAGCTCCTGGCCTACGACGTCTCGGGCGAGGAGCCGGCCCTGCTGTCGACGACCCGGATCGAGGACGCCCGCGGCACCGGCTACCCCGGCGACCCGGGCGGGGAGCTGCTCCTGGTCGGCGGTCGCGCGGTGGTGCTCGGCACCTCGACCGACGGACTGTCGACGACGATCACCACCGTCGACCTCGCCGACCCGACCTCGCCCACGGTCGTCGACGCGACCACCGCCACGGGACGTGCCTCGGCGGTCCGCCTGCACGGAGACGTCGTACGCGTGGTGCTGCAGACGGGTCTGCCCGCGCTCGACTTCTCGTCCCCCAGCGGGACCTTCGGGCAGGTCCGCGCGACGCTGCACAACCGCGCGGTGGTGCGGGGGACCACGCTGTCCGACTGGGTGCCGACGGTCGACGGCCAGCCGCTGGTCGACTGCGCGGACGTGGCCGTGCCCGCCGACGAGGCGGCTCCGCTCGGCACGACGACCGTGGTCGCCTTCGACCCGGCCGCCCCGACGGACCGGACCACGACAGCGGTCGCGACGGACAGTGAGACGTCGTACTTCTCCACCGACCGCTTCTACCTGGCCGCCGGCGGCCCGAGCTGGGGCTTCTGGGGCGACTGCCCGGACTGCGGTCGTCCGTTCCCGGGCAGCATGGCGACCGGGACGACGCCGCTCTACGCCTTCGCGCTCGACGGGACCGGGACGACGTACGTCGCCTCGGGTGAGGTCGAGGGCACCATCGCGGACCGCTGGTCGATGGACGCCGTCGGCGGTTCGCTGCGGGTGGCCGTGGGGCCGAGCAGCGAGACGGGGAACTCCAACTCGGTCGTCACCCTGCGCGAGGACGGCGCCTCCCTCGTCGAGGAGGGCCTGGTCGACGACCTCGGTGTCGACGAGCAGATCACGTCGGTGCGATGGTTCGACGACCTCGCGATCGTGGTGACCTTCCGGCAGACCGACCCGCTCTACGCGATCGACCTGAGCGACCCGGCCGCGCCGCGGCTGCTCGGTGAGCTGAAGATCCCCGGCTTCTCCGAGTACCTCCATCCGCTCGGCGAGCACCGCCTCATCGGGATGGGCCAGGACGCGACGCCTTCCGGCGTCACCCGTGGCGCACAGGCGGCGCTCTTCGACGTCACCGACCTGACCGATCCGCGCCGGATCGACGTCGTCCGCTACGACCGGGACACGTGGGCCGGCGCGGCCGGCGACCCGCGCCAGTTCACCTGGCTTCCCGAGCAGCGCGTCGCGCTCACCGTCGTCTCCCAGGGCTGGGACGGCACCACCGGCTGGGTCTCGGTCCTGTCCCTCGACGACGGCTCGATGACCAACCGGATGGTCGAGGTCGAGCGCGGCAGCGACGTCGCCCAGGTACGGCTCGTGCCGCTCGCCTCGGGCAGGGTCGCCCTCGTGACCGGCGAGGACGTCTCCTTCTTCACCGTCTAGGTCCGGTCTCGTGACGGGACTCCGTCCCTCCTCGACCAGCGGCATCACCGCTCGGGACCACCCGCTGGTCGAGGAGGGCGCCCCGCGCCCGTCACGAGACCGAGGTTCTCGCCGTTCCTCGGTCTCGTGACGGGACTCCGTCCCTCCTCGACCAGCGGCATCACCGCTCGGGACCACCGCTGGTCGAGGAGGGCGCCCCGCGCCCGTCACGAGACCCAAGGTCTCCGCCTCCCTCCTCGACCAGCGGATGATCTGCCATTGCTGGTTGAGGTGCGAGCGCAGCGAGCCTCGAAACCTGCCACGCCGTCGACGTACGGTGGCCACATGTGCCGCAACATCCGCCCGCTGAACAACTTCGAGCCGCCCGCAACGAGCGACGAGGTGACGGCCGCCGCGCTGCAGTACGTGCGCAAGGTCGCCGGGACGACCAAGCCGTCACAGGCCAACGAGGCCGCGTTCTACGCCGCGGTGAAGGAGATCGCCCACATCACCGAGCACCTGCTCGAGGACCTCGTGACGACCGCGCCGCCGAAGAACCGCGAGGTCGAGGCGGAGAAGGCGAAGGCCCGGGCGCGGCTGCGGTACGGCACGTGACGCTGAGCCGCTCGTCGTACGCCGTCGCGCCGGCCGAGTCGTCGGCCCGCGAGACCGATCCCGCGACCACCGAGGCCGCGCTCGACCTGCTCGCCGGGCGGACGCTGGTGGTCCTGACCGGCGCGGGGCTGTCGACGGACTCGGGCATCCCGGACTACCGCGGGCCGGGGGCGCCGGTGCGCGCGCCGATGACCTACCAGGAGTTCGTCGCCACGCCCGAGGCGCAGCGCCGCTACTGGGCGCGCAGCCACGTCGGCTGGCGGCGGATGGGCCGCGCCGAGCCCAACGACGGACACCGGGCGCTGGCCGCCCTCGACCCCCTCCTCCTCATCACGCAGAACGTCGACGGCCTCCACGAGGCCGCGGGCTCGCAGCGGATGGTGGCGCTCCACGGCCGGGTCGCCGACGTCATCTGCCTGGCCTGCCGCGAGACGTCGTCGCGCGCGGCGCTCGAGCGGGTGCTCGACGAGCTCAACCCCGGGTGGATCGAGCGGCACGGCTCGGCGATGACCAAGCCCGACGGCGACGTGGAGCTCGACGAGACCGAGGACTTCGTCGTCCCGACCTGCGGGTGCGGCGGGCCGCTCAAGCCGGACGTCGTGTTCTTCGGCGAGAACGTCCCACCCGACCGGGTCGCCCGCTGCTACGCCGCCGTCGAGGCCCTCGGCACGAGCGGGGCGCTGCTGGTCGCCGGCTCGTCGCTGACGGTCATGAGCGGGCTGCGGTTCGTCAAGCGCGCGGCCGCCGGAGGGACGCCGATCGTCATCGTCAACCGCGGTGCGACCCGGGGTGATGCGCTGGCGTCGTACAAGCTCGAGGTGGGGTGCAGCGAGTTCCTGGGCGAGCTTCGTGACCGAGTCCTACGGTTGTCGGCCTAGATCTCGGCTGACAACCGTTGTGGTCACCGGACATCCGGTGACTCCAGCCACCGCCGCCGACCGCTCCCGGACCGTCAGCGGCGGACGAAGATGTGCTCCGCGGCCTCGACCACGAGCTCGGCGGTCTCGCCGCCGGAGCCGATCAGGATGCCCTCGTCGGTCCGGGCGATGGTGACGGTCTTGCCGGGCAGCGCGCCGACGCGGCGGAGCATGCCCATCAGCTCCTCGTCCTTCTGCATCTCCTCGGAGATCCGCTTGACGTGGACCAGCTGGTCCTCCGCGACGGCGGCGTCGGAGAGCGGCTCGACGTCGGTCATGAACTCCTCGCCGGTCGTGTCGCCGAGCTCCTCGAGCCCCGGGATCGGGTTGCCGTACGGCGACTCGGTGGGGTGGTCGAGCAGCTCGAGCAGCCGCCGCTCGACGGTCTCGGACATCACGTGCTCCCAGCGGCAGGCCTCGACGTGCACCAGCTCCCAGTCGAGGCCGATGACGTCGGTCAGCAGCCGCTCGGCGAGCCGGTGCTTGCGCATCACCCGGGTCGCCAGGAGCTGGCCCTCCTCGGTGAGCTCGAGGTGGCGGTCGCCCTCGACCGTCAGCAACCCGTCGCGCTCCATCCGTGCCACCGTCTGCGACACCGTCGGACCCGACTGGTGCAGCCGCTCCGCGATCCGCGCGCGCAGCGGGACGATGTCCTCCTCGACGAGCTCGTAGATCGTGCGGAGGTACATCTCAGTGGTGTCGATGAGGTCACTCACGGGCGCCATTGTTCCCCATCGGCCCAGTGCCACGCCTCGCTGTCCCGTGGCACAGTGAGGCCGGTGAGCGAACTCATCGTCCCGCGCCGGTTCTGCGGTCCTCCGGACTCGGGCAACGGGGGCTGGACGGCCGGCGCGCTGGCCGCCCTCGACCCGGCGGACTCCCCGGACGACCACACCGACGGCTGGCCGGCGATCGAGGTCTCGCTGCGCCGGCCGCCGCCGCTCGACACCCCGATGCCGGTCCACGTCGAGGGCGTCGTCACCACGGCGTCGTCCGGCGACGCGGTGGTCGCGACCGCCCAGCGCGCCGCCCGCGACCTGCTCACGGTCGAGCCGGTCCCACGCGAGGTCGCAGCGGCCGCCGAGGCGTCGTACCCCGGACACGACTTCCACCCGTTCGCGACCTGCTTCGCCTGCGGTACGGCGCGCAGCGAGGACGACGGGCTGCGGATCTTCCCGGGCCAGACCGGCGACGGGCCCGACGGTGCGCTCGTCGCGGCGACGTGGACCCCGCACCCGAGCCTGCACGAGGACTGGCAAACGTACGTCGACGAGACGCCCCGCGCGTCCGTCGCCACCACCTGGGCGGCGCTGGACTGCATCGGCGGCTGGGCGGGCGACCTCACCGAGCGCCTGATGGTGCTCGGCCGGATGACCACCCGGGTCGACGACCTGCCGGTGATCGGCGAGCCGCACGTCGTCGTGGGCGAGGGGCGCGGCCAGGACGGGCGCAAGACCTTCACCGCCTCGACGCTCTACGACGCCGACGGCCGCGTCGTCGCGACCGCGGAGCACACGTGGATCGCCGTCGACGCCGAGCTGTTCGGCGGCCGCATGCCGTCGGTAGTTTGACCGCCCCTCCCCCGGCGCTGAGAGCATGGGGACATGGCTGACGCGAACGATCCGACCACCGCGTGGTGGCGCAACTCGGTCGTCTACCAGATCTACGTCCGCAGCTTCGCGGACAGTGACGGCGACGGCATCGGCGACCTGCCCGGCATCACCGCGCGCCTGCCGCACCTCGCCGACCTCGGGGTCGACGCCCTGTGGCTCACGCCGTTCTACACCTCGCCGCAGCACGACCACGGCTACGACGTCGCCGACTACACCGACGTCGACCCGCTCTTCGGTCGGCTCTCCGACGCCGACGACCTCGTCGCGCGCGCCCACGAGCTGGGCCTGCGGGTGATCGTCGACGTGGTGCCCAACCACACCTCGAGCGAGCACGAGTGGTTCAAGGCCGCGCTGGCCGCCGGCCCCGGCAGCCCCGAGCGCGCCCGCTACATGTTCCGCGACAGCGAGGACGGCAACCCGCCGAACAACTGGGAGTCGGTCTTCGGCGGTCCCGCGTGGACGCAGGTCGAGGACGGCCAGTGGTACCTCCACCTCTTCGACTCCTCCCAGCCCGACCTCGACTGGCGCAACCCCGAGGTCCACGAGATGTTCGAGGGTGTCCTCCGCTTCTGGCTGGACCGCGGCGTCGACGGCTTCCGCATCGACGTGGCCCACGGGCTCTACAAGGAGGAGTCGCTGCGCAACCAGGTCGTCACCGCGGGCGTCAAGCCGGCGAGCAGCGCCCACGAGATGGTCGAGCGCTCGCTCACCGACGAGCCCATGTGGGACCAGCCCGAGGTGCACGACGTCTACCGCTCGTGGCACAAGATCCTCGACGAGGCCGGGCCGGACCGGATGGCCGTCGCCGAGGCCTGGACGCAGACGGTCGAGTCGATGGCGGCGTTCGTCCGGCCCGACGAGCTCGACCAGACGTTCAACTTCGCCTGGCTCCTCGCGCCGTGGTCCGCGGAGTCCTTCGCCACGGTCATCGCCGACACCCTCGCCTCCGTCGCCCCGGTCGGCGCCTCGCCCACGTGGGTGCTCAGCAACCACGACGTCGTACGGCACCCCTCGCGTTACGGCGGCGGCGAGCAGGGCCTGGCCCGTGCCCGCGCGGCCACCCTGACGATGCTCGCCCTGCCCGGCTCGAGCTACCTCTACCAGGGCGAGGAGCTCGGCCTGCAGCAGGTCGACGTCGCGCCCGAGTTCCGCCAGGACCCGTCCTACCTCCGCACCGGCGAGGTCGGCCGCGACGGCTGCCGGGTGCCGATCCCGTGGGGCGGCACCGAGGCGCCGTACGGCTTCGGGCCCGGCGCGGGGCAGCCGTGGATCCCGCAGCCCGACGATTGGGCGCCGCTCACCGTCGAGGCGCAGACCGGCGACGAGACGTCGACGCTCGAGTTCTACCGCGAGGCGCTGCGCGTGCGGCGCGAGTTCGCCTGGACCGCGGGCGACTCGGTCGAGATCGTCGGCACGAACGACCACGTGCTGACGTTCCGGCGCGGCCCGCTCACCGTCGTCCTCAACTGCGGCGACCACCCGGTCGAGCTGCCCGACGGCGAGGTCCTGCTGGCCAGCGGCCCCGCCGAGGGCGGCAAGCTCGCCCCCGACACCGCCGCCTGGCTCCGCTGACGTCAGTCGTCGGAGAGGGCTGCGTTGTACGCCGCCAGCTGGCGGGCGAACTGCGCGAGCTCCTCGTCGCTCCAGCCGGACAGCCGCCGGTCGAAGCGGTCGCTGCGGGTCCGGCTCATCCGCTCGAGGCGCTGACGGCCCTCGTCGGTGGCGTCGAGCAGGATCGCGCGCCGGTCCTCGCTGTCGGGTCGGCGCTCGACGAGGCCGAGGTCGACGAGCGACTGCACCTGCCGGCTGACCCCGCCCTTGTCCATGCCGAACGCGTCGGAGAGATCCGCACCGCGCATCGGGCCGTTGGCCGCGAGGTGGGTGAGGATGAAGTAGGTCATCGGGTGCAGCTCGGGGTGGACCTCGCGGGCCCGCTCGCCGATGACCCGCTTGACGCGCCGGATCAGGCTGCCGACCTCGGCCTCGATCCGACGCAGGTCGTCGTGCCGGGTCGAGGTCGTCGCCTGGGCGGCGTCGGTGGCGGTGGTCATGCCTGCGGGGAGGTCGGGGAGATCTCGGCCATGAGCTCATCCTCGCGCTTCACCGACGTCCGCAGCGGGACCTCCTTGATGAAGAGCACGGCGATCAGCGCGCCGAGCGCGAAGGGCAGCGCCACCAGGAAGATGTGACCGGTCGCGTCACCGAAGGCGCTCTCGAACACCGCACGGAGGGGTGCGGGCATCGTCGAGACGTCGGGGATGCCGCCGGTCTGGTGCCCGACCGCGTCGGCGTACTCCGGGTGCGTCTGCAGCAGCGCTGCGAGGCCGGTCTTGACGGAGTCGGCGACCTGGTGGGCGAGCACGGCACCCAGGGCGGCGATGCCGACCGAGCCGCCGAGCGAGCGGAAGAACGCGACGACCGACGAGCCGGCACCCATGTCGGCGAGGGCGATGGTGTTCTGCACCGCGAGGACGAGGTTCTGCATCGTGGCGCCGAGGCCCAGGCCGAGGACGGCCATGAAGATGCCGGTGTGCCAGAGCGGGGTACCCGCGTCGATGGTGGACAGCAGCCCGAGGCCGGCGATGACGGCGACCATGCCGCCGACGAGCCAGCGCTTCCAGAGGCCGGTGGCGCTGATGATGCGGCCGCTGATGATGCTCGAGACGAGCAGCCCGCCGACCATGCAGATCGACATCAGGCCGGCCTCGGTCGGGCTCATGTCCTTCGCGCGCTGGAAGTAGAGGCTGAGGTAGACGGTCGAGCCGAACATCGCGACGCCGATCAGCACCGAGGCGATCGTGGCCAGGGTCAGGGTGCGGTCCTTGAACAGGTGCAGCGGGATGACCGGGTCCTTCGCGACGTTGGCCTCGACGTGGATCGCGGCGGCGATCACGGCGATCGAGCCGACCACGAGCGCGAGGCTGGTCCACGAGACCCAGTCGAAGTTCTGGCCGCCGAGCGAGACCCAGATCAGCAGGATCGAGACGCCGCCGACGAGCAGGAAGGCGCCGAGGTAGTCGATCGAGACGTCGCGCTTGACGACCGGGAGGTGCAGCGTCTTCTGCAGCACGACGAAGGCGAGCGCAGCGACGGGAAGGCCCGCGAAGAAGCACCAGCGCCAGCCGACGGTGTCCACCAGGACGCCACCGACGAGCGGGCCGCTCACCGTGGCCAACGCGAAGACCGCGCCGATGTAGCCGCTGTAGCGGCCGCGCTCACGCGGGGAGACCATCGTGGCGATGACGACCTGCACGAGTGCGGTCAGGCCGCCGACGCCGAGGCCCTGGACGACACGGGCGCCGATCAGCACCTCCATCGACGGCGCGAAGCCGGCGATGAGGGAGCCGATGGAGAAGATGACGAGGGCCGACTGGACGAGCAGCTTCTTGTCGAAGAGGTCGGCGAACTTGCCCCAGATCGGGGTGGTCGCGGTCATCGCGAGCATCGTCGCGACGACTACCCAGGTATAGCCGGTCTGGCTGCCCTGGAGGTCGTCGACGATGGTCGGCAGGGCGTTGCTCACGATCGTGCTGGAGAGCATCGCGACGAACATCGCGAGGAGGAGGCCGCTGAGGGCCTCGAGCACCTGGCGGTGGGTCATCTCGCCAGTCTGCTCGGCGCTGATGGGGGGAGCCTGGGTCACGGCAGTTGCCTTCGATTCGGTGGTTGCTGATCGCAATAGTTGTTGACCACAACGATATGCCTGCGAGCGGACGACCTCAACTCCGTACCCACGAGACCTGCGCCACAGCGGACGCACGACCCCGGACATGCAGCGACCCGCAGGGCTGCTGCTCCTCGGAAGGAGCCCCGGTGGATGACGCCGGGAGCCTGCGGGTCGGGTGGCTGCAGTGGATTCGCCGGCAGCTGTCGGCGGACCGGGCTGCCTAGCGGGCAGCCACCTCACTCATCCGAAAAGAATTCATTCTTCGGATCACCTCCCTTCTGTGTACGACCAACGTACGTCGTCACCGGGAGCCGCTCAACGGGATATCTGAGGACGTGAGGAACGAGTTCGGGTCCCGATCCCGTACGCCACGTCCTCAGGTACCGCGACGAGGTCAGGCGACGGGCTCCTCCACCGGCGACTCGAACTGGGAGCGGTAGAGCCGGGCGTACGCGCCACCCTCCGACAGCAGCTCCTCGTGCGAGCCCTGCTCCACGATCGAGCCGTCCTCCATGACGAGGATCAGGTCGGCGTCGCGGATCGTCGAGAGCCGGTGCGCGATCACGAACGACGTACGGTCCGAGCGCAGCGCCGCCATCGCCTGCTGGAGCAGCAGCTCGGTGCGGGTGTCGACCGACGAGGTGGCCTCGTCGAGGATCAGCAGGGCCGGGTCGGACAGGAAGGCCCGGGCGATCGTGACCAGCTGGCGCTCGCCCGCCGACAGGTTGGAGCCGTCCTCGTCGATGACGGTGTCGTAGCCGTCGGGCAGGGAGTGGACGAACCGGTCGACGAAGGTCGCCCGGGCGGCCTCGAGGATCTGCTCCTCGGTGGCTCCCGGCCGGCCGTAGGCGATGTTGTCGCGGATCGTGCCGGCGAAGAGCCAGGTGTCCTGGAGGACCATCCCGATCCGGCTGCGCAGCACGCCGCGCGGGATGGAGGCGATGTCGACGCCGTCGATGAGGATCCGGCCCGCCTGCGGGTCGTAGAACCGCATCACCAGGTTGACCATCGTCGTCTTGCCGGCGCCCGTCGGGCCGACGATCGCGACCGTGCTGCCCGGCTCGGCGGTCAGCGTCAGGTGCTCGATCAGACGACGCTCGGGGTCGTAGGAGAACGACACGTCCTCGAACCGCACCTCGCCGCGGGCGTCTGCCGCCGCGGCCGGGCGACCGATCTCCTCGGCCGGCTCCTCCTCGGCGTCGAGCAGCTCGAAGACCCGCTCGGCGGACGCCACGCCCGACTGCAGCAGGTTGATCATGGAGGCGACCTGCGTGAGCGGCTGGGTGAACTGGCGGGAGTACTGGATGAACGCCTGCACGTCGCCGAGCGACATCGTGCCGCTGGCGACCCGGAGGCCACCGAGGACCGCGATGACGACGTAGTTGAGGTTCCCGACGAACATCATGATCGGCATGATCAGCCCGCTCACGAACTGGGCGCCGTACGACGCCTCGTAGAGCTCGTCGTTCTGCTGGGCGAAGACCCGCTCGGCCTCCGCCTGGCGCCCGAAGACCTTGACGATCGAGTGGCCGGAGAAGGTCTCCTCGATGTGGGCGTTGAGGGTGCCGGTGCGCCGCCACTGCTGGATGAACATCCCCTGCGAGCGCTTCATCACCGCACCCGTGACGACCATCGAGATCGGCACGGAGACCAGGGCGACCAGCGCCAGCAGCGGTGAGATGTAAAACATCATCACCAGCACCGCGACGACGGTCAGCAGCGAGTTGAGCAGCTGGCTCATCGTCTGCTGGAGCGTCTGGCTGACGTTGTCGATGTCGTTGGTGACGCGGCTCAGCAGCTCGCCGCGCGGCTGCTTGTCGAAGTAGCCCAGCGGGAGCCGGTGGACCTTGTCCTCGACCTCCGAGCGCATCCGCAGGACCGTGCCCTGGACGACGTCGTTGAGCAGGTAGCCGCCGAGCCACGCCAGCAGCGACGCCGCGACGTAGACCGCGAGCACGAGGAGCAGCACGTCGGCGACGGCGGAGAAGTCCACCCCGTCGGTGAGCTTCATCGACGCGAGCATGTCGGCCTGCTTGGTCTCGCCCTGCGCCCGCAGCGCCTCGATCGCCTGCTCCTGCGTCGCGCCGCTCCCCAGCACGTCGCGACCGATCAGGCCGGCGAAAATGAGGTCGGTCGCGCGGCCGAGGATCTTGGGGCCGATCGCCGTGGCGACGACGCTGACCAGCGTCAGGACGAGGACGGCGTACGTCTTGTGGCGCTCGGGGCGCAGCCGGGCGAAGAGCCGCTTGAGCGAGGGCCAGAAGGTGTCGGCCTTCTGGCCGATCATCCCGCCGCCCATCGGGCCACGACCGGGTCCGGGGCCGGCCTGGATGCGCTCGGTCTCCTTGAGGGTGCCGGGCTTGGCGGGTGCGTCGGTGCTCATCAGGCCACCTCTTCCGCTGTGAGCTGGGACTGGACGATCTCCTGGTAGGTGCCGCACGTGGCGAGCAGCTCGTCGTGGGTGCCGGTGCCGACGACGGCCCCGTCCTCCATCACGACGATGCGGTCGGCGTGGCGGATGGTCGCGACGCGCTGCGCCACGATCACCACCGTCGCGTCGCGGGTCACCGGCCTGAGGGCCGCCCGCAGGCGGGCGTCGGTGGTGAGGTCGAGCGCGGAGAAGGAGTCGTCGAACAGGTAGATGTCCGGACGCCGGATCACCGCCCGCGCGATCGCCATCCGCTGGCGCTGCCCGCCACTCAGGTTGGACCCGCCCTGGGCGATCTCGGCGTCGAGGCCGTCGGGCATCGCCTCGACGAAGTCCCTCGCCTGCGCGATCTCGAGGGCCTCCCACATCTCGTCCTCGGTCGCGTCCGGCCGGCCGTAGCGCAGGTTGTCGGCGACGGTGCCGCGGAAGAGGAAGGCCTTCTGCGGCACCAGGCCCAGCCTCGACCACAGCACCTCGGGGTCGATCTCACGCACGTCCACCCCTCCGACGCGGACCGCGCCGCCGGTGGCGTCGAAGAGCCTCGGCACGAGGTTGACGAGGGTCGACTTGCCGGCGCCGGTCGACCCGATGATCGCGACGGTCTCGCCCGGGCTCGCCGCCAGCGACACCGAGCGCAGCACGGGCTCGTCGGCGCCGGGGTAGGCGAAGGTGACGCCGTCGAGCGCGAGGTCCACGCGCCCGGGCAGGTCGGTCACCGGGTCGGCCGGCGGTACGACGGACGAGTCGGTGTCGAGCACCTCGCCGATGCGGTCGGCGCAGACGGACGCGCGCGGCACCATCATCAGCATGAACATCGCCATCATCACGGACATGACGATCTGCATCAGGTAGGAGATGTAGGCCGTCAGCGCGCCGACCTCCATGTGGCCGTTCTCGACGCGGTGCCCGCCGAACCAGAGCACGCCGACGGTCGCCACGTTGGCCACCACCATCACCGTCGGGAACATCGCGGCCTGCCACCGGCCGGCGCGGACCGCGACCTCGGTGAGCTGGGCGTTGGCGTCGGCGAACCGGGTCGTCTCGTGCTCCTCGCGGACGAACGCCCGCACCACGCGCACGCCGGTGATCTGCTCGCGCAGCAGCCGGTTGACCTCGTCGATGCGCTCCTGCATCAAGCGGAAGTTCGGCACCATCCTGCGCACGATCAGGCCGATCGAGACGCCGAGCACGGGGACGACGGCGAGGACCAGCCACGACAGGCCGACGTCTTCACGGGCGGCCATGATGATGCCGCCGACCATCATGATCGGGGCGGCAACCAGGAGGGTGCCGGCCATCAGGACGAGCATCTGCACCTGCTGGACGTCGTTGGTCTCGCGAGTGATCAGCGACGGCGCCCCGAACTGCTGCACCTCGCGCGCGCTGAAGGTCCCGACGCGGTGGAAGATCGCGGCGCGGAGGTCACGGCCGAAGCCCATCGCGTTGCGCGCGGAGAACCAGACGGCGATGACCGAGCAGATGATCTGCACGAGCGAGACAGCCAGCATCAGTCCGCCGTGGCGGACGATGTAGCCCGTGTCGCCGGTGACGACACCCTTGTCGATGATGTCGGCGTTGAGGCTCGGCAGGTAGAGAGCGGCCATCGTGCCGACGAACTGGAGCGCGACGACGGCGGCCAGCGGTGCGGCGTACGGCCGGAGGTAGGTGCGGACGAGGCGGAGCAGCATGCAGGACCTTCTTGTCTCTCTTACTTCTTCTTGAGTACGCCGTTGAGGACGGTGTCGACGATGTCCGGGGCGCTGAGCGGGTTGCCGTCGGAGATGTGGGGATGGGTGCCGGAGAACGTCAGCAGCCGGACCATGTGCATCAGCTGGCTCGGCGGCACCCGCAGGGAGTCGCGGTGCGGCTCGGCCAGGCCGACGAGGATCGCCGCGACCCGCTCGCGCTCGGCCTCCATGTGGCGCCGTGCCTTGGGCGGACCGACCATGCCCATCCGGGTCATCAGCTGGAAGACCCGGGCGAAGCGCCGCTGGAACAGCTCGACCACCTCGAGCAGCATCGCGCCGAGCTCCTGGTCGGGGTCGACCTGCAGCAGCTGGGCGATGAACGGGTCGAGGTCCAGCGCGTGCTCGAGGGACGCCTGCACGAGCTCGTCCTTGGAGTCGAAGACCCGGAAGATCGTGCCCTCCGCGACGCCGGCCGCGTCGGCGATCTGCTTGGTCGTGACGGTGCGCCCGTGCTCAAGAAGCAGCGGGACCGTGGCGTCGACGAGGGCGGCCCGGCGGTCGTCGGGCGAGAGCGGCTTGGCGCGAGGTGGCACGTCGAACAGCGTATGTGAGTGAGCACTCACTCACAACCACTTTCGCGATCGCCGCGGCGCTGGGCCTCCCGGGGTCGACCACAGGGAAGGCAGTTCGAGCCGACACGACGTACAGGCACGCTCGGCTCGGCTGATCGACGGCCGAACTGCCTTCACGATGGTCGCTGGGCAGGTGACTGCGTGCGGGATCAGGCGTGCTGTGCCCAGGCCGGCCACGGCACGGGCGCGGCCTCGTGCGTCGTCTGGCCGAGCACCTCGTGCGTCATCCACGCGCGGAGCGCCCGCAGCTCGGGCGACGAGGCCAGCGTCAGCAGTCGGCCCTCCTCGCAGAGCGCGTCGGCCCGCGTCACCGCGTCCTGCAGCCGGACGACCATGTCCCCGAGCTCACGCGGCATGGCCATCTCGATGTCGACCGAGCTCCGGCCCTCCGCACGCGCGCGCTCGGCCGCGCGGCGTCCGGTGAGGCGGGCATGCGTCGGTGAGACGAGGAGGCCGCGGATCTCCTCGGCGAGCGCAGCAGACCCGTCGTTGCCCTCGTCGAGCGACAGCAGCTGCAGCTCGCGCACCAGCTCGTCGAGGTGGCTGTCCTGCTGGAGGCTCAGCTCGACCGGGCAGTCGACGAGGCGGACGAGGGCCCAGCCGGGAGGCAGCGTGACCGGTACGTCGTCCACGTCCGGGACACCGACCGGGTCCGCCACCTCGGCAGCCGCCAGGCCGACCTCGGGATCCGTCAGCTCGGCCCACACACGCTTGCCGACAGCGGTCGGGGCGACCCCCCACTGCGCGGCGATCATCGCGACGATCGCCAGCCCGCGACCGGTGGCGTCGAGGCCCGGCCACTCGACGTCAGCCCGCACGCGCGGACGTACGGCGTCCACGGGGATCGGCCCGTCGTCCTCGACGGCGATCCGGACCCCGGACGACTGCCCGGCGCGCTCGAGGGTGACGCTCATGAAGGCTGCGGCCGCGTGCAGCGCGGCGTTGCTCGACAGCTCGCTGGTCACGAGCTCGGCGGCCTCGACGAGGTCGACCTCGCCCCACGCGGTCAGCCCGTCCACGACGAAACGGCGAGCGGCGGGCACGCTGGCGGCGTCGGCGGCCAGGCGCACCTGCAACCTGCCGGGTGCCTCCTGCATGGACCGGAGGGTAACGCCCGCGGATCACCGGTGGTGAGCGGATTTCGGCAGGGTTCACCTCAGGACATCGACTACGGCGCGAGTCGTTCCACGGTCCACCCGTCCCCCGAGCGTCGGTAGACGAGGCGGTCGTGCATCCGGCTGGGGCGGCCCTGCCAGAGCTCGACGACGTCCGGGCGCACGCGGTAGCCACCCCACTCGGGCGGCACCGGCACCTCGCCGTCAGCGCCGAACCTCTCCTGCGCGGCGGCGTACGCTGCGGCTAGGTCGGCGCGCGAGGCCACCGGGCGGGACTGGGCCGAGGCCCACGCACCCAGCTGGGCACCACGCGGGCGGGAGTGGAAGTAGGCCTCGACCTCGTCGTCGGCCAGCACCGACGCGACGCCCTCCACGCGCACCTGGCGCTCGAGCGGGTGCCACGGGAACAGCAGCGCACACTGCGGGTTCGCCGCGAGCTCGCCGCCCTTGCGCGAGGACTGGTTGGTGAAGAAGACGAAACCGTCCGGGCCGACACCCTTCAGCAGCACCATCCGGCTCGACGGCCGCCCGTCCGGCGTGGCGGTCGCGAGGACCATCGCGTTGGGCTCGTGGACGCCCGCGTCGACGGCCTGCTGCAGCCACCGCTCGAACATCTCGATCGGGTCGTCGGCCAGGTCAGGCAGGTCGAGGCCGCCGCGGCCGTACTCCTCGCGCAGTCCGGAGAGGTCCATAGCCGCGAGGGTAGACGCCGGGTGCACAATGAGCCGTTCCGGGAACCGAAGGAGTCGCATGACCGAGATCCACCACGGCCTCGAGGGTGTCGTCGCGTTCGAGACGCAGATCGCCGAGCCCGACAAGGAGGGGTCCGCGCTCCGCTACCGCGGCGTCGACATCGAGGAGCTCGTCGGGCGGGTGCCCTTCGAGAACGTCTGGGGCCTCCTGGTCGACGGTTCCTACACCCCCGGCCTGCCGCCGGCCGAGCCCTACAACATCTCGATCCACACCGGCGACGTCCGCGCGGACGTCCAGGCCGCGGTCGCGATGCTCGCGCCGATGCTCGGCATGGGCCAGACCTACGACATCTCCGACGAGCAGGCCCGCCTCGACCTGTCCCGCGTCGCCGTCATGGTGCTGTCGTACGCCGCCCAGTCGGCGCGGGGCCTCGGCAAGCCGGTCGTGACGCAGGCGGAGGTCGACCAGGGTGCGAGCCTCGCCGAGAGGTTCCTGATCCGCTGGCGCGGCGAGGCGGATCCCAAGCACGCCCACGCCATCGACGCCTACTGGTCCTCGGCCGCCGAGCACGGCATGAACGCCTCCACCTTCACCGCGCGGGTCATCACCTCGACCGGCGCCGACGTGGCGGCCGCCTTCTCGGGCGCGATCGGCGCGATGTCCGGGCCGCTGCACGGTGGCGCTCCCTCGCGCGTGCTCGGGATGATCGAGGAGGTCGAGAAGCGCGACGGCGACGCGACGTCCTACGTCAAGGAGCTGCTCGACAGCGGCGAGCGGCTGATGGGCTTCGGGCACCGCGTCTACCGCGCCGAGGACCCGCGCGCCCGCGTGCTGCGCCGCACGGCCAAGGAGCTCGACGCGCCGCGCTACGAGGTCGCCGAGGCGCTCGAGAAGGCCGCCCTCGCCGAGCTCCGCGAGCGGCGGCCCGACCGCGTGCTGGAGACCAACGTGGAGTTCTGGGCGGCGATCGTCCTCGACTTCGCCGAGGTGCCGGCGCACATGTTCACCTCGATGTTCACCTGCGCCCGCACCGGCGGGTGGTCGGCGCACATCCTCGAGCAGAAGACCACCGGCCGCTTGATCCGCCCGTCCGCCGTCTACGCCGGCCCGGGCGCCCGTCCCGCGACCGACGTCGAGGGCTGGGACGACGCCTGGGGCTGAGCAGTCTCATCGTCGGTTGAGGTGTGAGGAGCGCCAGCGACGAGCCTCGAAACCGCTCGCAGATGACTGGTTTCGAGGCTCGCTGCGCTCGCACCTCAACCAGCGGTGGGGAGGCTGCGCTCGCACCTCAACCAGCGGTGGGGAGGCTGCGCTCGCACCTCAACCAGCGGTGGGGAGGCTGCGCTCGCACCTCAACCAGCGGTGGGGAGGCTGCGCTCGCACCTCAACCAGCGGTGGAGAGGCTGCGCTCGCACCTCAACCAGCGGTGGAGAGGCTGCGCTCGCACCTCAACCAGCGGTGGGGAGGCTGCGCTCGCACCTCGACCAGCGATCAGTCGGGCAGCGCGCAGGCGGCGGTGCCGCCGGGCAGACGTGACCGGTTGGCCGCGACCCAGTGGTAGGCCCGGCGCGCGACCGGGTCGACCAGCGGGGTGGTCATGACCCGACCCACGACCCGCCAGGGCAGCGGACCGGTGCGCAGGATCGCAGCGAAGGCGCGGTGGCCGTAGTCGACCCGGCCGTCGGGGTGGACGTAGGGCATCTCGACCTGGGCCCGGTCCGCGTCGACGCCGAGCGCGTCGAGGTCGACCGCCTGGATGGTCGAGGCGTCGATGTCGACCCCCAGCCTCGGCACGACGGCCGCCGTACGCATGCAGAAGCCGCAGTCGGCGTCGTTGAGCATGACTCCTCGCTCGCGGGTCTGCTCCATGTACCCAGCCTACGTCGGCGGTGGGACCGCGACCGGCGCCTGGACGGCGTACCAGGAGGTCAGGCCCTTGGCTCCCTGACGGGTCAATGAGATGTGCACGTGGTCGCGGTGCCGCAGGGTCGGCGAGCGGGTCCGCCGGTTCCTGCACCCCGAGCTGAGGTAGCGCTTGGGGACGAAGTGGTCGTAGGAGGCGTACATCGTGTCGTCCCAGATGACGTACATGATGCCCATCCGGCGCGCGAGCGCGGCGGGCTCACCGGTGTCGTCGGGGGCGAACAGCTCGTCCAGCAGCGCGTGCGCGAGCGCCTGGTCGGTCTCGCTGGTCGCGTCGAGCAGCCAGTCGAAGGCTCGCGACTCCTTGTGCTCGCTCGTGCTCGACCCGGCACATGCCCGGAAGATCGGGCCGTAGCCGCCGCCGCGGGCGACCAGCCAGTCGGCGAGCATCAGCACGCCGGCCTTGGGGTTGCGACGGCACGTCGTCTGCGGCTGGTAGCCGGCGTACGGCTCCACCGGCATGAGGTACGGCGCCGAGCTGGTGACGATGCCGCGGGTCGACGTCGTGCCCTCGCCCGCCGACGCCGAGGCCGTGGCGGCCAGCGGGGTCGCCAGCAGCGCAAGGGTCAGTACCGGACGGACCAGGCCCCTTGCCCCTCCCCACGACAGTCGGCGCACGCCGCGACGTTAGGTCGGTGACAGGAGGTGCGTCCGGGGTTCGAGTGAAGATCACGCGTGTAGTTCGAGCCGGCGGCCGAAGGTCCGGCTGAGGGGCGCACCGGCGTAGTAGCCGAAGGCCGGCACGGGCTCGTAGCCGCAGGCGAGGTAGAGGGCGATCGCCTCGGGCTGCTTCAGCCCGGTCTCGAGCACCAACGCCTCGAGACCGGCCGCGGCGGCGGTCGTCTCGAGGTGGGCGAGCATGCGCCGGGCGTGCCCGCGACGTTGCGCGGCAGGGACGACGTACATCCGCTTGATCTCCGCGGTGCGGCTGGTGCCGAGGGCCTCGACGCTGCTGCGACGCCACGCCCCTGTCGCCACGGGTTCCTCGCCGAGGTAGCCGACGAAGAACTGCCCGCGCGGGTCCTCGAAGTCGGCCGGGTCGATGGGCGACTCGTCGCGACCGCCGTAGCGGACGACGTACTCCCCCTGCACGGCCTCGACGAGGAGCATCGCATCGGGGTGCGTGATCGCGACCCGCTCGATGCGCAGGTCGGTGTCCATCGTGCGTCCCCCGTCGTGCGTCGTGTGTCGGCGGATGTCAGGATAGGGACTCATCTGACAGCGTCGTCAGGGCCCACCGTCCACCGCACGTGAGGTTCCCCTTCATGACCGACGCCCTCGAGATCCCTGCCGACCTGCTGCCCGCCGACGGCCGCTTCGGAGCGGGTCCGTCGAAGATCCAGACCAGCCACCTCGACGCCCTCGCCGCGACCGGTGACACGCTCATGGGCACGTCCCACCGTCAGGCGCCGGTCAAGAACACGGTGGGCCGGGTCCGCGAGGGCCTCGCCGCGCTGTTCGACCTGCCCGACGGCTACGAGGTCGTGCTCGGCAACGGCGGCGCGACCGCGTTCTGGGACATCGCCTGCTTCGGGCTCGTCCGGGAGAAGAGCCAGCACCTGGCCTTCGGCGAGTTCTCCTCCAAGTTCGCGACGTCGGCCAAGAAGGCACCGTGGCTGGCCGACCCCACCGTCATCTCGAGCGACCCCGGCTCGCGTCCCGAGGCCGTCGCCGAGGAGGGCGTCGACGCCTACGCCTGGGCGCACAACGAGACCTCGACCGCGGTCATGGCGCCCGTACGGCGCCCCGACGGCGTGGCGGACGACGCGATCGTGCTCGTCGACGCGACGTCCGGCGCCGGCGGCCTGCCGGTCGACCTCGCCGAGGTCGACGCCTACTACTTCGCGCCGCAGAAGTGCTTCGCCTCCGACGGCGGGCTCTGGGTCGCGCTGATGTCGCCGCGCGCCCTCGCGCGCGCCGAGGAGATCGCCTCGAGCGATCGCTACATCCCGCCGTTCTTCGACCTGCCGACGGCCATCGACAACTCCTCGAAGAACCAGACCTACAACACCCCGTCGGTCGCGACGCTCTTCCTGATGGCCGAGCAGCTCGACTGGATGAACGCCCAGGGCGGGCTGAAGGGGATGGTCGAGCGGACCACCGCGTCGTCCGACGCGCTGTACGGCTGGGCCGAGCGGACGTCCTACACGACCCCCTACGTGACGGAGCCCGCCGACCGGTCGCTCGTCATCGGCACGATCGACTTCGACGACGAGATCGACGCGGCGAGGATCGCGGCCGTGCTGCGCGCCAACGGCGTGGTCGACACCGAGCCCTACCGCAAGCTCGGTCGCAACCAGCTGCGGATCGCGATGTACCCGGCGATCGACCCGGCCGACGTGGAGAAGCTCACCGGCGCGATCGACTTCGTCGTCGAGAACCTCTGACCACCGCGCGTCAGGCCGCGAGGAGCTTGAGCACGGCGCGCTCGAGCGCCGCCTGGCGCGCGTCGGCGGTGTCGTACGCCGCGCGCACCTTGATCGTGCGGCCGCGCTCGTAGGCCTCCACGACCCGCGGGTCGACGTACGACGTCCGCGCGAGGGTCGGGGTGTTCCCGAGGAACTCCGAGACCTCCTTCATCGCCGAGGAGACCGCCCGTTTGCGCGAGGCCTTGGTCTCGCCGGGCTCGTCGGTCTCGGCCAGCGCCGCCGCCGCGATGACGGTGGCGTGCCAGGTGCGGAAGTCCTTGGCGGTCGCGTCGATGCCGAAGCACGTGCGGATGTAGGCGTTGACGTCGCTCGCCCCGATGTCGCGCCAGGTCGAGCCGTCCTTCCACGCGAGCAGCTCCTCACCACCGCCGCGCCGCTTGCGCATGACCTGGAGCGCCTCGATGGCAGCCTTGTCGTCGATGTCGATGGTGTGCTCGACGCCCGACTTGCCGACGAAGCAGAACCGCAGGGCGTCGCCGTGCTTCGACACGTGGTCCTTGCGCATCGTGGTGAGGCCGAAGGAGCCGTTGGTGTCGGTGTAGACGTCGTTGCCGATGCGGAAGTAGCCGAGGTCGAGCAGGCGTACGGCGACCGCGCACGCCCGCTCGAGCGACATGGTCTCGGCGCCGATGTCGGCCAGCACCCGCTCGCGCGCCTTCGACAGCGCCTTGCCGAAGCCGAGGATCCGGTCGAACTTCGCAGCGTCGCGGCTCGCGCGCCACTGCGGGTGGTAGAGGTACTGCTTGCGTCCGGCGTCGTCCGTGCCGACGGCCTGGAGGTGGCCGTTGGGGTAGGGCGTGATCCACACGTCGCGCCAGGCCGGCGGGATGACGAGGTCCTTGCACCGCTGGACCTGCTCGGCGTCGAGACGCCCGCCGTGCTCGTCGAGGTAGGTGAAGCCCTTGCCCGACTTCCGCCGGGTCCAGCCCGGCTGGTCGGGGAACGTTCGCCGCAGTCGGGGCATGCCGCAGAACCTACTGCGCCGCCGGTGGCGGCTGGTCACCCCCAAGTAGGTCAGGGGCTCGCGTCGCCCGTCGCCCCTGAGCCGATGACCCGCTCAGCGAGCTCGGCCTGACGGGCGGTCAGGAGGTGCTCCGGGACGCGCACGGGCTCGGCGCCGTCGACGGTGAACGTGTAGACGTACATGTCGGGCCGCGGCGGGTCCGTCGTGGAGGCCCCGGACAGCGACGCCTCGGCGACGAGGCCGCGCAGGTCGTCGTCCAGGTCGACCTCGACCGCCTCGCTCCGACCGATGAACCCACCGCTGCGCTCGACGCGCAGCCGGCCGCCCCCGCCCGACGCGGGCGATCCCGCAAGGGGCTCGACGCCCACCTGGGCCCACGCCTCGCGCACCGCGTCGGCGTGCGTGCCGGCCGCGGCGATCGTGGCGGCGGCGAAGGTCGCGAAGTCGGCGTCCTCCGGCACCGAGCCGCCGACGAGGGCGTCGTACCAGATCCGGCCGGCGCCCTCGATCGCCGTGCCACCGACGGCGACGGCGGCCAGCTGGAACGCCTTGTTGGGGATGCCGGAGTTGAGGTGGACGCCGCCGTTGTCGTCGGTGGTCTCGACGTAGTCGTCCATGTGGCCGACCTGCGGGTCGGCCCCGAGCTGGGGGTCGTCGTAGGCCGTCCCCGGGGCCGCCATGTCGCGCAGTGCGCGCGCCCGCACCGACGAGGTGAAGATGCCCTCGCCGATCAGCCAGTCGCCGTCCGCGGCGTCCTGGCCGAGCAGGCGCTGCTTGAGGCAGGAGGCGAAGACGTCGGCGACCGACTCGTTGAGAGCCCCCGACTGACCCAGGTAGACCAGGCCGGCGGTGTGCTCGACCACGCCGTGGGAGAACTCGTGGGCCAGCACGTCGACCGGCTTGGTGAAGCGCTCGAAGACCTTTCCGTCGCCGTCACCGAAGACGAGCTGGGCGCCGTCCCAGAACGCGTTGTTGTAGCGCGAGCCGTAGTGGACGGTCAGGCTCACGGGCGCTCCCTCGTCGTCGTACGAGCTGCGGGCGAGCACCTCGGCGAACATCGCGAGAGTGGCCTCGATCCCCGTCGCCGCCTCGTCGACGGCGACGTCGCCCGCCTCCGCGTCGCCGGCGCTGCGGACCGCCTCACCGGGGAGCGTCGTGGTGGAGCCGGCGTCGTGCACCGTCCAGGCCGGCCCGTCGGTGACGGCGACCCGCGCCGCGGTCCTCGCCTCCACGCCTCGGCGCGTGCGCAGCGCCTCGTCGAGCGCGGCTCGCTTGGCGCCGTCGACCCGCTCGGCGAGCCAGGGCGGGATGAAGGTGCAGTGGACGGTGGTGGGCGCCGGTTCCCGAGAGGTCATGCCACAGGTCTACCCCGCGGGTCCGACAAGCGGAAGCGCGGATGAAGCACGGTGTCCCGGGTACGGGCAGGGTCCTGCGACGGAGGGAGCACCCATGCCGACGATCGACCGCACGATCACCGTGCCGGGCGGGGCCGAGGAGGTCTTCGCCTACCTGTCGGACTTCACGACCACCGAGGAGTGGGACCCGCCCACCCAGACGACCGACCTCGTGTCGGGCGACGGAGGCGTCGGCACCCGCTACCGCAACGTGTCGAAGTTCCTCGGCAGGGAGACCGAGACGGTCTACACGGTGGTGACCCTGGACGCGCCGCGTCGGCTCGAGCTGGAGGGCGACGCGTCGTCCATGCGCCTGCACGACACCATCACGGTGGAGCAGAAGGGCGACGACGTGCAGGTGAGCTACCGCGCCGAGTTCCACCCCGAGGGTGCGGCCAGGCTGGCGACGCCGCTGCTTCCGCCGGCGCTCAAGGCGCTCGGTGACGCGGCCGCCGAGCAGATGGAGGAGTGCCTGCGACGCCTCCCGGGAGCGAGCGCGCGGGCCTCGTAGGGCGCCGCGACGAATCAGCGTTTCGCGCCTGCGGCACTAGACTTTCGACGCTGCGGCCGTGTCGGTCGCGCCCGGCCCTCGCGGCCACTCGTCTGTCTCCACCGGAAGGCCCCTGCATGCCCACCCAGTCCCGCTCCGACCTGCGCAACGTCGCGATCGTCGCGCACGTCGACCACGGCAAGACCACGCTGGTCGACGCGATGCTCCGCCAGGCCGGCGCCTTCACCGCGCACCAGGCCGAGAGCGTCGCGGACCGCGTCATGGACTCCGGCGACCTCGAGCGCGAGAAGGGCATCACGATCCTCGCCAAGAACACCGCGGTCCACTACGCCGGTCCCGCCGCCGAGGGCAAGCCGATGGTCATCAACATCATCGACACCCCCGGCCACGCCGACTTCGGCGGCGAGGTCGAGCGCGGCCTGTCGATGGTGGACGGGATCGTGCTGCTCGTCGACGCGTCCGAGGGCCCGCTCCCCCAGACCCGCTTCGTGCTCCGCAAGGCGCTCAACGCCGACATGCCGGTGATCCTGGTCGTCAACAAGACCGACCGCAGCGACGCCCGCATCACCGAGGTCGTCGACGAGTCCTACGAGCTCTTCATGGACCTCCTCGACGAGTCGCACAGCCAGGACGCCCTGGACTTCCCGGTCGTCTACGCCTCGGGCAAGGCCGGCATCGCCTCGCTCGAGCAGCCCGAGAACGGCGAGATGCCCGAGGGCACCGACCTCGAGCCGCTCTTCAGGACGATCCTCGAGACCATCCCCGCCCCGCAGTACGACGAGGGCGCGCCGCTGCAGGCCCACGTGACCAACCTCGACTCGTCGCCGTTCCTCGGCCGGCTGGCGCTGCTGCGCATCCACCAGGGCACCCTGAAGAAGGGCCAGACCGTGGCCTGGATGCAGCGCGACGGCAACGTGAAGAACGTCCGCATCACCGAGCTCCTCGTCACCGAAGGCCTCGAGCGCAAGCCCGGCGAGTCGGCCGGGCCCGGCGACATCGTCGCCATCGCGGGCATCCCGGACATCACCATCGGCGAGACGCTCGCCGACGCCGACAACCCGATCGCGCTGCCGCTGATCCACGTGGACGAGCCCGCCATCTCGATGACGATCGGCACCAACACCTCGCCGCTCGTCGGCAAGGTCAAGGGCGCCAAGGTCACCGCGCGCCTGGTGAAGGACCGCCTCGACGCCGAGCTGGTCGGCAACGTCTCGCTCCGCATCCTGCCGACCGAGCGTCCCGACGCCTGGGAGGTGCAGGGCCGCGGCGAGCTCGCCCTGGCGATCCTGGTCGAGCAGATGCGACGCGAGGGCTTCGAGCTCACGGTCGGCAAGCCGCAGGTGGTGACGCGCGAGGTCAACGGCAAGCTGCACGAGCCCTTCGAGCGGCTCACGATCGACGCCCCGGAGGAGTACCTCGGCACGATCACCGAGCTGCTCGCCGTCCGCAAGGGCCGCATGGAGGGCATGACCAACCACGGCACCGGCTGGGTCCGGATGGACTTCATCGTCCCGGCCCGTGGCCTGATCGGCTTCCGCACCGACTTCCTCACCGAGACCCGCGGCACCGGCATCGCCCACCACATCTCCGAGGGCTACCACCCGTGGGCCGGCGAGATCCGCTCGCGCGCCTCCGGCTCGCTGGTGGCCGACCGCGCCGGCGCGGCGACGGCGTACGCGATGACGTCGCTGCAGGAGCGCGGCGTGCTCTTCGTCGAGCCGACCACCGAGGTCTACGAGGGCATGATCGTCGGCGAGAACTCGCGCGCCGACGACATGGACGTCAACATCACGAAGGAGAAGCAGCAGACCAACATCCGGTCCGCCACCTCCGACAACTTCGAGAAGCTGATCCCGCCGAAGAAGCTCTCCCTCGAGCAGTGCCTGGAGTTCTGCCGCGAGGACGAGTGCGTCGAGGTCACCCGCGAGACCGTGCGGATCCGCAAGGTCGTGCTCGACGCCAACGCCCGCGCCAAGACCGCCTCGCAGGCGCGCAAGGCCAACCGCGGCTGACGCCGTCGTACGACGCAACAGCCCGGCTCCGCGATGCGGAGCCGGGCTGTCGTGCGTCTGCGCGCCGACCTCAGGCGGGGTGCGTGTGCTTGCTGCCGGATCCCCAGCTGATCGGCCCGACGGTCTGCGACACGTAGGTGGTCGAACCGACGTACTTGATCTGTGCCGTCGCCTGCACCGTGCCGGCTGCGTTGTCGCCACCCGCGAAATCGGTGTGGAGGCGGTAGGTCGTGTTCGCCGGGATGTCGTTGAGGTGCGTCGCCGTCAGCGTCGACGTCGGCGCGGTGATGGTCGGGTAGGTCCAGGTGTTGTCGCGCGGACCGGATGTGGCGGCATAGCCGTAGATCTCGAACGAGGTGAACGGACCAGTGCTGGTCGGGTTGTACGTGAAGGTCAGCAGGATCTCGTCGATGGCCACGGGGCCGTTCGTGAACTGGAGGTCCCACGACACGTGCTTCTCGTTGCCGTTGCTCCACTTCTCCGCGGTGCCGGCGACCCCGGTGAACCCGGTGGTCGCGGCGGAGGCGGCGAAGGCGGGCGCCGTGGCCGCGATGGCCACGACCGGGACGCTCCACGCGGCGCCGCGGACGAGGGCGCGCCTCGTCGGTCGGGCCGTAGGCATGCTGGTGCTCATTCGATTCTCCCCTTACATCTCCCCCACAGGAGAATTAGTCAAGTCTTCGACGAGATTAGGGAGGGCGTGGAGTCAGAATTGACACGCAGAATGCACGCCGGAGTAACACCTGTCGTGGTCCAGACCACCGAAATTGGGCGCTCGTGACCGGGTCTGCCTACAGTCCACGACGTGCCGGACTCCCATGATCTCGACCAGGGCGCGGCGGACGCGCTCGGTGACCGGCTGGCGCTCTGGCTGGAGCAGCTGGCCCTCGCGGACCAGCTCGCAGCCGCGGGCCTGCCGACCTTCGACCGTGACGACGCGGGCCGTGCGCACTGGCACGACACCTCGGGCGAGCCGCTCTCCGACGAACGGCTGAGCGAGCTCGAGACGCTGCTCCGGTCCGTCGGCGACGACCCGACCCATGCGGTGCCGGTCGAGCTGGTCCGGCTGCGGCGCGAGAGCGCCCTGCGCGCGACCCTCCTCGCGGGTGGATGGGTGGACTACGCCGAGGTCGGTCGCCGCCGCGGAGTCTCGGAGAACGCGGCGCGGTTCGCCCTGCACAAGGCGGCGGAGCGTCGCGCGGTCCTGCTCCTGCAGCACGACGGCGGCACCCTGGTCCCGGCCTTCCAGCTCGACGACGAGGGACAGGTCCGTGAGGAGCTGCTGACCGTGCTCGAGCCGCTCCTGGCCGCCAAGGTCGATCCGTGGCGCGTGTGGACCTGGCTCACCTCTCCCGCCGCGCTGCTCGGCGGCGCGGTGCCGCACGAGGCCGCGCGCGACCCCGAGGAGCTGCCGCTCGTCCAGCGTGCCGCCGTCGCACTGGCCGAGCGATCGCGGACCTGAGCGACCAGGGTCAGAGACGGTCGCCGGACAGCGTCGGCGCCAGGACGACCAGGCCGAGCAGCGGCAGGGCGGCGAGCACCAGGAGGGCCACCGGCATGCCGAGCGGGCCGCTGATGCCCGCCACCACCGCCGAGCCGATGCTCCCCCCGATCAGGAAGAGCAGCGTCGACACCCCCAGCGCCACGCCGCGCACGTCCGCGTGGACCGCGTCGCCGACGACCGCGCTGAGGGCGGGCTGGCCGAGCCCGAAGGCGAAGGTCACCAGCACGATCGCCACCACCAGCACCGGGGCGCTCGTCGCCCAGGCGCCGACGGTCGCGACCAGCAGCGCCGCCGAGGCGACCAGGCCGGCGATCGCGAGCGCCCGTCCGGGCCCGACGCGGGCGAGCAGCGGCCCGGTGACCTGAGGCACGGCCAGCGCGACCACCGCGCTCGGCACCATAGCCAGGCCGACCTGCCACGCCTCCCAGCCGTGGGACAGCAGCACCGCCGGCAGGGCGATCAGCAGGGCGAACCACGACGCGGGGACGGCAGACGCGGCGACGGCGCTGCGCACCACGGTGGCGTTGCGGATCACCTCGACCGGGAGGAACCCGTCGGGGCGACGCCGTACGGTCGCGCGGACGGCCGGCACGCCGAGGACGAGCAGCAGGGCGCCCACCGCCGCGACGACCAGTCCGCCCGAGGGCGACTGCACGAGCAGCACCATCCCGGCCGCCGTCAGGGCGACGAGCACGGCTCCGACGATGTCGAGCCGCGCGCCGGTGCCGTCGGTGGAGAGGGCGCGCCAGAGGAAGGGGAGGACGAGCGCCCCGAGCACCGGCAGGGCCATGACCGCCCGCCAGCCGAACGACGCCTCGACCACCCCGCCGACGAGGGGGCCGAGGCAGCTCACCGCGGCAGCGACGCCGGCCAGGCGGCCGAACGCGAACCCGCGGACCTCGCCGCTGTAGCGCGCGGACAGCACGGCGACGCCGAGGGTCGGCACCGCCGCGGCACCGGCGCCCTGCAGCACGCGCGCGCCGAGCAGGACCTCGAAGGTCGGGGCGATGGCTGCGACCAGCGCGCCGACCGACATGAGCACGAGCCCCGCCAGCAGTGGGGCGCGGACACCCACGAGGTCCGAGATGCGCCCGTAGAGCGCGGTGGTGACCGCGAGCATCAGGACGTAGAGGCTGATGGTCCAGGCGGCCAGACCGGCGCCGACCCCCAGGTCGGGACCGAGGAGCGGCAGGGTCACCGCTGCGCTGGAGGAACCCATACCGGCCAGGCCGAACAGCAGGCCGAGCAGCACCGAGATGCGCTGCGAGTCGTCAGGGACGGCGTCCGTCGGGGTGTCGGTGCGGGCGGCGGTTGGAGAAGTCATCGAAGGACGACAACCCCGGCCGCAGCCGCTCCATTCCGACGGCGCGTCGGAGCGCGCGTGCTACGGGTCAGGCGCAGGTGCGGAACGACATCTGCCGCAGTCGCAACAGGTGGGTCGCCGACGTCGAGGTCTGCACGGTCGACCAGAACTTGAGCCGGACCTGGGTGATGCCGACGGCACCGTTCGCGTAGGTCACGGTGACCGACTGCGACGGCAGGTTGTCACCTCCCGAGGTCGACGTGGTGCGCCACGGGTTCGCATCGGTCCCTGCGCCCGTGATGCTCGTCGGACTGCCGTAGCTCCCCGACGGCGTCTCGGTCGGAGTGGCGGTGAGGCTCACGTAGTCCCAGTATCCCGTGCCGCGATCGATGTCGTCGATCGAGAACGTCAGGCCGTAGACGGGCTGCACAAAGGTGAACGTCACCGTCTGGAAGTTGGTCGCCGGGTCGCTGACGAGGGTCGCGGGGGAGTTGTTGACGATGGCGAAGGAGTCGCGGACGCTCGTCGCGGTCTGGGCGCTGAGGTTCCCCGACCCGAGGGAACCTGGGGCAAGCCCCGCCTGCGTGTAGGCAGCGCTGACAGTGACGGTGGCGCCGTTCGTCGCCGTGCCCACCTGACTGGTGGGGGTCGAGGTCCCGGACCAGGTCACGGGGAGCAGCGCTGTCTTGTTCGGGCAGGGGGACGCTGCATAGGCGGGCGCCGACACGGCCGCCGCCACCGCCGGCACCGTCCATGCCGCGCCGCGTACGACCGTGCGGCGGGTTGCTGCGCGCGCGGGGGTCCTATTGCTGTCGGTCACGTCCTGGCTCCGAGATAGACGCTTGACTATTGCTTGACTGATTCTAGATAGAAGAGCTGGCGGTCGAAACTCGGAAAACGAAGGTGGGCCGCGGCCACCGTGAGAGGCGCGTCACACCGGCGCGCTCGAACACCGCTCGGGCCTTCCACATCGCTCGTCTTGCCCGGATCACGCCTCACTGGAGGCGAGGACGAACTGTGTCCTCCCCGTTCCAAACCGAGGAACAGGTGTGCACCGAATGGCGTGGGACCCGACCCCCAAATCCCTATGTTTGGTCAAGCAATCTAGTTGAACGCTCATCGAAGGATCGTCATGACTCCCCCGCCCTGCCCCACTCGTGCTCTCCCTCGCCGCACCCTCATCGCCGCTGGCGCCTGGACTGTGCCCGTCGTCGCTGCGGCGACCGCCGCGCCGGCGTACGCCGCCTCGCCCTGCACTCCTGTCAACGTGAACAGCCCAGTGACGTGGGCCGCCAACAACAACAACGCCGACAGCAACAACACCACCCAGTCCGGGACGGTGGCAGGGAACACGATCAGCGTCGTGACGTCCTACACCGGGACACTCGGCGGGCTGGCCCCCGGCAACATGGCCAACAACAGCACCGGCGGGGTGGGCCTCAACAATTTCGAGCTGGTGAACGTCATCCCGCAGCTCTTGAGCAACGGCAGTCAGCCGACCGGCATCGCCGGGAACTTCAGTACCACTACCTTCACCTTCACCAAGTTGGTGTCATCGCTGACCTTCTCCATCGAGGACATCGACCACAACTACAACCCCCAGCCGAACGGCGCAGCTGACTCCACGACCCAGTTCTTCGACCAGGTGGCGATCTTGCCCGCGACCGGAGCCACCGTCTCGGCGGTGCTGGGCAGCCAGCTGACCGGGTCGGGGACGTTGGCCAGCCCGTGGCGCACGACTGGCAGGGCGAACTCCTACATCGCGGAACAGACCGCCACCGTCACCATCACCGGCGGCTTCAAGAGCTTCTCCATCCGCTACTGGACGACAGAGGGCGCCACCAGCGCCAACGCCAACATGTGGGTCCGCATCAGGTCCATGACGGTGAGCAGCTGCTCGACCTGACGCATCCACGCATGCGCGTCGAGCGGTGACCCACCGCTGGGCTGCCGACCCGTCTAGCTCCTGGCGTTGGGAACGTGCGGCAGACCGAACAGCCAGGTCCAGCGCAGCCTCTCCGCCAGGGCGGCCACTGCCAGCGGCACGACCAGTCCGAGGACCGTCCCAGCCACCAGGTGAACCCAGACGTCGGTGACCTCGAGCCTCACCAGCGCTATCCGTGTGCCCGCCGTGACGACGATGTGGGCGAGGAAGATCTCGAGCGACCGGCGGCCGACGAGGGCGAGCACCCGGGCGGCGGGTGACCTGCTGAGCAGCGCCGCCCAGGCCAGCACCGCCACGGTGCCCGCCGTGCAACCGACGACCCCCAGGGCCACGGTCGCGGTCGTCCGCACGTCACCGCCGGTCGTGGGCGTCGTGGCCACGGTCGTGAGACCGATCCACAGCCAGGCCGCGGTGCCCACGACGGCCGCTCCGGCGGCGAGCGGCAGCCGCCTGGCGAGGCCCGCATGCCGTGACTGCGTCACCACGCACCCGATCAGGAAGGGAAGGAGCAGCGCCCAGCCGCGCGTGAAGACGTACGGCGGCTCGAACCCCCACACGGCGAGCGCCAGGACGGCGGCCGCCGTCAGCATGACTCCGCCGCGTACGACGCCACGCCACGGCCGGGCCGCTGCCGCAATGGCGGTGACCGCTATCAGCCACGGGAGGAACCACAGCTGGCCCTCGGGCAGCCACAGCCGGAACACGTCGCTCACCGCGATGGCGGTGTTGGAGGCCGACGAGGCCGCGACGCGGGTGAAGCCCTGGATCAGGCTCCAGAGCAGGTAGAGCCACACCAGCAGCGTGGTACGGCGCACCACCATCCGTCGCGGTCCGTCGCGCTCGACGGCCCGCCGGACGAAGAGTCCGGACAGGTAGGCGAACGTCGAGAGGTGGACGAGGTAGACGACACGGTCCAGCATGACGGCCGTGTCGTACGGCATGAGGAGGGCGGCGCTCAGGCCCCGCTCGACGTGCCCCACGACGATCGCGACCATCGCCAGGGCACGGGCGACGTCGACGCTGCGGTCACGCGCGGTCGTCCCCTCGGTCCTCACGGGGCACCACTATGGCCGACGCGCCGTACGATTCCTGCCATGTCGTCGGCACCCGTCGCTGCGCTCGTCCTCATGCTCACGCTGGCCGCCGTGCTGCTGACGAGCGGTGCGGCGAAGCTGCGCGACGCCCGGGCCACCCAGGATGCCTTCGTCGCGCTGCGCGTGCCGCGCGTGGTTCCGGTCGGCCCGAGCGCAGCCGCGCTGCCGTGGGTGGAGATCGTGCTCGCCGTGCTGCTGCTGGTGTCGCCGACGTCCGTCGCGTGGCTACCGGCGGCGGTCGTCCTGCTGCTGATGCTGGCCTACACGGCCCTCATCGCCCGGGCCCTCCGGTTCGACGAGCCCGTCTCGTGCTCGTGCTTCGGCAGCATCGGCAGCCACGACGTGGGACCGCGGACGCTCGGTCGCAACATCCTGCTGTCGGTGATCGCCGCCGTCGTGCTCTGGTACGACCTCCAGGGCGGCTCGGCCGTCGACGCCGTCGGCGAGCTCGGAGCTGCCGGCTGGTGGACACTGCTGGCGACCGTCGCCGCCGTTGCGGTTGCGCTGCTGGTGGCCGTGCCCGCGGGGTCGGGGTCGGCTGCGCACCCCGCCGGGCACGATGTCCCGCAGGATGCCGAGCTGGCGGACTACGAGCGGCACCCCATCCCCTACGGGGTCGTCCACCGCCTCGACGGACACCCGCTCACGCTCACCGAGGCCGCCACCACCCAGGCGCGCCTGGTCATCGCCCTCAACGCCAACTGCGGCCCGTGCGTCCGGACGGGCGAGAAGGTCGACGAGTGGGCCCGGCGCCTCGACCCGGCCATCGGCGTCATCGTGGTCTACCCCGACGAGCACGCGGCACGGGCGCAGACGGGGCACTCGCCGGACCTCTCGACCTGGGAGCCGGACTGGAACGTGCGCCGGGTCTTCGCCCTCGCCCCTCCGTCCGCCGTCCTGCTCGGCGCCGACGGGTTCCTGGCCGGCGGACCGGTGTCCGGCGAGGACGAGGTGCTCGAGCTCGTCGAAGCAGTCTTCGCCGCGATCGAAGGCACCGAAGAGCCGGTCCAGCACTGACCCCGCCTCCTAGGATCGTCGCGTGACCGACCTCGCCGTCTCCGTCGTGGTTCCCACCCGGGGCGGCGCGAGCCGACTGCCGGTGCTCCTCGATGCGCTCGCGGCTCAGGTCATCGACGCGCCGTGGGAGGTGGTCGTGGTCATCGACGGTGAGGTCGACGACAGCCGTTCCCTGCTCGAGTCGTACGTCGACCGGGTGCCGCTGCGCGTCATCGAGCGTGCTGGAGGGGACGGGGTCGCGGCGGCGCTGGCGCAGGGGTACGCCGAAGCCCGCGGCGAGTACGTCCTCCGCTGCGACGACGACCTCACGCCACCGCCCGGACTCGTCGCCGGACACCTCGCCCGCCACCGAGACCGCACCAGCGACGCCGCCCCGCTGGGCGTCATCTCGCTGACCCGTGACGTCTTCCCCGACACGCCCTACGCCGCCGCCTACGGACGGCCCGCCAACGAGCGGCTGCTCGCCGAGGCCTACGCGCGCCCGAGCGATGAGCGGTGGCGGCACTGGGCCGCCTGCAACTCGGTGTCGAAGGCGGCCTACGACGCGGTCGGCGGGTTCGACACGACCATGGGCTACCGCGAGGACTCCGAGCTGGGGCTGCGCCTGGCGAAGGCCGGCGTGGAGATCGTCATCGACCCCGACCTGGAGGTCGAGCACCGAGGCCCCGCTCCGGACACGGCGACCCGGGCCGCGCGGGCGTTCACCTCGGGAGCCTCGACCCGCGACTTCGACGAGCGGCATCCCGGGCGTCACTCCGCGGCGGCCAGGCCCTCCTCCGCGTGGGAGCGCGTGGTCGGGACGGCAGCCGCCCGGATCGACTCGCGGACGTCGGCCCACGCCCTCGGAGCCCGCGTCGACGCCGCACTCCCGCGACTGCCGCGGAGGGTCCGCGGGAAGGCCGTCGCCCTCGCGGTCGAGGCGGCCGCTGTCGCCGGGCGACGCGTGGGGGACGCGCAATGGGTCAGGGACACGACCACCGACGTCACGTCCGTCAGCGTCGTCGTACCCCACCACGGTGACCCTGCTCCGACCCTCGCCCTCCTCGACCAGCTGGCCGCCCAGACGCATCCGGTCCAGGTCATCGTCGCCGACGACGCGTCCCCCGAGCCGTTCCCCGATCGCGCCGGCGTCGAGGTGGTGCGGCGGGCGGTCAACGGTGGTTTCGGTGCAAACGTGAACTCGGGTGCCGCTGCCGCGACCGGTGAGGCGCTGCTGGTCCTCAACAGCGACCTGACCGTGGAGCCCACCTTCGCGGCGGAGATGGTCGCCGCCGCCCGCGTCCACCCGCACGCCGTCCTCGCACCGCGGATGGTCGACGAGAACGGTCGCGAGGCCTGGGTGGGTCGTGACTTTCCGCGGGTCCGGCACCAGGTCGCCGCGTGGCTCACTCCCCTGGCCCGCTTCCGTGACACCTCGGCGTGGCACCGCGCGGTCGGCCACGACGTCCGCGCCCATCGTTCCGAGGGCGAGGTCGACTGGGTGGTCGGCGCGGCGATGTGGATCCCGCTGCGCGACTTCCGCGAGGTGGGTGGCTTCGACGAGCGCTTCTTCATGAACTCCGAGGAGGTCGACCTCCAGCGACGCCTGCGTGATCGAGGCCTGTCCGTGGTCGCCCTCCGATCCCCGACGGTGGTGCACGCGGGCGGCGGTTCCTCGCCCTCGGAGTCCCGTCGCCGGTGGCTGGTCGAGGGCCAGCTGCTGTACGCCGAGAAGTGGGGCTCGCGGCGCCGGTTGCAGGCCGGGCTGGTGGCAGCCACCGCGCTCAACTTCGTCGCCAACTCCGCACGTCGGGCCGCGGGGCGTGAGGTGGACGCCCGCGCGATCGCCCGGCACGAGCTGTCGCTGGTCAAGGGGGAGAAGTGACCCGCGCCCTCGTGCTGTCCGAGCATGCCCTCGACGTGTGGGCCGATCGTCATCGGGCTGGCGAGGTGCCTGCGCCCCTGCCGTACGGCGTCAACGCGCTGAGCGACGAGCTGGGATGGCAGCTCGCTGGGTCTCGACGAGCGGTCGACCCGCGCTGGAGCCGCTGGCGGGACCTCGTCGAGCACCGGAGCGGCTATCCGATCGAGCAGACCCTGCGTGGCGCGGGCGCGGCTCGCCACAGCGACGTGATCATCGCGCTCCTCGAACGACAGGGCGCCGCCGCATCGGTTCTGCGCCATCGCAGGGTGCCGCCGTGGGGATCGACACCCTTGGTCGTCTGGTCCTGCTGGCTGGCCGACGACCTCCGCGCGGCCGGTGCCGATGAGCGCCGACGACTGGTCGAGAGGTTCGCGGGGGCCGACCTCATCACCCACCTGTCGCGGCACGAGACCGAGATCTTCACCGACCTGGGCATCACGGAGGACCGTCTGTTCCCGGTGACCTACGGCGTGAGTCACGACTACTACGTGCCCGGCGACGGCCAGCGCGACATCGAGCTGCTCGCCGTGGGCCAGGACCGGGGGCGTGACTACCGCACCCTCTTCGAGGCGGTGAAGGGCACGGACCTGACGCTCGACGTCGTGTGCAAGCCCGAGAACCTCGCGGACCTGGATGTCCCTCACAACGTTCGCGTCCACGGTGTCGTACCGCTCCCGGTGTATCGATCTATGCTCCAGAGCGCCCAGGTCGTCGCGGTGCCGACGCGCGACCTCGCCTACCCGACCGGCTCCAGCGTGGCGCTCGAGTCCGCGTCGTCCGGTGCGTGCGTCGCCGTGACCGGGACTCGCGCGATGCGGGACTACTTCACCGATGCGGTCGACGCGCGGCTCGTGGACGAGGGTGACGCCGACGACTGGCGCACGGTGCTCACGGAGCTACGTGAGGACGTGGAGCAGCGCGAGCGTCTCGGAGCTGCGGCCCGGCGGAGCGTGGAGGCGAGGTTCAACGCGCGGCACATGTGGACCGAGCTGGCCGGCGTCATGGCGGAGCGCGGACTGGTGTGACCTACGAGGTCCAGGTCGTGCGCACCGTTGCTTCGAACCGTCGTACGCCGTAGGCGTCCTGAGCCCAGTCCTGCACGCGGTCGGCGCGAGGCTGTGCGGCCTCGGTGTCCGCCAGCACCGCGCACAGCGACTCCGCCAGCTGCGCGGGGTCGTCGGTCAGGCCCGCGAAGAGGTCGTCACCGTCGATGCCTTCCGCTCCGACAGTGGTCGTCACGACCGGCACCCCGTGGCACATGGCCTCGACGGTCTTGAACTTGACGCCCGCCCCCTGGAGCACAGGCACGAGCGCGACCGCGGCAGCGTCGTACTCCGCATCGAGGTCGTCGACGAAGCCGGCCAGTACGACGCCGCTGTCCGGCCCGAGTGTCGCGACACGGGCTCGCAGGTCGTCGCTGGCGCCGCCCCCGACGAGGCGGAGCTCCGCGTCAGGCTGGTTCGCGCGCACCAGCGGCCAGACGTGGTCGATCGTCCAACGCGCGGCCTTGTCGTTCTCGTCGCGCGCCAGGTAGGACACCACGACGACGATCGGGGCCGAGGCCGGGCGGTGTCGCGGCTCGTTCCCCGTGGAGAGCGGCGGGTGGACGATCGTGTGCGGCGGGCTGCCCAGGAGCTCAGCGTCCTTGCGCGAGAACACCAGCACCTCGTCGAGCCGGGCGACCATCGCCCGCTCCTGCCCTCGTGAACGCTCCGCCACTGCCTGCAAGTGGCGCTTCTCCTCGGGGTTCTCCCGAGGCTCCCGCGCGAACGACTGGCTCATCACGTCGTGGAACGTGCCGGTGATCCGAGCCCGCGGGTTGATCCGGCGCAACAGGCGGACGAGGCGGATGGACTCGGAGTACTGGAGGTCGATGACGTCGGCCTCCCGGACGGCAGCGCGGGCCTCCTTCGAGCGAAGCAGGCCGAGGATGAAGGCTGCCGACGGCATCCCCGGGTCGCGGCGGTGCCGCCAGGAGGTGTCCAGCCACAGCGCCGCGCGGTTCAGGAGCTTCGCGACGGGACTCCGACCCGGCTCGTGTCCCAGGAGGAGCAGGCGACGCGGCACGCCGGCCCTGGTCGCTGCTTCGTGGTTGAGCCGGTTGCCGACCGTGAGCATGGTGAGGTCGGTCTCGGCGTCGAGGAGCCTCTGGAGCTCGAGGAGGTAGCGACCGCCGGCGTGCGGCACGCCCTGATGGCCGACGTACATGCTGATCAGCACCACGCGCGGTCGGCTCACATCCGCATCCTCGCAGACCTTCGGGCACCTAGACTCACGTCCCGTGACCCTCCGAGGAGCGCGATGAAGCGGCTGATCCTGGCCCCCCACATGGACGACGAGGCCATGGGGTGCGGCGGCCTGATGTCCAAGCACCCCGACGAGTGCATCGTGGTGGTGATGACCGACAGCGGGGAGGTCCGCACCCAGGAGCACCTCACGGCTCTGGAGATCCTCGGCGTGGCGGACTCTCGCCGCCTCGACTTCCCCGACGGGCAGACGCCCCAGCACATGACCGAGATGGTCGGGGCCATCGACGCGATCATGGCCGAGCTGCAGCCCGATGAGCTCTACCTCCCCTACCCCTCACTCCACCAGGACCACATCGCCGTCTACGAGGCCGGAATGCGCTCGTGCCGGGTGTCGATGTCACTGGACCACTGGTTTCCGCCGAGCGTCTTCGTCTACGACATCGCTGTCTACGACGTGAACCTCTACCCGACCGACCTCCGGTGGAACGTCTTCGAGGCCCTCACCGAGGAGCAGATCACGGCCAAGGAGGCGGCGTGCCAGGCCTACCAGTCGGAGATCCCGACGGAGGTGCATCCGATCAACAGCGTTCGCCAGATCGCGGGCGCCTTGGGACAGGTGCGGTTGGTGCCCTACGCCGAGCAGTACGCGCTCGTCCGGACGGTCCGCCGGTGAAGGTCGCGATCCACCAGCCCGACCTGCTTCCGTGGCCCGGGTTCTGGTTCAAGATGGTGAATTGCGACCTCTTCGTCCTCGCCGTGCACGACCAGCTCCAGAAGCACTGGGTGCAGCGTCGCGTGATGATGCGCGAGACCTGGGTGACCCTTCCGCTCGAGACGAAGCCCCACCTGATCCCCATCAACGAGACGATGGTGAAGCCGGGGTGGCAGGACCATCTCGAGGCGTCCATCACCGGGCGCTACCGCAGTGCGCGGCACTGGAAGGACCGCAGCGCCGACGTGCTCGGGATGATCCACGCGGTGGACTCGCACAACCTCGCCGAGATCAACCACCAGCTGATCTTGGCGATGCGCGACTACCTCGGGATCCCGACCGAGGTGGTGGTGACCGACCCTCCGCAGGCCAAGGCAGCGGACCGGGTGCTCGAGCAGCTCCAGATGGTCGGCGCGACGTCGTACCTGTCCGGCACGGGCGCCAAGGACTACCTCGGGGACGCGGAGCGGGCCAAGTTCGACGAGCTCGGTATCGGGCTGGAGTTCTCCGACCACCACAAGACGACCGGGGACTCGATCGTCACCGTGCTGATGGACTACGACGACCCGATGGAGATCGTGACGAAGGCGGCGGTAGCGCAGTGATACGCGGTCGGCGTGCAGCCTTGCGCGACGAGGTCCGTTCCTCATTTGGCGTCAACGTGTTCGGCTACGTCACCAGCAACCAGAGCCAAGGGGTGATCGCCCGCAACTTGATTGCCACACTCCGTCAGCGTGGAATCCCGGTTGCTGTCACGGACGTGGTGCCGGAGTCGGGCGGCACTGGTCACGATGAGACTGAGTGCGTGACGGGATGTGACGAAGCGAGCACGCAGCCCCACCCCGTCACCATTTTCTGCTTCAACCCGCTCGACTCTGAAGAGTTCTTGCGGAGCAACCCACGTCTCGTTCGACGAGACCGCCTGACTGCCGTTGTCGTCTTCGTCGAACACCAGAAGTTGAGATCGGAGTTCCGCCCGTTCTTGGCCGCCGTCGATCTCGTGCTGAGTCCCACCAAGTTCGTCTCTGACGCCGTCCAAGCCGGAGTTCCTGGAAGCATCACGGTTCCCTTTCGCCAGAGCATCCTCGTGCCACCTGGTGTCACGTCGGACCGCATGCGATGGAACATGAGTGAGACCGACATCGTTTTCGCGTTCGGTTTCGACACCCTTAGCGACTCGACCCGAAAGAACCCCGTCGGTCTTGTTGCCGCATTCCAAGCTGCCTTCCCGGATCGCAGCGACGTCGCATTGGTGTTGAAGATCGGCCACCTCGCCGCTGACAAGTCCCTGGGTGGGGAGGCACTTCGCGCGGTCGCGCTCGCCAAGAATGATCCGCGCGTGAGAATCATTGAGGAGGAACTGACCTACCTCGAGGTGCTCAGTCTGTACGCCTCGGCTGACGTTGTGTCATCCCTGCATCGGAGCGAGGGACTAGGCCTCTTGATGATGGAGGCAATGAGCGTCGGAACCCCCGTCATGGCTACGGCGTATTCCGGAAACCTGGATTACATGACGCCCGAAAACTCGGTACTGGTCGAGTGCGAATTGGTCAGCGTAGAGACGAAGTACCCCGGGTACAGCGAGATGGTAGGGGCCGCGGTATGGGCTGAGCCCAAGATCTCATCAGCGGTAGCGGCCATGAGGCGTCTCGCGGACAACCAAAAACTTCGACGGACCCTGACCACGCGTGCGCTTCGAGATATGGAGATTCGACGGGAGCGGGTGGGTTCGGGCGACCTCCTACGAGAGCTCGACCGCGCCCTCGCGCGGCCAGACGTGTGGCGCAGCCACACAAGCCGACGGCTGCGTTTGTGGTGGTGCGCTTACCGACCGAAGCCGAAGTACGGGGTAGGCGACCTTCGACACGTCGTTGCGGTCAGAGTCAAGCGCGTCGTCAATCGCCGTCCCTGACGGGCCAACCCCACGCTGGGTCTAGAGGAAAGTCGACGAGATCCTCTGAGTTTGCGCTGTCCAGCGGGTGCGTAAGGCTGGTCCGTCGGGTTCGACTTAGTACGCGGTCCTTGCGCAGAAACGTGGCTTCGACCACTGGATGCAGTTCAAAACCGTTGAACGGCACCGGGTACTCGTGATTGTTCGGATGGACGTGAACCAGGTCGAACCGTGACAGCAGTTTCTCAAACACTCCTCCGATCACCAGGAACCCCGAGTGGCGGGCGAGGTGATGGAGGTCGTGCATCTCAACCACGATGATGCGAAAGCGATCGAGGACGCTCTCAGGTGCTGCAGACAAGGCGGCCCATTCGGAGCCCTCGATGTCCATCTCAAGAAGCGCGTCGCCGCCCGTCATCCCTCGACGGCCGACCCAATCCTGCAGCGTCGTCCATCCGGGTTTCGTCCGGGCGCCGAGAAAGAGCGGCTCGAAGTCAATCCTCGGGTGCGTCTGGGGCAGACCATTTACCGACGCGTCGATCATGTGCACGTCGATCCCTCTGTTGGCCAACGCCAGGTCAAACCCGATCTCGTCGGCCACCCCAGGGGAAAAGCACGTGTTGATCCCGTCGAGGTCGTCCGGCAGCAGATAGCCCCCGTCGCCGGATGGTCCGACGCGGATAAGGGGCACTCCCGGATCGATCACCTCGAACATAGAGAAGAACTTCGCGAGTGCTTGCCTCGAAGTCTCGTAAGGGTCCTCAGCACCGCTCGCCAGCGACCTCTGCCGGTCTTGCATCTGACGGACCTTCTGCCGGTGCGCTTGTCGATTGTGCGAAGAAAGCAATGCGCGCTGAAGTGACCTTCGGTGTTTGGCACGTTGATAGGCCGGCCACAGAGGGGTCCCTTTTAATGCATTGCGGGCCGCCTGGCGGACCGCGTTGTGCCCAAGTGTCATTGATCGACCATAAGCGGAGTTCGGTCGGAGGTCGGCGTCGACGTCGGTCGCCCGGGGGCGAGGCCCAAGACGCACACCGCGGCGAACATTGCAAAGTCGATGTTGTCGAAGAACCAACCGGTGCCGTGGGCGTCAGACCACCTTGTGATAACGATGTGCAGGTAAGCGAACCCCAGGACAACGAGCCCGAGCACCTGGGGCAGCCATCTCGTGCGGGTCGCCAGCACGATGCCGGCGAGCGGCAGCCAGATCTGGTGGTGCGGCCACGCGATCGGCGTCGCGATCACGGCAGCGCACCCCAGGATGATCGCCGCGGCGACGTGGTCGCCTGCCCTCCGCGCCCGGCGGGCGTTCCAGTACGCCGCCAGGACGAGCACGCCACCCAGAAGCAGCCACAGCACTGAGCGAGTGGCTCCGTCGAGGCCGGCGCGGGCCAGCACGCCCATCACCGACGAGTTGAACCGGAGCTCGACGTCGCCGACGCGACCGGTGTCGAAGACCGCCTCGGTCCAGAAGCGTCGGGAGTCGCTGGGCAGGACGACCCAGGCGAGCAGGCCGCACCCCACGAAGGTTCCTACTGATATGGCCAGGGCTCGCCATTGGCGGGTGACGAAGAACCAGCCCCAGACGATCATCGGCGTGAGCTTGATCGCCGCCGCGAGCCCGACGAGGACCCCACGGAACCGGTCCGGGACGAAGCGCCCGACGTCGAGGACGACGAGGAGCGCCAGGACGAGGTTGACCTGTCCGGTGATCAGGTCGCTCTGCACCTCAACGGACCCGAAGAACAGACCGACCGCCAGTCCGAGGACGACGAACCGGCCGACGACGGATGTCGGCCAGGGGCGCGACGCGACGACCAGCGCCACCACCACGATCCCGATCGCGATGCACGCAGTCATCCACGAGAGACCGGTCGTGCGCGGGTCGGCCCAGGTCAGGGGCTGGAGCACGATGGACGCGAACGGCGGGTAGGTGAACCCGTAGCCACCTTCTAGCGGGTAGTCGTAGAGCGCGCCACCTGAGTTCAGGAAGTTGATCGCGCCTATGTAGACGGAGATGTCGCCGTCCGGCCCGAGGTTCCCGCTGGCCGCGAGTCGCCAGTCGCTCACGAGGTGCCGCGCAGCGACGAGGCCGGCAACGACGATGAGTAGCACCTCCCACCATGTAGGCCGACCGACTCGCACCTTCGACATTGCCTCCCTCACCGGACACTCCCCTGATCCACCGCCGCGTCCACGGCATCTCGAGCTTCGTCGCTGATCCCAGCCAGGAACTTGCGGGCGAACAGCGTGTGGTCTGGCATCTCAAGCAATGTGGGCACGTCGGCCGTCGACATGACTCGCGGCAGGTCCCAATCACCGTCTGTCCAGTCGACATGGGTCAGCGTCGGTCCGACCCGTGTCGCCAGGTCAGGGTCCATGGCGCTGAGGACGGTCTGGAAGAAGGACTCGTCCGGGAACTGGCTCCACCGAAAGAACTCGGCGTACTCGGGGTGCGACTCGTGGAAGACCATCATTTCTTGAGCCGTGTGCCACGGCATGGCCCACCACTGCGAGCCGCCCACGATCTCTGCGCGCACATCCGGGCGATGACGACCAATGACGTGCAGGACCTCAATCGCCCGACGCACTCCCGTCTCACGCACAAGCCTGCGCGTCCAACCGATGAGCTCTCGAGCGTTCATCTCCCGGCGCGGCCGCAGGAGACGGATGTTCCCCTTGTCCTCGGACATCGGAATACAGAAGTAGTCGAGCCGATCGCGATAATTGTCCGGCCACCTCTCCTCGAGATTCCAGAGGTCCATGCTCACGATGTCGGCCGTCGATGAGAGGTAGGCGTCGATCTGCCAAGAGTTCTTGATCGGGTAGCTCTGCCCGCTCAGCATCACGAGGTGCCCGGGCTGGTCGTCCCCCAGACAGGCGCGCACCATGGCGAGCGTCGCCTCGACCATCGACCAGGTTCCCCACACACAGCGCACGCGCGGCGTTACTGCTTCAACATGAGGTCGAGCGAGGACTGCGCGCCACTCGGCGTCGTCTGCCCGGGCGTCGAGGTGGATCCAGAACGTCACCTCACCGTCGTCGAGACGCTCGACGAGACGTCCGACGTGGTCAGGCTGGTCATGGGCGAGCACCAAGTAGTGCTTCCTCACCACGCGCTCCTCCCCTCGAACCGGTGTCGTCGGTGAGCATCCTTCACTATCCTCGGCCGATGCGAGGCGACCTTGGCAGGACTGACGCGTCCGTCGACCGATCGGCGGTGCCGTTCGTCTGGCTGCTGGCAGCCACGCTCCTCACCGTGGCGTCAGTCGTGCAGAAGCTTCCCTGTCTCCGGAAGGTCGACACCGACGTGCTCGCGACCGCGCAGTGCTACAGCGACGTACCGCTCTTCTACGTCGGGCGTGGCCTTGCGGCCGACTTCGGCTGGCTCGGCCACCTCAATCCTGGGTTCCGAGACCTCGAATATCCACCGCTCATCAACCTGTTCATCGAGGCGAGCGCCAAGCTGACTCATCTCGTCCTAGGAATCCCTGCCAGAGAGCTGGACGAGCGTTCGTCGATGTCCGCCTCCGAGCTCTCCGAGCTGCCAGGGATGGCTGCCGAAGAGCGTGCCTTCTTCCTCGTCACGTGCGCCCTTCTGCTCATGGCCGTGCTAGCCACAGTATGGATCGCCTGGCGAGCAGGGTGGACGCTCGGGAACCGGGTGTCGTGGCTGCTGGCCGCCCCTCTCATCGTTCTCACGTTGACGATGAACTGGGATGCGCTCGCCGTGCTTGCCGCAGCGCTCGCGATTGTGGCGTGGCAGCGCCACCATCTGGCGTGGTTCGCGGTCTTCGTCGCGCTCGGCACGGCCACCAAGCTGTTTCCCCTCGTCCTCCTGGCGGCCGGGCTGATCCTCGTGCTCAGGACACGCAACGTCCGCGGGCTCGCGACGATGAGCGTGGCATTTGTAGTGACCACGCTGGCCTGCAACGCCCCGCTTTACCTCTCGAACGCTCGCGCTTGGGGAGAGTTCTGGAACACAAACACCGACCGGCCGGCGTCTTTCGGCTCGGGCTGGATGGCGTTACGCATGGTCGGCATCCCTTCGGGTGCTGACCAGCTCAGCCTGGTGCTGGGCGGGGGAATACTCACGGCATGGGTCGTTCTCGGCGTCCTCACATGGCGGCGCCTCATCGAGCCAACCCTTGCAGAGCTGTCCTTCGTGCTCCTCGTCCTGTTCTTCGCCCTTGGCAAGGTCTACTCGCCGCAGTACTCGTTGTGGGTGATCCTCGGCCTCCTCCTAGTCACTCGCAGCAGGTGGCTCGTGGCGGTCGTGGCCGCTGCCGAAACCTGGCACTACGTGGCGACGTGGCTCTACATTCGCGGGATCACCACCCCGGAGGTGGGCGTCGACAAGCCCTACTGGTCGTCCATCGTCCTCAGGCTTGCAGCTGAGCTCGTGGCCGCACTCGTCGTGCTGGAACACGCGCGACGACGCGCGCGCCGAGACAGACAAGACGGCGTTCTGGCAAGTGCACCGCTATAAGTGAGGTGCACCGCAACCGAGATCCACTCAGGGGTGGTGCTGGCCGAGTGTGATCGGCACGGCTTGGGAAGGTGCCGCCCTGGGCAGCCACCGACGCTCGACGAGTACCCATGAAGCCCACGCGAACGGGATCACGAGGACAAGCGCGAGAGCTTGATAGACGAAGATGCCCCAAGCGGTCGCGCCAAGGTTGACGAGAGCCTGCTGGACGGGCCAGCCGTAGATGTAGATGCCATAGGAGATGTCGTTCGTTGCTCCGATCCGGATCGGGAGCAGTCCGCCGACCGTGAGCAGTCCAACAGCCGCAGGCAGTTGGCCGTACCACTGTCCGTCAGATACGAGAGACAGAACAAGAATCGCTACCGCACAGGTGACGACCATCCACCAGCGGCTCGGGATGCGGTCACGCAAGAACCAGCACAGAACCCCCGCTGTGAAGTACGACCCCAACCGAACGGTGTTGTGCCAGAGAGCCGGGACTTCTTCGTTCAGGATGATGAACGGATGCAAGGCGCAGAGAGCAATCAGCAGGGCGCCGCAGATCAAGCCCCCGTGTCGCCTGACCCCACGAGCGCTGAGCAACAGGCCAAACGCGATGTAGCAGCCAGCTTCGTACGCGAGCGTCCAGAGGGGACCGTTCCAGATCGGCGTGTTTGGTGCTCTGGTGAGCGTGTCGGCGATATAGCCCTGTCCGGCAGGAAGGTAGAAGTTGTCGAGCACGTAGGCCACGGCTGACGTGGGACTCCAGTGCTCGCCGGAGAGTGCAGCCACCACTGGCGCAAACCCGAAGGCAACGACCACGAGGACGGCCCAAAGGCCTGGGAGAAGACGACGAGCCCGCCGCTCGATGAAGGTCCCGAAGGACAGTCGAGTGCGCGATCCGGCAATGAGGTAGCCAGACACACAGAAGAAACCGTTGAGACACCAATCCTGCAGGCGCGGATTTAGCCACAGGCTGGGGGCCGGGATGTTGCTCAGCTGGTACGAGTGACCCACGATCACCCCCGCTGCCAGGAGAAGCCGGATGAAGTTGAGCGCGTTGTCGCGTCGCGCCAGCGCTCCTCCGATCGTCACTGCTGGAGACTAACTGCGTCGCAAGGTGCGCGCGGCTGCCGAGCCAGGACACGAGTTCGCAGTAGATCAAGGCTCCGAAGCTGCCAGCCCCTCGGCGCACGGGAGAAGTGATGATAGTTCACCCCTCAATCCGCCCGGCGAGCCGCACCGACCGTCCGGCGGGCCAGGTGTCGCAGCGCCACCCGAACGCGGTTGTAGGGGTCTGTGGGCCCCCCGAAGGCCTGATAGTGCTTCATCGTCGCAGCCACGGGCAGCAGGGATGGCGAGTCCGGGGCGGTGATGACGCTGAACGCGGCGCCGAGCCGCTCCCGTACAAGCTCCGCGCTGTGTCGCGATCTGACCCAATTGCGCCCGGCGTCCGCGCGCCGATGGAGGACCTCAGGAGTCTCCTCGAACCACGCCATCGCCTCGAGCGTGCGGTCGCACATGTCGACCACGTCGGAGTCGGCGATGACCGACGAATGCTCAGGCAACATGTACTCCTTGGCGCCGTCACCAGTGAAGCCGACGACATAGCAGCCCGACGCCATCGCCTCGGCACCCGGCAGGCCGACCCCCTCGCGCTCGGCTCCAAATAGGAAGATCGCGGCGCGACCGAGCTCCTCGGCCACCTGCTGCTGGGTCATGCCGTCGATAAGCACAATCTCCCAGTCATTGAGACGTCCCGAGCGTCGGACGAGTTGTACCGCTCCGAGCAGGTCCTCGCGGCGGCGCCGCGGCATCAACGCGATGCGCTTCCCCTTCACCTGGGGCTGAAACCAGTCCTCAATCTGAACGGGCACGTTGTGCAGCGGGAAGCCGTTGTGGCAGGCGCGGTCGAGAAAGGTGTGGATTGCGTCCGAAACGGTGATCGCGGCGGTCGCGTGCGGCCATCCCGGGTAGTCGCCCGGCTCGTCTGTGAGGAAGTCGGAGTTGGCGAAGACGAAGTCCATGCCCTGACAGAGCATCACGACCGGCTGACCCTCCGACAGGAAGCTCCACTTCGAGCCGCCCGTCTCGGGCATGACCAGGACGTCGCCTGCCGCAAAATCGAGCGACAGCCCCGTATCGACTGGAGCCGTCGAACCCCACGACTCGTAAGCGAAACCTGGCGCGCCGTGCCAGACGCGAGCGTCGTACCCGAGGGCGCAGAGGTGCTCCACGAAGCGGTAGATCACCTTGATGCCGCCGCTAGGGCTCGCGAGGTCGGGCGCCATGAACCGGATCACGGAGTCATTGAATCAGGATTGGCAACGGCCACTTCGGAGCGAGAGCGGCGGCGCTTGGGCTTGATACGGCAGGATTGCGCCAGACGAGCACCCGGAAGGCAGCACATGAGCCGAGCACGACCGTCGTTGACGTTCGCGTGCGTCTACAACGACGAGGACACTCTTCGCGAATGCCTGGCGGCGTCACTGGCCCGAATTTCTGACGCCCCGGACATGGAGCTCATCACAGTGGACAATCGCGATCACTCGTTCGCGTCCGCGGGTGCTGCGCTAAATCATGCGGTTCGACTCTCGACCAAAGAGGTGGTCGTCATGGCACACCAGGACGCCTATGTCCATAGCCCCGACCTGATCCGCGAGACGGCGCGCCACCTGTGGGACGGCACATTCGGCTTGCTCGGTCCGGTGGGCGTTGACAGTGCCGGATTCGTCGTCGGGAGGATGCGTGACCGCACCGCCCTGATCGGCCGCCCTTCCCCGGAACCGACTGCGGTCGACTCGCTCGACGAGGTCCTGATGATGGCGAGGCGGGAGGTTCTGCTCGAGCACCCTATAACCGAGGACGCCGACCTCAGTTGGCACGCGTACGGCGTCGAACTCTCGGCCCGCCTGCGCCGGTCGAGTATCGGCACCGCCGCGTGCGACATGGCGGTGACCCACAACAGCCGAAACCTGAACCTGGCTCGCTTGGAGGATGCGCACGCACGCATCGCGGAATTGAACCCGGACGTGCTGCCCCTGCGAACGACCTGCGGCACGATCGGCGACGCGCCGGCGCCGAGAGCATCGATGCTGCGACGCGCACGTCGCTTGGCGGGACGGAAAAGGCGCGCGCTACTGATTCGTGTCCGGCAGGCACGTGCGCGTCAGTCACGGCCGCCCCAGGTCGACCTCAGGGAGACCCTTCAGGACCTGGCTTGGACCGACCACCCACTCGCCATCATCAATGTGGATGCGGTCGGGAGGTTCGACGAGCAAGCCGGTGGCACGATCAGGCTGACGAGGGACGGCCGCCCGGTGACCTTCGCCGCCGTCGGCGGCGTTGACGAGGCGCTGCGCGTGATCGAGGCGGTGCCTGAAGATCAATCCGCCCTCGTCACCAATCTTTCGGTTGAGGACCTGAGTGCGATTCGACGAGCGGGTCGCCGCCACCTTCTCGGTGGCTACGCGGGGGAATATTGGCTTCTATTCGGGCCAATTGTCGACACAGTTCCGCCACATTGGTTCAGGTGACCAGGCGATGCACGCGGGTGACCGCATCAATCTGACCATCTGTCCCGACATGTCCCACCCAGTCGAGCGTGACCCTGCAGACTTGTCCCCGTGCTGAGCCTGACCGGAACCCCGCTGCGTCGCGTCGCTGGCCTCCTCGGGTTCCCCCCTGGAGCGGGCGAGTTGATCGACCACCCCACGCGACGCCGCCTGGTCGTCTCAATCCTGTTGTCAGCCATGCTGGCGGTGCTCGACACACTCGGCGTCGTGGCCATGCTGCCGATGATGCAGTACGTCACCGGACAAGAGGCCGATACCGGGGCCCTGGGTCGGGTCAACGACCTGCTCGGCAACCCGAGCCCCCGCACGCTGGTCCTATCGCTCGCCCTCGTCATCTTCGGGACGTTCGTGTTGAAGGACGTCGCTTCGCTCTTGGTCAAAAGGTGGCAACTACGATTCATGGCCAGGCAGAACGTCCAGGTGTCGACGTTGATGCTCGAGGGCTATCTCACTGCGCCCTACTCATGGCACCTGCGACAGAACACCGGTGACAAGCTGTGGACCATCCAAGGTGCTGTGACCATGGGCTACGCGGGCGGGCTCTCGTCCGCTCTCAGCGTCCTGACCGAGATTCTCACGATCACCTTCATCTTCGGTTCCCTGGTCATCATCTCCCCCGTGACCGCACTGTCCGCTGCTGCCTACTTCGGGGTGGCGTCCTTTGTGGTGCAACGCGTCATCCGACCTCGCATCCAGCAGGCAGGCGAGAGGACGCGGGAAGCCTCACAGGCTGTTGGCAAGTCTTCACTGCAGGCGCTGACGGCCGTGAAGGAGATCAAGCTCCGACGCGCACAACAGCCCTTCGTCGACGAGTTTCGCGAAAAGAGCGCAATGGGCGCCGAGGCCAACGTGCAGGCGCAGATCCTCACCATCCTGCCGTCCTACTTCCTCGAGATCGTCTTCATTCTGGGTATCGGCATCTTGGCAGCGGTCGCAACCAGCGGGGCGAGCGCTGAGGAAGGTCTGGTGGTGCTCGGACTCTTCGTCGCGGCGGGAACCCGCATCCTGCCCAGCTCCGTGCGGCTCATCAGCGCCTTGTCAGGTGTCCGGTTCGCGCATGCGCCCCTCAACCAGCTCGTACTGATGAACCGCCTTATGCGCGATGCCAGAACATCCGAGCAAGCCGCCGTCACGACCGACGAGGTGCCACGCGGCGACCTGGTCGTCCGGGATGTCGAGTTCTCCTACGCCGACCGACCCGACGCCAAGGTTCTCAGGGGTGTCTGCCTCGAGGTGCCGCAAGGATCGTCCCTGGCGATCGTCGGGACGAGTGGTGCGGGCAAGAGCACATTGGTTGACCTCATCCTAGGTCTGCACTCGCCGACGTCTGGGGACATCACCGCGGGCGGGCTGTCCGTGTTCGCCAACCTTCCCGCTTGGCAACGGGGCCTGGCCGTCGTGCCGCAGGAGGTCGCCCTGCTCGACACGACAATCGCGGAGAACATCGCATTTGACGAACCCCTAGAGGGCTACCGGCTTGCGGCGGCCGTCGAGCGGGCACAGCTCGGAGACCTGATTGATGACCTTCCACTCGGACTGGAGACCGAGGCCGGCGAACGCGGTATGCGGCTCTCCGGCGGCCAGCGGCAACGTGTGGGCATCGCACGGGCGATGTATCGCAACCCAGGCTTGCTCGTACTCGATGAGGCGACCTCGGCATTGGACAACATCACGGAGCGTCGAATCACGGAGACGATTGACAGCCTCCACGGAGAGGTCACCGTCATCGTTGTAGCGCACCGGCTATCGACCGTGCGGCAGTGCGACGCGCTTGCCTACATGGAGGGTGGGCAGGTCGTCGCCTACGGCACGTTCGACGAGGTGCGTGCCTCGAACGCCCGCTTTGCCCGCCTCGTCGAGCTGGGCTCGCTCTGAAGCTGAGACACCTCAGCGGGTGTCGATCATGTGCCAGATTGGGTCGAGTTGCCACGCATAGCCGTCATTGATGTCGACAGCGTGGAAGGCGGGCGCGACCACGGTTGGGGAGTCACTGCGAACTCCGGCGAGGTAGGCGCCCCAGTAAGAAAATGTGGAGTTCGCCAGTACGAGGTGGCGCGCAGAGGACAGGAAAGCCAAGTGATCTGCAGGATCGCCCGACACAATTCGGACCGGACCGAGGCCACCCAAGAAATCCAGGTGATCAAGACACCAACGCGGATCGTCCGACACGATAGCTACGTGTGAGATCGAAGCTCGCGCAGCAGCGAGGTCCACGGCACGTCGAACGTAGCGGGCGATGTCCATCGCGTAGCGCGCTCGGTACTCATCATTGGAGTAGTAGTCCCCCCGCCTGACGTTCACCACGAGCAGGTTGGGGTCCGGATCCGGCGCGAGAGAAATGAATTCGGGCGTCAGGAGCCTCGTTCGGACGAACGCATCCAATTCGGACCGACTGAAGTCGCGGCCGAACTGCTGGAAATGAGTCGGCGGGACGTTCAAGAGCCGGTCGGTCCGTCTGACGACGTCAGCCCCAAATCGAGGGCGCAACTCCGGCCAGATTGGATCCCACGCAGCGACGTGCGCGTTGTGCAGCACGCGCACGTCGCGGCCGGCGGCCGCCTGGATGTCGGCATGCAGCCAGAAGTAGAGAAGGTTCCCCACGCGAGTGCTATGGGGTGTCAACAGGACCGTACGACTGCCTCGACGCAGTTGACGACCTACCCACGATCGCGCACGGATGCGAACGTCGTTTAGCACAGGCACGCTCCTGATCGACCGGCTACGGACAGGACAGTCGGCATCCTAGGAGCGGCTGGGATCCACGACGGCGGACACACCACATTCCCTAGGCTGCACGGGTGCGCCCCGACGACATCGCGTGCTCGATCGTGATTCCGACCCTCAACGCCGCCGATCTCATCGGCGAGCAGCTCGAGGCATTGGCCGATCAACCGGGCGCTCCGACGTTCGAGGTCCTTGTCTCTGACAACGGCTCGACGGACGACCTAGCTGGGGTGGTCGAGCGTTACTCCGAAGTGCTCCCGGGTCTGCGCCGAGTCGATGCTTCACGTGGTCGCGGCGTGTCCGTTGCTCGCAATGTAGGTGTGGAGGCAGCCGCATCGGACCGTGTACTCATCTGCGACGCCGACGATCGTGTGTCGCGCGGCTGGGTTCGGGCCATGCATGCTGCTCTGGACAGCGCGCCGCTGGTCAGCGGACCCGTCGAGACGACCGAGCTCTCTGGGCGTTCGGCCGGTTGGGTGCCGATCGCAGAACGGACCGAGGGACTCTTCGAGGTCTGGGGGCACTCGTACGGTATCGGCGCCAATCTCGGCCTACGACGATCGGTGTGGTCGGAGGTGGGCGGATTCGCCGAGGACTACCCGGCTGGAGCCGAGGAGATCGACTTCGCATGGCGCGCCGCGGACCGCGGTCACCTCTTCACCTACGTCCCAGACGCCTTGGTTCATTACCGCATTCGAACGGACCTGCGAGGAGTGCTTCGCCAGCAGTACAACTCCGGGCGAGGCACGGCGACGCTCTACTCAAGGTTCAAGCCGGAGAGCGTCGTACCGAAGTCTGTCCTCCGGCGAACGCACCACGAGCTCATGCTCCTTCGTCAGTTCCCTTTGCGCGGCGGTCCCGACGCCCGACGGCGCTGGCTCACGTTGACGGCGTTCGAAGCAGGCAAGCTGGTCGAGGCGCGTCGGCTCGGGATCCGCGCTCCCTGATGCCTGACGCGCCGAGCGTCAACCGAGGCCCGGCGCCGGCAGTCCGACTCGTCGTACCTCCGACTACGGGCGATGAACGCCAGCATCCGTTCCACCGCGTGAGCCGCCGTCGGGTGCTCGAGCACGTCCATGCAGCAAGTCAGGTCTAGCTTGTCGCAGTCCGCGGGCATCACCCCCGAGAGATAGTCGGCCACGATCTCGTTGAATCGTGACAGGCTGAAACGACTTTCGCCTGCGTCCAGATGAATCGATGCTGCTGATTGAACCGTCTTACCCCGAACCGCTTGCAGAGGGTGCGTCCGAAGCCACCCTTTCCGCAGCCAATATCAACTGCCCGCCGAGCGGCTGGAGGGATGAACTCGGCGAACTCCTCGCGGGGGTCGTCCAGGTAGGCACCCTGCCGGGGCAGATCGTCCACGGCTACCCTCTGTCGCGTCCGACTGGAACGAGTTCAGAGACTAGTCTCACGGACACCGGTCCACTTGCCTTGTGGCAAACACGTCGTTCGGTCGGAGGTGGCAGATGGGGCACGTCGCTCGCTCCCTGGTGTCCGCGCCGGCAAGTCTCCGATGGCGCCTCGCAGCCGTACGTACGAAGCTCGTCTACCGCCGCGCCTTCGGAACCCTCGGCGAGGGCACGGTCATCGTGCGACCCAACAAGCTCCAGGGCGTCGAGCGGATCCACCTCGGAGCAGACTGCTCGGTCTTCGAAGGAGCGTGGCTGGCTACCGAGGCCGGCGGCGAGCTCCGAGTAGGAGACAACACCTATCTCGGCCACGACGTACACCTGCACGCGCTGGACCCTGTGACGATTGGCTCCGGATGCGTCATCGCCGACGGCGTCTTCGTCGGCTCCTCCGACCACGATCGCGACGACCGGCACCGCGTGCACGGCACCGGCAGCATCACGATCGGCGACCGCGTCTTCCTCGGCCAGCGGTGTGTCGTGCTCGGCGGGGTCACGATCGGCGACGGCGCGACGGTCGGCGCGCACGCGGTGGTCACCAAGGACGTCGCCCCGGGCCAAACGGTCGTCGGGATCCCGGCCAGGCCGCTGTCGGCCTGACTCAGCGGCCGTCCCGGGGATCCTGCCGTGACCAGCCGTATCGCAACATCGACCATTCATAATGAAGACGCTCGATCGGCCGGACGTCTCGACCGGAGGCGCGACGAGCTGCGTTGTAGAGAAGGTTGACCAGCGAGGCAGCCGCCAGACCTGTTGCCAGGCGACCTCGAAACCCCCACTTCTCGGCGTACCGAAACCGGGAAGCGGCCGCCCACAAGCTCACCTTGGCGAGATCCGACGAACCACCGTGTGCGTGCACCAGCTCCACCGTTTCTGCATGAAAAGACCGCACGCCGACGTCTTTCAGCCTGCGGCAGAGGTCGATGTCCTCGCTGTACATGTAGAAGCCCTCATCGAACCCCCCGACGCGGCGATAGTCCTCAGTGCGCACGAGCATGCAGGCGCCGGCGACCCATGCCGTCTGTTCATCCCCGTGGGTCACCCGCGTTCGCCCGGGTCTCCGCTGCCGCCACGCCACGACGGGCATCATCGCGTTCAGCACCTGTGGCATCGCCGATGGGAACGCTGCGGACGCAGTCGTCCCTCGCCGCTCGCCTTCGACGAGATTGGGTGAAGCCACGCACGGCATGTGCGGTCGGACAGCGGCCACGAGGTCGTCGATGAAGTTGGGCTCCGGCACGACATCGCTGTTGAGGATCATCAGCAGCGGGTGGGTCGCAAGTTCCGCGCCACGGTTGACGGCGGTACCGAATCCCCGGTTCACCGGCAACCGAACAACGTCCACTCCGTGTTGTTGCGGAAACGCCATTGGTGAGCAGTCGTCGGCGACGATGAGTTGCATAGGTCGCTCAGTGCGTTGCGCTCGAAGAAGGTCGATGAGCGACAACGTCAACGCGGGGTCGCCATAATGGGGAATGACGATCGAGAGGGCGGCCTGGCTGTCGAGATCGTCGCTCACGGTCAGATCCTAGGGACGCACCCCGTCGAAAGGCCTCAATGCACTCGGTGAATGCCCGCGACGCACGCTATGCGCCGCTGCCGTGAGAGTGCTTCTGGTCAGCCCCGGCTTCCACGGCTACCACTCGGCCATCTCAGCCGCGCTGGTCGCCAGGGGTCACGACGTCACCACCCACGTGTACGACGACCACGGTGGCTTGGCGGGTCGAACGTGGCACCAGCTGCGCCACCAGCTCCCGCACCGCGTCGGCGCCGGTTCGCTGCGCCGGCTGGCCAGGGAGGAGACGACACGAGCTGCGGCCATGGTCGACCAGACCCGCCCCCAAGCCGTGCTGGTGGTGAAGGGCGACCGCCTGGGTGAGCAGTTCTGGGCCGCGATCCGGAGGGTGCCGCGGATCACCTGGCTCTACGACGAGCTCCGACGCACGCAGTGGACCTCCGAAAGACTGCAGCCGCTCGGTCCCGTGGCGACGTACTCCGCCCTCGACGCGGCCGACCTCCACGCGGCGGGTCTCGACGTGCGTCACGTCCCGCTGGCCTTCGACCACCGGCTCGTGCCGACCCCCACACGACGCCGCGACCAGCCGGTCACCTTCGTCGGGGCCCGGTACCCGTCACGCGAGCACGTGCTTGCGGCGCTGGTCGCGGAAGGCGTGCCCGTCAGGGCCTACGGTCGCGACTGGTCGGGGCACCCCGTGGACCGGCTCCGCACCTGGCGGGTCGGCGCGCCGTCGATCCCGGCAGGACGGGACAGGTCCCGCGCCGAGGCATACGACCTGATGACCGCCTCGGTCGCGACGCTCAACCTGCACGGCGACCAGGACGGTTTCACCATGCGCACCTTCGAGGCCGCGGGCACTGGTGCCGTCGAGCTGATCGACCGCGCCGACGTCGAGGGTCTCTACGAACCCGGCGTCGAGGTACTTCCGTGGAGCCAGCCTGATGAGCTCGTCGAGCTGTGCCGACGCAGCATGGCCGACCGAGCGTGGACCGACACCATCCGCGCCGCTGCTCGCTCGAGGACTCTTGCCGAGCACACCTTCGACCACCGCGTCGCGGTCCTGGAGGACGCATGGGACACGGCCTGAGGCATCCCGGTGACCTCGTTGCGTGGCGCCGCTGGCACGAGTGGCGCCACCCCGTCCGCCACGCCGTCCGCACACTACGGTCACGTGTCCGCACGCCCGCCCCAGCCGTGGTCGACGTCCTCGAGCCCCCTGGCGAGCCGGACATCCTGGTCGCGGTCGAGGCGACCCACGCCAGCGTCCGGGAGGCCGTCGCGTCGCCGCTCGAGCACCTCGATCCCGGCCGCACCGTCGTCGTCGTACCCGTGGGTTGGCAGCCGCCGGACGCCTACACAGGCCATCGCAGGCGTACGGCAGTCCTTACCCATCTGGCCATGCCGTCGGCTCCCCGGGCGGTCCTCGCAGCGGGCCACTACACGCCGATAGGTTCCGCCGCCTTCGACCTCGCCGAGCAGTGTGGCGCGACCTTCTTCGTCTCGCAGCACGGCGCCCTCACCCCGTTCGCCCCGCCCCTTCCTCGCGCTGCGCGCCTGCTTGCGTGGACCGGGGAGGACGCGGCGTTCTGGACCGCGGGGCGTCAGGACGTCGAGGTGTCGGTCACCGGGAGCCAGCTGCTGTGGAACGCGGGTCTCGTGACGGGCGCTAGCGCGCCCTCCTCGACCAGCGGTGGGGCGAGCGAGCACCCCTCGACCAGCGGTGGGAGCCCCAGCGCTCCGCTCGTCTACCTCGGACAGGGCCACGCGGCGGAGATCTCCCGCGCCCGGCTGGCCCACGCGGCCCTGACGACCTGCCGCGAGCGCGGGGCCGTCTACCGCCCGCACCCCTCCGAGCGGGACGTGGTGTCGCGGGCCGTGCTGGCGTCGTACGCACGTGCCGGCATCCGCATCGACACGAGCGGTCAGCCTCTCGTGGACCTCGACGCGCCGATCGTCAGCGTCTTCTCCACGGGCTTGCTGGAGGCCGCCGCGCGTGGCCGAGAAGCGTGGGTCGACTTCCCCCGCCCTCCTGCATGGCTGGGCGAGTTCTGGGAGCGTTACGGCATGCATCGCCTCGGGGACGTCCCCACCGCCGCGCCGGATCGCCCAGCCGTCGAGCCCGCACGTCGGGTCGCCGAGCTCGTCACCGAGGCGGCGCGATGACCCTCTGCGTGATCCCGGCTCGCGGCGGATCGAAGGGGGTGCCGCGCAAGAACCTCCTCGACGTGGCCGGGAAGCCGCTCATCGTCTGGACCATCGAGCAGGCGCTCGCAGTGCCGGGCCTTGATGTCCTCGTGTCCACGGACGACGAGGAGATCGCAGAGGTCGCGCGCGCCTCCGGCGCACGGGTGCCATGGCTCCGACCCGCCGACCTCGCGCAGGACACCACTCCGACAGAGCCCGTCGTGCGGCACGCGATCGAGCAGGTGAGCGCCGAGCGCGGTCGCCCGGACGTGGTGATGCTGCTCCAGGCGACCTCGCCGGTCCGGCACGACGACACCCTGCCGCGGGCGCTGGCCGAGTTCACCGAGACCGGGGTCGACTCGATGGTCGGCGTCGTCGAGCAGCCGCCGTTCATCTGGCAGGCGGGCGACCCGCCGACAGCGGCGTACGACGTCGCCGCCCGTCCCCGCCGGCAGGACCTGACGGACCGGACGCGGCGCTACCGCGAGACCGGGTCGCTCTACGTGACCCGCACCGGGATCTACGAGCAGCACGACAACCGGCTCGGTGGTCGCATCGGCCTGTTCGTCATGGCGGAGGACGAGGGGATCGACATCGACACCGAGCTGGACGTCGCCCTGGCCGCGCGTCTGTTGACGGCACGTACCTCAAGGTGACCACGCCATGGCTGTCTCCTAAGTACGGTTGAGGCGCACCGACATCCACGGAAGGCCCTGCGTTGATCATCGAGCGTGACCTCACGCCCTACGTCGTCTACTCCGGCGACCCCGTGCTGCGCGCCCTGGAGAAGATCACCGCCAACCAGGCGCGGGTGATCTTCCTCGTCGACTCCCACGGCCACCTCGACGGCGTGCTGTCGGACGGCGACTTCCGCCGCTGGGTGAGTGCTGCGGCGAGCCTCACGGTCGACGTACCTGCGATCGAGGCTGCCAACACCTCACCCCGGAGCCTGCCCGTCGGCAGCAGCCCCGCGGAGATCTCGCATGCCTTCGGTTCCGGGATCGACCACGTCGCGCTCGTCGACGAGCGCGGGCATCTCGTGGCCATCGCGATCAACCGGGCCGACGAGCTCCGCATCGGCCGCCACCGGGTCGCGGCCGACGCACCTTCTCTGCTGATCTCCGAGATCGGCATCAACCACCAGGGCGACGTCTCGCTGGCCAAGCAGCTCGTCGACCTGTCGGTCGAGGCCGGCGCCGACATCGTGAAGTTCCAGCTGCGCGACATGGAGTCGGTCTACCGCCAGGGGTCGTCGGGCTCCGGGGGCGAGGACCTCGGCCCGCAGTACACCCTGGACCTGCTCGCCAAGTACAACCTCGAGGCGGACGAGCTGTTCGAGGTCTTCGACCACTGCCGCGACGTCGGCATCGAGGTCATGTGCACCGCGTGGGACCCGGTCAGCGTCGACCGCCTCGTCGACTACGGCGTCCCGTCGCTGAAGGTGGCCTCGGCGGACATGACCAACCACGCGCTGCTGCGTCACATGGCCGCCACCGGGACGCCCATGGTGATCTCGACGGGCATGTCGACCGAGGGAGAGATCCGCGAGACGGTCGAGGTCGTGCGCAGCACCGGTGTGGCGCACGCCTTCCTGCACTGCCAGTCGACCTATCCGGCGCCCTTCAAGGACATCAACCTCGCCTACCTCACCCGGCTCGCCGAGCTGACCCAGGCGCCGGTCGGCTACTCGGGACACGAGCGCGGCTTCCACGTCCCGGTCGCCGCCGTCGCCCTCGGCGCCCGCATCATCGAGAAGCACTTCACCGTCGACCGCGGCCTCGAGGGCAACGACCACAAGGTCAGCCTGCTGCCCGGCGAGTTCAAGGAGATGGTGCAGCGCGTCCGCGAGGTCGAGGAGGCGCTCGGGACCGCCGCGCCGCGTGCGGTCTCCACCGGCGAGATGATGAACCGCGTCAACCTCGCCAAGTCGCTCGTCGCCGCCCGTCGCATCGAGGTCGGCGAGACGCTCACCGACGCCGACATCGACATCAAGAGCCCGGGCCGGGGCCTCCAGCCCAACGCGTACGACAAGCTCGTCGGACGCACCACGACTCGTGCCCTCGAGGCCGGCGACTTCTTCTACGCCACCGACCTCGGCGACGCCGCGCCCCGCGGTCGGGCCTACAACTTCCGGCGTCCGTGGGGCCTCGCCGTCCGCTACCACGACATCGACGCGATGACGAAGGACACCACCCCGGACTTCCTGGAGTTCCACTTCTCCTACAAGGACCTCGACCTGCCGGTCGAGGAGGTCTTCGCCAAGTACGCCGACGGCCTGCCGATGGGCTTCACCACCCACTCCCCCGACCTGTTCGCCGGCGACTTCCTGCTCAACCTCGCCTCGACCGACGACGACCACTGGGAGCGCTCGATCCGGGAGCTCCAGCGGGTGGTCGACACGACGCGGGAGATGCAGCAGCACTTCACCCGGAGCGCCGACGCCCGGGGTGAGACCGAGGGGCCGGTGATCGTGGCCAGCCTCGGCGGCTTCACCACCGACGCGTTCGTCTCGCCGGCGGAGCGCGAGGCCATGTACGAACGGGTCGCCGCCGGTCTCGCCCGCGTCGACGACTCCGGCGTACGCCTGTGCGCGCAGACGCTGCCGCCCTACCCCTGGTACATGGGCGGACAGCTCTACTGCAACCTCTTCGTCGACCCGCGCGACACCGCGGCCTTCGCCGAGAAGCACGGCCGGCGGCTCTGCTTCGACGTCTCGCACTCCAAGCTCTCGGCCAACTACCTCGGCATGTCCTTCGCCGAGGCGACCGACCTGCTCGCGCCGCACACCGAGCACCTCCACCTCGTCGACGCGACCGGCGTCGACGGCGAGGGCGTCCAGGTCGGCGACGGTGAGATCGACTGGGCCGTCCTGGCCCAGCAGCTCGACGCGATGGCGCCGGGCGTCAGCTTCATCCCCGAGATCTGGCAGGGCCACGTCAACGACGGCGAGGGCTTCTGGATCGCGCTCGAGCGGTTGGAGCAATGGTTCTGACGCCATCCGGGTTGCCGACCGCCCTCTGGGTGGTCCCGGTGAGCGACCTGGCGGGGGTGGCGGGGGGCCCCCCCCCCCGGGGCCCGGCCCCCCCCCCCCCGCCACCCCGCGGGAGCAGACACAACAC
>NZ_JAKJHZ010000002.1 GCF_021648885.1 Nocardioides potassii | reverse complement strand
GTGCAAGGGTTCTGCCGCCCGCCGGGTTGCCGACCGCCCTCTGGGTGGTCCCGGTGAGCGACCTGGCGGGGGTGGCGCGCCACGTCCTCGACGTGGCGCGCACCGGCGTCCCTGGCTGGCGACTGATCTTCCTCACCCCGCCCGGCGACCTGCCGCGCGAGCTGCGCACGGTCGGCGCCGAGGTGGTCGAGGGCGACTTCGGCCCGGCGCACGGGCTTCCGTCGTCGGCGCGGACGCTGCGCGACGTCGTACGGCGTGAGCGGCCGGCGGTGGTGCACTCGCACCTCGCCTACGCCGACATCGTGGCCGCCCTCGTCGTGCGCGGCCCGCGGCTCGTCACCACCGAGCACGGGATCGCGCGCGACGACGCGGTCTACCACCTCTCGTCGGCCAAGAGCCGCGTCATGGCGCTCGCCCACACGGCCCGGCTGCGTCGCTTCGACGCTGCCATCGCCGTCAGCCGGGCCACCGCGGACGCGATGCGCGACAAGTGGCACCCGAAGGTCCCGCTGACCGTGATCCCGAACGGCGTCGACCCGATCGACGAGGTTTCGAGGCTCGCCCCGCTCGCACCTGAACCACGGAAAGGGACCAGAGGACCGGGCCTGCGGATCCTCTCCCTGGCACGGCTGTCACCGGAGAAGCGCCTGCCCGCCCTGGTCGACGGCTTCGCCGAGCTCCGCCGGGCACACCCGGAGGCACGGCTGACGCTGGCCGGGACCGGTCCCGAGGAGGCCGCGCTGCGCCGGCAGGTCGAGCGGCTCGCCCTGACCGACGCCGTGACCATGCCGGGGTTCGTCGACCCCAACCTCGCGATGGCCGAGCACGACGTGCTGGCGATGATGTCGGTCTGGGAGAACTGCTCCTACGCGCTGCTCGACGCCGCGGCCCGCGGGATGGGCGTGGTGGCGACCTCGGTCGGCGGGAACCCGGAGATCCTCCCGGCGAGCACCCTGGTCGATGCGACCGACACCACCGCGATCGCTGCCACCTTGGCCGACCAGGGACTCAAGCCCGAGGTGCGCCCGGGGCTGGCTGGCTGGCCGTCGGTCGCTGACATGTGCGGGCGGATCGCCGCGACGTACGCCGACGCCGGAGCACGGACGTGAGCGCGAAGGACACGCCGTGGGCGCTCCCGGACAAGACGGTTGCGCGAGCCGACGAGGCCGACCGCGAGATCCGGGCGACTGACTTCTTCCTTCTCGCCCTTCTGCCGGTGCGCTCGATCGCGGTGGCGGGCTTCCCGCTCAACGAGCTGGCGATCGTCGTTCTCGTCGGCTTGTGTGCGTTCCGACCTTCTCGCGGCGGGGCCAGGCTTCCGGGTGCCGTCGTGCTGATCATCGGTGCCCTGCTCGCCGTGCTCGTCTACTCCGGGCTGGCGAACGGGCCGGCGCTGGTCGAGGTGGACTGGACGCGCCGCGTCGGGCACGTAGTCATCATGGCCGGGATGATCTGGGCTGGTGGGACCGGCAGGGTCTCGCTCAGGTCGGCCGGGGCGGGCTTGGCGACGGGGTTCGTCGTGGTGATCGCGCTCGCGATCGTCAAGGTGGGCGGCGACTACTACCCCGGACGGCTGACCGGCTACCTCGCGGACCCCAACGCCGGGGCGTACTTCATCGCCGTGGTGGGGATCCTCGCCATCTTCTTCTGCGACGACCGCGCCAAGGTGCGCATTGCGGTCGCCGTGCCGATCGTGGTCGGTCTGGTCCTCGTCTACTCACGCACTGGCCTCCTCGCCGGCGCCTTCGCGGCCGTGTGGCTGCTCCTCGGGCGCAGGCTGGGCCAAGTGGCGGGTGCCGTGTTGTCAATCGGGATGGTCTGGGCCGTCAACAACATTCCGGAGAGCCTCACCACGGTCGGACCCTTCTCGGACCGCTCCGGCAGCGACAGGCTGCGCCTCCGGATCATCGCGCAGGAGCAGGTCGAGCTGGCGGGCGCACCGTGGTACGGCAACGGACCGGGGACGGCGACCGTCCAGATCCGGGACCTGACCTTCTACTTCCACAACAGTTACCTGGCGACCCGCCAGGAGGGCGGCTGGCCGGCCCTCCTTCTTATCCTGCTGCTGCTGGCGTATTGCTTCGTCGTAGTGTCGCCGCAATCCCGGCAGGGGGACCTCAAGGCCGCGGCATGCCAGGCCGCCATCGTCTCTACCGGCGTCATGGCGATCACCCTCGGCGAGGTGCTCCTCGACACTCCGGTGAGCGTGGTGGTCGCCTTCGCCCTCGGGCACGCCCTACGTCGCCCTGCCGAGGAACCACCCGATGGCTGATCGGATCCACCTCGCCGCCAACAACGCCGACCTGGGCGGTGGCGAGCAGATGCTCATCCGTGCCGCGGCTGCACTGCTCGACCTGGGCCACGACGTGGCCGTGGTCGCCCCCGACTCCCCGACCGAGGTGCTGGACGCTGCCGCGGGGGTGGGTGCCGTGCCCGTGGCGATCCGAGCAGACAACCGGCAGCACTACCTGCGACGCCTCCGGTCGTGGGACCGCAGCCACAGGAGCGGCCTGCTCTGGTGCCACGGCCTGGTCCCCTCGCTCGCCACCGCCGGTCACCGGCGTCGCATCGTGCACCTCCACCAGCTCCCGCGCTCACGGGCACAGATGGGGGCGCTGGTCGCCGCGCGGGCCGGGAGCGACCGTCTGCTCGTGCCGTCGCGGTTCCTCGCCCGACGGCTCGGCGGTGCACAGCCGTTCGCCAACTGGACGGACGACCTGCGGCGCCGCTCTGATCGGGCCCATGGGGGGCGCGTCGGCTTCCTGGGGCGGCTCTCGACGATCAAGGGGCTGGACGTGCTGGCGGACGCACTCACCCAGCGAGGCCTCGAGGACGTCGGCCTCGTGGTGGCCGGCGACGCGCGCTGGGTGCCTGACGCCGAGGGCCAACCCGTCCGAGAGGCGCTCGCAGCACTGGGGGAGAGGGTGAGCCTGCTCGGCCGCGTCGACTCCCCCGACGCATTCTTCGACCAGGTGGACCTCGCGGTCTTCCCGAGCCGCATCGCGGAGTCCTTCGGGCTCGTCGTGGCCGAGGCGATGGCGGCGGGCGTCCCCTTCGTGGTGACCGACGCCGGGGCCCTCCCCGAGGTGGCCGGCCCGACCCACCCGTGGGTCGCGCGAAGCGGCGACCCGCACGACCTCGCGCGAGAGGTGCGGGACGCGCTGTCGGCCGGACCCGAGCGGCTGAGGACCGTGACCGACGTGGCGCGGAAGCGGTGGGAGGACGAGTACTCCCCCGCGGCCGGACGCGAGCGCGTACGACGACTCCTCGACGAGGTGGGGGCGTGATGGGCCGCGCTCCGACCGTGGCCATCGCCCACGACTACCTCACCCAGCGCGGCGGTGCCGAGCGTGTGGTGCTGAGCCTCATGAGGGCCTTCCCCGGCGCGCCCGTCCACACCACGCTCTACGACCCCGAGGGCACCTACCCGGAGTTCGCCGACGCCGACGTCCGGACCTCCCCGATCAACCGGCTAGGCGCGCTCCGCCACGACCACCGCCTCGCGCTGCCGTTGCTCGCCCCCGCGTCGTCGCGCATGCACATCGATGCGGACGTCGTCGTGGCGTCGAGCAGCGGCTGGGCGCACGGCTTCAGCACCTCGGGCCGCACGGTCGTCTACTGCCACAACCCGGCGCGGTGGCTGTACCAGACCGACGAGTACCTCGGCGGGCCCGCGTGGCGCTCCCCGCTCGGACCACCCGTCCTCGCGCTGCGCCCGCTGCTCCGGCGCTGGGACCGGCGCGCCGCCGACCGGGTGGACACCTACCTCGCCAACAGCCGCGTCGTCCAGCAGCGGATCGCGGCGACGTACGGCAGGCAGGCCGAGCTGCTCCCACCGCCGCACGGCATGGACGCCTCGGCCGAGCAGGAGACCGTGCCCGAGCTGGCGGGGTGGGAGCCGGGCTACGCGCTCGTGGTGTCGCGCCTGCTCCCCTACAAGAACGTCGACGCCGTCATCGAGGCCGTCCGAGGCACGGGGCGCCGCCTCGTGGTCGTCGGCCACGGGCCGGAGGAGGCGCGGCTGCGGGCCACGCTCCCCGACCACGTGCAGCTGCTCGGCGGCCTGAGCGATGCCCAGCTCCGCTGGGTCTACTCCCGCGCAGGGGTGCTGGTGGCGGCCAGCCACGAGGACTTCGGGCTCGCGCCGCTGGAGGCGGCGGCGTTCGGCGTGCCGGCCGCTGCCCTGCGCGGCGGCGGCTTCCTCGAGACGGTGATCGAGGGCAGCACGGGCCTGTTCTTCGACCGGCCCACGCCGGACGACATCGCTGCGACCCTCGCCCTTTCGGACCGCCACGACTGGGACGCTGACACAATGAGGCGCAGGGCCGAGGAGTTCGGGGAGGCCCGGTTCATCGACAGGATCCGAGCGATCGCACTCGGCGAGACGGACGGCTGAGCGAGGAGGTGGACCGACATGCGCCCTGAGGGGATCAGGCTCCTGCCGTGGATGGTCGGCAGCGTCGACCTGCTCATGATCGCCCTCGCCACGGTCCTGGCCATCCGCTTCCGGGTCTCGCTGCCGGTCTTCGACACGGCCGGCGACGTCCTGGAGAACTCCGCGCTCGCCAGCGTGTTCTTCGTCGGCACCTGGCTGGTGATGCTGGCGTTCTTCGGTACCTACGAGCTCGACGTGTTCGGCGCCGGGACCGAGGAGTTCAAGCTCGTCGTCAACGCCTCGTTCTTCACCGCCGCCCTGGTGGCCACGATGGCTTTCCTCATGCAGTACCCCCTCTCCCGCGGGTTCTTCGTGCTCCTCTTCCCGCTCGGGGTGGTCCTCCTCGTCCTGGGCCGGCTGCTGACCCGACGGTTGATCCAGCGCCTGCGTGCCGCCGGGCACTTCAACGAGAAGGTGCTGCTCGTCGGCACGCCCGGCTACATCGGCGAGATCCACACCGTGCTCGCACGCGAGAAGTGGCTGGGCTACCAGGTGATGGGCTGCCTCGTCCCGAGCGACTACGCGGGCCTCGAGACGACCTCGACCGGCCTCCCGGTGCTCGGGCACAGCGAGGAGGTGCGGGCGGTGGTCGACGAGCTCAACCCCGACGTCGTCTTCTTCACGGCAGGTGCCGTGAGCTCCTCGACGGCCCTGCGTCGCCTCGCGTGGGACCTCGAGGACCACGCCCACGTGCAGATCATCGTGGCCCCCAACGTGACCGACGTGTCGAGCGAGCGCGTGCGGATCCGCCCGGTCGCCGGGCTGCCGCTGATGCACCTCGGCCGGTCGCGCTCGCAGCTGGCCACCAACGACGCGAAGCGCGCCTTCGACGTGGTCGGCTCGCTCGCGATCCTCGCCGTGCTGTGGCCCCTGCTCCTCGGTCTGATGTTGTGGATCAGGTGGCACGACGGCGGACCGTCGCTCTTCCGGCAGACTCGCGTTGGCCGCGAGGGGGCGGAGTTCACCTGCCTCAAGTTGCGCTCGATGTCAGTGGATGCCGAGCAGCGACTGACGGAGCTCGAGGCGCGCGACCACGTGCTCTTCAAGAGCGCCGACGATCCCCGCGTGACCAAGCCGGGTCGTTTCATCCGCCGGTTCTCGCTCGACGAGCTGCCTCAGCTGATCAACGTCCTGCGGGGTGAGATGAGCCTCGTCGGACCGCGGCCGCCGCTGCCGTCCGAGGTGCAGCAGTACGAGGACGACATGCTCCGCCGGCTCAACGTGCTGCCCGGCATGACCGGACTGTGGCAGGTCTCCGGCCGCTCCGACCTGTCGTGGGAGGACACCGTCCGCCTCGACCTCTACTACGTCGACAACTGGTCGATGGTGCAGGACCTGCTGATCCTGGCCCGCACCGTCAGCGCCGTGATCGGCAGCCGCGGCGCCTACTGACCCCGGTCAGGCCTTCGCCGCCTTGGCGGGCTTGGCGGGCTTCTCGGCCTTGTCGGTCTTCTCGGCCTTCGGGGGCTTCCGGCGCCGGCCCTTGCCGGCCGTGGAGTAGGCGTCGACCGACTTGTACTCCGACTTGTAGCCACCGCCGTAGCCGCCGTAGCCGCCGTAGCCGCCGTAGCCACCGCCGTAGACGATCGCGTTGGCGCCCTTGACCGGCGCCTTGTTGAGCACGACGCCGAGCAGCCGGCTGCCGACCTGGTCGAGGATCCGGCGGCAGTGCTGGCTCTGCTCGATCTGGGTCTTCCCCGACGCCTGCACCAGCAGGGCGCCGTCGCAGAAGGCGGAGAGCAGGCCGGCGTCGGTCACCGGGAGAAGCGGTGGCGCGTCGAGGATGACGAGGTACTCCTCGGACAGCTCGTCGATCAGCTGCTTCATCTTCAGCGACCCGAGCAGCTCGCTCGGGTTGGGCGGGATGCGCCCGGCGGGCAGGAGGCTCAGGTTGGTCATCCCGGAGTCGACGATGACGTCTCTGACGTCGATGTCGCCGGCGAGGGCCTGGGTCAGGCCCACGGCACCGTCGATCTCGAAGGTGGTGGCGATCATCGGGCGCCGCAGGTCGGCGTCGACCAGCAGCACCTTGGTGCCCGCCTGGGCGACCAGGCGCGAGATGTTGGAGGACACCGTGGACTTGCCCTCCCCGGGCAGCGCCGAGGTCACCACGATCTTGCGCGGCTCGTTGTCGACGTCGACGAAGCGCAGGTTGGTGCGCAGCTGACGGAACGACTCGGCGGCCCGACCGAGGTCGCCGCGGACGCCACGGTGGGTGCGACCGAGCACCTCCTCCTTCGGGATCACCCCGAGGACGGACGCCCCGGTTGCCTCCTCGACGTGCTTGGCCGAGCGCACCCGGCGGTCGATGAGGCGGCGGGCGATCAGGAACCCGTAGGCGATGGCCAACCCACCGGCGGCGCCCTTCATGGCGGCACGCTGGTAGTCCGGGGTGAAGGGGGCGCCCGGCAGCTGCGCCTCCTCGAGCGGGATGATCTTGGTGAGGCCGGTGTCGCCGTCGACGTCCTCCGCCACGACGACCACCGCCTTGACCACGGCGTTGGCGAGGTCGCGCGCCTCCTCCGGCGTGGTGCCGATGGCGGTGATCGTGATCGAGTTGACGTCGGCGTCGACGGAGGCGGAGAACCGCCCCGCGATCGCCGACGGAGGCACGTCGAGGCCGAGCTCGTCGACCACCTCCTGCGCCACGGGCTGCTTGGAGACGAGGAACGCGTAGAGGTTGGCCTTGTCCTCGGCGAGCTGGCTGTTGCCCTGCTCCGTGCCCGCGTCCGTGGCCTGCCCGACCCGCACCAGCCCCGACGAGGTGGCCGCGTAGAGCACCGGTTCCCGGGTGGTCTTGGCGATCATCAGCAGGGCGCCGAGGATCGTGCAGCCGATCAGCACCCACACGTAGGCGCGGCTCAGCCTCACGAAGTCGGCAAACGTCATGCTCGCGAGTCTAGGCCGAGACGCGCAGTCATCCGGTCATAACCGGGACACCGCCCGGTCGTGCGGCTGGCACGATGGCCCCATGACCCAGCAGGCGAGCGCGGCGACGGGCCAGATGCCCATCGGCGCGCGCGTCCACCTGGCGCACGCCGTGGTGCAGAAGCTGGCCGACGACCGCGGGATCGACCTGCTGCACCTCAAGGGCCCAGCCGTCCTCCCGGGCCTGCGGGCGGGCAACCGCCAGTCCAGCGACGTCGACGTGCTCGTGCGTCCCTCGCACCTCCACAAGCTGGTGGACGCCCTGGAGTCCGTCGGGTGGGAGCAGCGCACCGACTTCGCCACCGGCTCGGTCTTCGCGCACGCCGCGAACTGGTGGCACGACGGCTGGGGCTGGGTCGACGTGCACGTGAGCTGGCCCGGCGTCACCATCGACGCCGAGCGGGCGTTCGACGTGCTGTCGCGCGACGCCGTACTGCACCCCATCGCGCACCGCCCCTGCCCGGTCCCGTGTCGCACCGCCCAACGCCTCGTCCTCGTGCTGCACGCCGCCCGTTCGGGCGGGCTCGGTGACGTCGAGGCGGCGTGGACGAGTGCCGACCCCGCCGAGCAGGCGGAGGTCCGCCGGCTGACGGCAGAGCTGGGCGCCGAGGTCGCCCTCGCTGCGGGGATCGGTGAGCTCGAGCTGCACCGGGGGGCGCCGACGTACGCCCTGTGGCACCACTTCCTGCACGGCGGGAGCCGGCTCGACGAGTGGCGCGCCCGCCTGACGGCGGCGACGGGGACCCGCGCCAAGGCCGGGCTCCTCACTTCCGCGCTGCGCGTGAACCGCGACCACCTCAGGATGGAGCTGGGACACCCGCCGACGCGTCAGGAGGTCCGCGCCCGCCAGGTGCGTCGTCTGCGTCGCGCGGTCGGCGAGCTCTCGCGTCGGTGGGAGCGCCGATGACCCGGTACCGGATCGCCGACGACGTGGCGTGGGTGAGCCACGAGGACCTCGACAACGGTGGCACCCCGACCGCCTACGTCACGCGACTGCCCCAGGGTCCCCCGACCACGCTCGAAGGTCCGGCCTGCGTCGTGTGGCTGGCGCTGGCGGAGGGCGGGTCGCCCGCGGAGATCACCGCTGCGGCCGCCCAGATGTGGGGTGCGGAGCCCGCCGACATCGACGAGGACGTCCTTTCCCTGGTCGAGGAGCTGGTCAGGCTCGATCTCGTGACCACCGCCTGACGGCCAGCGCCCCGATCAACGCGCCGCACGTGTTGGCCGCGACGTCACTCCAGCTGCCGTCGCGCTCGAGCCAGCGATGCTGCGCGAGCTCGACCAGCGCGGACGTCACCAGCGCCGCGGTGGTCGCCCACCACCAAGGGCGGCGCAGCGCGATCGTCAGCAGGGCGCCGAAGGGCACGAAGAGCAGGACGTTGAGCAGCACTCCGTAGTGCTCCGGTCCCATGCGCCTCGGCGCGACCGGCCAGTCGAACCGGAAGAAGGTCCACAGCCGGACGGTCAGGCGGTTCAGCTCCCAGCCCCAGGGCTGGGTCACCACGACGAGGAGGGCCGCGACGTACGCCGCCAGCAGCACGACGGCGTACCAACGACCCACGCGACCCACGTCGTCCACCCTAGAGTGGCCGTCGTGGACAACGAGGACGCTCCGCCCGAGGTCGTGGTGGACGCACTCGGGGTCCCCGTCGGCATCCCGGTCACCGGTCCCGACGCGGAGCGTCTGCGCCGCCAGTGGAGCCGGTCCCTCTCCGACCGGTCGCCCGTGGTCGTCATCGAACTCGACCGGCTCCACGGTGACGGTGACGTCGCGACCGACTATGCGACCACCGCACTGGTGACCGTCGCCGCTCTCGACGCGACCAAGGGTCAGCGGATCAACATCCACGGCGGCGCCGTGGCTGACGAGGACGGCCGGACGCTGGCCGTCATCGGCCCCTCCGGGTCGGGCAAGACGACGGCTGTCGCACTGCTGGCCACGCGGCTGGGCTACCTGTCCGACGAGACGGTGTCCCTCGACGAGGCACTGGTGGTCCACGCACACCCCAAGCCGCTGTCCGTCATCACCGACCCGACGAACCCGCAGGTCAAGCTGTCGGTGTCTCCCGACGACGCCGGTCTCCTCCGACCCCCGCCCGTGTCGCGGCTGCACCGCATCGTCCTGCTGCACCGGGGCGAGGACGACTCGGGGCTCGTGCCGGTCGCCCCGGCGTACGCCATCGCGGAGATCGTCCAGCAGACGTCGTCCCTCGTGGAGGTCGAGCAGCCCATCCTGCGCCTGGCCGAGACGATCGACGCGTGTGGCGGCGTGTGGAGCCTCCGCTACCGCGAGATCGGCGAACGGCTCGACGAGCTCGTCGGCCTGCTCGACCGGGAGCCGCGGCCGGCACCCGCGCGGGCGCACCACCCCTGGCGCGGCACGCGCGGCCTGCCCACGCCGGGTGCCTGGCGACGAGAGCCCTGGCTCGACGCGGTGGAGTACGACGACGAGGTCGTGGTCATGGTCGACACGGAGGTCCGGGTCCTCGTCGGCCTCGGACTGGTCCTCTGGCTCGCGCTGACCGGGCCGCGCACGCTCGACGAGCTCGTCGTCACGACCACCGAGCAGATGGGCGATCACCCTGACGCCGAAGGTCTGGTGGCGGGTGCCCTCGCCCTCCTCGCCGAGGACGGGCTGGTCATCGGGCCACCCGCTTGAGGAGCCCGCACTCGACCGGCAAAATGGCCTCGTGACCCACCAGTACGACGATCTGCAGCGACAGATCGACGAGCTCGTGCAGATCATGAAGCGCAACCGCGCGGACATCGATGGGCTGACCGAGCGCGCCGATCGCGCCGAGCTCCGTGCCGACGCCGCCCAGGAGCGGGCCGACGACCTGGAGGCGCGGTCCATGATCGACCGCGAGCTCATCGCCGCGCTGCAGGCCGACGGGGTGCTGCACCAGCAGCACGTGGCCGAGCTCCAGGCGGCGCTCACCTCCTCACGCACCATCGGCGCAGCGCTCGGCATCCTGATGGCGTCGCGGAACATCACGCAGGAGGAGGCACTCGTCGTCCTCAAGGAGACGAGCCAGCGCACCAACACCAAGCTGCGCGACCTCGCCCAGACACTCGTCGGCGAGGCCTCGACGGGCCGCTAGCCCGGGTCGTCGTGCGGCCCCGGCCCGGCGGTAGCGTGCCAACATGACTGCCCGCCGCCAGCTGCCCACCGAGGAGTCACGCGACCTCCTCGCGCTCACCCGCGAGATCGCCACCAAGGAGCTCGCGCCGCGGTCGGCGGAGGCCGAGGCGAGCGAGACGTTCCCCCGCGACGTGTTCGCCATGCTCGGCCAGGCAGGCCTGCTGTCCCTGCCCTACCCCGAGGAGATGGGCGGCGGCGACCAGCCCTACGAGGTCTACCTCCAGGTGCTCGAGGAGATCGGCGCGGTGTGGGCGTCGGTCGGCGTCGGTGTCTCCGTGCACGCGCTGTCGTGCTTCGGGCTCGCCTACTTCGGCACCGACGAGCAGCGCGAGCAGTGGCTCCCCGACATGCTGAGCGGCGACCTGCTCGGGGCGTACTGCCTCTCCGAGCCCCACGCAGGCTCGGACCCGGCCGCGATGCGGACGACCGCGCGTCGCGACGGCGACTCGTACGTCATCAACGGCGCCAAGGCGTGGACCACCCACGGCGGCCACGCCGACTTCTACAAGGTGATGGCTCGCACGTCCGACGACCGCAACGGCATCTCCTGCTTCCTCGTCCCCGCCGACGCCGAGGGGCTCTCCGCCGACCCGCCGGAGCGGAAGATGGGCCTGACCGGCTCCGCGACCGCGACGATGCGGTTCGACAACGTCCGCGTGCCTGCCGAACGCCGCCTCGGCGAGGAGGGCGAGGGCCTCAAGATCGCGCTCGCCGGGCTCGACTCCGGCCGGCTCGGCATCGCCGCCGTGGCAGTCGGGCTCGCCCAGGGCGCGCTCGACTCCGCGGTGGCCTACGCCCGCGAGCGGGAGACGTTCGGCACCCGGATCATCGACCACCAGGGCCTCGCGTTCGTCCTCGCCGACATGGAGGCGGCGATCGTCTCGGCCCGCGCGACCATGCTCCACGCCGCGCGGCTGCGCGACGCCGGGCTGCCGTTCTCCCGAGAGGCCTCCATCGCCAAGCTCGTCGCCACCGACAACGCCATGAAGGTCACCACCGACGCCGTCCAGGTCCTCGGCGGCTACGGCTACACCCGCGACTTCCCCGTCGAGCGCTACATGCGCGAGGCGAAGGTGATGCAGATCTTCGAGGGCACCAACCAGATCCAGCGGATGTTCACCCCGCGCCCCCTCCCCACGTACACCGCGGCCGGGATCAGCTAGATCGCTGGAGTCACCGGATGTCCGGTGACCACGACGGTTGTCGGCCGAGATCTCGGCCGACAACCGTAGGACTCGACCACGAAGCTCGCTCAGACGTCGGTCACCCGGATGCCGGCGTGGGCCTTGTAGCGCCGGTTGATGGCGATCAGGTTGGCGGTGAGCGCCTCGACCTGGTGCGCGTTGCGGAGGCGGCCGCCGTACCTCCCCCGCATGCCGGGTACGACGTCCGCGAGCGCCTGCACCAGGTCGGTGGCCTCGCGGTCGTCGCCGAGGACGAGCACGTCGGTGTCGATCGAGGTGACCGACGGGTCCTCGAGCAGCACGGCGCTGACGTTGTGGAAGGCACCGACGACGCGCGAGCCGGTGAGGATCGCGGCGGCCTGCTGGGTGGCCGAGCCCTCCTCGACCGGGAGGGCGTAGGGGCCTTGCTTGTCGAAGCCGAGCGGGTTCACGCAGTCGACGACGACCTTGCCGGCGAGCTCGTCGGCGAGCGACTCCAGCAGCTCGCGGTGGCCGTCCCACGGCACGACGACGAGCACGACGTCACCGGCTGCGGCGGCCTCGGCGTTGGAGGTGCCCCGGACGCGACCGACCGACGCGAGGTCGTCGGCGGCGGACGCCGCCCGCGCCGCGTCCCGCGAGCCCAGCACGACCTCGAGCCCGGCGGCCGCAAACCTGCGCGCCAGCCCCCGGCCCTGCGGACCCGTGCCTCCGAGCACGGCGATGGTCAGGGCGGAGACGTCGACGTCGCTCATGTCGGCGACGCTAGCGGCACCACCCCGAGGTGTGTTGTCCGGGTCCGGGACGCGAGCGACGGTGGAGCCATGTCCAAGCGCATCGCATTCCTGACCGCATCCGAGGGCGTCGAGGAGGTCGAGCTGACCGAGCCGTGGAAGGCGGCCACCGACGCCGGCCACACCGCCGAGCTCCTGTCGCTCGACGAGGGGGAGGTACAGCTCTTCCAGCACCTCGACAAGTCGAAGACCCAGCGCGTCGACCGCCGCGTCAGCGACGTGTCGATCGGTGACTACGACGCCCTCGTCCTCCCGGGCGGCGTCGCCAACCCCGACGCCCTGCGCGGCGACGAGACCGCCGTGGCGTTCGTCCGCGACTTCGTCGACTCGGGCAAGCCGGTCGCCGCCATCTGCCACGCCCCGTGGACGCTCGTCGAGGCCGACCGGGTCAAGGGCAAGCGCCTCGCCAGCTGGCCGAGCCTCCAGACCGATATCCGCAACGCCGGTGGCGAGTGGGCCGACGAGGAGGTCGTCGTCGACGGCAACCTCATCACCAGCCGCAACCCCGACGACATCCCCGCCTTCAACAAGGCGCTGCTCGACGCGCTCTCGTAGGTCTCTCCTAGGAGCGGTCGACCAGCCAGCGTCCCAGCAGCGTCCCGTCCTGCTCGAGCAGCAGGGCGGGACGCAGCGCGACGTCGACCACGGGTCCGCCCGCGATCCGCGGCCCGTCGCCGGCGACGAGGCGCGGGGAGATGGTCCAGCAGAGCTCGTCGACGACACCCGCCGCGAGCAGGTCACCGAAGAGCGACGGTCCGCCCTCGCAGAGCTGGTCGCGCCAGCCCCGGCTGAGCAGCTCGGCCTTCAAGGCCACCAGGTCGATCTCGTCCTCGCCCAGCACGAGCACCTGCTCGTGCCCCAGGAGCTCGCGCGCCTCGTCGAGGCCCTTGGCCGACGACACCGTCGCCACCAGCACGCGGCCGCGCGGCGCCTCCCGGAGTGTCGGGGGCACGTCGGCGCTACGGCTGACGACGACCACCGGGATGGCGGGGACGTCGTACTCCTCGTCGCGAATGGTGCCGGCTCCCACCACGAGGCAGTCGGCGTGCTTGCGCAGGGTGTCGAAGACGCGCTTGTCGGCCTCGTTGTTGATCGAGCCGCTCAGCCCGTCGGCGCCGGTGGCCGAGCCGTCGACCGTGCTGACGAAGTTCACCCGCAGCCACGGCTCGCCGCGCGGCGCGTAGGCCGCCTGCAGCTCGTCGTCGGTGAGGTCGGCCAGGCGTTGCAGCTCGAAGGACTCCGTCACGCCTTCATCCTGCCCTCTACGCTCGATCGCGTGATCACCCTGTCGGACCTGGCCGCCCTCCACGACGCCCACGGCGACGCGTGGGCCAGCCCCGTCGCACCCGTGGTGGTCGAGGGCCCGCGCGGCTCCGTCGTCATCGGCGACGGACCGGTGACGGTGATGGGGTGCGTGAACCTCTCGCGCGACTCCACCTACCGCGAGAGCGTCGCGACCAGCCCCGCCGACGCCGTCCGCATGGGGCGTGTGCAGGCCGCGCAGGGCGCGGCGATCATCGACCTCGGCGCCGAGTCGAGCACGGCGAGGGCCGCACGCGTCACGGCCGACGACCAGATCGAGGCTCTCGTGCCGACCGTCAAGGGGCTGGCGGCGGAGGCCGTCGTCTCCGTCGAGACCTACGAGCCCGACGTCGTCCGCGCCTGCCTCGGTGCCGGCGCCCGGATCCTCAACATGACCGGCCGCGAGCACGAGGACGACATGCTCGCCCTCGCCGCGGAGTACGACGCCGCTGTCGTGCTGTGCTTCGGCGAGACGGCCAACGTCCGCGAGATCTCCGACGTGCCGCCCGACGAGGACCCGGTCCCGGTGCTGCTCGACCACTTCGCGCCGCGCATCGCCCACGCCCGCGAGCTCGGCGTCGACCGCGTCGTGATCGACCCCGGGATGGGCTTCTACTACAGCAACCTGGTTGACCCGATCACCCGTGCCCGGCACCAGGCCCGCGTGCTCCTGCAGGGCTTCCGCCTGCGCCCCCTCGGCGTACCCGTCTGCAACGCCGTGCCGCACAGCTTCGACCTCTTCGGCGACGAGTTCCGCAAGGCCGAGGGCTTCTTCGGCGTCCTCGCCACCCTCGGCGGCACCCACCTGGTCCGCACCCACGAACCCGCCCACCTCCGCGTCGTCCTCCGCTCGATGGACGAGCTCGACGTGCGCTGACGACCACCGTGAAGGCAGTTCGCGTGCTGACCGCTGTCGGTCACGCTCACGCGGCGAGGCCGTGACGCCCAACTGCCTGCACGGTGCGCCACCGGACGACGTCCGCGATGGCCTCGGCGACCTCGTCGGGCGCGAACATCACCTCGGCCCAGGTGAAGCGGAGCACGACCAGGCCGAGGCGCGCCGCTCGCGTGTAGCGGTCCACGTCTCGTTGGAGACCGGCCTTCGTCCAGTGGTGCTCGAACGACTCGGCCTCGATGACGATGCCGAGCCACCGATCCAGGAGGTCGACGTAGCCCACACCCGGCACCACGCCCTGCGGGACCACGCGCAGGCCAGCGACGGTCGTCGCGATCACGTAGAGGCAGGTCTCGAACGGGTTCGCCCGTCGATGTGACGCCGACTGGGCAACGCGCAGCGCCTTGTTCCTCCCCGTCCGCGGACTGCGGGCAGCCGCGATGAGCAGGTCATCACGGTCGACGATCCCCTCCCGCAGCGCCGAGTCGGCCACGGACAGCGCCACGTCGAACTCGTACGTCCGTGCGCAGTCGATGACGGTGCGGGTCCTCGACGTGACGTTGCGTCGACGCTCGCGGTCCGAGAGGTCTCCCCAGTGCAGCTCGTAGGAGCCGGCTGGCTTGCGCGCACTGCGCGGCAGGGTGATGCAGGGCTTGACCGGGTCGTGCTTGAGCTTCCAGCCGAACTCCTGGGCGGCGCTGAGATGCGAGGCCGTTCCTCCGGTCCGCGCGACGGCCAGCATCGTGGCCTCGGCGTCCGCCAGGCAGTACCGGTTGTGCCGTGGTTTGTGGATCCGACCTGTCGCCACTGCGGTCCTGAGCTGGCGAGGTGTCGTCATTCCGACGAGCTCACCGAACGTCGCGACCCCGCCGAGCTCGCGAAGCGCGTCGACCGGGCCGACGAACTGCCTTCCCGGTGGTCAGCCCAGGAAGGCGCGCACCCCGGCGACGAGCCCGCGCGCGTAGCGCGCCCGCCCGGCGGCAGACGTCATCACCCGCGCCTCGGCGGCGCTGCGCATGTTGCCGAGCTCGGCCATCACGGTCGGGACGTCGGACAGGTTCAGGGTGCCGAGGTCGGAGCGGACGTCGAGGCCGTCACCACCCGCGATGTAGTTCGCGGGGCTGAACCCGCGGGACACGAGTCCTGCCTTCACGTCCCGCGCGAGCCGGGACGACGACCGGAAGATGTCGTCGGTCCACGGCGCCCGGTCGGCCGGAGCGATCACGTGGAACCCGCGGGCGCCGGCGGCATAGGACCCGTCGGCGTGGACCGACAGCTTGAGGTCGGCGTCGATCGCGTTGCCCGCGCGGCCGCGGACGTCGACGCACGGACCCCACCGGTCCTGACGGTTGCTGTGCCGCGTCAGCACGACAGTCGCGCCGAGGGCGCGGAGCCTCCGGGCGACGAGGCGCGAGACCTGCCAGGCGAACGTCGCTTCGGGGTAGCCGCCGTCGGTCGCCGTGCCGGTCGTGTTGCACGGCTTGGTGAACCCGCCGGCCGGGACCGGCCGGTTGATCTGGGCCGGGAAGTTGTGGTTGCCGAGCTGGTGGCCGGGGTCGAGGACGATCGTGCGGCCGCCCAGTGGTTTCGAGGCTCGCTGCGCTCGCACCTCAACCACCGAGGACTGCGCTCGCACCTCAACCACCGAGGACTGCGCTCGCACCTCGACCACCGAGGGCTGCGCTCGCACCTCAACCACCGATGGCTGCGCTCGCACCTCAACCACCGATGGCTGCGCTCGCACCTCGACCAGCACTGGCGCGGCGGACGCGGGCGCGGTCAGCCCGACGAGGACTAGCAGGACGACCGCCGCGAGCCGGAGGATCACCCGGCGAAGCCCTCGGGGTTCTGCGACTGCCAGCGCCAGGTGTCGGCGCACATGTCGTCGATCGTCTTCTGGGTGCGCCAGCCGAGCTCGGCGTTGGCCTTGGACGGGTCGGCGTACGACGTCGCGATGTCGCCGGGGCGCCGCGCGACGATCTCGTAGGGGAGCTCGCGGCCGACCGCGCGCTCGAAGGCGTGCAGCATCTCCAGCACGCTGGTGCCGGTGCCGGAGCCGAGGTTCCAGGTGTTGACCGGCTCGTCGGTGGTCTCGAGCGCCTTCAGCGCGGCGATGTGGCCGGCGGCGAGGTCCTCGACGTGGATGTAGTCGCGGACGCCGGTGCCGTCCGGGGTGTCGTAGTCGCCGCCGAACACCATCAGCTTCTCGCGCTTGCCGACGGCCACCTGGGCGATGAACGGCACCAGGTTGTTGGGGATCCCCGACGGGTCCTCCCCGATCGTCCCGGACGGGTGCGCGCCCACCGGGTTGAAGTAGCGCAGCAGCGCGAACCGCATCTGCGGCGAGGCGACGGCGATGTCGCGCAGGATCTGCTCCTGCATCACCTTGGTCCAGCCGTAGGGGTTGGTCGCGTAGGTGCGGCGGTCCTCGGTCGCGGCGGCCTGGTCCTCGCCGTACACAGTGGCGCTCGAGGAGAAGACCAGCTTGTCGACGTCGTAGCGCTGCATCGCTCGGACCAGGGCGAAGGTCGAGACGAGGTTGTTCTCGTAGTAGTCCAGCGGCTTCTCGACGCTCTCGCCGACGGCCTTGAAGCCGGCGAAGTGGATGACGCCGTCGAAGTGCTCGGTGGCGAAGAGGTGCTCGGTCTTGTCGTGGTCGGTGAGGTCGAAGGAGTGCAGCGCGATCCGCTGCCCCGTCAGCGCCTCGAGCCGGCCCTGCACCACCGGGTGGGAGTTGCTGAAGTTGTCGACGATGACGACGTCGTAGCCGGCGGCGACGAGCTGGACGACGGTGTGCGAGCCGATGTAGCCGGCTCCGCCGCTGACGAGGATCTTCATGCGGGTCACCCTAACGATCGGCGCTCCTGACAGAATGCGCCCCATGCCCAGTGCACTCATCACCGGAATCACCGGCCAGGACGGCCTCTACCTCGCCGAGCTGCTGCTCGAGAAGGGGTACGACGTCCACGGCCTCATCCGCGGCCAGAACAACCCCCGCCGCGAGCTCGTCACCAACCTCGTCCCCGACGTCCAGCTGCACAACGGCGACCTCACGGACCTGTCGAGCCTGATGCGCGCGATGAACGACGCCCAGCCCGACGAGGTCTACAACCTCGGCGCGATCTCGTTCGTCGCCTACTCGTGGGAGAACGCGTTCGTCACCAGCGACGTGACCGGCATGGGCGTGCTCAACATGCTCGAGGCCGTACGCCTCCACGCGGGCGACGACCCGTCGTCGATCCGGTTCTACCAGGCGTCGAGCTCGGAGATGTTCGGCAAGGTGCAGGAGGTCCCCCAGTCGGAGAGCACCCTGCTCTGGCCGCGCTCGCCCTACGGCGTGAGCAAGGTCTACGGCCACTACATGACGATCAACTACCGCGAGTCCTACGGCATGCACGCCTCGTCGGGCATCCTCTTCAACCACGAGTCGCCGCGCCGCGGGCCGGAGTTCGTGACCCGCAAGATCAGCCAGGCCGTCGCCCGGATCAGCCTCGGCCTCCAGGACGACATCACCCTCGGCAACCTCGACGCCCGCCGCGACTGGGGCTACGCCGGCGACTACGTCGAGGCGATGTGGCGGATGCTGCAGCAGGACGAGGCCGACGACTACGTCATCGCGACCGGCGAGACCTGGTCCATCCGCGACTACCTCGACCTGGCCTTCAAGCACATCGGCGTCGACGACTGGGCCCACCTCGTCAAGCAGGACCCGCGCTTCATGCGGCCCGCCGAGGTCGAGCTGCTGATCGGCGATGCGTCCAAGGCCAAGGACAAGCTCGGCTGGACGCCGACGGTCTCGTTCGCCGAGCTCGTGGCGATGATGGTGGACAGCGACATCGCCGCCGCCAAGGCGGGCTGGTGACGGCTCGCGCCTTCATCACCGGCATCGGCGGCCAGGACGGCACCTACCTCGCCGAACGTCTCGTCTCCGAGGGCATGGAGGTCCACGCCCTCGTCCTGAGCGCTGACGGCCACCCGGCGCACTGCCCCGGGGAGGTCGTCCTCCACACGGGCGACCTCGGCGACCTCGAGGCGACCCGTCGCCTCGTGCTCGACGTGGCGCCGCAGGAGGTCTACAACCTCGCCGCGATCAGCTCGGTCGCCCAGTCGTGGGACGAGCCCGACCTCACCGCGCACGTCAACGGGCAGGCGGCGGTCGCGCTGATGGAGTCCGCGCGCCAGGTGGGCGGCGTACGCCTCGTGCAGGCGTCGAGCGCCGAGATCTTCGGCGAGGCCGCCGAGTCGCCGCAGACCGAGGACACCCCGGTCCGTCCGGTGAACCCGTACGGCGCCGCGAAGGCCTTCGCGCACCTCTCCGCCGGCGTCTTCCGGCAGCGCGACCAGCACGTGTCGAGCGTCGTGCTCTACAACCACGAGTCGCCGCGGCGCCACGAGCGGTTCGTGACCCGCAAGATCACCTCGACCGTGGCCGCGATCGCGCGTGGCGAGGCCGACGAGCTCGTCATGGGCAACCTCGACGCCCGCCGCGACTGGGGCTGGGCGCCCGACTACGTCGACGCGATGGTCCGCGCCGCCCGGGCCGAAGACCCCGGCGACTACGTGGTCGCGACCGGCCGTGCCCACTCCGTGCGCGACTTCGTGGCGGCCGCCTTCGCCGCGGCCGGCATCGCCGACTGGGAGCCGCTGGTGCGCCAGGACGAGCGCTTCTTCCGCCCCGCCGACCCCACCGAGCTGGTGGGCGACGCGTCCAAGGCCCGCGACGTGCTCGGCTGGGAGCCCACAGTCGGGTTCGAGGAGATCGTGGCGCGGATGGTGGCCGCCGACCTCCCGCCACTCGCTGGTTGAGGTGCGAGCTCCCCGCTGGTTGAGGTGCGAGCGCAGCGAGCCTCGAAACCAGTCAGGTCTCGAGGCTCGTCGCTGGCGCTCCTCGCACCTCGACCGGCGAGGGGAACAGGTCAGCCGTGCTGGAGCAGGCCGCGGAGGTACTCGCCGTACCCGCTCTTGCGCAGCGGCTCCGCCCGCTCGAGCAGCTCGTCGTCGGAGAGGAAGCCCATGCGCCAGGCGACCTCCTCGGGGGCGCCGACCTTGAAGCCCTGCCGGCCCTCGATCGTGCGGACGAAGTTGGAGGCGTCGTTGAGCGAGTCGAAGGTGCCGGTGTCGAGCCACGCCGTGCCGCGGGGCAGCACCTCGACGTGGAGGCGGCCCTCCTCGAGGTAGCGGCGGTTGAGGTCGGTGATCTCGAGCTCGCCACGCGGCGACGGCTCCAGCTCGGCGGCGTACTGCACCACGTCGTTGTCGTAGAAGTAGAGGCCGGGGACCGCGAAGTCGCTCTTCGGGTTCTCCGGCTTCTCCTCGAGCGAGAGGGCCTTGCCGTTGTCGTCGAACTCCACGACGCCGTAGGCCCGCGGGTCGGCGACGTGGTAGCCGAAGACCGCGGCGCCGTCGAGGTCCTTGAAGCGCAGCAGCTGGGAGCCGAGGCCCGAGCCGTAGAAGATGTTGTCGCCGAGCACCAGCGCGGAGCGCTCGCTGCCGATGTGGTCCGCGCCGATGATGAACGCCTGGGCGAGCCCGTCGGGCGAGGGCTGCGTGGCGAAGGTGAGGTTGATCCCGAACTGCGACCCGTCGCCGAGCAGCCGGTGGAAGCCGTCGGCCTCGTGGGGGGTCGTGATGATCAGGACGTCGCGGATGCCCGCGAGCATCAGCGTGGAGAGCGGGTAGTAGATCATCGGCTTGTCGTAGACCGGCACCAGCTGCTTGCTGATGCCCTGGGTGATCGGGTGCAGCCGCGAGCCCGTGCCGCCGGCCAGGATGATTCCGCGCATGGGGGCCACCCTATTGGCCCACGCCCCGAGGGGTGGACTGGCACCATGTGCGCATGCCGTCCTCCAGCCGTGGGTCCTCGCGCGAGCGAGCGCGCGGGCCGAAGCGACGGCTGCTGCGCCCGGGGACGATCATCGCGCTGCTCTTCCTGCTGCTCATCGGCCTGGCGCTGCTCGCGATCCCGTTCCTCAAGGCGCCGGGCAACGCCAAGGAGGCCAAGGCCGACCTCGAGTCCGCCAAGGTGGCGCTGGGCAACGGCGACATGGCGACCGCCGAGACGTCCATCGAGAGCGCCCGCAAGCACGTCGACGAGGTGCAGGGCGCGATGCAGGGCATCGGTGGCGACGTCTGGAGCCTGATCCCGGTGGTCGGCGAGCCCGTCTCGGACGTACGCCACCTCGGCAACGCACTCGACAACCTGACCAACGCTGCCGAGATCGCCGTCGACACCTGGCCGGCGGTCAACGGTGACGACGCCACGCTGTTCGAGGACCAGGCCGTCGACGTGCCGACCCTGCGGACGCTGGTGGGCGCGGTCGACGAGGCGAGCATCCACCTCGACGCGGCCCAGCTCGAGCTCGGCGAGGTCGGCGACTCCGCCCTCGGCGTCGGGACGATGCTGGCGGACGCGCGCGACGAGGCGACCTCCGTCGTCGCGCCGCTGGCCCGGGACGCCCGGCGGGCCAAGCCGCTCGCCGACGTCCTGCCGACCCTCTTCGGCGCCGACGGTGACCGCACCTACCTGCTGGCGCTGCTCAACCCGAGCGAGCAGCGCTTCTCCGGGGGCGCGCCGCTGACGGTGGTGCCGATGGACGTCGCCGACGGCCGCCTGACGCTGGGCGACGCGCGCGACACCTCCGACCCCGACCTGTTCCGGGTCGGCCGCTGGGACAAGGTCGAGGGCAACCCGTTCCATGACGGCAAGCTGCGGATCTCGACGGCGACGTACGCCCCGGACTGGTCCGTGTCCGGCGAGGAGGTGCTGCGCGGCTGGGAGCGGCGCACCGGACAGCAGACCGACGGGCTCGTGGCCGTCGACGTCGTCGCCCTCGCCGACATGCTGCGCATCACCGGCCCCGTCGAGACCGAGCTCTACGGCACCCTCGACGCCTCCAACTTCACCCAGAAGCTCGTCGGCGACTACGACACCTACCCCGACAACGAGGCCCGCAAGGGCCTCAACCGGGCGATCGTCCCCGTCTTCGCCGACCGCCTGTTCGAGCCCGGGCAGGGCCTCGAGAAGATCGAGTCCATCCGCAACTCCGCCCGCGCCCGGCACTTCGCGATGTGGATGCGGGACGAGGACGTCCAGGCGGCCGTGTCCGACATCGGCCTGGCCGGCGACCTGTCGGACACCGACCGCGACTACATCGCGGTCTTCAACCAGAACACCAACATCAGCAAGTCCGACTACTGGCAGAAGCGCACGGTCACCAGCGACGTGACGGTGCGCCCGGACGGTTCGGCCGAGGTCGAGATGACGATCTCGGTCTACAACGACTCGCCGCCCTACGGCGAGAACCAGATCTACGGCGACAACCGCGGGGGCAGCAGCCGTACCCGCTGGAACGGGATGACCGTCGGCGTCTTCCTCCCCCGCGACGCCCGGATCTCCAGCGCAGCCGCCGACGGCAAGTCGCTCGGGACCGACACCTTCGACTACTACGGCCGCCCCTACAAGCTGCTGCGGCTCGTCCTTCCCCCGCAGACGACCAAGGTCGCGAAGCTGTCCTACGTCGTGCCCGAGGCCGCCCGCGTGGCCGGCACCGACCTGACCTACCAGCTCGACCTCACGCCCCAGGGCATGGTCGTCCCCGAGGTCGTGTCGGTCTCGGTCGAGTTCCCGAAGGGCTACCGGGTCACCGACCTGCCCGAGGGCTGGGCGCGCGACGGCCGGGGCCGGGCGACGTACGACGACCCGGGCCTCGTCACGCAGCCGAGCTTCAGCCTCACCGCTTCGGACTCCTGACGGCGCGAGCCCTAGACTCCGGCCCATGGAACGCCTTCTCGTGACCGGGGGCGCGGGGTTCATCGGGTCGAACTTCGTGCACCACCTCGTCGAGCACACCGACTACCGCATCACCGTCCTCGACAAGCTGACCTACGCCGCCTCGAAGGAGTCGCTGGCGGGGCTGCCCGAGGACCGGGTGCAGCTCGTGGTCGGGGACATCGCCGACGAGGACGCCGTCGACCCGCTGGTCACGGCCCACGACGCGGTCGTCCACTACGCAGCCGAGTCGCACAACGACAACTCGCTCAACGACCCGAGCCCGTTCATCAGGACCAACATCCTCGGGACCTACACGATCCTCGAGGCGGTCCGGAAGCACGACAAGCGGCTGCACCACGTGTCGACCGACGAGGTCTACGGCGACCTCGAGCTCGACGACCCCAAGCGATTCACCGAGGACACGCCCTACAACCCGTCCTCCCCCTACTCCGCGTCGAAGGCCGGCTCCGACCACCTGGTCCGCGCCTGGGTGCGCAGCTTCGGCCTGCGCGCCACCGTGTCCAACTGCTCCAACAACTACGGCCCCTGGCAGCACATCGAGAAGTTCATCCCGCGCCAGATCACCAACGTCATCGACGGCATCCGCCCCAAGCTCTACGGCTCTGGCGAGAACGTCCGCGACTGGATCCACGCCGACGACCACTCCTCGGCCGTCCTGACGATCCTCGAGAAGGGCCGCATCGGCGAGACCTACCTCATCGGCGCCGACGGGGAGAAGAACAACCTCGAGGTGGTCCGGCTGATCCTCACCCTGATGGGCAAGGACGCCGACGACTTCGACCACGTCAACGACCGGGCCGGCCACGACCTGCGCTACGCCATCGAGTCGGGCAAGCTGCGGCAGGAGCTCGGCTGGCAGCCGCGGTTCCAGGACTTCGAGTCCGGGCTGGCCGACACGATCGAGTGGTACCAGCAGCACGAGGACTGGTGGCGACCGCACAAGGACGCCGTCGAGGCGAAGTACGCGGAGAAGGGCCAGTGAGCCTCCCACCCCTCCCGACGCTCGAGCACACGCCGATCCCCGGCCTCGTCGTCGTACGGCTCGACCGGCGCGACGACGACCGCGGCTTCTTCAAGGAGAACTGGCAGCGCGAGAAGATGCTCGCGATCGGGCTGCCCGACTTCGGACCGGTGCAGAACAACGTGTCGTTCAACAGCGACCGCGGCGTCACCCGGGGCATCCACACCGAGCCGTGGGACAAGTTCATCTCGCTCGCGACCGGCCGGATCTTCGGCGCCTGGGTCGACATGCGTCGGGGCGACACCTTCGGCACCACCTTCACGCTCGAGATGGACACGTCCGTCGCGGTCTTCGTGCCCCGCGGCGTGGGCAACAGCTACCAGGTGCTCGAGGACGGCACGGCCTACACCTACCTGGTCAACGACCACTGGCGCCCGGGCGTCACCTACCCGGCGCTGGCCCTCGGTGACCCGACGGCCGCGATCGCCTGGCCGATCCCGCTGAGCGAGGCGATCATCAGCGAGAAGGACCAGAACGCGCCGGCGCTCGACCCGAGCACCGCGATGGCGCCGAAGAAGACGCTCATCGTGGGCGCTCTCGGCCAGCTCGGTCGCGCGCTCTTCGCTGCCTACCCCGACGCCAACCGCGTCGACCTGTTCGAGGGCGAGGGGGTCACCGCACTCGACCTCGCGGACACGCAGGCGGTCGACGCCTGGCCGTGGCACGAGTACGCCGTCGTGCTCAACGCGGCGGCCTACACCGCCGTCGACGCCGCCGAGACGCCCGAGGGGCGCGTCGCCGCGTGGTCGGCCAACGCCACCGGGCCGGCGACCCTCGCCCGGCTCGCGCGCGCACACCGCTTCACGCTCGTCCACTACTCCTCGGACTACGTCTTCGACGGGACCGCGGACCTCGACCCCGGCCACACCGAGGACGAGCCGCTCTCCCCGCTCGGCGTCTACGCGCAGTCGAAGGCGGCGGGCGACCTCGCTGTCGGCCTCGCGCCGAGGAACTACCTGCTGCGCACGTCGTGGGTGATCGGCGAGGGCAAGAACTTCGTGCGGACCATGCGTTCGCTCGCCGAGAAGGGGGTCTCCCCCAGCGTCGTCGACGACCAGGTCGGCCGGCTCACCTTCACCGAGGAGCTGGTGCGCGCCACGCAGCACCTGCTCGACACCGGGGCGGCCTACGGCACCTACAACCTCTCCAACGGCGGACCCGCGATGTCGTGGCGCGAGATCGCCCAGGCCGTCTTCGAGCGGTCCGGACGCAGCGCCGACGACGTCTCCGGCACCACCACGGCGTCGTACGCCGAGGGGGTGCTGGCGCAGGGCAACCCGTTCGCCCCGCGTCCGCTCAACTCGGCGCTGTCGCTGGAGAAGATCCGGGCCACCGGCTTCGAGCCCGAGGACGCGCTGGTCGCGCTCGACCGCTACCTGACCGCTGGTTGAGGAGGTCGCGCAGCGACCGTCTCGAAACCGAGGTCCTGGTCTCGTGACAGGACTACGTCCTTCCTCGACCAGCGGGGATCAGCGGCGGCCGGAGGTCACCTCGGCCAGCGCGGGTCGCACGTCGGCGAGGTAGACCAACGAGGCGATCGTGAAGACCAGGTGGATGATCCCGAGCGGCGAGCCGCCGATCAGGATCAGCTGGGCGGCGAAGCCCAGGCCGGTGATGGCGCACCACGCCTGCTTGGTCAGCTTGCCGGCGGCCTCGTAGGCCCCGGCGGAGTAGGTGAGCGCGTTGATGAAGGCGAAGCCCTTGATCGCGAGCAGCACCACCAGCACGACGAGCATGAGCGTGCTGTTGAACGCGTAGATGTTCACGAGCCAAGAGTAGGCGACCGGACGCGGAAGGACCCCCGACCTGTCCGGCCGGGGGTCCTCGCTGGTGCGACTAGAACAGCGTCAGCTGCTCGACGTCGTCGATCGCTCTTCAGTCGCCGATCTTCTCGGCGGCGTCGGCGACGGCCTTGAGGGCGTTCGTCGCGGTCGCCTGCGCGGCGGTGGCGGTGGCCTTCGCGCTGCTCTGGGCGGTGGCGGTCTTCTTGGCCGCGGTCTTGCGGGCGGTCGTGGCGGACGCCTTCTTGGCAGCGGCGGAGCGCGTGGCCTTCTTGGCGGTCTTCTTCGGCTTCGGGGCGACCTTGGTCGCGGCGGTCCGGTCGGCCGCGGTGGCGTTGGCGTCAGCGGCCTTCTTGGCCTGGGTCGCGGTGGTCTTCGCCTTCGAGACGGTGGTCTTCGCGGAGCTCACGGTGGCCTTGGTCGACTCCTGGCGGCGGATGCGGCCGACGAGGGACTCACCGCGCTTGACGAGCTCGGAGTAGGTGGCGGTGGCGGCGGCGACGTTCTCGTCGACGAGCGCGGAGACCTTGGTGGGGTACGACTTGGCCTCGGCCTGGAGCTCGGCCACGCGGGACTCGACGGCGGCACGACGGGCCCTGGCCTCGGCCTTGGCGTCGAACTTGCGGGCGTCGGCGACGCGGGCGGTCACGTCCTTGCGGGCGTCGGCGACGCGGGTGGTGACGTCCTTCTGGGCGGCGGCGGCGCGCTTCTGCACGTCGGCCACGGCCTCGCGGACGGCCTCGACGGCGAGGTCGGTGACGCCGACGCCGGCGAGGAGCGGCCTGAGGGCCTCGGTCTTGATGTCGAACTTGGCGGTGGCCATTGCTGGTCTCCTTCTGGTGGGTGTGGGGTGGTGCTGGTCTGGTTCAGGGGTGGTCGGGCGGTGCGGCCGCGTCGCGCTCGTTGAGCGCGAGGAACGAGGCGTACACGTCGAGCAGGGACTGCTTCTGCCGCTCGGTCAGGTGGGTGTCCGCCAGGACGGCGAGCTCGACGGAGCCCGCCTGGCCGGGGTCGGGGTGGACGATGCCGGCACGGACGTAGAGCTGCTCGGCAGAGACGCGCAGCGCGCGAGCCAGCTGCTGCAGGACCTCGGCGGACGGCTTGCGGAGACCGCGCTCGATCTGGCTGAGGTAGGGGTTGCTGACGCCGACCTGGTCGGCGAGCTGGCGGAGTGACAGCCGGGCGGCCAGGCGCTGCTCCTTGAGGTAGTCGCCCAGCGAGCCCAGCGAGCCGACGACCGTGCCGCTCGTCTTCGCCGCCTTGGCGCTCTTGTCCTTGGCCATGCCTCCAGTGTGCTAACTACTGTTAGCAGATGCAAACCGGAGGGGGGTGACGGCCCTCACAAAGGCCCGTTCCACGGGAGTTCTCGGCGCTAGCTAGAAGGCAGCACGGATCACGCCGACGGGCTTGCCGCCACCGAGCAGGTCGAGGCGCCCGGTGGCCTCGACCGCCTCCGCGTCGACCCCCTCCTCCGCCAGGACGCCGGACCGGCGCAGTGCCTCAGCCATCAGCACCGGGCGGACGCGGGCAGCGCCGTCGTCGGTCTTGAGCGCCCACGCGCGGCCGTCCGGAAGGGCGACGGCGTAGCACGACTCGGCGCCCGCCTTGCCGATCAGGCCCGGGACCGCGCGGTGCAGGGCGAGCTCGTCGCGCGTGGTGCCGCTGACGAACTCGGGGTGCTGCCGGATCGCCTCGGCGACGCGGTGCTCCGGGCCCTCGGTCGCCGTCGCCAACGTCGCGTACGCGCGGGCCAGCCCCGTGAGCGAGGTGGACAGCAGCGGCGCGCCGCACCCGTCGACGGCCACGGTGGTCACGGGCTCGCCGGTCACGCGGGCGAACGTCTCGATGATCGCGACCTGCAGCGGGTGCTGCGGGTCGAGGTAGGTCGCGGTGTCCCACCCCATGAGGACGCACGTCGCCAGCATCGCGGCGTGCTTGCCCGAGCAGTTCATCAGGATCGGCGACCGCGCCCCACCGGCGCGGATGACGGCCTCACGGGCGTCGTCGTCCAAGGGATAGTCGGGCGGTGTCTGTAGCGCCGACTCGTCGAGGCCGGCGGACGCCAGCGTGCGTCGTACGCCCTCGACGTGGAAAGGCTCCCCCGAGTGCGACGCGCACGCCAGGGCCAGCAGGTCGGGCGGCAGGTCCAGCCCGAGCTCGACCATCGCCAGCGCCTGGACCGGCTTGTTGCTGGAGCGGGGGAGCACCGGAGCGGCGACCTCGCCGACCGACCAGTCGACGGTGCCGTCGGCGGCGAGCGCGACGATCGAGCCGTAGTGGTGACCCTCGACGAAGCCGGACCGGACGATCTCTGCGACGACGGGCAGACCTGCGTGGGACATGAGGCGCAGGCTACTCACCGGCGTTCTGAGAAGATGCGCGGGTGATCCAGCACTGCCCGACGCCGACCGAGCTCGACGACCTCGAGCTCCTCGTCTCCGGCGCCTACGCACCGCTCACCCGCTTCAACGAGCCCGGCAGCCCGGTCACCCTCGACCTGCCCGGCGGCGAGACCGAGGCCGAGCTCGTCGACCCCGAAGGCCTGCCCCTCGCGCGGGTGTCGAGCGACGGGAGCCTGGCGCCCCTGACGCACGCGCAGTACGGCCCCTTCCGCCGGTTGCACCTGACGCCGGACCAGGTCCGCGAGCAGCACGCCGGCGCCACCTTCGTCCGGGTCGTCGACGCGCTCACCGAGGCCGAGCTCGACGAGGTCCGCGGCCTCGGTCGCGTCGTCCTCGTCGCGCTGACCGGCACGGGCACCGCCGACCTCTCCCCCGTCGCCCTGGTGCGGGCCTCCCTCGCTGCCGCCGACCTGCTGGGTGACGCCCACGTGGTCGCCGTACCCCTCCCGTCGCACGGTGACGCCGACGTCGACCACGAGCTCGGGGCCCGGGTCGTCGCGACCTACGCCGGAGACGACCCGGTCCACGCGCTGGCCGAGCACCCCGACGATCACTACCCCGCCTCGATCGCCGAGATCGTCGCGGCCGACCGGCCCGAGCCCGAGGACCAGGGCCTCGTGCTCTTCTTCACGGGCCTGTCCGGGAGCGGCAAGTCGACGCTTGCGCGGGCACTGATGGACCTGCTGCTCGAGCAGGGTGGCCGCACGGTCACCAGTCTCGACGGCGACGTCGTACGGCGCCACCTCTCCGCCGGGCTCACCTTCTCCAAGGCCGACCGCGAGACCAACATCCGTCGCATCGGCTGGGTGGCCGCCGAGATCGCCCGGCACGGCGGGGTCGCCGTGTGCTCGCCGATCGCTCCCTTCGCCGAGACGCGCGCGCAGGTGCAGCAGATGGTCGAGGACGCCGGCGGCGCCTTCTTCCTGGTCCACGTCGCGACCCCGCTCGAGGAGTGCGAGCGTCGCGACCGCAAGGGGTTGTACGCCAAGGCGCGGGCGGGCGAGATCCCCGAGTTCACCGGGATCTCCTCTCCCTACGAGGAGCCCGAGGACCCGGCCGTGCGCGTCGACACCACCGGCCGCACCATCGAGGACGCGCTCGACGACGTGCTCGTCGCGCTGGACGAGGCCGGATACCTCCACCTGGCCCGGGGAGCCGCAGGCGCATGACCGAGCCGCTCTCGGTGCTGTTCCTCTGCACCGCCAACATCTGCCGCTCGCCCGCGATGGAGATCATCGCCCGCGACCTGGCAGGCGACGCCGACGTCGTCTTCTCCAGCTCCGGCACGCACGCCCACACCGGTCACCGGATGAACCCGGTGCAGGCGGCGACGATCCCGCACCTCGACGTCTCGGGGTTCCGCAGCCGACGGCTCAAGCCGGAGATGGTGGACGAGGCCGACCTCGTGCTCACCGCGGAGTCGATCCACCGCCAGCACGTGCTGGACGACTACGCACACCACCACCGCAAGATCTTCACGCTCGGCCAGTTCGAAGCCGCGATCGAGGAGATCCCCGACCTCTCGGGTCGTGAGCTCGTCACGGCGGTCGGCCAGAAGCGCCAGCCGGCGCACCCGGAGCTCGACGTCGCCGACCCCTACCGGCGTGGGGAGAAGGCGGCGGCCACCGCCACCGCCAGAATCACCGAGATGTTGCGCGTCGTCATCCCCCGCCTGACCGGAGACAGCTGATGGACTGGATCACCGCCACCTTCTTCTCGATCCTCGCCGCCGGCTTCTTCGTCGGCATCGTGGTCGGCCTGACCGGCATGGGCGGCGGCGCCCTCATGACGCCCGCCCTCATCTTCCTCGGCGTCGGCGAGGCCGCGACCGTCGTGACGGCCGACCTCACGGCCGCCGCGATCTACAAGACTGGCGGGGCGATCGTGCACAAGCGCGAGGGCTCGCCCAACATGCAGCTCGCGAAGTGGCTGATGATCGGGTCGATACCGATGGCCCTCCTCGGCCCCCACCTCGTGTCGTGGGTGGTCGCACCGGAGGACATCGACGACACGCTCAAGCTCTGCATCGGCTTCGCGCTGCTGCTCGCGGCGGCGACCTACGCCCTGCGCCTCTACCTCAACCTCGTGCGGGTCCGCGGCGGCGAGCACCCGGACGACAACCCGAAGATCCGGCCGCTGCCGACGCTGCTGGTCGGCGCGCTCGGCGGCCTGCTCGTCGGGATCACCAGCGTGGGCTCCGGCTCGGTGATCATGATCGCGCTGCTGATGCTCTACCCCGGCCTCTCCGCCGTACGGCTCGTGGGCACCGACCTCGTCCAGGCCGTCCCCCTGGTGCTGGCCGCGGCGATCTCGAACATCGCACTGCACGGCCTCGACTGGGCGATCCTGATCCCGCTGGTGATCGGCTCGGTGCCCGGCACCCTGATCGGCTCCGCGATCGCGCCGCGGGTCCCGCAGTCCTTCATCCGCCGCGGCATCGTCGTCGTCCTGACCATGAGCGGCGTCGCGCTCCTCGACAAGGCCGGCTGGGCACCCCTCGGCGCCGGCGAGGACGAGACGCACCCGATGCTGATCGCCGGCGTGGGTCTGTTCGTCCTGCTGGTGCTCCCGATCGTCTGGGGCTTCATCCGCAAGTCCCAGGGCCTGCCGATGTTCGGCTCCCCGACCATCGCCCAGCTCGAGGACCCCGGCTACCGGCCCGGCGTCGTTGGCATGAAGAAGGTCGACGACTCCTGACGCACGCTTCGTGGCGCCGATCGAGAACTTTCGTGCACCAATCGCCAAGCAGTCCGTCGGCGTGTGATCGAGAACTTTCGTGCGCGGCCCGACGCCCAGACCCAGGCCTCGGTGATCGAGAATTATCGCTCACGGAGACCCTCAGCAGCGGCGGACCGGTGAGCGAAAGTTCTCGATCAACCACCGAGGGATGCCACCGCACGGTCCAGCAGGGCCTCGGCGTGCTGAGCCGTGCAATCAGGGTCGAGCAGACGCCTGAGGCTCAGGCCCAGCAGCAGGGACTGGACGATCTCAGCGCGAAGCGACGCCTCTCCCTCATGACCACCCGTTGTCGGCACACCGCTCCGAACCAGCTGGCGGACGACCTCGTCGTGCTCGTGCCACCAGGTTTCACACACGGCTTGGCGGACGACGGGATGCATGGGTTCCCCCGATGAAGCGAACGTGAGGCAGGCCAGCCATGCTCGTGCGTCCTGGAGATCGGCGTCGTCCTGGGGGATCCACCGACTCCAGCCCTCCTCGGCGTAGCCAGGCGGGTAGGTCCTCTGGCGCGCGAGGACGAGCCGGGCAACGAGGCGCTCCTCGCCGTCGGCCCACGCGCGGAGGCGACGCGAGATCGTCGGCTCCGACACCAGGGCGTGACGGGCCAGGTCACGTCTGGCCGGAAGCCGGAGCCCGCTGGCGTTGATAGTCCAGTAGAGCGACTCGGCCAGGGAGCTCAGCGTGGACTCGCGGGAGCTCAGGTGGCGGGGAATGCGTGGCAGCTGGTGCACCCTGCCACCCCACCAGCGATCGGGCCCGGAGGAAAACGGTCCTCCACAGGCTCAGGACAGGCCGAGGAGCTCCCGGCACTGGGCGGGTGACATCGGGGTGCGCTGGGCGATCCGGCCGAGGTCGACGGCGCGCTCGACGAGCTGTGCGTTGGACTCCACCGGTACGCCGCGGCTGATCGTCAGCACGTCCTCCATGCCGACGCGCAGGTGGCCGCCCATCGAGAGCGAGGCCATGGCCACGGCGAGGGTCGAGCGGCCGATGCCCGTCGCGGACCACGAGGTCACCTCGGGCGGGAGTGCCGCCACACCGGCGACCAGGGCCGGGGCGGTGCCGGGCATGCCGCCGGGCACCCCCATCACGAAGTCGACGTGCACCTTGCCGCCGGTGGGGACGCCGTACTCCCGGATCAGCCGCCCGAGGGCGTGCACCTGGCCGAGGTCGAACAGCTCGAACTCCGGCGCCACGCCTCGGGAGAGGGCGAGCTGGTAGAGGTCCTTGACGAACGGCCACGGGTTGAGGAAGACGTCATCGCCGAAGTTCGTCGTGCCCATCGTCAGGCTGCACGAGTCGGGCTCGGCGTCGAGCACCTTCAGCCGCTCGTCCAGCGGGTCGTGGACGGAGCCGCCGGTGGAGAGCTGCACCACGAGCGACGACGACTCGCGCACCGCCGCCACCCACTCGCGCAGCAGCGCCTGGTCGAGCGTGGGCGCGTGCTCCCCATCGCGGACGTGGAGGTGGATCATGGCGGCGCCGGCCGCCTCGCACGCGGCCGCGGTGCGCGCGATCTCCTCCGGGGTGGTGGGGAGCTGCGGGCAGTCGGCCTTCGCGGTCTCGGCGCCGGTGGGCGCGACCGTGATCAGGAGCGGGTCAGTCATCATTTCCTCGGTGGTCGAGTAGCGAGCGCAGCGAGCGTATCGAGACCATGTCACCATGCGCGCAGTCATCCAGCGGGTCCTCTCCGCCAGCGTCCGCGTCGACGGCGAGGTGGTCGGCGAGCTCGGCTCCCCCGGCCTCCTGGTCTACCTCGGCGTCACCCACGACGACGGGCCGGGCGAGGTGGCGTGGACGGCGCGCAAGATCTGGGACCTGCGCCTCCTGCGCGAGGAGACGAGCGCCAGCGACGTCGGCGCGCCGGTGCTGGTCGTCAGCCAGTTCACGCTGTACGGCGACGCCCGCAAGGGCCGGCGGCCGACCTGGCAGGCGGCCGCGCCCGGGCCGGTGAGCGAACCGCTCTACGACGCGGTGTGCGCCGAGCTCGAGCGCCTCGGCGCCCACGTCGAGCACGGCCGGTTCGGCGCGGACATGCGCGTGGAGAGCGTCAACGACGGGCCGATCACCCTGGTCCTCGACTCGCCGTGATCAGCCCTCCTCGGGACCGGTCTCCCACACGCGCGCCCAGTCGACCTCCATGGTCTCGGGCAGCTCACCGTTGAACCGGGGCAGCTCGTAGTCCGACGACAGCAGGCTCAGGATGAGGAACTCCTCGCGCCCGGAGGTCTCCCCCTCGATCCGCTGCGTCACCTGACCGTCGATCCGGAAGACGTACTCCTCGGGCGTCCACTCGACGGAGAACACGTGGTACTTCTCGGCCCAGTCGTCGCCGAGGTCATCGACGTCCGGCAGCCATCCGCCGAGCGTCTGCTTCTTGCCGGCCTTGTCCAGGAAGTAGGTGAAGCTCGTCAGGCCGCCCTCTGGGTGGTCGTCACCGAAGTACTCCATGATGTCGATCTCGGCGCCGCCGGCCTTCGGGCCACCGGGCTGCTGCCCGCCGACCGCCTGCATCCAGAAGGCAGCGTGCTGCCCGCGCGCGGACTGGGTGCGGATCCGGGCCGCGGCGTAGCCGTAGGTGAAGCCGAAGATGCTCTCGGTGCCGACATGTCCGTTGATCCGGTAGGGGAACATCTTGCGGCGTCCGGGCAGCTGGCACTCGCCGCCGGCCGGGTCCTCCTCGACGCTGAGCACGAGGACGCCGTCCGTCACCTCGGCGGCGCTCGGGTCAGCGTGGGAGCAGGTGCGGACACCGGTGCGGCCCTGCTGGCGGGTGCGCCACTTGGCGTCCGGACCGCCGTCGACGCTGTCGGCGTCGTCGAACTCGTCGGTGAACGTCGGCTCCGGCGCGTCGCTGGTGTCGACCTCGGTGCCGATCGCGTCGTCGCCGTCACCCGTCACGACGACCAGCGTGCCGGCCGTGTCGCTCGTGAGGGCGACGTGCCCGTCGGCGTCCGTCTCGCCCTCCGAGACCTCGTCCCAGTCCCCGCCATCGGTCTTGGCGAGGAGGGTGACGGTCGTGCCTTCATCGACCCCGGCGACCGTCGCGTCGACGACCCACGACGCGTCGTCCGCGGACTCCACGTCGTCGCCGTTGGCCGCGAGCTGGGGCAGCACCCGCGCCTGCACGTCGTCGCTCGTCGTGTACGACGGCCGCTCGCCGTCGCTGCTCGGTGACGAGGAGCAGCCCGCGAAGGTGGCTGCCGCCGTGATGAGGGCCACGGCGGACAGGGTGGTCCTGCGGGGCCTGCGCGAAGAGGCGGGACGTGCGAGTCGGAGGCGACGGCTCATCCGGCGAGTCTCGCCGACTCGGTCGCGCGAGCGCGAATCGTCCACGCGGTCGCCCGTCGCTACGATGATGGCTGCTGTCCCGAGAGAGGCCCTCCCTGCGTCATGACCAACACCCACGTCGACTACCAGCTGAGCCAGCTGGACCAGCTCGAGGCGGAGTCGATCCACATCTTCCGTGAGGTCGCCGCCGAGTTCGAGAAGCCGGTCCTGATGTTCTCGGGTGGCAAGGACTCCATCGTCATGCTCCGCCTGGCGGAGAAGGCGTTCTTCCCGGCGAAGCTGCCGTTCCCGCTGCTCCAGGTCGACACCGGCCTCGACTTCGACGAGGTGCTCGCCACCCGTGACTCGTGGGTGGACCGCCTCGGCGCCCGGATGATCGTCGCGACCATCGACGAGGCCATCGCGGCGGGCCACGTCGTCGACGACGGCAAGACCAGCCGCAACCGCATGCAGATCGGCACGCTGCTCGGCGCGATCGAGGAGAACGGCTTCACCGCCGCCTTCGGTGGCGGCCGCCGCGACGAGGAGAAGGCCCGCGCCAAGGAGCGCGTCTACTCCCACCGCGACGACTTCGGCCAGTGGGACCCGAAGAACCAGCGGCCCGAGCTGTGGAGCCTCTACAACGGCCGCATCCACGCCGGCGAGCACATGCGGATCTTCCCGCTGTCCAACTGGACCGAGCTCGACATCTGGAGCTACATCCACCGCGAGCAGATCGAGATCCCGTCGATCTACTTCGCCCACGAGCGCGAGGTGATCGAGCGCGACGGCATGCTGCTGTCGGTCGGTCCCGAGATCCAGCCCAAGGCCGGCGAGACCCCCGTGACGAAGACCGTGCGCTTCCGCACCGTCGGTGACCGCACCCAGACCGGGTGCGTGGAGTCCGAGGCTGCCGACACCGCCGCCATCATCGAGGAGATCGCCGTCGCCCGGGTGACCGAGCGCGGCGCCACCCGAGGCGATGACCGCTTCTCCGAGGCCGCCATGGAAGACCGCAAGAAGGAGGGCTACTTCTGATGGCCACCCCGGACACCACCCCGACCACCGCCGGCGCGGACGCAGCCGCCGTCACCGAGAACGCCGACCTGCTGCGCTTCGCGACGGCCGGCTCCGTCGACGACGGCAAGTCGACCCTGATCGGTCGGCTGCTCCTCGACTCCAAGTCGATCTTCGAGGACCAGCTCGAGGCGGTCGAGACGACCAGCCAGTCCAAGGGCTACGACTACACCGACCTGGCGCTGCTGACGGACGGCCTCCGCTCCGAGCGCGAGCAGGGCATCACCATCGACGTGGCCTACCGCTACTTCGCGACGCCCAACCGCAAGTTCATCATCGCCGACACCCCGGGCCACATCCAGTACACGCGCAACATGGTCACCGGCGCCTCGACCGCCGACCTGGGCCTTGTGCTCGTCGACGCCCGCCAGGGCCTCACCGAGCAGTCGCGCCGCCACGCGGTGCTGCTGTCGCTGCTCCGCGTGCCGCACCTCGTGCTGGCGATCAACAAGATGGACCTCGTCGACTGGTCGCAGGAGGTCTACGAGAAGATCCACCGCGAGTTCACCCAGTTCGCGACCAAGCTCAACATCCCCGACCTCGAGGTCATCCCGATCTCGGCGCTCCAGGGCGACAACGTCGTCAACCGCTCCGAGAACACGCCGTGGTACTCAGGCCCCACGCTCATGCACCACCTCGAGCACGTCCACGTCGCCTCCGACCGCGACCTGGTCGACACGCGCTTCCCGGTGCAGTACGTCATCCGGCCCAAGTCCGACCAGTACCACGACTTCCGCGGGTACGCCGGCCAGGTGGCCGGCGGCGTGCTGAAGAAGGGCGACGAGGTCGTCGTGCTGCCGAGCGGCATGACGTCGACCATCTTGCGCGTCGAGCTCTTCGACCAGGAGGTCACCGAGGCGTTCCCGCCGATGTCGGTCACCGTGCACCTCGAGGACGACGTCGACGTGTCCCGCGGCGACATGATCGCCCGGCCCAAGAACGCCCCGAAGCCGAGCCAGGACATCGACGCGATGGTGTGCTGGATGACCAACGAGCCGCTGCGTCCGCGCCAGAAGCTCGCGATCAAGCACACGACCCGCACCGGTCGCGCGATGGTCAAGGACATCCAGTACCGCCTCGACGTGAACTCGCTGCACCGCGACCAGGAGGCCGGCGAGCTCGGCCTCAACGAGATCGGTCGCGTCCAGCTGCGTACGACGGTGCCGCTGCTGTGCGACCCGTACTCGAAGAACCGGACCACTGGGTCGTTCATCCTGATCGACGAGGCGACCGGCGTGACCGTCGGCGCCGGCATGATCAACAGCGGCAGCTGAGCAGCAGGGACGCTCAAGCCGCGGTCAAACGCGGCACGTGAGACCTACGTTCGTCGAACCCCTGAGCTCACCTGAATGGGGCAGCAAAGGATCTCCTAAGTTAATACTTGACCCAATTCAACGGATTTCAGTCAAACGTGCCGCACAATGGCCCTCATGGACTCGCGACTTGCGGCTGTGCTGGCGCAGACCGACCGTGTGGAGCTGGGCGGACGGTTGCGCGCTGCGCGGCAGGCGCGCGGCCTCACGCAGGGTGAGGTGGCCGACGACCTGATGTCCGTGGCCTACCTCTCCCGCATCGAGTCCGGGCACCGTCAGCCCACGGCCCTGGCGCTGGAGACGCTGGCCGTCCGTCTCGACGTCACCGTCGAGTCCCTGCTCGGGGTCGCGGACCGTCGCGAGATCCACGAGATGCGTCTCGCTCTCGACTACGCCGAGCTCTCCCTCGAGTCGGGCCAGCCCGAAGAAGCGGAGAAGCACCTCAGCAAGGCGCTCGACGCGCTCGCCAGCAAGGAGATGGAGGGCATGCGCGAGCGCGCGCGCCTGCTCCACGCGCGAGCCCTGGAGGCCACCAAGCGCGAGGACGACGCGGTCCTCGAGCTCGAGTCCCTGCTCGAGGACACGACGACCAACGGCATGACCAGGATCAAGGCGGGCATCGCGCTGAGCCGCATCTTCCGGGAGACCGGCGACCTCGGCCGCGCCATCGAGTGCGGCGAGCGGGTCATCGCGCAGGTGGAGGACGCCGGCCTCGCCGCGTGCGACGAGGCCGTCCAGCTCGCCGTGACCGTGGCGGCCGCGCACTTCGAGCGGGGCGACACCGGACACGCGGTGCGGCTGTGTCGCAAGGCGATCGCCCGCGCCGAGGCCCTCGGCTCGCCGCGTGCGCGCGCCTCGGCCTACTGGAACGCCAGCGTGATGCAGGGACGCCGGGGCGACGCCGCAGCCGCCGTACCACTCGCAGAGCGTGCGCTTGCGCTCATGAGTGAGGGGCAGGACGCCCGCAACCTCGCGCGCCTGCGCACCGAGGTGGGGCGGCTCCAGCTCGAGCTCGACCCGCCGGCCCTGGCCGACGCACGCCACAACTTCGAGCAGGCTGCCTCCGACATGAAGTGGAGCAGCGCCAGCCCCATCGACGTCGCCTACACCTTGCTCGGTTTGGCTCGGGTGGCCTTCATCGCCGGCGATCACGACGAGAGCCGTGAGCTCGTCGCTCAGGTCCACGCGACCACCGAAGGCCACGCACCGATCGTCGAGGCCGAGGCACTGACCCTCGAGGGCCGGACCTACGCGGCCGAGGGGGCGACTGAGCGCGCGGCCGCGTCCTACCAGGACGCAGTGCTCAGGTTGTCAGCCATTGGCTCCGACCAGGAAGCCGCGCAACTGTGGTTCGACCTCGCTGACCTCCTCAACGGAGTCGGCATGCACGAGGCCGCCCTGGATGCCTACCGCCGGGCGGCGGTGTCGTCCGGACTGCGGGCGCGCGTCGCCACGACGACGTACGCCCGCAGCTGAGCCGTCGGGCCGTCAGGCCCCGCTCAGAGAACGAGGGATCAGCAGCACCAGACGCTGCGCGCCGTCTGCTTCGCAGGCGCGGCGTCAGCGGGAACGGTCATGCCGGCGACGCCGACGATCGCGATGAGGGCAACGACGAGGCGGGGGGCCTTGGTCTTCATGTGGGTCTCCAGGGGTTTGTTGTGCTGTGTGGGGTTGGTGAGCAGCGTCCCGCGAGAAAGCTGTCGAAAGAAATAGTCCCAAAACCTGTGCAGAGTGTGTCGTGCTTTGGCAAACTTAGGCAAGAGCCGTTGGCAAATGCTCCTGATGGCAGTTGTTGGCGACAGCCTCGCGGGATGGCCCCCACCTCGCGAGACACGCACCGGACCCCACCCGGTACGCGCCCGGACCCCTCGCACTCGTGCGGGGGGTCCTCGCGTTTCCCGGGCTTCGTCCGGCTCGTTGCCGCCTGCCGGTCCGGAAACGGTAGGGCGCGTGTGCCCCGCCACTTGCCTCGTGCGGCATACCTGCGGGCAACCTGAGCCGGACCGCCGCCGGCTCTGGACACGGGATGCGTGCTGGTCTGGACCGCCGGCGACGGAATCGGTCGTCAGTGGCGCTGTCTAGAGCGCGGTCCGCGGGAGCAGCACGCGCACCGTCGTGCCCTCCCCGGGCTCGCTCGAGATCGAGACCTCCCCGCCGTGGGCCTCCACGATCGTCCGCACGATGGCCAGGCCCAGACCGGTGCCCCCGACCTGGCGCCGCTGGGCGTTCTGGCCGCGGAAGAAGCGCTCGAAGACCTCCGGGAGGTCGTCCGGGTCGACGCCGTCGCCGTCGTCCGCCACCGTGATCGTCACGGCCCCGGGGGTCTCCTCCACCACGACCCGGACCCGGCCACCGGGCCGGCCGTAGAGGATCGCGTTGTCCAGCAGGTTGTCCAGCACCTGACGCAGGCGCAGACCGTCCGCGACCATCTCGAGGCGCTCGGGGTGCTCGAGCACCAGCCCCACACCCGCACCGTCAGCGGCGACACCCGCCGCATCGACCGCCTCCCGCACCACACGCACCACGTCGGTCGGGTGCGGGTCGATCACCTGCGACCCGGACCCCGCGCGGGTGGAGAAGATCAGGTCGGCGACCAGGTGCGAGAGCCGCAGCACGTTGCGGCGCGCCGCAGCCACCTGCTGGTGCGCCTCCGGCGCCGCCTCGACCGACTCGTCGAGCAGCTCGAGGTAGGCGAGCGCGGACGTCAGCGGCGTACGCAGCTCGTGCGACACCGTCGAGACGAACTCGTCCTTGACCCGCGTGGCACGGATGAGCTCGGTGACGTCGTTGTAGGCCAGCACGGCCCCGGTGAGCGACCCGCTGCGGTCCCGCACGGTTCGCGCCGACACCGAGAGGGCGCGACGCGAGGCCGGCTCCTCGCCGATCCAGATCAGGAGGTCGTCGAACTCCTCCCCCTCGCCGTGGGTGGCGCGCGCGCACGGAAACTGCTCGAACGTCAGCGCTGCCTCCTGGTCGGCGTCGTAAACGAAGCCGAGCTGCCCGGCGCGGCCGCCGTGACCGTCGGGGAAGGCGATGTCGAGGAGCTCCTGCTGGCGGTGGTTCCAGGCGCTGTACGTGCCGTCGGCGTCGACCAGGAGCAGCCCCACCGAGACGCTGCCGAGGATGGCCTGTCCCTTGCTGATGAGGTCGTGGGTGGTCTCCTCGGCGGCGTCGAGGCGCTCGGCGAACGCGTGCACCTCGGTGCGGTCGATGATCTGCATGATGAACTGCAGCGGCACACCGTCGGTGTCACGCAGCAGGAGCGCCGACAGCTCCCCCTGCAACAGGCTGCCGTCGGAGCGGAAGCACCGCTTGGGCACGCGGTAGGACGTCGTCGTGCCCGCCATGGCCTGGCGCATGAGGTCGAGGTCGGTGGCGAGGTCGTCGGGGTGGGTGAGGTCGGCCACCGAGCGCTGCGCCAGCTCGTCGGGGTCGTAGCCGAGCATCTCGCCGAGCGCCGTGTTGGCGGCGAGGATCTTCCCGTCGGTCGAGACCAGCGCCATCCCCACAGGAGAGTGCTCCATGGTCAGGCGCCACAGCTCTCCGGTGTCGAGGACACCGGAGAGAGCGTCCATGAGGACCCTCCTTCCCCTGCCACCCCACGGTACGAGGAAGCGCAGTCTTCCACCTCGGCTTGCCCGGAACCATGCCGAAAATGCGAGAACCGCCCCGTACGCCGATGCGTCCGGGGCGGTTCCGAGGAGCCGTCGGGTCAGGCGGAGACGAGCACCTGCACCTCGGCGACGGATCCGGTCGCGGCCACGACCTTGGTGTCGACGGGCTCGGCCTTGGGCGCGAGCGTCCGCAGCGTCCACTCGCCGTCGCCGGCGAAGAACCGGAAGTGTCCGGTCGCCGAGGTCGGCACCTCCGCGGTGAACTCGCCGCTGCGGTCGAGCAGGCGCACGTAGGCGTTGCCCACGGGCTCTCCCCCACCGTCAGCACCGCCGCGCAGCACCTGGCCCTGGATCACGGCCTCCTTGGCGACGTTGACGCCGTCGAGCGACAGCCCGCCCTCGGTCGCGCCGCACATCAGGCGTCGCCCCGCTCGTCACCCAGGGTGACCGGGACGCCGACCAGCGAGCCGTACTCGGTCCACGAGCCGTCGTAGTTCTTCACGTTGTCCTGGCCGAGCAGCTCCTTGAGCACGAACCACGTGTGCGAGGAGCGCTCGCCGATGCGGCAGTAGGCGATCGTGTCCTTGTCCCAGTCCACACCGGCCTCGGTGTAGATCTGCTTCAGCTCCTCGTCGGACTTGAACGTGCCGTCGTCGTTGGCCGCCTTGCTCCACGGCACGCTCGCGGCGGTCGGGATGTGGCCGGCGCGCTGCGCCTGCTCCTGCGGGAGGTGGGCCGGGGCGAGCAGCCGACCGGCGTACTCGTCGGGGCTGCGGACGTCGACGAGGTTCTGGGTGCCGATCGCGGCGACGACCTCGTCGCGGAAGGCGCGGATCGAGGAGTCCTGCTCGCTGGCGGTGTACGACGTCTTCTCGCGGCTCGTCGCCTCGTCGGTGAGCTCGCGGGAGTCGAGCTCCCACTTCTTGCGGCCGCCGTCGAGCAGCTTGACGTCCTGGTGGCCGTAGAGCTTGAAGTACCAGTAGGCGTAGGCGGCGAACCAGTTGTTGTTGCCGCCGTAGAGGACGACGGTGTCGTCGTTGGCGACACCGCGCTCGGACAGCAGCGCCTCGAACTGCTCCTTGTTGACGAAGTCGCGGCGGACCTGGTCCTGGAGGTCGGTCGTCCAGTCGAGCTTGATGGCGCCCCGGATGTGGCCCTTGTCGTAGGCGGTGGTGTCCTCGTCGACCTCGATGAGGACGATGCCGTCGGTGTCGAGGTTGTCCTCGACCCACTGGGCGGTGACGAGCGAGTTCTCGCGGCTCATGGTGGTTGTGCTCCTTGCTGTGGTGGTTCTTCGATGTCAGGTGGGTGGGTGCGTCAGGCGGTGACGCGCTTGATGAGCAGGTAGACCTCGCATCCCAGGCAGAAGGCGAAGACGGCGTTGAGCAGCGCCGCGACGAGCGCGGCGCCGACGGCAACCTGGGCGACGACGGTGGCTCCGGCCAGGAAGGCGACCAGGCCGACGAGCGCGAAGACCAGCCCGACCCCCTGCGCGAACCGGGGCGGCTCCGGCGCCTCCAGCTCGGCCGGAGGGGCGAGTCGCGGGCGGACGACGGTGCGGAAGAGCCAGGCGTACGGCGACGCCTGCACGCCGCGCACGGCACCGGTCGCGAAGACCGCGGCCTGGACGGCGAGCAGCACGGTCGCGGCCGGCTGCGGGAGAAGGAGGACGGCGACCAGCACCGCCGCGGTGATGCCGGCGGCGAGCTGCGGACCGCGAGGGTCGAGTCCGCGCGACGTCGCGTCGCTTCCGGTCCCGGTGCGGGGCGTTGCAGTCGTGGTCATGTCTCTCCTGAGGTGGTCGGCGCAGCACAGAGGCCGGGCGCACCGGGGCGACGCCCGGCGGCTGGATCCCACCGTGAGCATAGTCCAGTAACTACATGGACTTTGTGACTCAGTTGAGCGGCGGGACCGCTACGACATTCGACACAGCGCCGAGCGCACGCGGCAGTGGTCCACTGCGCGGCGTCGCGTGAGCATGGTCGAGGACATGGGGACGACAGTAGGTGAGGACCCCTCATGCATGTCGCCTCGTCTCACCATGTGGTTACTGCATCCACATCCTGAGATCAGAGACGGGTCAGCGCGCTCAGGACCTGGTCGCGGGTGGGTGCTCCGGTCGCTCGGGTGACCTCGGCGCCGCTCGCGTCGAGCACGACGGTCGTCGGTGTCCTCAGGATGCCGAGGGCGCGGGTCGCGTCGAGGTGGTGCTCGGCGTCGACCTCGACGTGCGCGACACCGTCGACGAGCCCCGCCACGTCGGCGAGGACCCGCCGGGTCGCGCGGCAGGGCGCGCAGAACGCGCTCGAGAACTGCAGCAGCGTGGCCCGCTCCCCCAGGCTCTCCCCCACCGCGGTGACGACGTCGGCGGCCGGGCGCTCGGCCGGCACGTCCTCGGCGACCGCGGCAGCACTGGTCCGTCGTACGACACGGGTGCCGCGGAAACGGCCGTCGGTCCCGAGCCGCCAGAGGCCGAACGCGAGCGCGAGCACGACGGCTGCCACGGCGATCCAGGCTCCGGAGGTCATGCGGGGCTCAACGACGGCGGACCCCGTGCGTGTTCCCGCCGGGCGGCGATCAGCCCCCGGCGAAGGGGGGCAGCAGCTCGACGACCGAGCCGGGCGCCACGACGACGGTCGCCGGGTCCTGCGAGCGCACGGGCCGGTCGCCCAACAGCACCGAGCAGACCGCCACCGTGCGCGACATCCGGTCGCCGGGGTGGCGCTCGAGCACCCGGGCGACGACGTCGGAGAGGGTCAGCTCGCCGTCGACGTCGAAGGAGTCCTCGGCCGTGCCCGCAGCCGCGCGCGCACCCGCCCAGTAGCGCACGGTGACCGTCTCACGACTTTGTTCGAGTCCCGTCCTTGCTCCCATGCCCGATATCCTTCCTCATCGCCCCAGCATCCGAGGAGGTCAGCCATGAGTTCACTCCTGCTGCTCACGGGTGCGCTCCAGCCCTCCGCAGAGGTGCTTCCCGGGCTGGCCCTGCTGTCCCACACGGTCAAGATCCTTCCCGCGCAGGGCAGCGCGCTGATCGACGCCCCCTCCGCCGACCTGGTGCTCGTCGACGGCCGGCAGGACCTCGCCGCCGCGCGGGACCTCTGCCGACTGATCCGCACGACCGGCGCCGAGGCCCCGGTCCTCCTCGTCGTCACCGAGGGCGGGCTGGCCGTGGTCGCGCACGACTGGGGCATGGACGACGTGGTGCTGCACACCTGCGGTCCCGCCGAGCTCGAGGCCCGGATCCGGCTCGCCATCGGCCGCGCCGGCGCGGAGATGCCGGACGACCCGGCCGCGCACGTCATCCACCGCGGGGAGGTGGTGGTCGACGACGCGACCTACACCGCGCGGATCGGGGGTCGCCCGCTCGACCTGACCTACAAGGAGTTCGAGCTCCTGAAGTACCTCGCCCAGCACCCGGGTCGCGTCTTCAGCCGCGAGCAGCTGCTGCAGGAGGTGTGGGGCTACGACTACTTCGGCGGCACCCGCACCGTCGACGTGCACGTGCGGCGCCTGCGCGCCAAGCTCGGCACCGAGCACGAGCACCACATCGGCACGGTCCGCAACGTCGGCTACCGCTTCGTCGTGCCCGCGCGCGAGTCGTCCGACACCTCCGTCCCTTCGGACCGCTCGTCAGCCGACGTCTGAGCCGGCTGAGTCGCCTGACCCGCCTGACCCCTCCGCGCCGTCTGGCCTAGGGTCGCGCCATGGACGAGGTCGCCGAGGTCACCCGTATCGCCGAGGCCGCCGCGGCCAGCGACGGGGCGTCACCCCTCGACGAGGCCGCCCGCATGGCCCTCGCCGACGGGGTCGCCACGGTCGTGGTCGACGGCGACGGCTTCGCACTGCTCCACGACGGCGACCTCAGCCTCGCCGTGCACCCCGGCTCTCGCGGGCGCGGTGTCGGAGCCGCGCTCCTGCAGCGGGTGTCGTACGACGGCGAGCTGGTCGCCTGGTCCCACGGCAACCACCCCGCCGCGGCGCGGCTCGCGGCGTCGTACGGCTGGGAACGGGTCCGCGACCTGTGGGTGATGCGGCGCGACGCCACGCTGCCGCTGCCGCCGCTGACGGTCCCCGAGGGACTGACGATCCGCTCCTACGTCGACTCCGACGCCGACGCGATCGTCGCGGTCAACGCCGCCGCCTTCGCCAGCCACCCCGAGCAGGGCGCGATGGACCGCGCCAACCTCGCGCGGCGGATGTCCGAGCCGTGGTTCGACCCGGCCGGCCTGCTGGTCGCGGAGGACGAGTCGGGCCTGCTCGGCTTCCACTGGACCAAGCAGCACGACGACTCGCTCGGAGAGGTGTACGTCGTCGGCGTCTCGCCGCAGGCCCAGGGCCGCGGCCTCGGGCGGGTGCTCACCCTCGCCGGGCTGCGCCACCTCGCAGGACTCGGCGTCGGCGAGGTGCTGCTCTACGTCGAGGCCGACAACGCCCCGGCTCTCGCCGTCTACTCGCGCCTCGGGTTCGCGCACGCCGACGCGGACACCCACGTGCAGTACCGCCGCCACCCCTGACCCTCCCGAGCCCGGTATCTAGGGACGTTGTGGTAGGCCCGAGGGCCGATCCACCTACCAGAACGTCCCTAGATACCCGGGTAGACGACCGATGCTCGCGGTGACGAAGGAGATTCGGGTCAGCGGAGGGGGCGGACGTGGAGGCCGACCTCGGGGTCGACGACGACCTCCTGGGCGGCGGGCATCTCGTCGACCGTGAGGGTCGCCTCGACCGGGACGTTGCGCTTCACGAGCGCGAGCGCGACCGGGCCGAGCTCGTGGTGGCGCGCGCTCGAGCCGACGAAGCCGACGTCACGGCCCTCGTAGGACACGGGCGAGCCGGGTGGCGGGAGCCGGTTCTCCGAGCCGTCGAGGTGCAGCAGCACCAGCCGGCGCGGCGGGCGGCCGAGGGTGTGGACCCGGGCGACCGTCTCCTGGCCGCGGTAGCAGCCCTTGTCGAGGTGGACCGCCGGACCGATCCAGCCGACCTCGTTGGGGATCGTGCGGTGGTCGGTGTCCAGGCCGAGACGCGGCTCGCCGCGCTCGATGCGCAGCGCCTCGAACGCCCACAGGCCGGCGGCCGGCCCGGCCGCGTCGGCGTACGCCATCAGGCGGTCGCGGGGGACGAGGTCGTAGCGCCCCGGGCCCTCCCACGGTCGCCACATCACGGCGAGGTCGTCGACGAGGGAGACCTCGGCGCGGGTCATGAACTTCATCCGCTCGAGCCAGTCGACGAGGGCCGCGCCGGCCCCCGGCTCGGTGTGCGCGGTGAACGCCTCGCCGTCGTCGACGCCGGTGAAGGCGTGCTCGACGTGCCCCTGCGGGCTGAGCACCAGCGCCTGCGTCCAGGTGCCGGGAGCGAGGCCGTCGAAGTACTGGGTCGTCAGGTTGTGCAGCCAGCTCAGCCGCTCGGGACCGGAGATCCGGAGGACGTCGCGGTGGGACAGGTCCACGAACCCGTCACCCTGCGCCAGGGCGCGCTGCTCGGTGTTGAACGAGCCGTAGTGCGCGGCGACCGGGGCGTCGATGCCGTCACCGGCGACGGCCCCGGGGAGGGCGAGGAGCGGGCTTGCCATGACCCCATCCTAGGAGGCGCCGACGCCCGGCCCCAGCGGCGAGGACGGGTCGAGCGGCGCGGGCGGCTCGTCCGCGACCTCGGGCGCGACGGTCGTACGTCCGCGCAGCTCGTCGCGCAGCCAGAAGGCGACGTGACCGGCGCCCGCGAAGGTGGCGAGGCCGATGACGAGGAAGATCCAGCGCCAGTCGACCAGCGACACCAGCACCGCGCCGAAGGCCAGCGAGATCGCGCTCGGGACCGTCATCACCACCTCGGCAGCGGTGGAGACCCGCCCCATCAGGCGCTGGGGCGTGCGTCGCTGGAGGATCGTCATGTAGGCGACGACGAGCAGCGGCAGCGAGGCGCCGAAGAGCACCACGCTGACCAGCACCCCGGCGATGACCGGTGACGCGGCGATGCCGAGGGCACTCGCGCCGAGCAGGACCAGCGCGAGCGTGCTCGTCGCGACCTCGCCGAAGCGTCGTACGCATCGCGCGGAGAGCACCCCTCCGGCGACCGCGCCGATGCCCTGCACGGACACGATGACGCTGACGTAGGTCGCCTCCTTCCCGAAGTGGTCGGTGAGGGCGAAGATCGCGGACTCGGTGAAGCCGAGGACGAGCATCGAGAGGCCGAAGCCGATCAGCAGGTTGCCGAGGACCCGGTCGTGCACGAGGTGGGTCAGGCCCTCGGTCAGCTGGGTCCAGTACGCCGACTCCTCCCGCTCGGGCGCCTCCTCGTCGACCGTGATGGTGGAGATCACGGCGGCCGCGATGACGAACGACGCGATGTCGACGAGCGCGACCGCCCAGCCGCCCAGCCAGGCGAAGAGCGCGGCGCCGAGGAGCGGGCCGAAGAGGCGGTAGGACTCCTTGATCGTCTGGAGGCTGGAGTTGGCCTCGACCAGCAGGTCGTCGGGCATGAGCTCCTTGAGGAGGCCGTTGATGCCGGCGGGCAGCACGACGAAGCTGACGCCGTAGAGTCCCGCGACGGTCCAGATGATCCAGACGTCGCCGGCGTCGCGCACCAGGAGCAGCGGCAGCACCGCGACCGCGGTGAGCAGGTTGCCCCACACGAGCATCGGCTTGCGCCTGAGGCGGTCGATCCACACGCCGACGAGCGGTGCGAAGATCGCCGGGATGCACATGAAGAAGAAGGTGAAGCCCGCCATCGCGCTCGAGCCCGTCAGCGTCTTCACCCAGATGCTGAGGACCAGCAGCATGATCGAGTCGCCGAGCATCGAGGTGGAGAGGCCGGCGAACAGCCGGGTGAAGCCGGGCTGGGCGAAGGCGGCCCTCACCGGGTCACCTCGACGGCGGCACCCCACGCCACCATCTCGACCAGGCGGGAGCCCTCCGGACGGGCCGAGGGATCGGCCATCCGGTCCTCGTAGGCACGGATCAGCTCGACGACCCGGTCGTTGACCTCCCGCAGCTCATCGACCGTGAGCCACCCCATGGTCTGCGTGAGGCGGTTCGCCTCGCGCCAGGCCGGCACCGTCTCCGACACGTCGGCGCGCAGGTAGCGGTCGACCCAGCGCTCCATCATCGCCCGGGCGAGGGCCTCGCCGGCGCGCTGCTCCTCGGGCGATGCGTCGTCGTCCTCGCCCCAGCTGAGGCCCTGGTAGGCCATCTGCCACGGACGCTGGCGACCGGTGCCGCCCTCGGCCTCCTCGATGAAGGCGTGCTCGGCGAGCTTGCGCAGGTGCCACGAGCAGTTGGCCGGCGACTCGTCGAGCCGGTCGGCCAGCTGGCTGGCGGTCATCGGGCCCTCGGTCGCGAGCAGCTCGATGATGCCGAGTCGCACGGGATGGGCGAGCGCGGTCAGCGCACGGGGGTCACGGAGGCGACGAGGATCAGGCACTCGTCGAAAGTACTCTTTCGAAAGACTTCTTGCAATATGCGCTCAGGACTCGCAGTTGGCGCACTCCCCGAAGATCGCGAGGTGGCCGACGTCGACGACGAACCCGTCGGCGGCGAGGGCGTCGACGACCGGCTGCACGACAGCGGGGTCGTACGACCGCACCTTCCGGCAGCGGCGGCAGACCGCGTGGACGTGCTCGTGCTCGAGGTTGGAGTGGTACGTCGGCGCGCGGTCGCTCAGGTGCGTGTGGCGCACCAACCCGAGCTCCTCGAGCACCTCGAGCGTGCGGTAGACCGTCGAGGCGTTGACCGAGCTGACCTGGCTGCGCACGTGCGCGAGGACCTCGTCGGGCGTCGCGTGCCGCAGCTCCTCGACCGCCCGCAGGATGAGCTGGCGCTGCGGGGTGAGCCGCAGTCCCTGCTCCCGCAGCCGGGCGGCGAGGTCGTCGCTCATCGGTCGTCTCGGGTGGTCAGGCTCGCTTGAGCCGACCCCACGTGTGGGGCTGGAGCTCCTGGCCGACGGCGGCCATGTCGTAGGCGTAGAGCAGGTCGCCCTCCACGTTGCCGTACATCCGCGAGCCCGCGGTGACCTCCTTGGCGGTCTCGGTGAAGGAGACGCCGGCGGTGTGGAGCTCGAGCTTGCCGGCGTCGGCGGCGCCGTACCAGATCTCGGAGAAGCCGATGTTGTGCGCGAGGAGGAGCTCGACCTTGCCCGGCTCGGGGCACCGGAGGAAGCCGGTCTCCATCGCGGCGTCGCGGACGAACTCGCCCTGCTCGTCGACGATCCACGAGCGCGACATGTAGTGGAAGAACGGGCGGCCGTCGTGGGTGAAGATCAGCTCCTGGCCGAACTGGAAGGACTCGATCGTCGGGTACGCACCGTGACCGTTGCCGCGCCACGTGCCGAGGAGCCAGGCGACGGGGCCGCAGTTGGGGTGCAGGTTGTCCGGCAGCTCGAAGGGCATGGCCGTCACTCTAGTGTGGCGACATGGCTCGCTCACTGGTCGTCAAGGTCACCTGCGGCGCCGAGGAGGCCGAGCGGCTCAACCAGGGGTTCACCGTCGCCGCCGCGGCGGCCGCCGCCGGTGCCGAGGTCTCGCTGTGGCTGACCGGCGAGGCGGCCTGGTACGGCGTCCCGGGCCGCGCCGAGGAGTTCGAGCTCGACCTCGCGACGCCCCTCGACCAGCTGCTGGCGGTCGTGCTCGACACCGGGTCGGTCACCGTGTGCTCGCAGTGCGCCGCGCGGCGCGGGATCGGCGAGGACGACCTGCGCGAGGGCGTCCGGATCGCCGGTGCGGCGGTGTTCGCCGAGCAGGTGCTGGGCGACGGCGTGCAGGCCCTCGTCTACTAGCCGTTCAGGTCATCCGCCGTTCACCTCGCGGTGCCACACTGGGCCCATGCCGGACCCCGCCACCCTCACCAGCACGACCTCGCCGTCGGTCGACGAGGGGCCGGTGTCGGAGCCCTTCGGCCACCCCACCGAGACCTTCGACGTCGAGCCGCCCTACACGCCCGACGCGGCCCAGATCGAGGCCGTCGAGAAGTTCGAGGACCGGTTCATCGATCGCGAGATCTCGTGGGTGCACTTCAACCAGCGCGTGCTCGAGCTCGCCGAGGACCCGCAGCTGCCGCTGCTCGAGCGGGCCCGCTTCCTCGCGATCTTCGCCAGCAACCTCGACGAGTTCTTCATGGTCCGGGTCGCCGGCCTCAAGCGCCGCATCGCCGCCGGGGTGGCCGTGCGGGCGGCCAGCGGCCTGATGCCGCGCGAGCAGATCGAGCAGCTGTGGGCGAGCAGCCGCGAGCTCATGGAGCGGCACACCCGCGCCTTCGCCGACCTGCTCCCCGAGCTCGGCGCGCAGGGCATCGAGATCGTCCGGTGGGCCGACCTCGACCGCGAGGAGCAGAAGGTCTGCAAGAAGCTCTTCAAGGACCGGATCTTCCCGGTCCTCACCCCCCTCGCCGTCGACCCGGCGCACCCCTTCCCCTACATCTCCGGGCTGTCGCTCAACCTCGCGGTCGTCGTACGGCACCCGAAGACGGGCACCGAGCACTTCGCGCGCGTGAAGGTGCCGCCGACCTTCGGGCGGTTCATCGAGCTCGGCAACCAGCGGTTCGTGCCGATCGAGGACGTCATCGGCGAGCACCTCAAGAAGCTCTTCAACGGCATGGAGGTCCTCGGCGCGCACACCTTCCGGGTCACCCGCAACGAGGACCTGGAGGTCGAGGAGGACGACGCCGAGAACCTCCTCAAGGCGCTCGAGAAGGAGCTGCAGCGGCGACGGTTCGGCCCGCCGGTGCGGCTCGAGGTCGAGGAGTCGATGGACCCGAAGGTGCTCGACCTGCTGGTCTCCGAGCTCGGCGTGAGCCGCGACGAGGTGGTCTCGCTGCCCGGCCCGCTCGACCTGACGGGGCTGCACTCGATCGCCGACCTGCCGCGCGACGACCTGAAGTACGCCGCCTTCCTCCCCTCGACCCACCCCAGCCTGGCGGAGGTCGAGTCGGCCTCCCCCGTCGACGTCTTCGACTCGGTGGCGCGCCACGACGTGCTGCTGCACCACCCCTACGACTCGTTCGCGACGTCGGTGCAGCGCTTCCTCGAGCAGGCGGCGGCCGACCCGCACGTCCTGGCGATCAAGCAGACGCTCTACCGCACCTCGGGCGACAGCCCGATCATCGAGGCGCTCATCGACGCGGCCGAGGCCGGCAAGCAGGTGCTGGTGATCGTCGAGATCAAGGCCCGCTTCGACGAGCAGGCCAACATCCGCTGGGCCCGCAAGCTCGAGCAGGCCGGCTGCCACGTGGTCTACGGCCTGGTCGGGCTCAAGACCCACTGCAAGCTCTCGATGGTGGTCCGCGACGAGCCCGAGGGCATCCGGCGCTACGTGCACGTCGGGACGGGCAACTACAACCCCAAGACGGCACGCCTCTACGAGGACCTGGGGCTGCTGACGGCCGATGCGGAGATCGGCGAGGACGTCGCCCTGCTGTTCAACAACCTCTCGGGCATCAGCCGCAACCGCACCTACGAGCACCTCCTCGTGGCCCCGCACGGGGTGCGCGACGGCCTCGTCGCGCAGATCCACCAGGAGATCGCCCACCACCAGGCCGGCCGCACGGCGGGCATCCGGATCAAGGCCAACTCGGTGGTCGACGAGGCGGTGATCGACGCGCTCTACCTCGCCTCGCAGGCGGGCGTGCGGGTCGAGCTGGTCATCCGCGGCATCTGCTCCCTGCGACCAGGCGTGCCCGGGCTGTCGGAGACGATCCGGGTCCGCTCGGTCCTCGGCCGGTTCCTCGAGCACAGCCGGGTGTTCTGGTTCGAGAACGGCGGCGAGCCGGCTGCCTGGATCGGCTCGGCCGACATGATGCACCGCAACCTCGACCGCCGCGTCGAGGTGCTCGTCCGGCTCCGCGACGAGCAGGTGGTCGAGGAGGTCCGCGCGCTCCTCGACCTGGCGCTGGACCCCGGCACGACCGCGTGGGACCTCGACTCGGACGGCGAGTGGCACCTCCACCACGGCGAGCGGCACCTGCACGACGAGCTCATCCAGCGGCAGCGGCGACGCCGGCACTGACGTCGTACGGCCGTGGGTCCGGGCACACCCGGCCCTGGGGAGGGGCTCGCGGTTGCGCCCGCACGCGGGTCACCCCCTAGCATGAAGCACGGTTCATCCGTCCCCCCTCCGGAGTTCACCGTGCGTTTGAAGTTCCGCCCTGTCGACAGCTCGTTCTACGACCTGTTCAGCGAAGCCGCCAACCACCTCGTCGTCGGGGCGCAGCTCCTGAGCGAGATGCTGTCCGACGGCAACTCGAAGGCCGACATCGCCCAGCGCATGCGCGAGGCCGAGCACGCCGCCGACGAGACCACCCACTCGATCGTGCGTCGGGTCAACAGCACCTTCGTGACGCCGTTCGACCGCGAGGACATCTACAACCTCGCCTCGGCGCTCGACGACGTGATGGACATGATGGACGAGGCCGTCGACCTCGTCCTCCTCTACGAGGTCACCAGCCTGCCGCCGGAGACGATGCAGCAGGTCGAGGTGCTCCAGCGCTGCGCCGAGCTGACCGCTGCGGCGATGCCGTCGCTGGAGTCGATGGCCTCGCTCGACGAGTACTGGATCGAGATCAACCGGCTCGAGAACACCGGCGACAAGTCGTACCGCCGGATCCTCGCCAACCTCTTCGGGGGCGGTTACGAGGCGCTCGAGGTGCTGAAGCTCAAGGACATCGTCGAGTCCCTCGAGGGGGCGATCGACGCGTTCGAGAAGGTCGCCAACATCGTGGAGCAGATCGCGGTCAAGGAGTCCTGACTCGATGGAAATCGCGATCATCGTCGCGGTGGTCGTCGTGGCCCTGGTGTTCGACTACACCAACGGCTTCCACGACGCTGCCAACGCGATCGCCACCTCGGTCTCGACGGGTGCGCTGAAGCCGCGCGTCGCCCTGGCCATGGCGGCGGTCATGAACTTCGTCGGTGCGTTCCTCGGGCAGAAGGTCGCCCACACCGTCTCCGACACCATCGACCCCGGGCCGGGGAGCCATGGGCTCGTGATCGTGATGTGCGGCCTGCTCGGCGCCATCGCCTGGAACCTCATCACCTGGTACTACGGCCTGCCGTCGTCGTCCTCGCACGCCCTGATCGGCGGGCTGGTGGGCGCTGCCGTGGCCGCCGGGGCGACGGCCAACTGGGCCGTGGTGCTGGAGAAGGTCGTCATCCCGATGTTCCTCTCCCCGGTCGTCGCCTTCACGCTCGGCTTCGCGGTGATGCTCGGCATCATGTGGCTGTTCCGCAACGCCAACCCGAGTCGCGCCAACCGCGGGTTCAAGGTTGCGCAGACGATCTCGGCGGCCGCCATGGCGCTCGGCCACGGCCTCCAGGACGCCCAGAAGACGATGGGCGTGATCTTCCTGGCGCTCCTCACCGGCGGCTACGTCGCCGAGTCCGACGGCCTCCCCCTCTGGGTGATCATCGCCGCCGCGACGGCGATCTCGCTCGGCACCTGGTCCGGCGGCTGGCGCATCATGCGCACCCTGGGCCGGCGGATCATCCACCTCGACCCGCCCCGCGGGTTCGCCGCGGAGTCGGTGGCCGCGTCGGTGCTGTACACGACGGCGTACGTCTTCGAGGCCCCGATCTCGACCACCCACACCATCACGTCCGCCGTGATGGGCGTCGGTGCCACCAAGCGGCTCTCCGCCGTCCGCTGGGGCGTCGCGAAGTCCATCCTCACCGCCTGGGTCCTGACCTTCCCGGCCGCCGGCCTCGTCGCCGCCGTCTGCTACGCGGTCGCCCACCTCTTCCTCCCCTGACGTCAAGGCCTCGGCTCGCGCAGCCCTGACCGCCGCCAGCGTCGTACGACGTCCGCGTGGATTGGCATCTAGGGACGTTTCGGTAGGTCGGAGGGCTCAAAGACCTACCAAGACGTCCCTAGATACCCCGGGGGCACGCGCCCTCACGAGGCAGAGCGATAGCGAAGGACGCGAGCCCGGTCGTACGACGACAGGGCGCGCCTCTGCTCGACGGTGAAGGTGGGCGTCCACCAGCGAGGGACGCCCCGAAGCCACCGTCGTTCGTCGGACGGGCGCCGGCTCGCCCGTGCGTACGCCTCACGGACCCGTGCGAGGAACGGGTCGCGGTCCGCCCGGTCACCCGCCATCATCACGACACCTTCGAGTCCGAGCCCCCGGTACGCCGCATCCTGGGTGATGTCGCGATGGCGGACGTCGCCGGCAAGGTGCAGCCCTCCGTCGTACAGCCCGTAGACGCCTGCATCGAGGTCGAGCAGGTCGGGCGTGCCGATGAGACGTCCAGCCGCGTCGAACACTGGATGGTTGGCCCGCGGACGCGGGAAGCCACCCGCCTCCCACGTCCGCCGCATGACGGACTCCTGCGGGGACCAGCTGTTCTCCTCGAGGTCGGGGAGGAGCTCACGGATGCGGCCGACCCCCTGCCTGATCCACAGGTCGGTATGGACGTAGGCGGCCAGCTCGGCCACCGACACGAGGTCGTCGTACGCCGCCATCTCGAAGGCCATGACAGCTGCCTCGTCGTCGGGAGCCTTTCGCATCTCGAAGGCGACGCTCCAGAGCGCGCTCGTGATCCGTAGCCCTCGGAGGCGGTGGATCTCGCCCGCTGGCACCAGCTCCTGGCTCACGGCGAGGCCGCGCGAGGGGCGCAGAGTATGTCGGCACCCGAGCGCCAACGTCACCGGTCGCGGCGACATCCGCGGACCGACGCCGTCGAACCAGCGGCCGTTCAGCCACGCCAGCGCTGCCCACCCCGTCACGCCGCCGTGCGCGGGCAGCCGTGCCGCGGCCTCCACCACGCGCTGCGCGATGGTGAGCTCGACTCCCGCCGGCACCCACATGCCGCCGCCGACGGGCCTGAACGCGCCGGACCGGGTGCCCCACTGGCTTGGCCCACCTGCGGCTCCACGGCGAGCCGGCCACACGAAACCCGGCGGAAGGCCTTCGCGCGGCCCTACCCCGGTGAGCGGCCACGCACCCTCGGTCCATGCTTCTCGATCCACCGCACGAGCGTCGCTGTCGACGTCGCGGGGACGCTGTCGCTCTCCACAGCGGCCGCTGCACAGCCCTCCGTCGGCTACCTGTGGACGCTCAATGGCCAACTCCGTGTCCCGACGACCGCCCGCGCTGGGTATCTAGGGACGTTCTGGTCGGCCAAACCCCCGATCGGCCTACCAGAACGTCCCTAGATACCCAGCACGAGAAGGCGGCCCCTGGACCGGCGGGGGCCCGGCGGCGCGGCTGTCAGCCGAAGCGGCCGGAGATGTAGGCCTCGGTGGCCTCGTTGTCGGGGTTGGCGAACATCTTCTGGGTCGAGTTGAACTCGACCAGGTGGCCGGGCTGGCCGGCGGCCTTGAGGTTGAAGAAGCCGGTCTCGTCGGAGACGCGGGCGGCCTGCTGCATGTTGTGGGTGACGATGACGATCGTGTACTCGGACTTCAGCTCGTGGATGAGGTCCTCGATCGCGGAGGTCGAGATCGGGTCGAGGGCCGAGCACGGCTCGTCCATCAGCAGGACCTGCGGCTCGACGGCGATCGCGCGGGCGATGCAGAGACGCTGCTGCTGGCCACCGGAGAGGCCCATGCCGGGCTTGCCGAGGCGGTCCTTGACCTCGTTCCAGAGGTTGGCGCCCTTGAGGGAGCGCTCGACGATGTCGTCGGCCTCGGACTTCTCCATCTTCTTCGAGTTGAGCCGGTTCCCGGCCAGGACGTTGTCGTAGATCGACATCGTCGGGAACGGGTTCGGCCGCTGGAAGACCATGCCGATCTGACGCCGTACGGCGACGGGGTCGACCGCGCTGTCGTAGAGCGACTGGCCGTCGACCATCACCTTGCCCTCCACGCGGGCACCCGGGATGACCTCGTGCATGCGGTTGAGGGAGCGCAGGAAGGTCGACTTCCCGCAGCCCGAGGGGCCGATGAAGGCGGTGACCGACCGCGCCTTGACGGTCATGCTGACGCCCTGCACGGCGAGGAAGTCGCCGTAGTAGATGTCGAGGTCGTCGACGGTGATGCTCTTGGCCATGGGGGTGAGTCTCTCTTGTCTCTGCTAACGGGAACCGGCTCAGTGGCCGGTCTTGGGGGCGAACACCCTGCCGATGATGCGCGCCACGAGGTTCAGCACCATCACGATCACGATCAGCACCAGGGCACCGCCCCAGGCGATCTCGAGCCCGGGGCGCATGCCGCCGGGCGTCTCGGCGATGCCGGGGTTGGCGTTCTGCGTGAAGATCAGCACCGGCAGCGTGGTCATGCGGTCGGCGAACACGTTGAAGTTGGTGCGCGTGGTCAGGCCGGCGATCAGCAGCAGCGGCGCCGTCTCGCCGACCACGCGGGCGATGGCGAGCGTGACACCGGTGACGATGCCGCCGAGTGCGGTCGGCAGCACGACCTTGACGATGGTGCGCCACTTCGGCACCCCGAGGGCGTACGACGCCTCGCGCAGCTCGTCGGGCACGAGGCGCAGCATCTCCTCGGTCGAGCGCACCACGATCGGGATCATCAGCAGCGACAGCGCGACCGAGCCGCCGATGCCGACGCGGGTCGACGGGCCGAAGATGAGGATGAACAGCGCGAAGGCGAACAGGCCGGCGACGATCGACGGGATGCCGGTCATCACGTCGACGAGGAAGGTGATCCAGCGCGCCAGGCGGTTGCCCTTGCCGTACTCGATCAGGTAGATCGCGGCCATGATCCCGATCGGCACCGAGATGATCGCCGCGAACAGCGTGATCAGCAGGGTGCCGATCAGCGCGTGGTAGATCCCGACCTCCTGGTCGAGGTCGGTGCGGTACATCGAGTAGGTGAGGAAGGTCGTGCTGATCCGCGGCAGGCCGCGGTCGACGACGGTCCACAGCAGCGAGGCCAGCGGGACGATGGCGATCACGCAGGCGGCCCAGACGAGGCCGGTGACCAAGCGGTCGGTGGCTCCCCGGGACCCCTCGACGACGCGCGCCCAGAGCGGCAGCGCGACCAGGTGGAGGAGACCGGCGACGATCGCCCACGCGACGAGGCCCCAGCCCAGGAAGAGGACCGGGAGGGCGGCCGCGGCGATCGAGACGGCTGCGACCAGGGCGGGCGCGAAGCGCGGCAGCTTGGCGGCCGTGAACGACACGGACCGCGACGCCGAGCGGGTGGGAGCGGTGGTGACACTCATCGAGCAAGCCTCCTCTCGCTGCGCTGGACGACCCAGCGGGCGGCGAAGTTGACCAGGAAGGTGACCAGGAACAGGACCAGGCCGGTGGCGATGAGGACCTGGATCTTGCCCGGCGTGCCCTCCTTGTAGTTCGACGCGATGTTGGACGCGATCGAGGCCGGGTTGGTGCTGGAGATCAGGTTGAACGAGATGCCGCCGCCGGCGGAGAGCACCATCGCGACCGCCATCGTCTCGCCCAGCGCGCGGCCGAGCCCGAGCATCACGGCGGACACCATCCCCGAGCGTGCGTAGGGGAAGACCGCGAGCCGCAGCATCTCCCAGCGGGTGGCGCCGAGGGCGAGGGCGGCCTCCTCGTGCAGCCGCGGCGTCTGCGAGAAGACCTCGCGGGAGATCGCGGTGATGATCGGGATGATCATGATCGCCAGCACGATGCCGGCGGTGAGGATCGTCCGACCGGTGGTCGAGGCCGGACCCGCGAAGAACGGGATCCAGCCCGCGTGCTCCTCGAGCCACTGGTAGACCGGGCTCAGCCGCGGCGCCAGCACGCTGATGCCCCACAGGCCGAACACGACCGACGGCACGGCGGCGAGCAGGTCGATCACGTAGGCGATCGGCGTCGCCACCCGCTTGGGCGCGTAGTGGCTGACCGTCAGCGCGATCCCCCAGGAGAGCGGTACGGCGACGACGAGCGCGATGACCGCGGCGAGGACCGTGCCGAACAGCAGCGGGGCGACGTAGCCCCAGAAGCTGCTCGCCTCCCCGTAGAACTCGGCGGGCTTGGCGAGGCCGGGGACGCCCTCGATGGCCAGGAAGATGAAGACGGCCGCGAGCGCGACCAGGATCGCGATCCCTGCGACGAGCGCGAGCCGGGAGAAGACCCGGTCACCGAGGCGCGGCTTGCCCTGCCCGGTGTCCTCAGCAACGACGGTGGTTGCCACGTGCTACCTCATTCAGTGGTGTCATGCGCCGGTGCGGCGGACCGAGACCTCGGTCCGCCGCACGCGGTGCTGGGCGGTTCGGAGTCACCTCCGGACCTGGTGGATCAGCCGGCCGAGATGGCGCCGACGATGCTCTGGGCCTTCTCGGCGACCGTGGACGACAGCGGTGCGGAGCCGGCCTCCTCCGAGGCGGCCTGCTGGCCCTCGTCGGACACGATGTAGGACAGGTAGCCCTTCACGAGGTCGGCCTCGTTCTGGTCCTCGTAGGTCTGGCAGGCGATGAGGTAGCTCAGCAGGACGACCGGGTAGGCGCCGGACTCGGTGGTGGTGCGGTCGATGTCGACGGCCATGTCGACGTCGGCGCGGCCCTCGGCGGCCGGGGACGACTCGACGACCAGCGCGGCGCCCTCGGCCGACGGGGCGACGTACTCCTCGCCGACCAAAACCTTGACGACCGACAGGTCGCCGACCTGGGACTCGTCGGCGTACCCGATCGTGCCGTCGCCGCCGGAGATGGCGGACACGACGCCCGAGGTGCCCTCGGCGGCCTCTCCGCCCTTGACCGGGAAAGCGTCCTCGGCCTCGTAGGACCACGAGCTGCTGGCCTTGCCGAGGTAGTCGGTGAAGTTCTTCGTGGTGCCCGAGTCGTCCGAGCGGTGGACCGGGGTGATCGCGGTGTCCGGGAGGTCGGCGTCGGGGTTCTGGTCGGCGATGGCCGGGTCGTTCCACGTCGTGATCTTGTTGTCGAAGATCTGCGCGATCGTGTCGGCGTCGAGGTTGAGCGAGTCGACGCCCTCGAGGTTGAACGCGACGGCGATCGGCGACACGTAGGCCGGGACCTCGATCGGGTCCTCGCCGTTGCAGCGCTCCTTGGCGGCGCTGAGCTCGCCCTCGTCGTCGTTGAGGTAGGAGTCGGAGCCGGCGAAGCTGACGCCGCCCTCGATGAAGTTGGTGCGGCCGTCACCCGAGCCGACCGGGTCGTAGTTCACGGTGACGTTGCCGTCGTTCATGCCCTGGAAGCCGGTGGCCCACGCACCCTGGGCCTTCTCCTGCGAGGAGGCGCCGGCGCCGTTGAGGTCGCCGGACAGGCCGCCCGAGGTCTCGCTCGAGCCGCTGTCGTCGCTGCCGGCGGAGGTCTCGTTGCCGGCGCCGCAGGCGGTGAGGGAGATCGAGAGGGCAAGGACCGCCACGCTGGGGGCGAGCGCCTTGCGGAAGGAAGTGCGATTCACTTCGGTTGCTCCTGATGAGTCTGATGAGTGCTGACGTCGGTGACGGTAGGCACCTCAGGAGAACGAGCGCGGCGCCGTCGGTGAACGCAGCGTGAACTCGACCGGACCGGATGGCGTCGCCCGCGCGGGCGAGAGACGGCGATCACATGAACACCGTCGTCGGCGCTTGACGGCGGCGCTCAGGCGGGACTATCGGGGCCGGGTCAGGCCCGGCGGAGCTCGGTCGCGACGACCCGGCCCTTGCGGTGGTGCACCACCAGCATCGCCCCCGGCTCGAGACCGGCGTCGGGGACACCGAGGGCGTCGAGGACGGTCGGCAGCACGGGCCGGTGCGTGCACAGCACGACGCTCTCCGAGCCGTGGAGCAGCGCGTCGACGATCTCGACCACCCCCTCGACGCTCGCACCCTCCTCGCTGAGCTCGTCGTAGAGCTTGGTGGGCCATCCGGTCGTGTCGACGTAGGGTCGCACCGTCTGCACGCAGCGGGTGCTCGACGAGGTGTGCGCCGAGGTCACGTCGAAGGCCGCCAGCAGCGGCACCAGCCGCTCGGCCTGCGCCTCGCCGAGCTGGACCAGCGGCCGCAGCCGGTCGTCCTTCTTCCAGCCTCCGCGCGAGCGTGCCTTGGCGTGCCGCAGCACGACGAGCGCGTGCGTACGACGTCGCAGCGGGCGGGCCTCGGCGAGGGTCTCGCGGTCGTGGGGGTAGGTGAGCCGGGTCGTCGCGGCCGTCCACGGCACCCACTCCACGACGTCGATCTCGTCGTTGGGCCGGTAGCGGCTGACGTCGTCGTTGCCGATGACCTTCGCGGTCCAGTAGTCGACGTGCTTGTAGCGGCCACTGAGCATCCGGTAGCGCTGGGAGGTCAGCGGCGGGCCGAGCCGGACGTCGAGCCCGGTCTCCTCCGCGACCTCTCGCACGGCGGCGGTGACCTCGTGCTCGCCGGGATCGAGCTTGCCCTTGGGGAAGGACCAGTCGTCGTACTTCGGCCGGTGCACCAGCAGCACCTGCGGTTCCTTCGAGCCACCCTTGCGCGTCACCACGGCACCGGCGGCGCGCACGTCGCGGGGCTCACCCATAGGCATGCCCCGTAGTCTCACACCCGCCCGCCGTCCACGTGGATACCGGAGGAGACAGACCGTGCCGCGTCGTGCCGTCGCCGCCCTCGCGGCCGTGCTCGTGGTGGTCGCCGGCGCCCTGGTCGCGTGGCGCCTGCTCGCACCCACCACCCCCATCGAGGAGGCGCTGGGCTACGTCCCTGCGGATGCGAGCCGGGTGTCGTGGACGGACTGGGGGGCCGTACGACGCGAGCTCGGCGCGGACGTCGACGCGCGGTCGTCCGGCGAGGAGGTCGACGCCTTCGTGACCGAGGCGTTCGGCGCCGACCTGTCGTCCATGTCCGCCCTCGGCACGTCCGCCTCCACGATGCAGACCGAGCTCGGGTTCTCCCCCGCGTCCTTGCGGTGGGAGCTGCTCGCGCAGTCGACCCGGGGCGCGGTCGAGGTCCTCGGCGTCGGGGAGGGCACGTCGTTCGACGAGCTCGCCGACCGCCTCGCGGACGCCGGGTGGACCGAGCCCGACGAGGACGACGGCGTCTGGGTGGGCGGCCCGGACGTGGTCGCCGGGGTCGGGTCCCTCACCCCCGAGCTCCAGCACTTCGTCCTGCTGGCCGACCGCGGCGTCGTCCTGGCCTCCGACCAGGCGCCCTACCTCGAGCAGGTCGTGGAGGCTGACGACGGCGCGACGGACGACATGCGCGCCGTCGTGCGAGCACTCGGCGAGCCGGTCGCTGCTGCTGTCTACGACGGCGACTACGTGTGCGAGCGGCTGGCGATGGCCCAGGCCGACGAGGACGACCAGGCCGAGGCCGACCAGCTGCTCGCCGCCGCCGGTGACGTGCACCCCCTGACGGGGTTCGCGATGGGCGTCCTGCCCGGGGGCGACCTCCGGGCGGTGATGCAGGTCGAGGACGCCGACGACGCCCCCGGCGACGCGGACGCGCGGGCCCAGCTCGCCGCCGGACCGGCACCCGGTCAGGGCGGTGACTTCACCGACCGGTTCTCGGTCGAGGCGGCCTCCTCGGACGGGCGCGAGATCACCCTCGACCTCGAGCCGGAGGAGGGGACGTACGTCCTCTCGGACCTCACGAGCGGTCCGGTGCTGTTCGCAACCTGCTGAGCACGGCGGTCGCGAGCAGGGTCACGGACGGCGCGGGTCGGGCGGCCGGGGGACCACGCCGAGGAGCGTGTCGATCTCCTCCTGGGAGAGGTGCTCCTCGGACTCGCTGGCGGCGATGATGAGCGTGGTCGTGAGCTCGACCTCGTTGAGGAGGTCGCCGTCCTCGAGGGTCACGTCGAACTGGTCGTGCACGTCACCCTCCTCCATCTCCTCGTAGTGCGACTGTAAGCGCCTGGGTCAATTGTGACGGACTGAACTCTCCGACGACATGGCCCGATCGGACCAGTGTCGCCTCACTCCAGTGTTGCTCGGAACAGTTTCGTCCAAAAGCAGGATCGGCCCCACCCCCCGAAGGGGACGGGGCCGATCCGCTGTGTCAGATCTGGAACGCAGTCCAGCGTCCGCCGATCAGAGCGGGCGGACGTTCTCCGCCTGCGGGCCCTTCGGGCCCTGGGTGACGTCGAACTCGACCTTCTGGTTCTCGTCCAGCGACTTGTAGCCGTTGGTCTGGATGGCCGAGTAGTGCACGAAGACGTCGTCGCCGCCGTCCTCCTGCGCAATGAAGCCGAAACCCTTCTCGGCGTTGAACCACTTCACGGTGCCTTGAGCCATGTGCTCGGTACTCCTGTTATCGGAACGAGAAGCCGCCACCTCGACGACTCCACACCAAGTGCGGTGACACGTCGCTCCGACTCACAAGCTGGAAAGGCCCGAAGAGGGAAACGCCGTTGGATCACAAACTCCGCTGGCGTCAACCTGCTGGAACTTGCACCTGTTGCACCACGAACCCTACCAACAAATCGACTGACGTCACCGTCCGCGGACCCCCTGTTGATGAACAGTGGGACAACGGGTCCGCCGGGCGCCGTGTCGGCGGACCCTGACACCATCGACGAGTGCCCCTCCCCCGGATCGCCGTCTGCGGCATCAGCCTCGAGGCCTCGACGTTCTCACCCGCCCTGACGACGGCGGCCATGCTGGCACCCCGGCGTGGTCGCGAGGTGCTCGACGCGTGGGAGTTCTGGCGCGAGGGCGGGTCGCTGGCCGACCGTGCGGAGTGGCGCGGGGTGCTGCAGGCGCGGAGCATCGCGGGTGGCGCCATCCCGGCCGACGACTACGCCCAGCTGCGGGCCGAGATCCTCGCCGGCCTCGTCGCGCTGGTCGGCCAGGCGCCGCTCGACGGTCTCGTCCTCGACATCCACGGCGCGGCCAGCGTCGTCGGCATGGACGACATGGAGGGCGACCTCGCCGCCGCCGTACGAGCCGTGGTGGGCGCCGACTGCCTCATCAGCAGCGGCATGGACCTCCACGGCAACGTGTCGCGCAGGCTCGCCGAGACCGTCGACCTGCTGACGACCTACCGCACCGCGCCGCACGTCGACTGGCTGGAGACCAAGGAGCGTGCCGCGCGCACCCTGGTCGAGCGGCTCGCCCTGCCGCCCGGCCGGCGGCGCCCGGCCAAGGCGTGGGTACCCGTGCCGATCCTGCTCCCCGGCGAGATGACGAGCACCCGGCAGGAGCCGGCGAGCAGCCTCTATGCGCGGGTCCACGAGATCGAGGCGCTCGACGGGATCCTCGACGCGGGGATCTGGATCGGCTACCCGTGGGCCGACGAGCCGCGCAACTGCGCCGTCGTGATGGCCGTCGGCGACGACGCCGACCTGGCCCTGGCGTCGGCCTCGGGCCTGGCGGCCGAGCTGTGGGAGCGGCGCGAGGAGTTCGGCTTCGTCGCCCCGACCGGGAGCTTCGACGAGGTGCTCGCGACGGCCATCGCCTCGCCCGTCGCGCCCTACTTCGTCTCCGACTCGGGCGACAACCCGACGGCCGGCGGTGCGGGCGACGTCACGTGGACCCTCGCCCGGCTGCTCGCCAGCGAGGAGCTGGCGACGAGCGGCAAGCGAGCGATCTACGCCTCCATCCCCGACGCGATGGGAGCGCTGGCGGCCCAGGAGGCCGGTGTCGGGGCGGACGTGCGCCTCACGCTCGGCGCGCGGGTCGACGACCGGCCCGCACCCCCGGTGGAGGTCTCGGGAGAGGTCGTGGCGGTCGTGCCGAGCGAGGACAACCTGGAGGTGGTCGTGCGCACACCGGCCGTCGACGTGGTCCTGACCCGGCGGCGCCGGCCCTACCACCTCGAGCAGGACTTCACCCGGCTCGGCCTCGACCCGCGGCACGCCGACATCGTGGTGGTGAAGATCGGCTACCTCGAGCCAGAGCTCTTCGACATGGCCGCCGACTGGATGCTCGCGCTCACCCCGGGCGGGGTCGACCAGGACCTCGCCCGGCTCGGGCACACCAGGGTCCAGCGGCCGATGTTCCCGCTCGACGACGTGTCGGGGGTCGATCCGCTGGGCCGGGCGGTGCTGTTCCCCGGCGACACTGCCTAGCGGCCGAGGGCGGTCATCACCTCGGCGAGCACGTCGGCGCCGGTGATGCTGCGGCGGCCGTCGTCGTAGCCGGCCGACGTCCCGGCGGGAACCACCGTGCCGGGCGCGCGCAGGTGGACCTCGCGGGTGCCGCTCTCCGCGACGATGCGCGCGACGTTGGCCGGCCGCACGCCGCCGCCGACCGCGACGCGGACGTCCTCGCCGCCCAGCCTGACGAGCTCGGCCAGGACCGGCAGGTGCTCGAGCGCCGGGCCGGGCCCGCCGGAGGTCAGGACGCGGGAGACGCCGAGGTCGCGCAGCAGCGCCAGCCCGGACCGCATGTCCGGCACGGAGTCGAAGGCCTTGTGGAAGGTGACCGGTGCGTCGCCGGCCGCGTCGACGAGTCGTCGTACGGCGTCCGGGGCGATGTGGCCGTCCGGCAGGAGCGTGCCGACGACGAAGCCGACCCTCGTGCCCGCCGGCACCGCCGCGCGGACCGCCTCGATGTCGGCGACCATCACCTCGACCTCCGCGGGCGAGTGCACGAAGTCGCCCGCCCGCGAGCGCACGAGCACCCGGTGCTCGAGGTCGGGCGCGGCCGCGACGCAGTGGAGGACGAACCCGATCGTCGGCGTCGTACCGCCGTCGGCGAGGCCTGCGCAGACCTCGACCGCCTCCGCCCCGGCAGCAGCGGCGACCGCCGCACCGCCGACGTCCTCGAGGCAGACCTCGACCAGCGTCATCCGGGCACGCCCCGCAGCCGGACGGAGAGGCAGGTGACGCAGCCCTCCATCTTCTCGAGCTCGGAGATGTCGACCGTGACGACGTCGAGGCCGCGGTCGCGGAAGAGCGCGGCCGACTCCGGGGCCGATGCCGCCATCAGCACGGTGGACCCGCCGAGGAGGACCACGTGGGCGCCCGACTCCTCCGGCACGCCGAGGAAGTGACCGGCCCAGACGTCGGGGTCGTCGACCAGGGGCGGGTGCCCGACGACCGTCCCGTCCGGGAGGGCCGTCACCGCCGACTTGAGGTGCAGCACCTTCGTCACGGGTACGGCGACCACTTCGGCGCCGAGTGGCGCGAGGAGCTGGCGGAGCTGTTCCACGCCGGCCTGGTTGGTCCGCCCGCCGATGCCCACCCAGACGCGGCCGTCGTGCTTGAGGACGTCACCCCCGTCGAGGGTGCCGGGCGCCTCGATGCGGGCCACGCGGTAGCCGTGGGCGCGCACCGCCGCCTCAGCGGCCACGGTCTCCCCGCGGCGCGAGTCGGCACCGGGCCGGGCGATGACCGCGAGGTCGCCGTAGACGACCATCGTGTCCTCGACGAACACCGCGTCGGGGTGCTCGTCGGCGGGCTCGACCTCAGTCGTCGTCCAGCCGGCGGCGTGCAGCGCGTCGACGTACGCCCGCCACTGGCGCCACGCCAGGTCGACGTCGACCACGCTGCGCTCGATGTGGGTGACCAGCCCGTCACCCAGCCGCGAGGACGGCTGCCGGACCAAGGCGTGACGCGACTCCATGGGCCGAACGTACAAGAGCGCGGGTCCCCTGCTGTCAGGCAGCGATCCCCGCTGCGTGCAGCGCGTCGACCGCGGTGGCCTCCCCCATCCGGAAGAGCGTGCCGGTGTGGGTGAAGTCGAGCATCGTGCCGCAGTGGTACGTGCGGTCGAGCAGGCAGGGAACGAGCTCGACGCCGGGACCGAGCACCGCCGGCGAGCGGTGGTGGACGGAGATGGCGAGCGAGCCGACGAGGACGTCGAGCGGGTTGCGCAGCGACCGGGCGACCGGGGGCTTGGTCACGTCGAGGGTGAAGACCCGGTCGCCGGGCCGTGCGAGGGCCACCGCCGCCGACAGGGGGAGGTTCTCCGAGATGCCGGCGTCCACGTGCGGGGCCCTCCTGACGCCGTCGTCGAGCATGACGGGCGGGAACACCGCGGGGATCGCTGTCGACGCGGCCAGCAGGTCGGTGAGCCACCCGGAGTCGTGGTGGTGCGCCTGGCCGGTGTCGAGGTTCGTCGTGGCCACCACCGCGGGGACCCGGAGACCCTCGAGACGGGGGACCGGGATCCACGACCGGATCAGCTGCCGCAGCCGCTCGGACGAGAACAGGTAGGGCCGCATCCGCACGATGTTGCCCGGGATCGAGGCGCGGGACCCGGTGAGGTCCTTCGCGCGCATCTCCAGCCAGCGGTCGGCGAGCAGCTCGACGCGCTCGGGCGTGGGGTCGTAGGCCAGCGAGCACGCGTTGATCGCACCGACCGAGGCGCCCACGACCACGTCGGGGCGGATGCCCGATCCGAGGAGGGCGCGGAGCATGCCGACCTGTGCCGCACCGCGCGAGCCACCGCCTGAGAAGACGAAGATGTTCCTGCTCATGGTGGCCGCCGGTCTGGGTTCGGGAAGAGGCCCTCGGGCCTGTTCCTCCTCGATCGGCACCCCGGGCCGTCGTCCTGAGGAGTTCGCGCCCGGGAACGCAGCCGGGTCAGCCGTTGTCGACCTTCAACGGCGCCAGGGTGCCCAGGGACTCGGCGACGACGACGGCGTCGTCGCCGGGCTGCAGGCGGAAGTCCGGACCCGGGTTGACGTACGACGCCGAGTCGCGGCCGACCGCCAGCAGCGTCGCGTTGTGGTCCCGGCGCAGCCTCGAGGACAGGTCGTCGACGGACAGGCCGACGTAGTCGTCCGGGAGCGCGACCCGGTAGAGCTCGGACCCCTCGCCGCCGGACACGATGTCGGTGACGATCCCGGCGATCCCGGGGTAGAGCGACGACCGCGCGAGCAGCCGCGAGGAGATGCGCGAGGTCACCACGATCTCGTCGGCGCGCGCCCGCTTGAAGTGCTCGACGTGCGCGGGGTTGTTGGCCTCGACGACCGTGCGCACCTGCGGGGCGATCGTCTCGATGGCCATGACGGTGAGGATCGAGCGCATGTCCGCGTCGTTGCTGGCGTCCGCGGGGCAGATGATGGCCGCCATCGCCTCGTCGATCCCGGCCCGGCGGAGGTCGTCGGTGTTGGTGCAGTCGCCGTTGACGAAGTAGGCCGACGACCCGGCCGGGTTCTTCTCCGAGTCGTGCACCACGACGACCTTGGGCGTGTACTCGTCGGTCGAGAGCTCCGCGATCAGCTCCCGCGCGGTCGGGTTCCACCCGCACACCACGATGTGGTCGCGATAGCCCGCTGCACCCATGCCCTGACCTTCTTTCAGCAGGAAGTCGATGACGAAGCCCACGAGGGCACCGGTGATCGTGGCGACGATCGCGACGCCGAACAGCACGAGCAGCCAGCTCACGAAGTAGCCGGCCACCGAGGTGACGTACGACGCGTCGCCGGCGCCCATGACCGTGGTGACGCCCCAGTAGAAGCTCGCCCCGAACGACTCGGCGACCCCGCCGACCGAGTCGTGCCTGCCCTCGATCGCGGTCACCACCACCGCCGCGAGGCCGACGACGGCGAGGAGGCCGAGCAGGAGCCGCAGGAAGAACCCGCGCTCCATCCCAGCGGTGAGCCGGTTCAGGTGGAAGCCGACGCGACGGATGATCGGGGAGACGAAGACCGCCTGCAGCCGGTGCGCCAGCCGTCCCCTCATGGCATCCCTCGACCCCGTCGCCAGCGGTCCGTCCGCTGAGGCTCGGATGCTCTCAGCAGTCCCGCGCTACTGACCAGCCCCGACGCAGGTGGTCCAGACCCCGCGCCTCAGCGGTGGGCCGGTCCCTCTGAGATGATCGTCGCCGGCACGCACCGTGCCGGGGGCCTCTAGCTCAATGGGTAGAGCAGCGGACTTTTAATCCGTTGGTTCAGGGTTCGAGCCCCTGGAGGCCTACTGCCCCTGATGCCCCTAGCCTCCTGCGCATGGCCGTCGACCCGCCCCGCCCCTTCGGCGTGGTGTGGCTGAGCGACCGGCTCTACCGCGAGGACGACTCCGAGGACGACGAGCTGCTGGGCGAGTGGGCCGACGTCGCTCGGGAGCTGGGCGGCAGCGCCGTGCGGGTCGACGGCTGGGACGAGGCCGTCGACACGGCGTGGGAGCAGCTGGTGACGTCGTCCCCCTCGGTGGGGCGATGGGTCGACGACTACTGCGCGGCGAGGGCCGCCGCGGGCCACTCCGGCCTCACGGTCGTCTTCAAGGACGTCACACGCGTCCTGGGCCGCGCGGGCTACGGCGCCTTCGCCGTGAGCTATCCCACCGAGCTGCTGCTCGCCGTGGGCGATCCGGTGGCCGCGATGCGCGCCGCGACCGTCACGGCGCTCGACCGCCACGTCGAGCGGGCGGGGCTCGGCGTCCCGCTGCTGAGCTCGCTGGTCAGCGGATCGTGAGCGAGCCCACCGGGTAGGTGCCGGACGACGTACGACCGCGGTTGGCGAGGTACATCGGCGCCGAGTAGCCGTCCGGGTCGACGACGCTGACGCTGACGTCGTACCGTCCCTTCGCCAGGCCGCGGACGGAGACCCGCGCGCGGCGGCGGGAGGTGTCGACGACGCCGCGCAGCTGCTCGCCGAGCGACACCGTGGTGGCCTTCCCGTTGCGGGCGAAGGTGAGCCGGACGTCCCAGCGGTCGTACGTCGGCGCGCTGCCCTCGTTGACCCACGACGTCCGGACGTCGACCTTGTCGCCCGCGGCGACCGAGCGCGGGAGGGTGAGTGCGCGCAGTCGGAGGCGGTAGCCGGCCGTCGCGAGCGCGGTGTCGTACGCCGCCCGCTGGCGGGCGTCGAGGGACTCGTGCGTCCACGGCATGTTGCTCGACGACAGCGTCGAGACGTGGAACTGGCGGACCTGCTTCGCGCCGAGCACCGGGTCTGCCCGCGTGCACCACTCGGAGAAGAAGGGCCGAGTCCGCCACACCTGCTGCAGCCGCTCGTCGACGGCGACCATCGAGTACATGTCGGGGCAGCCGAGGCTGTCGGTGCGGATGCCGAGGTGGGGGTTGGCCTTCAGCGCCGCGAGCGTGAAGTCGACCGGCGTCATCGTGTTGATCAGGACGTGCTTGGTGGGGAACGCCGAGGTCACGGCCTTCACCACCGCGAGCCCGTTGGCGTCGCTGATGCGCGCTCCGGTGTCGACGTGCCACTCGCCGTAGCTGCCGTAGCCACCGACGTCGACGTAGCCCAGTCGTGGGTCGTCGCCGTAGCGGCGGCCGAGCTCGGCCATGAGCTCGCGCCACTGGGCGAGGAACCCGGGCGAGTTCCAGTCGGGCACGTCGGTGCCCGGCTGCAGCGGGACGAACGGCGGCGTCACCGCCGGCAGGTCCTCGCGGTAGTTCATCCAGCACCCGGGGCAGTAGGCCATCACCCGGAAGCCGAACTTGCCGCCGCGCGCCCCGGCGTCGGCGAGGCCGGCGTCGATGAGCGAGAAGTCCCAGGCGTTGTCGGACTTCTCGAGGCGACCCCAGTAGACCTGGTCGCGGTAGTAGACGTCGTTGGAGGTGACGCTCGACGGCGTGGGGTCGGTGCCGAACCAGCGGTACTGCCCGCGCAGCGGGTTGGGCAGGTCGGCGGTGAGGCCGAGCGCCCTCGGCGTGAGCGTGCGGGTCTTCTCGGACGTCACCCGGTCGGGCCGGGCGGACGCCGGGGACGAGGCGGCCGCCAGCGGCAGGGCCAGGCTCAGCACAGTGGCCAGCGCCAGCAGGGCGCGCCCGGACGACATGCTCACCCGGTTCCCGTCTGTCGCTCGCACGTGGACGAGTGTGCAACGAATCCCGAATAAATATCGAAGGAATCGTCAAGACGACCGCACGGCGGTCGGGTCGGCGAGGGTCAGGCGCCGCTGACGCGCTCGGTCGCCACGCCGCGCACGCCCGAGTCGGTCAGCTCGGCCTCGCGCTCCGCGGCGGCCTCCAGCTCCTGGCGCCGGGTCTCCTCCATCATGGCCCGCGTCGCGTCGTAGATGCCGGGGTCGGAGACCAGGTCGGCCGCACCTCGCCGCAGGCGCGCGAGCGCCGCCCTCGCGAAGATCTGCTGCTCGGTGGTCGTCCGCTCGGAGCGGTTGTTGCTGATGAAGGTGATCGCCCACCGCATCAGCGCCGACACCTGGTTCTTGAAGCCGGTCAGGTAGACGAGGTGGACGCCGAGCCACATCAGCCAGGCGACGATGCCGGTGAGGCGCAGCTTGCCGACCATCGCGACCGCGCGGAATCGGCTGATGATCGCCATCGAGCCCTTGTCGAAGTACTTGAACGGCGGCTGCGGCGCCTTGCCCTCGAGCCGGTTGCGGATCTCCTTGGCGGCGTACTTGGCGCCCTGGATCGCCACCTGCGCGACACCCGGGAGGTTGTCGAGGGCGATCATGTCGCCCACGACGAAGACCTCGGGGTGGCCCGGCAGCGTGAGGTCGGGGTTGACCCCGATGCGTCCGGCCCGGTCGAGCGGGGCGCCGGACTGCTCGGACAGCGTCTTGCCGAGCGGGTTGGCCTGCACGCCGGCGGCCCAGATCTTGGCGACCGAGTTGATCCGCTCGACACGCCCGTCCTTGAACTTCACCTCGAGGCCGCGCTCGTCGACCTCGGTGACCATGCCGCCGAGCATCACCTCGACGCCGAGCTCCTCGAGCTCCTTCTTGGCCTTCTCCCCCAGCTTGTGGCCGAAGGGCGGGAGCACCTGCGGGGCCGCGTCGACCAGGACCACCCGCGCCTGACGGGTGTTGATCGCGCGGAAGTCCTTCTTGAGGGTGCGGTGGGCGAGCTCGGCGATCTGGCCGGCCATCTCCACACCCGTCGGGCCCGCACCCACGACGACGAAGGTCAGCAGGTGGTCGACGTCGTCGCCACGGGTGGCGCCGAGCTCGGCCATCTCGAAGGCGCCGAAGATGCGCCCGCGCAGCTCTAGCGCGTCGTCGATGCTCTTCATGCCGGGGGCGAACTCGGCGAAGTGGTCGTTGCCGAAGTAGGACTGGCTGGCACCGGCGGCGACGAGCAGCGAGTCGTACGACGTCACCGTGTCGCGGCCCAGCACGCGCGAGGTGACGGTCCGGGCCTCGAGGTCGATGGCGACGACCTCGCCCAGGATCACCTTGGCGTTGTCCTGCCCACTGAGGACCTCGCGGGTCGGAGGGGCGATCTCGCCCTCGGACAGGATGCCGGTCGCCACCTGGTAGAGCAGCGGCTGGAAGAGGTGGTGGGTGGTCTTGGCGATGACCGTCACGTCGACGTCGGCGCGGCGGAGGGCCTTCGTGCCGAACAGGCCGCCGAAGCCGGAACCGATCACGACAACACGGTGTCGCGGGGCCTGCGTCGTGCTCATCGGAGCTCCTTGTCATGGGACGTTCTCGGGACCGGGTCCGCGGTCAGACCCTCATCCTGACGCTGTAGCACCATTGTCCTCCCGGGGCCGACCAGCAGGCGAAACGCCGGACGCGTCTCGTTGCTCACATCCACTACCCAGACCCGCGAGAAACTATGGTGATCGTCGAGGTTTGAACTACCCCGCCCCCGGGTAACCATCGCCCCACCGGACTGCCCACCCCCTCGAAAGAAGAGCCAGTGCCGCTGAGCTCCGAGTTGACCCTGGCCTCGTCGCCGCGCGCCGCGGCTGACGCGCGCCGGTGGGTCAGCGACGTCTTCGTGCGGCTCGAGCGCGCCGACCTCGTGGAGTGTGCCGAGCTGGGGGTCTCCGAGCTGGTGGCCAACGCCGTCCTGCACGCCGACGCGCCCTTCAAGGTCCGCGTGCGCGGCACCGCCAGCCACCCGCGGATCGAGGTGATCGACGGGTCCACGAGCCCGCCGATCCCGCCGGTCCCGCTGGCCGGCGACGACCTCGACCTGCTCCTCACCTTCGGTCGCGGGTTGTCGATGGTCGCCCAGTGCGCGACCGCCTGGGGCGCGACCATCGAGTCCGACAGCAAGATCGTCTGGTTCGAGCCGGCCGCCCAGATGAGCGACGAGGGCGGCGCCGAGTGGGTCATCGACGCGCACGACCAACCCACCCCCGAGCCCACCAGCGACGCGGCCGTCGACGTACGCCTCCTCGGTCTCGACGTGCCCCTCCACGCCTCGCTCGCCCGGCAGTACCACGAGCTGCGTCGCGAGCTCCGGCTCCTGTCGCTGTCCCACCAGTCCGACTACCCGCTGGCCGGCGACCTCACGTCGATGTTCGCCAACTACGAGCGCCAGTTCCCCGACGAGTTCGGCGAGCAGGTGCGTCGCGCCGAGCTCGAGGGACTCCCCCGCATCGACCTGGCCTTCCCGATGATGCGCGAGGCCGGCCCGATCTTCGTGACCATGACGGAGATGTTCGACGTCGCCGACGCGTTCTGCCGCGCCGAGCGGCTGCTCTCGATGGCGCGCACGCCTGCCCAGCGCGCTCTGCAGAACTGGCTGCTCAGCGAGGTCGTCCAGCAGCTCGCCGGCGCGAACGCCCAGCCGTGGGACGCACAGGCCCACACCAGCCCGTCCGCCAGCCAGGTCGGGTGAGCACGCGCCACCTCGCCGCCACCGACCTCGCCGTCGTCGCGGCAGGAGGTGCGGTCGGCGCCCTGCTCCGCCTCGCTGTCGACACGGCCGCGCCGGACACGTTGTTCCCGTGGCCGACGCTCGCGATCAACGTCGTCGGTGCGTTCGTCCTCGGCGTGCTGCCCGCCCTGGCCGTCGTACGGCGCTCACGCAGGGTCGCGGCCGCCCTCGGACCCGGCGTGCTCGGCGGGTTCACCACGGTGTCGGCGTGGGCGGGCCAGGTGCGCGGGCTCGCGGACACCGGCCACGTCGGCCTCGCCGGGGCCGTCCTGGCGCTGACGCTCGCCGCCGGGCTCGCCGCCGCCGCCCTCGGTCGGCACCTGGCGCACCGGGCCGAGCCGCCGGGAGCCGTCGAGTGAATAACCCCACGGCATGACGGCGTTGCTCGTCGCCCTCGGCGCGGCCGTGGGGGCGCCCCTGCGCTACGCGATCGGCCAGCTCCTGGACGGGAGGTTCCCGGCCGGGATGCTGCTGGTCAACACCCTCGGCTCGGGACTGTTCGGCGTGCTGGCTGCCCTGTCGCTGGGCGACGCCGGGTGGGCGCTGCTCGGCACCGGGTTCTGCGGCGGCTTCACGTCGTTCTCCACCTTCGCGGTGCAGGCGGTCGAGCGGCCGGCACGCGCCGCGACGGCGTACGTCGTGGCCACGGCCGTGCTGTCGGTCGGGGCGTGTGCGGTCGGCTGGAGCCTCGCCGGGCTCGTGGGCTAGGCCAGCGGTCGGCAAAATTCGAGCCGCTCAACCCCAGCCGAGCTCGTGGAGCCGCGCGTCGTCGAGCCCGAAGTGGTGCGCCACCTCGTGCACCACGGTGATGCGGACCTCCTCCTCGAGGTCCTCGACGGTGTCGGCCATGTCGAGGAGCGGGCCGCGGAACAGCAGGATCCGGTCCGGCAGCATGCCGGCGTGGTTGGCCGGTCGATCGGTGAGCGCGAGTCCGTCGTAGAGGCCGAGCAGGTCCGGGTCGTCCTCGGGGGCGTCCGGCTCGACGAGCACGACCACGTTGTCCACCAGCCGCGCGAGGTCGTCCGGCAGGCCGTCGAGCGCGCGGCCGACCACGGCGTCGAAGGCGACGGGATCGAGGTCGATCGGCATGGAGACACCCTAGGAGCGGCAGGAAACCGCCCGTCCTGTCCGCCACCGTGCCCGAAATGCGACACAGGCTGAGCCTGGCGGCTCAGCCTGTGTGGCATGCGTTGGCGACCCCGACGGGACTCGAACCCGCGGCCTCCGCCGTGACAGGGCGGCGCGCTAACCAACTGCGCTACGGGGCCTCGTGATGCTGCTGCTTCGTGCTCCTCCGGTGGTGCTGGTGGAGCGGGTGGAACTCTAACCCATGCCCTTCCGCGACCACGAATCGGCGTCGGGCACGGGACCGGTCGCACCCCCAACCGGATTCGAACCGGCGCTACCGCCGTGAAAGGGCGGGGTCCTGGGCCGCTAGACGATGGGGGCCAGCCTGCCGGGCGAACCGTCAGACGGCATCAGCATAGGGGCATCCGCGAGCGGGCCCCCAAACCCGCCCGTCGGCGTCCGTCGAGGACCACGACACGCCGACATTGGTCGAAAGTTGGCTGAGACTTGCCACGAGATGCCCCGAAGTTTGACTAGCCTTGCCGAGTGAGCACGGGGGCACGACAGCTGCGCTTCCTCGTTGTCGACGACAACGAGGACATCCGCGACGTGTTCTGCCGCCTGGTCCGCCGCGCGGGCCACGAGGCCACCACCGCCAACGACGGCCTCGAGGCCGTCGAGCGGATGCAGCACGAGACCTTCGACGTGATGCTCCTCGACCTCACCATGCCGCGGATGAACGGCGTCGAGGTGGTGCGCTGGATGCGGGACCACCCGGAGGTGGGCGCGGAGATGCGCGTGGTCGTGATCAGCGCCTGGGCAGGGGAGCACCGAGCGGCCCTCCAGGAGCTCGGAGTTGAGACAGTCATGCAGAAGCCGCTGCGGATTCAGCAATTGACTGATCTGATTGCCGAGACGCTGCCCGACGTGGAGTCCTGACTCCCGACCCTGACAGCTTCACGGGGGTTCGGACTCCGGGTGGCGTCGGGGCGCGGTCGACCGACCGTGCTTCTCGGCAATCCCCCTGGAGAAGAAATCATGATGAACCGCATCCGCACCCGCATCGAGTCCGCCCGTGCCAACAACCAGCTGCAGTCCTACTACCTGTGGCGTCCGGCCCCCGGCCGTCGCTGAGGCTGGTCCGGCACTCGGACGTGAGGCATCGACAGTGATGCTCACACCGTGATGCACCTGGACAGCGTCGAGTCGGCCGGTGGCCGGCTCGGCGCTGTCCTCTCGGCCCCACGGTCGGGGGCCGTCGCCCTCGGCCCCCACGGACCGTGGCTGGTCACCACGCCCGCGCTCGCGCGGCGGGTGCTGACCGAGCCCGACCGCTTCGACTTCCCCGGTGACGTGAGCCGCAGCGGCGACCTCTCGGCCAGCCGGGGCGAGACCCGCTCGGGCCACGTCGTGCTCCCTCCCCTCACCCCCGCCGAGGTGGCCAGGGGACGCGAGGTGCTCGAGACGGAGTGGCATTCGGCGATCGCCGAGCACGACCGCACCGCCCCCGGGACGCCGTACGACGCCACGGTGCTGCTGCGGCGTCCGGTGGCCCGCTCGACGGTGGCGGCGGTGCTCGTCACCGACGTGCCCACCCGCGACCGGGTCGCCGACCTGACCCTCGCGTGGATCGACGCGCTCGCACCCGTCATCTCCGCGCGGCGACCGCCCGGTCGATGGAGCCGCGCCAGGCGTGCCGAGCGCGACGCCCGCTTCGCCCTCGACGACGCCCTGAGGGCCGTGCCCGACCTCGCGACGCCGCCCGAGCAGGTCGCGACCATGCTCGCCGCGGGCGTGCAGGTCCCGATCGCCGCGGGCGCGTGGCTGCTCGCCTGGCTCGCCGCGCACCCCGCCGACACCGCGGAGGACCCCGACCGCGATCCGCTGCACGCGGTCTGGGAGACGCTGCGGCTGACGCCACCGACGTGGGTCACGGCCCGCATCACCACGGAGCCGGTCGACCTCGCCGGCACGGAGGTCCCGGCCGGACGCGTCGTCCTGGTGAGCCCGCTGCTCCTCGGCCGGCTCCCCGAGCTGGTGCCCGGTGACCCGGACGCGCTCGCCGGGTTCGACCCGTCCCGATGGACCGACGGGTCCCACCGCCCCGGGGCGTGGCTGCCGTTCGGCGCCGGTCCACACGCCTGCCCCGGGAGGACGCTCGGGCTCGCCCAGCTCGTGCACCTCGCGACGTGGGCGGGCCGGCACCGGCTGGGCCTCGCGGGGCACGTGGGGATCGACCAGAGCCGGGGCATCGCACCGCTACCGTGTCTCCTGACGATCGACGACGCCGTCGACGACGCGGGGCGAGGAGGGTCTCTGTGAGCGAGGACTCCGCGCTGCAGACCAGCGTCGCCGCGGGCCCGGTCTCCGCGACCGCCGCCGCCCTCGCCGCCGAGGTCGTCGACGAGGACCTCGCCCTCGAGGAGGCGCTGCAGCGCACCGTCGACCACCTCCTGGCCGAGCCGCGCGTCCAGACCGTCACCGCCGTCCTGACCAGCTTCACCCCCGACGACCCGAGCAGGTGGATCCAGCTCGGCGGTCGGGCGTGGGTGCGCGAGTGGACACCGCCGGGGTCGACCCGCACCCTCCTGCCACCGCCGGGGGCCGGCCCCGAGGCGGCGCTGACGATGCCGTGGCTCTCCCAGCGCGGACGCGAGAGCCGCATGGTCGTCCTGACCGATCGCGCGCTCCTCCCCCCGGAGGCGGCCGAGGACCGCGACCAGCTCGAGCGCGAGGGGGTCGGCAGCTTCGTCGCTACCTCGTTCCGCTCGCGCGGGGGGATGTTCGGCAGCATGTCGCTGTCGTGCGACGAGGCCGGCGCGTGGCCCGCGCAGCTGCTCGACGACTTCCGGCTGCTCACGGCTGCGATCACCTCCCGGCTGACCCTCGAGCAGGCCCGGCGTGCGCTCGCCGAGGCGCTGGACGCCAGCGCCGAGGCGCAGCTGGGCTACCAGCAGCTCTTCGGCGCGGTCGGGCACGAGCTGCGCACGCCGGTGACGGCGGTCCTCGGCTACACGGAGGGCCTCATCGACGACGCCGAGCACGGCACCCCCGACGACGTCGTGTCCGGGGTGCTGCGCGACGGTCCGCGGATCGTGCGCGCGTCCGAGCAGCTGCTCGCCATCGTCGACAGCCTGCTCGGCGCCGGCCGCACCCTCGCCGGCGACGACGGCCGCACCCAGGTCGGGGTCGCCGACGCCGTCGCCGACGTCGTGCACTGGCACCTCTCGCCCGCCGCCACCGGCTCGGTGGAGATGACCGTCGACATCGACCCCGCTGTGACCGTGTGGGCCCACGCGTCCGCCGTGCGCCAGATCCTGACCAACCTCGTCGGCAACGCCATCAACCACCACCGCGCCGCCGGCGGCACCGTCCACATCTCCGCCGACCGGCTCGTCGGCGAGAGCGGCCACCCGATGGTGCGGATCGTCGTGCGCGACGACGGCCCCGGACTCGACGCCGAGCAGCTCTCGCGCGCCTTCGAGCCGTTCGTCCGCTTCGCGGCCGACGGGCGCAAGGGCACCGGCCTGGGGCTGACGATCTCGCGCACCATGGCCGAGCGCGACGGTGGCGCGGTGCAGGGCGAGTCGGTCCCCGGGACGGGCTCCACCTTCTGGCTCGAGCTCCCCGCGGACCCCCTCGCGTCGGTGCCGTCCTCGACGGACTGAGCCGTTCCGGGCCGATTCAGGGTGCACCGGCGCCCTCATGTATCCTCGTCCCGCTTGGGCAGGTAGCTCAGTTGGTACGAGCGATCGCCTGAAAAGTGATAGGTCGGCGGTTCGACCCCGCCCCTGCCCACAAGCACAGGAAGGCCCCGACCACGTCCCGGTCGGGGCCTTTCTGCGCACCACGACCGTCCGCGAGGATGACTGCCCACCGACCACCGCCGACCTCCCGGAGGACCACCGTGCGCATAGTGCTGGCCAACTCGGCGTTCCACGAGGTCGGCGGCAGCCAGACGTACCTCCTGACCCTCGGTGAGAACCTCGTGCGCCTGGGCCACGACGTGCGCATCTACGCGCGCACCGCCGGGGACATGGCGCGGTCCGCGGCACAGCAGGGCATCACCACCGTCGACCGCCTCGAGGACCTCGGGGAGCCGGCCGACGCCGTGGTGACGCAGGACGGTGTCGTCGCCCACGACCTGGCCCACGCGTGGCCGGGGGTCCCGCAGGCGTTCGTCTGCCACAGCTCGCTGTTCGACTTCCAGCAACCACCGCTCGTGCCGGGCATCGCGACCGCGGTGATCGTGCTGAACGACCGCGTACGACGACGGGTCGAGGCGCTCAACGCCGACGTCCGCGTCGTACGACTGACGCAGCCGATCGACACGCAGCGCTTCTCCCCGCTCTCGGCGCCGCACGCGCCGCCTCGACGGGCCCTGGTCCTCAGCTCCTACCTCGACGGAGCTCCCCGGCAGGCGCTCGAGGACGCGTGGGGTGCCCACGGCGTCGAGCTGGTGTCGCTGGGCATCGACGACGTCGACCTGGCCCCCGAGCTGCGCATGAACGACGTCGACGTCGTCGTCGGCAAGGGCCGGGTGGTCCTCGAGGCGATGGCGTGCGGCCGTCCCGCCTACCTCTTCGACAGCTTCGGCGGCGACGGCTGGGTCACGCCGGAGACCTACCCGGCCATCGAGGCCGACGGCTTCACCGGGCAGACCGGCGGCACCGGCCTCGACGTCGCGCGGATGGCCGCCGACATCGCGGCCTACGACCCGGAGTGGGGGCGACTGGGCCGCGAGCTGGTCCTGCGCCAGCACGACGCCCGCATGCACGCCCAGTCCGTCCTCGAGGTGCTGTCGTCGATCGGGGCCGGTCCGGGCCGACCACCGACGCTCGAGCTGGAGCTGAGCCGCCAGATCGGACGGCGGTGGGCCGCCGAGGCCGAGCTGTTCGGCCTGCGCGCGATGGCGCGGCGCGTCAACGACCGGGCGGACGCGGCCGAGGCCGAGGCCGTCGAGGCGCGCAGGTCGGCCTGGGAGGCCGCGGACCTCCTGAGGGCCGCGGAGGCCGAGCTGGACAACCTCCGCGCACGCGTCGACGACTACCAGCAGCGCAACCGGCGGCTGCGTCGCAAGGTGCGCCGCCTCGGCGGCGCGGGCGAGCCGGGCGGCGAGGATGACTGACCTGCGGCAGTCGGACCTCGCACCGCACCTCCTCCTCGCGCCCGACGTGGTGATCGGCGCCCGTGTCGAGCTGGGCGCCAACGTCGTGCTGCACGCGGGCACCGTGCTGCACGACGGCTGCCGGGTCGACGACGGGGCGGTGATCGGCCGGCAGCCGCGCATGGGCCGTGGGTCCGGCTCGCCCGCACCCGCGCCCGCCCCCACCGTCATCGGGGAGGACGCCGTGGTCGGGTGCTTCACCGTGGTCAACGTCGGCGCCGTCCTCGGCCCGCACAGCTGGCTCGGCGACCACTGCCTGGTCCGGGAGGGCTCGCAGGTCGGGGCCGACGCCTCGATCGGCCACGCGTGCACGATCGGGCGCGACTGCGTCCTCGGCGAGCGGGTCCGGATGCAGGGCTACGTCGGCCTCGCGAGCGGGGTCGTCGTGGAGGACGACTGCTTCTTCGGCGCCCAGGTCATCATCAACGGGGGGCTGACGATGGGGTCGCGCCCCTCAGGGCCGCCGGTGCTGCGACGCGGCGCGCAGATCGGCAGCGGCGCCCAGGTCCTGCCCGGCACCGAGGTCGGGGAGGGCGCCGTGGTCGGCGCCGGCTCGGTCGTGGTGCGCGACGTCGCCCCCGGGACGACTGTGCGGGGCGTGCCGGCGCGGTGATGCCCGAGCTCCCCCGCCTCGAGGTCGTCCGCCGGGTGCGGCCGGTCGACCTCGTCGCGCCCGGCGCGGTCCGGGTCGACGCCACTGCCGGCGGCGTCGTCACGATGCCCGCCGTGGCGCCGTACGTCGCCGCGACGACCGCCGCGCGGGACCGGTCGCCGCTGGCGATCCACCTCGGCAGCCACCGCATCCGGGCGGAGGTGCGCGACGGGTCGGTGTCACTGGCCCTCACGGACGGCGGGGCGACACGAGCGCTGCGCAGCCGGCGCTTCCACCAGGCCCGGGAGACGGCCACCGAGCTGGGGCTGACCCTCACCGGCACGCACGTGACGGCCTGGGTCCACGAGGCCGGCTCGTGGGTGGCCCGCGCGCGCCACGACCTGCGCGAGACCGTCGACACCCGCGACGAGTCCCTGCTGGCCGACCTGCGCGTCGAGCTGCCGGACCACGGCGGGACGGCCGGGGGTTTCGGCCAGCTCGGGCTGCGCGACGTCCGGTTCGTCACCGACGAGACCGGACGCCCGCTGCGGGAGGACGGCGCGACGTGGCTGACCGCCACCTCCGCAGGCCCCGGCTTCTTCGACACCGCCCACACCAGCACCTGGCGCCTCGGCCCGGACCTCGAGGTCGAGCACGCCGGCGACCTCTTCTTCCGCCGACCGGACCGGCCCGGGGTCTTCGGTGACCACGCCACCCACCTGGTCCGCACCGAGGGACGGTGGCTGGTGGCGACCAGCACGTGGGGTGACTTCGAGACCCCCACGACCCGCGCCGGTCGTCGTACGCCGGCGGGGTTGCGGGTCACCCTCGCCGAGTCCGACGCCGACCTCCTCCGCGGCACGCACGTCCTCGACACCCGCGAGCTGCCGCTGCCGACCGACGGCCTGGCGTCGATCGCCACGTGGGACCCCCACCTCGTCCGCCGCGACGCCCCGGACGGAGCAGGCGAGTGGCTCGTGGGGTTCGTCAGCGCGCGGAGGTTCTTCGACTTCCATCCCGCGCTCGCGGCGGGACCGTCGCTCGACGAGCTGCGGCTGCGCGCCGCTGCCGTCGACCGCACGGCGACCGAGGGCACGACCCTGCTCGAGGTGGACGGCCGGATGGTCGTGCTCGCCAGCGACGGACGCGACTCGCGACGAGGCGTGCGGGCGAGGTTCCCGGTGCTCGACCTCGACATGACGGACCTCGGCGTCCTCGCCGCGCCCTACCCCACCAACCTGCCCTGGCCCACGCTCGCCGCGGTCGACGACGGCTGGGTGATGGTGACCTTCGACGGCAGCCGGACCGGCGGCGACCTGCTCGGCTACGGGACCCACGGTGACCTCGTGGTGATGCGGTCACGCTGATTCGAGGTGCCCCGACAGCGGCGATACGCTGACCGTGACGGCGGTCACCACCCCTCGACCGCTCCGACCAGGTCCGCACACCCCGCGGCCGCACCCCACCAGAAAAGGACGCAAGAGCATGTCTGGAGCACCTTCCGGCGTCGACGTCTTCGAGCTCGGCAGTGAGCACGAGCAGGTCGTCTTCTGCAACGACAGCGCGACGGGCCTGCGGGCCATCGTCGCCCTCCACTCCACGGCGCTCGGGCCGGGCCTCGGCGGCACGCGGTTCTACCCCTACGCCAGCACCGACGACGCGACCGTCGACGTGCTCAACCTCTCGCGCGGGATGTCCTACAAGAACGCGCTCGCCGGCCTCGACCTCGGTGGCGGCAAGGCCGTCATCATCGGCGACCCGGCCGTGCTCAAGACCGAGGCGCTCCTGCGCGCCTACGGTCGCTTCGTGCAGTCGCTGGGCGGGCGCTACTACACCGCGTGCGACGTGGGGACGTTCTCGGTCGACATGGACCACATCGCCCGCGAGTGCGACTACGTCACCGGCCGCACCGTCGCCCACGGCGGCGCGGGCGACAGCTCGGTGCTGACCGCCTACGGCACCTTCCAGGGCATGCGCGCCGCGGCCGAGCAGGTGTGGGGCGAGCCCACGCTCGCCGGACGCACCGTCGGCATCGCCGGTGTCGGCAAGGTCGGCCGCCACCTCGTGCGCCACCTCGTCGAGGACGGCGCGAAGGTCGTCGTCACCGACGTGCACGCCCCGTCGGTCGAGGCGGTCCGCGCCGAGCACCCCGATGTCACGGCGGTCGCCACCACCGACGACCTGGTCGCGAGCGAGATCGACGTCTATGCCCCGTGCGCGATGGGCGGCGCGATCAGCGACGAGGTGCTCGAGGTCCTGCGCGCGACGATCATCTGCGGCGCGGCCAACAACCAGCTCGCGCACCCCGGCATCGAGAAGCAGATCGCCGAGCGCGGCATCCTGTACGCCCCCGACTACTGCGTGAACTCCGGCGGGGTCATCCAGGTCGCCGACGAGCTCGAGGGCTTCTCCTTCGAGCGTGCCCAGCAGCGCGCCAGCGGCATCTTCGACACCACCCGGCGGGTCTTCGAGCTCGCGAAGGCCGAGGGCATCACGTCGGCCGAGGCCGCCGACCGGCTCGCCGAGCGCCGAATGCGCGAGGTCGGCCGCCTGCGCGGCATCCACCTCTGACCTCACTACACGTGACCGGGCACTTCCTGCCGGTCGTGACCGCCGACCGGGCGATTCCTGCCCGTCAGCGCTCGCACACGAGCAGGAAGTGCCCGGTCACGTCCTCAGACGGGCAGGAAGCGCCCGCTCACGTGTAGTTCGGGGCGCGGTCGTACGTCGCAGCACCCGGTACCGGGTGCGCCGTCACCAGCCGGACCGGCCGGCGTGACCGGGATCAGTCAGTCTGCGCGACGACGGGGGTCGGCATAGTCCGCCCACTCGTCCTCGTCCGGCTCGACCTCAGTCGGCCGATGGGTGTCCTCACCGTGCAGCTCCTTCGCCAACGCGCCGAAGTCCGTCTCATGAGTCCGGTACTTCAGGTCGCGTGCGACCTTGGTCTGCTTCGCCTTCGCTCGGCCGCGCCCCATAGGGTCGACCCCCTCGCACACTTGGCCGGGGCCGCCTGAGGCGCGCCCGGTCTGAACGGTCACATGTCGTGAGGGCAACGCTACCTGAGCGGTGGCTGTTCCCGCACACCACATCCCGGTTTTCTGCCGACGGCTGAACAATTGACGGCAGATCGGGCTCACCACCCGGGGTGCTGGCCCTCCAGGACGACCCTGCCGCCCTGCTCGTCGTCGAGGCGGACCTCGCCGGCGACCCACGCCGTGATGCCGTGCCCGGCCAGGACGGAGATCGCCGTGTCGACCGACTCGGGGGCGGTGAGCGACACCATCCCGACCCCGCAGTTGAGGGTCGCCTCGAGGTCGGGCTGCGACACCGAGCCCACCCGTCGTACGACGTCGAAGACCGGCTGCGGCGTCCACGTCGAGCGGTCGAGGCGGACCGACACCTCGGCCGGGAGCACCCGCTCGAGGTTGGCGGCGAGCCCGCCGCCGGTCACGTGGGACATGGCGTGGGTCTCGGTGCGCTCGGCGAGGTCGAGGCAGGCCTTGGCGTAGATGCGGGTCGGCTCGAGCAGCTCCTCACCGAGCGTGCGACCGAAGTCGTCGACGTGGCGGTCGACGGTCCAGCCCGCGTCGTTCAGCAGCACGTGGCGGACCAGCGAGTAGCCGTTGGAGTGCAGCCCGCTGGCCTCCATCGCGATCACCACGTCGCCGGGGCGGACCCGCCCGGGGCCGAGGAGCTTGCTGGCCTCGACGACACCGGTCGTCGCGCCCGCGACGTCGTAGTCGTCGGGGTCGAGCAGGCCCGGGTGCTCGGCGGTCTCGCCGCCGATGAGCGCGCAGCCGGCGACCACGCACGCCTCGGCGATGCCCTTGACAATCGCGGCGATCCGCTCCGGCACGACGCGACCGCAGGCGATGTAGTCGGTCATGAAGAGCGGCTCGGCGCCGCACACGACGAGGTCGTCGACGACCATCCCGACGAGGTCGAAGCCGATGGTGTCGTGCACGTCCATCAGCTGCGCGATCGCGACCTTCGTGCCGACACCGTCGGTGGAGGTCGCCAGCAGGGGCTGCTCGTAGCGGGTCAGCGCCGAGGCGTCGAAGAGCCCCGCGAAGCCGCCCAGGCCGCCGATCATCTCGGGACGGCGGGCCTTCTCGACCCACCCCTTCATCAGGTCGATCGCACGGTCGGCCGCCTCGATCGAGACGCCTGCCGCGGCGTAGGCGCCGGGAGTGGGTGCGGTGGGCTGATCGGTCACGCGGGCTCCTGTGGCGTCCGGCTGGTCTCGGCTGTTCTCGGTATGGGTCAGGGGTTGTTGAGGACCGGGAGCGCGCGCCCCATGGTGGGCGACTGCAGCGTGGCCTCGAGCAGGTGCTTGCCGAGCAGGCTCTCGTCGGGGAGCTCGACGGGGTACTCGCCGGTGAAGCAGGCCGTGCACAGCTGGGTGCGCTGCTGCTTGGTCGCGTCGATCATCCCGTCGAGCGAGATGTAGCCGAGGCTGTCCGCGCCGATGCTGGCCGCGATCTCGTCGGGTGAGAGCCCGTTGGCGATCAGCTCGGCGCGGGTGGCGAAGTCGATGCCGTAGAAGCAGGGCCACTTCACCGGCGGGCTGGAGATCCGCACGTGGACCTCGACGGCGCCCGCCTCGCGGAGCATCCGCACCTGCGCCCGCTGCGTGTTGCCGCGCACGATCGAGTCGTCGACCACGACGACCCGCTTGCCGCGGATCATGTGCTCGAGGGCGTTGAGCTTGAGCCGGATGCCGAGCTGGCGCAGCGTCTGGCTGGGCTGGATGAACGTGCGGCCGACGTAGGCGTTCTTGACGAAGCCCTGGCCGAACGGGATCCCCGACTCCTCGGCGTACCCCGACGCCGCAGGCGTGCCGGACTCCGGGACCGGGATGACCAGGTCGGCCTCGACGGGGAACTCGCGGGCGAGCTGGCGACCCATCTCGACCCGCGACTCGTGGACGCTGCGACCGCTGATCGTGGCGTCGGGGCGGGCGAGGTAGACGTACTCGAAGACGCAGCCCTTGCGGTCGGGCTCGGCGAACCTGTGCGAGCGCAGCCCGTTCTCGTCGATGACGACCATCTCGCCGGGCTCCACCTCGCGCACCAGGCTGGCGCCGATCGTGGCGAGGGCGGCGTCCTCGCTGGCGACCACCCAGCCGCGCTCGAGGCGGCCGAGGACGAGCGGACGGATGCCCTGCGGGTCGCGGGCGGCGTAGAGGGTGCCCTCGTTCATCCAGACGAAGCAGAAGGCGCCACGCACCTGCGGCAGCACCTCGAGCGCGCGCTGCTCGAGCGAGGTGTCGGGGTGGTGGGCGAGGAGCGCGGTGACGAGGCTGGTGTCGTTGGTCGACTCGCCCTGGGGACGCGTGTGGAGGTCGAGCTCGTCGTCGGGACCGGGGAGGTCCGCGACCATCTGGGCGAGCTCGTGGGTGTTGATCAGGTTGCCGTTGTGGCCCAGCGCGATCGAGCCGTCGACGGTCGGCCGGAAGGTCGGCTGGGCGTTCTGCCACGTGGACGCACCGGTCGTCGAGTAGCGCGAGTGGCCGATCGCGAGGTGGCCCTTGAGCGACTCGAGCGTCGACTCGTCGAAGACCTGCGAGACCAGGCCCATGTCCTTGTAGACGAGGATCTGGCGGCCGTTGCTGACCGCGATGCCCGCGGACTCCTGCCCGCGGTGCTGCAAGGCGTACAGGCCGAAGTAGGTCAGCTTGGCGACGTCCTCGCCGGGGGCCCACACCCCGAAGACACCGCAGGCGTCCTGGGGGCCCTGGTCCTGGGGGTCGATGGCCGTGGTCAGGCGGCCGTCGCCACCAGTGCGCTTGCTCATCTGGTAGGGCACGACGCGAGTCTACGGCCGTCGGATCACATCCTCGAAGCGCCGTCCGTGATCGCCTCGCGGATCCTCGTGTAGGTGCCGCAGCGACAGATGTTGCGGATCGTGTCGAGGTCGGCGCCCGTGACCTGGCGTCCCTCGGCCTTCACCCGGTTGACCAGCGCGACAGCGGCCATGATCTGGCCGGGCTGGCAGTAGCCGCACTGCACCACGTCGCGCTCGAGCCACGCCTCCTGCATCGGGTGCAGGCCGTGTGCGCCGCGCTGCTGCTCGGCCACCTCCCCGGGCAGGCCCTCGATGGTCGTCACCTCGTCGTCGTCCGCGAGCTCGCCGACCGGCACGGCGCACGGGTTGAACGCCTTGCCGTTGATGTGGGACGTGCACGCCTTGCACACGTTGATCCCGCAGCCGTACTTGGGCCCGGTGATCCCCAGCAGGTCTCGCAGGACCCAGAGGAGTCGTACGTCGTCCTCGACGTCGACCGTGACGCGCTCGCCGTTGACGATGAAGGTCTGCTCTGGCATGTCGGTGCTCCTCAGCGGTTCAGGACGTGAGCTCGAGGCCGTTGACCGGCGACTGCGGGATCGGCGGGACGAAGGACTTGGGCTCGAACGAGAGCGTGCGGTGGTTGATCGGGAACTCGGTCGGCATGGTGCCGGTCGCCCGGGCGTAGGCACACGCCACCGCGGCGAACGTCGCGGCGACCCCGGCCTCGCCGGCACCGCCGGGGACCTTCTCCTCGGAGGGCACCACGATGACGCGGACGTCGGGCGGGGTGTTCCACTGACGCGTGTAGAAGTAGTTGTCCCAGCTCGCCTCGAGGAAGTGGCCGTCGCGCAGGTGCAGGCTGGAGGTCAGCGCCAGCGCGATGCCGTCGTTGATGCCGCCCTGCATCTGCGCCTCGAGCCCGCGCGGGTTGATGACGAGTCCGGCGTCGATCGCGAAGGTCACGCGGGTGACGCGCGGTCCCGTGACGGCGTCGCGGACCTGCCGTCCCGTCGTGGCGGGCCGCGTGTCGATCTCGACCAGGCAGGCCGAGACGCCCTTGTACTCCTTGTGGATCGCGATGCCCTGCGCCGTCCCGGCCGGCATCGACCGGCCCCACTCGCCCGCCTGGGCGACGGTGTCGAGGACCTTCAGGAGCCGCTCGTTGCGCTGGAACCTGCGGCGGAACTGGTAGGGGTCCATCTTCATCTTCGCCGCCAGCTTGTCGACGACGAGCTCGCTGGCGACGCGGACGTCGGGCGAGTAGATGTTGCGCATCGACCCGGTGTTGAAGCGGTCGTCGGTCTCGACGAGCGTCTGCGTCACTGCTCCGAAGTCGTAGGGCACCTCCTGCGTGAGGGCGAAGATCGTCTCGGCGAAGCCGAGGTTGCCGACGCCGGCCGGCAGGTCGGCGGCGGCAGCGGTGATGATCTCGCCGAGCCCGTGGCGGAAGTCGGTCTCGACGCAGGTGAGCGACTGGTTGAACGCCAGGACGTTGCTGCCGCTCACGGTGGCCTGGACACGGCACGTGCCCAGCGGGTGCGTACGACCGACGCGGGCGTCGTCGGCGCGGTGCCACATGAGCTTGACCGGCACACCCATCGCCTGCGAGACCTCCGCGGCCTCGAGGGCGCCGTCGAAGAAGAGCCGCCGGCCGAAGGACCCGCCGGCCGTGACGACGTTGACCGTCACCCGGTCCTGGCTCATGCCGAGCCTCTCCGCGATGCGCTGCTGGGCGACGATCGGCGACTTGAGACCAGCCCAGATCGTGGCGCCGTCGGGGCGGACGTCGGCGATCGCGCTGTTGGTGTCCATCGGGGAGTTGCTGCGGAACCAGAAGGTGAAGTCGCCCGACACCGTCTGGGCGAGCGGGGTGTCGGGCAGCGCCGGCATCGGCAGCTGCGCGGCGCGGACCTTGCGCAGGATCGTCGCGTCGCTCTCGCCGGCGACCGGTCCGTCCTTCCAGACCACGTCGAGGGCGCGCACGGCGTCGATGCACTGACCGAACGTCGCGGCGCGCACGGCCACGCCGGTGCTCACCTGGGCCACGTGGGTGACGCCCGGCATCGCCTCGACCTGCGCCTGGTTGCGTACGGCGACCGGCGTGCCGTTCAGCGTGGGTGCACGGCACACCATGGTGGGCAGCGCCCCGGGGACGGCGAGGTCGGTCGTGTAGTCCTTCTGCCCGGTGACGGCGGCCAGCGCGTCCACCCGGTTGGTCGGCGTACCGATCACGGTGAACTCGGCCTCGGACTTGAGCTCGACCTCGACCGCGCGGCCGCCGGCACCGCCGGCTGCCCTGACGGCCAGCTCGCCGTAGGTGACCGACGAGCCGTCGCGCGCCGTGATCACGCCGCCCTTGGCGACCAGGCCGGCGACGGTGTCACCCAGCACGATCGCGGCCGCGTCGAGCAGCGCGGCTCGGGCGACGGCCGCGGCGACCCGGATCGGGGTGTAGGTCGAGATGGTGGTGTTGGAGCCTCCGGTGAGCTGGTTGAAGAGCAGCTCGGGACGCGCCGGCGCGAGGGTCACGCGCACCCGCTCGACCGGCAGGTCGAGCTCCTCGGCGACCAGCATCGCGGTCGAGGTGGTGATCCCCTGGCCGACCTCGGCGCGCGGCAGCTCGAAGCTCGCGGTGCCGTCCTCGTCGATCGTGACGGTGATCAGGTTCGCGGTCGGTCGTGCAGCGTCGGTGAGCATGTCGTTGAGGTCGTAGAGCTCGGCCGGCTGGGGCAGCGTCGGGACCGCCGCGCCTGCGGGCGGAGCGTCGGCGAGCACGAGATCGGCGGCGGCCACGAGGGTCGCACCGGCGAGGACGTAGCCGACGAACCGCCGTCGGTCGACGGCGTAGGGGGACGCCTCGAGGGCGTGGGCGTCGCGGGGGTCGTGGAGGTCGCGGGAGTCAGGCACCGAGTCACCCGATCTGGTCGGCCCCGGCGGCCTCCCGAGGCTGAGGTCCCTCCCCAGGAACCACACCCCACTCTGACAGTGACGCTGTCAGAGTGCAAGGTCGGTCCACCCTTCGGCCGCGGTCAGGCGAGCAGCGTCCGGACCCGGTGGAGGGCGAGCCGGGCCGCGGCGCGGGTGGTCGCGGGGAGGGGCAGCGCCTCCAGCAGCCGGTGCGGCCGGGTCCAGGAGGGGTCGGAGGACAGGGCGCCCTCCGGGCCGTCGTACGACGGGTCGCTGGCGCGGTCGATCGCCTCGGCGAGGCCGAGCAGGGGGCCGCCGTCGCGCGGTGTCCACGTGTGCCCGGGGCGGCAGACCATGTCGTGGTGCAGCGACTCGATGAGCGAGGTGACGGTGTGGAACGGCGCGGTCGTGGCGAGCGCGGTGGCCAGTCCGACGATGCCGGCGGGCGCGACCGGTGCGGGCAGTCGTACGCGGGACAGTCCGGCCCCGCGCGAGCAGGCGCTCATCAGGCTCGGGTAGGTCACGACGTCGGGACCGCCGATGTCCACCGCCCCGCGCGGCCCGTCGTCGTCGAGCGCCTCGCCGATCGCGCGGAGCACGTCGGAGACGGCGATGGGCTGGACCCGGTGGTTCATCCACAGCGGCACCGGCTGGACCACGAAGAGCGTCGCGATCTGCCGGATGATCTCGAACGACGTCGAGCCGGCGCCGATGACGACCCCGGCCCGCAGCGCCGTCGCCTCGGTGTCCGCCGCGAGGAGGATCCGCTCGACCTCGAGCCGGCTCGAGATGTGCGCGGACAGCTCGCTCTCGGGGGCGTCGGGCACGAGCCCGGAGAGGTAGACGAGGCGTCGTACGCCGTGCTCCTCCACCGCGGCCGCGACGGTCTCGGCCCCGATGCGGTCGCGGTCCGTGAAGTCGCTGCGCTGGAGCGAGTGGACGAGGTAGACGACCGCGTCGACGCCGGCGACGGCATCCGCGACGGACGCGGCGTCGGTGACGTCGCACCGCGCCATCACCACCCGCTCGTCCCAGCCGAAGCGGTCGGGGTCCGGTTGCGACGACGACGCCGCGACGACGTCGTGGCCCAGGTCGAGCAGGTGCGGGACGAGGCGGGAGCCGACGTAGCCGGTCGCGCCGAGGACGAGGACCTTCACGCTTCGCCCAGGTGCTTGAGGAGGTTGCGCGAGAACACCGAGCCCATGTGCTTCACGACCCCGGCCATCACCCGCTCGACCGCCGGCCGGGCCAGGCCCGGGAGCGGGAGGCTGCACGCGATCTCGAGGTCGATGCTCACGTCGGTGCCACCGCCGGCGTGGTCGGCGAGGACGTAGGTGCCCTCGACGGCCGTCATCTCGTCCTTCCGGGCCGGGTCGTGGCTGAAGACGATCCGCTCCTCGGGGTGCAGCTCCATCACCTCGGTGAACGTCGGTGCGACCGAGATGCCGAGGACCGGGATCGTGCCCATCCGCCAGACCCACCGGTCGCCGTCGGCGGTGATCGAGGTGACGTAGGGCGTGATCTTCGCGATCAGGTCCGGATCGGTCAGCGCCGCCCACACCTCGCCCCGCGGCGACCGGAGCACCGCCGACGAACGGTCACGAGCACGGAAGGTCGCCATGTCGCGAGGCTACCGGCGGGTCCCAGTCAGCGCGGGAGGTCGCCGAGGTTGCGGAGCAGGAGGGCCTCGGCCTTGACGACCTTCTCGAACTCGGCGAGGTGCAGGCCCTCGTTGGCGCCGTGGGCGCGGGTGTCGGGGTCCTCGACGCCGGTGACGAGCACGCTCGCCTGGGGGAAGGCCTCGAGGAACTCCGCGATGAACGGGATCGAGCCGCCGACGCCCATGTCGACCGGGGCGGTGCCGTCCCAGGCCTCGGCGAAGGCGGCGCGCGCGGCGTCGTACGCCGGTCCGCTGGCGTCGATCTGCGTGGCCTCGCCGGTGTCGACGACCGTCGTGCTGAGCGTGGCGCCCCACGGGACGTGCTTCTCGAGGTGGGCCTGCAGGCACTGGACGGCGTTGGCCGTGGTGTCGCCCGGCGCGATGCGGAGGCTGATCCGGCAGCGGGCGGCGGGGACGAGCGTGTTGGAGGCGCCCTCCACCTTGGGGGCGTCGAGGCCGGTGATGGACAGCGCCGGCTGGGTCCAGAGCCGCTCGACGACGCTGCCGGCGCCGATCCACTCGATGCCCTCGGCGGCGCCGGACTCGGCACGCAGGCGGGCCTCGGGGTACTCCACGTCTGCCGCCGGGCCGGAGTGGAGGCCCTCGATCGCCACGCTGCCGTCGTCGTTGTTGAGGCTGGCGATCAGGCGGCTGAGCGTCATGATCGAGTCGGGGACCAGGCCGCCCCACATGCCGCTGTGCACCGCGTGGGTCAGGGTGCGGACCTCGACGTCCATCCGCACCAGCCCGCGCAGCGAGGTGGTCAGCGCGGGCTCGCCGATGTCCCAGTTGCCGGAGTCGGCGATGACGATGACGTCGGCCTCGAGCCGGTCCTTGTGGGTGGTGAGCAGGTCGACGAGGGTGTCGGAGCCGACCTCCTCCTCGCCCTCGATGAACATCACGAGGTTGACCGGGAGGTCGTCGCCGAAGATGCGGACCGCGCCGAGGTGGGCGGCGATGCCGGCCTTGTCGTCGGCCGCGCCACGCGCGTAGAGCCGGTCGCCTCGCTCGGTCGGCTCCCACGGCGGGGAGTCCCAGTCGGCGTGGTCGTTCTCCGGCTGGACGTCGTGGTGGGCGTAGAGCAGGACGGTCGGCGCGCCCTCGGGACCGGACTTCCTGGCGATCACGGCCGGCGGCGCACCGTCGTACGCCCGGACGATCTCGGCCTCGAAGCCCTCGGCCGCGAAGAGGTCGCGGGTCGCCTCGGCGCTGCGCTCGACCTCGCCCGCCCGGGCCGGGTCGGCGGACACCGACTGGATGCGGACCAGGTCCTCCAGGTCGCGGCGGACGCCGGGCATGACCTCGGCGAGACGGGCGGCGATGTCGATGCTCATGCGGCAACCCTAGGACCGGCCCTTCAGGAGTCGAGAGTGGCCCACTCGCCGCTGCGCTTCTCCATCATCAGCTGGCGCTCGACGTCGGCGAACCCGAGGCGCCGGTAAAGACCGATCGCCTCACCGTAGGTGTCCGCGACGATGACGAGGGTGCGTACGCCGAGCCGGGTCAGGCCGTGCTGACCTGCGGCGTGCACGACCGCCGACGCGAGGCCCTGGCGGCGGTGGTCGGGGTGCGTCTCGACGCTCTGGTAGCGCGCGCGGCCCTCCTCGGTGACGAAGATGCCGGCGGTCGAGGCGAGCGTGCCGTCGACGAACGCCCCGAAGCGCGTGCCCTGTCCGGCGTCGACGAGCCGCCGCTCCTGGGCGTTCTTCTGGCGCGCGAAGGTCATGAACGTCTCCTCGGAGGTCTGGGGGTAGAGCTGCTGGCTCAGCCGCGCCCGCGCCTCCCAGTCCTCGTCGCTGGTCAGCTCGCGGACCTCCGCCTCGACCTCGCCCGGCGCGACCAGCGACGACGCTGTGAGCACGGTGGCGACGTCGACCGTCATCCCCGCCGCCTCGAACGCGGCGCGTGCCTCGTCGGTGAGCTCGGCGGTGTCGATGCCGATGCTGACGTGGTCGGCCAGCGGGAACTCGGTGTGGAAGGCGCCGACGACCTCCTTCTCGCCACCCGGGACGGGCGGGTGCGCGAGGAGGATGAAGTTGCCCCAGAAGTAGGACGGGTTGTCCGGCGAGCGCACCACCAGGTGCGTGCCGCGGTCCTCGACCACGCTGCCAGACGCGGTCAGCAGGGCGAGGTCGGTGCGGAATCCGAGGGAGCTCACGTGCATGGTGCGGAGGCTAGCCGCTGCCGGGGTCAGCCCAGGGGGAGGTAGGGCGAGAGGTCGGTGCGCTCACCGCTGGCGACGACCCTGCCGCTGTCGAGCGCCTCGTGCCACGTCGTACGACCGGTGGCGACCGACAGCCACGTGTCGGCGTCGGTCTCGACGACGGCCGGCGGGGTGCCGCGGGTGTGGCGGACGCCGGGGATCACCTGCACGGCGGCATACGGCGGCACGCGGACCTCGACGGACTTCCCCGGCGCGCGCTGCTCGAGGACCGCGAGGTAGTGCTTGACCAGCGCCTTGGTGTCGGCCGCGGCCTGCGCACTCGCGAGGGCATCGGGGGTCAGGACCTTCAGGCGCGCGGGCACCGCTCGAGGCTAGCCGGACACCGTGCAGGCAGTTCGCGACAGGTCAGCGTCCGTCGAGCGCGGCGTTGCGGCTCAGTCGCCCGAACTGCCTTCACCGTGGTCGTCCGTCCCGTCGGGCTGCGGCAGCAGCATCGCGTGGAAGGCGTACGTCGTCCGCCCGTCGCCGCGGCCCTGGTTGCGCTCGGTCCACTGCTGGACGAGGGCAGCGACCTCGGCCGAGAGCTGCGCCGCCTCGTCCTTGGTCAGCCGGACGGCGGTGTCCATCGTGGAGCGGTGGGTGTCCGGGCGCCGGTCCCGCCCGTAGGCGGCGTCGACGAGCTGGTGCGCGTAGCCGGCGGCGTTGCGGAGGAACACCGTCGCAGCGGCCTTGCCGCCGGGCTCCTTCTCCATGGCGCCGACGTCGATGCTCAGGCTGCCGTCGTCGGCCGACCTCCAGACGCGGTCGCGCTGGTCGCGCGCGGCCTCCGGCGCCTCCACGATGAGGCCGTACTTGGCGAGCTGCCGGAGGTGGAAGCTCGCCTGGTTGGCCGGGATGCCGAGCTCCTGCGCCAGGTCGGCGGCGCGCATCGGACCGCCCGCCGCCAGCTCGGTGAGGATCCGGTTGCGCACGGGGTGGGCGATGGCCCGCAGCACCCGCGGGTCGTGCACGGTCCCCCTCGTCTCGGCCATGCACCCACCGTACCAAGTTCCGCACGCACTATTGCGCAACATTGCTTGCGCAACATATGGTGCGGGACATGATGGCCTATCGCTCCCTCGCCCGCAACCGCGACTTCACCGCGCTCTGGACCGGGGAGGCGGTCAGCCAGCTCGGCAGCGCGGTGAGCATGTTCGCCTTCTCGCTCGTCGGCTACGGCCTCACCGGCTCGGCCGTGCTCGCGGGCCTGCCGACCGCCGCCTTCCTGACCGGCATGGTCGCCGCGCTCCTGCCGGCCGGTGCCGTGGTGGACCGCAGCGACCGCAAGCGGCTGATGATGCTCGCCAGCGGCTCGGGGTCGGTCGTCTACGGACTCGTCGCCGTCGCCGCCTTGGCGGGCGAGCTCCGGCTCTGGCACCTCGTGGTCGCGGCGCTGCTCACCGGGATCGGCACCGGCGTGTTCGGCCCGGCGGAGGCGTCGGCGGTGCGCTCGGTGGTCACCCGCGAGGAGCTGCCGACCGCGCTCAGCCAGAACCAGGCGCGTCACCACGTCGCCGCCCTCGTCGGCGGCCCGCTCGGCGCGTTCCTCGTCGGGCTCGGACGGGCGATGCCGTTCGTCTTCGACGCGGTCACCTTCGCGATCTCGTTCGTGACGCTGTCGCGGATCCGGACGGACCTCTCGCCGCAGTCCGACCGCGCGCCGGGCACCGTGCGCGCCGACCTGGCCGAGGGCCTGCGCTACGTGCTCGGCCGGCCCTACTTCCGCACGATGATGGCGTTCGCGGCCACCAGCAACCTGGCGGTCAACGCGGTCTTCTACGTCGCGATCATGAGCCTGGTCCAGGACGGCGTGCACCCCGGTGCCATCGGCGTGATCGACATGCTGGCCGGCCTCGGCGGCATCCTCGGCGCGCTCGTGGCGCCGCGGGTCATCGACCGCGTCCCGACCGGCCGGCTCACGCTCGCGGTGGCGTGGAGCTGGGTCCCGCTGCTCGTGCCCCTGCTGTTCTGGACCTCCCCGCTGGTCGTCGGCGCGGTGCTGTTCCTCGGCATCCTGCTCAACCCGGCGGGCAACGCCGGCTCGCAGTCGTACCGCATGGCGATCACGCCACGCCACCTCCAGGGCCGGGTGGCCTCCTCGATGCAGTTCGTCGGCATGTGCCTGATGCCGCTGGCCCCCGTCCTGGGCGGCGTCCTGCTCGAGCACCTCGGGGGCCGCGCGGCCACGGTCGGCCTGCTCGTCATCGTCACGATCAGCGCACTCATCCCGACCGCCAGCGCGACCGTGCGTCGCATCCCGCGCCCGGAGATGTGGCCTCACCTCGAGGAGCAGCCGGCGGCTGTGACCCAGCCCGCCGCCGCCTGATCAACCGCCGGGGCTGGACCGTCGCGGGGTAGTCCGCATCAGTTTTCACCGACGACGGCTTCGCAGGATGAATTTTGATGCGGACTACCCCGGTGAGGGTCAGCCGAGGGAGTCGAGGACCTCGACGCAGGCGGCCCAGGCGTCGCTGCCCGGCTCGATGACGCCGAAGTGGCCCCCGGTCACCTCGACGAGCGTCGCCTCGGCGCCGGCCGCGGTGGCGGCGTCGACGTAGGTGCTCGCCTGGCTGAACGGGACGATGTCGTCGTCGGCCGCGTGGACGGCCCACATCGGCACGTCGAGCGGGACCTGCGTGAGCGGGTCGACCTCGTCGTACGACGACTCGCCGGCGTCGCCGAGGAACGCGCGGGCCGCGTCGGTGCCGAGCCCGTCCGCGACCGCGGCGCCCAGGTCGAGCACCCCGGCCTGACTGACGACATGGGTGAGGGCCGGCCCGCCGGACCACCGGTCGAAGCGCCCGCGCGCCCCGGCCCACGTGGCGAGGTGACCGCCGGCCGAGTGGCCGAGGGTGATGACCGGTCCGTCCACGTCAGCCGCCACGGCGCCGATGGCGGCGTGGACGTCGTCGAGGGTCTCGGGGAACCCGCCGCCGTTGCCGACCCGGCGGTACTCGACGTTGGCCGCGGTCCACCCGCGCTGGACGAGGTCCTCGGCGAGCGGGGCGCCGTACTCCGCGCCGTACTGCGCCTTCCAGAAGCCGCCGTGGACCACGACCACGAGCCCGCGGCTGTCGCCGTCGGGCGTGTGCAGGTCGACCCACTGGCTCGGGTCGTCGCCGTAGGTGATCCGTTCCGGTGCGCCGCTCACTGGCCGCTCCCCTGCTTGGTCGGCATCGGTCGTCCGCGAGCCGGGCGGCTCGGGACCGGAGGCGCACCCCGCCAGCGTCACGACGCCGATCCCTGCGAGCAGGGCGCGCCGGTCGAGCCGGGGACGGGCCATGCGCTCGAGCCTAGGCGGACGCGCGCGAGAACCGCGCGGTCACCTCGGCGACCTTCTCGACGAGCTCGGGCGGGGACTCGACGACGAACTCGGCGCCCGAGGAGGCGATCACCATCAGCGGCCAGTCGAGGTCGTCGACGTTCATCTCCAGGACGCACCCGGCGCCGTCGGCCGTGACCGTGCCCCACCGGCCGACCCGGTGTGCGAGCTCGTCCGCGGGCATCGCCAGCCGCACCCGTACGGCGTGGCGCTGGGGCATCCGGCGGATGCCCTGCTGCACGAAGGCGAGCGCGTCGTCGGCGGGCAGGTCGCGGGCGCGGAACCGCTGACCGGTGGGCTCCGCGTCGGAGATCCGGTCGAGGCGGAAGCTGCGCCAGTCCGTCCGGTCGCGGTCCCAGGCGACGAGGTACCAGCGGCGGCCGAGGCTCACCAGCCGGAGCGGCTCGACGCGGCGGTGGGTCACCTCGCCTTCACGCGCGGTGTAGTCGAAGCGCACCAGCTCGCTGTCGCGGCAGGCCTGGGCGAGGGTGGTGAGGACGGTCGCGTCGACGACCGGCGACCCCTCCCACGGGCCGGGCGCATCGGTCTGGCTGGCGATGGCATCCATCTGGCGGCGCAGCCGGGGCGGCATCAGCGACAGCACCTTCGACAGCGCCTGCACCGACCAGTCGTCCGTCCCGGCGACGGCGCTCGCGGCCGCCGTACGCAGGCCGACCGCGATCGCGACGGCCTCCTCGTCCTCCAGGAGCAGCGGCGGGAGCGACCCGCCGGCGCGCAGCTGGTAGCCACCGGCTGCGCCGCGGACGGCGTCGACGGTGTAGCCGAGGTCGCGCAGCCGCTCGACGTCGCGGCGGAGCGTGCGCGCGCTGACCTCCAGCCGGTCCGCGAGCTCCGGTCCGGGCCAGTAGCGGTGGGTCTGGAGCAATGACAGCAGCCGCAGCATCCGCTCGCTCGTGCTCATGTCGTCCAGAATATTCGTAATGCGGTCAGGAACTGACCTGATGCATCCTTAGCGTCGTCCACATGACCCACAACCACCCACATGGACCGGCGATCGTGACGCGTGGCCTGACCCGCCACTTCACCTCGCGCAAGCAGACCGTCGAGGCCGTCAGCGGCCTCGACCTCGAGATCGGGCAGGGCGAGCTGGTCGCCTTCCTCGGGCCCAACGGGGCCGGGAAGTCGACGACCCTGCGGATGCTCACGACCCTCATCCCACCCACCTCCGGCACCGCGTCGGTGGCAGGCCACGACGTGGTGAGCGGCCAGCGCGAGGTGCGCCGGGCGATCGGCTTCGTCGGGCAGGGGAACGGCGCCGGGCACCGGCAGCTCGGTCGCGACGAGCTGATCAGCCAGGGCCGGGCCCACGGCCTGTCCCGCGCGGACGCCCGGCGACGCGCGGCCGAGCTGGTGGCGGACCTCGAACTCGAGGCCGTCGCCGACCGCAAGGTCTCGACGCTGTCGGGCGGGCAGCGTCGCCGCCTCGACATCGCGATGGGCCTGGTGCACCTGCCGCGGGTGCTGTTCCTCGACGAGCCGTCGACCGGCCTCGACCCGCAGAACCGGGCCAACCTGCAGGAGCTGATCCGGCGCCTGCACGCCGAGAGCGGCAGCACCGTCGTCCTCACCACCCACTACCTCGAGGAGGCCGACGCGCTCGCCGGCCGCGTGGTCGTCGTCGACCACGGCCGCGTCATTGCCGACGACTCGGCGGCCCGTCTCAAGTCCGGGCTGGGCGACCTGGTCCGGCTCGGGTTCGGTACGGCGTCAGACGCGGCACGGGCGGCAACCCGGCTGTCACGGGTGCCCGAGTCGCGCGTCGACGTCTCCGCCGAGTCCGTCGACCTGCGGGTGAAGGACGGTTCGACGCTGGTCGGCGAGGTGCTCGCCGACCTGGCCGCGGACGGCGTACCGCCGACGCGGGTGGAGGTCGCGAGGCCCACCCTCGACGACGTCTTCCTCGACCTGACCGGCCGCAGCCTGCGCGAGACCCAGCAGTCCCCCTCGTCGGCGCCCGCCGACGGGTCCACCGAGATCGAGAGCGAGGTAGCAGCATGAGCACCTTCGTCGCAGACACCGTCAACGTGATGAACCGGGAGCTCAAGCCGGTCTGGCGCGAGCCGATGTCCGTGGTCTTCGCGATGATCCAGCCGCTGGTCTTCCTCGGGCTCTTCGCGCCTCTGCTGCCGCAGGTGGGCGACGGGTCGGCGCTGCAGTGGTTCGTGCCGGGCATCGTCGCGATGACGGCGCTGATGGGCGCGTCCTTCACCGGTGCGAACCTCATGGAGGAGATGCAGTCCGGCTCGCACGAGCGCCAGCTGGTCTCGCCGCTCGGGCGACCGGCGCTCCTGGTCGGCCGGGCGCTCAAGGAGGTCGTGCCGATGCTGATGCAGGTCGCGATCATCGTCGCGGTGGTGACGCCGTTCAGCTTCGACCTGCACCTCGGCGGCGTGCTGGTCGCGGCACTCGTCCTGTCGCTGTTCAGCATCGGCGTCGGCGCGCTGTCCTTTGCACTGGCGCTGGCGTCGAAGGGCCAGGACTGGATGTTCTGGACGATCCAGCAGACCTTGCTCTTCCCCGCGCTGCTCACCGCCGGCGTCCTGCTGCCGGTCGACGGGGCGCCCCGCTGGCTCGAGGTCGTCTCGATGCTCAACCCGATGACGTACGTCGTCGACGCGACGCGCGCGCTCTTCGCCGGCACCTACCCGGCCGACGTGATCGCGCAGGGTGTCGCCGGTGCGGCCGTCGTGGCCGCTCTCGGCCTCGTGGTCGGCGTACGGGCGATGCGCCGCTCGAGCTGATTCCTTGCTCCCGTGGCGGGGGCCCGGTGGGCGGGGATCCGCCCCCGATTGGACCCCGAACTAGGGTACCCAG
>NZ_JAKJHZ010000001.1 GCF_021648885.1 Nocardioides potassii | reverse complement strand
CGCGCCCGGCGCCCCCCCCCGCGCCGCGCCCCGCGGGCCCTCCCCCCCCCGCGCCCCCCCCCCGCCACGGTTGTCACCCCAGATCTGGGGAACGAAGCGTGGAGCTCGGCCGCGAAGGTCGCTCAGGAGCCGAGGGCCGCAGGCAGGGTCGCCTGCCAGGCGGCCTTCGCCTCCGCGACGGGCAGGTCGAAGACGTCCTCGACCACGAGGGTGTCGCCGCCGGTCCGCCCGAGGGGCGTGACCGGTACGCCGTGCTGCTGGGCGAGCGCGACCAGCGCGTCGGCCCGCTCGTCGGTCGCCGTCACCAGCACCCGGGCGGTCGACTCCGAGAAGAGCGCCACGAACGGATCGCCCGGCAGCGCGACCGAGGCACCGATGCCGCGCGGGAAGGTCGCCTCGATCAGGGCCTGCGCCAGTCCGCCCTCGGACAGGTCGTGGGCCGAGGTCACCACACCGTCGCGCGAGGCGTCCTGCAGCAGCGCTGCCAGCGCCTGCTCGGCGGCGAGGTCCAGGTGCGGCGGCAGGCCGCCGAGGTGGCCGTGGACGACGTGGGCCCACTCGGAGCCGGAGAGCTCGTCGCGGGTCTCACCGAGCAGGAAGACCCGCTCGCCGGCGGCCTGGAACCCGGTCGGCGTACGACGCGTGACGTCCTCGATCACGCCCAGCACCGCGACGACCGGGGTCGGCAGGATCGCGGTCTCGCCGGTCTGGTTGTAGAGGCTCACGTTGCCGCCGGTGACCGGGACGCCGAGCTCGAGGCAGGCGTCCTTGAGGCCGCGGCAGGCCTCGGCGAACTGCCACATCACGGCCGGGTCCTCCGGCGAGCCGAAGTTGAGGCAGTCGGAGACCGCGAGCGGGCGCGCGCCTCCGGTGGCGACGTTGCGGAAGGACTCGGCCAGCGCGAGCTGGGCACCGGTGTAGGGGTCGAGCTTGGCGAACCGGCCGTTGCAGTCGGTCGAGACCGAGACGCCGAGGTTGGTGTCGGCGTCGACGCGCACCATGCCGGAGTCGGCCGGCTGGGCGAGGACGGTGTTGCCCTGCACGTAGCGGTCGTACTGGTCGGTGATCCACGACTTGTCGCAGAGGTTGGGCGAGGCGACGAGGCGCAGCACCGTCGCGCGCAGCTCGGCGCCGGTCGACGGCCGCGCGAGCGAGTCCGCCGAGTCGGCCTGCAGGTCGTCCTGCCAGTCGGGCCGGGCGAAGGGACGCTGGTAGGTCGGGCCGTCGTGAGCCACCGACCTCGGGGGAACGTCGACCACGCGCTCGCCGTGCCAGTCGATGTGCAGCCGTCCGGTGTCGGTCACCTCGCCGACCACGACGGCCTCGACGTCCCACTTCCGGCAGATCGCCATGAAGGCGTCGACGTCGCCGGGCTCGACGACCGCCATCATCCGCTCCTGCGACTCGCTCATGAGGATCTCCTCGGGAGCGAGCGTGGAGTCGCGCAGCGGCACGCGGTCGAGCTCGACGTGCATGCCGCCGTCGCCGGCGGAGGCAAGCTCGGAGGTGGCGCACGAGAGGCCGGCGCCGCCGAGGTCCTGGATGCCCGCGATCACGCCGGCGGCGAAGAGCTCGAGCGTGCACTCGATGAGCAGCTTCTCCATGAAGGGGTCGCCGACCTGGACGCTCGGTCGCTTGGCCGGGCCGCCCTCGTCGAAGGTCTCGCTCGCCAGCACCGACACCCCGCCGATGCCGTCGCCGCCCGTGCGGGCGCCGTACAGCACCACCTGGTTGCCCGCGCCGGACGCCTTGGCGAGGTGGAGGTCCTCGTGGCGCAGCACGCCGACGCAGAGCGCATTGACGAGCGGGTTGCCGGCGTAGGTGTCGTCGAAGACTGCCTCGCCGCCGATGTTGGGCAGGCCGAGGCAGTTGCCGTAGCCGCCCACGCCGGCCACGATCCCGGGCAGCACCCGCGCGGTGTCGGGGGCGTCCAGCGGCCCGAATCGCAGCGGGTCCATCACGGCGACCGGTCGCGCGCCCATCGCGAGGATGTCGCGCACGATGCCACCGACACCGGTCGCGGCGCCCTGGTAGGGCTCGACGAACGACGGGTGGTTGTGGCTCTCGACCTTGAACGTCACGGCGTAGCCCTGGCCGATGTCGAGCACGCCCGCGTTCTCGCCGATGCCGGCGAGCATCTTGCCCACCGGCGTCTCCTGCGGGATCTCGCCGAACTGCTTGAGGTGCACCTTGGTCGACTTGTAGGAGCAGTGCTCGCTCCACATGACCGAGTACATCGCCAGCTCCGAGCTGGTCGGGCGCCGGCCGAGGATCTCGCGGATCCGGGCGTACTCGTCGGCCTTGAGCCCCAGCTCGGCCCACGGCTGCTCACGCTCGGCGTCGGCCGAGGCGATGGCGACCGTGTCGAGGGTGCCGGAGGCCCCTGAGGTGGTCGGCTGTGCGGTGGACGTGGACCGGGGGGCGCTCGTGTCGGGCACGGCAGCAATCTACCGGCGCGGGGGCCGACCTACTTCATCAGTCCGTCGGCGACGACCTCGAGCATCGGGCGCACCGCGGCGGGCTCGAGGCCGGACTGGTCGGCGACGGCCGCGATGCCACCGACGAGGCGCGCCACCTCGAGCGGCGTCACGTCGTCGCGTACGGCGTCCTCCTCACGCAGCCGGTCGAGGACCCGGCCGCCGGCCGACTGCAGCACCTGGCACTTCGAGCGGATCGGCGAGGCCTCGTCACCCATCGCGCCGGTGATCTTGGCGGGACCGCCCTTGTGCACGCTGATCAGCCGGACGTACTCCTCGAACCAGTTGAGGAGCACCTCGCGTGGGCCGCCCTCGTGCGTGAGCGCCTTGTCGGTCGTCTCCTCGACGTGGTCGACCCACGCCTTCATCACGGCGTCGATCAGGTCGTCGCGCGTCGGGAAGTGGCGGTAGAGCGTGCCGGGACCGACCCCGGCGTCCTTGGCGATCTGGTCGAGCGAGGTGTCGTAGCCGCGCTCACGGAACGCCATCCGTGCGACCTCGACGATGCGGTCGTAGTTGCGCTTGGCATCGGCACGCACGGGAAATCTCACCTCGGGGCTTGCTAAACGGAGATAGTCTCCGTATTGTCGCGGAGGAAGCGGAGTCATCCTCCGGATCTACTGTACCTCGGCCCACGAGGCCAGAACAGGACTCATCGCACATGTCATCCCTCACCACCTCGCGGGAGCTCCCGACCGAGCTCCCCGCCAACGCCGGACGCGCCGCGGCCGGTATTGCGATCGTGCTGGTCGCCCAGCTGATGATCGTGCTCGACGCGACCGTCGTGAACGTCGCGCTGCCCCGCATCGACGCCGACCTGTCCTTCGGACCGGCGGCCCTCTCGTGGGTGCTCAACGCATACACCCTCGCCTTCGGCGGCCTGCTGCTCCTCGGCGGACGCCTCGGTGACGTCTTCGGCCGCCTGCGTGCCTTCCAGGTCGGGCTCGCGATCTTCACGGTCGCGTCCGCCCTCGGTGGGCTCGCGCAGACGCCCGGCCAGCTCGTCGCCACCCGCGCCCTCCAGGGCGTCGGCGCCGCGCTCGCCGCACCGAGCGTCCTCGCCCTCCTCACCACGAGCGCGCCCGACGAGGCCGCCCGCAACCGGGCCTTCGCGCTCTTCGGTGCCGTCTCGTCCGGTGGCGCCTCGATCGGCCTGATCCTCGGCGGCCTGCTCACCGACGTCGGGTCGTGGCGCTGGACGCTCTTCATCAACGTCCCGCTCGGACTGGTCGTGCTGCTCCTCGTCGGACGCTTCGTCGACGAGACCCCGCGCCGCACCGGCCGGTTCGACCTCGTCGGCGCCGCGAGTGCGACCGTCGGCGCCGTCTCCATCGTGTGGGCGCTCATCGGCGCACCGGAGCACGGCTGGGGCTCGGTCCGCACGATCGGCGGCTTCGTCCTCGGCGCCGCGCTGCTCCTGCTGCTCGCCCGCACCGAGACGCGGCACCCGCACCCGATGGTGCAGCCGCACTTGGTGCGCAACCGCCGCCGGGTCGGCGCGCTGGCCACGATGGCGCTCCTCATCGGCGCGAACCTGTCGATGTTCTTCCTCGTCGTGCAGTACATGCAGGTCGTGCTCGGCTTCGGCCCGCTGGCGACCGGCTTCGCGTTCCTGCCCTTCAGCCTCGGCATCTTCGGCATGTCGCGGATCACGCCCCGGCTGATCACGCGGGTCGGACCGCGGGCGATGCTGCTGACCGCCACGACGGCCCTCGCGGTGGGCTACACCTGGCTCAGCACGGCGGGCATCGACGGCACCTACCTCGGCACGGTCTTCGGTCCGATGCTCATCGCCGGACTGGCGACGGGACTGGCCTTCATGCCGCTCACGGTCACGGTCCTCGCCGGCGTCGAGCCGGAGCACGCAGGGTCCGCGTCCGGCCTGCTGCAGACCACGCAGCAGCTCGGCAGCGCCGTCGGCGTCGCGGTGATCGTGTCGGTGTACGCCGCCGGCGCGGTGCCGGGCCAGTTCGTGCCTGGCCTCCAGGCGGCGCTCCTCACCTCGGCCGGCTTCGCCACCCTGGCGCTGCTCGTCACAGCCACCGTGCTCCGCACCCCGCGGGCGCAGGTCGAGGAGCTCGTCACCGAGCCGGACCCGGAGCTGGTCGCCGACGCGGCCTGACACCCACGCCACACCGGCCGGTCACGACCGGCGTACGTCCTCCACGCCCCCGGCGTCGGCCCCGTCCGGGCCGGCGGCGGGGGCGCCGTCCGTCGCGGGCTCCTCGCCGGGCTCGTAGGTGACGACGGTGATGGCCGCCGGGCGACCGCCGGAGTCGCCCGAGTCGCTGGAGTCGTCGGCGTCGTGGGACTCCTCCGTCTCGCGCGGCGCCCTCTCGTCGTCCTCGTCCTTCTTGCCCTTCGCGTCCTTCTTGCCCGTGCCCGGCGCGGTGTCGCTCCTGCCGTTGCGCTCCGCCTCCCGCTCGGCCTTGCGGGCGGCGCGGGCAGCGCGCTTCTCCTCGAGGGCCGCGCGCTTCGCGTCCTTCTCACCCTGCCTAGCCTGGGCGGCTGCGTCTGCGTCGTCCTCGCCCTCGAGCCGGGGCGCCGCGAGCCGGCGCGCCCCGGCGCGGCCACCGGCAGCGCCGCCGGACATGGTCCCGGCACGCGCGCCCATCGCCCCCATGCCCATCCCGCCGGCGGCGGGCGTCGTGGCGCCGGCCGCTCGTCGGGCACCGGCGCGGCCTGCCGCTCCTGCCGCCGCGGAGGCGACGAACGGCGCGAGCGCGGCGGCGGACAGCCCCGTCAGGTGGGGCATGTCGACGGAGATCGGAGCCACGGGCGGAAGCCCCGCAGCAGAGAGGCCCGACTGCGCGGCCCCGGGGACGGAGGTCACCGAGGTCGACGGGAGGACCGTGCCGACCCCGGACTCCTCCCCACCGGGCCCGAAGCCGGGACCGACGCCGGGACCGATGCGCCGGCCGAAGACGCCGCCGGTCAGGGTGCTGAGCTCGGTGCGGACCGTCACGAGCTCCGCGCACGCCGTACGCAGCCGCGCGCTCTCCTCGTCGAGTGAGAGCCTCAGCCGACCGCGGATCTCGTCGGTCTCGGCCTGGCTGCTGGTGACCTTGCCGCGACCGTCGTCGTCGTCGGGCTTGAAGACGAGGTGGCGGGACTCGCCCACGACCTCGTGCGGGACGAGCGCGACCTTCTCCCAGGACCGGTCGAGCTCTTCCTGCGACGTCGTGAGGACGGAGCTGATCGCCCGCAGCGAGGCCGAGACCTGCAGGGCGAGGGCCGTGAACCGGTCGAGGTTGACCAGCACCTGCCGGCGGTGCTGCTCGTAGCTCTCGGCGGCCTCCGCGTCCCAGCCCTCGGTGGCACGACGAGCGGCCTCCACGAGCTCGTCGCCACGGCGCGCCATCAGCTCGCCGATCTCGGCCCAGCGGGCCGCGGCGGCGTCCAGCGGGCGCACGTCGGCCCGCAGCTCGAACGGGTTGGCCGGCACGGTCAGCGACCTCCCCGACCGGGCATCGTGCCGAAGCCCTCGTCAGCGACCTGGTGCGCGGTGCGCTGCAGCTCGGCGGCGACGGTGTCGTCGGCCCGGGCGGCGTCCTGCGCTGCGTCGACGAGCCCGGTGACCCCGAGCCCGAGCGCCTGCGTCAGGGACGAGACCACCTCGTCGGCGTCGGCCAGCGCGTCGGCGTAGGACGCCGCGACGTTGAGGGTGCCGGTGGCGTCGCCGAGGGCGGCGCACGCCTCACCCAGCTCCCCGACGACCGCCCGCCAGTCCTGCGCCATCTCGGCCAGGATGACCTCGCACGACGCGGCGAGGTCGACCAGGCGGGCGGGGTCGACCTGCATCAGCGCTCGCTTGCCACCTTCGCTCACCCCAGCGGCATACCCGCGCATGCGAGGCCCAAACACGGCGCGTCTCCACGTGTGGACAACTGCCCGGTTTGGCCTCGGTCCGTTCGGGGAAGGTCGGTGGGCACCACCGGAACTTCTCAGGAGCCGCGATGAACGCCGTGATGACCGTCGACCTGTCCGAGCTCGATGCCTGGTCCGCCCAGGTGCAGCGCGCCAGCGACGACCTCAGCGGCATCGCGCGCAACGGCGGCAACGCCCTCGTGCAGACCGACTTCGGGCCGATCCTCGAGACGATGATGGGCGCCTACAACGCGCTGCTGCCGTCGATCCACCAGTCGCTCGAGGACAACGGCACCGGCATGCACGACCACGCTGAGGCGCTGAAGGCGACGGCCCGCGACTTCACGCTCACGGAGGACGGCGTCGTACGTCGCCACAACGCGCAGGGCGTCGACGGGCGCGACGGGTCGAGCCAGTTCTTCGACGTCGCGGACACGACGATCCGCCGCGCGGGGCCGACCGAGACGAGCCTGCCGCAGATCAGCTTCGGCTTCCCCTACGACACCGTGTGCGACCTCGTGCGGATGCTGACCGGCTTCGACATCCGCGCCGAGCTCGCCGAGAAGATCGGAGGCGACGTGGTGAGCGCGTCCTCGCAGGGGTCGTCGTTCGGTGCGCTCGGCCAGTCGATGGCAGGAGTCGCGAGCAACCTGCAGAGCGGCAGCCAGACCATCTCCCAGACGTGGCAGGGCGGCGCGTCGGACGCGGCGATCGCGCAGATCGGCACGTGGGTCGGCTCGCTGAGCACCCAGGCCGGCCAGCTCGTGCAGATGGGGCAGAACGTCGTCCAGATCTGCAAGGACGCCTGGCAGACCGCGCTCGCCGTGGTGCAGTGCGTGAAGTCGGCCGTGCAGACCGTGTCGTCCGCGCTCGCCACGATGAGCATCCCCGGCGTCGGCTGGGCCCGCGTCGTGCAGGCCGTGTGGCAGGCCTTCCAGGCCGTGATGAAGGCCTACAAGGCGATCATGAAGCTGATCAGCATCCTCAAGCAGGTGTCGTCCTTCATCGAGACCGTGAAGAGCTTCTTCGACGATGACTTGGCGCCGGTCTCGACGCCGACCGCGCCGACCTCGACCGGTACGCCGAGCAGCATCACGCGCGACCCGGGCTCGATCACCACGCCGACCATCGGCCAGAAGCCGGCCCAGGCCACCGTCGTCCCCGCGTAGCCTTCGCGCATGGACACCCGCCGCAGCCAGGAGGAGATCCTGGCCGCCATCAGCGAGGCCCGCGAGGAGCTGTCGACCAGCCTCGCCGACCTGAAGGAGACGGTCGAGGCGATGAACGCGCGGCCGCTCCTGACGGACGAGGAGCGCGAGGCGCTCGAGGAGCAGGCGGCCTCGGGCGAGCTCGGCGACGACATGAAGTCGCTGGTCGAGAAGATCCGTGGGGGCGAGGACACCTGGGAGCGGGTGTTCTCCGGGGAGTCGCCGAACGCCCCCCTCCTCCAGGGCCACCTGACGCGCCTGGTCGAGGAGCACCAGGACGACATCGCGCTGGCGTTCGAGGAGCTCGTGGAGGCCGAGGAGGCCAAGGGCAACTTCCTGCTCGACGAGGTGCCGCCGAGCGACTCCTGAACTACAGCCCTGTAGTTCCCTCGAAGGCCTGTGACAGGTGTGACTGGTGTGGTCAACTGCTCCCGCACCTTCCCCTGCCACGTCGTGGAGTCATCGCATGCGCCCGCTCGCCCCGGCCTCGCGCCGCCTCGTCGCCGCGCTGGCGCTCGTCGTCGCCGTACCCCTCGCCGGGATCGCGCCGGCGACCGCTGACGGGACGTCCCGGCCGACCGCGGCGCCGGCTCCGAAGCTGGCCTCCCAGCGGCAGATCGCGCTCGCGACCCCGGGTGACTTCACCGGTCACGGGTTCGACCAGTGCCTCGCGCCGACGCAGGCGGCGATGGACGCCTGGTGGAAGAAGTCGCCCTTCTCCGCGGTGGGGATCTACATCTCCGGCGACTCGCGCGCCTGCCGCTCGCAGCCCAACCTCAGCCCCACCTGGGTGGCCGCACAGGTCGCTCGCGGCTGGCGGCTGCTGCCGATCGCGCTCGGCCCGCAGGCGTCCTGCCAGCCGCGCTTCCCGCGCTACGAGGACGACTTCACGATCTCTCCCAAGCCGGCGGGTGGCTACGCCGCCGCGGCCGCGCAGGGCACCGCGGAGGCCGACAAGAACGCCGCCGACGCGATGGCGTACGGCATCGGGCCGGGCAGCACGCTCTGGTACGACCTCGAGGGCTTCGACCTCACCAACACGGCCTGCCGCGAGTCCGCGCTCGCCTTCACCTCGGCGTGGGTGACCCGCACCAAGGCCCTCGGCTACGTCGCCGGCTTCTACTCCAGCGCCAGCTCGGGCATCAAGATGCTCGACGACGCACGCACCCAGCGGCCCGGCCAGTTCGCGCTGCCGGACCGGATCTGGATCGCCCGGTGGGACGGCAGGGCCGACACCTCCACGACGTACATCCCCGAGGACGGGTGGCGTCCCGGCGGCCGGATGAAGCAGTACCGCGGCGGCCACAACGAGACCTGGGGCGGCGTCACGATCAACATCGACACCAACTTCATCGACCTCGGCGCCGGCTCGGTGCCCGTGCCCGAGGGCCGCTGCCCCGGCACGCGCCTGGGCTACTGGAAGTACCCCACCCTCTCGCCCACCTCGGCGCAGCCGACGCGCGTGAAGGTGCTGCAGTGCCTGCTGACCGAGCAGGGCACCTACAGCGGCCCGGTCAACGGGTCGTACGACGCCGCGACGATCGCGGCCGCCAGGGCGTGGCAGGCCGCGCGGAAGTTCACGCCGAGCGACACCTTCGAGAAGCGGCACTGGACGGCGCTGCTCTCGGCGGGGGCGCGCACCATCGTCAAGCGCGGCTCTGTCGACGAGTCGGTCCACCGCCTGCAGCGCGCGCTCAACGCCGCCGGAGCCGGCCGGTTCCGCGCGACCGGCGTGCTCGACGCCAAGACCGAGGCGGCGCTCCGGGTCTACCAGTCGCGGCTCAAGATCCCGGTCTCCGGCGTCGCGACCGTCCAGACCTGGAACAAGCTCCAGCGCGGCCTCTGATCCCCGCCCGTCAGACGGGCGGGCCGACGACGAGGGCGACCCCGGTCAGGCCCGCGACGGCGAGGAGGCCGACGAACAGGCCCTGGGCGGGACGGCGGAGGAGCCAGGCGGTCAGCCGCTCGACCAGGCCGCGGGGGTCCTCGGAGCGCAGCCGCCAGGTGTCGCCGAGCAGCCCGGCGCGCTCGGCGTACGACTCGAAGGGCACCGTCGCGAACGGCGGGACCGCGGCGCCGAGGCCGAGGACGACGCGGCCCAGCGGCCAGCGCTGGTCGACGCCGAGCAGGACCGTGGCGAGGCAGTAGGCGATGAAGACGACGCCGTGCACCATCCCAAAGACCTGCACGCCGAGCTCGGTGGTCTCGGTGACGTACTTGAGGAACATCCCGGTCAGCAGGAGCGCCCAGGTCACGGCCTCGGCGCGGGCGACGAGGCGGTAGAGGCGGGTCGGTGACAGACGGCTCATGCGAAGACGGAGGACGCGAGCGAGGTGAAGAAGCCGAGCCCGTCGGTGCCGGGACCGGTGAGGTCCTCGACCGCGTGCTCGGGGTGCGGCATCAGCCCGACGACGTTGCCGCGCTCGTTGGAGATGCCGGCGATGTCGCGCAGGGAGCCGTTGGGGTTGTCGTCGAGGTAGCGCGCGACCACGCGGCCCTCGCCCTCGAGCCGGTCGAGGGTGGGCTCGTCGGCGACGAAGCCGCCCTCGCCGTTCTTCAGCACGATCGTGACCTCGGCACCGGCGGCGTACGACGACGTCCACGGCGTGTCGACGCGCTCGATGCGCAGGCGCTGGTCGCGGCACACGAACTTGCGGTGGTCGTTGCGGATCAGCGCGCCGGGCAGGAGGTGGGACTCGCAGAGGATCTGGAAGCCGTTGCAGATGCCGAGGACCGGCATGCCCTTGCCGGCGGCCTCGACGACCGAGGTCATGACGGGCGCGAACCGGGAGATCGCGCCGCAGCGCAGGTAGTCGCCGTAGGAGAAGCCGCCCGGCAGCACGACCGCGTCGACGCCACGGAGGTCGTCGTCGCCGTGCCACAGCGCGACGGCCTCGTTGCCGCCGATCGTCACCGCGCGGCGGGCGTCGCCGTCGTCGAGCGAGCCGGGGAAGGTGACGACACCGACCTTCATGCGAACGTGCCCTCGGGCTCGCCCTGGAGGTGCACCTCGAAGTCCTCGATCACCGGGTTGGAGAGCAGCTTCTCGGCCATCGCGCGGACCTCGTCGAGCAGGGCGTCGCTCGGCTCGCCGTCGAGCTCGATCTCGAACCGCTTGCCCTGGCGTACGTCGCTCACGCCGGCGAAGCCGAGGCGCGGCAGCGAGCCGAGCACCGCCTTGCCCTGGGGGTCGAGGATCTCGGGCTTGGGCATGACATCGACGACGTAACGCGCCACGGGGTGCTCCCTGTCGGGCCGGTCTGGACGGTGCGCCCCCATCCTAGGGAGGTCCGCTCACCCCACCGGGGTCGGGTCCGAGCACAGGACGTGCTGGGCCGCCACCGCGGGGCTGCCGTGGTCGAGCACGACCACGTCACCCTCGGCCCCCGGCCCCCACGACGGCTGTGGGTCACCCGCGAGGACGCCCAGGCAGAACTGGACGGAGGTCACCGGGTCCGGCAGCTCGATCGGGCCGTCGCCGAGGTCGTTGCCCCACGGCGAGAGCCGCTCCAGGGGGAGCGGCACGGCGAGGTCGCGCTGCAGGGTCTCGCCCGGCCCGAGCTCGGTCGCGCCGGCCGTCGGCGGCTGGGCGAACGACATCGTCGTCTCCGGCTCGTCGTAGAGCCGCTGGGTGAGCTGGACGAGCCGGCCCTCGCCGCCCACGACGTAGGTCGCCTGCGGGTCCTGGACGAGCCCGGCGCCGGACGCCCGGGGCACGCGGTCGACGACCAGCATCCGCGCCTGGCTCGTGTTGGTCAGCGTCCACGAGACCGCGATCGCCTCGGCGCCCGGAGTGACCTCGGCGACGAAGTCGACGTCGGGACGCGGCGCGTCCTGCGACGGCGTCCCCGGGCCGCCCTCGGTCGACGTCTCCACCGGTTCACCCTCGTCGCCGCAGCCGGCCATCAGCACCACGCCCGCGACCAGGAGGACCAGGAAGGCCGCTGGCCGCACCCACCGGCGTACGGCGTCAGCGGTAGTGGTCACGGTTGGGCAGGCCCATCTCGTCGCGCAGCCCGTTCTCGGTCAGTCCGAAGTCGTGGTCGGGGTCGACGACCTCGGGCGTCGAGGGGTCGTCGTCGTGGTCGATGGGCAGCCCCGTCGCCTGCCGCTCGCCGGTCTTGATCCCGTGGTCGGTGGTGTCGTCCCCGTCGTAGGGGTCGGCCTCGAAGGTGTCGTTCATGTAGTCGTAGACGTGCGCGAACTCGTGGTAGAGCACCACGACGGGCGGCGCCCCGCGGAAGTCGTCGAGGCGGGTGTTGTAGTTGATCTCCGAGTTGGTGCCGTCGCTCGACGCGGTGCTGTTGTTCGGATCGGCCGGGTTGTAGTACTCCCTGATCGTCAGGGTGTCCGGTCCGTCGGCGATGTGCTGCTGGAGGTTCGCGATCATCCGCTGGCCCTCCGGCGAGCTCGCGAGCATCTGCAGGTCGGCCTGGACGCGCTCGACGAACTCGGGGCTCCCCTCGATCCTGATGCCGGCGAGACCGTCGGGGATCTCGATGGTGACGGTGGACTCGACGCCCTCGACGGTGTCGCCGGCCTCGCTGTTGGCGGTGTCGGAACCGGTGCCGCCCTGGGTGGTGTCGTTGCCGCGGCCGGCGTAGGACACGTCGTCCCCGCTGCCGCCCCGGATGGTGTCGTCGCCGTCGCCGCCGGAGAGCACGTCGTTGCCGTCGCCTCCCGACAGGGTGTCGTCGCCGGTGCCGCCCTCGAGGTGGTCCTGCTCGGCGCCGCCCACGAGGAGGTCGTCGCCGCTGAGGCCGTAGAGGGTGTCGCGACCCTCGCCGCCGAGGACGCGGTCGTTGCCGGCCTGGCCGTTGAGGTAGTCCTGGCCCGCGCCGCCCGTCACACGGTCGTCGCCCGCGCCGGCATCGATGTTGTCGTCCCCGTCGAGGCCGAGCAGCGTGTCGTTGCCGTCGCCACCGGTGACGTCGTCGTCGCCGCCGCTGCCGATCAACGTGAAGCTGATGCCACCACCCCGCGGGACGGTGATCGTGTCGTTGCCCTCGCCGCCGCGGATCACGACCTCCTGCCCCTTCGGGACCTCGTAGGAGACGCCGTTGACCGTCACGGTCTGGACGCCGGTCGCCGGGTCGACCGACACGGTGATCTCGTCGTCACCGTCGGTGCCGTTCACGATCACCTGGTTGCCGACGACGATGAAGCCCACGTCGTTGCTGCCGGGCGGGACGGTGAACCCGTCGGCGGTGCCGTCGGCGACCGAGGCCCACTCACCGGCGGCGGCGTTCCATGCCTGCGTGGCCTGCGTCAGGGCGGTGGCGTCCTCGGCCAGCTCGGCGTCGAGCCGGGAGCGGACCTCGTTGGCGCGGTCGATCGCCGCTTGCACCCGGGACGTCTCGGCGGCGTCGCGCGGCTGGAAGGTGAGCGAGCCCCCGCCGCCGGTCGACGGGATGTCGGAGACGCCCGCCCACGAGGCGTCGAGGTCGGCCTGCGCCTTGCGGAGGGAGCCGGCCGCTCGCTGCAGCGCGGTCGACACGCGAGCCGCGGAGTTGGTCGCCTCGTCGATCGACGTGACCAGCGTGCGGCGGTGGGCGTCGTACGACGTCGCGCTCTCGCCCTCCCACGTGCCCAGCACGCCGCTGGCCTTGTTGTTGACCGAGGTCGCGGCCTCGTCGACCTTCTCCCCCATGCCGAGCCACGCGTGGGCAGCGGCGTCGAGGGCGTCGGGGTGGGCCGCGAGGTCCCAGAGCCCGGCGCTCATCGCGCGGTCCTCCCGCCGCCGATGCCGGCCTCGCCCCTGCGGTAGGCGGCGGCCGTCGACTCGTCGGTCGTCGTCATGTCGAAGGCGACGGCGTAGAGGTCGTCCATGTCCTGCTCGAGCACCCCGACGAAGCGGCCCATCACCAGGTCGGCCGCCTCGCCAGCAGCGGCGTGGGCCGCCAGGAAGCTGCTCGCACCGGCGGTGTTGCCGGCGACCCCGCCGCTGATCGCGGCCAGTGGTCCGGCCGCACCGGTCCACGCGTCGAGGACGTCCTGCGACGCGGTCAGGCAGGTGCCGGCGAGCTCGGAGAGCTGTTCGGGAACGGTGTACATCGGACCCCCTCGTCGTGGTGAGGGAGGGATACCCGCCGTCGCCAGCGCCGAAACGCGGGCGTTGAGGGCGTGTGGATCGGGTACGGCGAGGACATGATCCGCGTCGGCATCTCGGGGTGGCGGTACGCCCGCTGGCGCGGCGTCTTCTACCCGCCCGGCCTCCCGCAGCGGCGCGAGCTCGAGCACGCCGCGTCCCGCCTGACGTCGGTGGAGGTCAACGGCTCGTTCTACTCGCTGCAGCGACCGTCGAGCTGGCACGCCTGGGCGGCACAGGTGCCCGACGACTTCCTCTTCGCGGTCAAGGGGCCGCGCTACCTCACCCACATGAAGAAGCTCGTCGACGTGGAGGCGCCGCTGGCGACGTTCCTCGCGACCGGCGTGCTGTCCCTCGGTGACAGGCTCGGGCCGGTGCTCTGGCAGCTGCCGCCGAACCTCGGCTTCCACCCGGACCGGCTGGCGGCGTTCTTCGACCTGCTCCCCCGCCGTACGACGGACGCGTCGGCGTACGCCGCCGCCCACCACGACCCGACCAAGCTCCGCGAGCCGGCCGACACCGACACCCCTGGGGACCGGCCGCTTCGGCACGTGCTGGAGGTCCGGCACGAGTCGTTCCGCACGCCGGAGTTCTGCGAGCTGCTGCGCGCCCACGACATCGGGATGGTGGTGGCCGACTCGGCCGGGACGTGGCCGATGTTCGACGAGGTGACCAGCGACCTCGCCTACGTTCGGCTCCACGGCGACGAGGAGCTCTACGCCAGCGGCTACAGCGACGAGGCCCTCGACCGCTGGGCCGACAAGGTGCGCGCCTGGGACGCCGACGGGCTCGACGTGCTCGTCTACTTCGACAACGACGCCCGCGTCCACGCACCCTTCGACGCGATCGCCCTCCAGGAGCGGCTCGGCATCGCGCCGTCGCCCGCGTGACCGTCCACCATGGGAGCAGCGCCTACTCCCGGCGCCGTACGGCGACCAGGACGAGGCCGACGCCGAGACCGGCGAGGATGGGGCCGAGGATCGCCCAGATGGTCTGGTCGGTCATCGGGCTGCCCTTCAGGTAGCCGAGGCCCTGGAGGGTCCAGATCGCGCCGACCACCACCATGATCGCGCCGAGCGCGATCGGGAGGGCGCGCATCAGCTGAGCTCGCGCTTGAGGATCTTGCCGGTCGCGGTCATGGGCAGGGCGTCGACGAACTCGACGATGCGCGGGTACTTGTAGCCCGCCATCTGCTCCTTGCCCCACGCGACGAGCTCGTCCTCGGTGACGGTCGCCCCCTCCTTGCGGATCACGACGGCCTTGATCTCCTCGCCGTGGCTCTCGTGCGGGACGCCGATCACGGCCGCGAGGGAGACGTCGGGGTGCGTGAGGAGGACTTCCTCGATCTCGCGCGGGTACACGTTGTAGCCGCCTCGGATGATCATGTCCTTGGACCGGTCGACGATGTAGTACCAGCCGTCCTCGTCCTGGCGGCCGAGGTCGCCCGAGCGGAACCAGCCGTCGACGATCGCCTCGGCGGTCGCGTCCGGGCGGCCGTAGTAGCCCTTCATGATGTTGGGGCCCTTGATCGCGATCTCACCGACCTCCGCGTCGTCCGCGAGGTCCTTGCGGACACCCGGCTCGGGGTCGATCAGCTTCATCTCGACGCCGGGGATCGGCTTGCCGATCGAGCCGACGCGGGCCGGCTCCCCCCACACCGAGAAGCTCGCGACGGGTGAGGTCTCGGACAGCCCGTAGCCCTCGAGGATGGTCACGCCGAAGCGGCGCTCGAACTCCTTGTGCACCTCGACGGGAAGCGCGGACCCGCCCGCGGCCGCGACGCGCAGGGTGTCGGCGAGCTTCTTGACGTCGACGCCCGAGTCGTCGAGCGCGCCGAGCAGCCCCCAGTACATCGTCGGGACACCGGCGAAGAAGGTGACGTCCTCGGAGTCCATCAGCGCCAGGGCGGGACTGGCCTCGAAGCGCGGCAGCAGCACGACCGTGCCGCCGTAGGCGAAGCCGGCGTTCATGATCACGGTCTGGCCGAAGGAGTGGAACAGCGGCAGCACGCACAGCAGCGTGTCCGGGTTGTCGGCGTCGGCGCCGAACAGCGCCTCGCTCGCGAGGGCGTTGCTGATCATGTTGCGGTGCATCAGCTCGGCGCCCTTGGGCTGACCGGTGGTGCCCGAGGTGTAGAGGATGACGGCCGTGTCGTCGTCATCCACCTCGACCGAGCTGAACTCCGGCGACTGTCCCTGCAGCGCCTGGCCGAGGGTCTGCGCCCCGTCGATCGGCGACGCCGCGGCCGGGTCGGCGGTGATCACGAAGAAGTGCTCGCACGAGTCCGTCTGCTCGAACCCGGTGTGACCCTCGGTGCCGATCGGCAGCTCGGCGGTGCCCTCGAAGCAGAAGTAGGCCTTCGCGTCCGAGTCGTCGAGGTGGTAGGCCACCTCGCGCCCCTTGAGCAGCACGTTGAGCGGCACGACCGTCGCCCCGGCCTTGAGGATCCCGTAGTAGACGATCGGGAAGTAGGGCAGGTTCGGGCAGCTCAGCGCCACCTTGTCGCCGGGCGCGATACCGCGCGAGACCAGCAGGTTCGCGACCTGGTTGGAGGCCGCGTCGACCTGGGCGTACGTCAGGCGCGTCCCGCCCAGCACGACCGCCGTCCGGTCCGGGTAGGCCTGTGCGGAGCGCTCGAGCAGCGAGGAGAGGTTCGACATGCCGACAACCTACTCAGGGGGAGGTGACCGGCGTCACCCTTCCCGCGAGGCGAGGATCCGGCCAGCCTTGCGGAGGTCGGCGGCGATGGCCTTCGAGGCCAGGAGCCCGGCTGCGCCTGCTGGCACCGCCCACGCGCCCTGCCCGCTGACCTCGCCGGTCGCGCGCACCCGGCAGCCGCCGGCGACGTCGGTGAACTGCAGGGCGAGGGTGGCGCTCACCCCACGCCAGTGGCCGGTCTCGGCCCACGCGCGGAACGGCTCGAACACCGTGGTCTCGAGGTGGGGACGTACGCCGACGGCGGTCGTCTCGCTCCACGTCTGCCCGAGGTGCGGCTCCTCGTCGGCGGGGACCGCCACCGAGAGCAGCGACGACTGCCACTCGGGCCGGTTGCGGGGGTCGGAGAGGTAGCGGAAGGCGGCCTCGGCGCTGACCGGCAGCTCGACGGTCGCCTCGATCGCCCGGGAGGTCAGAACGTCTCCCCGGTCAGGCGCTCGTAGGCCTCGACGTACCTCGCGCGCGTGCGCTCGACGACCTCAGGCGGCAGCGACGGCGGCGCCTCGCCCGAGTGGCGGTCCCAGCCGGACTCACCGGTCAGCCAGTCGCGGAGGAACTGCTTGTCGTACGCCGTCTGGGCGCGGCCGGGCTGCCACTCGTCGAGCGGCCAGAAGCGGCTCGAGTCCGGAGTGAGGACCTCGTCGGCCAGGATCGTCGTGCCGGTGCCGTCAGGACCGGGGCGGCGGCCGAACTCGAGCTTCGTGTCGGCCAGGATGATGCCCCGCTCGCGAGCCAGGGCGTGCGCCTTGCCGTAGACCTCCATCGTCAGCATCCGCAGCTCGGCGGCGGCGTCGTCGCCGACGGCCTCGCAGACGGCCTCGTAGTCGACGTTCTCGTCGTGCTCGCCGATCTCGGCCTTCGTGGCGGGCGTGAAGATCGGCTCCGGCAGCCGGCTGCCGTCCTGCAGGCCGGCCGGCAGCGCCACCCCGCATACCTCGCCGTCGCGGTGGTAGTCGACCAGCCCCGAGCCGGTGAGGTAGCCGCGTGCGACGCACTCGACCGGGAACATGTCGAGCCGCTCACAGATGACGGCGCGACCGGCCACCGAGGCCGGGACGTCGGAGGACACGACGTGGTTGCCGACGAGCCCGGACAGCTGGTCGAACCACCACAGCGACATCCGCGTGAGGATCTCGCCCTTGTCGGGGATGGTCGTGTCGAGGACGAAGTCGTAGGCAGAGATGCGGTCGCTCGCGACCATCAGCAACCGGCCCTCGTGCTCGCCCCCGTCGATCCGGTAGAGGTCACGGACCTTGCCGGAGTGGAGGTGCGTGGTGCCCTCGATGTCGGGCGCGGTGGGGATCATCGTCTCGGCCACGCGGCCAGCCTAGCCGCGGCGCGGGCCTGATCAGCGGTGCAGCCACCAGGACATGCGGCGGGTGACCCACGGCAGGAAGACGTAGGTCATCAGCGGGGTCATCACGGTCGTGACCAGGACGACCCGCGGGACCAGCGGCCAGTCGGCGATCGTGCGCGAGGCGATGAAGTTGGCGGTCAGGCTCAGCGGCAGGAAGACCATGAAGATGGTGACCATCTGCTTCCACCGCGGCGGCGGCGTCGGCGCGGCGCTGAGCGACTCGACGGAGGCGGGCTCGTCGAACCAGCCCTCGATGCCCGTACGACGTTCGCGACGCTTCTCCTCGACGCTGCCCTGCGCGGCCTCGAGCCACCAGGCGCGCTGCGGCGAGGCCTCCCAGGCGGCGAGGGCCTCGGCGTCGGCGAAGCGGTAGAGCATGTGCCAGTCGGGCGACTCCTCGCTCGGTCGCACCCACCCGGACCCCAGGAAGCCGTCGAACTTCTCCGCGAGCGACGTGCCGGCCTGCACCCACGCGAGCATCTCGCTCGTGCGCGAGGGGTCGACGTGACGCGTGACGGACACGGTGACGGGGGCGGACATGTGCACCAGTGTCGAGCGCGCGGGCTCGCCGGGTGAAGCCGGCGACGACGAGATCCGTGCCACGTCGGCCCTTCTCGGCCCCGCCGCGGCGCGGTATTGTCGAGCGGGTCACTAGACAATTGTCCTGGGAGGGACGCATGACCCGAGCCCCGCGCCCCGACTTCCTCGTCATCGGCGCACCGAAGGCCGGCACGACGGCGCTGCACGCCGCGCTGGCGCAGCATCCCGACGTCTTCGTCTCCGACCCGAAGGAGCCGAAGTACTGGCTCTGCGACGGCGCCCCTCCCCCGGCGTGGTCGGGTCCGGGCGACAAGCACTCGCAGCAGGAGTGGATCTGGCGGGCCGATCGCTACTTCCCGCTCTTCGAACCGGCGGCCGAGCACCAGGTCCGCGGCGAGAGCACGCCGTTCTACCTCTGGAGCAGGGGCGCCCACCGGCGGATCGCCGAGGCCCTGCCGGAAGTACGGCTGGTGGCGGTCGTGCGCGACCCGGTCGACCGGGCCTACAGCAACTGGATGCACCTGTGGTCCGACGGGCTCGAGCCCGAGTCGGACTTCGTCACCGCGTTCGAGCGTGAGGACGAGCGGGTGCGCGACGGCTGGGCACCGTTCTGGCGCTACCGCGAGCTCGGCCGATACGGCGAGCAGCTCGAGCACCTGCACTCCTACGTCGACCCGGAGCGGATCCTGGTGGTGCGCTACCGCGACCTCATCGACCAGCCGGGGCCGACCGTCGACCGGGTCAGCCGTTTCCTCGGGATCCGCGAGGGCCTCGTCGCCTCGATCCCCCGCGACAATTCGCGGGGCTTCGTCACGCCGGGCCTGCGGGCCAGCGTGTTCGGCCCCGTCGTGAGGGCCGGGGCGCGGCTCGGGCAGTTCGCGCCCCCCGAGGTCTGGCGCAGCATCCACCCGCTGTCGATCGCCCTCCTCGGCGACAGCAGGAAGGCGCACAGGCCGCGCCTCGACACGCTGAAGCGCCAGCGCCTGCTCGCGTCGTACGTCGAGGACATCGCGCTGCTCGGCCGGCTCACCGGCCAGGACTTCTCCGACTGGCTCTCGCCTGCCGACCGCGGGTCGTTCGCCCAGCGCTCGGGCGACGCCACCGTCACGGAGCTCAGCGCGCGGCGGTGACGGAGCCCAGCGCGCGGGCGAGGCTCAGCGCACGCAGGTGACCAGGTCGTGCGCGCCGTCGGGGCGCGCGGCCTCGACGTAGTAGCGGACGCGACCGTCGGGCAGCGGCACGGCGGAGGCGTAGCGGAACGCGCCGTCGGAGTGCGGCGAGCTGATCGGCGGCTGGTCGAGGCGGGTCAGCGCGGTGCCGTCCCACGTCGCCACCCCGGTCGTCTCGAACCAGTTGGACGCGGCGTCCGGGCGCCCGTCGTAGAGCACCGCGCCGTCGGGCAGCACCGCGGTGACGCGGGCCCCGCGGGCGTCCCACTGGCCCTCGCGCCCGGCCAGCACCTCGCCGTGGTCGGCCCACTCGAGCCCGTCGGGACTCGTGAGCCGACGCGTCGTCATCCGGTCCTCGTGGCCGGGCACGTCGAGCGGGTGACAGCACAGCCACATCTCGTAGCCGTCGTCGCCGACGGTGATCACCGGGTCCTTCACCCCGGTCGCCGAGTCGCCCTCGTGCACGCGTCGTCGTACGCCGTCGGGCAGGGTCTCGGGCGTGTCGGCGGTCAGGCTGTCGACCCACCAGTGCTTCGAGCCCGGGGTCGCGCAGGAGAGGTAGAGCCGCCAGCCGCCCTCGCGCAGCGGCACCAGCACCGGCCGCTCGAACGACTCGGCGCCGAACGACTCGCGCGACACCTCGGCCACCTGCTCGAAGGTGACGCCGTCGGCGGACCTCGCCACGACCACCGACACCCCGCGGCCATCCGTCAGCGGGCGTCGTACGCGCCAGGTGAGCCAGAACGTGCCGTCGACGAGCGCGGCGCTCGCGGCGCCCGCCCAGTTGCCCGCGCCTGGTCCGGGGGCGGGCACCACGACCTGCACGTCGTCGTAGGTCGGAGGGGCTGCGGTCGCCGTCGTCATGCCCCCACGATAGTCGACAAGATCACTGGAGAATCAGAAGCGCGTCTCGAACGACGTCGCGCCGCCCGCCGCGTCGTCGCGCACCGCCACGTCGCTCACCTGCGCCGCAGGGGGTCCGGTGCGGCACCAGTCGACGAGCGCATCCACAGCGTCGTCCTCGCCCTCGGCGTGGAGCAGCACCGAGCCGTCGGGCTCGTTGCGCACCCAGCCGGTGACTCCCAGCTCGCGTGCGCGCTGCTCGGTCCACCACCGGAACGAGACGCCCTGGACCCTGCCCGTCACGCGCGCCTGGACCGCCTTCATGACCCCGATGATGCACCGGGTGCAAGGCTGTCGGCGATGACGCAGAGCGAGGAGACCGAGCAAGCCCGCGGCGAGGAGTCGGCGTACGGGCCGGACCCGCGGCGCTGGCGCGTGCTCGCGGTGTCGCTGGTGGTCGGCTTCATGTCGCTGCTCGACGTCACGATCGTCAACGTCGCCGTCCCCTCGATCCGGGAGGGGCTCGACACCAGCGCGGCGACCATCCAGTGGGTCGTGTCCGGCTACGCGCTCGCCTTCGGCATGACGCTCGTCGCCGGTGGCCGGCTCGGTGACGCCCACGGCCGCCGCCGGCTGATGACGATCGGTCTGACCGGCTTCGTGGTCTCGAGCCTGGCCGTCGGGCTGGCGCCCAACGCGGCCGCGATCATCGTCGCCCGACTGGTGCAGGGGGCGAGCGCCGGCCTGCTGACGCCGCAGAACTCCGGCCTGATCCAGCAGCTGTTCCGCGGCGAGGAGCGCGGGCGCGCCTTCGGGATGTTCGGCTTCACCGTCGCGGTCGCCTCGGCAGCCGGCCCGCTGATCGGCGGGCTCCTCATCGGCCTGCTCGGCGAGGACAACGGCTGGCGCTCGCTCTTCCTCATCAACGTGCCGATCGGGCTCGTCGCGCTCGTGCTGATCCGGCGCATGGTGCCCGACAACGACACGGGCTCCGAGGCGGAGAAGGACCCGCGCGTCGACCTCGTCGGTGCGCTGCTGCTCGGACTGACCGTGCTCGCGGTGCTCTACCCGATGATCAGCATCGAGGGCGGCGCCGGGCTGCCGCTCGTCCTGCTGGTCCTCTTCCCGCCGCTGGCGTGGGCGTTCGTCCGCTGGGAGGTGCGGACCGTGGCCCGAGGCCGTCCGCCGCTGCTCGACGTGTCGCTGCTGCGCGGGCTCCCGGGCTACGCCAACGGCCTGCTCGTCGGCACCCTCTACTTCACCGGCTTCACCGGGATCTTCCTCGTCCTGTCGGTGCACCTGCAGGACGGGGAGGGCTTCTCCCCGCTGCGGGCGGCGCTGCTGATGACGCCGTTCGCGGTCGGGGCGGCGACGACCTCGCCGCTCGCCGGCCGCCTCGTGGGGCGGCTCGGCCGCAAGATCACCCTCGTCGCGCTGAGCGTGATGATGACCGGCACGGCGCTCGCGGCGCTGCTCGTGACCCAGCCGAGCGACCGGCTGTGGTGGACCCTCGCGCCGGCCATGTTCCTCGCCGGGGTCGGCGGCGGCGGGGTCATCTCGCCCAACTTCACGCTCTCCCTGGCCGAGGTGCCCCCGCAGATGGGCGGCGCGGCGGGCGGCGCCCTCCAGACCGGGCAGCGCATCGGGTCGGCGTTCGGCGCCGCGCTGCTGATGACCGTCTACCAGTCGGTCGACGCCGTGGCGTCCGCGCCCGTGGCGGCGCGCTCGGCCCTCCTCGCGGCGCTCGTCGTGCTCTCGGTCGCGCTCGCGGCCGCCGTACGGTCCTGGCGGCTCGGCGACTGACACCACGCAGGCAGTTCGTCTCCCTCAGCCCGTTCGCTGAGCGTGCCAGCCCGATCAGCCTCTGCGAACTGCCTTCACGGTGGTCGCCCGCGCCAGCGGTCAGAGGATCGCGCCGGGGACGTACGACGCCGCGTCGGGGTGGCGGGCCGCGAGGGCCTCGACCCGGGCGACGACGGCACGGGTCTGGGCGACCGCGGCGCCGGTGAACTCGATCGGGTCGGCGACGAGCGCCTCGATCTGCTCGCGGGTCAGGCCGAGGCGGGCGTCGGCGGCGAGCTTGGCGAAGACGTCGTTGTCGGCCTGGCCGGCGCGCATCGCGAGCGCGGTGCCGACGGCCGCCTCCTTGATCGCCTCGTGCGCGGCCTCGCGACCGACCCCGTTGCGGACCGCGGCCATCAGCACCTTGGTCGTGGTGAGGAACGGCAGGTAGCGGTCGAGCTCGCGCTGGATGACCGCCGGGAACGCACCGAACTCGTCGAGCACCGTGAGGAAGGTCTGGAACAGCCCGTCGGTCGCGAAGAAGGCGTCCGGTAGGGCGACCCGGCGCACGACCGAGCACGAGACGTCGCCCTCGTTCCACTGGTCGCCGGCGAGCTCGCTGACCATCGAGAGGTGGCCGCGCACGATGACGGCCAAGCCGTTGACGCGCTCGCAGGAGCGGGTGTTCATCTTGTGCGGCATGGCCGACGAGCCGACCTGCCCCTCCTTGAACCCCTCGGTCACCAGCTCGTGGCCGGCCATCAGTCGGACCGTGGTGGCGAGGTTGGACGGGCCGCTGACCAGCTGCACGAGCGCCGAGACCACGTCGAAGTCGAGGGAGCGCGGGTAGACCTGGCCGACGCTGGTGAGGGTCTGCTCGAAGCCGAGGTGCGCGGCGACGCGCTGCTCGAGGTCGTCGAGCTTCGCGGCGTCGCCGTCGAGGAGGTCGAGCATGTCCTGCGAGGTGCCCATCGGGCCCTTGATCCCGCGCAGCGGGTAGCGGGCGAGCAGCTCCTCGACCCGCTGGACGCCGATCAGCATCTCGTCGGCGATCGTGGCGAAGCGCTTGCCCAGCGTGGTCGCCTGGGCGGCGACGTTGTGCGAGCGGCCGGCCATCACGGTGGCCTCGTGCTCGGCCGCCAGTCGGCCGAGGCGGACCAGCGCGGCGACGGCGCGGTCGCGGACGACCTCGAGCGAGCGACGTACCTGCAGCTGCTCGACGTTCTCCGTCAGGTCGCGCGAGGTCATCCCCTTGTGGATGTGCTCGTGGCCCGCCAACGCCGAGAACTCCTCGATGCGGGCCTTCACGTCGTGGCGCGTGACGCGCTCGCGGGCGGCGATCGAGTCGAGGTCCACCGTGTCGATGACCGACTCGTAGGCCTCGACGACACCGTCGGGCACGTCGATGCCGAGGTCGCGCTGGGCCTTCAGCACCGCCACCCAGAGCTGGCGCTCGAGCACGATCTTGTGCTCGGGGGACCAGATCTCGGCGAGGTCGGCGCCGGCGTAGCGGGTGGCCAGGACGTTGGGGACGCTCACGACCCGATCCTCCCATCCACCGGGGTCCAGTCGTCCCACGGCGCCCACCAGCGGACGTCGTCGTCGAGCAGCGCGGCGACGTCGGCCGCGGCAGCGAGGACGGCGAGCAGCTCGTCCTGGGTGATCCGGCCGGACGCCAGCGACGGCGCGAGGTGCTCCACGTCCTTCCAGCGCCACGCCTCCCCCGCCGGTACGACGATGTCGAGCTGGAGGTCGTTGACGTCGATGCCGTCGGCCTGCCGGACGTAGGGCGTCTCGAAGTTGACGTACCAGGAGAGGTGGGCGCCGTCGGCGTCGAAGAACTTCCACACGGCGTACCAGTCACCGCTCCGCCGCAGCTTGAGCACCGAGGTGCCCTGCCAGGCGTCGAGGTGTCCCCACGGGTGCGGCGTCGCGTGCGGCGGGAACGACAGCGGCGTGCCGCTGGCCTGGAACGTCGCCAGCACGCCGTCGGGCCCGTCGTCCGCGACGACCCGCTCCGGCCAGTGGGCCCACAGCGCACCGTGCAGCACCTCGCGCATCACCAGGTCGCTGCCCCGCGAGAAGGGTGCGTCAGCCACGCGACGCAGCACCCTCCACGACCCCGAGCGGCTCGGCCGCGATGTCGGAGCGGCGCTGCAGCCCGTCGAAGGTGATCAGGTCGGCGGCGGCGTACGCCCGGCGGCGCGCGTCGTCGACGTCGTAGCCGACCGCCCGGACCGCGAGCACGCGACCGCCAGCGGTGACGAGGTGCCGGTGGTCGGGGTCGCCCTCCTCCGGGGCGTCGACGATCGCCGTGCCTGCATGGATGACGTCGACGTCGTGGACGCCGTTGGCCCGCCCCACGCCCCGGATGACGTCGCCCTTCGACGAGGTCTCCGGGTAGCCCGCACTGGCCAGCACCACCGAGACGGCCGCACCGTCCACGAACGTGGGCTCGGGCGCCTCGGCGAGGTTGCCGACGGCGGCCGCCGCGAGGAGCGCGCCGAGCGGCGAGTCGAGCAGCGCGAGCACCGGCTGGATGTCGGGGTCGCCGAAGCGGACGTTGAACTCGATGACCTTCGGACCCGCCGCGGTCAGGGCGAGGCCGACGTAGAGGCAGCCGACGAACGGCGTGCCGAGGCGGCGCATCTCCGCGAGCGTCGGGTCGACGACCTGCGCCATGACGGTCTCGACGGTGCCCGCGGACAGCCAGGTCAGCGGGGCGTAGGACCCCATGCCGCCGGTGTTCGGGCCGCGGCCGCCGTCGAAGACCCGCTTGAAGTCCTGGGCCGGCAGGAGCGGCCGGCCGACGGTGCCGTCGCAGACCACGAAGAGGGAGAACTCCGGTCCGTCGAGGAACTCCTCGACGACCACGCGCTCGCACCCGGCCGCGTGGGCCAGCGCCTCGTCGCGGTCGTTGGTCACGACCACGCCCTTGCCTGCGGCGAGCGCGTCGTCCTTCACGACGTGAGGGGCGCCGAAGGCGTCCAGCGCCGCGGCGACCTCGTCGGCCGTCGTGCAGGTGCGCGACCCGGCGGTCGGCACGCCGGCCGTGGCCATCACCTCCTTGGCGAACGCCTTCGACCCCTCGAGCCGGGCCGCGGCGAGCGACGGCCCGAAGCACGCGATCCCCGCATCCCGTACGGCGTCGGCGACGCCCGCGACGAGCGGGGCCTCCGGCCCGACGACGACGAGGTCGGCGCCGATCGACGTCGCGAGCGCAGCGACCGCCGCACCGTCCATCGGGTCGACGTCGTGGAGGGTGGCGACCTCGCCGATCCCGGGGTTGCCCGGTGCGGCGTGCACCTCGGTCACCCCGGGGTCCTGGGCCAGCGCGAGGGCCAGCGCGTGCTCACGTCCGCCGGTGCCGACGACGAGCGCCTTCACCCGTGGACCACCACGGTCTGCTCGCGGCCCGGGCCGACGCCGACGCCCCAGATCTTCGCGCCCGACATCTCTTCGAGCGCTCGCACGTAGACCTGCGCGTTGGCCGGCAGGTCGTCGAAGGACCGGCAGCCGGAGATGTCGCTCATCCAGCCGTCGAAGTACTCGTAGACGGGCTTGGCGTGGTGGAACTCGGTCTGCGTCATCGGCATCTCGTCGACGCGCTCGCCGTCGATCTCGTAGGCCACGCAGACGGGGATCCGCTCCCACGCGCCGAGGATGTCGAGCTTGGTGAGGAAGAGCTCGGTGAGCCCGTTGACCCGGCTGGCGTAGCGCGCCACGACGGCGTCGTACCAGCCGCAGCGGCGCGTGCGACCCGTCGAGACGCCGATCTCGCCGCCGAGCTGCTGCAGCTGGACGCCGTCGTCGTCGAACAGCTCGGTCGGGAAGGGGCCCGAGCCGACGCGGGTCGTGTAGGCCTTGATCACGCCGATCACCCGGTCGATGCGGGTCGGGCCGATGCCCGCCCCGACGCACACGCCGCCCGCGACCGGGTTGGAGGAGGTGACGAACGGGTACGTGCCGTGGTCGACGTCGAGCATGGTGGCCTGGGCGCCCTCGAAGAGCACCGTCTGCCCGGCGTCGAGCGCCTGGTTGAGGAGCAGCGAGGTGTCGCACACCATCGGCTGCAGCCGGTCGGCGTAGGACAGCAGCTCCTCGACGACGGCGTCGACCTCGATCGCGCGGCGGTTGTAGACCTTGGTGAGCAGGTGGTTGCGCACGTCGAGGGCGGCGTCGACCTTCTCGCGCAGGATCTTCTCGTCGAAGAGGTCTGCGACGCGTACGCCGACGCGGTTGATCTTGTCGGCGTAGGCCGGGCCGATGCCGCGACCCGTGGTGCCGATCTGGTTCTTGCCGAGGAAGCGCTCGGTGACCTTGTCGATGGTGGCGTGGTAGCTCGCGATCACGTGCGCGTTGGCGCTGACCTTGAGGTCGGCCACCTCGACGCCGCGGGCGACGAGCCCGTCGAGCTCACGGAAGAGCGCCTCGGGCGAGACGACGACCCCGTTGGCGATCACGGAGGTGGCGCCGGGGGTCAGGATGCCGCTCGGCAGCAGGTGGGTCGCGTACTTCTCGCCGTTGACCACGATGGTGTGGCCGGCGTTGTGGCCGCCGCTCGTGCGGACCACGTAGTCGATGGGGTCCGTGGTGGCCAGCAGGTCGGTGGCCTTGCCCTTGCCCTCGTCGCCCCACTGGGCGCCGAGCACGACGATCGCGGGCATCTCAGCCCTCCTCGCATCAGTCGGCAGAAAACGAAACAGCTCCGGCGCAAGGCACCGGAGCTCTTGCGACGCGACGATACCGCACCCGGACCCTGCCCCTCCCAGGGAGGAATCGGCGCGGACACCGGTCCGCTAGTCTCCCGACGTGCGCTCGCTGCTGGTGATCACCAACGCCGACGCCGGCACGGCCGACGAGGAACGTCTCGCCGAGGCGCTGGCGGTCCTCCGCGAGGAGGCGTCCGTCGAGGTCGCCAAGACCTCCAACCCCGGCGAGCTCGACGGCGTGCTCCACCGCGCCGGCGGCCGTACGGTCGTGGTGGCCGGCGGCGACGGGAGCATGCACGCGGTCGTCACCGCGCTCTACAAGCGCCACGAGCTCGCGGAGTCGACCCTCGCCCTGCTGCCGATGGGCACCGGCAACGACTTCGCGCGCAGCAACGACATCCCCCTCGAGATCGAAGACGCGGCGCGCCTGGTGCTGACCGGCGAGGCGCGCAAGGTCGACCTCATCGTCGACGAGACCGGCAGCGTCGTGGTCAACAACGTCCACGTCGGCACCGGAGCGCAGGCGAGCCGCAAGGGTGCGAAGTGGAAGACCCGCCTCGGCGCGATCGGGGTCGGCAAGGTCAACCTCGGCAAGCTCGGCTACCCGATCGGCGCCGCGCTGTCGGCGTTCAACCCGCCCAACTGGCGCCTGCGCGTCGAGATCGACGGCGAGGTCGTCCAGGACGTCGACCGCCCCGTCCTGATGGTCGCGATCGGCAACGGCGGCAACGTCGGCGGTGGCACCGAGCTCAACCCCGAGGCCGACACCGAGGACGGCCGGCTCGACGTGATGATCAGCCGCGCGGTCAAGCCGCTGGCCAAGCTGGGCTACGTCGCCAAGCTGCGCAAGGCCGAGCACGAGGAGCGCGACGACGTGGTGTCGATGCGCGGGAGGACCGTCAAGGTGAGCGGGGGGGAGTTCTACCTCTCGGCCGACGGCGAGATCGAGGGCCCCGAGCGCAGCCGCAGCTGGCGCCTCGAGCCGGCGGCGTACTCCATGATCCTGCCCTGACCCGCGCACTGCGCGGTGGTCCCCATCACGTGGGCTGTCCCAGACCGTGCTCCACGACCCGGTAGATGGGGACCATCCGGTTGTAGGAGTCAGAGCCAGCCGCGGCGGACCGCCTCGACGCCGGCCTGGAAGCGCGTGTCGACCCCGAGCTCGATCATCAACGACGCCACCCGCCGGCGCACGGTGCGCAGGCCGATGCCGAGCTTGCGGGCGATCACCTCGTCGGTCGCCCCCGCCATCATCTGGTCGAGCAGGAACCGCCGGCCGTCGAGGTCGATGTCACCGTCCTCCAGCTCGGGCACCGGCGCGGCTCGCTCCCACATCGACTCGAACCACATGGTGAGAGCGGCGACGATCGAGCGCTGGCGGACGTGCACGCGGGGTTCGTCGGCGAAGCCGAGCGGCTCGGGGAGGACGGCATGGGCGTCGCCGAAGACGAACATGCGGGTGCGGACCTCCGACATCACCCGCACCTCCTCGCCCAGGCGCGCCCGCGCCCGCAGGGCATCGGGCGCCTCGGTGAGCGCGCGCACCGGGTAGATGGCCCGGGACCGGCGTCCGCTGGCGATGGCCTCCGCGAGGAGCTCCGTCACCGCGGACTCGCGCGGCATCGCCCAGGCGTCCGGCCGGAGCCACAGCATGTCGCCCCGGCTGGTGCGGAGCATCAGCTGCAACAGCTCCAGCGGGTTGCCGCCCGAGCTGAGCTCTCCGTCGAGCGGGTGGACCTCGCTGAGGTGCTGCCGGTCCGGACGGGTCGCTGACGCGACCAGGTGCGGCACCGCGCTGGACAGCTCGGCCAGCCGCGTGGCCGACGCGGCGGCCCGACGTGCCTCCTCCAGGACCAGGGCCGAGAGGGCGTCCGCCAGCGGCGGGACGACCACCCGGTCCTCCACCAGCGCCACCAGCCCGCGGTCGACGAGCGGCGCGAGCTCGCGCAGGAGCCGGTCGGGCGCCGTCTGGACGAGCTGGGCGACGCCGGTGAGCGTGTGACCGGACACGGGGACCAGCCGGAAGTACAGGTGCTCGGTGGACCGGTCGAGGCCGAGGGCCGCCATCACCGACGAGGGGTCTCCTGCCATGGTGGCAGTTTAGTGCCAACGGCACTCGCGACCCGCGTGGCAGGCTCCGGCCACTCCATACTCTCCTCGGTCGGTCGCGTGCGGGGGTGTGCGGCCGACCTGCTCCTCCGGGGGCACTGCGTCGGAGCCGCCGCGGGGGACGGCTCCGACGCCCACCACCGCCCTCCCGCCCGTCGCGGACCGGCCCTCTCCACGAGCAGCGCCACCGATAGCCTTGCGGCATGGCACGAGGCGGACAGAAGAGCAAGGGCGACCCCGTCGACTGGGTCACGCGCGCGGCGGACGACGCCGTACGCCACGCGGGCGAGGGCAACCTGGTGACCGTCGCCTCGGGTGCCTCGCCGAGCGGGCCGATCCACCTCGGCAACCTGCGCGAGTTCATCACCCCGCACTTCGTCGCCGAGGAGCTCCGCCGCCGGGGCGTCCCCGTGCGCCACCTGCACTCGTGGGACGACTTCGACCGCTTCCGCAAGGTTCCGGCGGGTGTGCCCGCGGAGTGGGCCGAGCACATCGGCCGCCCGCTCACGGCCGTGCCCGACCCGTGGGAGTGCCACACCAGCTGGGCCGAGCACTTCAAGGCCCCGCTGCAGGAGTCGCTCCGCGAGCTCGGCGTCGAGATGGAGGAGGTCTCCCAGACCGAGATGTACACCTCGGGCGCCTACCGCGACCAGGTGCTCCTCGCCGTCTCGCGCCGCGACGAGATCGAGGCCGTCCTGGCCAAGCACCGCACCAAGAAGGTCGCCCCCGCCGAGGACGCCTCGGCGCAGGAGGCGGCCGACCTCGCCGACTCCGTCGCCAACGAGGACGACGACACCCCCACCGGTGGCGACGCGATCTCCCGCTTCCCCTACCGCCCCTACTGCCGCCAGTGCGGACGCGACACGGTCACCACGACGGCGTACGACGACGCGACGACGACGCTGAGCTACACCTGCTCGTCGTGCGGCTTCGAGGGCACGACCGACCTGTCCACCGACACCGACGGCAAGCTCGTCTGGAAGGTCGACTGGCCGATGCGGTGGGCCTACGAGTCGGTGAACTTCGAGCCGGCCGGGCGCGACCACATGACGCCCGGGTCGTCCTACACCGTCGGCACCGAGATCGCGCCGTCGATCTTCGACTGGCGTGCCCCCGCCCGCGTCATCTACGCCTTCGTCGGCTTCGCCGGCGTGCAGAAGATGTCGTCGTCCGCCGGTGGCGTCCCCACCGCGACCGACGCGCTGCGCATCCTCGAGCCACCGATGCTGCGCTGGCTCTACGTCCGTCGTGCCCCCACCCAGGCCTTCGACATCGACTTCGGCCCGACCGTGGTGCGGCTCTACGACGAGTGGGACGCCCTGGGCCGCAAGGCCGCCGACCCGGAGAAGTCCGACGTGGCGACCCTGGCCTGGCACCGCGCCGCCGAGACCGCGACCGCCGGGCGCCTCCCCTCGCCGGCCGTGCCCGTCCCCTTCCGGCTGCTGTCCTCGGTCGCCGACGTCACGAGCGGAGCCGCTGCGCAGATCTCCCGGATCGTGGAGTCCTCGGGCTACCCCCACGAGTCGGTCGAGGACCTGGAGCCGCGGCTGACCAAGGCGATGCAGTGGACCGCCGAGCACGTGCCGCTGGAGGAGCGCACGACCGTCCGGGAGTCGCCCGACACCGACCGGCTCGCGTCGCTGAGCGAGGACGAGGAGCTCTGGCTGCGGATCTTCCTCGACCGCCTGCCGGCCGAGCCGGACCTCGACGAGGTCACCGCGGTCGTCTACGGCGTGCCCAAGGTGGCTCGCGGCCTCGGCTTCGAGGACGCCCCGACCGACCAGGTGAAGGCCGACCAGAAGGACTTCTTCCGGCTCCTCTACAACCTGCTCGTCTCCGCGGACCGCGGCCCGCGCCTGCCCACGCTCGTCCTCGCGCTCGGGCCGGAAAGGGTACGACGGCTGCTGGGTGCCTGAGCCGTATCGGTCGTAGCCAGAACCGGGGATGGTGGCCGTCCATCCCGGATTGGTGTGCTTCGGGCTCGACCGACCAACGGAGGAAACCCATGCTTCGCACCACGCTGTCCACCGCGCGCCGCGGCCTTCCCACCATCGCCATCGCCGGCGCGCTCGTGTTCGCCTCGGCGACCAGCGGGGCCACCGCCGCCCTGGTGATCACCGGAAAGCAGATCAAGGACAACTCGATCACGACGAAGGACATCAAGAACGGCTCCCTCACCACCAAGGACCTCAAGTCGTCCACCGTGAGTGCCCTTCAGGGCGCCACCGGCCCGGCCGGTGCCCCGGGAGCCGTCGGCGCACCCGGCGCACCGGGCGTCTCCGGCTACCAGATCGTGACGGCGACCGCTGGAGTCGCGCCGGACAGCGGCGGCGAGGTCACCGGGTCCTGCCCCGCCGGCAAGAAGGTGCTGAGCGCTGCTGCGGAGCTGGCCAACTCCTACGACGGCACGGCGGTGGACATCGACCTGAGCGCCACGAAGGCGACGGCCTACGCCTACAACTACGACAACACTGCGGACACCCTCGTCATCGACGTGATCTGCGCCGTCGTCTCCTGACGGCCACCGGCGGGCCGGTCAGCGGCGGAAGCTGACCGGCTCGCCGAGGTAGCGGCCGAGATCCGCGCGGACGGAGTCGCTGATCGTCCACGCGGACTGGGCGTGGTGGTCCCAGAGCACGTTGACGCACTCCCACACCGCGGCCGGGCCGCCGCCGGCCTCGACCCGCAGCTCGGCAGAGACGGTGAAGGACGACCGGCCGATCCGGGAGACCCAGAGCGCGGCGACGAACGGCTGGTAGGGCACGAACCGCATCTCGGCGTGGTACTCGATGTTCTGCGAGGCCACCAGCTCGGACACTCCCGCATCGACGCCGTGCAACAGGCCGGTCGCGCCGTCGGGCAGGCCGGGCAGGTGCGCGAACCGCAGGAACTCGTAGCGCGCCTCGTCGAGCACGCGCACCGCCTCGACGTTGTCGACGTGGCCGGCGAGGTTGATGTCGCGGTAGCGGGCCTGGATCTCGGTCGTGAACGTCTCGCCCATGGCCGCAGTCTGTCGGACGGTCGCCGCCTCCTAGGCTGGGGGGCATGACCCAGTTCGGCGACCTGATGGCCGGCCCTCCCCCCACCCACCTGCCCGCGGACCCGGCCGACGCCGAGCTCGCCGGAGGCGACGCACCGGCAGCCGTCGTACGACGTCACCCGGCGTCGCCGGCCGCCTGGGCGGCGCTGGCGCAGCAGGCCCGGGACGCTGGCGCGGACGACGTCACGGTCTACGCCTATGCCCGCGTCGGCTACCACCGCTCGCTCGACATGCTGCGCCGCAACGGGTGGAAGGGCCACGGCCCCGTGCCGTGGGAGCACGAGCCCAACCGCGGCTTCCTGCGCTCGCTCGCCCTCCTCGCGCTCGCCGCCCGTGCGATCGGCGAGACCGACGAGTGGGAGCGCTGCTCGACCTTCCTTCGCGACTCGAGCCCCGCCGCGGCCGACGCGCTGCTCTGAGCCTGCTCAGGCCCCGTCCGACCGTTCGTCGCGCCGAACTGACCGTCCGTCGCCCCCGCCCGTGGGGAGGGTGACGGTGCTCACGTCGCGAGTAAGGTGCCGGAGGTGAATTCCGGGAACCCACCTCAGCAGACGCGCCCCGACCAGGGGCCGCCACCCACCGACAAGACCAAGATGGCCATCGCCGCCGTCCTGCTCATGATCCCAATCGTCGCGCTCCTGTGGGTGCCGAGCTATGCCAAGGCGGACCCGGAGCTCTTCGGCTTCCCGTTCTTCTTCTGGTACCAGTTCCTCTGGGTCTTCATCTGCTCCGCACTCACGTGGACGGCCTACCGCCTGACGCTCTCGGCGCGCGGCAAGGGGTCGCGTCCGGCGGGTGAGGACCGATGACCCCGCACCTGAGCGTGATGGCCGCCGACGGCGGCATCAACGGAGTCGCCCTGGGCGTGCTGATCGCCCTCTTCCTCCTCGTCTCGGTGGCCGGCTTCATGGCCTCGCGCTTCCAGCGCGGGGAGTCGCTCGAGTCGCTCGACGAGTGGGGCCTCGGCGGTCGCAGGTTCGGCACGTGGATCACGTGGTTCCTGCTGGGCGGCGACCTCTACACGGCCTACACCTTCGTCGCCGTACCGGCGGCCATGTTCGCCACCGGCGCCGTCGCCGGCTTCTTCGCCGTGCCCTACACGATCGTGCTCTACCCGATCATCTTCATCTTCATGGCTCGCCTGTGGTCGGTCAGCCACCGTCATGGCTACGTCACGACCGCGGACTTCGTCCGGGGGCGGTACGACAGCCGCGGGCTCTCGCTCGCGGTCGCGGTGACGGGCTTCGTGGCCACGATGCCCTACATCGCCCTGCAGCTGGTCGGCATCCAGGCCGTGCTCGAGGTGGCCGGCGTCGGCGGTGGCGACAACATCATCGCCAAGGACGCACCGCTGTTCATCGCCTTCGCCGTCCTCGCGGCCTTCACCTACTCCAGCGGGCTGCGGGCCCCGGCGGTGATCGCCTTCGTGAAGGACATCCTGATCTACCTCGTCATCATCGTCGCGGTGATCTACCTGCCCGGTCAGGTCGGCGGCTGGGACAACATCTTCGGCTCCGCGCAGGAGAAGATGACGACGGTCAACGAGGCCACCGGCAAGCCGACGGGTGCGTTCCTGCCCGGCGTGGGAGCCGGCTGGGCGTACGCCACCCTCGCCCTCGGCTCGGCGATGGCGCTGTTCATGTACCCCCACTCGGTCACCGCGTCGCTCTCGTCGAGCAGCCGCAACACGATCCGCCGCAACGCCGCGATCCTGCCGGCGTACTCCTTCGTCCTCGGGCTGCTCGCCCTGCTCGGCTGGGTCGCGATCGCCGCGGGCACGCAGCCGATCGGCCTGGACGGCCAGCCCAATGCGCAGCTGGTCATCCCGCAGCTGTTCGAGGACATGTTCCCGGCGTGGTTCGCCGGCGTCGCCTTCGCCGCCATCGCGATTGGCGCGCTCGTGCCGGCCGCGATCATGTCGATCGCCGCGGCCAACACCTTCAGCCGCAACATCTACAAGGAGTGGCTCAAGCCCGACGCGACGCCGAAGCAGGAGGCCAAGGTCTCCAAGCTCATGTCGCTGCTCGTGAAGGCCTTCGCGCTGGTCTTCGTGCTCACCCTGGACAAGCAGAACGCCATCAACTTCCAGCTGCTGGGCGGGATCTGGATCCTCCAGACCTTCCCGGCCGTGGTGTTCAGCCTCTTCACCCGGTGGTTCCACCGGTGGGCCCTGCTCGCGGGCTGGGCGGTCAGCATGGTCTACGGCACCGTCGAGGCCTACCAGGTCATCAACCCGGTGACCGGCAAGCACTTCGGCGGCTCGCTCGCGCTGGTCCCCGGGCTCGACCAGATGGGCTACATCGCGATGACCGCCTTCGTCATCAACCTCGTGATCGCGGTCGTGCTGAGCGCGATCCTCAACGCCGTCAAGGTCTCCAACGGCAGCGACGAGACCGTCCCGTTCGACTACTTCGCCGACGCGGACGACCCGCGCGTGCAGAAGGACCTCGCGCAGCACGGGGCGCACGACGAGCCCTACGGCGACCCGGACGACGTCCCGGGCAACGCGCCGGCGCGCTGAGCCACCGCTGGGGGGGGGGGGGGGGGGGGGGGGCTGCGGCCCCCCGCCCCCCTCGACCATCGAGCGCGTAGGAGCGCTCCGGCGGAATCGATGTCGGACGGCGGGTGTTCACTGGGTTCGTGACCGCAATCCAGAGCCCCGCCCCGACCACCGGCTCGGAGGTCCGCCCCTGGGCGGCCCTCGGCGCCCTGTGCGTCGGCTTCTTCATGATCCTGGTCGACATGACCATCGTGTCGGTGGCGACGCCGGCGATCCTCGAGACCTACGCCCCTCACGGCGCGACGGTCAACGACGTGATCTGGGTGACCAGTGCCTACCTCCTGGCCTACGCCGTGCCCATCCTCATCACCGGACGGCTGGGCGACCGGATCGGCCCGAAGCGGATGTACCTCGGCGGGCTCGTCGTGTTCACCGTCGCCTCCCTGTGGTGCGGCCTGTCCTTCGCCCTGTCGACGAGCATCTGGATGCTGGTCGCGGCCCGCGTGCTGCAGGGCTTCGGGGCCGCGGCGGTCGCCCCGCAGACGATGGCAGTCATCACCCGGATCTTCCCGCGGGAGAGCCGCGGCTCGGCGATGAGCCTGTGGGGAGCCACCGCGGGCGTCGCCACGCTGGTCGGCCCGCTCCTCGGCGGCGTCCTCGTCGACGCGGCCGGCTGGGAGTGGATCTTCTTCATCAACATCCCCATCGGCGTCGTCGGGCTGTGGCTGGCGTGGCGCCTCGTGCCGGACCTCGGGGTCCACGAGCACTCCTTCGACTGGCTCGGCGTCGCGCTGAGCGGGGTCGCGCTCCTGCTGCTGGTCTTCGGCATTCAGGAGGGCCACGCGCTCGACTGGAACGGCACGATCATCGCGATGATCCTGGGCGGTCTCGTCGTCGGCGCCGTCTTCGTCTGGTGGCAGGCGAAGAACACGCGCGAGCCGCTGATGCCCCTCCCGCTGTTCCGGGACCGCAACTTCTCGCTCGCCAACGTCGCCATCGCGAGCGTCGGGTTCGTGTTCGCGTCGATGGGGTTCCCGTTGATGCTCTGGGCGCAGCTCGTGCGGGGTGACTCCCCGACCCAGGCCGGACTGCTGTTCGCGCCGATGGCGGTGATGTCGATCGTGCTGGCACCCCTCGCCGGCAAGCTCACCGACCGGGTGCACCCCCGCATCCTGGCCGGGGCGGGGCTGGCCGGGGTCGCGGTGTCGCTGGTGCTGCTCGCCTCGGCCATCGGTCCCGACACGCCGCTGTGGCAGGTCCTCGGCGCGATGGCGCTGCTCGGCATCGGCAGCTCGTTCGTCTGGGCTCCGCTGACCACGACGGCCAACCGCAACCTCCCGCTGCACCAGGCGGGCGCGGGCTCCGGCATCTACAACGCCAACCGCCAGGTCGGCTCCGTCGTCGGCGCCGCGGCGATCGCCGTTCTCATCGACAGCCGGCTCGCCGCCAACGGCCTCGGCGGTGGTGGCGGAACGAGCGAGGCCTCGCTGGGCGGCACGCTCCCCGACGCCGTCCACGGCGCCTTCAGCACCGCGATGTCGCAGGCGATGTTCCTGCTGCCGGCGGTGCTGCTGGTCGGTCTGGTGGCGGTCGTCTTCTTCGAGCGCCCCGGCCACTTCGGCGCCGCACCCGCCGAACCGGCGCCGCCGGCCGCACACTGAGGCGCGGGCGGTGCGTGAGGGGATTCCGAGTCGCCGGAACCCCCCCTCACGCACCGCTCACACGGCGATCAGCTCGAGAGGGTGGTCCCGGCCGAGCGGAGGTTCTGGCAGGCCTCGACGATGCGGGCGGCCATGCCGGCCTCGGCGGCCTTGCCCCAGGCGCGGGGGTCGTACTGCTTCTTGTTGCCGACCTCGCCGTCGACCTTCAGCACGCCGTCGTAGTTGGCGAACATGTGGGCCGCGACCGGGCGGGTGAAGGCGTACTGGGTGTCGGTGTCGACGTTCATCTTCACGACGCCGAAGTCGACGGCGTCGCTGATCTCCTGCGCGGTCGAGCCCGATCCGCCGTGGAAGACCAGGTCGAACGGACGCGCGTCGGCGCCGAGGCCGAGCTCGGAGGCGGCGGCCTCCTGCGCGAACTTGAGGATCTCCGGGCGGAGCTTGACGTTGCCCGGCTTGTAGACGCCGTGGACGTTGCCGAAGGTCAGCGCCGTCATGTAGCGACCGCGCTCGCCGGAGCCGAGCGCCTTGATGGTGGCGATGGCGTCCTCGGGCGTCGTGTAGAGCTGGTCGTTGATCTCGTTGGCGACGCCGTCCTCCTCGCCGCCGACCACGCCGACCTCGATCTCGAGGATGATGTGGGCCGCCGCGCACTTCGCGAGCAGCTCCTCGGCGATCTGGAGGTTCTCGTCCATCGGCACGGCCGAGCCGTCCCACATGTGCGACTGGAAGAGGGGCGCCTCGCCGCGCGCGACGCGCTCGGCGGAGATCTCCAGCAGCGGGCGGACGAAGCCGTCGAGCTTGTCCTTCGGGCAGTGGTCGGTGTGCAGCGCGATGTTGACCGGGTAGTTCTTCGCCACCTCGGCGGCGTACGCGGCGAAGGCGACCGAGCCGGTCACCATGTCCTTGACCGTGGGGCCGGAGAGGTACTCCGCGCCACCGGTCGAGACCTGGATGATCCCGTCGGATCCGGCGTCGGCGAACCCCTGCAGCGCGGCGTTGAGGGTCTGGGACGACGAGACGTTGATGGCCGGGTAGGCGAAGGACTTCTCCTTCGCGGCGTCCAGCATCTGCGCGTAGACCTCGGGGGTGGCGATGGGCATCGGGGTTCTCCTCGGGAACGTTCCAATTGGCGCCTCAAACCCTAGTGGCTACCCGCCAGTCGCTTCAGCCGCCGGATTCCGTCTCACCACGTGACAACCGACGAGCGTCCGGCTCCGTTCCACCGGGTGCGGAGATCCGGGCGCGGAGCTCCGTGTGAAGGGGGCGTGGGCGGGGGAGGCCAACTGCACCCCCACGGATGAAGAACCTCCAGGACCCGCGACCTAGGTTTGCGAGGGCCGGCAGCACGCCTGCTGAGCCTGCGCAGCGGTCCGGGACCGTGTGGGGACGCCCCGGGCCGTTGCGCAACCGGGTCCTCGCGGTCATCCCCGCCAGGCGTCGTCACCCGCGAGGTCGGCGTGCTCCCGCACCCAGCCGTGCATCGCGATCGCGGCCGCCGAGCTGGCGTTGATCGAGCGGGTCGAGCCGAACTGCGCGATCGAGAAGGTGCCGTCGCAGACCTCGCGGGCCTGCTCCGACAGACCGGGACCTTCCTGGCCGAAGAGGAAGCACACGTCGCGCGGGAGCCGCATCGTCTCGAGGTGCAGCGAGCCCGGGAGGTTGTCGATCCCGAGCAGCCGGACCGGAGTCGCCAGTCCGTGCAGGTACGACGCCAGGCTCGCGGCGTCCGCGTGGTGCCGGACGTGCTGGTAGCGGTCGGTCACCATCGCGCCGCGACGGTTCCAGCGCCGGTTGCCGACGATGTGGACCTCGGCGGCCAGGAACGCGTTGGCGGTCCGCACGATCGTGCCGATGTTGAAGTCGTGCTGCCAGTTCTCGATCGCCACGTGGAAGCCGTGGCGGCGGGTGTCGAGGTCCGCCACGATCGCCTCGAGCGTCCAGTAGCGGTAGCGGTCGACGACGTTGCGGCGGTCACCGTCCCGGAGCAGGTCCGGGTCCCACCGGTCGCCCTCGGGCCACGGCCCCTCCCACGGTCCGACGCCGACCTCGGCGCGCCCGTGCGGCATGGGGTCGTACGGCGCCCGCGACTCCTCGTGCGGCTCGTCGTGGGGCTCCTCGCGCATGCCAGAACATTAAGGACTGCTGGTTAGGGTGACGCGCGTGAGCCTCCCCGCCGTCTCCAGCCTGCCCGACCTCGCAGTCACGCCGCTGCTGCTGGGCATCGACTGGATGGATCCGAACTACCTGCTCGACCGGTTCGGCACCGAGCTGTTCTGGATCAGCCTGCTCATCGTCTTCGTCGAGTGCGGCCTGTTCTTCCCGATCCTCCCCGGCGACACGCTCCTCTTCGCGCTCGGCCTCTTCATCGTCACCGGGCAGCTGGACCTGTTCCCCGGACCACCCTTCGTGGAGCTGCTCATCGCGATGGTCGCGCTGATCGCGGGCGCCTTCCTCGGCAACGTCGTGGGCTACGAGATCGGCCGCAAGATCGGGCAGCCGCTCTACGAGCGCGACGGCCGGATCATCAAGCGCAAGTACTTCGACCAGACGACCGCGTTCTTCGACCGCCACGGCAACAAGGCGCTCGTGATCGGGCGCTTCGTGCCGTTCGTGCGGACCTACATCACCGTGGTCGCCGGCGTCACGCGGATGGAGCGGGCGCGCTTCTTCGTGTGGAGCCTCGTCGGCGCCGTGCTGTGGGTCATGTCGATCATGCTGCTCGGCTACTTCCTCGGCGACGCGTTCCCGACGCTCGGTGAGAGCATCGACAAGCTCGTCATCGTCATCGTCGCCTTCTCCCTCATCCCGATCGCCATCGAGTGGTGGCGCCACCGCCGCACCGACGCGGCGGGCGCGGAGGTCGGCGACCACGACGGTGGGCCCGACCGGGACATCACCGGTCGCGACCTGGACTGAACGGCGTACGTCGCTCAGCCGGCGGACGCGGCGTCCAGCTCGGCGCGGGTGAGGACCGAGCGGACCTCCAGCCCGACGTCGGCGAGCGGGTTCTCGTCGGCGGGCGACCGGTCGATGGCGCAGACCACCACCTCGACGATGGCGCCGAGCTCGCGCAGCGCGTTGGTGGCGTCCCGCACGGCCCCGCCGGTGGTGATGACGTCCTCGATGATCGTGACCCGGCGACCGGACACGTCCGGGCCCTCGGCGAGCTTGGCGGTGCCGTACTCCTTGGCCTTCTTGCGCACGAAGAGCGCCGGCAGGCCCGTGCGGGAGCTGACCATCGTCGCGATCGGGATGCCGCCGAGCTCGAGCCCGCCGAGCAGCTCGGTGCCCTCCGGCAGGAGGTCGACCATCTGCGCCGCCACGCGGTCGAGCAGCGCCGGTCGGGCCTCGAAGAGGTACTTGTCGAAGTAGGTGTCGGCGACCTGGCCCGAGCGGAGCGTGAACTCGCCGGTCAGGCGGCAGGTGGCGTCGATGTCGGCGGCGAGAGCGGCGTCAGGAGTGGTCACGCAGCCGACCCTAGCCACGTCGGTCGCTAGCGTGGGCGCGTGCCCACGCCGCTGTCCCGCCGACTCGCCCACATCCCGCCGACGATCTTCAGCGAGATGTCGGCGCTGGCCGTGCAGACCGGCGCGCTCAACCTGGGCCAGGGCTTCCCGGACGCGGACGGGCCCCGATCGGTGGTCGCGGCCGCGGAGGCGGCGCTGGAGCGTGGCGCGAACCAGTACGCCCCGGGCATCGGGATCCCGGCGCTGCGGGCCGCGATCGCCCGGCACCAGCAGCGTTACTACGGCCTCGAGGTGGACCCCGACCGGGAGGTCGTCGTCACCACCGGCTGCACCGAGGCCATCGCCGGCGCGCTCCTCGGCCTGGTCGACCCCGGCGACGAGGTCGTCGTGCTCGAGCCCTACTACGACTCGTACACGGCCATGCTCGACATGTGCGGCGCGAAGCGGCGCGCGGTCACGCTCCGCGCACCCGAGTTCCGCCCCGATCCCGACGAGCTCAGGGCCGCCATCACCGACCGCACCAAGCTGGTCCTGCTCAACACGCCCCACAACCCGACGGGCACCGTCCTGACGCGCGAGGAGCTCCAGCTGGTCGCCGACCTCGCCATCGAGCACGACGTCCTCGTGGTGACCGACGAGGTCTACGAGCACCTCGTCTTCGACGGCCGCGAGCACGTCCCGATGGCCATGCTCCCCGGCATGTGGGAGCGGACCCTGACCCTGTCGAGCGTCGGCAAGTCGTACTCGTTCACCGGCTGGAAGGTCGGCTGGGCCACCGGTCCGGCACCGCTGGTGCAGGCCGTGCTCGCCGCGAAGCAGTGGCTGACCTTCACCTCCGGCGCACCGCTTCAGCCGGCCGTCGCGCACGCCCTCGACCACGAGCCTGACTGGCCCGCAGAGCTCGCCCGTGACCTGCAGACCCGGCGGGACCTGCTGTGCGACGGGCTCGCAGCGGCCGGGCTCGAGCCGCGGGTGCCGGAGGGCACCTACTTCGCGACGACCGACGTGTCGCACCTCGGCTGGACCGACGGCCGCGAGCTCTGCCTCGCCCTGCCGGAGCGAGCGGGGGTCGTGGCCATCCCGACGCAAGGGTTCTACGACGACGCCGAGGCCGGGCGGCAGCTGGTGCGCTGGGCCTTCTGCAAGCAGCCCGACGTCATCGCGGAGGGCGTACGCCGCCTCGCCGCGGCGGACCTCCGCCGGTAGGACCCGGGCCTAGCGCCCGGGGTAGTCCTTCGGCGGGTGCTCCGACCCGCCCTGGCCGTCCGCGGGCGGCTGGCCGTAGGGGTTCTCGCTCGGCGGCGGCTGCTGGCCGTAGGGGTCCGTCTGGCCGTAGGGATTCTGGCTCGGCGGGGGCTGCTGCTGGCCGTAGGGGTCCGACTGGCCGTAAGTGTTGTCGCCGGACGGGCTGGTGGACGAGGTCGGGTACTGCGGGCCCGACGGCGCCTGCCCGTAGGGGGCGCCGTACGGATTCGGGGCGCCGTACTGGCCCGGGCTCGGGTACTGCTGCGCGTAGCTGCCGCCCGTGCCGTTGAACCACGCGCCGGCGCCGCCGGCGAAGAGCATCACGATCGTCGCGATGGCGGCGATGAGGGTCACGATCGTGACGCCCCCGGTGATCCCGAGCAGCGACAGCAGGGCGGTCACGCTGGCCGAGATGACCAGGAGGATGCGCGCGACGTTGGAGCGCTTCATCACGAAGACCGCGAGCACGATCGCGATCACCGACCACACCACGAGGCCTAGCATCACCGCGACCAGCACCCCGACCGCGGCGTCCGCGTCGATGTTCGCGTCCTGGAACTCCGGCACGCGCTCCATCTCGGTGATCACCTGGTCGCGGGCCACGACCAGCGCGAGCGTGGTGAAGCCGAAGATCGCAGCGACGATCGCGGAGAAGACGATGGTGATCCAGGCCGCCGCGGTCACGGTGCCGGGACGGCGGTCGACGGCCGGCTGGCCGTACTGGCCGTACTGGCCGTACTGGCCGTACTGCTGCTGGCCGTAGGGGTACGGCTCGCCCGAGGGCGGTTGGCCGTAGGGGTCCGGCTGCCCGGACGGCTGGCCGTAGGGCGTGTGCGTCGGACCCGGGTCCTCGTTGCTCATGGGCGTATTCCACCATGTCGGGCAACCCCGGACCGGTGAGCAGGCTCAGCGCGACCCGAGCTCGAACCAGCGGCGGACCTCGACCCGTCGCAGGCAGACGACCGTCGCCACCGCGGCCATCGCGGGGAGGACGACGAGCACGGTGTCGAGGACGAAGAACAGGCACCCGACGGCGCTCAGCGCGGCGATCGCCGTCAGGCCGCGCCGCGCCCAGTCGCGGCGCGCCATCGCGAAGCCGGCGAGGACGAGGGCGGCGAGGCACCAGACGATGAACCCGCTGGCGAAGGCGAGCACGGTGTCGCGCACCTGCTCGAAGCCGACGCCCTCGTCGAAGAGCTCGGGCTGCTGCGCCATCACGCTGCGCAGGAACTCCGGCGAGAGTCCGGCGATCGCCACCCAGAGCAGCGACATCGTGAGGAGCCCGCCGGCCATCACGACGGTGATGACGAACGCCGCCACCATCGCGGCAGGCCTGGAGTGGGGCCCTGCCCGGTGGAGGTCGTGCCGTTGGGGCTGCCACCCCGGCGCGTGCGGCGCGTGGGTCGGGTGGTGCGGGTGCGGCGGCAGCTGGGTGGCCGGTCGCTGCTGCGGCGGCGCCGAGGGGAACGGCGTACGACGCGGGGCGACGTCGCGGGTCGAGGACTCGGACCGCGGGTCCGGGGGCGTCCACCTCCCGGTGGCGAACCATTCCCGACCGGGCGAGAGCCACAGCATGGCGGCGCCGGCGGCGACGAACGAGCCGGCCAGGCCGCCGACCGTGAGGCCGCCGACGAACACCGGCACCGCGAAGATCGACAGGCCGAGGCGCGCGGACCGGTCCGGCTTGCGGACGTACCACCCGAGGATGGCGGTCGCGCACGCTGCCACCGCGACCGCGGCCATGACCCACCGGAGCAGGTCCGACGCCGACTGCACGTCGAGGCCGAAGCCCGAGAACGGGGGCTGCGCCAACGCGTCCCTGATCGCCTCCTGGGTGTCGAGCGAGCGCAGGGTCGAGAGCCGGTCCCAGACGGTGAGCAGCACCACGACCGACGAGAACACGACGATCCCCGACGCCAGGGTGACCTGAGGCGGACGCTGCTCGGTGGGCTTGCTCACGGGACCATTCTCCCCGGACCGCCCCAAGCCGGCCCGCACCGGTGCGCACCCGCCGTCGTACGGCCGGCCCCGGGGTCTTCTCAGGGTCGGTCTCGGGGGACGACTCGGCACCTTCCCCGATGTGCGCGGGTGCCCGCCCCCGCGAGGCTCGACGCATGATCAGCGTCGAGTCCCTCACCAAGCAGTACGGCTCCTTCACGGCCGTCGACCACGTGTCGTTCACGGCCGCGACGGGCCGGGTCACCGGCTTCCTCGGCCCCAACGGCGCCGGCAAGTCCACCACCATGCGCGTCATGGTCGGCCTCACCCGCGCCACCTCCGGCCGGGTCACCGTCACCGGCCGCGACTACCGCGAGCTCGTCAACCCCGGCCTCGAGGTCGGCGTCCTGCTGGACGCCTCGGCCCAGCACGCCGGCCGCACCGGCCGCGAGATCCTCACCATCGCCCAGCAGACGATGGGCCTGTCCCGCACGCGCGTCGCCGAGACCCTCGCCCGCGTCGGCCTCACCGAGGACGAGGCCGGCCGCCGGGTGCGCGACTACTCCCTCGGCATGCGCCAGCGCCTCGGGATCGCGACCGCCCTCATCGGCGACCCGGAGGTCCTCATCCTCGACGAGCCGGCCAACGGCCTCGACCCCGCCGGCATCCGGTGGATGCGCGACCTGCTGCGCGGGTTCGCCGACCAGGGCGGCACCGTGCTGCTCTCCTCGCACCTGCTCCACGAGATCGAGGTCATCGCCGACGACATCGTCGTCATCGGCCAGGGCCGCATCGTGGCCCAGGGCAGCAAGGCCGAGCTGCTCGCGTCGGCCGGCACCCTCGTGCGCACGTCCGATCCCTCCCACCTCGACCGCCTCGCCCGTGCGCTGCACGAGGCATCGGTCGTCACCACCCCGATCGACGGCGGCCTGCGCGTCGACGCCGACCCCGAGCTCGTGGGCGAGGCGGCACACCGTGCCGGCGTCGTCCTGCGCGAGCTGCGCGCCGCCGACGGCGCCGGCCTCGAGGAGATGTTCCTCCAGCTCACCGCCGAGACCGCCCGCGAAGGAGCAGCAGCATGAGCACCGCCACCCAGACCCCGACCCCCTCCGTCGTACCCCAGGTGCCCACCGCGCCCGCGGCCCGCCATGAGGTCCGGCCGATCCCGATGAGCCGCCTCGCGAAGGTCGAGCTGCGCAAGATGTTCGACACCCGCGCCGGGTTCTGGCTGATGGCCAGCGTCGCCATCGTCGCGGTGCTCGCCTCCGCGGCCGTGATCGCGTGGGCACCCGACGAGGTGATCAACCAGGAGTTCTTCTCCACCGCGATCGGCATGCCGCTCTCGGTGGTGCTGCCGATCATCGCGATCCTCTCGATCACGAGCGAGTACAGCCAGCGCACCGGCCTGACGACGTACACCCTCGTGCCGTGGCGCGGGCGGGTGATCACGGCCAAGGTGCTCGTGACGCTCGCCATCGGCGTGGTGTCGATGGTGGTCGCGCTCGCCGTCGGCGCGGTGGGCAACGTGGTCGGCGCGGCGATCGCCGGTCTCGACCCGGTGTGGAACATCGGCGTGCAGTCCTTCGGCTACATCGTGCTGGCCAACATCCTGGGCATGCTGATGGGCTTCATGCTCGGCGTGGTCTTCCGCAGCTCCCCCGCCGCGGTCGTCGCCTACTTCGTCTACTCCCTCGTGCTGCCCGGCGCGTTCGCGGCGCTGGCCGCCTTCCAGGGATGGTTCCGCGACCTGCAGCCCTGGGTGGACGTGAACTTCGCGATCACCCGGCTCTTCGACAACAGCATGACCGCCGAGAACTGGCAGCAGCTCGGCGTCACCACGCTGGTCTGGCTCTGGATCCCGCTGGCCCTCGGGCTGCGCGCCGTCCTGCGTGCCGAGGTGAAGTAGCCACCTTCCCTCGTGCTCGTCAGCGGCTGCCGGTCGGGGGACCGGTGGCCGCTGACGCCTGTGGGCGCTCATCTGGAGTCACCGGATGTCCGGTGACCGCAACGGTTGTCAGCCGAGATCTTGGCTCTGAACCGTAGGACTCGGCCACGAAGTACGTCGTCCCGGCGGGCGAGGACGACCCGGCCGAGGTTCTGACAGGCTGGCGCCATGCATCCCGACGCCTGGCTCGTCGTCATCGACCCGCAGCGGATCTTCGCCTCGCCCGACAGCCAGTGGGGCTCGCCGATGTTCCCCGACATCGTGGAGCCCGTACGACGTCTCGCTGCCGCAGCCGGCGAGCGCACCGTCGTCACCCGCTGGGTGCCCGCGCCCGACCCGCGGGGCAGCTGGGCGGCCTACATGCAGGCCTGGCCCTTCGCCGACGTGCCGGACGGTGACCCGCTGCTGTCGATCGTCCCGGAGATGGAGGGCGTCGGGTCCGAGGTCGTCTCGGTGCCGACCTTCGGCAAGTGGGGTCCGGCGCTCGAGGCGGTCACCGGACCGGTGCCGCACCTCGTGCTTGCCGGCGTCTCGACCGACTGCTGCGTCGTCTCGACCGCACTTGCGGCCGCCGACGCGGGCGCAACCCTGACGGTCGTCATCGACGCCTGCGCCGGCTCGACCCCCGAGAACCACCGCTCAGCCCTCGACGTGATGGCCCTCTACCCGCCCCAGATCACGCTGGCCACCACTGCCGAGGTGCTCGCGAGGTGAGCCGCGTCATCCACACCGGCCAGGCGCTGGTCGACGTCGTCGTCGAGGTGCCCGACCTGCCGGCCCGCGGGCAGAACGTCATGGCGACCTCGGCCACCGACTACGCCGGCGGTGCGGTGACGGTCCTCGTCGCGGCGGCGCGGTTCGGCGCGGAGTGCGTCCAGGCCGGGGCGATCGGCACGGGTCCCCACGGTGACCTGATCCGCGCGGCCCTCGCCCGGGAGGGCATCGCCGCGTCCGCAGACCCCGTGCCCGACCTCGACACCGGCATCTGCGTGGTGATGGTCGAGCCGAGCGCCGAGCGCACCTTCGTCACGACGCTCGGCGCGGAGCGCCGGATCTCCGTCGAGTCGCTCGCCACGTCCGCGCCGCGGGCCGGCGACCTGGTCTGTGTGACCGGCTTCTCCCTCGCCCTCGCCGCCACTGGCGAGCCGCTCCTCGCGTGGTTGCCGACGCTCGACGCCGGCGTGGTCGTCGTACTGGACCCGGGGGCGGCGTTCGCCGGCCTCAGCGAGCACGTGCGCGCGGCCATGCTTGAGCTCACTGATGTCTGGTCGAGCAACGCCGAGGAGGCCGAGGCGATCCTGCGGGCCGTCGGGCAGGAGCCGCCGACCGACCTCGCCGAGCTGACGACCGCGATCGCTCCCCTGCTGCGCGGCGACGCGGTCGCCATCGTGCGCGACGGGCCGGAGGGTTGCGCCGTGCACGTGGGTGGCGAGACGACGTACGTCGCCGGGTTCCCGCAGACGCCGGTCGACACCAACGGCGCGGGCGACACCCACACCGGCGCGCTGCTGGCCGAGGTCGCGGCCGGTACGCCGTGGGTCGACGGCTGCCGGCGCGCCAACGCGGCCGCCGCGATCAAGGTGACCCGACGCGGCCCGGAGTCGGCCCCGACTTTCGCGGAGGTGGAGGAGTTCCTGGGCCGCGTGGTGGTCGGGTAGCCGGGCGAGGAACGCCCCCAAGTCGGACACAAGAGAGCCGCAAGCGGGCCCGGGCATCTTTCTCGTGGCGGCCACCGGGGTCGTCCCGCACAGAGAGAGAAGCAGATGCACTCCGTCCAGCTCCACCGACTGCTCGCCCACCACCTGCCGCCGCGCCGACGACACCGGCTCCACCACGACATCCAGCTGGAGATCGCGATCCGCCGCATGGACGTCCATCGCTGAGGTGGGTCCTCAGTCCCGCACCATCCGCCCCAGGGCCGCGCCGAGCACCGGCGCGGCCCTGCTGACATCACTGTCCTTCCGCCTCGGCCGTACCGTCATCGCGTGACCCCTGACGTCCTCCTCGTCGGCGCCGGCGACCTCGGCTCGGCGGTCGGCCTGCGCCTCGCCGACCTCGGCCACTCCGTGCTCGCGCTGCGCCGCGACGCCGCTCGCGTGCCCGCCCCGCTCGTCGGTCGCTCCGTCGACCTGACCGCTGGCGCGCCGGTCCTGTCGGACGTGAGCCCGCGCCTCGTCGTCGTGGCGCTGACCGCCCGACCGCGGACGGAGGAGGCCTACCGGGCGACGTACGTCGACGGGATGGCGCGGGCGCTCGATGCACTGCCGGTGCCACCGGAGCGGGCGGTGCTGGTCTCGTCAACCGCGGTGATGCCGAGCCACGACGGGCCCCCGCCGCTCGACGACGAGGACAGACCCACCGCGCCCGGCGACGGTCCCGGACGCCAGCTGGTCGCCGCGGAGGAGGCCTTCCACGCGCGGATCCCGCACGGCACGGTGCTCCGCCTCTCGGGTCTGTACGGCGGCTCGAGCACGCGGCTGCTCGACCAGGTCCGCGACGGGCGGATCGACGACCCCCACCGCTGGACCAACCGCATCCACCGCGAGGACGCCGCCGCGGCGGTCGTCCACCTGCTCACGATGGAGTCCACCCCCGAGGCCGTCTACCTCGGCACCGACGACGAGCCCGCCCAGCTCGGCGACGTGGCGTCGTACCTCGCCGAGGGGCTCGGTGCGCCTCCCCCGCCGCCTGCGGACCCGGCGCACGGGCACGGCAAGCGGCTGTCCAATGCCCGCCTCCGGGCCACGGGCTGGGCGCCGACCAGGCCGTCGTACCGCGAGGGCTACGCGCGGGCCTCCACGCCGCTGTAACGCCGGGTTAGGTGCTGTTCCACCCCTCATGCATGCCAGTCGGTACAGCACGTAACCCGGCGTTACAGCGCCGGTCGGAGACCACGGGAGGTCACATGGTGACCGGGCCACCGCCGGTCACGGCGATCACCTCACCGGTGACGTAGCTCGACTCGGGCGAGGCGAGGAAGACGAAGGCCGTCGCGACCTCGGCGGGCTGCCCGGCGCGCCCGAGCGGGGTCTGCTTGCCGAAGTCCTCGACCTTCTCCGGCGGCATCGTCGCGGGGATGAGCGGCGTCCAGATCGGGCCGGGCGCGACCGAGTTCACCCGGATGCCCTTCTCGGCGAGCGACAGCGCCAGTCCGCGGGTGAAGTTCACGATCCCCGCCTTGGTGGTCGCGTAGTCGAGCAGCTCCGGTGACGGCGAGCTCGACTGCACCGACGAGGTGTTGATGATCGACGATCCCGGCCGCAGGTGCGGCAGGGCGTACTTGCAGAGCCAGAACATCGCGTAGATGTTCGTCCGCATCACCCGGTCGAGCTGCTCGGTGGTGATGTCGGGCAGGCCGCCGGGCTGCGCCATCTGGTAGGCCGCGTTGTTGACCAGGATGTCGATCCGACCGAACTCCTCGACGGCCTTGTCCACGAGCGCGCGGCAGGCGTCCTCCTCGACGAGGTCGGTCGGCACGAGCAGGGCGCGCCTGCCCGCGTCCTCGACGATGCGGGCCGTCTCGTGCGCGTCGTCGTCCTCGCCGTCGAGGTAGGCGATGACCACGTCGGCGCCCTCGCGGGAGAAGGCCAGCGCGACCGCGCGACCGATGCCGGAGTCGCCGCCGGTGATCACCGCGACCTGGTCACGCAGCCGGTCGTGACCGACGTACGTCTCCTCACCGTGGTCGGGCTTCTCGCCCATCTCCCCCGTCACGGAGTCGTCGTCGCCGGGCTTCGGCAGCTGCTCGCCCTCGGTGTCGGGCTGGTCGTGCAGCTCGGTCGGGTCCTGCCGGGTCTGGTCGGCGTCACTCATGGCTCTACCTCCGTGGGTCGGTGTCCCCACGCCGTACCCGGCATGGGTCAGGCGATGCGGGGGCACTGCGGGACATGCGCCCCACGGACGCGGCTGTCGCCGCCACGGACCGGTGGACCGACCCCGACGGCTTCCGCGCGCCGGCCGGCCTGGTCCACGCCTGGCTCCGCGGCGCCAACCAGACCGTGTGCGGCGTACCGCTCAGCAGGGCACGTCTCCACCGCTTCCCGCACGTCCAGTGGGTCGATGCGCAACCCGCGACGGGGCGCGACGCCGACCGCGTCAGCCAGGTGTGCCCCCGCTGCGCCGCCGCGATGGGCCAGAAGCGCGACAGCAGGCCGTGGACGCGGACCAACCCGCGACCGTGACCGGCGCGGGTCAGCCCTGCGCCGCCAGCGCGGCGAGGGCCGTGATCCCCGGCGCGGTGGCGGCGGCCAGCCGCTCGCGCGCGAGGTCCAGGGCTTGCGATCCGGGGTGGTCCGGCGGGATCCGTGCCGGGTTCACCGCGACCGTGTTGGCCCACTCGGCGATGTCGGGCTCGGCACCGAACGCCATCGAGGCGCGGGCACCGCGGACGTTCATGTCGGCCCACTGGGCGAGCGAGTTGCCGTAGCGCGACGGCGGGCAGAGCCGGTTCTTCTCCGCGTCGTCGTGACGCGTCGCCTCGACGTAGCCCGTGATCGCCGCGCCGAAGCACGGGAAGCCGGCGCGCACCGGCTGCAGGGTGATGTCGTCATCGCGCCAGATCGGCACTAGTGGCGGGTTCTTCAGCCCGTCGGCCGCGCAGTGCACGACGACGGCGTCGTCGGCGACCTGCACCGACGAGCCGTCGCGGAACTCGAGCCGGCCGCGGGAGACCGCGGCCAGGTGCCCATGCCGTACGACGTCCTCGATCGACCGCAGCAGCTCGAGCTCCCAGTGCCCGAGGGTCGGCGCCTTGGCCATCGTCGGGGTGAGCGACCGGTCGATCCGCAGCATCACGCCCGACTCCTCCAGCCGGAGGAAGACCTCGTCCAGCGTGGACGAGGCGGCGGCCGCCTCGAACATCGCCGCGGGCACGTTGAGGTAGACCGCCGGGTCGGGCTGGATCAGCGCGCGGTTGAGCATCCACGGCTCGCGCGGGCGCACCCAGCAGATGGCGCCCGGGTCGACGCCCTGCCCGAGCAGCCACACGCACGCGTCGGTCGCGGTCTTGCCCGAGCCGACCACGACGTACTGGCTCGGCGCCTCCTCGAGCCGCACGACGTCGTTGACCGTCACGACGCGGGCGTCGTCGGCGACCGCGAAGGGCGCGGAGGTCTCCGCCGGGATGCTGGGCGCGAGGTAGTGGGCGTTCACGATCCGGCATCGGTCGGGGACGACCCACTCCCGGCCGGCGATCCGCGAGACGATCGTGCGGTCACCGCGGTAGTCACAGCCCGTCATCACCTCGACGCGGCCGGTCGCGCGCATCCGCTCGACCTGCTGCGCGTAGTAGTGCACGATCTCCGGCTGCGACGCGCGGACCTGCAGCCCCGCCTCCGGGCCGCTGTCCTGCCTGCGGCCACCGGCGAGGACCGAGGAGGCGACGCCGTAGAAGCTGGACGCCTGGTGGAGCCGGACGAACGGGTAGTCCTCGAGCCAGTGACCGCCCGCGCCGTGGCGCCGGTCCACGATCGCCACCCGCGCGGTCGGGTCGTGGTCGACCAGCGTGTCCGCGAACCCCATCCCCATCGCGCCGGCCCCCACCACGAGGTAGTCCACGTCGAGCGTCCGCGTCATGCGCACACCGTGGCACCCGCAGGACGGCGCGTCTACGCCCGCACCCTCCCCAGGTGCGGCACACCCTGTGAGGTCAGTCGAGGACGGCGTCGACCGTCTTCTTGAGTGCGCTCGGCTGCGAGGGGCGCTTCGGCGCCTTCTCCTTCGCCTCCAGCATCTCCGCGCCGATCTCCTGCAGCTGCTTGCGCCCGAGGCCCTCGCGCACCTTCGGGAACCAGTCCTGCTCCTCCTCCTCGATGTGGTGGGTCACGTTCTCGATGAGGACGGTGGTCTTAGCGTCGAACCGCTCGTCGGTCGGCTTCATCCCCGACAGCTCCATCACCAGCACGTCGGCGACGTGGTGCTCCTCGTAGGACTCGAGCACGTCGTCCTCGAGGTCGGGCAGCAGCTCGCGGACCCGCGGGTACATGACCTCGTTCTCGATGTAGGTGTGCTGGGTCAGCAGCTCGATCATCGTGTCCACGAGCCGGCCCTTGCGCTCGGTGGCGTCCTCGCCGGCTCCCTGGAAGTCGCGGAACACCTTGCGGATCCGCTTGTGGTCGTCCTTCAGCAGGACGATGGCGTCTGTGGACATGCGGGTTCCTCCCGACTGGTGGGGACGTGTCGCCGGAGGTGTACCCACACGCCGCCCGATCAGTACGTGGACCAGACAGGTGGGACACGAGACGTCTCCGTCCCACCCGTCGACGAGGATGGCTCGGTGGCCGTGACGATCTCCCGAGCCGACTTCACCGACCCCGCGCTGGCGGAGTTCCTGCAGGCGCACCTCGACGACATGGAGCCGACGGCGCCGCCCGAGAGCCGGCACGCCCTCGACCTCGCGGCGCTCCGGGGTGACGGCGTACGCCTCTGGGTGGCGCACGCAGACGGGAGGTTCGTCGGCACGGCGGCCCTGGCACCGCTCGACGGGAGTCACGAGGAGCTCAAGAGCATGCGCACCGACCCGGCGCTGCGGGGCACCGGCATCGCGAGGCGGATGCTCGCGCACGTCCTCGACGACGCCCGGTCGCGCGGGGTGGGGCGGGTCTCGCTCGAGACCGGCAGCATGGACTTCTTCGTGCCGGCGCGCAGGCTCTACGCGTCGGCCGGGTTCGCGCCGTGCGAGCCGTTCGGTTCGTACGTCAGCGACCCGAACAGCACGTTCATGACGCTGGCGCTATGACCGCTTCGACCCTGACACTTCGCTGACGTCCGTCTCGAGGGAGGGGTCGAGGGAGGGGTCGAGGGAGGGCAGCGTGACCGAGACCGTCGTACCCTCCCCGAGCTCGGAGACGACGTCGACGTGACCCGAGTGGCGGCGCACGATCCGATCGACGATCGCCAGTCCCATGCCGGTCCCCGGGACGGAGAGCGCCTGCGGGTTCGTGGAGCGGAAGAACTCGCGGAACAGGTGGTCGCGGTCGCGCTCGGAGATGCCGATGCCCGGGTCGGTGATCGACACCCGCACCAGCCCGTCGACGCGGGCGAGGCGGACGTCGATCCCGGCGCCCCGCGGCGAGTACTTGATCGCGTTGCTCGCGAGGTTGGCGAGCATCCGGTGCAGCTCCTGGGGGTTGCCGGCCACGTGGACGGGCTCGTCGGGAGTGTCGATGCGGCACTCCTGCGACTTGGCGGCGGCCGCGTGGTGGCACTCCTCGGTGACGTCGAGCAGCACCTGGCGCAGATCGACCTGCTCGGGCACGAACTCGCGCTGGGGATCCGCGATCCGGGCCATGGTGAGGAGGTCCTCGATGACGACCCGCATCCGCTCGGCCCCTCGGCTCGCGGCGGCGACCGAGCGCTGGTCCTCGGGCTCGAGGCTGTCGACGTCGAGCAGCTCGAGGTTGGCGGTCATCGAGAAGAGCGGCGTACGCAGCTCGTGCGCAAGGGTGTTGACCATCTCGATCCGGTAGCCGTCGATCTGGCGCAGGTGGTCCGCGACGGCGCGCTCACGCGCGAGCTGGCGGGTGTTGGCGACGGCACGGCCCAGGTCCCGGCCGATCTCGAGCGCAGCGTCGCGCTCGACGGCCGTCCACTCCGGGGTGCCGCTGACCCGGGTCAGCACCAGGAACCCCAGGCACTCGGGTCCCGCACCGAGCGGCACGAAGAGGACCGACGCGATCCCGATGCGCTCCAGGAACGCCAGCAGTCGCTCCGCGTCGGGCTCCGGGAGGCCGGGCTGGCTGGGGTGCGCCGGCGAGAAGTGGGCGACGTACTGGTCGTCCCAGTAGCGGTGCGCGAGCCCGATCACCACGTCGTCGATCTCCTCGAAGGGAGGCCTCGTGTCGCTGCCGACGGCGTACGACGTCGTGGCGTGCACGCCGTCCTCGTGGAAGGCCGTCAGCCACATGCCCGCGGCCTGGAAGCAGTCGACGACCGCGGAACGGCAGGCCTCCAGCACCAGCTCGAGCGACGGTTCGCCGAGCGCCTGGCGCACGATCGCGCGGGCCTCGTCGGTGATCCGGACGCGCTCGGCCAGGCTCTCGCGCTCCAGGGCGAGCAGCACCAGGGTGCGCGCCACCCCGGCGTACTGGGTGAGCACCTTCATCTGCTCGGGGCCGGGCTTGCGACCGTTGCGCGGGCTGTCGACCGACAGCATCCCGCGGAGCACCCCGTCGTCGTCGTGGAGCGGCGCGAAGAGCATGTCGAGCGGGTGCCACGCGTCCTCGACGTCGAGCGGCACGACGTCGGGGATGTGGCTGTAGGGCAGCACCTCGTCACTGACGCGCTCGTGCGGGACGAAGCGCCACACGCCCCAGTCGTCGGCGCGCGACATCTCCTCCTCCATCGCCTCGACCGGGACGCGGGTCCCGGCGAAGCCGTCCGCCACGCCCGCGGCGACGAGGATCAGGAAGTCGTGGCTGCGGCGCAGCGTGATCGCGGACTGCTCGAACCCGGCGAGGGTCGCGACGCTCTCGACCAGCACTTGGAGGTGCTGCCGTGTCTGCTCATCGGCGAACGAGACCGCGCCCTGCGGCTCGTCATCCAGTGTTCTCGCCATCCTCGCCCCCTTCGGGCACTCCCCAACTCAAACAGATGCAGGGGCCCCGGCGCGACGAAACGCGTGAGCGAGTTCCGGACCGGGCGTCAGGACGGTGCTACCGGGGTCACGAGCTCCCCGCGCTCGAGGAACGCGTCGACGTTGTCCAGCACGACGCGGCCCATCGCCTCGCGGGTCTGCGTCGTGGCGCTCCCGACGTGCGGCAGCAGCACGACGTCGTCACGCCCGAGGAGGGCCTCCGGCACGTGGGGCTCGTCGGAGAAGACGTCGAGGCCGGCGCCGGCGATGCGATCCGACTCCAGCGCGTCGACCAGTGCTTCCTCGTCGACCACCGAGCCCCGGGCCACGTTGACGAGGTAGCCGTCCGGCCCGAGGGCGTCGAGGACCGCCGTGTCGACGAGGCGCTCGGTCCCCTCGCCACCGGGTGTGAGCACGACCAGCACGTCGCTCGCCGCGGCCAGGGCGGCGGGGCTGTCGTGGTAGGTCCACGCGACGTCCTTCGGACTGCGCGAGTGGTAGTGGACCTCGGCCCCGAACGCCTCCGCCCGCTCGGCGGTCGCCGTGCCGATGCGTCCGAGTCCGAGCACGCCGACCACGGCGCCGCGCACGTCGCGCGTCAGCGGGAACCGTTCGCCCCGACCCCACGCGCCGCTGCGGACGAAGCGGTCGGCGGCCGTGAGGCCGCGGAGCAGGTCGACGGCCAGGAAGATCGCCACGTCGGCCACGGCGTCGGTCAGCACGTCGGGGGTGTTGGAGACGACGATGCCGCGACGAGCGGCCTCGGTGACGTCGACGTTGTCGTAGCCGACCCCGAAGTTCACGATCGCCCTCAGCCCGGGCAGCGCGTCCATCTCGGCCGCACCCGCCGGCGCGCCACCGCCGACCACCGCCACCTCGATCTCGGCCGGCTCGTCGAGGTCCGCCAGCTGCGGGGCGTCGTACCGCTCCACGAGCCACTCGCGGAGGAAGGGCATCAGGCCGCCGAGCTGGACGACACGGGCCGGGGGGTTGGCGTCGGTGCTCATCGCCACATCCTCGCCGACCCCACCACGTCCCCGTGATGGACTGGCACCTCCACCCCCCGGAGGAGAGACGTTGACCGACCTGCTCGACCAGCTGCGCACGGCCGTCGGCGACGGCCACATCCTCACCGACGAGGCGGACATGGCGGCGTACGTCGTCGACTGGACCGGCGTGCACGCCGGGCGGGCTCGCGCCGTGGTGCGGCCGGGCTCGACGGACGAGGTGGCCGCCGTCCTCGCCGCGTGCCATGCGGCGGGCGTCCCGGTCGTGCCGCAGGGCGGCAACACCGGACTGGTCGGCGGCGGCGTCCCCGACTCGTCGGGCTCCTCCGTGGTGCTCTCTCTCGGGCGGATGCGGACGATCCGCGACGTCGACCCGGTCGCGGGGACGATCACCGTGGACGCGGGCGTGGTGCTCGCCGACGTCCAGGTCGCGGCCGAGGAGGCCGACCGGCTGTTCCCGATGTCGCTGGGCTCGGAGGGCAGCTGCACGATCGGCGGCAACCTCGCCACGAACGCCGGCGGCACCGCGGTCCTGCGCTACGGGATGACCCGCGAGCTGGTGCTGGGACTCGAGGTCGTGCTGCCCGACGGCCGGGTCTGGGACGGGATGCGGGCGCTCCGCAAGGACAACACGGGCTACTCGCTCAAGGACCTCTTCGTCGGGTCCGAGGGCACGCTCGGCGTCATCACCGGCGCGGTCCTGCGGCTGTTCCCCGCCACCCCGCGGCACGCCACGGCCTGGGTCGCCGTGCCCTCGGTCGAGGCCGCGGTGTCGCTGCTCGGGACCGCCCAGCAGCACGCGGGGGCACACCTCGCGACCTTCGAGATCGCCAACCGCCAGGCGCTCGACCTGGTCCTCGCCCACCTCCCCGGGGCGAGCGACCCGCTCGCGGAGCCGAGCGACTGGTACGTCCTGGTCGAGCTCGCCGGCGCCGCGTCCGACGACGGCCTCGACGACGCCCTGGAGGCGATCCTCACCTCCGCCGTCGACGACGGTCTCGCCACCGACGCGGCCGTCGCGGGCAGCCCGGCCCAGCGGTCGTCGCTCTGGGCGCTGCGCGAGGGGATCTCCGAGGCGCAGAAGGTCGAGGGCGCGACGCTCAAGCACGACGTCACGCTGCCGATCGCGTCGCTCGCGTCGTGGGCGTCGTCGATGGGGCCGATCCTCGAGGAGGTCCTGCCCGGCGTCCGGCCGGTCACCTACGGCCACGTCGGCGACGGCAACCTGCACTACAACCTGAGCGCTCCGGTGGGCGGGGACGACGACCTCCGCGCCGCGGCGCACGACCTCTCCACGGCGATCTACGACTCCGTCGCCGCCGGCCACGGCTCCATCAGCGCCGAGCACGGGCTCGGTCGGACGAAGGCCGCCGCGGGGGCGTCGTACAAGTCCGCGGTGGAGGTGGACCTGATGCGAGCCGTGAAGGCCGCCCTCGACCCCCGGGGCCTGATGAACCCGGGCGTGCTGCTGCCGCGCCTAGGCTGAGCCCCATGAAGGCCCAGACGATCGGACGTGTCCTGCTCGGCTCGGCGATGGTGGGCGCGGGCGTGCTGCACCTGACCACGCAGCGCCAGGAGTTCCAGGCGCAGGTGCCCGACTGGTTCCCGATCGACGAGGACCTCACGGTCGTCGGCTCAGGAGTCGTCGAGATCGCGCTGGGCGGCGCGTTCGTCGCCCTGCCGAAGCACCGCCGCACGATCGGCGCGCTGCTCGCGGCCTTCTTCGTCGCGATCTTCCCGGGCAACATCGCGCAGTACGTCGAGGGCACGGACGCCTTCGGCCTCGACACCGACCGGGCACGGTTCGTCCGCCTCTTCTTCCAGCCGGTGCTCGTCCTGTGGGCGCTCTGGGCCGGCGGACTGCTCGGCCGCCGCGCCGGCAAGCGCGAGGAGCAGCGGCGCGACGCGCTGGCGACCGAGGAGGTCGACGTCCACGAGTAGCCCGGGACGTCATCCGTCCGGGACGAGCGGTTGCCCCCTCCGCATGACGTCCCGCTACAGGGTGGGCAGCCAGTCGACCCGGCCCGCCAGGGCGGCGTACCCGACGAAGGCCCCGACGTCGAGCAGGGTGTGGGCGACCACGAACGGCATCACCCGGCCCCAGCGGCGGAACAGGTAGCCGAAGAGCAGGCCCATCACGAGGTTCCCGACGAAGCCGCCGAGGCCCTGGTAGAGGTGGTAGCTGCCGCGCAGCAGCGCGGCCAGGCCGATCGCGGCGGAGTCGCCGAACCCGATCTGGCGCAGCCGCACCTGCACGAAGCCGAGCACGACGAACTCCTCGAGCACGGCGTTCTCCGCGGCGGCGAGCACCAGCACCGGCACCTGCCACCAGACCCCCGGCAGCGACTGGGCGACGACGGTGAGGTTGGTGCCGAGCGCGTAGGTCGCGAGGTAGAACACGACGCCGACGGACCCGACGCCCGCGGCGAGGAGCGCGCCGCGGCCGAGGTCGCCCACCGACGCCCAGCCACCCCCGCGTGCCCAGACGTCCTTGACCCGCGAGCCCGAGCGGACGAGGAGGTACGCCGCCAGCGCGACGGGCACGACCGCGAAGCCGATCCGCAGGAGCTGGTAGGTGAGGTCCAGCCAGGGCCGGTCGGGAGGAGCGAGCGAGTTGTTGAGGTTCGCCCCCTGCGCCGACAGCGGCCCGGGGGCGGTGAGCGCGGCGACGAGGTTGACGACCGAGTAGACCGCCGACCGGCCGAGGGAGACGAGCAGGACCAGCGCGAGCTCGAACCACAGCAGGGCCTTCGCGAGCTCCGGGACGCCGCCGGGCACCGGCGACTCGGGCAGCTGCCACCACGCGCGCCGGGTCGCGGTCGTCGTACTCACACCGGACAGCATCGCGCAGCCTGCTGAGAACAACCTGACGGCAGGGCGAGAAACCGCTGGTCGAGGAAGGCGCCCTGGCGCCTGTCACGAGACCCAGTCAGTGGAGCCGGGTCTTGTGACGGTCGCTACGCGACCTCCTCGACCAGCGGGGAGATCGATCAGTAGGTGTCGGCCAGCGTCGTGGCCATCGACTCCCACTGGGCGTACGCCGTCGGGCAGCAGGAGCGCTGCACCTTGTCGGCGGCGTACGTCTTGCCCATCGTCTCCCAGCCGGAGATGTCGAAGAGGCCGGGGTTGGAGGTGTAGGCCGAGACGCCGAGGAAGCCCTGGGTGGCGTAGGTCGGGTTCACGCAGGCTGTGCCGCCGGAGCACCAGCCCTGGCTCGGCCGCTGCTGGAACAGGCCGAGCGAGTCGCGGTCGCCGAACTGGATGTTGCAGAATCGCGACTCCTGCATGGCCGTCATGAGCGCGATGACCTGCGCGTTGCGGTTGCCGCCGGCGTTGCGGGTCGCGGCGAGGATCCGCTGCACGTTGTCGACCTGCGCGGGGATCAGTGACGACGCAGTCGAGCCGCCGGTGACGTAGCAGAGCGTCTGGTCGTAGGTCTGGCTCCAGCCGAGCAGCTCCTGCCAGGTCGCGAGGTCGACGGTGCCGGTCTGCGACAGGCCGCGGTTGGCCTGGAACTGCACGACGGACGCGCGGGTGCCCGAGCCGAAGACGCCGTCGACGACGAGGTTCGCGCCGTACTTGTTGAGCTGGGTCTGCGCCGCCTTCACCGCGTTGGTGTTCGTCGAGCCCTGCGCCACCTGGACCACGAGCCGCGGCCAGGTGCCGCTGCCGGCGATCCCGTCGACCGGTGAGATGCCCTGCGCCGCCTGGAAGGACTGCAGGTTGGCCGTCGTGCCGCTGCCGAAGATCCCGTCGGCCGTCGTCGGGTAGCCCCGGGCGGTGAGCAGGTACTGCAGCGCCATGGCGTTGTTGTTGCGCGGCTGCCCGGCCTTGGTGATCGGCCACGCGCTGGCCGCCTGGGCGGGCGCGGCGGCGGTGATCGCGAGGACCGCGACGAGGAGGGCGACGAGCGTCGCAGCGACGGTACGGCGCCCGGCGCGGGCGCGCGCGGACATGGTCGATCGATGCATCTGGTGCTCCCGAGAGAAGTGCCCGGGGTTCCGAGAGACCCGGGCGCGTGGCCACGACCCTGCAACGAGGCCGTCGGGATCGTCAAGGTCGCCCCCTTCCCTGTCGCCGTTCGTCGTACGACGATCGGGCGGTGACCACGATCTACGAGGCGGCCGGCGGCATGGAGGTCTTCGAGCGCCTGGCCGAGGCGACCCACCAGCGCTGCCTGGCCGACGAGCTGCTCAACCACCCCTTCTCCCACGCCGACAACCAGCCCGACCACACCGAGCGGCTGGCCGCCTACTGGGCCGAGGCTCTCGGCGGGCCGGCGACGTACACCGGGGCGCGGGGCGGCAGCGAGTCGCACGTGCAGCGGCTCCACGCCGGCGAGGGCGCGTACATGGAGGAGGCGTCGCCGCGCTTCGTGCAGTGCGTGGTCGACAGCTTCGACGAGGCCGGCGTGCCCGACGACGACCGACTGCGGCAGGCGCTCACCGACTACGTCACCTGGTCGGCCCTCGGGCCGTTCCTGGCCTGGGGCCGGTCGGCCGACGACGTCCCCGACGACCTCCCGATGCCCCGCTGGGACTGGGACGGCCCGGCCGCCGTCAATGGTCCGCGAGGCGCTGTAACGCCGGGTTAGGAACTGTACCGACTGGCATGCATGCCAGTCGGTACACGAGCTAACCCGGCGTTACAGGGGTCGGGGGTCAGCGGAGGACGAGGCCGTCCTCGCCGACGTCGACGGTCACCGAGCCGCCGTCGGTCACCTCACCCGCGATCAGCTTTCGGGCCAGCGGGTCGCCGATGGCCGACTGGATCAGCCGGCGCAGCGGGCGGGCGCCGTACGCCGGGTCGTAGCCGGTCTCCGCGAGCCAGGCCCGCGCCGCGTCGGTCACCGAGATGGTGATCCGTCGGACCGCCAGCCGCTGCTCGAGCAGCGTGAGCTGCAGGTCGACGATGTGGGCCAGGTCGTCCTTCGACAGCGCCTCGAACATCACCACCTCGTCGAGCCGGTTGAGGAACTCCGGCTTGAAGTGCGCCCGCACGACGCCCATCACCGACTCCCGCTTCACCTCGGGCTCCATCAGCGGGTCGACCAGGAAGTTCGAGCCGAGGTTGGAGGTGAGGATCAGCAGCGTGTTGCGGAAGTCGACCGTGCGGCCCTGGCCGTCGGTGAGCCGGCCGTCGTCGAGCACCTGGAGCAGGATGTCGAAGACCTCGGGGTGCGCCTTCTCCACCTCGTCCAGCAGGACGACGCTGTAGGGGCGGCGCCGCACCGCCTCGGTGAGCTGGCCGCCCTCGTCGTAGCCGACGTAGCCGGGAGGGGCACCGACGAGCCGCGACACGGAGTGCTTCTCGCTGTACTCGCTCATGTCGATGCGGACGATCGCGCGCTCGTCGTCGAAGAGGAAGTCGGCGAGCGACTTGGCCAGCTCGGTCTTGCCGGTGCCGGTCGGACCCAGGAAGAGGAAGGACCCGGTGGGCCGGTTGGGGTCGGCGATGCCGGCCCGCGAACGACGTACGGCGTCGCTCACCGCGGTCACGGCAGCGCGCTGGCCGATGAGCCGCTCGCCGATGACGGACTCCATCTCGAGGAGCTTGGCCGTCTCGCCCTGCAGCATCTTGCCGGTAGGGATGCCGGTCCACGCCTCGACGACGTCGGCGATCTGCTCGGCGCCGACCTCCTCGCCGACCAGCGGCTCGAGGTCCACCTCCTCGGCCTTCTCGACCTCGGCGATCTGCTTCTCGAGCTCGGGGATCTGGCCGTACTGGATCTCCGAGGCGCCGGCGAGGTCGCCCTCGCGCAGTCGCTTCTCGGCCTCGATCTTCAGCTGGTCGAGCTGACGACGCAGCTCGCCCTCGCCCTGGAGCTGGTCCTTCTCGCGCTCCCAGCGGGCCTCGAGCCCGCGCAGCTCCTCCTCGTGGTCGGCGAGGTCCTTGCGCAGCGCCTCGAGCCGCTCGACCGACGCGGCGTCGGTCTCCTTCTCGAGGGCGAACTGCTCCATCTTGAGCCGGTCGACCTGGCGACGCAGGACGTCGATCTCCTCCGGCGAGGACTCGTGCTCCATCCTCAGCCGCGACGCGGCCTCGTCGATGAGGTCGATCGCCTTGTCGGGCAGCTGGCGCCCGGTGATGTAGCGGTCGGACAGCGTGGCGGCGGCGACGAGCGCGGCGTCGGTGATGCGGACGCCGTGGTGCGCCTCGTACTTCTCCTGGATGCCGCGCAGGATCTGGATCGTGTCCTCGACCGACGGCTCGCCGACGAAGACCTGCTGGAAGCGCCGCTCGAGGGCGGGGTCCTTCTCGATCCGCTCGCGGTACTCGTCGAGCGTGGTTGCGCCGATCATGTGCAGCTCGCCGCGCGCCAGCATCGGCTTGAGCATGTTGCCGGCGTCCATCGCGGAGTCGCCGCCCGCACCGGCGCCGACGACCGTGTGCAGCTCGTCGATGAAGGTGATGACCTGCCCGCCGGCGTCCTTGATCTCCTCCAGGACGGCCTTGAGCCGCTCCTCGAACTCGCCGCGGTACTTCGCACCGGCCACCATCGCGGCCAGGTCGAGCGACAGCACCCGGCGGCCCTTGAGCGAGTCGGGGACGTCACCGGCGACCACGCGCTGGGCGAGCCCCTCGACGACGGCGGTCTTGCCGACGCCGGGCTCGCCGATCAGGACCGGGTTGTTCTTGGTGCGGCGCGAGAGGACCTGCACGACGCGGCGGATCTCGGCGTCGCGCCCGATGACCGGGTCGAGGCGCCCGTCCTCGGCGGCCTTGGTCAGGTCGACGGAGAACTTCTCCAGGGACTCGTACGACGCCTCGGCGGCCTCGCTGGTCACCCGGCGGTTGCCGCGGACGGCCGTGATGGCCTCCCGCAGCCCGGCCGCGGTGAGCCCGGCGTCGGTGAGCACCTTCTGCGCCGGCGACTCGACGGTGGCGAGCGCGACGAGCAGGTGGTCGGTGGCGACGTAGTCGTCCTTCATCGACCCGGCGAGGTCGAGCGCCGAGGCCAGCACGCGGGTGAGGGCGGCCGACGCGCTGGGCTGCTGCACGGTCGACCCGGTCGCGCTGGGCAGCGCACGCTGTGCGGCGACGGCCTTGGCGAGCAGGTCACCGGGGTCGACCCCGGCCTTCATCACCATGCTGCGGGTGGTGCCGTCCTCCTGCTGGAGGAGGGCGACGAGCAGGTGGACGGCCTCGGTGTGGGTGTTGCCACCGGTGGTGGCAGCGAGCTGTGCTGCCTCGATCACCTCGCGGCTGCGCGTGGTGAACTTCTCGGCACCGAACTGACTCAACTCATCTCCTCCGGGTGTGGCTGGTCGAGGAGGTCGCGTGGGCGACCGTCACGGGACCACTGTGGTCCCACCGGTTGCAACGCGCCAGAAGTTGAGTCGATTCCCCTCAACTCTCAGAAGTTTGCCGAGGTCAGCGGTCAGGCGAACGGGTTGGGCAGCGCGCCGGGCAGCCCGGCGAGGAGCTCGCGCGCCCGGGCTGCGTGCTTGTTCTCCACCAGCACCTCGTAGCGGGTGGCCACCACCTGGGTGACGGAGGAGAAGTCGCGCTGGCCGCGGGTGGCGGCATAGCCGATCAGCGCCCACACCAGGCCGAACGTCGCGCCCATGAAGGCGGTGCTCAGCAGCACCTGCCACAGGTTCTCCTCGGTGAACAGCGCGAAGATCAGCCCGATGAAGAGGCCGAGCCAGAGCCCCGAAAGGATGCCGCCGACGGCGACCTTCGACCACGTGAGCCGGCCGGTGACCCGCTCGATGCGCTTGAGGTCCGTGCCGACGATCATCAGCTGGTCGACCGGGAACTTGGCGTCGGAGAGGAAGTCGACGCTCTTCTGGGCCGAGGCGTAGTCGTCGTAGACGGCCAGCGACTGGGGGAACTGCAGCTTGAGCGGTGAGCCGGGCTGCGAGCCCGGGACCAGGCCTGAGGTGGACATGCCTCCACCCTACGGAGGGGCCGGTGGCGCCCCGGGGTGAAGTATTTGCCTGCTGGCCCGAGACTTTACTTTTCAATTGTTTGATTCCTGAGACGGCGGGGCAGTCTTGGGATATGGGCCTGTTCACGATGCCGAAGTACCTCAACGACAACCGCATCATCGCGACGCTCTTCGTCGCGCTGACGTTCGTCAACGCGACTGCGATCCAGAACAACTGGTACTGAGCCCGTCGCGGCATGACACGATCCCCCGGTGGCACCCCCGCCGGAGCTGAGGTCTGACTGCGCACGCTGCTTCGGCCTGTGCTGCGTGCTGCTGCCCTTCTCGGCCGCATCGGGGTTCGGCGTCGACAAGCCCGGAGGCCCGCCCTGCCTCAACCTGCTCGACGACGACCGCTGCCGCATCCATGCCACGCTGCGCGAGGACGGCTGGCCCGGGTGCACGGTCTTCGAGTGCTTCGGTGCGGGCCAGCAGGTGTCCCAGGTGACGTACGCCCGGGTGTCCTGGCGCGAGAACGACAACCTCGCGGAGATGGGCGCCGTGCTGTCGGTGATGCGCCAGCTGCACGAGATGCTCGTGCACCTCGACGAGGTCGAGCGGCGTGCACCGGACCCGGACGCGGCGTCGGTCCGCACCCGGGTCGAGCAGCTGACCGGAGCCGACCCCGAGACCCTGCTGACCACTGATGTCGACGAGCTCCACGAGCAGGTCGGCGGCCTGCTCGGCGCGGCCAGCGCGCGCGTACGACGCCGGTGGCCCGAGGCGCGCGACCTGTCGCGCCGGGACCTGGCCGGGCAGCGGGTGGCCGGCGACCTGCGCGGCTGCACCCTGCGGGGCGCGCTCCTCATCGGCGCGGACCTCCGCGGCGCCGACCTCACTGACGCCGACCTGCTCGGCGCCGACCTCCGCGGCGCGGACCTCACCGGAGCCGCCCTCTCGACGACGCTCTTCCTCGCGCAGCCCCAGGTCAATGCCGCGGCCGGCGACGCGACGACGCAGCTGCCGGACGGGCTGGCCCGGCCGGGCCACTGGACCTGAACCCGGATACTCACGCGCGACACCCGCGCGGTGACCCACACTCGGGCACATGTCACCCGTCTCGTCGCGCCTCGAACCCACCTGGCAGCGCCCCGGGCTCCGCGCCGCCCTCCTGTACGCCGTCGCCGCGAGCCTGCTCGGGGTCGTCGCGTCGGCCGTCAGCCGACTCGAGCTCACCCGACGCGCGGTCCCGGACGGCGAGCTGCCGGACGGGCCGGTCATCGTCGTGGCCAACCACACGAGCGTCGCCGACGGCATCCTGCTCGCCCTCGTGGGGCGGAGGCTCGGCCGGTCGCTGCGCCTGATGGCGACCGGCGGCGTCTTCCGCTCCGCTCTCGTGGGTCCGCTCGCCCGCCGGCTGGGTTTCATCCCCGTCCTCCGCGGCACGGCATCGGCCGCCGGGTCGCTCGACGCCGCTGCGGCCGCGCTCGCGGCGGGAGAGGCGGTCGGGCTGTTCCCCGAGGGCCGGATCACCCGCGACCGGCAGCACTGGCCCGAACGCTCGAAGACCGGCGCGGTCCGCCTCGCGCTCCGCACCGGCGCGCCGGTCGTGCCGGTGGCACTCGTGGGCGCGCAGCAGGTGGTCGGGACGTCCGGGATCCTCCCCCGCCTGCTCCGCAACACCGTCCTGCGCCCCCGCGTCTCGGTCGCGGTCGGCGAGCCCATCGACGTACGACGTCTCGCCGGTGCCCGTGACGGCGTGGACGTCGACGACGCGACCGTGCGCCGGGTGGCCGACGAGGTGATGGCCGCGCTGGTGACGCAGGTGGCCGAGCTGCGCCGGGAGCCGGCGCCCCACCCGGCCGGCGTGCCCGAGGACGCGCTCGGCGCCTGACCGGGCAGCGGCTCAGGAGTAGCGGTGGCTCTTGGCCGCGTGGCCCTTCTCGCGCGTGCAGGTGCGACCGCCCATGTTGCGGTGACCGCACAGGTCCTCGTCGGTCGCCACCGCGGAGGTGGCTGCAGGGGCCGACTTCTTCGGGGCCGGCGGCGCGACGGGCGCCTTCGCCCTGGCCGGAGCGGCGGCCGCCCGCTTCTGCGACTCGGCGTACTTCGCCTCGCGCATCGCGCGCAGGTTGTCCATCTTGCTCATTCGCTCACCGGCCTGATCACCCCCTGACCCTATGCGGCGGCACGGACAGTCACCGACTCCAGTCGATGGCGTCGTGGACCTCCTGCAGCCGCGCACCCCGGGCCGGGTCGTGCTGCGCGACCCAGGCGATCCGGCCGCGCAGGTGGGCCTCCCAGGCCTGTAGGTCGTCACGGTTCTGGCTGCTCGGGCCGTGGCGCCGGCAGTTGTGCAGGATCGCGCGGAGCAGGTCGACCTCGGACCTTGCGACGCGCGGACGGTCGTTGACGACGAGCCCGGCGAGGCGCTGGCGCCCGGCGCGCGGCATCACGCCGGTCTTGCGGGCGTTGAGGCGGAACCCCTCGTCGCGGACGACGGTCTCGATGGCATCGATCAGCCGCGACGTGCCGCGGCCCCACCCCCGGTCTCCCGAGAACGCCAGGTCGTCGGCGTACCTCGTGTAGCGCCCGCCCCAGGACGCGGCGAGCGCCGTGAGGCGTACGTCGAGGCCGAACGCCGCGAGGTTGGCCACCGCCGGTGACGTCGGCGCACCCTGCGGCAGGTGGGGCAGGGCCAGCCGGCGCCCGAGTCGCCAGTGCGCGTCGAGCAGGTGGTCGGCGGACGGCGTCGGCACGGCCCGCCACGCCGACGCCGGCAGGACCGTGGTCACCAGGCCCGCGAGCGCGTGCGCCACGGGCTCGGGGTAGCCCGCCGATCGCCAGGTGCCGTAGACCCGGGACACGGTGACGCTCGCGAAGAAGGCCTCGAGGTCGAGCCTCAGCACGACGGGGCGGCCCGCGTGGGGAGCGGCGTAGGAGGCGACCGAGCCACCGGGCCGGAAGCCTCGAGCGGCCTCGTGGGGTGGTATCCGTCCGGCGAGCTCGTCGAGCAGGCGACGCTGGATCCGCTTGAGCCTCGGCTTCGGGGCCTCGAGGACCCGGATCGCGCCGCTGGGCGCGGGCCGGTGGCTGACCCGGTAGTGCTGCAGCGGCGCCTCGGTGGCGCCGCGCGCGAGGTGCCTGGGGTCGGCGAACCACGCGAGCGCCGCCTGGTCGAGGTCGAGGAGCGTGGCCAGGTCGTCGAGGTCGTGGAGGACCGGCAGCCGCCACCGGTTGGTCATCATCCGGGTCACCGCCACGGGATGGACCATCGGTCCGGAGGCGAGCGCCCTGGTCGCCGCCGGGCACCTCGCGAGGTTGGTGGCGAGCTCGCGCGGCCGGTCGAGCGGCGCGCGGGGATAGAGCTCGAGCACCTGGCGCGCGAGCGGACCCAGCCAGCGGGCGCGCCGGCCCACCACGACGGCGCCGCTCTCCACCATGCCCGCGCGGGTCCACTCGCCGGCGAGGAACGCCGAGGAGAGGGCTCGCGCCAGGTCGGGCCTCACCCGTCGGCCCGGACCGTGGAGGAGTGCGGCAGCGCTGCTCGACCTGTCCCGTCGTGCGCGCGATCTCCTGCAGCGGAGCGCAGCGCTTCGCGCGCGGTGCCGTGCCCGAACGTTCCGGTGGCCCCCGGGGTATCCCCGGAGAGGTGGGCCGGTGACGCGCACCGGTCCGCCGTCTCGAGATGGCGCTGCCGCACGACGGGGACCCTAGCCGGGATCACCGACGGGGAGGCGAGATCAGGTGCCGCGGCGCCAGACGACGACGGACTGACCGACCGCCTGGTGCAGGACCGGCAGCTTGTTGGTCGCGGGCGCCGCCGACTGGGCCGATTGGGCCGCGGCGGCGCGGGTGGCGAGACCGTGGCGGAGGGCCTCCAGCTCGGCCTGCAGCTCCTCGTTGCGGGCGCGCAGCGCGTCGACCTGGAGCTCCAGCGCCATGATCCGGCGCACACCCTCGATCCCGATGCCGGCGCCGGTCAGGTCGGCGATCTGGCGCAGCCGCTCGATGTCGCGGTGGGAGTAACGTCGCCCGCCGCCACCGGTGCGGCCGGGCTGGATGAGACCCATCCGCTCGTAGGCGCGCAGGGTCTGCGGGTGCAGGCCGGTGAGCTCCGCCGCCACGCTGATGACGTAGACCGCGGCGTCGGGCGGCGGGACGAACGGCGAGCTCACGCGAAGAGTCCTTCGCGCAGCGGCTTGCCGCCAGTGGCCGCACGGTAGGCCTCGAGGGCCTCGCGCGCCGTCTGGTCGAGCGTCGCGGGGACCTGCACCTGCACGGTGGCCAGCAGGTCTCCCTTGGAGCCGTCCTTCTTGGTCGCGCCCTTGCCCCGCACCCGGAACGTCCGTCCGTTGGGCGTGCCCGGCGGCACCTTGAGCGTCACCGGGGCACCGCCGAGCGTCGGGATCTTCACCTCGGCGCCCAGCGCCGCCTCGTCGAAGGACACCGGGACGTCGAGGGTGAGGTTGTCACCGGTTCGGCCGAAGACGCGGTGCGGCGAGACCTTCACGGTGACGAAGAGGTCGCCGGCGGGGCCGCCGTTCTCACCCGGCGCACCCTTGCCCTTGAGCCGGATCCTCGCGCCGTCCTTCACGCCGGCGGGGATCCGCGCCTGGATGGTGCGCGCGGACGTACCGCGGCCGCTGCCGTGGCAGGTGGGGCACGCCTCGTCGTACACGAGCTGGCGACCACCGCACCGCGGGCAGGTCTCGTTGATGGAGAACGCGCCGCCGGTGCCGGACACGACGAAACCGGCTCCCTCGCACTCGGGACAGACGTGCGGCCGGGTGCCGGGCTTGCCGCCCGTCCCCTGGCAGGTGGGGCATGCCGAGTCGGACGTCAGCCGGAGCGAGACGGTGACTCCGTCGAGCGCGTCGGTGAAGCCGATCGTCGCGCTGCTCTCCACGTCGGACCCGCGCCGCGGGCGGGGCTGCGACGAACGCGTGCGCTGCCCGCCGCCGAAGAGGTCGCCGAACATGTCGCCGAGACCGCCGCCGCCCCGCTCGCGGAGCAGGTCGTCGAGGTTGAACCCGCCGCCGCCCGCGTAGCCACCGCCGCCGCCCATGCCCGGGCCGAAGCCCCCGCGCGACTGCAGCGAGCGGAACTCGTCGTACTTCTTGCGCTTCGCCTCGTCACCGACGACGTCGTAGGCCTCGGCGACCGCCTTGAACTTCTCGTGCTTGGCGGCGTCACCGGGGTTGGAGTCGGGGTGGTTCTCCCGGGCGAGCTTGCGGTAGGCCTTCTTGACGTCGGCCGCGCTCGCGTCCGAGGCGATCCCGAGGACCTGGTAGAAGTCCTTCGTCGCCCAGTCGTTGCGGAAACCGTCGTTGGTGTCAGCCACGGGAGAACCCCCTCTCGGTCGTCGGCGTGGTCGTGATGGTGGTGGTGAGGTCCAGCGGTCAGTCGACGGGGTCGACGACGAGGACCTGGGCGGCACGCACGACGCGGTCGCCCATCAGGTAGCCGCCCTTGGCGACGTGCTTGACGGTCGTCACCTCGACGTCCGCGTCGGTGCCGAGGTGGCTCAGCGCCTCGTGCCGCGTGGGGTCGAAGGCGTCGCCGGGCTCGCCGAAGCGGACCAGTCCGGACGCCGCGACGACCCGCTCGAGCTGGTCGGCGACGGCCTTGAAGCCGCCCTCGAGCTCGGCGTGCTCCCTGGCGCGGTCGATCGTGTCGAGCACCTCGATCACCGGGGTGAGCGCCTTGAAGGCGGCCGTGTCGGCGGTCAGCTGGCGGTCGCGGTCGACGCGCTTGCGGTAGTTGGCGTACTCGGCCTGCAGCCGCTGGAGGTCCTCGGTGAGGCCGGCGACCTGGCCGCGCAGGGCGAAGACCTCGTCCTGCCCGGCGCCCTGCTCCTCGGCGGTGCCCGGGGCATCGCCAGCCTGACTGCCGGCGACGACGTCGCCCTCGACCTGGGCCTCGACCTCGGTGGCGTCGGTCATCTCGCCGGCCGCGTCGCCGAACCCCTCGGCACCCTGCGTGGGTGCGCCCTCCGGAGAGGGAGCCGCGGTCGGCTCCCCCTCCGGCAGGTCGGTCGCCTCAGGGCCCGTGGTGGGCACGTCGGGGCGATCGGTCACTTGGACTCACCCTCGGTGCCGGTCGCGCCGTCGGTGGCGTCGCCCTCGACCGTCTCGTCGACGATCTCGGCGTCGACGACGTCGTCGTCGGACTCACCGGTCGCCCCGGTGGCACCGCCCGCGGCCGACTGCTCGGCCTCGGCGGCGGCGTACATCGCGGCACCCATCTTCTGGCTGGACTCGCCGAGCTTGGTGACGGCTGCGGTGATCTCCTCGGACGAGGCGTCCTCCTTGGCGAGGACCTCCTTGAGGGAGTCGACGTCCGCCTGGACCTCGGTCTTCACGTCGTCGGGGAGCTTGTCACCGTTGTCGGCGAGGAACTTCTCGGTCGTGTAGACCAGCTGGTCGCCCTGGTTGCGGGCCTCGACGGCCTCGCGACGCTTGGCGTCCTCCTCGGCGTACTGCTCCGCCTCCTTGACCATGCGGTCGATCTCGTCCTTCGACAGGGCCGAGCCGCCTGAGATCGTCATCTTCTGCTCGCGGCCGGACGCCTGGTCCTTGGCGGAGACGTTGACGATGCCGTTGGCGTCGATGTCGAAGGTGACCTCGATCTTCGGCACGCCGCGGGGAGCCGGCGGCAGGCCCGTCAGCTCGAAGTTGCCGAGCGGCTGGTTCTGCGACCACATCTGGCGCTCACCCTGGGCCACCTTGATCTCGACCGACGGCTGGTTGTCGTCGGCGGTCGTGAAGATCTCCGAGCGCTTGGTCGGGATCGTGGTGTTGCGCTCGATCAGCGTGGTCATCACGCCGCCCTTGGTCTCGATGCCGAGGGACAGCGGGGTGACGTCGAGGAGCAGCACGTCCTTGACCTCGCCCTTGAGGACACCGGCCTGCAGCGCGGCGCCGATGGCCACGACCTCGTCCGGGTTGACGCCCTTGTTGGGCTCCTTGCCGCCGAGCAGCTCCTTGACGAGCTCGGTCACGGCCGGCATGCGGGTCGAGCCGCCGACGAGCACCACGTGGTCGATGGCGGAGACCGCGACGCCGCCGTCCTTGAGCACCGACTGGAACGGCGCCTTGGTGCGGTCGAGCAGGTCGGCCGTCAGCTTCTGGAACTCGCTGCGGGTGAGCTTCTCCTCGAAGTGGAGCGGGCCGCCCTCGCCGTGGGTGATGTAGGGCAGGTGGATCGTGGTCTCAGAGCTCGAGGAAAGCTCGATCTTCGCCTTCTCCGCAGCCTCCTGGAGCCGCTGCTTGGCGATCTTGTCGGCGCCGAGGTCGACACCGTTGTTGTCCTTGAACTTCTTGACCATCCACTCGACGACGCGGTTGTCCCAGTCGTCACCACCGAGGTGGTTGTCGCCGGAGGTCGCCTTGACCTCGACGACGCCCTCGCCGATCTCGAGCAGGGACACGTCGAACGTGCCGCCACCGAGGTCGAAGACCAGGATCGTCTGGTCCTCGCCCTTGTCGAGGCCGTAGGCCAGGGCCGCGGCCGTGGGCTCGTTGACGATGCGGCTCACGTTGAGGCCCGCGATCTCGCCGGCCTCCTTGGTGGCCTGGCGCTGGGCGTCGGAGAAGTACGCCGGGACGGTGATGACCGCGTCGGTCACCGTCTCACCGAGGTAGGCCTCCGCGTCACGCTTGAGCTTCTGCAGCACGAACGCGCTGATCTGCTGCGGGGTGAAGTGCTTGTCGTCGATGTCGACCTTCCAGTCCTCGCCCATGTGGCGCTTGACGGACCGGATGGTGCGGTCGACGTTGGTCACCGCCTGCCGCTTGGCGACCTCGCCGACGAGGACCTCGCCGGACTTGGTGAAGGCGACGACGGACGGGGTGGTCCGGGCGCCCTCGGCGTTGGCGATGACGGTGGGTTCGCCACCTTCGAGGACCGCGACGACGGAGTTCGTCGTACCGAGGTCGATGCCGACTGCTCGAGCCATGGTTGTTGCCTCCTGCATGAGATGCGTCTGGGTGGTGCGACTGGTGTGGTGCCTGGGAGCCATCCTGCCGCGATGCCGGCGAGGAGGCAAAACAGTTGAGCCGGTCTGACTCAAGTCTGCTCATGGGATTCAACGCATGGCGGCGCCAGGTGTTCCCGGATCCGGACACCAATTTCCGACGATCTCGACCGTCCTAGCCTTGGCGCATGATCCGGCACACCGTCGCCTTCCGCCTCCAGCACGCCAGCAGCTCGCCCGAGGAGCAGGACTTCCTCGCCGCCGCGCGTGGGCTCGCAGCGATCCCCGGCGTGGAGGCGTTCGAGGTGATGCGGCAGGTCGGGGCGAAGAACGACTGCACGTTCGGCCTCTCGATGGAGTTCGCCGACGAGGCGTCGTACGCCGGGTACGACGCGCACCCGGCCCACCGCGCCTTCGTGGCCGAACGCTGGCTGCCGGAGGTCGCCGACTTCCTGGAGATCGACTACACGCCGCTCTGAACCAGGTCAGCGGGTCCAGACGTACGGCGTCGTCGTGGTGACGGCCTGCAGGCCGGAGCGCTCGAGGATCGGGCGCGACATGTCGGTGCAGTCGGAGTGGATGTAGCGGATGCCGCGCTCCACCGCCGATGAGGCGCGGGCGGCGACGAGGGCGCGGTAGATGCCCCGGCCGCGGAAGTCGGGCAGGGTCGAGCCGCCCCAGATGCCCGCGAAGTCGGTGCCCTCGACCGGGGTGAGCCGGCCGCCGGACACGACGCGGCCACCGACCTCGGCGACCCAGAACTCCGAGGCGCCCGACTCGAGCTCGGCCATCGACGAGGCCACCGACGGCCCGCGCCCGGTGCCGAAGACCGACTCCTGGGCCTCCAGCATCCGCGTGAGGTCGTCCTCCGCGCCGGGGCCGGGCTCGATGCGTCGTACGACGACCGGGCCCTCCGGCGTCTCGTCGAGGGCCACGTCGACGGCGAGCAGCGACGCCTCGCCGATCATCACGGTCTCGACCGGCTCGGCCTCGAAGCCGTGGGCGAGCAGTCGCTCGCCGAGGTCGGCGGGCAGGTCGTGGCCGCGCGACTTCCACTCGAAGGAGTCGACGTCGGTCTCGTCGCGGAAGTGCGCGACCACCTGCTCGACCAGCTCGTCGAGCGCCTCGCCCCCGGTTCCGCCGAGGTCACGGTAGGACACGAAGCCACCGTGGTCGAAGACCGCGCAGAGCAGCGGCCCGATGCGGGTCACCCCCCGGGCGCGGGCCATCTCGGCGTCGGTGCGGAGCTGGTCGTCGTACGCGGCGCGGAGCTCGTCGGGGGTCACGGCGCACACCCTAGGCGTCCGGCGTCAAGGACCGACGCGAAGCGGGATCCCCGCGACTAGACCGGCCTGTCCAACTCGACGAGTGCGCGGTACACATCGTCGGGGGCCCGCGACGGACTGCGGTGGTTCATCGCTTGCACCTCGGACGCGCCGTCGCCGGCAAGGTGCGACGACCTCATGGGAAGCGATGACAACCAGATGACCACTTCTCGGCTCTCGCGAGCCTCCCTGCTGGCACTCGCCAGCAGTGGCGTGTTCGCCTCGACTGCGCTGGGGCTTCCTGCCCACGGCGTCGTGCAGCTGTCGGCTGCCGCCTCCGTGCCCGTGGCCTGCGACGCGACGGCCCTCGTCAACGCGATCGCCGCGGCGAACGTCAACCCCGGACCCGACGACCTCCAGCTGACGGCCGGGTGCACCTACCTGCTCACGGCGAGCAACAACACCTACTACGGCCCCACTGGCCTGCCGACGATCTCCTCCGAGATGACCATCGACGGCAACGGCGCCACGATCAGCCGCTCGGCCGCAGCCGCGCCCTTCCGTCTCGTCACGGTCTCCGGCGGCGGCAACCTCACGCTCCACGAGGTCACCCTCACCGGCGGGCTGGCGCGCGGAGGCGACGGCGGCGACGACCGCGGCGAGGGCGACAACGGCGGTGGCGGCGGCGGGGGCGCCGGGCTCGGCGGCGCCGTCTACAACCTCGGCACCCTCATGGTCGACGGCACCATCACCGGCAACTCCGCTCGCGGCGGCGACGGCGGCGACAGCGCCCTCAACTCGGCCAGCGAGGACGACGGCGGCGGCGCCGGCGGCGGCGGCATGGGCGGCAACGGCGGCGACAGCGGCACCGACGGTGGCGACGGCGGCTCCGGCGGCGGCGGCTGGGGCGGCGCCGGCGGTGCCGTCACCCTCGAGTCCCTCGACGGCAGCGGCGGCGGCGGTACGACGTCCGCCGGCGGCGCCTCGACGAACCTGGCTCCCGGAGCCGGGGGCGTCGAGAACGGAGGCGCGGGTGGAGACGACGCCACCACGGCGCCCGGCGGCGGCGGCGCGCTCGGCGGCGGCGCCGGCGGTGGGGCCGACGAGGGCAACGGCGGGAACGGCGGCATCGGCGGCGGCGGTGGCGGCGCCGGCGAGAACGACTCCGGCGTGACGGAGCGCGGCGGCGACGGCGGCTTCGGCGGCGGTGGCGGCGGCGGGGGCGAGGACGGCTCCGGCGGCAACGGCGGCTTCGGTGGCGGCGGCGGTGGCGCCGACGCCAACGGCAACGCCGCCGACGACGGTGAGGTCGCCGGCATCGGCGGCACCGGCGGCGGCAACGGCGGCGGCGCGATCACCGGCACCGACACCTTCGGCGGCGGCGGTGGCGGCGGCGCCGGCATCGGTGGCGGCGTCTTCAACGACGGCGGGACCGTGCGCGTGGTCGACGGCTCCAGCGTGTCGTCCAACAGCGTGGCCGGCGGCGCCGGGGGGCTCGGCGACACCGCGCAGGTCAACGGCCAGGCCGGACAGGGCATCGAGCCGGGTGTCTACAACCGCGGTGGAACCGTCGTGACGGTGCCCAAGCCCGCCCCGCCGGTGGTCCTGAAGTGCCGCGGCGTGGCCGTGACCATCGCCGGGACCACGGGCGACGACGTCATCCGTGGCACGTCCGGTCGCGACGTCATCTCCGGCCTCGGTGGCAACGACGTCATCAAGGGCCTCGGCGGCAAGGACCTCGTCTGCGGCGGCCCTGGCAACGACACCATGCGCGGCGGCGCCGGCAACGACAGCCTCTTCGGCCAGGGCGGCAACGACAAGCTCATCGGCCAGGGCGGCAAGGACAAGCTGCGCGGCAACGGCGGCAAGGACGCCCTCAAGGGCGGCGGCGGCAACGACAACGTCAAGGGCAACGGCGGCGCCGACAAGCTCAGCGGCGGTGGCGGCAGCAAGGACGTCTGCGACGGCGGGTCGGGCACCGACTCGGGCGGTGGCGGCTGCGAGACGGTCAAGCGGATCCCCTGACCCGCTGATCCTGCGAGGGCCCGGTCGTCCCCCGACGACCGGGCCCTCTGCGTCGCGGCATCGGGTGGGCGTCGGGGCACCGTCGGCCAGCAAACCCTGACTTTCCCCCTACTTTCGGCGAATCGGCTACGCGATCCGGCGGACGGACCGCACACTTCCCTCGTGCTCCATCGGGGGAACCTGCGTCGGCTGACCGGCGCCACAGTCGTCGTGCTGCTGCTGGCTGCCCTCATCGCCTTCTACGCCGCCGACCGCGCAGGGGCCGGACCGACGCGTTGCCAGCAGCACCGTATCGACTCCCGCGAGCGCGCGGACAGTGTCACGGGCGAGGGCCAGCGCGTCCTGGTGATCGGCGACTCGTGGTCGGTCGGTCTCGGCCAGGACGACCTCGCCGACTCGTGGCCCTCGCGGCTGCCGGGCGAGGTGCACGTCGCCGGGTTCTCCGGGTCGGGCTTCAGCGTCCACGCGAGCAGCTGCGGTCCGGTGTCCTTCCACGACCGCGCCCCGACCGCGTTGTCCGTGCGGCCGGCGCTGGTGGTCGTCGAGGGCGGCCTCAACGACTACGACCAGCCCTCGGCCGCGATCGAGACCGGCTTTCGCGACCTGATGGCCGACCTCGCGGGCCAGGAGGTGGTGGTCGTGGGACCGGCCGACGCTCCCTCGCGCTCGCGCGCGGTCCCGCGCGTCGACGCCCTGCTGACCCGCCTCGCCCGGGAGTACGGCGTGCCCTACGTCCGCACCAGCGACCTCGACCTGCCCTACCTCGACGACCGGCTCCACCTCACGACCGCGGGCCACCGCGAGCTCGGCGACGTCGTCGCCGACCGGGTCGCCGCGCTGACTCCCGCGCGACCGGCCGTCCCCACCCGCTGATCCGCTCGTCCACGGTCCGCCGGACGACCGGAATCCGTCGCGTCCGATGACCGAACAGTTGTGCCGATCGTCGTCCGAACGGTGCAGGTTCTCGCGCTGCACGAACCTGCAGTTCAGGCGCCATTGACGTCGATCCGCGCCATTGCGAACTTGTGCACTGGTCTGCAACACCCAATCCATCCTCGGGTCACCCCGGCCCGAACTCATGATTGGAAAACTCCCAGTGAAGACACCTCGCCTGGCCGCACTGGCCGGTATCGCAGCGACAGCAGTCGCCGCGTCGTTCCTCGCGCCGGCCGTCACCTCGGCCGACGCCGCACCCGCCGCGGGCAACCCCCGCGCGGAGGCCCAGGCGGCAGCCGCCGCCTGGGTGAAGGGCCACGGGAACGCCCTCGAGCGCGCCACCTCGGACGCCTTCGTCCGTACCGGCACCTTCGAGGGTGACAACTCGATCTACTCGATGGCCTACGAGCGCACCCACGAGGGCCTGCGCGTGGTCGGTGGCGACTTCGTCGTCCTCGCCAACGCCGACGGCCAGGTCGTCGGCTCGTCGGTCGCGCAGGACGCGCCCGTCGAGATCGGCAGCACCACGGCGAAGATCCCCGCCTCGCGCGCCACCCAGGCCGCCAAGGGCCTGGCGGACAAGGGCGCCGAGACCACCACGCCCGAGCTGGTGATCTGGCACCGCGACGCCGGCACCAGGCTGGCGTACGAGGTCGAGGTGCGCGGCACCCACGACGGCGAGGTCTCCTGGCAGCGCGCCTGGATCGACGCGAACACCGGCGAGGTGCTGGAGTCGCGTGAGCAGATCGCGCACGGGCAGGGCACGGGCAACTGGGAGGGCAACGTCACCATCCCGACCTCCGGATCCGGGTCGTCGTACTCGATGACCAACCCCAACGCCACCACGATGAAGTGCCAGGACGCCGCCACCAACACGACGTTCTCCGGGACCGACGACCTGTGGGGCAACGGGGTCGGCACCAACAAGGAGACCGGCTGCGTCGACGCGCTCTACAGCGCCGAGCAGGAGCGGCTCATGCTCTCCAGCTGGCTCGGCCGCAACGGCATGAACGGCTCGGGCGGCTGGGTGCCGATCCGGGTCGGCCTCAACGACGTGAACGCCTACTACGACGGCACGCAGGTCCAGATCGGCCACCGCCAGGGCACCAACGAGTGGATCGGCGCGATGGACGTCGTCGCTCACGAGTTCGGCCACGGCATCGACGACAAGACCCCGGGCGGCATCTCGAGCAACGGCACCCAGGAGTTCGTCGCCGACACCTTCGGCACGGCGACCGAGTTCTTCGCCAACAACCCGGCGGACCCGGCCGACTACACCATCGGCGAGGAGGTCAACCTCGTCGGCGCGGGCCCGATCCGCGACATGTCCAACCCGGGCAACGTCGGTGACCCGTCCTGCTACTCCAGCTCGATCCCGACCGCCGAGGTGCACGCCGCGGCCGGCCCGGGCGACCACTGGTGGTACCTGCTCGCCAACGGCGGCACGTCGAGGTGCAACGGCCAGGCCGTGAGCGGCGTCGGCGTCCAGAACGCCATGAAGATCATGTACAACGCGATGCTCATGAAGACGAGCTCGGCGTCCTACCTCAAGTACCGCACCTGGACGCTCACCGCGGCGAAGAACCTCGACTCCACCTGCGGCCTCTTCAACTCCACCAAGGCCGCGTGGAACGCCGTCAACGTCCCGGCGCAGACCGGCGACCCGACCTGCGGTGGCACCACCACCACGCCGCCCACCACCACCCCGCCGCCCACCGGCGGCAACATCCTCGGCAACCCGGGCTTCGAGTCCGGCGCGACCGTGTGGACCGGCACCGCCGGACCGATCACCAACAACACGGGTCGTCCGGCCCGCAGCGGCTCGTGGAAGCTCTGGCTCGGCGGCAACGGGACCGCGGGCACCGAGACGATCAACCAGTCGGTGACCATCCCCTCCACCGCGACCGCCGCCACGCTGTCGTACTGGATCCGGACCGACACCGCCGAGAGCGGCTCGACGGCGTACGACACCATGCGCGTGCAGGTCGTGGACGGCTCGACCGCCACCACGCTGCGCACGTTCACCAACGTCGGCACCAACGCGACCTACACCCAGTACTCGCACTCGCTGACGGCCTACAAGGGCAAGACGGTGACGATCCGCTTCACCATGACCGAGGACTCGTCGCTCCAGACGAGCTTCGTGGTCGACGACACCGCGCTGAACGTCTCCTGACGGTCATCCGCACCCCCTGACGGGGCGGGGCAGCGCTGCTGCCCCGCCCCGTTCCTCGTTCCCCACCTCTCGGGAGTCCCCATGCGCACGCCTCGCTCGTTCCGTACGTCCGCCCTGTCCCTCGTGGCGGCCGGCGCCCTCACCGCCTCGGTGCTGGTCGGAGGCGGTGGCTCGCCTGCCGTCGCGGCCGCCTCGCCCGACCTCAGCGTCACCAACGTCACCGCCCACCTCCAGCAGCTGCAGAGCATCGCGACCGCCACCGGCGGCAACCGCGCCACCGGCCGGCCGGGCTACAAGGCCTCGCTCGACTGGGTGAAGGCGAAGCTCGACGCGGCCGGCTACACCACGACGGTCCAGTCGTTCTCGACCTCGTCCGGGACGTCGTACAACCTCGTCGCCGACTGGCCCGGCGGCGACCCGGAGCACGTCGTGATGACCGGCGCGCACCTCGACAGCGTGGCGGCCGGCCCCGGCATCAACGACAACGGCACCGGGTCGGCGGCCGTCCTCGAGGCCGCGCTGGCGTGGGCCGCGAGCGGCAACAGCGCGCGCAACCACCTCCGGTTCGCCTGGTGGGGTGCGGAGGAGCAGGGCCTGCTCGGGTCGAACACGTACATGTCGCTGCTGCCGACCGCCGACAAGGACCGCATCGACCTCTACCTGAACTTCGACATGGTCGGCTCGCCCAACCCCGGCTACTTCGTCTACGACGACAACGCGGTGGGCAACTTCGCGCGCGACGCGATGACGTCGTACTACACGTCGAAGGGCATCCCCTGGGAGTACATCGACGTGCAGGGCCGCTCGGACCACGCGTCGTTCCGCAGCTACGGCATCGCCACGACCGGCATGTACTCCGGCGGCGAGACCACCAAGACGTCGGCGCAGGCCCAGAAGTGGGGCGGCACGGCCGGGCAGCAGTTCGACCCCTGCTACCACCGCTCCTGCGACACGATCTCCAACATCGACACCACCGCGCTGGACCGCAACCTCGACATGATCGGCCACATGGTCTGGCGCTACGCCGACCACGACTTCGGGGGTACGACACCGCCGACGACGCCGCCCGCCGGTGGCAACCTGCTCACCAACCCGGGCTTCGAGTCCGGCGCGACGGGCTGGGCCGGGACGGCGGGTCCCATCACGAACAACACCGGCCGCCCCGCCCGGACCGGGTCGTGGAAGGCCTGGCTCGGCGGCAACGGCAGCACGTCGACCGAGACCATCTCGCAGCAGGTGACGATCCCCTCGACCGCGACCGCGGCCTCGCTCGCCTACTGGATCCGCACCGACACCGCCGAGTCCGGCTCGACGGCCTACGACACCCTGAAGGTGCAGGTCGTCAGCGGTACGACGACCACGACGCTGCGGACCTTCAGCAACGTCGGCGCGAACGCGACCTACACCCAGGCCAGCCACAGCCTGCTGGCGTATAAGGGCAAGACGGTCACCGTGAAGTTCCTGATGACCGAGGACTCCTCGCTGCAGACGAGCTTCGTGCTCGACGACACCTCGGTGACGACCTCCTGACCGGCGGCCGGCCCTACTCCGCGAGCCAGGCGGCCCAGCTGTCGAAGGAGTAGGGCCGGCCGAGGAAGTCGGCGACGAGGTCGGCGGCGTCCTTGCGACCGCCCATCCCGAGCACCCGGTCGCGGTAGGCGTGGGCGACCTCGGGGGCGAACATGTCGTCGGCGTCGAAGGCCGAGAACAGGTCCTTCGCGATCACGAGCGACCACATGTAGGTGTAGTAGCCCGACGAGTAGCCGTCGAGGTGGCCGAACGCGCAGTGCATGTGCGCTCCCTCCAGCGGCGGGAACACCGAGTAGCGGCGCTTCAGCTCGTCGCCGTACGCCGTCAGGTCGTCGTGCTGGCCGGCGTGGAAGAAGTAGGACCGGGCGGCGTAGGACATCTGGTGCACGGCGTAGATGCCCTTGCCGAACTGGTCGGCGCGGCGCATCGCCGCGACCAGGTCGACCGGGATGGTCTCGCCGGTGGCGTTGCGGGCGAAGGTCGCCAGCACGTCGGCGTCCCAGGCCCACTCCTCGAGCATCTGGCTGGGCGCCTCGACGAAGTCCCACTCGGTGGCGACGCCGGAGAAGCGCACCCAGTCACCCTGCCCGCCGAGGACGTGGTGGACGAGGTGGCCGAACTCGTGGAACAGCGTGACGACCTCGTCGTGCTCCATCAGCCCGCGGGCGAAGTTGCAGACCAGCACGCCCTCGGGGAGCTGCTCGCCCGCGACGCCCTTGACCATGTCGAACTGGGCGGCGTGCTTGAACTTGCCCTCGCGCGGGTGGAGGTCGAGGTGGATGCGACCGATCCGCACGCCGTCGAGGCCGACGTCGTAGCTCGCGACCTCCTCGTGCCACGTGCCGGCCTCCTCGCGGGAGACCGGGGTCCACTCCAGGCCGAACAGCCGGCCGGTGACGCCGAGGAGCCCCTGGCGGACCTGCTCGAAACCGAAGTAGGTGCGCACGACCTGTCCGTCGACGTCGTACTGCTCCCGGCGGACCAGCTCGGAGTAGTAGCGCGAGTCGTACGTCGTCACCGTGTCGGCGTCCGGGTGGTCCGCGCGCTTGCGCTCGAGCAGGACGGCGACCTCCTCGCGGGCCCGCTCGACGGCGGCGGCGCTGATCCGCTCGATGAAGTCCGCGATCGCCTGGCCGCTGCCGATCATCTTGACCTCGGAGTCGTAGTCGGGCCACGACGCGTAGCCGAGCAGCGCGGCGGTCTCCCGGCGTACGGCGAGCAGGTCCTGGAGCACCTCGTCGTTGGCCGGCCAGGCGACGTTGCTCTGCGCCAGCGCCAGCTCGCGGCGGGCGGCGCCGTCGGAGCCGAACGTCATGAAGGGGACCAGGTCGGGATAGTCGGTGGTGATGGTGACGAGGCCGTCGGCGTCGGCGGGGTGCGCCTCGCGGTAGTCCTCGGGCAGGCCGGCAAGGCGCTCGGGCGCCAGTCGCACCGACCGGACGTCGTCGCGGATGTTGCGGCCGAAGTCCTGGGAGAGCCGCACGCCGGTCTCGCTCAGCTCGCGGAGCCGGTCGCGGGTGGCGTCGTCGCGGTCGACGCCCGCCCGGCGGAAGTCGCGCAGGGTCAGCTCGAGGAGGCGTCGGGCGTCGGCGTCCAGCCCGTCGGCCGAGAGCCCGTCGAGGACGGCGAACAGCTCGCGGTCCTGCCCGAGCTCGGTGACGTACTTCTGCACCTCCTGGCTCAGCTCGTCGGCACGCTCGCGCACGGCCTCGTCGGGGTGCACCTCGGCCCAGAGGGCGACGGCCTCGGCGTTGGCGATCGCGGTCTCGGCGCGGTTCCACGCGGCCAGCACGGCCTCGGGGCTGTCGTCGGTGCCGTTCTTGACCTCCCCGACGTGTCGCCGCGCCTCGGCGAGCTGGCCCTCGGTGCGCTCGGCCACCCAGCCGAGCCAGTCGCCCGGGCCGGGCAGGTGGAGGGGGGCGAGATCGGTGTCGTGGGTCACGTCGCGAGCCTATGACCCGACTGCGACGCGCCGTCCAGCGGAATACCCGCGGAGGTGGACGAGTAGAGACCTGTATGACTGTTCCGACCATCCCCCTCCACGACGGCACGTCCATCCCCCAGCTCGGCTTCGGCGTCTACCAGGTGCCCCCGCCGGAGACCGCTGCCACGGTCGCGCAGGCGCTCGAGGTGGGCTACCGCCACATCGACACCGCGCAGATGTACGGCAACGAGGCCGGCGTCGGCGAGGCGATCCGCCAGTCCGGCCTCGACCGCGACGACCTCTACGTGACGACCAAGCTCAACAACACCTTCCACCTCCCCGACGACGCGCGCCGCGAGATCGACGCATCGCTCGACCGGCTCGGCCTGGAGCAGGTCGACCTGTTCCTCATCCACTGGCCGCTCCCCACCCGGTACGACGGCGACTTCGTGCAGACCTGGCGCGCGCTGATCGAGGCGCAGGAGGCGGGCAAGACCCGCAGCATCGGCGTCTCGAACTTCCAGCCGGCCCACCTCGACCGCATCGTCGAGGAGACCGGCGTCGTACCGGTCGTCAACCAGGTCGAGGTGCACCCGTTCTTCGCCAACGAGGACGTGCGGGCCGCCAACAAGAAGCACGGCGTGCTGACCGAGGCCTGGTCGCCGATCGCGCAGGGCAAGGTGGTCGACGACGACACCATCGGCGAGATCGCCTCGCTGGTGGGTCGCACGCCCGCCCAGGTCACCCTCCGCTGGCACGTCCAGCGCGGCGACATCGTCTTTCCCAAGTCGATGAGCGCCGAGCGGATGCGGCAGAACTTCGAGATCTTCGACTTCGAGCTCGAGCCCGCCCACATGTCCGCCATCGACGAGCTCGACAACGGCGAGTCGGGCCGGATGGGCCCGAACCCGGACACCTTCGACTGGATCCCCTGATCCTTCTCCGAGCGGTGGTCCAGCCACATTCCCGAACCGCGAAATGTGGCTGCGCCACCGCTCCCGACGAGACACCCGCCCGAGCGGTGGTCCAGCCACATTCCCGAGCCGCAAAATGTGGGTTGGCCACCGCTCGACGGGCGGCTGGGAGGATGGCCAGGTGAGCTCGGGCACGCAGGACTTCCGTTTCCGCGACATCTGGCTGGTCACCTACGGCCCGTCGATCGTGTCCGCGGTCGGGCACGGCGCGATGATGCCGGTGCTCGCGCTGCGGGCGCGCGAGCTCGGCGCGGACGTCAGCACCGCTGCCGCGATCGTTGCGCTCACGAGCGTCGGGATGCTGCTCACGAGCCTGCCCGCGGGTGCGCTGGTGGCGCGGATCGGCGAACGGCGCGCGCTCATGGCGGCAGGGCTCGCGGACGCCGGGGCGATGACCACCGCAGCCCTCACCGACTCAGTGGCCGGACTGGCGGTCGCGGTCGTGCTGAGCGGGGCGTGCTGGACGATGTTCCTCATCGCTCGACAGGGCTTCTTGATCGACGTCGTCCCGGCCACGCACCGGGCCCGCGCGATGTCGTTCCTCGGCGGCTCCTACCGCGTGGGCGTCCTCGTCGGGCCGCTCATCGGCGCCGGGCTCATCGAGCTCGGTGGGCTGCGCAGCGTCTTCTGGCTGGGCGCCGCGATGTCGGTCTGCGCGGGCCTGCTCGCGGGCCTGATGCCCGACCTCGGCGAGGAGAAGCGGGCCGCGGCGAAGGAGACGGGGCACGTCAGCGTCTGGAGCGTCATCGCCGCCCACCGACGGGTCCTGTCCACGCTGGGCAGCGCCGTGGTGATCCTCGGCATGAGCCGGTCGCTCCGGCTGAGCCTGCTGCCGCTGTGGGCGGACCACATCGGCCTGTCGGCGTCCACGACGTCCTTGATCTTCGCCTTCGCCGCCGCCCTCGACGTCGCGCTGATGTGGCCGGGCGGCTTCCTGATGGACACCCGGGGCCGTCGGGTCGTGGCGGTCCCGGTGGTCCTCTCGATGGCCGTCGCGTGCCTGCTCCTCCCGCTCGCGCAGTCGGCGTGGTCCGTCGCGCTCGTGATGGCGCTCATCGCCGCGGGCAACGGGCTCGGCGCCGGGATCGTGATGACGCTCGGCGCGGACGCGTCGCCGACCGACGGCCGCTCGCAGTTCCTCGGCGCGTGGCGGCTCTGCGGCGACATCGGCAACTCCGGCGGTCCGCTGCTGGTCAGCGCGGTCGCGGCCGTCGCGCCGCTCGCCGTCGCCTGCCTCACGCTCGGCGCGCTCGGGCTGGCCGGCGCCGGGTGGGTCGGCTACTGGACCGGCCGCGTGGACCGCGACCGTCGTACGGCACCAGCGACGGTCAGCCGACGGTGACCGTGACCTCGTTGGAGACGGCGTCGGAGTCGGAGTCGACCACGCGGAACCGGTTGGGGCCGATGTTGCCGGTCTGCACGTAGGTGCCGAACGTGCCGCCCGACACCGAGGCGGTGACCGGGAAGTCGGTCCACGCGCCGTTCTCGAAGCGCTGCACCTGGAGGACCGCGCCCTCGCCGCTCTGGTAGGTGCCGGTGAGGTCGATCTGCTGCATCGGGCTGACCGACTGCTGCGCCACGCTGAGCGAGATCGGCTCCGCCGGTGCGGAGCTCTCCTCACTGGGGCTCGGATCGACGGGGTCGTCACTGGGCGTCGGCACGGAGCTGCCGGTGTCGGTGGGCTTGGGCAGGTTGAACGTCGACGGGCTCGCGCTGCCGTCGCTGGCGCTCGACGATCCGCCGATCCCCGCCGCCTTCACGCCCACCATGACCGCGAGCCCGCCGAGCAGCCCGATCACCACGGCCACCCCCACGAGGGCGAGCAGCCCCGCGAGCACGGGGCGGTCCTTCTCGGGTCCACGGGAGGCCATGGCGCCATTGTCCAAGATGGCCGGTGGCGAGGCCAACCGGCGGCCCGCGGTGGAGCAGCACGGCAGGATGGGGGCATGCAGTCACCGTTGCGACACGGCAAGGCAGCCCTCGGTACGACGATCGCGACCGGGGCGCTCGCCGCGATCTCCCAGGCGCCCGAGCGCGCGTCCCGCCTGCTGCGGCACCGCTACCCGACCGTCGCGGTCACCGGGATGACCGGCGTCGGCAAGACGCGGTTGGCCGACCGGCTGTCGCGGCGCGCGAGCGCCTCCTCCGCGGACCAGGGCGGCCAGGACGTCGGCTCGGCGGTCATGGAGCGTCGTACGCGCCGGGACCCGCGGATGCGCGGCTACCGGTTCCGGGTGGTGCCCGGCGAGAACGCGGCGACCCGCCTCGGTGCGCTCGACGAGGTGTTCCACGACGAGCCGGTCGACGGGGTGCTGCACGTCGTCGCCTGGGGGCACGCCACCCCGCGTCGTACGGGCGGCACGAGCGGTACGGCGACGGCGACCCGTGAGGAGCAGCTCGCCGCCGAGCTGGAGGACTGGTCGATCACGGCCCACCGGGTCGCCAGCATGGCCGTGCGGCGCGACCGCCCGACGTGGCTGGTGATCGCGGTGACCAAGGCCGACCTCTTCGCCGACGACGTGGACGAAGCGGTGCGGTACTACTCCCCCGGCAGCGGCTCGCCCTTCGGCGACAAGCTCGACGAGCTGCGGGCGCTCGCGGGTGGCGCCAGGCTCTCGATCGACGTGCTACCGGTCTGCGCCGAGGGCGACGGCCGCAAGGCCGCCATGCCCGACCTCCTCGGTCGCCTCGAGCTCCGGCTGGCCCAGCTGAGCGGGCACGTCTGAGCGGGCACTCTGAGGGCATCCACGACGGCTGGTCCAGACCTCCGGCGGACGTGGTTCACAACTTGACGACTTCGGGTTTCACGCCCGCCCAACGGGGCACAAGAGCCGCATGACCCGGCCGATCGCCATCAACCAGCGGGCGCTGCGTGGCGCCAAGGCGGAGCTGGACTCCGCGCGCGAGGACCTGAAGGCGGCGCTCGGCGACGTCGACCACCCCGCCGACGACTTCCCGTGGCGGGACCTCGTGGTCGAGGGCGTCCGCAGCCTCGTCGAGGACGCCGACCAGGTCGTGACCCGCTGCCGCAACATCGCCCAGGCGATCGACGACTCGATCATCGACTTCGACGAGCTCGACTCCCTGGTCGAGCAGTCCGCGCTGATGGCCATCCGGCTCGACGAGGTGAAGCCGTCGTGACCAAGGTGCTCGTCGACCGGATCGAGACCCAGCAGGACCAGCTGACCTTCGGTGACCCGATCGGTTGCCACTACCACTGGACCGAGCCGGGCGAGGTCGACGCCTACGGCGACTCCGTCCGCCACCTCGCCGCCAAGGTCGAGCTCGCGGTCGACGCGTTCGAGCGCACCTCCGGGCTGTCCGAGGACGTCTTCGCCGGCGAGGCGGCCGACACGCTCCGCGAGCGGGCGGCCCGGCGCCACGAGGAGTCGGCCCTCGTCCGCGACAACCTGCGCGGCCTCGGTCGCGCGATCAACGCCTACTCCGACGTGCTCCGCCGCCACCGCGACGGCCTCGCGGACCTGCGGGCGTTCGCCGTCTCGCGCGGGCTCGAGGTGCGTGACAACCGCATCTGGCCCCCGGTCGAGACGATCGCCGGCGACGCCTCCGAGAAGGAGATGGACGCCTGGGAGCGCGACTGGAAGACCTACCAGCGGTGCTTCGAGACCAAGATCGCGCTGCGCGACGCCCGCCGGCAGAGCACCCGCGAGCTGGTGAAGGCGCTGGCCGACTACGCCGACGTGCACCCGGACAAGGACAAGAAGAAGTTCGTCGCCGCTGGCGCCCACCAGGTGTCGTTCGGCGAGCTGCGGCGCGAGGCCGCCGAGGAGGCGATGGAGGCCGTCCAGGCCAACGACGCCGCGGACGCCGCGCGCCGTACGGTCGAGGGGTTGAAGCGGCGCGAGCAGTCCGCGCTCGACGACCTCGAGAAGATGCTGACCTCCGGCAAGGCCACACCGGAGGAGATCACGGCCCAGACCGACAAGGTGCAGGCGCTGCACCGCGAGCTGGTCGAGGCACGCACCGAGTCGCTCGACGCCGAGCGGATCGCCGACCGGGAGCAGGCCCAGGCCAATCGCGCCGCCCGCGACCTCCAGGCGGCCGAGCAGGGCAAGCCGCGCCTCGTCGCCGAGCAGATGGACTGGCAGCCGGTGACCAACCTCGAGGACCGTCTCGGCTGACGGGCCTCGTCAGCCGGGCGAGCCCTCGGCCGCGGCCGCCTGTGCCGCCCGCCGGTCGCGCTCTGCGACGGCGTACGGGTCGGTGCGGGCGTCGTAGCCCCAGAAGTCCCGCAGGGCGGCAGCCGTCAGCAGCACGCCACCGACGCACGCCGCGCCACCGCTCACGATCGACCCGCGCACCGACCACGCGTCGGCGACGAAGCCGGCGCGCGTCTCCCCGACCATCGGGCCGAGCGAGTACGACAGCATCTCGATGCCGGCGAGCCGCCCGCGCATCGTGTCCGGGATGGTCTGGTTCCACACCGTCGAGCGGAAGACGCCCGAGACCATGTCGGCCGCGCCCGACAGCGCGAGGAACACGCAGCACAGCCAGAACGACGGCATCAGCCCGGCGAGGGCGATGCACGCCCCGTAGGCGCTCGCCGCGATCACGATCGCGCGACCGTGGTGGTGGACCCGACCCACCCAGCCGCTCAGCGCGGTGGCCACCATCGCGCCGACGGTCTCCGCGGAGTAGAGCAGGCCGAGCAGCTCGGGACGCTCGAACACCTCGTGCGCGAGGGCCGGGAACAGCACGACCGGGATCGCCAGCATCATCGCCGCGATGTCGACGACGTAGGTCCCGAGCAGGTCGCGCCTGCGCAGGGCGTAGGTGAGCCCTTCCTGGATCCCCCGGAGGCTGGGGGGCGTCGTCTCGCCGTCGTGCGGGTATGGCCGCATGAGCGCGTAGAGGAGTGTGGCGACGACGTAGCCGGCCATGCCGACGAGGAAGCACCAGCCGACGCCGACGTAGGCGACCAGCAGACCGCCGGTCATCGGGCCGAGCAGGACGCCGAGCTGCATCGCGAAGCTGCTCAGGGCGTTGGCCGCGGCGATCTGGTCGTGCCGGACGGTCCGCGGCTCGAGGGCCTCCCGCGAGGGCCGCTGCATCGAGCTGACCGCCGCGTAGAGCGCGGCGAGCACGAAGATCACCCACACGCGCGGACTCGCCGAGAACGCGTTCCAGGCGAACAGCGCCATCAGCACCACCTGGGCCGCACCCGTCGACACGAGGAGCCGCCGGCGGTCGACGTGGTCGGCCAGCGCCCCGCCGTACAACCCGAAGACGACCAGCGGCACGAGCTCGACCAGCCCGACCAGGCCCACCATGAAGTTCGAGCCCGTCAGGTCGTAGATCGCGAACGGGACCGCGACGTAGGCCACCATGCTGCCGAGGTAGAACACGCTCCCGGCGGCGAAGAGCAGCCGGTAGTCGCGGGACTCGCGCAACGGCGTGACGTCCATCCGCATCGCCCGCAGTCGGGTTCTCCAGTCCACGAGCCCGGAGTGTCGCACCGAAACCGACCACCCCGCAGCCGGATTTCGTTGCGGCGGTCAGGTCGTCCTACGACCTCGGCCGGGCATCACCGGTCAGCCCGTCGAGAGCAGCCGTCAGGACGACGTGCCGCCTGTGCCGTCCTCGTGGGTCGAGTCACCGTCGGTGAGGTCCTTGGCGTCGGCGTCCTCGATGGGGTTGGGACCGGCTGCAACACCCGTGGGGTCGACGCCCTCGGTGCCCGCCTCGTCGTCGCTGGAGGGGCTGGTGCCGTCATCGGTCGTCATGGTTCCTCCTCGAGGGCCCGCGACGGACGGTCCGTCCCGGTCCGTCGAGTGTTGCGCTGCCGGCCCGGCAGGCGCACACCCCAGCGGGCGGTCGGGTCAGCGACGGATCCCCTTGCGCCACGCGCTGTAGGACGTGAGGCGCTGGCCGGCGGGCCGCTCCAGCCAGGGCCAGGGGTGCACCTGCGCGAGGTGGACCGACCGTGCGTGCCGGGCGAAGCCCGGGACGGGCGCGAAGGTCACGGCGACGGAGGTGCCGGCGAGCTCGTCCGGCACCCGGCCGAGGCGGACGTCGACGTCACGCCGCGCCGCGAGGTCGGCGAGGCACTCGGCGAGGAACACCAACCGCTTGCCCGAGAGGCGCAGGCGGCGCAGGAGCGGCTCGTCGAGGACGAAGACGACCGGGAGGTCCGGGTTCGCTGCCAGCGCCGGGTCCGCCTCGCCGAGCGACTCCGCGGTGAGCCACACGGCCGCCGGGGCGGCGTCGGTGACCACCTCGCCGGGCCCAGGGCCCGGCACGGCGATCACGCCCTCCCCCGCGCCCTCCCCTTCGCCCGCCGCGCCGTCGTACGACGTCACGCGCGGGCCGGGTGTCGCCTCCGGCCAGCCCTGGATCGGACACCGCTCCCTCAGCGCGCAGGAGCGGCACAGCAGGGGTGCGCGCTTCTCCACCTGCCACCGGCTGAAGCCGTAGGGCTTGCCGGTCGCGGTGCCGACGGTCCACTGCCAGCCGAGGCGGTTGGCCGCGCGGGAGCCGTCGAGGAGGTGCCGGAAGAAGTCGTCCTCCCCCTCGCGCCAGTCGCGACCGTGGCGCACCGTCCAGTGCGAGGACCACCACATGCGGGTCTGGTTGACCAGCCAGCCCTCGCCCTCGAGCTCGCGCCGCAGCCACGACGTGCACGCCATCTCGTCGTCGTCGTCCCAGTCCACCGCCACCTGCGGCCGGGGCTGATGACGACGCAGGGGCTCGGCCAGGTCGGCACCCAGCCCGGCGTAGAGGTGCCGGGCGAACTCCTGCCACAGCAGCTCGTCGCGGTAGCGACGCCGATCGCCCGACGGCGCGTCGGCGACCGCGTCCCACATCTCCGGCAGGCTCAGCAGCCCGTGGCGGATGTAGGGCGACATCCGGCTCGCTCCTCGTCGCGACTCCGGCAGCACCACCGAGCGCGACCGCGCGTAGCCGGTGATGTCGAGCGACGCCAGGGCGAGGTCGGCCGCCGCCTGCCCGCCACGAAGACCGCCCGGCCGGACGCCGTCGGGTCCCTCGAGCGTCAGGTGTCCGAGGTGGGTGGCGACCCACGCCACGACGGCGTCGGTGTCGTCGACCCGCGGCAGGGGGGCGAGCGCTGGCACTTCCTCACCCTGCCAGAGGCCTCCAGCGGAGCAGGTCAGCGGTCCGTGCCCGCGACCGCTCCGTCGGCGCCGACCTCGATGTCCTGCGGCCGACCGTGGAGGCCGAGCCCGGAGACGCGGGTCTCGCCGAACGCCCACGGCTGGACCGGGTCGACGACGAGCCCGTCCGCGTCGGGACGGAGCCCGAGCACCGAGGAGACGAGCGAGACCGCGGACGCCGCCGACCAGGCCTGGGGCCGGCACGCCGCCGGGTAGGGCAGCGGCGCGGGCTGGGCCGAGCGGGCGTCGCCGGCGAACAGCTCGGGCGGTCGACCGTCGAAGGCGGCCAGGGCGGCGAGCAGCGCGTCGGCGACGGGGCCGGCCTCGGGCCGCCCCTCGGCGGCGAGGCCGGACAGGCAGATCGCCGTGTCGTGCGGCCAGACCGAGCCGACGTGGTAGCCCGTCGGCGAGTAGCCGGCCGCCTGGGTGGACAGCGTCCGGATGCCGAAGCCGGACAGCATGTCGGGGCCGACGAGCCGGCGGGCCACGACGTCCACCCCGTCCGGGTCGAGGATGCCGGTGCCGAGCAGGTGACCGATGTTGCTGGTCAGCGAGACGACCGGCCGCTTGTCGCGGTCGAGCGCGATCGCCGGGAAGGCGCCGAGCGCGTCCTCGACCCAGAACCGCTGCGCGAACTCGCCCCGCAGCCGCTCGGCCCACTCCCGCCACTGGTCGGTGCCCGACCGGCCGAACGCCTCGAGCAGGTCGGCGCCCCGCACCGCGGCGGCGTACGCGTAGCCCTGCACCTCCGACAGCGCGAGCGGCGCCCTGGCCCGGGACCCGTCGCTGCGACGTACGGCGTCCCCGGAGTCCTTCCAGCCCTGGTTGGACAGGCCGTGGCCGGACCGGTCGACGTACTCGAGCAGGCCGTCGCCGTCGGCGTCCCCGTGCTCGACCGCCCAGGCCAAGGCGCGCTCGAGCGCCGGCAGCAGCCGCTCGACCTGGTCGTCGGGCGCGCCCCACCGCCAGGCGTCGTGCAGGGTCAGCGCCCAGAGCGGGGTGGCGTCGATGGTGCCGTAGTAGACCGGCGGGAGGTGGCGGTCGCCACCGTCCTCGTCGGCCTCGTTGAGGCTGAAGCCGGCCGAGCGGACCTCGTGCAGGATCTTGCCGGGCTCCTCGGCGGTGACGTCGTCGGTGCGGGTGCCCTGCCGGTGCGCCAGCAGCCGCAGGGTGGACATCGCCAGGTCGGTCGAGACGGGCAGCAGCATTCGCGCGGTCCAGAGGCTGTCACGCCCGAAGAGGGTGAGGAACCACGGCGCTCCCGCTCCGACGAACTCCTCCTCGACACCGTCCGCCCCCGGCGCCGCGAGCCGCAGCAGCCGCAGGTCGTCGAGGCAGCGCTCCACGACCGGGCCGAGCCGACGGTCGGAGCTCTGGACCTCGACGTGGTTCCACCCCGGCTCCCGACTCGGTGCCGTCACCGCGGCGCGGGTGTCGTCGAGGGTGAGGAGCAGCTCGTGGGTGACCGACTCGCCGGGGGGCACGACGACCTCCCAGGTGGCGCGGGCGTGGTCGCCGTCGTGCGTGGTGTGCGCCCCGGGCAGCCGGAGCACCGCGCGCAGCGCGTCCTGCTGCCAGCTCAGCACGTGACCGCCCACACCCTCCGGCGCCACCGGCGCGCGACCCGTCCCGGCCTTCACCCCGTCCAGGGGGGCGAGGTCCGCGCCGACGAGCAGGCCGAGGGTGCACGCCACCGGCTCGGCCGCGGTGCTCGAGATGATGTAGCGCTCGCGGACCAGCCCGGGCTCGACGTGGCGCTGCCGCTCGACGCGCACGGTCGGGTCGGGACCGGGGTCGCCGAGGTGGCGCGGCACGGCGACGTAGGTCGTGGAGTCCCCGCGCACGCTGTGCGAGGCGACGGCCGCGGGCTCCCGTCCGTCCACGTCGAGCCGCAGCACGGAGATCACCCGCCTCTCGCCGTGGAGCACCCCCTCGAGGCCGCTCCGGGCGCCCGGACCGCCCACCTGCCCGTCCGCAGCCGACCACACCTGAGTCGGCGCGGCCAGGGTGAGCGACAGGTCGTGCAGCCACGGCTGCTGCTGGACGTCGTCGTGCTCCATCGAGGGACCCTTCGGTTCGGAGGTGCAGCCCGTCACACGTTCGGGGGGTGACAGCCAGTGTGACGTGGGTTACGGTTTGAGCGCTCAAACATTTGAGCGCTCAAACACAGTAGTGGTCCGCAGCCCCACCCGCCACCACCCCTGTCACGGATCGACCACCAGCCGAGGAGGACCGCGATGGCATCCCACGAGCCCGCCACGCTCGACTCGGTCGCTGCCCGCGCGGGCGTCTCGCGCCAGACGGTCTCCAACGTGCTGCGCCACCCGGCGCGCGTCGCCGACGCGACCCGCGAGCGGGTGCTGGCCGCGATCCGGGAGAGCGGCTACCGGCCCTCGCTGCCGGCCCGCCAGCTCGCCACCCGCCGCGCCCACGCGATCGCCGTACGCGCCGAGCGGCAGCAGGACGGCATCTCGGGCCTCGTGCTCGACGCGTTCTACCACGGGCTCGCGGAGGCCGGGCAGGACAACGGCCTGCGGGTGGTGCTCTACGCCCAGCCCGCCGACGAGGCCACCGAGCTCGAGGTCATCGACGACCTCGTGCAGACCGGCGCTGCCGACGCCGTGGTGCTCACCGCGACGAGCGCCGACGACCAGCGACCGGCCTACCTCTCGGGCAGCGGTACGACGTTCTGCGCCTTCGGCCGGCCCTGGGGCCACGACGACGACCCGCACGACTGGGTCGACGTCGACGGCGCGGTCGGGACCGGTCTCGCGGTCGAGCACCTGCTCGGCCTGGGTCGCCGCTCGATCGCCTACCTCGGCTGGCCCGGCGACGGTGCCGAGCCGAGCACCGGCAGCGACCGCCGCCGGGGCTGGCTCGAGGCGATCAGCGCCGCCGGGACCGGAACGCCCCTGGAGGTCCACAGCGTGAACGACGTCGCCGCCGCCGAGACCGCGGTCGCCTCCCTCCTCTCCGGCGCCGACGCCCCGGACGCGATCGTGTGCGCCAGCGACACCCTCGCGCTCGGCGCGCACCGGGCCGCGCTCGCCGCGGCCGGCGTCGGGATCCCGGCGACGGTCGTCGGGTTCGACGCCACCCCCGTCGCGGCGGCCCTCGGTCTCGCCAGCGTCGCGCAGCCGATCGACCAGGCCGCCCACCTCTGCATCGACCTGCTGACCGGTCGTTTCGAGTCTCCGGACCGACCGGCTCGCGGCGTCCTCGTGCCGCCCGTCCTCCGCCTCCCCACCTGAGAGCCCCGAACCGCCCCCGTCCACGCCCGCACCATCCCTCCCCCGCACCTCCGATCCACCCATGAAGGAGCACCACATGTCCGCCACCTCCCGCACCACCCGCACTGGCCGCACCGGCCGCACCGGCCGCCGCCGTACGTCCCTCGTGGCGCTGGCGCTCGGCTCGTCGATCGCGCTCGCCGCCTGCGGTGGCGGCGGGTTCGAGGACGACTCCGCCGACGAGCCGGCATCCTCGGGCGACGGTCCCGCCGAGCTGCAGGTCCTCATCGCCAGCAGCGGTGACGCCGAGACCAAGGCGGTCGAGGACGCCGCGAACGCGTGGGCCGAGGAGAGCGGCAACGAGGTCGAGGTCGTGGTGGCCAACGACATCGGCCAGCAGCTCTCGCAGGGCTTCGCGGGCGGCAACCCGCCCGACGTCTTCTACGTGGATGCCAGTGTGTTCGGCGACTACGCCGAGGCCGGGAACCTCTACCCCTACATGGACCAGCTCGAGGGCGCCGATGACTTCTACCCCAACCTCGTCGACACCTTCACCCTCGACGACCAGGCCTACTGCGCCCCGAAGGACTTCTCCACCCTCGCGCTCGAGATCAACACCGCGTCGTGGAAGAAGGCCGGCCTCACCGACGCCGACATCCCCACCACGTGGGACGAGCTGTCCGACGTCGCGCAGAAGCTGACCACGCCCGACCAGGCCGGCCTCGTGCTGGGCATCGGACGCGACCGCGTCGGCGCCTTCCTCGTGCAGAACGGCGGTTGGTGGGTCGACGCCGACAGCGGCGAGGCGACCGCGACCGAGCCGTCCAACGTCGAGGCGCTCGAGTACGTCCAGGGCCTCCTGAAGGACGGCTCGGCCGTCCTCGCCCCCGACGTCGACGCCGGCTGGGGCGGCGAGGGCTTCGGCACCGAGAAGGCCGCGATGACGATCGAGGGCAACTGGATCCGCGGCGCCATGGAGAACGACTACCCGGACGTCGACTACACCGTCGCGGAGCTCCCGGAGGGCCCGGCCGGCAAGGGCACGCTGCTGTTCACCCAGTGCTACGGCATCGCCGCCGACTCCCCCAACCAGGAGGCCGCCGTGTCGCTCGTGGAGGCGCTCACCACCCCTGAGCAGCAGCTGAAGAACGCCGACGCCTTCGGTGTCATGCCGAGCCGCGAGTCCGCCCAGGCCGACTACGTCGACCAGTTCCCGGAGGACGCGCCGTTCATCGCCGGTGGTGACTACGGCCAGGGCCCGGTCAACCTCCCCGGTCTCGGCCCGGTCGTCGCCGACCTCGACTCGCAGCTCGAGCAGCTCAAGACCGCCGACGTCACCGGCATCCTCGAGTCCTTCCAGAAGAACGCCGACGCGGAGCTGCAGTGAGCCGCTCCTCGAGCATCCGCACGGGCCAGGCCAGGGCGGGGTGGGCATTCGTCTCCCCCACCCTGGTGGTCCTGGGGCTGTTCCTCGCGGTCCCGGTGCTGATGGCTCTGTGGGTCTCCTTCACCGACTGGAACGGCCGGGGCAGCCCGTTCGCGTCCGGCACCGGCTTCGTCGGGCTCGACAACTACCGCGAGCTCGTCGGTGAGCAGGGCGGCCTGACGCGGTCGGACTTCATGACCTCGCTGCGCAACAACTTCTTCTACGTGCTGCTGGTCGTCCCGCTGCAGACGGCGTTCGCACTGTTCCTCGCGCTGGTGCTCAACCAGCGGATGCTCAAGGGGGTCGGCTTCTTCCGCACCGCCTTCTACTTCCCGTCGGTGGTCAGCTCGGTCGCGATCAGCCTGGTGTTCCTGTTCCTCTTCAGCGGCGGCGGCGTCATCAACACGCTGCTGGACGCGATCGGCATCGACGGGCCCACGTGGTTCAACGACTCGCGCGGCCTGCTGCACCTGCTCGGCGACGGGCTGGGGCTGTGGAACGCCTCGGCCCCGCCGTCCGGGCTGACCGACGGAGGAGTCCTGGGCCTGACGTGGTGGGACTGGCTCGCCGGCCCCAGCGTCGCGCTGTCGGTCATCATCATGCTCGTCGTCTGGACGACCGCTGGCACCTTCATGCTGATGTTCCTCGCCGCGCTGCAGGACCTCCCGCTCGAGGTCGAGGAGGCCGCGCGCATCGACGGCGCCGGGCGCTGGGGCGTGTTCCGCAACGTCACGCTGCCCCACCTGCGGCCCACGATGCTGCTCGTCACGACGCTCGGACTGATCGGCACGTGGCAGGTCTTCGACCAGGTGTACGTCATGACGAAGGGCGGGCCGGGCAAGACGACCCTCACCCCCGCCTACCTGTCGTACTCCTATGCCTTCGACAACCAGAAGTGGGGCATTGCAGCGGCCATGGCGTTCGTGCTGTTCCTCATCATCTTCGCGATGACGACCTTCCAGCGGTTCCTCTTCCGCGACAAGGACGCCATCGAGACCAAGCGGCAGGAGCGTCGTACGCGCAGGCTCCGCGCGCGCAGCGCCGCCGAGGGAGGTACGGCGTCGTGAGCACGCAGACCACCGAGACCGCCACCGCGGTGGCGGCCACCGGCAAGCCGCCGGAGACCAAGCCGATGGTCGGTGACCGCACGGCGCTGTGGCTGTTCCTGGGCTACGTCGTGCTGGTCTTCTTCTCCGTCGTCTACCTCTACCCCTTCGTGGTCCAGGTGACGACGTCGTTCAAGACCAACCCCGATGCCGTGGCCAGCCCGCTGTCGCCGGTCGCCCACCCGTTCACGCTCCAGGCGTTCCGGCGGCTCTTCGACACCGACTTCCCGCTCTGGTCGCTCAACTCGATCATCGTCACCCTGCTCGTCACAGCCGGGCGGGTGTTCTTCTGCTCGCTCGCCGGCTACGCGCTCGCGCGCATCAAGTTCCGCGGGCGGCAGGCGGTCTTCACCTCGATCCTCGCGGTGATGGCGGTGCCCGGGGTCGTGCTGCTGATCCCGAAGTTCCTGGTGCTGCGCTACCTCGGCCTCTACGACACGTTCCCGGCGCTCTTCCTGCCCCTGCTGGTCGACGCCGCGGGCGTCTTCATCATGAAGCAGTTCTTCGAGACCATCCCCGAGTCGGTCGAGGAGGCGGCCCGCATCGACGGAGCCAGCACGTTCCGGATCTTCTGGTCGGTCGTGCTGCCGATGGCGAGGCCGGCGCTCATCACGCTCACGATCCTGTCCTTCCAGGGCTCGTGGAACGAGCTGCCGCACTTCCTGATCGCCTCACGCGACCCGGACCTGTTCACCCTCACCAAGGGTGTCGCGACGCTCACCAGCGGCCAGCTCGGCTCGGGCAACCAGTACCCGATCTCGATGGCCGCGGCGCTGCTGATGACCATCCCGGTCGCGATCGTCTTCTTCGTCTTCCAGAAGTACCTCGTGCGTGGAGGTACGGCAGGGGCGGAGAAGGGCTGACCCACCGACTCCGGCGCCGGGCGGGTCCGCCTCCTAGCACCGCCCGGCGCCGGCACACCTCGTCGGAACGGTCGATCAGGCGAGCGCGCGTACCTCGTAGCGCATGGTCCCCTTGAGCTTGTCGTCGCCGCACGACTGCCGTCGCGGCGGGCCGGGCACGGCGACGAGCTCGTCGGCCGGGTCGCCGCCGGCGAGCACGTGCAGCTCGTGCGCCTGCTCCACACCGGACCGGCCCGCACGGCCGCGGACGTGGTCGAGCGGCACCTCGCCGCGTGCGACGGCCTCGCAGGCGGCGAGCGCGGTCGCGGTGTCGAGACGACCCAGCGTCAGCCCGCTCGGCAGGGCGAGCAGCGTGCCCGAGAAGCGGTGGCCGCCGAGGTGGGTGGTCTCCCACGTGCCGTCGGGCCACTCCTCGCTCAGGAGGCCGGCGATGGGCCGGCCGATCTCCGCGCAGCAGCGGTCGCGCTTGCCGTTGGTGCAGACCAGCCAGAGCGGGTCGTCGTACGGCGTCAGGGTGGCCGAGCCGGGCCCGAGGTCGAGCCCGACGAGGTCCTCGGGGCGGTCGAGCACAGCGCGGCGGACGTCGTAGCCGTCGGCGGTGGCACTCGCGTGGAAGACGTGGGTGCCGGGTCCGGCGCTGCCGTCGTACCGCCGCAGCAGGAAGACCTTCAGGTCGAGCCCGGCGAGGTGGTCGCGCACGACCTCGGGGAGGCGGTTGTCGGTGACCGCCTCGCGTCCCCACGGGCCGGGGCACTCGACGAGCAGGATCTCGGGGTCGGTCGGTGCGGTGCCGATGATGGGCTCGGCGTCCTCGACGCTCGCGACGGAGCAGCGGAAGTCAGGCACCGCACCAGTCTCGCCGACGGGGCACCGCTCAGTACTTCTGCCCCTGCCAGAGCAGACCCGCGGCGGCCGACTCGGTCGGGTTGCACCAGCCGCCGTAGGTGCGCTGGGCACCCGAGGTGACGAGGAAGGTCGCGCAGTCGGCTGCGTGCTCGAGCGGCGCCCAGTCGGGCTGCATCGGAGCGGTCGGGCCGCTGGGGTTCGTGTCGGCGACGAAGACCTCGCCGGACCGCTTCTCCATCGCCCGGAAGCCCTTGAGCGTGCCACCCCAGTTGTAGAACTGGCGCCAGTGCGCGCACTCGTGGATGGCCACGGCGAGCTTGGACGCCTCCGTCTCCGAGGTGACGGCGTTGATCTCGGCGACGTCGATGGCGATGCCGTACTGGAAGTCGAAGACCGCGTCGCGCTTCTGCGCGATGGTGTGCCCGGTGTCGAGGGTGATGCTCGCGCTGGGGCAGAGGTCCTTGATCGGCGCGTAGAAGCGGGCCTGGTCACCGGTGTACATCGACTGGTTCTCGAAACGCACCGACACCGGATCGGAGACGATGCTGCGGCGCGCCTTGCGCGGTCCGGAGGTGATCCTCTTGGTCTTGAGCCGGTAGTCGACGGTCTGCACCGGCACGCCGGCCGGGACGACGTGGGCGGGCACGGCGGCCAGCACGAAGCCCGACTTCCTGATCCTGCCGCGGGCGCCGGGCACCGTGGTCCACGTCCCGCCGTCGACACGGGACTGGACGAACACCTTCTTCGGGAGGATCGGCCTGACGCCGCGGTAGGTCTTCCACGCCACGCCGAGCTGGATGCCCGTCCCGGAACCGCGGACCGCGGCCTGGAAGGTGAAGCCGTCGATCCGGTTGTACTTCTGCCCCCAGAAGGCGAACAGCGGGCGGCGGGCGGCGCGCAGCGAGGTCGCCCGGGGCTCGAGCGTCCTGGGTGACGCGGGTCGGAGCAGGGTGTCGCGCGTCACGAGGGGCGCGTCCGCGACGCGGTCGTCACCCCCCGACGGGGTGGCCGACGCCACGGGCGCCACCAGGACCGGGGTGAGGGCCACCGCGGCTGCGGCGACTGCGACGGTCAGGCGACGACGTACGTGCATGGGGGCTCCCCGGGTCTCGAGATCGGTCCCGCCCACCTACCCGCTGGGCGCGGACCGAAACGCTCCCGCCCCTCAGATCAGGCCGCGGCGGCGGGCGACGGCGGCTGCCTCGGTGCGCGACGCGGCGTCGAGCTTGGCCAGGATGTTGGACACGTGCACCGACACCGTCTTGGTGCTGATGAAGAGCTGCTTGCCGATCTCGCCGTTGCTGCGGCCCTCGGCGACGAGGGCCAGGATCTCGGACTCGCGCGGCGTCAGGGCCACCTCGCCCGACGCGGGCTCCGGGGCGGGCGCCGACCCCTGCGCCACCAGCTCGTCGAGGAGCGGCCGGGCGCGCAGCTCGTGCGCCGCCCGTCGGGCGAGGTCGGCGACCTCGCGGGCACCGGCGGGGTCGCCGGTCGCGCGCAGCACGCCCGCGAGGCGCACCCGCGCCTGCGCGATCTCGGGCACGCTGCCGTAGGTCACGGCCGCCTCCTCGGCGGCCCGCCAGGCCGCGACCAGCTCGTCGCCGGACGGCGGGTCGACCTGGGCGAGCCAGCGCCATCGCAGGTGCTCCGCGCTGCGGCGGGCCACCCACATGCGGTACTCCGGGCCGTGGCTGTCGTCGTAGGGCGCGTAGAAGTCGATGACCCGTCCGCCGTCGGAGAGCATCCGCTCGACCTCGGCGCGGGCCGACTCGCGCTCGTCGACCGACTGGCGAGCTGCGGCGGTGGCGAGGGCGGCGATGACCAGCGTCGCGAGCCGCAACCGCGCTTGGAACCAGTCGTGCCACAGCGGCACGACGGTCGCTACGACCTGGTCGTAGACCTCGATCGCGGTCTCGGCGTCGCCTGCGGCGTTGGCGCGTAGGAGCTCCGCGCTGGCGGACGTGACGGCGGTGAGCCCGTCGGTGCCCCAGTAGTCGCGCAGCCGCTCGAGCGCCTGGGGCTTGGGCTCGCCGCGGATGCCGATGAGGATCAGCATCTGGTGGGCGAAGAACAGCCACTCGAAGACCATCGGCGGGTTCTGGCCGCTCACGTCGAGCAGGTCCCACGCCTCGTCGAGCCTGCCCTGGTGGGTGAGGGCGACGGCGAGCAGCAGCCGCGCCTCGGCCGGGTAGGGCGACCAGACCAGGCCGCCGACCTCGCTGCGCTCGATCGTCTCGCGGTAGACCGCGATCGCCGTGTCGAGGTCGCCCTCGTCGTGGTGCAGGCGGCCCAGCAGGTAGAGCGCGCGCAGCTCGGGCTCGAGGAGCCCGGCGTGACGGGCCCGCTCGGCCGCGGCGCGCCACCCGGCACTGGCGCTCGAGCCGCCGGCCGGGTCGAGGCCCGCGACGGTGGTGTGCAGCTCGACGGCCAGGCTGGTGAGGTCGTGGCGCTCGGCGAGCTCGAGGGCGTCGAGGGCGATCGCCCGCGCCTCGTCCTGGTGCCACCCGGCGAGGCTCTGGGCCTGGACGAGCAGCGCGCGCACGAGCAGCTTGGGCGGGGCGTTGTGGAGCAGGTCGACCGCCTGGGCGGCGATCTCGCGGGGCGAGTCGGGCGTGTCGGTGAGCATCAGCGCGGACGCCAGGGCGGTGAGCAGCTGGCCCCGGTCGACGTCCGCGCCGTCGGCCGGGAGCGTCGCCAGCCGCGCCCTCAGCACCTTCACGGCCTTGTAGACGCGCCCGGACGCGATCAGCGCCTCCGCGCAGCGACGGGCGAGGACGGACGCGTCGACCTCGCCGACCGGCGTGCGGGAGGTGTCGATGAGCTCGAGCGCGTCGAGGAAGTGGGTGGCGGCCTCGGACGGGCCGCCGACGGCGAGCGCCTCCTCGCCGGCCTCGATGGAGGCGCGGACGGCGACCGGACGGTCGTCGGCCCGGCGGGCGTGCTGCGCCAGCTCGGCCGCCGTACCGACGACGCGGCCCTCGCCGAGCGCCGACACGAAGTCGGCGTGCAGCCGGATCCGCTCGCCGGGCAGCAGGTCGTCGTAGACCGCCTCCCCGAGCAGGGCGTGGCGGAAGGCGTAGGTGCCGCCGCGCGAGGCGACGAGCACGTGGGACTCGACGGCGTTGCGCAGCGCCGTCTCCAGCTCGGCGGCGCCGAGGTCGGACACCGTGGCGAGCAGCTCGTGGCTGACCTGGCGACCGGCGACCGAGACCAGACGCACGACCTGGCGGGTGGTGTCGTCGAGGCGGTCGAGGTGGACGAGCAGGACGTCGGCGAGCTCGCCGGGGACCTGGCCGGACCACGCGGCGCCCACCAGCTCCTCGATGAAGAACGGGTTGCCCTCGGCGCGGTCGACGATCGAGGTGTACTCCGCCTCCGACATCGTCGAGGGGTGCAGCGCCCGGACGAGGAGGCGTACGTCGTCGTCGTGGAGGGGCTCGACCTGGAGCCGGTCGACGCCGCGCAGGCGCATCCACTCGGCCACCTGGCGCCGCAGCGGGTGGCGGCGGTGGAGGTCGTCGGATCGGTAGGAGACGACGAGCGAGACGCCCGGGGCCGGGCGGGAGAAGAGGAAGCTGAGCATGTCGCGGGTCGACTCGTCGGCCCAGTGCGCGTCCTCGACCATGACGAGGACGGGAGCATCGTGCGCGACGGCGGAGAGGAGGTCGCCGAACGCGTCGTAGATGTTGCCGCGGTCGAGGGCCTGGTCGCCCGACGCGGTCTCACTGGTGCGGATCCGCCGGCCCGGCTGGAGGCGGGCGAGGGTGGGGTGGGCGTCGAGGACGCGGGTGGCGACGTCGGGCTGGTCGGTCATCAGCCGGCCGAGGATCTCGGAGAAGGGGAGGTAGGGCAGCGAGCTGTCCGCGAGGTCGAGGCAGTGACCGGCGACCACGTGCCAGCCCGCCTCGATCGCGACGTCGCGCAGCGCCATCAGGACCCGGGTCTTGCCGACCCCGGCGTCCCCGGCGACGAGCATCGCGCGGACCGTCTGCTCCACCCCCGACGTCGTACCGCCTCCGGACGCACGAATGCCGAGCTGGGAGCTCAGCTGCTCCAGCTCGGCATCGCGTCCGATCAGATCGGTGGTCCTCAGCGCCGGCACGGACGACATCATGTCGTGCCGCTCCGACACCTCGGCGCCGATCGCGCCGCGCGTCACTTCTCGTTCGTCGTGACGACGTTGCGGCGGACCCATCGGCGGGCCCTGTAGTCCTGGCGGACCTTGTCCTGTCGGTACTTGACCTCAGCACCCAGGAAGCTGTCGGTGGTGAACATGTGCTTCTCCTCTTCTCGTCCGGCCCCGTGGTGGGCCGGTGGGAAGAGATTCGTCCGCTGAGGTAGGGGCGGGCATCGGGCACGTGCCCTATCTCCGCGTGATCGCCTACCTCAGACGGGTGCGCGGGCGGGGTACGAGCGTCGTCTGAGGTAGGTGCGGACTACCCCAGTCCGGGGCGGCCGCCCTGCCAGACGCCCGCGACGAGCGGGACGCCGGGGCGGTAGGCGAGGTGGACGTAGGACGGTGCCTCGAGGAGCACGAGGTCGGCGGCCTTGCCCGGGGCGAGCACGCCGACGTCGTCGCGGTCGAGGGCTGCGGCGCCGGTCGCGGTGGCGGCGTGCAGCGCCTCGGCCGGGCTCATCCGCATCTCCCGGACCGCGAGCGCAATGCAGAGCGCCATCGAGGAGGTGAAGCACGAGCCGGGGTTGCAGTCGCTGGCGAGCGCGACCCGTACGCCGGCGTCGATGAGGCCGCGCGCGTCCGGGTAGGGCTGGCGGGTGGAGAACTCGACGCCCGGCAGGAGCGTCGCGATGGTGCCCGACTCGCTGAGCGCCGCGACGTCGGCGTCGCTGAGGAAGGTGCAGTGGTCGACGGCGACCAGGCCGAGCTCGCAGGCCAGCCGGACCCCGCCGCCGTACGTCAGCTGGTTGGCGTGGAGCCGTCCACGCAGGCCGCTGTCGGCCCCCGCCGCGAGGACGGCCCGCGCCTGGTCGACGTCGAAGGCGCCGTCCTCGCAGAAGACGTCGATCCAGCGGGCGTGCGGCGCCGCCGCCTCCAGCATCGGACCGGTGACCAGCTCGACGTAGTCCTCCGGGGAGGTGTCGGCCGGTACGACGTGGGCGCCGAGGAACGTCGTCTCCTCGGTGAACTGCCGAGCGACCGCGAGGCTGCGCGCCTCGTCGTGGACCGACAGGCCGTAGCCGCTCTTGATCTCCAGCGTCGTGGTGCCCTGGGCGCGCATCTCGGCGACGAGCCGGGCGACGTGGGAGGTGAGCTGGTCGTCGGAGGCCGCCCGCGTGCGCGCGACCGTCGTGCGGATCCCACCCGCGGTGTAGGGCTGCCCCGTCATCCGCGCCTCGAACTCCGCCGAGCGGTCACCGGCGAAGACGAGGTGGCTGTGGCTGTCGACGAAGCCCGGGATGACGGCCCGACCGCCGGCGTCGACCTGCGCGTCGGCGGCGGGCGCGTCGGCAGCGGGCCCGACCCACGCGACCGTGGCGCCGTCGAGCACGACGGCCGCGTCGTGGACGAGGCCGAGAAGGCCCTCACGCTCCGGGTCGTTGGTGACGAGCTCGCCGATGCGGGTGATGACTGTGGTCGTCACGTGTGATCCCTCCAGATGCGCTCGACGACCTCGTCCAGCTCGCGCCCGATCGCCGCCCGGTCGCCGTCGTCGACGATCCACCGGCCGTCGGCCATGACCCGTCGTACGTCCTCGGCGGTGGCCGCGAAGACGACGCTGTTCTCGTCGCGGCCGGTGCCCGCAGTACGCGGCGACGCCGGGTCGAGGACGACCAGGTCGGCCCGCTGCCCGACGGCGATCTCGCCCGCGTCGTCCCAGCCGAGGGATGCATGGCCGTCGGCGGTGGCAGCCGTGAGCAGCTCGCGCGCCGTCCAGTGACCGCGCTGCTGCGAGGCGAGGCGCTCGTCGAGCTCGACCGCGCGCATCTCCTCGAAGGGGTCGATCACCGCGTGGCTGTCGGAGCCGAGCGTCAGCCGGGCACCGGCGTCGCGCAAGCGTCGCGAGGGGCCGATGCCGTCACCGAGGTCGCGCTCCGTGGTCGGGCAGAACGACGCGTAGCACCCGGCCCCGCCGATCAGCGCGACGTCGTCGTCACCGAGGTGGGTGGCGTGCACGAGCGACGTCGTCGGGCGGAGCAGGCCGTGGTCGGCGAGCAGCCGCGCCGGGGTGACGCCGTACGCCTCGAGGCAGGCGTCGTTCTCGGCGACCTGCTCGGAGAGGTGCACGTGCAGCGGGCGGTCGCCGACCCAGCCGGCCACGACGTCGAGGGCGTCCTGGGGGACCGCGCGCACGGAGTGGACCGCCGCACCCACCGTGCTGCCGCCGATCGGCGCGAGCGCGTCCACCCGCTCGGCCCACGCGTCCGCCGATCCGTCGCTGTAGCGGACCTGCGCGCCCTCGGGCGCAGCGCCGAAGCCCGAGGAGAGGTAGAGCGTGTCGAGCAGCGTGATCCGGATGCCGGCCTCGTGTGCCGCGTGCACGAGTGCGAGACCCATCTCGTTGGGGTCGGCGTAGGGGGTGCCGTCGGACTGGTGGTGCAGGTAGTGGAACTCCCCGACGCTGGTGATCCCGGCGGCCGCCATCTCGCGGTACGTCGCCCGCGCGAGGGCGAGGTAGGTGTCCGGGTCGAGCCGCGCGGCGACGTCGTACATCTGGTCGCGCCAGGTCCAGAACGTCCCGCGCTCGCGCTGGGTGCGCCCGCGCAGTGCGCGGTGGAAGGCGTGGCTGTGGGTGTTGGCCAGGCCGGGCACGACCAGCCCGCGAACGGGGACGGCGCGCGGCGGGTCGGCGTCGGGCGTCACCGCCGTGAAGCGACCGCCCTCGACCTCGACCAGCACGTCGTCGGCGAAGCGACCCCCCGTCTCCGACGGCAGCCAGGCGTGCTCGAGGAGGTACGCCGTCATGGCTGGGCGGGCCCGGTCAGCTCCGCGAGCACGTCGGCGAGGGCCTCCACGCCGGCGAGGCAGTCGGCGGTCTCGGCGTGCTCGTCGGGCGAGTGCGAGACGCCGGTCGGGTTGCGGACGAAGACCATCGCGGTCGGGATGCCGGCGTCGGACAGGATGCCCGCGTCGTGGCCCGCCTGCGTCGGGACGACCGGCCAGTCCCCGAGCCCGGCGAGGCGGGCGGCGAGGTCGGGGGCGAAGGCGACCGATCCGGACACCGACTCGGGGGTCACCACGAGCGACGTCCCGTCGCGACCGGCGCGGTCGGTGCCCTGCCGCTCGACCTGGTCGACGAGCGCGGCGAGCTCGTCGTCGGAGGACGCGCGCGCGTCGAGCCAGGCGGTCACCAGCGACGGGACCGCGTTGGTGCCGTTGGGCTCGACCTGCACCCGGCCGAAGGTGGCGCGCTGGCCGGAGAGGCGGGCCTGCTTGTTGGCGGCGAGCGCGGTCATCGCGAAGGTGAGCATCGGGTCGTGCCGGTCCTCCATGCGCGTGGTGCCGGCGTGGTTGGCCTGGCCGGCGAAGTCGAAGCGCCAGCGACCGTGCGGCCAGATCTCGCTCGCCAGGCCGACCGCGACGCCGCGGTCGACCAGGTCGCGGCCCTGCTCGACGTGCAGCTCGACGAACGTCCCGACCCGCTCGAGGTCCAGCAGTCCGCGCGACGGGTCGAGCCCCGAGGCGGCGACGGCGTCGGCGAGGAAGACGCCGTCGCGGTCGCGCAGCCCGCGCGCGTCGTCCCACGTGGTCGCGCCGGTCACCAGCCGCGACCCCAGGCAGGCCCGGCCGAACCGCGAGCCCTCCTCCTCCACGAACACGCCGATCCCGATCGGCCGGTCCGCGACGACGCCGCGGGCGCGCAGGGTGTCGAGGGCCGCCAGGGCGGACACGACGCCCAGCGGGCCGTCGTACGCACCGCCGTCGAGGACCGAGTCGAGGTGCGAGCCGGTGAGCACCCCCTGGTCACCATCGCCCCACCAGGCGACCTGGTTGCCGATGCCGTCGGTCTCGACGGTCAGCCCCCGGGCGGCGCACTGCTCGGCGAACCACGTCCGCAGCTCGACCTCGGCGGCCCCCCAGGGCTGGCGGAAGTAGCCGCCGGACGAGGCCGACCGGCCCACCGGCACGAGGTCGCGCCACATCGCCTCGAAGTCGTCGGCCGCCATGCCCGCAGTCCATCGAAGTCCCACCACGCGGTCAACGCACGCGCCCGGCAAGTCGTCTCGGATCCCAGACCCTCGCCCGACGTCCTCGCGGGTTGCTCGACCGGCGATCAAGACCGAATCTTCGGTCCCCGTCAGGGAAACGCGTGAGGAACACCCGTGATGATGGCCCGATGGAGTTCCGTGACGTCGTACGCCGTCGGCGGATGGTGCGCCGCTACTCGTCCGAGCCGGTGGACCCCGCCGCCGTCGACCGGATGGTCGAGCACGCCCAGCGCGCGCCCAACGCGGGCTTCAGCCAGGGATGGGCGTTCCTCGTCCTGGACACGCCGACCGACGTGGACCTCTTCTGGTGGGCGACCGGCGCTCGGTCCAACGGCGCCCACTCCCGGCCCAACGCGTGGCTGGAGGGCATGCGGACCGCTCCGGTGATCATCGTCCCGCTCGCCTGCAAGGACGCCTACCTCGACCGCTACGCCGAGCCGGACAAGGGCTGGACCGACCGCAGCGAGGACAGGTGGGCCGTGCCGTACTGGTACGTCGACACCGGCATGGCGTCCCTGCTGATCCTGCAGACGGCCGTCGACGAGGGCCTGGGCGCCTGCTTCTTCGGTGTGCCGGCGGACTACGTCGACGACCTCCGGGCCGCCTTCAGCATCCCCGCGGACCACACGCCGGTCGGCGCGATCACCGTGGGCCACCGTGCCGAGGACACCGGATCCGCCGGCTCCCCGGCCCGGCGCGCCCGACGTCACGACGTGGTGCACCGGGGACGCTGGGAAGCCTGACGCCCGCCTGACGAGAGTCCCTCGAGGCACTACGGTCAGCGCATGACCGACCACGCCTCCGACCGGGTGGTCACCGCGCTGCAGGCCCTCGTCCGCATCCCGACCGTCTCCGACCGCGACCCGAGCCGGGTCGACGCGGAGGCGTTCGACCGGCTGCTCGCCGAGCTGAAGGACCACTTCCCCCTCCTCCACGAGCGCCTGACGCTCACGGTCGTCGGGACCCACGGGCTGCTCCTCAACTGGCCGGGCGCCAGCGCCGACCGGCCGGTCGTGCTGATGGCCCACCTCGACGTCGTACCCGTCGACGCGGAGGCTCCGTGGCAGCACGACGCCTTCGGCGGGGAGATCCACGACTCCCCCAGCGGACCGGCGATCTGGGGGCGCGGCACCCTCGACGACAAGGGGTGCGTGGCCGCGATCTGCGAGGCGGTCGAGTCGTTGCTCGAGGCCGGCCACGTCCCGGCCCAGGACGTGTGGCTGTCGTTCGGCTGCGACGAGGAGGTCAGCGGCACCGCCGCCCCGGAGGCGGTGGAGGTGCTCCGCGAGCGCGGCGTCACCCCGTGGCTCGTCGTCGACGAGGGCGGCGCGATCGCCGGCGGCGCCTTCCCCGGCGTGAAGCCGCCGCTCGGCGTCATCGGGGTCACCGAGAAGGGCACCACCTCCCTCGAGCTCGTCGCGGAGGGCCGCGGCGGACATGCCTCCACCCCGGCGAGGAACGGCCCGACCGCGCGGATCGCCCGGGCCATCCTGCGGATCGAGAAGTCGCCGTTCCCTGCCTCGGCCCCCGCTCCGACCCTCGAGCTGATGCGCCGGATCGCACCGCACGTGCCCCTCCCCCTGCGACCGCTGCTGGGCCGCGCCGACCAGCTCGCGCCGGTCGTCACCCGCGCCCTCCTCGCGGCCGGCCCGGAGGCCGCAGCCATGACGCGTACGACGGTCGCGGCCACCACGCTCAGCGGATCACCTGCGCTCAACGTGATCGCCTCGACCGCGAAGGCCGGGCTCAACATCCGCGTGATGGTGGGCGACACGGTCGCCGGGGTCGTCGAGCACGTCCGCAAGGCGATCGCCGACGACTCGGTCCGCATCGACGTCATCGAGTCCGGCGAGCCGTCCCCGATCTCGCCGATGGACGAAGCCTTCGAGCTGCTCGAGTCGTGCATCTCCGAAGTCTTCCCCGACGCGGTCTCCACGCCCTACGTGATGATGGCGGCCACCGACTCGCGCCACTTCACCGCCATCAGCGAGCACGTCTACCGCTTCGCGCCCTTCCGGATGACCAAGGCCCAGCGCCAGGCGATCCACTCCTACGACGAGCACATCGGCGTCGCCGACCTCGTCGACGGAGCCCGCTGGTACCAGCTGCTGATCGAGAGGCTTCCCTCATGAGCACCACTGCCAGGCCCGCAGCCCCGACCGCGGTGAAGGGGCTCGCGGCCATCGTCGGCTTCCTCGTCCTCGTCGAGTTCGCCAGCGGCATCCTGCAGGGCTACTACACGCCGATCTACCCGCAGATCGCCGAGCACCTCTCGATCCACGAGGGCGACACCAACTGGTTCGAGGCCGCTCAGCTGATCGTCAGCGCGCTCTGCATCCCGCTGCTCGCGCGGCTCGGTGACCTCATCGGCCACAAGAAGGTGCTGCTGATCTCGACCGCCGTCACCGCGCTCGGCTCGTGGTGGCTGGCCTTCGCGCCGGGCTTCACCAGCTTCCTCGTCGGGTGGGCGATCCAGGGCGCGTACGTCGTCTGGCTGCCGCTGGAGATCGCGATCATCCACCGCCGCACGCGCGACTCGGGGCGCCAGGAGCTGCTGACCCGTCGCGGGGCCGCGATCCTGGTCGGCTCGCTCGAGCTGGCGGTCATCGTGGGCGCGCTGACCAGCGGACTGCTCGTCGACTCACTGGACATGAACGTCCTGCTCGCGCTGCCCGCCGTCGTCGTCACGGCCGTCTTCTTCGTCATCCTGGTCGGCATCGAGCAGGCTCCCGGCGACGACACCGGCGGCATCGACTGGGGTGGCCTCGGGCTCATCACCGTCGCGCTCGGCGTGCTGATGGGCGGACTGGTGTGGCTGCGCCTCGACGGTGGCGGCAACGTGCTCGGCTGGCTGACCATCCTGGTCTCGTTCGCCGTCTTCGCCGCCTTCTGGCGCTTCGAGCAGCGCCACCCCGAGCCGATCGTCGACGTGCGGCTGTTCTCCAGCTCGGCCCAGTGGCCGGTGCAGCTCACGGCCTTCCTCTTCGGCGTCCCCGTGCTCGGCGGTCAGATCCCGCTGTCCACCTACGCCCAGGCCGACCCGGCCGTGCGCGGCTACGGCCTCGGTGCCGACTCGGCCTTCATCTCCACCCTCATCGGGCTCTACGTCGTCACGCTCGCGATCGGCGCCTTCACCCTGCCGCTGACGACGCGGCTCCTCGGCGGCGTACGACGTGCGCTCGTCGTCGCCTGCTGCCTGGTCGGCGTCGGCTACCTGCTGTGGCTGCCGTTCCACGACCACACCTGGCAGGCGCTGGTCAACATGGCGATCGCCGGCCTGGGCTCGGGCGCCCTCGTCGCCGCGCTGCCTGCGGCGGCGGCCGCCGCCGCTCCGCCCGAGCGCACCGGGATCGCCACCGGGATGACCAACGGCACCAAGACGGTCGGCGGCGCGATCGCGTCGGCGATCTTCGCCATCGCCCTGACGGCGACCGGCTCGCTCGAGGCCACCGCCAAGAAGGTGGCGCCACTCAGCGGCTACCTCACGGTGTGGGCCGTCTGCGCCGGGGCGTCGTTCCTCGCCGCGCTCGCGCTGCTGGCCGCGCCGAAGCACGCCTTCAGCGACGCCCCGCGCGCGACCGTCGGCCCCTGATCGGCACGGACCCACCGGGACGTCATACGGACGGGGCCACCGCTCGTCCCGGACGTATGACGTCCGGGGCGGCACCAGCGTCAGCGGGCGCCGTACGGCGCGTGGGTGGCGGTCACGGTGCTGTCCTCGGACGGCATCACGAACCACAGCAGCGGGTAGACCAGGACCTGGCTGCCGGGGACCACGACGAGCGTCACCAGGAACAGCAGCCGGGTCACCCACGGGCTGAGGCCGAGCCGGCGACCGACGCCGGCGCAGACACCGCCGATGATCGCGCGGTCGGTCGAGCGGACGAGGCCCTGGCGGGCGAGGGCGGTGCGGATCTTCTCCATGCCTCCAGCATGCGCCGCACGGCCGTGCCGCACCATCCGGGTCACCCCCGGTCGGACCCCGAAACCCGTCAGCGCAGGCGGTCGGTCTCCTTCGTCGCCTCGCGGAGACGAGCGGCGAGCCCGTCGGTCAGCATCCCGGGCTCCAGCTGCCACGACCACGTGGCGGCCGTGCCGGGCGTGTTCATCCGCGCCTCGGAGCCGAGAGAGAGCACGTCCTGCGCCTGGACCATCGCGAGCCGGCACGGCGTGGAGTGCGCCAGCCTCACCATCGCCCACGCCGGGTCGGCCTCCTCGATGCCGGCCGCCCGCCACGCCCGCTGCGCCTCGCGTCGACGCCGGGCGGGCAGCGTCGCCCACCACCCGACGACGGTGTCGTTGTCGTGCGTGCCGGTGTAGACGACCTGGTCGCGACGGAGGTTCTCCGGCTCGTGGCGCCGGTCGTCACCGTCCGGGTCGAAGGCGAACTGCAGGACGGCCATCCCGGGGAAGCCCAGCGCGTCGCGGAGCCGCTCGACCGGGGCGTCGATGACGCCCAGGTCCTCCGCGACGACAGGCATCGGACCGAGCTCCGCGGTCGCGGCGTCGAACACCGCTCGACCGGGCCCCCGCTCCCACCGTCCGTGCTCGGCCGTCGCGTGGCCGGCGGGAACGGCCCAGAACGCGGCGAAGCCCCGGAAGTGGTCGATGCGGACCAGGTCGTAGAGGGAGAGGCTGCGGCGGAGGCGCTCGACCCACCAGCGGTAGCCGTCGGTGGCCAGCGCGTCCCAGTCGTAGAGCGGGTTGCCCCACAGCTGACCGGTCTCGGTGAAGGCGTCCGGCGGGACGCCGGCGACGGCGTCGTCCCTGAAGTACTGCGGCCAGGCGACCGCGTCGGCGCTCCCCGCGGAGACGTAGATCGGCACGTCCCCCATCACCTGCACCCCGTGGTCCGCGGCGAACGTCCGGAGCGCCCGCCACTCCCGCTCGAAGCGCACCTGGTCGGCGAGGTCGCCGCCGTGGGCCGCCCACGACCCGGCCCAGTACCCGTGCTCCTCGGCGAAGGCGGCCACCTCGTCGTCCTCGACCGGCGCGTCCGGGTCCTCCAGCAGCCCGGGCCACGCCGCGAACGCGGACGGCGAGGCGTACGGCGATCCGTGGGCGTCCGGGACCGCGACGGGCAGCACCTGCCACACCGACTGACCGGCATCGGCCAGCCAGCGCACGAAGTCGCGCGCCGGCTCGCCGAGACGGCCGCCGGGCAGCGAGGTGACATGCAGCTGGACGCCGGCGACCCGGTCCGAGATGCCTGTGGTGACCATGCCGCCAGCGTGTCACGCGTCCAGCCTCACCCAGCAGGTCCCGACGGGCGGGCTCGTACAGTGGACGCATGCCGGACACAGGCCGGGACGACGAGTTCACCACCGCGGACGCCGAGTCCGTGCGCCGCGAGGTCGAGCGTGACGAGCGCACCGGCCGGTCGGCGGCCGCCGCGCGCATCCAGCACCAGGCGAGCTGGGTCGACCAGCAGATCCGGATCGCGATGGAGCGCGGCGACTTCGACGACCTCGCCGGCTACGGCAAGCCGATCGAGGACCTCGGCGTGGAGCACGACCCCGACTGGTGGATCAAGAAGCTCGTCGAGCGCGAGAACATCGCGATCCTCCCGCCCGCCCTCGCCCTGCGGAAGGAGGACGCCGAGCTCGACGAGCGGCTCGACCGGATCAACGTCGAGTCGGAGGTACGACGCGAGGTCGAGGACTTCAACGCCCGCGTCCGCAAGGCGATCTACACGCCACCGACGGGACCGTCCGGCCCGCCAGTGATCACCCGGCAGCGCGACGTCGACGACGAGGTCGCCGCCTGGCGCGAGCGTCGTACGGCCCGGATCGAGGCGCAGCGTGCGGCCCGTGCAGCAGCCGAGGCGGCCGAGCCGGCGAAGCGCCGCTGGTGGCAGCGCCGCTCCTGATCCGCGAGAGATCCGTCATATCGACAGCCGCCCGCCCGACGGTAGTTTGCGCGCATGACGCGTACCGCCAAGGACTTCTTCGCCCCGCTGGCCGTCGGGGCGCCCGCACCGCTGCGCGAGATCCCGGCCAGGCCGAGCCGCGCGATCCACTTCTTCGACCCGGGCAACGAGAAGATGGCGGCCAAGGTGCCGGACATGGTCGGCACCGTCGACGTCCTCCTCGGCAACCTCGAGGACGCGGTCAAGGCGGAGAACAAGGAGAAGTCACGCCAGGGCCTGGTCGACATCGGCAGGGCCACCGCCAATCTCGGCGGCACAGTCGGACCGACCCAGCTCTGGACCCGCGTCAACTCCCTGGACAGCCCGTGGGGCCTCGACGACCTCGTCACCCTCGTGACCGAGATCGGCGACAAGCTCGACGTGGTCATGGTGCCGAAGGTGCAGGGCGCCGAGGACATCCACTACGTCGACCGCCTGCTCGCCCAGCTCGAGGCCAAGGCCGGCCTCGACCGGCCGATCCTCGTGCACGCGATCCTCGAGACGGCGCGTGGCGTGGCCAACATCGAGGAGATCTGCGCGGCCAGCCCGCGCATGCAGGGCCTCTCGCTCGGCCCGGCGGACCTCGCCGCCGACCGGCGGATGAAGACCACCCGCGTCGGTGGCGGCCATCCCGGCTACCTCGTGCGTCAGGACCCCGAGCGCGACGACCTCGGCGTCCCGCAGTACGACGGTCCGCGCACGACGTACCAGCAGGACCTGTGGCACTACACGATCGCCCGGATGGTCGACGCGTGCGCGATGCACGGGATCTACCCCTACTACGGGCCGTTCGGGGACATCAAGGACACCGTCGCCTGCGAGGACCAGTTCCGCAACGCGTTCCTGCTCGGCTGCGTCGGCGCCTGGTCGCTGCACCCGGCCCAGATCGCGATCGCGAACAAGGTCTTCTCCCCCAGCGTCGAGGACGTCGCACACGCGCGACGGGTCATCGCCGCGATGGGCGACGGCACGGGCGCGGTGATGATCGACGGCAAGATGGAGGACGACGCGTCGGTGAAGCAGTGCCAGGTGATGGTCGCCCTCGCCGACGAGCTGGCCGCCATCGACCCCGAGCTCAAGAAGCAGTACGACGCCATCCCCGACCAGCACAGCGGCACGGAGGCCTGAGATGAGTGACTTCACTCCGCTCCGCTCCGTGCTCTACATGCCCGGCTCCAACGAGCGGGCGCTGGAGAAGGCCGAGGCCATCCCCTGCGACGCGCTGATCCTCGACCTCGAGGACTCGGTCGCACCCGACGCGAAGCCCGCCGCGCGCGAGGCCGCGGCCGCCGCGGCCGCCAGCGGCGACTACGGTCGTCGTACGGTCACCATCCGCGTCAACGGCATCGGCACCGAGTGGCACGAGGCCGACATCACCGCGGCGGCACAGGCCGGACCGGCCGCGGTCGTCGTGCCCAAGGTCGAGAGCCCCGAGCAGGTGGCCCGGCTCGTCGACCTGCTCGAGGCGGCCGGTGCGCCCGACCACACCCGGCTCTGGGCGATGGTGGAGACCCCCGTGGCCGTCCTCGACGCCCTCGCGATCGCCAGGTCCTCCGAGCGGCTCGGCGCCTTCGTCCTCGGTACCAACGACCTGGTCAAGGAGCTGTACGCCGAGCACGTCCCGGGTCGCGCTCCCCTCCTGCCCAGCCTGCACACAGCCCTGCTCGCCGGCCGCGCCGCGGGGATCGCGGTCATCGACGGCGTCTACAACGACGTGAAGGACGCCGAGGGCTTCCTCGCGGAGTGCGAGCAAGGACGGCAGATGGGCTTCGACGGCAAGACCCTCATCCACCCCGGCCAGGTCGAGGGCGCGAACACGACCTTCGCGCCGAGCGAGGAGGCCGTCGAGGACGCCCGCGGGCTCATCGCGGCCTTCGAGGACGGGAGGGGGTCGGGAGTGGTGACCTACCGCGGCCGGATGGTGGAGAACCTGCACGTGGAGTCCGCGCGCCGCACGCTCTCCATCCACGAGGCGATCCGGGCACTCGACGCCTCGTGAGGGCTCTCCGGCCCGATTGGTCCGACCCCGGGTCCGACTTGTGTCTGACCATGGACAAACTGTGGACAAAATTCACCCGCAGGGAGGGTCGTCGGCTTTCCAAACGCCCCGGCACGCGGCAGAGTGCAGGCGCCGCCCACACCTGGGCGCTTCACTAGGAGGCGAAACACATGGTTGTCCTCGGACTGATCCTGCTCATCATCGGCCTGCTCGTCGCATCGGCGAAGATCCTGGTCACGATCGGCCTGATCCTCATCGTCGTGGGCCTCGTGCTCAACCTCGTGCCGATCGGCGGCACCCGCCGACGGGTGTTCTGACACCTCAGACTCCAGGCCCCGGACACCTCGGTGTCCGGGGCCTGCTGTGTCTGGGGCCACGTCCGGGCGCGGACCGAGGGGAACCGGTGCTCGCCCTTCGAGGAGGTGGCCTCAGGCGGCGCCACTCCGCATGACCCCGAGGAACGACACGACCTCCTCGCGCAGCAGCTCGGCCATCTGCGCCAGGCCCTGGGCCGGGGCGTCGAGGCCCTCGACGGCGCCACGGAACTGTCCGTCCACCGCCGTCCGCACGGCGTCGACCATGGGGGACATCTCGCGCACGGTGCCCTCCACGCTGGTCATCGCCGCGGTACTGGAGGTCACCACCTGCTGCATCGACTGGACCTGGCCCACGATGCGCTCGGTGGACTTCGCGGTGGTGTCGGCGAGCGTCTTGACCTCGCTGGCGACCACGGCGAACCCGCGACCCGCCTCGCCGGCGCGAGCCGCCTCGATCGTGGCGTTGAGCGCGAGCAGCTGGGTCTGGGCGGCGATCTGGGAGATCACGCGGACCACGTCCTGGATCTCCTGGGCGGCACCGTCCAGGCTCTCGCCGGTGGTGCTCGCAAGGTCGGCCTGACCGACGGCGTGGTGGGCGGCGTCGGAGAGCCCGGCGGCCGTCGCGCTGAGCTCGGTGGCGGCAGCGGCCACCTGCTCCGACACCGACATGACGGTGTCCTCGAGGCGGTTGGCCAGCTCCTGCCGAGCGCCCTCGGCGAGGTCGATCTCCCGCTGGGAGGCGGCCATCTGCGCGCTCGCCCCGTTGATGGTCGTGGCACCGCTGCGGAACGAGCCGCTCATGCCGCTGGTCAGGAAGGTGCGGTGGAAGCGTCCCTCGCTGGCCGCCTCCAGCGAGGCGGCCGACTCACGGACGTAGGCGTCGGTCCGGTCGAGCAGCAGGTTGAGGGCCGCTCGCAGCTCGGCGACGTCCTCCATCCCCTCGCTCCCCGGCACGGCCATCGCCCGCGCCTCGAAGTCACCCGAGGCGGCGTCGCGGCAGGTGGCGAGCCACTGCTGGACGACCGCGCGGTAGACCTCTGCCTCGTCGACGACCGGCGCGCGGCCGACACCGCGCAGCCTGCTCATGCCGCCACCCCGTTCGCCAGCGACCACACGAACTCGTCGTAGGAGGTGCCGCGCTCGGAGAGCAGGTCGTGCAACAGCGCCTCGCCGGCCCGGGCGGCGTCGGTGGAGCGCGAGTGCCGGCTCTCCTCCGCCACCAGGCGGCGATAGATCGGCTCGACCTCGCGGATCGCTCGCGGGTCCGGCAGCCGGCGGTTGGAGTGGTAGCCGACCAGGTTGCCGGCCGGCCCGAGGCTCGGGGTGACGTGGGCGAGGACCCAGTAGTGGGCGCCGTCGCCGGCGAGGTTCACGACGTACGCGAACAGCTCCTGCTTGCTGCCGAGGGTGTCCCACAGCAGCTTGAAGACCGCCTTCGGCATCTCCGGGTGCCGGATGATGCTGTGCGGTTGGCCGAGCAGGTCGGTCTCGGCCATCGCCGAGACGCGGCAGAACACGTCGTTGGCGTAGGTGATCCGGCCCTTGAGGTCGGTCTTGGTGACGATGACCTCGTCACGACCGAACGACCGCTCCACCCCGGTGGGGCGGACCCCTCGCAGGAGCGGGGTCTCCGTTGTCGTTGTCACGTGTGCACCTCCAGCTGCGCCGGGCTCCGTGCCCCGGTCGACGGGGTTATCGGCCCCGACAGCCCCGGGTTGAGGAGTCCGACCGAAGTCGTACGCCACCGGTGAGGTCCGAAACCCGCGTGCGGACTGTCGGTGCCCGGCGACAGAATCGTCCGGTGAGCTCATCGGTGACCCTGCGGCAGTTCTGGGCCCAGCTGGCGCCCGAAGGACGCTGGCTGCTCTCGACGGTCGCGGTCCAGACGCTCGGGCGCGGGCTGACCCTGCCCTTCACGGTGATCTACCTCCACGAGGTCCGCGGGTTCTCCCTCGACCTCGCCGGCACCCTGATGGCATTCATCGCTGTCGTCGCGCTGCTGGTCACGGGACCGGGCGGCGCCCTCACCGACCGCCTCGGGGCGCGGCGGGTGCTCCTCGCCTCGACCACGTGCCAGCTGGTCGGGTGCGCCGTGCTGGCCTTCGCGACCACGCCCGTCGTCGCGGTGGTGGCGATGGCGTTCCTCGGCATCAACTTCGGGATGTCGTGGCCGGCGTTCAACGCGCTCATCGCCGCGGTCACCACCGGCGAGCAGCGCCAGCAGTACTTCGGCATCAACTTCGCGCTGGTCAACCTCGGCATCGGGGTCGGCGGCATCATCGGTGGCCTCTACGCCGACGTGTCGCAGCCGCACACCTTCACGGTGATCTTCCTCGCCGACGCCGCCAGCATGCTGGTCCCGATCGCGCTGCTGCTCGGCCCCCTGCGCCACGTCACCGGCCAGCACGCGGCACCCGAGGACGACGACGCGACGAGCGGGTCCTACCTCGCCATCCTGCGCACCCCGGCAGTGATCGGGATGACGGGCCTGACCTTCATCGCGGTCTTCCTCGGCTACGGCCAGCTGGAGGCGGGGTTCCCGGCCTTCGCGCGCCAGGTCGGTGACGTCTCGACGGGGGTCATCGGGGTCGCCTTCGCGATCAACACCGCCGTGATCGTGCTGCTGCAGTTCCTCGTGCTGCGTCGCATCGCCGGTCACCGCCGCACGCGCGTCATGCTGGTGATGTGCGCGATCTGGGCGCTGTCCTACGTCGTGCTCGGCGCGACGGGGCTGGTCCCGGACCGGTTCGCCGCCGTCGGCGTGCTGACCTTCATGGCCCTGTTCGCCCTCGGCGAGACGATGATGCAGCCGACCATCCCCGCCATCACCAACGACATGGCGCCCGACCACCTCCGCGGGCGTTACAACGCGGTCAACGCGGGCGCCTTCCAGGCGGGAGCGATCGGCGGGCCACTGTTCGCCGGGTTCGTGCTCGACCGCGGGTGGGCGACGGCCTACGTCGCGGTGCTCGTCGCGGGCTGCGCGCTGATCGCCGTGCTCGCCCTCGTCGTCGAGCGGCTGGTCAGCCCGGCGGTCAACGGGGTGCCCGACGAGCAGGTCCCCACCGCCGACCCCGCGACGGGCGAGCCGGCTCCGCAGGCCCGGACCGGTCGGGACTGAACCGTCAGGCGCTCTCGTTGCCGCGGCGGAAGCGGTCGTTGAGCCAGGTGCTCGCCGTGCCCATCCAGCCGGCGAGGTCGTGGACGAGCCGGCCGAGCGTGTCCTGGGTCCGCTCGAAGGCAACGGCGTAGCTGGCTGCGGCCTCCTGCGCGGCCTCGCTGACCGAGGCGTCGTCGTCACCCTCGCGGCGCGGGTAGGCGCCGCCGAGGATCGCGGTGTAGGCACCGGAGTCGATCCACCGGCGCAGCTCGGTGGCCCGGACCACGGCGAACGGGTGGGTCTGCTGCTGCAGCAGCGACAGCTTGATGAGCGACTCGCGCACGTCGCCGCCCTCGTCGTACTCAGCCCCCTGCGCGAGGAACGACGTCACGTCGAGCTCGTCGAGGGTGCCGCCGCTGGCGAGCTTCATGTGGGTGCGCAGCGCGGCGGTCGGGTCCTGGCTGGCGAGGAGACCGGCACGGTCGGCCGACAGCTCGGCCTTGCGCGACCACTCGAGCAGCCCGACGGTCACCATCCGGATGCCGAGCGCGCCGCCGGGCACGGCGTTGAGCAGACCCCCGAGGCCGAGGAGTCGCAACAGCAGCGTGCGGTAGACCGCATGGCCGCTGATGGCGTGCCCGAGCTCGTGGCCGATGACGAAGCGCAGCTCGTCGTCGTCGAGGTGGTGCACGAGGCCGGACGACAGCACGATGACCGGCTTGTCCATGCCGACCGTCTGGGCGCCGAGCGTCGGGTCGGCCTGGACGTACATCTCGGGCAGCACGGTCGCGTCGAGGCTCTGGCCGACCTCGGCCAGGAGCCGGTGCAGCCGGGCGAACTGCCGCTCGTCGACGCGAACCGCCGAGCCGAGCAGCGTCAGCCGCCACGCGCGCTCGCGGAACACCCCCGACATCGTCTTGAGCAGGACGTCGAAGCCCTTGAGCTTGCGCAGCGCGACGAGCGCGCCCTTGTCGGCGGGGTGCTCCCACGCCCGTGAGCTGATGTCCGTCAGGACGACGCGCGCACGCGCCGGCTTCTTCCTGTCCCCCGATGCCATGGGGGGATCCTGCCCCATCGAAGGGGTGGTGCGGCAGGTGTTCGGCCATGTTCGCACCCACTACTGTCTGGCCATGCCACAGCCGCTCTCCGTGTTCGGTGTCGCCTCGCCGTACGCCTTCGACGTGGTGGAGTCTGCTCGCCGGTCAGGTCGTGACGTCGTCTGCGTCGACAACCACGGCGGCGCGGACGACCGGCTGCCGCGGCTCACCACCCTCGGCGACGACACCGCGCGTACGCCGTTCACGCTCGGCCTGTCCTCGGCCGCCGGCCGGTCGGGCGCGGCCCACGCGGCGCGGGACGGGGGGTGGGACCGGCCCGAAGCCATGGTCGACCCCACGGCGATCCTTCCGTCGACCGCCGAGGTCGCGCACGGGGCGTACGTCAACGCCGGGGTCGTCATCGGGTCGTGGGCCTCGATCGGCTGCCACGCGAACGTCAACAGGGCCAGCACGATCGGTCACGACGCCCGGCTCGGCTTCGCCGCCGCGACCGGACCGGGTGTGGTCCTCGCCGGCGGCGTCGTGGTCGAGGCGGGCGCGTTCGTGGGCTCGGGCGCGACGGTCCTGCCCGAGGTGACCATCGGGACCGGCGCCACCGTGGGGGCCGGAGCGGTCGTGACGCGCGACGTCGCCCCCGGCGACGTCGTCGTCGGCAACCCGGCCCGCGTGCTCAGGTCGCACACCGTGGAGGAGCTGACGTGTCCGCACTGCTGAGTGCCCTGGACGAGCCGGCACCGATCGTGCTGGCGCCGACCGGGATGGTGCCGACCAGGGCCATGACACCCCACGTGCCGCTCACGCCGGCCGAGATCGCCTCCGACGTCGCGGCGGCCGCGGCGATCGGGATCACATCGGTGCACCTCCACGCCCGCGGGGAGGACGAGGCGCCCACGTGGGAGCGCGAGGTCTACCGCCGGATCGTGGGAGCGGTCCGCGAGGCGGCCCCGGACGTCGTCATCAACGTCAGCACGAGCGGACGCACCTGGTCGGAGGTCGAGCGACGGGCGGACTGCCTGGCGCTCGAGGGCGACCTCAAGCCCGACCTCGCCTCGCTCACCCTGTCGTCGCTGAACTTCCTGACCCAGGCCTCGGTGAACAGCCCCGACACGATCCACGCCCTGGCGCAGATCATGCTCGAGCGCGGCATCGTGCCGGAGCTCGAGCTCTTCGACTTCGGGATGGTCAACTACGTCCACGTCCTGCGGCGCAAGGGCCTGCTCCCCGGGCCGGTCGTCGCCAACGTCTTCTTCGGCAACGTCGCCGGCATGCAGGCCTCGCTCGCCGAGATGGGTCTCGCCCTCGACCGGCTCCCCGACGGCACGATCTGGTCGGGCGCCGGGTTGGGCGACTTCGGGCTGCCGGTCCAGTCGCACTCGATCGCTGCCGGTGGCGGCGTACGGGTCGGGCTCGAGGACGGGATCTGGTTCGACCGCGGCCGCACGCGGCTGGCGACCAACCCGATGCTCGTCGAGCGGGTCCACGAGCTGCTGGCCCTGCACGACCGGGCGATGATGACGCCGGCGGAGCTGCGGGAAAGGCTGACTGCCCGATGAGGGTGCCGGCAGCCGCGCCGGCCCGGCTCGGCGACGCCGAGGCCCGAGCCGTCCGCGAGGCCGTCGAGCGCGTGCTGCGCGACGGGCCGTGGATCCTCGGCCCCGAGGTCGAGGGTTTCGAGGAGGCGTTCGCGCGCTACACCGGTCTGCGGCACGCCGTCGGCGTCGGCAACGGGACCGATGCCCTCGTCGTGGCGTTCACGGCGCTCGGCCTGTCGCCCGGCGCGGGCGTGCTGGTCGCTGCCGACGAGGGCGGGTACGCCGCGACGGCAGCGCGCATCGCCGGGCTGGTCCCCGTCGTGATGGACCTCGACCCCGCCTCCCTGACCGTCACGGCCTCGACCGCGGAGCACGCGCACCGGCCGGACGTCGAGGCCGTAGTGGTCACCCACCTGCACGGCGACGCCGTACCGCTGGACGGGATCGATGCCTGGCGCCGGCGCCGCGGGCTCGCGCTCGTGGAGGACTGCGCGCAGGCCCACGGCCTGCGCGTCGACGGTCGCCACGTGGGCGGCACCGGCGACGCGGCGACCTTCAGCTTCTACCCGACGAAGAACCTCGGCGCGATCGGTGACGGAGGGCTCGTGGCGTTCGCCGACGAGGAGGTCGCGGAACGCGCCCGCGCCCTGCGGCAGTACGGCTGGGCCGAGGAGCGGTTCCGCGTCGACCTCCCCCACGGCCGCAACACCCGGCTCGACCCGCTCCAGGCCGCCGTCCTGTCGGCCCGGCTGCCCCACCTCGACGAGCGCAACGCGCGTCGGCGGGCGATCGCCGACCGCTGGCGTCACGCGCTCTCCGGACGGGCCGCGCTGTGGGGCGACCCGCTGACGACGGTGGCCCACCACGCCGTCGTGGTGACGGTCGACCGCGACGACCTCGCCCGCCACCTGGCCGGTCACGGTGTCGAGACCGCGGTCCACTACCCGCACCTGGTCGGCGACATGCCGGGCCTGCGTGTCGAAGGACGTGGGACGCCGGTGGCCGCCGACACCTCCCGGCGGATCCTGAGCCTGCCCTGCTTCCCCGAGCTCACCGACGAGGAGGTGCACCATGTCGAGACAGCCCTCCGCGAGTGGGAGCCCGGTGCGCAGTAGGCGGTTCCCCTCCCACCGCGACGCGCGAGGCGAGCTGGTCGTCGTCGAGGGTGACGACCTCGGCTTCCCGGTGCGCCGGGTCTTCACCGTCACCGGCGTCGACGGCGGCGGACCGCGCGGTGGCCACCACGCGGTCTGCACCGAGCTCGTGGTCCTGGTGGCGGGCTCGGCCGACCTCACGCTCGGCACGCCACGAGGGACCGAGCACCACGAGCTCAGGACGCCCGGGGACTCCGTCACGATCACTGCCGGCGACCACGTCGACTACCAGCTCGACGGGTCCGGGTCCGTCGTCGTCGTGCTGTGCGACGAGCCCTTCGAGGTGCGCGGATGACCCGGGCGTCGGTGCTGATCCCGATCCACGACAAGGAGACGACGCTCCCGCTCGCCGTCGACACCGTGCTGCGCCAGAGCGTCGAGGACGTCGAGGTGCTGCTCATCGGCGACGGCGTCACCGACGGCGTACGTCGAGTGGCGGGCAACCTCGTCGCCGCCGATCGGCGGGTGCGGTTCCTCGACTTCCCCAAGGGGCCGTTCCACGGCGAGCGCTACCGCCACGACGCGATCCAGGCCGCGGACAGCGACGCGATCTTCTACCTCTGCGACGACGACCTGCTGCTGCCGGACCACGTCGCCGACCTGCTCGAGCTGCTCGAGGACCACGACCTCGCGCAGTGCCTCAACGGCTACCTCACGCCCGCCGGCGAGGTCCGTCTCTTCGCCTCGGACCTGTCCGACCCGCACGTGGCCGCGCTGCACCTGCGCGACGACCTCGACTACAACGCGATCTCGATCACGGGGACCGCCCACACCCGGTCGGCGTACGAGCGCGTCTCGCGCTGGGACACCACTCCGACGGGCTTCTGGCCGGACCGGTGGCAGTTCCGCAAGATGCTGGCGCCGGGCTTCCGCGCCGCGACCTCGGCGCGGATGACGGCCCTCCAGTTCCCCACCAGCAGCGGTGGACGGGACACGTGGGAGCCGCAGGCGCGCACCGACGAGATCGTCCCGTGGCACACGCTCGTCACGTCGCCGGGCGCCCAGGACGACATCGACAGGCGCGTCCGCGAGGGCATGCTCCGCCAGCTGATCGAGGACCGCGAGGAGCTGGCCACCCTGCACGCCTCGCTGGCCTCGACCCGGGAGTACTTCACCGTCCAGCTCGAGTCGAAGGAGACCTACTTCGGCGAGCTGGTCGCCGCCCTGCGCGCCGAGCCGGCGGCGCTGCGCGAGGAGCTGGACACCCTGCGCGGACACGTGGACCGCCTGCAGGAGATCCGGGCGGCCCAGGAGGCCAAGATCGAGGCGCTCCGCGAGCGCCTGCGCGCCCGGCGGGGCTAGCGACCGGCGGCGCGAGCCGCTGCCTCGATCCGCTCCCGCCGCTCGACCCAGAAGGCCGGGTCGTGGCCGGCGGCGGCCATCGCCTCGGCATCGGTGCCCACCGCACCGTCGAGCTCCTCGCGCAGGATGTCGGCGTGGCCGGCGTGCCGGCTCGTCTCGGCGAGCACGTGGACGAGCACGTTGAACAGGGGTACGTCGTCCGCGCCCCACCACTCGACCCGACCCGTGTCGCCCAGCGCGAGCGCCTCGATCGTCGCGTCGCTGTGCGACCACACCCGCTGGTAGCGCTCGACCACCTCGGCGCGGGACTCGTCCTCGGTCGCCCACAGGTCGGCCAGCCGCTCCTCCTCGACGTCCCAGCGCGGCAGCGGCTCGGGGAACGGGCGGCCGAAGACCTCACCGAGGTACCGCGCCTCCCATGTCGCGAGGTGCTTCACCAGCCCGAGCAGGTTGGTGCCGGTCGTGGTCATCGGGCGGCGGACGTCGTACTCCGACAGCCCGTCGAGCTTGGCGAGCACCGCAGCCCGCTCGTGCCGGAGGTAGGAGTGGAGGTTGGTCTTGGCCGCCGAGTCGTCCATGCCGCCACCCTGCCAGCAACCGTCCACACGCGCGGCAGGCGGTCAGTCCCGCCGGTGCGGCTCGACCGGCACCCGGACGTCGCGCTCCTCGGCGACCTCGATCGCGCGGCCGTAGCCCGCGTCGACGTGGCGGATGACGCCCATGCCCGGGTCGTTGGTCAGCACCCGCTGGATCTTCTCCGCGGCGAGCTCGGTGCCGTCGGCGACGGTGACCTGGCCGGCGTGGAGCGACCGGCCGATGCCGACGCCGCCGCCGTGGTGGAACGACACCCAGGTGGCGCCGGAGGCGGTGTTGACCAGGGCGTTGAGGATCGCCCAGTCGCCGATGGCGTCGGAGCCGTCGAGCATCGCCTCGGTCTCGCGGTAGGGCGACGCGACCGACCCGCAGTCGAGGTGGTCGCGGCCGATCACGACCGGCGCCTTGAGCTCGCCACTGGCGACCATCTCGTTGAACTTCGCGCCGGCCTTCGCGCGGTCGCCGTACCCGAGCCAGCAGATGCGGGCGGGCAGGCCCTGGAACTGGACGCGCTCGGCAGCCATGTCGAGCCAGGCGTGGAGGCGGGCGTACTCCGGCTTCTCGTCGGCGGGGAACAGCTCCTTGATCGCGCGGTCGGTGGCGAAGATGTCCTCGGGGTCGCCGGAGAGCGCGGCCCAGCGGAAGGGGCCCTTGCCCTCGCAGAAGAGCGGCCGGATGTAGGCCGGGACGAAGCCCGGGAACTCGAAGGCCCGGTCGTAGCCGCCCTTGCGGGCCTCGTCGCGGATCGAGTTGCCGTAGTCGAAGACCTCGGCACCGGCGTCCTGGAGCTCGACCATCGCGCGGACGTGGCGGGCCATCGACTCCTGGCTGCGCTTGGTGAAGCCTCGCGGATCCTCGGTGCGCTCGCGCTCCCAGTCGTCGTACGACGTCCCGGCGGGCAGGTAGAACAGCGGGTCGTGCGCGGACGTCTGGTCGGTCGCGATGTCGACGCGCACCGAGCCGTCGAGGTGCCGCTCGAGGATCTCCGGCAGCAGCTCGGCGGCGTTGCCCAGCACGCCGATCGACAGGCCGCGACGCGCGTCACGCGCCTCGAGCGCGAGCTCGATCGCGTGGTCGAGGTCGCGCGCCTGCGCGTCGAGGTAGCGGGTCTCGAGGCGGCGGTCGATGCGGTGCTGGTCGCACTCGATGCAGATGGCGACGCCGTCGTTCATCGTCACGGCCAGCGGCTGCGCGCCGCCCATCCCGCCGAGGCCGGCGGTGACGGTGATCGTGCCGGCGAGCGTCCCGCCGAACCTCTTGTCCGCGATCGCGGCGAAGGTCTCGAACGTGCCCTGCAGGATGCCCTGGGTGCCGATGTAGATCCACGAGCCCGCCGTCATCTGGCCGTACATCGTCAGGCCGAGGTCCTCGAGCCGACGGAACTCCTCCCAGTTCGCCCAGTCGCCGACGAGGTTGGAGTTGGCGATCAGCACGCGCGGCGCCCACTCGTGCGTGCGCATCACGCCGACCGGCTTGCCCGACTGCACGAGCAGCGTCTCGTCGGCCTCGAGGTCGCGCAGCGTCCGCACCAGCGCGTCGTACGACGGCCAGTCCCGCGCCGCCTTGCCGGTGCCGCCGTAGACGACCAGGTCCTCGGGCCGCTCGGCGTTGTCGGGGTCGAGGTTGTTCATCAACATCCGCAGCGGCGCCTCGGTCTGCCACGACTTCGCGGTCAGCTCGGTGCCGCGGGCGGCGTGGATCGGCAAGCGGGGGTTCGCGGCGACGTCCGGGTTCATGTCCTCATGGAACTGCGGTGGCGACCCGACGCGATAGTGGCCGGAGCGCTCAGCAGTCTGTGATCCGAGACTGCTCGCTCGACCCTGGCGCTTCAGTGGTGGTGGTTGCGGGCACGCGCCCACGCCCGCGCCGACGCCATCAGCTCGTCACGGGTGATGTAGCTGTCGTGGGGCCGCAGGTAGGGACGCACCTGCTTCACGCCGTTCGAGCAGAGGGCGTCGTTGTGCCAGTCCTGGTCCATGGTCGGTGCCCAGCGGCACGTCCACAGGCCTGCCGACGACCCGGCGAACCGCCCGGCCGTCGAGCCCGGGTGGGCATGGGCCGCAGGCACGATTCCGGCGACCGCGAGGACGCCCAGCAGGACGCTTGCGCAGACATTCCTTCTCATGCGTCGCAGGCTAGGCGTCCGAAGTGGGCCGCGTCCGCGGAACGGTGACAGTCACGGCCCGAGCAGGCCGGCGTGAAGGGCTCAGGAGAGAGCGCCGATCACGGACTCGGCCGCGGCGAGGACCGCGCCGGACTGGACGAGACCGACGGCGGTCTCGATCTCGGGCGAGAGGTGGCGGTCGGGACCGGGTCCCTCGACGCCGGACCGGCGCATCAGCGCGACCACCGCGGCGGTCGCTGGCGACGGCGTGAGCGGTGCGCGCAGGTCGAGCGCACGAGCCGCCGTGAGCACCTCGACGGCGATGACACGGGAGAGTCCGTCGACGGCGGTGCGCAGCTTGCGGGCAGCGTTCCACCCCATCGACACGTGGTCCTCCTGCATCGCACTGGAGGGGATCGAGTCGACGGAGGCCGGGACAGCGAGCCGCTTGAGCTCGGAGACGATCGCCGCCTGGGTGTACTGCGCGATCATGTGGCCGCTGTCGACGCCCGGGTCGGAGGCGAGGAACGGCGGCAGGTCGTGGCTGCGGGCCCGGTCGAGGAAGCGGTCCGTACGACGCTCGCTGATCGAGGCGACGTCCGCGGCGACGATCGCGAGGAAGTCGAGCACGTAGGCCACCGGGGCGCCGTGGAAGTTGCCGTTGGACTCGACCCGGTCACCGATCACGACCGGGTTGTCGATCGCGCTCGCGAGCTCGCGGCCGGCCACGCTCGCGGCGTGCTCGACCGTGTCCCGGGCAGCACCGTGCACCTGCGGCGAGCAGCGCAGGGAGTAGGCGTCCTGCACCCGGTTGCACTGGGCCCCACCTTCTGGCCCGGTGCGGTGCGACGCCACGATCGCGGAGTCGGCCATGAGGGCGGTCAGGTTGGCGGCGGACAGCGCCTGGCCGGGGTGCGGCCTGATCGCCTGGAGCTCGGGGGCGAACACGCGATCGGTGCCGAGCTGGCCCTCGACGCTCATCGCGGCCGCGACGTCGGCGGTGCGCAGCAGCATGCGCAGGTCGGTGATCGCCAGGACGAGCATGCCGAGCATGCCGTCGGTCCCGTTGATGAGGGCCAGGCCCTCCTTGGCCGCGAGCTCCACGGGCTCGAGCCCGGCGGCGGCGAGGGCATCTGCGGCCGGCATCAGCGTGCCGTCGGGGTCGCGCACCTCGCCCTCCCCCATCAGCGCGAGCGCGCAGTGGGACAGGGGCGCGAGGTCGCCCGAGCAGCCGAGCGACCCGTACTCCCGCACGACGGGGGTGATCCCGTGGGACAGCAACCCGGCGAGCAGCTGCGCGGTCTCGCGACGTACGCCGGTGTGCCCCGTCGCCAGCGTCGAGAGGCGCAGCAGCATCAGGCCCCGCACCACCTCGCGCTCGACCTCCGGGCCGGAGCCGGCGGCGTGCGAGCGGACCAGCGAGCGCTGGAGCTGGGCGCGCATCTCGGTCGGGATGTGACGGGTGGCGAGCGCGCCGAACCCGGTGCTGACGCCGTAGGTGGGCGTCTCGGCCGCGGCGAGGTCCTCGACGACCTGCCGGGCCCGGTCGATGGCGCCGAGCGCCTCGTCGGTCAGCGCGACGGGCGCCCCGTCGCGTGCGACGTGGACGAGGTCGTCGAAGGAGACGGGGCCGACCCCGACCTGGACGGTGTGCATGGCCACATCGTGCTCCCGGCGCTCACCGCGCCACCACCGCTTGGGAGCCGCCAGGGTCTGACATACGAGACTCACCCGCGCGGGTGTCGATCCGCTGGACAGGACGCCCGGGGCTGCCAGACTGGCAGTCCCCTGTCGAAGTGAAGAAGGAATCCCGTGACCACCCTGATCATCGTCATCGTCGTCGTCCTGGTCGTCGCCGCCGTGGCGGCCTTCCTCGTCAACAAGCGCAACAAGGACGCCAAGATCGCCCGGGCCGAGGAGCTGCGCAGCCAGGCCGCCACCCAGGCCCAGAGCACCATCGCGCCCGCCCAGCAGGACGCCGCCGAGGCGGAGCGCCGCGCCGAGGAGGCCCGCGCCCAGGCACAGCGCGCGGAGGCCGAGGCCCGCGAGGCGCAGGTCGCCGCCCAGCAGGTCGAGGCCGAGCACGAGGCCCAGGTCCGCGAGGCCGACCAGCTCGACCCCCGCGTCGACACCAGGGCCGACGACTACTCGCCGCAGGTCCCGGGCGGCGTCGACCAGCAGCCCACCCCGCCGTCCGAGGTCAACCGCACTCCCGACCCCGCCACGACCGACTCGACCGACTCGACCGACTCGACCGGGACGACGGCCACAGCCACCCCCGCCGACGAGCACGCCGCCGCACCCGGTCTCCCGCAGCGCACCCGGGGTGCCCAGGAGATGCCCGGCCAGCCGATCGAGAAGACCGACGACGGCGGCGGCTGGTTCACCAAGAGGGACTCCTCGAGCGACCCCGACAAGGCCTGACGACCAGCTCCGGAGACAACCGTGAGCCAGGTCCCGGCGGCGACCCGTACCCTGCGGGTGCTGCGGTTCCTGGCCACGCAGGCCGACCCGGTGCCGCTCGACCGGGTGATGCGGGCGTGCGACCTGCCGCGCAGCACGGCGTACCACCTGCTCAACGCGATGATCGACGAGGGCTTCGTCGTGCACCTGCCCGACGAGCACCGCTACGGACTCGGGGTCGCGGCCTTCGAGGTGGGCAGCGGCTTCACCCGGCAGGAGCCGCTGGCCCGCCTCGCCCGGCGGCCGCTCGCCGAGCTCGTCGACCGCACCGGCCACGGTGCCCACCTCGCCGTGCTGCACGGTCGCGACGTCCTCTACGTCATCGAGGAGCGGGCGCCGGGCCGACCACCGCTGGTCACCGACGTCGGCGTACGCCTGCCGGCCCACCTCACCGCGTCGGGCCGCACGATCCTGGCCGCGCTGCCGCCGAGCCAGGTGCGCGCCCTCTACCCCGACCGCAGTGCGTTCGTGGACCGCCACGGCAAGGGCCCGACGTCGTTGAGCGCCCTGCGCACCGTCCTGGCCGAGACACGCCAGCGCGGGCACGCCACGGAGGACGGGGAGGTGACCCCCGGCCTGCAGAGCGTCGCTGCACCCGTGCTCGACCACAACGCCCACCCGGTGGCGGGGGTGGCGGTGACCTTCCCCAGCGGCGTGACGGCCCACGTCGCCGCGATCGCGGCCGCGGTCACCGAGACGGCACGGCGCCTGACGAGGAGGGTCAGCGGCGGCCGAGCGCCTGCCACGTGACCCGCCGCGGGCGAATGTCGTTGCACCCCCGACGCATCCTGCCGCCGACGTGACTCGAGGACCGCCGTGACCCAGACGCCCCGCCACCCGCGCCGGATCCTCCTCTCGCTGCTCACCGCCGGTGGGCTCGTGGTCGGCGGCGTGGTGTCGGCCGAGCCGGACGGCTTCCCCTCCCCCGACCTCTTCTCGATCTACGACGCCGAGGTGGGCGCCCGCGCCGACGCCCTGGCCGGCCCGCCGCCGATCACCGACGCCGGCGCCGCCGCGATCGCCCAGGTGGCGGGCACCGCCACCCTCGACGGGCACGGGCACGTGCACAACGACCCGACCACGAAGAACGCCCTCAGCCGCAGCGGTGAGGCCACGGCCGCCCCGGACCGGACCACTCCCGCCGAGCGCGCTGCGAGCCGCGCCCGGGTCGCCGCGCAGCGCACCCAGCGCGAGCCCCGCCTGGTCGGGGTACCTCTGCGCAGCGCGAGGAAGCGGGTGCCCGAGGACGTCTACGCGATGGCCGGCGGCTGTTACTCCCTCGGCGGCCAGCCGCTCACCTTCCAGGCCACCGGCCTCGGCCGCTATCTCCTCTACGCGCCCGACCGCACGTTCCTCGCCGCGTCGGCGTCCGGGACGGGCGGAGCCGTGTGGGCGGCGTCCCCGTCACCCGACGCGGACTGGACGGTCCGCCGGACCGGCCGCGGCTCGTTCACCTTCACCCTCGCCGACGGCCGCGCGCTCCGCACGACGGGTGGGGCCTTCGCCACCGGGTCCGCCGAGCCGTTCGCGGTGCGCCGCACGACCGGCTGCGCCCCGTTCCCCGAGGTCGAGACCAACGTCAGTGGCCGGCCCTTCGGCGGCGTCACCGGCTACCAGGAGGTCCGTGGGTGGGTCGACCCGCACGTCCACGGGCAGACCCACGAGTTCCTCGGCGGCCGGGTCATCTGCAGCCCGCCGTTCCACAGGTACGGCGCCCCCGCAGCGCTCGTGGACTGCCCCGACCACCAGCTCGCGGACGGCCGCGGCGCCGCCCTCGAGGACGTGCTGGCGGGGAAGGCCCCGGGCAGCGGCCACGACCCCGTGGGCTGGCCGACGTTCTCCTACTGGCCCAACCCGCACTCGCTGACCCACCAGCAGGTCTACTACAAGTGGCTCGAGCGCTCCTGGCGCGCGGGGCTGCGCATCCACACCAGCCTGCTCACCGAGAACCACGTCCTCTGCACGGTCTACCCGCTCAAGAAGAACTCCTGCGACGACCGCGACTCCGTGCGCCTGCAGGCCGCGGACATGCGGGCGATGCAGGACTACATCGACGCGCAGTACGGCGGCCCCGGCCGTGGCTGGTACCGCATCGTCACCGACCCCTTCGAGGCGCGCGAGGTCATCAACGCCGGCAAGCTCGCGGTGGTGATGGGGATGGAGACGTCCGTACCGCTCGGCTGCAACGTCCAGCTCGGCCGGCCGACGTGCACCGAGGAGCAGATGCTCGCCGAGCTCGCCGAGATGAGGAAGCTCGGGGTCAGCCAGATGGAGCTGACCAACAAGTTCGACAACGCCTTCACCGGCGTCGCGGGCGACGCCGGCTCGACGGGCACGCTGACCAACAGCGCCAACTTCCTCAGCACCGGGTCGTTCCTGCGGATGCAGACCTGCCCGTCGACCTACGCCCCCGGCACCGAGGACCGGCTGCAGTCGCCCAACCTGGGCGACCTCGGGTCCCCTCCGCAGGGAACGCCCGACCAGGACGCCATCTTCGGGGCGATCTGGAAGCTCTTCGGCGACCTCGGCGTGCAGCCCGCGCCGATCTACCCGAGGGGCCCGCACTGCAACCAGCTCGGCCTCAGCCCGCTCGGGCAGAAGCTGCTCTCGGCGATGATCGACCAGAAGATCCTCTTCGACCCCGACCACATGAGCGTCGCCGGCCGCAACGCCGCGCTCGACTACATGGAGCAGCAGCAGGCCGCGGGCCGCCCGGTCGGTGTCGTGTCGTCGCACTCGTGGTCCACCCCCGACGCCTACCCGCGGATCTACCGCCTCGGCGGCTTCGTGGCGCCGTACGCCGGCGACTCGACGGGGTTCGTCGAGAAGTGGCGCCAGCACCTCGGCTGGACCGACGAGCGGTTCTACTTCGGCTTCGGCTTCGGCTCGGACATGAACGGCTTCGGCGCGCAGGGCGACCCGCGCGGCGCCGACGCGCCGGCCCCGGTGACGTACCCCTTCACGGGGCTCAACGGCGTGACCGTCAGCCGGCAGCGCAGCGGCGAGCGGGTCTTCGACATCAACCGCGACGGGGTCGCCCACTACGGGATGTACGCCGACTGGGTGGAGGACGTCCAGCACGTGGCGGGTGCCGATGGGGCGGCGCTCGGCGCCGACCTGAGCCGGGGCGCCGAGGCCTACCTCCAGACGTGGGAGCGGGCGTGGGGCATCGCGCCCGACTCGTGCCGCAACCCCGGCCTGCGGAAGTCGGTGCGCGCCTTCACCCGCGCGGCCGACGAGGGACTCCGGGCCAAGGCGCTGATGCAGCGCGTCGGCCAGCCCTGGCAGAGGCTGGGCCAGGAGTTCACCTACTGCGCGAGGAAGCCGGGCACGAAGCGGGTCCTGATGACCGTCGAGCTGTCCCGCGCGGGCAAGGTGGTCGGCGTACGACGCGGGTGAGCCGTCAGCGACGCTTCCACCGGTGCCGTCGTGGTGCCTTCCAGTCACCGCGCGACGCACCGAGGAGCTCCACCTCGTCGACGAACCGCTGGCGCGCGACGGCCCAGTCAGGGGTCTCGACGTAGGTGCGCGGCGTGCCCCGGTCGCCGGAGTACCAGACCCGGTAGGAACCGTCGTCGAGGACCCGGAGACCGATGTACTCGCTGGACCGGCCCCCCCGCACCGGGCGCCCGTGGACCACGAAGTGGTGGCCCTCTCCGAGTCCACGCGAGACCAGGTGCTCCGCGACCTCGTCGAGCTCGTCCGAGACCTGGAGGTCGACCGCGGCCGGGTCTCCGCGATCAGCCACGCGGCGGGCGAGGTCACGCAGGTCGTCGGCTCGGAGACCCGGCCAGCCGTGCACGGCATCGAGCCACTCAGCGGAGAGGGCCGAGGCACCGTGGGCAGCGCCGAGCAGCGAGCCCGCGATGGCGGCCACCGTGTCGGTGTCGTCCCCGGCATGCACGGCGGCCGACAGCGACGCCACGACCAGCGGCCCGTCGCCGAGCGGGTGGCAGATCGCCGACCAGGCGGCCTGGAGCGCGGTGACGACGTACCCGTTGGGCGCGAACGCGGACGGCGTGCGTCGCTCGGCGTCGGCGATCCACCCAGCCCACTGGTCGCGCCGGGCGTGAGGCAGCTCGACGACGTGCTCCGCCAGGTCGGGCACGTCTCCGTCGAGCACAGCGCGGCGGATCGCGTGGCACCACAGCACGCACGCGTCGCCGGCGAGCGGATCCGCGTGCGTGAGACCCGAGATCGCGCGCGCCTGCTCGCCCAGCGCTGCCGGGTCGTCGAGGAGGGCGAGCGCCACCGGCGCGGTGCGCATCAGCGATCCGTTGCCGGCAGTGCGACCGGTCTGCGCGTGCAGGGCGTACGACGCCAGGCGGGCCCGCTCGGCCGCGCGCGCTCCGTCGACATCGGCTGCCACCTCGCCTAGCACCTGCCGGGTCTGGGTGCCGACGTCGGAGGCGCCGGAGGCCAGCCAGTCGACCCACCCGGTGACGACGGCGTCGAGCGCATCGACCGTGCGCAGCCCGTGCTCAGCAGCTGCTCGGGCGATCACCACTGCCATCTGGGTGTCGTCGCTCCACTCGCCGGGTGCGTACGGCCCGAGCCCGCCACCGATCATCCGCGGCACCTCACCGGCAGCGAGCGGTGCCGAGCCGAGCTCGTACGGCACCCCGAGCGCATCGCCGCACGCGCCGCCGAGGAGGGTTCCCTCGACCCGGTCCTCCCGGGCGTCGGATGCCCGCGCCCTCGGGTCGGCGTCGCTCATCACGCAGCCGGTCAGTCGAGGACGAGGCCGTGAGCGGGCACGTCGACCAGCTCGGCCAGCTGCACCGGGCGGTTTTCGATGAGCAGCACGATCGGCACCGCCGCGGCGCGCTGCACCGCATCGCTGAGGACCATCGGGTCCTGGACGGTCCCGGTCACGGAGTAGACGGGCCACGTCCGGCCGCCGATGCCCGCGAGCCTCGCTGCCGCGCGCATGATCCGCGCCGCGGGGTTCGCGTCGACGACGACCCTCTTGACCCGCTGGTCCAGGTCGGTCACTTCGTCCGGGCCCGTCTCGACGACGAGCTCCTCGCCCTCCCCCGGCGTGAGGGCGGCACGGACCGGCAGGCCCGCGGCGACGGACAGCACCTCGGTCGCCATGTCAGGCGGAACGACCTGCTCCGACGCCAGGCCGGGGTCGATGCGGATGCCGAGGCGGCCGCCCGCCTGGTTGACCAGGTCGGCGACGAACACCTCCTGGATGGTCAGCTCCTCGACGTCGACGGCCAGGCCCGCGGTGAGTCGCAGCGGTGAGGAGTAGACGTGGACGTACTCCTCTTCGTCGGCCCGCGACGTCTCCACCCGGCCACCCTCGGCCACCCGCAGGTAGACCGGTGTGACGACGAGGGCACGCACGAGGATGGGCCACGGGGAGGTGGCGTCGGCGACGGTGCGCACGACGTCCAGGACGGAGGCGGTGTCGGACGACGTCGCCGCTTGCTGCCAGCGGGCATGGGCACCGGTCTCGTCAGCCACGTGGTCCTCCTCTGGCGGCGAAGGCCAGCGACGACAGCCGCCAGGCGAGCGGGTGCACGGCATGGCGGTGGAGCTCCTCGACAGGGACGAGGGCCTGCCACTCCTCGTCGGAGAATCGATGCTCCTGGACCGATCGCTGCACGGCGGCGAGACCGAGCGGGTCGGAGTAGCCGATGAAGGTCCGGGTGTCACAGCCCGGGTACCAGCGGACCTGGCCCAGGGCGCGGTCGGGGTCGAGCTGCACGGCCCGCCACGGCTGCACGCGTGCCGCCGCCGTACGCCACACCTGCTCGGCCTCGCGGTGGCGCTGGTCCCGCTCCGGGAGCGCGGCGATCGCGGCCGGGTCCCGCAAGACCGCCTGGACCGTCGCCCGCCAGCTCTCGCGGGTGGAGTCGGACAGCACCCCGAGGCGACGACCCGCCAGGCCGGCCTCCGCCGCGAGGAGCGGCTCGGTCCTCGCAGGGTCCTCACCGAGCGCGCCGAGCAGGTCGGCGAGACCGCTGGCCGTCGGCTCGTGACCGAACCACGGCGAGGACGGCGGGTCGGCCAGGGACTCGCCGAGGACCGCGACGACCAACCGGCCAGCGGGGCCGAGGTCGGCGCAGGCCTGCAGGGCGGTGACCACCCACTGCTCGAGCCCGTCGTCGACGGGCGGCGGGTCGGCTGCCGGCGGTGGCGGGTCGGACGACCGGCCCAGCAGGCGGTCGAGCAGGCTCACTGACCGTCCTCGGCGGCCGCGCCGACGACCATGCTGCCGCCGAGACCGGTGGCGAAACCCTGCCCGAAGCCCGACCAGGCGCCGTCCGGGACCGCGCTGACCCAGGGCGAGGGCCCCGTCCACTGCGAGGCCGCGCCCTGCGAGTAGAAGGGTTCGTCGAGGCCCATCACGTGCTGGGTCGCGCCGCCGCCGGTCGTCGGCTGCGGACCGATGGTGCCCTCCTGGACGCGCATGCCGTCTCCCTGGGTGAAGTCGCGCACGGTGATCTCGTCGCGGGGACGGTAGGTCCCGTCGCCATTGTCGTACCAGCTCTTCTCGAGCGCGAGACGGTCCATGCCCTGCGTCTCCGTGCGGAGCGCTGCGGCCTCACGGGTGTCGGTCCAGAACGTCCCGGTGCCGGGATCGCCCTTGCCGTGCAGGTTGACCAACGTCTCCGAGCGCGGCACGGAGCCGTGCTCGGTGTGCCCGCCGGCCCACGAGTTCGCGATGTCGGGCCGGTTGTAGTCCGCATCGAACCGGTGCGGCCCGAACACGTCCTCGAAGGTGCCCAGCTCGGGCTCTGCCCCGCGGCGCAGGAGGCGCGCCTGGTCGGCGGGCGACAGTCCGTCGAGGTGCCGGCCGAGGGCCAGGTCGTCCATCTTGGACAGCCCGGTGAGGTCGCCGAGGTCGAGGCCGCGCAACGACTTGAGGCCGTGGAGCGGGCGGGCGAGGAGCGAGATGTCGTGCAGGCCGTTGAGCCCGCGCAGCGCCTTCAGGCTGGCGCCGGCGCCACCGGTCGCGATCGCCGCGACGGCGTCGGGCACGAGGTGACCGATGGCGCGCGCCGGGTCGTCGGCCCACGTGTCCCAGTCGAGCAGGCTCTTGCCGAGGTTCTTTCCGAAGCCGATCGGGTCGGTCGTCAGCCCGGTGTAGATGCCGGTCGCCATGTCCCAGGCGTTCTCGGCGGACAGCTCGTACTTCTTCATCAGCTCCTCGGGCGTGATGTCGCCCGTCGCGAGCTTGTAGGAGTCGATGACCATGTTGACGGGGCTGAACGGCACCATCGTCAGCAGGTCCCAGACCGCCTCGCCGGCGCCCTCGAGGATCCCGCCGACGAACTTGAGCCCGGACTCGAGCCAGTTGGGCTCCTCCGGGGCGTCGGCGCAGCCCGCCTTGATCTCGCCCGCACAGACGTGGGCGGCGTTGTCGAGGTCGGACCGGGCGGATGCGAGCTCCTCCAGGGCACCCTGCTGGATCGGGTTGCCCGAGTCGACGAACGGCTCGGCCTGGTCGGTCCCGCCGTTGGCCCAGTACGTCCGCATCCGGCCCATGTAGGAGTCGTACCGGGTGCGCGCGTCGGCGGACTCCTGCTGCCCGCGCTCGTACTCCTTGCGCGCCCACTCGGCCCGCGACTGCGCGTTCTCCAGCGCACCGGCGTACGTCGTCAGCCCGGCGGCCGCCCGCTTGAAACCGTTGCCGGACTTGTACCAGCGCTCCGGCTCGAGGTCGTGGGCCTCGCGGAACTCGTCGGCCGCGCGTCCGGTCCAGCCGGACACGTCGATCTTCGACAACGCGTCGCCCGTGTCGTAGAAGAGCTGTCCCTTCTGCTCCATGGTGACGGCCTTGGACCGGATGTTGCCCGGGTTGCCCTCGATCTCGAAGTCCGGCATCTCACAGCACCTTCACCGAGGCGATGGTGCCCTTGAGCGCCGAGAGGGCGTCGTACCCCGCCTTGTCGGTCTCGAAGTAGTTCATCGCGATCTTGCCGAGGCGGCCGGCCATCTCCTCGACGTCCTGGCAGAGGTTGTTGACGCCTTCTTCCCAACGCCCCTTGAACTCGTCGAGCGCGTCCCAGACCACGTCGTGACCGACGTCGCCCTTGGACGGCACGAGGTCCTCGACGTCCTTGTCCTTGAAGAGCTGCAGCGTCTCGTTGAGCCCTTCGGCGGCCTTGCCCATGCTCTGGAGATCGACTTCGTAGTCGTACGACGGCATGGCTCCTCGATTCCCCGTCGGCCGGTCCCTCAAACCGTACGATCTCGCGCGCCGGTCGCGGGTGTGAAGATGGCGTGACGGGGGTAGGAGGCCTGCCAGCACCCGAGTCATCGCGAGAGGAGGCGGCCGTGGCCGTCGGACTTGTCTACGCCGAGATGCAGGCAGCCGCCCAGGCCGTCGCCGAGGCGGTCGAGCCGCTGCAGCAGACGTTGAGCGACCTCGGCTCTACCATCGAGACCGAGGCAGGCTCGGGCTTCAAGGGCCAGGCGGCCGCCGGCTTCGGCGAGGCGATCAACGAGTGGTTCACCGTCGCCGTCACGCTCGGCCCGATCCTCGACGGCTACGCCCAGAACCTGATGTACGTCGCCCAGGAGCACCAGACCAACGACGTCGCCCAGGCCCAGCGCGCAGGCCAGCTCGCCGACCGGCTCGGTGGAGGTGCCCAGTGAGCGAGCGAGGACTGGTCGTGCACCAGGGGTCGCTGTCAGCGATGGAGACCGCGCTCGCGGACGCAACGACGGCCATCACCACACAGATCACCGAGCTCCTCGAGCAGGTCGAGAAGGCCACCCCCGGCTGGGACGAGACGAGCGACTCCCACGCCGCCCACCTCGAGTACCAGCAGAAGCTGCGCGACGGCGTCCAGAAGCTGACCGAGGCGCTCGACCAGGTGAGGTCCAAGCTGTCGACCTACCGCGAGGACGCCCGAGAGATCGAGGTCGAGAACATCGCCATCGTGAACTGACCCACGTCTCCTCGCCCCGCCAAGTTACCTGCGGGTAGGCTCAGCGTCACCCGGACGGCCCTGCCGTCGGCCCTGAGTCGGTCCTATGCTCCGGCTCAGTACGCCCGATCCGAGGAGCAGCCCTTCATGCAGATGTTCGCGATCGTCGTCTCGTTCGCCCTCACCGTCGCCGCCGTCGCGATGCTGGTGCCGGCCGTACGACGCATGCTGGGCGTGATCCGCAGCGGCCAGCCCGATGCGAGCCGGGGCGAGAACCCGTCGGGGCGCGCCGTCACGATGCTCAAGGAGACGTTCCTCCACACCCGGATGCTCCAGTGGCACTGGGTCGGCATCATGCACTGGTTCGTCTACGCGGCGTTCCTCTTCCTCAGCACGGCCGTGCTGGCGGCGTACTTCCAGCTGTTCTCGCCGTCGTTCGCCTGGCCGCTCGTCGGCCACTGGTACCCCTACGAGTGGTTCAGCGAGCTCATCGGCCTGCTCAGCACGATCGGCATCGCCTACCTCATCGTCTACCGCCAGAAGCACCACCCGCGGTCCGAGGGGCGCCGGAGCCGGTTCTTCGGCTCGACCTTCTGGCAGGCCTACTTCGTGGAGGCGCTCGCCCTCCTCGAGGGCTCCGCGATCCTCTTCGTCCGCGCCGCCGAGTGGAAGCTCGACGAGGACGCCGGACGCAGCCACTACCCGATCGCGTCGTGGATCGGTGACGCCTTCTACTCCAACGACGCCTCGACCCTCGAGAACACGATCTACGCGATCGCGGCCTTCAAGATCGCGCTGGCGATGATCTGGCTGATGGTGATCGCGCGCAACATCACCATGGGCATCGCGTGGCACCGGTTCACCGCGTGGTTCAACATCTACTTCAAGCGCGAGCCCGACGGCCGTACGGCGCTGGGCGCGATGAAGCCGCTGACGTCGGCCGGCAAGCCGATCACCCTCGACGACATCGACGACCTCGACGAGGAGTCGGTGCTCGGCGTCGGCAAGGCCGAGGACTTCTCGTGGAAGGGGATCCTCGACTTCACGACCTGCACCGAGTGCGGCCGCTGCCAGTCGCAGTGCCCGGCGTGGAACACCGAGAAGCCGCTGTCGCCCAAGCTGCTCATCACCTCGCTGCGCGACCACACCTACCTCAAGCACGACGGTGACGAGTCGCACGCCTCGCGCGAGCTCGTGGGCGCCGGGTCCAAGGGCGAGTCGGCCGGCAGCGGCACGGACGTCCTCGACTACTTCTACAACCCGGCCGACGGCGACTTCGTCATCGACGAGGACGTCCTGTGGAGCTGCACCTCGTGCGGCGCCTGCGTCCAGCAGTGCCCCGTCGACATCGAGCACGTCGACCACATCATGGACATGCGGCGCTACCAGCTGCTCGTCGAGTCGAACTTCCCCGCCGAGCTCAACCAGCTCTTCAAGGGCCTGGAGAACAAGGGCAACCCGTGGAACATGTCGGCCTCGGCCCGCATGGACTGGGCGAAGGGCCTGGACTTCGATGTGCCGGTCGTCGGGGAGGACCTGGAGTCCCTCGAGTCGGTCGACTGGCTGTTCTGGGTCGGGTGCGCGGGCGCGTACGAGGACCGCGCGAAGAAGACCACCCGCGCGGTCGCCGAGCTGCTGGACATGGCCGGCATCTCCTTCGGCGTCCTCGGCAACGGCGAGACCTGCACCGGTGACCCGGCCCGGCGCGCCGGCAACGAGTTCGTCTTCCAGGGACTCGCCCAGCAGAACGTCGAGACCTTCAAGGAGTACAAGGTCAAGAAGGTCGTCTCGACCTGCGCCCACTGCTTCAACACGCTGAAGAACGAGTACAAGGACTTCGGCATCGAGCTCGAGGTCGTGCACCACACGCAGCTGCTCAACCGCCTCGTGCGCGAGGGAAAGCTGACGCCGGTCAAGGACGGCGCGGGCGCGGCCAAGCGGTCGATCACCTACCACGACCCGTGCTACCTCGGCCGCCACAACCAGGTCTACTCGCCGCCGCGCGAGCTGCTCGAGATCCTCCCCGGCGCCGAGTTCGTCGAGATGGAGCGCAACTCCGAGCGGTCCTTCTGCTGCGGCGCCGGCGGTGCCCGGATGTGGATGGAGGAGAACCTCGGCGAGCGGATCAACATGAACCGCACCCGCGAGGCCGTCGGCACCGGTGCCGACCAGATCGCCGTCGGCTGCCCCTTCTGCCGGGTGATGCTCTCCGACGGCCTCACCGCGCAGCAGGCGGCCGGCGAGGCCCGAGAGGAGGTCGAGGTCCTCGACGTCGCGCAGATGCTGCTCGCATCGGTGAAGGGTGAGCAGGCGACCAAGGCCGCGCCCTCGTCCGCTCGCGCAGCCGCCCCCGCTCCGGCCGCGTCCTCCGGGACCGACGTCGCGACGAAGGACGAGCCCGAGGCCGGCGACGTGACGGTCACCGACGACACCGTCACCGAGACGGCCGACGCCGGTCCTGCCGCCAAGGCCTCCGGCGGTACGTCGCTCTTCGACACGCCCGCGCCCGAGGAGCAGGCCCCGTCGTCCGACGCCGGCGGGTCGCTCTTCGACACGCCCGCACCCGAGGAGCAGGCCCCGTCGTCCGACGCCGGCGGGTCGCTCTTCGACACGCCCGCACCTGGGGCCGAGCCGACTCCCGCCGCGGCGTCCTCCGACTCGGCGCCCGCCTCCACCGACCTCGGCGCCGGCGGGTCGCTCTTCGACGTGGGCGGCTCCGACGCCGACCCTGCCCCCGCTCCCGCGGCGGCGCAGGGTGAGACGCCTGCTCCTGCCGAGGCCGCTGAACCGAAGCCCGCGCAGGCGGACCTCGGCGCCGGTGGGTCGCTCTTCGACCTGGGGACGCCCGAGCCCGCGCCCGCCGCGCCCTCCGCACCGGCCCCCTCGGCCGAGCACGAGACCGCGGCCGCCGAGCCACCCGCGGAGCCCGCCGCCGACCTCGGCGGCGGGGGCTCGCTCTTCGACATCGCGGCACCCGACCCGGTGCCGGCGGCCTCCGAGGCGACCCCCGAGGCGACCCCCGAGCCCGCACTGGCCGTTGAGTCTCCCAGCGACTCAGCTCCCAGCGAGGCCGGGACGAGTGACGAACCGGCTGCCCCGACGACCGAGTCGTCACACGCTGCGGCGTCGAGCGGTGCGACGTCGACCCCCGCGACCGACGTCGACCTCTCCAGCGGCGGGTCGCTGTTCGACATCCAGGCACCCGCGGTCGCCGCTGAGTCTCCCAACGACTCAACGCCGACCGAGCCCGAGGCCGAGCCCGCCGAGGAGGTCGAGTCTCCCAGCGACTCAACGCCGAGTGAGTCCGGAGCCGAGCCCGCCGAGGAGGTCGAGTCTCCCAGCGACTCATCCGCCACCGCGCCGCCGAGCGGGGCGGACCTCAGCCGCGCTGCCCTGTTCACCGACCCCGACGAGGGAGCGACGGACGAGGCGGACGACCCGGACACCATCCTCGACGCCGACGACCAGGCCGACGACGAGGCCGACGACGAGGCCGACGACGAGGCCGACGACGAAGCCGACACCGAAGTCGAGGCCGCCGCGAAGGCGGACCCCGCAACGGACGCCGGGGAGAAGCCCACCGCCAGGCCAGCGTCGACAGCGGGCGACAGCCCCGCCCCGCGCACGGACGTCGACATCAGCAGCTCGGGCTCGCTGTTCGACCTCTGACCTTGTCAGGCATTCCCTAGGGGTGTGACGTCACACGACACCAATTGTGACATCGAGTGACGTCACTCTGCTGTTGACATGACGTCATAGTGATGTCAGAGTGGTGCACATGGACATCACCCCCTACGTCGAGACCCTGCGCCGCGACCTGGTGGCCGCGGCCCAGGCGGGGAGCGACGACCTCAAGCAGGCGGCGGAGCGGCTGGCGTTCGCGCTCGACCCCAGCGCCCGGCTCGCGCTGATGGAGGCGATCTCCCACGCCGCGGCCGAGATCACCGCCGAGCTGCCCGACGGCAGCGTCGACGTACGGCTCAGCGGGCGTGAGCTCGACTTCGTCGTCGAGGTCGCGCCACGGGTCGAGCTGCCCGCACCCCCTCCTCCGCCGGCGCCGCCCGCGCCGACCGACGAGGAGGACGGCGACCTGGCCCGTGTGACGCTGCGCATCCCCGAGGCCGTCAAGGCACGGGCCGAGGAGAAGGCCGCAGCGGCCGGCCAGAGCCTCAACACGTGGCTGGTCGGCATCGTGCGCAGCGCGACCAACGAGCACGCCATCAACGTCGACATCGACCTCAGCAGCGTGCCCTTCGTGGGTTACGACCCCTTCGCCGCCAACCGCAAGGGCCAGGGCAACAACCGCCGGATGACCGGCTGGCTCTGACCCACCCACGCCGTCACGGCTGACGGCCCGACCCACCGCACCAGCGGACCGGCACCTCGCCGGCCCGGCGGGCGAGCACACCCTCGACCCGGTCACCGATCCCACCATCCAGAGCTGGAGAGACCATGCACACCTCGATCGACCACACCTTCGACACCCCCGAGCCGGTCGTCCTGCACGTCGAGAACGGCCGTGGCCTCGTCGACGTGACCGCGACCGACACGACGCAGACGACGGTGCGCATCACCGGCGACCGCGCGGAGGAGTTCGACGTGCGCTACCTAGGGGACCGCATCGCGATCATCGCGCCGCACCGCAGCGGCGGCATCTTCGGCAAGGACAGCAAGGCCGAGATCGTCGTCGAGGTCCCGGTCGCGAGCGGCCTCAGCGTGAAGGTCGGCAGCAGCGACGTCGTCACGCACGGCCGGTTCGACGACACCCGCGTCGACTCCGGCTCCGGGGACATCACGCTCGACGTCGTCGACGGCGACACGGCGGTCCAGTGCGGCTCGGGCGACCTCGTCGCCGAGAACCTCGCTGGTGACACCCGGGTGAAGACCGGGTCCGGCGACATCCAGATCGGGCGCGCCGACTCCGACGTCCTCATCACCACCGGGTCCGGCGACGTCCGCATCGAGCGCGTCGTCGGCGAGCTGGCCATCAAGACCGGGTCGGGCGACGCCGAGGTCGCCGAGGCGCTGGGCGATGTCGTCTTCACGGCCGGCTCGGGCGACCTCTCGATCGGCCGGTCCTCCTCGGGACGGATCACCGCCAAGACCGCGAGCGGCGACGTGAGCATCGGTGTCGTGGGCGGTACGCCGGTGTGGACCGACGTCCGCACATCGAGCGGCCGGCTCTCGTCCTCGCTCCCCTCGACCGGCGAGCCCGCGGAGGGTCAGCCCTTCCTCGAGGTCCGCGCCACGACCGCCTCCGGCGACGTCACCCTCCACCAGAGCCAGAACTGATCCACACGACCCCCAGGAAGGAGCACGGCCATGTACGACTCACTCACCGACATCGAGCTCATCGCCCGCCACCGCATCGCCGAGCGCGTGCGCTACTCGCCCCGCGCACCCAAGCGCCGCTGAACCGGACGTCAGGACTTCATCGCGACGCCACGGCGCCAGTAGCCCATGAAGGCGACCTGCCGGCGGTCGAAGCCGAGCTCGTTGACCAGGTGCCGCCGCAGGCCCGTCACGACCTTCGACTCCCCGGCGATCCAGGCGTACGTGCCGCCGACCACGGCGACGTCACCGGGCACCTCCTCGCCGGACGAGGAGTAGTACGGCGTCTCCCACAGGTCGGGGTCGACCTCGTCGGCCGCCACGTCGACCTCCGCATCGGGTATGCCGAGGTGCGCGACCACCGCGTCGTGCAGCGGCTGCCCGAGCGGTGAGTCCTCCCGCGCGAGCCAGGAGATGGAGACGCCGGCGGGACGACGTACGTCCTGGACGTCACCGGCGTGCGGCACCTCGAGGAACACCGCACCGCGGGCGTCGTCGGGCAGCTGCTCGAGCACGGTGCAGACCGCCGGGACGGCGGTCTCGTCACCCACCAGCAGCAGGTCGGCGCCGGGGGCCGGCGTGAACTCGATCCCTCCGTAGGGGAACCCGCGCCGCGGCGCCATCAGCACGATCCGGTCGCCCACCGTGGCCCGCGAGGCCCACGTCGACCCCGGCCCGACGAGGTCGCCCTCGAGGTGCAGCACCATGTCGACCACGAAGGTCGTCCGCTCACCGGTGCCGCGCACGTCGCGGATCGTGTAGGTCCGCATGTGTCCACGCTCGGTCGCGGGCCGTTCGAACCACCTGGACAGCCACGTCTCGTCGGCGCCCTCCGTCGTGGTGATGCCGCCGGTGACGGGGTCGGGGAAGACGAGCTTGATCCGCTGGTCCCACCGCGGGCCGTCGACGCCGAACTCGGCGAGCGCGGGGCTGCCGAGCTCGATGCGGGCGAACGACGGCGAGAGCCGCTCGACCGAGACCACCTCGACGTCGGTGAACAGCATGGGGAGGCCGGTCTGGTGGGACGCGGTGACGGTCATCGGAGCTCCTGGTGGTCGAGACGGGCGGGGCGGGCGGGGACGTGGCGGCCGACGGGCACCACGAGCGGGGTGTGCGAGACGGGGTCCTCGATGACGCGGTTGTCGAGGCCGAAGACGGTGCGTACGACGTCCTCGGTGACCACCTCGGCCGGAGTTCCCTCGGCCACGATGCGGCCCGCGTGGAGGGCGACGAGGTGGTCGGCGTAGCGAGCCGAGAGGTTGAGGTCGTGGAGCACCATCACGATCGTGGTGCCGCGCCGGGCGTTGAGCTCGACCAGCAGGTCGAGCATCTCGACCTGGTGCGCGACGTCGAGGTAGGTCGTGGGCTCGTCGAGCAGCAGCAGGTCGGTGCCCTGCGCGAGCGCCATCGCGATCCAGACGCGCTGCCGCTGGCCTCCGGACAGCTCGTCGACCGCACGGTCGGCGAGCTCGTAGGTGTCGGTGAGGACCATCGCCTCCTCGACGGCGGCGCGGTCCTCGGCGGTCCATCGCGTGAAGACGCCCTGGTGCGGGTGCCGGCCGCGACCGACGAGGTCGGCGACGACGACCCCCTCGGGCGCGACGGGGTTCTGCGGCAGGAGGCCCAGCACCTTGGCCACCTCCTTCGTCGGCCGGCGGTGGATCGCCTCGCCGTCGAGCAGCACGACGCCGCCCCGGGGTCGTACGAGCCGGGCCAGGCCCTTGAGCAGCGTGGACTTGCCGCACGCGTTGGGCCCGACGACGACGGTCACCTTGCCGTCGGGGATCTCGACGCTGACCTCGTGGACGACCTGACGGTCGGCGTAGCCGAGGGTCAGCTCCCGGGTCTGCAACCTGCTCGAGTGGGTCATCCGGTCCTCCCGGTCGCGGCGCCGCGCGCCAGTAGCCAGAGCAGGAACGGCCCGCCGACCGCTCCGGTGACGATGCCGACGGGGAGCACGACATCGGGGACGAGGTACGCCGCGACGTGGTCGGCGAGCAGCATCAGGACCGCCCCGACGAGCGCACCGGCGAGCAGGCTGTGCCGTCCGCCCAGCAGCGCGCGCGCGATCGGGCCGGACATGAAGGCGACGAAGGCCACCGGCCCGGCGGCCGCGACCGCGACCGCGGTGAGCAGCACACCGACGAGCAGGAGCGCGTCGGTACGGTGCCGTCCGACTCCGAGCCCTGCGGCGGCCTCCGGGCCGAGCTCGAGTGCTCCGAGCGAGCGCGACAGCACGGCGAGGGTCGGCAGCAGCACCGCGAGGCAGGTCGCGAGCAGGCCGATCGTCGACCACGGGACGTTGTTGAGGCTGCCGACCAGCCAGCGCAGGGCGAGCTGGACGTCCCACGTGCTGGAGCGAGCGAGGAGGTACTGGATGACCGACGTCATCGCCGCGGCTACCCCGACGCCGACCAGCACCAGGCGGTAGCCGCCGGTGGTGCCGGCGACCCATCGCACGACGGCCGAGACCACGACCGCTCCGACGACGGCGAACGCCGACACCGCACCGTCGCGCAGGCCCAGCGTCAGCAGGGCGAAGATCCCGGCGGCACTGGCGCCCAGGCTCACGCCCACGATGTCGGGACTGGCCAGCGGGTTGCGCAGGAGGGCCTGGAAGAGCGACCCGGCCGAGCCGAGCGCGAGGCCGACGAGCACCGCGAGCACCGCTCGTGGCAGCTTGCTCTCCATCAGGATGAAGGTCGAGACCGGCAGCTGCTCGCCGAACAGGATCCGGAAGAAGTCCGGGACGGTGAAGGTGTAGTCGCCGAGCAGCACGCGGACCGCGAAGGCGGCCAGGAGCGCGAGGGCGAGCCCGCTGATCACGAGGCGGCGACGGCGCCGCGGTCGCCTGGTCGCGGCGCGGAGGTCAGGGCGGACCTCGGGCTCGTCCGGCAGTGCAGTGGTTGCCCGCGTGGAAGTCATCGTCACTAGAGGCCCATCCGTCCGCGTCGCACGAGGAGCAGGAAGAAGGGGACACCCACGACCGCGGTCATGATGCCGACCTGGACCTCCGACGGCGGCAGGACGACCCGTCCGACGGTGTCGGCCAGCAGCACCAGCACGGCGCCGTACCCCGCGCTCAGCGGCAGCAGGTGGCGGTGGTCGGAGCCCGTCCGGGTGCGGACGAGGTGGGGCACGATCAGGCCGACGAAGGCGATCGGCCCGGCCGCGGCCGTCGCCGTGCCGGCGAGCAGGACGATCGCCAGGCCGACGAGCAGCCGGTCGCGCGTCGTGTGCCGACCGAGGCCGGCGGCCATCTCGTCGCCCAGCGCGAGGGCGTTGAGGGTGCGGCTCAGGACCAGCGCGAGGACGGTCCCGGCCGCGAAGACGGGCGCGAGCGAGACGACCAGGTCCCACGACCGGCCGCCGATCGAGCCCACCTGCCAGCGCCGCATCACGTCGAGTGTCGTCTGGTCGACCAGCTGCACGGCGACCGTCCAGCTGCTCGCGGCGGCGGCAAACGCAGCGCCGGCGACGGTGAGCTTGGCCGGGGTGGCGCCGTCGCGGCCGATCCCCGCGATCGCGTGCACGGCGAGCGAGGCGAGCGCGGCGCCGACGAGCGCGAGGACGACGTACGCGGTCATGCTGCCGACCCCGAGGTAGGCGATGCCGAGAACGATCGCGAGGGCGGCGCCGGAGTTGACGCCGAGGATGCCCGGGTCGGCGAGCGGGTTGCGGGTCAGGCCCTGCATGCACGCGCCGGCCAGCCCGAGCGCAACGCCGACCAGCACACCCAGGACCGTGCGGACCGCCCGGACCTCGAGCACTGTGCGGTCCGCGCCGGCCTCCAGCAGCGCGGTCGGCGCGACGAGCCGCGAGCCGATCAGCACCGACGCGGCGACGGCGACCACCAGCAGCCCGAGCAGGACGGCGTACGCCGTCACCGGTCCGGCCGCGGAGGTGCTCCTCGGCCGGGCCGGTCGCCCCAGCTGCTGCGTGGCGGTGGTCGTCATCGTCGGGTCAGCGCTGTCGGATCAGGACGGGGTGGAGCCGTCGCCGTCGACGGCCGCGGCGACCTGGGGGATGTAGCGCTCCATGCCGACCGGGATCGAGAGCGGGGACGGCGCGGAGAGCCCGATGGCCTCGGTCAGCTCGACGGTGGCGTACCAGCGGTTGTCGGCCACGGCCGGGATCTGCTGGAACAGCGGGTCGTCGGCGAGCTCCTGCACGTTGTCCTCGGAGGTGGCGTAGGTCAGGAACACGTCGGCGTCGAGCTGCTCGGTGCGCTCGGCGGAGATGTTGAAGAGGAACTGGCCGGGCTCGCTGCGCTCCTCGACGAACGGCGAGTTGACCATGCCGAGCTCGGCGAGCAGGCGCGGGCGGTTGTCCATCTTGGTGTAGACGTAGAACGACGACGGGTCGGCGTTGGGTCCGGCGAAGGTGAAGGTCTTGCCCTCGAGCTGGGGGTACTTCGCAGCGGTGTCGGCGATGACCTGCTCGGTCTCGGCCTTCAGCTCGTCGGCCACGTCACTGCGGCCGAGTGCCTCGCCGACCATCTCCAGCGACTCCTGCCACGTGGTGTTGTAGGGCGCGTTGGGGTAGGCGACGACGGGGATGCCCGCCTCGGTGAGCTTGTCGTACTCCTCCTGCGTCATGCCGGACTGCGTCGCGGTCACCAGGTCGGGCTGGAGCTTGACGATCTCATCGACCGGCACGCCGTCGGTGGTGCTGAAGCGGGTCGGCTGCTCCGCGCCGTCGATGTCGGCCAGCGCCTCGTCGAACCAGTCGGACGAGCCATTGGCGTTGCCGGCGTACTCGATCTTGTCCGCGCCGACCGGCACGACGCCGAGCGACAGCGGGTAGTCGGCCTCCGCGTAGCCCACGGCGACGACACGGGTGGGCTCCTCCTCGATCGTGGTCTCCCCCAGGGCGTGCTCGATCGTCACCGGGAAGGCGTCGGACTCGACCTGCGTGGTGGCCGTCGGCTCGGCGGCCGTGTCCGCGGTGGTCGAGCCGGTGCTGCAGCCGGTGAGGGCCGCGGCGACCAGCAGGCCGGTCATGGTGGTCGCGGCGAGCGTGCGCTTCATCAATGCTCCATCGAGGTGAGGATGACCTAACTAAGGTCAGCCTAACCATGAGCGCCGGCATTAACGCAACGCGGGTGTGCCCTAATCCACGATGCGGGACCGGATCGGCGTCAGATCTCCGTGCGGTGGAAGTTCTGGAAGGACCGGCTCGGCGTCGGGCCGCGCTGGCCCTGGTAGCGCGAGCCGTACTTCTCGGAGCCGTAGGGGTGCTCGCTCGGCGAGGAGAGCCGGAAGAAGCAGAACTGGCCGATCTTCATGCCCGGGTAGAGCTTGATGGGCAGCGTCGCGACGTTGGCCAGCTCGAGGGTGACATGGCCGGAGAAGCCGGGGTCGACGAAGCCGGCGGTCGCGTGGGTGAGCAGGCCGAGCCGGCCGAGCGAGGACTTGCCCTCGACGCGCGCGGCGACGTCGTCGGGCAGGCTCACCACCTCGTAGGTCGAGCCCAGGACGAACTCGCCGGGGTGCAGGATGAACGGCTCGTCGCCCTCCGGCTCGACCTCGCGGGTGAGCTCGGACTGGTCGGCCGCCGGGTCGATGTGGGGGTAGCGGTGGTTCTCGAAGACGCGGAAGAACCGGTCGAGGCGTACGTCGATGCTGGACGGCTGCAGCATCTGCGGGTCCCACGGGTCCAGCGCGATCCGGCCGGCGTCGATCTCGGCGATGATGTCGCGGTCTGAGAGCAGCACGCGGCCAACCTAGCGCCCGCGCCGTTGGTCGAGGAGCGACGAAGTCGCGTCACGAGACCTCTTGCAGAATGTCCCGGTGACCTTCCACCGCTACGTCGCCATCGGCGACTCGTTCACCGAGGGGGTCGGCGACCCCGACCCGTCACGCCCCAACGGCCTGCGCGGCTGGGCCGACCGCGTCGCCGAGGTTCTCGCCACCCGGACCGACGACTTCGGCTACGCCAACCTCGCGATCCGCGGCCGCAAGCTCGGCCCGATCGTCGCCGAGCAGGTCGACGCGGCCATCGCGCTCGAGCCCGACCTCATCACGATCCACGGCGGCGGCAACGACGTGCTCCGCCCGCGCGTCGACATCGACGCGATCGCAGCGACGTACGACGCCGCGGTCGCGCGCCTGGTCGCGACGGGCGCGTGGGTCGTGATGTTCACGGTCTACGACCCGGGCGCCGGTGGCATCTACGGACCCGTCCGCGGCCGGATGGCGATCTTCAACGAGTGGGTCCGCGAGATCGCCGACCGCCACGGCGTGACCCTCGTCGACATGTGGCGGATGCGCGACGTCGAGATCGCCGCCGCGATGGACGCCGACCGGATGCACCTCAACTCCTTCGGCCACACCTACATCGCCCGAGCCGTGCTCGACGCCCTCGGCGTCACGCACACCATCCCGCCCGTCGAGCTCGACCCGCTGCCCGTCCTCGGACGCCGGGAGACCTGGGCGGCCAACGCCCAGTGGACCCGCGAGTTCCTCGTCCCTTGGGTCCACCGCCGGGTCACCGGCCGCTCCTCCGGGGACACCGTCTCCGCCAAGCGACCCGGTCTGTCCGAGGTGCGCTGAGCGGTCCGGTATCGTTCGGCCAGCCGTCGTCGTACGGCATGCGGATGTAGCTCAGTTGGTAGAGCGCGACCTTCCCAAGGTCGATGTCGCGAGTTCGAGTCTCGTCATCCGCTCCAGTCCAGATCACCTGACCGGGCACTTCCTGCCCGTCTCCGGCGCCGACCGGGCAGTTCCTGCCCGTCCGCCCTCCGCAAGGTCCAGGAAGTGCCCAGTCGATGTCCAGGACGGGCACGAAGTGCCCGGTCACCTGCAATCGTCGATGGGGCACTTGCGAAGGATGTGACCAGAGGGGACAGTGGGGCGTCCGTGTTCTCGGATCGAAGGCCCTTCCCCCATGCCCGTGCTCCGCCCGCTCGCCCAACGCCTCGCCCATCGCATCGCTGCCGACGACACGTCGCGTCCGCTCTGGCGGCACCCCGCCACGATCGCCGCGGCTGTCCTCGCGCTGACCCTCGGCGCCGTCCCGCTGCTCCCGGACGGCGACGAGGAGCGGGACGCCATCACGCCGGCAGCCGAGTCGGCCCCGCGCGCCGGAACCGCGGGCCGCGGCAGGGTGACGACCGAGATGCGCGCCGAGATCGAGCGGGTCGTCGCCGCCGGCGCAGTTGCGCGGCTGGCTCAGGGACGTACGGCGGCGGCGCGCGCGGCGGTCCGGTGCGCGACCTTCGACGGCCAGCGCTACTGCCTCGGCTTCGGCTGGACCAACCAGTCGCGCGAGACCCTGACCGCCCGGCTGGAGAGCCCGCCGGTCTTCGGCCGGCGGGCCGAGCGGACCGGCGACCTCGACGCGGACGGCGTACTGGGTCGGGCCATGGCCCGCAGCGACGCGGAGCGGGAGGAGGCCGAGCGCGCCGAGCTCACGATGGCAGCGCAGTCGGTCGGGAAGGTCTGGATGCTGCGCCACGAGGTCCAGGGGGTCGCGCTTCCCGAGGACTTCGCCGAGGACCACCCCGAGGTGACCACCGGCTCGGGGATCGACGCCCGCGGCGGGTACGGCGCGTCGTACCCCACGAAGGACAAGATCCTCACCAGCAAGGTCGCGAAGGCGCAGCACCAGACCTGGTGGTGCGGCCCCGCCACGATGCAGGCGATCGGCTGGAGCTCGCAGGGACAGCGGAAGACGCAGGCCTACTGGGCGCGTCGCCTCGGCACCACCTCCGCCGGCACCGCGATCTCCGACATGGTGCGGGTCGCCAACAACAAGACCGACTACGACGAGGAGACCGCCGCCGGACCCTACGTCGTGCTCGACATCAGCGACTTCACGTTCAAGCAGTGGTACCGCGTGATGATGCGCCACATCACCGACTACCGCGCGCCGGTGATCCTCCACCCGGTGCTCCTCAAGCAGTACTACCCCTACCTCGACGACGACGCGAGCGGGCACTTCCAGGTCGGCCGCGGCTTCGACCAGGACCCGGACGGCAACCGGAAGATCGGCTACTTCGAGCCGTGGGACCAGTCACGGTTCGACCCCAGCGAGCCGGCGATCGAGCGCGTGCAGTGGCGCAACGCCTACAAGTCCTACCGGGCCAACCTCGACCACTTCCAGCACAACATCGGCGTCTGACGTGCACGGGCGTACGACGACCACGCTGGCGCTCCTGGTCGTGCTGACGGGCTGCACCGGGACCGACGCACCGACCGACGACCCGGCGACGCCGGAGCCGTCGAGCGCACCCGCCGGCGGGACGCTCGACGACCCGGCGACGGTCGAGCCCAGGGAGGCGCTGCTCGACTGGAACGCCACCGGCTACGGAGCCGCGAGCCGCGCCGTCATCGGCGAGCGGTGGACGGGCATCGTCCCGGACGACCAGTCCGCCGCCTGCGTGTCCGACCGCACCGCCACCGGGGGTGAGGACGAGGTCGAGGAGTGCATCGAGGTCACCGCGGGGGCGGGCCGCACGATCTCCGAGCTGCTGATGAGCGAGGACTGGGCCGTGGTGGTCACGCAGGACACGGCGGAGACCGCGCCCAGCAAGGTGGTGGCGATCGACCTCGCCACTGGCGAGGAGCATGACGTCGTCTCCCCCGTCGCCGCGAGCGGTGGTTCCTGGGCGCTCACCGGCGGCGACCTCTACTACCCGACCTACGGCGACGGCGGCGCCTACTGCCTCGCGACCAGCGCTCTCGCCGACAGCAACGGCGAGGACGGCTGGTGCGCCCCGCTCCGGACCGGCTTCTCCAACCTCACGGCGAGCGAGCACGGCGTCGGCATGATGACGTTCGACGACGGCCGCCCCGCCTGCCGGACGCTCAACATCCTCGAGGCCGGCGTGCCGCGGCCGATCGACGGTCCGACCGAGTGCACCGGCTGGGACGTCGCCGCCACTGCCGACGGCGTCGTGTGGTCGGAGGTGCCCAGGCCGCGCCGACAGGAGGAGGCCGTCTTCCGCGCGTCGGCCGGCGGCGAGTACTTCGACCTCGGTCCGGGCACCACCGGCACCGCGCTCCCCTGCGGCGACTCGGTGTTCTTCGTCCGCGACCCGCAGGGCCCTGACGAGCCCGCACGGCTGATGCGCTGGACCCCGGACCACACGCTGGAGGTCGCCTACGAGTCTCGCTCGGTCGGCAACGCCTTCCTCGGCGAACCGGCCTGCGGCGGCGGGGTGCTCACCCTGTCGTCGTACGGCGAGGAGGGCGACGAGATGGTGTGGGCTACCGTCACCTGACGTGAGCTTCACCGGATTCCCCGTCGCGGCGCTGGACTTCTACGACGACCTCGAGATGGACAACTCCAAGTCGTTCTGGGAGGCCAACAAGCAGGTCTGGAAGGACTCGGTCGAGGCGCCGATGAAGGCGCTGGTCGCCGAGCTCGAGCCGGAGTTCGGTCCCGCCAAGGTGTTCCGCCCCTACCGCGACGTCCGCTTCGCCAAGGACAAGACGCCCTACAAGACCCACCAGGGCGCGTACGTCGGCGCCGGCCCGTCGACCGGGTGGTACGTCGAGATCTCCGCGCGCGGCACCCGGGTCGGCGGTGGCTTCTACGACGCCGACGGGCCGCGACTGTCCGCGATCCGCGAGGCGATGGCCGACGAGAAGTCCGGCACGGCGCTCGAGCGGGTGCTGAGGCGACTCGAGAAGGACGGCTTCGAGATCGGCGGCGACCGGCTCAAGACCTCGCCGCGCGGCTACGACGCGAACCACCCCCGCATCGAGCTGCTGCGCTGCAGGCAGCTGATCGCCAACAAGTCCTACGGCTTCGAGGCCGACGCCATCGACGCGAGCCTGGTCGACCGGGTCCGCTCGGACTGGAAGACGCTGCGCCCGCTCGTCAGCTGGCTGCGCGCCGTCCCGACCGACTGACCAGCACTGTTCTGGCCCTCGACGGCTCGCGTTCACGCAGTCGTCGTACGCCCCGACGAGGCTGGCGCCATGGCCAAGCGACTGTTCCTGCTCCACCTCGGTCCCGACACCGTCGACCTCGACGAGATGCGCGAGGACCTGCGCCTCGGCCGGGTCGCCACCCCGGACGTCGACGCCGAGGTGCTCGACCTCGCCGGCATCGAGATCACCCGCGCCCACAGGGCCGCCGGGATGAGCCGCAAGGAGGTCGAGGGAGCGTGGGCGAAGGTGTGCCGCAGGGCATGGAAGGCGAAGGCCGACGTGTTCGCGAGCGTCCCGGCGTTCTTCGACGCCACCTCCGAGCAGGCCGCGCTCGCCCTCGACGGGCTCGCCGGCTTCAAGGTGGTCCTGGTGGTGACGAGCGGCTTCGCGGCACAGCCGCCGGCCGCGTGGGTGTCCCTGGTCAAGCCCGACCGGGTGCACGTGCTGCCCGACAACCTCGGCGACGAGCAGCTCGCGGCCCAGGTGGCGAGGATCGCGCTGATGGAGGAGGAAGCCCGCCTCGACAAGCGGCTGGCCAAGGTCGCCCGGCGCCGCAAGCAGGTCAACCGGCGGCTGGCCGCCTGACCCTCTCGCTGGTCGACGAAGGCGCCCTGGCGCCTGTCACGAGACCACGGATCGAGCGGGTCTCGCGACGGTCGCTGCGCGACCTCCTCGACCAGCGGTGTGGCTCAGTGGGGCTGCCAGGCGTCCTCGTCCTGGGTGAGCGCGTCGACCGTGGTGGGCAGGCTGCCGTCGGCGAGGTCCTGGATGGTCACCTGCTCGAACACCGAGCGCAGCGAGCTGCGGGCGGCGATCCACACGCGCTGGAGCACCTGCGCCGAGTCGTCGTACTCCACGGCCTCGGGCCGCAGGCCGTAGACCGAGACGAGCGGGCCGTCGACAGCCCGGATGACGTCGGCCACGCTGACCGTGCCGGGGTCGCGCGCGAAGCGCCACCCGCCCGACTGGCCGCGCTGCGACACGACGACGTCAGCACGTCGGAGGTCGGCGAGGATCGCCTGGAGGAAGCCGTGGGGGATGCCCTGGGCCTTGCCGAGCTGCTCGGCGCTGACGGCCGTGCCGTCGGTGCGCACCGCGATCTCGATCAGGGCCCGGAGGGCGTAGTCGGCTTTGGCGGAGACGCGCATAGGTGCAGTTTGTCAGATATGTCGGCAGAGACAGTGGTGCTTGGCCCCGTCTGCTCCGGACGTGTCCGTACGCCGCCCCTCCCGCGCGCTGCGGACGTGGCGGCGTACGACGGCGTGCGTCAGGCCGGAGCGGCCTCGAGCTCGCGCTCGTCGGCAGCCTCGGACTTCGCGCGGCGCTCCTGCTTGACGGCCCAGACGATGCCCGAGACCCAGAGGACGAAGATCACCGCAGCGGCGGTGGCGACGCCGACGCCCGGGACGCCGAAGGCCTCGAGGAGCGTCTTGGAGTTGGTGAGGATGATCAGGCCACCGGCGGCGACGCCGAGGACGCGGGCCGCGAGGTGCTTGACCAGCCAGGCGGCGATCGGGGCGGCGACCACGCCACCGGCGAGCAGCGCGACGGCGTAGCCCCAGTTGATGCCCTGGGAGCCGAGGCCGAAGATGAAGCCGAGCGAGGCGCCGACGGCGACGACGAACTCGGAGGTGTCGATCGACCCGACGACCTTGCGGGGCTCGAGGCGACCGCTCGACAGCAGCGAGGTGGTGCCGACCGGTCCCCAGCCGCCGCCACCGACGGCGTCCAGCGTGCCAGCGACGAGGCCCATGGGGGCCAGGAAGAACGCGGACGGGTGGCCCTTGAAGGTCGGGCGGGCGCCGCCCAGCTTGAGGAAGCGGTAGACGACGTAGAAGCCGAGGCTCAGCAGGATCACGGCGACGACGGGCTTGGCGACGGCGGCGTCCATGTTGGACAGCAGCGTCGCGCCGATGAAGGCGCCGATGAAGCCCGGCAGGGCCAGGATCGACACGGTGCGCCAGTCGACGTTGCCGAACTTGTGGTGCGAGGCACCGGAGACCAGCGACGTGCCGATCTCGGAGAAGTGGACGGCGGCCGAGGCCGCGGCCGGGGCGACGCCGGCAGCGAGCAGGAGGGTCGAGGACGTCACGCCGTAGGCCATGCCCAGGGATCCGTCGATCAGCTGGGCGACGAGGCCCACGAAGCCGAGAACGATGAGCTTGCGCACGTGCAGGCACCTTCCACTGGGGTCAACGCGATGAGTCGAGTGTCTGAGGTTTGTCAGGTGAAACAGTAGAGATAGTGGGCGTGATAGGCAAACCCGCGCTCCCGTCCGGCGCGCCCTGCCGCCCGGGGCGGCGTGACCGGTGACATCCACCGTTCGTGTTGCGCGCGACGAGCCCGCGAGGCATCATCTTGTTACCGACCAGTAAACTGATCGGTAGCACTGACCGCAGACCCCTCGCACACGGACAGGTGGAACGCACGTGAGCCACTACAAGACCAACCTCCGCGACATCGAGTTCAACCTCTTCGAGGTGCTCGGCCGCGACGACGTGCTCGGCACCGGGCCGTTCGGCGAGGTCGACGGTGAGACCGCCCGCGAGGTGCTCGCGGAGGTGGACCGCCTCGCCCGCGAGGACCTCGCCGCGTCCTACGTCGACAGTGACCGCAACCCGCCCGTCTTCGACCCGAAGACCAACACGGCGCCGCTGCCCGAGTCGTTCAAGAAGAGCTACCAGGCGTGGGCCGACGCCGAGTTCTGGCGCCTGCAGATCAACGAGGACCTCGGCGGCACGCCCGCCCCGTCGTCGCTGATCTGGGCGATCGGCGAGATGGTGCTCGGCGCCAACGCCCCGGTGTGGATGTACGGCGCCGGCCCCGCGTTCGCCGGCGTGGTCCACCGCAACGGCAACGAGCGCGACAAGCGCATCGCCCAGCACATCGTCGACAACGGCTGGAACACCTCGATGGTGCTCACCGAGCCGGACGCCGGCTCCGACGTCGGCGCCGGCCGCACCAAGGCCACCCCCAACGACGACGGCTCGTGGAACATCGAGGGCGTCAAGCGCTTCATCACCTCGGCCGAGTCCGACCTCTGCGACAACATCATCCACCTCGTGCTGGCCCGCCCGGTCGGCGTCGAGGGCGCCGGCGGCCCCGGCACGAAGGGCCTGTCGCTCTTCATCGTCCCGAAGATCCACTTCGACCACGAGACCGGTGAGCTGACGGGCGAGCGCAACGGCGTCTACGTCACCAACGTCGAGCACAAGATGGGCATCAAAGTGTCCAACACCTGCGAGCTCACCTTCGGCGACTCGTCCGTCGGTGGCGGCGAGCCCGCGAAGGGCTGGCTGCTCGGCGAGGTCCACGACGGCATCGCGCAGATGTTCCAGGTCATCGAGAACGCGCGGATGATGGTCGGCACCAAGGCCATCGCCACCCTCTCGACCGGCTACCTCAACGCCCTCGAGTTCGCGAAGGAGCGCGTCCAGGGCGCCGACCTCACGCAGGCCGCGGACAAGACGGCCCCGCGGGTCACGATCACCCACCACCCCGACGTACGTCGCTCGCTGATGACGCAGAAGTCGTTCGCCGAGGCGATGCGCGCGCTCGTCCTCTACACCGCCACCTGGCAGGACCAGGTCATGCTGGCCGAGCACGCCGGCACCGCCGGCTCCGACGAGGCCCGCCTCGCCGCCGCCGTCAACGACCTGCTGCTGCCGATCGTGAAGGGCTACGGCTCCGAGCGCTCGTGGGTGCTGCTGGGCACCGAGTCGCTCCAGACCTTCGGCGGCTCGGGCTTCCTGCAGGAGTACCCGATCGAGCAGTACGTCCGCGACGCCAAGATCGACACCCTCTACGAGGGCACCACCGCGATCCAGGGCCAGGACTTCTTCTTCCGCAAGATCGTCAAGGACCAGGGCCGCGCGCTGGGTCACCTCGCGAAGGAGATCGAGGGCTTCATCGCCTCCGAGGCCGGCAACGGTCGCCTCAAGAACGAGCGCGCGCTGCTCGCCACCGCGCTCGAGGGCGCCAACGCGATCGTCGGGCACATGATCAACGACCTGATGTCGTCGCAGGACGAGGTCCGCAACATCTACAAGGTGGGCCTCAACACCTCGCGCCTGCTGATGGTGCTCGGCGACGTGGTCTGCGCCTGGCTGCTCCTGCGCCAGGCCGACGTGGCCCTGCAGAAGCTCGCCGGCGAGGTCTCCGCGAAGGACAAGGCCTTCTACGAGGGCAAGGTCGCGGCCGCGCAGTTCTTCGCGCAGCACAACCTGCCGAAGATCTCCTCCGAGCGTGCCATCGCCGAGGGCATCGACCTCGACCTGATGGACCTCGACGAGGCCGCCTTCTGATCGGTCGAGCGCGCCTCGCTGGTTGAGGTGCGAGGAGCTCCAGCGACGAGCCTCGAAACCTGCGTCTCACGTATGGTTTCGAGGCTCGCTCCACTCGCACCTCAACCAGCGGGCCGCACGTCTCGATGACAGGTGTCACGGGGAGGTCGTGACAACTCCACGGGGAGCCTGGCGCCGTACGGCGACATGCTCAGGGCCATGAGCACACCAGCCATCCATGCCACCGGCCTGCGGAAGTCGTTCCGCACGACCGACGGCTCGAGCGTGACCGCGGTCGACGATGTCGATCTGACCGTCCAGCCCGGCGAGATCGTCGCGTTCCTCGGCCCCAACGGCGCCGGCAAGACCACGACCGTCGACATGCTGCTCGGCCTGACGTCGCCCGACGCCGGCACGATCGAGGTGTACGGCGCCACGCCCGCCGAGGCCGTCCGGCTGGGGCGCGTGTCCGCCGTCATGCAGACCGGCGGGCTGCTCAACGACTTCACCGTCGCCGAGACCGTGCAGGCGATCGCCGCTCTCCACGGACGCCCGGACCGCGTCGACGTGGTGCTCGAGCGCGCCCGGTTGACGGGCCTGGCCGGTCGCCGGGTCGAGGCGTGCTCGGGAGGCGAGCAGCAGCGGCTGAAGTTCGCGCTCGCGCTGGTGCCCGACCCCGATCTGGTCATCCTCGACGAGCCGACCACCGGCATGGACGTCGGCGCCCGCCAGGAGTTCTGGCAGGCCATGCGCGAGGACGCCGCACTGGGCCGGACGATCGTGTTCGCGACCCACTACCTCGCCGAGGCCGACGAGTTCGCCGAGCGCACGGTCCTGATGAACCACGGACGGATCGTCCACGACGCCGCGACCACGGACGTGCGGGCGGCGTACGGCGGTCGGACCGTCACCTTCCGCCCGCCGGCAGACGTGGTCGGGGCCGCCGGCATCGACCCCGCCTGGCTGGCACGGGTGCGCGCGGCGCTCGCCCCGCTCGGCGTGGGCGACCTCGAGGTCTCCGCTGCCAGCCTGGAGGCGGCCTTCCTCGCCCTGACCGCCGAGAGCGGCACGACCAGCAACGACGACGCCCTGACCGGAGCCGCACGATGACCACCACCGCCCTCACCTCGGCCGTCCCGTCCGGGCGCACCGCTCCGCGCCCCGCCATGGTGGCCTACGCCCGCCTCGACCTCCGCCGCCAGCTGCGGGATCGGATGGCGATGTTCTTCATCGTGGGGCTGCCGACGTTCATGTACCTCGTGTTCGGCCTCGGCTCCGACGACCGCGTCGGCAGCGGCAACGTCGCGATGTACATCATGATCTCGATGGCCTGCTACGGCGCGGTCACCGCCACCACGGGGATCGCCGGCAGCGCGGCGACCGAGCAGGTGATGGGCTGGGGCCGCCAGCTCGGGCTCACCCCGATGCGACCGCTCGGCTTCGTCGCTGCCAAGGCCGCGCTGGCGATGGTGGTCGCGGCGATGCCGGTCACCCTGATCTTCGCCATCGGCGCACTGACCGGCGCCCGCGGCGCGTGGAGCGACTGGGTGCTGGGCGCCGCGATCGTCTGGCTCGGATCGGCCCTGTTCGCGATCTACGGCCTCGCCGTCAGCCTGGTCTTCCGCGGGGCCAACGCCGCCGGCATCGCGTCGGGCTTCATCGTGATCATGGCGTTCCTGGGCGGCCTCTTCACGCCGATGAGCGGGATCATGCTCGACATCGGCCGGCTCACCCCGCTCTACGGCTACGCCTCGCTGGCCCGCTACCCGCTCACCGACGGGTGGCTCCCGGTCGGCGGGCACGACCCGCTGTGGCTGCCGGTCGCTAACGTGCTCGCGTGGACGGTGATCTTCTCCCTGCTGGCGATGTGGGGCGTACGACGCAGCCGGGCGCGGACGTGAGCCAGGCGGCGCACCACCCCCTGCCCGACAACCCCTGGGAGAAGTGGGGGTGGGCGTTCGCCTCCATCTGGCTCTTCTTCCTCGTCTTCCCGATCTCCGCCACCCTCGACGCCGACGCCCCGTCGCTCGCGAAGGCGTTCACCCTGACGTGCATAGCGGGGTTCGCGGTCGCCAACGTCCTGGGCTACTCGCACCGCCGGAGCACGTGGGTGAGCCTCGGCCTGATGGTCGCCCTCGCCCTGGCCACCGTGCCGGTGATCGGCATCGACGTCATCTCGTTCACCCCCTACGTCGCGATCCTGTCCGCGCTCGAGCTGCCCGCTCCCGCGTGGAAGTGGGCGGTCGGCCTCTGGGCGGCGGTGCCGATGCTGTCGCTGCTCGACATCGACGGCTTCCCGACCTACTTCTTCCTGATGCTGTGGCCGGTCATCCTCGGCGGGGTCATGCTGCGCCTGTTCGGCGAGCGCGAGCAGGTGGCCTACGCCGCGCGCAGCGAGTTCGCCCTGGTCTCCGAGCGCGAGCGGGTGGCCCGTGACGTCCACGACGTGCTCGGCCACTCACTGACCGCGCTGTCGGTGAAGGCGGAGCTGGCCGCTCGCCTGGTCGACCTCGACCCGGAGCGGGCCAAGGAGGAGCTCGAGTCGATCCAGGCGACCGCCCGGCAGGCGCTCGCCGAGGTGCGCGCGACCGTCGGCGGGCTGCGGGCGGGCAACCTCGAGGCCGAGCTGGCCGCCGCCCCGCGCGTGCTCGCCGACGCCGGGATCACCGCCACCGTCGTGGGCGACGTCGCCGACACCGACCCGCGGCACCGTGCGCTGATGGCGTGGGTGCTGCGCGAGTCGGTCACCAACGTCGTACGCCACGCGCGGGCGCGGTCCGTCGTCATCGAGCTCGGCCCCGACGGGATCGCGGTCACCGACGACGGCGCCGGGTGCGACGGCCCGGAGGGCAACGGCCTGCGCGGCATGCGCGAGCGGGTGAGCGGTGCCGGCGGCACCCTCGAGGTCTCCCCCGGCACCCCGGGGACACGCGTGCGGGTGGCGCTCCCGTGATCCGGCTGCTGCTGGCCGACGACCAGGCCCTGGTGCGCGGCGCGCTGGCGGCGCTGCTCGACCTCGAGTCCGACCTCGAGGTGGTCGCCCAGGTCGGCCGCGGCGACGAGGTCGTCGAGGCGGCGCGCGCGTCCGCCGCCGAGGTGTGCCTGCTCGACATCGAGATGCCCGGCCTCACCGGCATCGACGCGGCCGCCGCCCTGCGCCGCGAGCTGCCGGACGTGCGGTCGCTGATCGTGACGACGTTCGGCCGGCCCGGCTACGTCCGGCGCGCGATCGAGGCCGGCGCCTCCGGCTTCGTCGTCAAGGACACGCCCGCGCGCCAGCTCGCCGACGCCGTACGCCGGGTGCACAGCGGGCTGCGGGTGATCGACCCGGACCTCGCCGCGGAGTCGCTGATCGACGGCCCGAGCCCGCTGACCGGACGCGAGCGCGAGCTGCTGACGCACGCCCTCGACGGCTCACCCGTCGCGACGATCGCGGCGCGGGTGCACCTCTCGGAGGGCACGGTGCGCAACCACCTGTCCGCCGCGATCGGCAAGACCGGCGCGACGACCCGCAGCGAGGCCGCGCGGATCGCTCAGGACCGCGGCTGGCTCTGAGCGGTCAGCGCTGGGGCGCCAGGAAGCGGTAGGTGACGGTGAAGCGGTCCACGTCCACGGAGTCCGCACCCCGCGTCGTGAAGCTCCAGGTCACCGCGGCCGGGACGACCACCTCGTCGCCGTCCTCGTCGTAGACCGTGCGACCCGCGCCACCAGAGGGGTGGGTGACCCACGGCGTCTCACCACCGGTCGAGCCCCGTACGACGGCCCGCGACGCCGACGACGACCCGAGCGCCAGCTCGCCGGCATCGTCCTCACCGGCGGTGGTCGGCGCACCCGTGAACGCCACCCTGGCCTCGGCGACGCCTCGGACACCGGTGGCGTCGGGGACGAGCACCTGGTGGGACCGCGAGGCGAGGGGGTACCTGAACTCCCCGGTGCAGTCGACGGAGCGGTAGCTGAGACCCTCGGCGAAGAGGGTGCTCGGCACCACCGACCCGCACGGCACGTAGTCGCCGCACCCGCTGCCCAGGCACGGGTCGCTGTACGCGCTCTCGACCGGCGTGACCGTCTCCGTGCGCTCCTGCCACCCGAGCTCGTCGTCGGACACCCAGATCCTCAGCGGCTCGGACCGTCCCGAGTTGCCGGCGAGGTCGCGACCCGAGGCGACCGCGGTGTAGCGGCCCGCCGGGAGGGGCCTGCCACCGCGGACGGCCGCCCAGTCCACGGTCCGCCCCGTGCCGAACGAGGGACCGTTGGGGCCCATCCGTCGCTCGTCGAGGTCCGCGCGACGCACGACGCGACCGGCGGAGTTGCGGATCACGAGCTCGAAGACGTCGACCTTGTTGTCCCAGACGTTCGCCGTGATCGGGAGGGTGTCCTGGACGACCGTGGTGCGCGGGTACACGCGCGCGGGCACTCCGGGGCCGGCGCCGTAGGTGGGAGCGGCCAGCGTCGGGTCGAAGTGGGTGTCGACCTGCACCTTGTCGCTGGCGCGGGAGGAGAGGGAGCCGGAAGCGGGGTCGGCGTCGAAGAGCTGGATGACGTAGGCGCGGTCGATGACGACCTTGCCGGACTGGTTCCGGCCGTTCCAGGTCCAGGTGTGCCGTCCCGCGGGCTGCCACCCGAGGTCGACGCGGCGCTGGACCGTCCGGTGGCGTGCCGGGCCGATCGTCAGGCGCACGTGGGTGCGCTGGGGCAACGTGTATCGGAAGGCGACGGTGTCCTGCACCCCGTCACCGTTCGGCGAGAACCGGCTCGGCCCCTGGATCGTGTAGCGAGCGGGAGTCGCGGCGTCGGCGGGCAGCGCGACGAGCGCGGGCAGCGCGGCGAGCGCGGGCAGCGCGGCGACGGCGAGGCCGACGACGACACGAGCGAGACGGGAGACCACGAGCACTCCTTGCGGACGATGGCACCCTGCGTGCCGCGCAGAGCGTAGACGCAGACGGGGCGCCGGAAGTTGCCGGCGCCCCGTCACGCGTCCTGCGGTGCCACGGTCACATCTCGCGGCGCTCCTCCACGTGGGTGGTCCTCGAGCGCTGGTTGTTCATGACCAGGCCCAGCACGAGGGCCAGGACGCCGGCGATGACGAGGATCCAGCCCACCGTCTGCGGGTCGACCACGTCCTGGACGGAGGCCGGGAAGTCCTTGATGGCGAACAGCAGGATCAGGCCGATGACGAGCAGCAGGATGCCGATACCGATTCCCATGACGACTCCTTTGTCGGTGGCGCAGCCGGCTCGGGACCGGCCATCCCTTCCAGCGTAGGACCGCCGGACGCACGGGCGGCGCAGCCTGCTCCCCCGGAGGGGTGGGTGCGCCGCCGGCGTCGGCGCCCCTCGGGCTCCCGGCCCAGCCCTAGGCTGCACTGCATGTCAGACCAGCAACGTCTCGCCGCGCTCGTCGCCGTGTGGTGGGAGGCGGTGGACTCGTTCACCCGCGTCCTCGAGCACGTCGCCGACGACCAGTGGGCGACGCCGACCGATCTCCCCGGGTGGGACGTGCACGCCGTCGCCGCGCACACCGCGCACCTCGAGTCGCTCCTCGCCGGACGCCGGCACGAGGAGGTCGAGATCGGCGACGCCCCGCACGCCGTCGGCACGATGGGGCACTTCACCGAGCAGGGGGTCGTGGTCCGCCGCGACGAGTCGCCGGACGCGCTCATCACCGAGATCCGCGAGTCGACCACCGCGCGGCACACCCAGCTCCTCGCCGATCCCCCGACCGACCCCGCGGCACCGGCGCCCGGGCTCTTCGGCGCGATCGGGTGGAGCACCGGCCTGCTGCTGCGCAACCGGCCGCTGGACGTGTGGATGCACGAGCAGGACGTGCGTCGCGCGCTCGACATGCCGGGCAACCTCGACTCGGCGTCGGCGCTGCACGCCGCGAGCTACCTGATGGAGAGCCTGCCCTTCGTCGTCGGGAAGCGGGCGCAGGCACCTGCGGGCGACGTCGTACGGCTCGAGGTGGACGGGCACGAGCCCGTGTCCGCCGTGGTCGGGGAGGACGGACGGGGCCGCCCCGCCACCGCCGGGGACGGGCAGCCTGCCGTCACGCTCGGCATGGACCGCGAGACCTTCATCGTGCTGGCCGGGGGGCGCCGGCCCGCCGAGCCCGGCGTCGTACGGATCTCGGGCGACGAGGACCTCGGGGCCCGCGTCGTGGCCGGACTGGGCGTGACGCCGTGAGCGGGGCCGCCTGGAGCACCGACGACATCGGCGACCTCACCGGCCGCACGGCGCTGGTCACCGGCCCGACGCAGGGCGGCCTGGGCTTCCACATCGCCCTCGAGCTCGCCCGCCACGGCGCCCGCGTCGCGCTCGCCGGACGTACGCCGGCCAAGCTCGACGCCGCGGCCGAGGCGATCACCGCCGAGGTGCCCGGCGCCCGGCTCGACCCGGTGGTCGTCGACCTCGCCGATCTCGGGTCGGTGCGCGAGGGCGCTGCCGCGGCCGCCGACCTCGGACCGCTCCACCTGCTCGTCAACAACGCCGGGATCATGGCCCCACCGCTGCGCCGGACGGCCGACGGGCTGGAGTCGCAGATGGCGACGAACCACTTCGGCCCGTTCCTGCTGACCGGCCTGCTGCTCGACCGGCTGGTCGCGTCGGGCGACGCCCGCGTGGTGACGCTCTCCTCGCAGGCGCACCGGCTGGCGCGCTCGGCCCCGTTGGGCGACCCGCGGGCGCAGCGGCGCTACAGCCGCTGGATGGTCTACGGGCAGACCAAGCTCGCCAACCTGCTGTTCACCCACGAGCTCGACCGGCGGCTCCGGCAGGCCGGGCTGCCGGTGTCGGCGCTCGCGGCCCACCCGGGGCTGGCCGGGACGCACCTGGTGGTCAACGGGCAGATGCGCGGGATCGAGGCGCGCGGTGAGGCGATCCTCGACGCCGCGGTGAAGGCCGTGTCGCAGTCCGCCGAGGCCGGCGCCTGGCCCGCCCTCATGGCCGCCACCGCGGACCTGCCGGGCGGGACCTACGTCGGTCCGGGTGGTCCGGGTGAGGCCGGCGGCCGGCCGCGCGTGGTGGGCTCGACTGCGCTCTCCCACGACGCAGCGGCGCAGCGGCGGCTGTGGGAGCTGAGCGAGGAGACGGTCGGGCTCTCCTATCCCTGACGCCTGAGGACGCCATGGACGTCGCCGGCCGGGTGACTCGTTCGCCACGTCCTCAGGTGTCAGTCGCGGTCGCGGACCCGGACCAGGCCCGCGAGGGTGCCGAGCCAGGCGGAGCCGTCGGGCCCCAGGGCGACCCGCGACCCGTCACTGCCGGCCGCGAGCCCGGTGCCGGTGCGCACGCTCCACATGCTGCGGCCCGACCCGGCGTCGAGCGCGGTCAGGTACCACGCGCTGACGCCGGCCAGGGACGGCCGCTTGGTCCAGGCGTAGACCAGGCCGGTGGGCCAGCTGGCCGTCACCCCCGAGCTGGGCGAGACCGCCTCGCTGGTCCAGCGCACGACGCACGTCCCGTCGACGAGGTCGACGCGAGCGATGCCCGGGTCGCTCGTGAAGCCGAGAAGCGTGCTGCGCGGCGAGGAGTAGCCGTGGTTGTTCGCGACGACCACGCCGCTGCCGAGGGAGGCGAGGTCGCTGCGGGTCGACCCGTCACCCTCCTCGAAGACCGGCTGACGGCAGATCGGCGCGCCGGTGTCGCGCGCGAGGAAGGTGACGCCGAGGCGGTCGTCGACCTCCTCGGTCACGGCCACCGCGCCACCGTCGAGCAGCACCGGGGCGGACCCGCTGGCATTTGCCTGCTCGGCCCTCCATTCGGTGCGGGGCGTGCCGTCGGGGCCGGCGGTCAACCGGTAGAGCGCCTCGTCCGAGACGACGTACGTCGCCCGCGCGTCGACGGCGATGCCCCGCCGGACCGGTTCGGCGAGGTCGAGCACGGCGACCCGGCCCGAGCCCGGCTCGAGGGTGCCGAGGAGACCCGTGGCCGACACCCACCACATAAGGCCCGACCAGTCCGGGGCGATGGCGACGACGCAGTCGCCGTACGGGATCCACGGCTTGAGGTCCCAGGTGCCGGAGAGGTCGAGCGAGGCGTCACCGGTGTCGACCGCCGACACGGTGCGCTGTTCGGCGACGACCGCGCGGTCGTGGTCATCGAGGTAGAAGGCGTCCGCGGAGCAGGCCGGGTCCGCGGACGCGGGACCGAGGTCGTAGGTGGCGGTGGGACGCATCGAGTCGGGGTCGAGGAGCCGGAGCCGGGAGCCGTCGCCGTCCTCGCAGCGAGCGACGAGCGCTCCTTCCGACGTCGGTGCGATCTGCCCGCAGCGCTGGTGGAGCCACGCGGTCTCGACCTCGGGCTGGAGGCCCAGAGGCCCGGGGCGCTGGGCGGCCGCACCGGTGGTGCGGTGGGGGTGCTGCGGCGCCTCGGTGGCGATCGGCCGCGCGTCTGCCGGTCGCCCGACGTAGCGCGGGACCGCCCAGGCCCCGGGCGCGGGCGGGATCGGCAACCATCCGTCCGGGATCGCGAGCGCCACGAGCGCGACGACCAGCGCTGCGGCGCCCACCGCTGCGGCCGGCCGCGGCCGCACGTCGACACGGTCGACCACCCACCAGCGCACCCGCGGCACGCACAGCAGCGCCACTGCGAGCAGCGGCACCACGGGACCCCACGCCAGCCAGGCCAGCAGCACCGCACCGACCCCCCAGACCACCGGAAGACCCTAGGCGAGCGGCTGCCCCTCAGCGGGGAGGCTCGGCCGGTGGCCGGCGCCGCGGCATGCGGCGTTCGTCACCCGGCCAGCACGGACCGTGCGATCCGACCGGCCGGCGGGCGGCCTCAGTCGGCCAGGTGCGGCGCGGTGACGGTGAGGTCGGCGTAGGCGCCGAAGCCCTCGGCACCGCGCAGGAAGATGCGGGACTGTCGCGGCCGGGGGACCCGGGCCGGAGCAGGCTCGTGGATCGGGATGGCGTCCGCCTCGTTGCGCGGACGCACCAGGGCCGGGCCGCTGAACTGCTCGAGGGACTTGATCCGTCCCGCCACGTCCCAGGTGATGTCGTCGTTCTTCTTGCTCCGCATCGCGGACTCCTCTGATCCCCGGAGCGGTCCCCCACGGACCGCGCCACACCCTCAAGGCTAGGAGCGCCGCGTCGCGGTGACCCCGACTAGGAGAACCCTTCGGGAACTCTTGGGAAGTCGGTCCAGACAGGTCGAAGACTTCGTCTGCTGGGCCTCTGCTGGGCCTCTGCCGGACGTCTGGCGGACGGTCTGCCCCGGCCCGGCGACACGGCCCGGAACGCCAAGGACCGGCTCACGCAGAGCGTGAGCCGGTCGTGGTCGCACCGATCGCGGCGACCCCTCCCCAAGGAGGTCGCCGCGACCTGGTCAGGCAGCCGGCGGTCGGACCGCCGAGCTGGTGTCCACCGCGCCGCGCTGGCGCGGGATGACTGGTTGTGCCGTCTCCGCGCGGACGTCGTACGACGCCGCCTGAGCTGTGTCCCCCACTGCACCGACCCTGATCATCGGGTGCCCTCCTGATGTGTTGACTGGTTCATCCGTGTCTCGATCCCCACGATCGATATCCCCTGGAAAGGAAGGATGGTCCCAGTGTGCTCCTGATACATCCGTACAACTACTGATGATTGCCATTCGGTACGGAGGTCCAGACCAGCGGATTCCGTGGCAACAAGTGGCAACTAGCGTGGAAACCGTCAGGCGGCGGCCCGCGCCTCGCTCTCCAGCTTGCGTCCGAGGAGCCGACGGGTACGGCGGTCACCGGTGGCCATCTTGTAGAGGATGGCAAGTTGCTCGGGCGCGTTCTTCGCGTTCGTGGTCGCAAGCCAGCCGTTGGGCAGCGACAGGCGCACCACCTTGTGCCAGGCCGAGTAGACCTGCGGGACCATCGGCCGGGCGCAGTAGGTGAGGTCGTACTTCTCGAAGAGGGCCTGCACCTTGGGCGCGATCTCGGCGTAGCGGTTGGACGGCAGGTCCGGGAACAGGTGGTGCTCGATCTGGTGCGACAGGTTGCCGGTCATCAGGTGCAGGAACTTCGAGCCGGAGATGTTGGCGCTGCCGAGCATCTGGCGGACGTACCACTCGCCCTTGGTCTCGCCCTCGATCGAGCGCTTCTCGAAGGTCTCGACGCCCTCGGGGAAGTGGCCGCAGAGGATGACGGAGTTGGACCAGAGGTTGCGCACGATGTTGGCGGTGACGTTGGCTGCGAGCGTCGGCAGGAACGAGCCGGTCGGCAGCGAGAGCAGCGGGTGGACGACGTAGTCCTTGGTGGCCTGCTTGCGGATCTTGCCCAGCACCTGCTTGGCGCGGCGGCGGAACTCCGGCTCCTTGGTGCCCTTGCGCTTGATCACGGCGCCGAGCTCGAGGTCGTAGGCGGCGATGCCGTACTCGAAGAAGACGGCGTTGATGAAGCAGAACACCGGCTGGGCCAGCGACGCCGGCGTCCACGGCTGGTCCTCGTCCACGCGCATGATGCCGTAGCCGAGGTCGTTGTCCTTGCCGATGACGTTGGTGTAGGTGTGGTGCAGCTCGTTGTGGCTGTGCTTCCACTGCTCGGCGGGCGACGCCATGTCCCACTCCCACGTGCTGGAGTGGATCTTCGGGTCGCGCATCCAGTCCCACTGGCCGTGGAGGATGTTGTGGCCGATCTCCATGTTGTCGAGGATCTTGGAGATGCTCAGGCCGAGGGTGCCGAGGACCCAGGCCGGCGGGAACGCGCTGAACAGCAGCACCGCGCGCGAGCCGAGCTCGAGCTTGCGCTGGGTGTCGATGACCCGGCGGATGTACGCCGCGTCGCTGGCGCCGCGGTCGTCCAGGACGTCCTGGCGGATGGCGTCGAGCTCGATGCCGATCTGCTCGATGTCGGCCTCGGTGAGGTGCGCGATCGGGCTCTCCTGGCCGAGGACGGCCTTCTTCTGGATCGTGGTCATCGGGGTGTCCTTCCGTCTTTCGTCTCAGCCGGTCGAGGAGGTCGCTCTGGCGAGCGTCACGGGACCCGCGGGTGGGGGTGGTGTCAGTGGTCGATGTGGCAAGGGCCGGCGGCGGCGTTGATGCAGGTCTGCACCTTGATGTCCCCGGTCTCACCGGGGACGGCGGTCGTGATGGCGCCGTTGCGGAGGTCGCGCACGCTGCCCTCGCGGAGCGGGATGACACAGCCCATGCAGATGCCCATCCGGCACCCGCTCGGCATCAACATGCCCGCCTCCTCGGCCGCGTCGAGGATCGGCGTGGCGCCGTCGAGCTCGAGCGTCGCGCCGGAGGTGAAGCTCACCGAGCCGCCGTCGCCCGGCTCGACCCGGGCGGTGCGGAACTGCTCGGTGGTCAGCGTGAGGCCCGCGGCCTGGTGGTGGGCGGCCAGGGCGTCCAGCAGGCCGGCCGGTCCACAGGCGAGGGTCGTGCGCTCCGCCAGGTCGGGGACGAGGTCGGCCAGGTCGTCGACGTCGAGGACGCCGTGCTGGTCGTCGTACCGAGCGACGAGGCGGATGGATCCCGCGGCGTCGAGCGCCTCGAGGTCGCGGATGAAGATCGAGTCGGGGTGGCTCGGCGCCACGTGGACGACGACGATGTCGTGGACCTCGCTGCGGGGAAGGCGCAGGACGCCCTCGTCGGTGCTCGGGTAGAGGTTGCGGAGCATCCCGATGACCGGCGTGATGCCCGAGCCGGCGGTGACCATGAGGAACTTGCCGCCCTCGGGCGGCAGCACGAACTCGCCGGCGGCCTGCTCGAGGTGGACGAGCGTGCCGGGCCGCGCCTCGTGGACGAGGTGGTTGCTGACGAGGCCGTCGGGCACGGCCTTGACCGTGATCGAGATGCGGCCGTCGCGGCGCGGACCGTGGGTGAGGGAGTAGGCACGCCACTGGCGTACGCCGTCGACGTCGATGCCGATGCGGAGGTACTGACCGGGCACGTGGCCGGCCCAGTCGGCGCCGGGGCGGATGACGAGGGTCGCGGCGTCCGCGGTCTCCGGGTGCACGGACTCGATGCGACCGCGCAGGTCGGCGCCCGAGCGGAGAGGGGCGAAGAGGTCCATGAAGTCGGCCGGGAGGTAGGGCGTCGTGGCGGCCTCGGCCACGCGGACCAGGTGGTCCCGCACACGCCTGCCGCGCACCCGATCGGTGCCCGCCTGCTCGAGAGTCGTGCTCATGGGACCACAGTGCCCGGATCCGACTGTGCTTACCTGCCCCCGGCACGTGAATCGAGGCTAGACTCTTGTTCGCAACGAACAAAATCGATCCCTGGAGTCCCGTTGGCCACCCGACCTGTGCGCCCCACCACACAAATGCCGACCGTGGTGGGTCTCGATCCGGCCGTGACGGACGCCCTGCGCTCGCAGCTCGCCCAGATCGCCGACAACGCCGTCCTCGCGATCGTCGAGGAGGTCCCGAGCTATGCGGGGGCGTGGAGCGGCCGGATGGGTGAGGTGATCCGCAACGCGGTGCAGCTCGCGCTGGGCGGGTTCCTGACCCTGGCCACCAGGTCCGGCGCCGACGCGCCCCGGGCGCCCGCGATCGAGGGTGCCTACCAGCTCGGCCGCGGCGAGGCCCGCCAGGGCCGTACGGTCGAGGCGCTGCTCGCGGCCTACCGCATCGGTGCCCGGGCGTCGTGGCACCACATGGCCGACGTCGCCGTCGAGGCGGGCGTGGACGCCGGCCAGCTCGCCCGCTTCGCCGAGCTCGTCTTCGCCTACATCGACGAGCTGTCGGCCTCCTCCGTCGCCGGGCACACCGACGAGCTCGAGAGCAGTGGCCGCGTGCGGCAGCGCAACCTCGAGCGGCTCGCGCGGGCGCTGCTCACCGGCGCACCTGCCGACGCCGTCACCGCTGCGGCCGAGCGCGCCGGCTGGGAGCCGCCGGGCGCGCTGACCGCGGTCGTGCTCCAGGAGTCGCAGGTGTCCCACGCGCTGACCGCGCTCGACCAGGCCACGCTGCAGCCCACCGACGACGTGCCGGGCCTTCCCGAGGGGCACGCGTCGCTGCTGGTGCCGAGCACGGGGGCGGCTGCGGCGCGCCCTGCGTTGCTCCGCGCGCTGCGCGGCACCGATGCCGTCGTCGGGCCGTCGGTGCCGTGGCTCGAGGTCGTCGCGTCCCACCGGCGCGCCGTGCGATGCGCCGCGCTCGGCATCGGCGGCCTCGTCGATGCCGACGACCACCTGGCCGCCCTCCTGCTGACGGCCGACCCCGACGCACGTGCGGACCTGCGCGCCCGGGTGCTCGCCCCGCTCGCCGACCTGCGCCCCTCCACTGCCGAGAAGCTCACCGAGACGCTCCGCAGCTGGCTGCTCCACCACGGCCGCCGCGACGCCGTCGCCGAGGAGCTGTTCGTGCACGCCCAGACCGTCCGCTACCGGGTGCAACAGCTCCGGGAGGTCTACGGCGACCGCCTCGAGGACCCCGCCTTCGTGCTCGACGCGACCCTCGCGCTGGCCTGACGCCGTACGGCCGCGCGCCGCTGTGACGTCGGCCCTCGCCCGGCGCTGTAACGCCGGGTTATGGCCTGTACCCACCCCGGAGGACCATAGGGGGTACAGCTCCTCCGGCGTTACAGCGGATCAGGGCCGGCGGTTCAGGGGCGCTCGTACGCCGCGTCGCCGGCGACCCAGGTCACGACGACGTGGTCGGCGAAGGCCCGCAGCCGCTCAGCGTGCGCGCGGTCGGACGAACCGTCGAGGGGGTCGGCGTCGAGGAGGACGAGGTCGGCCGGGTGGCCGGCCGCGACGGTCCCCCAGCCGTCGGTGGACGCGGCCAGCGCCTCGCGCGCGGTGATCGACTGCTCGGGGTGCCACGGCTCGCGGTCGTCGCCGGACCGGTGGACCGCGGCGGCGACCGCCAGCCACGGGTCGAGCGGCGAGACCGGGGCGTCCGAGCCGAGGACCACGTCGACGCCGTCGTCGAGCATCCACCGCAGCGGGAAGCAGCGCTCCGCCCGCCCGGGCCACAGCCGTTCGGTCACGTCGCGGTCGTCGAGCAGGTGCGCGGGTTGCACGCTCGCGCGGACGCCGAGCCCGGCCATCCGTCGTACGTCGTCACGGGTGGTGAGCTGGACGTGCTCGATGCCGCCGCGGGCTCCGGTGTCGGCGAACGCGTCGAGCGCCTCTGTGACCGCCCGGTCGCCGATCGCGTGGACCGCCACGTCGAGCCCGCCCGATGCAGCGCGGGCGAGCAGCGCGCGCAGCTCGTCGGGGGTCTGGTTGGGCTGGCCCTCCTCGAAGCCCGCCACCGCCTTCTCGGCGTAGGGCTCGCAGCACCAGGCCGTACGGGTGTTGAGCGAGCCGTCGCTGATGATCTTGAGCGGGCCCATCGTCAGGCGCGGGTCGTCGGCCAACGGGTCACCCGAGCGCAGGCCCCGGGCGAGCACGTCGTCGAGGCCGTCGGCGTAGCAGGCGTGGCGGACGCGCAGCAGGTCGGCACCCGCCGACCACCGGTCCACCCAGTCGGCGACCCCGCCGCTGAACTCGAGGTCGACCAGCCCGACCACGCCCTGCGCGGCGGCCGCCTCCATCGAGCGGCGGTAGGCGTCCGGGCCGGTGCCGTCGGAGCCCATCACGCCCGCCAGCCGGCCGTAGGCCTGGAACCACTCGCCCTCGCTGACGACGTCCTGACGGCTCGAGAGCGCGAGCACGTGCAACGCGGTCGTGTTGAGCCAGCCGTGGTGGCCGTCGCCGGCGATCAGCACGATCGGCTGGTCGGTGTCGATCGCGTCGAGGTCGGACACGGTCGGGCTGTCCGGCCACGCGGTCGGCCGGTGGCCCCAGCCGATCACCGGCAGGTCCGGCCACTCCTCGAGGCGCGCGCGCACCGCGGCGACGGCCTCCGCGCTCGACCGCGCCGAGGCCAGGTCGAGCCGCGCCGACGCGAGCGTCCACTGGCCGAGGTGCACGTGCTGGTCCCACAGCCCCGGCATCAGCCAGCGCCCCGCAGCGTCGTACGTCGACTCGCCGGGCCGCGTCGGCAGCGACGGCCCGACCTCGGTGACGACACCGTCCTCGACGCGTACGTCGACGGGCCCGGGCACGTGCCCGGTGAGCGCCACGAGGCGGGTGTCGCGGATCAGCATGGCGCCACGGTAGGACGTGCGGTCGCCGCCCCCGTCGCGGCCCCGTCCCGGACCCCGCCCGTCCGAACAGGCGGCGGCGGGCGGTGCGCACACGGTGTCGCCTAGAGTGCGGCCATGGACTGGCGGGGGCCTGCGGTGGTTGTCGCGCTCCTGGCGATCGGCGCCGGCAGCGGTTACGCCGCGTCGGGAGCCACCCGCGACACCTCGATCGGCACCGGCTCCGGGACGCCGATCCCGGCGCGCAACCCGGAGTACCCCGTCGAGGCCGACCTCCCGTTCGCCCAGGACCCGGACGACCCGACCCTCCAGCCGGGCCTGCAGATGCGGACCGAGACGCGCGGCGAGGGCAAGTTCGAGATCACCTTCCCCGCCCCCGTCGGCTGGACCTCCAACACCAACGCGAGCAACGAGTGGAAGTGGAAGCAGCCCGGCACGTCCAACAACACCTACGTGATGCGGATCGAGCAGATCGACAGCCAGGACATCACCATCGAGGACGCCATCGACGTGCGGATCGAGCGGCTCGAGCGCGAGCAGGAGGACGTCGACATCCTGGCCCGCGGCGCCGACTCGCTCGAGTACACCTACCGCAGCAACGAGGGCAACGCGCGGCACAGCTTCATGCGGTGGCTCGACCTCGACCAGAGCGGGCAGGCGGACGTCGAGATCGTGGTGCACGGGCGCCAGCGCGACGTGCCGGGGACGCGTGACCTGATCCGCCGGGTGGCCGACGGCATGCGCGGAGCGACCGGCGGCGTCGTCGAGTGACCGTGAGCCGTCCGGCCGATGGCCTAGGTTGTCGGCCGTGACGTGGCGGGGGCCGGTGGTGCTGGTGCTGCTGCTGGCGCTCGGTGCCGGCGCGGGCTTCGGCGCGTCGTGGGCGCTGGGCGAGACGGCGGTGGGCACCGGGGAGGCGGCGCCGATCGTCGCCGAGCCCACCCTGCCCGTGGACCCGAAGCCGGACCTGCTCCCCGACCCGGACTTCCCCGCCCTCGCCCCTGGCATCGAGCTGGTCGAGCAGCGGGTCGGCACCGGGGACTTCGGCCTCGCGCTCGAGCGACCGGCGGGGTGGCGGTTCACGACCAACTCGCTCACCGAGTGGCAGTGGCGCCCGCCCGACTTCCAGACGTTCGGCTACTACATGCGCGTCGAGCAGGTGATCAGCAACCGTCGCTCCATCGCCTGGACCCTCGACCGCCGCATCGACGAGCTCGTCGAGGACGAGCAGTCCGTGCAGATCAAGAGCCAGGGCGGTGGCCGGCTCCACTACACCTACGTCACGAACAACCACCTGCGCCACGGGTTCCTCACGTGGCTGGACCTCACCGGGTCCGACAACGCGCAGGTCGAGATCGCCGTCACGGGACGGGCCGCCGACGTGCCGGGGATGTCGGAGCTCATCGGCCGGGTGGCGGAGTCGATGCGCCTGGGCCGCAAGGACCCCGGGGACGACGCCCCGTAGGTCGGGTCGACCTAGAGGCCGTACGTCGTCACCGACGCCAGCACGCGCGTGGCCGTGGGCCGGTCGTCGGCCGCCACCTGGATCCAGAGCAGCCGGTTGGTGGTGGCCTGCACGACGCGCTCGACGATGACGTCGGCGCCGGGGCAGCCCCGGAAGTAGACGGTCCTGGACTCGTCGCCGTCCTGCACGTCCTCGATCGGCTGGCCGTTCTCCTCGCAGGCGAAGTGCTGCGGGACCCGGGCGGGGAGCTTCTCGGCGACCAGCACGCCCACGAAGACACCGGGGGCGGCGTCGGTGGTGGTGTTCCAGCCGGGCCTCGACCCGACGGCGAGGGCGGGCTGCTCGGTCTGTCCCTCGAGCTGCGGTGTCCACTGCTCGGGGTCGACCTGGGTCGTCCAGGACTCGGGCACCGTCACCTCGATCGTCCCGGTGGCGTCCTCGATCGTGCGCTCGGTCGTCGCCCCCTGCTCGGCGGCCCACCCGACGCCGAAACCTCCGGCCAGCGCGACGATCCCGGCGACGAGCCAGGGCAGGCGGCGCCGCCGACCCCTGCTCGCGGGCGCGGCCGAGTCGCGCAGGCGGTCCGTGCCGACGGGACGGGCGGCCGCCTGGGTGAGCTCGGGGTCGGTCGGCACCCACGCCAGCGGCGCCTCCTCGACCTGGCCGCCGAGGGCCTCGGCGAGGGCGGCGGTGAAGGACTCGACGTCGTCGTAGCGGTCGTCGCGGTCCTTGGAGAGCGCCTTGCCCACGACGGCGTCGGCCTCGGGGTTGCCGATGTCCATCGGCGGGGGTGGCGCGGGGTCCTCGGCGGCGGCGAGCGTGGTGTGGTGGAACGGCTGCCGGCCGGCCAGGAGGTAGTAGGCGAGCGCGGCCAGCGAGAACTGGTCGGCGCGCCCGTCCAGCGCCTCGCCCTGGGCCTGCTCGGGGGCGACGTAGGTGGGCGTGCCGCCGACCATCGTGAGGCGCGAGGACATGTCCATCGCCTTGCCCAGCCCGAGGTCGCCGACCATCGCGACGACCTGGGCGCCACGGGCGCTCTCGACGGTGCGGAACAGGACGTTGGCCGGCTTGATGTCGCGGTGCAGCACCCCGCGGTCGTGCAGCGCGGTGAGCCCGCGGCCCACCTGGGTGAGGACGGTCAGGGCCTGCGACGGCTCGAGGGCCGACAGCTCGAGGCGGTCGGCCAGCGTGCCCTGGTCGGCGTACGCCATCACGAGGAACGGCCGCTCGTCGGGCAGCTCGCCGGCGTCGTAGACCGTCACCACGTGGGGCGACTCGACCTTGCGGAGGAAGCGGCCCTCCTCGACGAAGCGCTGGCGGATGTGGAGGTCGCCGGTCCAGTTGTCGGCGAGCACCTTGATCGCCACGGGCGAGTCGAGGTGCTCGTCGTAGGCGAGCCACACGGTCGCGAAGGCCCCCGACCCGATGCGACGGCGCACCGGATACCGACCGAGACGAGAGGGAGCGGACACCCGGGCATTATCGTGCAGGGGTGATGGATTCGGGGGACCGCGGGGCCGCACTGACGGCGGACGAGATCGACGAGCTCGCCCGCGACGCCCGTGACGGCGACCGCGACGCGCTCGAGCAGCTGCTCGCAGCCGTGCGTCCACGCGTGCTCAACATCTGCCGCGGGGTGCTCCCCTACTCCGGCGACGCGGAGGACGCGTGCCAGGAGGCGATGCTCAACGTCGCGACCAAGATCCACACCTGGGGCGGTCGCGGCCGGTTCACCACCTGGCTGCACATCGTGGCGGTCAACAGCGCGCGGTCGACGTACCGCCGGCTGAAGAACCTGGCCACCCCGACCGACTTCGAGGACGGCGCCCACGACCGGCCCGACCCGCGCACGACGAGCGTCATCGCCGGGACGCGCCTCGACCTGCTCGAGGCGATGGAGACCATCGAGCGCGACCACCCGCAGTTCGTCGAGCCGCTGCTGCTGCGCGACGTCTACGGACTGCCGTACGACGAGATCGCCGCGCTCGTCGACGCCCCGCTCGGCACCGTCAAGGCGCAGATCCACCACGGCCGCAAGCTCGCCCGGCCGTTGCTCCGGGGCGACAGGTGACACTTCCCCTGCGTCGTCGGCTGCCCGCTCTGCTGGCCGGCGCGGTCCTGCTGGCGGGCTGCTCGTCGGAGGCCAGCGGTCCGGACGAGCTCGCCACCCCGTCCGCCTCGCCCACGTCCGAGGCGACGACCGACACCGAGCAGGGCGCGGTGGCCCCGGCCTCCGAGCCCGTCGTCGTGCCGGCGGTCGAGCAGGACCTCGACGCAGCGCTGTCCGAGCCGGTCGAGGACAGCGTCTACCCGGCCGTCGGCGACCCGCGGATCGACGCGCTGCTCTACGACCTCGACCTCGACTGGGACCCAGACGCGAAGCGGCTCGAGGCCTCGGCGGTCGTCACCTTCCGGGCCGCCCGCACCGCGCCGCGCTTCCAGCTCGACCTCGGCCCCGGCCTCACGGTCGGCCGCGTGCAGCTCGACGGCGAGGCGGTGGGGTTCGCGCGGCGCGGGAAGGACCTCGTGGTGAAGGCGCCGATCACGGCCGACGAGCGCCACGAGCTCAGCCTCGACTACGTCGGGACCCCCGAGCCGGCGCCCGCGCCGACCACGCGCAGCGACTTCTCGACCACCGGCTTCACGATCACCGACACCGGTGAGGTGTGGACGATGCAGGAGCCCTACGGCGCCTACACGTGGTACCCGGTCAACGACCAGCCGTCCGACAAGGCGCTCTACGACGTGACGATCCACGCGCCGTCGCCGTGGACCGGCATCTCCAACGGCCACCTCACCGAGCTGACGGACGACGACGGGACCACCACCACGTCGTGGCAGCTCACCGAGCCCGCGTCGTCGTACCTCGTCACGCTCGCGATCGGCGACTACGCCCACAGCGCCGGCACCACCGCCGACGGCATGCGCGTCGACTACTGGACGCCCCGCGGCCTGGTGAAGGGCGTCGAGCAACTGCAGACCGCGGCGGCGTCGGTGGACTGGATCGAGGGCAAGCTCGGGACCTACCCGTTCGACTCCCTCGGCCTCGTCGTCACCGACTCGCAGAGCGCGATGGAGACCCAGACGATGGTCACGCTGGGCAACAACGACTACGTCCTGTCGCCGCAGGTGATCGCGCACGAGCTCGTCCACCAGTGGTACGGCGACCAGGTGTCGCCCGCCGACTGGAGCGACGTCTGGCTCAACGAGGGCATGACGATGCTCCTGCAGTGGATCTACGAGGACGAGCACGACATCCGCCCGCTGCGCCAGACGATCACCCAGGCGCGCGCCGGCGACCAGGGCCTGCGCGACCAGTACGGTCCGCCCGGGGACTACGACCCGTCGCAGTTCGGCAGCTCCAACATCTACTACACGCCCGCGCTGATGTGGAACGAGCTGCGGGTCGAGCTCGGTGACGACGAGTTCTACCGGATCGCGCGGTCGTGGCTGGAGGACAACGACAACACGTCGGTCACCCGCCAGCAGGTCTTCGACCACTGGGAGAGGGAGACCGGCCGCGAGCTGTCGGCCTTCTTCGACGCCTGGATCACCGGCGGCCGCACGCCGAAGCCGGGGGTCCCCGCCGCATGAGCCGGCTCTCCGCGCACGACCTCATCGCCCTGGTGCTGGACGACGACTCGTGGACGTCGTGGGACATCGCGCCCTCGCGCGACGGGATCGGCGAGGAGTACGCCGCCGAGCTGGCCGCCGCGGCCGAGAGGTCGGGCGTCGACGAGTCGGTCCTCACCGGCGAGGCGCGGCTGCGGGGGCGCCGGATCGGCGTGCTGGTCGGCGAGTTCGGCTTCCTGGCCGGGTCGATCGGCCGCGCCGCGGCCGACCGGATCGTGGCCGGCATCGAGCGCGCCACGCGCGAGGGCCTGCCCCTGGTCGCCGCGCCGGTCAGCGGGGGCACGCGGATGCAGGAGGGCACGCCCGCCTTCGTGCAGATGGTGCGAATCTCGGCCGCGATCGCGGCCCACCGCACCGCGGGCCTGCCCTACTTGGTCTACCTCCGCCACCCGACCACCGGCGGGGTGATGGCGTCGTGGGGCTCCCTCGGCCACGTGACCGTCGCCGAGCCCGGCGCGCTCGTCGGCTTCCTGGGCCCGCGGGTCTACGAGGCGCTCTACGGCAAGGCGTTCCCCGACGGCGTCCAGACCTCGGAGAACCTCTACGCCCACGGCATCATCGACGCGGTCCTGCCACCCGACGAGATCGCCGACATCCTCGACCGCGCACTGACGATCCTGCTGGCCGCGCGGGAGGGCGTCGCCCCGGTGGCCGACCCGGGGCAGGAGTCGGTGCCCGACGTGGACACGTGGGACTGCGTCACCCGGTCGCGCCGGCCGGACCGGCCGGGCGTCCGCCGGCTGCTGCGCTACGGCGCCAGCGACGTCGTACCGCTCAACGGGACGGGTCAGGGCGAGCGCGACCCCGGCCTGCTGATCGCGCTCGCGCGGTTCGGCGAGGCGCCGTGCGTCTTCCTCGGCCAGGACCGCCGCGGGCAGACGACCGACCACCCGATGGGCCCCGAGGCGCTGCGCGAGGCCCGGCGCGGGATGCGGCTGGCCTCCGAGCTCGGACTGCCGCTGGTGACGGTGATCGACACCCAGGGTGCGGCGCTGTCGGCCGACGCCGAGAACGGCGGCCTGGCCGGCGAGATCGCGCGCTCGCTCGCCGACCTCGTGACGCTCGACGCGCCCACGCTGTGCCTGATGCTCGGGGAGGGCAACGGCGGTGGGGCGCTCGCGCTGCTGCCGGCGGACCGGGTGATCGCCGCCCAGCACGCGTGGTTGTCACCGCTTCCGCCGGAGGGCGCGTCGGCGATCGTGCACCGCGACCTCGACCACGCCGCCGAGATGGCGCGCGCCCAGCAGGTGCGGGCCCTCGACCTCTACCGCCGCGGCGTCGTCGACCGGATCGTCGCCGAGAAGCCCGACGCCGCCGACGAGCCCGAGGAGTTCTGCCACCGGGTCGCCGCGGTCCTCGAGCACGAGCTCAGCGCCCTCCTCGCCGCCGGCCCGGGCACCCCGGAGCGACGGGCTCGTCGCTACGCCTGACGGACGGTCGGCGTGGGCTGGCGCTGGAGTCACCGGATGTCCGGTGACCGCAACGGTTGTCGGCCGAGATCTCGGCCGACAACCATGGAACTCGGCTACGAAGTCCGGCTGGGCGCCGGGACGAGCGTCATCCCTTGGCCGACCGCTCCTCGGCATCCTCGGCGGCGGCCTCCTGGGCCTCGACGACCTCGGCCTCGGTGACGGCCTCGGGCGCCTCGTCCGGCTCCTGCCCAGCGGCGGGCTCGTCGGCGGGCGCGTCGGCCGGTACGTCGGCCGCCTGGGCCGGCTGGTCGTCCGGGCCGCCCGGCAGGGAGACGCCGGGGACGGTGCCGGTGAGAGTGGCGAGCATCTGCCGCACGTTGGAGAGCTGGGCGTTGATGCTGTCGCGGCGCTGGGCGGCGGCGGTGAGCTCGCGGTCCGACTCGGCCTTGACGCGGTCGGCCGTCGCGCGGGCCTCGGCCACCATCGTGGTCGCCCGCTCCTCGGCGTCGGCGAGCATCCGGGCGATGCGCGACTCGGCCTCGGCGCGGTTGCGCTCGAGGGTCGCCTCGGCGTCGCGGTTGCGGGCGTTCATCGCGTCGAGCTCGGCCTGCGTCGCGGCCTGCTGGGCCTGGAACTCCGAGGTCGCCTTCTGACGGCGCTCGGCCAGGGTCGTCTCGAAGTCGGCGGCTGCCTGGGCGGCCTTCGCGCGTGCGTCCTCGTGCAGCGCCTCGGCCTCGGCGCGGCGGGCGGACGCGTCCCGCTCGGCGGCGTCGCGCTCGGACTCGGCCGCCGTACGCGCGTCGGCGACGACCCGGGCGCCCTCGGCCTCGGCGTCGCGGCGGGTCTCCTCGGCGTAGCGGTCGGCGTCGGCGCGGACGGCGCCCGCCTCCTGCTCGGCCTCCTTGCGGAGCGCCTCGACCTCGCCGAGCACGCGGTCGCGGATCTCGGCGGCCTCGGTCTCGGCCAAGGAGAGGATCTGCCCGACGCGCTCGCCGAGGTGGGTGTACGTCGGCAGCTCGGGCTCCTGCGACTCCCGGGACACCAGCGCCTCGCGGGACGACGCGGCCTCGCTGCGTGCCTGTGCGGCGTCGGCCTCGGCTGCCTGGAGCCGCGAGCGGAGGGTGGCGACCTCGGACTGCGCCTGTCCGATGGCCTTCTCGACCTCGGCGGGGTCGTAGCCGCGGCGCACGGTCGTGAACATCTCGTCAGGCATCGGGGGTCTCCTGGGCGGTGGTGGGGGCAGGGGCGGAGTCTGGGCTGGGGGTGTCCGGGTCGGCCGCGAGCTGCTCGCGCTCGGGGACCGAGAGCGCCTCGATCACCCCGGACAGCTGACCGAGCTCGGCGGCGATGCCGTCGCGGCGGGTCTGCAGCTGGGCGATCTCGGCGCGGGCGCGCTCGAGCGCCTGGCGGGCGCTCTCGCGCAGCTGCTCGGCCTCGGCGCGACCGTCGGCCACCAGCGCGAGCGACTCCTCGCGCGCCCTACGCCGGTCCTCGGCGGCGGCCGCCCGGCTGGCGGTCACCTCCTGGGCGACGAGGGCCCGCAGGCTGGCCGCGCCGGTCTCGGCCTCGGCCCGGCGTCGTTCGAGCCGCTCGACGGCGCGCTCGGACTCGTCGGTCGCCTCGGCGATGATGCGGGCCGCCTCGGCGTGGGCCTGCTCGAGCGCGGACCGTGCCTCGGCGGCGCGTTCGGCCGCGGTGGCGGTGGCGGCCTGGGTGATCTCCTCGGCACGCACCTTGGCCTCGGCCAGCTCGATCGCCATGCGGCCGTTGACGGCGGCGAGGATGCCCTGCACCCGCTCGCGGACCAGGCGGACGTGGTCGCCCGCCTCGGCGTGCGCGGCCTTGCGGATCGAGTCGGACTCGGCGGCGGCGCCGGCGAGCACGGACTCCACGGTCGCGGTCGCCCACTCGGTCTGCTCGGCCGCGTGCCGCAGCTTCTCGTCGCTCTCCGTGCGCGCGGCGGCCAGGGTCCGCTCCGCCTCCTCGCGCAGCCTGTCGGTCTCCGCGCCAGTGGTGCGGCGCAGCTCCTCGGTGTGCAGCGCCGCCTCGTCGCGCATCCGGGCGGACTCGATCGAGGCGGTCGCACGAAGCGACTCGGCCTCGGCCGTCGCCGAGCTGAGGAGCTGCTGGCCAGCGGCGCGGCCCTCCTCGACCAGTCGAGCGGCGGCCTCCTGGGCGGCGGCGACCGCGGCGTCGTACTCCGCCTTGGCGGCCTCGAGGAGCGAGGCGCGCTCCCCGGCAGCGCTGTCGCGCAGCTCCTGGGACTCCGCGCGGAGGACGATCGCGTCGTCCTGCGCCTGCGAGCGCAGCTGGTCGCCCTCTGCCCGGGCGGCCTCGACGGCCTGGTCCCGCGCGGCCTCGGCGGAGCCCATCAGCAGGGCGGCCTGCTCGTTGGCGTCGACCACGATGGTCGCCGCCTCCTCGGAGGCGCCGGCGAGCACCTGCTCGGCCTGCTTGCGTGCGCGGCCGGCCTCGGCGCGGTCGGCCTCGGCCTCCGCGGCCAGCCGTCGCGCCTCCTCGCGGAGCACCGCGAGGTCGGCGGTGAGGCGCTCGGCCTCCGCGCGGGCCTCGGCCTGCAGCTGGTCGGCCACCTGCTGCGCACGCGCCAGCAGGGCGGCCGTGGTCGGCTCGCCGGACGAGGCCGTGGCGGCATCGAGGGCCATGTGCCCGCTCCCTTCGCGCGCATGTTCCGAGAGGCTCCGGAGGAGCATTGTGGCAAAGGGGTGTCATCCCTGACAAAGGATCGTCACTGGTTGCGCTGACAGCGAACCACCCTTGCCGCCCCTCGCGACGAGCGGTGGAGTGCCCTCATGAAGCTCCTCGTGCTCGGTGGTACCCGCTTCCTCTCCCGCGAGACCGCGACCCAGGCGGTCGCGCGTGGCTGGGACGTCACGTGCGCCTGCCGCGGCGAGTCGGGGCCGGTGCCCGACGGCGCGCCGCACCTGCCGTGGGACCGCTCCGAGGAGCCGCCCGCGGCCCTCGCGGACGGTGGCTGGGACGCCGTGGTCGACGTGACCCGCCTGCCGTCCCACGCCCGTACGGCGGTCGCGGCCCTGTCGGACGCCCACTGGGTCTTCGTCTCGACGGTCAGCGTCTACACCGACAACTCCTCGGCCGCGATGCAGCCGCTGGCCGACCCGATCACCGAGGACGTGGACCTCGCGGTCGATCCCGAGGCCTACGGCGGGATGAAGGTCGCCTGCGAGCAGGCGATCCGGTCCGTCGCCGCGTCGTCGGTGGTCGCCCGGCCGGGGCTCATCGTGGGTCCTGGGGACCCCACCGGGCGGTTCGCGTACTGGCCCCAGCGCCTGGCGCGCGGTGGCGAGATGCTGGCACCGGGCCGGCCCGAGGACGTCGTCCAGGTGATCGACGTGCGCGACCTCGCGGCCTGGCTGCTCGACCTGGCCGCGGCCCGCACGACCGGGGTCTTCGACGCCGTCGGCACCCCGATGCCGTTCGGGGAGATGCTGGCCGGCGTCGCGTCCGGCGTGGGCTCCGACCCGGAGCTGACCTGGGTGGACCAGGACTTCCTCGAGGCGCACGACGTCGCCCCTTGGGCCGGCGAGGGCTCGCTGCCGCTCTGGCTGCCCCGCCCGGAGTACGACGGCATGCTGGCGCACGACCCCCGCCCGGCCGAGGCGGCGGGGCTGCGGCTCCGTACCCCCGCCGAGACAGCACCGGGCTGCCTCGACTCGCCCGTCGTCGCGATCACCCCCGAGCGTGAGGCCGAGCTCCTCGCCGCCTGGCACTCCCGCTAGGCGTTCGAACCTCCCCGCTCGGTATCTCGGGGTATCCAGGGACGTTCTGGTAGGTCGGAGGATCCCGGGACCTACCAGAACGTCCCTAGATACACCTGCTGGGTCTCAGAACAAGAGCGCGGTCCCCGGGTCCTGCAGGATCCCGGCCACGTCGGCGAGGAAGCGCGAGCCCTTCTCGCCGTCGATGTGGCGGTGGTCGAACGACAGGGCCAGCGTGGTCACGTCGCGCACGACGATCTCGCCCGTCTCCTCGTCCACCCACGGCCGCTTGTTGATCGCGCCGAAGCAGAGGATCGCGGACTCGCCGGGGTTGATGATCGGCGTGCCGGCGTCGACGCCGAAGACGCCGACGTTGGTGATCGTGAAGGTGCCGCCGGCCATCTCCGCCGGCTGCGTCTTCCCGTCGCGGGCCGTCGCCGTGAGCTCGGCGAGCGCCGCGGCCAGCTCGGTCATCGACAGGCTGTCGGCGTCCTTGACGTTGGGCACGACCAGGCCGCGCGGCGTCGCGGCCGCGATGCCGAGGTTCACGTAGTGCTTGTACACGACCTCCTGCGCGGCCTCGTCCCAGAAGGAGTTGATCTCCGGGGTGCGCTTCATCGCCAGGATGACCGCGCGGGCGAGGACCAGCAGCGGGCTGACCTTCGTGTCGCGGAGCTCGGGGCGCTTCTTGAGCCGCGCGACGAGCTGCATCGCGGCGGTCACGTCGACGGTGATCCACTCGGTGACGTGCGGGCTGGTGAACGCCGACTGGCTCATCGCCGTCGCCATCATCTTCCGCACGCCCTTGATCGGCTCGCGGGTCTCGCGCTCGCGCGGTGCGTCGTACGACGACGCAGCGATGGGTGCGGCCGGGGATGACGCTGCGGCCGGGGTCGAGCCCGACGTGGCGGCGTGCACGTCGTCGCGCGTGATCGACCCGGATGGTCCCGTGCCCGTCACACTGGTCAGGTCGACCCCGAGGTCCTTGGCGAGCTTGCGCACCGGCGGCTTCGCCAGTGCGCGTACGTCGCCCGGCTCGTTCTGCGCGGCCGACGGCACCAGCGCCTCGGCCGGCGCCGCCGCCGGCGCCGGCCGCTGGTCGGTGGCCGGCACCGGCGACTCGTCGGCCGGCATCACGTCCTGCGACTGCGCACCCCCCGGGGAGAACGCGCCCTGCACCTGCATCTGGGTGTTCGCGCCGGCCTCGGTGCTCGGCGAGGCGGACCCGCGCCGGGCCCGTCGCATCGGGCCGCGCTCGGCCTTGATCCGTCCGACGAGGGACGCGCCCTCCATCGACCCGGACGCGGCCGGGTTGGAGAGGTCGATGTCGGCCGGGTCCACCTGGGGCGCGGTCGAGTGACCGCTCTCGGCCGCACCGGCCTTCTGGGCCATGCCGAGGTAGGGGTCGGACTCGGTCTGCTCGGCGGTCCCGGCCGCCGGAACAGGGGTGGCGGCCGGCTCCTCGCCCGCCGCACCGATCGAGATGATCGGTGTGCCGACGGCGACGGTGACGCCCTCCTCGACGAGCAGCGCGAGGACCGTGCCCTCGAACGGCGACGGCAGCTCGACGAGCGACTTCGCCGTCTCGATCTCGACGATGACGTCGTTGATCTCGACGGTGTCGCCGACCTTGACCTTCCACGCCACGATCTCGGCCTCGGTCAGGCCCTCGCCGACGTCGGGGAGGAGGAACTCAGACATGGCGGGCCTCTCAGTATCCGAAGGTGCGGTCGACCGCGTCGAGGACGCGATCGAGGTCGGGGAGATACTCCTCCTCGATCCGCGACGGCGGGTAGGGCATGTCGAAGGCACCGACCCGCAGGACCGGGGCCTCGAGGGAGTAGAAGCACTCCTCAGTCACGCGGGCAGCCACCTCGGCACCCATGCCGAGGTTGACGTGCGCCTCGTGGGTGACGACGCAGCGACCCGTACGTCGTACGGAGTCGTAGACGGGCTTCATGTCCAGCGGCGACAGGGTGCGCAGGTCGATGACCTCGAGGTTGCGCCCCTCGGACTCGGCGGCCTCCGCCGCCTTCAGCGCCGTCTTGACGGTCGGGCCGTAGGCCAGCACCGTGGCGTCGCTGCCCGGGCGCACCACCCGCGAGGTGAACAGCGGCTCCGGGGTCGCGGACTCGTCGAGCTCGGCCTTGTCGGCGTGGTACTGCCGCTTGGGCTCGAGGAAGACGACGGGGTCGTCGTGGGCGATCGCCTGCTGGATCATCCAGTAGCCGTCGACCGGGTTGGAGCAGGCCACGACCTTGAGGCCCGGGGTGTGGGCGAACTGCGCCTCCGGGCTCTCCGAGTGGTGCTCGACCGCGCCGATGCCGCCACCGAACGGGATCCGGATGACGATCGGCATCTTCACCTTGCCCTGCGAGCGGTAGGTGTACTTGGCGACCTGGCACACGATCTGGTCGTAGGCCGGGTAGACGAAGCCGTCGAACTGGATCTCGATGACGGGGCGGTAGCCGCGCAGCGCCATGCCGACCGCGGTGCCGACGATGCCGGACTCCGCGAGCGGGCTGTCGATGACGCGGTCCTCGCCGAAGTCCTTCTGCAGGCCGTCGGTGATGCGGAAGACGCCACCGAGCTTGCCGACGTCCTCACCCATGAGCAGGACCTTGTCGTCGGCCTCCATCGCCTTGCGCAGGCCCATGTTCAGGCCCTTGGCGAGAGTGATCTTCTGGTTGGTCATGATCAGTGGCTCCCCTCGAACGAGGCGAGGTACGCCGCGAACTCGTCGCGCTGGGCGGCGATCTCCTCGGTCATCTCGCTGAAGACGTAGCCGAACTGGTCCATCGGCTTCGGGTCGGGCAGCGCCTTGCACCCCTCGCGCAGGTGGTGGCCCAGCTCCTTGGCCTCGGCGTCGAGGTCGTCGAAGAACTGCTGGTCGACCAGGCCGTTGCGCCGCAGGTAGACCTTCAGCCGCTCGATCGGGTCCTTGAGCTTCCAGTGCTCGAGCTCGTCGTTGAGGCGGTAGCGCGTCGGGTCGTCGGTCGTGGTGTGCGCGCCCATCCGGTAGGTGTAGGCCTCGACGAACGACGGGCCGTTGCCCTCCCGCGCACGCTGCAGCGCGGCCTTCGTGACGGCGTACGTCGCCAGCACGTCGTTGCCGTCGACGCGGATGCCCGGGAACCCGAAGCCCAGCGCGCGCTGGTAGAGCGGGATGCGGGTCTGGCGCTCGATCGGCTCCGAGATGGCCCACTGGTTGTTCTGGCAGAAGAACACGACGGGCGCGTTGTAGGACGCGGCGAAGATGAACGCCTCGTTGACGTCGCCCTGCGAGGAGGCCCCGTCGCCGAAGTGCGCGATCACCGCCGAGTCGCGGTCGGGATCGCCGGTGCCGACGACACCGTCGCGCTGCATGCCCATGGCGTAGCCGGTGGCGTGGAGCGTCTGCGCGCCGATGACGATCGTGTAGAGGCCGAAGTTGTTCTCGTTGGGGTCCCAGCCACCCTGGTCGACACCGCGGAAGAGCCCGAGCAGCCGCAGCGGGTCGACGCCCTTGCAGTAGGCGACGCCGTGCTCGCGGTAGGTCGGGAAGACGTAGTCCTGGGGGCGCAGCGCCCGGCCGGCGCCGATCTGCGCGGCCTCCTGGCCGAGCAGCTGGGCCCAGATGCCGAGCTCGCCGTGGCGCTGCAGCGCGGTCGCCTCGACGTCGATGCGCCGGGTCAGGACCATGTCGCGGTAGAGGCCGCGCAGCTCCTCGGCGGAGAAGTCGTGGTCGAACTCGGGGTGGTGGACGCGCTCACCCTCGGGGGTCAACAGCTGGACGAGGTCGGGACCGCCGTCGGACTGGGAGGGCCCGAAGACCTCCGCCAGGTCGGGGCCGAAGCTCACGGGATCGGACAACTCGGATTCTCCTCACAACAGCTAGCGGCAGTCACGGGATCGCCGGACGCCGACGGCTTGCAGGGGTGGACGCCGGCGTGTGTGACCGCGACCACATGGTGGGCTCAAGGTATCGGCAGCAGCCTGACAGCACCAATCAGACCGGGACTCCCGGCCCCCTGTGCACCGGCATGCACCGGGGCATGGATGAGCCGGCGCCGACGGACTCGTGGGTGTCCCGTCGACGCCGGCTCGCCTCCATTGGGGGGTGGAGGCTCGGGCGGCGGAGACCGCTACCCGGAGAGGAGGGCCGCCACACTCACCTCGGGCGAGGTGTGGCGACCCCCGAAAGGTCCTCCCGGGCGCGCTCGCAGGACGAGCGGCGGTCGGGTGTTCGTCAAGTCGATCAGCGGCGCGCGGGCACCGAGATGTGGACGGGCGAGCTGTCGCCCGAGGCCGAGGCCCGTGGCTGCACGGCCGTCAGGCCCCCTGCGGTGAGGAAGATCGCCAGCAGGGCGAGAGCGAGCCGGCGCATCAGACGTGGTTGCCGCGACGCGGCGGGTTGTAGGCACTGATGCCTTTCTGCGTGACACAAGACATGGAGATCCCCTTGTACTGCCGTGGAGTGGATGACCGGCGCCCCAAAGCCGTCGACCACCGCGCGCCATCCGCCCCCCAAAGGCGGTCGGCGCAGTTGCTTCGACGACTACTCTCACGCCCTCGTGCGCGGAGCGACACCCACTTGCCCGAGGCGGCGACCTAACTGGACGAGGCCTTGAGGGAGTCTTGGGGTATCTGGCCCGTTAGCGCGGGACTGGACCAGACCGATGGGCGAGTCGCGTGGCGCCCGCGCCGTACAGAGAAAGAGCCGGCGCCGACGAACTCGTGGGTATTCGTCGGCGCCGGCGGCCTCCGTGTGGGCGGAGGCGTTCGTGGGCCAGGCTGGGCCTGGCGGGGTCAGCCCAGGCGGTCTCCGGCCTCGGGCAGCTGGATGGGCGCCGGACAGCGCTTCGGGAGCCGGGTGCGCTCGAGCTGGCGCGAGCCGGCCTTCAGCACGACGACGGCACGCGACGCGCCGCGCACGGTGACGGTCTTGCGACCCAGCGACCTCACGACGAAGCGGTGCATCGAGCCGCCGACTCGGAGGTAGTAGAAGACCGCCCGGCCGGACCGGTTGTCCAGGCGCGCGCGCACGGCGCCCCGGCAGGTGGTCCGGACGTTGCCGACGGCCTTGCCGAACGACTGCTCGCCCAGCACCTCGGCCTGGCAGACGGTCACGACCTCGCTGTCGGTAGTGGCGTCCGCGGACTCGGTGGCGACATTGGCGTGGTCGTCACACGGTCCGTCGGTGACCCCGAGCGCCATGGACGACGTACGCACGAGCACGCGGTGGTCGGGTGCGGCCCACACGTCGTCCCAGTCGAGGGTGCCGAGGTCGGCGGGCGCGCCGCCGTCGGTGGAGGTGGAGACCGAGGTCAGCTCGTCGGTCTTCTGGTCGACGGCGTAGTCGGCCTGGGCGTCGTCGCTGCCGGACCCGGCGTCGGTCGCGACCGTCGCGGTGGTCACGGCCGGGCCGGCCGGCGCGGAGCCGGGGGCGCAGGTGTACGCGAACGAGCTCGCGCCGCTCGGCAGGACCACCTGCACGCCGTCGGCCGGCGAGGTGTCGGTGGCGGCGACAACGCACGCCGCAGCCCCGGCCAGCGAGGCCGAGACCGTGGCGGTCACCGTGGCGCCGGGGTTGGTGACGCCGATCGTGCCGGCGACCTCGAAGCCCGAGCGGGCGGGCGGTCCGAGGGCGATGACGCCGACGGCGTAGCGCACTGCGGCGGTGCCACCCTCGGCGACCTCGGCACGGTTGCGGTCGACGGCGTTGAAGACCTGCCAGGCGTAGTCGGCGTCGTAGGTCGCGGTCACGGTGTTGGTGACCACGGGCGCGCTGTCCACCGCGAAGGCCGCGGTCGGCGCGGCGATGACGGGCAGCGCCAGCGCCAGTACGGCGGCGCGGCCGAGGCGGCGTCCCGGACGCCCGGAAGCACCGGCGGTCGGCGAGCCGAAGAGAGTTCCCACAATCGTCCCCTGTCGAGCTGCCCGGTCGTTGCGCCGGGCGGCCGTGCTCCCCACGAGTCGGCCTGTGAGGCAACAGTGGGGCACCGACACGCCGTTCTGACCCGGCTAGGCCGAAACGCAGGACTACCTACAGAGGTCCTTGACCGAAATCACCGGCCTCGACGTCACACGTCCAGTCACCTGTCTCCCTACGACCCATCAGCCCCGCCCGTGCGGGGTGCTCCAGCCCGACGGGTCCGGGCCGGACGGGACGATCTGGAGCGGGTTGATGTCCTTCTGGACGACGTAGTAGTGCTGCTTGATCTGGTCGAAGTCGACCTCGTCACCGAAGCCCGGCGTCTGGTAGAGGTCGCGCGCGTAGCCCCAGAGGTTCGGCATCTCGGTCAACTTGGAGCGGTTGCACTTGAAGTGGCCGTGGTAGACCGCGTCGAACCGGGCCAGCGTGGTGAACAGGCGCACGTCGGCCTCGGTGATCGCCTCGCCCATCAGGTAGCGGCGGTCCGCGAGCCGCTCCTCGAGCCAGTCCAGGGTGGTCCACAGGCGCTCGTAGGCCTCGTCGTAGGCCTCCTGCGAGCCGGCGAAGCCACAGCGGTAGACGCCGTTGTTGACCTCGGTGAAGACCCGCTTCATCACCGCCTCCATCTCCTCGCGGAGGTCGGCGGGCCACAGGTCCGGGGCGTCCGGGCGGTGGTGCTCGCGCCACTCGAAGAACAGGTCGTGGGTGATCTGCGGGAAGTCGTTGGTCACGACCCTGCCGGACTCGACCTCGACGATCGCCGGGACGGTGATGCCGCGCGGGTAGTCGGGCTGGCGGGCGAAGTAGGCCTGCTGCAGCCGCTCGATGCCGAGCACCGGGTCGACACCGCCGGGGTCGAGGTCGAAGGTCCAGCTGCGGGCGTCGTGCACCGGGCCGGGGGCGCCCCACGAGATCACGTCCTCGAGCCCCAGCAGGTTCCGCACGATGATCGAGCGGTGCGCCCACGGGCAGGCGCGCGCGGCGACCAGGCGATAGCGCCCGGGCTCCGCCTCCCACACCTCGACGTCGCGCGGGCTGTCCTTCGACCCGCTCGGGAACCGGTCGTCCAGCGGGTCGGCCGAGACCTCCCCCGCCAGGACCCGGTCCGGGATGTAGGACATGTCGCGCTCGAAGGGCTTGCCCTTCGTCGAGTAGGTCGCGGTGTCGTTCACCCTTCAACCATACCCGCGCACCCCGCACTCGATACGGTGCGAGCGTGCCAGCGACCTTCGCGACCAGCGACCCCCACGGCCACCTCGCCGAGCTGACCGCGGCGCTGCAGGCCGCCGGCCTCCTGGACGGGGAGTCGCGCTGGTCCGGCGGCGACTCGCGGCTGTGGGTGCTCGGCGACCTCCTCGACCGCGGCCCCGACGGGCTCGGCGTCATCGCGCTCGTACGTCGCCTCGTGGACGAGGCGGCTGCGTCGGGCGGCGCCGTGCAGCCCGTGCTCGGCAACCACGAGGTGATCGCGCTGGGGATGCGGCGCTTCGGGGACACCCCCGTCGTGCACCGCGGCGTGGTGCGCACCTTCGAGTCGATCTGGTCGCGCAACGGCGGCCTCGACAGCGACCAGGCGGGGATCGACGACGAGCTGTTCGCCTGGCTCGCCGGTCTGCCCGCCGTCGGGCTCGACGGCGACCACCTGCTGATGCACTCCGACACCACGCAGTACCTCCGGTGGGGCAGCACCGTCGAGCAGGTCAACGACACGGTCCGCGCGATCCTGGGCGACGACGACCCCGTCGCGTGGTTCGACGTGCTCGTGGCCCTGGCCCAGCGCCACGAGTACGCCGGCAGCGCGGGGCCGCTCGCCGCCCGCCGGCTGCTACGCGCCCTGGGCGGCCAGCGGATCGTCCACGGGCACAGCATCATCGGCGACCTGTTCGGGGTGCGCGTCGACTCCTACGACGAACCCCGGCTCTACTGCGGCGGGCTGGCGCTCGACATCGACGGCGGGATCTACGAGGGCGGCCCGTGCCTGGTCGCTCGCCTGTCGGACTGACCGACGGAAGTCGTCGCAGACGCGCGGGCGATGCTGCCGGTCACCTCGGCCGGCGAGCGTGGCGCAGCCCCGTGCGGCCGACCAATGCCTGCGCGTCTCCCGTCGCCGATCAGGTCAGGAGGCGAAGCGCGCGGCGACCTCGACGACGCGGTCGAAGGCCTCGGTCTCGCCGATGCTGACCCGGACACCGTCGCCGGCGAAGGGGCGCACGGAGATGCCGAGCTCGCCGCACGCCGCGGCGAAGTCGAGCGCCCGGTCGCCGAGCGGGAACCAGACGAAGTTGCCCTGCGCGTCGGGCAGGTCCCAGCCCACCTCGCGCAGTCGGGCGACGAGGTCGGCGCGCCGCGCGACGAGGTCCTCGACCCGCGCCATCAGCTCGTCGGAGGCGGCGAGCGACGCGATCGCGGCGGCCTGCGCGACGTGGCTGACCCCGAACGGCAGCGAGACCGCGCGCAGCGCGGCGGCCAGCGGCGCGGGGGCGACGGCGTACCCCACTCGGAAGCCGGCCAGGCCGTAGGCCTTGGAGAACGTGCGCGTCAGCACGACGTTGTCGTGGCGCCGGTAGGTCGCGACGCCGTCGATGGCGTCGTCCATCCGCACGAACTCCAGGTAGGCCTCGTCGACCACGACCACCACGTGGGTGGGGACCTTCGCGATGAACGCGTCGAGGTCACGCTGCGTCACGGCCGGGCCGGTGGGGTTGTTGGGCGTGCAGACGATCACGACCTTCGTGCGGTCGGTGACCGCCGCGGCCATGGCGTCGAGGTCGTGGCGACCGTCGGTCGCGAGAGGCACCTGCACGCTCGTCGCGCCGCCCGCGGTGACGGCGATCGGGTAGGCCTCGAACGAGCGCCAGGCGTAGACGACCTCGTCGCCCGGCTCGCAGAACGCGTTGACCAGCTGGTAGATCAGGCCGACCGAGCCGGTCGCTGCGGCGAGGTGGTCGACCGGGACGCCGATCGCCTCGCCGAGCGCGGCGTAGAGCGCGGTGCTGCCCATGTCGGGGTAGCGGTTCATCTGCGCCGCCGCCTCGGTCGCCGCCTCCAGCACGCCGGGCAGCGGCGGATACGGGTTCTCGTTGGACGAGAGCTTGTAGGAGGTCAGTCCCTCACGAGCGACGGGCGGCTTGCCGGCGACGTACGCGGGGATGGCGAGCACGTTGGGCCGGGGCTGGGGCGAGGTCATGTCCGCACCCTAGTGAGGCGTCCGCGCCACGGCTTCAGCACCGGCAGCAGCAGCACGCCGACCACGAAGCCGATCCCGGCGCCCAGGACGTTGTCCACCAGGTCGGTGACGTCGCAGGCCCGGTCGAGGCGGGCGAGCTGGAGCTGGGTGAGCTCGATCCCGAGGCTGTACGCCGCCAGCGCGAGGAGGCCGACCGGCGCGAGCAGGACGCCGGACCACCACCGGCCGACGGCCAGCACGAGGAAGAGGCCGGCGGGCACGAAGAGCAGCACGTTGAGGGTGCGCTGGTCCAGGCCGAGGACCTCGAAGGCGCCTCCCGACGGACCGCCGTAGTCCCACGAACAGGACTCGCTGCGGCCCTCCGCCGGCACGATCCCGACGTCGGGGCGGGTGGGCACGAGCGTGACGAGCGCGATCGCGACCAGCGACCACCCCAGCCCGGCGAGCGCCACGGCGGTCGTCGTACCGAGCCGGGGGCGCAGCGCCAGCGCGACGAGCCCGGCGACGACCGCCGCCGCCAGGGCCCCGAGCACCATCACGCCCGTGCCTCCGATGCTCACCACGGCGGTGAGGCTAGCCCCGATACTGTCGTGACATGCGCTTCGTGACGTGGTTGCTGACCTATGCCGCCGGGCTGGCCGTGGCGGCCTGGCTGCTCGACGGGATCCGGTTCGACGGCCCCGCCAACGGCCAGGCGGAGGTGCAGGACAAGATCGTCCCGCTGTTCGTCGTGGCGCTGATCCTCGGGCTCGTGTCGACGTTCATCGAGCCTGTCATCAAGCTGATCTCGCTGCCGTTCATCATCCTCACGCTCGGCTTCCTGCTGCTGGTGATCAACGCCCTGATGCTGCTGCTGACCGCCCGGCTCGCCGACGCGTTCGACCTCGGCTTCCACGTCGAGGGCTTCTGGAACGCGCTCATCGGCGCGATCATCGTGACCATCGTCGGGTGGGGCGTCCGGACGGCGCTGCCCGCGCGGGACTGATGCCGGTGCAGCACCTGCCCTCCCCCCTTCCCCCGCCCCGCGCACCCCGAACCGCTACCGCATCGCCCTCGTCTGCCTCGGCAACATCTGCCGCTCCCCCACGGCCCACGTCGTGCTCGAGCAGCGGATCGCGGACGCGGGCCTCGACGACGTCGTCGAGGTCGCGTCCTCCGGCACCGGCGGCTGGCACGTCGGCAACCCGATGGACCCCCGCGCCGCGCAGACGCTCCGTGCCGCGGGCTACGACCCGACGCGGCACCGCGCGCGCCAGTGGGACACCACCTGGCCCGAGGCGTACGACGTGGTGCTGGTGATGGACGAGCAGAACCTCGCCGACGTCGGCGGGCGCACGGACCGCGTCGGGCTCTTGCGCGACTTCGATCCGGTCGACCGGGGTAGTGAGGTGCCGGACCCGTACTACGGTGGGACCGACGGCTTCGAGGAGGTGCTGGCGATGGTCGAGCGCACGAGCGAGGCCATCGTGCGTGCCCTCCCGGATGCGCTGGCGACGTCCCGCGGGGACGCCTGATGGCTCGTCAGCCCCTGGTGGCCAGGCGCGCCGAGGAGCTCCTCGGGGCGGCGGTGGTCGCGACGTCGCCCGTGGCGGGCGGTGACATCGCCACCGCGACCCGGCTGCGCCTGTCCAGCGGCCAGACGGCACTGATGAAGACCCTGCCGCACGCGCCCGACGGCTTCTTCGAGGCCGAGGCGGCGGGCCTGCGCTGGCTCTCCGAGGTCGAGGACGGGGTCCCGGTCCCCGAGCTCCTCGCCGCCGCGGAGGACTGCGTGATCCTCGCGTGGGTGGAGCAGGGCTCGAAGACGCCGCCCGAGTCGGCCACGACCTTCGGCCAGCAGCTCGCCCGGACCCACGCCGCCGGCGCCGACGGGTGGGGCCTCGACCACGACGGCTTCATCGGCCGGCTGCCGCTGCCGAACAGGACCGCGGGGTCGTGGGCGGAGTTCTACGCCGTCCGCCGGCTGCTCCCCTACCTCAAGCTCGCGCGCGACCGCGGGGCCATCACCGACGGTGACGCGGCCGTGGTCGAGGCCGTCGTGGGGCGGCTCACGGAGCTCGTGCCGGAGGAGCCTCCCGCACGCCTGCACGGCGACCTCTGGAACGGCAACTGCCTCTGGGGCCAGGACCTCGCCATCCACGTCATCGACCCGGCGGCCTACGGCGGCCACCGGGAGGTCGACCTCGCGATGCTGCACCTGTTCGGCCTCACCCACCTGCCGCGGGTCGTGGCGGCCTACGACGAGGTCCACCCGCTCACCGACGGGTGGGAGGACCGGCTCGGGCTCTACCAGCTCTTCCCGCTCCTGGTGCACGCGTGCATGTTCGGCGGCAGCTACGGCGCGCGCGCCGGTGCGATCGCGACGCGCTACATCTAGCCACACATCCAGCCACGTCCGGCCACGTCCAGCCACGTCCGGCCACGTCCAGCCACGTCCAGGACGCCGGACCACCCCTCGGGCTGGCCCGCCACCCCGACCCATCGGGCCATGGTGGGGTGATGAGCACCGACGCCAGCCCGTGGGTCCCGGAGTCGCGCGAGGTCGACGAGCTGGAGGCGGCCGCACAGGACTGCCGCGGCTGCGAGCTGTGGGAGCCGGCCACGCAGGTGGTCTTCTCCACCGGTGGGCCGGGCGCCCGGATCATGCTCGTGGGCGAGCAGCCGGGCGACCAGGAGGACCTGGCCGGTGAACCCTTCGTGGGTCCGGCGGGCCGGGTGCTCGACGAGGCGCTCGTCGCGGCCGGCATCGACCGGGAAGCGACCTACCTGACCAATGCCGTCAAGCACTTCCGCTTCACCGAGCGCGGCAGGCGACGCATCCACCAGAAGCCCGACGTCCGTCACGTCACCGCCTGCCACCCGTGGCTGCAGGCCGAGCTCGCCGGGGTCGAGCCCGCGGTCGTGGTCGCCCTGGGCGCCACCGCCGCGCGGGCCGTGCTGGGCCGGACCGTGAAGATCGGCGAGGCACGCGGCCACCTGCTCGAGGAGCCGGGCCACGTCGTCGTGGTGACCACCCACCCGTCCGCGGTCCTGCGCCTGCGCGGCGAGGACGGGTACGACGAGGCGTTCGGCGCGCTCGTCGACGACCTGCGCCTCGCGGCGCCGTACGCCTGAGCGCTCGCGCTTCTCAGGACCGGCTCAGGCGTCGGTGGCATCCTTGGCCCGTGTCCGAGACCAAGTCACGCGTGCTCGTCGTCGACGACGACCGCGCGGTGCGCGACTCGCTGCGCCGGTCGCTGGAGTTCAACGGCTACGACGTGGTGCTCGCCGCCGACGGGGCCGAGGGCCTGGTCGCGGTCGGGGCCCAGCACCCCGACGTCGTGGTGATCGACGTGATGATGCCGCGCCTCGACGGGATCGAGACCACGCGGGCGCTGCGCGCGGCCGGCAACGACGTACCGATCCTCGTGCTCACCGCCCGTGACGCCGTCGGCGACCGGGTCGAGGGGCTCGACGCCGGTGCCGACGACTACCTCACCAAGCCGTTCGCCCTCGAGGAGCTGCTCGCGCGCCTGCGCGCGCTGCTGCGCCGCGTCGTGCCGGACGAGGAGGGTGACGGCGAGGTGCTCAGCTTCGCCGACCTGACGATGGACGTGTCGAGCCGCGACGTGTCGCGCGGCGGGCGGCCGATCGAGCTGACCCGCACGGAGTTCACGCTGCTGGAGATGTTCCTGCGCCGACCGCGCCGGGTGCTCGACCGGTCGTTCATCCTCGAGGAGGTCTGGGGCTACGACTTCCCGACGAGCGCCAACTCGCTCGAGGTCTACGTCGGCTACCTGCGCCGCAAGACCGAGGCGGACGGCGAGCCGCGGCTGATCCAGACGGTGCGTGGCGTCGGCTACGTGCTCAAGGAAGCATGAGGACCCGTGCGGCCTGACGAGGCCCTCGCCCGCGGCGGGTGGCACTACCGACGGTCGCTGGCGTCGCGCGTCGCGGTCCTCACCACCCTGGCGCTCGGCGTCTCGATCGCGATGCTGTCGCTGACGGCGTACGTCGTGATGCGCCAGCAGCTCGTCAGCTCGCTCGACCAGTCGCTGCTCAACCGGGCCCACCGCGCCACGGCCTCCACGACCCTGTCGGGGGTCGCGACGGGGCAGATCCCGTCGTGGCTGCTCGGCGCCGCCGACATCCGGATCATCCTGATCAACTCCGAGGGCGACGGCATCACGGGCACGGACCCGCCGTCGTTCACGCTCGGGCAGCCGGAGTACGACGTCGTCACCGGGCAGCGCGAGTCGGTCGTCCGTACGCTCGTCACGCGGGAGGGCGAGCGCTACCGCGTCGCGACCGTGCGCGCCGGGAGCGGGCAGGCGCTGATCCTCGCGCAGCCGTTGACCGAGACCGAGCGCACGTTGGGCAAGCTCGGCGGCGTCCTCTTCGTCTTCGGCGCGCTCGGCCTGCTCGCCGCGCTGCTGGCCGGGTGGCTCGTCGCGCGCAACGGGCTGAGGCCCGTGCGCCGCCTCACGCAGGTGGTGGAGCGGATCGCCGAGACCGAGGACCTGCGGCCGCTGCGGATCGAGGGCGACGACGAGGTGGCCCGGCTGGCCACGGCCTTCAACCAGATGCTGCTCGCGCTCGGGGCCTCGCGCGACCGACAGCGGCGGCTCGTCGCCGATGCGAGCCACGAGCTCCGTACGCCGCTCACGTCGCTGCGCACCAACCTCGACCTGCTGCGCCAGGCCGAGGGCAACGCCAACCTGCCGCAGGAGGCGCGGCTCGAGCTGCTCGACGACGTCCGCGGGCAGATCGAGGAGCTCAGCGCGCTCGTCGGCGACCTCGTCGAGCTCGCGCGCGACGAGCCGATGACCCACGTCGTCGCGCAGGTCGACCTGGCCGACGTCGTCGACCGGGCGGTGACGCGCGTACGGCGCCGCGCGCAGGGCATCTCCTTCGACGTGGCCACCCAGCCGTGGCTCGTCGTCGGAGACGCCAGCAGCCTCGAGCGTGCGGTGACGAACCTGCTCGACAACGCCTCCAAGTGGAGCCCGCCCGGCGGCACCGTCACCGTGCGGCTCTCCGGCGGCGAGCTGGTCGTCGACGACCAGGGCACCGGCGTCGCCGAGGCCGACCGGCCCCACGTCTTCGAGCGGTTCTTCCGCTCCGAGGAGTCGCGCGCGATGCCCGGCTCGGGGCTCGGGCTGGCGATCGTGCGCCAGGTCGTCGACCGCCACGGCGGCTCGATCATGGTCTCCGAGTCGCCCGACGGCGGGGCGCGGTTCGCGCTGTGGCTGCCGGGGGTCGAGGCTCTGGCGGCATCTCTGGAGTCACCGGATATCCGGTGACCGCAACGGTTGTCAGCCGAGATCTGGGCAACGAACCGTAGGACTCGGTCACGAAGGTCGGTCGAACACCCGCAGCAGCCGCTCGGCCTTCCACTCCGACTCGGCCCACTCCTCGTCGACGTCGGACCGGACGGTGATCCCGCCGCCCGTGCCGAGCTGCCAGGTGCCGCTGCCGTCGGTCGTCAGCGACCGGATGACGACCCCGAGGTCGGCCGGGCCGTCGCCGCTGATCCAGCCGAACGCGCCGGCGTACACACCTCGCGGCGTCGCCTCGACCTCCCCGATGATCTCCATCGTGCGGAGCTTGGGGGCGCCGGTCATCGAGCCCGCCGGGAACAGAGCGCGCAGGGCGCCGACCGTCGTCACGCCGTCGCGCAGCCGCCCGCGGACCGTCGAGACGAGCTGGTGGACCGACGCGTAGGACTCGACCTGCATCAGGGCCGGGACCTCGACCGAGCCGACCTCGCACACCATCGACAGGTCGTTGCGGAGCAGGTCGACGATCATCAGGTTCTCGGCCCGCGTCTTGGGGTCCGCGGCCAGCCGGTCCCGCAATGCCTCGTCCTCCTCGGGCGTCGCGCCGCGTGGCGTCGTGCCCTTGATCGGCTTGGTCTCGAGGTGCCGGTCGCCGGTCACCAGGGCGTACCTCTCCGGCGAGCTCGACAGCAGCCACGCCCGCGCGCCGTCGACGTCGTGCTGGAGGAAACCGCTGTACGGCGCGGGGTTGAGCTCGCGCAGCCGGAGGTACGCCGTCACCGGGTCGAGGTCGTCGGCGAGGGTCAGCCGGTGGGTGAGGTTGACCTCGTAGGAGTTGCCCGCGTGCAGGTGCTCCTGGACGCGGGCGAAGGCATCGGCGTACGCCTCAGGAGCCCCGGGCGACCCATCGACGTGCGAAGTCTTGCGCGGTCGGGGCGTTGCAACGGCCGGATCGCGAGGGAGTCCCCGTTCGAGCGGTGACTCCCACCGAGCCGCGTGCTCGAAGACCCGCACCGCGGTGGGGCGCATCCAGACGGCGTCGGGGAGGAGCGGGTCGGGCTCGGCCGGGAGGTCGGGGCGCGAGGCGTAGCCGAGGTAGCCGAACCACTGCTCGCCCGCGCGCATCCGCGCCTCCAGGACGGCGAAGACGTCGTCGCCCACCACCGCTGACGTCCCGCCGACGTGGAGGGTCGCCTCGCGCCGGGCGGCCGACCACGACAGGGACTCGTTGTGGTCCGCGAGCCACCCGATGATGGACCGCCGGCCCGACCAGTCGCGGGCGCCACCGCCGTCGAGCCAGAAGCAGCGGTCGTGCTGGGCGGCGACGTCGAGGAAGAAGGAGGTCGCCTCGTCGAGGCTCACCGGAGGAAGTTCCTGACGAGCGACGCTCCGTGGGCGGACAGGACCGACTCCGGGTGGAACTGCACGCCTTCCAGCGGCAGGTCGCGGTGGCGCACGCCCATCACGACGCCGTCCTCGCTCCACGCCGTCGCGACCAGCGCGAGCGGCAGCACGACAGCGCCCAGCGAGTGGTAGCGCACCGCGTCGAAGTCCTGCGGCAGCCCGGCGAACACGCCCGCCCCGTCGTGGCGGATCGTCGCGACGTCCCCGTGCGCGGGCGCGAGCCGCGCCACCTCACCGCCGTACGACGTCACCAGTCCCTGCATGCCCAGGCACACGCCGAGCACCGGCCGGGTGCCGGCCTGCAGCACCGCCGTGCCGACCGCGAAGTCGGCGGCGACCGCGGGGTGCCCGGGCCCGGGCGAGAGCACGACGTGGGAGTGGCGCAGCACGTCGTCGGGCTCCACCTCGTCGTGCTGCACGACGCGGGGCAGGACGCCGGTGACGGCGGCGACGAGGTGCACCAGGTTCCACGTGTAGGAGTCGTGGTGGTCGACCACGATCACGTCCGGCGTCACGCGCCAGACAGTAGTGCTACCTCCGCACCCCGCGACACGCCTCGGCGAGCGGCTGCGCGCCGGTCTCGCGGCACGTGTCGAAGGCCGCCAGCTTCGCCATCAGCAGGTCGACCTCGGGCTTGCGTTTCGGGCTGGCGAAGGCGTTGCGCCGCTCCCAGCGGTCCTTGCGGTAGCTGTAGTACTCGTAGCCCCACGACGTCCGCTTCGCGCGCGGGTCGAGGTCGAGGCGCACCAGCAGGGCCAGCCGGCTGCGGACCGCGGTGTAGGACGGGATCCGGTCGAGCTCCGACCCGGTGAAGGCGGCGTCGGGGTCGCCGCCGGTGAGGGTCTGCTGGGTGTGCTCGAGGAAGGCGTAGGACTGGCGCACCAGGGCGGGCTGCGTGAAGGTCGGCACCAGCGACAGCCCGCTGCGGTACGCCGCGGGCGACAGGCCGGCCAGCTCCTCGAAGGTCGGCGCGAGGTCGATGTTGCTGGTGACCTCCCGGCGCTGCCCGGGGACCACGCCCGGACCGGTGACGAGCAACGGCACCCGCACGTCGGTGTCGTACGCCGTCCCCTTGCCCCGGCCAAGGCCGTTCTGGCCCAGGTGGAAGCCGTTGTCGGAGGTGAGCACGACGTAGGTGTCCGGCCCGACCGTCCGGAGGATCCTCGAGATCAGGCGGTCGGCGGACTGCGACATCCGCGCGCGGTCGCGCAGGTCGCGGACGGCGAGGGCCCGCGACAGCGGCCGGCCGGTGTTCCATGCCCGCGCCCGCTTGCCGCCGGCCGTGCGGGGGCGGTTGTCCTTCGCGGGGTCGCCGAAGCCGGGCAGGTCGGCGGCGGTGAGCTTGCGGCACGCCACCCGGCCGCAGCTGCGGTCGCCGGTGCGGTCGCGGAACATCGGCGGGAAGAGCGCGTCGTCCGCGTAGTGGCCCTCCGGCTGCGTGCGGTTGTGCGGCGCGTAGAGCGCGACCTCGAGGAAGTACGGCGCCGCGGCGGCCTCGTTCGCGGTCAGGAACTCCATCGCGAGGTCGCCGATCACCGTGCCGGCGTAGGCCTTGTCCTTCGCGCTGTCGCTCGCGCTCGCGGGCGGCGCGTCGTGCTGCACCAGCCGCAGCTTGCCGTCCGTCACCGAGGTGCTCGCGAAGTCCCAGCCGTCGTAGGCCGAGCCGAAGACGGTGTTGAAGGTCGACCAGCCCGGCACCACCGGCGGGAGGGCGCGGCCCGGCGACCACTCGTACTCGTTGAGGAACTTGCCGACGAACCCGGTCGTGTAGCCCGACTCCTGCAGCCGCACGTTGAAGGCGCGCCCGGGGTTGCCGTTGGCGAGGTAGGCCGGCCAGCCGCCGAGGCCCGACTGCCCCTGGTTGCTGGTGTTGGTCCGCACGCCGGTCTGGTGGGGGTACTGCCCGGTGAAGAAGCTCGATCGCGAGACGCAGCACAGCGAGTCGGTGACGAACGAGTGCGGGTAGGACGCCCCCGCCTTGCGCATCTTCTGCACCGACCGCATCGTCTGGACGAGGTCCATCGAGAAGTCGTCGAGCATCACCACGACGACGTTGGGCCGCGTGTCCGCGGTCGCGCGCACCGCCGCGGCCCGCGGTGGGCCGACCGGTGCCGCCATGGATGCGCCGACCATCAGGGTGAGCAGGCAGAACCCTGCCCACCCGCGTACGAGCTGCTTCACGTGTCCCCCGTGGTGTCCCGAGCCAATGTCTAGTGCATGACTCTACTTTGCCGCGCGCCGCTCAGCGGAGCAGGTCGCGCACTGCAGCATGCAACAGGTCGTAGCCGTTCTCGGTGAGGATCGACTCGGCGTGGAACTGGATGCCGCGGTAGTGGGGGCCGACGATGGCGTGGATGTCGCCCGTCGCCTCGTCCGCCTCCACTCGTACGCCGTCGGGCAGGGCGTGGCCGGACGGCACCCGGCCGACGAACGTGTTGTAGAAGCCGACGCGCTCGGTGCGGCCATCGAGTCGCACCGGCGACTGCGTGCCTTGGAACACGACGTCCTTGTAGCCGAGGTCCAGCCCGAGCCGCTGGCACAGCGTCTGGTGGCCGAGGCAGACCGCGAGGAACGGCTGGTCCGCGGCGAGCAGGTCGTCGACGGCGCGGCGGAAGGCGGCGATCTTGGGGTGGTCCCCCTCGCGCGGGTCGCCCGGACCGGGACCGACGATGACGAGGTCGGCGCCGTCGAAGGCACCGGTCGCGTAGTCCTCGTGGCGCACCACGCGCGCGGTCATGCCGAAGACGCCGAGCACGTGGACGAGCATGTTCACGAAGTCGTCCTCGCCGTGCAGGATCACCACGGACTTCCCGGCCAGCGACGGGTCGGCGGGCTCGCCCGCCTGGTCGGTCAGCCAGAAGCGGGAGAGCCGCTGGTTGCGCGTGCCCAGCGCCAGTACGACGTCCTCGTCCCGCGCGAGCTCGGCGATGTCCGCGCCGTCGGAGGTCGCCGCCGGCGCCAGGCCGAAGGCACTGAGGATGCCGCCGGCCTTCGCCCGGGTCTCCGCGACCTCGTAGGCGGCGTCGGAGTCGCGCACCAGCGTCGCGCCCGCGGTGACCTTGAGCTCCCCGGACGTCGACACGTCGGCGGTGCGGATCAGGATCGGGCTGTCCATCGTCGGCGTGCCGTCGGGCGAGCGACCGAACAGCGCGAGCGCGGCGCCGTAGTAGCCACGACCCTCGGGCTCGTAGTCGGCGATCAGGCGGCAGGCGTTCTCGACCGGCGCGCCGGTCACCGTGGCGGCGTACATCGTGTCGCGCAGGATCTCGCGGTGGTCGCGGTCGGAGCGGCCGGCGAGGAGGTACTCGGTGTGGATCAGGTGCGTCATCGGCTTGAGGAACGGCCCGAGCACCTGGCCGCCCTCGTGGCAGATGTCGCACATCATCTTGAGCTCCTCGTCGACCACCATGAAGAGCTCGAAGACCTCCTTCTCGTCGGCGAGGAACTCCATGAGGCCGGCCTTGAGCTCGTCCTCGGACTTCCCGGCGACGCGGAAGGTCCCGGAGATCGGGTTCATCCGGACGTCGCCGGAGCGCACCGAAACGTGCCGCTCGGGGCTCGCGCCGATCAGGAAGCGCTCGCCGGTGAAGAAGCAGAAGGTCCAGTACGCCCCGCGCTCGCGCTCCATCAGCCGACGCAGGACGGTGAGCGCCTTCGTCGCGTCCCAGTCGGCGACGACCGCGCGGTAGTGCCGGCCGATGACGAGGTTGGCGCCCTCGCCCTGGCCGATCTCGTCGCGGATGATCGCCTCGACGACCTTGCCGTAGTCCTCGTCGGACGTCGCGAAGCCGCCTCGGTCGGCGAACTCGACGGGGACGTCCGGCAGCGCCGCGAGCAGCTCGTCGACCGGCACCTCGTGCTCCACCTCGAGGTCGACCACGGTCAGCGGGGTGTCGTCGTCGATGGCGGCGAACCCGCGCTCGCGCACCTGCCGGAACGGCACCGCGACCAGCCGGTCCGCGCTGCGCCCGGGCTCGGGCGCGCCGGTCTCCAGCGGGATGTCGAGCAACGAGGCGACCTCGTGCGGCGTGCCGCCGACGAGGCCCGCCGTCGGGGAGGCCTTGCGCCGGATGACCGCCCACGCGCCGTACCCCTGGATCTGCTCCAGGAGGTCACCCACAGAGGGCAGGCCGGCAGGGGTCTCGGTCATGGAAGGAGACCCTACGGGCGAGCCGCCGGGCGACCCGAGCCCGTCTCAGTCGAGCTGGGTCGCGATCCACTCCTGGAGCCCGGCGACGCCGTCGCGCAGACTGACGCGCGGCTGCCAGTCGAGCGAGCGGATCGTGTCCTCGACGGTGCAGGAGGCGTGCCGGACGTCGCCGTCGCGGTACTGGCCGGTGACGTGCGGCTCGGGCGCCGAGTGGTAGCGGGCGACCTCGCGGGCCAGGTCACCGATCGTGGTGCGCACGCCGCTGCCGACGTCGACGGTCCGCATGTGGTCGGCCGGCTTGTGCGCGATCGCGGCGACGAGCGCGCTGACCACGTCGTCGATGTAGACGAAGTCGCGGGTGATCTCGCCGTCCTCGTAGAGCGGGATCGACTGGCCCTCGCGCGCCAGCCGCGAGAAGAGGGACACGATGCCCGTGTAGGGGTTGGACAGCGACTGGCGCGGGCCGTAGACGTTCTGCAGGCGCAGCACGGACAGGCGGGTGTCGTGCGAGCCGGTCCACGCCGCGAGGATCTGCTCCTGCGCGAGCTTGGTCGCGCCGTAGACGTTGATCGGGTTGGGGTGGGTGCCGGCCACCGTGTTGGGCACATGCGCGGCCCCGTCGCCGTGGTCCCACTTCCCGGACTCGAGCTGCGCGTGGGTGCGCAGGCCGGGCTGGAAGGTGGTCCCGTCCGGGTTGCGCCACACCCCCTCGCCGTACACCGCGCGGGAGCTGGTGAGGACGAAGTGGCCGGGCACGTGGCCGGCGCGGGTGAACGCGTCGAGCAGCTGGGTCGTGCCGACGACGTTGACCATGCCGTGCCGGGTGCTCTCGGAGAGCGACTGCGCGGTCCCCGTCTCCGCGGCCAGGTGCACGACGGTGTCGGGGCGCAGGTCGGCGACGACGGCGTCGAGGTCGTCGGCGCTCGTCACGTCACCGACGCGGAGGTCGACGGAGTCCGGGAGGTCCGCCGGCGGCTGCGAGCCGGGGTGCACCTGCGGGTGCAGGTTGTCCAGGACGACCCACTGCTCGGCGGCGTCCGCGAGCTGACGGGCCAGGGTCGTGCCGATGAAGCCGGCGCCGCCCGTGACGAGGACGCGGCCCCCTGCCTGCTGAGATGACGACATGCGCCACACCCTAGGTGTCAGCGCTCGAAACCCGGGTGTCGCCAGTCGTGCGCGCTGACAGACTCCGGCCCATGAGCGACCGGTCCCACGTGCGCGGCCTGCTCGAGGTCGGCGCGGCGAGCGTGCTGTGGGGCACGGGTGGGCTGGCGGTGCAGCTCATCCGCGAGCACGAGCCGCTCTCGCCCGTGACCATCAGCGCGTGGCGGATGGCGATCGCCGCCGCGGTCCTGCTCGTCGCGGTCCTCGCCCTGCGACGAGGTGGCGAGCTCGTCGACCTCGCGCGCCGGCACCCGCGTCGGCTGCTGGCCGTGGGGGCCGGTACGGCGGCCTACCAGGGCTTCTACTTCGTGTCGGTCACCCAGGTCGGCGTCGCCGTCTCGACCGTCGTCAGCCTCGGTCTGGCGCCGGTGCTGCTCACCGTCTTCGAGTCGGTCCGTGACCGCCGGCCCCCGGCGCCGTCGCGGCTCGGCGCGCTCGGAGCGGCGCTCGTCGGACTGGTGCTCGTCAGCCTCGCAGGGCACGAGTCGGCGACCGGCCCCGCCCCGGTCGCCGGGGTGCTGCTCGCCGTCGCGTCGGGGACGACCTACGCCCTCACGACGGTGGCGGGCGGGTCGGTGAGCCGTACGTCGTCGCCGCTGGTGCTGACGAGCGGGATGACGCTCGTCGGGGCGGCGGTCCTCCTGCCCTGCCTGGCCGTCGCGGACGGACCGCTCGTCACGACCGACGCGGCTGCGCTGGCGTGGCTGCTCTACCTCGGCGCGCTGACGATGGCGCTGGCCTACGTCCTGCTCTACTCCGGGCTGCGCGTCGTCGCGCCGAGCACCGCCGTCACGGCCAGCCTGGTCGAGCCCGTCACGGCCGCCGTCGTCGCGGCGGTCGTCCTCGGCGAGGCGCTCGGACCGGTCGCGATCGTCGGGATCGTGCTCGTCCTCGGCGCCGTCGCCGGGCTCGGGCGTCCGACCGCGGCCGCGGGACCGGTGCTGCCGGATGCGCAGATGGGCTGACCGGGTGCACCATCAGCCCATGGAGCTCGTCCAGATCGCCCAGCGCGCAGAGGACCTCGAGCGCGCGTCCCGTTTCTACAGCCGCCTGCTGGGTGCCGACCCGGTGGCGACCTTCGACCCGCCGGGGCTGGTGTTCTTCTCGCTCGGGTCGACGCGACTCCTGCTCGACCGCGTGGCGCCGTCGTCCTTCATCTACCTGAGGGTGCCGTCGGTCCGCGAGGCGATCGAGGAGCTGCGGGCCGAGGGCATCGAGATCACGTCCGAGCCGCACGTGATCTTCCGGCACGACTCCGACGACCTCGGCCCAGCCGGCCACGACGAGTGGCAGGGGTTCATCAAGGACTCCGAGGGCAACACGGTCGGGCTGGTGAGCTGGGAAGCCGCCGAGGACTGAGCATTCGGGACGACCTCCATCGCCTAGTGTGCCTGAATGCCGAGTGCTCGTCGCCTGCCGATCTGCTGGGTGGTTGCGGGCATCGCGCTCGTGTCCTCAGCATGCTCAGGCCGGGCGCCAGCTCCCGCGGGCTACGATCGCATCGGCGCCGCCGGTGATGACGTGGTCTACGCCCGGTCCTCGCAGGACGACAGGGGCAGCTGGGTCGACGTCGTGGTTCGGTCCGGGGAAGGCGACAACCTGTGTGACGCGCGAGGGCCGTTGCTCGTGGACGCCGCGCGGAACGTCCCCGCTCTCTGCAGTGATCTCACTCCTGAGGCCAACGTCTATCTGGTGCAGGTGTTGAAGACGGCACCGGCTACGCCGATCTGCCATCAGGACGGCACTCCCCTCGCCGCTACCCGCTTGAAGACCGATGACACGTGGTCCGTCGACTTCGTGATCTCGGTGGATCGCTCGGTTCGTGACGACCCGATGATCGTCCCCTGCTGAGAGACCAGGACGGAGCTAAGCACGCCTGTGGCCCCGCCATGATGAGGACTGGCGGGGTGTGGGGCGGGGTCATCGTCGACGGGGCCGTCGGATGCCGGGCGGGACGTCGTCGGGTGGGTCGCCGGCAGGTCGGTCGTGGTGGTCGAGGCCGCCATCGATCGCAGTGGTGCCCGTCGCGCTGCGTCGGTAGCGATGACCGTGGGGACTGGTCCACTCGAAGACCCCGTTGGACGTCATGTCGTAACGCCACGCCGTATGGGTCTTGAGGCGGTGGTGGTGTCGGCACAGCGGTGCGAGGTTCCAGGTGGCGGTGGGGCCGGGTTGCGGTCGGCCTTCTGCTTCGGTGTGGTGGTCGAACGGGATGACGTGGTCGATGTCGCAGCGCCGCGCGGGTCTCGTGCACCACGGGAACACGCAGGTCTGGTCGCGGAGGACGATCTGGTCGCGGATCCGGTCGGAGATGTCGTAGCCGGGTGCGGACAGTGGTGCGTTGAGGTCGACGACCGGTTTGACCGTGATCTTCGTGCGGGAGTCGCCGCACCAGGTCTTCAGCTGGTCGAGCAGCAGCAGGCGCTGGCGTCCCTCCATGCGACCGGTGGGTCCGAACACGGTCCGCTCGCCGACGGTCGAGGCGTTGAAGTGGACGTGGAGAACTAGTTCTCGAGCGGCCGGGAGGTCAGTTCCTTCGGTGGTTGAGGTGCGAGCGGAGCGAGCCTCGAAACCACCACCCATGCCCATGGCGAGGTCGAGGGCGGTCTGGGTGCGGGCGAGGTCACCGAGGGCCTTCGCCCGGCGGACGTCCAGCGAGTCGGTGAAACCGAGAGCCTTTTGCTCGGAAGCCTTGTGCTAGAGCACGTGGTCGAGGTCGAGGGAGTCGGCGATACCGAGCTCGGCCTCCCACCGCATGGTGCCGGCGAAGTGCACGTCGTCGTCGTGCAGGGTCACGTGTCGTGGATCGACCGACAGGTAGCCGTCCACGGGATCGGCTGCGGGGTCGGGCTGGGCGAGGTCGAACCTCTTGATCGTCTCGGCGACGAGGCGGTCGAGCTGCGCGGCACCAATACGACCA